>NZ_FUXW01000035.1 GCF_900167005.1 Butyricicoccus pullicaecorum DSM 23266
AGGTACTGTGGAAGTGTGTGTGGAAACCGAAGGCTGCACACTGGAGGCTAGCCATGAGGGTGAGTGCGTTGTAGTGGAGTCTGAGCCGGAAGAACCGGAAAGCATTCTGTGCACGGTGACCGAGGGCTGTACACTGGAAGATGGTCACGAGGGTGAGTGTGTAGTAGCAGAGTCTGAGCCGGAAGAACCGGAAAGCGCTCCGTGTAAGGTGACCGAGGGCTGTACACTGGAAGATGGTCACGAGGGCGATTGCGTTGTGGCTGGATCTGAAATCAAGCATGAGGTTAAGCAGCAAATAGAAACAATCGTCGAGGCTGAGAATACTCCGCTCCAGTTTTTGCAGATGAAGGGAGATATCTTTGTCAAGACAGAACAAGAGTTGCGTGATGCTATTAGTAATGCGAGTCAGGACTCACAAAATCCCACGATTATTTGGGTTGAAGACGATATTACGCTGACTCAGTCGTTAACAATCGAAAGTGATCGTTTCGTGGAATTAAATGGTAATGATTATAGTATTTCTCGAGATGATAGTTATACCACCGATGTAGCTACTTCGCTGCTTGTAGTTCAGGGATCTTTAATTACTCATGATGTGATTTTAGATGCTAAATGTAATGAGAATATAAATGGATTCCGCGTTGTACAGGTTGATGGCAACTTTACAATATATGATACGGTTATTCAAAATGGCTACTTGAATGGCGGAGGTGCAAATGTTTTAATCGCTTCTCCGGATGCTTGCTTTACCATGTATAGTGGACGAATTTGTAATGGCCATGGTGCAAATGGCGGAGGAGTATTTGTCTACGGCGGTGGCTTCGGTGGTACATTTTATATGTATGGCGGTGAAATCTCAAATAACACAGGAACGCACTATGGATCTGCGGTAGTTGTATATAATACGGAGTCAAAAGCATATCTATATGACGGAAAAATTATTGATAACGTAGCAGACCGCTCCGCAGAAGGAACAGATAGTAATTGGGGCGGAGCTATCTTCATCAATGGTAAAGATACCACGTATATAGGCGGAACGCTCGAAATGAGCGGAAATTATGCTCAATATGCTCCAAATGGCGAAAAAGAGATTAGTTACTTTGATATTTTCTGCACAGCTGGCGCAAGTGTAGGAACAAATTATCCGAATTTTACATCGGAATTGAAAAATCCATTCAAAATCAAATATGCCTTTTTTTATCAAAATGATTGCACAGCGGCAATCGGAGCAGAAGGCTACACTTTGACCACGGATGATTTAGATTTATTAGAATTAGTGGGTGTCGCGGGCCTTTTGTATTACGATGCTGACAAAGCTGAAATTAGAGGTACATCGCAGGTAGATGCCGTTACACTTAATGATAATTATAGCGATATCTCCCAAATCCTTTATGTACGCGAAAGTCAAGATATAATACTTCCGGAAGATCCTTTTACGCGCACTGGCTACAAATTCACAGGTTGGAATACGCAGCCGAACGGTGAAGGAGAGTCCTTTACCAATGGTGAAGAGTTAGACAATGCCCTTTTTAGTGATGGATTGACTCTCTATGCACAATGGGAAAAATGCGCACATGCTTCGGAAAACTATAAGTATACAGCAGAAGAAAATACGTTGACACAGATTTGTGAGGACTGTAATACAGCACTGGGTTCGATAGCAATTTTTGCACCGAGTGGTGATTTGACTTATGATGGACAAATGAAAAACGCTCTTGTAAAAACTGCTAGTTGGAAAGGTGATGTACCTTCGATTGTTTACACACAAGATGATGTAGAAGTGATGCCGATCAATGTAGGCGATTACACTGCAAGTATTACCGTGGAAGATGCGACAGCAAGCGTCGATTTCGCCATTAAAAAGGCAGAAACTAATCTTGCGATTACACCTTCCAGCGCTGAAATTTCCGGCGGTGGAAAGGTGATTTTGAGTATTGTCGGCATACCTGACGAAGGCAAAGTAACGGTCACCTGCGATAATGAGAACATCAAGGTAATAGACAACGACGATGGTATCTATTCTGTCACCCTTCCCAACGAAAAGGCTGAGTACATATTTACCGCAACATATGATGGTGACCAGAACCACAAAGCAGCAACGGATACCTGCACGGTATCTGTGACTCGTCACACCGGCAGCGGCGGTGCATCGCATCCGGAAGCAAGTGACGATTCTTCCTCTGATCGAAACGACCGTGACGACGACGATACGGAGAATATCGATGAGGAAGATGTTCCGCTGACCGAAGGTAAGGTAGCTGATTTTGATGACGTCCCGGCAGATGCGTGGTTTGCTGAGGCTGTTCAGTATGTATATGAGCATGATTTGATGACCGGTGTATCGGAAAATCTTTTTGCACCGAATGCGCA
>NZ_FUXW01000032.1 GCF_900167005.1 Butyricicoccus pullicaecorum DSM 23266
GGGAAGGGGAATCCGTTCCGACGGGAACGGATTCCATGAGCGTCGCCCTGACTGTGGCAGCCGAAGCGGAGGCGTTGTACGAACGGCAGGGAAGGGGAAAACCAATCCGGCAGGTTGGTTTTCCATGAGCGCGCTTGGCGCGCAGGGGAATTGCGCTCGCTGCGGCGAGCGCTTTGAAACGAGAGTTTGGTTGATTCCGGCTCAGGCCGGAATCAAGAGGGGATTTCGCGCTCTGCGGAGCGCGACTCAGGGCGCTGCCCTGAGAACCCGCAAGCCTTTTGAAAAAGGCTTGAGCGAAAACTTCTGTAGGGGTGCGGTGCTTTTTGGGGGATTTGGTTACATTTCGTTTCCTCCTGCCGTTTTTGTCCCTTTTTCTTACGCCTTTTTCCTCCCTTATGACAAGATAAACATGGAAATTTTTTTATTTTTATGCTATAATAATCTTGTGACTTGTGTCATACTTCCAAACTTTTCTAACCCCATCACGGAGCAGCTCTCTTCGCGGCATCTGCTCCCGCTTTTTTTCTATCAATCATTGGGAGGACGCACGCTTATGTATGTCCATATCGGTCAGGATTATATGCTCCCCGTGCGCGATATCGTCTCGGTCTTCGATCTCGATACCGCTACCTGGTCGAAGCATACCCGCTCCCTCATCGCCAGACTCTCTGACGAGGGGCGCGTCGTGACCGCCTGCGAGGATCTGCCCAAGTCCGCTGTCCTGTGCGACGGCGCCCTTGGCGAGATCCTCTATATTTCCCAGCTCTCTCCCGCCGTCCTGGCTCGCCGCATCCAGAACGGTACGACCGGCCTCTAAACCCAAACTTGGGCTTGCTCCGATCTGCTTCGGCGAAAGCCTTTTTTTCTGCCGGTCTCTCCCGATCCACCCCGAAAGAGGAATGAATATGAGTATTAGTGAAGAAATGTTAGACCTCAAGGTCACCCAGACCTATGACGAAAGTCAGATCCAGGTGCTCGAGGGTCTCGAGGCCGTGCGCAAACGCCCCGGCATGTACATCGGTTCTACCTCCGAACGCGGTCTGCATCATCTGGTCTACGAGATCGTCGATAACTCCATCGATGAGGCACTCGCCGGGTACTGTACCCACATCGAAGTCACCATCGAACCCGATGACGTCATCCGCGTTGCGGACAATGGCCGCGGTATCCCTGTCGGCATCCATCCCCAGATGGGCATTCCCACCCTCGAAGTCGTCCTCACCGTCCTGCATGCGGGCGGTAAGTTCGGCGGCGACGGCTACAAGGTTTCCGGCGGTCTGCACGGTGTCGGTTCCTCGGTCGTAAACGCACTCTCCCTCTGGCTTGAAGCCGAGGTGCGCGACGGCCAGAACAAGCACATGATGCGCTTTGAACGCGGTCAGACCGTCCAGAAGATCCACTCGGTACCCTGCACCGAGGAGTGCGGTACGACCATCCGCTTTAAGGCCGATCCCGAGATCTTCGAGACCACAAATTACGATTACGAAGTCCTGCTCAAGCGTCTGCGCGAGGCTGCGTTCCTGAACGCTGGTATCCGCATCACCCTGCGCGACGAGCGCGACGGCGAAGTCCGCGAGGACGTCATGCACTACGACGGCGGTATCCGCCAGTTCGTCGCATACCTCAACGAGAGCAAGACTCCCATTCACCCCGACGTCATCTACATGGAGGGTTCCCGCGAAACCTCGATGGCTGAGGTCGCTATGCAGTACACCGACTCGTACAACGAGAGCATGATCTCCTTCGCCAACAACATCGAGACCACCGAGGGCGGTACCCATGAGACCGGCTTTAAGTCGGCGCTGACCAAGGTTTTAAACGACTACGGCAGAAAGTACAACCTCATCAAGGAAAACGACAAGAACCTCTCGGGCGACGACGTGCGCGAGGGTCTGACCGTTATCATCTCGGTCAAGCTCCAGGAAGCACAGTTCGAGGGTCAGACCAAGACCAAGCTGGGCAACAGCGACATGCGTACGCTGGTCGAGACCATGGTCGGCGAGCGCCTACCCATCTTCCTCGAGGAAAATCCCTCGGTTGCCCGCGTCATCATCGACAAGGCACAGACCGCGTCCCGCGCCCGTGAGGCTGCGCGCAAGGCGCGTGAGATGACCCGCCGCAAGTCGGCTCTGGAATCCAACTCGCTGCCCGGTAAGTTGGCCGACTGTCAGGAACGCGACCCCGCCCTCACCGAAATCTACATCGTCGAGGGTGATTCGGCAGGCGGCTCGGCAAAGGAAGGCCGTGACCGTCGTTATCAGGCCATCCTGCCGCTCTGGGGCAAGATGCTCAACGTCGAAAAGGCGCGCCTTGACCGCGTTTACGGCAACGATAAGCTCACCCCGATGATTACCGCCTTCGGCGCGGGCTTCGGTGAGGATTTCGATATCTCCAAGCTGCGTTACGGCAAGATCATCCTCATGGCCGATGCCGATGTCGACGGCTCCCATATCCGTACCCTGCTCCTGACCTTCTTCTTCCGCTTCATGCGTCCGCTCATCGAACAGGGTCACGTCTATATCGCTCAGCCCCCGCTCTTTAAGAACGAGAAGGGCAATAACAAGAACAAAATCGTACGCTATACCTACGATGAGGGCGAACAGCGCCGCGTCATCGCTGAAATGGGCGAGGGCGTCCGCGTACAGCGCTATAAGGGCCTTGGTGAGATGGACCCCGAACAGCTCTGGGAAACGACCATGAACCCCGAAAACCGTATCTTGCTCCAGGTTACGCTGGATGATGCGTCCATGGCCGATCAAACGTTTACTCTGCTCATGGGTGAGAAGGTTGAACCCAGACGTGAGTTTATCGAGAAGAACGCAAGATACGTCGAGAATTTGGATATCTAACGACTGGCAGCGCAGTTGCCTGAAATTAAAGCTTTCGCCAGCCTTTCTCGAAAGGCTGCGGGTTCTCAGGGCAGAGCCCTGAGGCGTGTCCCGCAGGACACGAAATTCCCTTTTGATTTTCCCGTTCCCCGCAAGGGAAAATCAACTTAACCTTCGTTCGTTTCTTTTGCGCACAAAGTGCGCTCATGGAAAACCAATCTACCGGATTGGTTTTCCCGCCCCTTACCCAAACTGCCGTCTTTCAAGCAGAGCGTGCGTACGAGCGGCAGGGTGGGGGAATCCGTTCCACGGGAACGGATTCCATGAGCGCGCCTGGCGCGCGGGGAGTCTTGCTCGCTGAGGCGAGCGCTTTAGATTATTTTTTGTTGATTCCGGCTCAGGCCGGAATCAATAGGGGATTCCGCCGTCTGCGGACGGCGGCC
>NZ_FUXW01000031.1 GCF_900167005.1 Butyricicoccus pullicaecorum DSM 23266
CACATGGCAAAATACACCATGTCTTTGTGGAAGGTAATGCTCAAAATATGATTACAGTCCTTCTCGCGTACAAATTCGGTTAATATGTAACAACAAATATAATTTTTCTTCCTCACTGAGCGTAAGATTCCATTTGGTATGGAAATATTCGCTGATGAGCTCGACGCATCGAGTGATTTTGGGATATTCAGTCCCCAAAGAGCGATACATTTCGCTGATATTAGAATCCAGCAGATTACCGGTTCCCAATCGCTGCAATAAATACATCAAATGCGAGGAATACCGGGCAAAATTGAACGAGGATCGGTTAATCACGATACCGATTTCGTCCTCTACAATGCTGACCGTATCCTCCAGGATATCGTCATACCGCTGCTGCCACTGGGTGACAACATCGCACTTGGTCTTGGCATTGTAGCGCGCATTGACAAAATGCAATGCAATTCCAGATGCCTCATTCTGATTGAGCTGAATAGTAAAGCGCCGTTCGATCTGCTTAAGCGCATACCGTCCGAGCTTGCCTTCCTGCGGATATTGCTGCTCTACCTCGTAAATGAGCGGCATCTGTACGTAAATGTGCTGTTTTGCACGCTGGATGCAAAAATTGATATGATCAGCAAGCGTCAGCACAACATTGGGATTGAGTTCATAATCCAGTTCATTGCGCGCAATATCTACCAGTTTCACTGTGAAATGCAGCACTTTTTCCGGCAATTCATTAAAAAGAGCCAGATATCTCTGATCCACATCGTAAAACCGTCGATCAATCACGGTCGGGTCAGTAATATCATACGGTGTTTTGGGAAATCCGATCCCTTTTCCGTATGCAATACAGGTCTCCCCCTCGTTGTCTACGCAGATCGCAAAATTGTTGTTCAATTTTTTAATCACACGCACTGCCGAATCACTCCAAAAGAAAAAACCCTTCAAGACATAGTTACACCTGTTAAACGGTGTCATTAGTAATGCCTCAAAGAGTTACAACCTAATCACAATGTTAGTATAGTAAAATCCGAACACGAAATCTATTTATTTTTTGCACAAGCTTTAAGAGCAATTTTTAGGCAAAACTCTCATAAGTATCTGCGGATTCTCCTTTCTCCTCCGGTTATAATGCCGCCAAACATACCTTCACAGATGATTGTAAAATCCAACATATTATAAACGATCCGACCAATGCCACCTTGCCTGAGCAATTATACCATAACAATATCCAAAATAATTGATACTACAGTTCACTCTGTCAAGTGGTTCTGGACAAGATCCATCAGATCATAAAACTCCAGAAACACTTCCCACCATATACGGCCATCTTGATTTATTCGTTAAGGCTTCTTCACAAGCTCACCACATTACTTTGACCGTATCTATAATAAAATAGGCTCTCAAATAAATTATCCATCATTTTCACCTACTTCAATACAGATATACTTACTCTGCGCCTGCAGCGCAAAATCCTACATTCTCTGCTAAGTCATGCCTTGCTGCAACTAATTTACTATATCATAACGTAAAGGACAATTCATCCCAATCATAAAAACCATTGCATCCTGTGTCATCATAGTTAAGACGTAATCTCTCACGGCATTCTGTTCTATCGTTTTAGAATAGTTTGCCGACAAATAAATTTTGTTGCTCCCATGTCTACATTCCCTTCTTGTCTTCATTGCAGACAGTTCGCGAAGAATATAAGCAGCGGTTCAAACGACCACAGAACAAAAAACTCATAGAAACAATAAATTTCATCGCCGACTAACAAGAATTAGAACAGTGCAACCAGTACAAAAACTACCATCACATCTAACACACCAGACCAAAGAGACAGCAAACGCAATATTCATATTCCTTCCGACCAAAACCAGTTTCCGTTCTCTCTCATTTTTGTTGATGAACTCCTTATCAATATCCATAGTGCATGATACCCTAAAGCTTAAAATCACGTAAGCGATAATACTTTGCATCTCTAAGGACATAAATCCCCTGATCTTTAGAAATAAATATTAAAATTTTGTTTAGCACTGAACTCTACGACATTTGTATCCACAGGTATAAATTGTTAATTTCTTGCGCAGCAATAACCCCAATCACATCCAAAATTATTGAAAAATATGATATACACAACTTCCTCAAACTGCATTCACTGTTTGCACAAGGAAAACAACATATCATGCTACTCAATCTCCTCGTCAAAGCAACGAACCTAAATTACCACCATTCATCAATATTCCTCTGTGTCACAGCCAACAAGTGAACGCAATGCCTCCTGCCAACAGGATACGATATATCATGATCTTCTCTTTTTTATAACTTTTAAACAGTTTACTGATAAAATAAATATTCTCTTCGGTACGCAAAGTTTGCACAGCTACACAAACAGCCTCATGCCCAATTTCATAGTCCTCCCCACTAAATAACAATCTTCAGTCAGCACCCGGTACGCTTCATTTTTTAGTTTACCTCTTGGATAGAATAATCCCAGGTAAATTTCCAGCTCCTCTGCTTTCTGTTCCATCACCTAAGGGATATCCATCCAATAATGACTGCTAACTATTACACTTACCGTATATTCCGCCTAACTCCAAGTTTACCATTTATTTCCCTGATTATACTCCATCTATATTTTATATTCTCTGACATGTCATGCACAACTAGATAAATGGTATCTACATGGCCTTTATCCTCAATCGTGTCAGGCCAACTTGTTACACAGCGATTAACCATAGCCGATGCGATAATCTCAGCACTTAAATAATACCTAATATAAGCTTTCATATAACTGCTGATTTGACACCTGGTCTGTGGTTCCACGAGTTGCTCCTACATATATAAGTACTTCTTAAACGGTTGGACGCTTTCCCAGATGAGCTGCGCCGCTTTTCCAATATGCTATCGCATCCTATGCATACACTTCATGCACAATATATGTGCTTTTGCACTCTCTGGATTAAATCAAACTTTTTCTTGCGGTATTTTGAATTATTAGCGAATATATTGCTTGAAAGATTACATATTGTGTGCTTTTTGTTTTTAGGGTTTGTGCAGAGGCTACAATAAAAACCGCATAAAATCGTGAAATGCACGATTTCACAGGATTCTATGTCAAATGAAACGAAAAACTGAATTTTTCCATCTGAAATCTGGTCGGTGCTGAAAGAGAACGGGAAAATGGAATCATTTATACGCAATTTTTTATTTGACATTTATTGTCTTCCATAATACAATTGAGACAACAAAAAACACACATGTGTAAAAGCACATAAACGGAAATCAAATTCGGACGAGTGACATCACTCAGAAAGGAAGATAAAAATGAAGGTTGGTATTATCGGAGCAGGCCGTATCGGCAAGGTTCATGCAAAGAATATCTCCATGTTTGTACCGGAGATGGAAATCAAGACCATCGCAGACCCGTTCATGAATGAGCAGACCGAGGCGTTTGCCAAGCGATATGGCATCCAGAATTGCACCAAGGATGCAAACGATATCCTGAACGATCCGGAAATCGAAGCAGTTCTGATTTGCTCTTCGACCGACACCCATTCCAAGTACATCATTGAGGCTGCGCACGCAGGCAAGCACATTTTCTGCGAGAAGCCGATCGATTATGATCTCACGAAGGTG
>NZ_FUXW01000030.1 GCF_900167005.1 Butyricicoccus pullicaecorum DSM 23266
ATCACTCATATAAAATCCGTGCCGCTTGCGGCACTCCTTACTTCTTCACTCTTCACTATTACTTATTACTTCCAAAAATCCCGGCGAGAGCGGGAAAGAATTAGAGAAGAGTGAATAGTGAACAGGGAAAAGTAAAAATCCCGAACGCATTTGCATCCGGGATTTTTGGTGGCTCATCGGGGATTCGAACCCCGGACACCCTGCTTAAAAGGCAGGTGCTCTGCCAACTGAGCTAATGAACCAAATTTTGGCTGGGACGGCTGGACTCGAACCAGCGAATGGAGGAGTCAAAGTCCTCTGCCTTACCGCTTGGCTACGCCCCAATGTCAAAATCGGGCGTTTTGCCCTTATATGGATAATGCGCTGCGTTTGCAGCGCATTATCAAGGGTTTTCAATATGGGGTGAGTGATGGGAGTCGAACCCACGGCCTTCAGAGCCACAATCTGACGCTCTAACCAACTGAGCTACACCCACCATATTAAAAATGGCACGCCAGGAGGGATTCGCTTTTCCTGCGGGAAAAGCCACGGCGGTTGCAACATGCCACAGGCATGTTCCTAAGTGCCGCCTTTCGAATCCCGGCTTACTGCCGAGAAAAAGAGTGGCACGCCAGGAGGGATTCGAACCCCCGGCCTACTGCTTAGAAGGCAGTTGCTCTATCCAACTGAGCTACTGGCGCATAGGTGATCCCTTCTCTGGGGACTGTCTCAAATTTCCAAGAACCCAAGATAAAAAATCAATGGAGCGGGTGATGGGAATCGAACCCACGTGTTCAGCTTGGAAGGCTGACATTCTACCATTGAACTACACCCGCGGGTCACCTGAGACTATTACATTATATCGACTCTGCGCCAAAAAGTCAAGCACTATTTTTATCATTTTATAAAAATTCTGGAGAGGCCGTGAAAGCCGTGATCGGCGCGGCCTCTCCAGCGTTTGTTAGATCTCGTCGTCCGGTTTCTGACCGTCGTGTGCCTGCCATTGGCACGGTAGGAGCTGCATCTGTGAGAACGTCGCGCAGAACGAGGAATCCTCCGGGCTGCATGCGTAAATACCGAACGAGACTGCGTCCGTGGCCTTGTGCATGTGGCAGATGCGCATCTGGCGGAAGGTCTGTCCGTCCTCCGAGCATTCAATGCAGAAATCGTCCTCGCGGCGGCTCAGGCGATACCACATGGACTTAACCGAGGCGTCAATTTCGGTCGTTGCCCAGTCTGAATAGCCTAGATTGGTCACAACGCTGCCCAGATGCTGAAAGCGTTCGTTCTCATACTCGATCGACGCTTTGAGCCAGTTCTCACTGTCCAGGTACATGACCACGCCGCACTGGTCAAACCGGTGTTTACTGTCGAATTCCGTGCGCACGACGAAGGAGAAATAGCGTTCGTCGGTGGTCATTTGCAGCACCGGTGCGTTATCGTTGCGGAAGTGGTAATAGGTGCGCTGCCACAAGTCGGTATGGGGTTTGGTGGTGATGCGGATGGTATCATCATTCATTTCCCAGTTCAGCGGCTCGCGCGTCCAGCGCAATGCGTTATGGTCAAACTGCATGGGGCATTCCTCCAATCTTCTATGATTTAGTATAGCATGGGGAAGGAAAAAGCGCCATCGGTCGATGGCGCTTTGGGTGTGTTTGTTTTAACCCATTCCCGGGGCGGACACCGGGAATCAAAGAGGGGATTTCGGACTCTGCAGAGTCCGACTCAGGGCTCTGCCCTGAGAACCCGCAAGCCTTTCGAGAAAGGCTTGCGCGAAAGCTTCAATTAGAGGTGCGGTGCTCCTGATTAAATCGTCTGAATCTGGATACCATCATCATTTGCGGTGACGTGTGCGCCGGTGAGCGGGGTATCGCACGCCTTAATAATCTCGGCGGCGAGTGCGTTCTCGACGTCCTTTTCGATCAGGCGGCGCAGGTTTCTCGCGCCGTACTTAATCGAGAAGGCTTTATGGGTCAGGTAATTCACCAGAGAATCGTCCCAGCTCAGGCGGATACCGCGTACGGCAACCGAATCCTTGAGCTGACCGAGCAGGATACCGCAGATCTTGCTGAAATCCTCCTCGGTGAGCTGATTGAAGGCAATAATCTCGTCGATACGGTTTAAGAACTCGGGACGCATGATGTCCTCGAGTGCCTTAATGGCACGTTCCTTACCCATATCGCTAACCGTGCCGCCGAAGCCCAGAGAAGCGGTCTTATGCTGGGAACCGGCATTAGATGTCATGACGATCACGGTGTTTTCAAAGTTAACCTGACGGCCGTGTGCATCGGTGATGCGGCCATCGTCGAGAATCTGGAGCAGGATGTTCAAAATATCCGGGTGTGCCTTTTCGATCTCGTCGAGCAGAATGACCGAGTACGGACGGCGGCGAATCTTTTCGGTCAGCTGACCGGCCTCATCATAGCCAACGTATCCCGGAGGCGAACCGATCAGGCGGGAAACCGCGTGTTTCTCCATGTATTCGGACATGTCGAGGCGAATCAGGGACTCAGGGGAGTCGAACAGATCGTCCGCGAGCACCTTGACCAGCTCGGTCTTGCCCACGCCGGTCGGGCCGACGAACAGGAAGGATACCGGCTTGCGCTTGGGCGAGATACCTGCACGCGAGCGGCGAATCGCGGTGCAGATCGACTCAATGGCCTCGTTCTGACCAATGACGCGCTGTTTGAGGCGGTCTTCCATGCCGTTTAAGCGTCCGAGCTCCTGCGCCTGTACGCGGGACGCCGGGATACCCGTCCACAGCTCAATGACAGCCGCCAAATGCTCGGCATCCAGTGCGGGCACCGGACGAGCGCGCAGTTCATCCAGACGGTTCTGGATTTGCAGCTCACGCGAGCGCAGATTTGCCATCTCGGCGTAGGTCTTTTCGTCCTGGGTCTCCTGGAGCAGATCGTCCTGCTTCTTGGCGATGCCGTCCAGCTCATCCTGAAGGGCAGGAATCTCGCTGATGGCCGGCTCGTCGAGGTTTAAGCGCGAGCACGCCTCGTCGATCAGGTCGATGGCCTTGTCGGGCAGGTAACGGTCGGTGATGTAGCGCTCGGACAGCGCAGCCGCGAGGCGGCATACTTCGTCCGGGATGGTCACGCCGTGGAAGGTCTCATAGTACGAGCGGATGCCCATGAGCATTTCGACCGTCTGGTCGATGGACGGCTCGTTGATGGTGACTGGCTGGAAACGGCGCTCGAGTGCCGCGTCCTTTTCGATATACTTGCGGTACTCGGCGAAGGTGGTTGCGCCGATGACCTGAATCTCACCGCGGGACAGGGCGGGCTTTAAGATGTTTGCAGCGTTCATCGCGCCTTCGGAGTCGCCTGCGCCCACGATGGAGTGTACTTCGTCGATAACAAGAATGATATTGCCCTGCTTTTTGACCTCGTTGATGAGGCCCTTGACGCGGCTTTCAAACTGTCCGCGGAACTGGGTGCCTGCAACCAGTGCGGTCAGGTCGAGCAGGTGGACTTCCTTGTCGCGCAGCTTATAGGGCACGTTGCCCGCCGCGATGCGGATAGCCAGACCTTCAGCTACCGCGGTCTTACCGACACCCGGCTCACCGATGAGGCAGGGGTTATTCTTCTGGCGGCGGTTCAAAATCTGGATGACGCGGTCGGTCTCCTGTTCGCGTCCAATGATGCGGTCGAGACGGCCTTCGCGCGCCTTCTTGGTCAGATCATCGCAGTAATTGTCCAGATACTTGCGCTTTTTCTTCTTTTCCTTGTCCTTT
Organism: Butyricicoccus pullicaecorum DSM 23266; assembly: GCF_900167005.1. Classification (GTDB taxonomy): domain Bacteria; phylum Bacillota; class Clostridia; order Oscillospirales; family Butyricicoccaceae; genus Butyricicoccus; species Butyricicoccus pullicaecorum. Next base: position 3,722 of record NZ_FUXW01000030.1, read on the forward strand.
TTGTCGGACGCGGTATCATTTTTCTTTTCGGTGCGCAGGAAGGGGAAGGGGAATGCGGGCGGCTGTGCGTCACCGTCCTCGTCCATGCCCTCTTCGGCGCCGTCTTCCATCTCGTCGGTCGTCTCTTCGTCCTCCATGTCCGGGCCTGCCGGCATGAGTGCGCCGAGATCCTCGAGGGAATTGATTTCAGAGGACAGCATATCCAGGGTTTCCTCGTTGAGACCCATCTGCTCCATCATCTGATCGAGGGGCTTGATGCCCAGCTGTCGTGCGCACTTGAGGCACAGACCTTCCTGGGCCGCGCTGTCCTGGTTATTGGGGTCCATTTTGGTGATGAAAATGACCGCCACGTTCTTGCCGCAGCGGGAACACATGGGCATTTGCATGGTGAAACTCTCCTTACGATAAAACCACAGCCCCAAGCGGGGCAGTGTTTAGAATGGGAAATAAGCGAGCAATTCGCGCACAAGCACGGTGCTTTGGATGCGTTCGGGACTGAGCCAGCCGAGTGCCGAGAACAGGTCGGGGCGTACCAGATGAGCACACCAGACGAGCAGCAGGGCAACGGCCAGACCGCTCACCAGACCGAAGGCCGCACCGGCCAGACGGTTGAGCCAGCCAAGCGGCGGGAAGCGGGTGAGCAGGCTCAGGCTGTGCAGGATAAACGACAGGGCGAGCGATAACAGGATGAGAAAGACAGCGGAGAGGATGACGAAGGCGATGCCCTCGGCAACGCTCTGCGCGCCCTCAGTGACTGTCATCTGCAAGCCGTCCAAAATACCGGAAAGCTCCGGGCTCTGCGCGGCCTGATCGGCGAAGGCCTTGCCCACAAAGGGGGTCACGACCGCGCCTGCCAGCGTCGGTGCGCAGGTCTTAGCCAGCCAGCACGCGCCCAGCACGACCGCGATCCGGCCGACAAGGCCGATGACCGACATGATAAAGCCGCGCCGTGCGCCGTTTATGACGCTCCAAATAAGAAAGAGGAGCAGGATAAGATCGGGCAGGTTCAACATGCCTGCCGGATCAGACAGGGACTGTATCATCGGTAAAATCCTCCGAGAGCGTGGACGATTTGGTCACACGCTGCGCGTATTTGGAATAGAACAGCCACGCGCCGCCGTCATCGGTCAGCATAACGCGCTGGGCTGCGCCGCCGCTCGTGCACTTCCAATCGGGTTCGAGCGCGTTGTTATAGACGTAAAGGCCCGAGCTGGTCAGCACGCCGAGCTGGCCGCCCGCATAAGAGATACTTTCGGGTGCGCTGGGCAGGTTGAGCGTCGCACGCGACGCACCCGATTTATCGTATCGGGTGATAGATGCGCGGGCATCGCCCGACCACGAGCGCTGCGCGAGGACGAAATTGTCGTCATCAAACGCAAACCCGAGCAGGTCGGTGGCGGTGTAATCGGTCTGGGACGTGGTCTGGCCGCGACGGCTGACCGTAAAGGCCGACTGATCGGTCACGACAGCCACATTGCTGTCGTCCAGCCAGTGCACGGCGTAGCCGACGACCGAGCCGAGGTTGACGCTTGCGCGTACCTGGTCGGCGTCCAGATCGAAGAACTGCAAGATGGTTTCCAGCTGTGCGCCGTTTTGCTGATAGGTCATTGCGCACAGATGGGTGCCGGACGGCGAGAGCACGGCATCCTGAACGTAGTAGTCCGGGGTACGCCAGCGCCACAGGTGGTGGTCTTCCTCACGGGAGGACGCGCCGTAAACCGTGACCGTACTCTTGTAGCCGGTTTCGTCGGTGATGATGACAAAGCTGTCACCCGAACCAATGGAGGCGTTGCGGATGGGCGCACTCAGTTTGAGGGTGAACAGTTCTGCGAGGGTGGAGTGGAATGCCAGGTCATACGCGCCGCGGTCGTAGGTCAGGATATAATTATCGTTGGTCTCGAGCACGGGGGACGCATAACTGAGCGAGATCTGCTGCTGGGTGATATCACCGAGCTGCAAGATGTGCAGGGCTTCGTCGCCCTGTACGGCGAGTGCTGAGCCGACCGGTTTGACCGTACTGGCCGAGCCGGACGGGTATTCGATCACGCCGTCGCGTCCGCTGTTCGGGCCGAGGGCACTGGTCAGGATGTGGAAGGTCTGACGCAGGGACGACGGAGAGAACATGGTAAAGTTGACCGCGCCGAACAGGATGATGCTCACGACGAGCAGCCAGCCCACAAAAGAGCGCAGGCGGGTCAGGCGGCGTAATTTGAGGCTCTCTGCCTGACGCAGGAGCTGTTTGCGTTTTTTCGCCGAACGAGGGAACGGCACAAGGTTTTTCTTTTCCGGCACCGGCAGTGCCTCCTCTCTCATTATAGTAGTGTAGCACAGTTTGAGAACGTGAGTGTAAACAAAGCGTGAAAAAGTTTTCAGGCAGCGGACGGAACGCCCTGGCTTGGGCGCGTAGATCAGCACCGTAAAAGCAGGTCGTACTGCCGCACTGAGCGCCCAAACCGCTGAAAGCCGATACTGCACCGCAGTTGTCCCATAAAGTATACTGCCACAGCGTAGTGCCAGCACAAACAGGAGCGCCGGACGGCACGCATCCGCCGTGCGGCGTTCGTACTTTCCCACCCTGTCGGCGGCACACAGTAACCCTGACGAGGAAGGAAGACGGGTTCCCAAAGGGACGAGAGCGCGCCTTAAAATACGCCGCAGGCGTGTGCGCTCGAGGTGAGCGGCGGTACGCGATTTTCGAGCGTACCGTAAAAAATATTCCGGTGGAATATTTTTTAGCGATGGAGGCAAACCGTAGGTTGTCCATCCTTTGGCCTTCGTTCCCCTTCCAAGGGGCCTTGCGGAATCAGAAAATACCCCGGTGGGGTATTTTCCCGTAAGGCTGTGGCCGACTT
>NZ_FUXW01000029.1 GCF_900167005.1 Butyricicoccus pullicaecorum DSM 23266
TTATTTATAATACCACACCGAAGAGCCTCTGTCAATAAGTTTTTTCATTTTTTTGAAGTTTATTCAAAAAAACTTTGTAACTCATTAGGTTTTCTTCGTGGCATGCCGTCCTCAAACAGACAGCTTAAATATAATACCACCAGCTTTTCCCAAAGTCAACGGTTTTCTTGCGATTTTCCGAAAAATTTCGGGCAGGCCGTCCATGAGACAGTCTGCCCGGTTTGCCATCAAATATACACGGTGCTATGGCTGGTAAAGAAATACAGTGCGCGGCCCAAAACCGGCTTATCGAAAATCTTCTCGACCGCGGTCTGATAGGCATCCAGCTGGGGTCGATACTGCTCGGCACGTTCGAGCGCTCCCTTTTTGGTCACGCGGTCGGTCTTAAAGTCCACGATCAGGAAGCCGTCCGCCGTCTCGGTCATGCAGTCCACGACACCTTGCAGCAGCACTTCCTCCTCTGTCCCCGCGGCTTCCGGGTAATAGTCCGCCGCCGGAACGGTGACCGAAAACTTAAACTCGCGCCGCAGCTCGCCCGTCTGCATGTGCTTCCGATAGAGATCGGACTGGAAAAACGCTTCAATGCGCTCGGGTTCGACCGCGTCAGCCTGCTCGGGTGACAGAATCGCCCACTCGCGCAGGCGTGCAATCTCCTCCCGCACCCGGCCGTCGGCGCACGCGTCAAAATCGCAGAACTGCATAAACAGATGATGCGCCGTGCCGCGCTCGGCCGGGGTCAGACCGCGTACCTGCTGCTCAAAGTCCGGTCTGCGCAGCGCCGGTGCCGGCCGAACAGGTCGGGTGTCCTCGGCAGCTTCGACCGACTTATAATCGGTCTTGCGTCCGGTTGCGGTCAGCTTGGCCGGGATATCGGCCAATGCGGCATCGGGATAATCGAGCGCAGGCGGCACAGCAGGCAGATCGGCAAAGGCCACCGGTTCGGCGGTCTGCGACTGCCAGCCGGTCAGCTCACTCGGCTTCTTATAATAGAAGGCGATGTCGTCCGGCGCTTTGCCGTCCATCTCTACGGTGCGCCCGGTCACGCTGCGCACCGCGCCTGCCTTGGGATGGCGCAGCAGCGGTGCCAAAATCCAGGACATCGGCGTGTGCACGCTGCCCATCGCGTAAGGCGGCAAACTGTCCAGCGCGGCAAAACGCGCCAGTCGGTCGAGCTGGGTGGCAAACTGCGCCGACGCGCAGGTAATGATGAGTTTTTCTTTGGGGCGCGTCAGCGCAACATATAAGACGCGCAGTTCCTCGCTCACCGCTTGCTGCCGCATTCTCGCCGTGACCGCCTGCCGCTCCAAGGTATCATAGCGCACGCCGCGCGTCAGATCGCGGCACTTGGCGCCGAAGCCCAGCGACGGATGCACAAGCACGGGTGCGGTCAGATCGCGCTCGTTGAAGCGCTTGGCCGTGTCCGCGAGCACGACGACCGGGAATTCCAGTCCCTTGGACTTATGGATGGACATGATGCGCACCGCGCCCTCGCCTCCCTCGGCGCGGACGGTCTCGAAATCGTCCCCGTTTTCCTCCATCGAGCGCAGCAAGCGCACAAAACGGAACAGGCCGCGCGTGCCCGACTGTTCAAATCCGCGTGCCCGCTCGAAAAAGGACAACAGATTGCGCTGACGCTGCGCGCCGCCCGGCATGGCACCGAACAGGCCGAGTGCACCGGTCTGGTCGTAGATGCGCCAGAGCAGCTGGTAGACCGGCAAATCGCAGGACAGCGCGCGCAGTTCGTCCAGCTCGCGCAGGAAATTCTGCACCTTGGGCGACTCACTCAGGCGCGCCGCCTCATAAAAGCTGATTTTGCGGTCGAGCAGTCGAATTTCGGCCAGCTCGTCCTCGGAAAAGTCGTAGAGCGGCGAGCGCATCACACCGATGAGCTGCACATCCTGTCTGGGGTTGTCGATGACCGACAACAGCGACACGATAGTGCCGACTTCGGTGGTCTGCATGAGTCCGGCGCTCTCCTCGGTCTGTGCCGCAAGGCCGTATTCGGCCAGCGCTGCGCGGTAGGTCGCCGCGCGTGCCTTGGGCGAGCGCATGAGGATGACCACGTCGGAGGCGCGGAGCGGTCTTGTGCTGTCGCTGCCCCGGTCGGTGACCGGAAAACCGCTGTCGATCAGCTCACGGATACGGCAGGCCGCCATGCGCGCTTCGAGCAGCGCCTTATCCTCCCCGCTCTCGTCGTCCGCCGTGTCCAGCAGCCAGACCTCGGTGTCGTCGGTGCCCGGTGTGTGTTCGGGATAGTCCGCGCCGACGTACAGCGCTTCGCGGTCGGTGTAATCCAGATCGCCCACCCGCTCGCTCATGACCGCACGGAAAATATAGTTGACCGTGTCGAGCACCTGCGCACGCGAGCGGAAGTTCTTGGACAGAACGACGCGTCTGCCCTGTCCCTCGGCGGGTTCGTCGGTGAACGACTGGTATTTATCGAGGAAAATATAGGGGTCGGCCAGACGGAAACCGTAGATCGACTGCTTGACATCGCCGACCATAAAGAGGTTATCGCGTGCGATGGCCGAAAAGATGGCATCCTGCACGCCGTTGGTGTCCTGGTACTCGTCGACCAGAATCTCGCAGAAAGACGCGGCCAGACGGTCGGCCAGCATGGACGGCTTGCCGTTCTCGTACAGCAGGCGCACGGCAAAGTGTTCGAGGTCGTTAAAGTCGGCCAGGCTGCGGCGGCGTTTTTCGGCGGCAAAAGCCTCGGCGAACTGTTCGACCGTATCAATCAGGGCGTCGAGTGCCGGGCGCACCAGTGCGCGGTCGTAGGCAGCCTGTTCGGTGGTCACGCACAGCAGTTTGCCCTTAATCTCACCCGCGACTGTCTTCCACTCCTCGCGCAGTCCCTTGATTTCCTCCTGAAAGTCCTTGTCCTCATAGCCGCGGATGGTGCCCAGACGGTCAAAGTGCAAGTCCTGTGCGAGTTCGACCGCCTTGTCCCAGTCGTTTGCGTCGATGGCGGCAAGGAGTGCTTCGGCCTGCTTGACGTCCGACGTGATGGCCGGGGCGTAAGCCGCCTCGAGTGCTTCGTCCTCGTGCAAGAGCTCGAGTGCGTGATGCAGAAAGGCCAATCCGTACTGCGCCGCCATGCGCGCCTGATCGAGCAGCAGTTGACCGTGTGCGGTGTCTGCCGGGCTGCCCCCATCCATCAGGCTCTTGCGCACCTCTTCCAGAAAACCTTCCGGGTCGGCGTGCGCACGGGTCTTTTCGAAGGTGTCCAGCACGGCAGCCGCCAGCGGCCTATCGTCCTGTCCGCTGGTCAGCAGATCGCACAGCGCGGCAAAACCCGGGTCGTCCTGTGCATATTTGGCTTCGAGCACGTCTTCCAGCACCTCGTCGCGCAGCATGCCCCGCTCGCTCTCGTCTGCCAGACGGAAATCGGGCGGCAGATCGAGTGCGGCAGCCTGTTCGCGTACCAGTGTCAGGCAGAACGCGTGCACGGTGGTGATGCGCGCCTTGTGCACGAGCAGCAGCTGACGGCGCAGACGCGCATTGTCCGGGTCATCGGCCAGACGGGCGGCAATCGCGTCGGCCAGCTTGCCGCGCATCTCGGACGCTGCCGCGTTGGTATAGGTCACGAGCAGAAAGCGGTCGATATCGACCGGGTCCTGCGGGTCGGTCAGACGGCGGATGACGCGCTCGACCAGCACAGCGGTCTTGCCCGAACCGGCTGCCGCCGACACCAGCAGGTCACTGCCCCGCGCCGTGATGGCGGTCAACTGGTCATTTGTCCACTTGGTCATGGTCTTTTCCCTCCAGCTTGTCCCAAACTTCGCTGTCCTTGAACTTTTTAAGCGGACGGTACTGGTCGCCCGCGCTCTCGTCAAACCGGCAGGCCGCGCAGTAGTCGCAGAACTGACACTGCGGCAGGTTGCCCTGCACGCACGGGTCGGCGCTCACGTCACCCGCGAGCAGTTCCCGGCCCATTTCTAAGAGTTTGGTCTGTGTGTATCGCGCCAGCCGTCCGAACTTCTCCAAATCGGCTACCGACGACACGGCCGCGAGCTCTGGCGTGGGTTCGGGGTTTTTCTTGGTCGGCTTTGCCACTTTGAGCTTGACCGGCAGGAATTTGCCCTCCCCGGTCAGTCCCTTTTCCATGGCTTCCAGTATATCGATGTCGTCAGACAGCAGTCCCGACCGCCGCAGCGCACGCTCGCGCAGCGCGTGCAGGGTCTCGTCGTCCTGTGCACGCTCGCCGTCCGGAATGGTATCACGCACGGGCACGTACAGCACACCCGCCGGGCGGATTTCGTTGAGCTCGCCGGTTAGCTTGGCGCGGTAGCGCTCCAAACCCTCGGTTTGCAGGGCATATAAATAGATAATGAGCTGCATGTTCAGGCCGTTCCACACGTCGGACAGTGAGAACGACTTTTTGCCGCTCTTGTAGTCCATGACGCGCAGGTATAGACGGCCATTTTGAATGTAGCCGTCCACGCGGTCGACCTTGCCCGACAGCGACACGGTCACGTCATCGTCCTGCACCGTGACCGGCGGCAGGTCGCCGCCGCGCGAGAAGTCCAGCTCGTAGTCGATGGGGACGAAGTCGGACGCGCGCAGTTCGTCGAGGACGTTGTTTAAGATGGTCTCGACGCTCTTGACCAGTCTGCGGAAGAGGGCCTGAAAGCGTGCGGTTTTGTCGGCAAGGCCGCCGAGGGTGTCGTCGATATAGGTCTGCACGGCAGCGCGCAGCAGTTTTTTGATCGTGCGCGGCTCGGCTGCCATCACGCCGCCCGGCTCGTTTGCCAGCTGCTGCAAGACGGTCTCGAGCACGAAATGGATGAATGTACCGGCCTCGGGTGCGGCAAAGTCGGCGCGTTTGCGCTGCTTGGCTTTGAGTCCGTACTGCATAAAGAAGGCGAAGCGGCAGGAATAGAACTTGTCCACGCGCGAGGCGGTCAGGTTCAGGCGCTTGCCGTACAGTCCCTCGATGACCTCCCGATCGTGCAGCGGGCCGCGTGCGGGTGACCAGCGGTGCGCACGGCGGACAAGTTCCAAATCAGCACAGTGGTTCAGCGCGGCGCAGGCCGCCGGGGAGCGGTCGTCTCCAAGGGCAGCGCACGCAAGCTCGGCGGTCGGGCGCGGCGCTTCGAGCGCGTCGGTGTCCGGGTCGGCGGTCTGGATGGTCAGTCCGTCCAGTCGAGCGCGGAATGCGCCGATCAGGTAGGACGGACGGCACGGGCTGCCGTCGGCTGCCGCCGCGTGGTAGGACAGGATAAGCTGTTCGGTCGGGCAGGCGATGGCCTTATAGATGGTCTCCTGCTCCATGAGCATGCGCTCAGCGCCAAAGGCCGACAGCGTCATGCCGATGCCGTCGAGTGCCAGTCGGTCGGTCTCGGTGAGCACGGCCGACGGCCCAGGTGCCTTGGGCAGCACGCCGTCGTTGCAGCCCAGCACGATCAGATACTTGACTTGTCCGCTGCACACGCGGTCGATGGCGCCGCAGGTCACGCGGTCGAGCGAGACCGGAATCGCGCCTACGTCGTACTCGGACAGGACAAGGTGGAATAAAGTCGAAAAGCGTGCCGCTGTCATGGGCGCGTCACCGCACACCCACACGGTCTGTTCCATCGCACCGACCAGAATTTCCCACAGCTGACGGTACTCGTCGGCCAGCTGCAAGCGGCCTGCCGCCTCATGCGCCTGCGCACGGTCGGTCATGCGTCCGGCGGTGTCCTCGGCTTCGAGGAAGGCGTACAGCGCACGCACGCAGTCCCCGGCGGTCTGAGCATGCTTAAGCGCTGCTTGCAGGGTGACAAAGGGTGAAATGATGCGCTCACGCAGTTCGTTGAGCGTGTCCAGACGGGCTTTGGCGTCGTCGTCCAGCGCAAGGCCGTAGCCGTCCGGGTGATTCTTCCACGGCTTGTTCCATCCACCGCCGCGCACGCGCCAGGTCAGGACATAGTTTTCCAGCTGGTCGATCTCGTCCGGGTCGGCCGCGCACAGGCCGGTCTTGAGACAGCCGAACACGTCCTCGTACCTGAGACCGTTTGCCGCCGCTTCCAGCGCACCGGTGACCAGCGCGAGCGGTGGTTTTTGCAGCAGATCGGCCTTTTCGCTCAGGAAGATGGGCACGTCGTAGCGCGCCATGGCCATTTCGAGCGCTGCCGCGTAGCTGTCGCCGTCGCGCGCCGCGACCGCGAAGTCGCGCCAGTGCGCACCGGTTTCACGCACCATGCGGCGGATGAGCGCGGCGGCGTGGGTACACTCCTCGAAGGGCGTGGACGCGCACACAAGGTGCACGCTCTGCCCGTCTGCCGGTTCGGGCGATGCCGCGGCCTGCAAGCCCACGCGCTCGAGCACGGCCAGATCGTGCGGACGGGGCGCAGCCGCGCCCAGGTCGATGATCTCGGCCTTTTGTCCGTGTCGTGCCGCCATGCGGGACAGCAGCGTGACCGTCTTGCAGCCCGAGACAAACACGTCGGGTTCTCTGCGGTCAGCGGCAATCGCCACGGTCAGCGGCAGTTTTTTCTCCAGAAAGCGGTCGATGACGCGCAATTCCTGCGGCGTGAACGAGGCGAAGGAGTCAATATAGATGGCGGCACCGTCCAGCACCGTGCTCTGCGGCAGCGCGTCGGCCAGTCGTCCGAGCAGATCACGCGGGTCGGGCACGGTCTCGTCGCACAGACGGTCGTACGCCGTGTACAGCGCGCCCAGATCGGTCAGCTTGCGTGCGAGCAAGTCGTCGCCCTCGGCGCGCATCTCCTGCGCCGCACGGAAAATGGCCTCGGGCGGCTGGGCGCAGGTTTTCAGCTCGTCGATCACGCCCAGCATTTCGCGCAGCAGCTCGGGGCGGTCGGTCAGACCGGGGTAAACCTCCATGCTGGTCTGCACCCGGCGCGCGGCCTCGTGCAGGGTCAGCAGACGACCTGCCGCGGTCAGCGTGGTCTGTGCCAGACCGCCGACCTCGGCGAAGATGCGGCCGGATAGACGGGTAAACGACAGAACTTCGGCGGTGCGTGCAGCGTGACCGCCGGTTGCGGCAGCCAGCCGGCGCTCGTAGGCGTGCGAGAACAGTTCCGGGACGATCAGATACTGTCTTCCCTCCCGTTTTTCAGCCTGCTGGGCGATTTCGTTCACCAAAAAAGCGGTTTTACCGCTGCGAGAGCGGCCAATGACGATGCGCATGGCAAAAAACAGCCTCCTTTCGCGTTTTGACGCGGGATAAAACGAAAAAGACCACTCTGCCGAGTGGTCTTGGTTTTGGAGCGGATGACGAGGCTCGAACTCGCTACCTCCACCTTGGCAAGGTGGCGCTCTACCAGATGAGCTACATCCGCATATCAAGTTGTTTGACTTAGTAAACCGGTTTACTTGCCGTTTACTGAAGTTCTTTGCTCCGGGCGGGATCGCGTTTGCCGAAGCTCCCTTTGCATGTTTTCTCATGCAGTCAGACTGGAAACACGGTGCACTTTGAAAAAGCAACGCAGTCGCTTTCACTGAAGTTTTCTTTGCTTTCTTTCTTTTTCAAAAGAAAGTAAGTGGTGCCTCCGGGCGGAATCGAAC
>NZ_FUXW01000028.1 GCF_900167005.1 Butyricicoccus pullicaecorum DSM 23266
AAACGAAATACATATTATAGTCGTGAAGCCGAAGGAGAAATCCTTCGGCTTCTATCTTTATGTATAAGGAGCGAATCCCCATGAAACCCTGTTACATCACCCGTGGTATCCAGACCACAATTCCACCTTGGCTGCAAACACTTCTGTGGTATATGCGCGACAGCATGGAAGTGCCCGAGCGGGATTACTTACAAATCTTCCGATTATCCTGTGATGGCGACCGCCAGCGCATTGAGCATGAGCAGGAACAGCCGGAGTACAAGCACGTTGTCGCGATTCCGGACGAGCAGCCTGTTGATGCCAAGGTGTACATCATCGAAGATCCCGACCACATCACCATGCTATTAGCAGACGAATATTAAAAGGAGGCTTTGAAAATGGAAGAGACAACCTACATTTGTGAGCGCTGTGGCGAACGAGTCCCGGCGGAGGCCTGCACGATGGTAGCCGATACGATTTTGTGCCCGGACTGCGTAGATATGTACACAACAGTGTGTGATTGCTGCGGAGAGCGACTGTTCCTCTCGGACGATCACGGAGACGAAAACATCACCCTGTGCGAGCGCTGCTACGAACGGCATTATACCCACTGCGAACGCTGCGGGCGTGTCATTTCGCATAGTGATGCCTATTACGAAGATGACGCCGAGGACGAACCGCTGTGCTATGACTGTCTGCAAGCCCGTTTGCAGCAGGCGACGATCCATGATTACAGCTACACACCGCGGCTGGTTTTCCATGGCGAGCGCGACAATGAACGCTTCTTCGGTGTGGAACTGGAGATCGACGGCAACGGCAAGAGCCGCAAGAATGCCGGTGAAATCCTGAACATCGCCAACGAGGACGCGCAGAATCTGTACATCAAAAGCGACGGTTCGCTCGACTGCGGTATGGAACTGGTCACGCATCCGATGACCTTACAGTATCATCTAGAACAGATGCCGTGGAAAAATGTTCTGCGCAAGGCGGTCGTGCTTGGTTATCTCAGCCACCGCACCACGACCTGCGGGCTACACGTCCATATCTCCCGTGCTGCTTTCGGTGAGACCGAGCAGGAGCAGGAACTGTCGATTGCGCGGCTGCTATACTTCGTCGAGAAATTCTGGACTGAGCTGCTGCGATTCTCCCGACGCACCGAGCGCCAGATCAACCGCTGGGCGGCACGGTACGGCATGAAGTTATCGCCGAAAGCCGTGATGGAGTCAGCAAAAGACTCCCGCGCAGGACGCTATACCGCCGTCAATCTGACAAATGAGGACACCGTTGAAATCCGGATTTTCCGAGGCACCCTGAAATACAACACTTTAATTGCCACGTTACAGTTGGTCAATGCCATCTGTGATGTGGCTCTTTTATTGTCCGACGAGGAATTGCAGGAGCTGTCTTGGCACGGTTTCCTTGACCGGATTCACGAACCGGAGCTCATTCAGTACTTAAAAGAACGGAATCTCTACAAAAATGACCCTGTTATGTACGAGGAGGACGAGTAATGTGCAGCTTATTCGGATTGATCGACTATCAAAACACACTAACAACGCGGCAAAAGAATCACATCTTGCAGGTACTCGCCAAAGAATGCGAAGTACGTGGAACGGACGCGACCGGCATCGCCTACAACTTTGGCGGCAGCATCAAAGTTTACAAACGCCCGCTCGCCGCGCATAAGCTCAAGTTTCACGTACCCAATGGGGTTCATATCGTTATGGGACACACCCGACTTGCCACACAAGGCAAACCGGCAGACAACTTCAACAATCACCCATGGTCAACCAGCTCTTTTGCCTTGGCGCACAATGGCGTATTGTGGAACGACAAAGAGCTTCAGCAGACCGAGAATCTGCCGGACACACACATTCAGACCGACAGTTATGTAGCGGTACAACTGCTCGAACAACAGAAAACCCTGGACTTCACGACCATCAGCGCGATGGCGGAGAAAATCCAGGGTTCTTTTGTATTTACGGTGCTCGACCGGGACGACAACCTGTATTTTGTTCGTGGCGATAACCCGCTCGCGATCTTTGATTTCGGCGGCTTTTACTTATATGCCTCGACCGAAGAAATTCTGCGGCGGGCGATGCGAAAGCTGCGCCTGCACCACCAAGAAGCAATCCATACCGAGGAGGGTGATATTTTGAGGATTGATCGAATCGGTCAGTACAGCTTTGCGCACTTTAATCCAAATCGCAGTTTCCAGCACTTCTGGCGCAATCCTCGGTTCCGGATGCTTTCGTGGTTCGACGAAGTAGACGAGCCAGAGGCGATAGATGGGCAGACTGACCTTTTGATCCAGACGGCCAAGTCGATGGGAGTGTCTGAAGACGAGGTTCTGGCACTGCTTGACTTAGGTTATGATCCGTGCGAGATCGAGGAACTGCTCTACAATCCGGCACTGCTGCACGAAGCGGCAGCCGAGTTGCTGTACGCCTACTAAATCTGGAATGGAGGTGAACTTATGGGACTGGGTACGATTCTGGTCGTGATTGGTGAGATCATTGATCTGCTGGAAGACGAGGATGAATAGTGTGGGGGCAGCATCCGGGGATATATTCTCCGGAGGCTGCAAATTGTTTTAAGAATCTGAAAATGGTGAACCGTGTTCAAACAAATTTTCAGGAATCAGCTTTGCAGCAAGCCGGTATAAAGCTTTACGAGCAAGTAAGACTTCTTGTTCTTGTAAGTAGTATTGTATGACAAGACGTGCACACTCTGCGGAATCTGTGGAAGATACGACTAAATTTTGTGAAATTTGGGTTTGTCCTTCGAAATATAAATTGTGATCTTTTTGCAAATTTGTAACGAATTCTATCACTTTGTCATCCGAATAAAAGCCGGTTGAGCGGTTTTTTTGCTGAATATATTGGTCGACATAGTTCAGAGTGTTGTTATCTTTAGCGGACGATTGCAGTAGATTGTTTACTCGGTTTGTCAAGCGACGCTTAATTGGCAACAAAGATGCATCATAAAGTAGCAGAGTGCTGAGTGAATCCATGCGATTGGTCAATGAAGTGTTTGCTGGAAGTTCATGATTGAGCCAAGAGACAAAATGAGGGATACAATGGTCAATGTGGTAGCGGATCAGACCACCTAATTGATCAACACAGTCATCATAGGCTGGAGATAGGTTGAAAGTATAGGGGCTTTTTGTGGGAGCTTTGGGCGAAGACGTTTTGAAATGCGGAAAACGGTCAAAGTGGGTGAAGACGTAAAAATTGAATTTGGCATACTCGCGGTCATCTGGAGGCAACACATCGAGTAAATAGTCGAAGAGTTGAATGTCCAGCAGGATTTTTTTGGTACGATTGTACTGGAAATCGTCAGGAGACTTTTTCTGATCGCTTGGAGCGTACTTCTTGGGCATGAAGCGAAAAGATTGGAGCTTGCCATGTGCCAGTTTGGATGTAGCCGCTGTAAAAAGGTGCCAAAAGACGAGCGGTTGAATGGCAGATGGAAGCTTAGAAACACGAGTATATACTTGGTTCAAGATTTCCAGATGGTAGGGATTGACGGATTCGGGGAGATCCTTGCAGTAGGCTTGGTCTCGGAGGGCGTATATGTACGCACAAAATAACCGGGAAAGTTCGTGAATCACATCATCATATGCAGTTTGGGGAATATGATTACGCATATTGAGTTTCATGGTGATAGCTTGATCAGAAAGAGAGTTTTCGCGATAACGGCGCAGATGTTTTCTGCGTAACACGCAGGATTGGTATAAGCTGATGAGATTTTTTTTCAACTCATCGAACGTTTTGTCGAGATTTTCGGTAAATATCTCACCGTGCGAGAGAACGGCTAGGCTTTGCTGATGTTTGATATAATCAATCAGAAAACGGGATTGGATTTTCTCTATTATGTGATCGGGAATATTTTGCTGTTGCAGCCAGTGCGAGAAGTATTCTTTCGCGTCTACTTCGTACGATGGGAATGACAGGGTAAAAAGTTCGTCTCGCGTGTGTTGGAGTTTGGGTTTAAGTTCCGTGGGTGCTTGAGAAATCGCGCTGTTAAATTTTTGGATTAGATATTCGTGCGAATAGAAGTAGTGAGTTGGATTCTTTGCCAAACTATGTAAAGCAGGCAGGGTTGGGTCTTTGAAAAAACCGCTTAGGTTGCTGAATAAGAAGCAACGATCGCTGATGAGCCTGAAAAAGCGGTTGACAGTTGGTACATAGTCTGGAAGTTCGGACGAAATGCAAAAGCAAGTTTTGTCCAGAAAGTGAGAGAGTTTTTTGTATTCCGTGGTATCATGCCAATCGTGCCAGCACTTAGATATCTGGTCTGCGTTTTTGGATAGCTTGGCATTGATGGTACGCGGTGTATCATGAACACCGCGTGGGGTGTTGAGTACGAGAAAGCTGTCGGGAGCTTCGCGAATGGCTTGAAGCATAAGCTGCTGCCAAGTGCTGGACGGATTAAGCTGCTCCAATTTCCAAAAATGAGGACTTGAATTTTGCATGCGCATAAAATCACCTAAAATCAATGAATTCCACTTTTGTTGAAAATACTACTATATTATTATGGATTGAGCGAATATACGGGAATAAAAGATTTTGTTATGATAATGGCAGACGAGGCGATGACCTCGAGACGAAGGAGGACATGACCATGCTAACTAATTTTGAAATCAAACCCGAGCAGGGCGATACCATGGCACCTGAGGGCGCGAAGAAGTCCGAGAAGAGCTCTTGGAAGAAGTTGAAAAAATTGGAAAAAAGATTGAAGAAGTGCAAAAAACGATTAAAAAAATGTGAAAAAATGGGAAAAACACAGCAAGAAATTGCATTTTTACTTCAGCAGATGACGATGCTGATGCAAAAAATGGACATGGGCATGTCCTACATGCCACACGGCAGTCTGCCTGAGGGTAAGGCACTCATTCCGGGCTGGTGTTATGTGGTCGAGGACGGTGAAAAACATGGAAGCAATTCATGATTCGGTATTTTCTATACAGGAAAACGTCGGATTATTTCACAAAAAACGAAAAATTTGCAATTTTATACCGAGAATTCGTCGCGTTTATCGGACAGAAGATGGAAGCACGCTGCTGGAACTTGAAATTCAGCTCAGGGCTAGCGTGCATGAACGGGTTGTTCGGTTTGAAAAATTGGCATCTTTTGACTTCGAAAGCTCGGTTGTGGGTGCGATTTGTGCCGATGATCAGGGGAAACCAACACAGCGTCTGGTGGTGCAATATCTACGCGAGTGCCTGTGCGAGAACCGAGCCCAGCAGTATTCCAGCCTCTACATTACAAGAGGAGGATGGCACGAAATAGCCGGGACATGGTGCTTCGTCGCAGGAGGCACCTTGCTGGGGCAGTGCGGATCGAACGATGTTGGTCTTGACCCGGAACTCAAGCAGAGGCATCTTGCTTGCGGGCCGGAGCCTCTCGATACCGCAGAGTCGGTTGAGTTCCTGCTCCGGCTTTTCCTGCAGCACAGCGCGGTGCACATACCAACCTTCGCGTTTACTGTGGTCACTGCGCTTCGTTCCGTCCTTGAACAGGAAGGGATACCGCCCGTGGGAGTGCTGTATCTGGATGGACCGCAAGGAGTCGGTAAAACGACTGTGGCAACGGATTTTTGCACGCTCTACGACCAAAGTGGACGAAAAGCGGATATTTTCGATGCCAGCAGCAGCGACAGTGCAATCTTGGATGCCTTGGCAAGTGCCAGAGATTGGATTGTCTTGCTCGACGATATTTGCAACGAGAGCGATGCGGCTGACAAGCGGAAGCGCTTGGCACTTGCGGCGCACAGTGTCCGCATGGCGGTCAACGATACCGATCGTGGGCGACGGCGCGGATGGAAAACCGAGCAGGTCAGATGTCGGGCAGGGTTGGTCATTACGGGCGAATTTCCGTTGCGCTCTGCTTCAGAGTTGACGAGATGTATCCGTATACCGATTATGAGTCGCATGATCGGCAGAAGTGCTAGTGATCGAATGCATGCATCTGCAGCCTTGGCGGGGTACTTGAGCTGGTTTGCGGAGCATATGACGGATGAACGTGCACGTCTGCGGGAAGAATTTGACATGTTTTGTCGTGAATCCGCTCAGAGAAGAGAAGAACGGTTGCAAAAATCGCTTTGGCAGTTGGCGTGGGGATTCGACAGCTTCCTGCGCTTTGCGCTGGAAATACGTGCAATCGATTCGTCATGTCGGGATGCAATGCGCGAGCTACTTGATGAGATTTTGATCGATATTTTCCGCGAGACGGTTGCGTTGATTGAAGAGCTGTGGAGCGCTGACTTAAGGAATCTTGCCGAAGTCATTGCGACTGGAATTGCAAAAAGGCAGTTGTCAGTTACACGACGCAGGGGATGTGTATGCGTTCCGTTGCAGACGTTGATGATGTATTTACAGGCGGTATCGGCCGGGAAAATTTGCAATGAGCGTCAAGTGACAGCGGCGTTACGGCAACAGGATTTGCTGTGTATGGATCAAACCGGAAAGTCAACATGCAAAGTCCAAGGACAGCGCATGCTGCGAATTTATGAAAATAAGCTGAAAGCGAGGAAAAATCATGAGTTTTGCAATTAAAATGAAGGATTATGATGAAAAAATGACAGGGAAAAAGGTGCCTTTGCCAGAGATTACCAGCTATGATCAACTCCCGCTCGTACTGACCGTGCAGGACGTTGCGCGTGTCCTCAAGCTAGGGGTTGGTATGGTCTATGAACTGCTGCGATCGGGAGAACTGCCCAGTCGTCGGATTGGTGCACGCGGTCAGTTCCGTGTGACACGTTCTGATCTCATCCGTTACATCGAAGGCGAGAGCTTCGCCGGATAAAGGCATAGGCTCATCCGAAAGGATGGGCTTTATTTTTTACACACTCTGATCGAGCACAGACGCAACGCGCGACACTACATTTTCGTGCGTGCCGTCCAGAATATGGGTGTAAATCGACGAAGTGGTTCAACCGTGCTGTGTCCAAGGGCTTTGCTGATGTCGTATAGGGTTGCACCTGACTGGTTGGCCAGTGTGGCGAATGTATGGCGTAACCCATGCAGCGTTAGCGGTGGCAGGTTGTGCTCCTGCACGAATTTGGTGAACAATTCCGATAGGTAGTTGGGTTTGTACGGGTGTCCATCACTCCAGACCAGCACCAGATCGGTATTGTGATACTCCTCGCCGAGAAAAGCGCGATCATCTTGCTGTCGTTCGTATTCTCTGCGCAAGGCATCTTCCAATGGCGCCGGCATATGCAGCGAGCGGGTGGAAGATACCGTTTTGGTTTCCTTTTCGATGATTTTGCTGCCGGCAGTGGTGCGAGCACCGCGAATGTGCAGCACGTGATGTGCAAAGTCTACATCCGACCAGTGCAGACCGCAGTATTCCTCGCGGCGCAGGCCGAGATAGGCTGCGAGCTTGATGACCAGCTCCAAGCGATGCCCTTCGGCGCACTGCAGCAGACGTGTCAGATCCTGGGGTGAGTAGAAGTGCCGCTCCGGGGTCTTGGTTTTGGGTGCTTCGACGCGATCGGCCGGATTGGTTGCAATCATCTGCTGACGGACAGCGACATCCAAAGCAGTGCGCAGCAAATCGTGGTGCTTGCGTACAGTATTGGACGACAGCGTGGTTTTGGTCAGCAAATCGGTGTAGTAGCGCTGAATTTTTTGTGGTGTGAGGGCTTGAAGCTGGATTTTGCCCAGACGTGGTACCAGATAATTTTCGATCATGTTGCGGTATCCGTAGACCGTAGTCTCGGCGCGATAGGGACGCACGATATTTTCCAGCCAGTAGCGCAGCCAGTCAGCGACTGTGGTTTGCCGGGGCTGTACGACTTCGCCGCGGTCCTTTTTCACCTCGTGTGCACGCAGTGCTTTGCGTGCTTCGGTGATCGTGGAAAAGGTCTGTGTTTTCTTGATCTGCTTACCGTTCGTACCAAAGCCGAAGTCCAGATTGACATAAAATTTCTTGCGGACATCGTCATAGGAGATGTTTCGCTCCACACGTTTTCGAGCCATTTGTACCTCACCATCCTGTGTGTTTTCGGTACTTTTATTGTATCATAGTGCAGATTTGATATCTACCAGCCACATCTACCAAAAATAAATCTGCAACTTTTCTGCGCGTAAAACCACGAGATAACAAAAAATCCCACCTGAAACCAGGCGGGATTTTTCGTGTAAATGGTGGAGACGAGGGGAATTGAACCCCTGTCCGAAAGCACATCCACAAGGATTTCTCCGGGCGCAGTTTGTCAACTAACATTCCTGCCACAGTGCGCCGGCAAACAGGCTCACTGCTTTCGTAGAGTCATTTTACATGACGGGCGCAACTCTTAACCCGTACACGTTCACCGCTAATCGACGCCATGCACCCGAGCCGCGGTACTCTCGGGGATGACGGGCCAGCCGTAATTAGGCAGCCAGAAGAGTAGTATTGTTGTTGTTTAATTTATAAACAAGTTGAGGCTTTTAAGGCAGCGTCCTCACTGCCGCCCGCTATCCCGGCTTCAGCACCCCCGTCGAAGCCTTTACGTCCCCGTATCGGCTTGGCAGAGCGGTGATTTACCGGTTTCTGCTTTTCATCACGCGATCGATTTCGCGGTTTGCATCACGTTTTGCAATGCTGTCGCGCTTATCGTGCAGTTTTTTACCGCGACACAGACCAATTTCGACCTTGACGCGGGAATTGCGGAAGTAGACACTCAAGGGAATGAGCGTGTAGCCGTCCTGCTTGGTTTTGCCGAAGAGGGAGAGGATTTCCTTCTTGTGCATGAGCAGACGACGCTTGCGCATGGGATCTTTATTAAAGATGTTTCCCTTTTCGTAGGGGCTGATATGCATGCCGACGACGAATAATTCGCCATCCTTGAACGAGCAGTAGGCATCCTTGAGGTTGATCTGACCGAGACGGATGGATTTGACCTCAGTGCCGACCAGTTCGATGCCGGCCTCATACTTTTCGTCTACAAAGTAGTCGTGCCATGCCTTTTTGTTGGAGGTCACTTGTTTGATACCCTTTTGAATTGCCATGACAGACTCCTTTCGCGTGGTGTGATACTATGGTAACACAAGAGGGGAACGGTGTAAAGAGTCATTTGTGTTACAATTTTCGAGGAAAGAGGAGAAAAAGCGCTGCAGATTGCCTGCGGCGCTCGGCTTATTCGGGGAAAAATGGCATCATCGCACCATATAGGATGGGCTGATGAAGCAGATAAATTGCCAAGCTGTGCTGACCCATCCATGCGAGCGGGCGGCAGTGGGATTTGCGCATCCAGTCGGGGAGGTGGAATTTTCCGAGAAAGTAGCCTGCGAGGAACAGGAATAAGTAAGGGAAGATCGGAAAATAGTCGGCTGAGTGGAAATCGGGGGATAGCAGACCGATGAGGGACAGCCAATAGGAGAGATACCACTCGGACGGCAGGGGAATCTGAAAGGCACCCAAGCCCAGATAGTGCTGAGGCACGTGATAGGTAAAGATAAATAAGAGTAGGGTAACGATCAGACCGGGAACGGCCGGGATTTTCTGAAGCAATGGACGCAATACGACATAGCAGAGGAAGCAGAGCGTCATACAGTGCAGGATACCGAAGACGATCAGCGTCTGCGATCCTGCAAACCAGGTCACGACCGTAATCAGCAGCGCACTGGCGGCCAATGTCAGAATATGGCGGGACAAATGGCGGGTATAATGGATACAGAGTCCGGCGAGCAGCAAAAACGAGCCGCAGATATAGAGTTGCCAGGCACGCGCGCCAAACGTGTGATACCAAGGAAGCGGGATATCCAGAAGCGAATCGATATTCCAGAAAAGGTGGAAGAAGATCATATTTAAAATTGCCAAACCGCGCATCTCATCCAAGAAGAGATAGCGGGTTGAGAGCTTTGGAACGCCGTGTGTATAAGGAAAGAGAATTTGTGCGTGTGCATTCGATTGTGATAGGGACAAAATGAATCACCTCGCGAGGTTAAAGGAATACCTATATTATAACGCGCGCGTGCGTGCGCGTAAACCACAGCATGTCGAAGAAAAATTGTCGATAAAAGTGGAAAATTTTTGTTGACAACTCAATCAGACAGTGGTATTCTATATAAGCTGTCTCCGAGAGACGGCATCCACAACGAAAGAAGCGTCACGACGATTTGAAACTTTTTGAATAATGGGTCAAGAAAGTAGAAAAAAGTTGTTGACACGGGCTTTAAGCTGTGGTATTATAAATAGGCTGACCGATTGATCAGCGAAACCGGACGAAAAGTTTGGAAAAGTTCAGATTTAGCGATTCGGAGCGCGAAAAACTTC
>NZ_FUXW01000027.1 GCF_900167005.1 Butyricicoccus pullicaecorum DSM 23266
CCAGCCTGCGCGGCTGGACCGCGCCGGGCCTCAGGCCCGGACCCGTTTTCGCCTGCGGGCGGGATGGGTGCGTCCCCGAATGTCACACGCGGGCGGGTTATTCCTGTCCGCGGAAAACCCTCTCATTGGAGGTTACAAATGAGTCAAGAATACGAAAATCAAATCATCAAACCGGTCGATCTTGACCGCGAGATGCGTAAATCCTA
The DNA here is from genome assembly GCF_900167005.1 of Butyricicoccus pullicaecorum DSM 23266. GTDB lineage: Bacteria > Bacillota > Clostridia > Oscillospirales > Butyricicoccaceae > Butyricicoccus > Butyricicoccus pullicaecorum. Next base: position 207 of record NZ_FUXW01000027.1, read on the forward strand.
CATCGCTTATGCGATGAGTGTTATTGTTGGCCGTGCGCTCCCCGATGTGCGCGACGGCTTAAAGCCCGTTCATCGCCGTATTCTCTACGCGATGTACGAGGACAACTTAACCGTTGACAAGCCCTTCCGTAAGTCGGCAACGACGGTCGGTAACGTGCTCGGTCATTACCACCCGCACGGTGACGCGTCGGTCTATGACGCGATGGTACGTATGGCACAGCCGTTCTCCCTCCGTTATCCGCTCATCGATGGTCACGGTAACTTCGGTTCCATCGACGGCGACCCCCCGGCGGCTTACCGTTACACCGAGGCGCGTATGGCAAAGATTGCAAACGTCATGCTCGCCGACATCAAGAAGGAAACCGTTGACTTCGTGCCCAACTTCGACGAGGAGCGCAAGGAGCCCGTCGTTCTGCCGTCCCGTATCCCCAACCTGCTCGTCAACGGCTCGTCGGGTATCGCGGTCGGTATGGCGACCAACATCCCGCCCCACAACCTCGGTGAGGTCATCGACGGCGTGTGCTACGTCATCGATCACCCCGAAGCCGATCTCGACGATCTGTGCGCCATCATCAAGGGACCGGACTTCCCGACCGGCGGTATCGTTATGGGTCGCGCCGGCATCCGCGCCGCTTACGCCACCGGCCGCGGCAAGATCAAGGTACGTGCACGCTGCGAGATCGAGGACATGCCCGGCTCGTCCGGTCGTGAGCGCATCATCGTCACCGAGATTCCGTACATGGTCAACAAGGCGCGTCTGGTTGAGTCCATCGCAAATCAGGTGCGCGACAAGCGCATCGAAGGCATTTCCGACGTGCGCGATGAGTCCTCGCGTGAGGGGCTGCGCATCGTCATCGAGTGCAAGCGCGATGCAAACGCGCAGGTCGTCTTGAACCAGCTCTACAACTACACCCAGCTCCAGGATACCTGCTCGATGAACCACCTCGCCCTCGTGCCCATCCCGCACGCAGGCCCCGATAAGGTTCAGCCCAAGGTACTGTCGCTGCGCGAGATCATCGACTGGTACATCACCTTCCAGAAGGACGTTGTTGCTCGCCGCACTCAGTTCGACCTCAATCGTGCCGGTGCGCGTGCGCACATCCTCGAAGGCCTCAAGGTCGCAACCGATCAGGACAACATCGATCGCATCATTGCCATCATCCGCGCGTCGCGCTCGGAGGCAGAAGCCAAGGAAAATCTGTGCAAGGAGCCGTTCTGGATTGACCAGATCGCTCTGCTCGGCATCGTAGACGGTTCCGAACACTTCGAGTTCCACCTCGACGACGCACAGGCACAGGCCATCATCGACATGCGTCTGGGTCGTCTGTCCGGTCTGGAACAGGAGAAGCTCAACGAGGAATACCGCGAGATCGAGGGCAAGATCGCATCCTTCCGCGAAATCCTGTCCTCCGATCACAATGTGCTCGAGGTCGTCAAGGCCGAGCTGCGCGAAATCCGTGCACAGTACGCCGACGAGCGCCGCACCGAGATTACCGCTGCTGCCGACGACATCGACATCGAAGACCTGATCGAGGAGCAGGACTCCACCTACACCCTGACCCATGCGGGCTACATCAAGCGCATGCCCACCTCGGCTTACCGCGCTCAGCGTCGCGGCGGTCGCGGTGTCAACGCGATGGCAACCCGTGAGGAGGACTTCGTCCGCAGCATCTTCAATGCGTCCACTCACGACAATATTCTGTTCTTCTCCAACCTCGGCAAGGTCTACAAGCTCAAGGGCTATCAGATCCCCGAGGCAGGCCGCGCGGCCAAGGGTCAGAACATTATCAACCTGCTCGAGATCGAACCCGGTGAGAAGATCACCGCGATGTTCCCCATCCGTGAGTTCACCGACGACAAGTACATGGTATTCGTCACCAAGTACGGTACCATCAAGCGCGTCGTGCTCAGCGACCTCCAGAACATCCGCAAGGTCGGTCTGCGTGCGCTCAGTCTGGCGGAGGGCGATCTGCTCGTAGACGTTCGCCTCACCGAGGGTCACGAAAATATCCTCATCGCTACCCATCAGGGTCGCGCCATCACCTTCGACGAGACCGAAGTACGTGCCATGGGCCGTCAGGCTGCCGGTGTACGCGGTATCCGTCTGGCGGACGGCGACTACGTCGTCGGCGCTGCCCGCGCAAGAAAGGGTGCTCAGGTTCTGTCGGTCACCGAAAACGGCTACGGCAAGCGCACCCTGGTTGAGGACTTCTCCATCCATCACCGCGGCGGCGGCGGTATCCTGCTGCACGGCCTGACCGATAAGACCGGTCTGGTGGCTGGTATCGCAGTCGTTGACCCCGAAAACGATATCATGATGATTACCGATGACGGTGTTATCATCCGTACCCCGGTTGAGGATATCCGTCAGTGCGGCAGAAACAGCCAGGGTGTTATCGTCATGCGTACCGGTGAGGACGTGAAGGTCATCTCGATCGCGCGAACCGATAAGGAAGAAGAGGACGAGGAAGCCGAAACCCCGGCAGAGTCCTAATTCCCGCCCGCAGGCGAAATGAAGTTTGGATCAAACCTTTTCAAAGGTTTGCGGGTTCTTAGGGCAGAGCCCTGAGTCGTGTCCCGCAGGACACGAAATCCCCTTTTGAAACCCGGTGTCCGACCCGGGTTTCAATTAAACTCTCGTTTTTCAGCGCGACCCGCTGGTCGCGCAAACTTTCCGTTCTCCGTTTATGGCTTGGCCGAGCAAGTCGGCCACAGCCTTACGGGAAAATACCCCACCGGGGTATTTTCTAAATCCGTAAGGTTCATGAAAACCGTCCCTATCGGGGACGGTTTTCTTTTTGCGGCGTTCAGTGCGGCAGTACGACCTGCTTTTGCGGTGCTCATTTACGCGCCCGGGGAAGGGCATGGCGATATTGCATGAAAACGCCTAAAACAATTTATCTATTTTATATATTGATTTTTCACTACTATAATTATATATTTTAAATACCTTTGCACGAAAAAATAAACAACAAAAGTTAAAAAACAGACGTAATTAGACCGGATATATTGAGTCATTTCCCAATATTTGAACAGGAAAGAAGATGAAAGGAGCACAGAATAATATGAAAAAAATCAACGCGAGAACGCTGCGCATGATTCAGCTCATCACCTTCATTTGCGGCATCATCCTTTTGCAGATGGTGCGTCTGGGCTACAAGAGCGGCAGCATTTCCGGCACGGTGGCGCTGGTCGTGAGCATGCTCATCGTGATCGTGGGTTCCTGGGTACTATCGCGCAAGTCGGGAAAGCAGTGAGGCACGGAAAAGGGAAGGGCTTTGATCGGAGTTCTTCGTCTTGCCGGTTCGGCAATCCCTCTGAAAGAGTCTGTCGTTCAATATGCAGATGTGAATAGCGTTTTATACAAATACAAACCGCTCTTTTTGGGCGGTTTTTCTTATGCTCCATCGAAACCGTAAAAAGTTTCATATTTTCTTTATGGATTTCTCTAAACGGTTTCAGAAAGATACATTCTTGCGCAGCGCGATACACGGTTGCTCCGGTTGAAATCCATTCCCGTTTCCTGCGCTTTTTTTCTTCGCATGGTTACAATTTTGCCCTTCTTTTCGTCATTTCCTACAATTACAAGCGGGTCGTTTTGTCTGTTATAATAATTCTCGTGGTCGAATAGACGGTCGGATTGCAAGACGCTGTTCGGCATTTTACACAAATTTTTCTGGAATTTATAGTCAAAAAGTACTTGTCCGCCCAAACAAAAAAGTCTATAATAACGCTATACTGTTTAGAAAGGGTATTGGAGGGATTTACAACATGCAGTCTTATGAATTTCTGCTCATTCTGGCAGTCATCCTATTGTCTACCAAGGTCTTTGGCCTGATTTCTGAGCGCGTTCATATGCCCCAGGTCGTCGGTGCACTGCTCGCCGGCGTCGTCCTCGGCCCGTCCGTCTTAGGTCTTGTCGAGGAGACCGACTTCCTGCTTAAAACGTCAGAAATTGGTGTCATTCTTTTGATGTTCATGGCCGGTCTGGACACCGACCTCGAAGAACTCAAAAAAACCGGTCTCGCTTCCTTCGTCATCGCTCTCATCGGCGTTGTCGTTCCGCTGATCGCCGGTACCGGTCTTTACCTCGTATTCTTCCCCGACGCGGGTGAGCCTCTGCACATGCTCAAGGCGCTCTTTATCGGCGTCGTGCTCACCGCGACTTCGGTCTCCATCACCGTCGAGACCCTGCGCGAAATGGGTCGGCTCAAGGGCAAGGTCGGCACTGCCATTCTGGGCGCTGCGATCATTGACGACATCATGGGCATCATCGTGCTGACGCTGGTTTCCGCGATGACCGACCCCACCGTCCAGCCCATCGCCGTGCTTGGCCGCATCGTTGCCTTCTTCATTCTGGTTGTCATCGTCGGTTTCGTCATGTACCGTCTGTTCCGCGCCATCACCAATGAATGGAGCAATCACCGCCGCATCGCGATTTACGCCCTGTCCTTCTGCCTCATCCTTTCCTTTGTCGCAGAACACTACTTCGGCATCGCGGACATCACCGGCGCATACTTTGCCGGTCTTATCCTCTGCAACCTGCTCGAAGCCCGCGAGTATATCAATAAAAAGGTCAATATCCTGGCCTATATGTTCTTCTCGCCGGTATTCTTCGCATCTATGGGTATCAAAACCGAGCTCGACGGCATGACCGGCAGCCTGCTCATCTTCTCCTTTGCTCTGCTCGCCATCGCGATCATCACCAAGATCGTCGGCTGTGGTCTGGGCGCAAAGCTCATGGGCTTTAATTGGAGCGATTCGCTGTCCATCGGTCTGGGCATGGTCTCCCGCGGTGAGGTCGCATTGATCGTCGCGCAGAAGGGTGCGCAGGTTGGTCTGATCGATAGCTCGCTGTTCCCGCCCATCGTGCTTGTGGTTATTGTTACGACGCTCATCACGCCTATCCTGCTTAAATTGTTTATGAAGTCGCCCGGTGAGGGAACACCGCCGAGTATCCGACATGATTTCATTTAAGTGGGAGAGGACAACCCGCCCGCTGGCGAAAAACGGGTCCGGGCCTGAGGCCCGGCGCGATCCAGCCGCGCAGGCTGGCCGCGCTCCGCAGAGCGCGGAACTCCCCTTTGAAACCCGGTGTTCGGCCCGGGTTTCAACTCAAACAAACAAAATGGGAAAGACCGTCCTTTCGGACGGTCTTTCCTTTTTCTTTGCCTGGACTGCGGCAGCCCGAACGGAGGGAATGCACGAAAGGCAGGAGTGGGGAAAACCAACCGGATGGTTGGTTTTCCATGAGCGCGCTTGGCGCGCAGAGAGTCTTGCCGCCTGCGGGCGGCGCTTTGAATTATTTTTGGTTGATTCCGGCTCAGGCCGGAATCAATAGGGGATTTCGCCCGTTGCGACGGGCGACTCAGGGCGCTGCCCTGAGAACCTGCAAACCTTTGAAAAGGTTTGATCCAAACTTTATTTCGCCTGCGGGCGGGAAATGTCGTTTTTGCTCATCGGGAAATCCAGTGTTTCACGTGAAACACCGGACGGATAAAGAAAACGTCCCAGTGGGACGTTTTCCCGTACGGCTGTGACCGGCTTGCCCGGTCAAGCCAGAAAATCAACATTTGAAATTTAAACCCGTTGTGTTATAATAATAGAGCATATCAAAATCGGCCCGAACGGTGCGAAAGCCGCTCTGCGGCCGGGAAAGGGCTACGCCAATGGCTAAAATCGTTGCGCTTATCAACCAGAAGGGCGGCGTCGGCAAAACCACAACCGCTGTCAATCTGGCCTGCGCTTTGACCGAAAAAGGGAAGAAAGTCCTGCTTTGCGACTTCGACCCGCAGGGCAACGCCACCTCGGGCGTCGGTCTCGAACCCCACGAACTCGAGACCTCTATTTATGAACTCATCATTTCCGACAAACCCGATGTCCGCGCCGCTATCGAACACACCGAGTGGGTCGATGTGCTCGGCTCCAATGTCGATCTGGCCGGTGCTGAGATCGATCTGATCTCACTCCCGCGCCGCGAGTTCCGTCTCAAGGACGTGCTCGATCAGGTGCGTGATGACTACGACTTCATCATCGTTGACTGTCCGCCGTCGCTCGGCATCCTGACTTTAAACTGTCTGTGTGCGGCTGACTCCTTTATGGTACCGCTCCAGACCGAGTACTACGCACTCGAAGGTCTGTCGCAGCTCATGGCAACCGTGCGCTCGGTACAGCGCGGACTGAATAAAAAAATCCGCATCGAGGGCATCCTCTTAACCATGTATGACGGTCGTACCAATCTGGCCGTGCAGGTCGTCGAGGAAGTCAAAAAGCATTTCGGTGACCGCGTTTACGCTGCGGTCGTGCCGCGCAACGTGCGCCTGTCCGAGGCGCCCAGCCACGGCAAACCCATCACCGCATACGACCGTTCCTGCCGCGGTGCGGCAGCTTATCTCGCGGTCGCGGAGGAATTTCTGCAAAAGAACCCGTAAATAAGGAGGAGGGAGTCCCATGGCAAAAGCGAAAGGCGGTCTGGGCAAGGGCTTCGGCGCTCTGCTCGGTGAAAGCCTGATGGCGGCCGAGGAGGAATCAGGCGGTGTGTCCACGCTGCCCATGACCCTCGTCGAGCCAAACCGCGAACAGCCCCGCAAACGCTTCTCACCCGAGACCATGCAGGAGCTGACCCGCTCCATCGAGATGCACGGCGTGGTCACGCCCATCACCGTGCGCAAAACCGAGAACGGGTATTATCAGATCATCGCAGGCGAGCGTCGCTGGCGTGCTGCGCGGTCGGCTGGTTTGACCGAGATCCCGGCACTCGTGATCGAGGCCGATGACAAGACGGTCATGGAGCTGGCGCTCATCGAAAACTTACAGCGCGAAGACCTAAACCCCATCGAAGAAGCTCAGGGCTATCACAGCTTGATGGAAGAATACGGTCTGACCCAGGAACAGGTCGCAGAGCGCGTCGGACGTTCCCGCCCGGCTGTCGCAAACGCCCTGCGCCTGCTGTCCCTGCCCGATGAGGCGCAGGAACTGCTCGCAGACGGTACGCTGTCCGCAGGCCATGCCCGCGCTGTGCTCGCCATCAAGGACGAAGCGCTGCGCACCCATGACGTACTCGAAAAAATGGCGGGCATGAGCGTCCGTCAGGCTGAAAAGTACGCCAAGAGCCTGCAAAAAGAACCCGAACCCCAGTCCGAACCCGATCAGCCCGCGGAGTTTCAGCCCGATTACACCGCGGCACTCGCAGAACGGCTGGAACACACCCTCGGACGCCGCGTCCGCATCGAACAGGGTAAGTCATCGGGTACGGTATCACTCGCGTTCTACGGAGACGACGACCTCGAACGATTGGTCGCCGCTCTGGAAACACTGTCCGTATAAACAGGAGGCAAACGCATGGAAGAAAAAAACAACGCCCCGCAGCCGTGCGGCGAAAAACAGCCGGAATCCAAAAAGTTCCTGGTCTTTTACGTCATCGGTCTGTTCTGCGTTGCGCTTGCGCTCATTCTCTTGAGCTATATCGCGCAGGTGCGTTCCGATCGCAGGCTCAATGAGCTGACCAACCAGCTGAGCACACAGACCAGCGCCGCAGAGGGTGCAAACGCTCGCGTGCAGGTCTTGCAGCAGTCGGTCGAGGAGCAGACCAAGGTCCTGAGCCAGCTCATGCAGCAGACCGGCACCGAAAACACCGATGAGCTGCTCGCGGCAGTCGAAAAGCTGTCCGATCAGAAAAAGGTACTGTACGAAATGACCATGGCGCAGCAGGAGCTCAGCCAGAACAAGAACGCCGAAGCCAAGGAACGCATCGACGGTCTGGTCACGAACTACACCCTCGAGCGCCTCAACGGTACCGCACAGGATGCGCTGCTGACCGAGGAGTCCGCAGCCCTCTTCACTGCACTCTACCAGCAGACTCGCGTCGTTCCGTCCGAGGAAACCGCCGAGTAATCACACATTCCATTTCTGTCAATCTTTAATCCGACCAAAAGGGGAGATTTCATATGTTAGATATCCGTTTTGTCCGCGAAAACCCGGACGCTGTCAAGGAAAACATCAAGAAGAAGTTCCAGGACGACAAGCTGCCGCTGGTCGATGAGGTCATCGAGCTCGACGCCAAGCTGCGCGCTGCCATCCAGGAGGCTGACGAGCTGCGCTCCAACCGCAAGAAGCTGTCCAAGCAGGTCGGCGCTCTGATGGGTCAGGCAAAGAAGGACCCGTCCAAGGCTGCCGAGGCTGAGGCTGTCAAGGCACAGGTTACCGCACAGGCTGCTCGTCTGGCTGAGCTCGAGGCGATGGAGTCCGAGCTGCAGGACAAGGTTCGCACCATCATGATGACCATTCCGCAGATGATCGACCCGTCCGTTCCGATCGGCCCGGACGACAGCGCAAACGTTGAGGTCGCTCGCTTCGGTGAGCCGGTTGTTCCGGACTACGAGATTCCGTATCACACCCAGATCATGGAGAGCTTTAACGGCATCGATCTGGACAGCGCTGGACGCGTTGCTGGTAACGGTTTCTACTACCTGATGGGCGACATTGCTCGCCTGCACGAGGCTGTTATCGCTTACGCGCGTGACTTTATGATTGGCAAGGGCTTTACCTACTGCATCCCGCCCTTCATGATTCGCGGCAACGTCGTAACCGGCGTTATGTCCTTCGCTGAGATGGACGCGATGATGTACAAGATCGAGGGCGAGGACCTGTACCTGATCGGTACCTCCGAGCACTCGATGATCGGTAAGTTCATCGACCAGATCGTTCCCGAGTCCAGCCTGCCCCAGACCCTGACTTCTTACTCGCCCTGCTTCCGTAAGGAGAAGGGTGCGCACGGCATCGAGGAGCGCGGCGTTTACCGTATCCACCAGTTCGAGAAGCAGGAAATGGTCGTTGTCTGCCGTCCTGAGGAGTCTATGGACTGGTACGAGAAGATGTGGCGCTACTCGGTTGAGCTGTTCCGCAGTCTGGAAGTTCCGGTTCGTCAGCTTGAGTGCTGCTCCGGCGACCTGGCTGACCTCAAGGTTAAGTCCTGCGACATCGAGGCTTGGAGCCCCCGCCAGAAGAAGTACTTTGAGGTTTGCTCCTGCTCCAACCTGGGCGATGCACAGGCTCGCCGCCTGAAGATTCGTGTACGTGGTGAGGACGGTAAGCTGTACCTGGCTCATACCCTGAACAACACCGTTGTTGCTCCTCCGCGTATGCTGATCGCATTCCTCGAGAACCACCTCCAGGCAGACGGCACCGTCACCATCCCGAAGGTGCTCCAGCCGTATATGGGCGGTACCGAGGTTCTGGTTCCTAAGAAGTAAGAAGGGAACGGAAACCCGCCCGCAGGCGAATTGAAGCTTTCGCCGGCCTTTCTCGAAAGGCCGCGGGTTCTCAGGGCAGCGCCCTGAGTCGTGTCCCGCAGGACACGAAATCCCCTTTTTGATTTTCGCCTTGCGAAAATCAACCAAAATAAAAATGGAAGCGCGACCCGCAGGTCGCGCAATACTCCGCGCACAAAGTGCGCTCATGAAAAGACCGTCCTTCGGGACGGTCTTTTCCTTTGCACCTTGCCCAAACTGTGGTCTGACAGGGAGAGGGTGCGCAGTAAGGGTGGGGATAGGGGAATCCGTTCCACGGGAACGGATTCCATGAGCGTCGCCCAAAGTGCGGTCTGATAGATTGAGGGTGCGCAGTAAGGACGGGGATAGGGGAATTCGTTCCACGGGAACGGATTCCATGAGCGTCGCCGAAACTGCGGTCTGACAGGGAGAGGGTGCGCAGTAAGGGTGGGGATAGGGGAATCCGTTCCACGGGAACGGATTCCATGAGCGTCGCCCAAAGTGCGGTCTGATAGATTGAGGGTGCGCAGTAAGGACGGGGATAGGGGAATTCGTTCCACGGGAACGGATTCCATGAGCGTCGCCGAAACTGCGGTCTGACAGGGAGAGGGTGCGCAGTAAGGACGGGGATAGGGGAATCCGTTCCATGGGAACGGATTCCATGAGCGCGCTTGGCGCGCAGGGGAATTGCGCGTCTGCGGACGCGCTTTTAACGAGAGTTTAGTTGATTCCGGCAAAGCCGGAATCAATAGGGGAGTTTCGCGCTCTGCGGAGCGCGACTCAGGGCGCTGCCCTGAGAACCCGCAAGCCTTTGAAAAGGCTGGCGAAACTTTTAGCTCGCCTGCGGGCGGGACGGGAGATTGGTGCGCAGTAAGGACGGGGATAGGGGAATCCGTTCCACGGGAACGGATTCCATGAGCGTCGCCCGGAGTGCGGCAGCCAAAGCGGAGGCATTGAACGAACGGTAGGAGAGGGGAAAACCAACCGCCGGGTTGGTTTTCCATGAGCGCGCTTGGCGCGCAGGAGAATTGCGCTCGCTGCGGCGAGCGCTTTTAACGAGAGTTTAGTTGATTCCGGCAAAGCCGGAATCAATAGGGGAGTTTCGCCCGTTGCGACGGGCGACTCAGGGCTCTGCCCTGAGAACCCGCAGCCTTTGAAAAGGCTGGCGAAACTTTTAGCTCGC
>NZ_FUXW01000033.1 GCF_900167005.1 Butyricicoccus pullicaecorum DSM 23266
GCGGCGACCTGTTCAAGGTAGTTCCGCTGATGATCGAGGCAATCCGCGCTGCAAAGGCTGGCAAGTAAGATTGAATCGAAAATCCCCGAGGAGAACTCCCCGGGGATTTTTTTTGTAACGGAAAGCACCGCACCCCTAATTGAAGTTTGGATCAAACCTTTTCAAAGGTTTGCGGGTTCTCAGGGCAGAGCCCTGAGTCGGACTCCGCAGAGTCCGAAACTCCCCTTTTGAAACCCGGTGTCCGCCCCGGGTTTCAACCAAAACAAGCCAAAAAGGAAAGACCGTCCCTTCGGACGGTCTTTCCCATAAGCGCACTTTGTGCGCGAAGTATTGCGCGACCTGCGGGTCGCGCTTTTTTATTATTTTTAGTTGATTTTCGCAAAGCGAAAATCAAGAAAGAGTTCCGCGCTCTGCGGAGCGCGTCTCAGGGCTCTGCCCTGAGAACCCGCAGCCTTTCGAGAAAGGCTGGCGAAAGCTTCATTTCCGCCTGCGGGCGGGAGTTTGTCTTTCTGCGGTGCTTTAGCCGCCGTGTCTCACCCCACACACCGGGCACAATGGTCGTCTCGCGTCGATCATCTGATGCAGAGCATCGAGTGCATCCGACAGACTACCCACCTGATCGATGAGCCCACACGCGACGGCCTCCTCCCCTGACACGATGGTACCGGTATCCGCGGACAATTCTGCGGTCTCCATCATCATTCTGGTGAATTCCTTGGCAGAGACGTGACTATGAGCGGTAATAAACCCGACGATTCGCTCCTGGATCTTCTGAAAATAGGTGTAAGTCTGGGGCGAAGCGATGACTGTACCGCTCATGCGCACCGGATGGATGGTCATCGCAGCGGATGGTGCAATAAACGAGCGCTTGGCCGCGACGGCGAGTGGTACGCCGATGGAATGACCGCCGCCGAGGACGAGAGAAACAGTAGGCTTTCGCATTCCCGCGATGAGTTCTGCGATGGCGAGGCCGGCTTCGACGTCGCCGCCGACGGTATTGAGTAGTACGAGCAGGCCGTCGATCTCGTCGGACTCCTCAACCGCGGTGATTTGAGGGATAATGTGTTCGTATTTGGTGGTTTTGGTCTGCTGGGGCGCTTCCATGTGGCCTTCGATCTGGCCGACGATGGTGATAGAGTGGATGACACCGCGGCGGGTGCGAGCGGTGACCGAGCCGGTCTGGGCGATGTTATCCACAGGTGTGGACGATTGGGCTTCCTGATCCATAGCGAAAAAGACCTCCTTGCAAGTAGTGGCGAAAACTGGGATGCAGGCGGCGCGCCGCCGGGCATCATTTGATATTGTGCGCGGAAATGGACGATTTTACGCTCTGTATACCTGTTTTTTTGTGATTTTGTACGTTTGTTCGCATTAACTTAGAGTTATCAACAATGTCCACAAAGTTATCCACAGAGAAGATGTGTATTGTGGAAAAAAGGGGTTATACCATAAGTAATGAAAAAAGGGTCAATTTCCGTGGGAAAAAGGCGATGATAACGTCGAGTTATCAACAATGTCCACAGAGTTATCCACAAACGGGGAGGGACAGAAAGCGGCAGGAAACTATACGAAAGGTAATGAATCGGGAACAGAAGCGGGAAAAACCGAGCGTTCGACAGAAAGCCTCAACCGAAAGTTATCAACAATGTCCACAGGTTTATCCACAGTTATCCACAGAGGGATGCAGCCTTTCGTAACAAAAAATTTGCAAAAAACTTTCGGATTTCGTAGATTCTGCTGAACAACTATGATATAGTTATATTTATAAAAAGAACGCCCGACGCCATCGGGGAATGTATCCAAATAGGGATGCGTCTATGCATCAGAAAAATACAGGGAATGGAGAATAAGATATGCCTATGGTGGAAGTCCGCATGCTGGGACGTTTCGAAATCTATGTGGACGATCAGCTGGTCAGCGGTCAGATTGGCCGATCGAAAAAGCTAAAACATCTGGCCGAATACCTGATCCTCAACCACGACCGCGCCGTGCCGAATGACGAGATTATCGAGGCATTATGGCCGGGACAGGAGAGCAAGAATCCGCGCAATGCGCTGAAGATTCTGGTGCATCGTCTGCGCATGACGCTTGCAGCAGGCGGCGCGCCGGAAGACATGGAGTTCATCATTGCCCGCCAGCGTTCGTGCCGATGGAATCCGGCGCTGGACTGCATTTATGACTTCGAGCACTTCGAGGCACTGTGCACGGCAGGCCTGTCCGGCCGCGCGAGTGAGGAAACTGCACGCGTGCGTCTGCTGGACGCATGCAAGCGCTATCGCGGACGATTTTTGTCGGATGCAGGCGGAGAACTGTGGGCATCCGGCCCGGAGATCCGCATGCACACCTATTACCTGCGCGCGGTGCATCGCCTGATCGAGATTCTGCGCGGCCGCGGACAGTTCGACCAGATCATCGAGCTGTGCCGGGACGCACTGGAGATCGACCAGATGGACGAGTCGATCAACCGCGAGCTGATTTTTGCACTGGCTGAGAGCGGCCGCAATCAGGAGGCCATCCAGCATTATAACCAGATTACCGAGCTTTACTACAACCAGCTCGGCGTGCAGCCGTCCGAGGAACTGCGCGGTCTGTACCATCGTATCGCAGCGGTGGAACGCAAAGTGGGTGCGGATATCGACTCGATCTGCGCCGATCTGCGCGAGAGCGATACCCAGCCGGGTGCATTTGTATGCCCGTACGAGATTTTCAAGGATATTTACCGCTTGGAAGCGCGCAGCCTGGCACGTTACGGCGGCAGAGCGTTCATCGGCCTGCTGACCGTGACCGATAACCGCGTCTGCCAGCCCGAAAGCCGCGTGCTGGCTAAGGTCATGGAACGCCTGATCGAGAGCGCACGCATGAGCCTGCGCCGCGGCGATATGATCGCCAGATATAGCCCGGCTCAGATCGTGGTTATGCTGCCTACGGTTACGTATGAAATGGGTCAGATGGTGTGCGAACGCCTGACCCGTAACTTTAAGCGTGAAAATCCGGCGATGAATGTCGCAATTTCGTATAATCTGCGACCGATGGAACCGCCTCGCGCAAGTGATAAAGAAGAATATCACATGTAAGGTAATCACCGAATCAATCCCGCCCGCAGGCGACAAGCGGGTCCGGGTCTGCGACCCGGCGCGATCCAGCCGCGCAGGCTGGCCGC
>NZ_FUXW01000026.1 GCF_900167005.1 Butyricicoccus pullicaecorum DSM 23266
GCAACCGTTCCCTCGGTGCACTGGATCTCGCAAGTGCATTCGGGTTCCGGCGTGGTTGCCTCTGCGCCCTTGCACGCTTCAAGGTTTGCACCATCCGCGCTGCAAACAGGACATTCATAATTGACCGCGCCGTCTACGCACTTGGTCTCGCAAGTGCATGTCACTGGTGTCGGCGGTGCATCTGTTTCGCCCGTATCAACCGCGAAGCCAGGCATGCACATAGATAGCATCATGGCCGCAGTCAATACAAGAGAAATGATTCTTTTGTGTTTCATTTGCTTTACCTCCATTTTTTATTTCTCCAACAAACAAACAATCGTTGTTTGCTTAAGACTTTGTTTTAACATCGTACTGATGTTGCGATTACCCGCCGCACTGGACAGGTTTCCGTCGCATGACGCGAACAGAAATCTTCATCCACCAGACAGCCGTTAATCTCCAACGTCTGCTCAGTCAGCGATAAGATGTCGTATAATGAGATTATGCTCGCATCAGTGCACAGACGATATCCACCGCCATTCCCCTGTACTGTTTGAATCAGTCCAGCTTTTTTAGCTTAGCAGTTACTTTATGTAAATACTGCGCCGGTACGCCCATCTGCTGCTCAATCTCTGTCGCACTGCAACATCGGTCTGGATGCATTGCAAGGTGCATCACCGTCCGAATTGCGTAATCACTTGTTGTATGAAACTGCATGGTATTCCTTTCCCTCATTCCTCTCCAAAGCCAACCTTAAAGGTAGTGTTTAAGAGCGTAAAAACTTATATATTTTGATGCTATTCATCAACTTTTCTGTGGCATTCCATGCTCTTTGACACTTCTCATTTCTGAATAATGCATTGGCCATCGTATTTTGATACGTCCGGCACAGACCGGACAGCCACATTTTTTAGCTCCGGTACGCGCATAGATAACCGCCTGCCAGACATGACCTTCCGAACATTGCCACCACACCTTGCGATGTGCCCCAGCTGTCACACTGTCAGGTGTAAGCGTTCCGTTCAAAGTCGGGTGCCACTGTTTTGCAATTTCCGGGTACAGCGTTGCCAGATCATTAAAACCAGGCAATACCTTTCTTCCCGCACAGTACGGACAACCGGTTCCGCTCATGGCTCTCGTGCTAATCAGAGCCTGATACGAATGTCCCAGCTCACACTTCCACCAAACTTTCCGATTTGCATAGGGTGTGACTTGCTGCGGCGTGAGCGTTCCGTTCTTCTCAGGATGCCACTGCACTGCGATCTCGGGAAACTGGCTGGCCAGATCATTCTCTCCAGCGAGCACCTTTCGACCGGAACATACTGGGCATCCACTACCATTCAGCACTCGGGCGTATATCGCAGCCTGCCAGCTATGTCCTTTCTCACAAATCCACCATACTTTGCGCCGACTGCCAAAAGAAACATTATACGGTGTACAATTTACGTTTTTTGTGGGATGCCACTGCGCGGCAATCTCTGGAAACTCTGTTGCCAGATCATTTTCCTTCGGAATCACCATACGATTGGCACAAACCGGACAACCGCTGCCCACAACCCGCGATTTGACCGACGCTTTCCACTCGTGTCCACGCTTGCACACCCACCAAACCGCTTTATGACTGCCCGGAAGCACCTGCTGTGGCGTGATTTCGTTGCGTGTCGGATGCCACTCATGAGCTAATTCAGGATATCGGCTCTGCAAATCGTTTTCTCCTGCGACTGGCATTTTTCCAGCACAAACAGGACAACTTGTTCCGTTTCCGGTACGCGTACAGATCGAAGCCTGCCATGTATGTCCCTGCTTACAACGCCACCACACTTTTCTCTTGCTGCCATAGGTTACCAGATCGGGTGTTAAAGGAAGATTTCGCTGCGTATCCCACTGTTCGAGTAAATCATTTCTATCGGTCTCTTCGCAGAACTCTTTCAGCGATTTTTTCACCCAACCCCTCCTATATCACAAAATCAACATTTGGTTGATATATAACAATTTAGAGAAAAAGAAAATCAGGGCATAATTTGCAGTATATTCAGATTCTTTATAATCATTTTTAATTTTGGGCGCAAAAAGAAAAGGTCACAAAAAAATTTACGTTTGTGACCTTATTTGTCTTGGCTTAGAAGTCGATTATCTTGCAAGTATCGAGAAAATATGATACAATCTCCTCAACAGTATGTAATAAAACACCTGAATAGCAGACAATGCTTGTGACAAAATGTTGATTTCGTCCTATGAAATCAGCCGCAGATGCGCCAGTTGCCTTGCGTGTTCTGTACCCGAGGTAATAAGATAAATGCGAGTGGTTTCGATGCTGGAATGCCCCAGCACGTCGGCAAGTTTTGCAATATCTTTGCACGTCTGATAGAACACTGTAGCAAACAAGTGCCGCAGGTTATGCGGAAATACCTTACTTGCTTCTACGCCCGCAAACTTACATAAATGTTTCATTTCGCTCCAAATCTGCCGTCTGGACAGACTTTTCCCGTTTCTCGTGAGAAAAATCTCACCGGAAGCGGTTTTTTGTTTTTTGGCGTACTTCAGCAGCTTCCGGCACAGCTTGTTCGGCAGTAAAATAACACGGATTTTGCCCTTGAGAGCAACTTCCGCACGTCCGGTTTTAACAGCTTCCACGGTCAGATATTTGACCTCGGATACACGGATTCCGGTTGCAGTGATGGCTTCCAGCAGCAGTGCAAGTCGCTCCTGTCCTCTGCGCTCGGCGGTCTGTACAAGTCGCTCATATTCCGGCCGTGTCAGCTCTCGATCCGGACGACGGAACAACTTGCGTTGAATGCGCAACGTGTGCACACGGCAGTCAGATCGACCGATAAAGTCCAGAAAACGATTCAGCGCCACGATCATAGAGTTGACCGTTTCCGGTGCATATCCATCCGTGAGCAGATGTGCTTTCCACGCGGAAACCTGAACTTTTTCCAGAGTTTTATCCCCCAACCAGCAAAAAAACTTACGCACATCGCGCATATATTTTTCAATCGTCCCCGCACTGCGTTCTTCTGTGCGAAGATAATCGATAAAGTCCGACAAACGATCTGTTTTATCCTGCATGATAGCTTCTCCTGTTCTCATAAATATGACCTTATTATATCCATTTTACTGAAAAACGAAGCTATCTGATAGATCACATACCAATTTTGTTTGGAAGCGCAATCGCATATATCTTTACTGAATTTATTGTATTTTATATTCCATTACACCTTGCGCTTCTCCAGCCCCATACAAAATGGACAGCGACTGCCAGTTCTAACCCGATTTCCGATCTCTGCCTGCCAAATATGCCCCTGATCACACTGCCACCACACCTTCTTACTCGAATAGCACCCAGCCTTTTCCGGGTGCAGATCGCCATTACGCTCCTGATACCACTGTACCGCTAACTCCGGATACTGAGTAGCCAAATCATTGACTCCAGGGATGACTCGACTTCCCATACAATAGGGGCAGCTACGTCCTCTCGTCCGGTTATAAACGATAGTTTTCCACTCATGTCCCTCCTTGCACTTCCACCAGACCAATTTATGGGAGAATGGCTTCACCTGTGATGGTAAAAGGTCTCCATTTCTATCTGGATTCCACTCAGCTGCAATTTCAGGGAACAGTGTCACTAAATCATTCACACCAGAAATTGCCCGCCTACCCGAGCAATACGGACATCCCTTTCCATGGACTCGATTATTGGATGTTGCTTGCCATTCGTGTCCCTCGCTGCATTTCCACCAGATTAACTTGTTGGACTGTGCCGGAAGCTCAGACGGAAGTAACCCCTGATTGCGTTCGTAATTCCATTCGTCTGCAATTTCTGGATACCGGGCAGCGAGATCGGTTTTCCCCGAAATCACCAGTCGACCAAAGCAGAAAGGGCATCCTGTACCATAACCGACCCGATTATTTACACGGGCCTGCCATTCATGCCCCTTCTCACATCGCCACCAGACAATCTTATTGGAACGCCTTGCTACCTGAGACGGCAACAAACTGCCGTTTCGTTCCGGGTGCCACTCTGCGGCAATTTCCGGGTATAATGTCTGTAAATCGCTGACTCCCGGAATCGGTCTATATCCAAAACAGTAGGGACATCCTCGACCACGGCTAAGGTCGGCAACACTGGCTTGCCATGTATGTCCCAGCGCACACCGCCACCAGACCAGCTTTTCCGAATAGGGAGCTATCGTTTGTGGGCTTAACCCTTCGTTTTTGTCGAAATCCCACTGCTTGGCAAGCTCCGGAAACTTGTCTGCAAGTGTTGAGTGCTTCAAGGAGCATCCACTCCATACAGATCATTTCCCGGCTTCTCCCTCTCCTCGCTCAGGCGCAGAAGCATCTGCTCCAACGCAGCATCCGGATCATCATCTGCTTCTTTCTGAATCTCCAGCTCCTTCCGAACCGAAACCATCGGCACCACATTGGATAAAACCGGTGCATCTTCTTCCGGCACCGTTGTAATCATACGATCCAGTGTCTTGTTGTCCATCTTGCTTGTCGGAATATTCAGGCCAAGTTCACTTCCCAGCTCCGCCGCAATCTCCGGATATACGGCTGACTCCAACAAAATCTTCATTCTAACATTCTGCTGCCGAATCTTCCGATTCTCCGCTTTTAACGCTTTCACTTCTTCCTGCAATCGCTGGCACAGTACAGTCATTTCTTTCTGATTTTTTGCTGTCTCTTGCAGTTGCTGGTATATTTTTTATGCGTATCAGCCATCGCACTACTACTCTCATAAATATCCCGAAAATACCGTTCTCGCTCCTGTAATCGCTGAATAAGCCGTTTCGCCCCCTCCTGAGATCGTACTGCACACACTTCGTGTTCTACATCGAATGTCACATAGGCGACAGACTTAGGAAAACCCTGCTGTTCAGCGTATCGCTGCTGATTCTGCTGCATCATTTTCCGAATTGTGGGAATGGCTCGAAAAATATGCTCGCCGATATCCAAACCCGACTCCTTCACCCAAGCGGACAATCTGGTATAAGTCGGTTTTTCCATGTCACAAGTAAGCAGATACTCCTGCGCGATATGAATCAGTTCTGCTTCGTCAAATTTCTTCTTGCGTCCCATTTTGCTCCTCCTGTTCCAGTAATTGTGTATAAGCTGTAATCTGACCATTGAGCTTCTGCATCTCTCGATCCAGTACTTCCAGTGGAATCCGATTTCCACGAACCCATTGAATCATTTTCTGAATGTATTGAAATTGCTCGTCCAACGCTTCTTTATGCTCCTGTTTCAAATCAATCAGGGTAAATGAACGATCGGTCGATCGGAAGTACCGACAGTTTACGCAGTCTCCCATTTGTCTGCCATCTGCCCAGCTGGCAATACAGTCATCCACCGAACCATCCTTGGAAAAAGCCGGTGAATAGCACCTGCCGCCTGCAATTTCTGCATATTGCATTCCATAGAGCGGACGAACCTGTGGAATGTGCGCTTCGACTTTCTGCTTCCCCTTCTTCTTACGAGCCAGCTCATAGGTCACACTGTCTACAAGCTCTGAAATATTGCTGTAATAGTGTGCCGAAATATCTACATTGCGATGACCCGCAAGATCCCGGCAGACAGTGGGGTTGCTGCCTTGCAAAATAAGTGAAATCATGGCGATGTGTCTCGTATCACCCAACTGGATCCTGCAAATCTCATTGTCTGCAATCTCGTTTTTTCCCGCTTCAACTACATCAAAATAGTTTGGGACGACCACCTCATAAAAGCGGCGCAACAGCTTATGGAGATCATCGTATTTGTAAGAATCTCGTTTGGGGTGCCGAAACAGCAGATGATTCTGATTTTCTGCATAGCTTTCTGTATTTTGAATGTACCAAACGATTCCCTGTCCGATTTCCGGCGGAATCGTATAAGTATGACGTTCGTAATCTGTATCAATTTGATATCCATGCAACTCTTGTCCGCCCTTGAGCTTATCCTTTCGGATTGTAAGCTGAAACGTACCATTTTCATTCCTCTGGATGCAGTCTCTTGGCGTTAAGACAACCTCTGTCGGTCGCATCGGCAACACGATAGAAATATGCCACCAAAACCAGAGCGGAAAATAATCCAGCTTGTCCTGCTTACCTGCGTGTGTCCAGAACCGCTCCATAACCTCTGAAAAGCGGAAGTACGAAGTCATTGGGCTGAGTTCCCGCTGCTGCTGTGCGATTTCTGCTTTGGGCTTATATCGCTCCATCCACTGCTGAATCCGGCATACAATCTCATTTTCCGTCTGTAAGAGCGACCAAAATTCCCTCTGCGGCAACAAATAAGCATCTCGCAACGTACCCAGCACAGCTTCCGGTCTATCTTGCATCGTTAAACCACGAAGCACCTTGCGCAGGCTGATCAGCATCACTCGTATATAATCCAGATCCCGCATACCGAGCAGCATCATGCAGTAAACCTTGACAGCAAACACAAAGTCTTCTGCCGAGAGTTCCAGCTTATTTTCAATGACAAATCGATACGGTCCTTGAATCTTGCTAAAATCCAGCCGATAGCTGTCTACCTCGTCAGTCAGTTTCCAAGCATCGTCCTCAAACGCACAGCCAATCAACACCCCCTCCTGTTTGTACCGTGCAAAATTCTGTTTTGCATCCTCAACCAATACTTCGTCGAGCGTTCTCACCATCGTATAGGTGTAATATCGCTCTGCATTCTGCTGTAAAACCCTCATTTTTTCTTCAGTTCCTCCATCATCCATTGAAACAAATCTCCGTGCGGTTCCTGTGCCTGTAAAACAGACAGGATGGGATACAGGACATACAAAAGCCGTTTTAAAATCGCCTGATACTTTCTCTGCTGCGCCAAGTCTCCCTGTGCAACGCTCTCTGTGTAGGCTGCCCTGATTTTGCGGTATTGCCCGACCAGTAAATAGGCATCCGCTCTGGTCTGCATCTCATAGGGACAGCCCAGACACTCTCGCTTCTGACAACGCTCGTTCAGTGCCATGCGCAGGCAGTAAGAGTGCATCCCACGGCTGGCCCCCAGACCACTTCCAATCGTATAGAAGGCTTCCCGGATCTCGTCTTGGCTCTTTACGGCGAGCAGCTGGCGCACGTTTTTCTGGGCGTTATTCATGGTCTTCAGACACCCTGTCGTAAAGCTCTCCACTTCATGTGCAGATAAGTCGAGCTTTTGAATGAGATTGGTCTGCACCTGTGACGATAATTGCTGATACGACTCCCCATAGAGATATTGCAGCATCAAATACGGGATAAAAGACAGCACACCCCGTTCAAACATCATCGCAGCAAAGTATTCCGGCGTTTCACCGAAAAATTTCATATCACTCAGGTAGGCTGCCGTCACTTTAGAGATTTCACCGTATCGGATCTTATGCGATCGGGCGATCGTCGCCATAAAGTAGCCTGCGATCGGATTACCATTCTTGCTTTCTGCGTTTTGCAGGGATTGCAGAAAGGATTTGTTGGCTGCACGGGAGGAAAACGAGCGGTTTCCCAGTTGATCAACAAATAACTGTCCCAAAAATCGAGTGAGCTGATCCCGATTGGCCCCGCGATACAGCGGCTGATTCCGCCGTTCTTCCGGCATATCCCAGCGATATGCGCAGACCAATAAGTACAGACGGCCAAAATGCTCTTTGAGCGACTCCGGAAAGAACAATTTCAAATCAGGCACCAGCTGACTCTTTGTCTTATTGGGCTTTCTTGGGTGATTCGCCAAGTGAAATTCCAGTCGGCCCAGCATTTCCCGGCAAGTTTCCGAGCGCAACGTATCATCCTGAATCTGTTGTATTACCTGTTTCAGTGGTAGGATGGGCTGTAAAATTGGCAGCCTGCAAAGATCTCCCGACCGAATACCGCTGATCCAGTGCAGGCAAAGATACAGCCATAACTCTGCCTTTTTTGCAGACTCACAAACCTTCTCGTAAATCTCCTGTGCTACGATGTAATCCGGATTGAACAGGCAATATGCCATTACCGCAAACTCTTCCATTGTGTAGGCTGTAATGGTCTTACTTCCCTTCTTACGCTGCTTAAAGCCAGGTAAAAAATGGAATTTGCAAGGATATTTGTGATAAACCTGTGCGGTCAACTTCTCAAACAGCTTGCCATCGATCAACGGAGATTTGGTGAAATACTCGATCATTTGCCTCATATCCTGATCGCTATACTGCGGCAAATCTTTTGAACTGTACAAGAAGAAATTTTGCAGCACACCAACGCCCGCATGGGTGTAATCCCCTTTCAGAATCCCTTCCAGCTCCCGAATAACAACCGGCATCTGTGGTCGGAGTCTCTCTGCAAGAACTTTTCCGACTATCTGATCTGACGTTTTATAAGACATCCAGAACAGTTCCAGTAAATACCATTGCATTTTGCTGAGTTCCTGTGGCACATACCAAACATTCCCCTGTTTCCGAGCCTCCAACTCAGGATAACGCTCCAGAAAAGCCCATAGATCCATCCGACACCTGTGATCTGTTTGATTGAATGCCGGATTGGGCGCAAAATGAGCAAAACAGGTCATCACTTCAATGTAAGGTTTTCCATCCACCAGAATATGATCTACTTCATTATTCTCGGTTTCTAAGAGTGCTTTCAATCTCTTTCGTATACGCAGCCGCTCACCATACAGGCAGAAAACCCGATCCTCAAACCCAATATAATACTGATTGAGCCGACCACAGGTGTACCCTTCATCTTGAAGCTGTTCTAACAAGCTGTCCTGTATATCATCGTCCTCCGTCAGCCAAGCGTATTCCTGATGAATCCGAATACATTTCTCCCCATAACTTTGCGTGAAGTAACAATACCCATCCATTTCCACACAACTTTCTGGACTGACACGCCCCTGACAAATATCCGGCAGAACCCTTCCCGGCCGCAAAAACAAGGCTCGTTCCAGCTCTTTAGCAGTAAAGTACCCGACTCTTTGCGGACTGTTCCACTGACAAAACAAATCAATGGTCTCCATAGCAGCTTCTAACGGATATGGGCACCAAACCAGCTTCTTCTGATCGGTACAGAGAAAGTCATCCGAAGAGATCGCTAATCCCAGATCAAGCAGCAAAGTGCTCAGCTCAAACTGCGCATTTGCGGGCAGCGCAAGCTCCAGCGAATCGAGAAGTTGTCCTACTTCTATATGTTTGGCTTTCAGTTCACACAACATATCAAAGTCCTTCCGTTCAAAAGACAAACCATTTTCTGTCTCCTGCGGTACAATCCCTGCCTTTTCCAACTTTTTAAGCCAGACCGCTCGGCTATAAATTCCCATCGCTTCTATCGCCTTATTCAGCGGAATATAATTCTTTTCCTGCATAGTAAACACCTTCTTTCAGAATTTCATCAACCATACCAGCAGTTGTCTTCTGATATTGTTTGACAAGCTCGGACTTGTTTGTCACATACACATACGAACTCTCGATATCCCGATCGCCCCGATAATACTGCAGCAACGTCGCATTGACACCGTCCAAAACCAGTGCGACTGAAAACCAATGCCGTAAAGCATGCGGACCCAGTTTATTTTCCAGCAGCATCTGACCATATTGCTGCATATAGGGGTCTTCATCCTGCAACAAAGACGGTCGCAAATAGACCTCGACCAGCTTCTGAAACGCACTGCTGTATGCCGCCGTTGTCATGGCCACTCCTCTGGAATTGACGACAAGCGGTGCAAATTCCGGTTCAAAACCGATCTGCTCCAGATATCGCTTCTGAAACTGCAAAATTCTCTGAAAGGGCTCAAGAAATCCCGGATATACTTTCTGCTTTCTTCGCCGTTTGATGCTTCCCGTACTGACTCCATCACCTCTAAGCTGCCGATTCCGTGTCAGGTCAAATGTGACCGCATGCAGCTTGCCTGCAACATACTGACACTGGAAGCCACCGACAAACTCCTGCTGCACCTGACAGCACTCTCCCGGTCTGAGTCCGGCAAAAGCCCCCAGTGCCATCGGCATCACAAGATGCGGCATGTATCTAAAAGCCAGCCGGAACATCCGCTGTAAGATTTTGTTCGGGATATCACGAAAGATCGGCTGCTTGTCCTCTGAAAAGCAGGTCACATGAAAATTGGGTATAGTTGCTGTCTTTTTCTGATAGCTATGAATCTGCCCGCCCTGTCGTTCCAGCTTTTCCTCCTTCTTCCACAGTTCTTTCTTCTTGACTGCAAGTTTAATTCCGTCTTTCAGCAGATTGTCCACAAATTGTGTACAAGTCAGGATGCACTCACTGACTTGCAGTTGGGTTCGATAGCGTCCGGTGCGCTCAGACGGAGTCTTTGCATAGTGCTCAAAATAGTCGGTTATCTTTTCATAAGTGATCTGCGAAAATCGGTGAATGCGGTGTGGGGTATCAGGACCACAGAAAAAATAATTGAGCATCTGCGTCACATAGCGCACCTTCTTATAGTTGCTTCGGGTGATCGAGCTGACGATACCAGTTCTCGTGTCTGCATACTGCGCCAGTCTTGTCCACTTCCAAATCAGACCGTTTTCATCCTTGATGACGATGAAATAGCGCAGCACTTGTTCTCCATTATCCGCCAGACACCGCAGCTCATAAATTCCAAAGCACAGCTGTTCACAAACCTGCTGCATGTACTTCCATTCTTCTGTTGTATTGATCCTTGCATCTTCCATATTCATTTTTCTCCTTT
>NZ_FUXW01000025.1 GCF_900167005.1 Butyricicoccus pullicaecorum DSM 23266
CCGGCAGATGCGTGGTTTGCTGAGGCTGTTCAGTATGTATATGAGCATGATTTGATGACCGGTGTATCGGAAAATCTTTTTGCACCGAATGCGCAGATGAATCGTGCTATGGTTGCACAGATTCTATTTAATGTGGAAAAACCGGCCGATACCGAGGCGCCGGCAGCATTCAGAGACGTAGCTCCTGATGCTTGGTATGCCGAAGCAGTTAACTGGGCTGTTTGGCAGGGCTATATGAGCGGCTACGGTGCGGGCAGTTTTGGTCCGAACGATGCGCTGACGCGTGAGCAGCTGGTAACGGTCCTGTGGCGTTATAGCGGCAGCCCGGTGATGGGTGATTCGTCTATGCTGAATACCTTCTCGGACGCAGCGATGACTTCTGATTATGCACAGCAGGCGATGACTTGGGCATATGCGCAGGGTGTAATCAGCGGAAACGCGGATGGTACGCTCAATCCGCAGGGGACTGCAACCCGTGCAGAGGTGGCGACTATCCTTATGCGCTTCTATGAGAATATGGCAGAGTAAACAGTGCAAAGTCCAAGATTTTAATTGGATTAGTATGTGACAGTGTATTGTCAAACTACGTGTACTGGGAATTCAGTTGAAAGTCTTATAGCTCCCGAGCAGAGTGAAAACTAAGAATTTTATGAGACCTGGCGTTTATAAGCGCCAGGTTTCGTTTTAGAAGAGTGGAAGTCAAATAGGAAAGGTTTCTGCCTTTGTGATAACCCTCTCGGAGTGGCTCGTTCGAATTTTCATTGGTATTTTTCTGCTAAATACAATGGATATCGCACAGCAGCTGCTCCAGGATATGTTACCACTTGGCAAACTCGGTTCCACGACTGCAAGGAAACTATCTTGACAAGATGCGGAAAAATGGAAGAAAGTGCAGAAATAATCGTAATTTCCAGAGTTGCTGTAGTTTAGCCAGGAATTTTAACTGTAATGTGAAATCGAGTTTTGCGCTTTATCAATGCAGCAAAGCAATTCTGACTTTCTCAAGATACTCATAACTGTACCAGTTTCCCAATGTACAAACAATCGATTCTCAAGTTACATTGAGAAGAACTTGCCGCTCTGGGACTTCCACTCTCGCAAGCAGAGTACGCCTATCGTCAGCAATGAGAAAAAAGCATACCAAAATCGCAATTAAATTTTAAGGGTACCATAGGTTTCAAAGCAAAAAGGACAGCCACAACCAATGTGCAGCTGTCCTTTTCAGGTGTTTTCAATAATTGTGTCTTATCGGCGTGTCGGCAGTTTGCTCTGGCGTGTACAGCCATTTTTTGTTTCGGTTTCGCCCCAAGCCCAGTACGAGTCAACCTCGCGGGTATCGCCTACACGCTTCCAAAGGCCTTCCTGCTGAGGCGTGGGCGGGTATTTTTGTAACATGGCCGGCATTTTGCCTCTGGGATCTGGGGTGAACTCCCATTCCTCGCCATCGATCTTCAGCCTGATGTACTGAGCAAACGGCGGGTGATCCGGATCGGGCGTTACCACGCCCTCAATATTCTGTGTTGCAGTTACAGTATTGCCATCGGTGAATACCGCAAAGCCCAGGCGATCATGTCCGAAAATAAAATGTCCAGCATCAATAGAGCCATCTTTATATTTGGTTGCCCAGGTGTACCACATGATATGGCCATAGTTTTGCATCATGACATCGCGGTTCTGATACAGGCAGCCGCCTTCGGCCATATACACCTGATCGAATGCCACAAAACCACGTGCCTTCACACCTTGGAACTCACCCGACAGTTCAAACATATGCGAAACATAGTAAGTGCCGTCATCTCGTGCAGGGAGATACCAGTGCAGACCAGGCTTGATCATCGGACCTTCCAGACAAAACAGGCCATCTTCGATCCACTTGATGTGGTCTTCGCTCACCCGGATTTCAAAAGCCTTGCCGGGAATACCAGGAGCGGAACGCCAAACCGCTTCGTTTCCTTCACGGACACCAACCGAGCCCTCGGAGGTGGCACAGTCCTTAGTCAGATCGGCATTAAACATCAAGTTTTTTCCGTCAAGCGTGGTATCCTGAATGACCAGTCCGCTGTAAATGGCATTGCCTCCGGGATTACGAAGCAATTCATACATTTGACCGTCTTCTGTACGGATATTACCATACAGGGGGATAATGCTAAGGTCCAGGCCGAAATAGTCTCGATCAGACAGCATATCATCTACGCTCGGCTTGTGTGCGCCTGCAAGCTGCTGAAAGAAGTCTCCGCGCGCGTATACACCACCTAATTTTGGCATTTGAATACCTCCTAAAAAATGATTTACCTTTCGGCAGCTTCATTATATACTATATATTATAAAAAATAAAACACATAAATAATTCAAATTAACATTAAAAAGATACATAATAAAGGAGGCCGAACAGATGGAATTGCGTCAGCTGAGGTACTTCGCCGCAGTCTGCGAAACCCTGCATTATGGAAAAGCCGCGCAAAAACTGCACATGGCGGAACAGCCACTCAGCTTTCAAATCAAAAAGTTAGAGGAGGAATTGGGATATAAGCTTTTTGAACGCACTACGAGGTCAGTAAGCATCACACCTGCCGGACAGGCCTTTTTAAGCAAGGTGACAGATGCTTTCCGCTCGTTAGAACAAGGCGTGGAACAGGGGCGCAGAATTGCAGAAGGGAAAAATGCCAGAATTAAAATCGTATACAACAGTATGACGATCAATATGGTAATTCCGCATATTATACAACAGTTTAAGCTGAAATATCCGGATATTGATATCCTATTAACCGAGAAAAATTCGCCGCAATTGGAAAATGCGGTTATGAATGAGCAAGCGGATATCGGGATTATCGCGTTATACTGGGATGATTTCGATGGCTTATGCCATAAAATCATCTTCGAGGAAGATTCAGTCGCTGCTATACCCAAAAGTTGGGATATATCCAAACGTCGTATCCATAGTCTGGCAGAGTTGAAAGACTTGCCATTCATTGCGTATTCACAGGAAGCTCGAAAAAAGTCCTTTGATGCGTTTAATGCGGTATGTCATTTAACCGGCTTTTCGCCTAAAATTGTGCAAGAGGCAGAATCCGATATTGCTGCGCTTGGTTTGGTTGCAGCTGGTCTAGGCATAGCTCTTGTGCCGGATGGATATCGGGATATTTTTTCCAGTGCCGTTTCCTACCATGTGCTCAAAAAGCCTCGTGTACCACTTAAAGTTGCCCTGATCTGGAAAGAAAATCATTTGTCAGAAACAGCACGCAACTTGATTGCAATCGCCAATGACTGTAAATTTGATGCCTGATATATGAAATGTGATGACGAGTGCGTTTCCTTGGAGCTGGCGGCGAGCCGTTCTCAGAAGTACGACAAACGTATCCGAATCGCAAAACTCATAAAATAAATCTGCAACTTTTCTGCGCTTAAAACCACTGAATAACAAAAAATCCCACCTGAAACCAGGCGGGATTTTTTGTGTAAATGGTGGAGACGAGGGGAATTGAACCCGTCTTGGAGCACTGCATCACCATTTTATTGTGCAGCTTTACCTGTGATTTGCCAGGTTTTGCTGCACTTTTCCTGATGGGTGATTGCAGGTGATTTTCATGATTTGGTAGATATTATCTACCAAATATCTACCAAAAGTATTGCGTATAAAAGAGAAAAACATTCTAGAATTTGCTTGATTTATATATTTATTATATAATATATTAAAAGAAAGTTCAAGTTTTGAATGCTTCGTAAGAGTGCAAGTTATATGAGCAGTGTTGCACGTATATAGCGTATGCGTTAGGTTGACGGTTTTGCCCAATCCGGATATACTGAACACAGTATAGTTTAGATATGTGCATTGAGAGTTGAACGAAAGGGGATCGAGTATGCTCCCAACTGAATTAAAAACCGAAATTGCATCGCTGGCATATCGAGCGGGTGCAAAACGAGTCGTGCTCTTTGGTTCCCGTGCACGCAATGAGGAGCGGCCGCGCAGTGACATTGACCTTGCAGTGTTTGGCTTGCCGCAGCAAATGGAAGGCATGTTTCTGGACGGGATTGACGAGCTGCCGACCCTGCTTAAGTTTGACGTTGTGCTGATTGATGATTGGACAAGTGCCGATTTGCTGGCTGAAATCAGACGAGACGAGGTGGTAATTTATGAGTCCGCATAAGACCAAACGAGAAAATTTTATCCGAGCGGTTGCACGTCTGGATGCTGCTGTACAGGATTATCAGCAGTATCATATGGAATCCATCCGCGATGGCATGATTCAGCGCTTTGAGTTT
Organism: Butyricicoccus pullicaecorum DSM 23266; assembly: GCF_900167005.1. Taxonomy (GTDB): domain Bacteria; phylum Bacillota; class Clostridia; order Oscillospirales; family Butyricicoccaceae; genus Butyricicoccus; species Butyricicoccus pullicaecorum. The sequence goes on from NZ_FUXW01000025.1 coordinate 4,261, forward strand.
TCTTTTGAGCTGGCATGGAAGGCGCTCAAGGAATATATGACCGAACAGGGCGTGTCCGATCTGCAATTCCCAAAACAAATTTTGCAGGAAGCATATGCGGCTGGGCTGATCGATGATCAGGCAGTCTGGCTGGAAATGCTGCGTGCACGTAATAGTATGTCGCATATTTATGACGATGAGCTGGCAGCGAAGATTGCGCAGCGGATTGATGCGGTGTTTCTGCCGGTGCTTCAATCACTGGTGCAGTTTTTCAAAAGTTAACAATACACTGAGACACAATACTTCGTGAATTTGAGAATCGGATGTTTGGAATAGCAGCCGATTTTTTATTGAGACGTAAAGATTTAAGGCTGGTTTTATAGATCAATGCCTGCAGTACAGAACAATATTCTGATCATTTTGTAGTGGGATATGTGGGAGTTTTCCACATATCCCACTGTATTTTGCAAGAGATCAGATATATTTGTGCAGTTGTATATAACGGGTCAGTAACTTTTATCCCAATATTATCTGCATAAATTTCCGAGTGCTGCGACTTACTTGACACGCCGCAGATTTATGTCTAGGCAATTTCCACAGCACAAATCATTCTCGGTCGATATGCTGAATATAAGAAAAAGTGCACTATGTAATACGACTTTTTACCCTGTTTTGCATCACACAATGTCAAAAATTTATCTCATCCCATGTAACACCATAGCTGAGAGCAAATCTTCAATCATCTGACATCAATTCTAAAAAACAAAAAAGTTCACGATTCGGCATTTTAAAATTACACAGCCTCAACATAAGGATAATACTTTTTATGAGGTGAATACACAATGAAACCGGATTATGAACTCAAACCAGCCATGAAAAAGATGCAGATTCAGTCTCTGCGAAAAGAACAGATTAAACCCATTCAGTCCATTCTCAAAGGACACGATACGATTGTCAGTGCACCAACATCTATGGGTAAATCCCTGATTTATCAGTTACCTGCCTTGGTACACACACATCAATTAACCCTAGTCATTGAACCTACACTGGCACTCATTTATGATCAGGTGAAGAAGCTGCAAGACTTTGGAATCTCAGCGGATTATCTGGATCATACCCGCTCGAAATCACAGGAAATGTCTGTGCTTGCTGCACTATCCAAGGGGAGTCTTACGTTCTTATACGTCACACCTGAACGCTTGCAAAGTACACGATTTCAAGCATCTCTATCTATGTGTGATCTGTACATGGTCGTGATTGATGAGTGTCACTGCATTACCGAGTGGGGATATACATTCCGCGATGCTTACTTACAGATTGGGCAATTCATTGAAGAATTACCGCGAAAGCCGATGGTGTTTGCTTGTTCAGCAACCATTCAGGAACATACCGTTGAAGATTTGTCGGACAAACTGCATCTAGATGCTCCTAAATGGTTTCGCTGCGACCTGACCCGTAAGAATCTCATTCTGATGAAAAAGGATCTGACGATGGAAGATCGATCTCTGGAAAATAGGCTGTACTCTCGTTTCAAGGCTGTCAAAAAGGCGGTTCGGAAGTATCAGGATACGGGTTCAGTTGTTATTTACGCATCGACGATTGACTATGTGGATGCGCTTTATGACTATCTATCCGAGTATTTTCCGGGACAGGTCGTTGGCAATCACAGTAAGATGAAACCACACAAAAAGGAAAAGATGCTGCTGGACTTTCTGACCGGACAACGCAAAATCATGGTTGCTACTACTGCGTTTGGTATGGGCGTGGATGTCCCTGATATTGAATTGGTTCTTCATTTTAACGTACCGCTCAGTATGGTTGACTATGTCCAGCAGATCGGTCGAGGAGGACGTGATGGACGCAAATGCCGTTGCGTTCTTTTTTATGAGCAAAACGGGGATGACCAGAAGATTTTCGCCTCTTTTTGTAAGAAATCTCAAAATTCTAAGATGCTAAAGCAGCGCTATCAGGAAATGCAGGACTTTGTACACAGCACAGGCTGTATGCAGCAGGACATACTTGCATATTTTGGTCAGGCTACAGAAAAGACCTGTCAAAAGTGTACGAACTGCGCAAAGGAGCGAAGAAAATGAAGATAGAACGAGGAATCCACACATTCTCCCTGACCGCACCGTGCAGCTATCATACCATTCAGGAGCTGCGCGAAACACAGAGCCATTATGTACGGAAAATATCAGGAGCGAGACTTACAAAAATCATTTCTTTAAACAAATACAAACCACAAGGTGTAGAAATATTGCTAACACAGTCAATCGATCATCGATCTTGGATTCGGCTGATTATTAACCCATCCTCGTTGTGCAGCGGACGATATGAGCCGTTAGCATTATTTCAGGCAGAACATGCCGATCTAAAGCAAATCCATAAACGGCTAAAAGAGATCATCAAAGAATTAGATCTGCCGATGAAATTAAAGGATTTCAAGCTAAATCGTGTGGATTTAACACGGAATCTGTATTGTAAATCGTCAGAAGAGGTGAAGGTACGACTGGATATCTTTCGGAAGTCTGAACAGTTACCTCATTATAAAGAAAAAAACCTTAGGCACAAATCTGGCGAGCGGGATGAAGCTGTCGATCAACCACTGTATGCAAATAAGAAAAATCAGCATTCTTGGACGACCTGTGCAAAAAATTGTGAATTTTCGGTTTATGACAAGGGATATGAGCTGAAAAAACAGCACGGAATTACAATATTATCATCGATTCTACGCCTAGAATTGCGGATTTCCAGACAGCGTTTACAAAAGCTTGCAGGCAAAGGAAATTGGGAAGATCAGCTCCACCAGCTTTCAAAAGATCAGGATAAAATCATGGATAAATTTTTACACCGATTGCATCAGGACTTTCCACAGGTTGTGCATAGAGAGGAAGCATTCAAACGGATTGAGAAGAGCAGTTTTCAGAAGCGAACCAAAGATAAAATGCGGGAACTTGTCAAAAAAATGAGCAGCTGTGGTTCGTTCACAGCTGCTCGTCAGAAAATGGGATTGAGTAAAAAATCATTTATTCAGTTGTTGGGAAAGTTTAAGAAAATAAAAATCAGTCCGATTCCGTTACTGGAGAAATTTGTTCGATCCAGTTTATATTCAGAATGATCGAATTTGATAAAATGAAGAATATAGTTTGCTTTATGTAGTTTACAGAGCTTACGGGCAGCTGTGTGCTTGGCTGTTTCGGCGTTTGGTTTGATATATGTCCTGAATCTACCTTTGGCTGATTGCACTGCTCGTCTCTAGTTGTACACAGTCTCAAGGAGAGATTAAGTTGCTAACATATTGTGTTCACTCTGATTACGTGGAATAGTTTCGATATATTAACCTTGTGTGCTACACTATATTTCTGTAATACGACACTCGTTCGCATCATAATGCGATTCAGCGATATAATCGCAAACGATCCACCTGTTATGGATGCATCCGCTGTGGGAGCAAATCTGCAGCCTTCCGGTCCGAAAGATGTTTCCAACGATATTACCCGGAGAAGGAGATGTATTTTTGTGGTGGATGATTTTCCCAGATATTCCGGCATGAAATGAGCTGTCTGCGGCTGTGATGGATCTGAATGATGTGGCTGACGAAAAAAGTATATCCTTTTGCGGACTGAGGATTTTAGTTTGCAGGCTGAGTGTATTATCCCAAAAGATATCATCAGTGGATGGCTGAAATATTTTCCAGATTCTAAATTGCTATTTCCATATGGTAGTTGAGTAAATGATTTCGCATATAGTAAGAATGCCGATAATCGTCAGGATTGCTAATCACAACTCTTGATTCGGAAGGCTTGGAGTTATATAAGTATTACAACATGTGATAAAGCAGGGTATTTATGCGCTATCGCAAGCACCGATTTAATCGGATATTCATACAGGAAATCTTCTAATGAAATATAGGAAAATTGCACCGAATTAGAGGCTTTCATCGGTATGAAAAAGATGAACTGGTATATTGATCAGTCATTCAGTAGTGTACAGATTATACTGTCCCAATGCCTGCAAAAGAGCATTGCGCACCGGAATCTCGTATTCCAGCCAATCAACCGTTCCCAATTCAATATTCGGCTTGATTCTGCCGTGAAAATCACTGCCGCCGGTAATCAACAGGTTTCGTTTCTCGGCTTGTTTCACATAAAAAGCTGCCTGTTCGGCGGTATGATAACTGCTGAATGCTTCCACGCCATCCAAGGGCAGGTGCAGCACATCGTCCAGCAGCTTAAAATCAGTTATACTGACACCCGGATGGGCGAGAACTGCAATACCACCCGCGTCATGGATGTGCGCAATCGCCTGGGCAGCTGACATCATGGCAATCGGTGTATACGCCGGTTTTCCCGGTGCGCACACCGACCAGTAAAAGTTCACAAGCGGCTGATCGGACAGTGCACCGCCCGGCAGCAGCGATACAATCAACGGATGCGACCGATTTTCCGGCTGATGCAGCGCAGACTGCGCAATATCCTCCGCACAAATTGCGTTTTTGCCAGCCAAATATCGTACTTCGTCGCGGTCAAATTGAATGCCCAGTGCAGCAACCGCATCCATCAGCTGTGCGCCAGCGGTCGCGAACTGTTCCCGTGCTTCGTGCAAAGCACGGAGCAACGTCGGGTTGGCAATATCAATCCCGTACCCCAGAATATGCAAGGGCTGTGCACCATATGTACAGTCCAATTCGACGCCGGAGATGGCGCGCACGCCGAGCTGGGCGCTGCGCCACATAAATTCCACGGTTCCTGATACGTCATTGTGATCGGTCAGTGCTGCAAGGGTTACGCCCTGCTGCCTACACCGCTCAGCCAATCCGCGCGGTGAAATTTCCCCGTCGATACTGACCGATGAATGTAAATGCAGATCGGTCTGTCCCATACTGCTCCCCCCTGTTTCCGGTTGATTGCCCTATAACTATTTCAGCCAAGCAAGTGATAGACCGCTTGCGCGACGCCGTCATGATCGCAGTCGGCTGTCACATATCGCGCCAATTGCTTGAGTGCAGAGTCGGCATTTCCCATCGCCACCGGCATGCCGACCGCGCGCAGCATGGCGGCATCGTTATCGCTGTCTCCAATGGCGATCATCTCCTCCGGGGCAACCCCAAGCATCTCCCCCAGGCGAACGAGTGCCGTTCCCTTGTCCACGCCTGCCGGCATGACCTCAAAGTTATCACTGCCCGAGCTGGTAATGGTGATGTCCGGCAGCGTTCGGATGGTCTCGAGTGCCCGGTCAAGGTCCTCCTGTGCGCCGATGGCATAGACCTTGGTCACATCCAGTTCACGTGCGCGAATGGTGCCTGCAATATCATCCAGCACCACTTTATTCGCATGAAAACCTTCCACACGGTAATTTTGGATAAAATCCCGGTCGGAAAATGGATTGATAAAGATTTTGTCACCCACATAGATCATCACGCGCACCGGAAGATTCTGCACCGCGGCAACCGCCTGTGCACCAATCTCACAGGGCATGGCCCAGCTTTCCAGAATGCGTTCATCGGATGCCGTCGCAATCGCGGCACCGCCTGCGGTGACCATCCGATCCTCACAGCAGATTTCGCGGGCAAACTCTGCCGCTTCTCCGACAATGCGGCCTGTGGACAACACCACATGAACGCCGCGCGCCGCGGCCCAGGCCAGTGCCTCACGGGTTTTGGGTGTGATTTGTTTTTGCGAGTTGAGCAATGTGCCGTCCAGATCGAGTGCGAGCAGACGGTAGTTCATACAGTTTCCTCCTTCAGCCAGTGATAGATCGCCGCGGCGACACCGGCGTGGTCATTGTCCGGCGCAATCCAGTCCGCGGCCTGCCGTGCAGCCGGAGAGCCGTTCCCCATCGCGATGCCCAGACCGGCCGCGCGCAGCAACGCGCAGTCAATATCATGGTCGCCAATCGCCATGGCCTGTGCGGGTGAAATGTCCAGATACCTGCACACTTCGCGCAGGGCGCGTGCCTTGTCCGCGTGCTGGGGTACGATTTCCAGATATTCGTCCTTGGAGCGCAGCAGATCGGCCTGCACTCCGTGTGCCTGCAATATTTGATAAAATCGGTCAATGCGTCCCGCGTCGCCCATGCACAGTAGCTTGTGCGGTGCTCCCGCTGCAAGGGCGTGTTCGAGCGCGATGCAGGTCGGGCGCAAGCCAGTGATCTCTCCTTCCGCGTTGCTCCACTTATCATCCTGTGCGACAAACCATGCGGTATCCCGGTAAAAGCTCAGCGAAATCTCATTTTGCTGCGTCAGCTCAATGACTGTGTGCGCGGTGTCTTCCGGCAATCTGCGGTCAAAAATCCGCTGCACACCATCTTCGATCAGTGCCCCGCCAAAGCTGGCAATGACTCCGGGAACGCCCAGCGCCTGCGCGATGGGTGCGATAGCCTGCGGCGGCCGCGCGGACAGCAGACAGACCGACACACCTTGCGCTGCCGCATAGTGCACTGCCGCCCGATTTTCGGGCGGCAGTTGATGTGAGGTATTCAGCAGTGTTCCATCGATGTCCAAGCACAGCAGGCGAAGGGGAAATGAAAAGCCTGTGTTCCGGTTCATGCCTGTTCCACCGCCTTTAAGATGTGTGCTACATTACGGCGGCCGTTGCGAATGCCAAGGCCGAGGATGACGGCACAGGCTACGCTGACTGCGGCGAGCAAGATTCCGGCCACGCCGCAGGCCAGACGCATTCCGGTACCGGTAAGTCCCCACCAGGCCAGCACGGCAGCGCAGGAGGAAAGGAGCATCGCGTTCCTCAGCCAACCTGACAAACGCTTGAGCGCATCTTTTTGCTGCGCAGCCTCTCGGATCAGTGTGTTTCGACTCAGTTTGGTATTCATGGGCGCGTTCTCCTTTCCCAGTGATTTGTCTCTCTTAGTAGCTCAGCTGCGGGTCAAAGAAACCGAGCAGTACGCCGACCAGCGCCACGCCAACCAGAATGAGCATGACCGTGGTGGGTGCCATTTTCTTTTTGCTCATCAGCCAGTAGCAGAACATGACGGCTGCCAGCGGCAGAATTTTGGGGAAGATTGTGTCTAAGACACCTGTCTGCAAGGCGATATCACCGGGCAGGACCATGGGTGTGGTAATCGAAATCCAGGTTGCAGCAACTGCGCCGATGACAACCGTGCCCAGCATGATGATGGACTCACGGATGGCGTTGGCCTTTTCGCCGACGATCAGCTCAACCGCCTTGCCGCCCAGCTCATAACCCTTATAGTACAGGAAGCGCATGCCCAGCGTGAGCACGATGTTGTAAACCAGAATGTAGAAGATTGCGCCGAGCGGAGAACCGCCGGAGGACATGCCCAGTGCGACACCGAGCAGAATGGGGATCAGCGTGCCGACGAGCAGGCTGTCGCCGATGCCGGCAACCGGGCCCATCAGACCGGCGCGGATACCGTTGATCATTTCGCCGTCGATTTCCTCGCCGTTTGCCTTGGCCTCTTCCAGACCGGCGGTCATACCGACGATGACCGTGCCGAGCTGCGGTTCGGTGTTAAAGAATGCGGAATAGGTCTTGAGGGCTTCTTTCTGCTCCTCCTTGGTCTCATACAGCTCCTCTACCAGCGGGAGCATGGCGCACAGATAGCCAAAGGTCTGCATGTGCTCCTGAGAGAAGCAGGTCAGATGGCCGTAATACCAGTTGCGGAACGACTTGGCAAGCGCCTTTTTGGAAAGCTTTTTCTCAGCCATGGTCAAATCTCCTCCTCATCATCGTCAAATTCGTCCGTACCCGCATCTGCTGCGACAGGTGCAGTCTTATGTATGCTCAGCAGCTTGATGCGGTAGTTGATGACTGCGAAGAAACCGCCGACGACCGACGCTGCAATCAGGTTCAGACCCATGCAGGCGGCCAACGTAAAGCCAAACAGGAAGGTCAGCAGATCAACCGGCTTGGTTGCAACCTGCTTGAGCAGGATGGCAATACCGACTGCCGGCAGCAGCGAGCCGACCGTAAACAGAGTCTTCATGGCGATGCCGTCCATGGGCAGATATGCCTTCATCAGATCGACCATGTTGACACCAACCTTGGTGATGATAAACGTGGGAATAAACGAGCACAGGATGTGCGAAATCCACGGCAGACCCATATCAACGACATAGAGCTTTCTCAGATCGCCCTTTTCCAGCGCTCTCCAGCCCATGTGCTGCCAAACGAGGTTGACCGTTGCGGTGCCGTAGAACAGGACGGTACCCAGCGTACCGACTGCCGAACCGAGCGTGACCGCCATTGCCTGACCCTCAGCGGATGCCGGGTCCAGACCCATGCCGTGTACTGCGACGATGGAAAGCGGAATACCGATATACGAGATGGCACGCACGTCAGCGGATACCGTGCCGCCCGGCGTAACGAGTGCGATGTAAACGACCTGAATGGCCGCGCCCAGATAGATACCGGTCTGCACATCTCCCATAATCAAACCGACGATCAGACCTGCAACCAGCGGACGACCTAACGTGTAGTTGCCGAACACCGTGCCGCCCAAGCCGGGCATGGATGCCAAACAGGCGAACAAGCCGAACAAAGCTGCCTGCCATACCTGGATTTCCATAAATCCTTCACCTTACCTTTCTGATTTTGCCCCTTTTTTATCTCAAAGCAGCGGTTTTGCTGCTCTGGCATCATCAATAACCGAACTGACCGCGGAACTTCTTCCAGTTGCCGATTGCGGCTTCCTTAATCAGTGCAAACTCGACCTCGTATCCCTTCTGCATGATGGCTTCGAGCGCCGCAGCTTCCTCCTTGGTGATCGACTGGTTGTTGCCCAGCTTGACCGCACCCTCACGATCGTTGCACGGGCCGATGACCACGGTCTTGACCTCGCCCGGGTCGAATCCGTCATCGACCAGAATCTGCTTCATGGTGATCGGGTCTTTTGTGATCAGGAAATAGCGATCCTTGCTCGCCAGCACCTTGCCGCACTTGGCACGCCACTCGTCGAGCGACCAGACAAAGGTCTTTTTATCGCTGGCATTTTTGTAGGCTGCCTTGAGCACCGGGGTCTTGGCTGCCTTGTCGTTGACGGCGATCAGGCCATCGCAGGGATATTCCAGCGCCCAGCGGGTGCAGGTCTGGCCATGAATCATGCGGTCATCTACACGGATAAAAGAGATAGACATAACTTTTTTCCTCCTCGATCAATACGGTATGATTAAATGTCGTCTTCTTCGCTGGTTTCCAAGTCGAACGGACGCAGCTGCGTGCGGCCATCCTCCATGATTTCCGCCGCAACCTGTTCCAACGGGGTGTCTGCATCGGCAAACGCTGCGGTCAGAACGAGCGGTAAGTTCATGCCGCCGATGGCTTTGGTGTGCGGCAGCAGACCCTTCTCGGTCAGGACATCCAGCGCGGTGGTCAGCGGCGAGCCGCCGATGATATCGGCAAACAGCAGGATTTCATCCTCAGCGGTCACGTCAGCGACCAGATCGGTGAACGCCTTTCGGTAGGTGTCTACGGCCATGCCGTCGAGCAGGCTGGTCGAGCGAATGTCCTGGCGATCGGCACCGGCCATCATACCAACCGCGTTGTGCAGTCCCGGTGCAAAGGTTCCGTGGCTGACTAAAATCAAATAGCGCATGTTCAAATTTCCCCTCTCTTGTTTTGTTGAGACAATTTTACCAATCCCGCAAAGAAAACACATCTGCATTTTGTCATGAATACCAGATGACACTTATCCTGTTTTGCATGACAAATGTCATTTCATTTGTGCGAAAGCGCAAAAAAGCCGCCCCGGTTTTTGGCAAATTGCCAAAACCAGAACGGCCTGCGGGGCACTCTCCCCGATTAGCTTTGCAAATATTCATTTAATTGCCGCTGCACGCGCTGGAGCTGGAGCGACAGATTATGGTCATCTTCCATCGCGGTTGTGACCAGACTTTCGGCAAGCAGAAGCGCCTGATCATACGCGCGGAAATGCGGTGCGGCGACTGCCTGCTCCATGGTGTCGGACAGCAGTTCCAAGCCCAACTGGCTTTCACCCGGTGTGTCATGCTGCAAAATCTGCTGTGTTCTGGGCGACTGGGTGACCCGGCGCAGCGCCGAGACACCGTGCGAATCGGTGTACAGCATCGATTGGGTTTCATCCGAACAGGTCAGCTCCTTGAGCAGCTCCCATGCAAGCGATTTCTGCGTGGATCGATTGCTGATGGCAGCCAGCACCGTGCTCAGCTCCGACCGCCCCGTCCCCGACGGGCCGCCCGGCATCTGGATGCAGTCCCACTCAAAATTCGAATAGCGCTTGATGCGCCATGGATAGGGCTGATAGGTGCGGTAATCGGAGAACAAAAACGGCCGAAAGGCTACATGACCCTCGTCAAAACTGCGCGCCGTGATGTCACAGTCGGCATACAGGGCTTGCAGCTTTTGGGCAAACTCGACGGCCTCCACGCAGTCGGGCTGCGCAATCAGACAGCTGGTTCCGTTTTCGTCGAACAGCGCCGCGCCATTGGCCGCTAGCGCGTCGCGCCAGGTATAACCATAGCTGCCAAACTGATCGATCACACCATCCCCATCGGTATCCCGTGTCACCTGCGCGCAGATCTGGTAAAAGTCATCCCACGTCCAGTCGTTATCGGGCACTGGAATGCCCTCGGCCTCCAACAGGGTCTTGTTGACAAACATCAGCGTTGGCACACACTCGTACGGCAGCGCATACTGCACGCCGCCCGACGCACCGCTCTTGACTGCCGCGTCATAGAAGTCCGCAGCCGAGACCTCACCATCGCTTTCCAGCAGGCTGTCCAAGGGCTGCAAGGCGCCAAGCTCTGCCAGCATGCCGAAATCTTCCGGCATGACCAGAAAGACATCGGGTTCTGTGCCGAGCAGATACTGATCAGCCAGCCATTCGGAATAATCGCGCTTCAAAATGCCGCTGGTGTACTCCACGCGCACATTGGGGTGCGCCTGCTCAAATCGTTCGATTGCGGCATCGATGACCGCATAGCAGTTTCCGGTCGGCGCATCCCAGTAGCTGCCGGCAATGACGCCCACCGTGAGCACGGTTTGCTGTGCACTGCCCAGCACGGTCAGTATCAGCACCACAGCCGACAAAACCACACTGACCGCCACTCGTTTCAGACAGGATCTCATGTTCGATCTCCATACGGATCGGCAGTCACGCCGGTCTGTACCGCCCAGATGGCAAGCTGGGTGCGATCACGCAGATCGAGCTTGCTGAGCACGCTGCTCAGGTAATTGCGCACCGTGCCTTCGGACAGGCAAAGCGCTGCTGCGATCTCCTTGTTGGACTTTCCGCAGCCCACCTCGCGAATCACACGCCATTCGTTTTCCTGCAATGACGCTGTCTGCTGGGTATCCACGGCAATCTGCATGCTGCCACGCGCCATGCGAGCAAACATCTCGAGTGCCTTGGAGGCCACACCGGGCATGATGATCGAACCACCGCGCACCACTTCGCGGACTGCGTTTGCCAGCTCGCTGACCGAGACACCCTTAAGCAGATAGCCGGACGCACCATAGCGCAGCGCACCGAATACATACTCGTCATCGTCGAAAGTTGTCAGAATAATGACCTTAATCTGCGGATGTGCAGCCTTAATCAGCCGCGTGCACTCAACGCCATCCACCTCGGGCATGCGAATGTCCATCAGTACAACATCGGGTTTTTCCTTGCGCACCAGCTCGATGGCCTCTCGGCCATTGGACGCCGTGCCCACCATTGTAATATCCGCCTGCGCGTCCAGCACAAAGCTCAAACTCTGGCGAATCAACTCCTGATCGTCTGCAATCAATACACGAATCATATCTCATCCCCCCATCGAAGCGGTATCGACGCTTCTATTCGAAATCCATTGCTTCCGTTCACCTGCAAGCTGCCTCCAAGCAGCCGCAGACGCTCCCGCATGTGCCGCAGACCAAACCCCTGCTCAATCTTGACACAGCCGATGCCGTTATCCTGTACGACAATCAGCATCCGACGCGCCTGACCGGTCAGGTTCACGTCAATTTCGGTCGCATGACCGTGCCGGATGGCGTTTGTCACACTTTCCTGCACAATTCGATAGACGGCGTCCTCCTCATCCTGAGAAAGGCGCATGTCCGCTGGCTGCATGTTCAGCCGAATTTCAGCGTGTGAGGTCTGCTGCATCTCGCTGCACAGCTTGGCCAAGGCCTCGGACAGCCGGAACCGTTCCAGTGCATCCGGACGCAGCGCGCTGACCGATCGCCGCACCTCATTCATACCCGCTCGCGCCGTTTGGGCAATCAGTTCCATCTGTTTGCGCGCCATATCGGGCGAAATATCCAGCATCTGAATGCAGGCATCCGCACCGGCTGTAATACCGGTCAGCGCATGACCGAGCGTGTCATGGATTTCCCGCGCCAGTCGATTGCGCTCGCGCGTCTCGGCCATACGCTCGCTTTCCGCCGCATACGCTTTGAGCTGGATGTTCAAGACAGACAGCTTTTCGTTGGCCTTGGCAAGCTCACCATTGAGGCGGCGAATGGCTGTATTCTCCTCGGTTCGCCGTCCCACCAGCACAACCATATACCCGATAAACAGAATCAAATTGAGCGCACTGAGCAGGCCGATGGCGGTCTGCATCAGCTGGCGCGGCTGGCCGTCATAGTATGCCAGATACTCGGACACCGACACCATGCCGAACGCCGATTGCAGGACATCCAAACTGGTCAGCAGATAGAACGAAGTCATTGCAGCGAGAAACAGCATACGTCCCCGACCGTGCAGACTGTCCACCAGATTGACTACCGCGAGCAGCAGCAGCCCGTTATAATCCAGATGCAGCGCCAGAATAATCAGCAGCGCCGTCCCCGGCTCCAGCCAGAATGCAGCGCGTCCGCTGCCCAGTTTGCCGCTGCGATACAGAAAATCGATGGCTGTAAATGCCAGAAATCCAACTGCGGCAAAGGAAACACTCCACGGGGCAGCGGGCAGACCGCTCAGCTTCTGTAAAAAATCTACCCCTTCCGCACGCTGTGCCGCGCGCAGCGGTGTCAGAATAAATACAGCGCTCACAAAGGCGCAAAGAGCCAGATTGATGAGCAGCATCACCTGTCGCAGCAGCGGAAGGCTTTGATCCTTTTGCATCCCTGCCCCTCCTTTACTGCCAACCGTCCGCGCCGAACTGATTGACATTGTCTATGGTAATCAGCTCGACCGGTACAATAATCTCGGTGTCATACGGTTCACCGGACAAAATCTGGTAAATGACTTGCGCGGTCTCCTGCCCGATCTGAATGGGAGACTGGGCAACGGTTGCGGTCATAACGCCCTCAAAAATCATGTTTTTGGCCTCGGGTGCACCGTCCACGCCGTAAACCTGCGTCCGATCCAGCAGATTGCGTTCTTCCAGTGCGGCCATTGCGCCCAGTGCGGTCGGATCGTTGAGCGCCATCACGACATCGATGGTCGGGTCGGCATCCAGCAGGCTGTTGAGTGCCGGCATCGCCAGCTCCAACTGACCGTCACTGTTCGCACGGCCAGCGATCTGATACTGCGGATGGCCTGCAATGGTGTCACAGAACCCCTGAATGCGGTCCACACCCGACTGTGCAGCAGGATGTTCCAGCAGCGCAATCCGCGCCGAATCCCGTGTTTGCATCAGATGTTCGGCACACAGCACGCCTGCGCCGTAGTTGTCCGACGCGATCGTGCAGGCGACCAGCTCGGGATCACTGACCTGTGAATCCACGATCACGACGGGTACATTTGCCTGACGCGCTTCCTCGAGTGCCGGTGAAATCTGCTGAAAATCCACCGGATTTATAACCAATAAGTCAATTTCATTGGACAGCAGTTCATGAATCTGGTCGTTTTGTTTGTTCTGGTCGAGTGCCGGATCGCGTGTCAGCAAAATATCACCGCGGCTTTCAATCATCAGCCGCAATTCCTCATCGATGACGCTATAAAATGGATTGTTCATCGTCATATAGGTTGCACCGATGCGCAGTGGCTGCTCCTGCTCCTCCCCCCATACACCAAGCGTTAAGCAAAGCCACACCGTCAATATTGCGCTGCACAGCGCGAGAAGCAGCCGTCTCCATTTCATTGTCAGCCCCCCTCATTTTCTCTTGTTATATATTATAGCATATTAAGAAATGTATGGAAACAGTTTTAAAGATTATAGATGCCCGTATCTATTACTCCTGTAAATAACATTTTGATGGTGAATTCTACTATCAAGTGCAACAGTTTAGGGAAATAAAAAGAAGTTCATACAGCGCCCTGAAGCCCTAGTAGAATAGAGTTACGACACAACCAAACCACGAGGAGGGAACTGTATGAACTACCATCATCTTACCATAGAAGAGCGCAGCTGTATACGAAAATATTATGTGGATGGGCTGAGTTATCGAGAAATTGCACGGCTGGTAGGAAGAGATGTCAGTACAATATCGCGCGAGATTCGGAGAAACTGTACGCATATGTACGACATCCCGACATACTATCCCCACACAGCCCGGAAGAAGTACCTGCTGCATTGCTCCTACTGTTACCGGGAGATGTTTCATTCTCAGGAAGTAATCGAGTACATAAACGAAAAGCTGAAAGCAACATGGTCGCCGGAGCAGATCGCCTGTACGCCATGCGAACGGAAGATGCCCGACCGAAGAGTGCAGGCAATGGAGAACGCCATTGTTTCGACGCTGTCTGCCTTTCCTCCTGCGTTGGTCAAGACCATCATTTGCGACCGGGGAACGGAGTTTGCCAACTGGCATCGCATTGAAGAATGATTGCATTGTGATGTCTATTTTGCCGATCCCTACTGTGCTTGGCAGAAAGGCACAAATGAGAACCTCGACGGTCTGCACCAGGAATTTTATCCCAAGGGAAGGAATCTTTCTCGTGTTGCCGCTGCAACTCTAAAACGAAACCTGGCGCTCATAAACGCCAAGCCTCGTAAGGTGCTTAAATTCCATTCGCCTCAGGAATTATGGTATGCTGAACTTAATTCCTGTTGCACTTAGTTTGACAATTCACTCTTAAAGCCCCCTGACTTTTTTCTCTGACGGTTCAACTTTCTGTGTCCATCAAATCGCGAGACGCGATACCGTAGATTGTTTTGAGTGCGCCACCACGGCCTCGGTTATTTCTCCCTCCCGCCTTCAAAGGAGGTCACAATTATGACCCTACAATATGAGCCGGCACATTTATAATCAGCTCTTTATATATAAAAGTAGAACCCGAAGGGGATTCCTTCGGGTTCTCTCGTATGGTCTTCACTTAATACGCCAAAATTTGAGTGCTTTCGACCGCCATACCACATGATTATGCTTTCTGCGGCAGTTCCGGCGTCATCGTAATTTCCAAATCACTATTGTATTTTGTGCGGATGGCGATATCTGTATAAATCAACTCGCTTTGCGGACTCTTTTTATGCGTGATATATTCATATAACACATAGGGCGAGCGGTATCCCTGCTCAAATGCCTTTTGATCGAGCACACAGCTTAAGCGATCTGACTGCAGCAGTTGCATGGTAATCTCATTTAGGTCAAAGGCAATGACCTTCACCTTACGTCTCAACCCCAGATCTTCGATTGCCTGACACACACCTTGTTGTCCATTTGCCGCGACATAGATGCCCGCTAAGTCCGGCGTTTGCAGCGTCTGGGGTGCGTAAAAGTCAAATCCTTGGTCGAGCAAGTGCTGGTTGTCATCCAGACTTCGGTCGTCCAGCGTTCCTGCAGCCGTGTCAAAGTGAGTCAGCTTGTACGCGGCAAAGGAGTGCAGCGCGAGATCGTGCGCGTTATCACGCCATTGCGGACAGTAGAGCAGGACGGCGGTGTCGTCGATCAGAAAGAGGTCGGGGCATTCGATCATCTGACATGCTTCGGACTGTGCGACCGGGCCGATCAGGTTCCAGTGCTGCGCATCCGAGGAGGAGAACAGCACGATTGCACCCTTGCCGGTGCGCTGCTGTGCGCCAATGACCATCCAGTATCTGCTACCGGCATGAAAGACTTTGGGATCGCGGAAATGTTCGGTGTAGCCGTCAGGGGTCGTGAACATCGGGCCGGTTTTGAGAAAGTGCTGTCCGTCTGTGCTGATGGCCAGACATTGACTGCTGCGGCGCTGGCCGTCCTGCTTGACGTTGCCGGTGTAGAACAGATGGAGCGCATCGTCGATGACCAGCGCACTGCCTGAATAGACGCCCTGCGCGTCATAGGATTGGTCGGGAAGCAGGGCGCTGCCGTGAAATGTCCAGTGTGTCAGATCGGGTGAGGTGCAGTATCCCCACTCTTTGTGGGAATGGTTTTTT
>NZ_FUXW01000024.1 GCF_900167005.1 Butyricicoccus pullicaecorum DSM 23266
CAGTAGGGTAAGAACCCGGCGCCTTGCCATATTGCTATGGTAGGTTTCCGAGAACTCCCCTCCGAACCGGACTTACACCTCTCAGCGTATCCGGCTCTCCAGATGTCAGTCTAATTTCCCAGCGTGTAACTTATCGTGACAGTAGACGCAGAGTGCCATTGTCTTGCGCTTACGCCCAATCATGGCGATTTCCCATTGTTTTCTGCCACTTAAATCTTTGAGTTTTCGTACATGGTGTATTTCAAGCGGCACATTTTCTGCGCCGCACCACTCGCATTGGTTCGCTTGCAGTCTTTTAATCAGGCTGTTGCGTCCATAATTCTCAACGGCTCGTGCTACTATATCGGGATTTCCGCTTTCTACTTTGGTATTCCGGCGGAAACCGTCATTGTAGAACAGCACTTTTCCCACCTTGCCGTTTTTCTTCGGATACTCCACAACAAAATCTTTCCCTTGACGGTACTTGCGGATAATTCTGCTGATTCGTGTCCGATATTTTCCAGCAAAGGTTTTGAGCATACTGTATCTCATTACATAGTAGAAGTTATTGAGTACAGACACGTTGTTTGCAAGTCGGTAGTAGTTATACAATCCACGGATTTCTGCGTTGTATTGGTTTAGGATTTCCAAATCGTCCAAGTGCAACAGGCGAGTGCGCCGGACAGGTTCCCAAACCTCTTTGTTTCCATTTTGTTTGTCGTATTTAATCTTGAGGGCATTGTAGGAGAACAGTCGTTTTACCCACTTATCATGGGGAACATAAAGTAAGACTTTTCCATTGTTTACCCGTCTGGTAGCCCCGGTTTTGGTCTTTTTGTTGTGTTCGCCTTTGGCGATTGTGACCTCATATCCCAAGAACTTCGCAGCGTCGTGTCCATGAGTAATCAATGTCTTTTCCTCGGACATTTCCAGATGGAGTTTGTCCCGGATAAAGCAGCCTACATCTTGTTTAATCTGTTCTGCGTCCTCTTTGCTGCCGATAACTCCAATTAAGAAATCATCGGCATATCGGATATAGCAAATCCGTTTATAGCTATCGTCCATCTGGTCGCTATACGGCATAGATTTCAGACTACGCCGCAGTTCCCGGATTTCTGCAATTAAGCCCTCTTTTTCTTCCTCGCTCATTTTAGAGAGATTTCTTTTAAGCCTTTGTTCTTTCCCCCGGCAGACATCCAGCTTCTTCTTGAACGCAGGATTGATTTTACGGCGGTTTCCGCAGTTGAATTTCTCTGCATACTCTGCCATATAGCTATCCAGTTCGTTCATGTAGATGTTTGCAAGGATAGGGCTGATGATGGAGCCTTGCGGAGTGCCGGAATAAGTATTGTGATAATTCCAATCCTCCATATATCCAGCTTTCAAGAACTTCCAGAGCAGACCGATGAAATGTTCATCTGCAATCCGCTTTCGCAAAATAGCAATCAACACATGATGGTCTACGTTGTCAAAACAGCCCTTTATATCTCCCTCAACGAACCACTTTGTCCCCGTAAAATATTTCTGCACATATTTGAGTGCCGTATGACAGCTTCTGTTTATACGGAAACCGTGGGAATAGTCGCTAAAGGTTGGCTCATAAATACTCTCTAAGATGAGCCGCACCACCTCCTGTATCAGTTTATCGTCGAATGACGGTATCCCCAGAGGACGCATTTTCCCATTGGATTTCGGGATATACGTTCTCCTTGCCGGGTTAGGCTGATAACTAAAATCCCGCATCTTTTCAATGAGGGCGTTTATCCTTACCATTCCCATTCCGTCAATGGTTTTGCCGTCTGTTCCGGCTGTCATGTTGCCTGGTTTCGCCTGTATCCGCTGATATGCCAGCAGATAGAATTGTGGATTGTACAGGTTGCGGTATAACCGCTCGTACTTGTAACTCTTGTTACACGCCTTGGATTTTAGGCTTTCCAACACATTTTCAGGACTTCTCATAATGCCTCACGCACCTTTCCTTTTTATGAATTGGTTGACATCCTGCCTCCCTTCGCCATGTAGACGGCTTTCCCGCCCTCGGACTACTACGGAGGCTCCGTTGCCATGCCGGATATTCAGCGTCATCTTTCTTGGGTTTTTACCCCTTGAAATTTATCGCCTTGCGGCATTACGCATAGCCGGATAGTTCCGGCGTTCCGGTTTAGGCAATCTCCAGTTAGACACTTTGGGAAAAGCGTATTGTGATGTCGGTAGTGGGTTTTCGTCCTTTTCCGCTTACTGCGGCTGGCTGTCATAAGTATCGTGCGGTCTGTGTTTACCTGTCACATTCCGCTATGACATACGGCGAATACAACCATCCTGCGCCGTCGGGTCGAGTATCCCGCCTCGGACTGCCCTTAAAGCAGTTTAGCCTTGCTCCTCATTCACAATGTTGCGTCTTGCCGCTCAGTCGTGGGTAGATGGTTTTCCCAACTTGCGATTTTTCCGATACGCTATTGTCCCCCTTGTGGTTTCCCTCCGAGGTAAATCGGATGACGCTAAAGTGACGCTTTTCACGTCTTTGATACTTTTCTTTACCGGCTTGCTAAAGCCGGGTTCCCAAAATGCCCGCACACCGCCTTTGGATGAAAAGCGGCGCTTCTGGACGCGCGATAAATCAGTATCATACGCCTACAAATCATAGAAAGAAAAGGGATTGCCAAGGGATCAAACCTATGATATTGTATAGGGTAGAATCGTATCAAAAAAGATCCTGACATCAAAAAGTCCTTTGCGATGGAAGGTTCGGCAGAGAACAGGCGCACCCCATGGGGTGCGCTGGCGTTGCCGTACCCTCCGGGTGCGGCTTTTTGTATGTCAGCCACAAGGAGGACAAACCATGGAAACACGTATCGCTCTGCTGGCCATTCTCGTGGAAAACGAGGAATCTGTGGAAGCACTCAACGATATCCTGCACCAGTACCGCCGGTATATCATCGGCCGTATGGGTATCCCCTACCGAGAAAAGCAAGTGAACATCATGAGCATTGCTGTTGATGCACCTCAGGATGTGATTTCAGCCATGTCCGGGAAGATCGGCAAACTGTCCGGCGTCTGCTCCAAGACGGCCTATACCGGAGGCAGCCGTGGATAAAGCCGTTGCGCTGGCTCGCCGGATGGCGGCGGGGGAGGCTCTGACCGGCGGAGAGCTGTTGACCCTGTTGGAACAGCGGACGGCAGAATCGGCAGAGATTTTACGCGCCGCCGCCGTGGAGACAGCCCGCAAGGCCTTCGGCAATCGGGTCTATCTGCGAGGTCTCATTGAATTTACCAACTACTGTAAAAACGATTGCTACTACTGTGGCATTCGCTGCAGCAACCAGAAGGCCGAGCGATACCGTCTGACGCCGGAGGTCATTCTGGCCTGCTGCGACGCGGGCTATGACTTGGGTTTTCGCACCTTTGTGCTCCAAGGCGGCGAGGACAGCTGGTGGACCGATGATAAATTATGCAGCTTGATTGCGGCCATCAAGGAAAACCACCCGGACTGCGCCCTGACCCTATCCATCGGCGAGCGGAGCCGGGACAGCTATGCAGCGCTCAAACAGGTCGGGGCTGACCGGTATCTGTTGCGCCATGAGACGGCCAACGCGTGCCACTACCGCCGCCTCCATCCGCCGGCGCTGAAGCTGGAAAACCGTATCCGCTGCCTGTACGACCTCAAAGACCTCGGCTATCAGGTGGGCGCGGGTATGATGGTGGGCGCTCCGGGCCAGACTCTTGCCAATCTAGTGGAGGACCTGCAGTTTTTACAGAAGCTACAGCCTCATATGGTGGGCATGGGTCCATTTTTACGCCACCGGGATACGCCCTTTGCCAACGAACCGGACGGCTCGGCGGAGCTGACCCTATATCTGCTGTCCATGGTGCGGCTGCTGCTGCCCAAAGTTCTGCTTCCTGCCACCACGGCATTGGGCACGGCATTAGAAGGTGGCCGGGAGCGAGGCATTCTCCACGGTGCCAACGTCGTCATGCCCAATCTGTCCCCCGCCGATGTGCGGAGCAAATATCTTTTATACCATGACAAGCTGGCTACCGGTGCCGAATCGGCCAATGGTTTGGCTCAGCTGCGAAGAAATTTACAAGCCATCGGCTATGAAGCCGTTGTTGCCCGGGGCGATGCCCCCACACTCTGACAGGTAAGACACTCTGACCTGCAAGAAAGAAGGAATTTTTAATGTACAATCCCCGTTCCATGAAAGCCACGGAATTTATTGACCACCAGGAGATTCTGGACACGCTGGCCTATGCTGACGCCCACAAGGACGATCTGCAACTGGTAGACGCCATTCTGGAAAAGGCTAAGGACTGCAAGGGCCTGAGCCACCGAGAGGCATCGGTACTGCTGGCCTGTGAGAATGAAACACGTTTGCAGCGCATGTACGACCTGGCCAAGGAGATCAAGCTGCGGTTCTACGGCAACCGCATTGTCCTCTTTGCCCCCCTGTATCTGTCCAACTACTGCGTCAACGGCTGTGTATACTGTCCTTACCACGCCAAAAACAAGCACATCGGCCGGAAAAAGCTGACGCAGGAAGAGGTCGCCCGCGAGGTCATTGCCCTGCAGGACATGGGTCACAAGCGCCTGGCCATTGAGGCCGGTGAAGACCCTAAAAACAACCCCATCGAGTATATCCTCGAGTGCATCAAGACCATCTACTCCATCCACCACAAGAACGGCGATATCCGCCGCGTTAACGTCAACATCGCCGCCACCACCGTGGAGGAGTACCGGATGCTGAAGGAGGCTGGCATCGGCACCTATATCCTGTTCCAGGAGACCTACCACAAGGAGAGCTATGAGCAGCTCCATCCCACAGGCCCCAAGCACAACTACGACTACCACACCGAGGCCATGGATCGAGCTATGGAGGGCGGCATCGACGATGTGGGCTTGGGTGTGCTATTTGGATTGGAGCGATATCGCTATGAGTTTGCGGGCCTTCTGATGCACGCCGAACACCTGGAGGCCGTCCATGGCGTCGGACCTCACACCATCAGTGTTCCCCGTGTCAAGCACGCCGACGACATCGATCCCAGTGCCTTTGACAACGGCATCAGCGACGACACCTTTGCCAAGATCTGCGCCCTCATCCGTATCGCCGTACCCTATACTGGCATGATTATCTCCACCCGAGAGGGACAGACCGTGCGGGAGCGGGTTCTGCCTCTGGGCGTGTCCCAGATCAGCGGCGGCTCCCGTACTTCCGTCGGCGGATATGAGGAGGAAGAGCGTCCGACAGACACGGAGCAGTTTGATGTGTCCGACCAGAGAACGCTGGACGAAGTGGTCCGCTGGCTTATGGAACTGGGCTATATCCCGTCTTTCTGCACGGCCTGTTATCGGGAGAGCCGCACCGGCGACCGGTTTATGAGTCTGTGCAAGAGCGGGCAGATTCAAAACTGCTGCCACCCCAATGCCCTGATGACCCTCAAGGAGTACCTGATGGACTACGCTGCCCCGGAAACCAAGGCCATCGGTGAAGCCCTGATTCAAGCGGAGCTGCAAAACATTCCCAAGGACAAGGTTCGGGAGATTTGTGCCGATCATCTGCAGAAGATCGAGCAGGGCATCCGTGATTTCCGATTCTGAGGTGAGCATATGAGCATGAATGATACCCCGTCTTCGGAACGGATTCACATTGGCTTTTTCGGCCGGAGAAATGCCGGTAAATCCAGCCTCGTCAACGCGGTGACCGGCCAGCAGCTGTCGGTGGTGTCCGAGGTCAAGGGCACCACCACCGACCCGGTTCAGAAGGCCATGGAGCTGCTGCCCATGGGGCCGGTGGTCATCATCGACACACCGGGTTTTGATGATGAAGGGCAATTGGGCGAACTGCGAGTCCAGCAGACCAAGCGCACGCTGAACCGGGTAGACTGCGCCGTTCTGGTCGTGGACGGTACGGTTGGAAAAACGGCAATTGATGAGCAGATTATTCAGCTGCTTATGGACAAGAATATTCTTTATATAGTAGCCTACAACAAGGCCGATCTGGGGGCCACAGCGGAGGACGATGGTTTGGCCGTCAGTGCCCTGACCGGTGACGGCGTGTGGGAACTGAAGGAGCGCGTAGCCCGGCTGGTCAAGACCCGGGAGCAGACCGGGAAACTGGTGGGCGATCTGGTGCGGCCGGGAGATGTTCTCATCCTTGTGGTGCCCATCGACAAATCAGCCCCCAAGGGACGATTGATCCTGCCCCAACAGCAGGTCATCCGAGATACTCTGGAAGCGGGGGCCATGCCGATGGTGACCCGGGAGACCGAATACCCCATGGCTCTGGAACGTCTGGGTCGGAAACCGGCTTTGGTGGTGACCGATTCTCAGGTTTTCGGTGTGGTGTCCAAGGCCACGCCGGAGGATGTGCCTCTCACATCCTTTTCCATTCTCATGGCTCGGTACAAGGGCTTTCTCGAGGATGCCGTCCGAGGCGCGGCGGCGCTGAACGCACTGCAGGACGGTGACCGTATCCTCATTGCCGAGGGTTGCACCCATCACCGTCAGTGCGAGGACATCGGAACGGTGAAGCTGCCCCGTTGGCTGCGGGAATACAGCGGTGCCGATTTGCAGTTTGACACCTGTTCCGGCCGGGAGTTCCCAGAGGATCTGTCGCCTTGCCGACTGGTGGTTCATTGCGGTGGCTGCATGCTCAACGGCCGGGAGCTAGACTACCGGCGCAAATGCGCCGCCGACAGCGGCGTACCGTTTACCAATTATGGCACAGCTATTGCCCAAGTTCACGGTATCTTAAAACGTTCACTGGAAAAGTTCCCGTCTTTGGCGGCGCTGCTGCCGTAGATAAAAGGGGTGCTGCAAATTGCAACACCCCTTTAGCTTGTCGAAAAAGTCCAGTCTATACGTTTTTTCGTCCATTCTACCATGAAAAGCAGGATATGGTCACTCTGACAAACTTTGATGTTGTCCACTGTGCGGTAATATTGATACGGCTGGGCACAAGTTGATTGCAGTTAGCCTGCTTTTCTATTCACTACTATATTTATCGTGTGATCTCAGTTTCTAAATAATGCTGCTGCTTGCGTCGCCATACGTTGCCCATAGGTCCGGAACAAGTCTGCAAACTGTTCTAGCTGCGGTGCAATTGCCACCGGACCCAGATGAATCACCGGCATTCCATAGGACTGACCGCCTGAGTAAGTCATCATGCCATCCACCATCAAATGCGTAAGGATGCACTGGATCGCTAAATCTCCACCACCATGGATAAAAGCTGCCGTGGCATAAGCACCGCCCAGCTTTCCAGCTACCTGCAGTGCTGCCGGTCCGCTTTCTAACCATGCTTTCATACGCGCCGATAGATAACCGTTATATGTCGGTGTATCCACAATTAAACCACAGCTATTCTTGACATATTCGGCGTCAATGTTATCGATGGAAAAGGCCTTTGCCTTCATTCCCTCTACTGATGTGATACCTTCGATCACATATCGCGCCATTTCCTGAGTATTACCGGTTTTAGAGTCATATACAATGGAAATTTGCATGCGTCAACCCTCTTGCTTTCATAAAAATATCTGGTATACTTTCTATACCACTTACCAGTATAGCAATTCCTGCGCTTAGCGCAAGAACGCAGTTTTTTTGAATGTGGTAAGAAATTTCTAACCTGGAGGCATTCTTATGGATTCTTTCTTTCACGACCTCTGCCCGTTGCGCTTGACCATGGATATCATTGGCGGAAAATGGAAACTAAATATTATCTGCTTATTGAAAGACGGCACTCCATGGCGCTACAATGCCATCAAACGAGCTGTTCCGGGTATTACCAATGTTATGCTTGCACAATCGCTCAAAAGTTTAGAACATTACGGCATCCTCAGTCGTCAACAGTATAATGAAGTGCCTGTTCGAGTGGAATATAGGCTGACGGCCGCAGGAATGGAGCTTTTGGAGCTGTTGCGGCAGCTGCGAGATTGGGGCAACCAGTATATGCAGGATTTTTCTAATTTAGAAAGCCATTGTCCACAGTGCCTGCTCCAAGAATCAGAGACTTCTAGGTAGTACATAGTAGCTTTTCCCTTGATATAAATAGGCATATATTTCTCCAACTGAACAATATTTACGGAGTAATCAGGATTTGATACGGTACTTCATTTTCTCCTTAATACGCTGCTGAAAATCATACTCAGCCGGAAAAGATGTAACGGGGTTTCATTGGGATCAGCTCCTTATATATAAAGTAAAAGCCGAAGGATTTCTCCTTCGGCTTCATTGTTATAATATGTATCTCGTATTTCGTCAGTCTCACTTATGAATGGTCTCGGCATTTATGCGCCCAAACACACGCTCCCCTATTTACTTTTATAGATATAAATAGTATTATTATAGATATAAATCTCTATTTTGAAAGAGTATCAAAAGGAGGAGTTTTCATGGCATTTTGTCCCCACTGCGGTGCACAAATTTCCGAACCGTCTAACCACTGTCCACAATGTGGACAAGCATTGCACATCGATCCACCGCCCCAACAAAAGCCTAAAAAGCGCGGTAAGTATTGGCTGATTCCCGCAGGCATTATCGCCGTTCTATTGATTGTTGCCGGAATCTTTGCCGCAAAGCATTTGCTAACCCCCACCGGACAATCCTACTGTGCTTACATAAGCGATCAGGACTTGACGCTGCTCAACCAATCACAGAGAAATGGCAGCGAAATCACCTTAGAAGAAGGGATTGGCGAATGGACGGACGCAAATTTTGATACCGACGGTAAGTACTTTTACTTCTGGAATCATTACAACTATACGGATGATTTGTCTACCACTGCCGACCTCTACCGGGTCGATCTATCCAAACTGCGCGGACAGTCTGACCGTGCCGCTTCCAATATCGAAAAAATTGCGCCCAAGGCGATTATCGATGAAACGGAAATACTGCCCGACGACCGTATTGTATACAGTAGCTATGACAATCCCACTTCGGCAATCTCTTCTATTTCGCTACAAATGTATGACAAAGGTCAAACGATTGATATCGCGAAGGGTGTCGACTCTCTCACCTATCAGGGCACCACAAATCACTATGTCCGCTGTGAAAATGGTCTGCTTTTCTGTCGGAACGGCGATTTATATTGCTATGATTTCGGCACTCAGAAGTCGGAGAAATTGGCATCTGCAATCTATGAACTTCTGTACTTCTCACAAGACCTGTCCGACATTGTACTTTCCAAGCTGAACGCCGACGGCGTGACTTATACTATCCATCGCGGCAATCCGAAGGATGGATTTCAGCAGATCATCACCGATGCCTCTACGGTTCTGGATGTGAATGATTCAGGCGCAATTTATTACACCAAAACCGAATCCACAGAAAAAACGCTGTACGATTATGTCATTGACGAAAACCTGCAAAGTGATTTAAACGCGTCTGAACCTTCTATATCAGATTACACGACTGTCACCTCTGCCGGAGAACCCGTTATCGACTCAGCCGCTTATGAAGCAGCACGTATAGAATATGAATGGATTGGTTGGCGCAATCGACTGCGTCAGGAACTGCAAAGCCAGGTATTAACACCGAGCATGACGGGCTTGTATGTATATACCGAAGGGGAAACGACTTGTATTTGTGATAACGTCTCCCCGCACAACACACAGGTTTGTCCTGACGGTTTGGTCGTATATGTCAAGGAACCTTCCGTACCCAAAGCAGAACTAAAGCTGGAAGAGATCGAAATGGCGAGTGATGTGAGCACTTGGCTGCGAGCATATTACCTCAACACACCAACCACCTTCCAATATTGCTTCTCCGGTGCTACCCCGCGTTCACTCGATATGCTGGAACATCGAGAAGAGTTGTCCTATGTCTGGAAGAACGAAAACAACATTGTGTTCCGCAGCAGCAACCCGGATACATACGGAGATACGTTGATTGGCTACACCATTCAGGATGATCAGCTAGTTTCGCCGAAAACCATCGACAGTAATGCATTCCCCTATTATTATGAAACAACGCCTGATCGTCTGTATTACTTCTCCAATTACTCCGCCGAACTGATTGACCCGTTTGAATCGGCAGATTTGTATTGCTGGAACGGTGAGACAACCACTGCCATTGTACATGACATTTCAAGCTATCAGCGCTACGAAGATGATACGCTGCTTTATTTCGAAGATCCTATATCAGAACCAAACGCGTCAGATGCATTCATTTGGAAAAACGGAGAAAAACAGCAGCTGGCCGAAGCCTGTGAGCAAGTCTTGCGCATAGGGGCTGATGAATGGCTTTATATCGCGGATCACACACTGTTCTACCGTAAAGGACAGGAAGAACGCGCCATTGCTTATGACGTAACACAGGTTTGGAGCGCTCAAGAAATGTCCTATACAACGGCACAATTTCTTTAACGCATGTTAAAAATGAGTTGCAACGCACGCATATAAAGGAGGAAAAATATGTTTTGCCCGAATTGTGGAAATCAATTGGAGGATGGCAGCCGCTTTTGTCCAGCCTGCGGAAAGCCTGTGGCATCCGAAGGCACACAGCAAGACGCACCGAACGCATCTGGAAGCACGCAAAACCAGTATACACAGCACGCACATACGCAGTATGTACATAAAGATTATTTGGCGCATTTAGTTTTGCCTTGGACGCAGCCTCGCGTAACCTTCAAGCCCCCGCTCGACTGGAATGAACGCAATCTGTCTCCCATTCTCGGCAGCAATCAGCAATACTACTTAGACCAGTTTGAATGGTGTGCCGCAAAAAACAGCAGCAATCCCAATCTCCCGGCGCTCTTTCTGACCATCTGCCACGGTTTCTATCGCAATATGTGGAAGGAAACCCTGCGATATCTGTTGATTCCCATTGTCGCATACGCAGTCTTGGCGCTTCTCTCCCTTGTTTCTCTCCTCTCCGGCAGCTTCGGCATTTCAGCCTTGATGATCCCGGTCAATATCGTTCTTGGTGTATGGTTTTGGATCTCGTGCCTGCAATACGGCAAAGATTTCAATCTGCTGTACATGGAGCATGTCTGCAAAAAGGCCGCAGCCAATGATATGACCCCTGACCCTTCCGGCTCGAGAGTCGCGATTGGCTGTCTGGCGATTTTCGGTATTCTGGTCGTATACGGAATCATTTACTCCGCTGTAATGTCCAGCATGATTTCCAGCTTATTCTACTGGTAAAACTAGATATAACCTGCTGTTGATGCAAAAATAAATCCCTTACCGGTTTGGTAAGGGATTTATTTTTTGATGATAGATTATTTTTGCATACTATCTGCTACGCTAAAAACATCGCCGCTAGGAACATATCTGACATCAGCTCGTCTAAATTTCCGGTATAGATGTAGCTTAAAAGATAGTACATTTCGATATCGCTGGTCACATCTGTTCCATCAACTTCAATCCGGGATACTTCGAACGAATCATCGTATACCGTAAACGTCACAACCCAATCCAGCAACATTTCAGGATCATAACCATGAAATATTACATAATCAGAACCATTTTTACGTTCAGTTGACCATTCACAATTCCGAAAGCGATTGTCGAACGCTTCTTCTACGGTGATGGATGCATCATATTGCGTTAAATAGCCTTGTCTGACCTGTTGTCCTGTCTCGCCAAACATCACAGCCAAAATCAACAGTGCAAATATAATTCCGGTCACACCAACGATGATCTTTCCGATAAACCACCTGCGCGGCGTATTCGCCCAAAACGGTGGTGGGCTATTTTGAAAACCGCCGCCCAGATCATTCGCCCCAAAATCCTGCTGGTTTCCATCAGACACCGGTGCACCGCATTGGGTGCAAAATTTGGTACCGGCGGGCACGTGCGCTCCGCAGCACTTGCAGGTAATCCAATCCTCTGCCTTTTGACCACACTGATTGCAAAACTGTGCTTCATCTGATAAGATCGTCCCACAGTTTCCACATAATTTGCTCATGTGAAATCCCCCTTCCACAGGTAACTCTATAGAAATGCACTGTTTATATTTATAATAATACTACTTATTTTTATAGATGTAAATATTTACTCGACTTTTTGCTAAAGTTATAACAAAAGGACGAGGTAATGTCATATGAATTTTGAAAAAAAGAGCATCGGGGCTCGCATTGCGCACCTACGAGAGACAAAAGGCTTAACCACAAACCGACTAGCTAATAACTGCGGTCTGTCACAGAGTTTTCTGCGCTCTGTCGAGCTAGGTGAAAAAGGAATCACCGTAGAAAATCTAGCTCTGGTCTGTGAAGCGCTGGGCATCACCCTAAAAGACTTTTTTGATACCCCCAGCGAGCAGACTCCCATCATCGAAGCCGAAGAACTCAAACGTATGATCGAACGGTTAAATAGTCAGCAAAAAAGCGCACTGGCTGCTTTTCTGCGCACAATTTCACAGCAATAAGTCAACAGCTCTTCTAGGCCAATTCCAAGCACGGAAGAGCTGTTTCATGTTACGAATTGCTTTGGACACAAGAAATCAGCGAAGGATCTACATGCATTTTGAGGTGGGACACGTGGGAATCTCCCACACATCCCACCGTATTTTGCGTGAGATTAGATCTGCTTGTGCAGCCATGCGCAACCGATGCGTACCATTTACTCCAGTGCTGCCTGCACAAATTCCTCGAGCGCTGCGAACGGGATGCGATATTCCCGCCCGACCTTGAGCGCAGCCAGCTCTCCGCTCTGAATCATACGCCGCACCTGTACCCGACTGGTCTGGAGCAGTGCAGCAACTTCCTTGACGCTGAGTAAGCGATTCATGCCCATCTATCATCCTCCTATCTCGTTCTAAAGTCGTTCTTTGCATAGCATGCAATTATATTCTAATAACGCGATTTACGATCCTACAAATTGGTGTTCTCAGCACACGCTATTTGCATTTACCTTATACCATTGTTATCCATTTGAATTTATAATTTGTTGCGATTTCTGCAAGACAGTCATTCCGATCCCGAGAAATCATATGGATACAAATATAAAACAAGTCAGCATGCGATACATGCTGACTTGTTTTACAGTTTATGAGGCAAGTATGTTACACATAGTCTGGAGATGAATCACCACGCGCCAATACCCAGAGGCGAAAAGGCAAGATAAACCAGAACCACACACACCAGAACAATTACACTGACAATCTTGCTGTACTTCCACGGTGTCATGTCAACAGCTCCGACATCTTTCTGTACCCATGCCTGTACGCCCTTATTCTTATTCGAACGGTTCATAAAGAACATAATGAGCAGCTCAATCGGCCACAGAATGGAAACCGCATAAAGGTAATGAATTTCACCGTCACCGCCACCCAGCAGAGAATAAGACGGTGCGATGAGCATGAAACCACCATAGCAGATAATATGGAATACCATAATAAACTTGGCAGTATATTTAGGCAGGTACTTGAAGAAGAAGCCACCGAATACCGCCGAAAGAACCGGAAGACCGATGAGCATAACGAATGAATCAAGGAAGGTCTTGAGCCCTGCTGGGAAGAAATAGACGAGCGGACCGACGATGACAGAAAAGACAGCAAACACAATACCCATATTCTTGCCGACCGAAACCAGCTTCAGTTCGCTCGCGTCCTTGTTGATGAACTCCTTGTAGATGTCCATGGTGTACATCGTGCTGACCGAGTTTAAGACAGAATTGAACGAAGACAGGATCGCGCCGAACATGACGGCTGCAAAAAAGCCCATCAACGGCTGAGGTACAATCTGCGAAACCAGCGCCGGGTAAGCATCATCCATCATGGAAACCTGTGTGCCCTGAAGTTCAAAAATCGCGTAGGAGATAACGCCCGGCAGTGCCAGGAACATGAAGCCCATGATCTTCAGGAACGCACAGTACAGCGCGCCCTTCTGTGCTTCCTTGAGGTTTTCTGCCGCCAGCACACGCTGGATAAACGACTGATGAGTGCACCAGGACTGGAATCCAAGGAAAACAAGGCCCAGGAAGACTGTCGGCCACGGTACCGCCGGTGCAACACTCTCGGCCGGTGCGATCGAGTTAAGCATATCAGCATGGTTGTCCATGAGGTAGCGGAAGCCATCCACGATGGCGATGCCGTCACTGCCCGCCAGATTGCCCAGTACGTGCAGTGCAATAAATGGAATCATCAGTCCGCCGATCAGCAATCCGACACCGTTGATCGTATCCGATACCGCAACTGCCTTCAAGCCACCAAAAATCGCGTAGATCGAGCCAATAATCGTAATCAGGATACACAAAATAACGATCGACTGGAATTTCGTGATGCCCAGCAGGCTGGACAGATGGAAGATATTCTCAAACACCAGCGACCCGGAATATAGGATAACCGGAATCTGGACAAACAGATACAGGATGATGTAAGCGATGGAAAACCACAGCTTGGTTCCCCGGTCAAAGCGCTCACCAATGAGTTCTGGAATGGTAGTGATGCCGCTTTTTAAGTAGCGCGGCGCTGCAAAGAGTGCCAGTACAATCAGTGCCGTTGCTGCCATGACCTCAAAGGCCATCGGGCTCATACCCACCGCCCAGGTCTGCCCGTTGGTACCAACCAGCTGCTCGGCGGATAGATTGGTCAACAGCAGCGAACCGGCAATAACCACACCCGGTAGGCCGCGGCCCGCCAGAAAGTACCCCGTAGAGGTTGTCTGGTCATCGCCCTTTGTCTTGACATAGGATATCACGGCAACCAATACCGTAAAAAACACAAATGTGATCAATGTAAATGCCATTTCAAGTTCCCCTTCTTTGTATATTTTTGCATAACATACGGTCAAGCCCTGGTTTCGACACGCTTTTGCATTTCGAAATTCACCTGCACCAGAATCTAACCGTATATTTTCCGTCTGGCAGCCCGTTTCACCTCCTGCTGTGATGTCTGAACCTGCTTTTGATTATACGCAATCTGCATGCCTGCAAAATTGGCATTTATATGGAATTTCTTGTGTTTTTTCGATATCCCCTGCGATTCTCGGCTCTTGGCATAAAAAAAGACAGTCTATCCGGTGTCATGCGCCAAAAGACTGTCTTTTTTTTAGTTTTGTTTTCTGTACTCCTTTGGAGTAACACCCACCCTGCGCTTAAACGCCTTACAGAAATAGGGATAGTCCTGAAACCCAGCCTGTTCGCTCAGCGTCTTGACCGTCAGATCGCTTTCCCGCAAACCGCGCTTCACGTGCGACAGGCGCACATCCAGC
Organism: Butyricicoccus pullicaecorum DSM 23266; assembly: GCF_900167005.1. Classification (GTDB taxonomy): domain Bacteria; phylum Bacillota; class Clostridia; order Oscillospirales; family Butyricicoccaceae; genus Butyricicoccus; species Butyricicoccus pullicaecorum. Next base: position 15,129 of record NZ_FUXW01000024.1, read on the forward strand.
AGATACTCGGCAAAGCCAATTCCCATTTCCTTCTTAAACCGTACGCTCAGGTAGCCCGCAGTCAGACCTGCCACCTGTGCGGCTTCGGGCAAGCCAATCTGCTCGGTGTAATGTGTTTGCACAAACTGTGCGGCTTCGCGGATCGTCGAGCTTACGGCTTCAGGAAACACCTGTTTACGGCACGCGAGATAGTCCTGCACGCACGCGGCATAACACTCAAACGAAAGCGATGCTTCGCTATACCGATGCTCGGTACGCGTCACACCCGCTGTATGGTCACAGCGCCGCAACCACGCCAGCAGGCTACTAGGACTTACGCTGCATGCACGCGCTGCCTCCAGCGCAGTCTGCCATCCTGTTTGGATGCCTGTCAGATCATTTTGTCGCAACGCATCCGCCAGCCCCTCTGAAAAAATCTGCATTGGCATGGGAATATCTGTCGCCATCGCCTCGGTCTGCCCATATTGCCAGCGTCCGCTGCCGTAAAAGCTGTGCGGCAGCATATCCCACGCCTGCCGCAGGGCATCGTTCCAAGTGTTATCCCCTGTACATACCGCGCTGGCTGCCAGACCAACCGACACATTGAGATATTGTTCGGCGATGGATTGTACAACGTTTTCCAGGCGTATATACAAATAGTTGATCTCCTGTGCGGAAGCAACGGCGGTGAGATCCAAAACCATTGCAAAAATCTGTTGGCTGAGTGTGATACACGCAACTTTCTCGGACTGCATCCGCTGTTCACACAGAGAAAACAACATCTCACACTGCTCAGCCCCCGCATCCAGACACCGCACCAGAATTACCATCATCTGCCGGTATTTCCCGGGCAGTCCGGCAAATTGTAAGCGATCAACCAGTGCCGTCCCGGTTAACCGACCACTTAAAATATCTTTCAGTAAATCATGCTGGAGACTGCGCAGGCCACAGGTCGCCAGCGATTGCATCCGCTGTCTTTTCCTGCTCTGTCGGCTGCGCGTCTCCACTTTTTGGTGCAGATCGGCGAGCAGCGCAGGCATCGTGCACTCATCCACATGGTTTTTCAGTGCGTAATCGTCTGCCCCCTCCTGCATCGCGCTTTTGACTAGGGAAAAGTCATCATGGCAGCTGAGCACGATGATAACCCCATCATATCCGTTGTGTCGCAGCTGGCGAATAAGTGCAATGCCGTCCATCTGCGGCATACTGACATCGGTCACAATGAGATCCGGGCTGTGCGCTTCACACAGCGCAAGCGCTTCTTCTCCGTCCCGTGCAGCACCGCACACTGAAAATCCATACTGTTCCCAACGGACAACATCTTTCAAAAACATGCGCACAATCATATCATCGTCTACCAACAGTACACGATACATGGGAATCTCTCCTCTTTCTCCTAATTTTCAAGCAGTTCACTGGTGAACTGAATATCCTCCGGCAGTGCTCCGGTACGCAAAGTTTGCACAGCTGTGCAAATCGCCTGATACCCGATCTCGTAACCATCCTGACTGAGCAGTGCATCCATAGCTCCGTCTTGCAGCGCCTGCAAGGCATCCATCTGGGTATCCACTGCAATCACAGGAATATCCCGCCCCGTCTCGGCAAGCCCGGTTGCCACGCCCAGTCCGATCACTGAATTGGCACAAAATACCGCGTCAAATGATTGATCTGCCATCTGTTTCATGGTCTGGTACCCGGCAAACTGCGTCATATCGGTGTAAACGATCGAGGTAATGGTTATAGACGGATCCAAAGCATCCTGTAGCGCCCGAATACGGTCGATGTGGCTGGCTTGCCGGTCAGAGCCTGCCATGACAACGACCGAAGTTCCCGGTTGCAGGTTGTCAGACAGATAATCGGCTGCCAGGTGTCCGATTTGCTCGTTATTCGAACCAATGTATGGAAAATATGCATCCAGCGCCCGGGTATCCACGGTCAGTACCGGGATCTGTTCAGCCTGAGCACGCGCGGCGACCCATTGTGTGTCATAGGAGTCGCATGGTGCAAACAAAAGCAGATCGGTATCCACCTGTAATGCGTCCTCAAGCAGTGCCTTTTGCTCTTCATTTTCCAGCTCGCCGCTGGGATACAGCAATCTCAGATCAATTTCCAATTCCTCTGCTGCCTGCTGCATGCCCGAGCGCATATCCAGCCAATAATGACTGTTAAGCGCCTTGAGCACGACACTTACTGTATATTCCGGCCGATTCCGCACGGCTGTGAGCTTACTGCAACCGGTCAACAGCAGCAAACACAAAACAATACTACAAATTCTCACGCGATTTATCCCTCACACCGTATATTCATCCGGATCATGACTGACAGGCAGATAAAACAGCACGGTTGTACCCACTCCCGGATGGCTGTCGATCCGAAAACCTGCCGCCTCTCCATAATATAGTGCCAGACGCTGGGCGACGTTTTGCAAACCAATACCGGTCAAGCGACGGCTTTCCTGGGCTGTATCCAGAACGCCGCTCGTCTCCATCCCTTTTCCATTGTCCCGAATGGATAGGTACAGCGTATCTCGCTCGATCCAAGCGGAAATTTCGATCACATTGTCATTTCGCTTAGTATCCACGCCATGAAATACCGCATTTTCTACCATCGGCTGAAGCAGCAGACAGGGCACAAAGCAGCCCTGTGTCTCGGGCGCAAGCTTGTAAATGGTCTCGAAACAGTTGAAATAGCGGAAGGCTTGCAGCGAAAGGTAATCGCGCACCAGCTGTATCTCATCCGACAGTGGAAGAAACGCCCCCTTGCGCTGTACACTGGCTTCCAGCAGCGCGGTAAATGACCCGATCAATTCAGCCAGCTTATAATTTTTCTGCAATCGGGCAGCAAAACGGATGGAATTGAGCGTATTGTACATAAAATGCGGTCGAATCTGGTATTGCAGCGCGTTGAGTTCAGCCTGTTTTTTCTGTGTATGTTCCTGAACCAGCTGCTCCATGAGGGTGTCCATCCGAGAGACCATGCTGTTAAAGTGCTCACGAAGCGTTTCAAACTCGTCCTCAGTCTGGATGTGCGCCCGAGCAGAGAAATCACCTCCACCAACCTGATCCATCGCGCGAACCAGTTCATCAATCGGACGTGACAGCCGTTCCGAAGCTTTGCATGCAACGCAAATGAGCAATACCGAAAGAATTGCACCTGCAATTCCCATATAGATCAGGCGTGTGCGCAGCGCCGCAGTCAATCCAGCCAGATCGCTCAGGCATTGCAAACGGTATCCGGTAAACGGCGCTTGCACACTGATACACAGCGCATCGTTTTCTGCAATCTGCGCATTCATCCGATCATCGTATCCAGCCGATGTCACCGCCTGTTTTCCGATTTCTCCCACATCCCGCGCAGAACAGATGGTGCCGTCTGGTGCGAGCAGGCAGTATGTCTCCTGCTCTGTGATCATCAAGGGTGACAGCAGCTCATAATAGAGCTGCCGCTCATCCACGGTGATACACAGCATCCCTATCGTATTGCCATCCCCATCCTGCACGACATGGGTATATGCAAACACATGCTGTGAGGTACGTGCAAAACGATTGGTAAAATAGAGCGGCTGAAACGGATTTTCTGCCGCAACAACCCATTCCGGGATAGCTCCATCCGGCAGTTCTCGCACGGTATTATAGGCAAGCGAGCTGAAAACGCACCGATATTGCGGTAAGTACAGATAAACCGCAGCATCCAGCTGACGAAAGTCCAGCAGCTCGTCCAGCTTCTGAGACAAGAGGATACCATCTGTATAGCCCTTTGCGCTGGTCTGATATTGCGTGATTTGCCTATGCAGTTCTTCGGAATAGGCCATTCTCCGAGACTCCAAATACATTTCTTGCATAATGCCATCCAGGCGCTCGGTCTGTATGGTGATTTTATCATCCAATGTCTTGATATAATTTGCCTCGATCAGCTCTTTTGCATCATAATAGTTGACCGCCAGCACTGCAATCACGCAGGAAAACGCGACCATCACAATGGTGATCGCCAGCCGAAGCCGAAATCCAAATTTCATCCCATCCCCCGATTATGTACCATCCATATTTTGTGCGCAAATAATTGCGATATCATTGTTTAGCAGGGTGTTGGGAATGGGCTTTTGGCGGCGCAGCAAATCAAATAGCACCAGAAGCGGTTGATAACCTTGCTGATACATGTCTTGCGTGATTGTAAAATCCAACCGTCCTGATTGCAGCAAGGATTTTGTGCGCTCTGACATATCATGCGCAACCACCCGGATGGTCCCCGTGCGACCGTTGGTCTCAATCGCGTCGGTGCACCCGGTTACACTGCGATTGACCATATATATCGCGATAATATCCGGCATTTCCTGTAATGCCGCCAACACCTTGTTGTATGTGACCCGATAATCGTTATATGTCTCGTTAACTATGATCTGATCGGTTGGAAAGCCCAGAGCGTGCATATGTGCGCAGAATCCGTGCAATCTGGCATTGTGCCCGTAATATTCCAGATTTCCCGCCAGTGCCAGCACCTTACCCTTGTGCACGGTGCATTTATAAATCAATTCTGCCGCAACACGACCACTTTTTTCATAATCCTGCCCCACAAAACAAACGCGGCTGCTGTTCGGCAAATCCGAATTGAACGTTACACAAGGGATACCGCATGCTTTCAAACGGCCGATCTGCGCTTCGATCGCCACATCGTTGAGCGCACAAAGCGCAATCCCTTCCGCCCCCCAGTCCTTCAGCTGCTCCAATAACTCAATGGCTTCAATGGGCAGATCACTTTCACAGCGCAGCACGCGCACTTCTACCTGCTTGGAAGCAAGCCGACTTTGCGCGGCTTCGATCCCACGTGTGATTTCTTTATAGAATGTTCCGCTCCAATTGGGCAATAGCACACCTAATTTCAAAGGCGCTGATAAATCTGTGCCTTCTTCTATATTCTGTTGGTGCGCTTGCCGCGGCGACAGATATCCCAGCACTTGAATTGCACCTAATACACGTTCTTTCACCTCTTCTTTCACATATGAGCGCTGATTGAGCACCCGATCCACCGTTCCACGGGATACTCCTGCGTATTCAGCTACTTCTTGAATGGTTGGACGCTTTCCCATATGAGTTACCCTACTTTCCAGTTGTTTGTTTTATTATATCACATCTATGCAATATTCGCACAGAATATATGTGCTTTTGCACTCTTTGATATAAATCATATTCTACTGCAGAAAACTCAAATTTCACTGTTATATATGCCGTGAAAAGTTGTAATATTCATTTATACTATTTCCTTCCTTATACAAACATTACAAGAAAAACGATGTAAAATCGTGAAATGCACCATTTCATGCAATTATACGCAAATTTACAGCAAATACGAAATTTTTAAACATTCATTGCAATTATTTTCCATCTCCTCTTCATATTATGACGGTTCAACCCTTGATTTTATATTTGACATTTGCAATGCGCGATACTACAATGAAATCACAAAGACACACATGTGTAAAAGCACATAAGCGGAAATCAAATTCGGACGAGTAACATCACTCAGAAAGGAAGATAAAAATGAAGGTTGGTATTATCGGAGCAGGCCGTATCGGCAAGGTTCATGCAAAGAATATCTCCATGTTTGTACCGGAGATGGAAATCAAGACCATCGCAGACCCGTTCATGAATGAGCAGACCGAGGCGTTTGCCAAGCGATATGGCATCCAGAATTGCACCAAGGATGCAAACGATATCCTGAACGATCCGGAAATCGAAGCAGTTCTGATTTGCTCTTCGACCGACACCCATTCCAAGTACATCATTGAGGCTGCGCACGCAGGCAAGCACATTTTCTGCGAGAAGCCGATCGATTATGATCTCACGAAGGTGCATGCAGCAATCAATGCTGCCAAGGAAGCAGGCGTTAAGCTGCAGATCGGTTTCTGCCGCCGCTTTGACCACAACCACCGTGCAGTTTATGACATGGTACGCGATGGCAAGGTCGGCAAGGTCAACATTGTCAAGATTTCCTCGCGTGATCCCGAGCCGCCGTCTGTCGATTACGTCAAGGTATCTGGTGGTATCTTCTATGATATGATGATTCACGACTTTGACATGGCTCGCTTCCTGGCTGGCAGCGAGGTTACCGAGGTCAATGCAATCGGTTCGGTACTGGTTGATCCCGGCATCGGTGAGGCTGGCGACGTAGATACTGCGCTGGTCACTCTGAAGTTTGCAAACGGTGCAATCGGTGTTATCGACAACAGCCGTAAGGCAGTTTATGGTTATGACCAGCGCGTCGAGGTCTTTGGCTCTGAGGGCTGCGCAGAAGATCAGAATGATATCCCGAATACGGCTGTGCTCTCTACTGCTGATGGTGCAGTACACGGCGTGGCCTACAAGGTTATGTTCGATCGTTACACCGGTGCATTCGTTGCCGAGATGCAGGCATTTGCCGATGCAGTTGTGAACGACAAGCAGCCGCCGGTGACTGGTGAAGACGGTCTGTATCCGGTACTGATGGCTGCTGCGGCAACCAAGTCGCTCAAGGAAGGCCGTCCGGTTCGCATTGCAGAAATTGAAAACGGCTAATTCAATCTCTTTTCTCTTCATTCTCGCGCGGTTATAGGCACTCTGTAGCCGCGCAATTTTCCCAATTTCCATATCAAAAGAAAGGTTTGAGTCTTATGAAGTTTGAGCGTTCTGCCTGCATTGAACCGATGTACAGCGAAATTCCTTTTCTGGATCGCTTTCAGGCTGCGAAAAACGACGGCTTTGAATATGTAGAGTTCTGGAGCTGGACCGATAAGGATCTGGATGCAGTCAAGGCAGCAGCTGAAGCTGCCGGCATCGGTATTTCGGGTTTTAACGGTGATGCAGACTACTCTCTGATCGACCCCACCCACAAGGAAAAGTATCTGGATTTTCTGCGCAAGTCGGTTGCAGCTGCACAGAAAATTGGTGCGAAGAGTGTGACCATCCACTCCAACGCACTCGGCGAGGGCGGCATCGTCGTCAATCACTATGATGATCTGAGTGATACCGTTAAGCTGTGCTCGATGTATGACATGCTGCTCGAGTGTGCCAAAATCGCCGAGGAAAGCGGCATTGCCATGAATCTTGAGCCGCTCAACATCACAACCGACCACGTCGGCAACTTCCTCGCACACACCCAGATGGCAGCCGAAATGACTCGTCTGATCGGCTCGCCCATGCTCAAGGTGTTGTATGATGTCTACCACATGCAGCTCAACGAGGGCTCTCTCTGCGACACCATCCGCGCGTATGCCGACCAGATCGGTCATATCCACGTTGCGGATGCACCCGGTCGCCACGAACCCGGCACTGGTGAAATCAACTACCATGCGGTATTCTCCTGCCTGGCAGAGTGTGGATACACCGGACGCATCGGCTATGAGCTGATTCCTAAGGTGGACACAGCTACCGCTGTTCAGGCAATTATGGCAACTGAGTAATCCGCAAAATTTTTGCGCCCCGCAAAGATCGTTTTTCCCTACCCCGAATGGCTTCGGCAGCACTCAATAATCATAACTAAGGTGTATAGGTGTTCGTTTCATATCGATCAGGATATGAGCATGACGAAAAGATATTTTTCACGTATCGGCGTGAAATGGTAGTAGAAAGATAAAGGAGCGTATGATTATGTATGCAAAAAGATGGATGGCAGCAACCCTGGCCGGCGCAATGGC
>NZ_FUXW01000009.1 GCF_900167005.1 Butyricicoccus pullicaecorum DSM 23266
TGGAAGTAATAAGTAATAGTGAAGAGTGAAGAAGTAGGGAGTGCCGCAAGCGGCACGGATTTTATGTGTGTGATGTTTTTAACTTATTCCTTATTCACTATTCACTTTTCTCTAATATTTTTGCTCTTACTGGGACTTGTGGAAGTAATAAGTAATAGTGAAGAGTGAAGAAGTAAGGAGTGCCGCAAGCGGCACGGATTTCATGTGCGGCGTGTCTTTACTTATTCCTTATTCACTCTTCCCTATTCTCTATTCTGTTCGGGGGTGCTGAGTTATGTCTAGTCCGCTTGGAGATAAATCCAAAGCCTTTGCCTTGGAAATTATCAAAATATGCAATGAGGTCAAGCGTTCCAAGCGAGAAAGCGTGCTTACCAATCAACTCATTCGCTCGGGAACCAGCATCGGCGCGAATATTCGAGAGGCATTCTATGGACATAGCCGGGCAGATTTCGTCGCCAAACTCCAAATTGCCTTGAAAGAATGTGCAGAAAGCGAATATTGGCTGGAACTTCTCATTGAAAGCGAATATTATAACGATTCTGCGATTCTGGAACAGTGTGTCGAGATGAAAAAACTCTTGATTTCATCTATCAATACTGCAAAAAAGAATATGAAATGAGGGCATTTACTCTGTTTGGATGCTTTCCATGAATTGAAAGGACACGATCATAATCGTGTTCTTTTTTCTTACCTCAATATATAAGATAAATTTATAGAAAAATCACAATTCTTAATTTTATTTTATTGACACTTAGCGTTATAATTAGATCAGAAAGAAACAGATACACCATGTATCACAGGAAGGAGCGCTTTCATTATGTATGACATCCTTATTATCGGTGCAGGCCCTGCTGGTATCAGCGCAGGCATCTATGCAGTCAGCCGCGGCAAGAAGACCCTGGTTCTGGAGCAGGCGCAGGTCGGCGGCATCATCGGCAAGGTCTCGACCGTCACCCATTATACCGCTCTGCAGGCACAGGAAACCGGCGCAACCTTCGCTGCTCGTATGAAGGAGCAGGCACAGGCTGCGGGCGTGGAAATCGCTTATGAGACGGTCACCGGCGTAGAGCTGACCGGGGATGTCAAGACCGTGCACACCGACAAGGGAACCCATCAGGCACGCCGGGTCATTCTGGCAAACGGCGGTACACCCCGTAAGCTGGGCATTCCCGGAGAGATCGAGCTTGCCGGCAAGGGCATGGGCCTGAACGCACCGCGCGACGGCGCAGCGTATACCGGAAAGAACATCTATGTCGTCGGCGGCGCAGATGGTGCGGTCAAGGAAGCGCTGTATCTGGCATCATTTGCCCGTCAGCTGACCATCATTCACTTTGAAGACCAGCTGGGCTGCATCCCGGAGTTCCGCAATAAGATTGCGGCTGCGGATAACATCAAGCTGTGCCTGGGTTCGCGTCTGCACGCGGTACATGGCACCGATCAGGTCGAGCGTCTGGAAATCATCAGCGAGCACGACGGCACGGTGCAGACCATTGAAGACCCCGGCTGCGGTATCTTTGTCTACGCAGGCGTGACGCCCAACACCCAGCTGTACACCGAACTCGACTTGCAGGATGGCTACATCGTCACCAATGATAAGATGGAGACTTCGGTGCCGGGCGTATACGCAGCCGGAGACATCCGCGCAAAGCAGGTGCGTCAGGTAGCGACCGCGGTATCGGACGGTGCAATCGCCGCGATCAACGCTGCGCTGTAATACATTTCTTTCGTCAAGTCACTCCCCAACCATTTTCCTTTCCAATCTCCCTCTTGCGCACCGTCCCGCATATCCCCTAAAATGAGGACATCCCCTTTCGGGATGTCCTTTTTTATATTCTTTGAAAGTTCTGAAAAAATTTTTTAAGATTCTCCAAACTATTTGCCGCCTGCTCCGGTCTTACTATTCGAAAGGAGGCGCACAGTACCTCATGCAGCTGCTAAAAAAACATCCCGCAATCAGCGAAGAAACGTTTCTTGAACTGATCGACGCAAAGAAAGATTCCTTTTATCGCGTCGCTTATAGCTATACACGCCATCGGGAGGATGCCCTCGACGTGGTGTCTGAGAGCGTGTGCAAGGCCTACACCCATTTGCACCACCTCAAAGACCCGGATTCCTTTTATCCCTGGTTTTACCGCATCCTGTCCAACACCGCGCTGACCTTCGTCAAACGGCACCGCCGTTTCGCCTCGCTTGAGGACTGGGACGAAAGCGTCACACCGATGGAGCAAACCGCCGAGATCCTGGCCATGCGCGAAGAATTGGCGCGGCTGGAGCAGAAATACCGCGAGGTTTTGATTTTGAAATTCAATCAGGATCTTACGTTCCGGGAGATCGCAGAACTGACCGGAAAAAATGAAAATACCGTGAAAACGATCTACTATCACGCACTTGAATTACTGAGAGAAAGGATGAACCCACATGAAACGACCGAATGAAAGCGAGTTGCTGTACGTTGAAATTCCCGAAGAGCTGGACGCGGCCATTTTGCGTGGAGTTCAGAATGGTAAACGCATCATGAATCACAAGAAGTATGTTCAGAGAACGGTGGCAGGCGCTGCCGCAGTATTTGCAATTTTTGTCGGCAGCATCAACGCCTCCCCTGCCCTGGCTGCAAATTTGGAAGACGTCGCTGTATTGGGCTCGCTCGTGCGCGTGTTCCGCTGGAATACACCTGAGGCCGAAGGCGGTCAGACCGACGTGACCGCAAAGGCTGCGGTATCCTTCCAGAGCGGTGCGGACAGCGAACAGCTGACCTTGACCTTTGACGCGGCGAACGCTGCCGCATACAAGGCGAGCCTCGCCCACTTCCCCGAGACCGTCACCCTCACCCTGCCCAGTACGCAGGAAGTCGGCGTGCTCGAGGAGGTCAACCAGGCACGTGAAAACAGCCGGTTTATCAAGTCGGTCTACGTGCTTGGCCGCGCAGACGGCGCATCGCAGGTACAGATCGAGTTTGACGTAACGGCTGACGTTGCGGTCGAGGAATATAAGGACCCGGGCAGCATCGTTGTCCGCCTCAAGGAAGGCGAGTTTGTCGGTCAGAACGTGTACTCGCTGCGCACCCTGTCTATGGATCAGGACGCGCTGACCAAGATGCAGAAGGACTTCCCCGACGCACGCATCCTGCGTGACGACGGCGAGGGCTGGCTGCTGGAGGTCGGCCAGTACGACAGCGAGCAGGCCGCACAGGACGCGCTCAAGGCGCAGTCTGCACCGGACAGCCTGATCGTCGAGACCCGCTTCGGCAACAACGTCCCGGCGCACTATGAGAGCATGGAAGCGTTCCAGGATGCCAAGCTCGAGACAGAGTATAGCCAGCTGCTGAACCAGTCCATGACCATCGACCCCATTCTGGACTTCCTCGACAAGCACATGGCGCAGGCTTCGGACAGCGTCAAGGATACGCTGCTGCGCGGTCTGACTGGTTTTATCCGGGATGATGCATCCAAATACGATCTGGATGCGCTGAATCGCTATTATCAGATGGCAGGACAGGACATTCATCAGGCACTTGCCGCTTGATCCTCCTTTTACCCCTTTTCTTTTCCCCTTTTTACCTCTTTTTACCGTCCCTGTCCCGCATATCCCCCAAAAAAGATGCCCTCCCGCCGGGGGCATCTTTTTTTGCATACGTGGAAACGATTTGCCCTGCTCATCCGTCTTATGAGTAAGAACCCTTGTGAATCACATGGAAAGAAGGCGACGACAATGAAACGTACACTCTCTTATTTACTCATTTGTGCATTGACGCTGGGATTGCTGGCCGGCTGCGGCGCACCTGCCGACGCTGCCACCGAACAGCAGCCCGCTGACGAACCGACAACAACGACAACCGAGCAGACGGCACAGGATACGGTGACGCTGGACGGCCTGACCGGCCTGCTGGGCAAAACCGACGCGGAACTGACCGGGACACTTGGAGAAGGCACCGAGAACTGGACGAGCGATAAGTCGTTCTTTATCGGACGTACCTACGCGGTCACGCTGGAGGACAGCGCCGCGACGCTGTACACCATCGCACAGGACGATGAAGCGCGCACGGTGCAGTCTCTGTCGGTGTGGTTGAGCGACGGCAGCACGGAGGTCAGTGAGGAGAACGTAAACGGCTGGATTGACACGCTGACGGCGTATATCGGCGCGGACGCAGAGGTGAGCGGGCCGTCCGAGGGCGGTGCACAGGCCTGGCACTGGAGCCGCGACGCGGTCTACTATGACTTGCAGCTGCTCGACCAGATCCTGACCCTGTCCATTCAGGCTGTGACCGGTGGGGAACTGCAATAAACGATACAGACGGGAAAAGGACGTTTCCAGAGGGAAACGTCCTTTTTTTATGGGGAATTGGAACTGAGATCGGGAAGTGAAGTTTGGAGAGGGAAACCGAAAATGGTCTCAGAATGGGACAATATGAGACGTTTTGTAAGGCTTCTGTAACTACCATTGCGGCCTGTCCTGTGTTATGCTTAAACAAACGAACAGGAGGGACGTACGATGCAGGAGAGACAGAAATTCGCACATTGGCATGCGCGTCTGCGGCGCAAGATGATCCTGTCAACTGTGGGTATTTTGATCTGGGCAGGGCTGGCAGTTTTATCCGGCTGGCTGTATATCCGTTTTACCGGCGTGGATATTTTCCGCACACCGCTGGGCCGACCGCTGGCGCTTGCGGTGTTGGCGCCGATCGTGGTGACGGTGATTATGCAGCGTAAGTGGCTGCATTGCCCGCATTGCGGGAGAGCATTGGAGCCCCAGCCGTTCCACGTGCCGGATATGTGCCCGGCGTGCGGAACACAGTTTGACGAGGAGTAAGGGACGCACCCATCCCGCCCGCGGGCGAAATAAAGCTTTCGCTCAAGCCTTTCTCGAAAGGCTTGCGGAGTCTTGAGGCAGAGCCTCAAGTCGCCCGTCGCAACGGGCGAAACTCCCCTTTTGATTTTCGCTTTTGCGAAAATCAACGAAAAAAAGAATAAAAAAGCGCGTCCGCAGACGCGCAATTCTCTGGAAAGACCGTCCGAAGGGACGGTCTTTCCTTTTTTGTTTGTTTTCATTGAAACCCGGGTCGGACACCGGGTTTCAAAAAGAGATTCCGCGGCTTGCGAGCCGCGTCTCAGGGCTCTGCCCTGAGAACCCGCAGCCTTTCGAGAAAGGCTGGCGAAAGCTTCAATGATTGGTGCGGTGCTTACTCTTGGGCTTCAAGTGCGAGCTGATACAGTGCATTTTTCTTAACGCCCAGATCAGCCGACACCATTTTGACCGCATCCTTGAGCGTTTCGCCGTTCTCAATGCGCTTTTCTACCGCTTCCAATGCGCGTGCCATGCGATCATCTTCGGCGTCCTCGTCCACGACATCGGGTGCACCTTCGACGATCATGACAAACTCACCGCGCGGAGCGGTTTCGGCGAAGTACGCGACCGCCTCCGCCAGTGTCATGCGCAGCGTTTCCTCGTGCAGCTTGGTGAGCTCACGGGACAGCGAGATACGGCGGTCACCGCCGAAAGCCGCACACAGATCATCCAGCGTCGCACGCAGTTTGTGGGGTGCTTCATAGAAGATCATAGAGCGTTTTTCGTCTTTGAGCGCGTCGAGGTGTTCCCGACGGGCTTTTTTGTTGACCGACAGGAAGCCCTCAAAGCACCAGCGGCCGGTGGGCAGGCCGGAAGCGGCGAGTGCGCACACAGCGGCGCAGCATCCGGGGATGGGGATGACGGGCACGCCCTCGGGGGCGCACAGGGCGACCAGATCCTCGCCGGGGTCGGAGACCGCAGGCGTACCGGCGTCGGTAACCAGCGCGCAGTTTTCGCCCCCAAGCAGGCGGGCGAGGATTTCCTCACCGCGCTGACGGCGGTTGTGCTCGTAGTAGCTGACCAGCGGTTTCTGGGGCAGGTCGAGGGCGGTCATGAGTTTTTTGGTCACGCGGGTGTCCTCGGCGGCGATGAAATCGACCTCAGACATGACCTCACGGGCGCGAGGGGAGAAGTCGCCGAGGTTGCCGATGGGCGTGGCGACCAGATATAAGGTACCGGGCATAAAGAGACCCCTTTCTGTGAAGATAGCGGGAAAAGATGGATTTATTTGCCGTAAATGGCGCGGTATTCGTCCGAGAGCTCACCGTCCGGACGGCAGACCAGCAGGGGAGGCTCGACGATCAGGCCGTCACCCGCGCCGCGCTTGGCCGACACGAGGACGGCGGACGGGGCAGACTGGGCGGTCTGGTGGACGAAGCGCAGGCGCTTTGGCGTAAAACCGCGGGAGGCGAGACCGGACAGCAGCGGACACAGCCGTTCGGGACGGAACACGATGCTGCACTGGCCGCCGGTGGGCAGAACCCATGCGATTGCGTCCAGAATGTCGTCAAGATCGGCGCTCTCGTCCTGTCGGGCGGTCTTGTGTGCGCTGTTTGCGGCATGTTTTCCGGTGTTCGATGCAAAATAAGGGGGATTGCACACGACATACTGCATGGAGGCGTGGGGAAGGAGGCGACGGATTTCGCGCAGATCACCCTGCACGACGCGCACGTTTTGCAGCTTATTTTGTGCAATGGACTGCGCAAACAGGTCAGCCGGGCCGGGCTGGAGCTCCAGACCGGTGATGGTCAGGTCATCGCGCCAGCACAGCAGGGCGAGTGCACCCGTGCCGCAGCCAAGGTCGAGCACGCGGGCACGTTTCGGGATGCGGGCGAAGGCCGAGAGCAGGACGGAGTCCTGACCGAGCTTAAAAAAACGGTCGTCCTGTAACAGGGTCAGACCGTTTGGCAGATGTTCGGCGGACAGCATGGGGCAGGCTCCTTTCGTTGCCGGCGAGGCGGCTCAGACCCGTGCGTCGTCCGGACAGGACGGACACGCGGGCGATTTGTACGCCTTTTGGGGCATTTGCTGTTATTTTTTATGATAACAGAAATGGAATCGGCTGTCAAACTGTGCAGGATTGGGTTTGACAAACCCGCAAAATATGGATAGACTATATTTGATATCATTTTTTCAGCGACTAGAAAAATACAATGATTTTGTAAGAACGAACGAGGAATCAAATCGTGAAAAAAGTAATGCTTTATGAGCACGGCGGCAGCCTCAACCACGGCTGTGAGGCGCTCGTCCGCACCATTTCCGCCATTGCCAAGGAGAAGACCGGGGCAGAGGTCACCCTGTGTTCCTACGCGCCGCGTGAGGATCACGCGTGCAACCTGCAGGAATCGGTGGACACCATTGTCCAGAACGATCAGGTACTGCGCCGTTTTTCGCCCGCTTGGTTTGTCTATCAGTTTGACAAGCGTGTCACCCATTCCAAGGCGCTGCAGGATCGTTTTCTGACCGAAAAGACCTGCCTGCGACTGGCCAAGGACAGCGATGTCTCCATCGCGGTCGGCGGTGACAATTATTGCTATAACAAGGGTCGTCAGTTCTGGCCGACCGACCGTGCGCTCAGAAAGCAGGGCGAAAAGCTCATGCTTTGGGGCTGCTCGATCGAGCCGCGTGACCTCGACGAGGAATTCACCCGCCAGCTGGACTGCTTCGACGTCATCTGCGCACGTGAGTCCATCACGGCTGACGCGCTGCGCGAGGCTGGCCTCGGCGACAAGACCCGTCTGATCCCGGACTCTGCATTCACCCTGGAAACCCGCGAACTGCCCCTGCCCGACGGCTTCCTGCCGGGCAATACCGTGGGCATCAACGTCTCGCCCATGATTATCTCCAACGAGGAGCAGGGCGGCGCGACCATGAAGAACTATGTCACCCTCATCGAGCATATTCTGAAAGAGACCGACATGGCCGTCGCGCTCATCCCGCACGTTGTCTGGAGCTATAACGATGATCGTCAGCCGCTTCGCATGCTGTACGACCAGTTCAAGGAAACCGGCCGTGTGGTACTGATCGAGGACGCGGGCTGCTCCGAGCTGAAGGGTTATATCGCCCGCCTGCGATGTTTCGTCGGCGCGCGTACCCATTCAACGATCGCAGCATACTCGTCCTGTGTGCCCACTCTGGTCGTGGGCTACTCGGTAAAGGCGAAGGGCATTGCCAAAGACCTGTTCGGCACTTATGAGGGCTACACACTGCCTGTGCAGAGCCTCAAGCAGCCGGATGACCTGAAGAATGCTTTTTGCTGGCTGATGGAGCGTGAGGACGAAATACGCGCCCATCTGACCGAGATCATGCCGACCTACGCAGCCCGTGCCAAAGAGGCAGGGGATGTGCTGGCCGAGCTGATGGCTCGCTGACCACCGGCTAACAAAAAGAAGGTTAATTTTTATGTTTCTCCGAGAACTCATTGAGGATGCACGTTCCATTCGCGACCGCGACCCGGCAGCCCGCACGACCGCCGAGGTATTTCTGCTCTATCCGGGCTTTCACGCGGTGATCTACCACCGTTTGACCCATTGGCTGTACCTGCACAAGCGCTTCTTTCTGGCGCGTATGATCTCGCAGTTTGCACGCACCATGACCGGCGTGGAGATCCACCCGGGCGCGACCATTGGCCGCGGCCTGTTCATCGACCACGGTATGGGTATCGTCATCGGCGAGACCGCCGAGGTTGGTGACTACTGCACGATCTACCACGGCGTGACCCTGGGCGGTACGGGTAAGGATACGGGCAAGCGTCACCCGACCATCGGTGACAACGTGCTCATTTCGACCGGCGCAAAGGTGCTCGGCCCCTTCACCGTGGGCAATAACTCGCGCATCGGCGCCAACGCGGTTGTTTTGCAGGAAGTGCCGCCCAATTCCACTGTGGTCGGTGTCAAAGCGCGCGTGGTCAAGATCGACGGCCACAGAGTCCCGTCCTTCGACCTCGACCAGATCCACATGCCCGACCCCGTATCCCAGGAACTCTGCCGCCTCGAACACCGCGTCTACCAGAACGAGCGGCGTTTGGGCCTGCAGGATGATCCGGAACCGCCGAAAACGGTGGAAAACTCGGAAAACGGCGATTGTGATTGATATAAGCACAATTATTTTGTCTAAATTTTACAATTTACAAGCGGTTACAGGGTCGATATAATATAGTATATAACCGAGAAAAATTCTCAATACTATTAAAGGAGGCCCCATCCATGGTTCAAACCAAACAGCGTCAGTTGATCCTGGAGGCCGTCCGTGCGACAAACAGCCATCCGACGGCCGACGAATTGTTCCAGATGATCCGCCGCAAGCTGCCGACCATTTCCCTGGCAACCGTTTACCGCAATCTCAATTTCCTGTCTGATATCGGAGAGATCCGCAAGCTGTCCATGCCGGGCATGCCCGATCGCTTTGACTGGCGGTTAGATCCGCACGATCACATGATCTGCGATGACTGCGGTCAGGTGGTTGATTTCGCCCTCTCGGGTGATCTCAAGCAGCAGATTGCACAGGCCTGCGGTGCACAGGTAGCAGGCTACACCCTGGTTGCCCATGGCACCTGCGCACACTGCATGGAGCATAAGGTATAAAACAAATCGTCAAAGCCGTCCCGACCGGGACGGCTTTTCCTGTATCTACCCTGAGCATGCTCAAACAAAAAGAGAGAACGCGCTTGCGTTCTCTCTTTTTTCTTGTCTTACAGCGCGTCCAGCACTTCGTCGAGCGTCGGGGTACTGCCCTTGGCGACATACGTCGAGGCAAAGACACCGGCGAAATGGACACGGTCGCGGTCGGATAACCCGGCGAGCAGTGCAAAGCAGCTTGCGCCGTTGAAGTGGTCGCCCGCACCGGTCGAGATGCGGGGCTGGGTGACAAAGCGCGTGTCCTCACGGGTCAGACCGTCCGGCGTGCGCAGAAAGGTCTCGTGAATGGTGTGTACGAGAACCTGTTGGATGCCGTACCGCTGGCACAGCGCCTCGGTCAGTGCACCGAGATCATCCAAACCGTCCAGCAGCTTGCGGCCGCAGTCGAGCGCTTCGTTCTCGTTGAGACTGAGCACGACCGTGCGGCGGGTGGCAAAGCGACCGAGGAGCCGGAGCACCTGGTCGAGCTGCTCCGCCGACCGACGGGTGCAGTCGCACAGATCGAAGAAGGCGAAGCGGCTGAAGTTTGCGCGGTCGGGGCGCACGGCACGGTCGTAGACCGCCTGCCATAACGCCTGCGAGGCGTCCAGCTCACTCCAATTGACCAACGCGATCAGCTCGGCCTCGCGGAACAGCTGCTCAGCCTGCGGAACGTGCGCACAGACATCCTGCCAGGGGTCGTCGCTCCAGACGGCATCGGCGGCGAGGAAGACCTTGCCGTCAGAAAACTCCAGCGCGGTGGCCTCACCGGCCGGTGCGAAGCTGTACAGCTTGCACGGCAGGTCGGAGAAGACCGGGTCGATGCCGGGCTGGCCGAGCATACCCACACAGGACACGTCCAGACCGAGCATGCTCGCGGCGCGGGACAGGTGGGGCAGGTTGCCGCCCAGCTGTCGGCGCTCGACGTGCAGCGCGATCGAGCAGCTTTTGCCGCCGTGCTCGACCAGATACTGCCCGAACGCCGGGATGGACTTGAAATACTGCGCGGGTGCGTCGGCAGTCGCGGTGCGCGCAACCGGTCGGGCGATGGTATCGATGAAGCCGTCAAAGCCCACGGTCACACGCCGGCCTGCCGCGCGGCGAAGAAGCTCGCGCATGGTGCTCACAGCAGCGCCGCAGCCGCTTCGTCGGCTACGACATAGCAGTTCGGGTGGTTCTGCAGCACGCTGGCCGGTACTTCATTGGTGACCGGGCCGTGTACGGCTTTCTTGAGAATCTCAGCCTTGTGCGCACCGTTTGCGATCAGAATGACCGTCTTTGCCGCCATGATCTGACGGATACCCTGAGAAATACCCTGGGTGGGATGGAATTTCTCACCGAAATACTTGGTCATGACCTGGAGGGTGGTCTCGCTCAGCGGGATGATGTGCGCGTCCAGATCGAAGTCGACACCGTTCTCGTTGAAGCCCAGATGACCGTTCATGCCGATGCCGAGCACGGATGCGTCGAGCGGTCCGTACTGGGAAATGTAGTCGTTGAGGGCGACGCGCTCGGACTCAATGTCCTCGGCAGCGCCGTTGATGATGTGTGTGCCCGCGAACGGATGCTGTAAGCGGGACAGCAGGTTCTGCTGATTGAACAGGCCGCAAGAGCCCTCGTCCTCGTTAGACAGACCGACCCACTCGTCGAGCGAAACATAGTGCGTGCGCGAGATGTCGACCTTGCCCTCGTTTACCATGTCCGCGAAGACATGTACCATGCCCAGCGGGGTGTCGCCGCCGGGGAAGCTGATCAGACCGTCGGGACGCTTTTTGACCTGTTCTGCTACGATTTCGGCCGCACGGCGGCTCATTTCCTCATAATCCTTGCAAACAACGATATGCATCTTGCGCTTCCTCCGTTTCTCAGTCGATCAGATGGATCTCACGCAGATAGTCCAGATTGCGGCGTGCAGCGGCGAATGCCTGCTCGGTGGTCGCACGCGGCATGTCCTGCTCGATGACGCCGATGCCCTCGAAGCCGATTGCCTCGATGGTGTCGCGCAGCGCATTGAAGTCGATGATGCCGTCGCGCAGATCGCACATCACATCGCGGTCGAATGCGGTATCGGAATCCAGGTTTTGCTCGCGCACAGTGCGGAAAACGTCAAAATCTACGTTCTTAAAGTGCAGATATGCCATCTTGTCGGCATACTTCTTCATAAAGTCAATGGCAGAGGTCTCGCCGCGCTCGCCGTTGCCGTTGACGTAAGCGTGGTGACCGGTGTCGAAGCACAGGCGCAGACCGGTGTAATCCATCAGACGCTCGATCTCGGCCTCGGTCTCGATCATGGTCTTGATGTGCGGATGGTAAACCACCTCAACACCGTACTCGTTCTTGGTAAACTCGCCCATCAGACGGATTTTCTCCAGGAAATTGTTCCAAACCTCAGCCGGGAAGTCAGCCTTTTTCTCGCTGTACAGACCGACGTCGGACTCGTCCATCGCAACCAGATACTTGGCGCCGAACGCAGTGAGACGCTTGCACAGTGCGTCAACCGGTGCGCGGAAGTCGTCGAACGAAGCGTAGCGGTCGAACTGATAGCAGCAAGTGCCCGAGCACACGTCCAGACCGCGGCGGGTCAGCTCTTCGCGCAGGACGGCTTCATCGGTGGGCAGATAGCCGTCCGGGCCGAGCTCGAGTGCCTTGTAGCCAGCGGCAGCGGCCTGATCGAGGAAGACGTTCCAGGGGGTACCCGAGGGGGTGCCGTCTGCGTACCATACGCCCCAGGAGCACGGAGCGGTTGCAATCGTTACTTTGCTCATAGTGATAATCTCCTTTAATAATACAAATAGTTATATAACAACCGTCAAGCAAGCGGCCAGGGAGAAACTCCCCGACCGCTTGTCAAGAGGAGAGCCCGGGAACAGGCAAGGGAACCGTTCCCGTGGCTTGAGAGGTTTTTTAGTTGCAGATGACCTTTTCGGTCTCCTTATCGAAGATATGCATGCGGTTGAGGTCGATGGCGAGCTTGACCTTGTCGCCGCCCTTGGCCTGCACGCGAGCCGGTGCCTTGACCGTGACCTTCTGACCCTGGCAGACCGTGTACAGGAAGACCTCAGCGCCCATCAGCTCGGCGATCTCGACGTCTGCCTCGATGAGGTTGTCGGTTGCATGCGCGAGCACGATGTCCTCGGTGCGGAAGTCCTCAGCGCGCAGGCCGAGCACGACCGGCTTGCCGACATAGGGGCCGAATACGTCCTGGCCGCCCTTGCCCTCGGGGATGGGTACCGAATACTCGCCGAAATCGACGTGGAAGCGGTCGCCGTGTGCCGAGATGGTGGCATCGATGAAGTTCATCTGGGGCGAACCGATGAAGCCGGCAACGAACATGTTGCAGGGCTCGTTGTACAGATTCTGCGGGGTGTCGACCTGCTGGATGATGCCGTCCTTCATAACGACGATGCGGTCGCCCATGGTCATTGCCTCGGTCTGGTCGTGGGTGACGTAGACGAAGGTGGTGCCCAGACGCTTGTGCAGCTTGGTGATCTCGGTGCGCATCTGGGTGCGGAGCTTTGCGTCCAGGTTGGACAGCGGCTCGTCGAGCAGGAAGACTGCGGGGTCACGTACCATTGCGCGGCCGAGTGCGACACGCTGACGCTGACCACCGGACAGCGCCTTGGGCTTGCGGTTGAGCAGGTGCTCGATGTCCAGAATCTTGGCAGCCTCGTGCACCTTGCGGTCGATCTCGTCCTTGGGAACCTTGCGCAGGCTCAGACCGAAAGCCATGTTTTTGTACACGGTCATGTGCGGATAGAGCGCGTAGTTCTGGAAAACCATGGCGATATCGCGATCCTTGGGCGGAACGTCGTTGACCAGCTTGTCGCCGATGTACATTTCGCCGCCGGAGATTTCTTCCAGACCTGCGATCATGCGCAGGGTGGTGGACTTACCGCAGCCGGACGGGCCGACCAGGATGATGAATTCCTTGTCCTGAATTTCCAGGTTGAGGTCGGGAATGACCTCAATATTGCCCGGATAGACCTTTTTGAGGTGTCGCATGGAGATATTTGCCATAACGGGAAAGCCCCTTTCTGTTTGTGAGTCAAAAAAATATATGCAGATAGGCAGGACGCGGCACGTCCGCGCTTGTTTTACTGATAACAGGATAACACTGGGAACAAGGCGAGACAATGGCAAAAAATTGATAAAGCTAGGATTGTTTTGACGATTTTGTGTCAGAAACAAGTGATTCAGAAACAGAGAGCAAAGCGTGCGCGAAGCGGCAAAAAAAGAACGCCCTGCCGGGCGGCAGAGCGTTTGCGGGGTCAGCGGACGAGCAGCGTGATTAGACCGATGATCCACAGGTGAAGCGGATAGAACGCATAGAAAAAGTACTTGGAGAATGCGGTTTTGGGGCCGCGGGTGCCGTCGTACATGGCCAGGAAGGGGATGACCAGCGGGAACATGAATTCCGAGTTGATGGCCAGCATGGTCAGGGTTTCGGACAGGGTGGGGTAGGGGACGAAGGTCATGACGAACAGCAGCGCACCGAGCGCGAGATAGAGCAGATTGCGCAGCAGGATGCGGTCGCGGCACAGGTAGGTGATGAGCATGAAGGGCAGGACAACGATGCCGCCTTCTGCGAAAATGGACGCGAAGAGCACCAGAAAGACCACGCCGCGGATGCGCAGCGGGAGCGGGCCGGAGCCTGCGAGTACGCACAGCATGAGCACACCGAGCGCGAGGGTGAAGAAAATGTTGTTGTGGATGGACAGCGCCGGGTCGGCAGCAATCAGATTGTAAACGGTGTTGCCGGCCGCCATGATGGCTGCCCAGACGAACAGACGCAGGACATAGCGCTTGCGGTCGTGGGTGTAGCGGAAGCCGTCGACCGCGAGAAAAATACACCGACACAGCGGGTCAGAACGTGGAAAACACCGGCAAGTTCGATGGGGAGCAGACCGGGGATGTGGTCGATGTGATCAAAGACCATGAGAATGGCCATAAACAGTTTGAGCTGGAATGCATTGTATTTTGGCAGCATGTCGAAAAAATCCTTTCCTTGTTTTTTGCAGATCGACCATTGTAGCAAATTTGGCAGATTGGGTCAACCGGGACAAATAAATCTTAAAGAATCTTAAATAAATCATAAGAATTTGGGCGCTAGATCACGATTCTCGCAGGCGCAGTTTGAAATTCTATCGCGCCTATGGCGCGCATGAAATTTCATAAAAAGTCGCGACATGTGCGTGACTTTTTATACAGCAAAATGCCCGGAGCCGCTCATTTATGCGCGGTTTCGGGCATTCTTCGTCCAGAGCGCAAAGCGCGGCGGACGCCTGCTCATCGAAAAACAACAGTTTTTCGATGATTGTAAAAAAAGCCGCTCCTCGAAGGAGCGGTTTCATTGGAGGGGGCCTGCATCGTCCGCCGGACGGCGGATGAGCCATCCGGGCAGGGTTGGACGGAACAGGAAAGGGGACAAAAATTAAGTACCAAAGTAAGAGAAATGCATGAAGTCGCGCTTTTTGGACCATGCATCACCGCCCCAGGCAAAGCCGTGGCGTGCGAATGCGCGGACAACGTCGCCACCGGCGGGGATGGAATACGGATCGTCGCCGGGTGTCCAGTGGGAACCGGTGGTGATCTGTACGATGTTGCCGGATGCGTCAATGGTGCACTCCATGTTCTCCATGTAGTTGATATCGATCGCCGTGCCCTGACGGTGTTCGGATTTGGTGCTGGTGCGCCAGGAATAGCCGCCCACGTCCTTGATGGGGAACTTTTCGTCGCCCTCAAAGATTTCCTGGAAGACGGCCTGGATCTCGTCAGCGATGGCCTCGTTGACCTCGATGGTGCGGATGGCCGGGGTTTTCTGACCGCTGGACATGAGCGACCAGACCTGCACCTGAACCTTGACCATGTGCGACTCCGCGGTTGCCTGATCGGTGTAGTAGCTGCCGCCCGGGCCGAAGACCTGTTCCATCTTCTGCTCGACCGTACCCGCGATGGCAACCGGCGTGGGCATGGTCAGATTCTGGTCTGCGCCGTACTCCTCAGCCAGTTCTTCGCGCTCTGCGTCCGAGAGGTTGTCCTCTTCGGAATCGTCCTCCACGTTGGCTTCGGGGTTATCCTCGACGGCAACCGGGTTGGTAATCATCTCGGAGGGCTTGAGCGGTTCTGCGTCGAAGGTGTCCAGGAAGCGGCTGGCCATGATGAGCGCCTGCTCACGGGTAGCAGTACCCTGAGGCTGGAGCAGGGTGATGGTCTGACCGGCCTGTTCGGGGTCGTTCGAGACGGTCGCCTCGACGCCCTTAATAATACCGGTAGACAGCATGGTCTCGGTGGCGGAAACTGCGTAATCGCGTACCTCGCCGCCGTCGGGGAAGGAGAAAGCCGAAACCGTAGCGGTGGGCTTGTCCACTTCGCATTTTTCGCGCACGCTGTCCAGAATCACACAGAGATCCTGACGGCTGACCGACTCGTCGGGTGCAAAGACACCGTTTCCGCGTCCGGAAATGAGGTTCATCTCGTATGCGGTGTTGACATCGGGATCATCGCAGTCATCGAAATAGACTTTGGTGGTTCGTTTGACCGCCGTTTCGCGCTCGGCCTCGTATAGATTGAGGGCGACCGCGCAGAATTCCGCGCGGGAGACCGAAGACTTGGCGGCAAGCGCGGCGAATGTATCGGGCATCAGACCGGCGGCAGAGGCTGCCATCACGTCGGGTTCAGCCCACGACGATACATCGGTCAGCGCATTGCCGGGCGGGACAAACGAACAGGCCATTGCGGTCATAATCAGCGCGCAGAGCGCGCGGGAATGCTTCATGGCAAAAAACTCCTTTCAGCAAATGTCAGAGCAGGCTGTTCGAAAAATTACAATATGGTTACAAAGTCATTACACCACATTTTACCCTTTCTGTCAACCTTTTTCGCACAAATCCAGGTTTTGCGTGTACGCAGGATACAAAAAGGCAAAGTTGTGGATAAGTCTGTGCAGGGTGGGGATTCTGATTACAGGGTCACGCGCGAGCGTCCGGGAATTTGGTCGGAAAATCAAACTTTTTTTGTGAAATTCCCGTCGAAAACGCGCGTCCGGGAAGTTGTGCACATCATCCACAGACTTATCCACAAAGTCTGGGGATAATCTGGGGATAACAAAACGTAATCAGCCCATACGGTCGACGGTGCGGTAGCTGAGTGCTTCTGCGATGTGCGGTGCACCGATGACGTCGGCGCCTGCCAGGTCGGCCACCGTGCGCGCGACGCGCAGCAGACGGTCGTACGCGCGGGCGGTCAGACCCAGACGGTCGAAGGCAGCCGCGAGCATGTCCTGCCCGGCGGTATCGACCGGACAGCAGTCGGCCATGTGAGCGGGCGGAATATCGGCGTTGACGCGGATACCCAGATCGCGCAGACGGTCGCGCTGCCGCTCGCGTGCGGCCAGCACCCGGGCACGGATGGCGGCTGACGTTTCCTCGGTGCGCTCGCCCCGTGCGGCGAGTGCGGCATAGGACACCGGCTGCACGGCGACCTGTAAGTCGATGCGATCCATGAGCGGCCCGGAAAGCCTGTGTATATATTGTTGTACGGCGGCGGGTGAGCACACACAGCGCGGCGTGCCGTACCAGCCGCATCTACAAGGGTTCATCGCGGCGATGAGCTGGAAGCGGGCGGGGTAATCGACCTTGCCGATGGCGCGGGAGATGGAGACCACCCCATCCTCGAGCGGCTGGCGCAGGACTTCGAGCACATCCTTATGAAATTCGGGGAACTCGTCGAGGAAGAGCACACCGTTGTGTGCGAGCGAGATGTCTCCGGGCTGGGGCAGACGGCCGGGACGACCGGTACCACCCGCGAGTGCCTGTGCCGAGGTGGTGTGATGGGGCGCACGCACCGGGCGGCCGACCATGCGCGCGGCCTGCTCGCCCTGACCGAGCGCCGACCAGATGCGGATGACCTCCAGCCGTTCGTCGGGTTCGAGCGGGGGCAGGATGGTGCAGAAGCGCTTGGCCATCATGCTCTTGCCCGAACCGGGTGAACCACATAATAAGATGTTGTGACCGCCGGCGGCGGCGATCTCTAACGCGCGCTTGACCGTCTGCTGACCGAGGACGTGGCAGAAGTCCAGCGCATCGTCCGCGGCTGCGGGCGGCGCAGGCGGCGGACAGGGAGACAGGACAACGCCGCGATAGAGGTGGTTTAATAATGTAGTCAGGGTGGGAACGGGGAAGACCTCGATGCCCTCGGCGTACGCGGCCTCGGCGGCGTTGTCCGCCGGGACGTAGGCGCGGCGCAGACCGGCATCCCGCGCGGCCAGCAGCATGGACAGCACACCGGACACCGGGCGCAGCGCGCCGGTCAGCGACAGTTCACCGATAAATAGAGCGTCGTCCGGCGGCGGGGCGATCTGCCCGGAGGCCGACAGGATGGCCAGCAGGATGGGCAGGTCGTACACCGGGCCTTCTTTGCGCACGTCGGCGGGCGCGAGGTTTATGGTCACGCGCGAGACCGGCCATTCGTACCCCGCGAATTTGACCGCCGCACGCACGCGCTCACCGGCTTCGGAAACCGCCTTGCCGGGCAGTCCGACGATATCCAGACGCGGCAATCCGTTTGAGAAGAAACACTCGACCGAGACAATGTAACCCTCGATTCCGGAAAGCCCAGCCGCGTGTACCAGAGAAACCATACCCAAACCTCCCCGAAAAAGATCAATTATATGATACTAATATAATACACTTTTGCCTTGATTGCCAATCTTTTTCAGAAAATCGCAGAAGAATTGCAAAAAACTCACAAGCGAAGGTTTACATTGGCAGGCCAATTGTGATAAAATACGTTAGGTAACGTATTTTGTTTTTAGAATGCACGCAGTCCGTTCTGCGCCGTTCTGCTTTTTTCGTCAATCCGTAATTTCCATCAAGGAGGATTTCACAACATGGCAAGAAAAATGAAGTCCATGGACGGTAATACTGCTGCGGCTCATGTGTCGTATGCATTTACTGAAGTCGCGGGTATCTATCCGATTACCCCCTCTAGCCCCATGGCAGACAACGTTGACCAGTGGGCTGCCGCTGGCCAGAAGAACATCTTCGGCAACACGGTTAAGGTAATCGAGATGCAGTCCGAGGCAGGCGCAGCCGGTACGGTTCACGGCTCGCTCGCTGCAGGCGCTCTGACCACCACCTACACCGCTTCTCAGGGTCTTCTGCTGATGATCCCGAACATGTACAAGATCGCAGGCGAGCTGCTCCCCTGTGTCTTCCACGTATCTGCGCGTACCGTAGCTTCGCACGCGCTGAACATTTTCGGCGATCACTCTGACGTTATGGCTTGCCGCCAGACCGGTTTCGCAATGCTGTGCGAGACCAACCCGCAGGAAGTCATGGACCTGTCTGCTGTTGCTCATCTGGCAACCATCAAGTCCCGTGTTCCGTTCATCAACTTCTTCGACGGTTTCCGTACCTCGCACGAGATCCAGAAGATTCAGGTTTGGGATTACAGCGACCTGGCTGAGATGTGCGATATGGACGCTGTTGAGGCGTTCCGCAAGCGCGCTCTGAACCCGGAGCATCCGGTCATGCGCGGCTCGCACGAGAACGGCGACATCTTCTTCCAGCATCGTGAGGCCTGCAACAAGTTCTACGACGCCGTACCGGGCATCGTTGAAGAGTACATGGCAAAGGTCAACGCAAAGCTGGGCACCAACTATCAGCTGTTCAACTACTACGGCGCACCGGACGCAGAGCGCGTCATCATCGCAATGGGCTCCATCTGCGACGTCGCTGAGGAAGTTATCGACTACCTGACCGCTCAGGGCGAGAAGGTTGGTCTGGTTAAGGTACGTCTGTACCGTCCCTTCGCTGCTGACAAGCTACTGGCAGCTATCCCGGAGACCGCAAAGAAGATTGCAGTCCTCGACCGCACCAAGGAGCCGGGCGCACAGGGCGAGCCTCTGTACCTCGACGTTGTTACCGCTCTGCGCAACGCAGGCAAGAACGACATCGTTGTTACCGGCGGCCGTTACGGTCTGGGTTCCAAGGATACTCCTCCGGCATCTGTCTTCGCAGTATACGAAGAGCTGGCTAAGGACGAGCCCAAGCACATGTTCACCCTGGGTATCAACGACGACGTAACCTACCTGTCTCTGGAAGAGAAGCCGGCTCCGAACACCGCAGCCGAGGGCACCACCGAGTGCAAGTTCTGGGGTCTGGGCGGCGACGGTACCGTTGGTGCAAACAAGAACTCCATCAAGATCATCGGTGACCACACCGACAAGTATGTACAGGCATACTTCCAGTACGACTCCAAGAAGACCGGCGGCGTTACCGTATCGCATCTGCGTTTTGGCGACAAGCCGATCAAGAGCCCGTACTACATCAATAAGGCTGACTTCGTTGCTTGCCACAACCCGTCCTACATCACCAAGCACTTCCCGATCGTGCGTGACGTAAAGCCGGGCGGCGTATTCCTGATTAACTGCCAGTGGACTCCCGAGGAGCTCGAGCATCATCTGGCAGCTTCCGAGAAGCGCTACATCGCAAAGAACAACATCCAGCTGTACACCATCAACGCAATCGACCTGGCAATCGAGATCGGTATGGGCAAGCGCACCAATACCATTCTCCAGTCCGCATTCTTCGCACTGGCTAAGGTTATGCCTTCTGAGGACGCAATCCGCTTCATGAAGGAAGCAGCAACCAAGTCCTACCTGAAGAAGGGCCAGGATGTCGTTGATATGAACCATAAGGCAATCGACGCTGGCGCAACTGCATTCGTTAAGATCGACGTACCGGCATCCTGGGCTGACGCACAGGACGAGGCAAAGGGCGAGAAGCTGCAGGGCCGCGAGAAGACCGTCAAGATGGTCGAGGAGATCATGGAGCCGGTTGGCCGTATGGACGGCGACTCTCTGCCGGTATCCGCATTCGCTGGCGATCATGTAGACGGTACCTTCGAGCAGGGCGCTGCTGCATACGAGAAGCGCGGCGTAGCTGTTACCGTTCCGACCTGGAACCAGGATACCTGTATCCAGTGTAACCAGTGTGCATACGTTTGCCCGCATGCTACCATCCGTCCCTTCGCTCTGACCGAGGAAGAGGCTGCTGCCGCTCCGGAGGCTGCACGCATCGTCGACGTCAAGGCTGGCAAGGGCAAGGGTGTTTACAAGTACACCATGGCTGTTTCTCCGCTCGACTGCATGGGCTGCGGCGTCTGCGTAGGCGTTTGCCCGACCAAGTCCCTGACCATGGTTCCGCAGGAGCAGGAAGCTGCACAGCAGGACGTATTCGACTACATGGTAGCAAAGGTTTCCGAGAAGGCAGACATGGTTTCGAACAAGTCTGTCAAGGATTCCCAGTTCAAGACCCCGCTGCTTGAGTTCTCCGGCTCTTGCGCAGGCTGTGCTGAGACCGCTTACGCTCGCCTGATCACTCAGGTTTGCGGCGATCGCATGTATATCTCCAACGCAACTGGCTGTTCGTCCATTTGGGGCGGCCCGGCTGCTACTTCTCCGTACACCGTTAACAAGGAAGGCCGCGGCCCGGCTTGGGCGAACTCCCTGTTCGAGGATAACGCTGAGCATGGTCTTGGTATGTACTACGGCCAGAAGGCGATCCGTGAGCGCCTGATCGGCAAGCTCGAGGAGATGGCTCAGAACGACCAGACTCCGGCAGAGGCTAAGGAAGCAATCGCGAAGTTCCTCGAGACCAAGGACGACGGCGAAGCAAACGCAGAGGCTACCAAGGCTCTGGTTGCTGTACTCGAGAAGGGTGCAGAGGCTGGCTGCGCACTGTGCAAAGAAGTTCTGGCTGAGAAGGAATACCTGTCCAAGAAGTCCATCTGGATCTTCGGCGGCGACGGCTGGGCATACGACATCGGCTTCGGCGGTCTGGATCACGTTCTGGCTTCCGGTGAGGACGTCAACGTTATGGTATTCGACACCGAGGTTTACTCCAACACCGGTGGACAGGCTTCCAAGGCAACCAACATCGGCGCTGTTGCTCAGTTTGCTGCTGCTGGTAAGCAGATCGGCAAGAAGAGCCTGGCTGAGATCGCAATGAGCTACGGCTACGTATACGTTGCTCAGGTTGCTATGGGTGCAAACCCGGCTCAGACCCTGAAGGCAATCGCTGAGGCAGAGGCTTACCATGGCCCGTCCCTCATCATCGGTTACGCTCCCTGTGAGATGCACTCCATCAAGGGCGGCATGACCAACTGCCAGAAGGAAATGAAGAAGGCAGTTGACTGCGGTTACTGGAACATGTTCCGCTTCAACCCGGCACTGAAGGCTGAGGGCAAGAATCCGTTCATCCTCGAGTCCAAGGAGCCGACCACCAGCTACCGTGACTTCATCATGGGCGAGGCTCGTTACTCTGCTCTGACCCGTTCCTTCCCGGAGCGCGCAGAGAAGCTGTTCACCGAGGCAGAAGAGGCTTCCAAGAAGAGATTTACTCATCTGCAGAAGCTGCAGGCTCTGTACAGCGTAGACTAATCGCATAGATGGTTTTTAAGAGACCGTCCCTTCGGGGACGGTCTTTTTTTCACGAAAAGCACCGCAGCCAAATTGAAGTTTTCGCTCAAGCCTTTTTCAAAAGGCTTGCGGGTTCTCAGGGCAGAGCCCTGAGACGCGCTCCGCAGAGCGCGGAATTCCCTTTTTGATTCCGGCTCATGCCGGAATCAACCAAAAATAACAAAAAAGCGCCGCCCGCAGGCGGCAAGACTCTCTTGCGGCTGAAAGCCGCTCATAAAACCGTTCCGAAAGGAACGGTTTTCTTTTTTGTATGTTTTGATTGAAACCCGGGCCGGACACCGGGTTTCAAAGGGGAATTTCGCCCGTTGCGACGGGCGACTTGAGGCTCTGCCTCAAGACTCCGCAAACCTTTGAAAAGGTTTGATCCAAACTTCATGAGGGGTGCGGTGCTTTTGTCGGAAAAAACCGATCAGTTTGCTTAAAGTTCACAATTTCGCCCTTGTAATTTATGCAAAAAACCATTAAACTAAAATACAGTACGGAAATTTTACCCCAAGGAGGAGGAAATAGACGGATGCGCTGGAAGTTTTTGACTGCCATCGCGCTGTGCGCCGCACTGGTCGCAGTTCCTACCCTGACTTTCCAGGGTCGAGCACGCAATCAGGCGCAGGCGGCTGAGTCGCTCAGCCCCGAGGCACAGCCTTATAATACCGTCGTGCGCTGGACGCGCGAGACGCAGAGCAATAAAATGGGCGATGATATCGTGATGAGCCTGGGCTATAATGCACAGGGTGACACGGTGGTCACCGTTCTGGAAAATGAAGACCCCATCATCACGACTTATACCTACGACGAACAGGGCCGCAAGGTTGCTGTCCATAGCTACGACGACGGCAAGGAGTTCGTTTACAGCCAGTATGCCTATAACGAGCAGGGCGACCAGACCCAGTGGATCTATCAGGCACGCACGGCTGAGGGTGTGACCGAGACCGTCTGCACCTATGAATATACCTACGACGCAAACGGGGAGATCACGCAAAAGGACAGCTATCAGAACGATGTGTTGACCGCTCGCGAGACCTATTCCCGTGAACATACCAACGAGGGCACGGTTGTCCGCACGATCACCGACGGCGACCTCGCCTCCGACCTGACCTGCTATGACGATAACGGCAAGCCGCTCTGGCGTGAAAAGGGCGAGTACCGCATGGTTTACTATTACGACGACCAGGGTCGCGAGACCGAAAACTGCGTCATCAACGCCGGTATGCAGCAAAACCGCACGCTGACGGTCTACGGAGATGACGGTAACGCCATTCGCCGCATTCTGTATGGCACCGATATCAACGACGTGGTGAGCACGAGCGAGATCGAGACGCTGACCGGTGCGCCCAAGGCATGGGTCGACTTTGCGCAGTCCCAGAATACCACTGTCATCGTGGCACAGGGACAGGAACAGGAGCAGCCCAAGGAAGAGCAGCAGACCACCGAGCAAGCCGCTGACCAGACGGCAGCTGACGGCCAGACAGTCACCACCGACGGTCAGACTGTTACCACCGAGGCGACGCAGCAGGCGCAGACCAATCCGACCACCCAAACCACCCCGTAACCTCCATACCTGCCGCAAGGCAGGTATTTTTTTGCCCTTCTGATACCGATTTGTTTCTTGCCGGGACGAAAACGCGGGTGTAAACTGAGGAAAAGGGGTGATCGTATGAAGGGAAAACGCATTTTGACCGCACTCATCGCCGCAGCATTGACCGGCGGTATCACGTGTGCCTATGTTGCACCAATTCGGGAAAATAATACCGTTGTTCGCTGGCAGCTGCAAACCAGTACGACGCAGACAGAAGAAATGAATACCGAAGTCGGCATGATCTATGGCATGAATACACAGGACAAACCGGTCGAAATCTATACCCGAATGGAGGTTACAGGTCAAAGCGAGGATGCACAGTGGGCTGCCGAACAAATGAACACGGACTGGTCGCGCTCCAATCTCAATGCCTATGACCGCAACGGAAACCGCGTCGAGGGTTGGGGCTTTGACGGGGACGGCAAGGCGGTTTTGCACCTGCACGAACGCTATGACGCGCATGGAAACTGTGTCAGCCAGACCGGTCTGTCGGTTGGTGACACATTCACCGAATATACCTATGACGAAAAGGGACGCATCATCAGCATGACGCAGACCACGATTGACGCACAGACCGGCGACGTGGAATATCAGTCGACCACCACACAGACCTATACCGACCGCCCGGACGGCAGCTATACCGTGCAGCAGAGCGATGAGGAACTGATGACAGAAGTCGTTGATGAATACGATGCGGCGGGTAATCTGATATCGCGTCGTATTATTTGGGATAGTGATGGCAGAACGACCGACTATGATTATACCTACGACGATCAAAATCGCGAAATCGGCGTGGAACTCTATTCGGACGGTCAGTTGCGTGACCGTACCGTGATCGAATATGACGTGGACGGACTCATCAGCCGTGCGATCACCTATGACAGCACGGGCGCGATTATCGGTACATCCGAGTCGCGGGAAGTCGACGGGCCGCAGCTCGGAGAGGACGAAACATGAAGTCGAGACGCTTGATTGCAGCCTTGGCCGCCGCTGCGCTGACTGCAGGCGTGACTTATGCCTATACCAAACCCGTGCAAGACCGCAATCAGATTGCCTTTTGGCGCACGGCGGACGGGATACAGGTAGATGCGTACAATCGATACGGTCAGCCTGTGACGACTTATTATTTCCCGTCATCGAACCAGCCGCCCAACGTGATTGTGCGCAATGCCTACGACCGCGACGGCAATCGGCTGCGCGCGTCCCGGACGCTGGCGGACGGTGCAGTCGATCTGGAATTGCAATGGACGTACGACCGAGATGGACACGTCCTGTCCCAGACACAAACGCAGGGACAAGACCAGTTGGTGACGACGTACGCGTACGAGCTGGACGCACAGGGGCGAGTCGTGCAGATTGAAGAGATCTGCGAGGGTCAGACCCAGAGCACGATCTGCAAAACCTATGCAGATACACCGGACGGCGGTTGGTGCGAAACTGCCGTGTACGAGGGCATGGGCATTCTGGATATCGGGGGTGACGTCAACCCACTGTCTCTTTTAACACCAAACGAAGCCTGCCTGCGCTTTGGCCGGTCGGAAATCGTTTATGACGCGCATGGTGTCGTGCAGAAAATCACCGTTTTGGATGATTTGGGCGCACGAACCTGGGTGTATGCGTACAACGAACAAGGACAGCCGACTGAGATTGTCGAACAGCTGGACGGACAGCCGGTCGGATGGATGACCCTCGACTATGACGCGGACGGCATGATCGCCAAGGCGGTTTTGAATGGCATATCCGGTCAGCGAACGGTTGTTTTTCAAGAAACCGACCCCGTTTTTGCATAAAAAGGCCCCATTCGGACAAACCGAATGGGGATTTTCCTTTTACTTGTGCAGCAGTGCGCTGATCTGGCTTTCGCCCAGCACGATGATGCCGTTGGCACGCAGCAGCTGGGTGGTCATACCGTCGCCCGGCACGCGGGTGTGGGAGAAATTGCCGTCGTAGATGACGCCCGCACCACAGGACGGGCTGCGCTCCTTGAAGATGGCATAGCGGCAGTCGTACTCCTTGGCCAGCCGCAGGGTCTCCTGCGCGCCGCGGATGTACGCGTCGGTCACGTCGGTGCCGTCGCGTGCGATGATGCGGTCACCCTGACGCTCGGCCGGTTCCCGCGGGGTGTCCAGACCGCCCCGACGCTCGGGACAGACCGGAATCAGAATGTGCTCTTCCATGAGCTTTTCCAGCTCAGGGCAGTAGTTGTGCGAACCGTCGTACCGGCAGTTCATGCCGAGCAGACAGGCGCTGACTAAAATATTCATCGAAGTCCCTCCGTCAAATCCTTGATGACCTCGCCTGCGAGAATGAAGCCCGCGACAGGCGGAACGAACGAAACGCTCGCGGGCACCGGACGGCCAGCCGTGCCCTTGGATTCACCCGGACAGAGTGCATAGCGTTCGGGCGGAATTTTTGCGGCTTCCTCGGTGGAAAAGACCACTTTCAGACGCTTGATGTGACGTTTCTTGCACTCCTGCCGGATGACACGCGCAAGCGGACAGACCGAAGTCTTGTAGATGTCCGCGACCTGGAAGCGGGTGGGGTCGAGCTTGTTGCCCGTACCCATGGACGAGATGAGCGGCACACCCAGCTTGTTGCAGGTTTCGATCAAAAACAGCTTGGCGGTGACCGTGTCGATCGCGTCGATCACGTAGTCGAACTGGGACAGATCGGGCGTATCGTCGGGCGTGACGAACATCTGGAGCGGGGTGACCGTGCAGGTGGGGTTAATATCGCGGATACGAGCGGCCATGACCTCGACCTTGGGCTGGCCGACGGTGGAGGACAGGGCGATAATCTGGCGGTTGCGGTTGGAGACCGAGACCACGTCATTGTCTATGAGCGTGAGGGCGCCGACGCCTGCGCGGGCGAGCGCCTCGGCGGCAGCTCCGCCGACACCGCCGATGCCGAACACCGCGACGTGTGCCCCTGCCAGACGGTCCATGCCGTCGGCACCGAGCAGCAGTGCGGCGCGGGAAAATTCTTGCAGCATAGGCTTTTCCTTTTCTGTAAATTCCATTTGATTTGAAAATGAACGTGGCCGGTGTTTCACGGTCGTTCTTGCAAAATTATACTGCAAAATACGCGCGGATACAATCCTTTTATGCGCAGACGAGCGGGAAGGGATTGGAAAAATCCGGGAAATGGTGCGAAAACCGGTCGGCGTGTGCGTGATACCCTTTTCAAACGGGTAAGATTGTGCTATACTGAAGAAAATGTCCGAAAAAGAGAGGAAGTTCATGCAGTTGCATTTTAGAAAAAAATCCCTGCTGCGCCGCTTGGCAGCGGTTATGCTGTCGGCGTGCCTGCTGACCGGTCTGGCACAGGCTGCGCCCGCGGAAGCGTCGCCCGAGACGACCACAGCGGCAGCAGCACAGACATCGCCCGCGACCGATTACCTGCCCGTACTCATGTACCACCACTTTGATGAAGAGCCGGGCGGCTCGACCATGGTGGTATCACCCGAGCGCTTCGCAGAACAGATGGCAGCCCTCAAACAGGCGGGCTATACGGCTGTTACACCCGAACAGATCGTCGACTACGTGGACAACGGCACTCCGCTGCCCGAAAAACCGGTTTGGATTTCGATGGACGACGGCTATCAGAGCAACTTGACCTACGCCGCACCCGTCCTGCAAAAGAATGGACTGAACGCCACGATCTACTGTATCGGCGTTTCGGTCGGAAAATCGACCTATAAAGACTTCGGCGTGCCGATTATCCCCCATTTCTCGTATGAAGAGGCAAAAAAGTGGGTGGACGCCGGCGTCATCAACATCCAGAACCATACCTATGACATGCATAACGTGTCCGGTCTGGACGTTGACGGCTACCGCCGCGGTGTGCTGCCGCGCCCGGACGAATCGCTGGATTCCTATATGACCACCTTCCGCAATGATTTTCATAAGGCAAATGATGCCATTCATGCGGCATTCGGCTATGATACCTTGGCTTTTGCCTATCCGTTTGGCTTGCATAACGCCGTGACCGAGGGTATGCTGCAAACGATGGGCGTGCGTTTGACTGTCACCATCCGTGAGGGTATCAATACCTTGGTCAAGGGCGATCCGTCTTGTTTGTATAGTATGACCCGGTTTAATATCACTGATGACGTGACTGGTGCACAATTACTGGAAAAGATCAAGGAACCAGTAAAGTAAACGGAATCCCGCCCGCGGGCGAATTGAAGCTTTCGCTCAAGCCTTTCTCGAAAGGCTTGCGGGTTCTCAGGGCAGAGCCCTGAGACGCGCTCCGCAGAGCGCGGAATCCCCTTTTGAAACCCGGTGTCCGACCCGGGTTTCAACTAAAATAAGCAAAAAGGGAAAGACCAACCCTTTGGTTGGTCTTTCCAGAGATTGCGCGACTTGCGAGTCGCGCTTTTATTTTTTATTTTAGTTGATTTTCGCAAAGGCGAAAATCAAAAAAGAGTTTCGCGTCCTGCGGGACGCGACTTGAGGCTCTGCCTCAAGACTCCGCAAACCTTTGAAAAGGTTTGATCCAAACTTCAATTAGGGCTGCGGTGGTTCTTTGGGGAGATCGAGCAGACCCTGCAAATAATCATGTGCGTCGAGCAGATTTTTGAGGTGATACCCCAAAACCAGACTCTCTTCATCCAATCCCGGAATCGGAATTTCGTCGGGCACGTCCACGTTCATTTCATGCAGTCGTGCACGCATTTCATCATTCGGCACGCCCAGCGTATCCATCCCCGCCAGCGCAGCGAGTTCAAAGTGTATTTTCTCTGCCAGCTGATAGCATCCCCACAGATAAGCGGTATCCTGTTTGCGTTTCTGGTTGGCGAAGGGCTGATCGCCAAAGATGCGGATTTCGTCGTATAATCTGCGGCATTGCCGCTCAAAGGGTGCAAGATCGGGGTAATGTCCGTCGACGAGCAGTTCCCGCAAAGCAGCCGGACAGGTCTCCTGATAGGTACGGAACAGGCGCAGAATGAGCGGATAGTTATTGTACGGCTTGAGCACGGCATTGATGACAAAACCGGTGGAAAGACCGATCGAGGTATCCAAAAAGCGGTTGATACCGTAGGCGATGGGTGAGCCGGTCGAGGGGTCGTACAGACAGACCGAGACAAAGACGATGCAGGTCAGTGGGACGGCGAAGCCGATGCGCAGGGGATGACAGATGGGGATGAGCAGGATTAAACCCAGACCGATTGCAATATAATGGTTATTGGGAAAGAGCAGAGAGAACAGACAGCCGGCAATCGCGCCGCAGGTGATGCCTGCAAGCTGGGTAGACGCGGCGGTGATGGCGTCGGACAGCGTGCGGCTCATCACGACGATGGCGCCGATGGCGGCGAAGATGGGCATGGCAGAAGGGCGCATGCTGTCGAGCAGCAGCGCGAGCATGACGGCTGTACCGGTCTTGACCGTGCGCAGGCCGATGTGATAGCGAGGGTGAGCGGTGCGGGGCATACAGCCGCCTCCTTTGGGATAAAATATAAGCACATTATAGCATACCGAACGGTGGACGGGAATAGAAAAATGCCGGATAGCGGCAGGCGCGTGCGAAGACCGGCGAAATTCACATCCCGTTCATTGACTTTGTGCGCGGGGTGTGCTAAAGTCTAAGTATATCTTCGAGTATAAATCGGGATCAAGTCCGATGAACCTACTGACAGAGGTGAACAAAGAAATGAAAAAAGAACTTGGTTATGGCGTCGCCCTTGTGGGTGCACTGGCTGGCGCGGGTGCGCTGACCGCAGCGATGATCCGCAAGAAGAAGCGCGAGGAGATTTATCACGAGGCCGAGCTCAAGGCGATGAACGAGCTGGACGAGATGATGAGTGAGAACGGTGACGACGCACTGGACTGCGATACCTGCTCGTGTGCCGAGGCATGCGCAGCAGCTGCCGAGCAGGCCGAAGTCGACGAGACCGAGCCCGAGGAGCAGCCCGCGGACGAGACGGAAGAAGAGCCGTCTGCCGAATAAAAAAAGCCAAACGCGATCCAGCAGGCGGAGCGGTAAGCCCCGCCTGTTTTTCGCTCTCAAACCAAAAAACGACGCTGAAAAAGGAGAATTTCCCATGATTCATTACGAAGGCCGGGTATTCCGCCCGCCGTCCGAGGCATATAGCCTGATTGTACAGGTGACCATTGGATGCAGCCACAACAAGTGCACGTTCTGCGACATGTACAAGGAAAAGCAGTTCCGCGTACGCAAGCTCGAGGACGTCAAGCGCGATTTTGACGAGGCACGCCGCGCCTATCGTCAGGTCGACCGCATTTTCCTGGCAGACGGTGACGCGCTCATGTGCCGCCCCGAGCACATGGCCGAGATTCTGCGCTATATCCGCGAGCTCTTCCCCGAGTGCGAGCGCGTGACCAGTTACGGTTCGCCCGCGTCCATTCTGGTCAAGAAGCAGGAAGACCTCAACATGCTGCACGAGCTGGGTCTGGATATGATCTATCTGGGTCTGGAATCGGGCTCGGACGAGGTGCTGCGCCGCGTCAATAAGGGCGAGACCGCGGACGAGATCGTCCGTGCCGGTCTGATGGTCAAGGAAGCGGGCATGAAGCTGTCGGTGACCTGCATTGCCGGTCTGGGTTCGCTCGAGCTGTCCGAAGAGCACGCGATCAAGACCGCAGAGGCACTTTCGCGCATGAAGCCCGAGTATATCGGCCTGCTGACCCTGCTGTTTGAGCTGCCCACGCCGCTCATGCGCGACTGGCAGGAAGGCAAGTTCTACCTGATGAACCCCATCGAGATCGCACAGGAGACGCTCACCCTGCTCGAGCACATCGACTGCGAGGGCAGTATCTTCCGCGCAAATCACGCATCCAACTACGTGAACCTCGCCGGAACGCTCAACCAGGACCGCGAGGCGATGTGCCAGAAGCTGCGCGCAGCGCTCGAGGGCAAGGTACGCTTCAAAAATGAAGCCTTTCGTGCAAGATAAAATTTCTTTTTACAGGAAATGACGGAAAACATGCAAAAATGTCATCCAGAATCCGGCGCTTTTTTCTTAATTTTCACATGACAAATTGCGGAAAAGATGATATAATATCCATGTTCGGGCGTCCTAACAGGGGATACACCCGCACATTTGTTTGATAATATTTGAAATAAGAGAAAATAAGAGAAAGAGACTGCGACGCCAAGCGCCGCGGGATTCGTTAATCGTAGTTTGGAGGAAAAGCATGGATTCCATCTCGCATACCCGCGTCGCCAACCTGCTGTTGGCTCACATTCAGGAGAACGCCGGCGTCACGTTTGATGCAAACGCTTTCCGTTACGGCAATCTCAAGCCCGACCTGACCGGTACTTACCTGACCAAGCGTCACTATCCCTCGCTGATGTTCGACGAAGTGATGGATAAACTTCGTGCATTTTGCAGCAATTACACCCTGCGCGATGCCAACGGCCGCGATCTGTCGGTCGATCTCGGAGAAATCTGCCATTACCTGACCGATTTCTTCTGCTATCCGCACAATGACGACCTGTATCCGCACGGCCTGCTCGCGCATTACATCTACGAGAAGCGCGTTGCAATGCGCCTGAGCCGCAGCCTGACCAAGGAACATTTTGAGGGCTGGGTCGATGGCGTTGTCGCACCGTATACGGTGGAAGGCCTGATTTCCCGCATTCAGGCGCTGCATGATAAGTATCGTGCACTGCCCCATCATGGCATTGTCAGCGATATGGAGTTTATCTGTAAGGTCAATGTGCTGTGCGTATCTGCGGTCATCAATATCGCGTACGAGAGCGAGCGCGAGACCGTTACTGCAATGGCATAAGGCTTAGCACCGCACCCATACTGAAAGTTTCGCCAGCCTTTTCAAAGGCTGCGGGTTCTCAGGGCAGAGCCCTGAGTCGCCCGTCGCAACGGGCGAAATCTCCCTTTTGATTTTCGCTTGTGCGAAAATCAACTAAAATAAAAATAAAAGCGCCGTCCGCAGACGGCGCAATTTTTTTGAAAGACCAACCATTCGGTTGGTCTTTCTTTTTTGTTTGTTTGGGTTGAAACCCGGGTCGGACACCGGGTTTCAAAAGGGGTGTTTCGAGCCTGCGGGCTCGACCAGGTTCCACCTGGACGGGCTCAAGGGACTCGTCCCTTGAGAATCCCGATTTTCGCGCACGGCGCGGGATTCCGTTTTCGAGACCTTACACCGGATCGTTCAGCAAATGCCGGACAGTCTCCTGATCCAGTTCCGGGAACGGAATGAACGTCTCCGGCGTTGTCACGCGCTGACGCAGGGGCAATTCCATCCACACAACATCATGCCAGCACTCAAACTTCCACCCGGTACGCGGAAACGTGCCAATCTTCTGGAATCCCAGCGATTCATGGAACGCGATACTCGGGCCGGGCGAGGTGATGCACGCATAGGCGTTAACGACATTCTGTGCATGCAGCAGAGCGATTAGGACGCGATACAGACGGGAGCCCAGACGGTGACGCTGTAAACCGGGCTGTAAGTAGATGGAAAGCTCGGTGTCCCAGCCATACGCCGCACGGGCGTGGAAGGGGGAAGCGTAGGCGTACCCGGCGACCGTGCCATCGACCTCTGCGACAAGATATGGATAGCGCGTCAAGGTCTGTTCAATGCGTGCCGTGAACTCTTGGGCAGAGGGAACGTCGTATTCAAAGGTAATGGCGGTCTGGCGGACATAGGGGGCGTACACGTCTAAAAGGGCGGGTGCGTCGGCTGGAGTCGCGAGCCGAATGCGGATGTTTTGTGTCATGGTGGAGTGCCTCCAGACGGGGTCGAGGGTGTTAGCGGGATTCTTCGTCCCGGCGGTGGGACTGCCGGCGCATCTGTGCGATGCGGGCGCGCTGACGGCGGACTTTGCGGGCGCGGTACATGCAGGTCAGCACGAACCAGAGGACGAACAGGACGATGAGTCCGAGCGGGATGAGCAGCCATTTAAGCCATCCGGGTGCGGAAAAAGCAGGCGATGACGCACTGTCCTTAGTGACAGCTTGTCCATTAGTGGATGCCTGTGCGGCGGTCGGCTGGGCAGCCATACCGAGCACCGAGCCGGGCACTGTGCACAGCACCTCGGTCTTGCCGTCCATGGTCAGATTGACCGCGTACGCGTTGTCGACGTCCAGTGCATCGGACAGGGACAGTGCCTCTGCGTCAACGTTCTGCGGCACAGCCAGCGTGAAAGCTTCTTTGGGATTCGCGTCGGCGATTCCGGCATCGTCAGCCATTTTTTTGAGCTGGTCGGCCTCGAGCGTCACCGGGTGCAGGTCGTTCAGCGCATAGGCAAACAGCGTGCGCATGTCGCGCCAGGGATAATACATATTCCCGGTCGAGCCGAGCGAGACGGCGATATAGGTCAGACCGTCGCGGCGGGCGACCATGCACTGGGTGTGGCCAGCGGCGGTGGTATATCCGTTTTTACCGGCAATCGCAAACTCGTTGTAGAACTTGGAGTCTGCACGCAGCATACGCTGCTTGGTATAGAAGGTGCGGGCCTCGGGCTGCTTGTTGGTGGCGGGCATGGTATACATGAGCGCACCGGCGATCTCGACGAATCGGGGGTCGTCGAGCAGAGCGGTTGTGATGCGCGCCAGATCGCGAGCGGTCACGACATGACCGTCTGCATCCAGACCGTGTGCATTGACGAAGTGACTGCCCGTGCAGCCAAGCTCGGCGGCCTTGTCGTTCATCATCTGGGCGAAGCCCTCCTGCGACCCGCCGACATATTCTGCCAGCACGTTGGCGGCATCGTTGGCCGACTGCATGAGCGTGGCGTACATCATGTTCTCCAGCGTCACCTCTTCGCCGGGGATGAGCGCAATATTGGTGGAGTCGCGCTCAATGTTGACCGCAGATTCGGATACGGTGGTTTTCTTGGACAGATCGCTTTCATGTTCAAAGACGACGAGCGCGGTCATGAGCTTGGTGACCGAGGCGGGTTTTACCGGCTTGTCGGCGTCTTTTTCGTACAGGGTTTGACCGGATTCCACGCAGTAGAGCAGGGCTTCCGGGGCGTAGATCTCCTCCTGGAGCGTTGGGGTCAGAGCCATAGCCGAGCCGCTGACGAGCAGCAGAACGGTCATGATGAGCAGTGCCAAACGGCGGATGGACATGGGCGTTCTCCCTTCATTCGCTTTGTTATTATCATACACGATTTGCCCGCGCGATTCAAGGCGGACGTGCCGGACAAAGTTCTGCACAGGGTGACAAAGGATGTTTCTGGTTATTTCTTCCGAGGCAAAAATGCCAAATCGCCTGTGCTATCCTTTGCACAAGCGGTTACAGTAGGATGGACAGAAAACGGGAAAAGAACGATCTTTTGCAACCGAAAATCGACCGGAAACAGCGCGCGCTGCCGCATGCACGATACTCCTTACCCGGTATTCCCTGCCGCCCTGTGCCTTACCTATATTGTGAAACGCCATCGGGCAGGTATACGCCGCGATCAAAGCCCTTTCCGCGTCCCGGACGGTTATACGTCAGGTGGTTTTGTCCAAACCCTGCCGCTGTGCGGGCTTTTTTCTTGCTCCAACGTGCGAAATCTGTTATAATATTCCAATGTCCAAAAATCTGAGACCGAAAGGAGGCGGCGAACGTGCATCCAATTGTTAAAATTTTGTTATGCTATCTCGCTGCCGTCAATTTGCTGGGCGCATGCGCGGTGTTTCTGGATAAATGGAAGGCCAAACACGGCAGACGGCGCATCCGCGAGCGCACACTGTTTCTGTATTGCTGGCTGGGCGGCTGTCCGCTGACCTACGCAGCCATGAAGCTGTGCCGGCATAAGACCCTGCACCGCTCGTTCATGTGGGGCATCCCGGCAATCTTTATTTTACAAATTGCAATCATATTCGGTATATTATACTTATTGTATTCTAAGGGGGTCTTACCGTTATGACCGAATTGCTGATTCGTCGCTTTCTGGGCGACGACCGTGACCGCACGAGCGATGCACGGGTGCGCGAGAGATACGGCATCCTGTCGGGCTGTGTCGGTCTGTTCTGTAATTTCCTGCTGTTTGCGGCAAAACTCATCATCGGCTTTGCCACGGGCGCGATTTCGGTTGCAGCCGACGCGGTCAACAACCTGTCGGATGGCCTGTCGTCGTTTATCTCCATCGTGGGCTTTAAGCTGACCGGCCGTGCACCCGACGAGCAGCACCCGTTCGGCTACGGACGTACCGAGTACATTGCCGGATTGATCGTCTCGCTCATCATCTGCGTGGTCGGTGTGCAGTTCCTGCAAACCTCGTTCACCCGCATCCTGCACCCCGAACCGGTTGCCTTTTCGGTGGTTTCGGCGGTGGTTCTGCTGCTGACCATGCTGGTCAAGCTGTGGATGGGCTCGTTTAACCGCACGGTCGGTACGCGCATCGACTCGCCCACCCTGCTTGCTGCCATGCAGGACAGCATCAACGACGTGGTCACCACCGGCGTTGTGCTCATCGGTATGGTTGCAGGTCAGTTCACCACCCTGCCGGTCGACGGCGTGGTCGGCGTACTGGTTGCGCTGTTCATCATCTGGGCCGGTATCGGCATTGCACGCGATACATTAAGCCCGCTGATCGGTCAGGCAGCCGACCCGGAAATCGCTCAGGCGATTGCCGATACCGTGCTGCAAAGTCCGGGTATTCTGGGCATTCACGACCTGATCGTACACAATTACGGCGTTGGCAAGTCGCTGGCATCGCTGCACGCCGAGGTGCCGGACACGGCGGACATTGTCGCCGTGCACGAGCTGATCGACGAGGCCGAGCGGGCGGTCTGGGAGCAGACCGGCGTGTACACGGTCATCCACATGGACCCGGTGCGCGTGGGCGACCCGCGCATTGACGCCATGCGCGAGACGACGCTCAATGTTCTGGCCAAGATCGACCCCGAGCTGACCATGCACGATTTCCGCGTGGTCGAGGGTGAGCGCCGCATCAACCTGATTTTTGACGTGGTTGCCCCCTTCGGATACAGCGAGGAAAAGAAGGAAGACCTGAAAACACGCATCCAGATCGGCCTTAAGGCGCGCGACAAGCGCTATTGCCCGGTCATCACGATGGAACATAAAATGACGCTGTGATGGGAGCGTGCCCGCAGCGTTCTGGAAGGGGAGTGCGACGGCCATTTGTGCCGCTGCACTCCCTTTTTCCGCACTTTCGTTCGGCTGGAAATCGCTGGAACCCGGTAAA
Source organism: Butyricicoccus pullicaecorum DSM 23266 (assembly GCF_900167005.1). GTDB lineage: Bacteria > Bacillota > Clostridia > Oscillospirales > Butyricicoccaceae > Butyricicoccus > Butyricicoccus pullicaecorum. The sequence goes on from NZ_FUXW01000009.1 coordinate 35,642, forward strand.
AAGTTCATGTTTTCGCATAGAAATTCCATGAAAAATATGCTATACTACTGTCAATTAGAAGCGGCGGGTGCGCATCGGGCGCAGCCTGTCAGAGCCCCATTACAGGAGGAAAAACCATGCTTTTGATTCAAAACGCACAGGTGTTAGACCCATATACCGGACTGGACGCACGCCTTGATCTGCTGATCGGTGACGACGGCATCCTGTCCCAGATGGAACCCCATATTGACGCACCGGCAGGCTGTCCGGTGTTTGACGCGGCAGGAAAGACGGTTGCACCCGGTCTTGTCGATACCCACGTACACTTCCGTGACCCCGGTCAGACCCAGAAAGAGGACATGATGACCGGTATGCGCGCCGCGGCAGCGGGCGGATTCACCTCGGTTGTGTGCATGGCGAACACCCTGCCGACCTGCGACAACGTGGAGACGCTGCAATACGTGCAGAACAAGGCACGCGAGGCAGGCGGCTATGTCAACGTGCACCAGGCGTGCGCGGTGACCAAGGGACTTAAGGGCGAGGAAATGACCGATTTTGCCGCATTGCTGGCAGCCGGTGCGCCCGGATTTACCGACGACGGCATTAACCTGACCGACATGCACACCTGCCTCAAGGCAATGGAAGAGGCGGTCAAGCATGACACCGTGCTGTCCTTCCACGAGGAGGACAAGTCGCTCGTGCTGTCGCCCGGCGTCAACTACGGTTCCAGGGCAGCCGAGGAGCTGGGCGTGCCCGGTGCGCTGCCGTCCTCCGAGGAGGCTATGGTCGCCCGTGATATCGCGCTTGCGCTGCGCACGGGCGCGCGCGTGGTCTTCCAGCACATTTCGAGCGGCCTGTCGGTCGATCTCATCCGTGCCGGTAAGGCAATGGGTGCCAAGATCTACTGCGAGGTCACCCCGCATCACCTGTCGCTGACCGAGGACGCAGTGCTCGAGCATGGCACTTATGCGCGTATGAATCCGCCGCTGCGCAAGGAAGCCGACCGTCAGGCACTCATTCGCGGCTTGCAGGACGGCACGGTCGACCTGATCGCGACCGATCACGCACCGCACACGGCTGAGGAGAAGGCCAAGCCCTTCGCACAGGCACCGTCGGGCATCACCGGACTGGAAACCGCATTCTCGGTGTGCAATACCTACCTCGTCAAGACCGGTGCACTGACCAAGATGCAGCTGCTGGAAAAGATGTCCAAGAACCCGTCCGAGGTCTACCGCTTTGCCGATAAGTCCATCGAGGTCGGCCACCGTGCCGAGCTGTGTGTACTGGACTGGGACTGCGATAAGGTATACACAGAGTATTATTCCAAGGGAATCAACACACCGTATACTGGTATGACGCTCAAGGGCGCGCCGGTGTGCACGATTATGGGTGACCGCGTCGTGCGTGCCGCCGATCTGGTGTAAAAACTTTTGGAATTTAAAAGAATCTTAATTGATTTATTGCAGAAAATCCGGTAATATGAATATAGTGACAAAGGAAATGAGGGGAACGATATGGCACAGCAGCAGAATCGAAAAGCACCGGTTCGCAAGACCAAAAAGCAGATTCGCAGACAGCGACAGCTGACCGTCGTCGGCGTAGTTGTCGCAGTCTTTCTGGTTATTTTCGGCCTGGGCGCAGCCTGGGGACACAGCCTGGGCGGCAAGGTCAAGGCGGAAGACATCGCTACGACCGTGCAGGGTCTGGGTCAGACCGTACAGGTAGACTATGACTACACCAAGGTACTCAGCGAGGAAGACCGCGACGACGCATATTACGGCTGGTCGCAGGCTGCCGATCTGGGCAACTTTACCATTATGTATCAGGGTTCGGTCAAGATCGGCTCGGATACTTCTACCCTGACTGCGGACAAGGTCAAGATCGACGGCAAGTCGGTCACGATCACTGTGCCTGCAATCAAGATTCTCCAGCATGATATCGCACAGGATTCGGTCAGCTACTACGATTCCGACGAGAAGATCTTCCGTCAGATCGAGCTCGGCCAGTTCGACAGCTTCTACGCCGACCAGCGTTCGGCTGTGGAAAACGAGCTGTATAACACCGACAAGTTCTCGAACGCTGAGACCCGCCTCAAGGACGTCATCGACAAGACCGTCAAGGCCATGGGCAATTTCAGCACGGTAACGGTGAACTTTGAGTAAACCGAAAATTTGACAGGACGACCAAACGGACGTGCATAAGCGCGTCCGTTTTTCTGTCTTTTTTGGCAAAAACGGCGGTTTTTCACTTTGCCCTGCGAAATTTTTTGCACCATGCTTGACACCGTCCTGCAAGTGTGATAGGCTAAATTCAAACGAAATACCGACAAGCGAAGTTTTTAGGAAAAAGCCATGTGCTTACCGAAGGAGTAAAACTCTCAGGTTTCCAGCCTGACCGGCTGGGAAAGGACTATAAACGGATGTGGCTCTGGAGAATCCCAACCATGGGTGCCGAAGGTGCAAGGTGCAGAAAATGCGCTAATCTCTCAGGCAAAAGGACAGAGTGGATTTTTTAACCCGGTAGGGCCGGTTTGACGTACATTTTTTTTGACATGGATGCACGCAGACGGTGGCATCCGGGATCAGAGCGAACCATCCTCATATTTTTCCGCAAAGACGCGGGAAAACCGAGGAACGGGGCGCTTTTTCTTTTTGCATCGATCAGATGCAGGTTTTCGGCTTGTTTGGGGAACAAAAAGAAAAGGGGTAACAAACAATGGATATGGATCAACTGGCGGTCTTGGTCAGCGACATCAGCGGCTTTGTGTGGAACAATCTGCTCCTGTACCTTCTGGTGCTGACCGGTGTACTGTTCTCCATTCGTACGCGTTTTGTGCAGGTACGCCATCTGGGTACCGGCTTCAAGCGCATGTTCGGCTCGTTCAGCCTGAACGGCAAGAAGGCTGACCACGAGGGCATGAGCTCGTTCCAGGCACTGACTACCGCGATTGCGGCACAGGTTGGTACCGGTAACATCACCGGCTGTGCAACCGCGCTGGCATCGGGCGGCCCGGGCGCAATCTTCTGGATGTGGCTGTCGGCATTCTTCGGCATGTCCACCATCTACGGCGAGGCCGTGCTGGCACAGAAGTATAAGACGGTCGGCGAGGACGGTCACGTGACCGGCGGCCCGATCTACTACATCAAGGCACGCTTCAAGGGCGGCTTCGGCACCTTTCTGGCCGGTTTCTTCTCCATCGCGATCATTTTCGCACTGGGCTTTGCCGGCAACATGGTACAGTCCAACTCGATCGGCGACTCGTTCCACAACGCATTCGGCATCAGCCCGCTGATCGTCGGCGTCATCTGTGCAGCGATTGCGGCATTCATCTTCCTCGGCGGCGTCAAGCGCATCGCATCGGTCACCGAGAAGCTGGTTCCGGTTATGGCACTGTTCTACATCCTCGGCTGCACCGTGATTCTGGTCATCAACCACGCAGCACTGATTGAGTCGATCAAGTCCATCTTCATCGGCGCATTTCAGCCGCAGGCGCTGGCAGGCGGTATCGCAGGTGTGACCGTCAAGGAGGCAATGCGCTACGGTGTTGCACGCGGCCTGTTCTCGAACGAGGCTGGTATGGGTTCCACCCCGCACGCACACGCACTGGCAAAGGTTAAGAAGCCGCAGGATCAGGGCATCATCGCAATGGTCGGCGTGTTCATCGATACCTTCATCATCCTGACCCTGACCGCTCTGGTTATCCTGACCTCGGGCGCTCTGTCCACCGGCGCAACCGGTTCGGTTCTGGCACAGACCGCATTCAATCAGGCGTTCGGCCAGTTCGGCAGCGTATTTATTGCAATCTGCATGCTGTTTTTCGCGTTCTCGACCATCATCGGCTGGTATTTCTTCGGTGAGGTCAATGTTAAGGCTCTGTTTGGTAAGAAAGCAGTCAAGATTTACGCGGCATTGGTTGTTGTATGTGTTATCCTGGGCTCTAGCCTGAAGGTTGACCTGGTTTGGAACCTGTCCGACCTGTTTAATGGTCTGATGGTATTCCCGAACCTGATTGCACTGATTGCACTGTCGGGCGTGGTTGCGAAGATGTCCCACGAGGATCACTAAAACAAGCACCGCACCCAATATTAAAGCTTTCGCCAGCCTTTCTCGAACCTTGCGGAACGAGAAAAGGCCCCTGTGGGGCGTTTTCCCGCAAGGCTGTGGCCGACTCGTTCGGCCAAGGCCCTAACACGCGGGCACTGTTGCCCTGAGCCGCGCTCCGCAGAGCGCGGAATCCCCTTTTGATTTTCGCTCTGCGAAAATCAACCAAAAAAGAATAAAAAAGCGCCGTCCGCAGACGGCGCAATTCTCTGGAAAGACCACCCGATTGGGTGGTCTTTCCTTTTTTGTTTGTTTTAGTTGAAACCCGGGGCGGACACCGGGTTTCAAAAAGAGAGTTTCGGACTCTAGCACTCATTTTATCCGCGCACAGCGCGGGAATGAGGATAGTGACCTACGGGCCGGAGTCCGACTCAGGGCTCTGCCCTGAGAACCCGCAAACCTTTGAAAAGGTTTGATCCAAACTTCATTTCGCCTGCGGGCGGGATTAGGCGGGAGTTATGCGCCGAAAATCTCCTCTTTCAGTCGAATACCGGTCGGGGTAGTTGCCAGACCGCCCTGAGCGGTCTCCTTGAGAGCGCACGGCATAGAATCACCGACTTCACGCATGGCATCAATGACTTCATCCACCGGAATGACACTCTTGATACCCGCCAAAGCCATTTCTGCCGCAGCGAATGCGCAGGCTACGCCGCCCGCGTTGCGCTTGATGCACGGAACCTCGACCAGACCGGCGATCGGGTCGCAGACCAGACCGAGCTGGTTCTTGATGGCGATGGCGCAGGCATGTGCGCACATTTCCGGCGTACCGCCAGACATCTCGACCATAGCCGCCGCAGCCATTGCCGCTGCGCTGCCGCACTCGGCCTGACAGCCGCCCTGTGCGCCTGCGATGGATGCACGGTCAGCGATGACCATGCCGAATGCACCGGCGGTGAACAGTGCCATAACGGCGGTCTCCTCGGGCATGTCGCGGTCTTCCATCAGCGACAGGATGGTGCCGGGCAGAATGCCGCACGAACCGGCCGTCGGTGCAGCGACGATCTTGCCCATCGCCGCGTTATATTCGGATACCGCAATCGCGCGGGTGAGTGCCTGGGTGAAGAAACTGCCGCACAGGCCGCCGCCCTGGGCGTACTGCTGCATCTTGTAGGCGTCGCCGCCGGTCAGACCGCTCGTAGACTTGAGATCCTTGTCGACACCGGCCTGGACAGCCTCCTGCATGACGTGCAGATTGTCCTGCATCTTGCGGAACAGCTCGTCCTTGGGGGTCTCGGTCTGCACGGACTGGTCAGCCAGTACCAGCTCGGAGATCGTGCAGCCCTTTTCCTGTGCCGCATCGACCAGCGACTGAATGGAATGATATTCAAGCATGGGAAATTTCCTCCTTAAATGGCGCGGACGAGTACAACGCCCGTGATGTGGGGCAGCTCACGCAGCCAGCTGATCATCTTGTCGGATACGTCGCCGTCGACCTCGATGGTCATGACGGCCTCGCCGCCCTTCTGCGGACGGGACAGGCGGAAATTGCCAATGTTCGCGCCCGAGTAGGCCATGGTGTTGGTGACGGCAGCGATGACGCCCGGGGTGTCCTGATGCAGGACGATGAGGGTATTGTACTGTCCGGTGAACTGGACTTCCAGACCGTTGATGTTGGTGACGATGATGTTGCCGCCGCCGATGGACGCGCCGACCACGCGGCAGGTGCCGCCCTTTTCGCCGGTCAGTTCCAGAATTGCGGTGTTGGGATGGGCGCCGGGGATGGAAGTCTGGTAGAATTCGTAGGTCAGTCCCTCCTCGCCAGCGAGCTCGAGCGCGTGGCGCAGACGGGCATCGTAGGTATGCATGTCCAGAATGCCCGCGATAATGGCCTTGTCGGTGCCGTGACCGCGGTAGGTCTGGGCGAACGAGCCGCACAGGCCGATGCGTGCCTTGACCGGACGGTCGCCGAGGATTTTACGGGTGACGCGGCCCAGACGGCACGCACCCGCGGTGTGTGAGCTGGAAGGGCCGATCATAACCGGCCCGATGATATCAAATACTTGCATACTATGCTCCTTTGTGCAAAACAGGTGAATTGCCGGAAGATCTCATGGTCTTAGTATATCACACCGACCGGCGGCAAAACAGTATAGATGCGGTCAAAACGGTGGGAAACACAAAAAAGTGAGGACGGGGCCTCACTTTTTTGCAGCCCGACCGGCTGTTACTTCTTAATCCACTTTTTGTAGATGGTGTCTACAATCACGCCGATGGCGTTGTCGCCCGAGACGTTGCAGGCGGTGCCGAAGGAGTCCTGAGTGATGTAGAGTGCAACCATGATGGCGCAGATGGGGCCTTCGGGGTCACCGAGCTCGGTGCCGAAGATCATGTACAGGAAGGGCAGAGCGGTCATGATCGAGCCGCCGGGTGCACCGGGGGATGCGATCATGGCAATACCCAGGGTTGCGATGAAAGGAACGACGGTTGCCAGACTAATCGGAATCTGGTTCATCAGGCAGACCGCGGTCGCACAGGCGGTAATGGTAATCATGGAACCTGCCATGTGGATGTTGGCGCACAGCGGCACGACGAAGTTGCGAATCTCGGAGGATACGCCGTCAGCCTCCGCACACTGGAGGTTGACCGGGATGGTTGCCGCAGAGGACTGGGTACCGAGTGCGGTGGTGCAGCCGGGGATCTGGTTGCGGATGAGCTTCAAGGGGTTCTTGTGGCTGACAGCACCTGCGATGCAGAACTGAACGGTGATGCAGATGAGGTGCATGATGATAACGACCAGGAATACCTTCCACAGGATGCCCAGAATGACGAAGGTCTTGCCCGAACGGGTCATATCCACGAAGGTACCGCAGATGTAGAGCGGCAGCAGGGGAACGATGGCGACGTGGAGCACCTTGTCGATGATGGCCGAGAAGTCGTGGAAACCGTTATAGAGCGAGTTGCCGATCTGCTTGCCGCGCATGGAGGACATGCACAGGCCGAGGATGAAGGCCAGCAGGACGGCGGCGAGGGTGTCCAGAATGGGTTCGATGGCGATGGTCAGATAGGGCGAGAGCGAGTTGCCAGCGGTATCGGCGATCTGCTCGAGCGCGTCCGCGCTCATAAAGGAGGGGAACAGAGTGCTCGAAACCAGGTAAGAGCACGAGCCTGCGATGAGGGTGGAGGCGTAAGCCAGGCCGGCGGTGACCAGCAGCAGCTTGCCCGCGCCCTGCGACAGGTCGGCAATACCCATGGTGACGTAAGCCAGGATCATCAGCGGGATGACGAACTTTAAGAATAGGCTGAACAGCGACGAAGCGGTGACGACCAGACGGGCAATGACTTCGGGCACGAACGGCTGGCCGAGCAGAATACCTAAAATGATGCCGATGATGAGCTTGGGCACCAGCCCGAGCTTTCTTTTTTGTTTCTCCATAAAAGAAACCCCCGTAAATGTTATATTTTCCTGACCGGATAGACACACCAGCCGGATTTAGTATCCATATTATAGCGACTGTACCCAAGGTGCGCAAGATGGGCGGCTGTGTCCGCCTAAGACGGAAAAAATTTCTAAAATCCATGAAAAGCACAAAAGTGGAACGGTAAAGTAACCGAAAAAACGCACGAAGCGTGTAAAATCCATGTAAAAAATCGAATGAAAAATAGCAGTTTCAACAAAGCATTTTACGTTTGATTGTGCAGTTTAGCTGATAAAATGTGTGACATTTGCGGGGGTATGTGCGAAAAATTCTGTGTTTTAGTCAGAAAAAATCCTGATGCGGTAAAATACGGGAAAAACCGGATTCGTGTAACCGCACAGCGGGCGAAAATCCGGGTACAATCATATTGTATATGATTTGCATTTTTGGGCGGATTTACCGCGAAAGACAGAAACAGACAGGGCACCTGCCGTGGGAAATCGAACGACCGGGCGCACATACCGGACAAGAGTACCCTTGTGCACCTGACGGCACAAGGGAAGGTCTTGCACAAACTGCCCGAAAATGCAAGTTCTGACAGAGAGAAATTCATTATACTGCACACAAAACCAGATCATTTGTTCGAAAACCGTCGTTTCCGATGTTTCCCCGACCCGTCGGCAGCCGGAAAGTATGGGAAGCAGCCTGCGGCTGCAAGGCATTCTGTGTGCCCCTGCAATGCACACGAAATGCCTGCGCGGGCGGGGTGTTTGACAGACACCCCACCGCCATCTTATCGACCTTTCGGCTGTCCGACCGTTGTCAATAGCTACCTCGCTTCACAATCGCCAAAAAAAACGGCAAAGAATTGTACATCTGTCCAAACGCCCAGCCCTGCCCTTGACAATCTTCGCCCGGAGGGCTATATTATTAAGTGCATCGAATCAGACCCCTACTAGATATGGTGCAGATACTTATCCACAACAACAAAAAGTTGTGCACAGATTTATACACAGGCTGCAAACCTGGGAAGGAGATCCCTTTTTACATGATAGCTCAGATCATCAAACGAGACGGCCGTCAGTCGGCCTTTGAACTGGATAAAATTACAAACGCGATCTTTCAGGCCGCGCAGGCCTCGGGCGGTCACGATTACCAGATGGCCGAGACCCTGGCACGCCAGGTCGAGCAAAACCTGGAACAGGCGCTGTCCGGCGAGATTCCGACCGTCGAGCAGATCCAGGACGAGGTCGAGCGTGTCCTGGTCGAAACCGGCCATGCACGCACGGCAAAGCGGTACATCCTGTACCGTAACGAGCGCACCCGCGTGCGTGAGATGAATACCCGTCTGATGAAAGTTTATGAGGATCTGACTTTCAAGTCCTCGCTCGAGAACAACGTAAAGCGCGAGAACGCCAACATCGACGGCGATACCGCGATGGGTACCATGCTCAAGTACGGCTCGGAGGGCGCGAAGCAGTTCTACGAGATGTTCATTCTCGACCCGGAGCACGCACGCGCACACCGCGAAGGCGACATCCACATCCACGACCTGGATTTCCTCACCCTGACCACCACCTGCTGCCAGATCGATCTGCTCAAGCTGTTCCAGGGCGGTTTTTCGACCGGTCACGGCTTCCTGCGTGAGCCGAACGACATCCGCTCGTACTCTGCACTGGCGTGCATCGCGCTCCAGTCCAACCAGAACGACCAGCACGGCGGTCAGTCCATCCCGAATTTCGATTACTCCATGGCGCCCGGCGTCAAGAAGACCTTCCGCCGCGCGTTCACCGATAACCTGACCAAGGCCATCGAGATTTACCTCGAGCAGGAGGACGGCGAGCTGCTGAGCAAGTCGATCGTGAAGAACGCTGAGCGCGAGACCGGTGAGATTGCGGTCTTTGCCGATGGCAACGGCTTCGACGAGGCGGTCGAGCGTCTGCTGTGCGACCACACCGACGAGCGCACCGCGGCCAAGATCATGCGCTTTACCCGCAAGTACGCGGTCAAGGAAACCCGCCGCAATACCTATCAGGCCATGGAAGCACTGGTGCACAACCTCAATACCATGCATTCGCGTGCAGGCGCACAGGTGCCGTTTACTTCGCTCAACTACGGTACCGACACCTCGCCCGAAGGCCGTCTGGTCATGGAATGCCTGATGAAGGCAACCGAGGCAGGCCTGGGCAACGGCGAGACCTCGATCTTCCCGATTCACATTTTCAAGGTCAAGGAGGGCGTCAACTACAACCCCGGCGAGCCCAACTACGACCTGTTTAAGCTGGCCATGCGCGTATCGGCAAAGCGCATGTTCCCGAACTTCTCGTTCCTCGACGCACCGTTCAACGCGCAGTACTATAAGCCCGGCCACCCCGAGACCGAGGCAACTTACATGGGCTGCCGTACCCGCGTGGTGGGCAACGTGTTCGACCCGACCCGCGAGATCGTAAACGGCCGCGGCAACCTGAGCTTTACGTCCATCAACCTGCCGCGCATTGCGATTTTGAGCAAGGGCGATATCGACTGGTTCTTTGAGGACCTCGACCGCAAGATCGACCTTGTCATCGACCAGCTGCTTGCCCGTCTGCGCATCCAGAGCCAGAAGAAGGTCAGAAACTATCCCTTCCTCATGGGTCAGGGCGTGTGGATTGACTCGGAGAAGCTGGGCCCGGACGACAGCGTGGGCGAGGTATTAAAGCACGGCAGCCTGACCTGCGGCTTTATCGGCCTTGCAGAGACGCTCAAGGCGCTCATCGGTGTACATCACGGCGAGAGCGACGAGGCACAGGAACTCGGCCTCAAGATCGTATCGCACATGCGTGAGCGCATGGATCAGGCGGCACAGCAGTACCACCTGAACTTCACTTTGATTGCAACCCCGGCAGAGGGTCTGTCCGGCCGCTTCGTGCGCATGGATCGTGCGCGTTTTGGCGAGATTCCGGGCGTAACCGACCGCGAATACTATACCAACTCATTCCACGTGCCGGTATATTATCCGATTTCTGCCTTTGAGAAGATTCGCCGCGAGGCACCGTACCACGCGCTGACCAACGGCGGACATATCAGCTACATCGAGCTCGACGGTGACCCGACCCAGAACCTCGAGGCGTTTGAGACGGTAGTCCGCGCCATGAAGGAAGCAGGCATGGGCTACGGCGCCATCAACCACCCCATCGACCGTGACCCCATCTGCGGCTATACCGGCATCATCGGTGATGTCTGCCCGCGCTGCGGCCGCCGTGAGGGCGAGGGCGTACCGCTCGAGAAGCTGCAGAAGCTTGGCATGTACAAGCACCTCAACTGGTCTACCCTGGGCTATCCGGGCGACCCGAACGAGGAACACGACCGCGTTGTAAACCCGCTTTGATTTTTGATATCAGGTTTGAACATAGGAGGAAGAATGATGACTAAGGAATTCAACGTAACCGAAGTAAATGGTGTTCCGGTTGTTGGCGAGGGTGTTGGCTTTGAGCGTATCCGCCGCATTACCGGTTATCTGGTAGGTACCCTCGACCGCTTCAACAACGGCAAGCGCGCAGAGGAGCACGACCGCGTAAAGCATGGCGTATCCTGCTGCTCGTTAAGCGATAACACCCGTTCGGCATAAGCACCATGGGGAAAACATTGCGCATAGCGGGAACAATCGGTGAGTCCATCGTAGACGGCCCCGGCTTCCGCTATGTCATCTTCACACAGGGCTGTCCGCACCATTGCCCCGGCTGCCATAACCCGGAAACACACGATTTTTCGGGCGGTACCGACATCGACAGCGATGCACTGGTCGCGGATATCCTCAAAAATCCGCTGCTGACCGGTGTGACCTTCTCGGGCGGCGAACCGTTCTGTCAGGCAGAAGGTTTGTGCGCGGTGGCGGACGGTTTAAACGGTAAAAAACCGCTCATGTCCTATACCGGTTATACCTTCGAACAGCTCATGGAATTGCCCGATCCGTGGGTGAGGAAATTGCTGGAAAAGCTGACATTGCTCGTCGATGGCAGGTTTGTGGAGGAAGAGAAAGGCTTAGAGCTTCGCTTCCGCGGCAGCGCAAACCAGCGCGTGTTGGATGTCCAGACATCCCTGAAAACCGGACAGGCAACTTGGATGGAAGAGTATCGTTAAAACCAGCACCGCACCCATAATGAAGCTTTCGCCAGCCTTTCTCGAAAGGCTGCGGGTTCTCAGGGCAGAGCCCTGAGCCGCATCCCGCAGGATGCGGAATCCCCTTTTTGATTTTCGCTTTTGCGAAAATCAACCAAAAAATAAAAAAGAAGCGCTGTCCGCAGACAGCGCAACCCCCTGCGCGCTAAGCGCGCTCATGGAAACCGTTCCCTAGGGAACGGTTTCTTTTTTACCCCTACTGCCGCAATACGCCCTTTTAAACGTCCTCCTCCCCAGCAATATACATCTCTTCTGTTGTTCGCTGCGCGTCAACCAGAGCGAGGTATGCGCGAACGGTGTTGCCCTGTTCGAGCAGCGTGGCGGCGTGCGTAACCGAACGAAAGAGGGTGTAATACATCTGTTCAAAGTCCGGCTTACTGTCCATACTATTACCTCCTAGAGATATATTATATAAAATATAATACTTTATAATAGAATAGTCAAGCGGTCATATCCTAGATATGATATCTATAGGTGATAATATGGCTGAACGTTCTATTATAGTAACACAATCTTATGGCACTGTTGTGCTGCATTTACGCGAAATGCTGGAATCGCGCGGGATGAATAGAAACCAACTAGCCAGCGCAATTCATGTGAATTTTGCGGTTGTTGATAGATGGTATCAGGGCAAGGTCGAAAAACTCGACCTCGACATCCTCGCCCGTATCTGCTATGTGCTTGACTGTGAAGTGTCCGAGCTGCTCGAATATCGTGCAGATGCGGAGTAATTGAGGTAAAAAAAGAAACCGTTCCCTAGGGAACGGTTTCCATGAGCGCGCTTAGCGCGCAGGGGATTGCGCTGTCTGCGGACAGCGCTTTTTTGTTCTGTTTTGGTTGATTTTCGCGGAAGCGAAAATCAAAGAGGGGAGTTTCGCGCTCTGCGGAGCGCGACTCAGGGCTCTGCCCTGAGAACCCGCAAGCCTTTCGAGAAAGGCTTGAGCGAAAGCTTCAATTATTGGTGCGGCGATCACTTTTGGAGCCAACTGGGTTTTTCTCTCATTCTAACTCCGGCGGCGACGCCGAGTGCAATATACATCGTAACGACCGATGTACCACCGTACGAGAACAAAGGCAGGGTAACGCCGACAACCGGGAACATACCCAAGCACATCAGAATATTCTGGAATGACTGGAACATGAACATACCCGCGATACCGACGGTCATCAGTGCCGAGAACGTCGAACCGGCACGATAACTGACGTAAAACAGTCTCAAAACCAGCAATGCCAGCAGGATGATGACCAGCATTGCGCCGATAAAGCCGAACTCTTCGCCCGCAACCGTATAAATGAAGTCGGACTCGTTAACCGGGACTTTATTATACTGTGTTTGCAGGCCCTGCATATAGCCCGAGCCGCTGAACTGTCCCGCGCCGATCGCAATTTTACTCTGTGCGGTCTGGTAGTAGTAGTCCTTATCGCCATACAAATTATCGATCGAGGGGTCGAGCAGGACGAGAATACGCGCCAGTCGATAACCGCTCAGGAACTGAAACGCAATCGGGACGGCTGCAAGTCCGAGTACCGCGCCGCCGAAAATCCACTTATAGGAAATACCTGCGGCAAAGATCATCGTAATCGCAATCAGAAGATAGCCCATTGCAACACCTGCGTCGTGCTGGGCGACTACGATTGCGCCAAACGGCAGCATCGCGTGAATGCCGAGCTGGATGAGTGTCTGCCAGCGGTTGATCTCCTCATAAACCTGCATCAGATGGGCGGCAAAGGTGATGATAAACAGAATCTTACCGATCTCACCCGGCTGAACCGTGATCGGGCCAATTTCAATCCAGCTCTGGTTACCGCTTCGGCTGGAACCCAAAACGAACATGGATAGCTGCATCACGACATTGAGCAGCAGCAGCACGCGCCAATACCGCTTGATGGACTCCAGATCGACCAGAGACATAATGATAAACGCAATCACGCCAATGACGACCGCACCGCCCTGAACGATCAGAAAACGGTCGTGCGAGGCACTGCTCGCGGTCGCGGAGTTGACTAAAACCAAGCTGTAAGCCGAACAGCAAAGCGCGATAAACAGTAGATAAAGGTCGGTATTTTTGAAGTAGTGCACGGCCGAACGCAATGGCCTCATGTCAGCATGGCCTCCTTTTCGCAGACGCTGGGGTTTGATATAATTCCATAAAAGGCTGGAATCTATCATACCACAATTTCAGCGGAAAAGCGAGAGAAAATGCGCCGGGATTTCTTTTGGATTGATAAAAAATGTGGTATAATGTCACTAAAGTGTATCCCATAACAAGACGATGGAGGATGAATGGCAATGCTGACAGATATCGAGATCGCGCAGAACTGCAAAATGCAGCCCATCACGGAGGTTGCCGCAAAGGCTGGACTTTCCGCAGATGATCTGGAACTTTACGGCAAGTATAAGGCAAAGCTCGGCCGCGAAACCTGGGAAAAGATTCAGGATAAGCCGGACGGCAAGCTGGTTCTCGTGACCGCAATCAATCCCACCCCGGCAGGCGAGGGCAAGACCACCACGACCGTCGGTCTGGGTCAGGCAATGGCACAGCTCGGACAGAATGCAGTCATCGCACTGCGTGAACCGTCTCTCGGCCCGGTCTTCGGCATCAAGGGCGGTGCAGCCGGCGGCGGCTATGCACAGGTCGTACCGATGGAGGACATTAACCTCCACTTTACCGGCGACATGCACGCCATCACCGCAGCCAATAACCTGCTCTGTGCAATGCTCGACAACCACCTCCAGCAGGGCAACACGCTGGGCATCGATTCCCGCCGCGTCCTCTTTTCCCGCGTTCTGGATATGAACGACCGCGCACTGCGCAACATCACCATTGGCCTTGGCGGCAAGGTCAACGGCGTACCGCGTGAAGATCACTTTATGATTACGGTCGCATCCGAGGTCATGGCCATCCTGTGCCTGGCAAACGACCTTGCAGACCTTAAAAAGCGTCTGGGCAACATTCTGGTCGCTTACACTTACGCCGGTGAGCCGGTTTACGCACGCGACCTCAAGGCAGACGGCGCAATGGCTGCCCTCTTAAAGGACGCCATCAAGCCCAACCTCGTCCAGACCCTCGAGGGTACGCCCTGCCTGATGCACGGCGGCCCCTTCGCAAACATCGCACACGGCTGCAACAGCGTACAGGCGACCAAGATGGCGCTTAAGCTGGGTGATATCGCCATCACTGAGGCCGGCTTCGGCGCAGACCTCGGCGCGGAGAAGTTCCTCGACATCAAGTGCCGCGCAGCTGGCCTGACGCCGTCCTGTGTCGTTCTGGTCGCAACCGTCCGCGCACTCAAGTATAACGGTGGCGTGGCAAAGCCCGACCTCAACCAGCCCAACGTCGACGCACTGGCAAAGGGCATCGTCAACCTGGACGCACACATCGAAAACATCCGTAAGTTCGGTCTGCCGGTCGTTGTTGCAATCAACGCATTCCCGACCGATACCGCCGAGGAAATGGCTTTCATCGAGCAGCACTGTCAGGAAATGGGCGTACGCGTCGCGCTGTCCGAGGTATTCGCCAAGGGTGGCGAAGGCGGTAAGGCACTGGCACAGCAGGTACTCGACGTACTGGCTGAGGATCAGAGCGATTACCACCCGATCTATGAACTCGATCAGCCCCTGACCGATAAGATTCGCGCCATCGCAACCACCATTTACGGCGCAAAGGATGTCAATATCCTGCCCGCAGCTGCCAAGGAACTGGCAAACATCGAGGCAATGGGCTACGGCAGCCTGCCGATCTGCATGGCAAAGACTCAGTATTCGCTGTCCGATGATGCATCCCTGCTCGGCCGTCCCACCGATTTCACCATCACCGTCCGCACCGCTCGCCTGTCGGCTGGCGCAGGATTCGTGGTCTGTGAGACCGGCGCCATCATGACCATGCCCGGCCTGCCCAAGAAGCCCGCGGCAGAGAATATCGACGTCGAGGAAGACGGCAAGATCATCGGCCTGTTCTAATCCACCACCGCACCCAACACGGAAAGTTTCGCCAGCCTTTTCAAAGGCTGCGGGTTCTCAGGGCAGCGCCCTGAGTCGCCCGTCGCAACGGGCGAAATCCCCTTTTTGATTTTCGCTTTTGCGAAAATCAACCAAAAAAGAACAAAAAGCGCGTCCGCAGACGCGCAATCCCCCGCGGCTCAAAGCCGCTCATAAGACCCGACCGCAAGGCTCGGGTCTTTTTCTTTTTCCCGTCCCACCCCAAAACAAAAGAGAGACCGCACTCGCAGCCTCTCTCAAAAAACCTGAATCTTCACGCCCAAACGACTCCATCCTCCAATTCCTTCCAGCGCACATGCCATTCCTGCACAAACGACTCGCTCGTATACTGCGACGTGCGGCTGGTGGTCAACACCCGCGGCGTAATGCAGACCTCGACCGGAAGCAGAGACTCTTCGGTGTCCACAGCCGGTACATCCTCCTGTAAATCTTCCTCCTGCTCGGTATCGGGATAGCGAATGGTGAGCGGATGACCGGGGGTGATGTTGAAGTGCACCGACGGACTGTATAAAACCTGCGCTGGATCGTTCGACAGCGAGACCGCGCAGCGAAATCCCTGCGAAATTGGATCGTAAAGCAGCAAAATCCGAACCCCATCTTCTTCCTGTAAGACAATCGCCTGCTCTCCGGGCGAAATGTAGGGCGGAGTGGGGACGGCGGCGGGCGGACGCTGCGCATAGGCGCCGGTCAGAACGACCAAAAACAGCGTGCAAAACAGCAGTACAGTCAGCGCGGTTCGGCGGGAGGCAATGTAATCGGGCCATAAACGCATTGCGCTCACCTCCTGACGGCTTTATTTTCCATCCTCTTTCTAACTTTATGATATCATATATAACCGCACAGGACAAATGGAAAGTACAAAAAGAGACGGGGAATACACGAAAAAAATAAAGCATTTTTTGTTGCATCCTGATGAAAAGTCACAGGACGGGAACAAATTTCGGCAATGTGCTGGAATATCCGTCGGAAATTTGCTATACTGTACAAAAAGACAGGAGGGATGCGAATGGAGCGCAAAGCAGTACGAATTGTGATGTGTATTGCCGCGATTTTGACCGCTGTGATTACCCTTTGGGGCAAGGGAACGGAGCGCACACTCGTGCCCCAAACGATCGCTGCCGAACAGGTCATGCGCGAGTGCAGCGGACTCATAATCAGCCAGACCGAACGGGACATGATCGACCAAGTCTGGGCCGATCAGTTGGATTATCCCGCCTATGAACGACGCGAGCTCGACCATAAGACCTGTGACGCGCTGGGCGTGCCCGGCGGGGACGCTTTCGCACAGATCGCACCCGGAGAAAACGGCTCTGCGTCCGATTTTCTGTATATTGACTGCTGGACGACGAGCGGCGGACGGATTGTGTATGAAGTGTCCAACGAATTCTATAACAAGACTGTGGAACCTTCTGGTCGGAACGTCCTTTATCTCAATCAAAACAACACCACTTACGAAAAGTATACAAGTCAGGTTTTATGGCCCTGGTCGGATTTTTAAAAGAAAAAGGACTGCATTTGCAGTCCTTTTTGATTATTCCTGTACCGGAGTCAGCACAAAATCACCGACCGACACCGAGGCAACCTGTGACAGCTCGACCGGTTCATCGGTCGACCACTCCATAAAATACTGTGTTTGCCCATCTGCGGCTGGATCGGTCAGGCTCCAACCGTTGCCGCTGCAAGTGATAACCTCACCGCTTTGATACTGGATGCTGACCGTTGTACCACCGTAGGCGTAAGTCTGATCTTCCGGAACGGTGAGAAGGACATGGAACGCGGTCAGTTCCGCGCTTACCAGCTTGCAGCCTGCCGGAATTTGCAGTGGAACCTGCTCGCTGACCGTGAAGGTGACCGGTATCGTCCAGTCGCCATACAAGACCGGCTCGGTGTAATAGGTCAGACGGAAGGACAGGTCATCGGTGGCCGAGGCATCGGGAATGCGTGCGCCGTGCAGAATGTAGTCTATGGCATGACCATCGTCAAAAATAATGTTGGATACATAGGAATCCGGGAGTTTGAGCGGCGAATCGGTCGAAATATCGCTGTTCAGCTTGCCAGCCGTGCAGTCCGAAAGTGCCAGACGCACATGATAGTCGTCGCCCAGCCGACCGGCTGCCGTGAGTGTGACACCCTCCGCGACGGGTTCGGACATGACCGCCTGCGGAACCTCAGCCGGCTCATCCGTCCACGACAGGCTGAGGTCGAGCGGCTGATCTATGGTCTCGGTCTGGGTAATGGTCTCGGATGCGGTGCTTTGGGGCAGGGTGAAGGTCAGTTCGTGCGCTTTGGGCAGGATGGTACCCAAGGTCAGCGTATAGGTGTGCTGCGAACCCGGCTGCGCGCCGCTCATCTGCAAGCCGCTGCCGCGCAGACAAAAGACAGCGGTCTGCGTCTGGTCATCGTAAGAGACCAGATTGTTCAGGTCAAGCACACCGGCACGGCTCAGCTTCGTATCGCTCTCGGCATCCAGATTCCAAGAGCTCAGATGACTGTCCGCGCTCAGACGGTTTTTGCCCTGCGTATCGCGCACGGCAACATATACCGTTGCACCATAGGAATCACTGTACGCGCCGACGACCGAAACCTCAATGCCGTCGCGCTCCTGTACGGCTGCGGCCGGGGACTGGATGGCCGGGGCAAACGACCCGGCATGGCTGCGCATTTGGTCGACTACCGACAGTCCGATCGCACCGGCAGACAGCACAAGCACAGCGCACAAGCCCATGGCGATCACGGCGCGGCGAGTCAGACGGCGGGGCGCACGGCGCTCGTGCAGCCGCTGGCGTACCGCCTGTTCCATCCGGGGTTCAAATACGACCGATTCCATGATTCGGTCTAACTGCTCGCTCATTTTCTCATGGTTCGTCATAATACCACTCCTTTAACATCGACCGCAGTTTTTCCCGTGCCCGGAATAACCGGGTGCTGACGGTCGCGGACGGGATGGACAGGATTTCCGAGATTTCGTTTACCGAAAATCCCTGATAATAGTAGAGCAAAATCACCGCACGGTGCGCCTGCGACAGGGACAGCACTGCCCGCAAGAGCGTGTCGTCGACGTCTGGAATCTGTGTCGTGAGCTGGTCGAGCAGTTCGGCCGAAGCACGCCGGGTGTGCCAGGGCGTGCGCAGGTAATTTTTACAGATATTGATGGCGATGCGCGTTAAAAAGGTCTTTTCGCTGCATTCCTGACGAAAATCGGCACGCCATGCCCGGACAAAGGTCTCCTGCACGGCATCTTCGGCTAACATGCGGTCTTTGAGATACAGTGTGCACAGGCGCAGAAGCTGGGTGCCGTAGGTCTGCATCATCCGTGTCAGTTCGGCTTGATTTTCCATACCCTTCCCCCTTTCTGCCTATTAGACACATCAAAACGGGTGAACATTCCCGCAAAACAAAAAAATTTCAGACAACAAAAGACCGCCGTTCGGCGGTCTTTCTCTTATATATCACTTTCGTACCAGTAAAACGTCTGTTCCTCAGGATAATACAGCCCGATGGAAAGATTTGCCCATGGCATACTCGTCGGGCCGTGCGCGTCCAGCATCCAATAGGCAGTTTCCGGGTCGGGAATCTCTGCATCGGTCGAGAACAGAACCAGATTTTCCACGGTCACTTCGTTTTCCGTACGGATCTCGATGGTGGATTCAAACGGCGGTGCGTAAAAATCGTCAAATACCGACGGATCGGTCACGTCAAAGCGGATGAGCGTATCGCCATCCCCGTGAAAGCCGCCATGCGTCTCGACAAGCCAATCATCATATACAATGCCGGATACCACCTCGGGCGCGTATTGTTCTACGCGATGGATGGCCGAGCGGCTGTTTTGTGTCAGATTTGCGGTCACCGCTGCACAAATGAGCGACACCGCGAACATCAGCATCATGCGTTTGTGTATGGATCTCATCGCTGGGTCCCTCCTGTCATCTGGATATCAATTCCATCATAGCACGCAGCCAGAGTGAACGCAATGCCCAGTGGGGCAAGATTGGGGTTTGTCAATTTCCGGCCTGTGTGGTATGATAAAATATAAGTTATCATCGAAAGGATACGAGGTTCTTTTATGCAGATCATCACCCATTCCCCCGAGCAGACCGAGCAGGCTGGCGCAGATTTTGCCAAGACGCTAAAGCCGGGCGACGTGGTCACGCTGGACGGCGATCTGGGCGCGGGAAAGACGGCGTTTGCGCGCGGGGTGCTGCGCGGTCTGGGCTATCCGGGCCGAGTCACCAGTCCGACCTTCGCCATCGCAAACGAATACAGCGCACCGGACGGCACGGTCGTGCATTTCGACCTGTACCGTATCCTGGACGAGGAAGCCCTGTTTGAGCTGGGCTTTGAGGAATACCTGGACGGTACGCGCATTTTGCTCATTGAGTGGAGCGGAAATGCGGGTGGACTGCTGCCCGCGCACCATAAGTCGGTGCGTCTGACCTACGGCGAGCAGCCCGACGACCGTTTGCTTGAAATCGAGGAAATCCATGAAACTACTGAGCTTTGAGTCATCGGCGGTATCTGCCGCCGTGTGCCTGACCGACGGCGAGAAGGTCGTCGCGTCGGCTTTTCAAAATTGCGGTCTGACCCACAGCCGCACGCTGCTGCCCATGGCCGAGCAGCTGCTTTCCAATGTAGGTTTGACCCCGAAGGAGCTGGACGGCTTTGCCGTTGCATCCGGCCCGGGTTCGTTCACCGGTATTCGCATCGGTGTGGCGACGGTCAAGGGTCTTGCGATGGGCACCGGCCTGCCCTGCGTGGGCGTGTCCACGCTCGAGGCGATGGCCTGGAACCTGACCGGTATGACCGGTACGGTGTCGTGCGTGATGGACGCGCGCGCCGGACAGGTGTATAACGCCAGATTCCGTTTAAATGGCGTCGGCGCACCCGAACGCCTGACGCCCGACCGCGCCCTGACCATCCAGGCACTGGGCGAGGAAATTGGGCAAGATGGTGAAATTCTGGTTGGAGATGGCGCATATTTGTGCTATACTAAACTTACCGAAATTTGTCCCCATCTGGTGCTCGCACCCACGCACCTCATTTATCCCGGTGCGTACGGCGTGGCGATGGCAGCGCTGCAAGCCTTCCGCGACGGAAAGGCAGTCGACGCGCAAAGGCTCGACGCAGTCTACCTGCGCAAGCCGCAGGCCGAACAGATGCGGGATCGAAAATTGAACGGAGGTACAAACAAATGACCATTGCAATTGGTAACGACCACGCAGGTTATGCCCTCAAGGTCAAGCTTATGGAAATGCTCAAGGACAAGTACGAGTTCACCGATTACGGCTGCTACTCGACTGAGCGTTACGATTACCCGGATGCCGCTGAGGCGGTTGCAAACGCAATCGTTGCAGGCAAGCACGAGCGCGGTATTCTGATCTGCGGTTCGGGCATCGGTATTTCGATCGCTGCAAACAAGGTTCCCGGCATCCGTGCCGCAGCCTGCCAGTCGCATTTCGCCGCAAAGTACTGCCGTCTGCACAACGACGCAAACATTCTGTGCCTGGGCGAGCGCATCACCGGCCCCGGTGAAGCGGCAGAGATGGTCGAGGTCTGGCTCGAGGGCGAGCTGGAAGGCGGCCGTCATCTGGGTCGCATCGAGAAAATCCACGCGATCGAGGCCAAGCACAGCAAGTAAAACAACCCCGGATAAATTAAAGGAGTTAAGAACGTATGGCACAGATTCATGTTATGGATCACCCGCTGATCCTGCATAAGCTCAGCCTGATGCGCGACCGCCAGACCGGCGTTAAGGAATTCCGCGAGGCGACCCGCGAGATCGCAATGCTCATGTGCTATGAGGCAACCCGCGATCTGCCGCTCAAGGAGATCAACATCGAGACCCCGCTGGCACACGCCAAGGCACGCGTGATCTCGGGTAAGAAGATCGCATTTGTGCCCATCCTGCGTGCAGGTCTGGGTATGATCGACGGCATGCTCGAGCTGATCCCGGCAGCAAAGGTCGGCCACCTCGGCCTGTATCGTGATCCTGATACCCTCAAGCCGGTCGAGTATTACGCAAAACTGCCGGTCGATATCGCAGAGCGTGATGTCATCGTCATCGATCCCATGGTCGCAACCGGCGGCTCTGCGGCAGAGGCGATTTCCGCACTGAAGAAGCGTGGTGTTAAGCACATTAAGCTCATGTGCCTGCTGTCCACCCAGGAAGGTCTGGACGTTGTACAGAAGGAACACCCCGATGTCGAAATCTTTACCGCAGCAATCGATCCCGAACTCAATGAGCACGGCTACATCGTACCCGGTCTCGGCGACGCGGGCGACCGCATTTTCGGCACCAAGTAAAATCTGACAAGTCAACAAAAGCGCTGCGGGGACGCGGCGCTTTTTTGATGGTAAAATGTAAACAAATTGTGAAAAGGAGAGATCCAAACATGAAACTGAAGAGACTGTTTGCCGCAGTACTTGCGGCTGTGAGCATGCTCACGATGGGAATGATGCTCAGCGGCTGCGGCGGCTCGGGCGATAGCAAGGAAGATGCCGCGTCGGCAAGCTACACCACGCAGGACGAAGCCGTGCAGGCAGCGACCAAGGAAAGCCAGGAAGTCGTCAAGCAGATCGAAGCCCGTGAGGGCAAGGTCGTTGTCATCTGGGCGAATACCGCCGAGGATGCCAGCGTACCGTTCACGCTGGGACTGGTCGAGAAGGACGGCGACAGCTGGAAGGTGACCAACACCGCGAGCGTGACCATGACCGATAAGTTCAGCGGCAAGGGTTCGTACCCGGTCAATGACCCCATGATCACTTACGACGTCACCCCGGAGATCGACGACCCGGTTGCAGGCAACCATGCAAACCATGAGCAGGCGAACGACTGGTGCATCCATTGGACGCTGGTACCCGAGCTGCCGGCATGAGTGGATTCCCGTACAGCGACGATAACAAACGATACTATACTTATGCCTACTTTTTGAAGCACCGAAAAGGCGGGCGCGTGGTGCGCGTGCCGCTCGACGGTGGGTTTACCTGTCCCAACCGGGACGGTAAACTGGGCATAGGTGGATGCGCCTTTTGTTCGGGGCGCGGCAGCGGCGACCAGATCGCCGCTTTGCCGTCTTTGGAGGAACAATACCGGGCAGGCATTGAGAAAGTGCAGGGAAAGTGGAAGGACGCACGGTATCAGCCGTATTTTCAGGCATTTTCCGGCACATACGCACCGATCGAGACTTTGCGGGAGCAGTATGACCGCGCACTCGCCCTGCCGGACGCAGCAGGACTGGTCATCGGTACCCGCGCTGACTGCATCGACGAGAGAACTGCCGATTTGCTGGAAGAATATGCCGAGAAAACCGACTTGACCGTCGAACTTGGGCTGCAAACCGTCCATGACCGTACCTTGCAGGCCATGAACCGCTGTGAGACCTTTGACCAGTTTTGTAAAGGTTATGAGAGACTTAAAAAGCGCGGAATCTGCACTTGGGTACATCTCATCAACGGCTTGCCCGGGGAATCCCTTGACGATATGCGCGAAAGTGCACATGTGCTCGGACACATGTACCCGGATGGCGTCAAAATCCACGCTTTGCACGTTTTGAAAGGCACAAGATTGGCACAAATGGACTTTCCCTTGCTCACAAGGGAGGAATATGTCGCGGTGACTTGCGACCAGTTGGAACGTTTGCCTATGACCACCGTGATCGGACGATTGACCGGCGACGGCCCCGCACAGGACGTGCTTGGTCCGGAGTGGACCAAACGTAAACGTGACGTGCTCAACGCAATCGATCAGGAACTTGCGAGACGGGATAGCTGGCAGGGCAAAAAGTTCGACTGACGCACCCAAAATTGAAGCTTTCGCTCAAGCCTTTCTCGAAAGGCTTGCGGGTTCTCAGGGCAGAGCCCTGAGACGCTCGCCGCAGCGAGCGGAATCCCCTTTTGATTTTCGCTTTTGCGAAAATCAACCAAAAAATAAGAAAAAGCGCATCCCGCAGGATGCGCAATACTTCGCGCACAAAGTGCGCTCATTAGGAAAGACCGTCCCAAAGGACGGTCTTTCCTTTTTTTGTTTGTTTTAATTGATTCCCGGGCCGGACACCGGGAATCAAAGGGGTTTTTCGAGCCTGCGGGCTCGACCAGGTTCCACCTGGACGGGCTCAAGGGACTCGTCCCTTGAGAATCCCGAGCTGGGGTGCGGTGCTTTATTTTTCCGTGTTCAAGACATCTTCCGCAGCTGCAAAGAAGTCATCTGCCGTCCAATCGCCATCGTTCGAAGCGATTGCATAGTGCAGACCGTCTTCATCCCAATCAATTACATGGTAAACGCCGTCTACGCGGGTCTCTGTGCCGTAAGAGATGAAGCACTCACCGCGGTCAGCTGCAGCCTGCTCTTCCTCAGTCGGCTTTGCGTCTTCCGTGGGCGGCAGGAAGATGGTCGGGATTTCGCGATAGGTCATGGTGATGCCATCTACCTCACGGGTATCCACGATGGTCTTGTCGCTCACGCCCTCATCGCTGTCATTTTCACTCTTGATGACCGTCATAAACGGCTGGGTCGCGCCGTCGCGATAGGATGCGTAGAACTCCTGATAGCTGTAAACGGTGTTGCCGTCGGCATCGATGGCATCAACCGGCTGGGCGACCATGTTGTCAAACGAAGCGCCGTTCAGCGTCTCGGGCAGACGGACGGTGAAACCGGCTTCCTTCTCAACCTTGGCCTCGTCATCCAGCGAGGTGGACATCTGATTAAAGTTCATACTGGATGCCAGACCGACGATCGGACCGGCTGCGAACGCGCCGCCAATCAGGACACAGACCATCGCAGCGGCCACAACGGCAAAGCGCATGCGGCGTGGACGAGACTTGGTGCGCTCAATCTGTACGGCGTTCATGACGCGCGCGCGCATTCTGGGGTCAGGCTGAACGTCCTGTGCGATTTCCTTCATCGAATCGTGCATATATTCATCAAATTTCATCGAACTCAACCTCCAAAGATTCTTTTAAGTGTTGACGTGCGTGATAGAGACGGGACTTGACTGTACCTTCAAAACAGCCCATTGCCTGCGCGATCTCGCGTACCGACATGTCGTTGTAGTAGTAGAGCACGGCGGTGGTGCGCTGCTTGGGTTCGAGCGACTGAAGCGCCCGAGCGACCGCATGCGCACGATCGGCACGCAGAAGCGGTGCGGATGCGTCCTCATCGGTGGGTTCCTGACTGTCGTACAGGTTCTCGACCGGCAGTTCGCGGCGGTGCTTCTGGCAGGCGCGCCACGCGGTGCGGGTCAGGATGCGGAACAGCCACGCCTTGACCCGGGTGGGATCGTGCAGCTGGTGCATGGACTCGTAGCACTTGACAAAGGTATCCTGTACCACGTCCTCGGCATCCGTCCGGTTTCCGCAGATGAGGTAAGCCGCGCGCAGCGCCTCGGTCTGGTAGGTTTCGAACAGGGTGTCGAAGTCGGGCATGATAGCGGGAAGCCCTTCGGCGGGTATACTGTAAGCCATGGGGCTTTTCACTCCTTTCTTGCTTATTCTGCATAATAGAGCCGCCGAAAGCAAGGTCGGTTCAACAGAAATCAAAAAATTTTTTCACACACGGATGAAAAAAAGCGCCGTCCCGAAGGACAGCGCTTTTGAATTGATGCACGGGAAAGGATCGATTACTGCGGAACCTTGACGTAAACGCCACCGTTGCGGCAGGACTCGGTAGCAGCCTGAGCCATGTAAACCGGGCGCAGACCGTCGATTGCACCAACGACAACCGGCTTGTCGTTAACAACCGAGTCAACGAAGTACTTGACCTGCTCGATGAACGCCTGGTTGTAGCGCTCGAGGAAGAACCACAGGGGCTTCTCGGAGTGCGCACCGTCAACGGTCATGATGGTAGCGGTGTTGAGCAGATCGTTGCCGTCGGAAGCCATACCCTTGGAGCCGAATACCTCGACGCGCTGGTCGTAGCCGTAAACAGCCTGACGGGAGTTGTTGATGACAGCGATGCAGCCGTTAGCCATCTTCATGGTAACAACAGCGGTGTCAACGTCCGGGATGCCGGACTCTTCCTGCAGCTTGGGGTTAACCAGGCAGGAACCAACAGCGGAGATCTCAACAGCCTCAGAACCGGTTACGTAGCGAACCATGTCGAAGTCGTGGATCATCATATCGTAGAAGATACCGCCGGAAACAGCAACGTAGGAAGCCGGGGGCGGCTCGGGGTCACGGGAAGAAACGATAACGATGTGGGGATCGCCGATCTTGCCGGACTTAACAGCGTCAGCAACAGCCTTATGGTTGTGGTCGAAGCGGCGGTTGAAGCCAACCTGGAACTTAACGCCCTTTTCCTCAACAGCAGCCATAACAGCCTTGATCTTGTCTACATCGTAGTCAACCGGCTTCTCGCAGAAAACGTGCTTGCCAGCGTTGACAGCAGCCAGGGAGATGACAGAGTGAGTGTCGGTGGAGGAGCAAACGAACACAGCGTCTACGTCCTTGTTGTTGATGACGTCCATGTAGTCAGCGGAAACGTTGGTGATGCCGCGAGCAGCACACCAGTCACGTGCGCCGGACTTGTCGATCATGGGGTCAGCAACAGCGATAACCTCAACGCCCGGAACAGCACCCATCAGGTTGTCGATGTGCAATTTGCCGATTCGGCCGCAGCCGACGACGCCAATGCGTAAATTTGCCATAATACATATCTCCTTTACACTTGTTCGAACGGGTTTGCACCCGAAATAAGAACAATTTAACGTACTGGATATATTATAAAACATGCATGGACGAGCGGCAAGTACGCATGGCTAATTTTAGCGATATGTATAAATGACAGCAATTCTTTTATGTATTTTGCGCAATTTTATGACGGTGATTGTGAGGGGAGTCGGTGTGCATTGTTCAAAACGTAAAAATCGATTGGGCATACTTGTGTGGGCGGGCACGCCGTGATAGGATGGTAACAGATGGAACACCGGCAAAGCAGGAGGAATGCCCATGAAAATCACATCGCAGATGATTGCCGACAAGTGCGGTGTATCGCGCGGCACGGTCGACCGCGTGGTCAATGGCCGTGCAAATGTTGCGCCCGAGGTGCGCGCGCGTGTGCAGCAGGCGATTGATGAACTGGGCTACCGCACCCCGGCACAGAGACGGCAGGCGCAGCCCGCACGGCATGGCACGACGATCGGGTTTGTGATTCCGGGTTGGGGCGACTATTATACCCGCCAGACGCGGCGGGGCATCCAGGCCGCCTTGCGGCGCATCGGTGACCCTAGCTTCCGGGTGGAGATTCGTGAGCTGACCGGACGGTCGAACCACGAGTATTGCACCTGCATCAACGCGCTGGAAGAGTCCAAAATTGCTGGACTGGTGCTCAACGCAGCCGATACCATGCCCATGGCGCAGGAGATCGACCGCCTGACCGCAATGGGTATCCCGGTCGTGACCTGTAATTCCGACGTGCCCGACTCGGCGCGCGTGTGCCACATCGGTCAGGATCTGGTCAAATCCGGGCGCGTGGCTGCCGGTTTGCTGGTACCCATGCTGGCAGGCGGCGACGTGCTGATCGTGTGCGGCAATCGTGAGTTCACCGCTCACCGCCTGCGCGTCGACGGCTTTTTGGAGCGTTTATATGAGCTCGAGGGTGATATCGGACATGCCCACGTCATCGAGTGCATCGAGCGCTATGATCTGACCTACGACGGCGTACTGCGCGAGGTGCGCCGCAATCCGCGCCTGCGTGCCATTTATATGGCGAACGAGAGCGTCAAGGGCTGTATGGACGCGCTGGCGCGTGCGCGCGCGCCCCAGCCCATCCACGTCGTGTGCAACGACCTGACCCCGTATGCGCGGGAGTACCTGGCCGACGGACGGGTGGACTTCATTGTCGATCAGGACTTTTCCGGACAGGCACGGCGCGCGGTCGAGGTGCTCTACGAGCTTTTGGCACGCCGCAGAAAACCAACCGAGACCATCATGCACGTGCGCACCAGTATCATTTCGCGTGAGCTGCTGTAATTTGATGGAAAGGCCGCCGATCGGGGCGGTCTTTTTTGCCTTTCCTACCGCATATAAAAAGAGAGCGCAGACGTTTTGTGTCTTTTGTGTGAACATGGACACCGTTTCGATTGACGGCGCACAGCGGGTTGGCGTATAATAAAAACGATATCCGACCGACTGGTCGGTCGGGGGATTTTAGCATTCACTTGTGAGGAAAGTGAGAGAGGACGATTTATGAAAAAACAACTTTGCGCGGCAGCGCTGGCCGGCACGATGCTTGTCGGCCCGGCGGCACAGGCAGCGTGGACAGATAGTCAGATTCCGGCATGGCTGGACCCGAATGCGGGTGCGGTGACCGTGCCCACCGGTCAGACCGCGCAGACGACCACAGGGTCTGTATCCGGCAACCAGATCCCGTCCTGGCTGGACCCGAACGCGAGTGCCGTCACCACGCCGACCGCACCGACGACCACGACGACCACCACCCAGAACAGCTCGACGACGAACGACTATTACCATATTCCGGGCACCGGTCAGACACCGGGCACACCGGGTACCGTGACCACCAACACGGGTGACGTTTACCCGACCTACTGGCTGGGCTTTTCGGCCGAGGAGGCAACCTACTACCTCCAGCAGCAAGACCCTGAGATCGCAAACGCCGAAATGCTGTATTACAGCCAGATCGAGGAGCTGGTGCGCAACCAGAACAAGACGGTCTTAGCCAACCGCGAGACGCTGGCGAGCATTGAAGCGGTCGATCTGGATGCGGCCATCGACGATATGGAAGCCGCGATTGACGGCATGGAGCAGGCCATTGCAGGCATGCAGCAGCTGGCAAACAGCGTGTCGTCCTCGCTGACCACGGTCGACCCGACCGTGCAGAACGGTGCTGCGACGATCACGGTGGGCAGCGCGACGGTCGTTTTGCTGCAAAACAATATCGCCCAGATGCAGACCCAGCTCGCACAGCTGGAATCCCAGCTGGAAGAGCTGAAAAACACTGACTATGAACCCTACGAAAAGCAGTTCGAGTCGATCGAAAACCAGCTGGTCATGGCGGCACAGGCGACCTATGCCGGTCTGATGACCATTCAGCAGAACTATATCGTCACCGTCCAGCAGTCCGACCTGACCAACGTGACTTATAACGAGATGCAGACCCGCTTCCAGCTCGGTCAGATCTCGCAGCAGCAGCTCGACCAGGCGCGTCTGGCCAAGACCCAGACCGACAGCGCCATCCAGAGCTTGTACATGACCCTGCGCAACGCCAAGGAAGACCTGAGCATCATGCTCGGCCGCGAGCCGTCGCGCAGCTACATGCTGGACACCATTCCGGCTGTCACGCCCGACATGCTGGCGCTTTTAGACCTGGACGCCGACATGGAGCGCGGCAAGGAAAAGAGCTATGACATCTACGCCGCCGAGCGGGCAGTCGAGGAGGCGGAAGACCTTGACCGCGACACCGACGGACGCGAGGAGCAGATCCGCGCAGCCGAGTACAAGCTGGAGTCGGCAGAGGACAACTTCGAGCAGAACTTCACCAAGCTGTTCCGCGCGGTTTATGAGAAGAACCGCCTGCTGTCGGTCGCTTACGAGGCGTTTGAATACCAGAATGAGGTCACCCAGACCGAAAAACTCAAGTACGACCTGGGAACCATCTCGCGCAATACCTATATTCAGGCGCAGGTCAATCAGGCGGTCGCAGAGTCCAACGTAAAACTCGCACAGATCGACCTGTTCTCGGCCTACATGCAGTATCAGTGGGCGTGCGAGGGCGTTTTGACCACCACAGGAGGAATATAATACATGAACGCAAGACGATTTACGGCCGGTCTGCTGGCCTGCCTGACCCTGTTTGGCCTGAGCGCCTGCGGCGGTGACAGTGAGCAGGCCGCAGAGACCGCACAGGTCGAGGAGCAGGGCACGGCGGTCGAGACCCAGACGGTCGAGCGCACCGACCTTGCCAATGAGAACATGGTGTCCGGTCAGGTCATCGCGGACTCTGCGGTGTCCATCGTCCCCACCATCGCCGGTACCGTGCAGGACCTGCCGGTCAAGGCGGGCGATACGGTCAAGGCCGGTCAGCTGCTCTTTCAGATCGATACCAGCCAGATTACCAGCTCTTACGCCTCTTTGCAGGAGAGCTATAACGCCACCCAGCAGCTGACCAACGAGGCTATTCAGAACGCACAGAAGGCGCTGCCCATCGCGCAGAGCGCGGTTACCACAGCGCAGACCAACTACGACAACACCCTGACCCTCTTTAACGTCGGCGCGGCCTCGCAGGTCGAGCTCGACCAGGCCAGAATGCAGCTCGATCAGGCCAATAACCAGCTCGAACAGGCACGCTCGGCGGTGTCGCAGGCGCGTGCCAGCCAGAAGGCACAGCTCGCGCAGATCGAGTCGTCGCTCAACCAGATTCGCACCCAAGCGGCTGCCGGTACGGTCACTGCACCCTGTGACGGCCTGATTACCGCGGTCAATATCGTCGAGGGCGGCATGGCGGCACAGTCCGGCCCGGCCGTGGTCATCGCAGAGGGCGGACGCACCCGCATTTCGGTGCAGGTGTCCGAGAGCCTGCTCGGTCAGCTCAAGGTGGGCGACAGCGCACAGGTGACCGTCTCGGCGGTCTCGAGTGAACCGTTTACCGCCACCATCGCGACCATCGCCCCGGCGGCAAACGCCCAGACCGCACTCTATGAAGTGCGCCTGTACACCCCGGCTGACGTGACCTACCCCATCGGCGCGTTTGCCGACGTGACGTTCTACACCAATCGCCGACCGGATGCGGTCACCGTGCCCTCGGATGCCATTCTGACCGACGGCGCCGAACAGTACGTCTTTGTGGTGGAAAACGACACGGCAAAGAAGGTCACGGTACAGACCGGCGTGGTCGGTGACGGCGTGACCGAGATTACCGGCGGTCTGACCGGCGGTGAGACACTGGTAACCAAGGGTCAGAGCTATCTGTCCGACGGCGCAGCCGTCCGCGTGGTTTCCGGGGAGGATACACCATGAATATCGCAGACTTTTGTCTGAAACATAAGGTCACAACCATCATGGCCTATGTGCTGATCGTCGTGTTCGGCATCATGGGCTTTACCTCGCTGCCGCTTGCCCTGCTGCCCGATATTGAGCTGCCCATGGCAGTCGTGTATACGACTTACTCGAACGCAGGTCCGCAGGAAGTCGAGAACATGGTCACCAAGACCATCGAGTCGGCGTGCGCGAGCGTGTCGGGTATGGACGAGATTCAGTCGCTCTCGTCCGAAGGCTCGTCCATGGTCATGGTCACCTTTGCCGACGGCACCGATATGGACGAGGCCATGGTCGACCTGCGTGACCGCATCGACCGCGTTAAGGGCTATCTGCCCGAGGATGCCGACGCACCCATGACCATGACCATCGATGTCGATGCCATGCCGGTCGTGACCGTCGGCCTCAAGGGCGCAGACCTTGCCGAGTTGCAGGCCATCGCCGAGGATGACATCCAGCCCGCCCTCGAGCGCATCGACGGCGTGGCTTCGGTCGATATCGCGGGCGGCTACGAAAACGAGATTGCCATTGACACCGATGCCGACCGCTTGGCAGGCTACGGCCTGTCGGTGTCGTACATCGCGCAGATGCTAGCGGCTGAGAACGTCGCCCTGCCCGCGGGCGAGGTACAGTCGGGCGATCAGAGCTTCTCGGTACGCGCGGACGGTGAATTCAGCTCGGTCAGCGACATTGCAAACACCCTGATTCCGCTGCCGACCGGCGGCACCGTGCGTCTGAGCGAGGTTGCAGATGTCTACGTCGCACCCAAGGAGCAGACCGCCATCGCCAAGATCGGCGGTGAACCCTGTATCACGATCTCGGTCAATAAGCAGTCGGACACCAACACCTTGCAGGTGGCCGAGCGCGCCAAGGAGGCGCTGAACGAGGTGACCGCGCTCCAGCCCACGCTGGACTGGTCGCTGCTCATGGATCAGAGTGACATGATTAACATGACCGTCGACTCGGTTATCCAGAACATCGTCTTTGGCGTGCTGCTCGCAGCCATCGTGCTGTTTGTCTTCCTGCGCGATCTGGGCGCGACCGCGGTCATTTCGGTGTCCATGCCCATCTGTATCATCTCGGTTTTCCTCATCATGCAGGTGTTTGACATCACCATGAACATGATGTCGCTCGGCGGCATCGCCATGGGCGTCGGCATGATCGTGGATAACTCGATCGTCGTACTGGAAAACATCTTTCACTACCGGTCGGACGGCTGTGACCGCTTTGTTTCGTGTGTTGAGGGCACCAAGGAGGTCGCGCTGTCCATCTCGGCATCCACCCTCACAACGGTTGCCGTTTTCCTGCCCATCGGCCTGTCCGGCGGTCTGTCGGGTATGATGTTCCGCGAGTTCTGCATCACCATCTGTTCGCTGCTGCTCGCGTCGCTGCTCATCGCCCTGACACTGGTTCCCGTCCTGTGCTATGCCCTGCTCGACCGCGGCGGCAAGCACAGAATGCGCATGCCGGATACCGGGCATGATATTGCAGACCGACCGCTCATGCGCAAGTACAAAGAACTGCTTGCCCACTTTATCACCCACCGCAAGAAAGCGATCATCATTTCGGGTGCCATGATCGTGGCCTTTCTGGGCTCGATTGCCATTGCAGGCGTGGAACTCATGCCGCAGATGGACGAGAGCATGGTAGCCATCGGCGTTGAAATGCCGGTCGGCTCCGACCTTGAGGACGTGTCGGCCATGGCCGACCGCGCGGTAGATATCGCGCTCGAACAGGTGCCCGAGATTGAGAGCATCTACTACTCGACCGGCGGCGCGTCCATGAGCACAACGTCCACGGCAAACAGTGCGTCCATCACGGTCAATCTGGTCGATAAGAGCGACCGCGACCGCACCTCGCAGCAGGTTGCCGACGACCTCAGACCGTACATGCAGGATCTGGCAGGTGCCGAAATCTCGGTCGAGGCATCGGGCACGATGGATATGTCGTCCATGACCGGTGACGCCATTTCGGTGACGCTGCGCGGCGACGACTATGATAAACTGTCCCAGACCGCCGAGCAGCTGGCAGGTCAGCTTGCCGCATTGCCGGGTGCGATTGAGGTTTCGTCCTCAGCGTCCGAGCAGGTGCCCGAGGTCGAGATTACGCTCAACCGCGCCAACGCATCCCGCTTCGGACTGACTGCCGCAACCATCGGCCAGGCCGTGCGCGGTGAGCTGTCCGGTCAGACAGCTACCCAGCTCAAGGTGAACGGTGAGGAAATCACGGTCACCGTGCGCGGTGACAGCCGAGCCGAGACCAGCATTGACGCACTCAAGAGCGTCATGATTCCCACCCAGGCCGGCGGTTCGGTGCCGCTGTCGCTGGTGGCGAACGTCGAGACCGTACTCGCACCCCAGAGCATCAACCGCCTGAACCAGAGCCGTACGGTCACCATCACGGGCGGCGCAGCCGATAACGTGTCGACCGCCGAGATGAGCCAGGCAGTACAGGGCGTTCTGGACACCTTCGAACTGCCCGACGGCATCACCTACGAGACCGGCGGCGAGATGGAAGAGATGATTAACACTTTCACCCAGCTGGCTTACGCGCTTGTTGTCGCACTGGGACTGGTATACTTCGTCCTTGCCAGTCAGTTTGAGTCCTTCGTCATGCCGGTTATCATCATGACCATTCTGCCTATCGGTCTGCTGGGCTCGCTCTTCACCCTGCCCTTGACCGGCAACAAGATTTCCATGGTGGCATTCATCGGCGTCATCATGCTGGCCGGTACGGTGGTCAACTCGTCCATCGTCCTCATCGACTACATGAACATCCGCCGCAAACGCGGCGAGGATAAGGACACCGCAATTTTGAACGCCTGCCCGCGCCGTGTGCGTCCGGTTCTGATGACCACGCTCACCACTGTTCTCGGTCTGCTGCCTATGGTATTTTCCAATGGCGAGGGCGCCGAGATGATGCGGCCGATGGCGATTGTTATGATTACCGGTATGGTGGTGTCCACCATCGTGACTTTGCTGTTTACCCCGGTGTACTACTCGCTCATTGACAGCCTTATTGAGCATGTCCGGACGCGCAGCGCAGAGCGTCACGCCCGCCGGCTGGCGCGAGATACTAACCAGACAAAGGAGATCTGACATGACCGAGGAGAAAAATGATATCCGCGGCCGTCGTCGGCAGGCGATCTTAGCCGCAGCGGCCGAGGAATTCTGCCGCAACGGCTTTGAACACGCCCGGATGGATGCCATTGCCGTGCGCGCAGGCATCGGAAAATCGACAATCTATGAATATTTTCCCTCCAAAAACGCCCTGCTGACCGCGGTTGGCGAACAGATGGCCGAGCGCGTGTTTGTCGAGCTCTCGGGCATTCTGCACAGCAATATTGCGTTTCGGGATAAGATGATCAGCTACATGCGTTTTCTGACCAGCGTGCTGGCACAGATGGGGCAGAAACTGCTGATTTTGTTCCGGGAAGACAGCTCGATGACCTTTTTTGAGGAGATGTCCCACCAGTATGCCGAACAGCAGTATGAACTGCTCGAGGCCGAGGTGGTGCGTGCACAGCAGGCAGGCGAACTGCGGGCGGATATTGACCCGATCGTCGTTGCCACGCTGCTGGCCTCGCTGACTTCGACCATGTTCAAGGCGCGCGAGGTACCGCTCGAGTCGCTGGTAGACGTGCTGATGCGGGGGATGGGTGCATGACGATTGGAGTGAATGAACGCGCATGGCTGCGCACCTTCCCGGAAACCGCGCATTGGCGCAAGGTACTGCCCGTGCGGGGCGGCTACGGCAGCGACCGCAAGTACGAGGTCTGGACGCGCAGCGGGGAACACCTGCTGCTGCGCGTAGCTGACGAGCGGGAGACCCGACGCAAGTACGCCGAGTTTGCCTTTATCCAGCGCTGTCAGGCACTGGGCTTTCCCATGCCGCGCCCGGTGGACTGTGGCCTGCACGCGGGCAAGGTATACGAACTTTTGACCTGGGTGGAGGGTGAACCGCTGACCCAGGAGCTCATCGGCATGCCCGAATCCGAACAGTATCGTCTGGGACAGGAGGCAGGCCGTGCGCTTGCCGCCATTCACAGCGTGCTGCTCGAGCCGGGTGAGCGCCGCGAGGCCGACGGCGAGGTCGAGGCGCGTAAGCGCATGGTCTTCCGCTATCTGGCCAGCCGTCACCGCATGGCGGGAGACGACGCGACGGTCATGTTTGTGGCAAAACACGTCGCGTATCCCAAGCGACTGGCCGGTCTGCACGGTGATTTTCATATCGGCAACCTGCTGCTCACAGCGGGCGGCAAGCTGGCGGTCATGGACTTCGACCGCCGACAGGTCGGTGACCGCTGGCAGGACTTCCAGCGCGCGCAGACCTTCTCGGTACCGCGCTCGACCGCCTTTGTCAATGGCCAGATTCACGCCTATTTCATGGGCGACCCGCCGCAGGAATTCTGGGAGGCCTTCGCCTACGAGGCGGCTTACGGTGCCATCCGCCAGATCGTGTGGGCGGAATCGCTGGGCGCGAACGCCACCCAGCAGATGCAGATGAGCTACGCCCGCGCGGCGCGCGACTTCCGTGGTTTTACGCCCTGTGAGCCGCCGCGGTGGTATGTGCCTGCACGGTAAAAGAGCGAATTTACGCAAAAGAAAAAGCCGAATCCGGTTGGATTCGGCTTTTTTTGCGTTTGAAATACGGTCTTACTTGACCTCGGGCAGGTCGAGCTTGTCCAGATCGACCTTGATCGGGCCGCAGCCTGCGCACTTGGAACAGTCGTGCATGCAGGCCATCGGGTCGTCGGGGTCTTCCTCGCGGCACATGCGCAGCACGGTGTCGTCACCCTGCTTTTCGCCGACCAGGAACTTGGCAGCGGCTTCCTCTGCCGAGCCGGTGACACCGGGGACAAGCAGAACGCCCAGCATTTCCAGCGCGTTGCGCGATGCGATGCCCAGCTGGCCGCAGATGAGCACGTCGACGGCGTAGTGGCCGACAAAGCTGAGCAGACGGATGTGACCCTCACCCGGACAGTCAACCAGCTCCTTGGCGGTGGGCTGACCGTTCTCCGCGGTGACGATCAAAAACTGCTGACAGACGCCGAGATCGGAAGCGACCACGCCGTCCGCGTAAGCGATGGCAATTTTCATAACGGATATCCTTTCTGCACGGAAAACCTGAAATTAGAGCAGCTTTTCCAGCATAGCGGTTGCGCCCTGGAGCGACTCGGGCAGCTTGGCATCCTCGATGCAGCCAGCGTCGACTGCCTCAGCCAGCTTGGGATCGATGGGCAGCTTTGCCAGTACCGGCACGCCGTACTGTGCAGCGACTTCCTCGACACGGCTCTTGCCAAAGACCTCGATGTGCCCCCCGCAGTCGGGGCACTCGATGTAGCTGTAGTTTTCGATGACACCCAGTACCGGAATGTTCATCATCTGCGCCATCTTGACCGCCTTGCCCACGATCATGGAAACCAGATCCTGCGGCGAGGTCATGACGATGATGCCGTCGATGGGCAGCGACTGGAACACGGTCAGCGGTACATCGCCGGTTCCGGGAGGCATGTCGACGAACATAAAGTCTACGTCCTGCCAGATGACGTCGGACCAGAACTGCTTGACGGTCTCAGCGATGATGGGGCCGCGGTAGATGACCGGGTCATCGGCGTGGGGCAGCAGGAAGTTGATGGAGATCATGTCGATACCGGTCGACGAGGTCTTGGGGTAGATACCCTCCTCGCAGCCCTCGAGCTCACCCGAGAGGCCGAAGGCCTTGGGGATGGAAGGACCGGTGATGTCAGCGTCCAGAATGGCGCTGTGGTAACCGCGGCGGGTCATGGAGACCGCCAGCATGGACGTAACCAGCGACTTGCCGACGCCGCCCTTACCCGAAACAACGCCGATCACCTTGCGGACGGTGGACAGCTTGTTGGGGGCAACCTGCAGGCTTTTGGGCTCGCCGCAGTTCGAAGAACAGGATTCGCAGTTGTGCGAACAACCCATAGTAAACAACTCCTAACGGTTTTAATGATTGTAGATAGAACTATTATACTGCACCTTTTGTCGATTATCAATGCGAAAGTGCATAGAACGGCTCAGATCCCGAATTCCGGCACGTACTGCATGACACCGGACAGGGCGGGCGCGTCCGGGCGCAGCCGGATGGCCATAAAATTTTCGTCCGGCACGTCAAAGGGTGCACGGATACCGAGCGCACGTGCGGGCTGGTATCCGAACCGCGGGTAATAGGTTTCGCTGCCCAGCACGACCGACCAGTCATAACCAAGCGCGGCGATCTGGCGATGGCCTTCGCGTACGAGTGCTGCGCCGATGCCCTGACGCTGGCAGTCGGGATGGACGGCCAGGGGGGCGAGTGCCGCGACCGGATGGGTGCCGACCGTGGCGGGAGAAAACAGGACATGTCCCACGATCTCATTATCCTGCACGGCGACCAGAGACAGTGCGCAGTGACCGCCGGCGCGCAGGGCGTCGACCAGATCTTGTTCGGTACCGTCGCTGTGCGCTGCACTGGCAAACGCGAGGGTCACCAGCTGGTGAATGGCTGGCAAATCGGCAGGGGTTTCGGGACGGATCAACATAAAAATATCCTCCTGTGCGTTGAGATAAGAAAACCGCCCGGATTATTCGGGGCGGTTTTGGCGGCTGTTGCGCTCGGCGTGGTCGCGGATG
Organism: Butyricicoccus pullicaecorum DSM 23266; assembly: GCF_900167005.1. Taxonomy (GTDB): domain Bacteria; phylum Bacillota; class Clostridia; order Oscillospirales; family Butyricicoccaceae; genus Butyricicoccus; species Butyricicoccus pullicaecorum. The sequence goes on from NZ_FUXW01000009.1 coordinate 72,856, forward strand.
CGCGCAAAGGTTTCCTCGCTGAGGATGTGTTCGATTTTGCAGGCATCCTGTTCGGCGATGTCGTGCGGGACACCGATTGTCGTCAGATATTCGGTCAGCAGGGTGTGACGCTCGTAGATCTTGTCGGCGATCTCACGTCCCTGCTCGGTCAGCTCGATCAGACCGTGGGGTTTTACGATGATATAACCGTTTTCACGCAGACGCTTCATTGCGGTGGATACACTGGGTTTGGAGAAACCCAGATCGGTTGCGATATCGATCGAACGCACCGAGCCGTTTCGGAGCGTCAGCCGCAGGATGGTTTCCAGATAGTCCTCGGCGGATTTTTGGATGCGCAAGGTTTTGGCCCTCCATTCCGTAGCATCCCTTCCGGGAAAAGTCTTCTCATATATGGTAGCATATTATACGCAAATTTGCAATTTTTTCAGCCCGATCTATTGACAGAATAAGTTAGCTATGGTAAACTGTGCATTGCAAAGGTTAGAAAGGACTAACTTACAATGGATACAGAAAAGGAGAACGCGCTTATGCCGCTTACATTCGCAAAGCCGGGACATACCGGTGTGATCCAGCGCATCCTGGGTAAGGATGAAGCACGCCGTCATCTGGAGTCGCTTGGGTTCGTGGTTGGTGCCGCGGTATCCGTGGTCGCAGAACGCGGCGGTAACCTGATCCTGCAGATCCGCGACAGCCGCGTCGCACTCGACCGTGCAACCGCGTCGCGCATCTTAATCAGTTAAGTTTTTTACAAATTTCGCATACGATCACAAAGCTAAGGAGGGGAAAACACGATGAAGAGCCTGGAACAGGTAAAGCCGGGTGAGACGGTATCGGTCGTCCGTCTGCATGGCGAGGGCCCGATCAAGCGCCGCATCATGGACATGGGTATCACCAAGGGTGTGACCGTCTTTGTCCGCAAGGTCGCGCCGCTCGGCGATCCCATGGAAATCACCGTGCGCGGCTACGAGCTGTCTCTGCGCAAGGCAGACTGCGCCGCCATCGAAGTACAGTAACATCGTTTTCCTCCATATTTCCCATTCGGATGCAGTTCGCCCCCGTGCGGCTGCCTCTTTTTGCGGCGTGGGTTAGTGAAGGTAAACAATTAGAGAAAACAAACCAAAAGCGTTAACATGAAACAATGAGGGAGGTTTCAGCTATGGGGATGAAAATCGCGCTGGCGGGCAACCCGAACTGTGGCAAGACCACACTGTTCAATGCCCTGACCGGTGCAAGTCAGCACGTCGGCAACTGGCCCGGCGTCACCGTTGAAAAAAAGGAAGGCAAGCTGCGCGGTCACGGGGACGTGATCATTCAGGACTTGCCGGGCGTTTATTCGCTTTCGCCGTACACGCTTGAGGAGGTCGTGACCCGTGATTATCTGGTCACCGAGCAGCCCGACGCGATTTTGAACATCATCGACGCGTCCAACCTCGAGCGCAACCTGTACCTGACCACTCAGCTCATGGAACTGGGTCTGCCGGTCGTCATCGCGCTCAATATGATGGACGTGGTACGCCGTCAGGGCGGTTCCATCCAGTCGAGCGCGCTGTCGCAGGCACTGGGCGTGCCGGTCGTCGAGATCAGCGCACTCAAGGGCGAAAACTGCGTTGAGGCCGCGCTGGAAGCCGTGCGTGCGGCAAAGAGCCGTCAGGCGGCAAAGCCGGTCACCTTCGGCGAGGACATCGAGCACGCGCTGGAGCAGATCGGCACGCAGGTGAGCGGCCACTGTCAGCCGTCGCATAACCGCTGGTATGCCGTCAAGCTGTTCGAGCGCGACGCGCGCACCGAACTGCCGCTCGGCCAGATGGCAAAGGACACCATCGAGGCCTACATCAAGACCGTAGAGGACGCGCAGGACGACGATGCCGAGAGCATCATCACCAATGCTCGCTACGAGTGCGCAGCCAAGCTGGCGCACGCCGCTGGCCGCGAGGGCAAGGTGCATAAGCTGACCGGCAGCGACAAGATCGACCAGATCGTCACCAACCGCTGGCTCGGTTTCCCGATCTTCGTGGGCGTTATGTTCCTGGTTTACTATCTGTCCATCTCCACGGTCGGCACCATGATGACCGACTGGGTCAACGATGTGCTGTTCGGTGAGATCATCCCGCCGGCTGTTGAGGGCTGGCTGGCTTCGGCTGCGACCCCGGAATGGCTCAACGGTCTGGTGCTCGACGGCATCGTTGCCGGTGTCGGATCGGTTCTGGGCTTCCTGCCGCAGATGATGGTGCTCTTCCTGTGCCTGGCCTTCCTGGAGGACTGCGGCTACATGGCGCGTATCGCCTTCCTGATGGACCGTATCTTCCGTCGCTTCGGCCTGTCCGGCAAGTCGTTCATTCCCATGCTCATCGGCACGGGCTGCGGCGTACCCGGCATCATGGCTTCTCGTACCATCGAAAACCAGCGTGACCGCCGCATGACGGTCATCACGACGACCTTTATCCCGTGCTCGGCTAAGCTGCCGGTCATCGCGCTCATCGCGGGCGCACTCTTCGGCGGCGCATGGTGGGTCGGCCCGTCGGCATACTTCGTCGGCGTCGCTGCCATCATCTGCTCGGGCATCATCCTCAAGAAGACCCGCCTGTTTGTCGGAGATCCCGCACCGTTTGTTATGGAGCTGCCCGCATACCACTGGCCCAGCCTCAAGGGCGTGCTGCGCCACATGTGGGAGCGTGCCGTTGCCTTCATCAAGAAGGCCGGAACGGTCATTTTCCTGGCGGTTACCCTCATCTGGTTCCTCCAGACCTTTAACTTCCGTCTGGAAATGGTTGAACAGAATGAGTCCATTCTGGCATCCATCGGCAACGTGCTCGCACCCATCTTCGCACCGCTCGGCTGGGGCGACTGGCGTGCAGCGGTCGCAGCCATCAGCGGCCTGATCGCAAAGGAGAACGTCGTCGGTACGCTGGGCGTGCTGTTCGGCTTCGCCGAGGTCGCCGAGGACGGCGTAGAAATCTGGGGCACCATGCAGCAGGTATTCACGCCGGTTGCAGCATACTCTTTCTTGGTCTTCAACCTCCTGTGCGCACCCTGCTTTGCTGCGATCGGCGCAGTCCGTCGTGAGCTGGGCGGTAAGTGGACGCTGATTGCCGTCGGCTATCAGTGCCTGCTCGCGTACATGGTCTCTCTGTGTATTTATCAGTTCGGCGCACTGCTGACCGGCGCGGCTTCGTTCGGTGTCGGCACGGTCGTCGCGATCATCATTCTGGTCGTCTTCCTGTACCTGCTGTTCCGTCCGCAGCCTAAGCCTGAATCCAAGCTGCGCCGCGCGGCCGTCAAGGCATAAGGGAAGCCCGACCGGGGAAAGGCGGTTTCTGTTATGAATTTACCAACCATTCTCATCGTTTTGGTGCTCGTCATCGCGGTCGTGCTGGCCGTGCGCAGCATCGTAAAGGATAAGAAAAAGGGCGGTTGTTCGGGCTGCTCGGGCGGCTGTTCCTGTTCCGGCCATTCCCATGGCGGCGGATGCTGCCACTAACCCTTGACCCACTTTGATTCCCTTTTTATATTCTCATGACTCCGTTGGGGCCGGTACCGTATTGGTACCGGCCCTGACGCATTTCTCCGGGAGAATCCCGGAGAAATGATAAAAGGTTGTGAAATGCACAAAAAGTTGGTATAATAAAAGATAACTTGCATCCGAGAATCAACCGGAGAGAGAGGAGCTATACCAAGATGAAGAGAACTTTTTGGAAACGTGCAGCAACCGGCGTGCTGGCAGCCGTGATGGCACTGAGCCTGACCGCATGCGGCGGTAAGGAGACCGTAGAGGCGGCAAGCGAGGAAGAGAAGAACGCGGTTGTACTGACCGTGGACGGCGTGGACTTCACCGCGGAGGAGTACGCGGTTTCGTTCTTATATAATCAGAACCGTCTGGACAGCATGCTGTCGATGTACGGCCAGCAGACCTCGGCGGACGTGACCGACGAGGCCGACCGTCAGACGTACAGCGATAACATTGCCACCTTGGCAAAGCAGCAGCTGACTTACATGGCCGTGTGTGAAAAGCAGATGGAAGCACAGGGCCTGACCGTCGAGGACAGCGATATCGATGCACAGATGGCCGAGTTTGAGGAGCAGATGGGCGGTGCCGATCAGGTCGACGAGTACCTCAAGGGCGTAGGCCTGACCCGCGAGCAGTACAGCGATCTGGCACGGCTGAACGTCATGATCAGCAAGCTGCGCGCAGCATATCTGGAGGCCAACCCGAACGCTGCCCGCGAGCGCTTTGACCAGACTTATATGCGCTGCAAGCACGTTCTGATTAAGACCGTCGACGACGATAACAACGAGCTGGAAAATCAGGACGAGCTCAAGGCCAAGGCTGAGGAAGTCGCTTCCCGTGCCAAGGCAGGCGAGGACTTTGACGCACTCATCAAGGAGTACAACGAAGACCCCGGCATGGAGAGCAGCCCGGACGGCTACGTCTTCACCGAGGGTGAGATGGTCGACGAGTTCTATCAGGGCACCAAGGCACTGGAAGTCGGCGGTATTTCCGACCCGATCAAGTCGAGCTATGGCTGGCACATCATCCAGCGCCTGCCGCTGCGTGATGAGGACTTCACCGCAAAGCAGGCAACCGTAGAGGAAGCACTGTTCTCCGAGCAGGCCGAGGCTTGGCAGCAGGCAGCCGAGGTCACGGAGGGCGATAAGCTGTCCGAGATCAATCTGGATACGGCCAAGAGCTACGTGCAGTAACCCGCGTTCGGACACGCATAGGAGGGGGACAGCATGAAGCGTAAGGCGTTCCGTGCGGCGCTGCCGTACACCATACCGATCTGTGTGGGCTTTCTGTTTTTGGGGATGTCCTACGGGTTTCTGATGAAGAGCCAGGGCTTTTCGGTGATTTATCCGATGCTCATGAGCCTGTTCATCTTTGCAGGTTCGATGGAGTTTGTCACCGTGAGCCTGCTCCTGTCAGCGTTTCAGCCCTTCCACGCCTTTGTTTTGGCGCTCATGGTCAACGCGAGACACCTGTTTTACGGCATTTCCATGCTGGAAAAGTTCAAAAATACCGGATGGAAGAAATTTTATCTGATTTTCGGCATGTGCGACGAGTCGTTCACCATCAACTGCACGGTCGAGCCGCCTGAGGGCGTCGACCGGGGCTGGTTCATGTTCTTTGTCACCCTGCTCAACCATCTGTACTGGGTGGGCGGGGCGACCTTGGGCGCACTGCTGGGCTGTGTCGTCCAGTTTGACACGACCGGACTGGAATTTGTCATGACCGCGCTGTTTGTGGTCATGTTCATCGGCCAATGGGAGCAGAACCCCGACCACAGACCGGCACTGACCGGTCTGGGCTGTTCGCTCCTGTGCCTGCTGGTCTTCGGCGCATCGTCCTTCATCCTGCCCGCTATGGCACTCATTATCCTGTGCTTTACCCTGACCCGTCCCAAGACCACGCGGAAGGAGGCAGCCGGATGACGACGACACAGAGTATTCTGACCGTTCTGGCCGTCGTGCTGGGCACGATGGCAACCCGTTTTCTGCCCTTTCTGATCTTTCCTGAGGGCAAAAAACCACCGGCATTCATCAGCTATCTGGGCACCGTCCTGCCCTACGCCGTCATCGGCCTGCTGGTCGTGTACTGCTTGAAAGATGCCGTGTTCACTAATCTGCACGGCCTGCCTGAACTGATCGCGATCGCGTTCATCGTGGCGCTGCATAAGTGGAAGCATAATACCTTGCTCAGTATCGCCGCGGGTACCGTGCTGTATATGGCACTCGTGCAGACCGTGTTTGCCTGAAAATCCTACATAGCGAAAAGGGAAATCGGAGCTAATTGAAGCTTTCGCTCAAGCCTTTCTCGAAAGGCTTGCGGAGTCTTGAGGCAGAGCCTCAAGTCGCCCGTCGGCCCGTAGGTCACTATCCTTCTTCCCGCGCCGTGCGCGGATAAAATGAGTGCTAGAGAGCGAAATCCCCTTTTGATTCCCGGTGTTCGGCCCGGGAATCAATGAATTCTCGTTTCCCATCGCCATCCTCAGATGGCGAAACCCCTTTGCTTCCCAACATCCACCCCGGGAAGCAAATAAAACGACCCCAAAACAAAAAACACCCGGCTCCCTATAAGAAGCCGGGCAAACAGACAGAGGGATGCAAATGCATCCCTCTATTTTTTTGCGCTTATCGATCGGAATTGCCATCCTGTGCCGGAATGATACGCTCAAAGGAACCCGAGCGCAGCAGCGTGGCGAAAGCAGTCGCATTCGGCGGTAGAATACGGCTCTGAATGCCGCTCAGACCAACGTCCTCCAGACGGTGACAGTCCGAACCGGCAGTCTGAATGAAGCCGGGACCCTGCGCATCGGCCAGCGCCTGCGCGAGATCGTTGTGGTTGTGGTGCATGTGACGGGGATTTGCATTGTATACCTCAATACCGTCGAGGAAGCAGGGCGCAAGCGGTACACAGGTCTTGCGGAAGGGGTGCGCCTGGATGAAGACCGCACCGGACTTGCGTGCGATGTCGGAGAAGGCAACCGCGCCCATGGACATGATCTCGTGCGGATGGGCCAGCATGGCCGGGTCAAAGCCGTAGAACAGATAGTCGTTGTCGTTCTCGTAGAAGCGCAGCTCTGCGCCTAAGTAGACCGTCATATTGTACGCCGCCGCAGCCTCGGCCAGTCTCTGGTAGCCTTCAGTAAAGCGCGGCATGACATCGGCGGGATCTTTGGGGTCAATGCCCATGTAGACCCAGGTATCGGGGTTGTAGTGGTCGGTGACCGCGATGGCGTGGTATCCGGCCTCGTGGTACAGACGGGCGAGTTCCTCGGCGTCCAGCCAGCCGCATTTGCTGACCTGCCGGGTGTGCAGATGGGGTTCGATTTTGTACATAACAAACGGTCCTTTCACAACGATATCGATACGCGCAGAAGTGTTCGTGAAACGGGAGAATAAATTCCCAGCCTATTTTAGCTGATTTTACAAAAAATAGCAAGTAAATCTGTTTGATACGCCATAATGTAGAAAATATTGAAAGAAGTTTGTGCAAAATGGAAGTGATTCAACCTTTGCGAAATGGTATAGTTATGGTACTATATGTAGTATAACACGGGCGATGAAAGCGATTGCATATTGGCTTTCGCGTCGATTTTTACAGAAAGGGAGTTGCCGTATATGGATGCTGGCGAGGCAAGTGTCGTATTGGAAGAAATCAGTTATTTTGAAGCGGTTCTGCGCATGCTGTGTGCGATGCTGGTCGGCATCGTCGTAGGCGTCGAGCGCGGACGCAACCACCGTCCGGCGGGTATGCGTACCCACATGCTGGTCGCGCTGGGCGCGTGCGTGACCATGGTGGTCAGCAACTACCTGTTTGTCGAGTTCCGACCGCTGGGCGCAACCCCTGACCCGGCTCGTCTGGGTGCACAGGTCGTGTCCGGCGTGGGCTTTCTGGGTGCAGGTACGATCATGCGCGAAGGTCTGTCAGTTAAAGGTCTAACCACGGCTGCAAGTATCTGGGCGGTCGCCTGTCTGGGACTTGCCGCAGGTGCGGGCTACTACGCCATCGCCCTGACCGGTGCGGCGGCGGTGTACGCGACGCTGACCGTCTTTGAAGTCGTTCAGCGCAAGATGAACGTCACCCGTCACGCCACGCTCGCACTCGATCTGGAGTGCAAAGACCTGTCCGGTGTCATGCACGACCTCAACCGTTTTTCCGTGCAGCAGAACGCCACGCTCTCGCACGTACAGTTCGACGAGACCGAAGAGCGAGGCGTCTATCACCTGACCGCGATTGCGGTCTTCCGGGGCGCCAATCCACAGGCCGATCAAGCGGTATTTTTGGAGAAACTGGGCGGAAATCTCAACGTCAAGAAGCTGGAAACCACACAGTATTGACCTGTGCGGACATAGAGAACAAGAGAAGCGGGCCGGGCCGGGACGCGGTCTGGAGGAAAGGAGCAAGCGATGCACAAGCACTATGACACCTTGGTCGTTGGACCGATCTCCCTCGACCAAAATATCGACTATCAGGATTTTGAGCGCCGTGAGGTGGGCGGTGCGATCGTACAGTCGGGTTTTGCCGCAGCACACAGCGGCAACGTGACCGCAATTTTCACCAAACTCAATCCCAAGGATGCCGATCCGGACGCTGTCTTTGCCGGTACGGGTGCGGATATTTTCTGGAAGCCGTCGGCTGAGACCTGTTCCATCCGCAATAAATATTTTACCGCCGATAAGGAGCGCCGCGACTGCCGCTCGATGGGCAAGTGCGACCCGTTCACCTTTGAGGAGCTGCCCGAGGTCGAGACCAGCATTTATCACTTTGCCGGTCTGGTTTACGGCGATTTTGACGGCGAATTGTTCCGAAAGGCACACGCGACCGGTGCAAAGGTTGCGGTCGATGTGCAGTGCATGCTGCGCCACGTCGAGGACGACAAGAGCATGCAGTTCCACGACTGGGCAGACAAACTGACCTACCTGCCCGAGGTCGACTTCCTTAAGACCGACGCTGCCGAGGCTGCCATTCTGACCGGTCTGGAAGACCGCGCTGAGGCTGCCCGCCAGCTGCATGCATGGGGCGCCAAGGAAGTTATGGTTACCCACAACACCGAGGTTCTGATTTACGACGGCACGCAGATTTACACCTGTCCGATCGTCGCACGCAACCTGTCCGGCCGTACCGGCCGCGGTGACACCTGCTTTGCCGGCTATATCACCGAGCGCCTGCGCGCCGATGTGCCGACCGCTTTGCAGTATGCTGCCGCACTGGTGTCGCTCAAGATGGAGACGCCCGGCCCGTTTAAGGGAACCCGCGAAGATGTTATGGCATATATCAAAGAAATGTATTAAAATAAAGAGAGGGTCTCTCGACCCTGCATGCGCCTCCGGAGGACTGCGGAGGCGCGCGCTTTTTTACAGATATAGAAAGGGGACAAGCGATATGAATATTTGGCACGACATCGACCCAACCCTGGTTCAGCCCGACAGCTTCACCGCGGTCATTGAGATTCCGGCGGGCAGCAAGAAAAAGTATGAACTGGACAAGCGCACGGGACTGATGCGTCTCGATCGCATTCTGCACACATCCACCCACTACCCGGCAAACTACGGTTTTATCCCGCGTACTTATGCCGACGACGGCGACCCGCTGGACGTTCTGGTCCTGTGCTCGGAAACCCTCGACCCGTCCATTATGGTACAGTGCTACCCGGTGGGCGTTGTGCGCATGGTAGATAACGGCGCGTGTGACGACAAGATCATCGCGGTCTGTGAGCACGACCCGACCTGGAACTTCTACCGCGAGTATGACGACCTGCCGCCCCATATCGGCAACGAATTTGCACACTTTTTCGAGGTCTACAAGCAGCTCGAAGGCCGCCGCACGGCGATTTCCGAGGTATATGGCCGCCGCGCAGCCGAGCAGATCGTCGCCGAGTGCATGGAGCGTTACCTCGTGCACTTTTGCGGCAAACGACCGGAGCTCGACCGCCATTTGCAGAAGGACGAGACGCCCGAGGCCAACGTCTGAGGACAAGTCCATACCACGCTCAAAACTGTCTAAAACCCGGACGCACTTGCGTCCGGGTTTTATCATTCCCGATAAAAATGCCGCTGCGGCCTTGTGAATAGTTGACAAAAGAAACTGTTGATTTTATAATAGCTAACAGCATTAGCAAAAGGAGGGAAAGCGTTGCAGACAGACGAGCAGATCATGCAGATTTTCCAGGATTTGCGGGAAATCTATCAGACAGCCAGACAGCACAACGCCGAGACCATCAATCAGGGCGAAAAACAGGTGCTGCACTACCTGTGCCAGACCGGCGGACAGGCGCAGCCGGGTGAAATCAGCCGCGCCATACACATTTCGACCGCACGCGTGGCGGCGATTGTGGGCAGCCTTGCACGCAAGGGGCAGATTGTCCGCGAGCCGCTCGGCAGTGACCGTCGCTGCGTGCAGATTCGGCTGACTGAGGCCGGAAGAGAACGCGTCGCGGCCATTTATGCGCATATGGGCGAGCAAATGACGTATATTTTACAGGCACTCGGACCCGAGGACGCCGCAGAGTTCTGCCGCATCCTGCACCGCTTGCCCGGCATCCTGGCACAATTCAACGAACCATCGAAAGGAGACCTTTAAATGCTGCACATATTCGGCTACCTGAAACGGTCGTGGAAGTCGGTCGTGCTCATTTTCATGCTGCTGATCTTCCAGGCCAGCTGCGACCTGACCTTGCCGCAGTTTACGTCCAATCTGGTCGATATCGGCATCCAGCAGAACGGCATCGCGCACGCCGCGCCTGCCGAGATGCGGGACACGACCATGGAAGACCTCAGCCTGTTTTTGACCGACGAGGAACAAGCGCTCGTGTCATCCTGCTATGAACAGTCGGGTGACCGCTGGGTACGCACGACCGACGACGAAAAGACCTTGGAACAGCTGGACGAGGCAATGTCCATGCCCATGGTGATGCTGGATACCATCCAGTCGTCCGATCAGATCGACCGTGATGCGCTGTACGCGCGTCTGGAGTCGGGTGAAATCACCCGCGAGCACCTGCTGGGCGCAGAGAGCCAGATGGAAAGCCAGCTGTCCGGCATGGGCGGCTCGACCATCACCCAGAAGGCCATTCTGTTCACGCAGAAAGAGTATGAAGCGCTGGGCTACGACCTGCACGAAATGCAGATGAACTACCTGCTTACGACCGGCGGCAAAATGCTGGCGCTGTCGCTCGGCATGGTTGCAGCTGCTATTCTGGTCGGCCTGATCGCCTCGCGCACGGCGGCAGAACTCGCCATGCACCTGCGTGAAAGCCTGTTTACCCGCGTTGTCTCGTTCGGCAACGAGGAGATGACCAAGTTTTCCACCGCTTCGCTCATCACGCGCTCGACCAACGACATCCAACAGGTGCAAATGGTCATCGTCATGCTGCTGCGCATCGTGCTCTATGCCCCGATTCTGGGCGTGGGCGGCATTTTCCGCGTCATGCGCACCGAAACCAGCATGGCATGGATTATCGCGGTCGCCGTCGGTGCGGTCATGTGTCTGGTTGCCGTTCTGATGGGCGTTGCGCTGCCGCGCTTTAAGAAGATGCAGACCCTTATCGATAACCTCAATCTGGTTGCCCGTGAGATCTTGACCGGCCTGCCGGTTATCCGTGCATTCAGCCGTGAAAAGCACGAGGAAGAGCGCTTTGACGGGGCCAATATCGCCCTGACGCGCACCCAGCTGTTCACCAACCGCGTCATGACCTTTATGATGCCGTGCATGATGCTGATTATGAACGTGGTCACGGTTGCGATCGTCTGGTTTGGCGCACATGGCGTAGATCTCGGCAACATGCAGGTCGGTGATATGATGGCGTTTATCACCTATACCATGCAGATCATCATGTCCTTCCTGATGATTTCCATGATTTCCATTATGCTGCCCCGTGCAGGCGTTGCCGCCGACCGTATCAACGAGGTGCTCACTACCGAACCGCGCATCCGCGATAAGGCAAAGGTCGAGGATGATAAGCTGACCGACTGCCGCGGCGAGGTCGTCTTTGACGACGTATCCTTCCGCTACCCGGATGCCGATGCCGACGTGCTCGAGCATATTTCCTTCACCGCAAAGCCCGGACAGACCACCGCGATCATCGGCTCGACCGGTGCGGGTAAGTCCTCGCTGTTAAACCTCATTCCGCGCTTCTTTGATGTGAGCTACGGACGCATCACCATCGACGGCATTGATATTCGTAACCTGTCGCTGCATAAACTGCACGAGGTGCTGGGCTACGTCCCGCAGAAGGGCGTGCTGTTCTCGGGTGATATCGAATCCAACCTGAAGTTCGGCGGCGCGGATATCTCGGATGCCCAGATGGAACAGGCTGCCGAGATTGCACAGGCGACCGAGTTCATCGAGAGCAAACCCGACCGCTACCAGACCCCCATCGCACAGGGCGGTACCAACGTGTCGGGCGGCCAGAAACAGCGCCTGTCCATCGCCCGCGCGATTGCCAAGAATCCGAAAATCTACCTGTTCGACGACTCGTTCTCGGCACTGGACTATAAGACCGATGCCGCACTGCGCCGTGCGCTGTCCGAGCGCGTACACGATGCAACTACGATCATCGTCGCACAGCGTATTTCCACCATCCTGCACGCCGAACAGATCATCGTCCTCGACGAGGGCAAGGTGGCAGGTATCGGCACCCATGAAGAGCTGATGAAGACGTGCGCGACCTATCAGGAAATCGCACGATCGCAGCTGTCGGAAAAGGAGTTAGGAGGGATGAACGCATGAGTCAGAGACCGATGAGAGGGCCGATGCGCGGCGGTCATGGTATGATGCCGGGCGAGAAGGCCAAGGACTTTAAGGGCAGCACACTGCGTTTGCTGTCCTACATGGGAAAGTTCAAGTTTGCCCTGATCGGCGTTCTGCTGTTCGCCGTGGGCAGTACCCTGTTTCACGTCGTCGGCCCGAAGATTCTGGGTCAGGCGACCACCGAACTGTTTTCCGGTCTGGTTGCAAAGGTGCAGGGCACGGGAAGTATCAATTTCGGAAAGATCGGTACCATTTTGCTCCTGCTGCTCGGTCTGTATCTGCTCAGCGCCCTGTTTTCCTTCATTCAGGGCTGGATCATGACCGGCGTGACCCAGCGCCTGTGCTATCGCCTGCGCCGGGATATCTCGGAGAAGATTCACCGCATGCCGATGAAGTATTTTGAGTCCAAAACGGTCGGTGAAGTGCTCTCGCGCATTACGAACGATATCGATACGCTGGGTCAGAGCCTCAACCAGTCGGTCACCCAGCTCATCACCTCGGTGACCACCATCATCGGCGTCATCATCATGATGCTGTCCATCAATACCATCATGACCGGCGTGACCATTGTCATCCTGCCGGTGTCCATGGTGCTGGTTATGATCGTGGTCAAGCACTCGCAGAAGTACTTCCGTGCCCAGCAGGCCTTCCTCGGCACCATCAACGGACAGGTCGAGGAGACCTACTCCGGCCATAACGTCGTGCGCGCCTTCAACCGTGAACAGGCCGTGCTCGACGAGTTCCGCGAGACCAACAAAAAACTGTATCAGTCGGCGTGGAAGTCGCAGTTTTTCTCCGGCCTCATGCAGCCCATTATGCAGTTTATCGGCAACCTGGGCTATGTTGCCGTGACCGTGCTCGGCGCGATTCTGGCCGCTGCCGGTACCATCCAGGTCGGTGATATCCAGTCCTTTATCCAGTACGTGCGCAACTTCACCCAGCCCATCACCCAGATGGCACAGGTGTCCAATATGCTCCAGTCCATGGCCGCAGCGGCCGAGCGCGTCTTTGAGTTCCTCGCAGAGGAAGAGGAAGACCAGCTCGCAGAAAGCCCGGTTCCGGCTTCGTCTATTCAGGGACAGGTCACCTTTGACCACGTCCGCTTCGGCTATGACCCCAATAAGATCATCATTGGCGACTTTTCCGCAACCGTCGAACCCGGCCAGACGGTCGCTATCGTCGGCCCGACCGGTGCGGGCAAGACCACCATGGTCAAGCTGCTCATGCGCTTCTATGACGTGCAGAGCGGTGCCATCCGCATCGACGGCCACGACGTGCGCGACTTCAACCGCAGCCAGCTGCGCGAGGCGTTCGGCATGGTCTTGCAGGATACCTGGCTGTTTAAGGGTACGATCATGGAGAATATTCGCTATGGCAGACTGGACGCAACCGACGAGGAAGTTATCGCTGCCGCTAAGGCCGCACACGTTCACCACTTCATCCAGACCCTGCCGGGTGGCTATCAAATGGAGCTGAGCGAGGACGCATCCAATATTTCTCAGGGTCAGCGCCAGCTGCTCACCATCGCCCGTGCAATTCTGGCCGATAATAAGATCATGATTCTGGACGAGGCGACTTCGAGCGTTGATACCCGTACCGAACAGCTCATCCAGAAGGCAATGAATAATCTGATGAAGGGCAGAACCAGCTTCGTTATCGCCCATCGACTGTCTACCATCAAGGATGCAGACTTGATTCTGGTCATGAAGGATGGCGATATTATCGAACAGGGTAATCATCAGACCTTGCTCGAGAAGAATGGATTCTACGCGACATTGTATAATAGCCAGTTTGAGGACGTGTCCGCCTAAAGCACCGAATCAATCCCGCCCGCAGGCGACAAGCGGGTCCGGGTCTGCGACCCGGCGCGATCCAGCCGCGCAGGCTGG
>NZ_FUXW01000005.1 GCF_900167005.1 Butyricicoccus pullicaecorum DSM 23266
ACTGCCGCGCTGAGCGCCCTGACTGCACAAAACCTTTACTTGGTTCGCAGTCGTCCCATAAAGTTCGCATTCACAACGTAGTACCAGCACAAACGGGAGCGCCGGACAGCACGCTCCCGCCGTGCGGAGTTCGTACATTCCCACCCTGTCGGCGGCTGAAATGTACATCTGACGGAAAGGGAAAACGGGGTCACAAAGGGACGAGAGCGCGCCTTAAAATACGCCGTAGGCGTGCGTGCTCGAGGTGAGCGGCGGTACGCGATTTTCGAGCGTACCGTAAAAAATATTCCGGTGGAATATTTTTTAGCGATGGAGGCAAACCGTAGGTTGTCCATCCCTTGCTTTCCGTTCCCCTTTTAAGGGGAACCTCCAGTCCTCCCGCCTGATTGGGAAATGAAACAACGAGAGGTGCGGCGCCAGTCGCAAAATTGAAAACCAATCCGCAGGTTGGTTTTCATGAGCGGCCAATGGCCGCAGGGAATTGCGCGTCTGCGGACGCGCTGAAAACGAGAGTTCAGTTGATTTTCCCTTGCGGGGGACGGGAAAATCAAAAGAGGATTTCGGACTCTGCGGAGTCCGACTCAGGGCTCTGCCCTAAGAACCCGCAGCCTTTCGAGAAAGGCTGGCGAAAGCTTTAGTTCGCCTGCGGGCGGGCCACCCGAAAACCTATTTGCTATTTTCTGCGAAACGGTGTACAATAGAACCCAAATGGTTCTGTTTTTACGGTGAGGAGATTTAAAAATGCAGAATTCGATCCAATTCGACACACATTACATAGATTGCGGTGACGCATGCATCGCATATTACACCTTTGGCGAGGGTGAACCGCTTGTTTTGCTGCATGGCAATGGCGAGGGCAGTGAATATTTCGCGAAGTGCATTCCCTACCTGTCCCGTTTTTATCGTGTGATCGCGGTAGACAGCCGTGGACACGGCAAATCCGAGCGCGGCGAAGGCAAATTAAACTTTGACCGCATGGCGGAAGACCTGCGCATGGTATTTGACGGTCTGGGACTGGAAAAAGCGCATGTGCTGGGCTTTAGTGACGGCGGAAATCTGGCGATCAAGTTTACGCTGCTTTATCCACAGCGTGTGGATAAGTTGATTCTGAACGGTGCGAATGTATCCATGCTGCGCGGCGTGGTACCGTGGGTGCAGCTGCCGGTCTATCCGGCGGTCGGACTGCTCTCGGCTTTGTCGCCGCTCGGTCAGGAATGGAAGAACAAGCGCGATGTGCTGGCGCTGATGGCGCATGGATACGGCGTCCGCCTGCGTGATTTACAGCTGATCGACCAGCAGACGCTGGTGATCGTAGGCGATCACGACATGATTTTGGAGTCGCACACACATGCGATGGTACGCCAGCTGCCGCGTGCGCAAATGGCAGTCTTGCAGGGCAGTCATTTCATTGCGGCCGAGTCTCCTGCACGATTCAGCCTCAACTGCCTGCGTTTTCTGCGCGGCGAGCCGATGCCGGATGAGGTTGCGGCAGAGTGGTTCGTGGAGGATGAAAAAGCAAATCATCGATAAGAAAAAAGAGGGCGAACAGCCCTCTTTTATGTTGCGGTATATTTTTTTGACATAAGAAAAACACACCCGAAGGTGTGCTTTTCTTTGAAAAAGAGAAAGAGAAGGTAGAGAAAAGGGATAATAGCTATTTTAGGATGCTTCTCTGAGGGAAGCATCGTCCGCCGCGCGGGCGGTAGGAAAACGGCCCATGAGGCCGGGAAAGAATTACTTGGTACGCGGACGATAACGGTCGTAGATCGACACGCCAGGTGCGTAGCAAGTCAGCTGAGCCTGTGCAAGGCTGTTCAAAAATCTTGCAAATTTCATGATTTACGCATCCTTTCAATTGGTTTTCTTACTGTCCAATATGATACACCCAATGTCGAAAAAATGCAACGAGTGACTTATACCAAATACATAAAAACAATAGCAAAATTTTATGCACATTTTACAAAGACCTAATTTGCGCAAAAAGACAGCAAAAGAGAGAAAAAGGTTTTGACAAACTCTTTACAATCGTGCATGATAGGAGAGAAAAGGAGGAAGGCGAAGATGGAACGAGAGCAGATTGAGACGCTGCTGCATACGCAGTTTGCCAAGAAGATACGAAATCCATTCCGCAAAGCGGTGGAAGAGTACCGCATGATTGCACCGGGCGACCGCATTGCGGTTTGCATTTCGGGTGGCAAGGATTCTGCATTATTGGCGGTTTTGCTGCGGGATTATCAGAAGTACGGGAATGTGCCGTTTGAGCTGATTTGCCTTGCGATGGACCCGGGGTATGAACCGGAGAACCGACGGCAGATCGAAGAGAATATGGACCGGCTGGGACTGCCGCTCGAGGTGTTTGAGACCAACGTCTTGCGTGTAGCAGGCAACCACGCGGCGGAAAACCCCTGTTTTCTGTGTGCCAAGATGCGGCGCGGATACCTGTATGCCGAGGCCAAGGCGCGCGGATGCAATAAGATTGCGCTGGGACATCACTACGACGACGCGATCGAGACCGTGCTGATGGGCTTGATCTACGGCGGACAGGTGCAGGCCATGCTGCCGCGGCTGAAGAGTGCCAATTACGAGGGCATGGAGCTCATCCGGCCGCTGTACCGCGTGCGTGAGCGCGACGTGAGCGCATGGGTGGAAGCCGCAGGGCTCACCTTCTTGCCTTGTGCGTGCCCGGCGCACGTCAAGGAAGGCGATACCAAGCGGGGCGAGATCAAAAAGCTCATCGCGTCGCTGGCAGCCGACAATCCGCAGATTGAAGCCAATATCTTAAACGCGGTCAAGAACGTCAACACAGCCAAGGTACTGGGCTGGCGGGATGCGAACGGTGCGCATAGCTTTCTCGATCGCCTGGATTCGTAGCGTTTTGTGACGATTTTGTGTACGCCGTTGTTTTTTACGGTTAGAAATGGTATAATAAAAAACAGCCGACCGCGGCGGGAAGATTCCGCACGGCGATCAAAAACAGGCCGGTCTGCGTCTGGTACAAACCGGCAGTACAAGGGAGTTTACAAGGAATGATCAAGACATTTGGCAAACGAATTCTGGCCATGGTCGTAGCCTCGGCAGTCGTTGCAGGCGTTACCATGACTTACGGAATTCCGAACATCAAGTACAAAGAGATCAAGTCGTCCGAGCCGGTCGTTATGACGGTCAACGGCGATCCGGTACACGCGGACGAGCTGCGTGCATACCTCAAGTATAATAAGATGTCGATGGAAAACATGCTCAGTTATTACGGCATGGACGATTCCATCTGGTCGGACCCGTCCATGGGCTCGATGATGGTTCAGCAGCTGTTTCAGGCAGCCAGCCAGCAGGCAATCGAGGTGCGCGTGGTAGACCAGGAGTTTAAGAACCTGGGCCTCAAGCTGACCCGTGCCGAGAGCGAGGAAGCAGAGCAGCGCAAGGAAGACGATGTTGCACTGCTTGGCGATCCGGAAGCGTTCCAGTCTTGGCTGGACAGCATCGGCTACACCAAGGACATTTATAACAACACCATTGCAATTTCGGCGTATGCGAGCGCAATTCAGGACGCATACTACGGCGATAACGGCACCAAGACCAATACCCAGGCGATCATGGATCAGTTCAATGAGACTTATCTGTGCGCAAAGCACATTCTGGTCAAGTCCATTGACGATTCGTACAATCCGCTGACCGGTGATACCCTGACCGCAGCGCAGAACAAGGCGAATGAGGCTCTGGAGAAGGCTAACGCGGGTGAAGATTTTGATACGCTGATCGCACAGTATAACGAAGACCCGGGCATGGAGATGTACCCCGAAGGCTACGTATTTACCGAGGGCGACATGGTTGACGAGTTCTATCAGGGCGCAAAGGCACTGGAACCCGGCCAGACCTCGACTTCTCTGGTTGAGAGCAGCTACGGCTGGCATATCATCCAGCGCGAGCCGCTGACCGAAGATCAGCTGACCGATGACATCAAGGAAGTCCTGATTCAGCAGATCACCGGTAAGACCTTCATGGATGAGATCACCGAGCTGATGGACGCAGCTGATGTTGAGTACACCGAGGATTACGGTGAGGCAACGTATGATAACCTTATGAAGCTGCTGGGCGAGGAGACCACTGAGTCGACCGAGACCACCACGACCGAAGATGGCGCGGCAGCACAGGAGACAGCTCCGACTGAGGAACAGACCATCGCGGAATAAGGAAATAAGAGAGAGGCTTGCAAACGCAGGCCTCTTTTTTGCGGCAAAAAACCACCGCCCCCCTTACTGAAAGTTTCGCCAGCCTTTTCAAAGGCTGCGGGTTCTCAGGGCAGAGCCCTGAGTCGCCCGTCGCAACGGGCGAAACCCTCTTTTTGATTTTCGCATCTGCGAAAATCAACTAAAAAATAACAAAAAAAGCGCCGTCCGCAGACGGCGCAATTTCCCCGCGGCCAAAGGCCGCTCATAAGACCCGACCAACCGGATCGGGTCTTTTTTTATGACGTACTTATAGCTTTTCCGCCCAGTCAGCTTCCTTAAAGCCAACCAGAACGGTGTCACCGTCCACAACGATCGGACGCTTGACCAGCATACCGTCGCTTGCCAGCAGTGCGAACTGCTCGTCCTCGCTCATCTCGGGCAGACGGTCTTTGAGGTGCAGTTCCTTGTACAGGTTGCCGCTGGTGTTGAAGAACTTCTTGAGCGGCAGGCCGCTTTTGCTGTGCCACAGGCGCAGCTCGTCCTCAGTGGGGTTTTCCAGCTTGATATCGCGGACGGTTACGTCCTTGTTCTGCGCGTCCAGCCATTTTTTTGCCTTCTGGCAGGTGGAGCACTTGGGGTAACATACGAAGAGCATGGGAAAGGTCTCCTTTTTGTTGATTTTGGGGTGGGATTTTAAGGAAAAACGCTGATAAGCGTTTTTCATGAACGCGCTGAGCGCGCAGGGGAATTGCGCGTCTGCGGACGCGCTTTCATTTTTGTTTTGGTTGATTTTCGCACGGCGAAAATCAAAAAGGGGATTCCGGACTCTAGCACTCATTTTATCCGCGCACAGCGCGGGAATAAGGATAGTGGCCTACGGGCTGCGGGACACGGCTCAGGGCTCTGCCCTGAGAACCCGCAAGCCTTTCGAGAAAGGCTTGAGCGAAAGCTTCATTAGGGGTGCGGTGCTATTTCGTTTCTGCGTATTTTTTCACCAAAGTCTGCGCCATCTGCATGGGCGTCTCACCGGGTTTGAGTCTAAGCGACAAGTACGGCTGACTGCCCGCATTGAGCAGCAAACGACCAGAGAAATCCGGGTCACCGCACAGTTGAGACAGTCTGCGGAAGTCGGTCTGGGCGAAGGTGATATACAATCTGCCAGCGTCCTGTTTGATCTCGGTCACGCCCTGATCGCCAGCCTGTGCACGCAGCAGAGCGATATCCAGCAGAGCGACGGCTTCTGCCGGCGGTTCACCATAGCGGTCGATCAGCTCATCCAGCAAGTCGCTTCGACCTTCGTCCGAGCGAATGAGGGCAATACGGCGGTACAGATCGACGCGTTGGCCGGGGTCGGGGACATAATCGGCGGGCAGGTTGGCCGACAGGGTAAGTTCTGCGGCGCATTCGACGCGCTGGGGTGGGGTCTCGCCCTTTTCCTCGAGCACGGCTTCCTCGAGCAGTTTGAGGTAGAGGTCGTAACCGACGCTCATCATGTGACCGGACTGTTCCGGGCCGAGCACGTTGCCCGCGCCGCGGATTTCCAGGTCACGCATGGCGATTTTGAAGCCCGAGCCGAACTCGGCAAACTCGCGGATAGCCGACAGACGCTTTTGAGAAATTTCCGACAGCACCTTGCCGCGTCGGAAGGTGAGGTAAGCGAAGGCGCGGCGGCTGGAACGACCGACACGACCGCGAATCTGATGCAGCTGGGCAAGACCCATGTGGTCGGCGTCCTCGATGATGAGGGTATTGGCGTTGGGAATGTCGATACCGGTCTCGATGATGGTGGTGCACACCAGAATGTCCAGTGCGCCGTCGCTCATCTCGTTCATGACGTTTGCAAGTTCACGCATGTGCATCTTGCCGTGCGCTACGCCGATGCGTGCGTCGGGGAAGTCCTTTTGCAGCCGCAGTGCGGTGCGCTCGATGGACTCAACGTAGTTGTGCAGGTAGTAGATTTGACCACCGCGCGCGAGCTCGCGCCGGATGGCATCGTTTACAATCGCGTCGTTGTACTCCATGACGTAGGTCTGCACCGGCCAGCGGTCGTGGGGTGGTTCCTCAATGGCCGACATGTCGCGAATACCGGACAGTGCCATGTTGAGGGTACGCGGAATGGGCGTTGCCGACAGGGTGAGCACGTCGACCTGCTTGGACATCTCCTTGAGCGTCTCCTTGTGGCTGACGCCGAAGCGCTGTTCCTCGTCGATGATGAGCAGGCCGAGGTCGTGGAACTTGATCTTCTTATTAAACAGCTTGTGCGTGCCGATAATCAGGTCGATCATGCCGCTTTGCAGCTGGTCGAAGATCTTTTTCTGTTCGGACGCGGTCTTATAGCGGGAAATCAGCTCAATCTTGACCGGATAGCCCGCGAAGCGCTGTACTGCGGTCAGGTAGTGCTGACGGGCGAGCACGGTAGTGGGTACCAGAATGGCGGCCTGTTTGCCTGCAAGCACGCATTTCATGACTGCACGCAGGGCAACCTCGGTCTTGCCGAAGCCAACGTCGCCGCACAGCAGACGATCCATCGGGCGCGAGGATTCCATATCGCGCTTGATCTCTTCAATGCAGCGCAGCTGATCGTCAGTCTCGTCGTAGGGGAAGGCCTGCTCGAACTCGCGCTGCCAGATATCGTCGTGCGGGAAAGCGAAGCCCTTGAGGCGAGCACGCTCAGCATAGAGCTGGATGAGTCCGGCAGCCAGTTCTTTGGCGGCTGCCTTGGCGCGCGAGCGAGCACGCTGCCAGTCTGCACCGCCCAGCTTGTTGAGCCGTACTTTTTCCGGCTCGCCGCCGCCGATGTACTTGGAAATGAGGTCGAGCGAGGTGGCGGGAACATACAGGAAATCGGTGCCCGCAAAGGCGATCTTGATGAAGTCGCGCGCTGCGCCGTCGACCACCATGCGTTCCATACCGATGTACCGGCCAATGCCGTGATGCTCATGCACCACGAGGTCGCCGGGGGTCAGGTCGGTGTAGCTCTTGACGCGGTCGCGGTTGGATTTTTTGGTACGGCTGGCCTTTTTGCGTGCCGGGGCGTGGCCTTCGGTCAGGATGGTCAGACCCAGACCGGGATATTCCAGACCGGCGGACAGCGTACCCTCGAGGATGTGCACCCGGCCGGGTGCGGGCAGGCGGTTAGAAATCGGCGCATCAATGCCGTGGGCTTCGAGCGCTTCACGCATATTCTTGCAGCGCAAATCCGAGCTGCACAGCACGCAGACTGCGCGCTTGAGCTGTAAAAATCCGGCGATATCGGCTGCCGCCATGTCAAACGAGCCGCCGAAGGCGTTCATCTGGTTGACCGAGAAGCTGACCAGCGTTTTTGGGGTCAGCTCGTTCACCGACGACAGGAAGGTATCCAGTCGGACGAGCGGACGGCCGAGCAGGCTGCGGCACAGAGCGACAAAGTCGAGTGCGAAGGCTTCGGGCTGCTGGGGCAGCTCACCGCGTTCAGCCAGCGCTTCGAGGTCACCCGCAAGGCGCAGGATGTAGCCGCCGACCGCCTCGCGCAGACGCGGTGCGTCGTCGATGAGGAAGATGGTGTCCTCGGGCAGATAGTCGAGCGGGGTTGCGGCCTCGGGGTAGATGAGGGGCAGGTACTTGTCTGCCGCAGGCAGAGACTGGGTCTCGGTCAGACGCTCGATGTCGCGCTCCAGATTGCGCACCAAATCGGGGTGCTTTTTGCGCTTTGCGCGGGTGGCCTGATCGAGTGCCTTGCACAGACCGCGAATGCCGCCGGGTGCGCAGGCAGGCAGGGCCTCCATGCAGGGCAGACAGGTGAGTGCGTTGAGGCTGGCACCACGCCTTTGAGAGCCGACGTCGAACGCAGAGATCGAGTCGATCTCATCGCCCCAGAACTCAATGCGCACGGGCGCATCGGCGCGGGGCGGGAAGACATCCAGAATGCCGCCGCGCACCGAGAACTGACCGGGACCTTCGACCTGTGCACAGCGCTGGTAGCCTGCCGTGACCAGTTTTGCCGTCAGGTCGGCGAGCGGGGTCAGATCACCGACCCGGATGGTCAGCGACGCATTATGCAGTACCGCAGGCGGCAGAGTTTTCTGCACGAGCGCGGCAGCCGATATGGTGACGAGCGGTGCGTCGGACAGCTGTGCCAGCGCCGCGATGCGTGCCTGCTCGTACTGACGGGACATGCCTTCCATGCCCGCCATGGTCAGTTCGCGTGCGGGGACGTGCAGGACGGGCAGCTCGGAGAAGGACTCCAGATCGGAAGCCAGACGTAACGCAGCGTTGTCCTCGTCGGTCAGGATGCAGACCGGGCGGGAAGTCTCCAGACGGAGCGCAGCGGCGAGCTGTGCCTTGGCGGCAGGCGGCAGACCGACGGCGAGCGCCGGAGTCTGACCTGACCGGATAGCGTTAAATAGCTCTTTGTATTCTTTTGAATCTGTAATACTTAAAGTAATATTTTGCATAGCAGACTCCTGTCGAAAAATGGGACAAAATAGACAGACGGCAAAAGGGCAGATTTTGCAACCTGCCCTAATGGTCTAGGAGAACCCAGTCCCCCTAGATACAAAAAGGTTCCTGCGAGCGCTCGAAACCTTTTTGATACTCCCGGAATCATCCGCGTACCCCAGGGCACCTTCTCGAAAATTTCTTGGAAATTTTCTCACCTTGCCGGACTGCGGCGCGGGGTCGGGGTAAAAACCCGAGGCGCAGCCCCGGGTTTTTGAAATTCAAGTTTTTATTCGTGGCTGTGGCAAGCCGCGCAGTCGCCCGAGCAGCCCATAATCGCCTCGGGGTCCTTGCCCTGCTTGCGGTAGTAGTCCGCGATTGCCGAGCGCAGCGCCTCCTCAGCCAGCACCGAACAGTGCATCTTGACCGGGGGCAGACCGTCCAGCGCCTCTGCGACTGCCTGGTTGGTCAGCTTGAGCGCCTCCTCGATGCTCTTGCCCTTGACCATCTCGGTGGCCATGGACGAAGTCGCAATCGCTGCGCCGCAGCCAAAGGTCTTGAACTTAACGTCCTCAATGATGCCGTCGTCCGAGATCTTGAGGTAGATCTTCATGATATCGCCGCACTTTGCGTTGCCGACCTCGCCGACACCGCTTGCGTCCGCGATCTCACCGACGTTGCGCGGGTTTGTGAAATGGTCGAATACCTTGTCGCTGTATTCCATAAGAGTTAGGCTCCTTTGTCTCTATAATTTATGAATGGATGTGCTTAATGATGATGATGGTGATCGTCGTGCAGATCGGATGCTGCGGTCAGGTCGGGCTTGCCGTCCACCCAAACCGGGCTCATGGCACGCAGCGTTTCGACGACCTTGGTGACGTTCTCGATGAGGTAATCAACGTCCTCCTCGGTGTTCTGCTCACCCAGGGTCAGACGCAGCGAACCGTGCGCGATCTCGTGGGGCAGGCCGATGGCCATGAGCACGTGCGAGGGGTCGAGCGAGCCGGTCGAGCAAGCCGAACCGGTCGAGCCGCAGATGCCGGCCAGATCCAGACGCAGGATCAGACCCTCGCCCTCGATGGCCTCAAAGACGAAGGAGGCCGTGCCGGGCAGACGGTTGACCGGGTCACCGGTGTAGTGGGTGTAGGGGATGGCATCCATGATGCCGCGGACCAGACGATCGGTCAGCTTCTTGACGTAGCCCATCTTCTCGGCCAGATGCTCACCAGTCGCGTCCTCAATGGCCTGTCCCAGACCGACCATACCGGCTACGTTCTCGGTGCCCGATGCAAGGCCGCGCTCCTGACCGCCGCCGTAGACCAGCGGCTCGAGTGCGATGCCACGGCGGACGTACAGCGCGCCGATGCCCTTGGGGCCGCGGAACTTGTGCGCGGACAGGGACAGCATGTCAATGCCCATCTCCTGCACGTCGAGCGGCATGTGGCCGACAGCCTGTACCGCATCGGTGTGGAAGACCGCACCGTGTGCGTGTGCGATCTCAGAGATTGCCTTGAGGTTCTGGATGGTGCCGATCTCGTTGTTTGCCGCCATGATGGTGACGAGAGCGGTCTGGTCGGTGATGACCGACTTGAGCTGCTCGAGATCGACGTGACCCTGTGCGTCAACGTCCAGATAGGTGACCGGATAGCCTTCCTTTTCGAGTGCCTCACAGGTGTAGAGGACTGCATGATGCTCGATCTTGGAAGTGATGATGTGCTTCTTGCCGCGTGCCGAGCGACCCTTGACATAGCCGCGGATGGCGAGGTTATCGGCCTGCGAACCGCCGCCGGTGAAGATGATCTCGGACGGGTCCTTTGCGTTCAGTGCACGCGCAACCTTCATGCGCGCTTCGGTGACCGCACGGCGTGCCTCGCGGCCAATGCGGTAGAGCGAGGACGGGTTGCCGTAAAACTCGGTCAGAAAGGGCTTCATTGCCTCAAATACAGATTCGGACATGGGCGTGGTCGCCGCGTTGTCCGCGTAGACAAAACGATTCATATGGTGATCTCCTCCTTGTGGAGTCTGTGTTCTACACTTAATATACACCAAACTAGTATGCATTATCAAGCATGAATTTGACCAATTCGGGACCGGGAAAAACCGGTATTTTTGCGCCGAATGGTCGATTGGGAAACTTTGCCTGCCGGACAGACAGAGCCCTAAAGATAAGTTTACTATGATTATGCCCGAAATGCAATCAATTTTGCAATTTTTTCCGTCAAAACAGGGAGAGAGGGGCAAAAAAAAGCCCCTGCCGGAGGGCAGAGGCTTTGGAAACGGTCAGATGCTTAGCTGGCCGGACGAACGGCGGGCGCGGTGGTGGCTGCACCGTTTGTCAGGTCGATGCGCACAGCGGCATTGTAGGCCGATGCATTGCGCTCGTAGGAGATGGACGCACCGGACTTGGTCTGTACGGTGGTCAGGGTGGTCATGGGCGCGGCCTCAGCACCGTAGGGAGACGCCGTGCGGATGATGGTGAGCGACTGGTTGGGGATGAGCTTCATGTCGACCGAGGTGTAAGCGTCGGCGGTGAAGTGCAGGCTGTAATTGCCCGAACCGTCGATCGGCGTGGTGGCCGACTGGTCGGACAGACGGCGTACAACCTCGCGCACCTGCGCGGAGCTACTGCCCGGGGTCAGGGTGAGCTTCTGTACTTCGGCGCAGACAAAGTCGATTGCGTCACCGTTCTTGACAGCGGTCAGGCTGGCGGTGTTATCGAGCGGCTTCATCGCCCACTTGCCCTGTGCAATGCCGACCTCGGTCAGGAAATCGGACTTGAGGTACAGCTTGCCGTCGACACGGCTGACAATGCCGTCGACGGTCAGGTTCTGCAGCTTTTTGAGCAGCGCGTCGACGTTTTCATCGATCACGTTCGCGCCCTCGTTGGCTGTAATGGCCTGTTCAATGGCCGAGCGGTCGGTCTGGAGCTTGGCGGTAAACTGCGCAGCGTCCAGGCTCTCTGCACCGGTGATGGTGCCGTTGATGACGACCGGAATGTCACCCATTGCGGTGTGATAGGTCAGGGTTGCGCCGATTGCACCGGACAGCGCACGGGCGGTCTTGGGTGCGACACTGTTCTGGAACTGGGTCATGGCGGTGATGGCCTGGAATTGGTTCGGGAACTCGGTCTGCATCATCTTTTCGGTGTCCACGATCAGAACGGTCTGGGTGTTGTTGTCCCAGCCGACCGCAGCGCCGAGCGCCTGCGCGGCAAAGCGAACAGGGACATAAGTACGACCGCCTTCAATGAAGGGGGCAGCATCGGTGGAGAACGAACGGTCGGAGCCTGCCCGATCAACCGTACATGCCTTGCGGCCGATGGTCAGCTTGACCGTGCGGTCACCGCGCTTGGCGGTTACCGTGCGCGAAGGGTCATCCCAGGAGACCGTCGCACCCATCGATTCAAAGATGGCACGGAAGGGGACAAAGGTGCGGTTGTCGCGCATGAGGGGCTGGGCATCCGAGAAGGCGACCGGCTGGTCGTTCAGGGTGACCTGAATACCGGCGGCGCGAGCGCCGGATACCGGGAGTGCGGATACCAGGAGCGCGGCGGCCAGTGCCATACCGCACAGACGGGAAAATAAACGCTTCATAAAAAACGCCTCACTTTTTTCTTTGGATTATTCCGCGAGCGCATAGATGGCGCGGATTTCGTCGGGGCCGAGATCGATGTAGCTCTTGACCGGACGGGTGCCGCCCTTGGTGGTCAGATCGATGATGGCATCGTACTCGTCAGGAGTCAGACCGAGTTCGCTCATGTGGGTGGGCATGCCGATCTCGGTGAAGTAACGCTTCATGGCCTCGATACCGGCCAGCGCGGTGCGCTCGGGGTGGTCGAAGTCCATCGGGCAGTCCCAGACACGGTTTGCCAGCTGGGCAAACTTGGGAATGTCATATTTCATCACAAACTGCGCCCAAGCGGGGAAGAGGACGGACAGACCTGCACCGTGCGAGATCGAGTCATGCAGGGCAGAAACCGGATGCTCGAGCTTGTGCACCGGGAACTTGCGGATTTTGCCGCAGCCGGTCAGATCATTGTGCGACAGCGAGGACGCCCACATCAGCGTCGCACGTGCTTCGTAGTTGTCGGGGTGTGCGATGGCAACACGGCCAGCCTC
This sequence comes from Butyricicoccus pullicaecorum DSM 23266, assembly GCF_900167005.1. Lineage (GTDB taxonomy): Bacteria > Bacillota > Clostridia > Oscillospirales > Butyricicoccaceae > Butyricicoccus > Butyricicoccus pullicaecorum. The sequence continues at coordinate 12,701 of NZ_FUXW01000005.1, forward strand.
GCGCACCGATACGAGCAAAGCTTCGGCAATGCGCTCGCTCAGATCGCACTCGTCCTGACCGGTCACGTAGCGCTCGAGCGTATGCATCATAATATCAACGATACCGCAGCCGGTCTGGAACTTGGATACGGTAAAGGTGTTTTCCGGGTTCAGGAACGCAACCAGCGGGCGAACGGTCTCGGACGTGATGCCCTGCTTGACCCAGGGAGTGATGAGATCGTTGGTGATGACGTCAGAGTTGGACATCTCACTGCCAGCTGCCGAGATGGTCAGAACGACACCAACCGGGAAAACCTCATTGCGCTCGGGATGGGTGCCGGTGGACGCATACTGCCACGGGTCGTTGCCGGTCACAAGTCCAACACCGATGGCCTTGGCCGAGTCAATGACACTGCCGCCGCCGACAGCCAGAATAAAGTCGACCTTTTCCGCACGGCCAAGCTCGATGCCCTTGTGAATAAAGGATAACTTGGGGTTGGGCTCAACACCGCCAAACTCGACATAAGACAGACCGGCCTCGGTCAGAGACGCGATGACCTTGTCCAAAAGACCGGTTTTCTTGACCGAACCTCCGCCAAAGTGAACAAGAACACGGGTTGCACCCAGCTCGCGCAGCTCGGTACCGATCTGGGATTCCACACCACGACCGAAAATGACCTTGGTGGGGGCACAGTATGTAAAATTCTGCATAGAAAACAATCCTCCTTAAAAGATCATGGACATAGGGCCTGTCCATGGATAGATTCATTATAGCATATTTGCCCGCGAAATAGGATACATTTTGGGAACAGTTAAACCACCGCACCCCTATTGAAGCTTTCGCCAGCCTTTCTCGAAAGGCTGCGGGTTCTCAGGGCAGAGCCCTGAGTCGCGTCCCGCAGGACGCGAAATCCCCTTTTGAAACCCGGTGTCCGACCCGGGTTTCAATTAAAACAAAAAAACAATCGCGCTCCGCAGAGCGCGAAATTCCCCGCGCGCCAGGCGCGCTCATCAAAAAAGACGACCCGAAGGTCGTCTTTTTTTCTCATTTCCCTATCCCATAGTATCAGATAATGTCCACCACCAGACTTTCCAGCCGCATGTCCGTGAATTTGCCCCATACATCCAGTCGCGTAAACGTACCGACCAGATTCAAAGGAAGTGTTGCAACCGGGTCAACGTCAGTCGGAAGAATCGCGTGCACATATGCGCCCTGAATGCACGTTTGCCGGAAATCCCGACTGCTGAACTTGACGGTGATAGAACCGCAGACCGGATGATAACCGACACGACCGGACACTTCCTGCATGGACAGATTGATTCCAGCCGCACGACCGTTTCCAGAGGTGATTTTTTTCACATCCGGATGCACGACCAACCGCTCGGTGCCGACATCTGCGGCGTAATATATGGTGCTCGACCCCGAGCCTTCCGCATAGAAAAACCGGTCGGATGACAACGCGATGAGGTCGGTTTGTCGTATGGAAGGCATACCGTTCCAGGAGAATATGTACTTTGCCTCTAATGTGCGCGTGTCATCGGGGTATTTGTCGTGGTTTAGAATCAGAAGATGGGTTGAGAGCGACGCACAAGCCTGATAAATGGCTTCTTCGCTGCCGTCAAACGCTATAATCGCCTGAATTTGATAAGCAGGATAGCCCAGCGCGGCAAGTTCCTCTTCTCCTTTGGCCTGAAGACCATAAAAATGCTTTACCGGGTCAATTGCAAGGATTTCGCGTGCCTGTCTGATCTCTGCCTGCGTCGAAGATGGCTTGTCCAGAACTGTGCAGGCGTACCATTGCTGCATTTTCAGCGCATCATATTCATTTGTCGTGTAAGTCGAAGGGGAAAAATCGAGATTGTAGGTCTCGGTCTGGGTTTCCGAGTCTGCAAGATGCGAGCGCGTGGACGCGATAAAGATGCCGACGCACAGCAGGCAGACAATCAAGAGAGCGCCCCAAAAAGACTTTGTTTTCATATCAAATACCTCGCGTACCGTGGCAAATTATTGAATATTTGCAGAATCCAGATTTTATGTAAGTAAATATAACATAGCTTAATATAGATAACAATTTGCTTTTTCTACAAATATGCCGAAAAAACTTTGTACACAGAGGAAACAAACAGCGCGTGCCGTCCCTTGCACTTCACTCCCTTTCATGACAATCCGGGGACAAAACCGCCAAACCCCTTGCCAGACCGCACAAAAAGGAATATAGTGAGAGAAAAGGCGGCACGGGCCGCCGGATCTGAGAGGAAACATTTTATGTACGATTACACCCCGTTCCAGTGGCTGCTGGTGTTCTATGTCTATTGCGTCCTGGGATGGATGTTTGAATCGACCGTCGTGTCGGTTCAGCAGCGCAGACCGGTCAACCGCGGCTTCCTGCGCGGTCCTATGCTGCCCATTTACGGCTTCGGCGCTGTCCTGCTGCTGCATGTGGCTTTACCGCTTGACGGTCACCCGGTCGCAATGTTTTTCGCCGGTATGATTGTCGCAACTGCATTTGAATATGTGGTTGGTGTCATCATGGAATCGCTGTTTAAGGTACGGTATTGGGACTATTCCGAGCATCGCTTCCAGTTCCAGGGACGTATCTGCCTGCAATCCTCGCTTGCGTGGGGTGCACTGTCGGTGATTCTGCCGTACTTCATCCATAAACCGGTAGAAGATCTGTTAGAGCACTTGTCGCCCTTTATGACAGCCCTGATCGGCTGTGTGGTATCGGTATACTTTGTCACCGATGTTGTCAGCTCGGTCAAGACCGCACTGGGCATTGCCAAGCTGCTCGAGGAAGTGGACAAGATGCGTGCCGAGGCCGACGCGCTGCGCGAGCAGCTGACCGCGCAGGCCGAGAAGACGCGCCAGCAGCTGACGCAGGCCGCGCAGGAGATGCGTGCGCAGAGTGCGGCAGCGGTCGAGGAGCGCAGACAGCGCATTATGGCGGCATCGGAAGAGCGTCGTTTGCAGCTGCATCTCGCGCTGCGTGAGGCGGACAGCCGCATCACCGAGCGTGTCGAGCGTATGCGCTGCACGTCCAAGTGGATGCTGCGCGGCAACCCGAGCTTGCGTTCGGGACGGTATCAGGAGGCGGTCGAGGAACTGCGCCGTCGTCTGAAGAGAGGATAAGAGATTTGTGTATAAGAAAAGCACCGTTCGAGAGAACGGTGCTTTTGTTTTGGGGGAATTCCGCGACCTGCGGGTCGCGGTTTGGTTTTTGTTTTAGTTGATTCCCGGGCCGGACACCGGGAATCAAAAGGGGAGTTCCGCGCTCTGCGAAGCGCGTCTCAGGGCGCTGCCCTGAGAACCCGCAGCCTTTGAAAAGGCTGGCGAAACTTTCATTACGCCTGCGGGCGGGGGGTTAGTTCTCCGTTAAAGCTGGGGTGACGTTACCAGCGACGCGGAACTGTTTGAGCACGATGCCGTTTTTATCCGGGGAGATCGTCTCCTGATGATCGCCGGCGGTAACGGTCACGTCGTGGTCACTCTGACCGAACACGACCACCAATGTTTTGGGTTCGTCCTCCGTGCCGACCCGGGTATGATAGACGGCGACATCGTCCTCGCTCTGCATGGCATCCAGATAACACCAGCGATCGGGGAACAGCCAATCGGGGACGAACAGAACCAGATCGTTTTTCTGGTCTCCGGCGTCGAACAGAACAGCCAGACAGCGATCGGTCAGGTCGGTTTTATAGACCTCGGGCGCCTGTTCGCTCATGACAGCCTGCTGCAAGGCGGCGGTCAGGTCTTCGCTCGTGCTCAGTTTGACCGAGCCGGTCAGATGACTGGTCACGAAGAATCCACCGACAAAGAGGATGAGGACAATGACGATGACGAGGATATTTTTCGCACTCAGTCCTTTGCGTTCGTCCATGGTCTTACCTCTTGGGATCGTCGTCTCTGTGCTGCTGACGCTCGTACTGCTCCATGCGTGCGTACTTGGAGCGCATCATCTGGCGGCGCTTCTGACGCTTGCGGCGGACGCGGATGATGTAGAAGGTGATATAGAGGATGAACAGCAGGATGATGACGAGCAGGATGAGCTTAAACAGCGGAGTGCTGAAGAAGTTTTCGAGCAGGTATGCGTAGTAGAGCACCTCGGACATAGACACATCATTGAGTGCGACCAGATCGATCGAACCGTAGGTGACGCCGTTCAAGGACAGCGACAGCGTGCCGAGCTTGTCCCCCTTGGTGACCGGTGCGACCAGATCTTCCTTGACTGTGATGGACTGTTCAAAGTCGGCAGCGGTCAGATCCTTGGGCACGGTTGCGGTCAGGTCACCGCCTGCGACCAGCATGAGCTTGTTGGCCTCGGTGGACAGACGGATGGGCACTTCCTGAATCTCGGTGCCCTGACTGATGAGGGTCTTGGACTGATAGTTTTCGTACGCCCAGTCAAACAGCTTCTTAGTCTCGTCGTAGGTGAGCGGCTGAGCCGAGCCCTGCGGCTTTTCGCAGCCGAGCATGACCGAAATCAGTTCCGAACCCTTCTTTTCCGCCGATGCGACCAGACAGTAACCGGCCTGACTGGTGTGACCGGTCTTAACGCCGGTCGCGTAGGCGTAGTAGTACGGGCTGTTGCGCGACAGAATGAGCTGGTTGGTGGTCAGTAAGTACAGATTCTTGCCGTTCGGATGCTCGGCAGCCTTGTTGGACGGCGCGAGGTTTTTCTGTGCCGTGCTGACGATATCGCAGAAGGTCTCGTTTTTCATGGCCTCCTGCGTGATGCGGAACAGGTCGTGCGCGGTGGTGTAGTGGTTGTCATCGTGCAGACCGTTGGGGTTTGCAAAGTGAGTGCCGGTGCAGCCCAGATCGGTGGCGCGGGCGTTCATCTTGTCGACGAAGGTCGGGACATCGCCCGAAACCACACGTGCGAGGGTGTTGGCCGCCTCATTACCCGAGGGCAGCAGCAGGCCATAGAGCAAATCCATAATGGAAACTTCCTCCCCCACGACAAAACCGGCCTTGGACGAGTCAGCTTCCACGCCGCTAAAGTCCTCCTGGGTGACCGTGACCTTCTGTTCGAGGTCGTCCACGTTTTCCAGAACGATGAGCGCGGTCATGATTTTGGTGGTCGAAGCCGGGTAGCGTTTTTCCTCGGCGTTCTTTTCGTACAGCGGCAGACCGGTTTCCGGGTCACCTAAGTAGACGGCAGTGGCCTGAATGTCCGGGGTGGAGATGGCCTGCGCCGCACCGGGGCACACGGTCAAAAGGCATAAGAGCACAACAAAAAAGGCGGCAACGCGCCGCCGGAGAGCAGGGAAAGTCATTCTTCGGGTTCCTCCAGCGTAAAGTCTTCATCGGAAAAGTGACCGCGGATGACCGCCGGTTTGGGCGGGATGCGGCGCAGGGGATCATAGCGGAACGCGCGGCAGGCGTGTTCTTTGGGTACAACACCTCGCTTGCGGCAGGCGACGTGTTCGTCGTCGAGCGGGACGGCGCGGGCACAGTACAGGCAGCGCGGTTCGATGTCCCGGCGGAAAAGGAAACGGTTGGGGCGCAGCGTTTCGCATCACCTCCTAATCAAAGGGAATTTGGGATAGTATTCTCATTATAGCCGATTTCGGTGCTTTTTTCCAGAGGAAGTTACACACAGGATAGAAATGGAAACAAAGAGCAGACCGGCAGCCGGATGGGCAGGCAGACTGGCGAGCGCGGCAGAGAAAACCGGCGTGGGATGGGGGAGAATGGCCTGGACGATCATGGTCAGGGCAGCCGCGATCAGTCCGTGCAGTACCTTCCCATAAAAGAGCCGCCGCAGGGACAATCCGTTCACGGCTGCAGCCGTCTGACACAGGACGGACAGACCACCGAAGCCGACCACAAAGCTCATCGCGGGCAAAAGCGCACGTCCAGCGCCCTCGGGCAGCAAGACCAGACCGCTCGTCATCTCCAAAATGCCCACGAGCAGCGGCTGCGCCGCGTCAGCAGGTGCACCGAGGAACCACAAAAGCGGGGTGCACAGCACGGCAGCGTGCTCCAGAATGCCGGCGGCTTCCAGCACCCGGCGCAGCATGGAAAAGAGCATGATGAAGGCGGTGATAGACAGGCAGGCGCGTCCGGCCTGCTGCACCGACTGGGTCAGACAGGTGGAAAAGGGAAGCGGTTCGGGCGCGCGGCTGGCGTGCCGCATGGCCTGCGACGACTCCCGGGCGGTCATGGCAAGACCGGTCAGCAGCGCGGCGGCGATGTGGATGCCGTAGAGCAGCACACCGGTGCGCACCGACCCGCACAGACCGGCACCGCACACGCCGATGAGAAAGGCCGGGCCGGTGTTGTTGCAGAATCCGAGCAGACGCTCGGCTTCCTCCCGCGACAGCGTCCCCGCGTCGTATAGCTCGCGCGCAGCCTGTGCGCCGATGGGGTAGCCGCCGGTCAGACCCAGCACGAGCGGCCCTGCCGCCTCACCGGGCAGACCGTAGACCCGCCGGATGAGCGGTGCGCACCATTTTCCCACCACCGACACCGCGCCCGAGCGGATGAGCAGACCGCTCGCGACAAAGAAGGGAAAGAGTGCGGGAATGGCGGTTGCAAGCGCCACGTCCAGACCTTCCTGTGCACCGCGCGCCGCGGCGGCCGCGTGCGGTACGACCAGACAGAATAAAATTGCCGCGAGAAAGGCGGCGGAATACGGCAGCAAACGGCGCATGGCTGTGACCCTCCTGACAGACCCTGAAAAAATGGGTTTTGTCCATCGTATGCCGTGCGGTCTAGGTTCATACCGGCTTTGCATAGAGTAAGGGGAGAAAGGAGGCGAGCGCAGATGGGGCTGCGGGAGATGTATGCCGCACTCGGGCGAGCCGTTCAGGGCGCGCCGCGTGTGGAAGTCGAGGGCGGACGCCTGGTCATCGAGCGGCACCGGGGCGTGCGGGCATATAGCCAGACTTGTATCCGGGTGGACTGCCCGGACGGAGAGGTCTGCATCGAGGGCGAGGGCTTGACGCTCGAAGCGCTCTCGCGTGCCGAGGTCGCGGTGCGCGGCCAGGTGCAGCAAGTGAGGCTGGAACACAGGAGGTGATCGCGTATGATCGGACGTTTGGTATCGGGCGCGGCGGGTGAGGTGCGCATCCGGGTGTGCGGCGCATCCATCGAACGGTTTCTGAACGTCGCCTTGCAGGGCGAGATCGGCCTGTGGAACACCGTGCGTGTGGATGCCCGGACGATCGAGACCACGCTGTCGCTGTCCGATTTTTACGCGCTGCGGCGGCTGATGGGACGCACGGGCTGTCGGGTGCGGGTGATTGGACGGCGCGGTCTGCCGTTTTTTGTCGCACGGCTGCGCCGGCGCTGGATTTTGACCGGCGGCGTGTGCGCACTGGCGCTGGTCGTCGTGCTGCTGACCCAATTTGTGTGGGTGCTTGAGATCGTCGCCGCCGACGGCATTCCGGTGAGCGCGCTGCGCGACGTGCTGCGCGAGACCGGTATTTATGAAGGCGCATGGCTCGGACAGATCGACACCGACGACACGCGCCGCGCCATCCAGAGCGAGATTCCGGAAGTCGGAGTCATCGCGATTACGCGCATCGGCAACGCGGTGCGCGTGGAGGTCGATGCCGCCGTGCCCACACCCGACCGTATCGACCGTGCCGCACCGACCGGTCTGGTCGCTACGCGGGACGGGGTTGTCAGCCGCACGGCGGTGACCGGCGGTCAGCTGCTCGTCCAGCCCGGCGAGGCCGTCGAGCAGGGGCAGCTGCTGGTCTCGTCAGCCGTGCCCAATACGACCGAATGGGGCGAGGCGCACCGCGCACACGGCATGGGGCGGGTCATGGCCTACACCAGCCGCACGGCAACCCTGCTGTGTCCGCTGACGTGGACGGAATCCCGCGCCACCGACCGCATGACTACCCGATATGCGCTCACCCTGGGCGACCGGCGGATAAATTTGTATTTAGGGAGTGGTATTCATACCGATACTTGTGATAAAATAACCATAGAAAAGACAAGGCTTTCCATCGGAAGCCGCCTGATGCTGCCCATTTCCCTCGTGCGCGAGACCTGCCGGGCGTGTGATGCCCTCCCGGTTTCCGGCACCGCGCAGGAGGTTGGAGACGCGGCGGCGCAGACCTGGCTTGACCGGCTGGCGCAGACACTGGACGGAACGATTTTGGACAGCCGCTGGACGATCGAGGAGGAGGCAGGTGCGGTGCGCGTGCGCGTGACGGCGTCGTGCGAGGAGCAGATTGCCTGCGAGATGATCGACCGCACACCCTTGCCCGAAAAGGAGCAGGAGGAGCCGGCAGAGTAAGCACCCTGACCGTCCGGTGATTTTTTGGAAAGACAGAAAGGCAGCGAATATGATAGAAACAACCATGCAGATGGAGCAGGCCGACCTGATGATCGCCATTTTCGGCGCGTTCGACGAGAATATCAAGCTCATCGAGCGCGAACTGGGCGTATCGGTGGTCAGTCGGGCGACCGAGCTCAAGATTTCGGGTGACCCCGAGGCCGTCGGGGTCGCCGAGCGCGTTTTTGCCGCGCTGCTCGAGATGGCGCGCCGCGGCGAGGCGGTCAGCACCCAGACCGTGCAGTACGTTATCGGTCTGGCACGCGAGGGCCGCGAGAGCGAAGTGCACACCATGGGTCGTGACGTGCTGGTCATCACCGCCAAGGGCAAGCCCATCAAGGCCAAGACCCTCGGACAGAAAAAGTACATGGAGGCCATCCGCACGCACACCATCACCATGGGCATCGGCCCGGCCGGTACGGGTAAAACCTATCTGGCCGTCGCCGCGGCCGTGGCCGCATTCCGCGACAAGCAGGTCTCGCGCATCATTCTGACCCGACCGGCGGTCGAGGCGGGTGAAAAGCTGGGCTTCCTGCCCGGTGACCTGCAAAGCAAGGTCGACCCCTACCTCAGACCGCTCTATGACGGCCTGTTCGACATGATGGGCGCGGAGAATTTCCAGAAGCACATGGAAAAGGGCTCGATCGAGGTTGCACCGCTCGCTTACATGCGCGGACGTACGCTCGATGACTCGTTTATCATCCTGGACGAGGCGCAGAACACCACGCCCGAGCAGATGAAGATGTTTTTGACCCGTATCGGCTTTGGCTCCAAGGCGGTCATCACGGGCGACGTGACCCAGATCGACCTGCCCGACGGCAAGACCTCGGGACTCAAGGAAGCGTCCCGCGTGCTCATGGACGTGCCCGACATCGCCCAGTGCTACCTGACCGATAAGGACGTCGTGCGTCACGAGCTGGTACAGCGCATCGTCAAGGCGTACGCCGATTATGAGAGCCGCAAGATGAGCCATGTGCGCGAGGATCGCCCGGCGCGTGCGGTACGCGCTGCACGGTCGGACAAGCCCGACGCGCCGCGTAAATTCCAACGCCGTCTGGAGGGGAGAAGATGAACCATCTCATTCGCGTGACCACCGAAGTAGAGCTTGCGCACGAGGACGAAGTGCGCGACCTCATCACTCGCTGTGCGCAGCAGGTGCTTGCGAGCGAGGGCATCGACTTTGATGCCTTTATCGACGTGACCATCGTTGATGGCGAGACCATCCGGCAGATGAACGCCGAGTACCGCGACAAGGACGCGGTGACCGACGTGCTGTCCTTCCCGATGTACGATTTTTACAACGGAGAAGCACAGGAAGAGCTGGAATACGACCCGGAGATCGACAAGGTCATGCTGGGCGATATGATTTTGAACTACGACCGCGCGGTCGAACAGGCCGCCGATTTCGGTCACTCGCCCGAGCGCGAGTGCGGATTTTTGACCGTGCATTCGGTGCTGCACCTGCTCGGCTATGACCACGAGCGGGAGGAGGACGACCGGAAGCTCATGCGCGGCAAGGAAGAAGAGAACCTCACCGCATTGGGTCTGGTACGCGCATGATGGGCGGCGAGATCCGCAAGCTGCGTCAGAGTTTTCAGTACGCCGTGCGCGGCGCCCGGCTGTGCATGCACACCGAGCGCAACTTCCGCATTCACCTGACAGCAGCCTGCTATGTGACCCTGCTCGCCGTGCTCTGCCGCCTGTCGGCGACCAAATGCGCCGTGCTCGCGCTGTGTTTCGGCGTGATGATGGGCGCGGAGCTGATGAACACCGCCATCGAGTGCCTGTGCGACTGGAAAGCGTCGGGCTACGACCGCGCCGTGCGCGATGCCAAGGACATTGCCGCCGCAGGCGTGTTCGTGTGCGCGGTGGCGTGCGCCGTCATTGGTCTGCTCTTCTTTATCCCCGAGCTTGACACCATTCTGGACGCGCTGCAAACCCATCCCACCCTGATTTTTGTTCTGATTTTTTCAGCGCCCTGTGCGCTCTGGTTTATTTTTCGATTTGGAAGGAAAAGATAAATGGAAATTACAAAAACCGCGATTGTCTCCATGGTTGGACGACCCAACGTAGGCAAATCCACCCTGACCAATAAGCTGGTTGGCCGCAAGGTGGCCATCGTGTCCAACAAGCCCCAGACCACCCGTACCCGCATCACCGGCCTGCTCAACAAGGACGGCTGCCAGTACGTATTCCTGGACACCCCCGGCCTGCACAAGCCGCGCTCGCGCCTGGGCGACTACATGGTAAAGGTCGTCGAGGATACCGTTACCGAAGTCGACGTGGCCGCACTCATCGTCGAGCCCATCCCGAACATCGGCGCACCCGAGGAAAAGCTCATTGCGCAGATCGAGGAGGCCGGCATCCCGTCCATTCTGGTCATCAATAAGACCGACACGGTCAAGCACGAAGACCTGCTTGCCGTTATTGCGGCCTACGCGGCACGCCACGAGTTTGACGCAGTCATACCGGTGTCCGCACGCACGGGTAAGAATCTGGATATCCTGATGGAGGAGATCAACAAGTTTGCGCTCGAAGGCCCGCAGCTGTTCCCCGAGGACATGGTATCCGACCAGCCCGAGCGCCAGATGGCAGCCGAGATCATCCGCGAAAAAATGCTGCTTCTGCTTGACCGCGAGGTACCGCACGGCGTTGCGGTCGGCATCGAGAAGATGGAGACCCGCGAGAGCGGTACGGTGTCCATCTACGCGACCATCTACTGCGAGAAGGCCAGCCATAAGGGCATTATCATCGGCAAGGGCGGCGCGATGCTCAAGAAGATCGGCGAGCTGGCACGCCGCGATCTGGAGCGCGACCTGGGCGCAAAGGTTTACCTTGACCTGTGGATCAAGATTAAGGAAGACTGGAGAAACAACCAGTATCAGATGAGAAACTTTGGTTATCAGGACGAATGAGTCTAGGGGAATCCAATCCCCCTAGATACGCAGGAGGTTCCGGTAGAAACCTCCTGCGATACCCCCGGAATATCCGCGCCGGACTGCGGCGCGGGGTCGGGGTAAAACTTCGAGGCATAGCCCCGAAGTTTTGAAAATTAAAAATCTATGCTTCGTTTTGTCTACGCGAAAATGAGCGAGATATTTCCTCTTATACTTTGCCCCAAAGCTGGCTATGCTATGGGACGAAAGGGGAGAGCGTACATGGATTTACAGGAATTTTGGAATCGATTTATTCATACAGGCGAACCGGCGGCTTACCTTTTGTACCGGGGACTGCATGAAGAACACGACAAGGAGCGATATGGAGCATCTCACGCACAAAGGTCTGGTCATCCGGGAGACCGATTTCGGGGACAATGACCGCTATATCAGTGTGCTGACCGAGGAGGGACGGCGCATTGAGGTGCTGTGCAAGGGCGTGCGGCGGCGCGGCGGACGGATGATGAACGCGGTGCGGCTGTTCTGTTACAGTGAGCTGACGCTGTATCAGGGGCGGGGCGGCAAGTATACGCTCCAGCAGGCCGATCTGATCGCGTCCTTTTGGGGCGTGACCGAGAGCATGGAGACGTACGCTCTGTGCTGCTATCTGGCCGAGCTGACCGGTCACATGACCGACACCGAGGAGGACAGCCCGGCGGCAGCCCGTCTGCTGCTCTACGCCCTGCACGCGCTGGCCGAGCAAAAGCGCGACCGCCTGACCGTCAAGGCCGCCTTTGAGCTGCGGCTGATGGCCGAGAGCGGATACGAGCCGGAGGTTTCGCGGTGCTCGGTGTGCGGTGAGCCGCTGGGGAACAGTCCCTGGTTTTCTCCGCGTGACGGCGTGTGCCGCTGCGCGTCCTGCGCCGAGCGTCTGGGCGCACCGGGCTATGTCCGGCTCATCCCGGCAACCTTTTCGGCCATCCGGCATATCCTGACACAGGAGCTGCCCCGGGTGTACGCCTTCGCGCTGAGCGGGCCTGCCCGTGTGCAGCTCGCCCAGGTGTGCGAGGCGTACGCGCTGTGCCGCGCCGAGCGCGGCTTTGACAGCCTTACATTTTACCGCTCTCTGGAACCGGAGGGCGCGATTTCACCTACATTTGGAGCAAAGACATGAACCGATTGGGAGAAAAATCACTTAGAACACTGGAATATTTTACCGTCCTCGACCTGCTGGCGGCGCAGACCGTATCGGCACGCGGACGGGAGATGGCGCTGGCGCTGCGACCGGTCACCGACCACGAGGACGCGGCGCTCTATCTGCGTCAGACCACCGATGCAAAGAACATGATGGTCAAAAACGGCAGCCCGACCTTGGGCGGCATCCGCGACGTGACCGCAGCGCTCAGACGGTGCGAGGTCGGCGGCGCGCTCAACATGCGCGAGCTGCTGGGTGTGGCATCGCTCCTGCAGGCGGCACGCCTGATGCAGGCATATTTTGCCGAGCAGGAGGAAAAGACCACCTTAACCCCGATTTATCACCGCATTTCGGGCAATCGGAGCTTGGAAGAGTCGATTACGACCTCGATCGTCTCCGAGGAGGAGATGGCAGACGGCGCATCGCCCGAGCTGTCGTCCATCCGCCGCGAGATGCGCCGCATCGGCGGACGTGTGCGCGAGACGCTGGGACGCATGATCTCGGGCGAACGCGCCAAATACTTACAGGAAGCTATCATCACCCAGCGAAACGGACGTTTCGTCGTGCCGGTCAAGGCCGAGCACCGCGGTGACGTGCCCGGTCTGGTGCACGACACCTCGGGTTCGGGCGCGACGCTGTTCGTTGAGCCGGCACAGGTCGTCGAGATCAACAACCAGCTCAAGGTACTCGAGGGACGCGAGCAGCAGGAGATCGAGCGCATTCTCGCCGAGCTGTCGGCGGGTGTGGCACAGTGCTCAGCTTCCATCCGCGAGGACTACGAGGCGCTGTGCACCTTCGACTTCATCTTCGCACGCGCTAAGCTGTCGTTCCAGCTGAATGCTTGCGAGCCGCACCTGACCGAGGACTACGCGGTCAACCTGCACCGCGCCCGCCATCCGCTGCTCGATCAAAAGACCGCTGTACCCATCGACATCGCCATTGGACGCGACTATGACACCCTTGTCATCACCGGCCCGAACACCGGCGGTAAGACGGTATCGCTCAAAACGCTCGGTCTTTTGTGCCTGATGGCGCAGTCCGGCCTGCACATTCCGGCGAACGAGACATCTGAGGTGTGCATTTTTGAGAATGTCTACGCCGATATCGGTGATGAGCAGTCCATCGAGCAGAGCCTGTCCACCTTCTCGTCGCACATGAAGACCATCGTCGGCATCATGGAGAAGTGCGCCAAGGGCGATCTGGTGCTGTTCGACGAGCTGGGCGCGGGTACCGACCCGATCGAGGGCGCAGCCCTTGCGGTTTCGGTCATCGGCTACGCCCGTCAGATGGGCGCGCGCGTTGCTGCGACTACCCACTATTCCGAGCTGAAAACCTTCGCACTGACTACCGACGGTGTCGAGAACGCATCGTGCGAGTTTGACGTGGGCACACTGCGCCCGACCTACCGTTTGCTGACCGGTATTCCGGGCAAGTCCAACGCCTTCGCCATCGCCGCACGCCTGGGACTCCAGCCCACCATTTTGGAGCGGGCAAAGGAACAGATCTCGACCGAGAACACCCGATTCGAGGACGTTCTGGCCGAACTGGAAAAGGAACGCCGTCAGCTGGAGAAGTATAAGGCCGAGGCCGAGCGCCTGAGAGCGGCGGCGCAGAGCGAGCGTGACAAGGCCGAGAACCTCAGAGACAAGACCCAGGACGAGACCGACCGCATTCTGGAGAACGCCCGCCTCAAGGCCGACCGTATCCTGAAAGATGCGCGTATGGCAGCCGAGACCGTGTTTGACGAGCTCGAGGACATGAAGAAGCAGGCGCAGAAAAAGGCAGCCGATCAGAACCTGGCGGCAGCCAAGACCACCCTGCGCGGCATCATCACCCAGACCGAGACCGAACTGCGCGGCAAGGCGCGCGAAAAGCGCACGGTTGACCCGAATGAAGTCAAGAACTTGAAACCGGGCGATGAAGTACAGCTTTTGAACGTGTCCGGAGTCACCGCAACCGTACTCAAAGCACCGGATGCGGACGGAAACGTACAGGTACAGGCGGGCATCATGAAGATGAATGTCCGTGTGACAGAAGTGCGTCCGCTCAAGAAACAGAAGCAGGAGAAGAAGCCGTCCGGCCGTCCGGCAGGCGGCAAGGGCGGTGTCAGAGAGCTGCGCGTGCAGGCAGCGCCGAGCGAAATCGACGTGCGCGGCCTGTGTGCTGAGGAGGCCATTTTGGAGGTCGACCAGTTCATCTCGTCCGCTCTCATGAGCAAACTTCCTACTGTGCGCATCATCCACGGCAAGGGCACCGGCACCCTGCGTGCCGCCATCCAGAGTCACTTAAAGCGCAACAAGTTCTGTAAGACCGTGCGCAACGGTGTCTTCGGAGAGGGCGAAATGGGCGTGACGGTTGTCGAGTTTAAGTAAATCCCGCGATGGGACAGAAAAAACCAAAACACACCATTTATGCCCGTTTAAGGGCGTGAAATTGTTGAAATAGTTCAATAAAGCCTGCGGAAAACCGGGATTTTCTACAAATCAGTAAAGGCTTTCTTTGAAAATAGGATTGACGAAAAGCCAAAAAAAAGTATCCTATTATTATCTTATCAGTGGTTTAAAAACGAATTAAGAGAGCTTAATTAAACTTTGAATTAGGGAGCGATGAGGAAATGTATTCGAAAGAAGTACAGGTTACCAATCAGGTAGGTCTTTATGCAAGACCGGCAACTTTTTTCATTCAGAAGGCCAATGAGTTCAAGAGCACCATCCTCGTTGAGAAGGAAGAGCGTCGCGTAAACGCTAAGAGCCTGCTCGGTATTCTCTCTCTTGGCATCACCAAGGGCACTACGATCAATCTGATCGCTGACGGCCCGGACGAGGAAGAAGCAGTCAACGCACTCGTTGAGCTGATTACCTCTAATTTCTCCGACTAAGCGCCTATCCGCAAAGGCACCAAAAGCACCGCGTCAGCGGTGCTTTTCTTGTCTTCCCCCCGCCCATTTTCTTTGGTATCGATTTCTATGAGCGAACGTTTTGAAGAACTGAAAGCAAAGGTCCTGTCCCTGCCCTTCGAGCCTGGCGTCTACATTATGAAGAACCGGGACGGACAGGTCATCTACGTCGGCAAGGCCAAGGCACTCAAGAACCGTGTTTCCCAGTATTTCCAGTCCGATTCCCGGCACTCACCCAAGACCATCCGCATGGTTTCAAACATATGGGATTTTGACATTATTGTCACCGAGACCGAGTTCGAGGCGCTGGTGCTGGAAAACCAGATGATTAAGAAGTATCAGCCCAAGTACAACATCCTGCTCAAGGACGACAAGGGCTACCCGTTCATCAAGGTCACGACCTCCAAGCCGTACCCGTCTTTTTCCATCGTGCCCAAACCCGGACACGATGCCGACCGCTACTTCGGTCCCTACACCAGCCGCCGTGCGGCCTATCACGCCATCGACACGATCAACGAGACCCTAAAGCTCAAGACCTGCCGCCGCGTGTTCCCGCGTGACATCGGCAAAGACCGACCGTGTCTCAACCTGCACCTTGGTCGGTGTATCGCACCGTGTACCGGTCAGGTGAGCGCCGAGGAGTACGCGGCACGTGTGCAGGAGGGCATTTCGCTGCTGGAAGGCAACGACAAAGCCCTGCTTGCCGACCTGACCGCCCGCATGGAGCAGGCGGCAGAGGACTTGCGGTTTGAGCAGGCGGCCACGCTGCGCGACCGCATCCGCGCCGTGCGTGCACTGGGCGAAAAGCAGAAGGTGGTCGCGGGTGCATTCGCCGAGCTGGACGCGGTCGCGTACGTGCAGGGACAGACCCGCGGCTGCGTGGTCGTGCTGCACTATCTGGCAGGCGACCTGCACGACAAGGAGTTCACCCTGCTCGACGGCGTGACGGCTGCCGACGCAGGCGAGGCGCTGGGCGCATTTTTGAAGCAATATTACGCGCTGCGCGGCGCGGTGCCGCGCACCGTGCTGCTGTCCAGTCCGATCGACGAGTCCGAGGCGGTGGGTGAGTTCCTGTCGTCCATCGCAGAGCGCAAGGTCGAGCTGGCCGTGCCCCAGCGCGGACGGCGGCATGACATCATCCGTCTGGCCGAGAAGAACGCACGCGAGGAGATCTTGCGCGTGGAGACCAGTCAGGAACGACGGGTCAAGTCGCTCGAGCTGCTCGGACAGATGACCGGCATGGACGAACTGCCGCACATTCTGGAAGCCTACGACATCTCGAACTTTGCCGGACAGGATACGGTCGGGTCGATGGTGGTCTTTGAGGACGCCAAGCCCGCGCGGTCGAGGTACCGCAAGTTCCGCATCGAGACCGCAGCGCAGGGACAGGACGACTACGCGTCCATGACCGAGATGCTCACGCGCAGATTGCAGCGCTGGAAGGACGGGGACGAGAAGTTCACGCCCCTGCCGTCGGCCTTTCTGATCGACGGCGGACTGGGACACGTGCGCACCGCGCAGCGGGTGCTCGACCAGTTCGGCGTCACGACGCCGTGCTTCGGCATGGTCAAGGACGACCACCACCGCACGCGCGGATTGGTTGCACCCGACGGCCGGGAGTTCGGCATTTCCACCGTCCCGGCGGTTTTCGCCCTCATCGGACGCATTCAGGAGGAAGTGCACCGCTTCGCCATCACCTACAACCGGGCACTGGGCGCGAAGAAGGTGCGCGGCTCGTCGCTCGACCAGATCGAGGGCGTGGGCGAAAAGCGCAGAAACGACCTGCTGAAGCACTTCAGCACCATCGAGAACATTCGCGCAGCCTCGGTGGACGAGCTTGCGCGTGTCGTCCCGCGGACGGTGGCCGAAAACGTGCATGATTACTACGAAAAACGCGCAAAGAAAGAGAAATAACACGGAGGAACCCCTTATGCGAGTCATTTCCGGTACAGCCCGGGGCAAGAAGCTGACCCCGGTACCCGGTATGGACACCCGACCCACGACCGACCGGGTCAAGGAGTCCATTTTTAACATCATCCAGAACCATGTGCGCGGCGCACGCGTGCTCGACCTGTTTGCCGGTACCGGCCAGATGGGCATTGAAGCGCTGTCGCGCGGCGCGGCGTCCTGCGACTTTGTCGACCACGACAAGACCGCCCAGTCGGTCGCACGCAAGAATATCGACGCCTGCCGCGTTTCCGACCGCGCCCGCCTCACAGGCGGCGACTTCGGCGCGTTCGTATCCCGCTGCGCCAAAGGACAGTATGATCTCATCTTTCTCGACCCGCCCTACGGCGGCAAGATCCTGAAGGAAGCCCTTTCCGCGATAGAAAGGTTTGACATTTTGTCGGAAACTGGTATAATAGTATGCGAAAGTGCCGCAGAAGATACGGTCGAGACCGGCCTCAGGAAAGGCCGCGAATACCGCTACGGCGCCATTAAGATCACGATCGTTTCACACGATCAGGAAGACGGGACAGATAAATGAAGATTGCAATCTATCCCGGCAGCTTTGATCCGGTGACCCTCGGCCATCTGGACGTCATCGAGCGCGCAGCCGCGCTCTTTGATCGCCTTATCGTCGTGGTCATGCACAACCAGACGAAGAAGCCGATGTTTACCCCCGAGGAACGCCAGGCGTTCCTGCGCCGCGTGACCAGTCACCTCGATAACGTTGAGGTGGACATGTTCGGCGGCCTGCTGGCGGAATACGCCCGTCAGCGCGGCGCGTGCACCATCGTAAAGGGTTTGCGCGCGGTCTCTGATTTTGAATCTGAGTTTCAGATGGCTCTGGCCAACCGAAAGCTCAATCCCGACCTTGACACTGCGTTCCTCATGACGAGCGCCGAGTATATGTATCTCTCGTCGTCCATCGTCAAGGACATTGCCGCACACGGCGGCGATATCTCGGGCTTTGTCTCGCCCGAGCTTGTGGACGAGGTACTCAAACGCATGAGAAAGGAAGACTGACTTTATGGCAGCAGCACTGGAAGAACTGATTAACAACATCCAGGAGATGGTTCAGGAAGCCTGGACGCTCCCGCTGTCGAGCGATAAGTGCGTCATCGAGCGCGAGCGCATGCTCGACCTGATCGATGAACTGCGCAGCACCCTCCCGGCCGACATCAAGATGGCCGCCGAGATCGTACAGCAGAAAAACCAGATGATGAGCGAAGGCCGCCGCGAGCTTGACACCATGCGCAAGCGCCTGGAGGAAGAGGCGCGCAAGATGCTCAACAAGACCGAGATCATGCAGGAAGCGCGCAAGCGTGCCAAGGAGATCATCGGCAATGCCGAGATCCAGGCGCGAGAGCTGCGCCGCGCTGCGGGCGAGTACTGCGACGAGTCGCTCAAGCGCACCGAGGAAGCGCTGGCGCTGTCGGCAGAAGAGGTCAAGAAGGCGCGTGCAAAGTTCCGCGCAGCCGGAAAGAACGGCTAAAAGACAGATTTTTTCGGGGGAGGACGAGATTTTTCGTCCTCCCTTTTCTGTGTTTTGCAGCAGCAGACAGGGACAGGGGAAAAGGGACGATTGCGAACATATGTGCGAAAATTCGAAAAATCGTGAAAATAGACGAAAAACAGGCACATTCCGCGCTTAAAAATCACCGGAAAGCCGCGCACAGGGGTTGCAATTCGGTAACAAAACGACTATAATAAAACGAGAATGGACGCAGGACTTCTTCTGCCTCTGTTCTGCCACACGCCCGGCGCATCCCGCCGGCGTATCACTTCAATTTGGATTTTGACATGAACGAATTTTTTCATATCAGCATTTTACTTGAGCCCTGCTTGGATGTGCTGAACATCCGGCCGGACGGCGTGTACATCGACGCGACGCTCGGCGGTGCAGGGCATTCCTATCACATCGCAAGCCGTCTGTCCGACGCGGGTACGCTTTTGTGCATCGACCGCGACGACGAGGCGCTGCAAAACGCCGAGACCCGGCTCGCACCCGTGCGCCAGCGCGTGCGGCTGTGCAAGAGCGATTTCCGCAAACTCGACGAGGTGCTCGCACGCGAGGGCTTCGACAAGGCCGACGGCATCCTGTTTGACCTCGGCGTGTCCTCGCCCCAGCTCGACCACGGCGAGCGCGGATTCTCCTACATGCAGGACGCACCGCTCGACATGCGCATGGATCGTCAGCAGGCGCTGACCGCCTATGACGTGGTCAATACCTGGAGCCGCGAGGACATTCGCCGCATTCTCTTTGAGTACGGCGAGGAGCGCTACGCACCGCTCATCGCGGCCGCCATCGAGCGCCGCCGTGCAGAAAAGCCGATCGAAACCACCCTGGAACTGGTGGACATCATCAAGAGCGCCATGCCGGCCAAGGCCAAGCGCGAAAAGCAGCATCCGGCAAAGCGCAGCTTCCAGGCCATCCGCATCGCGGTCAATGACGAACTGGGCGCGGTCGCAGAGGCGATGGACAAGGCCATCGACGTGCTCGCCCCGGGCGGCCGTCTGGCAGTCATCACCTTCCACTCGCTGGAAGACCGCATTGTAAAGACCGCCTTCCAGAAGGCGGCGCAGGGCTGTATCTGCCCGAAGGATTTCCCGGTCTGCGTATGCGGCCGGAAACCGCGCGTCAAGATCATTACGCGCAAACCGATCGTTCCGGACAGCGGGGAACTGGCCGAGAACGCCCGCGCACGAAGCGCAAAGCTGCGTGTGTGTGAAAAGATTTGAAGGGGTTCAACAAACCGAGAGGAGTCCATGTTATGAAAGCAAGCCGCGAAAGCGTTGCCTATCGGCTGGACGCCGCATCATCGCCAAACCAGCTGGATACCAGCCGTTTTGAAGCGCCGGAACGCAAGAAGCCGACGCAGACTGAGAGACGGGAGCCGGTGGGCAGACAGCCGGCATCCAAGCAAGGGACACAGAATGCCCGCAAGGCGAAGAAAACCAAAAAGGGGGCCCGTATCCGGCAGCATATCCGACTGGTAACGCCGGCGCGCCTGTTCTGCGCCATTTTCGTTGCGGCGGTATGTGTTTGCCTGATCTATTCGCAAATGCTGCTGACGGTCGAGACCCACAAGCTTTCGTCCTGTGAGGCCGACCTGAAGACGCTCGAGAGCGAACACGTATCGCTCATGAGTAAGTACGAACAGCAGTACAGCGCGGAGTACATTGCGGATTACGCAGAAAATACCCTGGGTATGGTGAAGCTCAACAGCAGCCAGATCGAGTACATCGAGCTGGCGGGCGAGGGCGGCATTGAGGTCTCGGCCTCTGCGCCCGTGACCGGCGGCGTGGTCGGTTCGCTCGTGCGCGGTTTCACCGCTCTTTTGGAATATCTGCGCTGAGCCCCGCAATAAGATAGATACTACGGGAGTGAGAGGTGTCAAACACTTCTGACTCCTTCTTTTTTCTGATTTTGACGGAGGAATCACGCTTATGCCCATCAAAGGACCGGGAAAGGAAATGCAGCGGCGCATGGCTGCGCTGGCTGCCGTCGCCTGTACCATCGGTTTTTCCGCGGTTGTCGTGCGTCTGCTGTGGATGCAGGTGTATCAGTACGATTACTATAACACCAAGGCGAACTCGCTCCAGACCCGCGACACGATCTTACAGCCCAAACGCGGCACCATTTACGACAGCAACATGACCGAACTTGCGGTCTCGGCCAGCACTGAGCGCGTCGAGATCTATCCCAATATGTTCCTCAGCAGCGACAATACCAACACCAAGGTACTGAAAATCCCGGTAGAGGAGCAGCAGGAGCGCGTCGCACAGCTGTTGTCCGACGTGCTGGGCGTGGACTACAATACCGCGCTGCAAAAGGCACAGATGACCGATAAGCATGGTTTGAGTATCGCCTTTGGCGTGGAAAAAGAGGTCGCAGACCAGCTGCGCGCCAAGATGACCGAGGCAAAGAAAGCCTATGACGAGGACACCAAGCGCATCCGGGCTAACGACGGACAGGGTACATACTCGGACGAGGCGTTTATTTACAGCGGTATACTCGGTTTTGTTGACGACTATCGCCGGTATTATCCCATGGGTTCGTTTGCCTCTCAGGTCATCGGCTTTATGAACGAGAGTGAGAATCCGACCGGTCAGTCGGGTATCGAGCTGCAGTACGAGAGCGAGCTTGCCGGCTCGTCCGGTCGTGTTGTACGCGCGGCAAACTCGGCGGGCGGCAACCTGCCGGTCGAGGCCGAGCAGTATGTCCCGGCACAGGACGGCAATTCCATCGTGCTGACCATCGACTCGACCATCCAGGAAATGCTGGAAAAGCAGCTGGAAACCGCACTGGCCGACAACCCGCAGGCACGCGGCGGCGTATCGGGCATCGTTATGGACGTCAAGACCGGCGACATTCTGGCGCTGGCCGAGCTGCCCGACTTCGACCCCAATACTCCACGTATCATCAACAACGAACAGCAGATTGCGACCATGAAGTCCGATCTGGTGGAGACACTGACCGAAAAGGGCATGGACACGAACAACCTGCCCTCGGACGAGTGGTTCAAGTCGGGTGGTGTCAACAACCTGAGCGAGAGCATCGCAAATAATGAAGAATATATCAGCATTCTGGACGATCTGCGCGTCACCGCGCTGAATGACATGTGGAAGATCAAGCCGGTTACCGATATGTATGAGCCCGGTTCGGTCTTTAAGCTGCTCACCGTCGCCTCGGCCTACGAGGAACAGGCGGTGGGCTCCAACAGCACATTCTTCTGCGGCGGTTCGCTGCGCGTCGACTCCGAGACCGTCATCAACTGCCATAAACGCGGAGGCCACGGCCAGCAGACCCTGACCCAAGCACTCATGAACTCATGCAACGTCGCCATGATGCAGATTGTGTCTCAGCTGGGCGCGGATTCGTTCTATGAGTACTTTGACGCATTCGGCCTGCTCAATCGTACCGGCATCGACCTGCCGGGTGAACGTGACTCCATCGAGGGCATCGATATGCACACCCTGGAGTCCCTGCAAAAGACCAAAAGTACCCTGATGACCGCGTCTTTTGGTCAGCGTTTTAAGGTTTCTCCCATTCAGATGCTGTCCACCGTCTGCGCCATTGTCGACGACGGCAAGCTCAAGACCCCGCACGTGGTCAAGGAGATTCTGAACGCCGACGGCACGGTCAAACAGTCCATCGAGACCGAGGTTAAGCGTCAGGTCATCTCGGCTGACACCTCGGCATATATGCGTGAGGCCATGGAAAAGGTCGTCTCCGAAGGTACCGGCCAGAACGCTTACGTTGCAGGCTACCGCATCGGCGGTAAGACCGCAACGTCCGAGCTGTCCCTGCCGGGTACCCCGACCGAGGATCAGCGCTTTACCGCATCCTTTATCGGTGTCGCACCCATGGACGACCCGCAGATCGCCGTTCTGGTCATCATCTCCGACCTGCCCTATGAGGCGACTCACGGCGGCGGTGCGATTGCCGCACCGGTTGTCGGCCGTGTCATGAATGACGTTCTGCCGTACATCGGTGTCGAGCCGGTATACGACGAGACCGAGGCCGATCGCCGCGAGGTCAGCACGCCGCGCATCATCGACATGACCAAGGATGAGGCAGCTGCGGCAGCCGAGAGCGCCGGTCTGACCTATCGATTCCTCGGCGAGGGCGATACGGTCAGCGATCAGGTGCCGAGTGCCGGCCAGAAGGTACCGGTCGACAGCCAGATGATCATTTATCTGGGCGACCGCACCAAGACCACCGAACCGGTCACCGTGCCCAACCTGGTTGGCCGCGCACCTGAGGAAGTCGAGGCCGTTCTCAAGAACAATAACCTGTACCTGCGCCGCACGGGCGTAGCGTCGAGCAAATACAACTGGCAGACGACTGCCATCAAGCAGAATCCTGCCGCGGGCACCAAGGTGTCGGTCGGCACGGTCATCGAGGTCGAGTTCTCCAACACCGAGGGCGTAAACGACCGCTAAGTATAAGAAATGAGGTTCTCTATGAAACTGAGAGATTTACTGAAGGATATCCCGTTCACCTACACCGCGGTCGATCTGGATATCGACATCCGCGAGGTGCGCTATGACTCGCGCGCCGTCCAGCCGGGTGACCTGTTCGTCGCCGTGCGCGGCTTCGCCACCGACGGCCATGCCTATATCGGCATGGCCCTCAAGAAGGGCGCGGTTGCAGTCGTGTGCGAGCAGGCCGGTAAGGGCATCCCGGCGGTCATCGTCCCCGATGCCAGAGCCGCACTGGCCGACATCGCGGGCAACCGCTTTGACCATCCCTCGCGCAAGCTCACCATGGTTGGCGTGACCGGCACCAACGGCAAGACCACGACCACCACGCTCGTAAAGCACATTCTGGAAGCTGAGGGTCATAAGGTTGGCCTCATCGGCACCAATCAGAACATGATCGGTGACGAGGTCATCCCGACCGAGCGCACCACGCCCGAATCCTATGAATTGCAGGCACTGTTTGCACGCATGGCCGAGGCTGGCTGCACGCACTGCGTCATGGAAGTCTCGTCGCACTCGCTGGTTCTCGACCGCGTGCGCGGCGTGCGCTTCGCCGTCGGCGCGTTCACCAACCTGACTCAGGATCATCTGGACTTCCATAAGACCATGGAAGCTTACCGTGAGGCCAAGGCCAAGCTGTTCACGATCTCCGACAAGGGTGTCGTCAATCTCGACGACCCGGTTGCAGACAAGATGCTCGCGGACGCGACCTGCCCCTGCCTGACCTTCTCGGCAGACAAGGACGCTGCCGACCTGTCGGCTAAGAATATCGAGCTGGGCGCGTCGGGCGTGTCCTTCGTCGCAGCCACCCGCGACGCGATTGCCCGCGTATCGCTGGGCATTCCCGGTCACTTCTCGGTCGAGAACGCGCTGGCAGCGCTGGGCGTGTGCGTCGCTCTGGGCGTACCGCTCGAGCACGCGGCCCGCGCACTGGGCACCGCGCATGGCGTTAAGGGTCGTGCCGAGGTCGTACCGACCGACACCGACTACACCGTACTCATTGACTACGCCCACGCACCCGACGGCGTGTCCAACATCCTGCGCACCGTGCGCGGCTTTGCCAAGGGCAGAGTGATTGCACTGTTCGGCTGCGGCGGCGACCGCGACCGCACCAAGCGCCCGATCATGGGTCATCTGGCAGCCGAGCTGTCCGACTACTGCATCGTCACCTCGGATAACCCGCGTACTGAGCAGCCCGAGGCCATCATCGAGGATATCGTAGCCGGTATGAAGGCTGCCAAGGTGCCGGTGGACGTGATCTGTGACCGCCGTGCGGCCATCTATCACGCGCTGGACATCGCCCAGAAGGACGACGTCATCGTGCTCATGGGCAAGGGTCACGAGACCTATCAGGAGATCGACCACGTCAAGCACCATATGGACGAGCGCGAGATCGTGGCAGATTATTTCAAGGAAAAGAACGTATAAAACGGTTTTGCCGATAAAAAGAACAAAAAGGGGCATAGAAAGAGATGCAGCAATTTACCCTGTCAGAGGCTGCGGCCTGGACGGGCGGCACATGCACGGCCGACCCGGTCATCACAAGCGTCGTGCGTGACGCGCGCGAGGCAGGCCCGGGGAGCCTGTTCGTGGCGATCAAGGGCGAGCGGTTCGACGGACATGACTTTATTGGTCAGGCCATCGAGCGCGGCGCCGCCGCAGTTCTGACCCACCGCAAGGACGAAACCTATTCGATTCCCGCACTCTACGTCGAGGATACCCGCCAAGGCCTGCTCGACCTCGCGGGCGGATACCGGGCGCAGTTTGACTGCCCGGTTGTCGCGGTCACCGGTTCGGTGGGCAAGACGACCACCAAGGAGATGATCGCGTCGGTGCTGTCCGAGCGATACGACACGCTCAAGACCCAGGGCAACCTGAATAACACCATCGGTATGCCGCTGACCGCGCTTGAGATGGACGAAAACACCGAGGCTGCGGTCTTTGAGATGGGCATGTCGGCTTTTGGCGAGATCGCGGCGATGGCGGCCTGCGGCCAGCCCAATATCGCGGTCATCACCATGATCGGCACCTCTCACATCGAGTTTTTGGGCTCGCGTGAGGGCATTTGCCGTGCAAAGATGGAAATTCTCGAGGGATTGGCCGCACGCGGCGGCATCGCGGTGTTAAACGGCGACGAGCCGCTCTTGTGGGAGCAGAAAGACCGCCTGTTCGGCCGCATCGTGTGGTTTGGACAGAACAACCCGGGCTGTGAGTTCCGCGCCGAGGATATCTCGTGCACCGACGGCACGCTGCGCTTCACGCTCATCTGGCCGGAGGGCAGAAAGACAGTCGAGGTCGCGTCTCAGGGCACCCACAACGTGGGCAACGCACTGGCGGCGGCTGCCTGCGGCTGGCTGCTCGGCCTGGACGGCGACGACATGGCGGCAGGCCTTGCCGCTTATCGCCCGGTCGGCATGCGCGAGCAGCGCTATGAGAAGAACGGCTTTGCTATCTATCAGGACTGCTACAACGCAAGCCCGGACTCGATGGAAGCCGCGCTGCGCGTGCTCGGTGAGATGGCGGGGGGGCGCCGCTTTGCCGTGCTCGGCTGCATGGGCGAGCTGGGCGACTACGCGCCCGACGGCCATCGCAGAGCCGGACGGGCAGCGGCACAGTACGCCGACTACCTGTTCGCCTACGGCCCGGACACCGCGTACCTCAAGGAGGGCGCAGTCGAGGCCGGTATGGACGCGGCACGCATCGCGTGCTTTGACACGCACGAAGCGCTGGCTGAGGCGCTGCGCGCGGCGGCACAGCCGGGGGATGCACTGCTGTTCAAGGGCAGCCGTGCGATGAAAATGGAAAATGCTTTGAAACTGTTCCTGGGGGAGGAAGTTGAATCATGAAAACCATCCTGCTCGCGGCGATTGTCGCCTTTGTGGTGACCGCCGTCATCGGCAAGCCGGTCATTCGCTGGCTGCAAAAGCAGAAATTCGGCCAGAAGATTCTGGAAATCGGCCCGAAGTGGCACATGAATAAGCAGTACACCCCGACCATGGGCGGCTTTATGTTCATGATCGGTATTACGGTCGCCATGCTCGTGACCGCCATTGCGCTCGGTGTGTTCACCGGCGGCAGCGTGGGCGTGGGCAGCTTTTTCTCGGTCTGGCTGCTGGCTGTGGCTTACGGCTGTGTCGGCTTTGTCGATGACTGGGCCAAGATCAAGAAGAAGGAGAACGCCGGCCTGACCCCCAAGCAGAAGCTGCTTTTGCAGATCGTGGTCGCAGCGGTCTTCGTGTCGCTGCTGCATCTGGCGGGCGATCTGCCGATGGCCGAGAACGGCGGCGTGTACCTGCCCATTCCGGGCACCGGCATCACGCTGACCCTGCCATGGATTGTCTATCTGATCTTCGCGATCTTCGCCATCGTGGCAGAGAACAACGCGGTCAACCTGACCGACGGCATCGACGGCCTGGCAGCAGGCGTCACCCTGCCGGTTGCGGTGTTCTTTACGGCACTCAACTACGCCGTGGGCAACCTGGGCGCGACCGTGTTCGCGGGTGCGCTGATCGGTGCCCTGTGCGCCTTCCTCATTTATAACTTTAACCCGGCCAAGGTCTTTATGGGTGACACCGGCTCGCTGTTTTTGGGCGGTGCGGTCGCTGGTCTGGCGTTTGCAGCCGGTCAGCCGCTGCTGCTCATCCCGGTCGGCCTCATCTACCTCATCGAGACCGTCTCTGTGGTCTTGCAGGTGACCTACTTTAAGGCCACCCATGGCAAGCGCCTGTTCAAGATGGCGCCCATCCATCATCACTTTGAGATGTGCGGCTGGGGTGAGAAAAAGATTGTATTCGTGTTTGCGGGTATTACGGTTGTTATGTGTATCCTGTCCTGGATGCTGGTAGCGTAACGGCCACCCGCTGGAAAGGAGCCCTGGATGAACGCAAATCCAACATCAGGCGGCATGCCCATGCGGATGCGGCGCGAAAAGCAGGCCGCACCCAAGCACGCCGCGCCCAAGGCGCACCGCCTGGACACGCGTGCGCTGATCGGTATTATACTGCTGCTGGTGGTCGGTCTGATCGCGCTGTTTTCGGCCAGCTATCCGGCAGCCATCAGCAAGTTTAACGACGGTACGTTCTTTGTCAGACGACAGGGACTGTATGTTCTGGTCGGCTTTGTCGCCATGCTGGTCATCTCGGGGATCGACTATCATGTCTATCTGCGCTTTCAAAAACCGCTGTTTATCTTCTGTATCGCGCTTTTGATCTTGGTACCGCTGGTCGGTGTCGATCACAACGGCGCGAAGCGCTGGATTGAGCTGCCCGTTCTGGGTGAATTCCAGCCGTCCGAGCTGATGAAGGACGCGGTCATCATTTCGTTCTCGTACTACGCCGTGCGCTACGGTGACCGTGTGCGCAAGATCCGCGGCGACCTGCCGTTTTTCGGTGCGCTGGCGCTGATCGCCGGACTGCTGTACCTCGAGCCGCATCTGTCTGCGACCATCATTATTTTTGGTATCGGTCTGGCCATCCTGATCGTGTCGGGCATGAAAGTCTGGTACTTTCTTCCGCTCGGCATCGTCGTGGGCGCAGCCGGTACCTGGTATATCACGACACAGGGCTACGCAAACGCGCGTATCAAGGCCTGGCTCGACCCCTTTGCCACCTATGAACTGTTCCGCGGAGACGGTTGGCAGGGCGGCAACAGCCAGATCGCCATTGGTTCGGGCGGATTCTGGGGACTGGGTCTCGGACAGGGCAGACAGAAGCACCTCTACTTGCCCGAGCCGCAGAACGACTTTATTTTCTCGGCTTGGTGCGAGGAGATGGGCTTTATTGGCGCACTTCTGGTGCTTGTGCTGTTCGCCTTTCTGATCTATCGGTGCTACTATATCGCCTTCCACGCGCCCGACAAGATGGGCTGCCTGATCGCGACCGGTATCGCCACCAAGCTTGCCATTCAGACGCTGGTCAACCTCTGGGTTGTCACCGGCCTGTTCCCGGTTACCGGCGCATCGCTGCCGTTTTTCAGCTACGGCGGCACCGCACTGCTCATGCAGATGGGCGAAATGGGCATTATCCTGAATATTTCACGCTATATGCGCCCCAGTGAAAAGCGAAGGGGCTAGGGGGAGAGGAAATTCTATGAAGCTGTACATTACCGGCGGCGGCACGGGCGGACATGTAACACCGGGTCTGGCCATCGCACGTTATTTTGAGAGCAAGCGCCCGGATGCCGAGGTGCGCTTTGCGGGTACGAGCAAGGGCATCGAGTCTCGTCTGGTGCCGCGTGAGGGCTATCCGCTCGACACCATCGAGATCACCGGCCTGCGCCGCTCGTTCAGCCCGTCGGCCATCGGCCACAATGTAAACGCGCTGCGTCAGGCGATGGCATCGGTCGGCACGGCAAAGAAGCTGCTCCGCAAGGCACAGCCCGACGTGGTCATCGGCTGTGGCGGCTATGCTTCGTTCCCGGTCGTCTCGGCGGCGCAAAAGCTGGGCATTCCGACCGTCCTGCTCGAGGTCAACGCCTATCCGGGTATCACCACCAAGATGCTGGCCAAGAAGGCCGACAAGGTGCTCATCTGCTTTGAGGAGGCACGTGAGCTTGTGGGCGGCGGCGACAAGGTCGAGCTGACCGGCTCGCCCGTGCGCGGTGAGATCGTGTTTGCCGACCGTGCGAAAGCCCGTCAGAAGTTGGGACTTTCGGACAGTGACCGCCTGGTCGTGTCGTTCTGGGGCTCGATGGGTGCCAAGTACATGAACGAGCACATGGCAGGCATGCTGGCGCTGGAGACCCGTCAGGGCAGCAGCTTCCGTCACATTCACGCGACCGGTTCGGCGGCTTTCCAGTGGCTGCCCAAGATGGCGTGCGAACAGGGCGCAAAGCTGTCCGGCGGCAACATTGAAGTGACCGAATATATTTACGATATGGCATCGTACATGGCAGCGGCCGATCTGGTCATCTGCCGTGCCGGTGCCGCCACCATCGGCGAGCTGTGCGCACTGGGCAAACCGTCCATCATGGTGCCCTCGCCCTACGTGGCCGAGAACCATCAGGAGAAGAATGCGCGTGCGCTCGAGCATGCAGGCGCGTGCGAGGTGCTGCTGGAGAAGGACGCGACCCCGCAGACGCTGCTCGAGATGGCCGAGCGCCTGCTCGCGGACGATGCCCGTCGGGCAGAGATGAGCCGCGCAGCGGCAGGCCTTGCGCAGCTGGACGCAGGCGAAAAGATCTACCAGCAGATTCTGTCGGTCCTGCGCTGACCCGCGCGGACGGACAGGGAGAGGGTTCGGTATGGCGAAGAGAGAGAACGAGCGCGCGCAGTCGGGAGAAAAGCGGGAGCAGCTGACCGGTCTTGACCGGTTTGCTGTGCCCGAGCGCACCCCGACGCAGACCGGGGGCAACCGCCGAACGGGCGAAAACCGGGCGAAACGCGCTTCCAAACAGAAGAAACAGACGGCGAGCCGGTCAGGGAGTGCGCCCGCAAAGACGCAGACGGCGCAGCCGTCCGGAAAGAGAACACAAGCAACGCAGGGGACACAGCCGTCTAAGCGCCCGAGCGGTCAGAGTGGCATGACTGCAAGGGTGCAGGGCACGCAGAAGCTGACCCCGCAGAAACAGGGCGTGACCCAGAGACCGCTGGGCGGCGGACGCACCGGGCGCGACCGCGTGCAGCATTTGCGCAAGATCGTGCGGCGCAAGGAGCGCCGTGCACGGCTGACCAAGATCATTGCGGTTTTGCTCAGTCTGGTGTGCGGCGTGCTGGCGCTGACCGCCTTTTTCCGCGTCGAGCAGTTGGAGATCGTGGGATTGACCCGCTACGAAACGCAGGACGTGCTGAACACGTTCGGCATCAAGCAAGGGGACAACCTGTTCTTCTGCGACAGCCTGCGCGGTCAGAAACGGCTGCTTGCACAGTATCCGTACTTTGAGAGCGTGTCGGTCGAGCGCGACCTGCCCAGCCGTATGGTCGTGACCGTCAAGGAGGCACAGCCGATCGCGGCGGTCAACAGTACGCAGGGCGGCTGGTTCGTGCTGGACAAGGACTGCCGTGTGCTGGAGCGCACCGATCAGGAAGGCGCAAAGGACGCAGCCGAGGTGCTCGGCCTGCGCACACCGGGTGCAGAGCCCGGTCAGACGCTGCCAGCCGAAGATCCCGACGTGCTCGAAGCGCTCAAGACACTGGCGAACGGTCTGGATAAGGTCGGGCTGGGCGGAAAGGCAACGCTCTATAACTTGCAGGATTTGGACAGCATCTGGTTTTTGTACGAGGAACGCTTTGCCGTGTGCGTGGGCGATACCAAGAATCTCGACCACAAGCTCGCCATCTTGCAGGCGCTTGTGACCGGCGATCAGTTCAGCCCGTCGGACAAGGGTTCGATCAATCTGGCGCTCGGTGACCGTGCGATCACAAACACCAGTTTGTCAGCCGGAGAGGTGGAAAAAACCGCACGCGGACAGGCCACCATCCAGCATATTGAAAACACGTCTGATGACACCGAGGGAGAAAGCGATCAGGACACCTCGGACAGCGATTCTTCGGAGGAAGAATAATCCGGAGGGGCAGACAGAAAAATAAGTTTTTTTCGCAAAATGACCGGCAACATCTTGCCAAATTGCGCAAAAAGCTGTAAAATGAAAAGAAATGGGGGATGTGCGCCCATTTCAGGAAAACAGCCTATCAAAAAGGATTTTAAGATATCGAAAATTTGCGAATTTACATACGGAGGACGGCATAATGGGTTTTCAGTTTGAAACAGGACTTGACAATGTAGTCAATATCAAGGTCGTGGGTATCGGCGGCGGCGGCAACAACGCAGTCAACCGCATGATCTCGAGCGGCATCCAGGGCGTAGAGTTTATCGCCATCAACACCGACAAGCAGGCGCTGCAGTATTCGGGCGCACCGACCAAGATCCAGATCGGTGAGAAGATCACCAAGGGTCAGGGTGCAGGCTCCGATCCGATGCGCGGTCAGAAGGCTGCCGAGGAGAGCAAGGACGAGATCGCTTCCGCACTCGAAGGCGCTCACATGGTCTTCATCACCGCAGGCATGGGCGGCGGCACCGGCACGGGCGCAGCTCCGGTCGTTGCAGAGATCGCACGCTCTATGGGTATGCTGACCATTGGTGTCGTCACCCGTCCGTTCGCATTCGAGGGCAAGAAGCGTCTCGATCAGGCACTCTACGGCATCGAGAACATGCGCGAGAACGTAGACTCCCTCGTCATCATCCCGAACGAGCGCCTCAAGTTCGTTTCTGAGCAGAAGATCACCTTCAAGAACGCATTCGCCATCGCAGACGACGTACTGCGTCAGGCAGTTGCAAATATCTCCGAGCTCATCACCGTTCCGGGCTTCATCAACCTGGACTTCGCAGACGTTACCTCGGTCATGAAGGACGCAGGCTTCGCACACATCGGTACGGGCGCTGCAACCGGCAAGGACAAGGCAACCGAGGCAGCGCAGATGGCGATCTCCAGCCCGCTGCTTGAGACCTCGATCGACAACGCACGCGGTATCATCCTGTCCATCAGCGGTTCGTCCGACATCGGCCTCGAGGAGATCGAGACCGCAGCAGGCATGGTACAGGCAGCTGCACATCCGGACGCACACATCATCTTCGGTGCATCCATCGACGAGGAACTGGACGACGAGCTGCGCGTTGTTGTTATCGCAACCGGCTTTGACACCGTTCCCGAGTCTGCTAAGGGTGTAGACGGCAGCATCGTTCCCCCCATCCGTGAGGGTGCAACCCCGGCACCGAACAGCGGTGCACAGCAGCAGACTGCATTCCAGTCTCCCTTCCGTGCGCAGCAGCCGACTGCACAGCAGCCTCAGCAGCCCACCCAGTCGGATATCGAGGATGACGCATTCAAGGCAATCATCGATATCTTCAATCACAATAACTAAGGACACTTTTCGCAGTGCATATAAAAAACAGCCCCCCTACAAAGAGGGCTGTTTTTGCCGCACGAGACCAGAGAAATGAAAGGATGTGATGGGTCCGTGAGCCCTGAACCGAGTCGAAAACGGAATCAGAATATGGTTTGCGGTGGGTCACATCCGAAGCACATGGAGTGACCACCGCGGAAAGGCGGTTACTCTATGATCGAATACTTTAAGTCGGACGCACGCTTGCTGAGTCCGCTGTACGAATTTGAGCCGGGGTGTTGGGTGAATCTGGTGCGCCCGACGAGCGAGGAGATCACTCACGTCCTGGCGACAACCGGCGTCGAGGAAGATTTCCTGCGCGCTGCGCTTGACCCGGAAGAGAGCTCCCGTGTCGAGCTCGAGGAAGATCAGACCCTGCTCATCGTTGACATTCCGACCCTGGAAGAGAGCAACGTGGAGCAGGACGAGTCTAAGATCTTCGGCACCCTGCCTATGGGCATCATTGTCCTGCCCAATACGGTCATCACCGTGTGCTTGCAGGACACCACCGTTCTGCGCGGTATCGCACAGAATAAGGTACGCGACATCCACACGGCCATGCGCACCCGATTTGTCTTGCAGATTCTGCTGCGCGTCGCCGGTTTATTCCTGCGCAACCTGCGTATGATCGAGCGCGACTTTACCAAGATCGAGCGCAGACTGTACGACTCGCTCAAGAATGAGGAGCTCATCCAGTTGCTCGGCCTGTCTAAATCGCTCGTTTACTTCTCCGCATCCCTGAAAGGCAACGAAGTGACGATGGAGAAGATGCTGCGCGGACGCATTCTGAAGCTCTATGAGGACGACCGCGACCTGCTCGAGGACGCGCTCATTGAGATTCGTCAGGCAATCGAGATGGCGGGCATCTACTCGAGCATTTTGGCCGGTACCATGGATGCTTACGCCTCGGTCGTGTCCAATAACCTGAATATTATCATGAAGGTTCTGACCGTTATCACCATTATCATGACCATTCCGAATATTATCTTCGGTTTCTATGGCATGAATATTACCGGAAATGATTTGCCGTTTGCTTATTGGTGGTGGGTACCGGTCGTGATCTCGATCGGCGGCTGTATCGGCGCATGGATTTACATGAAGCGTAAAGACCTCCTGTAAGAGAGGAAGCAATCCCGCCTGTAGGCCGAAATGAAGCTTTCGCTCAAGCCTTTCTCGAAAGGCTTGCGGGTTCTCAGGGCAGAGCCCTGAGTCGGACTCCGCAGAGTCCGAAATTCCCCTCTTGAAACCCGGTGTTCGACCCGGGTTTCAATTAAACAAAACAAATCAAAAGACCGTCCTTTTGGACGGTCTTTTTTTTGCCCTACGCGCTCAGCGCGTTCATGAAAACCAACCTGCCGGATTGGTTTTCCCAAAATTTAACGTAACTTGTACTCCTTCCCGCAGACGATCACCGACTCAATCTGGTCTAAATCCTGCGGCACTGCAAAACGTATACTGGTCGAAACATACGGCTCCTTGCCATCTGGCTGCCGGGTTTTAGAGTCAACCCCATCTTCACACGACGTGCCCGCACGCCAGCTGGAAACGATGGACTTATCCGGCTGATACTCGTCATTGTAGCTCGGCCCAATAAATACCACACGACCATCCTTGTACTTCAAATGCAGGTCAAAATCGCAGTCACAAGTCGTATTTTCCAGCGTACCTTGCGCAATCAGCGGACGCGCAGCGGGTAACAGATATTCCGGGTGCGTCGGAACCACCCAGCCGTGATTGTAGCACGAACCGCCTTCCACCCGGACGGTCACCGCCAAGGGAGAAATGGAAAGATCGGTCAGCGTTGCCGTTCTGCCATAAATATCCACAGCCGAACCATCTGCCAGCGCAATCGTGGACGTAATTTCGATGGGAATGCCGGTGATCTGTACCGGTTCATAGGTTTCAGTTGCCCAGTTATTTGCACGGAACAGCGATTTTTCGGAAGTTTCAATGTCCCAGATGGTCAGATCGAAGGTCATGCCGTCTTTCAGATTTCCCATCGTTGCCGTGATGACAAAGGGCAAATGGTTGCCGCCCTGGTATTGTTCGGGCACAAATTCGGCCTTGTAGCTGCTGAACGTGTTGTGCGGCGTGTGGTCGGAGGTGAAAAACTCCCAGTCGAAATTCAGCTCGGGTACATCCTCCGGGTTGACGACCGTGCCCTCGGGTGCTTGGACATCGAGCGCGACATAGAGCGTCACCGAATCGGCCAGACAGTCGGTGACGGTGAACGTCCAGCCCTGCTGGGTGACCGACTTCCCGACGGGGTAGGACTGAACCGGCATCCCAAAGAACGCCCGCAGCGTATCTCCAAAAGCCGGAACGGCAGCAGCGGTGAGCATGGTGACGGCGAGTGCTGCCGCGAGCGCACCGCAGACCGCTCTGCGCACGCGGTGTCGTTTGGATTTATGTGCATGCTGGGGCGCAGACTGCGCGGCTTGCCGCAGTCTGGCAGACAGTTCCTGCTTTTCCTCCGGGGTGAAGCGCACCTCATTTATGGCGTCAGTATAGCGTTTCATATCCGTATCCCTCCAATTCGTGTTTGAGTTTATCCCGTGCGCGGCTCAGGCGTTTGCGCACCGCAGCGGGAGAGATACCGAGCAGGTCGGCAATCTCGTTTGTGTCGTAGCCCTCGTAGTAATACAGGTGGATGACTTCCCGATCTCGCAGCGGCAGCGCCTGCACGGTGCGCAGCAGGGTATCGTCCGGGTCGGGAGACGCGGGTGCGGCGATGTGGGAAGCGTGGTCGAGGGCGGTGTGCTTGCGCCGCCATGCGCTTTTGAGCAGGTCTTTGCAGGCGTTGATTGTGGTACGCAGGACGTAAGCGCGTTCGGCGGCGGGTGAGTCGAAGTTGAGGTCGGATTGCAGCAGGCGGCAGAAGACATCCTGACAGATATCCTGTGCATCGGCGCGGGACAGGGAATAGGTCATTGCAAGGCGCAGGATGGTATCGGCGTAGCGTGCGACAAAGGCGTCGGCCTCATCGGGTGATTTCCAGAGCATAAAGGTCTCCCTCCTTTCTGTAATAGAGACGAGGCAGGTGGGGGAAGTGTGACGGGGAGGAATGGGGGAAAGTAAGAGAAAAAAACAGACTGTCAAAGCAGACAGTCTGTTTTTATGAGCGCACTAAGTGCGAGGGGGAGTCTTGCCGCCCACTCGTTTATCCGCGCACAGCGCGGGTATAAGGATAGTGACCTACGGGCTTTGGGCGGCGCTTTTAATTATTTTTGGTTGAAACCCGGGGCGGACACCGGGTTTCAAAAGGGGGATTTCGTGTCCTGCGGGACACGACTCAGGGCGACGGTGCCTACGTGTTAGGGACTTGGCCGAACAAGTCGGCCACAGCCTTGCGGGAAAACGCCCCACAGGGGCCTTTTCGGATTCCGCAAGGTTCGAGAAAGGCTTGAGCGAAAGCTTCAATATGGGTGCGGTGCAGGGGTTAGCCGGGGATTTCACCGACGCCGCTGAGGATATGACGCGGGCGGTAAGCGTAATTTTCGACTTCCTCGCGGGTGGTGCAGCCGGACAGGACCAGAACAGTATCCAGACCGGTTTCCACGCCTGCGACGATATCGGTATCCATGCGGTCACCGATCATAGCAGCCTCATTGGAGTGCACGCCGAGCAGGCGCAGGCCGGTGCGCATCATGAGGGGATTGGGTTTACCGACGTAGTAAGCCTGCTTACCGGTTGCCAGCTCAATGGGAGCGACCAGCGCACGGCAAGCGGGGATGATACCGCGTTCCGAGGGGCCGGTGAGGTCGGAGTTGGTTGCGATCAGGCGTGCGCCGCGCTGGATATAGCCGACGGCCTTGAGGATGGTCTCGTAGTTGTAGCCGGTGGTCTCGCCTGCGATGACGTAGTCGGGGTCAACGTCGTTCATGGTGATACCGGCGTCGTAGAGTGCATTGAGCAGGCCGGGTGCACCGATGACGTAAGCCGTACAGCCGGGGGACTGGTTTTTGAGAAAGGCAGCGGTTGCCAGAGCGCTGGTGTAGAAGTGGTCTTCGCTGACGTCCAGACCCATGCGTGCAAGTTTCTGCTGCAATTCACGGGGCGAGCGCTCGCTGGAGTTTGTCAGGAACAGGAAGCTTTTGCCTTCGCGGTTGAGCCAGTCCACAAATTCCTTGACACCGGGCAGCAGACGGTTGCCGTGATAGATCACGCCGTCCATGTCGCAGATGAAGCCTTTTTTCTGTCGCAGCTCTTCGAGCGATTCAAACGGTTCGGTCATGGGTAGGTACTCCTTATCTTATATCTTAATCTTTTTGAGATACATGTCTCCAGATTCTATTATGCAGGGAAGGCGCATAGAAATCAAGCAAATCTGGGTAAAATTTACGGGACAGATCAGATATTGCGGCGATATTTTCCCCAGCGGCGGATGCCGGAGAGCGAGGTCAGCAGGGTGATGACGGCGAACACCAGCAAGAAGGTCATGGCAGCCGTCCAGCCCCAGCGCTCGGAGAAGAAGCCGATGCCGTAGGAGGACAGCGCCGAGCCGAGGTAGCAGGCACTGTTGAAGATGCCGGTGACCGAGGAGGCGCGGCCAATTGCGCCGAAGTGGATGGGCATGAGGTTGATAATCATGAGATTTGCGCCGACCAGAGCAGTGGAGGACAGTGTCATCAGGACGAGCGAGACCACGGCGTTGTCCATACCGGTCAGGCACAGGACGGCCAGCGCACCACCGGCGACCGCCATGAAGCAGGCCGTACCGGCGAGCTCGTTGCGGATGAAACGACCGGCGATCCATTTGGACAGATAGACGCCGATGAGGTTAAAGACGGGCAGCACGATGGACAGTGCGACCGACAGCGACGCGCCGAGCGAGAAGCACTCGTCAAGGTAGGTGGGCATCCAGCTCTGGATACCGTCGCGCAGCAGGCCGAGCGAGACCGCACCCAGCACGGTCAGCAGCGTACCGGACACGATCAGCGTGCGAATCAGGCTGCCCTGTGCGGCGTTTTCCACCTGCGTCAGGGTGATTTCCTCGATTTCACCGCGCTGTTCGGTCTCGCGCTCATAGAACGACATGCGTACCCAGAAGAACGCAGCCGAAATGAGCATGATGAGGCTGGACAGCAGGAAGTCGGCGCGCCAGCCGGTAAAGTGCAGCAGGGCGGAGGCGAAGAGGTAGGTGAGAATGGTTGCGATCGGGTAGGTTGCCGCACCGTTTGCGCAGGCGCGTTTGCGGTGGGTCGGCGGAATCATTTCGGAAAAGACGCGGGCAGCGGGTGACCAGAGCATAGACTGGAACACGCCGTTGAGCGTCCACAGGGTGAGCATGACCGGGTAGGACGCGCCGGACAGACCCATGCCGAGGTTGAGCACAGCCGAGCCGATGATACCGGTGAAGATGAGCTTTTTGGGTGAAATGCGGTCGCCGAGGAAGCCGGAGAGCAGCTGACAGACGCCGTAGACGACGAAAAACATCGTACCGATCAGACCGGCCTGAGACTTGCCCAGACCTTCCTGTGCGATCAGATCGGCCATGACCGCGGCATAGCTCATGCGGCCGAACAGACCGGCGATGTAAGCACCGGCCGTCAGGCAGAACAGACGGTTGGCGTAGCGCGGCGGACACACGCGCCGCGTGCGAGTTGGTGACATAACGGAACAATCCCCCTTGTTTTTTTGCGCTTATTTGCAATTGTATCACTGTGACCGGGGACTGTCCACAAGGGAACGCAGGAAAGCCGGAAAAAACCGGAAGAATGCCGGAAAAAATGAAGCAGATCGGCGGCTGAAAGAACGGCAGTTGAAAAATACAACCGATTTGTATACTTTTCGCAAGAGGGAAGAAATCAACAATACCTATATAATATGCCGTGAATGAAGGGGGGTGGGCTACTTGAAATTTTGTGGTAAAACGGATACAATAAAAAATGTGTACGGAAGTATACGGCAATGGGAAGCATTGTCAAATTCAAAGAAAGGAAGCGGAAGTATGATCGCAATCTTATCCCCGGCAAAAAATATGCGTTCGGCGCCGGAGCGCGCGCTTCCGACGACCAGACCCCAGCGCGGACAGGAGGCCGAAGAACTGGCAGACGTTCTGTGCGCCATGCCCGCCTATGAACTGGAAAGCACCATGCAGATCAGTCCCGCGCTTGCGCTCCGTGCAGCGGCCGATTTTGCGGCCTGGACGCCGGAGGGCGGAGACCCGGCCATTCTGGCCTATGATGGACTGGCTTATAAATATCTGGACGCGGACAGCCTGACCGACGACGATCTGTGCTTTGCGCAGAACCATCTGCGCCACATGTCGGCGCTCTACGGTGCGCTCAGACCGCTTGATGTCATCCATCCCTATCGTCTGGAGATGTCACGCCGTCCGCGCGGCATGAATCTGTATAAATTCTGGGGCAGCAAGCTCCGGGATGACCTGTATGCCGAGACCGATCTCGTAATCAATCTGGCCTCGAGCGAGTACAGCCGTGCGGTATCCAAGCAGCTCAAGCCGGGCGACCGGTTTCTGACCTGTGAGTTTTTGTCCGAGCGCGGCGGCAAGCTGCGCTGTCTGGCGGCCAATGCCAAGATGGCACGCGGCGCGATGGCACGGTATATCATCCAGAACCGCATCGACCGGCAGGAAGACCTGACCGGATTTGACGAACTGGGCTTTGCGTTTGCGCCCAGCCTGTCCAACGATGCGGTGTACACCTATGTACAACAGCTTTGACCGTAGGAGGGAACTAAGATGCTGCAGGTAGGCACAAAAGCACCGGCCTTTACGCTGCCGGATGCACAGGGGAATCTGATTTCGTCGGAGACATTCGCAGGCAAGCGATGGGTGCTCTATTTTTATCCCAAGGATTCTACGCCCGGATGCACCAAGCAGGCGTGCGCGTTCGCGGCGGCACATGGAGCGTATGAAGCACTGGGCGTGCCGGTCGTCGGCGTGTCCAAGGACTCGCAGAAGAGCCACCAGCGCTTTGCTGAGAAGAACGAACTGCCGTTTTTGCTGCTGTCCGACCCTGAACTGACCGCTATTCAGGCGTATGACGTGTGGAAGGAAAAGAAGCTCTACGGCAAGACCTCGATGGGCGTTGTGCGCACGACTTACGTGATCGGCCCGGACGGTGTGATCGAGTGGGCAGGCGAAAAGGTCAAGCCCGACCAGAACGCACAGCAGATTTTGGACTTTTTAACCGGAAAATAAGCGTTCAGC
This sequence comes from Butyricicoccus pullicaecorum DSM 23266, assembly GCF_900167005.1. Classification (GTDB taxonomy): domain Bacteria; phylum Bacillota; class Clostridia; order Oscillospirales; family Butyricicoccaceae; genus Butyricicoccus; species Butyricicoccus pullicaecorum. The sequence continues at coordinate 51,925 of NZ_FUXW01000005.1, forward strand.
CCTTGCGAAACGCGGTTCGGATGGGTTAAAATAGAGGAAAGAACCGTTGGGAGAAACAACAGAGGGGGACTTCCGAATGATTCATCCGATTGGTGTCATCCGCCGCGGCGAGCAGAGCTTTGTACGCGAGCGGCTGAAAGAATATGATCTGGTTCCGGTTGAGGCGTTCGCGCTGCGCATGATCGCGTCGCTGGACGGCTGCAATCAGGATACGCTGTGCACACGTCTGGAGATCGACAAAGGCCGCGTGGCCAAGCTGCTGGCCGGTCTGGAAAACGCCGGACAGATTACGCGCACAGTCAACGAGAACAATAAGCGCGAAAAACTGGTGCGGCTGACCGAACGCGGTCAGGAGGCATTGCAGTACGTCAATGAAACGCTGGACGAGTGGAATCATATGTGTATGCAGGGCTTCACTGAGGAGGAATGGACGCAGTTCTTCACCTTTCTCCATCGTATCGCGGACAACGTCGCACACAGCCGCAAAGAGGGCTGGCCCAAATTATAAGCATAAAGACCGATGCGTATCCGTATGATTTTCGGCCGCATCGGTTTTCTTCATACCCGATACTTTATCACACTACAAAACGAAAGGAAAACGCAGTACATGATCGGCACGCTTGTCAACACAGGAACGATTTTGGTGGGTTCGATCGCGGGCAGCTGCCTGCGGCACGGCATCAAGGAACAATATCGAGGGGCACTGTTTCAAGCAATGGGACTGGCAGCCTGCGCACTCGGCGTCAACGCAGTCGCACAGAATATGCCGAATAGTACCTTTCCCGTGCTGTTTATCCTGAGCCTTGCCGTCGGTACGCTGACCGGTACCATGCTGGATATCGATGGCCGGTTTCAGCGCCTGGTCGGCCGGTTTTCCAAGGACGGCGGACTGGGACAGGGGCTGTCTACTGCAATTTTGCTCTTCTGCATCGGTACGCTGTCCATTTTGGGCCCGATCAATAGCGCCCTCTACGGCGACCATACTTATCTTTTTACCAACGCAACCCTCGACCTCGTCACCTCCATGACCCTGGCCTCGACCTACGGCATCGGCATCGCCTGCGCTGCCGGCGTGCTGTTCTGTTGGCAGGGTGCAATCCATTTGTGCGCCGGTGCATTGTCTGGATTTTTGACCGATGCCCTGATGACCGAAGTGTCTATCATCGGCGGTATCCTCATCGCCGCATCTGGTTTGTCCATGCTGAACATTCGTGACTGTAAAACACTCAATATGCTGCCGTCGCTGGCGGTTCCAGTCATCTGGTTCGCAATCAAAGCCCTGTTAGGATGAACTCCCGCACCTAGGCGAAATAAAGCTTTCGCCAGCCTTTCTCGAAAGGCTGCGGGTTCTCAGGGCAGAGCCTTGAGCCGGACTCCGCAGAGTCCGGAATTCCCCTTTGATTCCCGGTGTCCGATCCGGGAATCAACCAAAAATAAAAAACCATCGCTCGCCGCAGCGAGCGAAATTCCCCGCGCGTCAAACGCGCTCATCAAAACCGTTCCCCGTGGGAACGGTTTTTTTACTTGTCCCAAAACGTCGAATCGTATGCAGGCGAACATTTTACACACAATTTACACAGTTCGTTCATCCAGCTGTCACACCGCGCGGCTACACTAAATACAGTCTTAAATCAACTCTAAAAGGAGGCAGCAAACCATGGATCAACAGCCGCGGCATGAACTCAAACATGAAATCACCTACGGCGATTACCTCGCCCTGCGCCGCCGCTTGCTCCCGGTCATGCAGCATGACCCACACGTCGGCCAGGATGGCCTGTATCGCGTACACAGCCTGTACTTCGATAACCACAACGATAAAATCCTGCGCGAAAAGCTGGACGGTAAGGCCGAACGCGAAAAATTCCGCATTCGCTATTACAATAACGACCTCGACCATATCCAGCTGGAAAAGAAGTACAAAAACCACGGCCTCGGCGTCAAGTATAACGCACCTATGACCGCAGATCAGGTGCGCGCCCTGCTGCGCGGAGATACCGCATGGATGGCAGAGAGCCCGCACGGTTTGATTCGCGAACTGTACGTCAAGATGAAAACTGAGACCCTTCGCCCGCGCACAACGGTCGATTACGTCCGCGAACCCTTTCTGTACAGCCCCGGAAACGTCCGCGTGACCTTCGACAGCCAGATTGAGTCGGCGGGCGCAGACGAGAACTTCCTCGAACCCCATGCCGCCATCCCGGCTGCACGGGGCAAGATCGTGCTCGAGATCAAATACGACCGCTATCTGCCCGCACTGGTCGCCGGACTGCTCGATCTGGGCAATTTCCGCGCTGCCGCCTTTTCCAAGTACGCGATCTGCCGCATGGTATACTAAAAAATCCACATAAAGGAGTCCATTCCAATGTCCTTTCAAGATATCTTTAAGTCTAACTTTTTGGACAGCGTACAGTCGTTTTCGCTGCTCGACACCGCGCTTGCGCTGGTGATCTCGCTCGCACTCGGCCTGTTCGTCTTTTTCGTCTATAAGAAAACCTTCCATGGCGTGCTCTATTCGTCCACCTTCGGCGTGTCGCTCATCGGCATGTCCATGGTGACCACGCTCGTCATCTTAGCCGTCACGTCAAACGTCGTCCTGTCGCTCGGCATGGTCGGTGCACTGTCCATCGTCCGTTTCCGCGCAGCCATCAAGGACCCGCTTGATATCGTTTACCTGTTCTGGGCGCTGGCCTGCGGCATCGTGACCGGTGCCGGTCAGTTCCTCATGGCAATCGTCGGCTCTCTCGTGGCCGGCATCGTCCTTCTGGTTTTCGTCAACCGCAAGGAGAACGATCACCCCTATCTGCTGGTCGTCTCGTGTGACGATGACCGCGCCGAGCACGTCGCCTTTGCCGCACTTTCTCACCAGAAATTCGTCATCAAGTCCAAGACGGTTACGACCGACGGCGTGGAAGTGACCGCCGAAGTCCGCCTGCCCGACGACGGTACGACCAATTTCGTCAATCAGGTTGCGGCATCGAACGGTGTGCGCAGCGCGGTGCTCGTCAGCTACAACGGCGAGTACATGTCGTAAAAAGGAGCGTGTGCGATGATCCGTCGGAAATCAACCGAAGTGCTGGCCATCGTGCTCGTTCTGGTCATGCTCGTCGTGTCCTGCCTGATGCCGTGCTTTGCCGAGGCTGTGGGTGGGATTGAGCAGCAGTATGAATCGACGCTGTTCGGTACCAACCTCATCACCGTGGACATCCAGATGGACGCGGATGACTGGCAGGATATGCTCGACAACGCACTGAGTGAAACCTATTACGCGGCCGATGTGACCATCAACGGCCAGACTTTTGAAAATGTCGGCATCCGACCCAAGGGCAATACCAGCTTGACGCAGGTCGCGTCCTCGGATTCCGACCGTTACAGCTTCAAGATCGAGTTCGACCACTATCAGGACGGTCAGACCTGTTGGGGACTGGATAAACTGGTACTCAACAACCTGATGTCGGACGCAACCTATCTCAAGGAATACTTTGTCTATGATATGTTCGCCTTTTTGGACATGCCGGCTTCCGATTACGCCATGGCCGAGATCACGGTCAACGGCGAGCCGTGGGGCATCTACCTTGCGCTTGAGGGCGTAGAGGAAAGCTTCCTGACGCGCAATTTCGGCGCATCGCCGGGCGAGCTGTATAAGCCCGAGAACATGGGCGGCGGTGGCCCAGGCGGCATGATGGATAAGGACGAGGACGAAATCCGCGAGATGATGGGACTGGGCGAGGACGAGGAACTGCTCGAGATGCCGGAAATGGGTGAAATGCCGCAGATGGGTGAGATGCCCGAGCCGCCGGACGGCGCACAGATGCCCGGACAGCCGCCCATGGCATCGACCGATGATACACAGGACACCGGTGACACCCAGCCTACCGACACCCAGAACGATCAAACTGCCACCGACTCCCAGCCGACCGCCCCGTCGGACAACACCCAGACCGCACCCGCTGACGATCAGACCCGCGAGGGCTTCCAACGTGGCGGCGGCCGCGGCGGTATGGGCGGCGGCATGTCGAGCGGCGGTTCCGACCTCAACTATATCGACGATGACCTCGACAGCTACGAGACCATCTGGGAAGGCGAGGTCACCGATACCGATGACGCAGACCACCAGCGCGTCGTCGAGGCACTCAAGAAAATCAGCGAGGGCGACCTGTCGGGCGTAGACGTCGACCTGCTGTGTAAATATATGGCTGTGCAGACCTTTGTCGTCAATCTGGACTCGCTTTCGGGCAATATGGCGCATAACTATTGCCTGTACGAGAAGGACGGACAGCTCGCGCTCCTGCCGTGGGATTATAACCTGGCCTTCGGCGGCTTTATGAGCGGAGACGCGTCGAATACGATCAATTTCCCCATCGATACCCCGGTATCCAGCGTCAGCATGGAAGATCGCCAGATTTTCGCCGTGATTCTGAACGATGAGGACGCCTGTGCGCTCTATCATTCGTATCTGGAAAAGCTGTGCACCGAGTACGTGCAGGGCGGTCAGTTTGAGCTGACCTATACCATGCTGCGCGGTCTGCTGGACAGCCGCGTCGCGACCGAGGAACACGACCCGACCGCGTTCTACACCACAGACGAGTACACCGAAGCGGTGGAAATGCTTAAGACGGTCATTGAGCGCCGCGCAGAGAGCATTCTGGGTCAGCTGGATGGTACCATCCCGTCGACCACCGACGGCCAGCAGGCGGACAGCAGTACACTCGTGGACGCTTCCGACCTTGATCTGTCGGTCATGGGTTCGCAGTTCGGCGGCGGCGGTCACGGCGGAAATGGCGCAGAGGGCGGCATGATGGGTCGCGGCGGCAAGATGATGCCGGGCGCAGCCGGTCAGCAGACCGAAGATACCGCTGCCGCACCGGATGACGCTTCCCAGCCATCCACCGAAGCCACGACCGATACGACCCAAACCACAGCGGCGCAATCGGCACAGCCGCCGGAAGTAAGCGGTGAAAAGCCGTCAGGCACGCCGCCAGACGGTCAGACACCACCGGGCATGGCTTCCGAATCCAATTTGTCAACCACCTCATAAGGATCCCTTGTAAACATGGCCTGCGGTCAGCGCGGCGCAGGCTGACATCCCTGAAATTCCCTTGATCCTCCTTCCCGCGCTGCGGGCTGGCTCCCTTACGGAGTCAGCCTGTTTTTCGTTGTTATCACAAATTTTACAAAAAGGGGATATGCTTTTGCGAGCGGGAATGCTATAATGGAAGGCACGATACAAAATTGTAATGCCTAAAAGCACAGCGGCCTTTTGCCGCAGATGGGGAGGATATGGCAATGAAATCGGTATTGCTGATTGGTCTCGGCCGTTTTGGCCGTCACATGGCGGGCAAACTCAATGAGATGAATCACGAGGTACTTGCAATCGATATCAACGAGCAGCGCGTCAACGATGTACTGCCCGTTGTAACCAGTGCGCAGATTGGCGACAGCACCAATGAAAATTTCATCGCGTCGCTGGGTGTGCGCAACTTTGACCTGTGCGTTGTCGCGATCGGTGACAATTTCCAGAGCTCTCTGGAGACCGTCGCACTGCTCAAGGATTACGGCGCACCGTTTGTCGTCGCGCGTGCCAACCGCGATGTCCATGCCAAGTTCCTGCTGCGCAACGGCGCGGATCAGGTTGTTTATCCCGAAAAGGAAATGGCAATCCGCGCAGCGGTTAAGTATAGCTCGGACAACGTGTTCGACTATATCGAGCTGACCGGTGATTATTCGATCTATGAAGTGCCCATTCCGCGTGCATGGGTCGGCAAGACGCTGGTAGAGCTGAGTGTACGAACCAAGTATCACATCAGCGTCATGGCATTGCGTCACGGTTCTCACCTTGACCCGCTGCCGAGACCGGATCATGTGTTCCAAGAAGATGAAACCATGCTGATTCTGGGCGCGAATAAGGATTTGACCAAGTTTATTCTGCGGAAGTAAGTCCCGCCCGCTGGCGAAATAAAGCTTTCGCCAGCCTTTCTCGAAAGGCTGCGGGTTCTCAGGGCAGAGCCCTGAGTCGCGCTCCGCAGAGCGCGAAACGCTCTTTTTGATTTTCGCCTCTGCGAAAATCAACTGAACAAAAATAAAAAAACGCCGTCCGCAGACGGCGCAATACTCCGCGCACAAAGTGCGCTCATGAGAAAGACCGTCCGACAGGACGGTCTTTCTTTTTTGTTTGTTTGGGTTGAAACCCGGGTCGGACACCGGGTTTCAAAAGGGGGATTCCGCTCGCTGCGGCGAGCGGCCAGCCTGCGCGGCTGGATCGCGCCAGGGAACTCGTCCCCTGGACCCCGATTGATTGGTGCGGTGCTTAATTGAAATATACGAGTTCTTCCTTGGGCGCTTCGGCCTTCTCGATCTTCTTACAATACAGCACCGCGCCCTCGCCGCGGTACTGGGGAACATACTCCACACGTACCTCTGCCGTAACCGTCACCCAGCTCTTATGCGCAATACCGGTCGTGTCGGCATCCTTACACAGGAAGCCGACAAACTGCACGTCATCCGCGCAGCAGACCATCGCAAAGCGTCCAGGAACAAAGACGTGCTCCTGCTCCATCTTTTTGGTCTTGTACACCATGCCCTTGAACTTGACCGTCTTGCCGATATACGGTTCGGGATCACCGGTCGCGTCGACGTACCACAGGCCAAAATTCTCGTCCGAGATGTCGATGATAGGCGCGTCCAGATCGAAGGGGCGGGGCATGTTATCGCGGTAGTCCTCTGAACCGCCGTTCACATCGTCGAGGAAGATGGTGGCACGGGGGTTCATGGCGCGGATGTTCTTCTTGTAGAGCATCTGCTTGAGCTCGTCGGTGCAGCGGTTAAAGACGATCAGATCGGCCATGGAAATCTGCTCGAACATACGCGGGCCGATGTTGTTGGAATACAGCTCGAAGGTCTGGGCGTTGACCGTGGTGACGATCTGGTAGAGCGGCCACTCGGGCGGCAGCTTGCCCTCGAGGAAGTCGCCGATTTCCCACATGCCGTTGAGCTCAATCAGGACGCGGTCAGGATTGAACTTCTTGCCCAGATCGCGGAAGAAACGCAGCGTCAGCTCGGACGCATCCTCGACCATGACGATCTCGGTGCGTGCGTCGTGCAGCAGCTGGGGATCGTATTCCTCGATGCCCTCCTCGCACACGATCAGCAGCGAGCGCTCGTCCTCGGTGAAGTTGGGGTCGCGGAGGATGTCCTGGATGAACATGGTTTTGCCGCTCTCCAGAAAGCCGGTAAACAGATAGACAGGAATTTCCTTCATGGTTTACACCCCAAACAGCTCAGCGATGCGGTCTTCGTCCAGCTCTGCACCGATGACGCACAGGCGGCCGGTGTAGTCAGCCGGGCCGCGGCGGACTTCGGGCTGACCGGGTACGAAGTCGAAGTGAATCCACTCGCCCTCGGTTGCAGCAACGATGCCCTTGGCGCGCAGGATGGTGCCCAGCGAGATATCACCGAGCGCGTTCAGGATGGACGCAATCTGCTCCTCGGTGTACTTGTGCGTGGTCTCACGGCCCCAGCTCTGGAAGACCTCGTCGGCATGGTGGTGACCATGATGATCGTGGTCGTGGCAGCCGCAGGTGCAGCCCTCGCCGTGCTCGTGGTGGTGTTCATGCTCATGGTCGTGGTGATGGTGCTCATGTTCGTGCTCGTGGCAGCCGCAGGTGCAGTCCTCACCGTGCTCATGGTGGTGCTCGTGTTCATGCTCATGGTGATGATGCTCGTGCTCATGGTCGTGGCAGCCGCACTCTTCACCGTGTTCATGGTGATGTTCGTGGTCGTGATCGTGATGATGGTGGTGCTCGTGCTCCTCAGCTGCGTGTACGATCTCAGCCAGTACCTCAGCCGACAGCGAGTGGCTGTCCTCCATGACCGACAGCAGCTGCGCACCGGTCAGCTGATCCCAAGGAGTCGTTACGATACGAGCATCCTTGTTGTGCTCGCGCAGCAGGGAAACGACCTGTTCCAGACGGTCTTCCTTGACAAACTGGGTACGGGAGAGCAGGATTGCGCCCGCGTGCTCGATCTGATTGAGGAAGAACTCGCCGAAGTTCTTGGCGTACATCTTGGCCTTCTGGGCATCGACAACCGTGACAAAGCTGTTGAGGACGACCGGCTCGTGCTCTGCAACGCGCTGAACGGCAGCGATGACGTCGGACAGCTTGCCGACACCCGAGGGCTCGATCAGGATGCGTGCCGGGTGGTAGGTCTCAATGACTTCCTGCAGTGCCTTGCCGAAGTCACCGACCAGCGTGCAGCAGATGCAGCCCGAGTTCATTTCGGTGATCTGGACACCGGCATCCTTGAGGAAGCCGCCGTCAATGCCGATCTCGCCGAACTCGTTCTCGATCAGCACGACCTGTTCACCCTTGAGCGGTTCGGACAGCAGGCGGCCGATCAGGGTCGTCTTGCCCGCGCCCAGGAAACCGGAAATAATATCAATCTTGGTCATAAAAAAAGACCCCTTTCCAAGCGGTTAAAAAATTCATCTGCACCTATCATACCGCGATTGCGGCAAAAAATAAAGGGTGTATTTGTAAACAGAGTGGAAAAATTAGTTAAGGGAAACAATGGAGCAGAAAACATGCCCGGGGCGTGTGTGCCTCGGGCATGGGGATTTAGAACTTGTCGACGCAGGCCTGCAGGACGGTTGCTGCGATCTCGCCTGCGACCGATGCACCGCCGCCGCCGTTCTCAACCAGAACGATGAAGGCGTAGGGGTGTTCGGGATCGTCGAGGAAACCGGCAAACCATGCGTTGGGGCGCTTGTCGCCGCCGACTTCTGCCGTACCGCTCTTCGCGCCGATGTCCAGACCGCGGAAACGATCGGTGCCGTAGGTCTGGGCAACGTTGTTTTTCATCATTTCCTTGACCTGCGACGCCGTACTTGCCTGTACCAGCGTGTCGGTCTCTTCGGTGCGCTGCCAGGACGTCGGGATACCGCTCGGGGTGGTGATGTCCAGGATCAGACGCGGAACGGCAGCCGTGCCGCCGTTTGCGATGGCACCCATGTAGGTCATCATGTTGCAGGGATTGACCGTGTCGGTGTACTGACCGACACCCGACCAGCCGATCTGTCCCTTGTCAGCCTCGGACACGTCGTAGTGACCGGCTGCGGTCATGATGCCGTCGACCGACATGCGGCGGGTCAGACCGGCCTGCTCGACGTACTTGGTCATGGTGTCGCCGCCGAGTTCGGCTGCGAGTGCGCCAAAGACACCGTTGCACGAGTTTGCGAAGGCCGATGCAATGTCCATCTTGCCGTGCGGCTTGGGACAGGTGATGACCGTACCGCCGACCGTGGTCTCACCGGTGCAGGTGAAGGTGCGATCCTTGAGGTCGGGCAGGTTTTCCAGCGCGGCGGTCAGGGTCACCGTCTTGAAGATGGAGCCCGGCACCTGTGCAGAGGACAGGAAGCGGTTCAAGTAGATGCCGTCCTGTGCTTCCGAGGCCGCAGGCGGGTTTTCCGGGTCAAAGGACGGGGTGGAGACCATGCACAGGATGTCGCCGGTCTTGTAGTTGTACACACCGACCGTGCCCTGTCGGCCGTCCATGGCGTTGTACGCCGTGACGTTCAGGTAAGCGTCCAAGGTGAGGGTCAGGTTGCGTCCCGAACCCAGCGGAGAATAGCCGCCGGTAATCAGGTTGTAGCCGGACAGACGATCGGCAAAGGCGGTCAGGGCGCCCGTGCCGATGTAGCCCGAGCCGTCGCCGACTGCGTGTACGGTCGCACGGCGCACGGTGGCGTCGGGGTAGTAGACGCGCTCGCCGTCCTTGACCTCGGTCAGGACATCGCCGTCACGGTCTAAGATGGTGCCGCTCAATAGCTGACCGCTGTTTGAGTACATGTGCCGGTTGTAGGGGTAGGCTGCCCAGTCGGCGGCATTGGTCACGAACCGGAAGCAGAACAGACCCAGACCGGCAATCAGTGCCAGCGCGATGATCAGGCACAAAACCGCGCGTTTCTCAATCTTCCGCATATTCGTCAAATTCCTCCTGTTCGTGTCTCAGTTCACGCCGCGAGGGCAGGCGGATGGCAAAGCTTGCGTTCTGTCTGGTGTCGGATGCCTTCAGGAAGGCCAGCATGCCCCAGGAAGCCAACATGGAGGTACCGCCGTTGGACAGGAAGGGGAAGGTGACACCGGTCAGGGGCAGGATGTCGACCGCGCCGAAGACGTTCAGACAGGTCTGGAAGACCATGAGCGAGGTCGCAGCGCATGCGGCGATGGTGTAGAAGCTGGAGCGTCCGGCGCGGCAGGCACGCACGGCAAAGACTGCCAGCGTGACGATACAGAGTACAGCCAGCACCGCGATGATCAGACCCCATTCCTCGCAGACCTTACAGAATACCATATCGGTGTCGGCCGCGGTGACGCCCAGCCAGCCGTTGCCCGCACCGACACCGACCAGACCGCCCGATGCGGCAGCGGTCAGCGAGTGGGTCTGCTGGAAACCAGCGCCGTAAACGTCCTCCCAGATGTGACCCCAGCTTGCAAAGCGTTTGAGTACGTGGGGCTTGACCGATAACAGTACCAGACCGCCCGCGCCGCAGCCGCCGCAGATGAGGGCGAGGGTCGCCCAGTCACCCGAGCGCAGGAAGGCGATGACGATGAAGGTCACGAAGAAGATGGCCGCTGCACCGAAGTCGTTCATCAGCGCCAGACAGCCCAGACAGATGAGGGTGAGCGCCATGAACAGACCGAGGTTTTTCTTGCGGAACAGACGGTCGAGGGTTGCCGAACCGGCAAAGATGTAGCAGACCTTGGCGATCTCAGACGGCTGGAGCGACATGCCGCCCAGCTTAATCCAGTTTTTCGCACCGCCGCTCGACGAACCCAGAACCAAGGTTGCAGCGAGCAGGAGCACAGCCAGCACGGCCATGAACTTGCGCAGCGCGTTTGCACGGCTGAGGTCACGCAGGAACCAGCCGAGCACAAGGAAGCCGACCATGCCGAGCAGGATGGCAAAGAACTGCTTGGGCACCGAGGCCGGGGCAAAGGATGCCGTGACCGCAAGGCTGATGGTACACAGGAAAAAGGCGATCATTTCCATCTCGAAGCCCACCCGCCGGAAGGCGCGCAGGGTCAGACAGTAGATCCACATGACGGCGGTCATGCCGAGGAAGATGAGCGGCAGCGTCGGATCGGCCTTTTCGCCGGTCGAGATGATGAGCTGGATGCAGGTCAGAATCTGGAAAAAGCTCATCAAAATGAGCAGTCCCCAGGGTGAGACCGGCTTGTCCAGACCGGCACGACGCTTGCGCCGCGCCTGCTTTTCCTCGGGCGACACCGGTTCCAGCCATGCCGGAATGTCGGCAAAGGAGATTTCGTCTCCAAATTCGACCGGCAGCGGCTCCTCGGCGGGCGCGGTGCGTCCGCGCACATAGGTGCCCGAGGTCGAACCCAAATCGTATAGATTCCAAGTGTCGTCGGGCTGCCGGATGAGGGCGGCATGGGTGCGGGAAACGGCCGGATCGTCGATGACCACGTCGGCGGTCTTCTGGCGGCCGATGATGTTCTCCCAGTGGGTCAGCGGGATGCGCTGTTCGCCGAAGTTCAGGTAAGCCCAGACCTCAGCGGTGTGCTTGACCGATAAAAGCGAGCGGATGGCGGTGAGCAGGATGAGCAGACCGAGCACGGGAAGCACAAAACGGATGACCGTCGTGTACCATGCGCTGATTTCAGGAAACTGCTGGGACAGGCTGTACAGACTGTCCATACCGGCCTGTAAGGCACCGCTCACACCGGTAAAAGTTTCAGTCAAACTAAGATTCCTCCCTTCGGGTGGGGTTTAAGTGGTTGTTTCCGTACAACGTACCATTATAGCACAGTGCCCGGAGTGCGTAAACCGACAAAATGGTATAATTCGATGGGTTTGCAGGGGTTCAGACGGGTCAAATCGGCATCCGGCGGAAGACTGCCGGGGACATGCCGGTCTTTGCGGTGAACGAGGAAATGAAGTTGACCTCGCTGTGATAGCCGACGCGGAAGGCGATCTGCTTGACCGAGAGCGAGGTGGTGTGCAGCAGGGATTTGGCCTCATCGATGCGGCGCAGGACGATGTACTCGTGGGGTGAGTAGCCGGTGCGCGCCTTGAACAGACGGGAGAAGTGCGACGCGCTCAGACTGACCGCGGATGCGACATCTTCGACTGATAGCGGCTCAAAGAGATGGTCGAGAATGTAGCGGATGGCCTGCGCGATGAGATCCTGATCGGGAGTCAGCGACGCATCACGCGGCGGGACGAGCAGTTCGCACAGAATGCGGTAGATGGTCTGGGATAACTCGGACTCGCTCGGCGTGTGCGGCTGAAAGTCGGCAGCTCGCGCCTGCGCGTCAAAGATGTGCAGCAGATCGGCGCGAATGTGGCTGCCTGCGGGCACGGACAGCACCCACTTGCCGCTGTGTACCGAGATAATCTGATCGAAAAAGGCGGCGGTGTTGGCACCGTCGAAGTGCAGGAAAATCATGCGCGTGTCGCGCAGCGCACGGTAGTGGTGCGGCTTGCGGCAGTTGATGAGCGCGATCTGACCGGGCGCGGCCAGCGCACGACGGCCATCGTTAAAGATTTCCATGCCGCCCGAGTCGATGTAGATCAGCATAAAATTTTTGTGACTTTCGCGCTCGGCACCCGGCGAGGTGTCGAGGAAATGATAGCGCGTGTCCAGCGTGTATCGTCCGATTTCGGTGGGATAGTAGAATAATTGCCGCGCAATGGCCGAAGGCGTGTTGTAATATTGCCGGGATTCGGGCAAAACACCGCGCTCGGTGTTGGTTCGGCAGGATTTGAGAACAGCGTTCATGCAGAATGCTCCTTTCGCGGGCTCGCGCACAGATGGGCGGGCTGGATGGGTACATTATAGCATAAAATATAAATAGATTGCGGCTTTTTTTTATTGCGCACCGAAAGAGATGTGGTATGCTGTTCTCAGTGGATTGTGAGAAAGACGCAAAAGAGAGGATATCGAATCATGAGCCGCATGCTGCACGATAAGACATTTTATAGGACGTTCGCCATTTTGACGCTGTCGCTGGCGCTGCAAAACCTGCTGACCTATTCGGTCAACCTGGCCGATAACATCATGCTCGGCCGATTTTCACAGGACGCGCTGTCGGGCGCATCGCTGTGCAACCAGCTGCAATTCTTTTTGCAGATGCTGGTACAGGGCGTCGGTGAGGGCGTTGTCGTGCTGGGCGCACGGTACTGGGGCAAGAAGGACTTAAAGCCCATCCCGGATATCATCGGCGCAGGACTGCGCTTCGGTGTGAGCATCGCGGCAGTACTGTTCGTGCTCGCGCTGCTGTTTCCCACCCAGATCATTCGCCTGATGACAAATGACCCGGTGATTATGGAGCAGGCCGTCCAGTACTTGCAGATCATCTGCTTTACCTACGTGATTTTTGCCCTGACCAATATGCTGACCGCCTCGCTTCGCAGTATCGGTATCGTCAAGATCGGATACATTATTTCGGCGTCCACGTTGTGTATCAATATCTGCCTCAACTATGTCCTGATTTACGGCCACTTCGGCGCACCGGCACTGGGCGTGCGCGGTGCAGCGATTGCCACCCTGGTTTCGCGCACGGTTGAGCTGCTGATCGTCATTTGGTTCCTCAAATTCCGTGAACATACCCTGCGTCTCAATTGGCGTAAACTGCTCTTTATCGACACCAGCTATATTAAAGACTATATCCATGTCTCGCTGCCCATGCTGGTCACACAGACCATGTGGGGCGCATCCTCCATCATCCAGACGGCGATTCTGGGCAATATGGAGAACGCAGCAATGGTCGTCCCGGCGAATTCCATCTCGGTTCTGGTGTTCCAGATCTTGTCGGTCGTGGGATACGGCGCAGCCAGCGCTGCGGCAATCATGACCGGCCGCACGCTGGGTGAGGGACACAAGGAGCGCATCGACCAGACCGCCTTCACCTTCCAGATCATGTTCTGTATCATCGGCGTGTTCACTGGACTCATCATCTTGCTGTCACGCGGGCCGGTCTTGCAGATTTATAACACGCTCTCACCCGAGGCTGCTGAACTTACCCGCCAGTTTATCACCGTCCTTGCCATCACTTCGGTTGGTACATGCTATCAAATGGCCGCCGATTGCGGCATCCTCCGCGCGGGCGGCGATACCAGATTTGCAATGTGGAATAATATCGTTTTCGTGTGGCTGATTTGTCTGCCGTGTGCAGCATTGTCCGCGTTTGTGTTCCACTTTTCGCCGGTGGTCGTGTTCTTCTGTTTGAAGATGGAACAGCTTGGTAAGTGCCCGGTCATTTTCCTGCGCGTCCGGTCGAAGAAATGGATTAAACAGATCACACGTTGAAAAGCGTAATTAAAGCTTTCGCTCAAGCCTTTCTCGAACCTTGTGGAATTAGGAAAGGCCCCTGTGGGGCTTTTTCCCGCAAGGCTGTGGCCGACTTGTTCGGCCAAGGCCCTAACACGGGGGCACTGTTGCCCTGAGACGCTGTCCGCAGACAGCGGAATCTCTTTTTGATTTTCGCCTCTGCGAAAATCAACTAAAATGAAAAATAAAAGCGCGTCCGCAGACGCGCAATTCTCTGGAAAGACCGCCCCTTCGGACGGTCTTTCCTTTTTGTTTGTTTCAGTTGAAACCCGGGTCGGACACCGGGTTTCAAAAGGGGAGTTTCGGACTCTGCGGAGTCCGCCTCAGGGCTCTGCCCTGAGAACCTGCAAACCTTTGAAAAGGTTTGATCCAAACTTCAGTAGGGCTGCGGTGCTTATTTGAGGGAGTACAAATCCTCTCGTCTCTGCCGCAATACCGGGCAACTCTCCCGCACCATGCCGATTTGCGACCGATCACAGGTCACAACCATAAGCTCAGGTGTATCGCCGCACTCCATGATCGTCTGACCATCGGGCGCATACGCCGCGCTCTCACCTAAAAATACCTTTGGTTTGACATGATTGCACCCCAGCACAAAACACCCATTTTCCACCGCACGGGCGGCGAGCAGAGTATGCCACTGCTGCGCCTTCTGCTTGCCGCAGACAAACGCCGCCGTGACCAGCAAAAACTCCGCACCCTCGATGGCCTGCAAGCGTGCAAGCTCAGGATAGCGCAATTCATAGCACACGATCAGCCCCAGCGTACCGAACGGGGTCTGGATGGGCGTAAAACGGGACATACCCGGGCGAAAATGGTCGGATTCGCGGTAGGAAAACGCATCATAGAGCTGGCACTTACGGTGGGACGCGACCAATTCGCCCTGATCGGAGATCACGACCGTTGTGTTATACGGTCTGGGATCGTCCGGGGTCTGCTCGATCACGCCGCAGGTAATCCACAGCCTGTGTGTGGCGGCAAGTTCGCGCAGACCGCTGACAAACGGGCCGTCCAGCGGCTGACCGCCGGGGAAGGGAACGCCGTCCGGCAGGCGGTGGTCGGGGTAGGTCATGGTATATTCGGGCAGCATGAGCAGATGCGCCTGTTTCTGTGCAGCTTCGGCTGCCATGCGGGCAGCGGTGCGTAGATTTTGCTGCGGGTCAGACGAAGCATTGATCTGAGCGATAGCGATACGGGTATCCATAAAAATTCCTCCTGAGATTTGGCGGGTCTGCCGCTTGTAAAGGGGTAAAAAACGTGATATGCTGAGCCCGAAAGAGAGGGGAGAGCACATGCAGATTACATTTTTGGGAACCGGTGCAGCGACCGCAGTTCCGCTGCCGTTTTGCAGTTGTCCGACCTGCCGGGCAGCCCGCGTGCAGGTCGGAAAGGACTTGCGCACCCGTTCGGCGCTGCTCATCAATGACGATTTGCTCATCGACTGCGGCGCGGACGCGGTCTCTTCGGCGCACCGGCTGGGCAGGGACTTGACCCGCGTGCGCACCTTATTGGTCACCCATGCGCACGGGGACCACTTCGACTCCGGTCATCTGGTCACGCGCATGCCCGAATACGGCTGCGCCGATACGCCGCCCCTGCTGATTGCAGCTTCCGGGGCATCTCTGATCCGGCTGGGACAGTGGCTCGAGGGCGAGGAGTCGGGCACCGACCTGACCACACCGTCCGGCCGGGAAAAGCTCAACCTGACCGTGCACGAAGTGCAGGTCGGCACGCCTTTTTCTGCCGGAAAGTACACGGTCACCGGTATTTACTCCCACCATGCGCCTGATTGCGACAGCCGCATGTATCTCATTTCAGACGGCCAGACCGCGATTTTCTACGGGGTAGACAGTCCGGCGTTCGGGGAAGACGTGTGGCAGGCGCTGGAGCAGACTGGGACGCAGTTTGCGTGCGTGATTTTAGACCACACCTACGGCCTGATGCCCGAGACCGGCTATCCAACCGACCACATGAACGCCCGGGACGTGGCCGAGGCCGCGGCGCGTCTGCGTGCGCAGGGCTTGCTCACGCCGCGCGGACATGTCTTTGCGACCCACTTGTCGCACGAAAACATGCTGCCGCACGAGGAAATGTCCGCGTTTGCGCGTGCGCACGGCTATGAAATCGCGTTTGACGGGCTGACGCTCACGCTGTGACGTGAGTCTCGGACAGCAGACGGTCGATGTCGCCGCGCTCGGCCAGACCGTCGCGGAACGCGGTCGCGCTGCCGGCGGACAGTCCCAGCCGCAAAGCGGCCTCGTAGGAACCACCGCCCAGCCAGCCCGCGAGAAATCCTGCGACCATGGAATCACCCGCGCCCACCGTGCTGCGCACCGCGCCTTGCGGTGCCTGACCGGTCAGAATGTCGCCGCCCTCGGTGACCAGCACGGCACCCTCGGCACCGCAGGACACCAGCACGTTGCGCGCGCCCAGCGCTTGCAACTGCCGCGCCTGTGCGGCACGTTCTGCGACCGTGTCCGCCGTCTGACCGCTGACCTCGGACAATTCGAGCGCATTGGGTTTGATGAGGAAGGGACGGCAGGGCAGCAGATCGGTGAGCCGTTGGCCGGTCGTGTCGGCAACGATGTGCGCACCGCGCGCCTGCGCCCGCTGCGCTAGCTGATTGTACGCATCGGCGGGCAGCGAGGCCGGTGCCGAGCCGGACAAGACCAGAATGTCGTCCGGTTCCAGTCCGTCCATCTTGCGCAGCAGCGTCTCAAAGGCATCGGACGGGATGTCCGGCCCTGCGCCGTTGAGCTCGGTTTCGCTCTCGGTGGAAACTTTGACATTCAGTCGGGTCATACCGTCCGGGACGGTCACAAAATCGGTGTCCAGACCGATTTCGCGCAGCAGGGTGGTGAGCAGCGCACCGGTGTGACCGGCCGCAAAGCCCAGCGCACGCACCGGGACACCCAGACGGGACAGCACGATCGCGACATTGACACCCTTTCCACCGGGCAGCAGCTGGGCGTCCTGCACGCGGTGCAGGGTACCCGGATGCAGGGCGGGCAGGGAGAGGTAATAGTCGAGGGATGGATTGAGGGTAACCGTGTAGATCAAGGAAAAACGACCTTCTTTCACACAAGACAAAACTGATAGGTTTATTATACCGTTTGCACAGGACGACTGTCAAAAGCGGGCATGAAAAAAGCGCCGTGCGGTACGGCGCAATTTTTATATGGTGGAATTCAGACGGGAAAAAGAGCCTGAGGGAGCCGAAGCTCCCTCAGTACGACAGGAATGGAGACTTTTACATCAATCCCAGCACATGCTGCATGCCCAGGCTGACACAGGTAATACCGATCCAGCAGCACAGACCCATGAGGATGGGCTTGCCGCCGGTCTTGACCAGTTTTACCAAATCAGTGCCCAGACCAATGGCGAGCATGGCCATGATGATGAAGAACTTGGATAACTCTTTGAAGGGGTGGAACACGACAGCCGGAATGCCCGACATGGTGCACACCGTGGTGATGATGGAGGCGAGCAGGAAGAAGAGGATGAAGAACGGGAAGATTTTGGAGAAGTGGAAGGTGTTTCCGCTTGCCTTGTGCTGCTTTTTGGCCTGATGGGCACGGTAGAAGGCGAGCACGAGGGTGATGGGCAGGATGGACAGCGTGCGGGTGAGCTTGACGATGGTTGCGATGTCCAGCGCATTGTGTCCGGGGTGCATGCCGTCCCAGGCCGAGGCTGCCGCGGTGACCGAGGACGTGTCGTTGACCGCCGTACCGGCAAACAGGCCGAAGCCGTGCTCGGACAGACCGAGCGCCTGACCGAACGAGGGGAAAATGAGAGCGGCGAGGATGTTAAAGAGGAAGATGACCGAGATGGCCTGCGCGATCTCCTCGTCGTCGGCCTCGATGACCGGCGCAGTGGCTGCGATGGCCGAACCGCCGCAGATGGACGAACCGACACCGACCAGCGTGGAGATGTTGCCGGGGATGTGCAGGACGCGGCACAGGATAAAGGCGATGATGAGCGAAATCGAGATGGTGGAGACGATAATGGGCAGGGACTCGGCGCCGACACGGGCGATATCGGACAGGTTCAGTCCGAATCCGAGCAGGATGACCGCGTATTGCAGAATTTTTTTGGAGGTAAAGCCGATACCGTCGGCTGCGCGCCCCTTATCATGCCAGAACAGAGAGATGACCATGCCGAGCAGGATGGCAAAGACCGGTCCGCCGATGACCGGGAAGGCCTGACCGGCCAGCCAGCAGGGAACAGAGAGGAGCAGGCAGAGCGCCAGACCGGGTAAATGCTGTTTGATGCGTTCCATGTAAATGTATCCCCCTTTGGGTAGGTTTTCTTGATCTGGTCTTGATGATAGCACAGATTATTGATAAAATAAAATGATAAGTTATTATAGATTGATAAGAAAAATAAATAGATCATCGTAAAGAGAGGAAACCCGCATGCTAGACTATCGTTTGCAGACTTTTTTGACCTTATGCGAGACCATGCACTACACTCGCGCGGCCGAGCGGCTGTGCATCACCCAGCCCGCCGTCACCCAGCACATCCACTTTTTGGAGCAGCATTACGGCTGCCGCCTGTTTATCTATCAGGGCAAGACGCTGCGCCTGACCGAGGAGGGCGAGCGCCTCCGGCGCATGGCGGCTTCGCTGGCCTATAACAGCCGCAAGATGGACGAGGCGATGAACGAGCCTGCGCCCGTGCGCCTGTGCGTCGGTGCGACCAAGAGCATCGGCGAGTACGTCATCGCACCGCTCATCAGCCAGTTTGTGCGCCAGCACCCGACGACCGCACTGTCGCTCGCGGTGGACAATACGCAGGTGCTGCTGCGCGCACTCGATCAGGGCGAGCTGGACTTTGCACTGGTCGAGGGATTTTTCGACAAGGATAAGTATGGACACCGTCTGCTGCGGCAGGAGCGGTTTTTCGGCGTGTGTGCGCCCGATCATCCGTTTGCTGGTCGGGAAGTGACCTTTGAGGAGCTGTTTTCCCAGACCATTCTGGTGCGCGAGCAGGGTTCGGGTACGCGCGCGATTCTGGAGGACGTGCTGCACGAGCGCAATCACACGCTGGACAGCTTTGTGCGCGTGCTGGAGATCAGCGACTTTACCGTGCTCAAATCGCTGGCCATGCAGGGCATCGGCGTGACCTTCGTGTACGCACCAGTCGCACAGGCTGAGCTGGACGCAGGCAGTCTGGCATCGTTTACGCTGCAAGGGCTGGACATTCGCCGGGAGTTCAACTTTGTCTATCTGCACGACGACCTGTTTCTGGATATCTGGCAGGACTGCCTGAACGCGCTTTGAGTCGTAATTTGACCGGTAAACCAATTCCGGGGCGTGGAAAAGCCCTGTTTTTCGTCGCTTCTGTCCATAAATTTTGTCTCGTTTCTATGATATAATAGTAAAAACTATGTAAAGCCCCGTGTATTCTGAGGAGACAAAATTCATGGAAACCATAGCAAAATCAAAGGTGGGCACCCGTTCGTCCGCACACGAACGGGTGTCTGTGCGCAGACCGATGCTGCCCAGCTGGTGCCATTGGCTGTTTGGCCCGCTGGCGGCGGCGATCATCACGCTGTGCGCCACCTGGATTCAGATTGAAGACCAGATCTTTCAGTATCAGTTTTTCTGGGTAGAAAGCCTGTGGTGGCACCGTGCAGCCTGGTTTGTGGGCTGGGTGTTCCTGACGCTGGTCTATTTCTTTTTTCTGGGACTGACCAACCGTGCACCGGTCGCAACCGTGTGTACGTCGATCTTCCTGTGCGTCCCGGCAGTCATCTGCTATTATAAATTGCAGCTGCGCGGCGAACCCTTCCTGCCGTGGGACTTCGCACAGGCGAGCGAGGCCTTTGACGTGGCGGGTAAGGTCAACTTGTGGGTGACCAAATCCATGTGCGGCGCCGCGGTTGTCCTGCTTCTTTTGACCCTGATCTCCTGCTTCCTGCCGCGCCTGCGCTTCGGCTGGGTGCGCTGGATTGTGCGCAGCGTGGTACCGCTCGTGGGTGCCATCGCCATGGTGTTCGGCGTGTTCTTACAGCAGCACGTTACACAGGACATTCTGTACATCTCGCCCGATGCCTGGATGCAGGACCGTTATTATCGAAATTACAGCTTGGTGACCGCGTTTTTCACCAATATGCAGGTCATGCAGGTGGACGCACCTGAGGGATATAACGCCGAGCATGTGCAGCAGGTGGTAAACGGTACGGGAGATTCCGAGCCGTACTTTGCAGCGAGCTATGCGGCCAAGGGCGATGGCACGGTCAAAAAGCCGACCGTCATCTACATTCAAGCCGAGGCATTCTGGGACCCGTCCGAAGTCCCCGGCGTGACCTACGATCAGGAGCTGACCCCCAACATCCAGCGCACCAAGAGCGAAATGGCATACGGTAAGTGCTATTCGCCGCGCTTTGGCGGCGGCACCTGCGACGTAGAGTGCGAAGCACTGACCGGTTTTTCGATGGAATACCTGCCCAGCTCGTGCAAACCCTACGTCGAGTACATCCACGGCCCGACGGCTTCCATTGCGTCTTTCCGCAAGACAGAAGGCTATGACACGCTGGCCATCCACGGCTATTACGGCAAGTACTGGAACCGTGAGGAAGCGTATGCAGACCTTGGCTTCGATGACTTCATCAGCCTGGAGGACATGACCGACCCCGAGCGCAAACGTCCGTGCGACTGGGAAGGCGGTCTGGTGACCGAGGCCGAGACCGGCCGACAGATCATCAGCGCGTTTGAGAACAAGGACGCGGATACCCCGCTGTTCATGCACGCGGTGACCATCCAGAACCACCTCGCCTATACTCCGGAGAACTACCCGGACAGCGAGCGCGTGCATGTGACCAGCGCACCCGAGGGCGTGACCGACTACACCATCGGCTGCCTGGAGGACTTCGCGACCGGCGTGCGTGAGACCGACGCCATGTGGGGTATGCTGACCGATTACTTTGACACGGTAGATGAGCCGGTCATTCTGGTTATGTGGGGCGACCACTATAACCCCATCGGCAACGGCATGAACATTTACAGCGCGACCGGCTACGGCTCGGAGGACGCAAACGACCCGCGCGTCCATCAGACTCCGCTGCTCATCTGGAGCAATTACTGGAAGGAACCGGTTGATCTGGGCACGGTTGCAGCATATCAGATCACGACGGTGACGGACGACCTGTACGGTCTGGACCAGCCTGCATACTTTGACCTGCTGCGCGAGGAACTTGATTTGTACCGCGCGAGAACCTTGGGTACGACGGTGGAACCGGATGGAACGTATACCCGAGACGCGGCAATGACCCCGGAACAGCAGGAAATGTATGAAAAACAGTGGCTGCTGCAATATGATTTGCTGTTTGGTAAGAACTATCAGGACGCGCCGACGGTCGCAGATTAAGTACCGCACCCATAATTGAAGTTTGGATCAAACCTTTTCAAAGGTTTGCGGGTTCTCAGGGCAGAGCCCTGAGTCGCGCTCCGCAGAGCGCGAAATCCCCTTTTTGATTTTCGCTTTTGCGAAAATCAACCAAAATAAAAAATAAAAGCGCATCCCGCAGGATGCGCAATTCTCTGGAAAGACCAACCGAAGGGTTGGTCTTTCCTTTTTTGTATGTTTAAATTGATTCCCGGGGCGGACACCGGGAATCAAAGGAGATTCCGCTGTCTGCGGACAGCGGCTCAGGGCGCTGCCCTGAGAACCTGCGGCCTTTCGAGAAAGGCCGGCGAAAGCTTTATTTCGCCTGCGGGCGGGAATTGGTGCGCTGCTATTCCTAAAAAGAAAACCGCGACCCCATCAAAGACAGGATCGCGGTAATCAAAAAGAGGAATGTAAAGGAAAGCGAATTTATTTGCGCAGCAGGCAGCGCAGGCGCTCAGCGGCTTCGCGGGTGCGTTCCTGATCGCCAAACGCGGTCAGACGGAAGAAATCCTTGCCGTTTGCGCCGAAGCCCTCGCCCGGCGTACCTACGACGTGCGCTTCCTCGAGCAGATAGTCGAAGAAGGTCCAGGAATCCATGCCGTTCGGGCACTTGAGCCACAGATAGGGGCTGTTTTTGCCGCCGGTGTACCAGATACCCAGCTCGTCCAGCGTCTCAGACAGCACGCGGGCGTTCTCGCGGTAGTAGTCCAGCGTGTGCTGAATTTCTGCCATGCCTTCGGGCGTAAAGACGGCAGCGGCAGCCTTCTGTACGATGTAGGGCACGCCGTTGAACTTGGTGGTCTGGCGGCGCAGCCACATGGCGTGCAGCTTGCCCTCGGCCAGTGCCTTGGGCACGATGGTCCAGCCGCAGCGCGTGCCGGTGAAGCCTGCCATCTTGGAGAACGAGCAGAACTCGATCGAGCAGGTCTTGGCACCCTCGATCTCGAAGATGGAGCGCGGCAGGTCGGGCTCGCTGATGAAGCACTCGTAAGCCGCGTCGAAGAGGATGACAGCGCCCTGCTCGTTTGCGTAGTTGACCCACGCGGTCAGGCCAGCGCGGTCATAGACCGCACCAGTCGGGTTGTTGGGCGAGCACATATAAATAATATCGGCATGCTGTCTCACGTCGGGCAGGGGAAGGAAACCGTTGTCCTCGGTCGCGCTGACATAGACGATCTTGCGGCCAGCCATGAGGTTGGTGTCGACATAGACCGGATAGACCGGGTCGGGAACGAGTACGGTGTTATCGGACGAGAACAGGTCGAGGATGTTGCCCAGATCGCTCTTTGCACCGTCCGAGATAAAGATTTCGTCGGCTTCCAGCTCAATCTTGCGATCCCCGTAATACTTCTGTACCGCCTGCTTGAGGAAGTCATAACCCTGCTCGGGGCCGTAGCCGTGCAGCGTTTCCTGACGGCCCTGATCGTCTACGGCATCGTGCAGCGCACGGATGACCGCGGGTGCATGGGGGCGGGTCACGTCGCCGATGCCCAGACGGATGATGTCAGCCTCGGGGTGTGCCTGCTGGAACGCCGATACCTTATGTGCGATGGTGGAAAACAGGTAGCTCTCGGTCAGGTCTTCATAGTGTCGGTTAATCTGCATGGTTTTGATTTCTCCTCTCAGCGGCTGCGATAAACGCCCGGAACAGCGGATGCGCATGGTTGGGGCGGGACTTGAATTCGGGGTGGAACTGTACACCGACGTAGAACGGGTGGTCGGGGATCTCGACGGCCTCGACCAGCTTGCCGCTGGGCGAAACGCCGGTCACGCGCAGACCGGCCTGCTCGAGCGTGTCACGGAAGGTGCTGTTGAACTCGTAGCGGTGGCGGTGACGTTCCTGTATTTCCTCTGCCGCATAGGCGTGCGACAGGATGGAATCGGGTAAAACGCGGCAGGGATAAGCGCCGAGGCGCATGGTGCCGCCCTTCTGGGTGACTTCCTGCTGCTCGTTCATCAGGGCGATGACCGGATGGGCGGTGTCGGGGTCGAACTCGGTCGAGTGCGCGTCCTGCCAGCCCAGCACAGAACGGGCGTAGGACATGACGGCGATCTGCATGCCCAGACAGATGCCGAAATAGGGGATGCCATGCTTGCGGGCATAGTTTGCCGCGCACAGCATGCCCTCGATGCCGCGCGAGCCAAAGCCGCCGGGCAGGATGATGCCGTCGGCACCGGCGAGCAGCTGGCCTGCCGTGTCGTCGGTGATGGCTTCGGAGTCCACCCAGTCGATATCGACAAAGCAGCCGACCTCATAGCCTGCGTGATGCAGCGCCTCGGCAACCGACAGATAAGCGTCGTGCAGCTTGACATACTTGCCGACCAGTGCAATCTTGACCCGTCCGTCTCGTGCGTCCATACGGGCGAGCATTTCGGTCCACTCACCAAGGTCGGGCGCGGGAACGGTAAGACCTAACTCACGGCACACGATATCGGACAGATGGCTGCGCTCGAGCATGAGCGGTGCGCGGTACAGCTCGGGTACCGTGCGGTTTTCGATCACGCAGTCGGGTGCGACGTTGCAGAACAGCGAAATTTTGGCCTTGATATCCTCATCCAGCGGACGGTCGACGCGGCAGATGATGAGGTCGGGCTGGATGCCCATGCCGCGCAGCTCCTTGACCGAGTGCTGGGTGGGTTTGGACTTGGGCTCATCCGAACCCGAGATGAAGGGCACGAGGGTGACGTGCAAAAACAGGCAGTTGCGCCGTCCAACCTCGGCTGCCACCTGACGGATGGCCTCGAGGAAGGGCTGGGACTCGATATCACCGGTCGTGCCGCCGATCTCGGTGATGACTACATCCGCGCCGGTCTTCTGACCGACGCCGTAGATGAAGGACTTGATCTCGCCGGTGATGTGCGGGATGACCTGCACGGTCTCGCCCAGATATTCGCCTGCGCGCTCCTTGCCCAGCACATTCCAGTACACCTTACCGGTGGTCAGGTTGGAAAACTGGTTGAGGTCTTCGTCGATAAAGCGTTCGTAATGTCCGAGATCCAGATCGGTTTCCGCGCCGTCCTCGGTGACGAACACTTCACCGTGCTGGAACGGGCTCATGGTACCCGGATCAACGTTGATATAGGGGTCGAGCTTCTGGGCTGCGACCTTGAGCCCGCGGCTTTTGAGCAGACGGCCGAGCGAAGCGGCGGTGATGCCCTTGCCCAGACCGGAGACCACGCCGCCGGTTACGAAAATATATTTGGTCATGTGAAACGTCCCTTTCTCTGTTAGTCGGTATCCGCCTGTAAAATGTCGCAGGCGACCGCCCGTTTGGGTCTGCGCTCGTCCATCGCGCGGCGCTCGATGTAGGCGTGCGCTTCGGGTTCGGTCATGCCGCAGCATTCGATCAGGATGCACTTGGCGCGGCTGATCAGGCGCTGATCTTCCAGCTTTTGACGCAGACGGCGGTTTTCGTCGATGAGTTTGCCCAGACGGCGATGAGAGGCCTGCGCCAGACGGATGCACTGCTGCAAGAGCAGACGGCTGACCGGCTTGGGCAGGATGAGCACGCCGGTATCGGTGACCTTGGACGCGACCGCGTCGGCCTCATCGGCGGCGACGAGCAGCAAAACCCCGGCTACGGTATATTGTGCCATGTCCTGCGCCAGCTCATGCCCGAATTCATCGGACAGGGGCGCGTTGATGATGACCAGGTCGAAGTCCTGGTCTGCCAGCCTGCGCCGCGCATCCACGCTGCTCAGAGAGACCAGAAATTCAGCCTGCACGCCACATTCGCGCAGGAAATTTTCCAGCGCCGCAGCGCTGCGCTTGGTGTGTGCGACGAGCAATACGCGATCCAAGCCCGCCCCCTCCTTTCCTCATGGGTGTCTGTTACCAGCGTGCGAAATACAGGTCGTCCTCGGCGGCCTTGCAGTCGGATGCACGTGAAACCGTCTCCCACTCCCGTGCCTTGACGGCCAGATAGCTGCTCAGCAGCGGCTCGGGGATGATGGACGAGATGAACGCGCTGCGCTGTGCATGTGCAAGCGCCTCGTGCAGCGTACCGGGCAGCAGCTCGTACTGTGCGAGCACGTCGGCGGGTGCAGTGAATAGATCGTGGTTGCAGGCCGGGGGCAGGGTCAGACGGTCGGCGATGCCCTCCAGACCGGCGTGGATGAGCAGGGTGAAGGCCAGATAGGGATTGGCCGTCGGGTCGGGTGCACGCAGCTCCATGCGGCGGAAATCGCCGTGCGCCGCCGGGATGCGGACGAGCTGCGAGCGGTTCTGGTGCGACCAGGACACAAAGCGCGGCGCTTCGAACTCACCGAAGCGGGCATAGGAGTTGGTCAGCGGATTGAGGAAGGCGGCAAGCTCATGCGCACGGCGCAGGATGCCCGCGATGAACTGCTCGGAGATCTCCGAGTGCACGCCCTTTTCGGTCTCGATGATGTTGCGTCCGCCCTGGAACAGCGAAATATTGATGTGCAGGCCGCTGCCCGGCTGACCGGGGATGGGCTTGGGCAGGAAGGAGGCAAACAGGCCGTTGAGGCTGGCCACGGTCTTGACAACCGACTTAAAGGTGGTCAGATTGTCGGCGGCTGCGAGCGGGGAGGCATACTGGAAGTCAATTTCATTTTGCCCAGGTCCCTGCTCATGATGCGAGCGCTCGGGCTGGATGTCCATTTCCTCGAGCGTCAGGCAGACCTGACGGCGCACGTTCTCGGCGCGGTCGAGGGGCGCGATGTCGCAGTAACCGGCGCGATCGTGCGGGATATGGGTCGGATAGCCGGCCTCGTCGCGCTGGAACAGGTAAAATTCACATTCGGTGCCGAATTTGCAGGTCAGATCGCGTTCGCGTGCGCGGCGCACGGCCTGCCGGAGCAGGAAACGGCCGTCACCGGGGAAGGGCTGGCCGTCGGGCTGACGGATATCGCAGTAAAAGCGCACGACACGTCCCTGACTGGGCCGCCAGGGCAGGATCGAGAGCGTGGTGGGATCGGGGAAGAGCAGAAGATCGCTTCCGTCCGGGGAAGCGAAGCCCGGGAAGGCGGCAGCGTCAAAGCTGATGCCCTCGCGGAAGGCACGCGCCAGCTCGCCGGGCATGATCGAGATGTTCTTTTGTACGCCGAAGATATCGCAAAAGGCGAGACGGATGAACTTGACGTCATTTTCCTCGATGAACTCGATGGCCTCGCTCGTGGTGTAGTGCAGCATAGAAAAATCCTCCTGACCGTGCAGAAAAATAGAAAAAGCGTCCGCAAAAAGAGGCAGCGATGACAGCACTGCCGAACTTCTGCGGACGCCATTGTCCGTTCTTATTGTATCCCGGCGTGCACGCCGCGTCAAGGGAAAGGCGCGATTTGTTTTGCATTTCTGCACATTCTCCAGAAAAAACCGGGCGGCAGGGGCTTGGGACGCGCGGGTTGCACAAAAGCGCAGCGGGCAGATCAAAACCGGGGAAAAGGGAAGAAAAAAAGAACCGGTCCGGCCACGAACGTGACCTATTCCGGTCCTTTTGCGAGATTTGCAGATTACTTGGTCAGCACGCCGTCGGTGATGTAGCTGATCCACTCGGCAAGGTTTGTCGTGTGGTCGCTCATGCGCTCGAGGTACTTGGCGATCATCAGATAATCGACGTACTGGGGGATGTGCTCGGGCTCCTGTTCCATGAGCGTGCACAGCGAGGTGACCATGTTTTCAAACGCCTCATCCTGATTGTCGTCCTGGTGGACAACAGCGCGGGCAGCGTCGACGTCAAGTTCGACGTAGGCCAGTACGGTGGCGCGCAGCATGTCCTTGACGCGGGTGAGCATGTCTGCAAGACCGTCGGGCTGCGAGACGCGCGGCAGGGCGGAGAGCTTTAAAACATACTCTGCGATGTCGCTGCAATGGTCAGCGATGCGTTCAAGGTCGGAGATCATGCGCATGATGGAGGCGATGCGGCGCCAGTCGCCTGCGACCGGTGCCTGCATGGCGACCAGATTGAGGCAGTGCTGTTCGATGCTGCGCTCCATCTGATCGAATACGTCGTCGCCGTCGATCAGGCGCTGTGCGCCCACGGCGTCCACGTCGGAGAGCACGCGGATGGTTTCGTTGATGGACTGCTCGAGCGTGGTGCCCATCTTGAGGACGCGATGGGTGATGGCTTCCAGCTCTGCGGTGTAGAGATTGCGCATAGTGTGTGGTTCCTCCTGAAAAATCAGCCGAAACGGCCGGTGATGTAATCCTCGGTCTTCTTCTCGTGAGGATTGGTAAAGATCTGCTTGGTGTCACCGAACTCGATCAGCTCGCCAACCAGGAAAAAGGCGGTTTTGTCGGAAATACGAGTCGCCTGCTGCATGTTATGGGTGACGATGACGACCGTGTAGTTCTTTTTGAGCTCGGCCATCAGATCCTCGATGCGCAGGGTGCTGCCGGGGTCGAGCGCCGAGGTGGGCTCGTCCATGAGCAGTACATCCGGCTGTACGGCCAGTGCGCGTGCGATGCACAGACGCTGCTGCTGACCGCCGGACAGGCCGAGCGCGCTCTTCTTGAGACGGTCCTTGACCTCGTCCCACAGCGCAGCGCCGCGCAGCGCGTTCTCGACGATCTCGTCGAGCTCATGTTTGCTGTGATTGCCGTGCAGGCGCGGGCCGTAAGCGATGTTGTCGTAGATGCTCATGGGGAAGGGATTGGGCTTCTGGAAGACCATGCCGACCTGACGGCGCAGGGCGGTGACATCCACGTCGGGAGAGAAGATATCCTTGCCCTGTAGGGTGACCTCGCCGGTGATGCGGACCGAGGGAATGAGGTCATTCATGCGGTTTAAGGTCTTGAGGAAGGTGGATTTGCCGCAGCCCGACGGGCCGATGAGCGCGGTGATCTCGTTTTTGCCGATCTTCATATCGATGCCCTTGAGGGCCTCGGTTTCACCATAGTAGAGGTGCAGATTTTTAGATTCCAGAATGGGTTGCGGCTTTGCGTTATCAAGCATGAGACAGACTCCTTTGCTGCGTTTGGATCAAACAGACGTTACTGATACTTGCGGGACAGACCCTTCTGCGCGAGCTTTGCGGCGCAGTTGAGGAGAAAGACCAGAATCAGCAGGATGGCGGCGATGGCGAAAGCGACTTCGAACTCAGCGCGCTCGCCCGCGTAGATGTAAAGTGCGACCGACAGCGTGCCGCCGCCGCGGGAGTACGCTTCGATGATGTTGCCCGCAATGATGGTCGCACTGCCTGCGGTGAACAGCAGCGCGGCGCTCTCACCGACGATACGGCCGATGGACAGGATGCAGCCGGTGACGATACCGGGCATGGAAGAGGGCAGGATGATGGTGCGGATCATGTGCCACTTGGTCGCGCCCAGACCGAGCGCACCCTCGCGGTAGCTCTGGGGAACGGTCTTGAGGCTTTCCTGGGTGGTACGGATGATGGTGGGCAGAATCATGATGACCAGGGTCAGGCTGCCCGACAGCAGGCTGGTGCCCAGACCGAGTACCTGCTTAAAGACCAGCATACCGACCAGACCGTAAATGATGGACGGGATACCGGCCAGGGTCTCGGTGGCGAACTCGATGACGCGAGAGAAGGTCTTGTTGGTTGCGTATTCGGTCAGATAGATGGCCGCGCCCACGCCCAAAGGCAGCGCGATGAGCAGGGTCAGCAGGATGATGTACAGGGTGTTGAGCAGGTTGGGCAGGATGCCGATGGTGCCCTTGAGGGTGCTGGGCTTGGTCGAGAGTAGCTCCCAGGTGACCTCAGGCAGGCCGCGCACGAAGATGTATCCGAGCAGACCGACGAGCAGCAGCACGGTGAAAGCCGCACAGGCGTACATGATGCCGGTCATCAGACCGCCCTTGACGCGGCGGACAGCGGCGTGATTCATTTTACCGACCGTACACGACTGGGTACGGGAACGGGTCGTTGTCGTAGATGCAGCTTGACTCATTTGGTTGCAGCTCCTTTCTTGAGGATGCGGCCGAGCAGGAGGTTAATGAGCATGATGAAGATGAAGAGGATGAGGCCGATGCTGAACAGCGCTTGCTTTTGCAGGCTGCCGTCTGCGGCGTAGCTCATTTCGCTTGCGACCGCGGTGGTCAGGAAGCGGACGCTCTTGAACAGACCGGGCATGTTGGCGACGTTGCCGGCGACCATCATGACCGCCATGGCCTCACCGATGGCGCGGCCGACGCCCAGGACAACGCCTGCGGCGATACCGCTCTTGGCAGCGGGCACGCTGACCTTGCACACGGTCTCGATCCAGGTTGCGCCCAGACCCAGGCTTGCTTCCTCGTACTCGGGCGGCACAGCGCGCAGAGCGGTCTCGCTGACCGAGATGATGCTGGGCAGAATCATGACAGCCAGAACCAGAATAGCGGTCAGCAGCGTGCTGCCGCTCTTGAGGTCGAAGAGGTTCATGACACCGGGAACCAGAACCATCATACCGATCAGACCGTAAACGACCGAAGGAATGCCCGCGAGCAGCTCAACTGCCGGATGAACGATGGCGGCGAGCTTGGGGGGTGCGAGCTTGGACAGGAAGATCGCGGTGCACAGGCCGATGGGCACACCGATGACGACTGCGCCCAGTGTACCCCAGACGCTGGTCATGATAAAGGGCAGGATACCGAACTTGGGATCGGCTGCGGTGGACTGCCAGACCTGACCGAGCAGGAAATCGATGGGGCCGATTTCCAGGATGGCGGGCAGACCGGCGATGACCATATAAATAGTGATGAGCAGAACGGCAGCGATGGAAACCATGCCGCAGATGAAAAACACGGTATTCATCACACGTTCGATGACATGTTTGACTTTCATAGGCACTCCTTGGCTGGACGGGGGAAGCCGCGGGCGTTTTGACCGCGGCTTCCGAAGGGATCAGAGAAAAGATTGGAAAAAGATTTTGGAAATTGAAGAGGTATCAAGTGTAAGGGAGCGAGAGGCTTACTTGAGCGGTACAGCGCCAGCCTGAGCGACCAGGTCGGAAACTTCCTCGCTGGTAGCGTACTCGATGAAGGCCTTGGTCTGCTCGGTCTGCTCAGCGCCGTCCTTGGTGACGAAGATGAAGGGACGCTGAATCTTGTAGGTACCGTCCTGAACGGTCTCCTCGGTAGCCTCAACACCGTCTACGGTGACAGCCTTGACGGTCTCATCAACAGCGGACAGGGAAGCGTAGCCGAAAGCGTTCGGGTTTGCAGCAACGCCTGCGATGACTGCGCCGGTGCTGGTCAGCTCCTGCTCGTACTTGCAGACATCCTCAACGCCTACGATGCTCTCGAAGCCGTCGCGGGTACCGGAACCTGCCTCACGGCCGATCAGAACAACCGGAGCGTCGTTGCCGCCGACATCCTTCCAGTTGGTGATGGTGCCGTCTGCCAGACCCTTGATCTGCTCGAGGGACAGGTCAGAAACCGGGTTCTCGGAGTTAACTACGATTGCGATACCGTCGAGTGCGAAGGTGGTAGCGGTCAGACCCTGCGCGGTCTCCTCTTCCTTCAGGTCACGGCTGGACAGGCCAAGATCCAGGGTGCCGTCAGCAGCACCGGTGATGC
Source organism: Butyricicoccus pullicaecorum DSM 23266 (assembly GCF_900167005.1). GTDB lineage: Bacteria > Bacillota > Clostridia > Oscillospirales > Butyricicoccaceae > Butyricicoccus > Butyricicoccus pullicaecorum. The sequence continues at coordinate 83,140 of NZ_FUXW01000005.1, forward strand.
CTGCGCCCGAACCGGTGGGATCGTAGGTGATGTCAACGTCGGGGTTGAGCTCCATGAAGGACTCGCTCAGTGCGCCGATGACCTTCTCAACGCTGGTGGAACCGCCGGTTGCGATTGCACCGCTGAGAGTAGTGGACTCGGAAGTCTCGCCTGCATCGGCCTGAGATTCGGTGTCCTGAGAGCCGCCGCAAGCGGTCAGGCTTGCAGCCAGTGCACAAGCGGTAAAGATTGCGAAGATACGTCTGAGTTTCATAACAAATGTCTCCTTTTTGTCTGGACGGGCAGTTTCCACGCTCGCCTGAGCGCTGCCCCTATCGTTTGTCCTTTGATTTTCGGAACGGTTACCAGTATAGACGAGGCCTGCAAAATCCACTAGCATATCCCGGTGAATCCTTTGTAAAAGTACGAAAGTAGTCGGTCAAAAAATTTTTACACAAAAGTGTTTTGTAAAAATCGTGCAAATCTGATAAGAGTTTGGTCAAATCTGCGTGAAATGCTGATCGACACTTGACAAGGAAAAGGTTCGGCATATAATATGAAGTATCCTTCATGTGAAGGAAACTTCATGTGCAGAGAGGAGACCGGAAGGGATTGAAAAATAAGGTCAGAGAGCTGCGGCAGGCGGCCAATATGACCCAGCAGCAGCTGGCCGAGCTCGTCTATGTGTCGTCGCGCACGATCATCTCACTGGAAAAAGGACAGTACAATCCTTCTTTGCTGCTGGCGTACCGCATCGCGTGCGTATTTGGTACAACGGTGGAGAATCTGTACTGTTTGGCGGAAAATAAAGCGCTGGAGGATCAGCAATATGAAGATTTACAGTAAAAAGAGACTGTGGTCGGGCGTAGGACTGCTGGTTTTGGCGGTCTTGCTGCTTGTGACCATGTGTATCAAGGGATTTCGCGCCAAAAGCGTCGCGCTGGTCGTCGTGCTCGTGGCGATCGGTCTCGGCGAGCTGGGCAGCGCCATGTCCCGGCAGCAGGCCATCGAAGACCGGGAAGAGCGCACGGCGTTTATTGAGAGCAAGGCCAGAAGCCGCGCATTTTCCCTGACGCAACAGATTTGTCTGGTGTTGACCATTGCACTGGTTGTGGCCGGCGCGGTCAAGACTTATCTGCCGCTGCTCGCCATGGGCATAGCCACGGGTTTGATTCTCACCCTGTCCACGGTGTGCGAGATTGCAGCAACAATCTACTATGAAAAGCGATATTGAGGAGGTGTTTTCCGGTGAAATCGACGCAGGATATCAGCGCACAGCGGCGCGTGCGCTATGGAAAGGACGAACGTGACCGGCAGATCGATGTGCAGTCCAAAAGCTACGCGGCAGAAATCATGGTCACCGTGGCCGAGATTCTGATGATTGCCGCTCTCGTGAAGGGCAGTCCGCTCTGGCGCGGCTTTTTATCGGTCGCTCTGACCGGCTGTGCGGTCGGTTTGATTCATAAATACACCGTATATCGCGAAAAACCCTACCTCTATGTCGGTCTGGCACTGGGCCTTGCGGCGCTCGCGCTGCTCATCGCGTGTATTCGGGTGATGTGACGGACAGGGAGGTGAGCGCATGCAGAGCGGACGATTGTTTCAGCTGCTGTATCTGCTTTTGGAGGGAGAAAACTGGACGGTGCACAGGCTTTCCGAGCGTCTGGAGGCTTCCGAACGCACCATTCGGCGCGATTTGGACGCGCTGAGCGCGGCGGGTATCCCGGTCTATACCGTGCAGGGAAGAGGCGGCGGTGTGCGGCTGCTGCCCGGCTTTGTGCTCGACCGCTCGCTGCTGAGCGGACAGGAACAGGACACCATCCTGTACGGCTTGCAGACCTTGCACGCGACCGGCATGGACGCGACCGATGATCTGCTGCGCGAGCTTTCCCGGCTGTTCCGTCGAGAGACGGCAAAGCGCTGGATTGATGCCGATTTTTCGCCGTGGAACGGCGGCATAGACCGCGCCCTGTTCGACCTGCTGCGCGAGGCCATCCTGCACCATATCCCCATCAGTTTTGACTATTACAGCGCCGAGGGTGAGACGACTTCACGCACAATCGAACCCGTTCGGCTGAGTTTCAAGGGCATGGCGTGGTACATTCAGGGCTGGTGCCGCCTGCGGGAGGACTTCCGCACCTTCAAGCTCAACCGCATGGACGCTGTGAGCCTGTGCGAGGGCGAGCACTTTACACCGCGCGAGCTGCCGCCGCTGCCTGACCAGATCGCACTTGGAACCAATATGACGAGCGTGGTTGTCCGGTTTGCACCTGAGATCGCCTATCGGGTGTATGACGAGTTCGACCGCGCCCGGATTGCACCCCAGCCCGACGGTTCGCTGATCGTGCATACCGATTGGCCGCCCGGCCTGTGGGGCGTGAGTTATCTGCTGTCTTATGGCAGCACCGCCGAGGTCATCCAGCCCGAGGAACTGCGCCGCGCACTGGCACAGGAGGCGAAAAAGATTGCAGCGCAGTACGCACATGATGAAGAAAACGAAGATTTTCGGTGATGTTTAAAACCGGTCAGACCCTGACCGGTTTTTGCTGTTATCCTAGAGCCATCCCAAAAGAGAAAGGATGCAGCAATGATGAAAGAGATGAAGTACGAGGTTGTCAGCCTGCCCGCAAGACGCGTGACCGGCATTGCCGTGCGCACGTCCAATGAGGCGCCCGACTGTGGACAGAAGATCGGCAGTTTATGGCAGCGATACTGGAAAGACGGCGTGCGCGAAGCCCTGCACGCAGGCGAAAACGCGGTGTGCTACGGACTGTACACCCAGTACCACCGTGATGACCTGAGCTATCTGGCCGTTGTCGGCTGCGAGAGCGATACCTGCCCGGATGGCTGCGTGACGGTGGACATTCCGGCAGGGCAGTACGCAAAGTTTACCTATACCGGCCAGATGGCAGGCGTGGGCGCGATGTGGCAGCAAATCTGGAATACCCGCATGCCGCGCGCGTATACCGTGGACTTTGAGGAGTACACCGCCATGGACGCACAGGGCAACGGTACGGTTCACATCTATGTCGCGCTGGCCGATGTGTGCCAGTCGTGCGGCATGCCTATGACCCGGCCGGAGGACTACGGCACCGAGCGGGACGGCAAACCCAGCAAGGCATACTGCTGCTATTGCCGCAAGGACGGCGCGTTCGTGCAGGACTGCACGATGGAAGAGATGATCGAGGGCTGTCTGACCTATGCACCCGAAATGTATGGAGATCTCGACGCGGCACGCGCCCAGATGCAAGCCTATTTCCCGACGCTCGAACGCTGGAAACAGCATTAAGTCCATATTTTGATGCCCAAAACCGCCTGCTTGCCGGGCGGTTTTCTGCTTGTTCGATTGCACGGAAAGCGCAAACATGGTATACTGCTGATAACCGAACAAACAATCGGAATTTTGCAGACAGGAGGGCGGAGCGATGAGCGACCTGCTGGACGGTCTCAACCCGGCGCAGCGCGAGGCCGTGACCACGACCGAGGGCTATGTGCGGGTGATTGCGGGCGCAGGCTCGGGCAAGACCCGCGCACTGGCGCACCGTTTTGCGTATCTGGTGTGTGAGGCGGGCATTCTGCCCGAGAACATCCTGTGCGTGACCTTTACCAATAAATCGGCAGCCGAAATGCGCCAGCGCATTCACAAACTGACCGGTGACAATGACACCGGCTATATTTGCACCTTCCACAGCTTTTGCGTGTCGGTCTTGCAGGAGGACAGCCACGCCGTGCAGTATCCCAAGAACTTTTTGGTGCTGGATAACGCCGATATCGACGCGATGCTGGGCATTATCTACGAGGAACGCGGCTTGACGCTGCGCCACATGACGTACAGCAAGGCGCGCGACATGATCGAGATGCGCAAGCTGTTCCAGAACCCAGACTATTACCGTGACCTCATCGCCATGCCGCTCGGCGCACTCGAGGACAAGTACCGCGCGGCGCAGACCGTGTCCGATATCATCTTTTATGGCTATCTGTACCAGCAAAAGAAGTGCTTCGGGCTGGATTATAACGACCTCATCAAGGTCACGCTCTATCTGTTCGAGCGGGATGCCGATATTCGATTAAAATGGCAGCAGCGGCTGGAATATATCATGGTGGACGAGTTCCAAGATATCGACAAGCTGCAATATGAGCTGATGACCGTCCTGTGCGGCTATCACAAGAACCTGTTTGTAGTCGGCGACCCCGACCAGACCATCTACACTTGGCGCGGCGCTGATATCCGCTATCTGCTGGACTTTGACCGCGCTTTTCCGGGCACGCGCACCATCATGCTGCTGCAAAACTACCGTTCGACCCCGCAGATTCTGGCGGCTGCAAACGACCTCATTGACAAAAACCATAACCGCATGGACAAGATTTTGGAGCCTACCCGACCGGACGGCGTGCCCGTCCGCTGTCACCATGCGCGTACCGCCGAGGCCGAGGCTGCTTGGATTGCGGGCGAGATTGACGCCCTGCACAAACAGGGCGTGCCCTACCGCGCCATGACCGTGCTTTATCGCGCTCATTATGTCACGCGCACGATCGAGACCGTTTTCCTGCACGAGGAGATTCCGTACACCATTTACAGCGGCACACAGTTCTTCTGCCGGGCGGAAATCAAGGATACGCTGTCCTACTTGCGCATGATCGCCTACCGCGACGATCTTTCCTTCCTGCGCATTGTCAACCAGCCCCGGCGCAACATCGGAGAACGCCGTATCAAGTTCCTGCGCGAAGCCGCGCAGCAGACCGGTGCGTCGCTCTATGACACACTGTGCGCCCATCTGGACGACGAACTGTTCAAGGGCACCAAGGCGCGGCAGTTTGTGCAGTTCATCCAGTCGCTCGCGTCGGATTACGCCGACCGCCCGATCTCCGAGGTGCTGGCCGAGACGCTTGACCGCAGCGGATACGAGAAAATGCTGCGCACCGAGGGCAGTCAGGAACGTCTGGATAACCTAGCCGAGCTCAAACAGTCGGTCTACGAGTACGAGACGACCTGCGGTGAGGAGAGCACGCTCGAACACTATCTGGCGCGTGTGGCACTGCTGACCAACACCGACGCGGGCGGAACGCGCGATCAGGTGCGCTTGATGACCGTGCACACGGCAAAGGGTCTGGAATTTCCCTATGTTTTCCTGTGCGCCATGAACGACGGTATTTTCCCCTCCAAAAAGGTGCACACTTGGCCGGGCATGGAGGAAGAACGCCGCTTGGCCTTTGTCGCCCTGACCCGTGCACAGGACGGTCTGTACCTGTCCGAGGCCGAGGGACGCAACTTTGACGGTTCGTGCCGGTATCCCTCGCGCTTTTTGCTGGATATCGACCCCGATCTCTTGCAGTACACCGAACAGCCGCCCGAAGCCATGCTGGCCGAGGCGCGTGACTACATCAGCCTGCGCGAAAAATACCTGCTCGACGAGAATGCCGAGTTGCCGCTGGCCGCCGGCGACCGCATCGTGCACGGCGTGTTCGGCCCGGGCACCATAGAGGCGGTCGACCAGACCCGCGCGGTCTACCGCATCCAGTTCGACGACATGAAAACCCCGCGCGATATCACGTTTCGCGCCAAACTGGAACGCGAATGAGCCGCCATCCCCAAAAACCAAGCCCCGATCCATCCCGGACGGGGCTTTTGTGCGCGCGAAACCACTTAAAATCGCACCCCGGACTGGGGTTCGGTTTTGCGCATTCCCACAACTTCTACCCCGTAAAAAGCAAAAAAATTGCGGTGCGTCAAAAAATTTCAGATATTACTTGACCTTATCGCTTTTAACTGCTAAAATGACAAAGTAGACAGCATCCAAGACACTGTTTACAACCATCAATATAAAAGGGGTTTTTTGACATGCAAAAGAGAAGATTGCTCGCTGCCCTGCTCGCAGGTGCTATGGCGTTCTCGCTCACGGCCTGCGGAAGCTCGAATGGAGATACTGGAGACAGTGCTGCTGCCGGCGGTGACAGCTATACAGTCGGTGTCTGCCAGCTGATGCAGCACGCGGCACTGGACGCTGCAACCCAGGGCTTTCAGGATAAACTGACCGAACTGGTCGAAGCAGATGGCAAATCGGTCGAGTTCGACGTGCAGAACGCGTCGGGTGACTCGGCAACCTGTACGACCATCGTAAACGGCTTTGTGTCCTCGGGTGTTGACCTCATCATGGGCAACGGCACCGCAGCGCTGCAGGCGGCACAGTCGGGCACGGCGGACATCCCGATTCTGGGTACGTCCATCACCGACTACGCAACCGCACTGGATATGAGCGACTGGACGGGTACGACCGGCACCAACATTTCGGGTACGACCGACCTGGCACCGCTGGACGGTCAGGCTGAGATGCTCAAGGAGCTGTTCCCGGATGCCAAGAACGTCGGCCTGCTGTACTGCTCGGCAGAACCGAACTCTGCATACCAGATCAATACCATCAAGCCCATGCTCGAGGAAATGGGTTACACCTGCACCGAGTATGCGTTCACCGACTCGAACGATGTCGCATCCATCGCAACCAACGCGAGCGCATCGAGCGACGTCATCTATATCCCGACCGATAACACGGCGGCAACCTGCACCGAGACCATCCGCAACGTCGTTGTACCGGCAGGCGTACCGGTCATCGCAGGCGAGCAGGGCATCTGCTCGGGCTGCGGCGTGGCAACCCTGTCCATCGACTACTACGAACTCGGCGAGATGACCGGTCAGATGGCATACGACATTCTGGTTGGCGGTCAGAACCCGGGCGAGATGGAGATTCAGCCCGCACCGACCTTTACCAAGATGTATAACGAGAGCATCTGTCAGGAGCTGGGGTTAACCGTACCCGAGGGCTATGAGGCAATCGCAGCCGAATAAGTAAAATTACAGACCGACAGGCGGGAAAGAGCACTCTTTTCCGCCTGGTTTTGCTATCCAGGGGCGGTTGTCCCGGATTATTTCACATCATGGAGGGAAAGTATGGATTTCGTTTCAAACCTGCTGAACGCACTGCCGGGTGCGGTCGCACAGGGACTGATCTGGGGTCTGATGGCGATTGGCGTGTACATCACCTATAAGGTCTTAGACCTTGCCGATCTGACCGTCGACGGCACTATGAGTATGGGCGGCGCGGTGTGCGTCATGCTGATGATGAACGGGGCAAATGTGTGGGTCGCCATGCTGTGCGCGTTCATCGCCGGTATGCTCGCTGGCGCTGTGACTGGTATTTTACATACGGGCATGGGCATCCCGGCCATCTTAGCCGGTATCCTGACTCAGCTCGCGCTCTATTCGATCAACCTGCGCATTCTGGGCAATAAGGCAAACCAGGGCATCAACCCGGACAAGTACGACCTGCTGGTATCGCTGCGCAACGTCAAGGAAGTGTCGATTGCCAACCCGATTCTGGTCGCTGCCATCTTCACCGTTGTCCTCATCGCGCTGCTTTACTGGTTCTTTGGTACCTCGCTCGGCTGCGGCATCCGTGCCACCGGCGCAAACCCGGACATGAGCCGTGCACAGGGCATCAACGTTAACTTCAATAAGATTCTGGGTCTCATGCTGTCCAACGGTCTGGTCGCGCTGGCCAGCGCACTCTATGCCCAGTATCAGGGCTTTGCCGATGTCAACGCCGGCCGCGGTGCCATCGTCATCGGTCTGGCAGCCGTCATCATCGGTGAGGTTGTCTTCAGCCGTATTTTCCGCAATTTCGCACTCAAGCTGCTCGCAGTCGCACTGGGCGCGATCATCTACTACCTGGTCATCCAGATCGTCCTGACCTTGGGCATGAACAGCAACGACCTCAAGATGCTCTCGGCTATCGTCGTCGCCGTCTTCCTCGCTGTACCGTATTGGAAGGGCAAGTACTGGAACAAGTCCGGCAAGAAGGGAGAGGCAAAAAATGCTTAAACTCAAAGACGTTTACAAGACCTTCAACCGGGGTACGGTCAACGAGAAAAAGGCCATCGACGGCCTGAACCTGACGCTCGAGGACGGCGATTTCGTCACCGTCATCGGCGGCAACGGCGCGGGCAAGTCCACCACGCTCAACCTCATCGCGGGCGTGTTCCCGGTCGATTCGGGCAAGATCGTGCTCAACGGTCTGACCCTCAACAACCTGCCCGAGCACAAGCGCGCACGCTTCCTCGGCCGCGTCTTCCAGGACCCCATGCGCGGCACCGCGGCAACTATGGGCATCGAGGAAAACCTCGCACTGGCTTACCGCCGCGGCAAGATGCGCGGCCTAAGCTACGGCATCACCAATGAGGAGCGCAAGATCTACCGCGAGCGACTGGCAACCCTCGGTCTGGGTCTGGAAGACCGCATGACCAGTAAGGTCGGCCTGCTGTCGGGCGGCCAGCGTCAGGCGCTGACCCTGCTGATGGCAACGCTGCAAAAGCCCGACCTGCTGCTGCTCGACGAGCATACCGCAGCACTCGACCCCAAGACCGCAGACAAGGTCTTGCAGCTGACCGAGGAGATCGTGGCACGCGACAAGCTGACAACGCTCATGGTCACCCATAACATGAAGAATGCCATCCAGTACGGCAACCGTCTGATTATGATGGATGCGGGCAAGGTGGTCGTGGATATCCGCGGCGAGGAGAAAAAGAACCTGACCGTGCGTGACCTGCTGGAAAAGTTCAATATCGAAAACGACCGCATGCTGCTGTCCGAATAAGAAACAACAGCAAAGAGCTGTCCCCCTGTGGACAGCTCTTTTTTTATTCTGCAAAAATTTTTGAAACGATTGCACCTTGCCAAACGTCTAATAGGCAGAAAACACAGTGGGCGAGAAAAACAGCCCGCCATTCTAAAATAAAAAAGGAGGGAGCTTGATGCATACCTCAGTGATTGACTTTGACACCTGCGGACAGCTGATTCACGCGTCACAGGATCGACTGTACCGTTTGGCTTATTGCTACGTCAAAAACGAGCACGATGCGCTGGATATCGTCGGTGAGGCGACCTATAAAGCCTTGGTTTCGCTGCATACCTTGCAGCGCGCCGACCGGTTTGATGCCTGGATGACCAGTCTAGTCATTCATACCGCGCTGGACTGGCTGCGCAAGAACCGACGGCTAGTTCCGACCGAGCACGAAGTGCTGGATATCATCCCGGCACACGAGCCAGACCTCACCCCGGAAGAACAAATGGACCTGTACCACTTGCTGGACAGTCTGCCGACCGAGGAACGAACGTACCTGATCTTACACTATTTTGAAGAGCGCAGCTTTCCCGAGATGGCAGAAATCCTGTCCATGCCGGAAGCAAAGCTCAAATCCCGTTTTTACCGCATTTTGCACCGCCTGCGTGCACACTTGAAGGAGGAATCATTATGAAACGCCAACAGCCCGAACGCTATCAGGATATCCCGATCCCGGACGCACTGGGAGATGTCATCGACCGCGCAGCCGCACGCGCCAAGCACCAGCGCCGCCGTCGTCCGCTCGTGCGCACCGGCATCTGTGCCGCTGCCGCACTGTGCGTGCTGACCGTGACCGCAAATTCGCCTCTGGCTGCACAGGCAGTACACATCCCGGTATTGGGTACGGTCGTACAGATGCTGCACATCGGCAGCGGCGGCGTGCAGACCGACGGTCTGGCCGTCCATGCAGCAGGTGAGGGCAGCAAGGCCGACATCCTGTTCACCGAGACCGAGGGCAGCGCAGATTTCGCACCGTCCTACACGGCAAAGACCTATCGCGCACCGAACCGCGTGGTTCTGTCGCTCGGCGGCGTGCGCCTGGCCGACCGTCAGGCGGTCTGCGATACTCTGACCCAGACCGAAGGCGTGCGCGACGCATACTTTGCCATGGTGCTGGACGACTCGGCGATGCAGCTGGTTATCGAACTGGAACCCGGCTATACGTATGAGATCACCGAGCGCGCTGAACCGGCTGGTTTGACCTTTACGTTCACCAAGGACGATACCCAGACCGATTCCGCACCGGTCTATTACCTGCGCACAGAGGCGATGCCCTACGGCGAGAGCCTTGGCATTGCGGCAGAACGCTTCTGGGGTCAGGAGACAACGCAGGTTCGCACCGAGGAGGGCAATTATATCGTGACCGTGGGCGAGTACCAGAGCGAGAGCGAGGCACAGAGCGCACTTGATGCCCTGAATGCTGAACTCGGCGAGACAGGACTCACCATCGCCAGCAGCCTGCCCGATGAACGCCCGCACGACGCAGAGTAATCCCGCCCGTGGGCGAATTGAAGCTTTCGCTCAAGCCTTTCTCGAAAGGCTTGCGGGTTCGCAGGGCAGCGCCCTGCGTCGCCGTCCGCAGACGGCGAAATCCCCAATTGAAACCCGGTGTCCGTCCCGGGTTTCAATTTAAATAAACCCAACAAAAAGACCGTCCCTTCGGACGGTCTTTTCTTATTGTTATAGATTCTTCACAAACAGCGCACGAATCGCATTCAGCACCGCCAGAATCATCACACCAACATCGGCAAAAATCGCAAGCCACATGTTGGCCAGACCCAGCGCGCCGAGCACCAGACAGATCAGCTTAATGCCAATCGCAAACACAATGTTCTGATAGACAATGCGCAGACACTTGCGCGAAATCTTGACCGCCTTGACGATCTTGAGCGGGTCGTCGTCCATGAGTACCACGTCTGCTGCCTCGATGGCCGCATCCGAACCCATCGCACCCATCGCAATGCCGATGTCCGCACGGGACAGTACGGGCGCATCGTTGATGCCGTCACCGACAAAGGCCAGCTTGCCGCCGGATGGCTTGTTTTGCAGCAGGGACTCGACCTTTTCCACCTTGTCTGCGGGCAGAAGCTCGCTGTATACCTCGTCAATGCCCAGCTCGTCGGCGACCTGACGGGCAACCGGGTCGATATCGCCGGTGAGCATAATGGTCTTTTGGATGCCCGCACGGTGCAGGTCGTGGATGGCCTGCTTGGAATGAGGCTTGATGACGTCGGAAATGACGATATGACCGGCATAGGCACCATTTACCGCCATGTGAATGATGGTGCCGACGTGATGGCAGGGAATGAAGTCGATGCCGAGCCGCTTCATCAGCTTGTCATTGCCTGCGGCGACTTCCATACCGTCTACCTTGGCGATCACACCGTTGCCGCTGATCTCCTGAATGTCGGATACCCGGCTGCGGTCGACCGGCTTGCCGTAGGCACGCTGCAGGCTGCGGCTGATGGGGTGAGAGGACGCACTCTCTGCGAGCGCAGCCAATTCGAGCAGTTTTTCGTCCTCGAGCTTGTTGTGATGGATGCCGCTGACCTCGAATACGCCCTGGGTGAGCGTGCCGGTCTTGTCAAACACAATGGCTTTGACCTGAGACAGCGTTTCCAGATAGTTGGAACCCTTGATGAGCACACCGGCGTTGCTTGCACCGCCGATACCGGCAAAGAAGCTCAGCGGAATACTGATGACCAGCGCACAGGGGCAGCTGATGACCAGGAAGGTGAGCGCACGGTACAGCCAGTCGCCCCAATCGGCGGGCAGGTCAAGCAGGAACATGCGCACCAGCGGGGGCAGAATAAGCAGGGCAAGCGCACTGTAACAGACGGCGGGAGTGTAGACACGGGCGAAGCGGGAGATGAACGCCTCGGAACGCGACTTGCGCGAGCTGGCGTTCTCGACCAGATCGAGAATCTTGGATACGGTCGACTCACCGAACTCACGGGTCGTGCGAATCTTGAGCACGCCGCTGAGGTTGATGCAGCCGCTGATGATTTCATCCCCGGGTGCGGTCTCGCGGGGCAGGCTCTCGCCGGTCAGGGCGCTGGTGTCCAGCGTGGACGAGCCCTCGACGATCACGCCGTCGATCGGGACTTTCTCACCCGGCTGCACGACGATGATCGTGCCGACCTCGACCTCGTCCGGGTCGACCTGCTCGAGTGCACCGTCCTGCTCGATGTTGGCGTAGTCCGGGCGGATGTCCATGAGCTGGCTGATGTTGCGGCGGCTCTTGCCGACCGCGTAGCTCTGGAACCACTCACCGACCTGATAGAACAGCATAACGCCGATGGCCTCGGTGTAGTCGCCGCTCTGGGTCAGTCCGAGCACGATGGCGCCCACGGTGGCGACCGCCATCAGGAAGTTTTCGTCGAAGGGCTGACGGTTTTTGACGCCTTTTCCGGCTTTGATGAGGATATCATAGCCGATGATGGCGTAGGGAATCATGTACAGGACAAAGCGCAGAATGCCGCTTGCCGGGACAAAGTGCAGCACCACCATGAGCACGGCGGCGATGAGGATGCGTATAAGCATCTTTTTTTGTTTTTTGTTCATGGAAGATCGTCCTCCGCAACGTAGATTATATGTGAATGACTGCTCATATATTCATCTGAGAGAAAGCACTCCCGCAGCGGACAGACCGGTGAAAAGAGTGCTTTCGATCGGACAAAATGAGAGATCAGAGGAAGATTTCGCAGTCGTCCTCGACCTTTTTGCAGTTTTTGAGAACTTCCTGCATGACAGCCTTGGGGTCCTGACCGTCCTCGAACTCGACGATCATCTTGAGGGTCATAAAGTTGACGGTTGCAGCCTTGACACCGGGGGTATTGTTTGCGGCCTGCTCCATCTTGTTGGCACAGTTTGCGCAGTCGACGTCGATCTTGTATGTCTTTTTCATGAAGGTAGCTCCTCTCAAACACTTGAACGATTAAACATATATTTAATCTTTGTGCTTTCATTATACCTGCGCCCTCGGGGAAAGTCAACAGGGCAGACCGGATTTTTTTCACCGAATTGCAGGACAGCAAAAGACCGTTCCGTTTGACGGGAAAATGTGCTAAAATAGGGATAAAGCAGGAGGAATGCACCCTATGTCAAAGATTCAATTACCGCACGATCATGGTCAGAACGTAGAGGTCATGTTTGACCATATGCCGGGTTCGGATGCGTTTCAGATGGTGTCCGACGTGTTCAAGCAGCTCGGTGACAGCAGCCGCCTGCGTATCTTCTGGATTTTATGCCATTGCGAGGAATGCGTGATGAATTTGTCGGCGCTGGTGGATATGAGCAGCCCGGCGGTGTCCCATCACTTGAAACAGCTCAAAGCCGGGGGCTTGGTTGTCAGTCGGAGAGAGGGTAAAGAGGTCTATTATAAGGCGGCGGATACGCGCGAAGCCGAACTGCTGCATCGTATGATTGAGACCTTGATCGAGGTGACTTGTCCGAAGTTGTGTGCGCATGAACATTGACGGATGAACTAATCCCGCCCGCAGGCGACAAGCGGGTCCGGGCCTGCGGCCCGGCGCGGTCCAGCCGCGCAGGCTGGCCCGTCCAGGTGGAACCTGGTCGCGCTCCGCAGAGCGCGAAACTCCTTTTGATTCCCGGTGTCCGACCCGGGAATCAACCTAAACAAACAAAAGAAAAAGACCAACCGGAAGGTTGGTCTTTTTAAGAATTGCGCGACCTGCGGGTCGCGCTTTTTTGTTCTTTTTTAGTTGATTTTCGCAGGAGCGAAAATCAAAAAGGGGATTCCGGACTCTGCGGAGTCCGTCTCAGGGCTCTGCCCTGAGAACCCGCAAACCTTTGAAAAGGTTTGATCCAAACTTCAATAGGGGTGCGGTGCAAGGCTCACTTGCGATACACGTACACGACCTTTTTATCTTCCGTCCGTTCCTCGATCAGCTTCTGCTTTACCATATATGGCAGGAGCGAATCCAGAAACTTCTTCGGATCTTTAACCTCAATACCATTGCGCGAGAACGGCTGACGCGCAGACAGGCCGGAAACAACCTTTTCCAGCTCCTTCCGGGTCATCGCACCGTTTTTTTTCAGTGCCTTGCGGACGCGGCTCACGCCCTTGGCCGAAAGCATGCTGTTGAGGTCCCGCGCCTGATTGCGCGCACGCCACAAGCCCCAGGCGTAAATGAGCGCGGTCGCCAGTGCAAACAGCAGCACATAGGGCACATAGCTCAGATACTCAAAGTAGGTCATTGACCTTCCTCCTTCCAGGAGATGATCTTGTGATCGTGCATGATCTCAAGGAACTTGATCAGACGCGACAGCGCCTTGTCCATCTCACCGAAATGTGCTTCCAGTTCCTGCGAGAGGGTATATACGTTCTTTTCCCCATCAATCGCCTGCCAGACAAAACTGCCGTAAGCGTCGAGCTTGATGTCGCTGACGCGCGGACGGCGGAAAAAGCGCTGGGCGATGCGATGGTAGAAGCCCTGCCACTCGACCGCGATGGTGACGATGCCGTCATCGGCGACGGTGAAGTCGAACGAGGGGTTGCGCACCGGGACAAAGTCCAGATAATTCTTCCCGGCGTCTTTCTTTTTTGCCATAGTGAAACTCCTTTGTCGTAAGGGAAAAAGATGCAGCCGGCCCAAAAAGCGGGCGGGCTGCATCGGGGCAAATGCTGTATCTCAGAGTGAAAAATTACTTGCTCTTCTTGCCGCCGAGGCAAACGCGGACCAGAGAGAGGAGCAGCAGTACGAATACGACGAGCGCACCGATGTTTCCGATCGAGAAGGAGCCGGAAACGTCGACAACCTTATCGACACCGACGACAGCCAGAACTGCCAGAACGACACCCATCAGACCTTCGCCTGCGATCAGGCCGGAGGTGTACAGGATACCGCGGTCGATGCCTTCCTTCTTCTCCTGTTCCGGAGCCTTGCGGCGCTCCATGATGAAGCGGACGATACCGCCGCACATGATGCCAGCGTTCAGGCTGAAGGGCAGGTACATACCAACTGCGAAGGGCATTACCGGGATCTTCAGGATCTCGACAACGATTGCAACGAATACACCGATCAGGATCAGTGCCCACGGCAGCTGAGCGTTCATGATACCCTCAACGAGCATCTTCATCATAGTACCCTGCGGAGCGGGGATCTGGTCAGAGCCGTAGCCCCAAGCCTGATCGAGCAGGTACATAACGCCGCCGATTGCAACAGAGGAAGCGATAACACCGATCATCTCACCGATCTGCTGCTTCTTCGGGGTAGCACCGACGATGAAGCCGGTCTTGAGGTCCTGCGAGCAGTCGCCAGCGATTGCAGCGATAACACAGATGATACCGCCGATGCAGATTGCACCCATCATACCGGTGGTGCCGGTAACGCCGGTGGACTTCAGAATCAGAGTAGCGATGATCAGGGTAGCGATTGCCATACCGGAAACCGGGTTGTTGGACGAACCGACCAGACCGACCATACGCGAGGAAACGGTTGCAAAGAAGAAACCGAATACAACAACGATCAGAGCGCCGACCAGGTTAACCGGGAACGCCGGAACCAGCCAAACGACAACAGCCAGAACCAGAATCATAACCAGCAGAGCGGGCATCGGCAGATCCTGCTCGGTACGCAGGGTCTTGGAAGCGGTGTGGTTCTTGCTCATGCTCTGCATCGCCTGTGCGAAAGTACGGCCGATCAGAGGCAGGTTCTTAACCAGGCTGATGATACCGCCGGCAGCAACTGCGCCAGCGCCGATGTACTTGATGTAAGTACCCCACAGATCGCCGGGAGCCAGGGTGGAGATCGGAACGTCGCCGGGGAAGATGATGGCGTCGCCGCCGAACAGTGCGATCGCGGGCATCAGAACCAGCCAGCTCAGGGTAGAACCAGCGAGCATGTAGCTCGAGATCTTGGGACCGCAGATGTAGCCAACGCCAGCCAGTGCAGGCAGAACCTGTACGCCGACAGCTGCACCCTTGTAAGCGGTGATGTCGTAGTTAACTTCGCTGGGGAATACCTTCATGCCGTCTGCAATGAACTTGTAGAAGGCAGAAATACCCAGGCCAGCGAATACGGTGCTTGCCTTGGAGCCGCCCTGCTCGCCAGCGAGCAGAACCTCTGCACAAGCAGTACCCTCGGGGAAGGGCAGGGTGCCGTGCTCCTCAACGATGAGGGCTTGACGCAGCGGAACCATGAATGCAACACCGAGCAGACCGCCGACCAGAGCAACCAGAGAGATGGTTACCATGCTCGGGGGATCGATGACGCCTTCCTTTGCCCACAGGAAGAGTGCGGGCAGGGTGAAGATGGCACCGGCAGCAACGGACTCACCGGCAGAACCGATGGTCTGAACCAGGTTGTTTTCCAGAATGGAGTCCTTGCGCAGGATCATACGGATAATACCCATCGAGATGACCGCCGCGGGAATGGAAGCGGAAATGGTCATACCGACGCGCAGACCGAGGTATGCGTTGGCCGCACCGAAAACGATGGCCAGCAGGACGCCAATCAAGATCGAAGTCACCGTAAACTCGGGAACAACACGTTCGGCCGGGATATACGGCTTGAAATCATTCTTGTTGTTTGGCATGGAATCTTTTCCTTTCTAAAATTCCTCTTTATTTTGTGTTTTGCCGTAATTTGCCTCTGAGAAGCAGCAAATGTTTGACGAACTTGGTCATTATACCATTTTAGCTGTCAAAAGGAAAGTCCTTTTGGTGACAGAAATGGAAATTTATGCAGAGGTGCATAAGATTTAGTCAAAATGTGACCGGTTTTTTAGTGCTTTGCCAGACGAGAGAGCACGTCGGTCAGCAGGGAGTAGAAGCGCTCGAAAGAATCGAGGGGCAGATACTCGTCGGGGGTGTGGCATCCGCGGATGGTCGGGCCGACTGCAATCGCGTCCAGACCGGGCAGTGCATCCGAGAACAGACCGCACTCCAGACCGGCATGGATTGCCTCGATCTTGAGGTCTGCGTCGAACAGCTCGCGATAGCTTGCGATGAAGGTGTCACGGATGGGGGACTCTTCCGCAAAGCTCCAGCCCGGATATGCGCCTGCGATGTCGCAGTCAAAGCCGAAGGTCTCAGCCAGCAGATACAGGCAGTCGGTGGTGTAGTTCTGCAGCGACGCAACCGAAGAGCGGGGTGCAAAGACCAGAGACGCGGTGGTGTCGTCCATGCGGGCAACGCCCAGATTGAGCGAGGTTACGACGAAGCCGTCCTGCTTGAGGTTGCGGCGGCGTACGCCGTTGGGTGCCAGGCAGATTGCGCTGATGAATGCCTTGGCGTCAGCCTCGGACAGAACCTCAGCTGCACCGTCCTCAATCGAGATCGTGCACTTGAAGTCGGGCTCGAAGGGAACCAGCTCGGCAGCGAAGTCAGCAGCCATTGCCTCTGCAATCGACTGTGCCTTTTCGATGTCGGCATCCGAGCAAACCAGAACTGCGCAGACCTCACGCGGGATTGCATTGTCCTTGGAACCGCCTGCGAAGGAAGCCAGCTGTGCACCGGTCTCGTGCAGCACGCGGTTAATCAGACGCGCCAGCAGGATGATGCCGTTCTGACGCTCCTTGTTGATGTCGGTGCCCGAGTGACCGCCCAGCAGACCGGATACGTCGATGGTCAGCAGCTTGCCCGAAGCGGCGTGACGGGTGATGGGACGGGTCATGGTGAAGCGCATACCACCAGCGCAGCTGACGGTTGCGATGCCCTCTTCCTCGGAGTCCAGGTTAATCATGGTGCGCGCCGAGATCAGCGACTTGTCCAGACCGGCAGCACCGGTAAGACCGGTTTCCTCCTGGGTGGTGAAGACGCACTCGAGTGCCGGATGTGCCAGCGTATCGTCGTCCAGAACTGCCAGCATGAGCGCAACGGCTGCGCCGTTGTCGCCGCCCAGCGTGGTGCCGTTTGCGGTCAGCACGCCGTCCTTGACGATCAGGTCAATGCCATCCTTCTCGAAGTCGTGGTCAACACCGGTCAGCTTCTCACATACCATGTCCAGATGACCCTGGAGCATAACAGCCGGCTTGTCCTCAGCGCCTGCACTTGCGGGCTTCTTGATGATGACGTTGTGCAGCGCGTCCTGATGATACCACAGACCGCGCTCCTTGGCGAAGGCAACCAGATAGTCACTGACAGCCTTTTCGTTGGACGATCCGCGCGGGATTGCGCTGATGTCCTCAAAGAAGTGGAACAGCCGCTCGGGCTGATAACCGGTAATCTTATAAGTCATACGTAATACATCCCTTTGCTAGTAGATTGTGTCAAAGAAAATCGCTGGGAAGCGGTTTTTCCAAACATCACGATGTGACAATTTTAACACTTTCTTAGACTAAAATCAATGTCATTTTACGGAAATGTAGGAAAATACGCAACATTTTAACGCTTTTATCTGATACATTCATAAAACAACAACGGGCGAAATGTTGAGAAACACAACGAAAAGTCATCTTTTGATGGAGTAGAACACGGAGAAAAGACCGAGTTCTACAAAAGGAAACAAAAATTTTTTATTCACGACAGCAAAAAGACCGCACATGGCGGTCTTTTCGACAAATTATGTGGTTTTAGTCCTCGATTTCGTACGGCCAGAGTGCGATCCCGCCAAAGTCGTACACCGCAGTGTAGCCGAGTTCGGTCAAAATCGTGCATGCGGTCGCCGAACGCGCACCGGTCAGACAGTAGACCAGAATGGTTGCGTCCAGATCGGGCAGTTCGGCCTGCGCAGTGCGGCGGATGGAGCCGACCGGCAGATTGCGTGCACCCGGAATATGACCGGTCGCGTACTCGGACGGCTCGCGCACATCCAGAATGGTGACCGGCTTTCCATCCATCATCTTCTTGGCCTCTTCGGGCGAGATGGTGTGAAAGGTCTGCAGAAACATACCCATAGAGAAAACTTCCTTTCTGTCGAAAATGGGAATCTAGGGGTATGATACACCGCAGCGCGGCTGCCGTCAATGCTTTGTACACCAAAATGGTAAAAATATTTGCGGCCGTCAGGAGATGAAAAATAGAATGAGTCCATAGATGACGCTGGCCGAAATACCATAGACCAGAACCGGCCCGGCGATGGCGAACAGCTTGGCGCCCAGACCCAGGATAAAGCCCTCGGACTTAAATTCCATGGCAGGGGAGACGATGGCGTTGGAAAAACCGGTGATCGGCACCAGCGTACCCGCACCCGCTTTTTTGGCGATCTTATCATATAGATGCAGGGCGGTCAGCAGTCCGCCGAGGAATACCAGCGTGATTGCGGTCGCAGCCGAGACAGCGGTCTGATCCAGTCCACGGGACTTGTAAAACTCGGACACCGCCTGACCGATCGTGCAGATCAGACCACCGACCACAAACGCCCAGACCATGTCGAGCAGCAGGTTGGACGGCGGAGATTGACTGCCCAGCATTTCGGCGTACTCTTCTTTTGTCAGCTTCATGGAAGACACTTCCTCTCAGGTTTCAGTCATTTGGGAGTTCCGGTATAGTATGGAGCACCTGCCAGCAATTTATTCTGACCCTATAAAAATATATAAAATTGACTATTCAAAAGAGGTCAGTTCCCTGATAAACTTTAGTGCAATAAAAGATCACACAAAACAGGGAGGTAAACACCATGAACACGCAAAAAAAGGGAATCAGCACCTACGATATCGTAGCGATCGCGCTGATGGCGGCCTTTGTCTTCGTCGCAACCTATTTCTTCAAGATCGACCTGCCCACCATCGGCGGTAAGACCAGTATTAAACTCGGCAACGGCATCTGCATCCTCGCTGCCTTGCTGCTCGGCGGCTGGCGCGGTGCACTGTCGGCGGCAATCGGCTGTACACTGTTCGACCTGCTCGACCCCATCTATGCAAAGGAAGCTTGGATCACCTTCATTCGCTACTTTATTATGGCCGGCCTGTGCGGTACCATTGCACATTGGCATGGCGCTGCCGGTAAATCCTTCCCGCGCAATGTCGTCGCAGCCATCGTCGGCGCATATAGCTATTCGGCAATGTACATCGGCAGTAAGATCATTGGCCAGATGGCACTCGGCGCATCGTCCGTGACCAATGCTGTGCTGGCAGTTACGACCAATATCACCGCATCGCTCATTAACGCAACGGCAGGCGTGGTTGTCGCATTGGTTCTGGTGCCTGTTTTAAGACGTGCACTCGAACAAACGACCTTCGGCCAGCACGTCTACCACCATTCTTAAAGAGACGGAAGCTCGCCCGCAGGCGAGAACGGGATTCTCAAGGGACGAGTCCCTTGAGCCCGTCCAGGTGGAACCTGGTCGAGCCCGCAGGCTCGAAATACCCCTTTTGATTCCCGGTGTCCGACCCGGGAATCAACCCAAACAAACAAAAAAGGAAAGACCAACCGGATGGTTGGTCTTTCCAGAGATTGCGCACTCTGCGGAGTGCGCTTTTCTTTTTTATTTTGGTTGATTTTCGCTTTGCGAAAATCAAAAAGGGGGTTCCGCTCGCTGCGGCGAGCGGCTCAGGGCTCTGCCCTGAGAACCCGCAGCCTTTCGAGAAAGGCTGGCGAAAGCTTTCATTAGGGGTGCGGTGATAATTACTTGGTATAGTTATCGAAATAACCCTGGATGTAGATGATCGGGGTACCCTTATCGCCCGAACCAGAGGTCAGGTCAGCCAGCGAACCAATCAGATCGGTCAGACGGCGGGGAGTCGTACCCTGAGTCACCATGGTGCCCTTGAGGCTCTGCGCCTTCTCATCCTTCTCATGGATGTAGCCCTTGATTGCTTCCTTCAGTTCGTCACCCTTGAGGTCTGCAAAGTCGTTGTCAGCCAGATACTTGAGCTTGACTTCGTTCGGGGTGCCTTCCAGACCAGCGGTGTATGCCGGGGAGACGACCGGGTCAGCCAGCTCCCAGATCTTGCCAACCGGGTCCTTGAATGCGCCGTCGCCGTAGATCATAACTTCGACGTTCTTGCCGGTCTTCAGGGCCATCATCTGATGAATCTTGGAAACCATCTCGTCGCAGTGAATCGGGAACAGCTTAACGGTCTCCTCGGTTGCCTTGTTGGAGCCCAGCAGGCCGAAACGATCGTTGTAGCCCGAACCGTCGATGCTTGCGGTCATGATGTCGTCCAGGGTGCAGACAACCTCTGCGCCAGCCTTCTTGAGCAGACGCTTGGTGCGTGCGCGGGTGTGGATGTCGCAGGCCAGAACGTTCCCCGTGTACTCCAGAATGGCACGCGGGTCGTTTGCGAAGATGACCTCAGCCTCAGCGCCGGTCGACTCGATGAGCTTCTTGTAGTAGTCAACGTAGTCAACGCCGGTGAATACGTGGGTCTTGTAGCCGAACAGCTCGCGGTACTTCTCCTCGGTCAGCACGTCGGTCCAGGGGTTTACACCCTTTTCGTCCATCTCGTCCAGATCGATCAGGTGGTTGCCGACCTCGTCAGAGGGATAGCTCAGCATCAGCACGACCTTCTTGCAGCCCATTGCGATACCCTTGAGGCAGATCGCGAAACGGTTACGGCTCAGGATGGGGAAGATCACGCCGACCGTGCCGCCGCCCAGCTTGTTCTTGACATCAGCAGCGATGTTCTGTACGCTTGCGTAGTTGCCCTGTGCACGTGCAACAACTGCCTCAGTGACTGCGATCACGTCACGGTCTTCGATGGTGAACGGTGCGCTTTCGGCAGCGGCCAGCACCGAATCGACTACGATCTGTGCTAGGTCGTCGCCCTCACGGATGATAGGGGCGCGTACACCGCACGATACAGTACCGATCATTCTCTCCATAAATTTCAATCCTCTTTCATGATTCAGATTTTGACATCTTATGACGGCTATGCCGTCGGGTACTCTTTATTATACCGTTTTTTATGCGTCAGGACAACTATAAAACACAAGAAAATGGCATTTTTTGCGAGGTATTGCAATGCGGCGGAGAAATCCGGGAAAAGGAAGCGGGATGGCTTGACTTGGAGTAGACTCCATGGTGTATACTAAAACTGATTCGAGAGGTCTTTTGAAAAAGAGACAGAGAGAGGAGTTTTTTTGACTATGGAAGCTTCAAAGGTATATTTTGCCGATTTCCGCACGACCTTGACCGAGAACCTGCAGCAGAAGCTGTGGAGACTGCTGGACAAGGCGGGAATGGGAACGATTGACTTTGATAAAAAGTACGCCGCGATCAAGATGCACTTTGGTGAGCCAGGCAATCTGGCGTTTCTGCGTCCGAACTGGGCAAAGACGGTTGCAGATTACGTCAAGGCACACGGCGGCAAGCCCTTCCTGACCGACTGCAATACCCTGTACGTCGGCGGACGTAAGAACGCGCTCGATCATCTGGATTCGGCTTATCTCAACGGATTTTCGCCACTGTCCACCGGCTGCCATGTCATCATCGGTGACGGCCTGAAGGGTACGGATGAGGTTTACGTCCCGGTCGAGGGCGGTGAGTACATCAAGGAAGCTAAGATCGGCACGGCGGTGATGGATGCCGACGTATTTATCTCGCTGAGCCACTTCAAGGGTCACGAGAACACCGGTTTTGGCGGTGCGCTCAAGAATATCGGCATGGGCTGTGGCTCGCGTGCTGGTAAGATGGAGATGCACAACGCAGGCAAGCCGCGCGTGCATGAAAAGAGATGCGTTGGATGCAGCATGTGTACCCGCGTGTGTGCGCATGGTGCCATCACCATCGCAGACCGCAAGGCGAGCATTGACCATAATAAGTGCGTCGGCTGCGGCCGCTGCATCGGCATGTGCCCGCAGGATGCCATCGCGTGCGATTACGACGAGTCCAATATCGTACTCAACCGCAAGATTGCCGAGTACACCAAGGCGGTCGTTGATGGCCGTCCGTGCTTCCATATCTCGCTGGTTCTGGACGTTTCGCCCAACTGCGATTGCCATGCAGAAAATGATGTGCCGATCGTACCCAATGTCGGTATGTTCGCATCGTTCGACCCGGTTGCACTCGATCAGGCGTGCGCAGATGCGGTCAATGCAATGCCTGCAAACCCGCAGTCGGCACTGTTTGACGAGGGTGCAGAGCACGATCATCACGATCATTTCCATGCAGCACACCCGGAGACTAACTGGCAGAGTGCACTCGAGCACGCGGAAAAGCTGGGACTGGGTACCAGAACTTACGAACTGGTAAAGATCTAACAGAAAGCACCGCACCAAATATTGAAGCTTTCGCTCAAGCCTTTCTCGAAAGGCTTGCGGGTTCTCAGGGCAGAGCCCTGAGACGCGTCCCGCAGGACGCGGAATCCCCTTTTTGATTTTCGCTTCTGCGAAAATCAACCAAAATAAAAAAGAAAAGCGCACTCCGCAGAGTGCGCAATCTCTGAAAAGACCGTCCGAAGGGACGGTCTTTTCTTTTTTGTATGTTTCGATTGATTCCCGGGTCGGACACCGGGAATCAAAGGGGAGTTTCGCCCGTTGCGACGGGCGACTCAGGGCTCTGCCCTGAGAACCCGCAAGCCTTTCGAGAAAGGCTTGAGCGAAAGCTTCATTTCGCCTGCGGGCGGGTTGTCCTTACTCCTTCTTTTCCGTTACCTGATAAGCGGTGCGCGGCGTTGCGGGTTCATCGTGTGTGACGATATCGAAGTAATCCTCGTCCTGAATTTCCGGTCGACGGTGACGGATGACAGCGATAATGATTGCGTACAATACGATAGCGACCAGACCACCGGAAAATCCATTATTATATAGATTCATACCTGCGACCGGGGAACCGGTATAGAGTACAACCGACGCATGGATAAAACCAGCGAGCACGCCATACGGCCAGCCGAAATAGCCGCTGATGGGTGCGAGGGTGGTGCAGAACAGGCAGGCGAGCTGGACGGCGCTGTCCGCGAGCGACCAGTGCATGACTACGCTGCCAAGCAGGACACCGAACATAACCGGGAACATGTTTGCCGGGTGTTTACCGAAGGCGGAAAAGCCCATGATGGTGAGGATACCGCCGACGGTGGGACCGTTGAGGTCGCCGCCGATGGCGAGGATGAGTGCCAAACCGATCAGACCGTTGATACCGGCATTGACCAGCGTGGGTGCGGGACCAAACATGCGCAGATAATCGCTGGGAGCGCGTCCGCTGGTGCGCAGCAGACGGCGATAGGTCGAGAGCACAGCCGCCGGGCGCTGACCGCACAGCAGCAGGCCGGACAGGATGAGCACGGCGCACAGGACGACGAGCAGAACGGTGAAGGGCAGGGTGCAGCCGGTGGCCCAGCGGTACTGGGTGGTCGGGGTCGCACCGAGTGAGCTGATGAGCGGCACGACCAGGAAGGCGACCAGACCGCAGGCAAAGCCGACATTATAAAGGTTCATGCCGTTTTGTACTTTATAAGTATAGGCCGACAGGGCGGGCAGGATAAAGCCGATAATCATACCGGCGAGGATGCCGGTCGGCAGGGTACCCCAGCCGTTGTCGAGCACAAAGTAGCTGACGACTGGAGACAGCGCGGTTGCCATCAGACCGGTGGGTGCGTACTTGGAAAAGGGCTCGTGACGGCTCTTGGCGTACAGCCATGCGCCGAGCAGGATGGGCCAGATGTTGAGGAAATTTTTTCCGAACAGCGAAAAACCGGACATCAGACCGATGACAACCATCGTGATACCGTTGTAGGGTACGCGGGCAAAATGCAGAATGAGGATACTGATGGCCGTGACCAGCGCGGCATTGACCAGCGCGGGGCCGGGGCCTGCGACGAGCACATAGTCGGTGATGAGCGCGGTTTCAGTCAAAATGATCTTGGACAGACCGGCGGGCAGCTGAGAGAGCGGGCCGAGCAGCAGACCGGCAACCAGAAGCAGGGCGGTGTAGCCCCAGAGGAAGAACGGCATCCGCTCATAGCGTGCATGTGCGTGTGAATCCATGAAAGGGTCTCCTTTTGCGAAAAAATGCGGGGAAAATGCCCCGCTTTCTTGCATTATTGTAACAAATACGAAAAGGCACGTCAATAGCGGACGGAAAAAAGGACTGTCCCTGACAAGAGACAGTCCTGACGGTCACATGGTTACATGCCGCGCAAGGAAACTGGCGGCGGTCTGGCTGAGTTTGCTCTCGACCTCGGTGGCCACCATGTCGGTGCTGTCCGACAGGAGCGCGACGCAGCCGGTTACATCGCCCTCGGAGATGATGGGAGCGGCGACGACGACCTGATAGGGGTCGTTGTCAGATACGTGCAGGGTGTCATCCGAGCCGGTGTGCTCGTAGATGTGGCGCTGCTCCATGAGGGTTTCCAGGTCGTTCGAGATAGCCTTTTCAAAGATATCCTTTTTGGCACCGCCCGCGGCAGCGATGACCGCATCACGGTCACAGATGGCGCACGACAGACCAGCCGTTCGCGACAGTGCCTCGGCCAGCTCGCCCGCAAAGGTGCCCAGCTCGCCCATGGGCGAATATTTCTTGAAGATGACCTCGCCGTCGCGGTCGGTGTAGATCTCCAGCGGATCGCCGTCACTGATAACATTGGCATGAAACACCTTGTCCGGGCGCTTGTTCGACGACTGGACAATGGTGACGGGCGCGATATGCTCCATGCCGTTCTTAAAATTTACGGCATCCTCCAAAGTACCTGCCCGCAGGATAGCATCGACATCGGCCTGCAGCTCGATCTCCAGATGATCCTCAAAGACCTTGATCTGTCGGATAATAAGCTCCAGATCATTCCGCTCGAGCGGGTTCTTGTTCAGGATGTCGGAAAAGACATCCATCGCCGTGCGGGCGGCACGGTTGACCTGAATGATGGTGTTGCGCTTGTCCGATAGCATATCAATCTGGTGGCGAATGCCCTCAATCTTCTTTTGCAGCTCGGCCTCAAGTTCATCATAGGTTTCTTCCAGCAGCTCTTCCTGATCGGGGTGCTTCATCAGGTCGCGGATGCGCTGGCGCTTAGTTGCTTTTAACTCGTTCTGCAGATCGACCAGAACCTCTGCCAGATGATCGGCGCTCTGCTCGGTCTCGGTCACGTCCTCCTGCTCACGGGCGAGATCCTGATTGAGCCGCTCCAGCATGTCCGCGGAATGCTCCATCACCTGCCGGATGTAGCTTTTGAGCAGCTCGTCGAGCTTGTCCGTCCGGATGTGATGCGAGGTGCATCCCGCTCGCCCGCGACGGTGGTAGGAACCGCAGGTGTACGCACTCTTGAGATCCTTGCGGCTCATGGCAAACATGGGACTGCCGCAGTCGCCGCAGACCAGAAAACCGGAGTACACATTGTCGTACTTTTTGATGCCGCGATAGTGAGAGGTTGTGCGCTTTTCGCGCAGGGCGCGGGTGACCGCGAACGTGCGGTAATCAATGATTGCTTGATGATGGTTCTCGATCACGATCTGCTCATCCTCGGCCTGCCGGACATCCTTACCGTTGATCTTCTTGCGCGTGTACTTACCCTGACGCAGCGTGCCGATGTAAAAGTCGTTGTCCAGAATACCCTGTACGGTCACAATCGCCCAGGATGCCTTGACCGCACGCTTGTATTCCTCACCAGCCGCCTCTTTGCGGTCACGCTCGGCCATGCGCGGGGTCGGGATGCCTTGCTCAGTCAGATAATTTGCAATTTTTTTGTAACCCCAGCCTTCCTCGTTATACAGGCGGAAGATCGTGCGCACAATGTCGGCCTCGGTGGGGACGATCTCAAACTCCTGCCGCTTGTTGATGATGTATCCGTAGGGCGCGGCGCAGATCCACTTGCCGTCAGCCTGTCGGCGCTTGATGACATTTTTTACCTTTTTGCTGGTATCGGTGACCGGCATCTCGTTGATGAGGAACTGAAATTGGATTTTCAGCCAGTCATCGTCGTTAGGGAAGTCGATGCCGTCACCGATGGAAATGATGCGCACGCCGGCATCACGCAGATCTTCCAGCTCAACCAGACCACGGCTGTTGCGGCGCGAAAAACGGGAAAAATCCTTGACGATCAGGATTTCATACTTGTGTCCCATCAGCTTTTTGCGCAGTGCCTGATAGCCCTCGCGCTGTTCGAACGTGTAACCAGAACGGTCGCGATCCTCGTAGAAGGTGAGAGTACTGCCCGGGAATTTCTGTCTGACAAAGTCCTGAATGATCGCCTTCTGGTTTTCGATGGACACGTTGTCCCGATCCAGATCGTCATCGACCGAAATTCGGCAGTAGCCTGCAATGTCAAATTTTTCGATCATGTATGGTTGCCTCCCTTCAGGTATTGTTCCATCACACGGTCAAATTCCGAGACATATTCCTCGTCTTGCTTTTTGCGGAACTCGGCATAGATCTCGCTGACCTTTTTGACTGCCGCCTCCCGCGAGATATGTCCCTTGTGATCGAGAACATTGCGGCGATTGTTTGCAAGAAAGCGGTCGGTTTCGTGCAGCCAATCCTCCATGCTCATCAGCTGCTCGTCCTCTGCCATCAGTTCGGCGTAGTCGATGAACATAGTCACCAGTCGGTTGAGCTTGGACAGCTCTTTTTCGTTGAGGTAGTTCTTGGCCACCAGCGTATCGCTCTTGAGAATTTTGCCGTCGGGCGCACCCTTCCAGGTGGTCAGTCCCATGGTCGGACTGTCCAGTGTTGCCCGCTCAGCGATCAGCTCGGCAGCGGTCTTGCCGGTTACAGCAAAGTGCAGCTTGTTCTGCACAAAGGCATAAAAATCCTTGGTCGTCTGACTATTCTTGTCGTAGTCATAGCTGCACTGCTCAAACACATCGGCAATCTTCTGGTAGGCGCGGCGCTCGCTGGCGCGGATCTCACGGATGCGCTCGAGCAGTTCATCAAAGTAGTCCCGACCAAAGGGCTTACCGTTTTTGAGCATGTCATCGTTGAGTACAAAGCCTTTCTGGATGTACTCCTTGAGCGTCTTGGTTGCCCACTGGCGGAAGCGGGTGGCTTTCTTGGAGTTGACCCGATAGCCCACGGCGATAATGGCATCGAGATTATAGTGGTCCAGCGTACGGCGCACCTGTCGGGAGCCCTCCTGACGAACTACCGAAATTTTCTCGGTAGTTGCCTCGGGGGATAGCTCTTCCTCGGCATAGATGTTTTTGAGGTGTACAGAAATGTTGTCGGTCGAGCAGTCGAACAGCTCGGCCATACCACTCTGCGTCAGCCAGAAGGTCTCGTCCTGAAACACGACGTTGACGAACTCTTTCTCACTGCCATTGTTGTAGAGCAGGATCTGACCCTGCTGCATGGGAGATTGTTCCATGATGCCCTCCTCTTATCAACACAAAACAAAATTTGAATTTATATTACAGATAACATTGTAAAATAGATTACGGTAAATTGCAAGCACCGCGTGAAAAAACAGGGCAGCAGTTTTTGGCTGCTGCCCGATATCACATGAATATGGCTGACTGACGCTGCTTTTGTACTTCTTGTTCGGCGAGGCGCTTGCGGTTATAGATCAATAAATCGCGCGTTTGCTGGTACAAATCGCCATCGCCGGACAGGAACACCGCGACAAGATACTTCTGTGCCGTATACTGCTGATACAGCGGCTTGAGTGACGCACGAAAAGTCGGGTCGTTTTTCTCGGCACGGGTCAGCCAGAGTTCTATGGTTTTTGTCTTTTCGTTCACCTGCATCTGCAATGGGCGTTCACCTCCACACCAATATTTTCCACCGCTTTGAGCGGGTTTATACACCAAAACGGATTGGAAGGTCTGAGAATCCATGCGGTGTAGTCATCAAGCTGCACCGCATGGAATTGCGCTCAATAACGCTCTGCAGCTTGTTCCAGAACGTCAATTTTGATACAGTAGACCCGCAGAGCGTCCGAGTCATCGGACACCTTGATCTGATAGGTTCCCTGTTCTTGAATGCACAATGCACCGTAGGAAACAAGTTCCGCAACGATGCGATTGAGGGTCCAACCCCGGTATCCGGGACTCTGATTTACTAATTGCTGGAGCGCACATGTACGAAGGCAGAGCTTATTTTTGATCAGCAGACCGTCATATTTCAACAGTTTTCGGATCTTTTTACCTTCTGGCATCAGGCTGAATTGCTGCTTACGGTATGCGTTCAGCAAGACGTAGGCAATGTTGCCCTCAGGTGTCAGACTGCGCACACGGGCAAGTGCTGCATTTGTTTGCTCAACCGAGTCGGCGAGCGCATGTTGAAACTTCCGCATGAGATCGCGTGCCAAATCGTGGCGTTTGAAGTGCGTTTCAAGTATCGCTGCAAACTCCTGAAACGCCCACTGAAGTGCAGTTAGGTTGGTGCGAACACGCTGTTCGGGGCAGTTTTGCAGTGCAGGAATCTGCTCGTTGTTTTTCAGGAGATGCTGTAATCGGCACAGCGAATTTTCTGAATCGAGCAGATAATGTTGCAGAAATAGCTCGACCGCGCCTGCCATGACACTTGGAGTCAGTGCGTCCGGTAAGTCCAGCGGCTGTGTAATGGGAGCCATTACGCAGCGGGTCACATCCGAGGCATTCTCCAGCATGAACTCTGCGGTCATGATGACGCCAGCAACATTATGGAGCGTCATTGTCTGTCCACCGGGGGCTTTCTTGATGATTTCAGTCACATTGGCCGCTTCGCGTACGAGTTGCGCACCCAGATCTTTGCGCCGCTGCTGGGCGGCACGGCTGGCCGAGAGGCAGAGATCGTCCACAACGATCGGAAGGTCGCGTGCACTGGCCATGGCGTCCCGGGTGGCAGCGAGCGTACTGCCGGCATCAAATAGTAATGCCGGGCGGTCGGTGTCGGCGTTGTTTACGAAACCGGCAACACGCCGTGCAAGGGTGGTCTTGCCCAGACCCTGTGCACCGGTAATATACAGAACCGCCTGCAGGTCAATGCCGGACTCGATAACTGCCGAGCGAACGGTGGTCAGCAGCGTGTACGCCGTGGTCAGTAGCACCGCAGATGGCTGATCCATGAGGACTTTGGCCAGGATGATGCACGCGTCGGATGTACCGAACGGGACGTTCCATGAACACATGGGTTTAGCGATACACCGGTT
Source organism: Butyricicoccus pullicaecorum DSM 23266 (assembly GCF_900167005.1). Lineage (GTDB taxonomy): Bacteria > Bacillota > Clostridia > Oscillospirales > Butyricicoccaceae > Butyricicoccus > Butyricicoccus pullicaecorum. The sequence continues at coordinate 112,692 of NZ_FUXW01000005.1, forward strand.
ACCCTTGTATCCGAGGACGCGATTGCCGAGTATGACGCAGGTCGCTCCATCACCGAGATGCACGATGCCGTTTTCGGCAAAATAGTATGCTTTAGAGGTGCAATTCTCGGGAGATTCGAGGAATTTCTGCATTTTTTCGAACAAATAAGTATCGAACATGGCACGGTGACGAGACGATGCGCACTGGAGCAGAGGAATGGCTCGGTGCAGCGCCCTGTACCCGAGATCGCCCACCGCGACATCGACACATTGGTCGACCAAGCTGCCAATGCGGATGCGGACGAGAAGATTCGACGGGGTAGAGTTACCCGGGCGATAGTATGCCTGTACAATCTCCGGGATACCGTTGCAAATCATGCGGCTGCCGATGTACAAACCGCGGCCTTCAACAACTGTTACTTCCTTAGCCATTCCCATTTTCCTCCTCGTTTTCGATCTCTTCAATGTCAGCCGGGTCGATTTCGACCGTGGGCTTGTTTTGCATCATTTCCAGCCGGGCTTCCAACCGACCCAGCTTCTCGGCCATTTCAAGATTGTCGTTGTACATCTGCCTCATCAACGGGGTCAGATCGACCTTGACGACCATGTCTTTGCGTGCCTTCTTACCCCCGGGAAAGTCGGGTACGAAGTCGCAAATTCCGTTTTTTTTCACTTATATTACCTCCATTGCTGGGGGTTCTGGGGTGATCTACCCACAACCCCCAGCGATTTTGATGTATACCGGCGTTTGTGCACGATCGCCGGATGTGAACGTCATCGATGAGCTGACTTTATTATGGCAGATGAAGTGCCTCAGAAATAGCGTTGATTTTTTTGATCTTTTTTGAAAAAAGATAGAAAAATTTGCTGTATTTGAGACAAGGATTCTATCACCATCGCGTTCAAATGGTTTATTCAGGGATTCTCAATATTGCTTGATTGGGGTAAGACGATTTTACACAGAAAATACCCCCGTCTGCACGCAATGCGCAAACGGGGGTATGAAAGAAGAGGTTGGTATCAATTTGGTGTGCAAACCAGCATCAAATCAGCTGTTTGGAACTGTCACGGATAACCAATGTTGGGTTAACCGATATCTTCAAAGAGATGTCATCCTTACCTTTGATCTTTTCAGACAGTCGGGTTACGGCACGTTGTCCGAATGCTTCTTTGGGAACTTGGATGGTAGTCAATTTGGGAGAGACCACATACGATAGAGGCATGTCATCGAAGCCCACGAAAGAGATATCGTCAGGCAAGCGGTAGCCGTGTTCTTTGAGTGCTCTCATACAGGATACCGCAATGATATCATTGTCCGCGAAAAAAGCGGTGGGCAATTGCGGTTTAGTATCCAAATAGGATGACATATCATAGTAAGCGCCCTCTTGCGTGGAGGCAACCCGGTTGGCCTGCTCATCCTGATTGTCATGGCAGTCTGCTTCGCAATTCTGCTCAAGCGTACCTCGTTTGGCTGGCATGTATTCTCGATCGGCGGCAATGAAAAGGCTGCAAAGCTGTCGGGTGTTAAGGTAGATCGAGTCAAGATTCTGGTTTATATCATCTCGGGTGTGTGCGCAGCTATGGTCGGTATTATCGCATCCTCTCAGCTGGCGGCTTCCCACCCGGCTACCGGTGAATCTTGGGAGATGAACGCGATCGCCGCAGCTGTTCTGGGCGGTACTTCCATGGCTGGTGGTATCGGCACCATCGGCGGCACGATTGTCGGTGCATTCGTCATTGGCGTCATCAATGATGGTATGGTTATGTGCGGTGTATCGGAATTCTGGCAGATGGTTATCAAGGGTCTGGTTATTGTTCTGGCTGTTATTATTGACCAGTTCCAGAGAAATCTGCAGGCAAAGATGGCCCTGCGTGCCCGTAATGAAAACAAATAAGACATCATCGTTTCCGCGCGCTCCTTATAAAAAAGATGCAGACCTTTTACAAGGTCTGCATCTTTTGTCGTTTGGAGTACCCATTTTATGATAAAATAAAAATATAAATGCATGAATGGAGGTATCCAGATGTTTGATTTCCTTCCACTGTATCAAAACCCGGCAAACGCATCCCCGGATGTTGCCGACGCACTTTATAATTTCTTTAAGCGAGTACGTTTGTACTCCACTCGATATAACGTCAACTGGAAGAATCGCTACTGTCTGCTTCTGGAGGTGTGCGATAAACTGGAGCATATTCTGACACAAGATGAGCCTCTGTGCGATGCTTCACTTGCAGAACCTCCCGAAGATTTTCAAACGCTTTTTCAGCTTTTGACCTATACGATCTGTGATGAAGATTTCCTCTTCGATGAAGTAGGTCTGCAAATGTCACCGCGTTGGAGCGAGATTTTTGGCAGCAAGGAAAAGCCATTTGATACGTTGGATCCCAATGAAACATTTCCTGTTTTCACACTGACTGGTTGTAAATCACGCGCCGCGGCTATAAATAGTTGGAAAATAACGCATGAAAACTGCCAAGCTTTTGGTTTTTCTATGATTGATTTGCGCAATGCGTACTTAACCATCCTCGATATTCGCAGAAAACTAAAGGAACATAAAACACAAGAACAGAATTTCCCTACAGAACCCTCATCCTGTGCGGAACCTTTTCTTTTTAAACCGTTGTTCGCTTCTATCACGATGTTTTGTAAAAAGTACGGTATTCCATCCGACCGTATTCCTTGTGAAAAAGTCAAAAACATCGATCGAATCGCCCAAGAAAACTATGTCATTCGTCAGCTGGGACCGCTCTTCTGCTTCTTCGCCATCAGATCAAACCACAACATTTATACAGCAGATGAATTTTATGTAGATCTGAAACACAATGATAGCATTTTTGTACGTAAAAATCCCAAGCGAGAGTTTCAAAGCTCTTATGAGGCGTATCAGGAATTTGCATTGGCTACTGAGATATGGAATACAACCGTTTCATTGATGACTACATTCGGTACCTTACCGGATGTAACGGTACAATACCAGCTAAATCCACACAGGCTGTTGGCCGCGATACAATATCAGCTGCAACTTAACTTGCCGAATGAAGAAGTCATAGAAGCGGCTAACATGTGTGACAAGGCTTGGCAGACCCCCTCGTTCAAGTCCGAATTGCAACAATATAATTGCAAGTCATGTCCTGATGCGATTGTGTTGGGAGAAATCTTGAATGCATTCATCACTATTTTTCGTGCACAGACACGGAGTCTGAGCAATGATCCTGCTATTCATAAAGCGAGAGACTTAAAACAAGCGCTGCATATCATTTATCAGTATGGTCTGGTAAATCCAAACGTTATCCAGAATGGATATTCTGCGGTTGAACTTCCGACAGATATCATAAATAATGCGTCCGGACAAGCTGACTATAACTTCTCAGATCAGCAGTATGATGCCATTCAACAGACGATTTTACATCAATACGGTTATGAATATGACTTAAATCAGCTTGCTTTTTGGCTTATCACATTACATACGCCTTTTAATCAATCTCTTACTGAATTCGAATCCATGCGTAAGGAATTTTATCTGCAGAAGACGGTGTTCTACATTTGTGCGAACTTAATTCACAAATCATTTGAACGATTCCGCGAATATTTTGGAATGCAGGATGCACCGCTTGCAGTATATAACTCTGATTTGCGAAAAGATATCTTAAAACTTCGGACGATCATTGCACAGAAGCTGGATCTCTCCATGCTGCATGCTTTTTTTACCGATTTTTATCGTTTCAGCGAATTCGCTGAAACTTCACACGGTATAGGTGGATATTCTTTCGAATCCTCCACTACAGGATCAGCTGGTAGATGGAATGCTATACTTGCAGAGTATGTCTTTCAATTTTGTTCTAAACAACAAAAAATAAACTCCCTTTCTTTAAAGAGCTTCCATTATGCAGACCACGTATTAAAACAGGCTGTTTTATCCGAATTTATAGACAGCGCTGAGCAGCTTGTATGTGAACGTATTTTTCAAATTTTACAGCTGGTGCTCCTGAAACTGTATCCTCTGTAATATGAACCGGGATGAGCCCAATCAATTTAGACTCATCCCGGCGTTCAATTCTTTCATTCGACCGTACTGTCGTCCTCGTCTTCCAGCAGGTCGATGATCTCACCGATCACGACCAGAATGGTCCCCAGACCCATAGGCTCATCTCCTCTCCTTATTAATAGTAAGCGCAAAGCAACTCGGCCGCCGCTTCGTGCAGCAGCGCCGGATTATAGAGCAGCTCCTCGATTTCGCACGGGTCGTATCCTAGATCGAGCAGCGCCAGCACTTCATCTTCGGACACGCCCATGGACTTCGCGGCCTGAATCAGCAGATCAGTCTGCCCGTCTATCGCTTCCGGCTCGTCCACTTCATCAAGCCACGAAAGCATCCGAAACCGAGGATTGCGCCAAAAGTGCTCGAAACTGCGATTTGGATTAAAGTGTGCAAAGCTACACTGGCCAGCTTGATCAATCTTCAAAATATCGCCCTCTTCGGTATGGATTTCTTCCCGGTGATGCAGGTGCAGCTTACGCATCGCCTGCCGCAGAATTTCTTCGGTCGAGGCGTACAGGTAGAATCCGTCGAAATCAAAGATCGCGAGCGGGTTATCGCCACGAACAAAATACAGGTTGTCGTCTCGGTCGAGCACCGTAAATACAAAAGAACCCTGGATCTTCTCCGCCATCGTGCTGATGGTCGTGAAGTCCAGGGTTTTCTGCTGTTCGAGCAGCTGCACAGCGACATAGCTGTCGGTCTGGATCCGGGTATCCGGAAGATTCTCGGTCTGTCGAAGCTCTCTGTCGTTCCACAATACGCCGTTGTGCGCCAAGGCGAAAGAGCCAGTCGACCAAGGGTGGTTATTGTAGTTGTCTGCCGGTCTGCCTTGGGTGGCAAGTCGGGTGTGTCCCATGATGACACTCACACCATTAGGCACATGGAACTTTAGCTTATGTGCGGCGAGCGGGCGCTTATAGACCTTGATGCTGCCGCCAAAGTTGTAGGCAATTCCCGTCGCGTCCGTGCCGCGCACCTCGCATTCCTTGCCAAGCACCTGCAAAATCCGGTTTTTCTGCCGTGTTGTCAGGACATTTTGATAGTCAATCAATCCGAATAAGCTACACATTTAATCGTCCTCCTCGTAAGCAATCGGGTCATTTTTATACAGATTGCGCTCTTTCAGGTACTGAATGAGCTCCGGCTCGTGAATCCGGTCAAGGAATCCATGCCAGGACAGCTCCTGCAGCTCCTCGTCAGACAATAAAACAGCCACGTCGCAGACGGCATTGACCAACTGCAGCGTGGCGATTAGGGTATTATATTTGAGCGTGCCGCGGAAAATCCGGATTTCGACAGTGTCCTCGTTTGTCAGATTGACCGCGGTATATCGTCCGGCACGGGAGTCTTTCGCCGATTCCATCACAGCTTTCGGCGATAATTTCATGCCGTATCGTGCTGCCCAGCGGTTGATCTGCCGCTCGGTGCGTCGGGAGAATCGCAGCAGCTCAGTCCAGAATTTCTCGACGAAGTATAGCAGTCGAGCAATCGACAGTTCCTGCTCCTGTTCATTCTCTCCGAAGGCTGCACGGGAGATGTGGACGTGCAGTCCGCAGGTTGTAGTGCGGTGGCTGAGATAACCAAGCCCGACCGCCTTACGCAGGACGTTTTTCCATGGCATCTGTTCCATATGGTACTGCAAGGTCATCGGATGCGTGACCAGCTCCATGCCACAGTCCAGCGAACCGTCGCTTTTAATGTACAGATTCTGCGCGTCCTCGTTGGCGACATTCAGGATTTCACCGGCATTCTTGCGGCTCTTGCCGTTGCCGTCGATCTCCAGTTCCACGCCAAAGAAACGTTCATTGCTGCGTTCGCCGTGAAAAATCAGCCGTGGTGTGTAGCTGTAATCGTGGATCGTTGTTTGCTGCAAACGAGCTTGCAGGCAATCATAACATAGCGGTTCGTCCTCGTCGTCATCTTCGTAGTAGGCATCGCTGTACGAAATGACACGCCCGCAGCGTTCGCAATGTGTGTAGTGTCGTTCGTAGCAACGCTCACACAGAGTGATGTTTTCGTCTCCCTGATCGTCCGACAAGAACAGACGCTCGCCGCAACAATCACAGACCGTCGTGTATGTGTCCACGCAGTCCGGGCACAAAATCGTGTCTGCAACCATCGTGCAGGCATCCACCGGGACTCGTTCGCCGCAGCGCTCACAGACATAAAAATGATCGTTCATAATGCAGTCCTCCTTTAATATTCTTCTGCCAACAGCATGGTGATGTGATCGGGATCTTCGATGATGTAGACTTTGGCATCAACAGGCTGTTCGCCCGGAATCTCGACAACATGCTTGTACTCTGGCTGCTCTTGAATATGCTCAATGCGCTGGCGGTCGCCATCACAGGATAATCGGAAGATTTGCAAGTAATCCCGCTCGGGCACTTCCATGCTGTCGCGCATGTACCACAGAAGTGTTTGCAGCCAAGGCGGAATGGTGGTCTGAATACCACGGGTAATGTAACGGGGTTTCATCTGGATCAGCTCCTTATAGAATAGTAAAAGCCGAAGGATTTCTCCTTCGGCTTCATCGTTATAATATGTATATGATATTGGCTCAGATTCACATCAGAAATCGTTAGTTGTTTGGTGGAATACGTGTCATTTATGTATCCGTATATACCTACACATAAGACATTCAGAGAAATAAACCATTTTGCCCCTGTTGCATTAACATAAGTTAATACAGCCGAAAAACAAACCATGTATAATGTAGTCAAAAGGTAGGAGGATATCGTATGAATATAGATGGATTTTGCACGAAAGAATTAGGCATAACGGATCCTTAATTGCTGCATGATTGGCAAAACAACGGAGAGATAAAGCATGTATAGAAAGGTGAAATCATACAGGATATTGGAGATATTGACAGGTTCATATTCTGATGGATGGCTGTTAAGAGGTTTCTTCTTTGATCTAAACGGCAAAGAAATTACGGATTACTTTGGTTTTATACCAGAAACACAGGTTATATCGTGCTAGGGTTTGAATATGCCCACTCCACTCTGCATTAAAGCATTGGAAACAAGTACATTGCTCATAATTCCTCTGGATGTTATTCAAACTCTGCTTGAAACGAACTTGGAAATGAATCGATTTTATAACCGATTGCTTCACACAGCGTTGATAATGCACTAGCAGAGTAAGATTATGTTGGTGCAGCATGGAGTATCTCAGTGGTATCTGACGTGTATTCAGCGCAGCGTGCGTGTCTGAGCAATGATGCGAACATCATTTGTATGGGCGCTTTTACAACTGGTGACAAGACCTGAGAACTGCTGGTGGATGCCTTCTTTGACAATCATTTTTGCAGGGCTGTGCATCGCAGTCGAAGGTAGACGCATTTGTTACGTATAACCACAAGCATGTCTAAATCGTGGAGCCGGTGTGTCAGTTAATGTCGTGTTGGAGCTTTTTGAAAATGCGGGTTGTTTTTGGGCGGAAGAAGGAGTCAGCGACTGTGTGCTGGCTCCTTTTGATATGTTTGGCGGGATGTACGGAGACAGATACACGCTGACCCCGCGTAAAAAAGCCCCTGAGACCGGTTTTTTTGATCTCAGGGGCACAATTTTTTGTGGACTTACAGCTCCAGATTTTTCTGGGTGTCCGGGTCAAACAGGTGCGCTGTGCTGCCGTTGAAGGTGAAGCAAACCTTGCTGCCGTAGGGGAAGGAGACCGGGTTTTCCGGCTTGTCGGTGGGTACGATCAAGATGGTATCCCGATTGTATGCGTGCAGGTGGACGTGTACGGCGCTGCCCATCATCTCGCTGACTTCTACAGTGCCGTGCAGCATCTGCTCGGCTTCGCCGGTCAGCTGCAGATGTTCTGGGCGTACGCCCAGAATGATCGGGCCGGGCTTGACCTGCTTGCGGCTGAGGTTCTCCTGCTTGGCATCGGACAATACGACCTGTACACGGTCGAGCTTGACCGCGTACTGTCCATCCTCGCATACCAGCTGCGCGTCGAACAGGTTCATTTGCGGCATGCCGATGAATCCGGCGACGAACAGGTTGGCGGGATGGTCGAATACCTGCTGCGGAGTGCCGATCTGCTGGATGACGCCGTCCTTCATAATAACGATGCGGTCACCCAGGGTCATTGCCTCGGTCTGGTCGTGGGTGACATAGATAAAGGTGGTGTTGATGCGCTGGCGCAGCTTGATCAGCTCGGCACGCATCTGGTTGCGCAGCTTGGCGTCTAGGTTGGACAGCGGCTCGTCCATCAGCAGCACCTTTGGTTCGCGCACGATCGCACGACCGATGGCGACGCGCTGACGCTGACCACCGGACAGCGCCTTGGGCTTGCGGTCGAGGTACTGGGTGATGCCTAGGATCTCAGCGGCCTGCTCAACGCGGCGGTTGATCTCGTCCTTTGCAACCTTGCGCAGTTTGAGCGGGAAGGCCATATTCTCGCGTACGCTCATGTGGGGATACAGCGCGTAGTTCTGGAAGACCATAGCGATGTCTCGGTCCTTGGGCGCAACGTCATTGACGCGCTGACCGTCGATGTACAGGTCGCCGCCCGAGATATCTTCCAGACCGGCGACCATGCGCAGGGTGGTGGACTTGCCGCAGCCCGACGGGCCGACCAGAACGATGAATTCCTTGTCTTGAATGTCCAGATCAAAGGCCTGCACGGCAACGACACCTTCGTCGGTCACCTGCAGCGAGAGCTGCTTGTCCTCTGCACCCTTCTTTTTCTTCTTGGACTCGTGGTGCGGGTACACTTTCTTTATATTCTTCAGAATGACTTGTGCCATTTTGGCATTTCCTCCTCTTGATGGTAGGTCTGCGCCTTGGCGGCATCACTGGATGGCGCGTTTGATGTAAACGCTGGACAGGATCAGCACCAGAATGGTCATCACGATGGCGCCGGCCGAACCAAAGCCGAAATCCAGCGAAGAGATACCGTAGTTATAGAGATACTGGGTGATGGTGGATGTGCTGTTTGCGGGACCGCCGCCGGTCAGCAGGTTGACCTTATCGAACAGACGGAAGCTGTCGATCGTGCGCAGCAGTGCGCACAGTGCCAGACTGTTTTTGATGTTGGGGATGGTGACGTAAAACAGGATTTTGATGCGGCTCGCGCCGTCGATGCGTGCGGCTTCGTACTGGCTCTGCGGGACCGACTGCAAGGCCGCGTACAGCAGCAGGAATACGAAGGGGGCGCTCTGCCAGACGTCGATCAGAACCAGCATGCCAAATGCGGTCTTGATGTCAGAGAACCAGTTGAACACCGGCAGACCCAGCGTTTGCAGTACCTGATTGACGATGCCGTAGTTGGGCGAGAGCATCATGCGCCAGCTGAGCGCGACGGTGACTGTCGGCAGCAGGTAGGGCAGCAGGAGCAGGGTGCGCATGGCCTTCTGGCCGCGGCGCAGACTGTTGACGAACAGTGCCACGGCAAAGCCGATGAGCATTTCGAAGATCACAGCCAGGATGGTGAACTTGACCGTGTTCCAGATGGATTGCTGGAAGTAGGGGTCGGTCAGCAGGTCGGTGTAGTTTTTCAGTGCGATAAATTCAGCCGGCTGACGCAGGTTGCGCAGCAGGTTGTAGTCGGTAAAGCTGTAAAACAGCGTAAAGAGCAGCGGATAGGCGGTCATGATCAGCAGGACCACGATGGTCGGCGAGATCATGGACAGGCCGAACCGGCGCGTCTGCACATCCGCATTGCTTAATTGTTTGTTTCTTCTCATATCAGCAACCTCACTCGTGTCAGAGAGATCCGGATTCATAACAAAAGCGGCCGGGGATGACCTCGCGGCTCCCGACCGCTTTAACATGTACGATGCAGACGCTTAGCCTGCCATCAGTTCTTCAAGCTGGCTCTGTGCATCGGCCAGACCCTGGTCGACCGTCTTCACGCCGTTGATGATGTTGTCCATCTCGGTGCCCAGCGTGGTGTAGAACTGAGTCCACTCTGCAATGACAGGACGGTATACGCCGCTTTCGAGTGCCTGGCAGACAACTTCATACTGCGGATAGGTCTTGAGGATCTCGGGGTCCTGCAGGCTGGAGTAACGGCAGGGTACACCGCCCGATGCAACTGTGGACTTCTGAACCGCGGGGTCCATCAGGTAGGTCAGCAGCTCGGTTGCCAGTTCCTTGTTCTGGCTGTTTGCCGGGATGCCGATGGTCCAGATACCGTAGACGTTTGCGTTATAAGCCTCGCTGCTATCGGTTGCCGTGCCCTTGAGTGCGATGTAATCAGCAGTGGAATCTGCGGTGGGGGTGTACCAACCCGGCCAGCCGACACCCATGGTGCCCGCACCGGTATCGATCGACGCGATCAGGTCATCCTTGACCTGTGCCTCACCGGTCGCAATCAGCTCCAGATAGTAGTTCATTGCGTTCTTGAATTCCTCGGTGTTGACCGTGGGCTGGTTGTTTTCGTCTACGACCCAGCCGCCGTAGGACAGCAGGATGGGAAGAAAGTCAACGACCAGATTGTTCTGACCGTCGCCGCGGTAGATGAAGCCCTTCTTGCCGTCAGCCTGTGCCTTCTGGCAAATCTCCAGAATATCGTCGAGCGACTCGATGGAGCTTGCATCGTAACCGGCTGCCTCAACGTTAGCCTTATTGAACATCATAACGGTCACGTTGCCGTAGTAGGGTGCCAGATAGACGTCGTCATCGACATAGCAGATCGAAGTCGTTGCGGGGATGATGTCGTCGTCGAGCGAGTAGCCCAGCTCGGACAGGTTTGCCAGCACACCGTTTTCGGTGAACTCAGCCATCCAGGAACCGTCTACCATGCACAGGTCATACGAACCATCGGCATTGATGGCATCCAGCGCGATACCCGAGTACAGGTCGGACTCGGACAGCTCCTGCACCTCGCACTTGACGTTATGCTCTTCCTCGAATGCCGGCAGACACTCCTTGATGACGTCGGCATACGTGCCTGCACGCAGGATGAGGTTGAGGGTCTCGCCCTGACCGTCGTCACCGCTCTGAGCAGTCTGGCTGTCTCCGCCGCCGCAGGCGGTCAGGCTGACTGCGGTAGTCAGCGCCAAAAACGAAGCGAACAGTTTTTTCATTTCTTCTCCTCCACTTTTACAAACATTTATAATATTTTGTGATTATTCCTTGACCGCGCCACTTGAAAGACCAGAGATCAAGTAGTTCTGGGCAAAGATAACAAACAGGGTGATCGGAACGACCGAGATCACGCCGCCGGCAGCGACAAGACCGAAGTTTGTCAGACTGTCTTCGGTGTTGAGCAGCGCCAGTGCCAGCGGTACGGTGTTGTTGACTGCGCTGCGCGTAAAGATAACGGTATAGGTGTACTCGTTCCAGGCGTACATGAACGACAGCATGGCGACTGCCGCGATGCCGGGAGCGACCAGCGGCAGAACGATCTGCCGGAACAGCTGCCATTCGGTCGCACCGTCCACCTTGGCGCTCTCCTCAACCTCTTCAGGCAGATCCTGGAAGAAGCTGATCAGGAACCAGATGATGAGAGGGACATTGATGAGCACGCAGGCCAGCATGACCGGCAGCTTGGTGTTCAGAATGCCCAAGCGGTTAAACATGATGTACAGCGGAATGGTGAAAGCGACCGGCGGCAGTACGCGAACCAGCAGTACCCAGTAGGTCAGGGGCTGCTTGAGTCCGAAGCGGAAGCGACGGCGTGCGATGATGTACGCTGCACAGATACCGACCAGAAGCGAGATGACCAGAGAACCCAATGTGGTCTGTGCGCTGTTGATGATAGCCTGGCCGAAGCCCTCGGCATCGAACAACTGGGTGAAATGCTCCCCGGTGAGTGATTGCGGGATCAGACTGATCTGACCTTTCATCTCATCCGTCGGACGGATCGACATGGCGATCAGCCAGTAGATCGGGAACAGTGTAACGGCAAGCAGAACGATGCATCCGATTGCCTTGCCGATGGTGCCTGCCCATTTTGTTTTTTTCATCCTTTTTTCCTCCCCTTAGCAAGAATTCAGTACTTATGAAGTATATAAATCACGTTACAAAAACACAATCAAATTTATTGGAAATTTTTGTAAAATTATGTTAAAATCAGCGGGGAAAAGTTGCAATATACCCTCTTTTTTCTTTGAATTACACCGGATTTTTCTTGATTTTATTCAATGAAAAAACGACATTTTTCTGGTTTTCATAGTGGTCTATGCAACTTTTATGGTTATTTTTTCACCGTAAAAAATCAGCTGTTTCGCCTTTGATCGTCCCGGCATTTTTGGGGTGTGCCTTACGCGCCTAAGAACAGAAAACACGCAGATCCGCTTCTGCTTTTTCATGTTGAGGGCTTTCCTGCAGCATGATGAGCGGTACCAGCGAGACCACATTTGCCCCGAACAATGCAATTACCCGCGAGCAGATGGCAGCCATCCTGATGCGCTTCTGTGAGAATATTGCAAAGTAAATGACACAATCTTTTTCCTTTTTGAGAGAAGCTGATCTTTGGGTCAGCTTCTCTTTTTCATGGCGTATGGCTTATTTTTATAGATCGAGCGTGAGTTTATCTGCTGTATAACTTCGATATTTCCAGTGCAATGGTCAAATGAATGATGTTTTTTCGGCAGCACGTTCTCCATTCAATTGGTTGTTGCAGGATCTTTACTTACTTCTTATCTAGATTCCGTTGAAAGTCAACTGGTGCGTGCTATAATGAAGCTGGATAACCTCAACAGGGGTGTAAGGAATGCAGACAAACGGACGAATAACAGGCGAAAATAGACCAGACTCCCAATAAGGGGGTCTGGTTTTGCGTTTTTTGCCGGGAACAGGAGAGTATCAATGCGAAAAACCTATGTACTGGATACCAATGTACTGATTCAGGCGCCTTATGCGCTGGACTGCTTTGAAGATAATGATCTTGTGCTGCCGCTTGCAGTGCTCGAGGAACTGGATGGATTAAAGAAGGCCGACGGTGAGCGCGGCGCAAATGCCCGTGCGGTCATCCGTGCGCTGGAAGGGTATCGGTGCCGCGGCGATTTGCTTGCAGGGGTACCGATCGCAAGCGGAGGAACTCTGCGCGTCGAGGCCAACTGTGTAGATGTCGAGCTGCCGGATACACTGTCTGATCGTACGCAGGATAACCGTATTTTGCGTGTGTGCAAGGGCTTGCAGGAACAGGGTGGACAGATTGTACTGGTGACCAAGGATATTCTGCTGCGGCTCAAAGCGCAGATGCTCGCGCTTACAGCGGAGGATTTTACAACCGAGCAGGCACCGGCAAACGGTATGGATTATACGGGTCGTCTGGAATGTTTTGCACCAGAGGCACGCTTCAAGGAATTTCGCAAACGAGGTATTTCGTGTGAGGAGCTGTATCAGGCAGACGCAGAGGGCAATATCACCCGACCTGTTTTTACGCCCAATCAGTTTGTCGTGCTGCACGCCGACCAGTCACACAAAAAGTCTCAGCTTGGCAGAGTGTGCGGCGATAAGGTTGTGGCGCTCGAGTTTGGAAAATGCACGCCCTACGGGGTAAAGCCGCGCTCGGCGGGACAGTATTTCCTGCAGGAAGCGCTCATGCAGCCGGCAGAAACCGCGCCGTTGGTCATTGTGCGCGGCATGGCGGGCACAGCCAAGACGTTTTATTCGCTGGCAGTCGGACTGGAAAAGCTGATGTGCGAAGACAAAAATGAGTATCGCCGCATTCTCATTTGCCGTCCGAATGCGCAGTTTGATCTGGACATTGGCTTTTTGCCGGGAGATGAGCAGGAGAAAATCTCTCCGCTGCTGCGGCCTGTGATGGATAACCTTGAGCAGCTGATTGATTCAAACGATGCCGAGCGTTACCGCAACGAAGCCGAGTTGCAGGATAAGATTCGTGAGATTTTTGCACGAGGCATCATTCAAGCGGAAGCGCTGAATTTCATTCGCGGCCGGTCGATCGCCCAGACCTATCTGATCATCGACGAAGCGCAAAATATGACCCCGTCACAGGTAAAGGGGGTCATTACGCGCGCGGGCAAAGGTACCAAAATCATTCTGCTTGGCGATCCGGGGCAGATTGACCGACCGTATCTGGACGAGCGCACCAACGGACTGAGCTATGCCATGGCACATATGCAGGGAAGCCCATTGTGCTGGCAGTTGGCACTGACGGCAGAGGAGTGTGAGCGCTCATCGCTGGCAATGGATGCCATTCATAGATTATAAACAGGAGAGCGTCATTTATGGAGCAGCAAATCATTACATATCAGCAAATTAAACACAATCCTGAAATAACTGCGCTGATGGAGCGCGGTAATGATATGCTTGGTGTACTGGGATACACCGAGCATTCGAAGAAACACGCCTGCAAAGTCGCATCAGGTGCAGGGGATATTCTGTCGGCTCTCGGACATAACAAGCGCGTGTGCGAGTTGGCACGGATCGCGGGATATATGCATGACATCGGCAACTGTGTCAATCGCGTCGATCATGCGCATAGCGGAGCGCTGCTTGCGTTTCAGATTTTGCGCGGGTTGGAAATGTTACCGGACGAGGTTGCGTGTGTGGTGTCCGCGATCGGCCAGCATGATGAAAAGACCGGCACCGCAGTCGATCCGATTTCCGCGGCGGTTATTCTGGCGGATAAGAGTGATGTACGCCGTAATCGCGTGCGCAACCGGGTCAAGGCGCGGTTTGACAAGCACGACCGCGTCAACTATGCAGCCATAGCTGCTGATCTGAATGTGCGGATGGAAAAGAAGGTCATCCAGCTCGAGATTGAACTGGACGAGGACATCTGTTCCATTTTGGATTATTTCGAGATTTTTTTGCAGCGGATGCTCATGTGCAAGCGAGCAGCAGAAGTGCTCGGACTCAAATTTCGTATGAATGCCAACGGACATAAAATGTGCTGATGTGAGTGAATTGTCAAACTAAGTGCAACAGGAATTGAGCTCGAAGTCCCATAATTGCTGTGTAGAATGGAAGTTAAGAACTTTGAGAGGGCCTGGCGTTCATAAGCGCCAGGTTTCGTTTTCGTGTAGCGGGAGCAACCCAAGAAAGGTTTCTGACAGTGCCAAAACAATGGCGTTCTCCATTTATATAGTTTTAATATTTATATATTTTAAAATGTAAAAACCATGTGAGAGAATGCATTTGAGAATCACTAAAGAAAAAAACAGACACATTGTGACAAGCGAAAACAGCGAATGTTTGGATTGGCAGTGCCTGAGTGCGTGAGCTTGCACGATATAGACTATTTCATTTGGAAACCGACAGGCTCGATCACATTCCAATCTATATTCAACCAAATGGCTGATGAAAGTAACCCTTTTTCTGCTTTCCTTTTGTGGGCAAGTGCGATATGAACAGATCCAGTAAAAATGGACAGTGACAAAACATCCCCTGATGTAGGGAAATAGACTACGTCAGGGGTATTGCTATGAGTAAACGAAATTACATACACGTTCAAGCGCTGCTGCTAGAGGAGAAAACACAGCGGGAAGTGGCAAAATACTACGGCTTTCGGGATAAGTATGCAGTAAAACAATTGCTGACACGGGAGCGCAGAAAGGAGCGAAAACTGGAAGTCGGAATCCTACCGCGACCGAAAGGACGGCCGAGGAAAATACAGCAGCGAAAGATATTGTGGCCGAGCAGGCTTATGAGATTCAGCGGCTTGGTATGGAAAATGAACTGCTGCGGGATTTTGTGCAATCCCAAAATTACTCTGCGGGTCATGAAGAAGTATGATCTGCTCTCGGAAATCCGTATGACAACGCATTGGCAGAAAATTTCTTCTCCATCCTCAAAATAGAGTGCATTTACCGGCATAAGCCAGCTACCTTCTCAGAGGCCAATGGGATGATTGACCGCTATATTCACTTTTACTATTATGAGCGTATCCAGTTAAAAACTGGAGAGGCGCCGCTTGCGCGACGCCGCTCCACTTAAAACTCAATCTTTCCTACCAGGGACTCTTTTTTGTGCTGTCCGCACAATGTGGGGCAGTTCACATCTGTCTTTAGGCGGGATTTTTGCATTTTGGGGATAAACTTAGATTTTACCTTGGCGCATATGGCCGCCTGCATTTTACGTACTGTGTGCACAATTTTTACACCATGAGAAATCTTTGGTCGGCTAATAAAAAAACAGTTTTTTCCCAAAACTGCAAGGTAAGAATTAACATCTGTTAATAAAAAAGCTGGTAGTTTTGTACTAAAATAGGAAAATAGATTTATGCACTGTGCTTGGTTTATGCGTGAAAATGTATCATAAATATACACAATTTAGGAAAAAAATTTACTAGAAATTTGCGGGCAGAAAAATTACTTTTATTGTACTGTGATACACTAGCTGAGGCGATTTCACAAGAGGAGGTACATTATGACGATCGCAAAGCAGAAATGTCGAAGTTTTGTCAGTGCATTTCTTGCATTTACCATGTTGTTTGGGCTTTGTCCAACCGCATTGGCGAATGAGGAAGATACGACACAAACTTTGACATTTGGTGTATTATCCGACGCGCATTATTTTCCAACGGAATATAATGGAACGCGTGCAGAAGATTATCAAAACCAAATCAGCGGCGACCTGCGCCTGATGGGCGAAGGCGAGGCGCTGACCACCGGTGCGGTGGATCAGATGCTGGAAGAGGGCAATCTGCCGTCTGTCCTGCTGGTCACGGGCGACCTGTCCAGCGAGGGTGAGCTGGCAAGCCATGAAGGCTTTGCACAGCAGATGGCGCGTCTTCAGGCGGCTGGCGTCACAGTGCTGGTCATCCCGGGCAATCATGACCTGTATAACAGCAGCGCCATGACCTTCGAGAGCGATGAGCAGATCAAGGACAACGGTTCGGGTGATTTGTGGACGACTGAGGCTGATTTCCGCGAAACTTATGCTTCGATGGGCTATGATGAGGATGCAACCGTGGCTGCTTCTAATGGTACGCTAGCTTCCATCGAGTACTATGTGGAGGATCTGGGTGATGACGGCATTGCCGACTGCCAGGGCGGTTTGTCTTATCTGGCGGTGACCAACAGCGGTTATGCCTTCCTGATGATCGATACCGAGATCTATACCGAGGATTTTAACGGTAAGGATCAGGCTTGGGGCAACGGCAAGGGCATGATTTCCGATGATCTGCTGGACTGGATCAAGACGCAGTTGGACAAGTGTGAGCAAGCCGGGGTGACTGTCATTGCAGGCATGCATCATCCGCTGCTGACGCATAACACGACCAGTGAAACCGAATTTATCACCGATCGTGTGCAGATCCAGAGCGGTGACAGCGGCTACACAGCGGATGTGAACAACACGCTGGTCAAGACGCTGGCCGATGCTGGTCTGCGCTGGGTTTTCACCGGTCATATGCATGAAAATGATATTGCCAGCTACACCACGGCATCGGGCAATACCATTTATGATCTGGAGACCGGCGGATTGGTTGCCTATCCGGCGCCTTACCGTATGGTAGAGGCTACTCGTACCCAAAACGATGACAAGATAGAAGAGGAACTGGAAGTTTCCTCCGTCAGTGTGGAGCAGGCGGCAATGAACGCTTGCTTAGACGCGCCGAATGGTGAGATCACCCATACCGAGAAGGTTAATGTTGCCGAATACATGACAGAGGCCATGTACGGCGACGCATTCGCCGTCAAGTTGATTCATCGTTATGCCGATCGCTATCTGGATCAGCTGGCCGATGTACCGCAGGCGGCGGAAGATATTGTTGGTATTGACCTGTACGAAACGCTGTTTGACGCGCTGCCGGGCATTCTGAGCGGAGAAATGGTCGTTGATCTGGGCGGTTCGGTCGGCAAGCTGACCATTACCTATTCTTCCGAGGGAAGCGTAGACAACTGGGGAGAGGGTGACGGTGTTCACCTGAATCCGACCAGCGGTGTGGCTGGCGTGCTGGGCAGCTTCACCATCCGTAATACAGGCATCAAGACCGAGGTGCAGAGCGTACTGGATCAGTTTGAAGCCAAATACATTGAAGGCGGCGAACTGAACGAGCGATTGGATCAGCTCATCGTGGATGCGGTCAATACTGTGATCGTGGATGAGACCGATGGTCATACGTTGGAAGATCTGGTTCGTGCCATGTTCCAGCGCCACAACGCGGGCGAGGATGTTCTGGAGCTTGAGGACTGGCAGGAAGAAGGTCTGGCGGTTCTGGCTGACGGTGCGCTGCTTGAGGAGCGTGTTATGGAGATCATTCAGGGCAGACCCGACGATGTGTACCCGGAAGACGTCTCCATCTATGGTTTCATCAACGATGTGACCAACAGCCTGACCGTAGATCTGGACACACTGTTTGGGCGCAATGTGCTTTGGTTTAACGCGGTTAAGGCCGTGTTCGGTAGTGAAACGCCGACCGTTGCAACGCTGCTCGACCAGTTTAATGTTGACATCGAGGAGATCCTGAACGGCCTGATTACCGAATACCTGTCCGACAGCTTTTTTACCAGCGTCGGCGGTGTTGTAGATAATATGATTTCCGGCTTTATCGAGGATGAAGACGGACTGGATGACGTAGTAGACGGCGCACCTGCCGTGCTGACCTATACCGGTGAGGCGGTGCGCGATCCCTCTGTGGAGAACGGCACGCTGCCGTATCAGATTACCGTCTCTCTGGACACTGCAAATCCAGAAACCAATCGTACGTTCTCTTGGTATACCGGTACGGATATCACCGAAGGTACCGTGCAGCTGGTAAAGGCGGACGGCATTGCCAACGCCCAGCAGGCAGAGAATGCGATGGAGTCCGGGGAGAAAGTCATCAGCACTTCGGCCACCAGCGAACAAGTGCAGAAGGCCAAGGTAAAGCTCAACCTGATTTTGGTCACGACCTACGATATCATCGACGCGGAACGCCACACGGCGACGGTATCACTGGAAGAAAATCAGGATTATTGGTATCGTGTAGGTACCAGCAGTGAAGCATATGGCGAACTGTGGAGCGAGCCGGTGCTGCTGCAAAGTGACAACGAAGAAGACGGCTTTACCTTTATCAATGTAGCTGACTCGCAGGGCTCTACCGAGAGCGACTATGAACACTATAACGATACCTTGGCGCAGGCTGAGGAGACGTTCTCCGATGCTGCATTTATCACCCATCTGGGCGATATTGTCGATGATGGTATCAATGAAAACTATTGGACGTGGGTACTGGATACCGATGAGATGCAGACGCTGCCTGTCATTCCGGTAGCGGGCAACCATGAAGCCCGTTCGGAGAAGGGCGATCTGCCCAATGCCATCCGAGCGCATTACAATCTGAATATTCCTGAGCAGGATGACAGCACCGGACTGTATTACGCTTACGAGTATGAGGACGCGACCTTTATTGTTCTCAACACAAACGACGGAGACGGTGCGGTCGGTCAGGCACAGCTGGAGTGGGCTGCTGGTGTGGCACAGAATGCCGACACCGACTGGCTCATTGTGCTGACGCACAAGGCACCCTACTCCAAGGGCCCGCACGGTGATGAATCCGACGTACTGGCATTGCGCGAGGCGCTGGATACGTTCTGTGCACAGTACGACGTCGATCTGGTGCTGTCTGGACATGACCACACCTATCTGCGTACCCCGTTCCTGAGCAATGGCGAAGAAGTGGATAACGCTTCCAATACAACCACGATCCAGAAGGATGGCGTGACCTATCAGCAGACGACCAACCCGTCCGGTACAGTGTTTGTTATTCCTTCTACCAGTGGTGTCAAGTATTACGAATTTGACAGCAGCGCAGATTTCGGTTTTGAGAGCAAAAAGGAAGGCCAGCCCTATCAGTCTGTGTACAGCGGCATTGAGATCGAGGGTGACAGCCTGTACTATACGGCTTACACCGAGGACGGCGAGGTATACGACAGCTTTTCCATCTGCAAGAGCGATGAGGCTGCCAAGACTCCGGCGCAGCTGGTAGTAGAGCAGATCAACGCCCTGCCGACCAATATTACGCTGGACGATGAGGCTGCCGTGCAGGCAGCACGGGATGATTATAACGCTCTGAGTGCCGAAGAGCAGGCACAGGTTACCAATCTGTCCGTGCTGGAAAACGCAGAGAAGATGATCGAAATGCTGAAGACCGGCACCACTGGCAGCACGGTCACGGTAAATAACGGCGATGAGCTGCGCAACGCCCTAAATAATACCTCTGTCAGCAAAATTATTCTCAATGGCACGTGCACCTTTGGTGGTTATGAGAAAAACTGGATCGGTCAGCAGATCAACACCAAGGACGGTAACTGGGCATATACCATCAACCACTCGGTGACCATCGAGGGTCAGGGAAATGTCTGGGAGCGCTGCATTCTGACCATCACAAATGGCGCGACAGTCGTACTCAAGGATGTGGACTTTAAGAGCCAAGAGGGCGGCAAAAAGGCCGATATCACCCCCATCAACCTCATAAACATTCAGAATGGCACGCTCATTACGCAGGGCTCGACCGCAATCCGTCAGACCCTGACAAATGGTGCGTCCTTCAAGGGAACAAATTCGGGCAATGCCGTAGACTCCGGCCATGCCATCGTGATTCCGCAGGGCAGCACCGGCGCAATCTACCTCAACGGTACCGGTCTGATTCACGGTAATCGGGAGGCCGTTTACACGGGCAACGTTTCTGATACCATCGTGATTGCTGGCAGCACTGTGAACACCGATCAGGACAATATTCAGGCAGTTTACAGCGCGGGTGATATCACCATTACCTCGGGTAATGTCCAGAGCGTACACAATGTGGGCGAGCTGACCATGACCGGCGGCACGATTCACAATGCGCAGACGCAGGCTTCTGCTATCAACGCCCAAGGTGATGTCTACCTCAGCGGCGGCACGGTGCAGTCGGATGCCAACGTATGTCTGTGGACCGAATGGACGGGTGACGACGGCTGGAACGAAAAACCGGCCATCTATGTAGGCGGTACCGCGCAGCTGATGGGACAGAACGGTGTAACCGTGTCTGCGCTGAACGTGGAATCGAACAACAGTCTGGACATGGCGGTAGATACTACCGGTTTGTATGTCGCTCAGGCGCATCAGAATGCTGCGGGCATCTATTCCATCGCTGCGGCACCTGCAACCCTCGAGGAGCTGGCAGCCAACGAAAGCGGCAAGCTGAACACAAACATTGCGCTGAACAAGGCTGACAGCAGCGGCCGGGGATACACCCTGACCGATAACCGCATGACTGCCCAGTTGACCCAAACCGGTGTGCAGCAGGTATACGCCAAGCTGCGCGTGGTCTACGGCGGTAAGCTGACCGATCAGGCCCGAAGCGGAAACATCGTAGGCGGCGGTGCATGGTGTAATCTGTGGCTGCTGTCTCCGGTACAGCAGTATAACAACGATCCTGTAACACAGGTACAGGTTAAGGCAAACATTCCTGTCGTGTCGGTGGGCAGCACGCTGGCGCTCAAGTCCAGTACCTTCCCTTATACAGCGCTTAACAATAAGCTGATTTGGGAGAGCAGCAATACTGATATTACCACTGTGAATGAGAACGGCGTAATTACCGCCAACAAGGCTGGTATGGTTACCATCACGGCAACCGCTCCTTCGGGCGTATCCGATACCATTGAGATTACCTGTGTTGATTTGGCGATCAGCGGCGACGATGCTTTCAGCGAATCGGACACCCAGAAGACCTACAACCTGAGCACCGGTTTGGACACTCTGCCCGAGGGCTATACTGTAGATTGGTCTGTGACCGGCAGCGGTGCCTATCTGGCAGGCAGCACCCTCCACCGCACAACGCAGGCGGGCGGTGCGGTGGAACTGACCGCCGCTCTGCTCTACAACGGCAAGGCGACCGGCCTTGCGGCGACCAAAACCGTCACCTTTGAAAAGGTACGCAATGCGTTAAGCGTATCCGCGCAAACTTCGGACGGACAGTCCATTGCAACCGGCGTTAAGACCAATCAGGATGTCACCATTACCGTTACCGGAGAGAGCGGCAAGCAAATCTCTTATCAGATGAACGGCGGTGAATGGCAGACCTATACCGCTCCTGTTACTGTAAATGTGGAGGATGGTCAGTCGCTGTACAATACCTACACCTTTGCGTACACCGACCAACAGGACCAGACCGACAAGCAAGCCTCCTTTGCGGTGGATATTTCTAAGGTAACGCCTGTGATCGATGGTATTACGGATGGCCAGGAACTGCCGGTCAATAAAGACGCACCGTGTATCAACTCCATCACGCTGCCCGAGGGCCTGACGGCTACGGTGGACGATGTATCTTACACCAGTGGCAGCGATATTACTGGCGGCGAGCATACCTTAGTATTGTCTGATGCCTACGGCAACACCAATACGCTCAAGATCGTTGTACCTCAATATAGTGTAAGCTGGGAAACGCCAGTGGGCGGCAGCATCATGGCCGCGCAGGCGCTTAATCGGATGACCATGCGCAGTGAGGCAACCTTTACTCGCGGCACAGCAGTGACCATCACCGCGACTCCAGATTACGGGTATCGACTGGATACTCTTCAGGTGAATGGAGAGGACTTTGTATCGGGCAGCACCACGACGGTTATGAGCGATCTGTCCGTGAACGCTTCTTTCGAGGCGATCACCGATCCCATCGTGGTCAGCGCAACCGCAGGCGGTCAGGTGTATGCCGAGAACACCAAGACCAATCAGGATGTGACGATTACGGCAGCGCTTCAGGCTGGTCTGACTGGTACCATTGAGTATAGCACCGACGGAAATCAGTGGACAGTGTGCACCGAAGCGATCACCGTACCGGCCACCGAGACGGTCAATCAGACCACCTATCAATTCCGCATTCAGGGACATGAAGAGATGACAGCATCGTTTACGGTCGATCTCCTCAAAAAGACACCGGTCATTGCCGGTGTAGTGGATGGCGGTACATTAGACGGCAATACAATCACCATACCGAGCGAGTACACGGTATTTATTGACGGTTCTGAGACTGCCTATGTATCCGGTACCAAACTGGAAAGCGGCGTGCATACCGTGCACATTCAGGATGCTTACGGCAATACCAGCACCGTACAAATTACAGTGCCTGCTCAGGAAATTCCTGTCACTGAGCACAGGGTTACGGTAAATGGAAGTTATGCCCAAAATAGCGGCGCAGGCACGTATGCGCCGGGCGAAACGGTCAATATTTCTGCTGGTACCCGTGATGGATACATCTTTGCGGGTTGGAATGGTACGAATGTGACCTTTGCCAACGCAGCCGCTGCGCAGACAACTTTCGTGATGCCTGACGCGGATGTTATCGTAACCGCGGCATGGGAGAAAGTACAGGATAACACCGATGATGATGCAGAGAACGACCATGACGGAGGTGCATCGCATCCGGAAGCAGATGACAGCACTACGTCCGATCGTGATGACGATGATGCTGCTACTGAAGAAATCAAAGAAGATGATGTACCTCTGGCTGCGGGTGAAGCGACAGATTTTATAGATGTAGCGTCTGATGCTTGGTACGCTGACGCAGTTCAGTACGTGTATGAGAACGGCCTGATGAGCGGTACCAGCGAGACCACCTTCAGCCCGAACCTGACCACCACCCGCGGCATGATCGTAACTATTCTGTACCGTCTGGAGAATGAGCTGACCGTTACCGACACGACTGCATTCACCGACGTTGCAGCTGATCAGTACTACGCAAACGCAGTAGCTTGGGCTGCTCAGAACGGCATCGTCTCTGGCATCGATGCAACCACCTTTGCACCGAACAACGCAATCACCCGTGAGCAAATGGCAGCAGTCCTGTACCGCTATGCACAGTTCAAGGGCTACGATGTATCGGCAAAGGCTGATCTGTCCGTTTACACCGACGCTGCAACCGTTGGCGCTTATGCAACCGATGCAATGGCATGGGCAAATGGTGCAGGTCTGATTACCGGTACCAGCACCACCACGCTGAGCCCGGCAGGCAATGCAACCCGCGCACAGGTGGCAGCAATCCTGATGCGCTTCTGCGAGAATATTGCAAAGTAAATTATACAATTTTCTTCCTTCTTGAGAGAGGCTGACTTCCGAGTCAGCCTCTTTTTTATCACTGTAGCATCACTTTTATGGAGCAAGTGAGATTTAGTCTGCTGTATGCCTTCGAGTTTTTCGGTAAAATGGATATAATAAGTTCATATTTATGAGAACAGGAGAAGTTATCATGCAGGATCAAACAAGTTATTTGTCGGACTTTGCTGACTATCTTCGCGCGGAAGAGCGCAGTGAGGGTACGATTGAGAAATATATGCGCGATGTGCGCAAATTTTTTTGCTGGTTGGCAGATAAATCTTTGGAAAAGGCACAGGTTTCTGCGTGGAGAGCACAGCTGCTCTCTGATGGCTACGCACCGGAAACGGTCAACTCGATGATCGTCGCACTCAATCGATTTCTGGACTTTATCGGCTGCTCGGATTGCCGGGTGCGCACGCTACGCATCCAGCGTAAATTGTTCCGTCGTCAGGAACGCGAGCTGACTCGTGCAGAGTATGAAAGAATGGTACAAACCGCCGAACGCAAAGGACAGCAGCGCCTTGCGCTGCTGCTGGAAGCCATTACCGCAACCGGAATCCGGGTGTCCGAGGTCAAATATCTGACGGTTGAAACTGCCAGAGCCGGACGCGCGGAAATTGCGCTTAAGGGTAAGATTCGTGTGATTTTACTGCCGAATAAGCTGTGCCGCAAGCTATTGAAGTATGCAAAAAAACAAAAAACCGTTTCCGGTGAGATTTTTCTCACGA
>NZ_FUXW01000008.1 GCF_900167005.1 Butyricicoccus pullicaecorum DSM 23266
GCCCGTTGCGACGGGCGACTCAGGGCTCTGCCCTGAGAACCCGCAGCCTTTGAAAAGGCTGGCGAAACTTTTAGCTCGCCTGCGGGCGGGACGGGAGATTGGTGCGGTGCTTGGGTTAACCACAGTTTTTATCCCCAACCTGTGGAGAACTTCTGTGAATTATGCTATCATTATCTTACATCAATTTCCCAGAAAGGGGTCGGTTCTCTTGCGCAAGACCCGCAACACCAAAGGTCGCATCGTCTCTGCCGCCTGGCGGTTATTCTATGAGCAGGGCTATGACAACACCACGGTCGACGAGATCATCCTCAAATCCGGCACGTCAAAGGGTTCCTTTTACCACTACTTCGAGGGCAAAGACGCGCTTCTCAGTTCTCTGTCTTATCTCTTCGATGAAAAATACGAGGCGCTCGTCTCGCAGATGGATGAGTCGATGGACAGTTTTGACAAGCTCATTTACTTAAACCAGGAGCTATTCTCCATGATCGAAAACAGCATCTCGCTCGATCTGTTAGCGCGTCTGTATTCCTCCCAGCTCATCACCCGCGGCGAAAAACATCTGCTCGACCGTTCGCGGTTTTACTATCGCTTACTCCGGCAGATCATCCTCGAGGGACAGCAGGCCGGACAGCTCTGCGACGATCTCTCGGTCAACGAGATGGTCAAAATGTACGCGCTCTGCGAGCGGGCGCTCATTTACGATTGGTGCATTTCGGGCGGAGAATACTCGCTGCGCGCCTACGGCAAGCAGATGATGCCCAGATTCCTTACTACAATCCGAAAAAATCCTGCACCTGTTATTACCTGATTTCCTAATTTTCGTATAGCTCTTTTTTCCCGGATTTCCATGCGGTTTTCCGGGTTTTTCTCTATCTGAGTATAGAATATAGTCTATACTTTGTTCTGCATTGCAGTCTATTTTTTGTCATGCTATAATAAACTAAATTGTCGCACAAGAACATTGGAAAGGGGTAACACTTCAACATGACAACTGCACAGATCGGCATTTCGGTCACGATCGTCGTGTATTTGATCGGTATGCTGCTCATCGGCGTCTGGTGTTCCAAGAAGAACAACGATACCGGTGATTTTTATTTGGGCGGACGTAAGCTCGGCCCGTTCGTCACCGCGATGAGCGCCGAGGCTTCGGATATGAGCTCCTGGCTGCTCATGGGTCTGCCCGGTCTGGCTTATCTGACCGGTATCGCGGACGCTGGCTGGACGGCGATCGGTCTGGCCATCGGTACTTACATCAACTGGCTGATCGTCGCAAAGCGCATCCGCCTGTACACCCACGTTGCGGGCAACTCCATCACCATCCCGGACTTCTTCCACAATCGCTTCCGCGATAAGAGCGGTCTTTTGATGGGTCTGTCGGCTATCGTCATCATCATCTTTTTCATTCCCTACACCGCGTCCGGCTTCGCTGCCTGCGGTAAGCTGTTCTCCAGCCTGTTCGGCGTGGACTACTTCTGGGCGATGGTGATTTCTGCAATCGTCATCGTAGGCTACACCGCGACCGGCGGCTTCCTCGCAGCTTCTACCACCGACTTTATTCAGTCCATCATCATGTCCCTTGCGCTGCTCGTCGTTCTGGGCTTCGGCGTATACTCGGCCGGCGGTATCGGCGCGGTACTGGACAACGCAAAGTCTCTGCCCGGTTACCTGAGCATGACGCAGACCTACGACCCGGCAACCGGTACGGCTTCGACCTACGGTGCGCTGAGCAGCTTCTCTATGCTGTGCTGGGGTCTTGGCTACTTCGGTATGCCGCACATCCTGCTTCGCTTCATGGCCATTGAGGACGAGAAAAAGCTCAAGCTGTCCCGCCGCGTGGCTTCGACTTGGGTCGTCATCTCGCTGTTCGTTGCACTGATGATCGGTGTGGTTGGTCTGGGCATGACCAAGGCAGGCAATCTGGCATTCCTGGAAGGCTCGACCTCTGAGACCATCATCGTTCGCATCGCTGACCTGCTCAGCCAGAACGGCTTCGTCTGTGCCGTGCTCGCCGGTCTGATTCTCGCCGGTATCTTGGCTTCTACCATGTCTACCGCCGACTCCCAGCTGCTTGCAGCTTCCTCTTCGGTTTCTGAGAACCTCATTCAGGGTGTCTTCGGCAAGAAGATGACCGTTAAGCAGAGCATGACCTGTGCACGTCTGACCCTGCTCGGTATCTCCATCATCGGCGTTTTCCTCGCACGCGACCCCAACAGCTCGGTCTTTAACATCGTTTCCTTCGCTTGGGCTGGCTTCGGCGCTTCCTTCGGCCCGGTCGTTCTGTTCGCGCTGTTCTGGCGCAGAACCAACCGCTATGGCGCAATCGCTGGTATGTTCGCCGGCGGCGTGATGGTATTCGTTTGGAAGTACCTGATTGCTCCGATGGGCGGTCTGTGGGATATCTACGAGCTGATGCCCGCATTCGTCATCGCTTGCCTGGTGATCTGGATTGTGAGCGTGCTCACGCCTGCTCCGTCTGAGGAGATTGCCGCAGAGTTTGATAAGGTCAAGGCACTCAACGCTGAGGAATAAGTAAGCACCGCAGCCAAAATTGAAGCTTTCGCTCAAGCCTTTCTCGAAAGGCTTGCGGAGTCTTGAGGCAGAGCCTCAAGTCGCCGTCCGCAGACGGCGAAACTCTCTTTTTGATTTTCGCCTTGCGAAAATCAACTAAAACAAAAAAATAATCGCTCGCCGCAGCGAGCGAAATACTCCGCGGCCATTGGCCGCTCATGGGAAAGACCGTCCGAAAGGACGGTCTTTCCTTTTTGTTTGTTTTAATTGAAACCCGGGTCGGACACCGGGTTTCAAAAGGGGATTTCGGACTCTGCGGAGTCCGACTCAGGGCGCTGCCCTGAGAACCCGCAAACCTTTGAAAAGGTTTGATCGAAACTTCAATATGGGTGCGGTGCTTATCCTTACAATGTTTCACGTGAAACTTTGTCCGCGGCAGAACATCAACGTGATCGCCTCCCACGTCTTTTCATCGGTCACGCCGTCGGGTGTTAATCCGCACGCACGCTGGATGCGCATGATCGATTGTCGGGTCGATTCATCGTACTGACCGGACGGTTTGGGTGGATGAATGTTGATATAATGCCGTCCGATGGCGGACAGCATGGCTTGCAGCAGCCAGACGGTATCCGACTGGCTGCCCGGTTTGAGTGGGCCGTTGAAGGCGAGCGGGTAGGGCTGTTTCATGGGGTGACCTCCTGTGTTTGGCTTTCGATACGGGCGGCTTGGCGCGCCAGAGTATCCCAAGTGATCGGGCCGACAAAGCCGGTGGGTGTCAGGCCGAGGATGGACTGGGCGGTGGTGAGGGCTTGGGTGGTACGCGGGCCGAACATGCCGTCGGCGGTGAGTTTGGGAATATCGGGGAATTCGGTCGACAGGATATTCAGCCACTCCTGCACCTGACGCACGTCGTTGCCCTGCATGCCCTCGACCAGTCGGCCGGGGAACAGGGGAGCGCCGGCAGCGGCTTCCCACTCGGGCAGGGCTGCGCCGATGTCGTTATAAATCTCGGTGATCTTTGCCCAGGTCTGCGGGCCGACGATGCCGTCGACCGGTAAGCCGTAGTCGCGCTGGAAGATGCGCACGGCCTGCTCGGTCAGGGTACCGAAATCACCGTCGATCGGGATCTGGTCTTCTCCGGTGAAGAATACGCCGATTGCATTCAGGTAGTATTGCAGCACGCGCACGTAGTCGCCCTTGTCACCCCGTCGCAGGTAGTCCGGGAAAATACCGGTCACGTCCTCCAGTCGCACGCCCTCGCTGTTGAGTTCGGCCAGCTTGGTGATCGCGGTATACAGGTAGGCGATGCGGTACCAGGTCGCCTTGCCCACGATGCCGTCCGGGGTCAGATCGAACACCTGCTGGAATTTCTTGACCGCGTCCAGCGTGCCCTGATCGAACACGCCGTCGACCGGGTAAATCTTCGGGATGGCCGGATAATTGTTTGAAATGCGGTTGAGGCGCAGCTGGATGGTGCGCACGTCGTTGGACACGTCGCCCAGACGCAGGGGAGAGCCCGGGTACGAACCCAGATTGGGCGCGGTCGGCGCGTCGCGCACGATGGCAAGGTCGGGACCGTAAAACTCGGTCAGAATTTCATAGGGCGACAGTCCAGCCTCTGCCAGCGGCACCGTGCCCCACTGGCTCAGGCCGTCGCACTGGACGCGGTCGCCGTCGCAATACTGCGCAAACAACGGCTCGACCGAACCCGGTCTGACCAGATAGTCATTGAACAGCTCGTCGGCGATCTCTGAGATGTTGTCGAAAATATCACGCCCCTCGACGTACGCCTGATCGAATGCCGTCGAGTTTGTGATATCAAAATCATAGCCCTGTGAGCGGTACCACTCGGTATAGATGCGGTTGAGCGCAAACGAAATCTGCGCGTACATGTTCGCCCGGATTGCAGCCTCCGGCCAGGTCGGATAAATCTCCGACGATGCCACGTTCTTGATGTAGTCGGGGAAGGGCACGGTCACATTGCGAGCCGTCGGGTCGTCCGGTCGCCCAAGATGTACCGTGATCGTCTCGGGAATATACGGTAATGCCATGTTCCGCTCACCGTCCTCTCTTGCTAAACTGCGTGTCCAGCAGCTCGGGCGGCAGGTCGGTGATCTCGGTTGAATTCCCGCTCGCCGTGGACGGCGTCAGCGGTACCGGCAGCGTCGAGGCAATGCCCGGGAAAATCGAAATGTCCCGCACCTCTGCCGTTTGATACCCCGGCAGCGATACATTCACCGTATAGTTCAAATACGGCGTGGGCTGGTCGGGACTGAGCGAATCAGAAAGTGACGGCGCGGGAAGCTCCAACACCGGCGTGCGCCCCGATGTGTCCGTCCGCACGATTCGATACAAAACCGGCCCGTCCTCAGTCTGCGCCGATACCGTCACCAATGCCCCCGGCAGCGGGATTGTCCCTTGCGCGGTCGTCACCGCCACCACCAGCTTTCCTACTGCCTGCGTCACATCTGCCATCCAGACATCACTCCCTCTTTTTTATGGTTAGAACCATTCTATGACCGGGAGACAGATGGTATGTCGGGGGAAAGAAGGAGAAAAGAGAATGTTTCACGTGAAACATGGGAGAGTGAGGCACCGCACCAATTCCCACGTCCCGCCCGCAGGCGACAAGCGGGTCCGGGTCTGCGACCCGGCGCGGTCCAGCCGCGCAGGCTGGCCGGACTCCGCAGAGTCCGGAACTCTCTCTTGAAACCCGGTGTCCGACCCGGGTTTCAATTAAACAAAAAATAAAAGCGCGTCCGCAGACGCGCAATCTCTGGAAATACCGTCCGAACGGACGGTATTTCCCATGAGCGCACTTTGTGCGCGGAGTATTTCGCTCGCTAGCACTCATTTTATCCGCGCACGGCGCGGAAATTAAGATAGTGACCTACGGGCCGGAGCGCGACTATTTTTCTAGTTTAGTTGATTTTCGCAGAAGCGAAAATCAAAAGGGGATTTCGGACTCTGCGGAGTCCGACTCAGGGCTCTGCCCTGAGAACCCGCAGCCTTTCGAGAAAGGCTGGCGAAAGCTTCAATATGGGTGCGGTGCTGGTCTTGCGTGACAAAGTTACATTTCTCCATCAATTTACACTTCGTTCAAACTTCATCCGCAATCCGTACATATTCCCCTGCTATAATCAATCTATACAGTAGGGGGGCACAGTCTATGCCCCGGAAATGAGGCAGTATTATTATGAAAGAAGTTAAACAGCCCGACAGAAAACGCATATTCTATTTCTATGCAATCGCAATCGCGCTTCTGTTCATCGCAAACATGCTCCTGCCCAGCCTCATCGCTCCAAAAACCCAATCGGTTACGTACGATCAGTTCGTCACGATGGCCGAAGCCGGTCAGGTCGCAGAGGCCGAGATCCAGAGCAGTGAAAACAAGCTGGTGTTTACCTCGGAAGTGCAGCAGGCTGACGGTAAGACGCAAAAACAGGTCTATGAGACCGCGCTTGTCGACGACCCCAATCTGGTCGAGCGTCTGCTGGATGCCAACGTCAAGTTTACTCA
The DNA here is from genome assembly GCF_900167005.1 of Butyricicoccus pullicaecorum DSM 23266. Lineage (GTDB taxonomy): Bacteria > Bacillota > Clostridia > Oscillospirales > Butyricicoccaceae > Butyricicoccus > Butyricicoccus pullicaecorum. Next base: position 6,028 of record NZ_FUXW01000008.1, read on the forward strand.
GATTACACCCTCGACCCCGTCGCCCATCCTCACCGCATTCCTTCCGCTCGTTATCATCATCGGTTTCGGTGTCTGGATGACCCGCTCGATGCAGAAGAAAATGGGTGCCGGTGCGATGAGCTTCGGCAAGTCCAATGCCAAGGTCTATGTCGCAAGTGAGACAGGCATTCACTTCTCCGACGTGCAGGGTGAGGACGAGGCTAAGGAGCTCTTAACCGAGATCGTCGACTTCCTGCACAATCCCCAGCGCTACGCCGACATCGGTGCGCACATCCCCAAGGGTGCGCTGCTCGTCGGCCCTCCGGGTACCGGTAAAACCCTGCTGGCTAAGGCGGTCGCAGGTGAGGCAAACGTGCCCTTCTTCTCGATCTCCGGTTCGGAGTTCGTTGAGATGTTCGTCGGCATGGGCGCTGCCAAGGTACGCGATCTGTTTAAGCAGGCAAACGAAAAGGCTCCCTGCATCGTCTTTATCGATGAGATTGATACCATCGGTAAGAAGCGTGATGGTGCTGGCGGCATCAGCGGCGGCAACGACGAACGTGAGCAGACCTTAAACCAGCTGCTGACCGAAATGGATGGTTTCGACGGCAGCAAGGGTGTTGTCATTCTGGCTGCAACCAACCGTCCCGAATCCCTCGACCCTGCGCTGCTGCGTCCCGGTCGTTTCGACCGCCGTGTACCCGTTGAGCTGCCCGACCTCATCGGTCGAGAAGCCATCCTGCGTGTACACGCCAAGAAGGTCAAGTGCGAGCCCGGTCTGGACTTCAATGCCATCGCGCGCATGGCTGCCGGTGCATCCGGTGCAGAGCTTGCAAACATGGTAAACGAAGCCGCGCTGCGTGCTGTCCGTGCTGGTCGCGACAAGATCTCGCAGTCCGACCTCGAAGAGAGTGTTGAAGTCGTCATTGCCGGCTACCAGAAGAAAAACAAGATCCTGTCCAACAAGGAAAAGCTCATCGTCTCCTATCACGAGATCGGTCACGCGCTGGTTGCTGCGCTCCAGACCCACTCGGCTCCGGTCACTAAGATTACCATTATTCCGCGTACTTCCGGTGCGCTCGGCTACACCATGCAGGTCGACCAGGAAGAGCACAACCTCATGAGCCGCGAGGAACTGGAAAATAAGATCGCGACCCTGACCGGCGGCCGCGTCGCAGAGGAGCTTGCCCTGCACTCGGTCACCACCGGCGCGTCCAACGACATCGAACAGGCGACTCGTCTGGCGCGTGCCCTCATCTCTCGTTTCGGTATGAGTGAGGCCTTCGGTATGGTCGCTTTCGAGCAGGTACACAATGCTTACCTTGGCGGCGATGCATCCATGGCTTGCGCTGACCAGACCGCGGCTGAAATCGATCGTATGGTCGTTGAGCTGGTGCGCCGTCAGTATGAGAAGGCAAGACAGCTGTTGAGTGATAATATGGATAAGCTGCATGCACTGTCCAAGTATCTGTATGACCACGAGACCATCACGGGCGAAGAGTTTATGAAGCTCATGGAACAGCCCAAGCTCGAAATGGGAATCTCTGAGGAGAAAGAATAAGCACCGCACCCCTAATTGAAGCTTTCGCTCAAGCCTTTCTCGAAAGGCTTGCGGAGTCTTGAGGCAGAGCCTCAAGTCGCATCCCGCAGGATGCGAAATCCCCCATTGAAACCCGGTGTTCGACCCGGGTTTCAACCTGAAAATTAAAAAAATCGCTCGCCTCAGCGAGCGAAATACTCTGCGGCCATTGGCCGCTCATGGGAAAGACCGTCCGAAGGGACGGTCTTTCCTTTTTCTTTGTCCGGACTGCGGCAGCTTGAACGGAGGGAATGTACGAACGGCAGGAGAGGGGAAAACCAATCCCGCAGGTTGGTTTTCCATGAGCCTTACGGGAAAATACCCCGGTGGGGTATTTTCCCGTAAGGCTGTGGCCGACTTGTTCGGCCAAGCCATGAACGGAGAACGGAAGGTTTTCGCTCGCTGCGGCGAGCGCTTTTGTTTTTGTTTTAGTTGATTTTCGCAAGGCGAAAATCAAAAAGGGGATTCCGCTCGCTGCGGCGAGCGGCTCAGGGCGCTGCCCTGAGAACCCGCAGCCTTTGAAAAGGCTGGCGAAACTTTCAGTAAGGGGTGCGGTGCAGGGGATTTTCAAACTCTACCGTTCGTCGATTGTCTTTTCTCGCGAAATCTGATAAGCTTTACAGGGTGATAGGTTTATGAATCAACAGAAATTCGGCGCGCTCATCCGCGTGCTGCGCCGCGAGAAAGGCATGACGCAAAAAGCTCTCGCTGACCGTCTCGGGCTCAGTGACAAGGCTGTTTCCAAGTGGGAGCGTGGACTCGGCTGCCCCGACGTCTCGCTGCTCGGTGATCTCTCGGTCATCCTCGGAGTCGATCTCGCGCGTATGCTTTCCGGTGAGCTCGCGCCCAACGATTTTGTAGGAGGAAATATGAAAAAAGCAAAGTTCTACGTCTGTCCGGTCTGCGGCAATCTTACTCTGTGCACCGGCAATGCATCGGTGTCCTGCTGTGGCCGTACCCTCGAAGCACTCGAGCCCAAAAAGGCGGATGATACACAGAAACTGAAGGTCGAAGTGATTGAAAACGATTGGTATATCACGAGCGATCATCCCATGACCAAGGAAAATTATATTTCCTTTGTCGCGTTTGCAACCGGTGGTCAGATGAATCTGATGAAGCAGTATCCGGAGTGGGATTTACAGGTCAGATTGCAGAAGCGCGGGCATGGTATGCTGTATTGGTACGCGAGTGATCTGGGACTGATGTATCAGTTGCTGTAAGAAACGGAATCCCGCCCGCAGGCGAAATGAAGTTTCGATCAAACCTTTTCAAAGGTTTGCGGAGTCTTGAGGCAGAGCCTCAAGTCGCCATCCGCAGATGGCGAAATCCCCCATTGAAACCCGGTGTCCGACCCGGGTTTCAACCCAAACTTACAAATAAGGAAAGACCGTCCGAAAGGACGGTCTTTTCCATGAGCGCACTTTGTGCGCAAAAGTATTGCGCGACCTGCGGGTCGCGCTTTTGTTTTTATTTTGGTTGATTTTCGCAAGGCGAAAATCAAAAGGGGATTCCGTGTCCTGCGGGACACGGCTCAGGGCTCTGCCCTGAGAACCCGCAGCCTTTGAAAAGGCTGGCGAAACTTTTAGTAAGGGGTGCGGTGCTGATCGTTTTTTGCGCAAAAAAAACAGCACGGTTTTCCATGCTGCGCAAAACAAAGCAAATCAAAATATTATTTTTCTCAGAACAAAAAATCAGAACAGAACAATTCGCGTCAAATCAATTCCACGTCATAAGTACGGAACCAATGGTCGATTTGCAGCAGATACGCGAAGATTTGCGGCGTGCGCATGAGCTGACCGTACCACGGCTCGGGCAGGTCGTTCGGGTGTTCCATCAAATCCTCCAGAACATCCCAGCGGAAGAACTGCGGCAGGATGGACGTTTTATCGTGCATCTTCTCACGCAATGCGTCCGCGACGATCTGGGTATAAACAGGGGAGAAGGTCTTGGGGTAGGGGCTTTTCTTGCGCCAGGTGATTTCCTCGGGCAGGTCGTTTTCGAACGCCTTGCGCACGATGCCCTTTTCCCGACCGTCCAGCGCCTTCATGCTCCACGGCATATTATAGGCATACTCTACGATGCGATGATCGCAGAAGGGGACGCGCACCTCCAAGCCGGAATACATGCTCGTGCGGTCTTTGCGGTCGAGCAGGGTTGCCATGAACCATTGCAGGTTGAGCACGAACATCTCACGCATGCGGGCATCCTTGGGACTGTCGGAGTCCAGTTTGGGCGCCGACTGGCAGGTGCAGGCGTAATGTGCGCGGACAAACTCCTCGCCGTCGCGAATCAGGCCATCGTGCAGCAGCGACTGTCTGAGGGCGGTGGAGCGCGACCAGGGGAAGCAATCCTCGAACAGGATCTCTTCGCGGTGGTACCACGGATAGCCGCCGAACAGCTCATCGGCGCACTCGCCCGACTGGCACACGGTAAATCCCGCGTCCTTCACGGCCTTGCAGAACAGCAGCAGGGAAGAGTCCACGTCCGCCATGCCCGGCAGGTCACGCGCTTCGGTGGCGTCCATGAGTGCCCTTGCCAGTTCGTCCTGTTCGAGCACGACCGTGTGGTGTGTCGAACCGATGGCGTCCACCATAGTCTGAATATACGCACTGTCGGAATTTGGCTGAAAAATACTCTTTGTAAAGTACTTCTCATTGTCCCGGTAGTCCACCGAGAAGGTGTGCAGGGTTTCGCCCTTGTGCTTCATCTCCCGCGCGGCGAGCATGGACAGGATGGACGAGTCCAGACCGCCCGAAAGGAAGGTACACAGCGGCACGTCGGACACCAGCTGGCGTTTTGCCGCGTCCTCAATCAGAAAACGGGTGTGTTCGATGGTCTGGTCAAGGGTTTCGGTGTGCTCCTTTGCGGTCAGCTTCCAATACAGCTGGTAATCAAGTCCGCTCTCGTCGAACACCAGATACTGACCCGGTGTGACCGATCGAATCCCGTGGAACACGCCCGAAAATGGCGGTCGTGCAGGCCCCAAAAGCAGGATGCTGCGCAGGCCGTCTTCGTCCAGCTGGGCGCGCATTTCCGGGTGGCACAGGATGGCTTTCTGCTCCGACCCGAACACCAACATCTTGCCCCGGCGCGCGTAAAATAGTGGTTTTACCCCCAACCGGTCGCGGCACAGCGTCAAACGCCGTTTGTCCTTCTCCCAGATCGCAAAGGCGTAAATGCCGTTGAGCTTCCCAAAGGCTTCGCATCCCCAGGCCAGGTAGGCGTGCAGCACCACCTCGGTGTCCGAGTGTCCGCGAAAACGATGACCAAGATCGGTCAGCGCTCGACGCAGTTCGTCAGTATTATATAACTCTCCGTTATATACTAAGACTGTATTCCCGTCCGGGCTTGTCATCGGCTGACTGCCGCCTTCGGGGTCAACCACGATCAGGCGGCGGTGCACCAGCAGCGCCTGCGCATCCTGATACACACCTTCGGCATCCGGTCCGCGGCGCGTCAGCGCCTGCGCCATACGTCCGGGTAAATCGCTTAGTTCGCGCACGTCACGGGTAAAATCAATCGTTCCGGCAATTCCACACATAACTAGATCACTCCTTTTTTCATTGGTATCCTATGCGCGGTGCGGCGGTTATGCAACCGCCGGTCACCACGGTTCGCTCCAAAAATCTTTGGGCGGACGGACGGACAAGATCCGACGCACCTGCCGCTCGGACAGGTGATAGGTCGCGCACAGCTGGGCCACCGTTGCCCCGTGCGCTGCATCCTGCCGAATCTGCCGGTTGCGGCTCGGTCGGTCAACGCCCTCCAGCTTGGGGATGTACAGCGTAGAGCCGCCGAACGCTCGGCACAACTTCCGCGCATTGCGTGTGCCGATGACCGCTTGCAAAGCAGCCAGGTTTTGCGGCGGCACAGCCGCGGTCGGTTTGACGGGTTTCATCGCAGGCCCTCCGTTTCTTTGGGATATCTACATGATAACGCATAGATCGCCCATTGTCCAGATATTTTTCAAACAAATGTTCGAGCACCTTCGACACAGCGGACAGTCTTACGACGGCAAACGACGGCGTCAAACCAAACACTACACAAGACATTTTGCCCCAAAATATGACACCGGTCGGTTTTTGGGGGACAAAGACGGAAATATGCACAGGGCTGTGGATGGGCTCGCTTACGACCGAAAAAAGCTGCGGAAAAACCGCGCGTTCGGTCGTTTTTTTGTCCCTGCACCGCGACACCGTTCGACACTGCCTGCACACCCTGTGGACAAAAATCTCAGACATACGCCGGATAGACGGTGTCATAAAACCATGTTATGCTATTAACAACGAACATAAGTTCGAACACTTTGCGACAGGAGGTGAAACCTGATGGCCAATCGCCGACAGGACGCAGCAGTCGAACAGGCGCTCTTCCGCAGTGCGGTCGGCGGCGTGCGGCCGGTCAGCAAGCTGTTTAAGGTCAAGCGCGTCGAGTACGACGATCAGACCGGCAAGAAACTGCGCGAGTACGAGGAGATCGTGCAGGGAACCGAGGAAGTCTACGATTCCCCGTCCACTACCGCACAGCAGTTCTGGCTCAAAAACCGGATGCCCCGCGCCTGGGGCGGTGAACCCGCCGCGCAGGACGGCGAAACCGAGGGCGGCGTCATCGAACTGCCTCAGCCCATGCCACCCGAAACCGAATCCTGACCCGGTTTTCCAAAATCACACATTTCCCGCGTTTTCCCATTTTTGCAGGACATTATGTTACAAATTTCATGTATGCCGATTCTTTAGCATAATTATGCAAAACGGAAAACCATCGAAAGGAGGCGTAAAACGTGGTGCTCTGGAGCCCGCAGAAGCGGCAGGAAATCTTTCTCTCCCGCTTCGAGGACGAGGCACTGTACGGCGGCGCGGCGGGCGGCGGTAAGAGTGAAGCGCTGGTGGTTGAGGCGCTGCGGCAGGTGCATATCCCGCACTACCGCGCACTCATCCTCAGAAAAACTTACCCCGAGCTGTCCGAGCTCATCGACAAGTCCCAGCGATACTACCGCGGCGCGTTTCCCGCTACGCAGTGGAGTGAAGCCCGGCACGAGTGGCGTTTCCCGTCGGGCGCGAAGATCAGTTTCGGCGCGATGCAGCACACAAACGACCGTTTTAAATACCAAGGCCGCGCCTACGACTACATCGCGTTCGACGAGCTGACCCACTTTACCCAGGACGAATATCTCTACCTGCTCTCGCGAAACCGCGCGTCCGGTCCGGGTACGCGCGTCTACTTGCGGGCTTCGGCAAACCCCGGCGGCATCGGTCACGGATGGGTCAAAGCACGGTTTTTGACCCCGGCACCGCCCATGCAGACGATCTGGGAAGATGTGAGCATGCTCACACCAGACGGTGCCGTGCTCAACGCAAAACGCAGCCGAATTTTCGTTCCCAGTACGGTTTTTGACAACCAAATCCTGCTCAAAAACGACCCTGCTTACGCTGCCCGTCTGGCAGCCCTGCCCGATGCGGACAAACGTGCGCTGCTCTACGGTGACTGGGACGCATTCGCCGGTCAGGTCTTTTCCGAGTGGCGCGCTGACCCTGCTCACTACGCCGACCGCCGCTACACCCACGTCGTCGACCCGTTCCCCATCCCCAAAAACTGGCGCATTGTCCGCGGCTTCGACTTCGGCTACTCCCGTCCGTTCTCGGTCGGCTGGTGGGCCATCAGCCCGGACGGCGCTCTGTGCCGCATCCGCGAACTTTACGGATGTACCGGCACGCCAAACGAGGGCGTTCGCTGGGAACCCGCTCGCATCGCTCGCGAAATCAAACAAATCGAACAGGACGACCCCAACATCAAAGGCCGCACCGTGCGCGGCGTGGCTGACCCCTCCATCTTCGACGAGAGCCGCGGCGAAAGCATCGCGCAGATGATGGAACGCGAGGGCGTGTTCTTCGATCGCGGCGATAACGCCAGAATCGCGGGCAAAATGCAGGTGCATCATAGATTGGCGTTCGACCATAACGGCATCCCCGGACTGACCGTGTTCCATACCTGCCGGCACTTTATCCGCACCGTGCCTGCACTCGTGTATGATTCGACCAATGTTGAGGACGTCAATACGTCGATGGAAGATCATATTTATGATGAAATGCGGTATGTTGTCATGGAGTTTTCGCAGTGAATCGATCAGCAGCGCACCCATTCCCGCCCGCAGGCGAAATGAAGTTTGGATCAAACCTTTTCAAAGGTTTGCGGGTTCTCAGGGCAGAGCCCTGAGGCGCGCTCCGCAGAGCGCGAAATACCCCTTTTGATTCCGGTCAACGACCGGAATCAACCAAAATAAACAAATAATCGCTCGCCGCAGCGAGCGAAATACTCTGCGCGCCAGGCGCGCTCATGGAATCCGTTCCCTGCGGAACGGATTCCCAAACCGCAGCTGCATCTGTTGCCGCGTGGACTGAGCTGCACCGCTGGGGCGGGAACGGCAGGGGAAAACCAACCAGTCGGTTGGTTTTCCATGAGCGGCCGAAAGGCCGCAGGGGAGTCTTGCCGCCTGCGGGCGGCGCTTGGAATTAGTTTTTGTTGATTCCGGCTGTTGACCGGAATCAAAGAGGGGATTTCGCGTCCTGCGGGACGCGACTCAGGGCGCTGCCCTGAGAACCCGCAGCCTTTGAAAAGGCTGGCGAAACTTTCAGTAAGGGGTGCGGTGATTCTTTTAAAAAAAAAGGAGGTTCTTTCTTTCGTGCAATCCAAAAAACACGTGATCGGCAAGGCCGAAGTCCAACGCGCTGCCGATTTACTCGAGGCCTACCGGCGCGGCAAGCAATCGCTCGACCGCCGCATTCTCGAAGATGAGCGATGGTATCGCTTGCGGCACGGTGCCGCCGTTCGCTCCGGTGAGCCTGCGCCGGCGTCCGGTTGGCTGCTCAACAGCTTACTCGGCAAGCACGGCGACATGATGGACAACTACCCCGCACCCGACGTTTTACCCCGTGAGCCGTCGGACATGCAGGATGCCAAAACCCTATCACGGATTCTGCCGGTCATTCTCGAGCGGTCGGACTTCGAGGGTTTATACTCGCGCAATGCTTACCCAAAGCTCCGCCACGGCACGGCGTGTTACGGTGTCTTCTGGGACCCCGAAGCCGAGGACGGACGGGGTGACGTAAGGGTCACGGCGGTCGATCTCTTAAATCTCTTCTGGGAGCCGGGTGTGCGCGACATTCAGGACAGCCGCAATCTGTTCCTGGTCACCCAGTGCGACAACGACCTGCTCGACGCGGCCTATCCGGCGTTACGCGGCAAGCTGCGCGCGCCCATCGACAGTACCAACCAGCGCATTCCCGAGGATGTGCTCGACCGCTCGGGCAAGTCGCAGGTCGTGGACTGGTACTACAAAAAACGTCTGCCAAACGGCAAAACCATCGTACATTTCTGCAAGTTCGTCGGTTCGACCGTGCTTTACGCCTCTGAAAACGAACAAATGTTTATGAGTCAGGGGCTTTACGATCACGGACAGTATCCCTTTGTGCTCGACGTACTCTTTCCCCTCGAGGACAGCCCGGCCGGGTTCGGCTATGTCGATCTGATGAAGGGCACGCAGGGGTACATCGACCAGCTGGACGCGATCATCTTAAACAATGCCCGTCTGGCCGGTCGGCCGCGTTGGTTCTATCGCGATGCATGCGGTGTCAACGAGCAGGAATTTGCCGACTTTACCCGTGATTTCGTCCACGTCACCGGCAGGCTCGACCCCGACGACCTCCGGCAGATTGAGGTCGAACCGCTGCCCGCGTTCATCGCGAACCACCTGCAAAACAAGGTCGAGGAACTTAAGGAGACCAGCGGCAACCGCGATTTTGCCCAGGGTGGTACCAATTCTGGTGTCACCGCGGCTTCGGCCATCGCTGCCTTGCAGGAGGCGGGCAGCAAGCTCAGCCGTGACCTCATCAAAGGCAGCTACCGCGCGTTCACCCAGGTGTGCACGCTGGTCATCGAGCTGATTCGTCAGTTCTACGACGACAGCCGCGCCGTGCGCATCACCGGTGAGGACGGCAAGCCGGTATTCCTGACCCTCGGCGGTCTGGCGCGGCGCGATCGCCACGTCGCCTTCGACATTCAGGTGCGCGCCCAGAAGGCAAGTCCCTTTACCCAGATGAGCCGCAACGAACAGGCCAAGGAACTCTATCGGCTGGGCTTTTTCCGTCCCGATTTGGCCGGTCAGGCGCTCATTGCGCTCGAAATGATGGACTTTGACGGCATCGAGACCGTCAAAAAGCGCATCGCCGCGCAAGCCGGGGTCCAGCAATCAGCGGTCAATCCACAGGGCACGGCATCGAATGCCAAACAGGGCGCACCGCTCACGGTCGCCCAGCAGCTCATTCCAAAAACAGGCACGTCCGCAAGTCGGGCAGGGGAGGGTGAAACACCATGATTATGATTTTCGCGGGCAGGCGGGACGACCGCTGCGCTCTGCATGTCGCCGGTCACGCCGGCTACGATAACCGCGGACAGGACATCGTCTGCGCCGCCGTCAGCACACTGGTCAATACCCTGGCCGGTGCCCTCGCTGCCTTCGACTGCCGCGGCTTCCATGCCAAGCTCCAGCCCGGTGACGCGCGCATCACCTGTGCCGCCAGCGGTGCGACCGACGTGCTGTTCTACGCCGCCGTCATCGGTCTGGCGCAGCTGCAAAACACCTATCCGAACTACATCCAGATGCGCACCGAAGGGTATTTCTGTGCCGATCGAGAGGAGGAATCCGTTTGAAACAGTCCGTAAAATCCGACCCGTCCCGCGAGCGCCGCTTCCGCGCCCTCATTCAGGGCGAATTCCGACCGGAATTCAACCGCGAAGTCGCCATCGCCGTGCGCCGCGCGCTGCGTCAGGCGCGTGCCAAACAGCAGGGCGCGTCCGATGAAACGGGAAAGACCGCGCTGCCCGTGCGTCTGGCAGCGGGTGACCGTCCGACAGGCGAGGGGATGCGTCCGGGTATCGACCCGGCGCGTGTGATGACCGAACCGGTTCGTCCGGGCGAGCAGCCCGACGAGCGTGTGCGCCAGACCGTGCACGATGCGCTCGTGCGTGCGCAGTACAAGGTCTGGCAGGCGCAGGAGGCCGAGGCCAAGCGGCGTTATCCCGCCATGTCGCTCGAGCGGGAGCTGCAAAACCCCGACTTTGTTCGTCTGCTCACCGACCCCAAGCGTCCCATGACCGTATGCCGCGCCTATGAGGCCGTTCATCTCGACGACATTCAGGCCGACATCGCACGCGAAGCCGCTGTGCGCACCGCCGTCCGCATGGCTGCGCTGTCCCGCCGTCCCCGCGAGAGCGGTGCCGCCCCGCAGGCCGGTCTGCCCATGCATTACGGTGCGTCCGACCCCAAATCCCGCGCCGAAATCGCACGCCGTGCCCTGCGCGGTGAGCGCATCACGCTGTAAAAAATTCATGTTCCACACGAAAGGAGAAACATCTATGTCCTTTAAGTTTGATTATCAGCTGTTCGCCATCAACACCACCGAGACCATGCCGGACGAGATCAAGACCTACTACGACGACTATCTGATCGACTGCTCTAGCCCTAAGCTGGTGCACGATCAGTTCGGTCAGAAGCGTCCCATCCCGGCAGGCCGCGGCAAGACTATCGAGTTCCGCAAGGTCAGCCCGCTGCCCGTGTCCACCACGCCGCTGACCGAGGGCGTGACCCCGGAAAGCCAGCAGCTGACCATTTCCACCGTCGAGGCTCCGGTACAGCAGTACGGCGGCTATGTCGAGCTGTCCGATATGGTCGTGCTGACCGCCATCGACAACAATCTGGTCATTGCTGCCAAGCAGCTGGGCGCACAGGCCGGCAAGACCCTGGACGCCATCACCCGCGAGGTGCTGGCTGGCGGCACCAATGTCCAGTACGCCGAGGGTCAGGTCACCGAGAGAAACCAGCTGGTCGGCGGCAAGGAGGAGGGCAACCACTACCTGACCGTCGATGCCGTCCGCCGCGCCGTGCGCACGCTCAAAAAGCAGGATGCCGAGCCGATCGGCGACAGCTTTATCGGCATCATCCACCCGGACGTTGCCTACGACCTGATGAGCGACCCCAAGTGGGTGAACGTCAAGTCCTATTCCGACCCGGAGGGCATTTACGAGGGCGAGATCGGCAAGATCGAGAACGTCCGCTTTGTCGAGACCTCCGAGGCCAAGGTGTTCGAGGGTGCGGGCTCGGAAGGCCGTGACGTGTACGCTACCCTGATTCTGGGCGACAACGCCTACGGCACCACCGAGATCGAGGGCGGCGGTCTGACGCTCATCGTCAAGCAGCTGGGCTCGGGCGGCGCGTCCGATCCGCTCGATCAGCGCGCGTCGGTCGCTTGGAAGGCAACCAAGGCCGCTGTCCGTCTGCAGGAGGCGTACATGGTGCGCATCGAGACCACGTCCACGTTTACCGGCGAGTGATTTCGGAATATTTATCCGAAAGATGAATAACGGAATGCAGGATAAAATTTAAAATCCTGCAAAATAAAAGCGACACACAAAAGGGAGGAGACTGACCCATGAACAAAGCCAACCAGAAAGACGAAGAGCTCGTTGAGATCACCCTGTTTGCCGACGGCGACCGCTATCAGGACGACGTGTTCGTCTGCGTCAACGGCGAGAGCTGCCTGATTAAGCGCGGCGTGCCGGTCAAGGTGCGTCCGATGTTTGCACGCGCACTGGCCGACTCAGCTGAGCAGGACAAGCTCGCAGAGTCCATGATGCGCCGGGCGCACGAGCGAGGGGAGGCGGTTCGATGACCATGCAGCAGGCACTCGAGCAGCTCGCACGCCGCTGGCCCACCGCCCACGGCGACGACGAGGCGCTCCCGCTCGTCCTGCAAGCCGAAAATATCGCCCGCGCCGAGGTGCTCGGTCAGCAGCCGCTGACCGAAGCGCCGGGCGGTGAGCTGTCCATCCCCGCGCCCTACGACATGGCTTACGTCCATTTCGCCGCCGCCCTGCTCGCGCAGATGGATGGCGTATACGACCGCTACAACGCAGAACTTGCGCTCTATAACGGCCTGTACGAGACTTGGGCACGGGCACATCGACGCGAAAACCTGCCCCCGCGCGGCGCGGAGGTGGTCGCCTATGGCTGATTACCCCTACCTTTCGGGCACGTCTCCCGCGCGCACCCGCACGGACAGCTTTTCCGGTCTGGATCGCCGTGACCGCGCCTCTGCCGGTGCGGTGCGCGACGGTCTGCACCTGTCCACCGACGCGCTGCCCGCCCTGCGCGTGTGTCCGACCGACGAGAAAGTCCAGGATCTGACCGCGTGCACCGACCTGCTTTCGGCCTGCGGCTGTCTGATCTGGACGAGCGGCGGCAATCTGTACGTCGACGGCGTCAACAAGGGCGGCGTGCGCGACGAAAAACACCAGATGGTCGTGCTGGGCAAGCGCCTGTTCCTGTTTCCCGAAAAGCAATATCTGACGCTGGGCGAGAGCGGCGGCTTGCAGAACATGGAAGCGCGCGTGGTCGGCGGTGCGACCTTCACCGACGATTCGCTCGAACTGACCACGACCAAGGGCTTTTCGGTCGGGGACGGCGTGACCATCGAAAAGTGCACCCGCTACCCGGAAAACAACAAGACCGCCGTCGTGCGCGAGATCGACGGCAATACGCTGATTTTCTCCGAGGGATGCTTTACCGCGGGCACTGAGAGCGCGATCATCGTCACCCGCAAGGTGCCCGACCTCGACTTTGTCTGCGAAAAGGACAACCGCCTGTGGGGCGTACATGATAACGCCGTGTGCTGCTCGGTGCTCGGCGACCCGCTCAACTGGATGGTGTACGAGGGTTTGGCGACCGATGCGTTTGAGGCCGAGGTCGGCACCGACGGCGCGTTCACCGGCATTGCGGCTGCGTCCAGTCACGTGCTGTGCTTCAAGGAAAACTGCGTGCACAAGATCTACGGCGCGAAGCCGTCCAACTTTCAGGTGCAGGTCAGCAGCATTCCGGGCGTACAGGCCGGGTGTGAACGCGCCATCCGCAACGTCGGTGAGACCGTTTACTGGTGGGCGCGCGATGGCCTGATGGCCTACGGCGGCGGCATTCCTGACCGCCTGAGCGCACCGCTGGGCGATGCCGGATACACCGACATGTGCATGGGCGAGGACGGTCACAAACTGTGGCTGTCCGGCCTCAGAGACGGTCAGCCTGAGACCCTCATTTACGACATCGAACAGGCCGCCTTTTTGCCCGTGGACAGCCGGAAAGCCGTGCAGTTTGCCTGCCACGACGGGGCACGGTATCTGGCCGAAGAGACGGCGCTTTGGAAGACCGGCACCGATCGCAAAAACACCGACTTTGCCGCCGTGTTCGGCCCCTTCCGCCAGACTTCACCAGCCGTGCTGACCGGTCTGACCATCCTGGCCGACTGCGTGGGCGAGTGCACGCTGGCTTGTGCCGTGCGCACCGAGCGCGGCGACTGGATGCCGGTCTGGGCGAGCGGGAGACTGTCAGACGGCAGAGCGCGCATCCCCGTACCCGCCGTGCGCGGCATGCAGTTCTGGCTGCGCGTGACCGGCAGGGGAGACGTGACTCTGCAATCGATCGTACGTATCCTGCACCCCGACGGCCCGGACGATCTGTAAACCCGAAAGGAGTGATTTTTTCATGGCAGTCTTAACCACAGACGCGCTGCCCAAATACGACCCCAATGACCTGCCCGCGACGGTCAAAAAACTGCACGACTACACCACGTCGCTCACCGAAATGCTGCGCTTTGTGCTCATGAACCTGGACGAGGACAACGTGCAGGGGCTGGACACCCTGAACCGCGAGATGCAGGACGCACAGGGCAATCTGTCCCAGATCCAGCAGACTGCTCAGGGCATCCTCACCCGCGTGGAAAACGCCGAGGGCGACCTGTCTGCCGTCATGCAGACCGCCGACGGCCTGACCACCCGCGTCGAGTCGGCTGAGGGCAATTTGTCCACCCTCACCCAGACCGCAGATTCCCTCGCCGCCCGCGTCTACAACACCGAAATGGGTCTGACTTCGATCAACGTCACCGCCAACAAAATCGAGACCCGCGTCGAGGACTTAAACGGCAAGTATTCCAGCCTTCAGCAGACCGTCGACGGCTTCGACTTCACCGGCATGGTCACCTTCCGCGCCCTCGAACGCGAGGGTGAAAGCGTCATCAACGGCAATAACATCACCACCGGCGACCTGCACGTCGCATCCGACGGCGTGGGTGCCCTGTATTTCTACAATGGCGACGTTGCGATGGAGAACATCGTCGGCGCGATCGAGGTCTATTCGGGTACTTACCCCGACCTGTTCATCGAGAGCCGTTACGGCAATAATATCCGTATCCAGGCCGATGCCCAGCTGGCACTCGAAGCCGGATATCAGGGGCATATCTACATGAAAGCCGATGATTATATCCAGCTGCGTGCAGGCGGCGTGGATTATTACTTCCGCGCAGATGGCATCTATCGCGGCGAGGAGAAGATCCTGTAAACGACACCGCACCCATTCCCGCCCGTGCGCCGCACCCATTCCCGCCCGCAGCCCGTAGGCCACTATCCTCGTTCTCGCGCTGAGCGCGAATAAAACGAGTGTGCGAAATGAAGTTTTCGCCGGCCTTTTTCAAAAGGCCGCGGGTTCTCAGGGCAGAGCCCTGAGGCGAGCCCGCAGGCTCGAAACACCCCTTTTGATTCCGGTCAACGACCGGAATCAACCAAAATAAACAAATAATCGCTCGCCGGAGCGAGCGAAATACTCCGCGCACAAAGTGCGCTCATCAAAAACGCCTCCAGCGTTTTTGCATTCCGTTTGCACTTCATGCGAGATTCCCCGGAAGCTGCACCGCTGGTGCGGCTGCGGCAGGGGGGAACCAACCCGCAGGTTGGTTTCCCATGAGCGCGCATTGCGCGCAGAGAGTCTTGCCGCCTGCGGGCGGCGCTTTGAACGAGAGTTTAGTTGATTCCGGCTTTGGCCGGAATCAAAGAGGGGATTTCGCGCTCTGCGGAGCGCGACTCAGGGCTCTGCCCTGAGAACCCGCAGCCTTTGAAAAGGCTGGCGAAACTTTCAGTAAGGGGTGCGGTGCTGACTCATCCCAATCAATCCACAAAGGAGGAAATTTCTTTTTATGGCTTACCAAAGTTACGATCCCTCGGTCGACTATGCCGATCGCCTGCGCCGCATGATGCAGGCCGGTGCCAGTGCCGCCGAGGTCGAAAGTGTGCTGCGCCAGCGCGTCAACAAGGCGACCTCTGAGCCCGGTCACGAGCAATACGCCTACGACGCGTACTACACCGCCGCACGCGATTACATCAACCGCAACAGTACCTTCGGAGGTCTGTACAATACGAGCGCGCAGACGGGCGCTGTGAGCGGCGGTACGGCATCGTATACCGATCCCTATGCCGAGCGTCTGGAGAGCGCTCTGAGCCGCCTGGAGTCCCGCGAGCCCTTTTCCTATGACCCGGAATCCGACCCGGTATTCCAGTCCTACCGCGATACCTACCGCAGAGAGGGCGACCGTGCGGCAAAGAACACCCTCGGAGAAGCGGCAGCGCTGACCGGTGGGCAGGCGAGCACGGCAGCCGTCGCGGCAGCCTCGCAGGCGCGGGATTATTACAACAGCAAGGTGGGCGATGTCGTGCCCGAGCTGTACCAGCTGGCGTGGCAGATGTACCAGTCCGAGCAGAACAGCCTGCTCAGTGAGATCGAGACCCTGGCCGGGCTGTCGGGCGCAGCCTACGACCGTCAGACCGACCGTCTGGCGCAGGATTACGCGATCTACAAGGACGAGCGGGACTTCGCCTACAACCAGTATCAGGATGTGCTCGATCGTGAGCAGACCGCCGCGCAGGACTGGTACGACCGCACCTACGATTACGACAAGCTCAGCCAGTCGGCGGCGCAGTCGGCTGAAAAGCAGGCGTACACCCGTGCGATGGCGTTCCTGAATGCCGGTGTCATGCCCACCGACCAGATGCTCAAGGCAGCCGGTATTGACAAGGAGACCGCGCGCTCTCTGCGCGCTGCAGCCCTGCGCAAGCTGGGTCAGTAACAGCCGAAAGGAGAGAAAACGCGATGGAAGCACAGTACCGCACACTCGACGAGGTACCCGAATGGGGTCGGGACACCGTCCGCTATTTGCTGGCAAAAAATTACCTCAGACGGCAGGAGGACGGCACCTTGCCGCTCAACGACACCCTGCTCAATGCGCTGGTTATCAACGACCGCGCCGGTCTGTATGACCTGTGATGTGCGGTAGGCAGACGCGGCACAAAGCGGGAGCAAAACAGGCTCTGTACAGTCAAAACCTGTAAGAAAAGTCACAATATGACACAAAAAGACCGGTCACGCGATGGCCTGAACATCGACTGACCGAGATGGCAGGGCAGGGGAGAACACCGGCAAAACGGATACAAAATCCGACCGGTTTCCCCGTCCCTGACCGACAAAAACCATCTGAAATCGTGCATACACGTCAAAAAACCTGTTTGGTTCGGGCTGACATTTGTTCTGACATGTTCAGATAGAACATTTGACAATGTTTAAACACATGTCAAATGAATGTCAAAAAATGTCAAACGGAATGTCAGAACATTGACAAGTTTTGTCAAATCCGGTATGATAGGGGAGAACAAAACCGGAACACAAAACGAACGCAGGAGGAACGAAACGTGTATGAGTCCAGCGGAGCCGGACGGCTCAAAACGCTGCGCGAACAGTCCGGACTGACCCAGCAGGAGCTGAGCCGTCAGACCGGTGTGTCCCGCAGTCTGATTTCCCAGTGGGAAAATGGGGTCATTTCGGTGTCCCTCGCCACCAAAAAGCGCGTCGCGTCCTACTTCGGTGTGGACGTGTCCGAGCTTGACGGCGAGGTGACCAGCGCACAGGCTGCGCCCCGTCCGTCCCAGACGGTGCGGGACAGTCTGCCGCCCAGAGTGGAGATGAGCGCAGCCGCGCGGCAGGAGATGAGCGAGCTTGCCGCACAGTATGCCGCACTCAATCACAAACTCGAACAGATGCTGGGCCGTCTGACCCAGGACGAGCTGACCGCTGTGCGCGAGAGCGCTGCACGCATGGCGCAGGCCGTCGAGACCGAACTTGTTTTCCGTCAGGTCAAGGCCTTTCAGGACAGACCGGACGCAGCCTCACGCGATGAGGTGCTGCGCGCGGTCGAAGCCCTCATGGGGCAGGGCAATGGGTAAGCTTTCCTTGCGCATCGCCCGCGCCGACTATATAATATAGGTAGGCATTCAGGTCAATCTGAAGGAGGAACAACATGAAAGATGGTTTTTTGAAGGTCGCCGCCGCTACCCCGCGCATCCGCGTCGCCGACTGTGCTTATAATACCGCCCGCGTCATCGAGCTCATGGGAGAAGCCATGGACGCCGGTGTCTCGCTGTGCGTTTTCCCCGAGCTGGTACTGACCGGCTACACCTGCGGCGACCTGTTCTTGCAGGAAGCCCTGCTGCGCGCCGCCGAGGACGGTCTGACCCGTATCCTCGAGCACTCGGCACGCTCGCCCATGGTCATCGCCGTCGGTCTGCCCATTCAGGTAGACAACGCACTCTATAACTGCGCCGCGATCTGCTGCCGCGGTCAGCTGCTCGGCCTCGTGCCCAAGCAGAACATTCCCAATTACAGTGAATTCTACGAGGCGCGTCACTTTACCTCGGGCGCTGGTATGGTGACCCGCACGGTTACCCTTTGCGGTCAGCAGGTACCCCTTGGCGTCGATCTGCTGTTCCGCTGCCGCACCATGCCCAGCCTGGTCATCGGCTGCGAGATCTGCGAAGACCTCTGGGTTCCCGCACCGCCGTCCGGCCAGCTGGCAGAGGCGGGCGCAACCGTCATCGTCAACCTGTCGGCCTCCGACGAGCTCATCGGCAAGGCGGCGTATCGCCGTCAGCTGGTGACCGGTCAGTCGGCACGTCTGGCCTGCGGTTATCTGTACGCCGATGCAGGCCTCGGCGAGTCCACCCAGGACCTGGTCTTTGCCGGTCATAACCTCATCTGCGAGAACGGCACCATGCTGGCCGAGTCCGAGCGCTTCACCACCGGCCTGATTACGACCGAGCTTGACCTCGGACGCATCGCCCACGAGCGCCGCCGCATGAACACCTTCGGTCAGTCGCAGACCCACATGACCGACATTTATTTCGACCTGCCCCTGCGCGAGACCCAGCTGACCCGCGTCTTTGCCCAGACACCCTTCGTACCCGCCGACCAGAGCGATCTGGCTGCGCGCTGCGAGGAGATTCTGCACTTGCAGGCGGTCGGTCTGGCGACCCGTCTGCGCCACACCCGCGCCAAGTCCGCGGTCATCGGTCTGTCGGGCGGTCTGGACTCCACCCTTGCGCTGATCGTCACCGTGCACGCCTTCGATCTGCTCGGCTGGCCGCGCAGCAACATCCAGACGGTCACCATGCCCTGCTTCGGTACCACCCGCCGCACCAAGTCCAACGCCGAACAGCTGGCCGAGGCCTACGGCACCAGCCTGCGGTGCGTGGACATCAAGGCAGCCGTCACCCAGCACTTTGCCGACATCGGTCACGATCCGGACACGCTGGACGTCACCTTTGAGAACGCACAGGCACGCCAGCGAACCTATATCTTAATGGACATCGCAAACAAGATGGGCGGTCTGGTCATCGGTACGGGCGACCTGTCCGAGCTGGCACTCGGCTGGGCGACCTACAACGGCGACCACATGTCCATGTATGGCGTGAACGCTTCCATCCCCAAGACGCTCGTGCGCTACCTGACCTCCTTCGAGGCATCCCGTGCACCCGACGGTCTGCGCGAGATCCTGCTCGACGTGCTGGGCACGCCGGTATCGCCCGAGCTGCTGCCGCCCAAGGACGGTGAGATCAGCCAGAAGACCGAGGAACTGGTCGGCCCCTACGAGTTGCACGACTTCTTCCTCTATTATATGCTGCGCTTCGGCTACCCGCCGCGCAAGCTCTACCGCATCGCCTGCCGCGCCTTCGAGGGCGTGCACAGCCGTGCGACGGTCAAGAAGTGGCTCGTCACCTTCATCCGCCGCTTCTTCGCCCAGCAGTTCAAGCGCTCCTGCCTGCCCGACGGCCCCAAGGTCGGTACGGTCACGCTGTCGCCCAGAGGCGACTGGCGCATGCCGTCTGACGCGGTGAGCGAGGTCTGGCTCAAGGAAGCTGAAAACCTGGAATAACAAAAGTTAAAAGTACGAAAATATAATAGTATGTGCAGACAGTCGTCCAACGCGAGCGGGCGGCTGTCTTTTTTTGTGACACTCGTTATCATAAATTCGCTGTTATAACTATCCATATCAGAATACGAATGGTATAAAATTAGAACAAATAAACGGTTTAAAATAGATTTTTGTAATAAAATACACACAATAAATGACAAATGATTACGGTTATGTTACACATTGACCGTAAATATTGAAAAGATAAAATCTCTCTGGTATGATACTGCCATACAAGAGGCGGGGCCGCTGCCCCCCAACGATCAAAAAGGAGGAAATATTCCTATGAAGAATCTGAAAAAGGTTCTTGCCATGGTACTGGCGTTCGCATGCACTTTCAGCATGTTCGCCGGCGCTAAGGTGTTCGAGGATGTCAAGGCTGGCTCCGATTACTCCGAGGCGATCACCATGCTGTCTGACCTGGGCGTTATCCAGGGTAAGGACGACGGCAAGTATCATCCCGAAGACACCATCACCCGTGCAGAGGCTTGCGCAATGATCGCTCGTCTGATGACCGGTGATCCGAACGTTTCTCAGTACGTTGGCGCACAGTCCTTCGTCGACGTTGCAAAGGGCTCCTGGAAGGACTCCGCAATCGGCTACTGCTACATCAACGGTATCGTTGTTGGTGTTGGCAACAACAAGTTCGAGCCCGACCGTGCAATCACTGACGCTGAGTTCGTTACCATGGTTGTTCGTGCAATGGGTTACGAGACCGCTGACATGAAGCAGAACTATCCGTTCTCTTACATGTCCAACGCACAGGCTATGGGCCTGCTCGACGGCGTTAACATGGTAGCAAACACCGACGCTCTGCGCGGTGAGGATGCTCAGGTTATCTACAACGCTCTGTTCGCAGACTACGCTCGCGGCGCGAAGCTGGTTAACACCACCCACGGCACCTCTGTCGAGACCTACCCGACCCTGGCTGAGTCCGTTTGGGGCCTGGATCGTGCAGCAGTCGGCACCTGGAACAAGAAGGATAACGAGGACGCAAAGCTGACCAACTGCAAGGCACATACTTGGGTTGTTCTGGGCGCAGATCCGTCCGCTGAGAACCGCATCCTGGCTTACCCGATCGCTGACGACAAGACCACCCTGTACACTGAGGGCAAGGGCGGCACCTACTCGTTCAAGTACGAGGGCGACAT
The DNA here is from genome assembly GCF_900167005.1 of Butyricicoccus pullicaecorum DSM 23266. Classification (GTDB taxonomy): domain Bacteria; phylum Bacillota; class Clostridia; order Oscillospirales; family Butyricicoccaceae; genus Butyricicoccus; species Butyricicoccus pullicaecorum. Next base: position 26,906 of record NZ_FUXW01000008.1, read on the forward strand.
CGCTGCAATCACCGGCTACCAGGTAGAGCTGTGGGGCCAGGGCAAGCACGGCCAGCCGACTTGGGAGACCAAGAACGACAAGTACGTTTGGTCTGAGGACTGGACCATCAAGGCGATCAAGACCGTAAAGGGCCAGACTGCTTACGACTACGATGCTTCCAAGGCTGACTCCAAGTCTGACAACGGCACCATCGAGCTGGGCGAGAGCAAGCTGGAGCTGGATTCCGTAGCAGCAAATGCTTCTACCACCGAGAAGATCTATGCGGTTGACCAGTTCGTAAGCAAGTCCTACAACGGCGAGAAGATCGGCGAGAAGGACGATAAGAAGGTTGAGAAGGCTCTGAATGTACGCGACGGCGCTCAGTACAAGCTGGTTGACTGGGATTCCGACGGCGACATCGACTGGGCAGTTGTAAGCACTGCAAACTACTACAAGGTAGAGTCTGTTAATGCGAAGCGCGCAACCGTTATTTCCATGAAGAGCGGCGACGACTTCGAGTCTCAGACCAAGTCCGATAGCCAGACCTGGAAGCTCGACGACATCACCGAGATCGACGGCGTGAAGTACAACTTCAAGGCTGAGGACCTCAAGCAGGGTGACATCGTAGAGGTTACTTACACCGTTGCATACGACAAGGGCGAGAAGGGCCAGGTTGTTACTGCAAAGGTAAGCAAGGTTGACGCTGACAACAAGAAGCTGGATAAGGTTTCCACCAAGGGTGGCCTGACTCTGACCTTCGGCGGCGACGAGATCAAGGTTGCACAGAACCAGGATAAGGCTGACACCATTGTTCCTGCAAATCCGTCTACCTACCGTGAGTTCAACAGCGAGGAGCTGGGCACTGAGTTCGCTCTGTACCTCAACCGCAACGGCTTCATCGTTTACTCCGACTACGCGACCGAGACCGCAAACTATGCAATGGTTCTGGACGTAGACTCTGGTTCTGACCGTACCGGCAACCGCAGCCTGGCAAAGGTTGACCTGCTGCTGGCAGACAACTCGGTTAAGAAGGATGTCGAGCTGACTTCTGGCGCACGCGTACAGGATGCAGCAGGCAAGGATCTGACCGCTGTTTACGACAACCGTAAGTTCAAGAACGACAAGATGGTTGTTGGTAACGTATACAAGTACTGGACCGATGCTGACGGCAGAATCACCCGTATGCAGTCGCTGTTCACCACCGATGATGCGAAGAACAACGATAGCTACGAGTACAAGTCCAGCACCGACCGTCTGACCCGTACCACTTCCGGCAATGAATATGTTGCATCTCTGGAAGAGGCTGACGTAATCTTCGCTGTTAAGACCGACGGCAGCAAGTCCTTCATCCGTGGCACCGACAACACCGGCGACGGCCTGTATGTTGATGCAGGTGATGTTCTGGCTGTAAAGGCAAAGGATATCCCGGACATCAATAAGACCACTGACACCAAGATTGCAAAGCTGGACAACGAGAACAAGGCAGAGTGGATCAACAACACCACCGCTACCTTCATTGCAAATGCAAACACCAACAAGGCTGGTTCTGCTGCAATCCTGGGCGTTGACAGCTTCAACAAGTTCAACTCCGGCGCAACCAAGATCGGTCTGGTAACCAACGTTTCTTACAGCAACTCTTCTGACGGCAAGTATGTTGAGGTTGACGTCGCTGTAAACGGCAAGGTTCAGACCCTGGAGTCCAAGAAGAAGGTTGACTTCAGCGACGTTGTTGAGGTTAAGGACAATAACGATTCTGACCCGACCATCAAGAGCGAGAGCACTGTCATCCAGACCGGTGTATTCCACGATGTTAAGGGCAAATCCATTGCACTGGATAAGTACCTGGAGAAGAACGCAGCTTACGCAGAAATCACGACCGACGGCGACGGCAAGGTAACCAAGGTAACCTTCCTGGATACCGAGAAGGGCAGTGCAGACGAGAACAAGCTGAAGGGTAACTACTACACCGTAACCCGTAACGTTCTGACCGAGAACAAGACCAAGTCCTTCAACTACGTTGATGCGACCGCTCACTACGCATCTGAGAAGAAGCTGTACTCGGTAGACCGTATGCTGACTGCAAATGCAGGCATCGCTGACGAGGCTGCTTACTACACCATCTCTGCTCGTCCGACCCGTATGGACGGCGATTACAAGAACACCCAGATGGTTGTATCTGCTGGCTTTGACGGCACCCCGAAGATCGAGGCTGCTGATAAGGCATCTATGCTGACCGCTTCCATCGACAACCGTTACGATTCCGATACCTACTACGTAGCAGATATCGCATTCAACGGCGACAACGATATCGCAGCAATGTTCAGCTTCACCGATGATATGGGTGAGACTGAGGCTAAGGACACCATCCTGATTGGTTCCTTCGGCAACAACAAGGATGAGAACAACAGCACCATTAAGGCTGGCGAAGCTGATCAGACCATCAAGGTAACCGTTCCGAACGGCCAGTCCCTGACCGAGGGCAAGATTGTTGTTAAGGACGCATCCGGCAAGGAAGTATCCGATCCGTCCGTTGCATGGAACAGCCATAACCTCAAGCTGTCCGCAACCCGCGCAGCAGCTGCAGGCACCTACACTGTAGAAGTTTACGGCCGCACTCAGGGCTCGACCGACGTTGTTGTGGCAACCTTCAAGTTCACCGTTGAGGCTGCTGACGCACTGGTAGCTGATGGTATCACCGGTACCGAAGCAGGCGGCGCAGCAAAGGTTGACGCTTCCGGTAAGGTAATGGATATCAATGTCAAGGCTGGTTCCACTGGCGTTACCGGTCTGACCGATAAGGATATCGAAGTTTCTGTTGATGGCTTCAAGGCAAACTACACGGTTGCTGAGAACTCTTCTACCGCAGGTCTGTACCGTGTTACCTTTACCAATTCGGTAAATGGTAAGGACATCACCGTTAAGGTTGGCGGCAAGTCGGTTATCTTCCCGGCTATTTCCACCACCACCGGCGTAACTCTGGCTAATGCAGGCACCACCTACACTGCAACTGTTGCAGCTGGCGGTACCGGCTTCACCTGGTCTGCATCTGAGCCGCAGGCAACCAACGCAATCACCATCAATGGTGTAGCAGGCACTCCGGAGCTGGTTCTGGAAGGCACTGGCCTGGCTCAGGCAGTAAAGCTTGAGAATAACGAGGTTAAGATCGACAAGGCAGAAGCTGAGAAGCTGGCAGTCGGCACCTACACCGCTAAGGTAAAGGTTGGCACTGTTGAGTCTGGTGCGATCACCCTGAAGGTTGAGAAGCAGGCTCTGACGATCAGCGCGATTGCACTGGATACCGGTGCAAAGACTCTGACTCTGACTGTAAATGCAGATGTTGCAGATGCATTTGAGAAGGAACTGGCAAATGTTGACTGGAGCGCACTGCTTGCACAGGCAAACTGGCAGAATGCGACCGGCAATATCGAGCTGGCAGCTGATGGCCACACCTACACTGGTACTTCCATCGTGCTGAAGGTTGCAGATCATAAGAGCGCATCCACCGGCGGTAACCAGATTTCCAGCGCGAAGTTCTCTACCGACCATCTGGATCTGACCATCACCAGCGTAACTCCGACCATCTCCTAAGATAGGTCAAATCAATAAAGGACACCCTTCGGGGTGTCCTTTTTCTATTCCCACGCCCAGACTTCCCGCCAATAACCCGGGAAAAATTTCCGGTTTGGCGGCTTGTTTTACAAATATATTTCATTTTCTGCGGTACTATTGTCCATTTGATGTGCGTTCGTTATACTGGAGATAAGCATAAAATCTGCAAATGGAGGTGTTCATTTCTATGCTGCGCAAAATATCCCGCATCGTGGTATTTTTCTGTGCGCTTGCGCTTGTGACGGTTGGCACAGCGCTGGCGGCAGCACCGGCGGGTTCTCTGTTTGCCGTACCCAAGACCGGTATAGACGGCGTAGAGCGCTGGGGCTATATGGACGGAACGGGCAAGGTCGTGATCGAGTGTACCTACGCGGCGGCCGAGCCGTTTGACGAGTCGGGCGTTGCGGCGGTGTATGATGACGCCGGACGGGCGGCACTGATCGACGCACAGGGCAAGGTGCTGACCGGCTGGCAGACCGCACCGCAGTCGATCGAGTACGAAAACAGCATTGCAGCCTTCCGGTATACCGACCGCACGATCTTTTTCACTGCTTCGGGCACGCGCATCGGTGAGTATCCGGGCGCGATTGGCTTTCCGGTCAATGAGCGCGTGTGTGTCAAGACCGGAGAGGGCAGGGAGGCCCGATACGGATACGTTGACCTGAGCGGTACGTCGGTCATCGCACCGGTGTATCTGGAGGCCGGACAGTTTTCGAATGGCCGCGCGCTGGTGCGCGACTTGCAGGGCAACTGCCACTTGATCGGCACCGACGGCAGGGAACTGGCCGCGCTGCCTGCGGGTGCAGACCCGGCGACGCTGACCATCTATAATGACTGCGTCATTATCCTGTATAACCGTGCCGATAAGTACGCGCTGTACTCGGTCGAGGACATGCGCTTTGCGACCAGTTATTCGTATGATGAGATTTTACCGTTCCACGAAGACCGCGCGATGGCACGCGTGGGCACCGACTGGGGTCTGCTGACCGTGGTCGGCACCGAGGCAGTTAAGCCGACCTATCCCTATATGAGCTATATGGGTGACGGCCTGTACGCCGTGCGCGGCGTGGACGCGGGTGCGTCGGTCATCGACCACAACGGCAAGGAAGTTTACCGTACAGACACCTACGCGGGCGGCTTCCAGACCTTCCGGTACGGTATTTCGTGGCACGGCACGGCGGACGGCGACGTGGTATTCTTCAACGCGTCGGGCAGTCTGAAAAAGACGGTGTCGGGCATTGAGACACCGGAGATCGTCGCTGAGACGGTCGCCAAGGTGTACAAGGACGGCACGACTCAGTATATCAACATTTACAATGGCCGTACCTTATATAATAATGTACGCGCATACGATCTCGAGGGCGGCATTCACGTGACGACCGAGACCTACGAGAAGTACCTGGGCATGCAGGAGGACGGCACCGAGTACGGCTGGTACATCGAGTACCCGCGCCTGAGCGGCATGGAGAACGAGGCGGTGCAGACGCGCATCAACGACAGCATCCGCGCATTTTTCACGGCAGGGCCGAGCGGCCAGTCCGGACGCATTGCACTGACGGCGACCTACGGCATGTCGGTAGAAGGCGACGTGCTGGTGGTATGGGCGAGCGGCGTGAGCGACCTGGGCGAGGCGGCGACCATCTGGGACACGTCGATCGGTCTGGATTTGAACACGGGCGCGCGCTACACAGCCGACAAGGACCTGTTTAACGACAAGCTGCTGGAGGTCACGAGCAAGCTGCTGCCGCAGAGTGCACCGTACTACGGCTCGCCGCGCATGGACAAGGACGGCGTGACGTTTTTCCGTGACTACCCGGCGACGGGCACGGCGCAGCCGTACACCGAGAGCATGCATCTGACCTTCGACCAGCTGGCCGAGGCGATCAACTTTGACGGCGCGTGCTACCGTGCGCTGACCGGTTTTACGGGCACGGTGTACGCTGATGTGCCGTATAGTCATTGGGCGTTTGACTACGTGGCCGAGGTATCGTCCAAGGGACTGATGACGGGCGACGAGCGCGGCTTCCGTCCGGAAAGCCCGATTTTGACGAGCGAGGTCTGCGCGACCGTGGCGCGCGTTTTGGAGCTGCCCGACGGCACGATGCCGGGCGTAGACGCGAGCAAGTGGTACGCGGGCGAGCTGGGCGCGGTGTACGAGGCCGGACTGCTGGACGGCTTCGACGTGTACTGGTTCGACCCGGACGCGGTGATGACGCGCGCGGACGCGATGCAGCTTTTGGCGAACGTGCTGACGCACCAGGGACGCGCGGGCACGGAGATGAGCGCGAACGAGGTTATGAGTAACATTTCGCACTTCCCGGACGCCGAGCGCGTGCCGGCAAACCGCCGCCGTGCGGCAGCGATTTGTGTCAGAGCCGGACTTGTGCAGGGTGATGAGAACGGTCTGCGTCCGTCCGACGCCTTTACGCGGGCGGAATTTGCCAAGATCGTGCTGTCGATCGCGGAAAACTGAACCAAAAGAGACAATCCCCCTTGAACGGTGACGGATGAAAAATCGGTCACTGTGTAATCAAGGGGGATTTTTTAACAAAGTGTTGTCACAAAACCTGTGTAATATTACACTTGTGTTACGTCTCGGGGTGTCACATTGACTTTGCGTTTTGAGACTGTTATGATGTATCCATAAAAGAGGCGGGGCAGGAATGTCCCGCGAGATCAAAAAGGAGGAAATATTCCTATGAAGAATCTGAAGAAGGTTCTTGCTATGGTACTGGCGTTTGCATGCACTTTCAGCATGTTCGCTGGCGCTAAGGTGTTTGAGGATGTCCCGGCGGGCTCCGATTACTCCGAGGCTGTTACCATGCTGTCCGATCTGGGCATTATCCAGGGTAAGGACGACGGCAAGTATCATCCGGAAGACACTATCACCCGTGCAGAGGCTTGCGCAATGATCGCTCGTCTGATGACTGGCGACCCGAACGTTTCTCAGTACGTTGGCGCTCAGTCTTTCACCGACGTTGCAAAGGGCTCCTGGAAGGATTCCGCTATCGGCTACTGCTACATCAACGGCATCGTAATCGGCGTTGGCAACAACAAGTTCGAGCCGGACCGTGCAATCACCGATGCTGAGTTCGTAACCATGGTTGTTCGTGCAATGGGTTATGAGACCGCTGACATGAAGCAGAACTATCCGTTCTCCTACATGTCCAACGCTCAGGCTATCGGCCTGCTGGACGGCACCAACATGGTAGCTTCCACCGACGCTCTGCGTGGTGAGGACGCTCAGGTTATCTACAACGCTCTGTTCACCGACTACGCTCGTGGCGCTAAGCTGGTTAACACCACCCACGGCACCTCTGTTGAGTCTTACCCGACCCTGGCTGAGTCTGTTTGGGGTCTGACCCGTGCAGCTGCTGGTACTTGGAAGGACAACAGCGACGGCGACAAGACCGCTACTCTGGAGTACTGCAAGGCTCATACTTGGGTAGTTCTGGGCGCTGATCCGACCGCTGAGGGCAAGATCATTGCTTACCCGATCTCCGACAACGACGGCGACATCTACGTGACCGATAAGGATCGTGTTGCTTACTCCTTCAAGTATGACGGCGACGTTTCCGCTGTTGCTGGCTACCAGGTAGAGCTGTGGGGCGAAGGCAGCCACGGCGAGCCCGAGTGGGACAACAAGGCTGACACGTACGTTTGGTCTGAGGACTGGACCATCAAGGCTATCAAGACCGTAAAGGGCCAGACCAAGTATGACTACAATGCCTCTATGGCTGACTCCAAGTCCGACAACGGCGAGATCGTTCTGGGCGAAGAGACTCTGGATCTGGATGCAGTAGCTGAAAATCAGAAGTTTGCACAGCAGTATGCTGTCGATCAGTACGTTGCTAACGAGTACAACGGCTATAAGATGGACTCCGCTAAGAACGTTGAGAAGGCTCTGAACGTTCGCGACGGCGCTCAGTACAAGCTGATGGACTGGGATTCCGACGGCGACATCGACTGGGTAGTTGTAAGCTCTGCTAACTACTACAAGGTTGAGAACGTAAACTCCAAGCGTGCAACCGTTGTTTCCATGGTTGACAAGGACGACTTCGAGTATCAGACCAAGTCTACCAGCGAAGTATGGGAGCTGGACGGCCTGACCGATACCGATGACAGCAAGATCAAGTACGACTACAAGGCTGAAGACCTGAAGGAAGGCGACATCGTAGAGGTTACCTACACTGTTGCTTACGACAAGAGCGAGAAGGCTCAGGTTGTTACCGCTACCGTTTCTAAGGTAGAGGCTGAGACCAAGTCCCTGGATAAGGTTTCCACCAAGGACGGCCTGACCCTGACCTTCGACGACGAAGAGATCAAGGTTGCTGAGAACAACGCTGTTGGCGATACCATCGTTCCGGCTAACCCGCGCATCTACCGCGAGTTCAACGGCGAGGAGCTGGGTACCGAGTTCGCTCTGTACATGAACCGCAACGGTTTCATCGTTTACTCTGACTACGCTACCGAGACCTCGAACTACGCAATGGTTCTGGACACCGCTGACGGCAACGACCGCGCTGGTAACCGTGAGCTGGCTAAGGTTGACCTGCTGCTGGCTGACAACTCCGTTGCTAAGGATGTTGAGCTGACCTCTGGTGCTCGTATTCAGGACAACAACGGCGATGATAACGACAAGGCTTACAGCAGCCGCAAGTTTGATGAGACTCTGGTAGTTGGTAACGTTTACAAGTACTGGATGAACGAGGATGGCCAGATCACTCGCATGCAGGCTATGTTCAACGATGAGACTCAGGACGATGCAGAGCTGAAGGGTGCAGATACTGATCGCAAGTATAACGATTCTTACAGCTACAATGCAGACACCGATCGCATGCAGGATAGCGCAAATCAGTACGTTGCATCTCTGGAAGAGGCTGATGTAATCTTTGCTGTTGCTACCGATGGCAATTACATTAAGGGTGAAACCACTGATGATGATGGCCTGTATGTAAAGTCCGGCGATGTTATGGCTGTCAAGTATGACCAGATTCCGGACATCGGTGAGACTAAGGAAACCACTCCGGAGAAGCTGGATGCTGAGACTGGCTGGCTGGATAACGACGACGCTACCTTCGTTGTATCCGCAAACGGCAACAAGGCTGGCATGGCTGCTCTGATCGGCGTTAACAACTTCAGCAAGTTCGACGCTGCTGCTACCAAGATCGGTCTGGTAACCGACGTTGCATACGTTAACTCCTCCGACGGCAAGTACGTTGAGGTTGAGGTTGCTACCAACGGTAAGGTTGGCACTATCGAGTCCAAGAAGAAGGTTGACTTTGACGACATCGTTGAGGTTCTGGGCAATACCGAAGGTGATGACGCTGTTAAGAGCGAGAGCACCAAGGTTAAGAATGGTGTATTCCACACCACCGCTGGCGCAGCAATTGATCTCGACAAGTACCTCGAAGACAACGCTGCTTACGCTGAGATCACCACTGATGCTGACGGCAATGTAACCAAGATTTCCTTCCTGGATACTGCTGACGGCAAGGTTGAGACCAACGAGCTGAAGGGTGACTACTACACCGTAGAGCGCCGTGTTGTTACCGAGAACAAGTCCAAGTCCTTCGATTACGTTAACACCACTGCTCGTTACGCTGCAGAGAAGAAGCTGCACTCTGTTGACCGTATGCCGGTTGTAAATGCTGGTATCGCTGACGAGGCTGCTTACTACACCATCGACGCTCGTCCGACCCGTGCTGATGAGGACTACGCTGATCTGGCTCTGCTGACTGCATCTGCTGGTTTCGATGGCACTCCGAAGATCGAAGTTGCTACCAAGGACGATATGAACACTGCTTCTATCGACAACCGTTACACCTCCGATACCTACTATGTAGCTGATATCGCATTCAACGGTGACGGCAAGATCGCTGCAATGTTCAACTTCACCGATTACATGGCTGAGACCGATGCGGAAGCAGGCGTTGTTGAGGCTAAGGGTGTTACGTATAACATTAAGGATGAAGTTGCAGACTACACCTTCAATTGGGAAGAGATCGGTGCTAACGTTGTAGATGCTAAGATCGTAGATAACGGTACTGGCGCTACTCTGAAGGAGACCGGTGCTAACCTCGAGAAGGAAATCGTTCAGAACTACGTTACCGTAAGAGTTCCGGACACTGCAAAGTCTGGTACTGCTACTCTGGTTCTTACCGATGACAACGGCAAGGAGTGGAAGGTAGACATTACCCTTGAGTATGCTGCAGCTAAGACTATGAAGGTAACCGAACTGGATCCTAAGCGTACGGCATTGACTCAGGCTGGCGGTGTAGGTGCAGCTACGATTACTGATGCGTCTGGTAATGCTATCGTAGATAACACTGACGATATGACTATTACCGTAACTGGCGTACCGAATGGCGGTGATGTATCGGATGTACGTGTAGCACTGACGAATGCTGACAAGAAGACCATTAACTTCGGCACCTCTGAAACCACTCTGGCTGGTGAGTACACCGTTGAAGTAGCTGTTAAGGGCTATAAGACTGCTTCGTTTAAGGTAAATGTAGAGAAGGCTGATGCAAGTGCAGCTACTCTGACTAATGGTACTGCTGGCAATGTAGGTATGGAATTGGCTGCTACTGGTTTGACCGGTGATGCACTGAAGGCTTCTGGTCTTAAGCCTGAGAACTTCACTGTTACCTATGTTCAGGAAGATGATCTGACTCAGACCGAACACAAGGCTGTTGTTAAGTCTGTTAGCGTAGATGATGCAAATCAGAAGCTGAACATCATGCTGGAGACTCCGATGGCTAAGGGTCATGATTATGCAGTTAAGGTTGTTGTTGCTGGTACCGACAATCTGGAAGGCTTCATTGTAACTGGCACTGTTAAGGTTTCTTAATCACCCACGTGATTAACCCTCAAGTTAACACTTGAGTTCCGAAAGGGCTCCGCTTCGGCGGGGCCCTTTTTCTATTTCTCTCTATCAAAAACCTGATCTTTAAGTGACAGATTTTGCAATCAAAACACTGGAATTTTGTAACTATAATGTCATCTTAATAAAGTATTTTCAAATTGTTCACAAAAGAGGGGAACTTTTCATTGTTCCCGTTCGTCTATTATGATAGAATAGGGATAACAAGGTATCCTTTATCGCCCGGTCGCCGTCAGCGTCCGGCGAAAAAAACCGGAAATGAGGAGGTCTTACTCAATGAAATTCATCAAGCGTTTGGGTGCGCTCTTTGTCGCCCTCTGCCTGATGGCCACCATGGTTCCCGCAGCTTTTGCCGCTGACGCAAAGGCCACCGGTGCCATTACCCTCACCATCGGCAGCCCGACCATGTCGGTCAATGGTACTTCTACCACCATTGACGCAGAGGGTTCCCGCGCAACCCTCTACAAGGGATATACCATGCTCCCGCTGCGCTCTGTCGTCGAGAATATGGGCGGCACGGTTTCCTGGAATGCTGCAAACCAGCAGATTACCATGAAGTATAACGGCTCCACGGTCAGCATGACCCTGGGTTCCAAGACCGCTTATGCAAACGGTGTGGCAAAGTCCATGTCTGTCGCACCCTTCACCGACAACGGACGTACTTACGTCTGGCTGCGCTCGCTGGAGTTCTTCCCGGGCGTGACCGTTGACTGGCGTGCAGACACCCGTCAGGCAACCGTCGTTTACCCGATGGTCGCAGGCTCTACGCTGGCGACCCAGCCGGTACAGCTCAAGATCACCAACACCTCGACCGTTGCTTATAAGGAGATCCGCTTTGCTCCCGCCGGCACCGAGGATTGGGGCAACAATATCCTGACCACCCAGCTGTACGCAAACAGCATTGCAAACGTCACCGCGAACTTCGCAAAGGTCAAGTACGACATGCAGCTGACCGGTGTTTACGGCTATAAGTCCTACATTCGCAACCTGGACTTTTCGAACGCAGGCACCTACGGCTCGCTGACCATCACCTCGGCTGACGCTGCGACTCTGGTACTCGACGGCGTACTGGCTTCGGGCACCGACTCGAGCGTTCTGCTGACCGTCCGCAACAACACCGGCAACGTCATCACCTCGATCGTTTACGGCTCGGCAGCAACCGGCGCATGGTCTGACGAGCAGCTGGCGACCCGTTACCTGGCAGCCGGCGGCTACACCACCATGACCCTGCCTTACGCTTCCGCGAAGCCCTACTACGACTTCCGCATCACTTATCAGAGCGGCTGGCAGGTCACTTACACCAACGTAAACCTGGCTTCTGCCTGGGGCACCCAGATGGTGACCTTTAACGCAAACGGACAGGTTTCCTACGCGAACTCGTCCACCTCGACCAACAGCGGCAGCACCGAGATCACCTTCAAAAACAGCTACGGCAAGACCGTTTACGAGCTGCGTATGGCACTGTCCAATACTGACTCGGCATTCCGCAACGCAAAGAACCTGATCGATACCACCAAGAATGGCGATACCGATAAGTTCAGCATCGACCTGACCGGTATGCGCAAGTGGTATATCCGTGCGTACGATAAGGACGGCGACGTCATCGAGTCCGGCAGCATCACGTTCTCGTCCACCTCGCCCAAGACCGCTACCATCACCCTCAAGAAGAGCGGCTTTGCACTGGGTTCGTCTTCGTCGGCTGATACCGGTCTGCTGATCTCAAATACCTCGAATAAGGATATTTATGCGATCTTTGCAGTTGATCCTGATGATGTCGATGATTATGACGATTACGATGAGTTCGAGGACGATTACGACGATCTGGGCTCGCTGGATATCGGTGAGTACGACGTATTCGATCTCGATCTGTATGGCTCGAAGGATAATGAGGTAGCTCTGGTTCTCTTCTATGACGATCCTGATGATGACGACGATGCATTTGCAGTCGAAACCATCAAGTTTGATACCGATATTTCTGACATTGGTGTTGTCTGTGTTACCAATATCAATACGAGCTCGGATCGTTTCAGCTATGATAAGTACGATGACGGTGCGAAGGATTTGGATGACGGCGAACTGGTCTTCGAGATTTACAACAGTGATAAGAACAGAAAGCTGACTGGCGTTTATGTTCGTGATGCTGCTGATGGCGATAAGAGTGATGATCGTGAGAAGGACTTCGACAGTAAGAATCTGCTTGGTTCTTCCTCCATCAGCGCAGGCGCAAGTGATTCCTGGATCATTGACGACGATGAGTACGGCGATGACGGCTACGCTGACTTCCTGTTTGTATTCGATCAGGGCGACAACATCGTTCTGGATGACGTGGATACCACCGATTACAGCTACTTTGTACAGATCAATGTAGATCGCAAGGGCGCCGATATGGACGGCAAATAAATCCTACACGGTATAAAAGTCCCCCGGCCATACCGGTCGGGGGATTTTTAGATAAGGGACGATTCAGGGACGTCCGATGGATTATAAGGAGGAATCACAATGAAACTGCGAAAACGGCTGAGTGCGCTGATCGTGAGCGCAGCTCTGCTGCTGACCGCACTGCCGGCAATCGCGCCCGCAACCGCGTCAGCGGCAACGACGATGGGCTCCATCGTTCTGACGATTGACAGCCCGACCATGACGGTAAACGGCACGTCCAAGGCGATTGATGCTGAGGGCAGCAAGCCGACACTGGATGCCGGCGGCTATACCATGCTGCCGCTGCGCGGCGTGGTAGAGGCGATGGGCGGCAGCCTGACTTGGGATGCAGCAAACCGCATCGTCACCATGGTAAAGGATGGCCAGACCATCAAGGTACCGATCGGCTCGACTAAGCTGACCGTGGACGGTGTCCAGAAGGACATGCTGGCAAACAACGGCACCTACAAGGCTGCATACATCAATAAGTCCGGCCGCACGCTGGTTCACGTGCGTGCGCTGCAGGCGTTTGGTAACACCACCTGCACTTGGAACCAGACCACCAAGCAGGTAACGGTCACTTACCCGATGGATGCCCCCGTGGTATCTTCCAAGAACTACCGCGTTGACCTGATTAACCAGACCGGCGCAGACATCAATGCACTGTACTATGGCCAGTCCGGCACCTATTCGTACAGCAAGAACGTTCTGACTTCCACCCTTAAGAAGAACGGCACCGCATCGTTCTACATTTCGGTACCGGACAATGCAACCACCCGTCTGTATGACTTCTATACCGAGGGCGTGGGCACCAAGTTCTTCAACGGTCTGAACCTGACCGGCGTTAATGCCTATGTCACCGTCGTGCTCAAGGAGAACGGCAAGTTCGAGCAGGCAAACGACAAGACCATCACGGTATCGACTGGCGACACCGCACTCAAGGTCGAGAACAATTCCAAGCTGGATATTGAAAAGCTGTACATGTCCAAGGACAGCAGCTTCTCGAGCTCCGAGATCATCTGGGACAAGACCATCGACGCAGGCGATGACGAGACCATCGACATCGATCTGGACGGTACCAAGACCTGGTACTTCCAGGTTGTCGATGAGGATGGCGATAAGTACTCCAGCGGTAAGGTAACCTTCTCGAGCAGCACGGTCAAGAGCGCAACCCTGACCTTCTCGAGCAGCAAGAAGCTGTCGCTCAAGGGCAGCTCGTCCGGCGACTCGACGATTACCTTTAAGAATGAGTCGGGCGATACTATCAAGGCCATCTACATGGCAGGCTCCAAGAGTGAACTGGACGACGCAGACGATCTGCTGGACAGCACGCTCAAGGACGGCAAGTCGGTTGAGATCGACATGGATCTGGAGAGCGACACCAGCTGGTACATCACGGTCGAGTTTGAGGAATATTCGGATATTGAAGAATACTCCCTGAGCTTCGACTATAAGGACCCGGCATCGGCTACGCTGGAGATCACCAAGAAGGCTGTCGAGATCACCAAGGAGAAGAAGACCAGCAGCCGCGGTGAGCTGTCTGTTGCCTTTGTCAACACCTCGGGCCGAGAGATCGTCGAGGCATATCTGGTAGATGACGTAGATGACTTTGATGTCAGCGACTATGACGACCTGCTGGACGGCGACGGTCTGGCAGATGATGCTGGTATCGTGATCGACGAAGCAGCAGATGCAGACACCTACGATCTGGTTCTGTTCTATGACGACAGCGATGACGATGATGATGCGTATGATTCGATCGAAGTCGATTTTGACGATGCGACCGATTACGCAGCTGTTTGGATCGACAGCTCGACCAGAACCAGCTTTGACGGCACGGAATATACCGATGGCGGCGACAAGATGATCGTTGGCGTTTACAATAACACCGATGATGATCTGACCAGCCTCAAGGTATATGATATCGATGACGATAGTGTCGAGTCGATCGGCAGCTTGGATGAGGAGAAGTACTCCTTCTTTGAGCTGGACACCGACGACTATCCGGACATTTACTTTGAAGCATCGGAGAGCGATGAATCTTACGATGTAAGCGATCTGGATGACGAAGTTCCGTTCGCGGTTGTAAATCTGGATGATCTGGAAGACGGCGACTGCTCGCTGGACAGCTTCGACGACATCAGCGATTTCGATTTTTAAGCACAAATGCAAACCCCTGCTAACCAGCAGGGGTTTTGTGTTTGCCATGCGGAGCAAGCAGAGTAAAGTGTAATATAATAGACAAGAAACGCGACAAATTGGTTAAAGTTACACAGATTTCAGTAAAAAAGGTGACAAAAAGGTTAAATAACCGAAAAAGGGGTTTCTTTTGAAACAATAATTTGCTATAATGAGACAACACAATGGGAGACAGGAGGTTAGACCTCTTATGAATATTCAAATTTTTGGAAAAAGTAAGTCGTTTGACACAAAAAAAGCTGAGAGATGGTTCAAAGAACGCGGAATTAAGTTCCAGTCGATCGATCTTGCGCGGTACGGCATGTCGCGTGGCGAATTCGACAGCGTAAAGCGTGCAGTTGGATCGATCGAGGCGCTGATCGACGAGAAGGCCAAGGGAGCAGCGGCGCTCAAGTATCTGGCTTACGAGTCGGACAGGGAAGAAAAACTGCTCGAAGAACCCGCGCTGCTGCGCGCACCGATCGTGCGCAACGGCAAACAGGCGACCGTGGGATATGCGCCTGACGTGTGGGAAATGTGGACAAAGGGATAATCAAACGAACAAATTATACAATTTGTAATCGTTTGCAAAGGGGACCGATTTGCGTAGCGGCAGGAAAAAATCGGTGGTATGCTTGGTAAAAGAATCAGACCATAAAAATCAAGCGAAGATGGCATCATAAATACAGAAGATAGGCAATGCCCGATGCGTGTGAGGCAATTTGGGCAGGTAGGAGGTATCTATGCTGTTTACGGAGCTGAAAAAGATTCAAGATAACGATATTGAACAGACACTGGCCGAGAAGCTGGAAGCGCGGGGCATTGACCCGTCGATCTTGCAGCAGGAACTCGGAGGCACCGAGGTAACGGTTGAGCAGTTGATTTCCGAGGTGGTCGAGGGACTGATCGCGCAGGCAGCCGATGCCAACCGCGAGAGCTTCCGCGCACGCCAGCGCAAGGGCTTTGAGCAGGCGCAGGCAGCGGGCAAGTCGGTCGGCCGTCCGTCGCGCAAATCGCCCGAATCCTTCCGTCAGGTGCAGCAGATGTACGAGACGCACGAGATCAGCGGCACACAGGCGGCAGCTTTGCTAGGGGTTGCACGCGGTACATTTTATCGCTGGCTGAAGGAAGCGCAGGAGGGTGCACCGCAGTCGCCGTGACATAAAAAAGAGGGTACGTTCGTACCCTCGTCTTTCGCTCCCAGCATGGAAACTGAGATGAATGTTTTGATTCCGCTTCCCGTATTGGAACCGGTCAGGCCGTTCCGTATGGAGCGGTCTTTTTTTATTCTGCCTGCGATTCGGTGGACTGTGCAGCAGCTTCTGCGGCTTCGGCCTCAGCCTTTGCCTTGGCCTGCAGGCGCTTGGTGGCGTATGCACCGATCAGGTAGCCGATGACCGCACCGACGATGCCGGGAATCGAGGAGGTGGTGACCTCACGGCCGGTGATGATGCCGAACAGACCGGTCACCAGCAGACCGCCGCCGTAGCCGAAGCAGATACCGTAGAGGGCAAGGCGATAGACGCCGAACACCTTGTCGCAGTAGGGCGGGGTGTTGTCGACTTCCTCTTCGACTACTTCGTCGTCTTCTTCCTCATCATCGTCCTCTTCGTCCTCGTCGTATTCCTCGCTCTCGGGGACTTTATCCTCACGCAGCGTGACAGCCTGCTCGGTCGGCTCGGCCTGCTCTGCGGGGGTGTCGTCGACGGGTGCGGTCATTTCGTCTGCCTGCACGGCATCGGTGCTGACCGTCTCGTCGGTTTCTCTCAGGATTTTCTCTTCCATTCTCTCGTAACCGTCCTTTCCGGGGATTGCCTTTATTGTAGCACAGACCAAGGCGAAAATCATCAACAAATTGCAAATAGGGCGGTATTTTGACGACAAAAAAGCCTGCCGCAGGAGGGCGGCAGGCTGGGGAAACAGGGGAGATCAAGGCTCATCGGGCATAACCACAGCGGCGAGAATATAGAGAATGATGCCGGTGGAGAAGCCGAGCACGGCGAGGGCGATGAAGGCCAGACGGACAAGGGTGGAGTCCAGACCGAAATAGTCTGCCAGACCGCCGCAAACACCGCAGATTTTGCGGTCGACCGCCGAGCGATACAGACGCTTGGGGGTATTGTTTTTGTTGTCGTTCATGGAAAAACGCTCCTTTCCGCGTTTGAGTTGTGTTAAGCTTGGGTGGTCAGGTTGATGGAACCCATACCGCACGCAAGGTTCAGATGACGCGAACCGCTGCCGGCTGCGACCTCACCCGCGATGCCCTCGGTCAGCGTGATGCCGTTTGCCGTGACGCTGCCCATACCCGAGGTGACATCATAGCGGTAGTCGCTCCAGCCGCCGCCCAGCTTGACATCGGCCGAGCCTGCGCCGACGGTCAGTTCCAGTTCTTCCGCATCGAGCGCGTCAGCGGTCAGACTGCCCGCACCTACATTGACTTCGATCTCGTCAGCGCCCAGCGCACACAGCGCAGCCGAGGCCGCGCCGATGTTCAGCTCAACCTGTTCGGGACGGAAATTCTGGGGCAGGGTGATGGTGACCTTGCGGTCTTCCTGCTTACTTTGCCGGTCTTCGTAAAAAATATTCCACGTATCGCCGTCGACCCAGTTGGTCAGCGCGTCCAGACCGGTGCCCGAGATGGAAAACTGGTCGTCCTGCCCGCGCACGATGGTGTATTCTCCGCGTCCGAGGCTGAATGCCAGATTTTTGGTGCGGTTGTCGGTGAAGGCGGTCTCACCGTTCTGCATGGAGCCGGTGTGCTCGGATTCCGGGTGATGACCGACCGCGTCCCGCGCATCGTCCAGTGCATCGCGTGCATCATCCAGCGCGTCGCGGGCCGCGTCCTTGGCATCGTTCACGATATCGCCGCGTTCATTTTGCCAGCTGCTCCAGCCGATGCTGAACGCCTCGCGGAAGGGGTGAAGCGCACCATTGTACCAGGCCGAGTAGACCGAGCCGCCCATGGCGTGACCGGCGGCGAACAGGATACCGCCGAGGATGAGTACCACGACGGCGAGTTTTGCCAAAAATTTCATGTTCACGCACCTCGATTCAGACAGTTACGGATTTTTTCAATCGGCCAGCGGACGAGGGCGACCAGTCCGCGAATGATGGGAGGGACGAAGAGGATACACAGCTTGATGACCAGCAGCACGAGCAGCAGACCGACCGCGCCGACGGCCAGACCGGCGCCCAGCGTCGCGAGGGCAGAAGCCGGGGTTGCCCAGAGCAGGAAGGAGAACAGCACGAGCGCACCGCCGCCGATCAGGGTGGCAGCCGGGACGGCGACCACGCAGGCGGCAATGCCGATGACCAGACCGACGACCGCGAGGATGATGGCACCGATGACGGTGATGGCGACCGGGCCGAAGATCAGGGCGAGCAGCACGATGCAGGCCAGCATCCAGGGATTGATTCCCTTTTTGCGGGGCTTGCCGTCCCGGCCGAGCGGGACACCGTCCACGGTCTGCGCTTTTTCCTCCTCAAAGCGCTCGGGACGACGGCGGGCAACGCCGGTGTAGTCGCGCAGGATGGCTTCTGCGACCTGCTCGGGAGGCCCCAGCTGCTCGATGACCTGGGCTGCGTTTTCATCCCCCGCGTCCAGGAAATAGTCCTCATAGTAGCGCATGGCGCTGTCGATTTCGTCGTCCGGCAGGACGGCGAGCGCCGCGCGCAGCGCCTGTAAGTATTCGTATGCGTTCATTTGGAACTCCCTCCAAAAAAGACAGATTCGATCTTGTCGCGGTAGTCAGCCCAGTCGGACAGATATTGCATCAGCTGCATGCGGCCGATGGGCGTGATTTTGTAGTAGCGCCGCATACGGCCATCGACGGCCTGATCGTAGGTCTCGAGTGCGCCCGCCTTGAGCAGACGGCGCAGAACCGGATATAAGGTAGAATCGGAAACGTCGCAAACCTTGCGGATGTCCTGCGTGATTTTGTAGCCATAAGTCCCCTCACGGGAGACGACAGACAGCACGATTGCATCGAGCAGGGCGGCAGAGATGGGGAAAGACACGGCTCACACCTCCTTACTTGTTGTATAATACTATACGGCATATAATATTGCGTGTCAAGAGGCATAGAGTGGATTTACAAATCGTTCACAGCTGTGCCGCAGGGTGCACAAGGGAGGCGAGCGACACAGAGCACTTTTCGGAAGACTTTTTATGCAAATCGTTTGTATTTCCTTCTGGTTTATCGTATAATAAATACTGAGTAAATATGTAAAAGAGGGTTTGGAAAAACATGTTAAAACTTGCGGTTTTATTCGGCGGACTGTCGAACGAGCATAGCATTTCTCTGTTGTCTTCGGCTTCCATCCTGCGGAACGTCGACCGAAACAAATATGACCTTGCAGTGATCGGTATTACCCGCGACGGCGCGTGGTTCCTGTACGAAAATGCCGACCCGGACAAGATCGAGAGCGGAGCATGGGAGAAAGAACCAGGCCTGCGCCGTGCGCTGCTGTCGCCCGACCGCGAGACCCACGGCATCATCCTGCCCGAGACCGGCGAGACCATGCGCATTGATGTTTGCTTCCCGGTGCTGCACGGCATGGGCGGCGAGGACGGAACCATTCAGGGCCTGCTGACCCTTGCGGGCATTCCGTTTGTCGGCCCGGGCGTTGCCGCTTCGGCAAACTCGATGGATAAGAGCCTGACCAAGATCATCGTCGATACCACCGGCGTGCGTCAGGCCGATTACTACATCGCGCTGCGTCCCGACTACGAGAAGAACGCACAGGCAGTCGCTCGCGCAGCGGCTGAAAAGCTCAAAAATACCTATCCGATGTTCGTCAAGCCTTGCTCGTCCGGCTCATCGGTCGGCGTTGCCCGTGCGGACGATTTTGACACCCTGGTTTCCGGCCTGGCTGAGGCATTCCGCTGGGATACCAAGGTACTGGTTGAGGAGTTTATCGACGGACACGAGGTCGAGTGCGCGGTACTGGGCAATATCGACCCGGTCGCATCGACCGTCGGCGAGATCGCTCCGACCCAGACGTTCTACACCTTCGACGCAAAGTATAACGACGAGACTTCGGCGCTGTACATCCCGGCGCATATCTCTGAGGAAGCCATCGAGACCGTGCGCAAGAACGCTGTCCGCGTCTATACCGCGCTGGGCTGCCGCGGCCTGTCGCGTGTCGACTTCTTCTGTACTTATAAGGATAACGAGATCGTGTTCAACGAGATCAATACCATTCCGGGCTTTACCAGCATTTCGATGTACCCCAAGCTGTTCGAGCATGCCGGCCTGTCCTATCCGGCACTGATCGACCGCCTGATCGAGCTGGCGCTGGAGGAAGCACATGGATAACCGTCCCATCGGGGTCTTTGACTCGGGCGTGGGCGGCCTGACCGCCGTGCGCCGCCTGCACGAGATTTTACCGCACGAGGATATCATCTACTTTGGCGATACCGGACGCGTGCCTTACGGTACGCGCTCGGCCGAGACTATCTTAAAATATACCCGTCAGGACGTGCGCTTTCTGCGCAAGTTCGACATCAAGGCGATTGTCGTCGCGTGCAATACCGTGTCGGCCACCGCACTGGACATCGTCGCAAACGAGACCGACGTTCCCATGATCGGCGTGGTCTGGCCGGCATGCGCCGCCGCTCGCGCTGCGACTAAGACCGGCCGGATCGGCGTTATCGGCACCCCGGCGACCGTCCGTTCGGGCGTGTACGATCGTATGCTCAAGGCCGCCGACCCAAACCTCGCGGTGTTCATGCAGCCCTGCCCGCTGCTTGTCCCGCTGGTGGAAAACGGTCGTGTGCATTGCGGCGATATCGTTGCCGAGACCGTGGTGCGCGAGTATCTGGCACCCATTAAGGCACAAAACGTCGATACTTTGATTCTGGCTTGTACCCATTATCCCTTGCTGAGCGAAGTGGTTGCCGCGGAAATGGGCGAAAACGTGACGCTGATCGACTCGGGCGCTGCTGCTGCCGAGAGCGTCCGCGGCATGTTGGTTCCGGCAGAGGAACGACAGGGAAAAACCCGGTATTTCGTGTCCGATGACCCGCAGGGCTTTAATCAGCTCGCACCGGGATTTTTGAACGGAAGCCTGGATTTCCCCGCGGAACAGGTCGATATCGACGCATATTAAGCAAAACCACCGCACCCCTTACTGAAAGTTTCGCCAGCCTTTTCAAAGGCTGCGGGTTCTCAGGGCAGAGCCCTGAGCCGCGCTCCGCAGAGCGCGGAATCCCCACTTGAAACCCGGTGTCCGACCCGGGTTTCAACTGAACTCTCGTTCAAAGCGCGTCCGCAGACGCGCAAGACTCTTTTGATTCCGGCCAAAGCCGGAATCAACTAAAAAAATAAATTCGTTGATTCCCGGGCCGAATCCCGGGAATCAAAAAGAGGTTCCGCGTCACACTCATTTAATCCGCGCACGGCGCGGGAATGAGGATAGTGGCCTACGGGCTGCGGGACGCGGCTTAGGGCGCTGCCCTAAGGACCTGCAAACCTTTGAAAAGGTTTGATCCAAACTTCATTTCGGCTGCGGCCGGGATTCCCTTATCTTTTTTCCCTTTGACTCATACACAGAGAGGAGGAGACAACCATGGAAAATATCAAGAAAGACGTCTGGCTGTCCATCCATTCAACCCAGTGTTTTGAAGGCTGCGATCAGGAAGAAATCAATCTGGTCACCGCCGCACGTTTGTATCGCCGCAACGGTAAGTATTACATCGCCTACGACGAGAGCGAGATTACCGGTCTTGAGGGCACGCGCACCACGCTCAAGCTCGACGGTAAGACGGTCTCCATGATTCGCACCGGCACCTGCCCGTCCGAGATGCTGTTTTTGGAGAACCAGCGCCACGTCGGTCTGTACCAGACCCCGATGGGTATGTCGGTCACCATTTCCACCCATACGTCGCGCATTCGCAACACGATTGGCGAGAACGGTGGAGAGCTGGCGATTGATTACACGGTCGAGGTCGACCACAATCTTGCAGGCAGCCATCACTTTGAGCTGACCGTTGCTACCCAACCCATGTAAATACAAAAAGAAATAAAAAATAAGAATATTACGGAGTGTATTATCTATGAACCTGTTAGACACCGCACGTCAGGCCGCTGCCGACGTCGTCAAGGCCGCATACGACAAGGCAGTCGCTGCCGGAACCCTGCCGCAGGCCGAGCTGCCGCCGGTTGCTGTTGAGATGCCCAAGGATGCCGCAAACGGCGACTGGGCTTCCACCTTCGCAATGCAGTGCGCAAAGCCGCTGCGCATGGCGCCCCGCAAGATTGCCGAGGCAATTGTAGAAAATCTGTCGCTGGACGGCACCTGCTTCGAGAAGATCGAGATCGCAGGCCCCGGCTTCCTGAACTTTACCTTGAATCCTGCTTGGTATCAGGACGCAGTCCGTGCCGTTGAGACCTGCGGCGCAGACTACGGCAAGACCAAGGCTGAAAAGCCCGAAAAGATCATGGTCGAGTTCGTATCGGCCAACCCGACCGGTCCGATGCACATGGGCAACGCACGCGGCGGCGTTCTGGGCGACTGCCTGGCCGAGGTACTGGCATGGGCAGGCAACGACGTGACCCGTGAGTTCTACATCAACGATGCCGGCAATCAGGTGGACAAGTTTGCGCACTCGGTTGAGGGTCGTTACATTCAGGAGCTCAAGGGCGAGGACGCAATCGAGTTCGACCCGTC
This sequence comes from Butyricicoccus pullicaecorum DSM 23266, assembly GCF_900167005.1. GTDB lineage: Bacteria > Bacillota > Clostridia > Oscillospirales > Butyricicoccaceae > Butyricicoccus > Butyricicoccus pullicaecorum. The sequence goes on from NZ_FUXW01000008.1 coordinate 49,648, forward strand.
TTGGTATCAGGGCGCGGACATCCGCGAGCTGGCGCACGATCTGGTTCTGATGCACGGCGACAAGCTGCTGGACATGACCCCCGAGGAGCGTTTTGACGCAATCGTCGGCTACGGTCTGCCGCACAACATCGAAAAGATGCAGAAGGATCTCGAGCGCTATAAGATTCACTACGACGTATGGTTCCGTGAGTCCACCCTGCACGACTCTGGCGCGGTTGCCGAGACCGTTCAGATGCTGACTGACGCAGGCGTAACCTACGAGCAGGACGGCGCACTGTGGCTCAAGTCCACCGCATTCGGTGCAGACAAGGACGACGTTCTGCGCCGTGCGAACGGTTTCTACACCTATTTTGCAGCTGATATCGCATACCATCGCAACAAGTTCGTCACCCGTGGCTTTGACCGCGTGATTAACATTTGGGGCGCTGACCACCATGGTCATGTCGCTCGTCTCCAGCGTGCACTCGATGCACTGGGTCTGGACGGCTCGAACCGTCTGGAGATCGTGCTCATGCAGCTCGTTCGCATGATGCAGGGCGGTGAGGTTGTCCGTATGTCCAAGCGTACCGGCAAGAGCCTGACCCTGTCCGACCTGCTCGACGAGATTCCGGTTGACGCAGCGCGTTTCTTCTTCAACTCCCGTGCCGCTGAGACCCAGATGGAGTTCGACCTTGACCTGGCTGTTAAGCAGGACTCCGAGAACCCGCTGTACTACGTCCAGTACGCGCATGCGCGTATCTGCTCGGTACTGCGCAACGCAGCCGAGAACGGCGTATCCGTGCCCAAGGCTGCTGATGTTGACCTGACCGTGCTGACCCACGCAGACGAGAAGGCACTGATCAAGGCTATCGCCCTGCTGCCCGAGGAGATTCGTGAGGCTGCGCTGTCGCGTGACCCGTCCAAGCTCAACAAGTACGGCGTCATGCTGGCGGCTCAGTTCCACAGATTCTATAACGCTTGCCGCATTATGGATGCCGAGCCGGCTGTGCGCGACGCCCGCCTGTGCCTGTGTCAGGCGACCGTGCAGACCATCAAGAACGTGCTGGGCATCATCGGTGTAGACGCACCCGAAAAGATGTAAGCAAAGGCCGGGCGCGGCCTTCGCGCCCGATTCACCCAAGGAACTCTGGTATCCGCCGTGAAAGGAGCGTATCTTTGAAGCGAATCCTGCAAACCTGTATGGCAGTCGTGCTGTGTCTGACCATTTTGACCGGACAGGCGGCAGCGCTCACCGCATCCGAGCGTTTTCGCCGCGCCGCCGACATCATCAACGAGCGCGGACTGATTGCCGAACAGTCACCCATTCCGCAGGAAACCATAGACGAGGACGCGGTTTATCTGGAAGACAACCCGGACGCGCTTTCCAACATCTTAAACGACATTCTGAGCGGCATGGACGCGCATTCCATGTACCTGACCGCGGAGGAGTACCAAGCCGGATTTTCCACCCTGTCGGGCTACGCGGGCATCGGCATCGCGGTAGCGCAGACCGATGACGGGCTGATCATCCGCGAGGTCGTGCGCCACTCACCGGCAGCCGAAGCGGGCATGCAGGTAGATGACCGCCTGATCGCGATTGACGGCAAGGACGTGACGCAGACCCCGCTGAGCGAGATCGGCACGCTGCTGCAAGGCGAGACCGGCAGCACCGTGCGCGTGACGGTCGAGCGGGACGGTAAAAAAGTAGATTTTTCCCTGATTCGTGAGACCATCCTGAGTGAAAACGTGTCTGCCCGTCAGGCTGCACCCGGCGTGGAATATATCGCAATCAGCGCGTTTTCGTCCATGAATGACGCGGAGGATTTCGAGGAGATCTGGAACGGACTGGACGAAAAAGAGACCAAAGCGGTCATTTTGGACCTCAGAGACAACGGCGGCGGCATGATCGACGCAGCGCTTGCCATGCTCGACCTGATGATCGAACCCAAGACCAAGATCGCCACCATGCACTACCGCGAAGATCAGGGCGGCGATGAAGTTTACTATTCCACCGGCGGCGGTCTGCCGCTCAATAAGATCACTGTGCTGGTTAATGGCAATACTGCCTCGGCAGCCGAGCTCATGGCGGGCGTGCTGCACGAGGTCGGCGGCGCAACGCTGGTCGGAAGCAAGACATACGGCAAGGGTCAGGGACAGTACCATCTGAAGCTGGACGGCGACTATCTGGTGCTGACCTGTCTGGAAATGCTGCTGCCGGGGTCGGGCGGCTGGGAAGGCAAGGGACTGACCCCGGACGTGGAAGCGCACGCGCTGCGCACCATCCGGGGATACCTCAAGGACGCCGCCCCGCTGGACGAGACCAAACCGGTGCGCTACGGCGAGCAGAGTGCGCAGGCAAAGGCGGTCTGCCAGCGCCTGCACGCTTTGGGCTACCTTGCCGAACCGACCGACGTACTCGATACCCCTGCACTCGGCGCACTGCGCCGGTTCCAGACGGATGCCGGACTGGGCACCCGCCTGAACGCGGATACCGATACGCTGCAGGCGCTGAGCCTTGCCTGTGAGAGCGCATCGAGCCGCGGACGCATGATAGATGACGTGTATTATACGGCGCTTGCCCTGTGCACCGAGGCGGCACAGAAGCCGCTGCGCTACGAGCCGCAGGCAGATGGCAGCTGGCGCGCCGCCTGACACCAAGGAGGAGACCATGGAACCCATTCCCTTATCCGGTGGACAGCTTATCCTGACCAATCCGGACGATCACACCCTGCTTGCGCGTGACCCGTCGCTGATCGGCGGCGCACTGGCGCACGATCTGGACACCCTGCAGAAAATGCGTATGACCTGCCCGGAAGTACCGGTGGGACTGGCGGCGGCTTGCCCGCCGCTGCCCGAAGATCGCGACGTACCCCTGTGCGAGCGCTACATCCGCACCTGCCGCGCGGCATTTAAGCCGTTTGTGCAGGAACGCCCGGCGTTTTACTACCTGCACGGTGCGGAGAACTTCCGTGCCCTGCGCGCCGCCGTGCTGGCGATGACCGATCTTTCGGGCGCAGCCCTCATGGCCGAACTGCCGGTCGACGCGGACGGACGCATGGAGGACGGCACCGACGTGCTGGCCGCCGTGGCGGTCCTGCAGCGCATCGGCGTGTCGACCATCATCCTGACCGCTGAGGAATCCCAGGATCTGACCGACGCATTGCGTATCATCGCGCCCTATGCGCGGGTCTCGCTGGGTGTCAGATGCCCGGCTGTCTGGCTGCTGCGCGATATGGAGCTGCCCAACGTCGAGCTGTTCGTTCCGCTGCCGCACGAACGCGCCAGACGTCTGGCCGATCTGGTGCGCACCAGACCGCATGGCCGCACGGTCATCCCGCGCGAGGTAGACGACGTGGCACTGGTGTCCGATGGCAGAGACGCACACTTTATCGACTGGACGACGGGTATTTCGGACGAAATTCCGTGCGATCACGAACTGGACGAGCGTCTGATTGAACTCGAGGACGAAGCCCCGGCAGCGTTTAAACTGCTCATCGAAGAGGAAGAGGACGTTATCACACTGGAAGAGAATCTGTATATGATCACTCGCCCGGTGTGCCTGTGCGCCCAGTCGCCCGAACTCTTGGAAAAGGCGCTGCGCGTGTATGCGGGTCTGGCATTGTATGACGGAACCTGGGAACAGGAAGAGCGGATTTTGAAGTATTTTACTGAGAAATATGGCTTGATTTGCATGTAAAGATAAGCACCGCACCCCTTACTAAAAGTTTCGCCAGCCTTTTCAAAGGCTGCGGGTTCTCAGGGCAGAGCCCTGAGTCGCCCGTCGCAACGGGCGAAATTCCCCATTGAAACCCGGTGTGCGACCCGGGTTTCAACAAAACTCTCGTTCAAAGCGCTCGCCGCAGCGAGCAAGATTCTTTTGATTCCGGCTCTAGCCGGAATCAACTAAAAAAAGAAATTGGTTGATTCCCGGGTCGAATCCCGGGAATCAAAAGGGGAGTTTCGAGCCTGCGGGCTCGACCAGGTTCCACCTGGACGGGCTCAAGGGACCCGTCCCTTGAGAATCCCGTTCTCGCCTGCGGGCGGGATTACCTTACCTTCTCACATCAAAAGGAGAAACCACATGGATTGGATTGAAGTGACGATTTTCACCACGACGGCGGGCATTGACCCGGTCGAGGGTGTGCTCGAAGACCTCGGCATTGAGGGCTATGCGCTGGAAGATGCCGCGGATTTCGAGGAATTTTTACAGGATACCGAGATTTACTGGGATTATGTAGACGAGAAGCTGTGCGAGGAGCTGCGCGGACAGGAGACCAAGCTCAAGGTCTACATTGAGGACTCGGACGACGGCAGAGCGCAGATTGCAGCGCTCAATGACCGTCTGGCCGCACTCAAGGCGACTGATACCGACGACGTACTCGGCAGACTGGTGACCGACCAGAGCGTGACCCGTCAGGAAGACTGGGAATGGGGCTGGAAGCAGTATTTTAAGCCCTTCCCGGTGGGTGAAAAGTTCCTGATCAAGCCGTCGTGGGAGACCGTAGACGATCCCGGCGCACGTCAGATTCTGGAGATCGACCCGGCGTCCTCGTTCGGCACCGGTACCCATGACACCACCCAGCTGTGCATCACCATGCTGGAAAAGACGGTCAAGGGCGGCGAAAAGCTGCTGGATATGGGCACCGGTTCGGGTATTCTGGCCATTGCAGCCGGTATGCTGGGTGCAAACCCCGAAGTCGCAGTCGATATCGACGAGCACTGTCTGACCTGCGCACTGGAGAACGCCGAGCGCAACGGCGTGACCATTAAAAAGACCCTGCACGGCGACGCGCTGCGCGATGACAAGCTGGCCGAGGAGATCGGCGGCGGCTATGACATTATCTGCGCGAATATCGTTGCCGATATCATCATCGGCATGGCGCCCATGTTCTTTGAAAAGCTCAAAGAGGGCGGCACGCTCATCACCTCGGGTATCATCGAGGAGCGTGCAGACGAGGTCGGACAGGCGCTCGAACAGGCTGGATTCCGCCTCACAGACCGTCAGATCTCGAACGGCTGGGCAGCCTTTACCGCGGTACGATAAGACCGATTTTGGCAGTTCTCGGGCTGCTTTCGACGAAATTTGCCCTAGACAAGTGTGCGGGAGTTTGCTAAAATGGTTTGAGAATAGCGAAAGAGAGAGAGGGGGATCGCCTTGCCGAGATTTTTTGTAGACGGGGCATGCGACGGGGATACGATCGAGCTTACCGGCGATGACGCACACCACATCACGCGTGTTCTGCGCATGAAGCCGGGCGAAGCCCTGACCGTGTGCGACGGTGCGGGAACCGATTATCATTGTACCCTGACCGATACCGCAGGCGGTACGGCAGTTTGCCGCGTGGACGCACGCGAAGCCTCGCGTGGCGAGCCGAACGTTTTCGTGACCCTATATATGGCGCTGCCCAAGGGCGATAAGATGGATTTCATCGTCCAGAAGGCGGTCGAGCTCGGCGCGTGCCGGGTCGTGCCCTACGTGGGCGCACGCAGCGTGTCGCGTCCGGACGGAAAAGCGCTGCAGAAGAAGATCGAGCGCTGGCGCAAGATCGCACGGGAAGCCGCACAGCAGTGCGGCCGTGGCCGCGTGCCCGAGGTAGGGGAGTGCGTCTCCTTTGCCGAGGCGGTGCGCATGGCGAGCGAGAGCGATCTGCCCTTGTTTTTGTATGAGAGTGAGCAGGAAAACAGCCTGCGCGCGGTGCTGACCGCGCATTCCTTTGCCTCAGCCGCCCTGATGGTCGGCCCGGAGGGTGGATTTGCGGATGAGGAAGCCCGGGACGCTGTCCAGGGCGGTCTTGCGTCCGTATCCTTAGGCCCGCGCATTCTGCGCTGTGAGACCGCGCCCTTGGCTGCGATCACTGCGGTGCTGTACGAGAGCGGCAATCTATGAAAGTATTAGGAGTTGATTTTTTTGGCTGCACAGATGCCTGAAAAGAATAGCAAACAGACGATACCCGGCAAGACCGATCCCAAGAGAAGCGAATACATCACCAATAAGGTGCTTCTGGTGTTCTCGGGCTGCCTGCTGGGTGTACTCGGACTGATGTTTCTCAACAATGTGCTGGGATACTCGGTGTACTGGGAGATCGGCCTCGCGGCAATCGGGGTTATGCGCATTGTAGGCGTCGTGCTTGCGGTCATCGGCGTGCTCCTGGTACTGCGTGAGAAGAAGCGCGGATTTGATATGTCCTATCGCGTGTTCAAGGGCAGTACCTTGGTCGTATTCGGCATTGCGCTGGCGATCGTGTTCTCGATCATCGACTATAACGCTGCGACCGGTATCCACTTCCTGTACGTTGCACTTCCGGCATACGCCTTCGCGTATCTGATTTACCACTCCTACCAGCCTGAGTTCTTCATCATCGCGATGGACTGCGCAGCGGCAGCGGGTGCGATTGCAGCCGGACAGACGGCTGTGGGCGAGAACTATAAGAAGATCCTGCTTGCGGGCGTGCTGGTGCTGTACGTCTTGCAGATCATCGGCGTTGCAAAGGTCAAGAGCGATCTCGGCCGTATCCGCCTGGGCGACAAGCGCCGCTATGTGTTTGACTTCTCGCGCAATGCGTACGTGATGATGTTCCTGACTCCGGTAATCATGGGCGCTGTCTCGGCGGCAGGCCTCATGCTGACCGGCCGCGTGCCGTTCGGCTGCATGGTAGCCGCAGGCGCATACTTCTTCATTACCGCGGTCTATTACACCGTCAAGCTGGTGTGATAAATCGCCCTTGGAAAGACCCTGTTTGGAGCGCAAAAAGCGCTCCAAAATTCTTTTCAAAAAAATAAAAAAAGGTGTTGACAAAACGCACCTCATAGCATATAATAAATATCGTCGCTGGCAGAGAGCCGCGCGAAGGAACTGTTGAAATGGCGGTATAGCTTAGTTGGCTAGAGCGTTCGGTTCATACCCGAAAGGTCATTGGTTCAAGTCCAATTACCGCTACCACAGTTTGGCCCGTTGGTCAAGTGGTTAAGACACGGCCCTTTCACGGCTGTAACATGGGTTCGAATCCCGTACGGGTCACCACATGGAAGTTTAGCTCAGCTGGGAGAGCATCTGCCTTACAAGCAGAGGGTCACAGGTTCGAGCCCTGTAACTTCCACCAGAAAAAAGAGACACCGAATGGTGTCTCTTTTTCTTTTGCTTAGGGAAAAGAAATCCCGCCCAAAGCCCGTAGGTCACTATCCTCATTCCCGCGCCGTGCGCGAATGAAACGAGTGGGCGAAATAAAGTTTCGATCAAACCTTTTCAAAGGTTTGCGGGTTCTCAGGGCAGAGCCCTGAGACGCTCGCCGCAGCGAGCGGAACCCCCTTTTTGATTCCGGCCAAAGCCGGAATCAACCAAAAAATAATTAAAAGCGCCGCCCGCAGGCGGCAAGATTCTCTCGCGCGCAAAGCGCGTTCATTAGACCCGACCTGCTGGATCGGGTCTTTTTTCTTAAATCCCCCCATTTTCCACCTCGCCACCCACCCTTTCGGTTTCCTTTTCACTAAAAGTTCATAGAAATGATACCTGGTTGAAACCATTTCGTTTCTGTTTTGTTATCGACAAACCCCTAAAAAGTTGTGTATACTAGCACAAATCCAAGAAAACAACGAGTATACAGCTGCTTTTGCAGCGAAAGGAGATAACAACATGAGCAGATTAAATAGAAAGACTATCGCTGGTATCGCCCTCGCATTGGCGCTCGCCCTGTCCATCACCGCATGCGGCGCAAAGAAGCCGACCGCAGAAAAGCAGGACACCAAACCCACCACCGTGACCGAACAGACCACCGAAAGCAAGGACAATGCGGTCGTTCACGTGGAATCGGCGAAGATCACCGATGCCATCCGCTATCCGCAGGTGACCGAAGCACCCGGCGAGCTGATTATGGAATATATGAACCAGTCGCTCGAGGCTCCGGCGGCAGCGCTTCAGGAGATGCAGGGCGAGAGAGAAATGTCCTACGAGGTCAAGCGCAACGATAACGAGATGCTGAGCGTGCTGTACACCCAGACCGTAAAGGGTGAGGACGGCAAGGAAGTCAAGACGCTGATTCCGGTCAACCTGCAGGTGAGCACGGGCGCAGAGGTCAACATGGACAATGCGTTTAACGATGTTGCGGCAGTTAAGAAGCTGCTGGGCAAGGACGCAGCCAAGGCAGAGAATTTACAGTTCTATCTGACCGATGACGGCGCGGTGTTCTTCTACCGTGCGGCAGACGATCAGGAGTACAAGATGGTAGAGGTTGGAAACGACGCGCTGGCGCCGTACTGGAACCAGTCTTTTGGCGAGAAGTCGGCATCGTAATAAAATCAAGAGATATGAGAAAGACCGCTCGGGAAGCCGAGCGGTCTTTTTGTGTGTTTGGGGATAGTGCGGCAGTGAGGGCAAAGAGAAAGACCCAATCCAGCGGGTTGGGTCTTATGAGCGCGCTTGGCGCGCCGGAGAGTTGCGCGTCTGCGGACGCGCTTTTTTTGTTTGTTTTGGTTGATTCCGGCTTTGGCCGGAATCAAAAGGGGATTCCGTGTCCTGCGGGACACGGCTCAGGGCTCTGCCCTGAGAACCCGCAGCCTTTGAAAAGGCTGGCGAAACTTTCCGTGAGGGGTGCGGTGGTTAGTCGGTCGGTTTCTGATAGAATCGGCCATTGAGCATTTCGGTGCGCTGGATATTGACGAACGCCTTGGGGTCAATGGCGCTGATACGCGAGCACACCAATTTCAGCTCATCACTGGACACGATCGAGTACAGCATCTGACGTTCCTGTCTCTTATAGCAGCCCACGCCCTTGAACAGGGTTGCGTCGTGGTTGGTGACCTCCGCGATCATCTGATAAATCTCTTCCGGGTGCTCGGTGATGATCCACAGCGTGTGGCGTTGGTAGCGCTTGTGCAGGGTGTGGATGACCTGCGTCGAGACGAACTGGAAGATGATGGAGTAGAGTGCCTTGTCCCAGCCGAACAGCATGCCTGCGATGCCGAGGACGACGACGTTCATCAGGAAAATAGCGTTCCAGCAGTCGCGGCCCTTGATCTCACCCATAAACAGGCCGATGATATCGGTGCCGCCGCCCGAGGCGTTGGCCAGCAGGCACAGCGAGACGGCCAGACCGTTGAAGATACCGCCGAAGACGGCAACCAGCAAGGGGTCTTGCGTGAGGGGGAAGGCGGGCAGGGCGTCGGTCAGGAAACCGGTCAGAACGACGCTCAGAACCGACAGGATGGTCAGCTTTTTGCCGAGATAGCGGAAGCTGATGTACAGCGGGATGAGGTTTAAGGTGTAGTTGACGAGTGCGAAGGGTGGAGAGATGCCTGCAAATTTTTCAAGACAGGCGATGATCAGCAGTGAAATACCGTTGAATCCACCCGAGAAGATACCACCCGGACGGGCGAAGCTCTTGATGGTGAAGGCCATAACGAACGCAGCGAGCACGATCAGCGCGACGCGCTGCCAGAAGGGCTGTTGCTTCCTCCGAGCCATAAATAAAATTCCTCCTTTGGGGACGTTTCCCTTATATGTCTATGATATCGGCTGAACGGCCAAAAAGCAAGGAGGAAAAACATTGGATTTTATCCCTATAATCGGTCGCAGAACTCGACGGCGGACGGGAGCAAACACACCCGAACCGTCAAAAGTCCCATTGCTTCCCCATTCCCGCCCGAAAAAAAGCCCAGGGCGAGGGTATTCCCGGCTGTATTTTCCGACGGGCTGCGCACAGGGTTTGGCGTATACTGTTCCCACAAGCAAAAGGAGGGACGTGTTTATGGACAAGCATGTGTTTACGAGGAGAGGGTTCACGCTGGCGGCACGGGCGGGCAATCTGGCGCAGCGGGTGCAGAACGACGACCATGCGCGGGTGATCGTCGGAGGCCTGCGGCAGTTTGTGCTGGCGTTCGTGCTGTCGCGTGGTACGATGTTCGGCGGCTATGCACCGTTTGGACTGGCTGTTGCAGCGGCGGCAGCGGGGGCCGGCGGCGGCTACGGTGCAGTGCTGGGGCTTTTGCTGGGCAGCTTTCTGCTGTGCGGTGGACTGTACGGACTGACAGCCGCGGCAGGCGGTGTGCTTGCTGTGGTGTGTGCGCATGTGTTCGACCGAGAGACCCGCCAGAAGGTATGGTTCATGCCGGTGTGTGCGATGGCGTGCATGGCAGCGACCGGGTTCGTGCTCATCCCAGAGTTCACGCTTGCGCCGATCGCGCGGTTTGTGTGCGTGACACTCGCGACCGGTGCGCTGACCGCCTGTTACGGCTTCGCGCTCGGGCCAGCCCGTCCCATGCGGATGATGCGGCCAGCCGGATTTCTGGCACTGTCCGCGTCGGCGCTGGTCAGTCTTTCCGACCTGACCATATTGGGGACGATCGCCCCGGCACGCATCCTGCTGTATGCGCTGGTGCTTGCGGCGGCGTACCTCGGCGGCAGCGCGAGCGGTACGGTAGCCGGCGTGGCAGCGGGCGCGCTGCTCGATGCCTACACCGGGCAGGGCGCGTTCTTCACCTGTACATACGGATTGTCAGCGCTCATTTCGGGCGCGTTCCAGGGCGCAGGGCGGGTGGGCTTTGCGGTCGCGGCACTGATCGCAGGCGTGGGTGCAGCCCTGGTCGGCGCAGAAAACCCGGTTTTCGTGTTTGCACTCTATGAGGGCGTGTTTGCCGTGCTCATTTACGCCGCCGTGCCGGGCGGCGTGTGGCAGTACGCAAAGGACTGCTTAAATCCAGTGCGGCGTGACACGGCCGAGAGCATCGGACGCATCCGGCGGACAGCGGGACGGTACGCAAATGAAGCGTCTGCGGCCTTTGGCGAGCTGTACGAGGCACTGCAAAGCGGTCTTGAGCACGGCAGAGCCGAGAGCAGCGACGAAGTGCGGGCGGTCTTTGACCGTGCGACCGACGCGGTCTGCGCGCATTGCGAGGCGTGCGGCGCGTGCTGGCAGAAGGAGTCTGTCCAGACCATGAACGCATTCAGCACGCTGGCTGCACCCATGCTCAAACGCGGACGAGCCGAGGCCAGCGACTTTCCGCAGGGCTTTCAGGGTCGGTGCGTCCACCTGCCTGAACTCGTGCAGGCCATCAACCGCGGCCTTGCCGCCCTGCACGAGCGCCGCGCCTATCGCCGGCGTGCGCTGGACAATCGTGCGCTCATCGCCCAGCAGTACGCCGGTCTGACCGAGATTTTGCGGCAGGTGGGCGGCAGTTTGTCTGCCGATCAGGCATCCCTGCCCGCCCGCGAGCGGCAGGTGCGCTCGTATGCCCAGGCGTTCGGCAAGATCGATAAGGTGGCCGTGTTCCGGGACGTGTCCGGACGGCTCAGGGTCGAGCTTGCAGGCGAGGGTGCCGAGCGCATCCTGCAAGACCGGAAGGGGTTTGCAGTCGGACTGTCAGCCTTGCTCGGCTGCGGCCTGAGCGAACCCGAAGCGCTGACCGATGACCTTGGCAGCCGGGTGGTGCTGCGCGAACAGGCACCCTACCGGGTCATTGCAGGCATCAGTCAAAAACAGAAGGAGGGAGAGCAGGTATCCGGAGACACCGTACATACATTTGTCACCGAGGACGGACGGGCGTGCATGCTGCTGGCTGACGGGATGGGCACAGGGCGTGAAGCGGCCGGGGACAGCGGACTTTTGCTGTCTATGATGGAGCGATTTTTAAAGGCAGGCATTACGGTGGACGACGCGCTGCGCACAGTCGCGCCGGCGTTTCGGATGCGGGTCGAGGGCATGCGCGGGGTGACGCTGGACGCGCTGACGGTCGATCTGTATTCGGGCAAGGCGAGCTGTCTCAAGTGCGGCGCGGCGCCCAGTTATCTTAAGACAGGAGGAGGGATTACCACCCTTGCAGGAGAGAGTTTACCCATCGGACTGATGGAGTCGCCCGAGGAGGCGACACCCATACCCTTACGGATGCTGCACGGCGATCTGTTTATCCTGCTGTCGGACGGGGTGTCCGACGGCACGGATGACGGATGGGTGAAAAAGATCGTGGAGGAACGCGCAGGGGACAGCCCCAAGGAACTGGCTGCCAGACTGGTGGCGGCAGCCGAGAAGCGCGGTGCATCGGACGATCTGACCGCCCTTGTGGTGCGGCTGGAGCGACGGAAACCGGCGGTATAAACCCGGAAGAACTGGGGCACAATGGAAAGGAAGTGAAAAGCAAGGAGGAAAAAGAGCCATGGTAAAAGGCGTATCCAAACGGGTCGTGGTGGTACGGCCGGACGACAGTCGGTTTTTCGAGCAGGCGTTCTTCATCGTACGGGAGGGACGGACGGCGAGCGGTGACGCGCTGAGGGAAGCATGCGCCCTGGCGGCGCGCTACCACGCCAAACACCCGGCAAGACCGCTGCCGCTCAGACGCTACACTGCACCGCAGATGGTACTGTCGGCACTGTTTGGAAGTGGACTGATGGGTGCCGCGTGGGCGGTATCATGTCTGGTTTTTTAAGACATCGTGAATTCTTTTTGAACTTCCGCGGCATAGCCTTGTAAGCAGGGCGGGGCTTTGCTATAGTAGGAGGTAATCAAAAGAGAAAGCATGGTGTAGACGTGACCTTCGAGACCTTTCTGGAGTTTTTCGCCAAGTATGGCTATCTGTTTATTCTGGTCATCTGTTATTGTGAATACCTGAATCTGCCGGGCTTTCCGGCGGGCATCATCATGCCGGGCATCGGGGTGCTGGCGGGGCAGAGCCAGCTGAACCTGATTTTCGCACTCATCCTGTCGATTTTCGCGGGAACGTTGGCGAGCCTGACGCTGTACGGTGTCTGCCGGTTTGGCGGCGCACCGCTGCTGCATAAGCTGTTCGGCGGGAACAAAAAATTTCAGCACTTTGTTACGCAATGTCATGCACGGATTGAGAAGCACGGCGGCCGCGCGCTTTTCATCTGTCGCTTGATCCCAGTGCTGCGCACGATTGTGTCGATTCCCGCGGGACTGCTGAAGGTACCGGTCGGCGAGTATACGGGCTGGACGGCAGCGGGTATCACGTGTTGGAATACCGTGTTTATCGTCTGCGGATACCTCGGCGGACATGTGGTCGTCGGCTGGCTCGGTTAACCACCGCACCAATTATTGAAGCTTTCGCTCAAGCCTTTCTCGAACCTTGCGGAACCAGAAAAGGCCCCAGTGGGGCGTTTTCCCGCAAGGCTGTGGCCGACTTGTTCGGCCAAGGCCCTAACACGTGGGCACCGCCTGAGCCGGACTCCGCAGAGTCCGGAAACCCCCTTTTGATTCCGGCCAAAGCCGGAATCAACCAAAACAAAAATGAAAGGCGCGACCCGCAGGTCGCGCAATACTCCCGCGGCTGAAAGCCGCTCATGAAAACCGTTCCGAGAGGAACGGTTTTCTTTTTTTGTCGGGATTTATTGAAACCCGGGCCGGACACCGGGTTTCAAGAGGGGATTCCGCCGTCTGCGGACGGCGGCCAGCCTGCGCGGCTGAAGCGCGCCAGGGAACTCGTCCCCTGGACCCCGATTTTCGCCTAGCGCTCGTTTTATCCGCGCACGGCGCGGGAAAAAGGATAGTGACCTACGGGCCGGGCGGGAATCGGCTGTTCCGTTTGCGTTCTGATTCTCGCAACAAAACCCCACAAAATTGCCAAAAAACGTCGAAAATTCCGCTGTTTTTGAATTGTAACCCGGAAAAAGTTTGCATTATGCGGTCTTGTGTGCTACAATAAGACGGAATCAAAAAACGACAAGGAGGCCGAACTGTGTTCTGTATCGGCAACGTAAATCTACCGAATCGCTTGATCTTAGCCCCGATGGCGGGCGTGACCGACCTGGCATTTCGCCAGATCTGCCGGGAACACGGCGCAGGATTGACCGTTACCGAGATGGTCAGTGCAAAGGCGATGGAGTTCGGAGACAAAAAGACACCCAAGCTGCTCCGTCTCGCGCCCGGAGAACATCCGGCTTCCGCCCAGATTTTCGGCTCTGACCCCGAATGCATGGCGCGCAGCGCACAGCGTGCGCTCGAGATCTCGGGCTGTGAGATCATTGATATTAACATGGGCTGCCCTGCGCCCAAGATCGTAAACAATGGCGACGGCTCGGCGCTTATGAAGTCCCCCGACCTTGCCGCACGCATTGTCGAGGCGGTAAAGAAGGCCGTACCTGTGCCCGTCACTGTTAAGTTCCGCATGGGCTGGGACGCGAACAGCATCAACTGCGTGGAGTTTGCACGCATGTGCGAGCAGGCCGGCGCGGACATGATTGCCGTGCACGGACGCACCCGCAGCCAGCAGTACAGCGGACAGGCCAACTGGGACATCATCCGCGCGGTCAAGCAGGTCGTGTCTGTTCCGGTCACGGCAAACGGCGACGTTTTTACCCCGGAGGACGTGCCGCGCATTCTGGCGCACACGGGCGCGGACTTCGTGATGATTGGCCGCGGCAGTCTGGGTGACCCGTGGATTTTCGAGCGCGCAAACGCGCTTTTGCAGACCGGCGAACTGCCGCCGCTGCCGCCCTTCGCCGCGCGCATCGACACTGCCGTTCGTCAAATCGAGCTTGCGGTAGAGGACAAGGGCGAACACATCGCGCTGCTCGAGGCCAGAAAGCACGTCAACTGGTACTTAAAGGGCGTGTCCCACGTGCGCGACTTCAAAAAACGTATCTCGGCTTTGGAAAAACTGTCCGAACTGCACGCGCTGGCCGAGGAAATGAAGGCGCAGATTACCGACTGATGAGAAAGAGAGAGAAAGAGAAAGGAGGCGTTCGATGACTGGAGAGAAAGTGCTGCTTGCCCGGGCAAAGAAGGGTGAGATCGCCGCTTTTGAGTCACTCATGACCGCCTACGAGAACCGCATCTATTCGCTGGCGCTGCGCTCGACCGGCTCGGAGCAGGATGCAGCGGATATCACGCAGGAAGTGTTCCTGCGTGCCTGGAAGAATTTGGACTCCTTCCGCGGTGACAGCAGCCTGTCCACCTGGCTGTACCGCGTGACGTCCAACCTGTGCGTAGATTTCGCACGAAAGAAGGCAGCCGAGGGCATGCCGACCTCGATCGACGACGAGGAAAGCCCGGCAGCCGACCTTGCAGACGCTTCGCGCATGGCGCAGCCCGAAGCTGCCGCCGAGAACAGCGAGCTGCGCGAGGAATTACAGTTTGCGCTTGCGCAGCTGTCCGAGGAGCACCGGCGCGTCGTGCTGCTGCGCGACGTGGCAGGCATGACCTATACCGACATTGCCCGCACGCTCGGACTGGAAGAGGGCACGGTCAAATCCCGTTTGGCGCGTGCACGTGCAAGCCTGCGCAAAATCTTGCTCGAACGAGGGAACATTTCGCTCTCTGCTTCGTCTAAACAAGCAGAAGGGAGGCGGGCAGACCATGAATGAAAATAATTGTGCACGATACGAAGAACTTTGTTCGGCTGCGGTTGACCATGCGCTGACCGAGCAGGAACAAAAAGAATTGGACGCACATCTGGCCGAGTGCCCGGCCTGCCGGGCGTATCTGGAAGAGCTGCGCGTGATGCGCGAGCTTTGGAAGGAACTGGAAACCCCGATGCCGCCCGCGCTGCATGAGAAGATCATGGGCGAGATCGAGGCCGAAGTACAGAAGACCATCATACAAACCCCGCAAAAACATCGCCGCCGTCCGCCGGTCTTTACCATGCTGGCAGCGGCAGCCGCATGCGTGATGCTTGCGGCAACCGGCAGTCTGACCGGACTGTTCGGTCACGTCGGCACGACACCGCTTCAGGCCGCGACTGCGGACGCATCCACACAGACCGACCCGGGTGTCTCGACTGCCGAGGACTTGCCGCGCAGCACGATTCAGGCCAATGACCCGACGGCCGACGCGGCGCAGGACACGCAGCCCGAGACCGAGGAGCAGACGACCGAGTCTGGCAACACCGACGAGAACACGAACGAGAGCACGCAGTCGACCGAGGATGATACAACTGCCGCACCGCGCAGTGCCAAGGTCGCACCCAAGTCGTCGAGCGACAGTGCAGCCGAACAGGACAGCGGTACCGACTCGAGCGGTGCATCGTCCGAGTCGAGTGACAGCGCAGGCGTCGCGACTGCGTCCATCATGCCGTTTTCTGCCGCATCGGGCAATCGCTCGGCAGCCGCAGACGGCAATTCCATTCCGCAGGAAGTAAGCAGCATGTCGTTCGCGCGCTGCTACACGGTATCGCGCACCGATAAGAGCCCGGACAGCGTACCGGTCATCGAGGACATGTCGCTCATCATTGCGGAGGATAACACCGCGTATTACTGCGTGGAAAACAACGAGTCCAAGATCGAAAAGGTCTTGCAGGAACTGGAAAAGAATGGATACACCACCGCACTCAACCAGTCGTCCGGCATCACCACCCAGCGGGACGCCAAACTCGTCCTGCTGCTCGTACAGCAATAACATATCGCAGGACGGCCTCTTTTGAGGTCGCCCTGTTTTGCTTTTTACAGACATCTATCTGCAACCGACACGGAGGGTCACACCGACATGAAAGGACGTTATTGGAAGATCGCAGCGGCCTGCGCCGTGGTTGCCCTGAGCACGGCAGCCCTGTGGCAGGGTCTGCAAACGACGCATTACACCCTCGCTTCACCGCACCTCAAAAAACCCGTGCGCTTCGCCGTGGTCACCGACCTGCACAGCACCTGGTACGGGGAAAATCAGTCCGAACTCGTCGGCGCAATCGAGCGGGAACACCCGGACGCTGTGCTGCTGTCGGGCGATATCGTGGACGATAAGCAGCCGCGAGACGCAGCCAAAGCCTTTTTGGAGATCATCGCACAGAAATACCCGACCTATTATGTCCTCGGAAATCACGAGTTCCGCACACCCGACCCGGAGGAAGTCAAGGACTGGACGAGAAACCTGGGCGTCACCGTGCTGGACGGCACGGGCAAGACGGTCACGCTGAACGATCAGACCGTGCTCATCTGCGGCACGGATGACCCGGCGTGCGGCATTGCGGACTTCCAAAACCAGTTTTTCGCGGTCAGCCGCATGGCGCAGGAAACCGACGCCTTTACCATCTTACTATCCCACCGCCCCGAACTCATCGACTGGTACACAGACGCAGGGTTTGACCTT
This sequence comes from Butyricicoccus pullicaecorum DSM 23266, assembly GCF_900167005.1. Lineage (GTDB taxonomy): Bacteria > Bacillota > Clostridia > Oscillospirales > Butyricicoccaceae > Butyricicoccus > Butyricicoccus pullicaecorum. Next base: position 66,645 of record NZ_FUXW01000008.1, read on the forward strand.
GTGGTATCCGGCCACGCACACGGCGGACAGGTCAGATTGCCGCTCGTCCTGTCCAACGGACTGATCGCACCCGGTCAGGGATTTTTCCCAAAATATACCACCGGCCTGCACGAACTGGGGGACACAACGCTGCTCGTCAGCCGGGGACTGTGCCGCAACTGGCTGCCGCGCGTGTGCAACCGACCGGAACTGGTCATCCTTGACGTGAACCCGTAAACATCCTATTATATAAGGAGTACATCACCAGAGGGAGGCAGATTACTATGTCGATTGAACGCGCAAAGGCGCATCTGAAGAATAAAGGATACTTAGACCGCGTGATTGAACCCGAAGCCGGTACGTTTACGGTGGAGGACGCAGCGCGTGCGCTGGGCTGCGAGCCGGCTCACATCGCGAAGACCATGTCGTTCTATGCACCCGATAACGAAAAGACTATCTTGATCGTCGCGGCGGGTGATGCCAAGATCGATAACCGTAAATTCCGTGATGCACTGGGTGTCAAGCCGCACATGCTCAAGATGGACGAGGTTGAACCCCGAATCGGTCATGCACCCGGCGGTGTGTGCGCGTTCGGCATCAATCCCGGTGTCGCGGTGTATTGTGATGTGTCGCTCAAGCGGTTTGATTATGTCTATCCCGCTGCGGGAAATGATCACTCGGGCGTGAAGCTCAATTGTAATGAGCTTTATGACGCTTGTGACGCGAAAGCGTGGGTGGATGTCTGTAAGGGTTGGGAGTGACCCAACCACCGCACCCCTAATTGAAGCTTTCGCCAGCCTTTCTCGAAAGGCTGCGGGTTCTCAGGGCAGCGCCCTGAGCCGGACTCCGCAGAGTCCGGAATCCCCTTTTGATTTTCCCGTCCCCCGCAAGGGAAAATCAACTAAAAAATGATTTTCAGCGCGACCCGCAGGTCGCAAGACTCTTTTGCGCGCTAAGCGCGCTCATGTGAAAACCAACCCCATTGGGTTGGTTTTCTTTTTGCGGCTGGCGCCGCAGTTTTGACTTTTCTGCTTCCGTCTCACCCGGAAGACCAGTGTTAATCCCCTTCTGAGGGGAACGGAAAGCAAGGGATGGACAACCTACGGTTTTCCACCCCTTGCGACCCCGTTTTCCCTTTCCGTCAGATATACATTTCAGCCGCCGATAGGGTGGGAAAGTACGAACTCCGCACAGCGGGAGCGTGCTATGCGGCGCTTCTGTTTATGCTAGGACTGCGGATTTGCCGTGTACTTTAAGGGACGACTGCGAGCCGAGTATCGGTTTTCTACGGTTCGGGCGCTCAGTGCGGCAGTACGACCGGTTTTTTCGGTGCCGATCTGCGCGCCCGGGCGAGGGCGCGGCGAATCCGATGTACAGTTTGTAATCAAGGCCAAATTTGATTACAGGGTAGACAAGCGCCGCGAAAAAGTTCAAAAAAATTTGAAAAACCTCTTGACATTGCGCGTCCGATGCGGTAGACTATTAACGCACCTGTGAGAACAGGCAAGAGCGATGATGCCGGAGATTGCTGGTAGAAACCAGGTAACTTCGGCGGAGTAGGTCCGACAATCGGGCGGTTGAGACAACTGCTTATCAAGTAAGCACAATGTTCCTGCGTAAATTCGGGACTATCGGCGCGTGCGCCGGTCAGCCGATGGCACGAACCACTTGCGCTTTTGTTAAACCGGACCCCGGCACCTTTGCGTGCACTTCCGGTTATTTTCATGCCCTGAGGTGATACACCGGGCGGGGTTGCAGTTTCTCTCCGTAACGGGTCGGTACATTGCATTGCATGTACGACTGCAAAATACGAGGAGGAAAATCCAAAATGGCAAACGCTGAAAAGATCCGTATTCGCCTGAAGGCATACGACCACGAGCTGATCGACCAGTCCGCAGAGAAGATCGTAGAGACCGCTAAGCGCACCGGCGCTAAGGTTTCCGGCCCGATCCCGCTGCCGACCGAGAAGGAGATCGTCACCATCCTGCGCGCAGTACACAAGTACAAGGATTCCCGCGAGCAGTTTGAGCGCCGCACCCACAAGCGTCTGATCGACATCCTGAACCCGGCTCAGAAGACTGTTGAGTCTCTGATGACCTTGGATCTGCCGGCAGGCGTAGAGATCGAGATCAAGCTCTAAATCGTTTGATACGTCGTTGCACGCTGCGCCAGGTATCCCAAATACGCGGCCTCGCGTGCGCCTAGTCTGAAACGATTTAAAATTATCTCACTTTCGCACACACTCCGCGGACTTTAACCCAATCCGCGGGTTGTTCACCTAGCCGCCATCTGGAGCGGCGGGGTCAAGTTGGCGGTTCCGCCCGTCAACCAATAACCTTTAAGGAGGAAAAACGTATGAAGAAAGCAATCATCGGCAAGAAGATTGGTATGACCCAGATCTTCGACGCTGAGGGCAAGGTAATCCCGGTTACCGTCATCGAGGCAGGTCCCTGCGTCGTAACTCAGCTCAAGACCGAGGAAAAGGAAGGCTACAACGCTGTACAGATGGGCTTCCAGGACGTTAAGGAAAAGAAGCTCAACAAGCCGCAGATGGGCCACCTGAAGAAGGCTGGCGAGGCTGTCAAGAAGTACCTGAAGGAGTTCCGTTTCGACGACTGCTCCATGTTCCAGGTCGGCGACACCATCAAGGCTGATATGTTCGCAGAGGGCGATTACGTAGACGTAACCGGTATCTCCAAGGGTAAGGGCTACGCTGGCGTTATCAAGCGCTGGAACGCAGGCCGCTCCCCGATGAGCCACGGTGCTGGCCCGATGCATCGCCATCAGGGTTCCATGGGCGCTTGCTCTGATCCGTCCAAGATCATGAAGGGCAAGATGATGCCTGGTCACCTGGGCGCTGAGCAGGTTACCATCCAGAACCTGGACGTTGTCAAGGTTGACGCAGAGATGAACCTGATCGCTGTTCGTGGCGCAATCCCCGGCCCCAAGGGCGGTATCGTATTCCTGAAGAATACCGTCAAGAACAACCGCGTTGCTAAGGGTCCGGCTGCTGCAGTCAGCAAGAACCCGCAGAAGGCTTCGGCCAGAAAGTAAGGGGAGGAGGAAATAAGTCATGCCTACCGTTAAGGTTTACAATATGGCCGGTCAGCAGACCGGCGAGATGGAGCTCAACGCCGCAGTATTCGGCATCGAGCCCAACGTACCCGCGATGCACGCAGCAGTCAAGAACTACCTGGCTAACTGCCGTCAGGGTACTCAGTCCACGCTCACCCGCTCCGAGGTTCGTGGCGGCGGCATCAAGCCGTGGCGCCAGAAGGGCACCGGCCGCGCTCGTCAGGGCTCGATCCGTGCACCCCAGTGGACTCACGGCGGTATCGCTCTGGGCCCCAAGCCCCGTTCTTACCGCTACAGCCTGAACAAGAAGCTGAAGCGCCTGGCAATGCTGTCCGCACTGTCCGCTAAGGCTCAGGCAGGCGAGATGATCGTCGTTGACGGTCTGGATATGGGCGAGATCAAGACCAAGACTTTCGCTGGTTTCCTCAAGTCTGTTGAGTCCACCGGCAAGGCTCTGGTTGTTACCCCCGAGGTTCGCAAGAACATCGTAAAGTCCGCTGCTAACATCCCGGGCGTTCGCACCACCATCGCGTCCACCCTCAATGTTTACGACATCCTCAACGCTGACATGTTCATCATGGACAAGGATGCGGTACAGAAGCTCGAGGAGGTATACGCATAATGAAATTCGCACATGACGTAATCAGAAAGCCTGTTATCACCGAGCGTTCCATGTCCGGTCTGGCTGAGAACAAGTACGTGTTCGAGGTTGCTCCCGGCGCAGGCAAGATCGAGATCAAGAAGGCGATCGAAGAGATCTTCGGCGTAAAGGTTGCTAAGGTTAACACCATCAAGCTGCCCGGCAAGTGGAAGCGCATGGGCGTTTACACCGGCAAGACCGCTGCTAAGAAGAAGGCAATCGTCACCCTGACCGACGATTCCAAGAAGATCGAGATCTTCGAGAACATGATGTAAGTTCCGGCGCGTCCCACTCTTAAATAGGAGAGGGAAACCGTTCGGACGCGGCGCGGAGGATGCAGAAAAGTGTCCTCCACCGCAAAAGGACTCCCGGAGTCCGGTTATGGGGAAAGCACCCCGATAAGAAAGCATATGATTTAAGGAGTTGAAATCAAATGGCGATCAAGACTTTCAACCCGACGACCCCGTCCCGCAGAAACATGACCGTTCTGTCTTTCAAGGGTCTGTCTAAGGTGAAGCCCGAGAAGAGCCTTCTCGTAAAGCTCAAGAAGACCGCCGGCCGCAACAGCTACGGCCGCATCACCGTCCGTCATCATGGCGGCGGCAACAAGCAGAAGTACCGTATCATCGACTTCAAGCGTCAGAAGATGGAGATGCCCGCTACCGTCATGACCCTGGAGTACGATCCGAACCGTTCTGCTAACATCGCGCTCATCCAGTACGAGGATGGCGTTAAGGCATATATCCTCGCTCCCGAGGGTCTGAAGATCGGCGACAAGGTCGTATCTTCCGCAACCGCGGACATCAAGCCCGGCAACTGCCTGCCGATCGCTAACATCCCGGTTGGTACCATCATCCACAACATCGAGCTGTATCCTGGCAAGGGTGCGCAGCTGGTTCGCTCCGCAGGCGTTGCTGCACAGCTGATGGCAAAGGAGAACGGCAAGGCACAGGTTCGCCTGCCCTCCGGCGAAGTTCGTTACGTTCGCCTCGACTGCAAGGCTACCATCGGCCAGGTCGGCAACCAGGATCACTCCAACGTTCAGCTGGGTAAGGCTGGCCGTACCCGTCACATGGGTATCCGCCCGACCGTCCGCGGTTCTGTTATGAACCCCTGCGATCACCCGCATGGTGGTGGTGAGGGTAAGAGCCCGATCGGCCGTCCCTCTCCGGTTACCCCGTGGGGCAAGCCGGCTATGGGTTACAAGACCCGCAAGAAGAATCACCGCACCGACAAGCAGATTGTCAAGCGTCGTAACGGCAAGTAAGGAAAGGAGACTTAAAACATGGGCAGAAGCATTAAGAAGGGCCCTTTTGTGGCTCCTGAGCTTTACAAAAGAGTCGTTGCAATGAACGAGGCAGGCGAAAAGAAGGTCGTTAAGACCTGGTCTCGTGCCTCCACCATTTTCCCGGAATTCGTTGGCCACACCATCGCAGTGCATGACGGCCGCAAGCACGTTCCGGTATATGTGACCGAAGACATGGTAGGTCATAAGCTGGGCGAGTTCGCGCCGACCCGTACCTACAAGGGCCACGCGGGCAGCAAGACCTCCAACAACGGTAAGTAAGGGGAGGTAAGAACAAATGGAAGCAAGAGCAATTGTTAGAAATGTCCGCATGACCCCCCGCAAGATGAAGCTCATCTGTGACCTCATCCGCGGTAAGGACGCTGGCACCGCAATGGCTATCATTATGAACACCCCGAAGGCTGCCTCTGAGGTTATGGCAAAGCTGCTCAAGAGCGCTGTTGCTAACGCAGAGAACAACCACGGCATGGACACCGACAAGCTGTATGTCAAGGAAGTCCATGTAGCACCTGGCCCGATCATGAAGCGCGTTATGCCGCGTGCACAGGGCCGTGCATTCCGCATCCTGAAGAGAACCTCTCATGTCACTCTGGTTCTCGCAGAGAAAGAATAAGGGGAGGTTAAACAATGGGCCAGAAAGTTAATCCGCACGGTCTCCGTGTAGGCGTAATCAAGAATTGGGATTCCCGTTGGTTCGCAAAGGACGCACAGTTCGGCGATCTCCTCGTGGAAGACTACAACATCCGTAAGGTTCTGAAGAAGAAGCTGTACGACGCAGGCGTTGCAGCAATCGAGATCGAGCGTACCCAGAAGGACGTTAAGATCATCCTTCAGGTTGCACGTCCGGGCCTGGTTATCGGCAAGGGCGGCGAGCTGATCGAGAAGCTGCAGGCTGAGATGAGCAAGATGATCGCAAAGCCGGTCAAGATCTCCATCATCGAGCTGAAGAACCCCGACACCAACGCTCAGCTGGTTGCAGAGAACATCGCTTCTCAGCTGGAGAAGCGTATCTCCTTCCGCCGCGCAATGAAGCAGTCCATGGGCCGCGCAATGCGCATGGGTGCGAAGGGCATCAAGACCTGCTGCTCCGGCCGTCTGGGCGGTGCAGAAATCGCACGTACCGAGCACTACCATGAGGGTACTATCCCGCTGCAGACTCTGCGTGCAGACATCGACTACGGTTTTGCTGAGGCAAACACCACCTATGGTAAGATCGGTGTCAAGGTTTGGATTTACAAGGGCGAAGTCCTGACCGGCGGTCCCCGTCTGGGCCGTTCGATCGAGGCTCCGAAGCCCGCTTTCGAGCGCCGCGACCGCCGCGACCGCCGCAATGGCGACCGTCGCAACGGTGACCGTCGTCGCGCACCGCGTCAGGAAGGAGGCAACCGCTAATGCTGCTCCCCAAGAGAGTTAAATATCGTCGCGTACACAGAGGCCGCCTGAAGGGCAAGGCTTCCCGCGGCAACTTCGTTGCATACGGTGATTTCGGCATTGCGGCAACTGAGCCCGCATGGATCACCTCGAACCAGATCGAGGCAGCCCGTATCGCTATGACCCGTTACACCAAGCGTGGTGGTAAGGTCTGGATCAAGATTTTCCCCGACAAGCCGGTTACCGAGAAGCCTGCTGAGACCCGAATGGGTTCCGGTAAGGGCTCTCCGGAGTACTGGGTAGCTGTTGTTAAGCCGGGCCGCGTTCTCTTCGAGATCGCTGGTGTTTCCGAGGAAGTTGCTCGTGAGGCACTGCGTCTGGCTAGCCACAAGCTGCCGGTCAAGACCAAGTTTGTAGCCCGTGAGACTAAGATTGGTGGTGAAGAATGATGAAGGCAAAAGAGATTAGAGAGATGAGCGCCGCTGAGCTCGAGACCAAGATCGCGGAGCTGAAGAAGGACCTCTTTAACCTGAGACTTCAGCATGCTACCAACCAGCTTGACAACACCAACAAGATTTCCGAGGTTAAGCGCGATATCGCGCGTGTCAACACCGTTCTCCGCGAGCTTCAGCTTGCGGGCAAGTAAGGGAGGTAAGCGAAGTTGAGCGAGAGAGCGTTACGCAAGACCAGAGTCGGCAAGGTCGTATCCGACAAGATGGACAAGACCATTGTCGTTGCTATCGAGGACAGCGTTCAGCATCCTCTGTATAAGAAGGTTATGAAGAGAACCTACAAGCTGAAGGCACACGACGAGAACAACGAGTGCAAGATCGGCGATAAGGTTAAGGTTATGGAGACCCGCCCGCTGTCCAAGGACAAGCGCTGGAGACTGGTCGAAGTGATCGAGAAGGCTAAGTAAGGAGGAGCGCACACATGATTCAGCAGGAAACTTTTCTGCGCGCGGCTGACAACAGCGGCGCAAAGGAGCTGAAGTGCATTCGTGTTCTCGGCGGCTCCACCCGTAAGTACGGCAACATCGGCGACGTTATCGTCTGCTCCGTCCGCAAGGCAACCCCGGGCGGCGGCGTCAAGAAGGGCGACGTTGTCAAGGCTGTTATCGTCCGCTCTGTAAAGGGCCTGCGCCGCGCGGACGGCAGCTACATCCGCTTCGACGAGAACGCGGCTGTCATCATCAAGGAAGATAAGAACCCCAGAGGTACCCGTATCTTTGGGCCCGTTGCACGCGAGCTGCGCGACAAGGACTACATGAAGATCCTGTCTCTGGCTCCCGAAGTACTGTAAGGAGGTCCCCGAAACATGAATACTCTGCATCTCAAGACGGGCGACACCGCAGTTGTCCTCTCCGGTAAGGAGAAGGGCAAGCAGGGCAAGGTTCTGTCCGTTAACCCGAAGAAGGGCATGGTAGTCGTAGAGGGTGTCAACATGATCACCTGCCACCAGAAGCCCCGCCGCCAGGGTGAGACCGGCGGCATCGTAAAGCGCGAGGGCGCACTGCGCGCTTGCAAGCTGATGAAGGTTTGCCCGAAGTGCGGCAAGCCCACCCGCCCCGCTGCCAAGATTCTTGAGAACGGCCAGAAGGTTGCCGTTTGCAAGAAGTGCGGCGAGACCATTTAAGGAGGAGGTTTAACTTATGCCCAGACTGAAAGATAAGTACGTCGCAGAGGTTGCACCTGCTCTGATGAAGAAGTTCGAGTACAAGAGCACCATGCAGATCCCGAAGATCGACAAGATCATCGTTAACTGCGGCTGCGGCAAGGAAGCAAACGGCAATGCTAAGGTTCTCGAGGCAGTTGTCCGCGACCTGACCACCATCACCGGCCAGAAGGCAGTTGTTACCACTGCTAAGAAGTCGGTTGCAAACTTCAAGCTCCGTGAGGGCATGCCGGTAGGCGCAAAGGTTACCCTGCGCTCCGACCGCATGTGGGAGTTCCTGGATCGTCTGTTCAACGTGGCTCTGCCCCGTGTACGTGACTTCCGCGGTATCTCCGCTAACTCTTTCGACGGCCGCGGCAACTACGCATTCGGCCTGAAGGAGCAGCTGATTTTCCCGGAAATCTCCTACGATCAGATCGACAAGGTTCGTGGTATGGATATCATCATCTGCACCACTGCCAACACTGACGAAGAAGCTCGCGAGCTGCTGACCCTGATGGGCGCTCCGTTCGCGAAGTAAGAAGGAGGAGAATTCAATGGCTAAGAAGGCAATGGTACTCAAGCAGCAGAAGACTCCGAAGTTCTCGACTCGTCAGTACAACCGCTGCAAGATCTGCGGCCGTCCGCACGCTTACCTGCGTGATTTCGGTATCTGCCGTATCTGCTTCCGTGAGCTGGCTTACAAGGGTCAGATCCCGGGCGTTCGCAAGGCTTCCTGGTAAGCCCCGCGATTTAAGCGATTATACAAAGCCGCACAGCATACGCTGTGCGGCTTTTTTGTGTTGCCAGAAATCAAAATCTTAAATAATTCTTAAGCAAATCTTAAGCTGGGCTTAATTGTATTTGCAGAGGGGGGAAACGTATAATATAGATAAAGAAACCGGATCGCAGCCATGGTATAGCGGTTTTAATGGGATCAGAGATAAGACAGCTGAAAACGGCGGCGATATTGATATCGAATATAAGATCGCTCAACAGGATTGACCGCACATGATACAAAGCCGCGTGGCATCCATCAAGTGGTGTTTTTGCATCGGCAGGATTGTTTAAGGAGTGATTTTTATGACAAAGCATACGATACGCAAAATCAGTGCGATACTCTGTGGGGTACTGCTGTGTGCAGGTACAGCACAAGCAGGGATTTATATGCGGCAAAAAGATCTTGTCGCGGAGCAGAAGAAGCAAATGACGTGTCGGGAAGAGGATTATCGAGTCTCCTTGGGCAACAATGGTACGGAAAAGGAAATTTGCAGAGCACCTATCAATGATGCAACAAAAGTTGCAGTTGTTTTTCAAGGAACAGGCGGGCCGGAAAAGGTAAAAATTAGAATTTACCAGAGTGGGGAGCAATCTGACGAGATCGTCAAAGTAGAGACCCTACCGCTTGGCGACGCAGCGGCGGTATCCATTGACCGGGATGCATTTGATGAGTTTTATATCACCGCAGAGGTCACAGAGGGAATGGGTGGCAACGCTACATTTCGGGTTTCGTGGACTTGAGTCAGTAAAGTAAACTTTTTCAAGGTATACAAAGTCGCACAGTACATGCTGTGCGGCTTTTTTGTGTTTCAAGGAGTCATTTCAGAAAGCGATTGACAGGATATTTCGTACATTATATAATAAAGAAAAAATCAGAGAGGTGTTTACATTGCGTCGAACGGTGTCGATTGTGACAGTTGCAGCATGTACTGTCTTGATTGTCGGGCTTTTTGTCTGGACGCGGTCGTTTCGCACTGCGCCGAGTGAGTATGCGTCGGCTGTGCCAGTGAGCGGCGTAACTTGGCAGATACAACCTGACCAGACGCAGCTGGACTGGGGCATGTACAACGAGAGTGGCGCAGATTTGCTGTTTGGTGAGCAAATGGCTCTGGAATATCAGAAGGACGGAACTTGGGTGGAAGTGCTGACGCGGTTGAGCCGTCGCGCTTCGGAGCGTTCATATACCGCCATTGGGCGAGAGTGCCCGGACGAGGGAAGCACACAGGGAACATTTTCCTTGAATGAATACCCGGCACTTCGTGCGGGGACATATCGTCTGGTCATTCCGCTGGACAGTGGACAAGCACTGTTCAGTCAATCATTTGTTATATCCTGACTGTGGAAAAAGGCGCCGTAAGGCGCCTTTTCTGCTATATAGCATTTTACGGGTTTTAACACAATTTTAACCGATCTGTCTTGCAATTTCTGCAAAAATCATACATGATAGAGGTAATAGATATTTCCCGGGAATCAGGAAAGAAAGAGGTGTTTTGATTTTGTATCGATATGTGATAACCGGAGTCGCAGCCGGTGCGCTGTGCATTGTAAGCGTTTGGGGCGCACTGATGGCGATTGGACAGGTAGGCGTACCGGGCAAAACACCGACCGAGCCGCTGACAGACCCAGACGCAGCCCTGACCGAGGGCACTTCGTCCTGGAGAGGGCTGGAACTGACGCAGTCGCTGACCGCCGAGCATGGCGGAACGGTGAATTTCTGGATTCGCAACGAGGGTTTTGACCCCGTCGAAATCACGATCAACCGCACGGGCGCACGTGTGATCGAACCGGGCACCGAGGGGCATATTTCGGCAGAAGTCAGATGGGAAAAGACCGACTACCTGTTCGAGGCCAAACCGGCAGGGGAGACCGGCTCGGTCGAAGTTGACTATAAAATCGCCCAACGGACATAAAAATAAGAAAAAGGCACCGAAAGGTGCCTTTTGTATTGTAGAAATGGTATCGGTGCATGGATTTCGGGCCTTGACCGAGCAAGGATGATACTGTGATATAAGGAATTGTTGCATATGGCGCGACAATATGATAAGATAAACGACAGGAAAAATTACTTTTCAGCGCGTTATCGAAATCTACGGTAGGCGGTTATGTCCTCCATTCCCTGTGGGAAGGGAGGTGAAGTTTGCCTCATTCCGAAAGGAAAGGAGGTGAACGCTGTGTATGCAAAGATGCTGCGCATTGCGATTTTTGTCGTATTGTTCGCCGGATTATTCCTTACATATGCAAAATGACCGCCCAAGCCTCGCAAACTTAGCGGTCATTTTTGAACGATAAGATGAGGGCGTAACCGTCTGCCGGTAACGCGCCCTTTTTCTATCCTTACTATAATACAAAGCGGTGAAAAAGTCAATTGATAAGATGGTGGGTACGCTTGGTCATCCGGTCAAACTGCCCAAAAACTTCCTGCAAAATTGTGCGAAATCGCGCGAAAAAAATCTTGCAACCCCGGGCGTATCTTTGATATAATATGTTGTAGACGTGCGATGCACGCTTAACTGCCAGCCTCAATTTTGAGGCCGAGCGCGGTGCCATTTTTAAGCACTGCCCGCCCAAAGGCCGTCAACCGGTTTTCATCCGGCGCGGTCTGTGGAGCGCAAAAAACGGCCGACCTGCCGTTATAACATTTTGACCCGCCCAAAGGGAATTTTCTGCGCAAAAATCGGCATAATTTCCATTGCGGACGGGCTCTTACTGTGTTATAATTATCGATGGTCTGGTCAAAAACAGACCATCGATTTTTATATTTTTCCCCAGCACCTGCCGTGAAAAGGTCACGGCAGCGTTAGTAAGAAAAGTGGGCGGCAACCCGTGGGCGAACCCACACGAAGTACCGCCAAACTTCTGAAAGGAGCAAAAGTAATGCAGATCACTGATCCGATTGCGGATATGCTGACCCGCATCCGCAACGCGGGCGCTGCTCGTCACGAGACCGTTGACGTACCGGCGTCCAAGATGAAGAAGTCCATCGCGCAGATCCTGCTCGACGAGGGCTACATCAAGGCTTTCCAGCTCGTTGACAACGGCAACCAGGGCCTCATCCGCATCACCCTGAAGTACGGTGCAAACCGCCAGAAGGCAATCACCGGCATCAAGCGTGTATCCAAGCCCGGCCTGCGCGTCTACGCTGGTGCACAGGAGCTGCCCAAGGTTCTCCGCGGCCTGGGCGTTGCCATCATTTCTACGTCCAAGGGCGTCATGACCGACAAGAAGGCTCGCGAGCTGAACGTCGGCGGCGAAGTCCTGGCGTTCGTATGGTAAGGAGGTAATTCACAATGTCGAGAATTGGTAGAATGCCTATTGCCATCCCCGCTGGTGTTACTGTCACCCTGGACGGCAATGTCATTACGGTTAAGGGCGCTAAGGAAACCCTGACCCGCGAGCTTCATCCGAACATGCAGGTTGCTGTTGAGAACAACGAGATCGTTGTTACCCGTCCGAACGACGAGAAGCAGAACCGCGCACTGCATGGCCTGACCCGCACCCTGATCCACAACATGGTTGTCGGCGTAACCGAGGGCTTCAAGAAGGAGCTGGACGTTAACGGCGTAGGTTACCGTGTTGCCAAGCAGGGCAAGGATCTGGTCATGAACCTCGGTTTCTCTCATCAGGTTGTTATGAGCGAGATCGACGGCATCTCCATCGAGGTTCCGAACCCCAACAAGATCATCATTTCCGGTCCCGACAAGCAGAAGGTCGGCCAGTTTGCAGCGGAAGTACGCGAGAAGCGTCCGCCGGAGCCGTATAAGGGCAAGGGCATCAAGTACGTTGATGAGCACATCCGCCGCAAGGAAGGCAAGACCGGCGGCAAGAAGAAGTAAGAAAGGAGAGTGTGCTTAAATGGTTTCTAAGAAGGATTCTAACAAGGCGCGCCTGAAGCGCCATAAGAGAGTACGCGGCAAGATCTCCGGCACCGCTCAGTGCCCCCGTCTTGACGTATACAGAAGCGCAAAGAACATCTATGCACAGGTGATCGACGACGTAGCCGGCGTGACCCTCGTCTCCGCTTCGACGATTGAGAAGGACTTCACCGAGTACGGCGGCAACAAGGACGCTGCAAAGAAGGTCGGTCTGCTGGTAGCAGAGCGCTGCAAGGCAAAGGGCATCGAGAATGTCGTATTTGACCGCGGTGGCTATCTGTACCACGGCCGCGTGAAGGAACTCGCAGAGGGCGCTCGCGAGGGCGGCCTTCAGTTTTAAGTCGGGAGGAGGTAAAACATGGCTAAGTTTGATCGTAACGAGAAGAGAGAGGACGAGTTCAAGGAAACCGTCGTCGCTCTCAATCGCGTATCCAAGACTGTTAAGGGCGGTCGTATCTTCAAGTTTGCGGCTCTCGTAGTCGTAGGCGACGGCAAGGGCACCGTTGGCTTCGGTCTGGGCAAGGCCTCCGAAGTTCCCGACGCTATCCGCAAGGGTATTGAGGATGCAAAGAAGAACCTCATCAAGATTTCCCTCAAGGGCACCAGCATTCCCCACGAGGTAATCGGTGAGTTCGGTGCAGGCCGCGTGCTGATGAAGCCCGCTGCTCCTGGTACCGGTGTTATCGCAGGCGGCGCTGTCCGTGCTGTCGTTGAGGCAGCTGGCATTAAGGATATCCGTACCAAGTGCCTGCGTTCCAACAATCCGCAGAACGTTGTAACCGCAACCATCGAGGGCCTCAAGAGCCTGCGCAATGCAGCTGAGGTTGCAGCAGTTCGCGGCAAAGACGTAAACGAACTGTAATAGGAGGGGTAATAGACATGGCAAACATTCAGATTACCCTCAAAAAGAGCCTGGCAGGCCGCAAGCAGCAGCACATCGCGACCGCTCACGCTCTGGGTCTTAAGAAAATCAACGACGTAACCGTTCAGCCGGACAACGCTGCAACCCGCGGCAAGCTGGCTCAGATCGGCTACCTCATCGAAATCGTAGAGGAGGCGTAACGACATGAAGCTTCAGGACTTACAGCCCGCTCTGGGTTCTACCAAGAAGGCATACCGCAAGGGTCGTGGCGCTGGTTCCGGTAACGGCAAGACCGCAGGCCGCGGTCACAAGGGCCAGTGGGCTCGCTCCGGCGGCGGCGTTCGCCCGGGCTTTGAGGGTGGCCAGATGCCTCTGGCACGCCGTCTGCCCAAGCGCGGTTTCAACAACATCTTCGGCACCACCTACGCACCGGTTAACGTTTCCGCTCTGGAGCGTTTCGAGAACGGCACCGAGGTTACCACCGAGCTGCTGCTCGAGACCGGTGTCATCTCTAAGGCACTCGACGGCGTCAAGATCCTTGGCAACGGCGAGCTGACCAAGAGCCTTACCGTAAAGGCTGCGGCATTCTCTGCTTCCGCAAAGGAGAAGATCGAGAAGGCAGGCGGAAAGGCCGAGGTGATCTAAGGTGCTCGAGACCATCAAGAATGCGTGGCGGGTCGCAGAACTGCGTAAGAAGATTCTGTACACTCTGTTCATTGTCTTCATCTTCCGCCTCGGTTCTTCTATCCCGGTTCCGTTCGTAGATTTCGCCATGCTGTCTCAGGTTTTTGAGCAGCAGACCTCCAACGGCTCGCTTCTGAGCTTCATGGATGTCTTCACCGGCGGCGGCCTGTCCAATGCGACCATCTTCGCAATGGGCATCACTCCCTATATCAACGCATCGATTATCCTGCAGCTGCTGACCGTTGCCATCCCTGCTCTCGAGCACATGGTCAAGGACGGCGGTGAGGAAGGCCAGAAGAAGATCGCAAGCTGGACGCGCTACGTTGCCGTTCTGCTCGGCTTCGTTCAGGGCTTCTCCTACTACATGCTGCTTAAGAGCTGGGGTCTGCTGACCGAGACCGGCGTCTGGGCTGCAATCGTCATCATCATGGCGTTTACCGCAGGTACTGCGCTGATTATGTGGATGGGCGAGCACATCACCCAGAACGGTATCGGCAACGGTATCTCGATCATCCTTTTCGCGGGCATTATCTCCCGCGGTCCTTCTCTGGCAACTGCAGTTATGCAGCTGTTCAAGACTTCCGCAGTCATCGGCATCCTTATGATCCTTGTCGGTCTGGCGATGGTTGTATTCATCGTCTACATGTCGAATGCTGAGCGCCGCATCCCGATCCAGTACGCAAAGCGCGTCGTGGGCCGCAAGATGTACGGTGGCCAGTCGACTCACCTGCCGATCAAGGTCAACGCAACCGGCGTTATGCCGATCATCTTCGCGTCTTCGATCCTGTCTCTGCCGGCGACCATCCAGATGTTCTGGAATCCCGAGGCAGGCACGGTCGGAGCCTCGATTATGAGCCTGTTCCAGCAGACTTCCCCGTTCTATATCGCACTCTATGCGGTTATGATCTTCGGTTTCTCGTACTTCTACGCTTCGATTCAGTTTAATCCCATCGAGATTGCGAACAACCTGAAGAAGAACGGCGGTTATATCCCGGGCTTCCGTCCCGGCAAGCCCACGTCCGACTTCATCATGAAGGCACTGGGCAAGGTTGTCTTTGTTGGCGCGATCTTCCTGTGCGTCGTCGCGCTGGTTCCGCTCATCATTGGCGCATTCAACTCCAACCTGCGCAATGTTGCACTGGGCGGCACCTCGGTCATCATCGTCGTCGGCGTTGCGCTTGAGACTGTCAAGCAGCTCGAGGCACAGATGATGATGCGTCACCACAAGGGCTTCTTGGAGTAATTTAGGGGGCATTTTCTGTGAATCTGATTCTTTTAGGCGCTCCTGGCGCCGGCAAGGGCACGCTCGCGTCCTATCTGATCGAAAAGATGGGCGTTCCGTCGGTTTCGACCGGCAACATCCTGCGCGAGGCCATTGCCAATAAAACTGAGCTTGGCCAGAAGGCTAAGGCATTTATGGATGCCGGCCAGCTGGTACCCGATCAGCTCGTCATCGACCTGCTGCAGGGTCGCATCGCTCAGGATGACTGCAAAAACGGCTTCATCCTGGACGGTTTCCCGCGCACCATCCCGCAGGCCGAGGCACTCGACCAGATCGCATCTATCGACTGCGCGCTGTCGCTCGAAGTTGATGACGCGGTCATCGAAGGCCGCATGACCGGCCGCCGCGTCTGCCTCAAGTGCGGCGCGACCTACCACATCAAGGCGAACCCGCCCAAGCAGGAAGGCGTCTGCGACGTCTGCGGCGATACGCTGCACATCCGCAAGGACGACAAGCCGGACGTGGTCAAGCATCGTCTTGCGACCTATCACGAGCAGACCGAGCCGCTGAAGGACTACTACGGCGCACAGGGCAAGCTCAAGAGCATCGACGGCGCACAGGGCATTGAGCAGACCAAGATTCTGGCATGCCAGGCGCTGGGTCTGTAAGATATGATTCCAATCAAAACGAATGAACAACTGGAGCGCATGCGCGTCGCCTGCCGGATCACCGCCCTGGCGCGGAAGGCAGCGTATGACGCGGTCGCTCCCGGGGTTACCACGGACGACATCGACCGGATTGTCCGCAAGACCATCGAGGAGGCGGGCGCTAAGCCCTCCTTCCTCGGTTACGGCGGCTTTCCGGCGAGCGCCTGTGTATCGATCAATGACGAGGTCATTCACGGTATCCCTTCCAAAAAGCGGGTCGTCCGCTCGGGCGATATCGTAAAGATTGACGTTGGTGCCTATATCGGCGGCTTCCACGGCGACTGTGCGTGCACAGTACCGTGCGGGGAGGTCTCCGAAGAGGCCAAGCGGCTGATCGAGGTAACCCGGCAGAGCTTCTATGAGGGCATCAAGTTTGCCCGAGAGGGCTGCCGCGTTTCCGATATCTCGGCCGCGGTGCAAGCCTACGCCCAGGCCAACGGGTTCTCTGTCGTCCGCTCCTTCGTAGGTCACGGCGTTGGCCGCCAGCTCCACGAGTCGCCCGAAGTTCCGAACTTCGGCCGCCCGGGACATGGCGTCCGCCTGCAAAGAGGTATGACCCTTGCGGTCGAGCCGATGGTAAACGCCGGTGTGTACGACGTGCGCGTTCTGTCTGACGGCTGGACCGTCAAGACTAAGGACGGCAAGCTGTCGGCACACTATGAAAACACGATCGCCATTACCGATGGCGAGCCGGAAATCCTGACGGCCATCGACGGCGAGGTGCTGTGACCATGTGTTCCCATGTATCTGACCTGGTGATCTCGCTGGCCGGACGCGACCGGGACGAAGTGATGCTGGTCGTGCGCGAGGAGGAGAACTTCCTCTGGCTTGCAAACGGCAAGCTGCGCCGGGCGGAAAAGCCCAAGCGCAAAAAGCGCAGACACACCACGTTTGTCGCACACTGCGACGAACGCACCCGGGAAAAGCTTCTGACAACCGGACGACTCACCAACAGCGATATCCGGAAAGCCCTGTCCATCTGGGCAGGTGAGAACCAAAACACTGACCAAGAAAGGGAAAGCGAACATGGCTAAAGACGACGTAATTGAGCTGGAAGGTACCGTCATAGAGGCGCTGCCCAATGCGATGTTCCAGGTCGAGCTGCCCAACGGGCACAAGATCCTGGCGCACATCTCGGGTAAGCTCCGCATGAACTTTATCCGCATTTTACCCGGCGACAAGGTCACCGTGCAGATGTCGCCCTACGACCTGACCCGCGGCCGCATCACCTGGCGTTCCAAGTAAGACGCCCTTTGTGATGAAAAGGCGGGCGGAGGCTCCAACGTGACCGCGGAGCCGTTATCCACCACCGATCTATTATCTGATGGAGGTTTATTCTCATGAAAGTAAGACCGTCTGTAAAGCCGATCTGTGAAAAGTGCAAGATCATTCGCCGCAAGGGCCGCGTAATGGTCATCTGCCAGAACCCGAAGCACAAGCAGAAGCAGGGCTAATTTAAGGGACGAACCCTTGGATTAGAGCGCTCCGCAAACGGCTGCGGCAGGGAAGCAAAAAGACCCCTGGTCGCAGAACGTGCGGCTGTATCCCACACGGAGGCAAGCAAAGTTCTGTCTCCGGCGCTTCTTTGTGTGGGGAATCCAAACGGAATCCCCAATATACAAGCGACGGTACCAACAAGCACGTGCGCCCAGGCGCACGGCGCTACAAGGGCGGGGACGGCCCTTAGACTGGTTACCGCACACACGTCCCAGCAAGATACTTTGGAGGTAAATGTAAATGGCACGTATTGCCGGTGTTGACCTTCCGCGTGAGAAGCGCGTAGAGATCGGCCTGACCTACATCTACGGCATCGGACGGAAGCTGTCCAACGAAATCCTGACCAAGACCGGTATCAACCCGGACACCCGCGTTAAGGATCTGACTGAGGAAGAAGCAGCAAAGCTGCGTGAGTGCATCGAGCACGGCTACACCGTAGAGGGTGACCTGCGCCGTGAGATCGGCCTCAACATCAAGCGTCTGGTTGAGATCGGCTGCTACCGCGGCCTGCGTCATCGCCGTGGCCTGCCGGTTCGCGGTCAGCGCACCAAGACCAACGCACGTACCCGCAAGGGCCCGAAGAAGACCATTGCGAACAAGAAGAAGTAAGGAGGGGAGCATAAATGGCTAAGGTTCAGAAGAAGGGCGCTCAGGTACGCACCAAGCGTCGCGAGCGCAAGAATATCGAAAAGGGCGCGGCTCATATCCGCTCCTCTTTCAATAATACCATCGTTACCATCACCGACACCAACGGCAACGCTCTGTCCTGGGCATCCGCTGGTGAGATGGGTTTCCGTGGCTCTCGTAAGTCTACCCCCTACGCTGCACAGACCGCTGCTGAGACTGCTGCAAAGGCAGCTATGGAGCATGGCCTGAAGACCGTAGAGGTCTACGTAAAGGGCCCGGGTTCCGGCCGTGAGGCAGCCATCCGTGCGCTGCAGGCAACCGGCCTCGAGGTAACCATGATCAAGGACGTTACCCCGATCCCGCACAACGGCTGCCGCCCGCCCAAGAGAAGAAGAGTTTAATCAAGGAGGAAACCAATAATGGCAAAGAATACGCAGCCCATTCTGAAGAGATGTAAGACCCTGGGCATTTCCCCTGCAGTTCTTGGTTACTCCAAGGAGACCAAGCGCAACCCGAAGCAGTCCCGCCGCAAGCAGTCCGAGTACGGCATGCAGCTGACCGAGAAGCAGAAGGTCAAGTTCATCTACGGCGTCCTGGAGAAGCAGTTCCGTAAGTACTACGAGAAGGCTGAGAAGAAGCAGGGCATCACCGGTGAGATCCTGCTGCAGGAGCTGGAGCGCCGCCTGGACAACACCGTTTACCGCATGGGTTTTGCAAACACCCGTCGTGAGGCTCGCCAGCTGGTTAGCCACGCACACTTCACCGTAAACGGCAAGCGCGTCAACATCGCTTCCTACCAGGTAAAGCTGGGCGACGTTGTTGCAGTATGCGAGAAGTCCCGCACCTCGACCAAGTTCAAGACTCTGCTCGAGGAGAACGGCAAGAAGGCTTGCCCGAAGTGGATTGAAAAGGCAAACGACTCCTTCGAGGGCAAGATCGTTGCAATGCCTGCTCGTGACGACATCGACTACGAGGTAGCCGAGCACCTGATCGTCGAGCTGTACTCCAAATAAGCCAAACCCTTATTTCCTTGGATTTCTTTTACGCGCTGCCGCGATTATCGCGGGGCGCGTGAAATTTCCATCGATATTACAAGTGAATTGGCCGCATGAAAAGGAGGGTATCTTACAATGATCGAAATTGAAAAGCCGCGCATTGATTGCGAGGAGCTGGCAGAAGACGGCTCCTATGGCAGATTCGTCGTAGAGCCGCTGGAGCGAGGCTATGGCACGACGCTGGGTAACTCCCTGCGCCGCATCCTGCTGTCGTCCCTCCCGGGCACTGCCGCGACCTCCATCAAAATCGCTGGCGTGCAGCATGAGTTTTCCACCATTCCCGGTGTGAAGGAGGACGTAACTGAGATCGTCCTCAATGTAAAGGGCATCATTGCCAAGCTTTACTGCGATGGTCCGAAGACCGTCTATATCGAAGCCGCAGGCGAAGGCGAGGTCAAGGCCGGTGACATCCATTCGGATGGCGAGGTCGAGATCCTGAACCCGGACCTGCATATTGCGACCCTGATGAGCGACGCGCGCCTGTCTATGGAGATCACCCTGGCATCCGGCCGCGGATACGTTCCGGCAGAGCGCAACAAGCAGAATCAGAACGCGATCGGCGTCATTCCGGTGGACTCGATTTACACCCCGGTGTACAAGGTAAACTATACCGTAGAGAACACCCGTGTCGGCAACACGACCGACTACGACAAGCTGACGCTGGAGATCTGGACCGACCGCACCATCCATGCGCGTGACGCAGTTTCTCTGGGTGCAAAGGTTCTGCGCGATCACCTTGACCTGTTTGTTGATCTCTCGGAGGAGATCGGCTCGAAGTCTACCGTCGTAGAGAAGGCGGAGGCACAGCACGACAAGGTACTGGAGATGACCATCGAAGAGCTGGACTTCTCGGTACGTTCGTTCAACTGCCTCAAGCGTGCTGGTATCAACACGGTAGAGGACCTCATCAACACCTCGGAAGAGGACATGATGAAGGTAAGAAACCTCGGACGCAAGTCGCTCGAGGAAGTCATCGGCAAGCTGGAGGCAATGGGTCTGTCGCTTGCCAAGTCCGAGGAATAAGTTTCCCCGGCCCACGCGCTTGCTGACAAGATCAGGAGCGCCCTGGTAATTTAGCACGAAAGCGGCGGCGTTTTGCCGCGCCGTCGCTTTATATCTATTGACCTATATATGGAGGTACACGAACATGGCAGCAAATCGTAAGCTCGGCCGCACGACCGAACACCGTATGGCGATGCTGCGTGCAATGGTAACTTTCCTGCTGGAGAACGGCAGAATCGAGACCACCCTGGCACGTGCAAAGGAAGTCGCTCCCCTGTGCGAGAAGATGATCACCCTGGGCAAGAAGAACACCCTGGCAACCCGCCGTCAGGCTATGGCTTTCGTTACCAAGGAAGCTGTTGTTGCAAAGCTGTTCTCTGAGATTGCTCCGAAGTACGCTGAGCGTAACGGTGGTTACACCCGCATCATCAAGACCGGTCCCCGTCGTGGTGACTGCGCTGAGATGGCAATCATCGAGCTGGTATAAGTTCAAAGTGTCAGGCGTTAACGCTTTCTTGTAAAGGTTAACGCATAAAGGTCAGTTCACCTGAGGCGTGCTCCCAGGTGAACTGATTTTTTTTCGCCCAAAACCACCGCACCCCTAACTGAAAGTTTCGCCAGCCTTTTCAAAGGCTGCGGGTTCTCAGGGCAGAGCCCTGAGCCGGACTCCGCAGAGTCCGGAA
>NZ_FUXW01000018.1 GCF_900167005.1 Butyricicoccus pullicaecorum DSM 23266
AAACCACCGCACCCCTAACTGAAAGTTTCGCCAGCCTTTTCAAAGGCTGCGGGTTCTCAGGGCAGAGCCCTGAGCCGGACTCCGCAGAGTCCGGAACCTCCTCTTGAAACCCGGTGTCGGACCCGGGTTTCAACCCAAAAATAATAAAAAGCGCGCTCCGCAGAGCGCAAGACCTCCGCGGCCAATGGCCGCTCATGAAAAAGACCGTCCCGAGGGACGGTCTTTTTCTTACTTCCTCCGCACTTCAGCTTGCGCTTCACTTCGACTTGTCTTCCGGCTTGCTTAACAGCGCAAACAGACAGCCGAACACAATCGCCGCCGCAATACCACCCGCTGCACCGGTCACACCACCGGTAAACGCACCGAGCAGACCGTCCTGCGCCACACCAACCTGTACGCCTTTGGCCAGCGAATACCCAAACCCTAACAGCGGCACAGTCGCACCCGCACCGCCCCAGTCGACCAGCGGCTGATATAGCCCCAGACCGGTCAAAATAACACCCAATACCACACAGCCGACCAGAATACGCGCCGGGGTGAGCTTGGTCTTGTCGATGAGCACCTGCGCCACGGCGCAGATCGCGCCGCCCATGATAAACGCCTGAATATATTGCATTTTGCGTTAGCTCCCTTCCAGAATAACCGCATGACAGATGCCCGCGATGCCTTGACCCTGCTGCACAGAAGTTGGACTCATCAAAGCACCCGTACCCGCGAAAATGACCCGGTGCAGCGCACCGCGCTCCATGCGGTCGAGAATGTCGCCGCACAGCACAGCCGCCGAGCAACCACAGCCCGAACCGCCCGCGTGCACGTCCTGTTCGGTGTCGTAGAGCAGAACACCGCAGTCGTCGTAGGTTGCACCCAGATCAACCCCGTCGCGCCCAAACAGATCGCGCAGCAATGCGCTGCCCACGCGGGCCAGATCACCGGTTAAAATGCGGTCGTAGTCGGATGGCTGGGTGCCGGTGTCCTCGAAGAGATGGGTCAGCGTATCGTAAGCCGCGGGCGCCATCGCCGCGCCCATGTTGTTTGCGTCGGTCACGTCCAGATCGACCATCTGACCGAAAAGCGCGTGGGTGATGCGCACCGGCGTGCGGTCACGGGTCAGAACCGCGGCACCGGCAGCGGTCGCTGTCCACTGCGCCGTCGGTGTGCGCTGGCCGCCGTAGGCCAGCGGAAAACGGTACTGTCGTTCGGCTGCGCAGAAGTGTGAGGATGCCGCGGCACACAGCCGACGTGCGGCACCACCGTCGACCAGACATGCACCGACAGCCAGACCTTCGGCCATGGTGGAACACGCACCGTACAGACCGATAAACGGAATATTACTCGAGACCGACGCCATTGCCGAGCCGATACACTGGTTGAGCAGGTCGCCCGCGAGAATAAAATCGAGGTCGGAAAGATTCAAACCGGCTTTGCCGGTGGCGGTTTCAATGGCGATGCGCTGCATACGGGATTCGGCGAGCTCCCAGGTTTTCTGACCAAAGTGCGTATCACCGGAGACCATATCGAACGTGCCCTGCAACGGGCCTTCGCCTTCTTTTTGTCCGACGATGGCGGCATGCGCCGAGACATAGACCGGACGATCGAAGCTGACCGTGCGGCAGCCCTGTCGTTTTGCCATAAAAAGATCCCCTCCTGTCCGGGTTAGTGTGGCCGGGGAGAAGGGGATTTATACTGTTGGAGAAAAAATATGGCGGATTTCCCGCCCGCAGGCGAATTGAAGCTTTCGATCAAGCCTTTCTCGAAAGGCTTGCAGGTTCTCAGGGCAGAGCCCTGAGTCGCGCTCCGCAGAGCGCGAAATCTCCTCTTGATTCCGGCCTTTTGACCGGAATCAACTAAAAAAGAATAAAAAAGCGCGTCCACAGACGCGCAATTCTCTGGAAAGACCGTCCGATTGGGACGGTCTTTCCTTTTTGTATGTTTTGATTGAAACCCGGGGCGGACACCGGGTTTCAAAAGGGGATTCCGGACTCTGCGGAGTCCGGCTCAGGGCTCTGCCCTGAGAACCCGCAGCCTCCCCCAAGGCTGGCGAAACTTTCAGTTATGGGTGCGGTCGTTAATCCTTCTTGCTTACCGGAGGCGGCGGACACAGTGCAGCGGTAAGATTATCATACACCTTGAGTGTGGGTGCGAGCCAAACCTGACCAGTACCGCGATAAACATTGACTAGACCTTCGCCGCTGACTGCCGAGCCGATGAGCGTTTTTGCGCTACGTTCGACGGTGAAGTCCAGATTTGCCGAGCGCAGGACGGCGAAGTTTCCGTCAACGCGCAGGGTATCATTCGCCAGATCGATGACATCAATTTCACTCATGGGTACGGCCGATTCCAGAATGATGATGCCGGGGCCGGTCAGTTCGGTCTGGAACAGGCTCTCGCCGCCGAGGGCTGCCGAGGAGACCGTGCGCTGAGCCGCTGCGCGGACGCTGACGCTGCCCTGTGCGCAGAAGAACATGCCGTCGTCCACGATGACGCGCTCACCGGGGGCAAGCTCCAGCACGAGGAAGTGCTTAAGGGACGGCTCGAGCACGAGCAGACCGGTGCCGGTGTACTCGGGCTGGGACATGGACTCGCCGGTGACAGCGCCGCGCAGCATGCGTCCCAGGGCGTTGCCCACGGTCACGCCGCTGACCATTTGCAGGTTGCCCTGAAAATAGCTCATTGCGCCGCGGTTGACCGTGACTTTCTCGTCGGTTAAGTACAGAGCGATCTGGCGGGCACGGATGTGCTGCTGCTCCATGAAGTAGACGGCCTGCGCCATGGAAGGCGCGGTCAGACCGCACAGTTTTTCGTATTCGAGCACTTCGACGCGCAGGCCGCCGCTCTCGAATTCTTCCAGTACGCGCATATTTTCGCGCGTGCCGATTGCTGTTCTCATAAAATGACCTCCTTTTTTGTTGGGGGGATGCGATAATATTATAGGAAACCGCGGACAAAGGGTTTGATTGCGGTGTAGGACACAGCAAGGTTGAGGTTTTGACCACCCTCGAAGCCCGCGGTGACAATGCCGATCAGACGGCCAAAACGGTCGAGCAGCGCACCGCCCGAGCTGCCGGGTGAGGTGGGTGCGGTGAACTGAATCATATCGGTGTCGCCCAGACGGCGGAACCCGGCGATGATGCCGTCCGAGACCGAGTTAAACAGGCCGAGTGGACTGCCGATGGCGACGACCGGTTGACCGCGCTTGACCTCCGCGCCGGTATAGAGTGGAATCGGACGCGCTGGGCAGCCGGACAGGCGGATGAGTGCGAGGTCGTCATCTGCATGATATTTGAGCAGCTCGCTCGTATAGAACACGGTGTCGCAGTTTTCCAGATGGATGGCGTAGGATACGCCGCGGGATGCGACATGGAAATTGGTCAGAATGATGCCGTTTGATGCGATGAGTACACCCGAACCCGAGGAACAGGGCTGACCGGAAGCGTCCAGTACGTCGATCATGACCACCGAGGACGCGAGTGCAGCGAGCGCTTCGTAGTCCGGGGGCGTGTCGGGCGCTGACGACTGTGACTGTCGGGGAGGTGTGCCCGGTGCAGAGGAAACTGCGCGGGATGGTCGGGGCGGGATGGAGACTGCCGGACGGGCAGCCGGTTGGGGCTGCATTTGGCTGGGGATAGACTGCGCGGGTGTGCGTGAAGCGGCCGGACGCGGTGACTGTTTTTGCGGTTTTTCGGCAGGTTTTGCGCTCTGTGCGGTGCGCAGCAATGCGTTCACGTCCAGATCATCCTGTGCCAGACCGTGCAGGACGACGGCATCCGTGCCGAGCAGCGGGAGCGCACCGCCTTGGGGCTGAATGAGTGCGGTGTCACAGCCAAGCTCGGGCAGGACGCGCAGCAGCAGGCAGGCGGTCTGGTCGGGGACACCAAGATAGACGCACTTGGGCTGGTCGGTCAGCATGCCGGTCGGGAAGAGCGCGGGCAGCAGGCCGGTGAGCGCACACAGCAGGCGCACGGCGCAATTTTTGACCATGGAGTCCGATGCGGACGGGTGCGCAGCGCGGTAGGCATCCAGCGCATATCCCAGCGCGCGCTCGGGCACACCCTCCAGCAGCGGGTCGGACAGCCCGGGCAGGGACAGCCTGCCGCCGGACAACAGGGTGTCAGCCTGCGCAGCCAGACGTGCCGTGTCACCCGGTGCCGGTCGGGTCTGGAGCGCAGTCACACAGACAAAACCGGTCTTGTGCGCCCTCGCCTGTGCGATGGCTGCACCAAGCTGACGGGCAAAAACATCCGGGGAGTCGGGCAGCCCCAGCCATTCGAGCAGATAAACGTCTTTTTGTTCGGCGTGCACCCGGCTGCGAATGCCGCAGAAGGCAGAGAACAGCGATAGATGCATGGGATTCTGACGGATGGACAAGGACATGGAATCGACCTCCCCGGTGAAAAAATCACTTCAAATCAATGCTATTGTATCACGGATTTTGAGTGTCGGATAGAGCCAAAAGGAGAATGTTTTACAGAAAATTTACTGGGCGTCCTCTGGCAAATAGCGGGGCAGAGCGATATAATGACATAGAATACCTTTTGGGTGTCTCAAAACACAGACACCGGGAAAGAAGGACAGGCAAACATGAAGATTTCCCCTTATGCAGTCGGTGCGCTGCTGTACGCGCCGGCCAATCAGGAAAACCTTGCACGGCGTGTCATTCAGGGGCAGATGGATGCGCCGTACTCCCTTGCACTGTGCCTCGAAGACAGCATCAGCGACTGTGCCGTGCCCGAAGCCGAGGCACGAGCCGTACAGACTTTAGACGAAATTGCACGGGCGGACGAGGACGTTTACCGTCCGCTTTTGTTTATCCGGGTGCGTCACCCCGACCAGATCCCTTCTTTGTGGACAAGACTGGGCGCGGGACGGGAAATTCTGACCGGATTTATCGCACCCAAGTTCACGCAGACAAACGGTCCGGCATACTTAGCGGCTGTGCGACAGATCAGCGAGCAGTCCGGACGGCCGGTTTATCTCATGCCCACGCTGGAATCGTCCGATCTGGCAGAGCCCGACCTGCGCCCCGAGTGCCTGCGCAGGCTCAAAACCCTGCTCGATGCCAACCGCGATCTTGTGCTGAATGTGCGCGTGGGCGGCAATGATTTTTGCGATGTGTTCGGCGTGCGCCGCGCACGTCACCAGACCATCTACGAGATCGGTTGCGTCGAGCGCATTCTGACCGATATTTTGTCTTGCTTTTCGCGGGATTACGTCGTTTCCGGCCCTGTTTGGGAGTACTTTGACGCACCGGAGGGATTAAACGGTCTGGCGCGGGAGCTGGAACGCGACTTGCTGGCAGGCTTTGTCGGCAAGACGGTCATCCATCCCAATCAGATCGTGGTCGTGCAGAACGGTCTGCGCGTGTCCAAGGCCGACGCGGACGACGCACGGCGCATTCTGGGCATGGCGGATAACGACCGGGTGCTGGTGGAAAAGAGCGCGGACGGCGGACGCATGAACGAATACAAGACCCACACGCGCTGGGCACGCAAAATCTGTGCGCTGGCCGCGATTTACGGAGTAAAACCATGAAGTTTACAGTGAGTGATCTGGTACGCGCCGCACGGCGCGACAACAATACAAAACGCCCCTATCTGCTGGTCAATCCCGCACAGGGCAAGCACATCTCGGTCGAACCGCACACCGCGCTCAGCGTGTTCGGTGCACTGGGGGAGCAGGTGCGGCAGGCCATCCCGGACGGTCAGGCGGTTCTGGTGATCGCCTTTGCCGAGACCGCGACCGCCATCGGTGCGGCCATCGCTGCCGCGCTGCCGGGAACGGTCTATTTCATGCAGACCACACGGGAAAACGTCCCGGATACCGATTACCTGTACTTTTCCGAGACGCACAGCCACGCGACTGAGCAGCGCCTGTGCACCCGTGGATTGGATGAGGTGCTGCCCAAAGTCCAGCATATCGTCTTTGCCGAGGACGAGGTCACGACCGGAAACACCATTTTGCATCTGATCGATGCCCTGCGGGCACGGTACGACCTTGCACATATTACCTTCGGCGTGGCTTCGCTGCTCAACGGCATGACCCCGGAAAGCTGGGAAGTTTACCAGAATAAGGGCATCTGGACAAGATACCTGCTCGCGACCGATAACGCAAAGCTGTCCGAGACCGCCGCGCGCTTTCCGGCCGACGGTGACCGCTTTGCCGTGCAGTCTGTGCATGGCCTGCAAGCTGAGCATGCTCAGGTGCCCGGTCTGGTCGACCCGCGGTGCGTGTGC
The DNA here is from genome assembly GCF_900167005.1 of Butyricicoccus pullicaecorum DSM 23266. Lineage (GTDB taxonomy): Bacteria > Bacillota > Clostridia > Oscillospirales > Butyricicoccaceae > Butyricicoccus > Butyricicoccus pullicaecorum. The sequence goes on from NZ_FUXW01000018.1 coordinate 6,231, forward strand.
GCGGCCGAAACCTATTACAGCGCATGCGGCGCTCTGGCACGAAAGGTCGTGCAGCTTATCCCAGAGGATGCCGCACGGGTGCTCGTACTCGGCACCGAAGAGTGCATGTACCCCGGACTGATTGCCGGATGCGTGCTCGAGCGCGTAGGTCACGACGTGCGCTTTCACGCGACCACGCGCAGCCCCATCCTGACCGACGCACACCCGGACTATCCGCTGCACGCACGGTATGAACTGCGCAGCCTGTATGATGCCGACCGCGTGACCTATTTATATAATCTGGACGCTTACGACCATGTGTGCATCGTGACCGATGCCCAGAACCCGGACAAGGGGCTGGATACCCTGCTGGCCACACTCGAACGGACGGGCAACCGCAGCGTCACCGTGCTGGAATGGAGATGAACAAGATGCGCACTAGCTACCGTCCCGAGGACGTGACCCTGCTGTTAAAGGACATCACCGGCAAGCTCGAACCACTGGACACGCGCGCCCGTGAGGCGAAAATTCAGTCGGGCGTGCATTATTCCGAAATGCTGCCCGCCGAGTATGTTCCGACCGCAAAATACATCGAGGCTTACGACCGCGCGCTCGCGTGCGAGGCCGATCACACCGCCGCTGCCGTGCGTACCTGTGCCCGTAAGATCTACGAGCAAAAAGGCAAAGATGTCGTACTCGTTTCCCTCGCACGCGCAGGCGTGCCCATCGGCATTTTGTTCCGCTGGTACCTCAAGCAGCACTACGGCATTGACGCACCGCATTACGCCATCTCGATCATTCGTGGACGCGGCATCGACCACAACGCCATGCGCTATTTGCTGGAGCGTTACCCGGCACAAAACTTGCAATTTGTGGACGGATGGATTGGAAAAGGCGCGATTTTGACCGAATTGCGTAAGGTATTGGCCGATTATCCCGGCGTCAGCACAGAACTTGCCGTCCTGTCCGACCCTGCGGGACTTACTACCCTGTGCGGCACGCATGAGGATTTTCTCATCCCCAGCTCGTGCCTCAACAGCACGGTCTCCGGCCTCATCAGCCGCACCGTGCTGCGCGATGACCTCATCGGCACAGATGACTTCCACGGTGCTGCTTACTATGGGGAACTGTCCGCGGATGATTGCTCGTATGAATTTTTGAATGCCGTCGCGGAGCGATTCGATACTGCACCCGACTTCCCGGAAATCACCCTGACGCATAGCGGATACGACGAGGCAAGAACGGTCGCAGAGCATTTCGGCGTGCCCGATATCAATTTCGTCAAACCGGGTATCGGTGAGGCGACCCGCGTGCTGCTCAGACGCTTGCCCTGGAAACTGCTGGTCAGAGAAGACCAGACCGATGCCCCCGAGCTTGCCCACCTGTATCAGCTCGCGAAGGAAAAGGGCGTCACCGTCGAACCCTACCCGCTGAAAAACTATAAAGCCTGTGGTATTATCAAAAAATTAGCCGATACCTGACGATTACCACCGCACCCAACATGGAAAGTTTCGCCAGCCTTTTCAAAGGCTGCGGGTTCTCAGGGCAGAGCCCTGAGTCGCATCCCGCAGGACGCGAAATTCCCCGTGGAAACCCGGTGTCCGCCCCGGGTTTCCATCAAGCTCTTTCTACAATCGCGTCCCGCAGGACGCGAAACTCCCTCACTCTAGCCCAAAACCCGACAAAAATCTTCCTGTCTCAGCAATTTTTACAAACTGGACATGAAATTGAGTGGGCTACATATTGAAAAACTACCAAAAAGATGGTAAAGTGATAGTATCGTTTGATGGATTAGTCCATGAAAGCGTAAAAATATCTTTCCCTTGTTTCGGGAATGCAATCAGGATGCGGAAACTATGCTCAAACGCTTGCAGCTCAGCCAATTTCAAGACTTTTGGACCCCTCTTTCTACCCGCCCTCAGCCCGGTGTCTACTTCTGCCGTGCGGCGGGTTATAGCCCTGCCCTGGAACAGTTCATCGAGCAGGCGCTGCAAAAGCGTACCGAGCTGCCCATGCGCCTGACCGGAAAACTGCAAAACCCGGATGGGGGACAACTGGCCTATTTGCGCGAGACCCTGGGCGACGACTTCGCCTGCGATCCCGCGTTTTTCGATACACAGCTGAAAAAATGGCTGCCGCGCCTGTCTGATGCACAGAGACAGAACCTATCCGGTTCTATGCATCAGACCTTGCTTTCGCTGCGCGCACAGGGCAAAAACGATAACATGCTGCGCAATGCGTACTTAAAATTCCTGTGCTGGATGTATTATCGCTTTGAACAGCTGCTGCACCGGCTGGGACAAGACCCGCTGCCCAAAATCCTGTACGACGGACAGCTGAGCGCACATGAATTGCAGCTGTTCTGCGTGCTGGCAGACGCGGGATGTGATATCATGCTGATTGAGCCGCAGGGCGACAGCGCTTATCTCGCACTCGACCCGCAGAGCCGGGAAACTTACCTGTGTCCCTTCGCCGGACAACAGCCCTTCCCGAGTGGTTTTTCGCTGGAAACCCGGATGAAGCAGTACCGACCGCCGCGCCCGGCGCAGCCTGCCCGACCGGCTACCCCGTCGGCTGCACGTCCGACCGCTCCGTCATCATCCCGTCCGGCTACCCCGTCGGCTGCACGTCCAGCCGCTTCGGCTCCATCCCGACCGGCTCCATCGACCCCATCGCCCAGCAGTCCGGCGCAAGCCTCGCGCCCCGCGCCCAGACCCTCCCGCACGCCGGCAGAACTGTTCCCCAATGCACCGGTGTGTGCGGTCAATACCTGGCTTTCGGGCGACCTCATGGCCGACTCGCTACGCGACCCTGCCGAGCGCGGCACGGAACAATCTTACATTTACAACATGTTCGTCCGCATTTTGGGCGTATCCGATAAATCTTCGTACACCCGTGACCTGTTCCTGTGGCGCAAGAAACTAGCCGACACCGGCAGGCACGTGACCGTACTCGAAGAGCTTCCCATCCCGACCCCGAACGAGACGGCAAAGGTCGCCCAGTGCAGCGCGCAGTCGGCCGCGCAGGTCATCGCCGGACTGCTGCCCATGCTCCAGCCCACGGCTAACGCCAAGCTGGACGCGGCTGCTGGTCGGGCACTCGTCGAGCTGCTGACCGAGATGGAGAAGGCAAACGAGTCGCCCATGCGCATCAAAAACCGTGCGGTGTACATCATCTGCTGGTTCAATCGCTACTTCCGTACCTTGTTCGAGGGCTATTCCAATGGAAAACTGCCCGTTTTGTTCTACTTCGGCATCTGCCGGACGGCGTTCGAGGCCATGTTCCTGCGTTTTCTGGCACGCATGCCCATCGATGTGATCGAAATTTACCCCGAACACGCGTCAGACTGCCGTCTGACCGACAAGCTGCTCTTTGACCGGGTGTACGACGACACCCTGCACCTTGACCGCTTCCCGCAGTCGGCAGACGCGGCCGAGTACAGCACGGCAGCCTACCATGCCGAGCAGGAACTGACCGAAACCCTGTATCAGGACTCCGGCTTGTACCGCGACCGCCAGCACCACAAGGCGACTGCGGTCACGCTGCGCACCATGTGCGAGGAAGTCTACCTGCTGTGGGACAAGGAAGCGCTGCTGCGTCCGGGCTTTGAGACGGTCGATGACACCGTACTTGTTCCCGTGCTGACCGCCAAGGTCAGCGGCGTGAAAAACGCCGATACCGGCGCGTACTGGTCGCAGATCAAGCGTCTGGTCGACGAGGACACTCAGGTCGTCACTCGCTTGCCCTATCTGGGCGCGGTCGATCAGAGTCGACTCAACCCGGTACCGTTCATCAAAAACCGCAAACTCCAGCGCGATGCGCTCAAAAATAGTCCGGCCTATCCCTACGCCTTGCTCCGACCGGAAATTCAGGACTTCCTGCTGGACAAGGTACAGGCGCTCTTGGACAGCGGACTCATCCGCGGCACGTTCTCGCAGGGAATGGAATACAAGATTTTGTCTGTCGCCATGAACCTGCCCAAGGACATTGTGCGCATCCTGCAAAAGGCCGACTTCACCAAGACCGTGCCCAAGCTCATGGTCGTATCGACCGGCGAAGCCCAGTGCAGTCTGGAAGACGCGATTTTCCTCGCACTTCTGCACCTGTGCTGCTTCGACGTGGTGCTGTTCGTGCCGACCGGCTATCAGATCGTGGAGAAATATTACGCCGAGCCGCTCTTTGACGAGCATCAGGCAGGCGAATATCTATATGACTTGCAGCCGCCCTATCTGGGCGGGCCTGCATCCGCAAATGAAGGAATCTTCACCCGATTTTTTAGGAGGGGACATTTATGAGCATCAATTTCGGCTCCCGCGCACCCAGTCCGGCGCCCGCACAGCCGCAGGACACCGGGATGGAAGTCGTGCCGTACAACATTCAGGACGATCGCGCCCAGATGACACAGGCGCTGACCGGTACCAAGGAAGTTGACGACATCGTATCCACCATCGAGGTGTACAACCTCGAAACCATCGTCGGGTTTGGCGGTGAGGTTGCATCCGAGATCGCCAAGTGCTCGGATGCGGTGCTGAGCGGCATGAACATGCGCCAGATCGACGATTCGGGCGCGATGCTTGCCGCACTGAGCAAGATCATGGACAAGTTCGACATCGAGGAGATCCGCGAAGACCCCGGATTCTTCGGTCGTCTGTTCTCCAATATGCGCAAGCAGCTGGACAAGATCCTGGATAAGTACCGCACGATGGGCGACGAGGTCGACAAGATCTACGTTCAGCTCAAACAGTACGAGTCCGAGATCAAGGAGTCCAACCGCAAGCTCGAGCAGATGTTCCAGTCCAATCTGGGTTACTATCACGAGCTGGTCAAGTACATTCTGGCAGGCGAACAGGGCTGTCAGGAGATCGCGGCCTACATCGACCAGCGCCGCACCGATCTCGAGCAGAGCGGTGACCAGTCCATTCAGTTCGAACTGCAAACCCTCGAGCAGGCACAGATGATGCTCGAGCAGCGCACCCACGACCTGCGCATCGCGGAAAATGTGGCCATGCAGTCCATTCCGATGATTAAGACCATGCAGTTTGCCAACATGAATCTGGTGCGCAAGATCAATTCGGCCTTTATCATCACTCTGCCGGTATTCAAGCAGGCACTGGCACAGGCTATCCTGCTCAAGCGCCAGCGCATTCAGGCCGAGGCCATGAGCGCACTCGACGAAAAGACCAACGAGATGCTGCTGCGCAACGCGCAGAACACCGCCGACCAGTCGCGCATGACCGCACAGCTGGCGTCGGGCAGCTCGGTCAAGATCGAGACGCTGGAAAAGACCTGGAAGACCATCGTGCAGGGCATCGACGATACCCGCCGCATTCAGGAGGACGCACGCAAGCAGCGTGAGAGCGATACCGAGCGCCTGCGCGTCATCCAGGGCGAGTTCGAGCAGATGATGCGCGGACAGAACAGACAGTGATATATATAACACAGTAAACACCCTATAAAGGAGGAAATATTATGCCGATCAGCTTACAAAAAGGACAGAAAGTCGACCTGACCAAGGGAAACCCTACACTCAAGCACGTCCTCGTCGGACTGGGTTGGGATGTCAACCGCTATGACGGCGGCTTTGCCTTCGACCTCGACGCGTCGGCGTTTCTGCTGGGCGCGAACGGTCAGACCCCGAATACCGATGCGTTCATTTTCTACGGCAACCTCAAGCACCCCTCGGGCGCGGTCGAGCACATGGGCGATAACTTGACCGGTGAGGGCGACGGTGACGACGAGCAGATCATGGTCGACCTGACCAAGATTCCGGACTCGATCGAAAAGATTGCGTTTACGGTCACCATCTACGAGGCAGAGCAGCGCCGCCAGAACTTCGGACAGGTGGACAACTCGTTCATCCGCATCGTGGACAACGATACCGGCAAGGAACTCATTCGTTACGATCTGGGTGAGGATTTCTCCATCGAGACCGCCATCGTTGTCGGTGAAATCTATCGTCACGGCGGCGGATGGAAGTTCAACGCCGTTGGTTCGGGCTTCCAGGGCGGTCTTGCCGCACTGTGTGCAAATTACGGTATTGAGACCTGCTAAGGTTCAATCGATAAAAAGGAGCGTATTATTATGCCAGTATGTTTACAGAAGGGTCAGAAAGTCAGCCTGACCAAGGATAATCCGGGACTGACCAAGGTAGTTGTCGGCATCGGCTGGGACATCAACCAGTACGACACCGGTACGAGCTTTGACCTCGACTCGTCGGCTTTCCTGCTGACCGGTGCAGGCAAGGTCAGCTGTGCAGAAGACTTCGTCTTCTACGGCAACTTGAAGCACCCGTCCGGCGCTGTTGAGCACCTCGGTGACAACCGCACGGGCGCAGGCGCAGGCGATGACGAGCAGATCAAGATCGATCTGTCCAAGGTACCCGCAAACATTGAAAAGATCGCCTTCACCGTCACCATCTACGACGCTGAGACCCGCAACCAGAACTTTGGTCAGGTGGGTAACGCCTTCGTCCGCATCTACAACGAGGCAACCGGCGAGGAAATGATGCGTTACGATCTGGGCGAGGACTTCTCCATCGAGACCGCAGCCGTATTCGGCGAGCTGTACAAGCACGGCAGCGAGTGGAAGTTCAACGCCATCGGTTCGGGCTTCTACGGCGGTCTGGCTGCGCTGTGCGCAAACTACGGCGTCGAGACCGAATAAAAAAGAAAGATAACTCTGTTTCAGGAGGGATTGTATTATGGCAGTCAGCTTACAGAAGGGTCAAAAAGTCAGCCTGAGCAAGGAAAACCCCGGCCTGTCCCGCGTCATTGTCGGACTGGGATGGGATGAAGCCAAGCCCGCAAAGCGCGGCCTGTTTGGCTTCGGTGCACGCACCCAGGCCATCGACTGCGACGCATCCGCACTCGTATGCGTGGACGGCAAGATTCAGAACACCAAGGATGTCGTCTTTTACAACAACCTGACCCATCCGTCCGGTGCAGTCAAGCACATGGGCGATAACCTGACCGGCGCAGGCGAGGGTGACGACGAGCAGATCGTGATCGATCTCGACCGCCTCCCCGAGCAGTACGACCGCGTTGTCATGTGTGTCACCATCTATCAGGCACGCGAGCGGGGTCAGCAGTTCGGCATGATTCAGAACAGCTTTATCCGACTGGTCGATGCGCGCAACAATCAGGAAATCTGCCGTTACAACCTCAGCGAGAGCTACGACGGTGCAACCGCTGTCGTATTCGGTGAGGTGTACCGCAGAAATGGTGAGTGGAAGTTCAACGCCATGGGCCAGCCGCTCCAGGTGGGCGGTATCGCCGAGCTGGTCGAGCATTTCCGCTGATCTACAATAGATAGAAAGATGGGGAGAGCGTCCGCCCTCCCTGTTTTTCCGAGATTTTTTTGAGAGAGGTAAGAACCCCATGCATAAGAAGTTAAACGGCTTGACCGCGGCTGAGGTCGAGGAAAGCAGGAAAAAACACGGCGCGAACAGTATCCCGGAGGCAGAGCCCGAAACCTTCTGGCAGCTGTTCCTCGAGGGATTCCAGGACCCGATGATCCGCATTCTGTGCGTCATCGCGGTTATCATGTTCGGTATGTTCCTCGTGGGCGAGAGCGACTGGTATGAGCCGGTCGGCACCATCATCGCCATTCTGCTGGTAAACTTTGTCTCGGCACGCACCGGTGTGGCCAACGACCGCGCATACCGTGACCTTAAAGCATCCCAGAAGAAGGATACGGTCAAGGTACTGCGCGAGAGCGTCATCAAGGTCATCCCGGCAGACGAAGTCGTTGTCGGCGACGTCATCCTGCTCCAGTCGGGCGATAAGATTCTGGCCGACGGTATTCTGGCAGAAGGCGCGCTGTCGGTCGATAACAGTGCGCTCAACGGCGAGGCCGAGGAGTGCCCCAAGAGCGAAGCCCCCGACGGCTTTGCCATCCCCGAGACCATCACGGGCGACACCTTCGTTGACGCACACAGCCTGTTCCGCGGCGCAACCGTGCTCGACGGTGAGGGCTACATGATCGTCCAGAAGGTCGGCCTTGACACCATGATGGGCAAGATGGCCAAGGACATGGAAGACAAGGAGCCCGACTCGCCGCTCAAGGTCAAGCTCAACAAGCTGGCCGGTCAGATTTCGGTATTCGGCTACATCGGCGCAATCATCATTGCACTGGCTTACTTTGTCCACTTTGTCATGTTGGCAGGCGGTCTGTCCGCTTATCTGGCAACCGGCGGTCTGTCCATTCTGGGCGACGTTATGAACGCTATTGCCATCGCCATCACCATCATCGTCTGTGCGGTTCCCGAGGGTCTGCCGCTGGTTATCGCCCTCGTGCTCATGCAGAACACCGGCAAGCTGCTCAAGGTCAACGTGCTGGTGCGTAAGTCCATCGGTATCGAGACCGCAGGTTCGCTCAACATCCTGTTCAGCGATAAGACCGGTACGATCACCAAGGGTCAGCTGGAAGTTGTCGAGTTCTTCGACGGCTGCGGCCGTACGACCGACATCAATACGGCAGCTGCGATGCGCGAAGCGCTGCACCTGTCCATCGGTAAGAACACCGGTGCGCTGTTCGACGACCAGCATCACGTCGTCGGCGGCAACATGACCGATCAGGCGCTGCTGAAATTCCTCGGTGAGGAGGCATTCCACGCGCTGGCAGCCCGCGACGACTGCGAGATCGGCGCACAGCAGGACTTTAACAGCGCCAATAAGTTCAGCCAGGCGTATCTGCCCGGTCAGGGACGCACCTTCTACAAGGGCGCACCCGAACGCCTGCTGGCCAAAGCCAAGAAGTGCCTGGACACGCAGGGCAACGAGGTTGATATCGATGAGACTGCCCTGGGTCAGAAGATCGACGATTTGGCAAACCGCGCCATGCGCGTGCTGGCCTTCGGCTACAGCCGTGAGAAGCTCGTCCGCGACGAGATTCACGACGATCTGGTGCTGATCGGTCTGGTTGGTATCCGTGATGACGTACGTCCCGAGGCGCGCGAGGCCATCGAGGAGGTACAGAAGGCGGGTATTCAGGTCGTTATGATTACTGGCGACCGCCGCGAGACCGCAATGGCCATCGCACGCGAGGCAAATCTGTACCACGGCGGCGACGAGCTGGTTCTGACCTCTGCCGAGCTGGCTGAGATGAGCGACGACGAGGTCAAGAAGATCATCCCGCGCATCCGCGTCATCTCCCGTGCGCTGCCGACCGATAAGAGCCGTATGGTGCGCCTGTGTCAGGAAATGAATCTGGTTGTCGGTATGACCGGCGACGGTGTCAACGACAGCCCGGCGCTCAAGCGTGCCGATGTTGGCTTCGCGATGGGTTCGGGTACTGAGGTCGCCAAGGAAGCCGGTAAGCTGGTTATTCTGGACGATAACTTTAACTCCATCAAGAACGCTATCTGGTATGGCCGTACCCTGTATATCAACATCCTGAAGTTCTGCAAGATGCAGCTGGTCATCAACCTGGCGGCGGTCTTTGTCTCGGCAATTTCGCCCTTTATCGGCATCGAAAGCCCGCTCAAGGTTACCCACCTGCTGTGGATTAACCTCTGTATGGACTCCCTCGCATCGCTCATGTTCGCGGGCGAGCCGGCACTCAAGAAGTATATGCGCATGAAGCCGCGCCGTCGTGATGAGAGCATCATCAGCCGTCCGATGGCCATTCAGATCGTCATTATGAGTATCTGGCTGACCATCCTGAGCCTTGTATGGTTCAAGGTGCCCTTCTTCCGCGCATGCTTTGCCACCGAAGCCCAGTGGTACACCGGTTTCTTCTGCATGTTCGTCTTTGCCTTCATGGTCAACGCGTTTAACGTGCGCTCGGACAGCCTGAACGTCTTCGAGCACATTGGTGAGAACAAGCGCTTCATCCATATCTGGCTGGCGATCATGGCAGTACAGGTGCTTCTGGTTTCGATCGGCGGCGTGATCGGCGAGATATTCAGCTGCGTACGCTTCGGTTTGGATGGCTGGATCGCGGTCTGCCTGATGGCACTGACCATGTATCCGGTCGACCTCATCCGCAAGGTACTCACCCCCAAGCCCAAGGCATAACAAACAATTCGGTGTCCCGTACCCGTCTTCGGGGTGCGGGGCACTTTTTTGGTCAGGAGGCGTTTATGGATCTCTTTGCGTCCGATCTGGACAATACCCTGATTTATTCCTACAAGCGGGATATCGGGACGGATACCGTGTGTGCCGAGGTGTACGAGGGAAGACAGGTATCGTTTATGACCAAACGGTCACGCGAGTTGCTCGAAAAGGTGAACCAGACCATGCACTTTGTACCGGTTACCACCCGGTCGGTGCAGCAGTACGAGCGTATTCGTTTCGGGGATACTTGGTCGCCGCGCCTGGCATTGGCCGCAAACGGCGGTGTATTGCTGCGGGATGGTGTATCCGACCCCGATTGGTACAAAGCGTCGTGCGACCTCATCGCACCGGCAGAACCGGCTTTACAGCAGGCCGAAGCCGTGCTCGAACATGACCCGAACCGCACGCTGGACGTGCGGCGGGTAGACGGCCTGTTTGTGTTCACCAAGAGCGCGGATGTGCCGCGCACGCTGGCATGCCTGCGGGATGCACTCGACCTGACCCACGTCGAGTTGTTCGAAAATGGGGTCAAGGTGTACGTCGTGCCGCGTGTGCTCAATAAGGGCACCGGCGTGCGCCGCCTGCGCGAGTGGTTTCCCGAAGCCCGGGTGTTTGCCGCGGGGGACAGTTTGTTCGACCTGCCGCTGCTCGCGGCTGCCGACACGGCATTCTGCCCCGATGCGCTGGATTATACCGGTCAGCCCGGACAGACAGTCGTCACCGTATCCCCGCAGGATGGAATCTTTTCCGACGTGGTGCTCGGTCGGTTGACCGCAAACATAGACGGATAATAGGAAAGGCTCCCAATCGGGAGCCTTTTTGTGCGTTATACCTGCGGAACAACGGTCTCGGGGACGGGCGGTACCACTTCACCGCAGCCGGTGCAGATGTCCTGATCGGAAGCACCGTTGCAGCTGATGTAGCTGTCGCCGACCGACGCGACCGCGCCGAACTCAACCGGGACAGCGACGCAGATGTCCTGCGAGATGGTGAAAACGCAGTAGCCACTGTCATTGTATGTGACAGACCAAAAGAGATTCCATAAAAATAGGAAAAATCCCGCCGGGGACTGCACAGAGGGTTTCAAAAGACGAGAAGGTAATCTCGCTTGCCGCAAACCGTGTGAAAGAGAACTGGTATTCGATAGCCTGTCATGGTAAAATGAAGCCAGAGCCCAAATAAAAGAATTTGCGCAAGATGGAGGCATACCGATGAACCTGCCCACATATAATGAAGATCCCGCCGTGCTGCACGTCGGGACGATAGAAAATCACGCGTATTTCATCCCGTTTTCGGACGAGGAGAGCGCACGCACGCACGACCGCACACGCTCGGCGCGTATGACCTTGCTCAGCGGCACCTGGCGTTTTGCCTACTATCCGAACCAGTGGGACGTGCCCGATGCATTCAAAGAAGCCGACTTTGACGCCGACAGCTGGGATGCTATCCCGGTGCCGAGCTGCTGGCAAATGCTCGGATATGATCGGCATCAGTATACCAACATCCGCTATCCCTTCCCGTTCGACCCGCCGTACGTTCCCGAGGACAACCCCTGCGGCGCGTATGTGACCGATTTTACGCTGGATACCCCGGACGACGTGACTGAACTGCACTTTGAGGGCGTGGATTCGTGCTTTTATGTCTGGGTCAATGGCAATTTGGTGGGATACAGTCAGGTTTCGCACTCGACCAGCGCATTCGATATCAGTGCCTTTGTCCATGCCGGACGCAACCGGCTGGCGGTATTGGTGATGAAGTGGTGCGACGGCAGCTATCTGGAAGATCAGGACAAGCTGCGCATGAGCGGTATTTTTCGCGATGTGTACCTGCTGCACCGTCCGCAGCACCACATTTTTGATTACACCGTGCGCACACCGGTGTCGGACGATCTGCGCGAAGCCGCGATTGACTTGTCGGTGGTCTGGAACGATGCACCCGGGCAGGCGATGTGCACGCTGTACGCACCGGACGGCACCCTGCTGGCACAGCAGCCGACCGACACGAGCGGGAGCGTGCACTTTGCCCTTGACCATCCGGTGCTGTGGAATGCCGAGCACCCGGCACTCTATGAACTGGTCATCTGCGCTGACGGCGAAACCATCGTCCAGCAGGTCGGTGTCAAGCACATTGCCGTTCGGGACGCGGTGTTGTACGTCAACGGCGTCAATATCAAGATCAAGGGCGTCAATCGTCACGACAGCGATCCCTTTGTCGGCTATGCCGTCGGACGGGAACATGTTCTGCGCGATTTGCGCATGATGAAACAGCATAACTTCAACGCCCTGCGCACCAGCCATTACCCGAATGCGCCGTGGCTGCCCGAACTATGCGCACGGATGGGCTTTTATATGATCGCTGAGGCCGATTTGGAGACGCACGGCGCGTTCAGCATCTATAACAGCCAGCCCTATGCCGAAGGTGAGTTCGATTATGAGCGCGAACATCCCTCGTTTGGCATGCTGTGCCACGATCCCGGGTTTGCCGATGCCATGCTCGACCGCGTTCAGCGCTCGGTCATCCGCGATAAGAACTGCGCAGCGATTTTGATGTGGTCGCTGGGCAATGAATCGGGTTTTGGTCCCAATCTGGAGCGCGCAGCGCACTGGGTCAAGACCTACGACCCCACAAGGCTGACGCACTACGAGAGCAGCATTTATTATTTGCCGGACAAGCCAAACGACCTGTCGGACATCGACGTGTACAGCCGCATGTACTCGTCTCCGGCAGCGTGCGACATGTATTGCGAAGAAGACGTGGTGCAAAAGCCCTTTGTACAGTGTGAGTTTGTGCACGCGATGGGCAACGGCCCGGGCGATATCGAGGACTATTTCGCACGTATTTACCGATATGACCAGTTCATGGGCGGCTTTGTGTGGGAGTGGTGCGACCACGCGGTCTGGATGGGCAAGACCCCGGAGGGCAAAGACCGGTATTTCTACGGCGGCGATTTCGGTGAGTTCCCGCACGATGGCAATTTCTGCATGGACGGTCTGGTCTATCCCGATCGTACCCCGCATACCGGCCTCAAAGAATGGAAAAACGCGGCGCGTCCGGTGCGTGCACAGTGGAAGAGCGACGACATCGGACGGGTCACGCTCAAAAATTGCCTGGACTTTACCGATTTGTGCGACGCAGTCACCTTGCGGTACGAAGTCACACAGGACGGCGCAGTCACCCAGAGCGGCACCTGTGATTTGCCGTCCATCCATCCCCACACCGAAGCCGAATTGAACTTGCCGCTTTGCATCCCCCAGACCGGCACCTGCTGTGTCAACCTGTATTATCTGCAAAAGCAGGCTGACGGTGTGCACGAGGTCGGCGAGGAACTGGGCTTTGACCAGTATGTTGTGCGGCGTGAGCAGCCGAAACAGCCAGAAAAGGCATCCTCTGCTGTGACTTGGCAGGAAGATCGTCGTATGGTGATCGTCACCGGAGCTGACTTCCGCTACGTGTGGAACCGCTGCACTGGGCTGTTTGACGAGATGACCGCCGGACAGATGACCTACTGTAAGCAGCCGCAGCAGTGGAATATCTGGCGTGCGCCGACCGACAACGACCGGGAAATCGCGCCGGTGTGGCGGCAGGCCGGGTACGATCGCGCACTGGTGCGCGTGTACGACAGCGGCGTGCGGCAGACCGAGGACGGCATCGAGCTGTGGGCGAATGCGGCACTGAACGCCATCCACATCCAGCACATTGTCGATCTGACGGTTTGTTGGACGATCATGGGCGACGGCAGCGTGCATCTGCGCGTGGATGGCAAGCGCAATGGACAGATGCCGTTTTTGCCGCGTTTTGGCCTGCGTCTGTTCCTGCCGCATGACTTTGAAACCGTGGATTATCTGGGATACGGCCCGCTGGAAAGCTATATCGATAAACATCAGGCATCTAAATTCGGACGCTACCGGGCTACCGTCACCAGCCTGCACGAAGATTACATCAAACCGCAGGAGAACGGCAGCCATTACGGCTGTACACGGTTGGAAATTGCGTCCGACCGCGGCGCAGCCATCGCGGTGACCGGTGACAGCTTCAGCTTTAACGCCTCGCACTACACCCAGGAGGAACTTGAGCACAAAGCGCATAACTTTGAGCTGACACCCTGCGACGCGACCGTGCTGTGCCTGGACTATAAGATGTCCGGTGTCGGCTCGAACAGCTGCGGTCCCAAGCTGGCCGAGGCTTACCAGTTGTGCGAAACGCAGTTTACCTGGGAGCTGGATCTGCGGCTTGGCCGGTGAGATAGAAAGGAATTTAAATCATCAATGAATCAGGAAAGCATACTGCTGCAAAACGCACTGCGCTACGAAGCTGGACACAATCGGCGCACACAGCACATTTTAAAGGTTTATGCCTTAACCCAGCTGATCGGGGAAGCGATGGGATTGGATGCACACGAACGCCGGATTGCGCAGGCAGCCGCCATTCTGCACGATATCGCAATCAAATATTGTAAGGAGCACTTTGACGGCGATGCCAGTCAGCAAAATCAGCGCCGTGTGGCACCCGAATTGGTGCACGAATTTTTGCAGCAGGCTGGGTATCCGATGGAGGACGAGCCCGAGATTGTGGCACTCGTCGAACAGCATCACGACTATGACCACCCGCACAGTCCCATGCTGCAAGCCTTGATTGAGGCCGATCTCATTGTCAATTGCTATGAGAGTGCACCGGATGAAGCGCAGCGGGCACGTATTCGCTCGTATTTTGTGAGCGATTTGGGCCGGGAACTGTTTGATTTGTACGTGCAGGGCTGCGCAAAATAATGGGTTCTGAACAGATAGCAAAAATCCCACCTGTTTTCAGGTGGGATTTTTTGCGCTTCCTTGGATGGTATATAAATATAGTATGGTTGCTTTTTGTTTTATGCTTCGGTTGCAGGTTGGTCTCCTAAGCAGAGCTGGCGCATGACATCCAGACCGTCATAGATTTCCCATGCCTCGACGATCTTGCCGTTTTCAAAGCGATATTGGGTGATGCCCAGAATCTCGACTGGCTTGCCGGTCGGTGCGCCGTACATACCGATACCCTCATGCAGGCCGCGCAGACGCCAGCGTGCCGATACATGCCATGAGCCGTCGGCACTGTCGTTGCAGGTCACACGGTCGACGATCATACGTGCATTGGGGAAAGAGGACAGCAGGCTGATGACCGCGCCCTGAATTTCATCATGACCGATCTGATCTTGGTTGCAAATACTGTGTACCACCGCGTTATCGGCATAGAAATCGCAGATTCGATTGATGAGCTTGCGATTGTATACCTCGTTGAGCAATTCAAGTACCTGTTCGCCGACCGAGCTATCCTTTGCACGATAAACTTCAGGGAGAAATTGACCTTCCATACACTCATCCCGTCCATACACTTGCTTTTCAGGCTGACTGGCAGCCATTTTTGCAGCCAATTCCCACGGATTCAGACCCAGCTGCTGCACAATCCACAGATTGTCGCGCACCAGCCATTCCTCGAAGATCTTGTTTTTGGTGCATGCACAGTCGGCAATGGTGCGGAAATAGACTTTTTTGCCGGTTGCCGGGCCGAAATTGCTATCGCCAAGGTTGGTGCCGGTGGACAGAATACGGTGGGAAGACAGAAAAACACCGGGGCTGTTTTCCGACCACACGACATCTTCTGCCATCAAACGGCGATCGGGGAAAGCGTGCAGGGTCATGAGGGTGTTGGCGATAACGCCGGACACGCCGGTCGAGGTGCTGTCACCAGAGTGAACCAGACAGTTATTGGCATAGGTATCATAAATCACGCCGATGCCCTTTTCCTCCCAGATGCGATGGGTGATTTTGAGGATATAGTCGACGATGTCCAGATATTCCTCGTCAAAACCGGGCAGTTCCTGCTTCTTTTCGGTGTGTTTGAGGAATTCTGCATAATTCTTGTGATCGATTGCGTTGACCTGAGAGCTGTCACCGTAATATACAACTGCATCTTTCATTGTGATACCTCCGTTGGGAATACATGATATTTTACTGGCGGGAATGTGCCAGAATTCGGATCAAAACAACCGAAAGACTCGGGCAGACAAGGGAATTGGACGAAGGCTGTACGGCCATATTGTTGCGTGGCTGCAACAAGTGTGCGCAAAAATGCATACACTGATATTGTGAATGACAATTTTTGCATTGCACTTTAAAGCCGAATTTTATCTGATTTGAGTCGATAACCGGATGAAATCAGAGCGGAATGGGAAGACATTTTTGCGTTCTTATCATCGAGATGGAGAGAACAAGACGTGCGTGACACGAGCCAAGCACCTGATATTTTAAATATGCAGCAAAAATTATGCCAAGTGCGGAAATACCCCGAAAACTGGAAAGGCAAATAAAAAAAACAGTCCCCAGATCGTTATGATCGGCATGGGACTGGTTTCTTTGTTTCAGTTTTTGATGTGAAAAAGTTCTGAACTGGTTGTAATACATAGGAAATCACGCGGAAACAAATAGGGGGTTGCGAAGGATGTATTTTATGCCTGCGGAAGCTCGTATTTGGGTGCAACACTTCCGCGCTTGATCAGCTCCATGTCAAAGACACGTTCGACGTGGGTGGAAGGCGAGCTGAGAATGCGCTCCAACAGGTCTACCGTGCATGGGATCATGCGTTCAAACGGGTAACTGATGGTCGTGAGATCATAGGCATCGAAGGAGCTGGCCGGGATGTTATCGAAACCAATGACCGAGATATCCTGCGGGATGGATTTGTGGAATTTCTTCCGAATCACATCCATAACACCCAGTGCAATGATATCAGAAGTGCAAAAAATGGCATCCGGCCAGGGCTGTTCGCTCAATGTAGCGAGAGCGGTTTCGTGTCCGGCGGTATAGCTGAAATCACATTCCTGCGTCCAGAGAATGCTTCCGCCGCGCTTGTTCACTTGCGCCGTGAAGCCATCAACACGCTCGATTTCCTTGGCGATGGTTGCGCTGCCGTTGAAAATACCGAAGGTTTTATGGCCTTGCGCCATCAAATAGTCGGCAGCCTGCGCGGTTGCAGCCGTGACATCGCAATAGACCGCGCTGAAATTGGAGTCGGGAATGTATCGGTTGAAGATGATAATGGGGATGTTGGTGCTGAAGAAGGGATTGATGATCTCGGAGCTGGTTGCGCTGGACGCGATGATGATTGCGTCTGTGCGGTATCGATGTACCTGCGTCAAAATGTTTTCCACACCGACGACAGGGTCAATTTCAAAAATCAGCACCTGTTTGCCGCGTTCTTGCAGCAGCGGCAGGAACTTTTTGACAATGTCGATGTAGAAATCACTTACACTTTTTCCGATAACGAAAGCGATAATGCCAGATCTTTGCGTAAACAATCCGCGCGCAAGCGCATTGCTTCCGTGATAACCCAGTTGATTTGCCGTTTGCAGCACAATTCTTCGTGTTTCCTCACGGATGCGGCCGTTCCAGCTCGGATCGAACACTCTGGATACGGTGGAGGGGGAAACACCGGCCTGCTGCGCGACATCAATGATGGTTGGGTTTTTCTTCATAATTCACCTCGTCACACTGATGACAATATTTGAACTTTTATATTACTCCTTTCATTACACAGATTCAAGCCTAAAATACAACAAAAAAATATGCATATTTTTGAAATATACATTGGTTGACAATCGCGTTGTTGCCATATTATACTGTGAGCAGACAAAATCTTGCAACTTATGAAAATATTGTCATTTGCATTAAGAGCGAGAATATGTGAAAATAAGGCTATATAGCCAGATATATGTGAGCAATTTTGAATATATCTGGGAGCAATATTTTTAACATGAAAATGTTACCATTCACAAAATTTCGTTTGGTGATTTTGCATATATGAATATATATACAGGTGGTGAGTAGAGGTGTCATTGGATCAGATCATTCTCTGGTTTGTCGCGATCGGCTTTGTGCTGGGCGGTATCGATAAGATTTTGGGTGGTCGATTTGGACTTGCACCCAAGTTTGAAGAAGGTTTTCATGCGATGGGCACGCTGGCCCTGGGCATGGTGGGTATTATCTGCCTGACGCCGCTGATTACAGACACCCTTGGTGCAGCAATCACGCCGCTGTTTACCGCGATCGGCGTAGATCCCGGCATGTTTGGCTCGATTTTGGCGAACGACATGGGTGGATACCCGCTGGCGATGGAGCTTGCGATTGATGAACGAGCCGGGCTTCTGGGCGGCGCGATTGTCGCTTCCATGTTCGGCGTCATTCTGGTGTTCCACATTCCGGTTGGCTTGGGACTGATTCCCAAGGAAAAGCATCCGTGGTTCGCACAGGGCCTGCTCATTGGCTTTATTGTCACCCCGATTGGCAGTATTCTGGGCGGTCTGGTAGCCAGATTCCCGCTGACGTTCATTCTGCGTAATATGGTGCCCATCATTTTGATTTCGGTTCTGCTGGCCATCGGCCTGCGCCTGGCGCCGAATGCCATGGTCAAAGGGTCGCTCTGGTTTGGACGTGCCGTCACAGCGCTTATCTACTTTGGACTGATATGCGCGGGGTTTGAAACCATCACCGGCGTCACAATTTTGCCCGGTATGACGCCGATTTCCGAAGCAATGCAGACGGTTGGACACATTGGTGTCATCCTTGCGGGTACATTCCCGGTGCTGTTCATTCTCCTGCGTGTGCTCGACCGGCCGCTGAAGGCTGTGGGACGGCACTTGGGACTGGACTCCAACGCGACTGCGGGACTCATTTTTGCATTGGCAAACTCGGTTCCGGTGTTCACCATGATTAAGGACATGGATCGAAAGGCGACCATCATTAACACCGTGTGGGCGATTACGGTAGGCGCTGCGCTGGGCGATCATCTGGGATACACCGCAGGCGTGCGGCCGGATATGATCGTGCCCATGATCGTCGCTAAAGTTTCGGCAGGTATCTGCGGCGTTGCCATTGTCATGGCACAGGAATGGCTGCGTGGGAAAAAACAAGTAAAAATCAGCGGCTGAGACCGTTGACATAGAACAACGACTCTGGGAGGTAATGAAGTAATGGAAACCATGTACAAGGCGGATCGGCTTTACAACGAAATGATGGAAGTCGATCGAAAGATCAAGGCTCTGGAAGTGAAGGATGAGCAATCCATCACGGAGTATTTCCGACTGTATAAAGAGCTGATTTACAACCATAAGTGGATTGGTAGCGTATACGACATCTATGCGGACGATGCAAAGTTGTATCGCGAAAACGGTGATCTGTACGATGGCGCACATGCAATCATGCAGGAAGCGCTCAAGTTCACCGCAGCATTCCCCGATCTGAAGATTCACATGCGTGATTGCTTTGCAGTCAAGAAGGGTGACGAGTACAAGGTATGGCAGTACTACACCATGGAGGGCAGCAACCGCAATCAGAGCATTTACGGCCCGGCAACCATGCGCGAGCTCAATCCCAACGAGTGCATCACCATGAGCATGGCAACCGTCCGCAACATCAACGGAAAGTGGCGTATTGTGCGTGAGTTTACCATGTACAGCATGGAGTGCATCAAGGCCGCCTGCAAGCCTGCGGAGCAGTAAGGCGATCCTTCTATCAAAAAACAGATTTGAGAAAGGCTGGTTAGAGTCCAATGTTGGCCAATATCACAGAAAATAAAAAGATCACCGAAATGACGGTGGATGAAATCATGGCGGAGCGTGCGCTCTATGAAGAGGTCATCCGCAACTGTACGTACAAGGAACCCCAGGAGATTGCAGATTTGTTCGAGGCATACACCATGCTGATCTGGAAGCACAAGCAGGTGGGCCGCGTGTATGATTTCTACTTTGACGGCCTGAAGGAAGAGCGCGACGGCGGCGCGAACCTGGAAGGTTCGGATCATGTCGTTTGGGATACGCTGCGCACGCTCGCACAGTTCCCCGATCTGAATGTAGAGTTTGTAGATATTCACTGTGTCCGCGATGGCGACAACTACCGCTTCGGTCAGGTCGTTTACAATACTGCCTGCGGTAAGGGCGGCGTTGGCCCGAATGGTCCCGGCAAGGATCTGAGCTTCGAACCCTACGAAGACTTGGAGATGTGCGAATGCTGGATCCAGTTTATTGATGGCAAGTGGCGCGTCGGTAAGGAGGCGAGCATCCGCAGCAATGATGCATACCGTCGTCTTCTGGAGTAATTAACAGCGAGAAAAAAGAGAAAAAGAGATTGAGAAAGGAGATTTATCCTTATGGTACGTAAGATCGTTATTGTACTGCTCGGCATCGTTTACCTGTTCGGATGCGGCGTAATTCCGCAGCTGATGAATGTCTGGAATGTAGAAGGGTTTATAGGTCCTTTCCCCTGCTTCTTTGTTGGCCTGTATGCAATCTCTGGCCTTCTGGTTTTGTTGACCTTGTTCCTGTTCTTGTATGAACGGAATGATAAGACATTCGAAGACTGATTCTAGAGAAAGAGAGGAAAGAACCCAATGGATGTTGAACTGATTAAAAGCCCAATTCCGATCATCATGATGGTGATTTACATTGCCATTGTCATTTGGATGGCATGGTATCAGGGATTTTCTAAGAAGGCACTGGAGCGCAAAAAGAACCAGACCTTTGAGGATTATCTCACCGGCGGTAAATCCAGAAATGCAATCATTGTATTCCTGATTACCTGTGTCACATTCTATTCCGGTACTACCTTTACCGGCCGTGTCGGCTTCTTCTACAACTTCGGTGTAGCTGGTTTGAACTCGGTTATCACTTGTGCGGCTACAGGCCTGGTTATGTACTTCCTTAGTGAGAAAGTATGGCCGATTGCAAAGAAGTATCGTCTTTCGACGCTGCCCGATATCATGGAACTGCGCTATCAGAGCCGTTATGTCAAGATGCTGGTTTCCCTGATTATCGTTTGCTTTAACATCATCTGGCTCATTACCGAGATCCGCACGCTGGGTCTGGCGATGAATCTGGCTTCCGGCGGCACCCTCCCGATCGTGGTTGGTTCTGCAATCGCATTCACCATCATCATTATCTATGTCGCAACTGGCGGCGTAAATTCGGTATCCATGGTCGATAGCTTCTCTGCATGTGTCATGCTGGGCGGCTCACTGATGGTACTGGCCTACATCATCAGCCATTTCTTTGGCGGCAGCCTGGGCGATATGTTCCACTCTGCACAGGAAGCAGCTTCGACGCTGTATGCCGGCGAGACCCAGGCCTCCATCTTCACCCTTGCTAACAGCGGCGATTACAACCGTCCGTACTGGGTTTCTAATGTTGTTCTCGGTACCCTGGTTATGCTGGTATATCCCTCGAACTTCATGAGCATCTGCCTGGCTAAGAACGTACGCGAAGTCAAGAAGTCCTCTCTGGCGACTGCGGCTTCCGGCATCTGGCTGAGCATTTACGGTATCTTTGGTGCGTGCGTTCTGGGCGCTGTTGCCAAGGGCTACACCATCCAGAACCCCGAAGCAGGTCTGCTGGAACTGTGCTCGCTGGGCGGCAATCCCATCATGCTGGGTCTGGTCTGCACCTTCATTCTGGCTGCTGCACTGGGCACTCTGGACTCGACGCTGATTTCTCTGTCCGGTCTGGTATCCAACGACCTCATCACCAATGTAATGCATATCAGAAAGGGCACGCCTCCGGTCGGTGCCGACGGTATCCAGAGTGCAGAAGCAATCCAGCAGCGCGTACAGAGGGATGCAAAGAAGGAAGTATTCCGTACCCGTGTTATCGTTGTCATCCTGGGCGTGATCGGTTTCTGCTTCAGCCTGACCGATCTGCCGCTGCTGACCCTGCTGACCGATATGGCAACCAACGGTATGGTACTGGTTACCCCGACGATCGCAGCGGGTCTGTTCTGGAAGAAGGCAACTCCGCATGGCGCAATTGCGAGCATGGTTGTAGCGGAAGCTGTTTACCTCGGAATGTATTTCTCTGGTATCCGCTATGTATGGGGCGGTTTCTTCCTTGGCTTCCCGGCAATTTTCTGCGGTATCATTACGATCATCGTGGTTTCTCTGGCAACCGAGAAGAAGTTCTACGAGAAGCACAGCGCACAGACCGATATCTTCAAGGATTTCTTCATTCGTGGTCGCGTTTCTGCTTGGATTCGCGAGAACATGTAAAAATTTGATTCCAATGCTGCATGCGCCGTGTGCACGCGGCGCATGTATAGACGCAATCAGGCTGATGTGAAATATCATCGGTTTGCATTGGATACATAAATAACTCCCCCTCAGTTTTGTGAGACCTCTCCGGACATGTACGTTGCATGCCTGGAGAGGTCTTCGTCTTGTTTGCGGGATTGAGGTGACCCGGATGCATGCATGATTATGTGGGGGGATGGTAAATATTATTTGTTGGAATTTAACCGTGTGATCTTAAAATGTACAGGGACTGTATCGAAATCGTGTGATTTTCAATTATAAGAAATTATAACATCCACGCAGATGTACTGTTCTTTGAAGCTGTTTTGCTTGGAGAAAATGAGGAAGTTTACTGTGCAGTAGAACATAAAAACTGCCTTGGACTGGAATGACCGCATACAAAAAGAGAACGATCAAAATTCCCGTATCGAAAGATACGGGAATTTTTTATGAAGTGGGCAAAGCCTCTACATCATCTCTTGTTTAAGTTTGAGCCCTTCAATCGTATCACATAACTTGATAATTTCGTCGGGATAAATGTCAGCTTTCAACATACTTCATCCTCCACAGTATTCGTCTGGACAGTTGGCGCAACATCCATGATCATGATACGGTTAATCAATTCTTCACTGCGTGTGATTCATTCTTCGATAATCTTCTAGAATACGAAGTCATGGTTTTTTATATCTTTCGTTTCAGATGAATAGAAATTTATCTGAGATAGATCAGAATTTTGCTTAAATGTGTCGATAATCGAAATTAGAAGAACTTGATAGATGGAACCATGATTGAATCGTTTTGGCTGGGGTAACGGGGGAAGAAGATGCTTATTTGAGTGTTCTAATTTGCTGTTACAAAACAAAGTTAGTTTTTGCAATTTAATTGCAAAAATAGTTATATTTTTATAAAAATTCAAATGAATCCCTAGATGTTCATATCCGTTTCTCTCGTGAGCAGAATTTATTTAAAGAGTACATAAATAATAAAAATATGGAATTTAGTCACAATATACAATTGAAATAGCAACAGAATAGTGCTACAATACATATATTATGTGAAGCTGGAGGATTCAAAATAAGAAAGATATTAAAGTTATAGTATTATCGATAATATTATAAAAACATTAAAATATAATAAAAGGTTTGCACGTTAGATTCATTTGAAGCTGTATTTTAGATAGAGAAGTGTATAAAAAGGAGGAAATAATATGAAAAAAAGATGGCTAGCCGCATTATTGTCACTGTGTATGACAGTGACAATGGTTCCTGTGGGGGCGATGGCAGCTGATATCGAAAATGATATCGCAGAGTCCCCTGTCAACCTCACAGAGATTGTGCCGCAAGACCCGTCAGCGCTGGACGAACAACCTGTATCGTCTGAGACGACCCTGCTGGAAGAATCTGAGCCAGCAGAAGATGAGCCGAAAGCTGAAATGGTAGCCGAGGTAGAGGGAAAGCAGTATGAGACCCTGGAAGCGGCCATTGAGGCGGCTCAGGATGGAGACAAGGTAGAATTACTGCAGGATGTTACGTTAAATACCATTATTACCATCAGTAATAAATCCATTACATTCGATATGAATGGAAAAACGATTACTTATGGTGCAACGGTAGAAGATGCTGGTGCGTTTATTTTTTCTGAGAATTCTAATGTTGTAATCTGCGGCAACGGAAAGGTTACTTTTAACGATAGTTATATGGCTGACGATGCAAACAGTACAGGACGTATGTTTGAAGCGGAGAACAACGCTGTATTAACGATTGAAAATGGTACATTCTTCGGGGGTCTAACTTGTGTTTTAGCAGACGGAGACTCACGGGTATATATTAAAGACGGATCATTTTCTGCGTACGTAAATTCCGATGGCAGAAGCTGGGTGCTAAATCGACAAGATAAGTCTAATTCGCGCTTTATTGTTACGGGAGGTATCTTCGAAAATTATGATCCATCTCATAGCAAAACAGAAAATCCTGAAGAAAATTTCTGTGCGGAAGGCTATGTCACGACAAGTGAGGAAAATGATGGCAGTACGTTTTACACCGTAGAAGCTGCTACTGCCAAGACTGACAGCGAGTATTATGCTACCCTCGCTGAGGCGGTTCAGGCAGTTGTATCTTCCAAAAGCAAAACTGGTACAGTTACCCTCCTGAAGGATGCTGTTGGCGGTGGTATTGGCCTTTTCAACGCGAAAGATGCGGTCAATGTCAATCTGACCATTGATTTCGGCGGTTTTACCTACACCTGTGATGATCCTGCAGTTGGTTCTGTTGGCACCGAAAGTCAGGGCTTCCATCTGGAAAAGGGCAATACAGTTACCCTGAAAAATGGCACGATCAAGGTATCTCCCGATAGCCAAAATACGAGTATGTTGATTCAGAATTATTGCGACTTGACGCTGGAAAATCTGGATCTATATGGCAGCAATATTACAAAGTACATAATTTCTTCCAACTATGGAGATACCGTACTGAAAAATGTCAATATTGATGGTACGAATAATAATATTGTTGCAATCGACTTGATGCATTGGTTGAACGACAGCTATAAGGATCAGTCACCGACAATTCAGATCCTTAATGATAGCAGTAATACAATTAACGGTAGTATTGATGTATATTGCTGGGGCACTGATGCTGCCGAATGTCAGGACAAGCCGACGCTGACTATTTATGGTGGTCATTATACAGTTGATCCGTCTGCATATCTTGCAGCTGGTTATGCAGCTGCAGCCAGCAACAAGGATGGCTATGTTTATCAGGTTGTAAAAGCATCCAAAGCTCCGGCAGAGGTGGTTCCGGAAGCGCCTAAGGTAGAAAATAAACTGCCGGACAACGCTTCTGCTGACGATAAGGAGCTTGCAGCATCCGTTTCGGAAAAGCTCAATAACCTTGTTGTTGATGAAGACATCGTAAAGGCTGCAGCTGGAACAGTGGCGAGCCAGAATGAGATCTCAACCGAGCAAGGTAAAGCAGAACTGGATAAGGCTAATATTATCACTGACGATTCCAATGTTACCATCGTTGTTCAGCCCTATCTCGATGTTACTCTGACCAATGCAACTTCTGGTGAACAGAAGAGCTTTACCGCAGATATTACCCCGATGTACCGTACGGTTGCAACGACCAACGTTGATAATATTGTCGTTAAGGGAGAAGCTACAGGGAGTGAAACGGTAAATGCTGTTGTAATCGGAGAGCCCAAGGAGCTGTCGATTAACAAGACCGTAGAGGTCACCATTCCGCTGCCGACTGACTTTGTAGCTTCTGGTATAGACAAGCTTTATATTCACCATCAGAAGAATGGCATTACTTACGTTTATGAGGGTGCGGAAAAGGGTAATGCTCTGACTTTCACCAACCCGCACGGCTTTAGCCTGTTCACCATTACTTCTGCCGCACCGCAGGCAAAGATTGGTGATATCAATTACGCAACCCTTCAGGATGCAGTCAATGCAGTAGAGAATAATCAGACAATTACGCTGCTGGCTAATGGTTCGGCAACGGTATCCCGTGAGATCACCTTCACAATCACTGGTGATTTCAAGGCTGAGATCACTGCTGACTCTGGTTATAAACTGACGCAGAACGGTAACACTTACACGATTACCGAGAAATCCACTTCCGGCGGTGCATCGCATCCGGAAGCTGGCAGCTCTTCCTCCTCTTCCGACCGCTACCAGATCGACAAGCCCTCTAATGTAGAGAACGGCTCGATCAAGGTCAGCGACTCCAAGGCCCAGAAGGGCGACACCGTCACCATCACGGTCACCCCGGACGAGGGCTATGAGCTGGACAAGCTGGCAGTTTACGACAAGGACGGCGATAAGCTCGATCTCAAGGACAAGGGCGAAGGCAAGTTTACCTTCGAGATGCCTAAGGGCGATGTTGAGATCGAAGTATCCTTTGCTCAGATCGAGGACGAGACGGTCAAGGCCAACTTCGCGGACGTTGCAGCCGATGCTTGGTACGCAGATGCAGTCCAGTACGTCTATGAGAACGGCATGATGAGTGGCACCAGTGAGACCACCTTCAGCCCGGATGTGACCACCACTCGCGGCATGATCGTAACCATTCTGTATCGTCTGGAAGGTTCTCCTGACCTTTCGAATGAGAATCTGGGCTATCCGTATGCTGATGTTGACGCAAACGCTTACTATGCAGATGCGGTTTATTGGGCACGCCAGAACGGCATTGTTTCCGGTATGAGTGCAGAACAGTTTGCACCGAACAATGCAATTACCCGTGAGCAGATGGCGGCAATTCTGTACCGCTATGCACAGTTCAAGGGCTACGATGTATCGGCTAAGGCTGATCTGTCCGTTTACACCGATGCTGCAAACGTAGGTACTTATGCAACCGACGCAATGGCATGGGCAAACGGTGCGCAGCTGATTGCTGGCACCAGCCAGGCCACGCTGACCCCGGCTGGTAATGCAACTCGTGCACAGGTTGCAACGATTCTGATGCGTTTCTGCGAGAATATTGCAAAGTAAATCATTTTCTTGTTAAAAAGAGGCTGACCCAAAGGTCAGCCTCTTTTATTCGTCTTAATCGCTGATACGCGAAGTTTAAATGAAAGGTTGTCTGAAATTGTATCATGCAGATTGTGCAGACGGCGTACTTGAAGATTGTGCTGCATTGAGCTCTCCCGCAAGCTGGAAGCCCTTTCGCGCCAGAAAGACTGCGATGACCTCGTTGATAACAGCAGCGGCGGCGATGGTGCCGCGCACGATGTCACCATACTGGCTGAATGTGCCGGTCAGGGATGAGATTGCAATATCGGTCAAGACCAGAGAGACACCCGAGTGCGGCATGAGGGTCAGTCCCAGATATTTGCGTACGGTTACCGGTGCATGGGATAGGTGTGCACCGATGGCAGCGCCGCCGATCTTTCCCACGGCATGGTGAAAGATCCGGACGCGACCGTCGCCATTTTAGAAGAGCTGCTCTCCGGTGAAATCTTCCGTCAAATTATCGCGCAGCAAGACCACACAGAACCTTGATTGTGTAACCTCGGCACAATCGCAATTGCGCGCATCTGTCCTAAATTTCGACCGCTGTTCGGGATATTTGACTTCATGCCATTGGATTTTGCAGTCCGATGGCCTTTTTGTTCGCTGTGGAGTCCTCCTCACGATACCATAAAGGATAGCAGTGTTTGGTACCGATTTGTACTGATATTTTCATGGAATTGTCCGATTTTTGAACAAACGAAAATAGTTGTACCGGTGCAAACCGAGTTTGGTGAGAGAGGATGAAAGAGGATGAAAGCAGAATAACAGGCATCCCGATACATCAGATTTGGATGACAGGGGAGTCAAACGTATTTCTATCATTTCACGTATTTTATTACACATCTTTTGACAGGAATGGTTGGTTAAATATTTGTCAAAGAATTTCGCATAAAAATCGAATTAAGCGAGCAATTTTGAATAAATTACCCACAAATATAACATTTTTGTTTGAACTTGTGGTGGGTCTATGGTATGATACTAATAAAAGAACGTGCGCAGCAACCGATCGTAGACGTTTGCTATTCATGCATGTTTGTAAAGGAGCTAGAGAGCAAATGAAATCAGTCTTTGTGATCGGGCACAGAAACCCGGACACTGATTCAATCTGTTCTGCGATTTGTTACGCCCATTTAAAGCAGATTCTGACCGGCCAGGAGCATATTGCCTGCCGTGCGGGGCAGATCAACCCGGAAACGAAGTTTGTCCTTGATCATTTCAAGGTGGAGCCGCCGCGTTATTTGGCTTCGCTCAACCCGCGCCTGTCCGATGTGCAGTACCGTGATGTACCCGGTATTCGTGCAGATCTGTCCCTGCGCCGCGCATGGGAATACATGAATAATAACAATATTCATACAGTCGCGATCGTTGATGAAGACAATCACCTGCAAGGCCTGCTGACGCTCAGTGACATCGCCCGATTTTACATGGAAGATCTGGGTGCGGATGCACTGGCCGCAGCCAAGACCAGCTATCACAACCTGGTCGATGTTCTGGGTGGCGAGCTGGTTGTCGGCACCGCCGAGAACCGTTTCGAGGAGGGCCGTGTTGTAATCGGTGCGGCCAATCCTGACATGCTCGAGGAGCATATCAACGAACACGATCTGGTCATTCTGGGTAACCGATACGAGTCTCAGCTGTGCTCGATCGAGATGAACGCCGACTGTATCGTCATCAGTCTGGGTGCTGGCGTATCGCGAACCATTAAAAAACTGGCAGTTGCTGCTGGCTGTGCCGTGATTGCAACCCCGATGGATACATATACCTGTGCCAAGGTCATCAACCAGGCAGTACCGGTTGCGCACATTATGCGCAAGAACGGACTCATTTCGTTCCATCCGGGCGATCTGGTAGAGGACGTCAAAAAGACGGTTTCCAAGAAGAGAATCCGTTACTACCCGATTTTGGACGAGGACGGCAAGTATATCGGTATGGTCTCCCAGCGTAACTTGCTGGACATTGAGAAGCAGCAGGTCATCATGGTCGACCACAACGAGCGCGATCAGGCAGTCGAGGGTATCGATGCGGCACAGGTCACCGAGATCATCGACCATCACCGCATCGGTGCGCTGGAAACCACCAATCCTATTTACTTCCGCAACCAGCCGCTTGGCTGTACGGCAACCATCGTCACGCAGCTGTACCATGAAAATCGTGTAGAGATCGAACCGGCCATTGCCGGACTGCTGTGTTCGGCGATTTTGTCGGACACGCTCATGTTCCGTTCGCCCACCTGCACGCCGATCGACCGCTACACGGCGGAGGAGCTCGCAAAGATTGCAGGCATTGACATTCCCACTCATGCTGTTGCCATGTTCCGCGCAGGTTCCGAGCTGGTTGGCCGTTCGATGGACGATATTTTCCACATTGACTACAAGTCTTATCAGGTCAAGAGCAAGCGTATTGCAATCTCGCAGGTTACGAGCGTCAATCAGGAAGAATTGCACGAACTCAAGCCGCAGATGCTCGACTATATGCGCAGCAGCTTGGAAAAATCCGGCTTGAACATGATGTTTGTTATGCTCACCAACATCATCGAGGAGACAACCGAGCTGTTGTTTGTCGGACACAATGCTGCTGAACTGGTGCAGATTGCGTTCCAGCAGCCCGGCGGTGTCGATTCGATCACACTGCCCGGTGTTGTCAGCCGTAAAAAGCAGCTGGTATCGCCGCTGCTCGCCGCACTGGAAGATGAAAGCATCGCAGATTAAAATGAAAACGCGTAAATCGGAAAACTCCGATTTACGCGTTTTTTCGTAGGTTGAATTTCCGCTCTGCACCATCTCATGCGAGCGTTGACCGAATGTATTGCATGTACTTCTTAGCAGCCTGCTCTTTCTGCTCGGGGTAAGAAAATCCGCCATCCTGTGCGACCAAAAGAGCTGCCTTTCGAAACAGCTGAATGGCCGTATCAATCGGTGCCCAGAAGCTCGTGTAAGATGCATCGCAGTAGATGTTCTGATACGCCGTATAAAAATCTGAGGGCAGATATTTTTTCAGATACTTGTGTAGTTTTCCGCCGGATACTGCGTAATGGGTGCCGATTCCAATATACCAGTCCAGCATGACTTCCAGCATCTCTCGGGAAAGCGCGTGGTAGGTTGTCATGGCAAACGGAAGCTTATCTCTTGCGATTCCCTTTGCAACATCGCACAGGCTCCAAAAGAATTCGTTGCAGTATCCGTGAAATCGCTTTTCCGACGGCTTTTTGATGTGAAAATCCTCGTCAGTTGGCGGAGGCAGATGCGGCAGACAGCCCACTTTGTCCAAAAGCGGCAGGAACAATTTATTGCGGTTTCTGCCGCTCTCCATCACCGCAAGCGTCTCAACACCCACGTCAATCCGGTTTCCATCGTCAAATAGCAGCAGCCACGAATAGCTCTCGTCATAGTTACTTCGTATCTGGAAGCGTCCTCCATAGCCGAAGTCGGTGTCTTGCTCCTGCATGAGCATCACCGTGCCGAAGTGCTTCATCCAGCTCGTATCGTGGATAAAACTATATGTTTCAGTCACCACATACATGATGTCAAAATCTCTGTAAATGTCCGGGGGGACATTGGGATTTGTCCGTGATCCTTTCAGGTATGCTGCAAGAATGCGGTCGTCCATTTTTGCAAAATCAAGAATCAAGTTCATCATTTCCTGTTCTGTCCGCAACGTACATTCTCCTCTCGATACAAGCTATAAATTGATTTTATCATAGCACGGTATTGCGTGATGCTGCAATATCTGTTCAAGGTATCATCCTGGTATGTGACAGAATGTTGAGCTAGGAAGGAGGAGATGGTTTGGCTCAGGCGAAAGATCAGTGTTTGTAAAAGAAAGATATTTCCGCAAATGATTCCTGTGGTTTCCTTTGCGATTTGGCAGATAAAAATTGACGCTCCGTGTAACACGGAGCGTTTTTATATGCATGGAATCTGTGCATCAAATATGTGATTGCTATTGCGCGTGAACGAGGTTGACGGCTTTACCCAATCCGGATATACTGAACACAGTAGAGCGGGAAGCGCCAGAAGGGTTTTACACGGGAACACTGGTTTTACGTAATATCTGTTGTTTTCACCTCTTTAGAACGGACCATATCCGATTCCGTAAGCGATGATAATCAGAGCAAAGGCGCTTGCAATAAATCCCAAATAGATCTTCCAGCAGAACCGAATCCAGGAACCATAGTCCACACCGCACATGGAAAGCTGAACCAGAGAACTTCCGGGCCAAAAACTATTGGTGATTCCGTCGCCGTACTGATAGGTCAGAACCAGAACCTGCTGGTTGATGTTCAGAATTTTTCCGAGCGGGTGCAGAATCGGCATGATGATGACGGCCTTTCCGCTGCCGGAAACGACAAGGAAATTAAAGAGCGTCACAAATACGAAGATAACGAAGATTGCCAGGATCGCACTTCTGTGTTCCAAAAGCTGCGACATGGCGTGCACGATCGTATCGATGATACATGCCTGATTCATCAGCACGACCACGGACTGTGCCAGACCGACCGCAAATGCCGCGGAAAATACGCGCACGGCGCCGGTGCAGAAGAGCTGGCATGCTGGGCTGGGCGCAATCCGGAAAATTGCAGCGAGAAGAAATGCCATGATGACATAGATGCCTGCAATCTGCGGAAAAGACCAGCCAAAGCGAATGCATCCGATGCCCTGCGCAACCACGACGCCCAAGAAAACAAGAAGTCCCAATGCGCGTCTTGCGTTCATTTCTTCGGTCTGCTCGGCGTGATCTTCCTGCGACTGGCTGATATATTCCTGACTGAGCAGGCTCGCCGAAGGGTCTTTCTTGATCTTACGGCAGTAGGCATAAAGGCCGATCAAACCAATGATATAAAATACCGCCAGACCGACCGCACGGAAGCCAATACCGGAGAACAGAGGCAGTCCGACGATCTGCTGTGCAACACCGGTGGTGAATGTATTCATCAGACCGGAAGTGAATCCGACCGTGCTGCCGACAATGGCAAAAGCCGTGCCTACCATTCGGTCATAGCCCAAGGCAAAGCCGATCGTGACTGCCAGCGGGTAAAAGGGATAGGCAGCCTCGCCATATCCCAGAACGCCGAATACCACGAAAATCGTGTAAAAAATACAGACGACAGAGAACTCTTTGCCTCTCGTTTTCTTTAGAATCAGATTGATGCCTGCGCCGAACGCACCGCTGACTTCCAGCAGGTAAATGGCGCCGGAACTGATAAAGAGCGTGCCCATGATGGTTGCGCCATTGACAAAACCGGTGTAAATGGCTTCAAAATAGTCCATAAACCCGATGGGCGTCTCATTCTCTACATATTGAAACGTGTTCGGATCAATTACGGTAATTCCCGAAGCGTCCTGCAGCCGCTGGTACGAGCCGCTTGGAACGATGTAGGAAAGTACCACAACGAAAAGCATAATAAAAAGTAGTATAATAAATACATGGGGCATCCGAAACCCCTGTTGCTTCTTTCCGGTTTGATTCATGTTAAACCGTCTCCCTTCCATTTTCCTGCAGCCAGGCTGCCGCTGCATTTGCGTGGAGTGCGGCACCCAACGGCAGGACCGCTTCGTCCAGCACCATTTTCGGGCTGTGAAGCGGCGCATTTCCGCGCTGTCCAGCTCCGAGGAATACAAACATGCCGGGCACTTCCTTCGTTACATACCCAAAATCTTCGGTACCGGTCATAGGCGGGATTTGGTGGACCTTGTCCGCTCCCACGATTTCAGCGAGGTGCGGAACGAGGCTTTCACACAATTCCTGATCGGAAAACGTGCAGGGTGTATGGAATTCGGTCAGCTCGTATGTTCCATTCCACGCTTTGACATAGTGATCGATCATTTCCGGAATGCGCTGCTTCAGGTGCTCGGCAGCTTCCACATCCAGTGTCCGCATGCCGATGTGAAGCTCGGCTTTGTCCGGGATAATGTTGACCGCTGTACCTCCCTTAGCCACACCACAGGTGAGCGTCACCATGGCGGCAGGGTCAGCTTCGCGCGTCACCAGCAGATTCACTGCCTGATACACCTGATTGAGAATCATCAGGGGATCGGTGCAAAGCTGCGGCTGCGAGCTGTGGCCGCCGCTTCCTTGGATTTTCAGAATAAACGTGTCCAAAGATGCGGAATTTACGCCTGCTGCATAGCCAATGGTTCCGGTCGCTTCGGTGGGCTGTACATGCAGTCCGAAAGCGACGTCCACCTTCGGGGAAGTCAGTGCTCCGTTTTCCACCATGATGCGTGCGCCGGCTCCGGTCTCTTCTCCCGGCTGGAACATCAGCTTTACCGAGCCGTGCAGCTGGTCTTCGTGTTCTTTCAGAATTTGTGCTGCGCCCAGAAGCATGGCTGCGTGACTGTCATGACCGCACATGTGGCTTGCGCTGCTGCACGATTGAAAATCAAGACCGCTGTCCTCTTTGAGCGGCAATGCATCCATATCCGCACGCAGAAGGATGCACGGACTGCCGTGTCCGATCTGCGCAAGGACTCCGGTCGCCTTTTCCATCTTTGGAAATCCGGCTTCCACAAAGTCTGCGGTCAGTTTTTGGGGCAGCGCGCCGCCGCATGCTTTCCATGAGATTCCCATTTCGGTCAGACGCTGCTGGATGTATGCACTGGTCTTTGGCAGATCGGTTCCGATTTCTGCGATCTGGTGCAGGTATCTTCTGTCTTTTATGATCTGATTTTCTAACTGATATGCCCGTTTTTTAATCTCTTCTGCCGATATTCCCATATTTGCGCCCCTCTTAGTACCATTCCGGATGTCTTTGCAGTAACATCAAAGTTCCGGATACTGCTTGTATCTGCAGTGGTTTTGATTTATAATTATAATATGTTGTTGCATAAATATTCTTTATATTACCACCTTTTTTATGAATTTACAAGTTTTTTTCGCGAAAATTTTTCCGATAAAAATTGCAAGTTTGCCATCAAAAGTATAGAAGGAGTGCATAATCGCATGAAACATCTTTTTATAAATGGAAAAATATTCACTTCGGATACCAAGCATCCTTATGCAGACGCTATGGTCGTGCAGGACGGAAAAATCCTCTGGACCGGCGAGCGGGACGCGATGCCCGCAGCGTGGAAAGAGGAGATTGCTTCTGTAACCAATTTGGAGGGTCGGCGCGTGATTCCCGGCTTTGTAGACGCACACATGCACCCGGTCATGCTCGCGGATTTCCGCAAAAAAATCACGATTATGCCGCCGGAGATCAATTCGATCGAAGAGTTGGTATCTGCGATTCAGAAGAAACGCAGCCAGCAGCCAGCCGGCGCGTGGATTCAGGGCTGGGGCTATGATGAGCAGGGATTTTCCGAGAAACGATCGCCCAATCGATATGATCTGGATCGCGGATGCAGTGATTCTCCGGTATCCATCACGCGCACCTGCGCTCATATTCGCTGCGTCAACAGTATGGCGCTGAAAATGGCGGGCATTGATCGAAATACGCCCGACCCTCCCGGAGGAGAGATCGAGCGCGACGAAAACGGAGAACCGACCGGCGTACTGAAAGAAAATGCACGCAATCTGGTGCTTCCGCTGATGCCGCAGGAGACAGCCGAGGAGCATGTCGAAAACCTGCTGGAACTCGGACAGGTTCTGATCTCACAGGGAATCACCTCTATCTGTGATATGGGAAATCTGGATACAGGCGATAACATTCCGCTCTATGAAGCAGCAGCACAAAAAGGCTTCTACCCGCGGGTAGGCGTGTATTACATGTGGGATTTCTTTGCAGACGACCCGGACTTTGACATTCCGCAGAGCCGCATGGACCGAAATCGTCAGATCTTTGCCGCAGGTCTAAAGCTGATCGGTGACGGCAGTATTTCCGGTCGAACCGCATGGATGAGCCGTCCCTACTACGGCTCCGATGAGGAGTATGGTATTTCGGTGTGCAGCGATGAACTGCTGGAGAGTGCAATTGACTTTTGCAAGAAAAATCACTGCCAGCTTTCCATACATGCCATGGGCGGCAGAGCGATTTCACGCATGATTGACCGGGTATGCCGGGAATCTGCCTGGACTTGCGAAAACATTCCTTACACCAGAATCGAGCACGTCACAGACCCTTCTGCGGACAGCATCCGCAAAGCGGCTGAACACGGAATTTCTTTCTTATCTCAGCCCATTTTC
Organism: Butyricicoccus pullicaecorum DSM 23266; assembly: GCF_900167005.1. Classification (GTDB taxonomy): domain Bacteria; phylum Bacillota; class Clostridia; order Oscillospirales; family Butyricicoccaceae; genus Butyricicoccus; species Butyricicoccus pullicaecorum. The sequence continues at coordinate 40,980 of NZ_FUXW01000018.1, forward strand.
CCCTATGCGGAGAGCAAAAGCTATGTGAAAAATCTGGGAGAGGCATGGCTGAAAGAATGCTACCCTTATAAAGACATGTTGGATGCCGGTGTATCGCTCGGCTTTTCCACCGATGCCCCGGCTACTTACTGGTCGGACCCGACCGACCCCTTCCCGGGACTGAAATTTGCCGTAACGCGCACCTGTGCGGACGGTACAGACGGTGGACAGGCGCAGGCGGTAGAGATCGAGACCGCGATTCGGTTGTACACCATTGGCGCTGCACAGGCAGCTGGATTCCCGGATACTGGCATGCTGGCCGCTGGTTATCGTGCGGATTTTGTGGTATTAAGCGATGATATTCTGCATGTGCCGTCCGAGGACATTGACAAAGTCAAAGTGGTACAGACATACATTGGCGGAACCTGCGTATATCAGCGCTGACCGATACAGAAATGTGATGCTTGCAGAAGAAAGGAGCTTGCAAATATGTTTCATTTACCAGAATACAGACAGCCTGACTTTACGGAAAAGAGATTTGTCGATGCACCGGATGCTGTCTGGGAGACCGTGACCATCAAGGGTGTCGCCCCTGAAAATTATCACAGCACCTCCATGTACCCGGAATACTTCAAGATCAACGGAAAATGGATTCTCGCAGAACAAAGCCGTATGGATTCCAGTGTGGTACTCTGCGAAGACGGACATTTGAAGGTTGTCGAAAACCGTAATCTGGAAGTGGGGGATAAAGTCATTCTGGGCCGTACGGAAAATGGTCAGGATGGCATCTATCTTTACACGGATGCTTTTGAGGATCCGGATGATACCGAAAGTGATCGCTTCGTCTTTCGTCAGGGAAGAAGCCGTGAGACCTCCTATGCCAGAGACTATGACCGCCTCTTTGAACTGCTGAAATATGAGAAAGAGCACGGCAATATCCTCTGGGTCATGGGACCTGCATTTTCGTTTGATGCCGATGCAAGACGCGCCATGCAGGCCATGATCGAAAACGGCTATGTAGACGGCCTGATGGCTGGCAATGCACTGGCAACGCATGATCTGGAAGGTGCTATGTTCCATACCGCGCTGGGACAGGACATTTATACACAGAAATCTCAGCCGAACGGACATTACAACCATTTGGATGTCATCAATCGCGTCCGAAAGAGCGGTTCCATCGCGCAGTTTATTGACGATTATCAGCTGGATAACGGCATTATGTATGGCTGTGTCAAAAACAATGTACCCTTTGTCCTGACCGGCTCCATCCGTGACGACGGCCCGCTTCCCGAAGTCATCGGGGATGCGTATGAGGGTCAGAGCGCAATGCGCAAAATGGTTGAAAAATCCACAACCGTAATTTGCTTGGCCACCATGCTTCATACCATTGCAACCGGAAATATGACTCCTTCTTACAGAGTCCTTGAGGATGGCACCGTGCGTCCTGTATTCCTTTATACGGTGGATGCCGATGAATTTGTCGTGAATAAGCTTTTGGATCGTGGAAGCCTTAGCGCAACCACCATCGTCACCAATGTACAGGATTTTATTATGATCGTGGCAAAAGGACTTGGCGTGATTTAACATCATGATTGAGTAATTCGGTAAATACAAAAAACGCTCCGCGTTATGCGGAGCGTTTTTTTGTGACTGTAACATCGCTGCTATGGAACAGGAAAGATTCATCTGCCGCATATCTTCGACTTTTTCGATAAAATGGATATAATAAGTTCATATTTATGCGAACAGGAGAAGTTACCATGCAGGATCAAATAGATTACTTGTCGGACTTTGCTGTCTATCTTCGCACGGAAGAGCGCAGCGCGGGTACGATTGAGAAATATTTGCGCGATGTGCGCAAATTTTTTTGCTGGTTGGCAGATAAATCTTTGGAAAAGGCACAGGTTTCTGCGTGGAGAGCACAGCTGCTCTCCGATGGCTACGCACCGGAAACGGTCAACTCGATGATTGTCGCACTCAATCAATTTCTGGACTTTATCGGTCGTTCGGACTGCCGGGTGCATACCTTGCGCATCCAGCGTAAATTATTCCGCAGTCAGGAACGAGAATTAACCCGAGAAGAATACGAACAGCTTGTCCAGACTGCCCAGCGCAAGGGACAGGAACGCCTCGCGCTGCTGCTGGAAGCTATCGCTGCAACTGGAATCCGGGTGTCCGAGGTCAAATATCTGACGGTCGAAGCTGCCAGAGCCGGACGCGCGGAAATTGCGCTCAAGGGTAAGATTCGTGTGATTTTACTGCCGAATAAGCTGTGCCGCAAGCTATTGAAGTATGCAAAAAAACAAAAAACCGTTTCCGGTGAGATTTTTCTCACGA
>NZ_FUXW01000006.1 GCF_900167005.1 Butyricicoccus pullicaecorum DSM 23266
GGAGGCGCGGTTGAGGGTGCCGTCCGGATTAACTGCAACCTTACCGGAGGTATCAGGAACCTGCTTTACGCAAACGATAGCTTTCATAATTCAGTTACTCCTCCTATTTCCTTACTTACCCAGGATGTTGCCCGAGATGACAACGCGCTGGATTTCCGAAGTACCCTCATAGATCTCGGTGATCTTAGCATCACGCATCATGCGCTCTACCGGGTAATCCTTCGTGTAACCGTAACCACCGCACATCTGTACAGCCTTGGTGGTGATGTTCATAGCAGCCTCGGAGGTGAACAGCTTAGCCGTTGCAGCATCCAGGGTGAACTTCTCGCCAGCAGTCTTCTTGATTGCAGCCTTGTAGGTCAGCAGGCGGCCTGCCTCGATTGCTACGTGCATGTCTGCAAATGCGAACTGGGAGTTCTGGAACTTCGAGATCGGACGGCCGAACTGTACACGGCTCTTAGCGAAGTTCATAGCCTCTTCCATTGCGCCCTCTGCAATACCCAGAGCCTGTGCAGCGATGCCGATACGGCCGCCGTCCAGAGTCTGCATTGCGATGTTGAAGCCCTTGCCTTCACGGCCGAGCAGGTTCTCCTTGGGAACGATGCAGTCGGTGAAGACGATCTCGGAGGTGGGCGAACCATGCAGGCCCATCTTGGACTCGTGCTTGCCTACCGAGAAGCCCGGGAAGGAGCTCTCTACGATGAACGCGGAAATGCCCTTGGTGCCCTTGGACGGGTCGGTCATTGCAAATACAACAAATACTTCAGCAACGTAACCGTTGGTGATGAAGATCTTAGAGCCGTTGAGGACATAGTGGTCGCCCTCGAGAACTGCGGTGCAGGTGCCCTTAGATGCGTCAGAACCAGCGTCGGGCTCGGTCAGGCAGAATGCGCCTACCTTGTGACCCTCGGTCAGCATGCGCAGGTACTTCTGCTTCTGCTCTTCGGTACCATGCTGGAGGATCGGACCGCAGCACAGGCCGTTATGGGTTGCAACGATATCGCCGGTCGAAGCGCACTGCTTGGACAGCTCCTCGATTGCAAGCGCACTGCACAGGTCGTCTGCGCCAGCGCCGCCGTACTCCTTCGGTACGATCATGCCCATTACACCGAGGTCAAACAGCTTCTCGATGTTCTCGCGGGGATAAGTGCAGGTCTCATCGGTCTCTGCAGCGATGGGCTTGACTTCAGTCTCAGTGAAGTCCTTCATCATCCGGCGAACCAGATCCTGTTCACGGGTCAGATGGAAATCCATGTTCAAGTCTCCTTTTGATATTGGATTTAAATGTATTGTGCCGATGCCGGTTAGTACACCGGCTTTCTGCCAGGTAAAAATCTCCCGAAAAAACGATGATGGCACAAAAATTCCTGTTTTTTCAACGCTGAGAAAACAGGCCCTTTGTATCCTACCTTCATATTTTGCTCATACAGTATGTATTTTGCTCATATTCATGGTAACTCTTGTTTTTTCGCATTCAATATACCACATCCGTCCTTCTTCGTCAACCTGGATTTCTTCCGTTTTTACCCGCAATATTACCGAAATCCACCGGTTAATTTGCCATTTCTCTGCGGAATTTTCACAATTTGCAACTTTTGAGTAAATGTTGGTCTAAAATTTTTATTTTTGTATTTTTTATGTGTCTTTCTTTTGCCTTGCCACTTGTTGCTTTGGTGATTTTGTGTCATACTTATCGTATCATTCACGATTTGTGCTCCGTGAAATAACCACAATTTCCCATTTTGGGTATTTCGTATTTGCGAACAATGTACTGAATAATGAACATTTTCACTGTGAAAGGAGCTGTTTTGCATGAATTATGTACACGAATCCAACCGCATCTCCCTCTCTTCTCCGCAGGGTGAATTGCTCGCCGAGATCACCTTTCCGCTCGCACATGATAATGTTGTAAATATCAATCACACCTATGTTCATCCCGATCTGCGCGGCCAACAGGTCGCAGATACCCTCATGCGTCTGGCACTGGATGACATCCAGAAAAACGGTCTGACCTTTACCGCGACCTGTCCCTATGCCGTGCACTGGCTGGAGCGTCACCCCGAACACAAGCCCTAAGTTGTGCCATCCGCCATGCACCAGAGCAGAAAGCGCGCACAACTTACGATAACCTGCTGCGCCTGATTGACGACCCCGATGTACGTGACCCGATCAAGTTCCTGCGTCAGCGCGAGGTCGTTCACTTCCAGCGCTTCGGCGATGCCCTGCGCAATGTTCAGGAAAATCTGGATGCGCGCAACTACTACGCCTACAACCCCGAGTTTGACGTACAGCGTCTGCCCGATCCGCGCAAACGTCCCAAGATCTAAACCAAACCATCTCCTCGTCCCGGTGTGCCCCTGCGGTGCACCGGGATTCTTTACAATTTGCGCTTGCACCCGCCCTGCCTTTCACGCTATACTGAAAAAGATATCAAAGCGAAAGGATCTTGTGTCTTATGAACCTTACCAAGCGCGATGTGCTCGAACTGCGCCGTCGTCTGACCAAGAACGGTTGTTCCTTCTCCCGTATGGCAGGCTGCTATGTCGGCGGAAATCGAACCATCATTACCAAGTTTGCGCAGCCCTTCCTCGATCTGGAAGACGATGCCTTCTATAAATACCTCGAAATCGCAAAAAAGGTGCTCTCGGGTACCCCCGGCGGCAATCTGCTCGAGCTGTCCATGGCCGAAAATGAAAACACCGCCGAGATTCGTCAGTTCCTGATTGCACTCAAGGAAAGCAAGCTCAAAAACGACGGTATGCTCGACCGCTTCTACGAACTGGTCATCGAACACTACAATTATGCCGGAAATTACCTCATTCTGCTCTTCCACGACGTCTACGACGTGCCCTCGCGTGCCGAAGATCACGCAAAGCTCGACGAGTCCGAGGAGGTATACGAGTACTTACTGTGCGCCCTGTGTCCGGTTGAGTTGTCCAAGCCCGGTCTGAGCTACCACGAGGACGACAACTCTTTCGCCCCCCTCGTGCGCGACTGGGTGGTCGGTCTGCCCGAGATCGGCTTTGTCTATCCCGCGTTTTCCAATCGTTCGGCCGATCTCAGCTCGGTCATGTACTTTGTCAAGCCCGGCAAGGACTCCCAGCACGACCTCATGCGTCATGTTCTGGGCTGCGCTGTTCAGCGTACGGCCTCCGAGGAGAAAAATGCCTTCCAGAATCTGGTCACCGAAGCCTTCGGCACCGAAAAAGAACAGGCCGAGAACGCCTTCCTGCAAATCCAGAAAAACCTCAACGAACTGGTTGCCACCCGCGACGAGGACGGTCTGCCGCCCATCGAGCTGACCGCAGAGGCCGTTTCCGACGTGATGGTCGATGTTGCCATGCCGCAGGAAGCCAAGGAACAGATTGTACGCGACTACCAGTCCACCTTTGCCGACGCTCTGCCCTGTGCGCAGAACCTCATCGACAACAAACTGGTACAAGCCGGTTTGCAGCGTGAGGCTACCCTTGCTCTGACCAGCAAGATTGAATCCCTCGAGCAGCAGCTCGCCGAGAAGAACGAGCAGACGGCCGACTCCGACCTCCCCTGGGATGAGACCTCGCCCGCAATCGTGCTTCAGGTCTCGGCGGACAAGGCTGAGCACATCGAAGCGCAGGTCATCGACGGCCGCCGCTGCCTGGTCATTCCCTTAGATGAGGGCGACTCGGCACGCATCAACGGTGTCGCTGCTCCCCTCTGATCGGCACACGCTTAAAAATGCACCGTCTTTTTGTCAAGATTTGATCGTTTTTTTGCAGGTTATCGTGCCTTTCTTTGCTTTTTCTGCACCTTACTTGACCTGCCTGTCAAAAAAACGTATAATAAATCCTGTACTGAAAAGGTTTTATTCTCTCATCAAAGGAGGAACTATTCCGATGGCTTTTGAACAGGAATATCAGAAAAAATTAACCTCGGCCGATGAAGCGGTCAAGGTTGTCAAGTCGGGTGATTGGGTCGACTTCGGCTGGTGCACCGGCACTCCCTACGCTCTCGATCTCGCGCTGGCAAAGCGTGTCCCCGAGCTGTCTGACGTCAAGTTCCGCGGCGGTATCCTGCTGCGTCCGCTCGCCTGCTTCTCGGCTCCCGAGGCAAACGAGCGTCTGACCTGGAACTCCTGGCACATGTCCGGCATCGAGCGCAAGATGATCGCAAACGGCAACACCTTCTACGGTGCGCTGCGTTACTCCGAGCTGCCCCGTTGGATCCGCGAGAACTGCGAGCCCATTGACGTGGCAATGTTCCAGGTTTCCCCGATGGACAAGCAGGGCTACTTCAGCTTCGGCCCCAATGCGTCCCACATGGCTGCTGTCTGTGAGCGTGCACGCGTTATCATCGTTGAGGTCAATCCCAACATGCCGCGCTGCCTGGGCGGCTTTGAGGAAGGTATCCATGTCTCCAAGGTTGACATGATCGTCGAGTCCGACTCCCCCATCGGTATCCTGGGCGGCGGCGGCCCGGCAACCGAGGTCGACGAGGCAGTCGCAAAGCTCATCGTTGAGGAGATCCCCAACGGCGCTTGTCTGCAGCTCGGCATCGGCGGTATGCCCAATGCTGTCGGCTCTCTGATTGCACAGTCCGACCTCAAGGATCTCGGCGTTCACACCGAGATGTACGTTGATGCGTTCGTCGACATCACCATGGCCGGCAAGATCACCGGTTCTCAGAAGTCCATCGACCGCGGTCGTCAGACCTTCGCATTCGGCGCAGGTACCCAGAAGCTCTATGACTTCATCAATGACAACCCGTCCTGCATGAGCGCTCCGGTCAGCTACACCAACGACGCGCGCACCATCGCACAGATCGATAACTTCGTATCCATCAACAACGCAGTTAACCTCGACCTCTTCGGTCAGGTCAACTCCGAGTCCGCTGGCATCAAGCAGATCAGCGGTGCAGGCGGTCAGCTCGACTTCGTCCTGGGCGCTTACCTGTCCAAGGGCGGCAAGAGCTTCATCTGCTGTTCCTCTTCCTTCACCGACAAGCAGGGCAACCTGCAGTCGCGCATCCTGCCCACCCTGGACAACGGCTCCATCGTCACCGATGCTCGCCCGAACGTTCACTACGTGGTCACCGAGTACGGCAAGGTCTGCCTCAAGGGTCTGTCCTCCTGGCAGCGTGCCGAGGCTCTCATCTCCATCGCGCACCCCAAGTTCCGCGACGAGCTGATCGAGCAGGCTGACAAGATGCACCTGTGGAGAAGATCCAACAAGCGCTAAGTAACACCGTTTTTTCTGCCCCTGCCCTTCCGGCAGGGGCCTTTCCCAGTAAAGGAGGGATTTCTCTATGGCAACCGAAGCTTTCCTGCATGACATCACGGCACAGGCCCGCGAAGCCATGGAAAGCCTGCTTTCACAGGCAAAATGCAAGCCGGGTGACCTTGTCGTCGTCGGCTGCTCCTCGAGCGAGGTGTTAGGCTCCAAGATCGGCACGGCTTCCAGTCCCGAGGTCGCACAGGCCATTCTGGACGGTCTGCTTCCCGTATTGTCGCAGCACGGTCTGCGTCTGGCTGCGCAGTGCTGCGAGCACTTAAACCGCGCACTGATTGTCGAGCGCTCCACTGCGGACGCATTCGGCTACGAGGCGGTCAACGTCGTGCCCCAGCCCAAGGCAGGCGGCTCCTTCGCCACCGCAGCCTATCACACCTTCTCTGACCCGGTTGCAGTCGAGCACGTCCGTGCACGCGCCGGTTTGGACATCGGCGGTACGCTCATCGGCATGCATCTCGCGCATGTCGCGGTGCCCGCCCGTCTGTCCCGCCGTCAGATCGGTGAGGCCATCGTACTCGCTGCACGCGTACGCCCCAAGTTTGTCGGCGGCAGCCGTGCGGTTTACGACGAAGCCCTTCTCTAATCCATCTACACAAAGGACGATCTATGAAACGCAAAGCTGTATTTTTTGATTTGGACGACACCCTGTACAGCGGTTTCCCGGAGGGTGACGCCGAGGGATTTATCCGCTGCGGACAGTATGCCGCGGCCAACTGCGGCGTATCCGCCGAGGATTTCACCGCCCGCATCCGTCAGGCACGTGAAGACCTCAAGGTTGTACTGCCCCGCGAGCCCGAAATTCACGACCGCACGCTAGTCGCACAGCAGGCGCTCGAGGCCTTCGGCATCAATCCCATTCCGCACGCGGAAGCCATGCACGATCTGTACTGGTCGGCTGTCTTTGACCACATGATCGTGCGTCCGGGTGTTGCCGACTTCCTGACCGAGCTGCGCGAACGCGGCATCAAGGTCGGTGTGTGCACCAACATGCTGGTCGGCATTCAGATGCGCAAGCTGTGCCGTCTGGGACTGGCTGACAAGGTGGACTTTTTGGTCACCAGTGAGGAGGCCGGACGCGACAAGCCCGATTCGCCCATTTTTGAGCTGGCACTCAAAAAGGCTGGCTGTACGCCTGCTGAGGCACTCATGGTCGGCGACAACTTTACCCACGATATCATCGGCGCACACCGCGTCGGTATCGACGGTCTGTGGCTCCACGTGCACGGCGAGCCACCTGTGACCGCTGACTTTCCCTTCCTCGAGGCTGCCGACTTCTATCAGGCGGCTGACCTCATCCGTTCCGCACTCGACAACTAATTTTCAAAGGAGATATATATCACCATGCAGCATTTTATGTGTAAGCCGCAGGGCGTTTGCGCTCGTCTGGTTGAGTTCGATCTGGACGGCGACACCGTTCACAACATTTCTTTCGTAGGCGGCTGCAACGGCAACCTCAAGGCCATCGGCTCGATCTGCGAGGGCATGACCGTTGATCAGATTGAAAAGGCATTCACCGGCATCGACTGCGGTGGCAAGGGCACCTCTTGCTCCGATCAGCTCGCCAAGTGCCTGCATCAGGCTTTACAGCAGGTAAAGGGTTAAGTCTTTACACGCATCAAAAAGCACCGTCGTTTGACGGTGCTTTTCTTATGTCCCGGGCAATTACTTCCAGCGCAGACCCTTGGGGTAATGGTTCTTGAGCATGCCGCCCGAGGTCTTTCCCCATCCTAAGGAATATCCATCGGTCAGCACCAGTGTCCAGCCGTTCTCGCCTTCCCACGGAATCGCCTCACCGCGCAGGTAGCGCTCGACCAGCGGCTGCTCTGCGGGCAGGTCAATGACGCGCAGGGCATCCTCCGCGCGCAGCGCGAGCGCCAGCGCGTGCGCCGGTTCAAAGCGTCCCTTGCGCACGGTGCCCAGCTGTAAGCCCTGACGCAGCACGCGCAAGCCGTTTCCGTCCGGCAGATCATCCGGAAGCGCCCAAAGTTGGTCGCCGCACAGTGTCAAGTTTTTAAACTTTACACGCAGATTTTCTGACTCAAATGTACGGTATTCCCCGGGAATTTTCTTATCCGGCAGGCATTGCGCCAGTGCAGGTGCACGACCGGTTTGCCCATCGGTCTTGCGCAGGACGGCGGCAAAATGTCCTTCGCCGTCCAGACGATGCGGGAACAAACGGAAGGTCTGTGCGAGCGACGGATGGCCGTTTTCCGTCCATTCCGGCCGGCCGGGTGCGAAATGTGCGTCTCCGGGCACGGTTTCCACCTGCATTTCCGGGTAACGATCGAGCAGGCGCTGCACGCTGCCCTCGTCCTCCTCGGGTGCAAAGGTACAGGTCGAATACACCAGTCTACCGCCCGGCCGCAGCATGCTCACCGCGCAGTCCAGAATCTCATCCTGTCTGGCCGCGCACTTTACAGGCGCATCTTCGGTCCATTCGGTCACCGCGATCTCTTCCTTGCGGAACATACCCTCGCCCGAGCACGGTGCATCGACCACGATGCAGTCAAAATAACCCGGGAAACGATCGGCCAGCCGCTGTGGTGTCTCGTTGGTCACCATGCAATTACGGATGCCCGCACGCTCCACGCTCTGCGACAGAATCTTGGCTCGTCCGGGATGAATCTCGTTGGCGATCAGGATGCCTTCACCCTGCATGCGTCCAGCCAGATGCGTGGTCTTACCGCCGGGGGCTGCGCACAGATCGAGCACGCGCTCGCCCGGCTTGGGATCGGCCAGTGCACCGACTGCCATCGCGGACGGCTCCTGAATGTAATAGACACCCGCTTCATAATAGGGATGCCGTCCCGGTCTGGTCTCGGGGTCATAGTAATATCCCTCGCGTGCCCACGACACCGGATGCAGTCCAAACCGCGCGGCAAAGGGCGGCTCGGTCTGCGGTTCTTTGAGCGGATTGATGCGCAGACCAAAGGCGCGCGGTCCCTCCATCGCACGGACAAAGTCCGGGTACTCTTCCCCCAGAAGCCTCTCCATGCGCGTCAAAAATGCGGTTGGCAGCGCCATACCGCACCTCCTTTCTCATCCGCTCGGCACTCGCCGCGGATGCACTTTTCTGATTTGTCTTTATTATAGCATGACTGCCTTCTCCCTGAAAAGCCGTCGACCCGCTTTTTGGGTGTTCGACCGTTTTCCCCGTCCTTTTCCATTTCTCTTTATGAATATCTTACAATTTCTGCCGTGTACATTTGTGCGTTCTGTCCTCGCGTTTTGCCCAAAACCCGGTTGACATTCCCCATCCCCTTTGTTAGAATATACTCAACGGCAAAGAAAATTTAAAAATCTGTTTACATTCTTACTTGGATTGTTACTGGTTATGCAGGCAAAACCAAATTTCTTCAGTATAGTAATACCTATACCTTGGGGAAGTTTGGTTTTTTTGTTTGCTCTAAACTGTGTGCATCGATCCTCTGCGCCGAAAACTCTATTTTGTGATAGAAAGGCTGTGTTTCTATGTTCGGAAAACTCAAAAGTATGTTTGGCGGCGGCGGTATCTCCATTCCCGCTCCGGTTGCCGGTGAGGCAGTCGCACTGTCTGAGGTAAGTGATCCTACCTTCGCGCAGGGCATCCTCGGTCAGGGCTGCGCGATCAAGCCTACGGTTGGCCGTGTGGTCGCTCCGGTTGATGCAACGGTTTCCATGATGTTCGAAACCGGTCATGCAGTCTCGCTCGACACCTCGGACGGCGTGGAACTGCTGATTCATGTTGGTCTTGACACCGTAATGCTCAAGGGTGCACATTACACCCCGCACTGCGCAACCGGCGACAAGGTTAAGGCTGGCGATCTGCTCATGGAGTTTGACATCGACGCCATCCGTGCAGCCGGCTACGACACCATCACACCGGTCGTTGTCTGCAATGCAGATGACTTCAGCAATGTAAGCTTCAAGACCGGTTCGGTCGAGGCAATGGGCGATCTGCTCACCCTCAAAAAGTAATTTATGATTGCAGGCTGTCCGCGCCTCATTCGGCAAAGTCAGCTTTATGATGTGTCCCCTACCGGATGCATCGCAATATAGTAAGCGCTGCTTCGGCAGCAAAAAAATCTAATTCATCATTGGAGGGGTAAAACTATGATGAAATTCTTGCAGCGACTCGGTAAGTCTCTGATGCTTCCCGTCGCATGTCTGCCCGTCTGCGGTATCCTGATGGGCATCGGTTACGCGCTCTGTCCCGCCACCATGCAGGGTGGTGACGTGTCGGGCGCCCTTCAGATCATCGGCTTCTTCCTGGTTAAGGCAGGCGGCGCGCTGATCGATAACATGTCCTGGCTGTTCGCTGTCGGCGTTGCCGTCGGCATGGCAAAGGACAACGATGGTACTGCCGGCCTGTCCGGTCTGGTATCCTGGCTGATGATGACCAAGCTCCTGCAGCCCGCTGTCGTTGGTACGCTGACCGGCGTTGCTGTTGAGTCGGTCAATCCGGCTTTCTCCAAGATCGAGACCCAGTTCATCGGTATCCTCGCTGGTATCATCGGTGCTGCTTGCTACAACAAGTTCAAGGACACCAAGCTGCCCGACGCACTCTCGTTCTTCTCTGGTAAGCGCTGCGTTGCAATCGTTACCGCAGTCGTTTCCATCATCATGGCTGCCATCCTGTTCTTCGTATGGCCGGTCGTTTACGGCGCTCTGGTTGCTCTGGGTTCCGGTATCGTCAGCCTGGGTGCTGTCGGCGCTGGTATCTACGCTTTCCTCAACCGTCTGCTCATTCCCTTCGGTCTGCACCACGCACTCAACTCCGTATTCTGGTTTGACGCCATCGGCATCAACGATCTCGGTCAGTTCTGGGCTGGCGCTACCGCTGCTACCGACGGCCACAGCCTCGGTATGTACATGTCCGGTTTCTTCCCCTGCATGATGTTCGGTATCCCCGGCGCTGCACTGGCTATGGTTCACACCGCCAAGTCCAACAAGAAGAAGATCGCTGCCGGTCTGCTGGGCGCTGCTGCACTGAGCGCATTCGTCTGCGGCGTTACCGAGCCGTTCGAGTTCGCATTCATGTTCCTGGCTCCCGTTCTGTACGTTGTTTACGCTCTGCTGTACGGCATCTTCGCTGCTGTTACCGTCGCTCTGGGCTTCCGCGCTGGCTTCTCCTTCTCGGCTGGCCTGACCGACCTGGTATTCTCCGCAAGCCTGCCCGCTGCTGCTAAGACCCTGCTGATCATTCCGCTCGGCCTGGCTGCTCTGGTAATCTTCTACCTCGTATTCCGCGTGATGATTTCCGCACTTAACCTCAAGACTCCCGGTCGTGAGGATGATGATGAGGCTGTTGACGAGAGCAAGGTTCAGCTGGCAAACAACGACTTTACCACCACGGCTCAGATCATTCTGGAAGGTCTGGGCGGCGCTGGCAACGTCACCTCGGTCGACAACTGCATCACCCGTCTGCGCCTCGAGGTCAAGGACCCCCTGCTCGTAGACGAGAAGAAAATCAAGTCCGCTGGTATTGCCGGCGTCATCCGTCCGAGCAAGACCGCTGTTCAGGTCGTTGTCGGCACCAAGGTTCAGTTTGTTGCTGACGAGTTCAAGAAACTCATGTAAACTCATACATTCGGGGTGGACGATTTGCGTCCGCCCCGATTATCTATCTCTGATGTCCCTTTATTTCACCATACATATCAAAAAGAAGGAGTGCATTTTCCATGAGAATTATCGCTGCAAAGGATTACAATGACATGAGCCGCAAGGCCGCAAACATCATTTCGGCACAGGTTATCCTCAAGCCCGACTGTGTTCTCGGTCTGGCAACCGGCTCCTCCCCGATCGGCACCTACAAGCAGCTCATCGAGTGGTACAAGAAGGGTGATCTGGACTTCTCTCAGGTCAAGACCGCAAACCTCGACGAGTACCGTGGCCTGCCCAAGTCCAACGACCAGAGCTATGACTACTTCATGAAGGACAATTTCTTCAACCACATCAACATCAACTTCGACAACCTGCACATTCCGGACGGCGAAGAGCCCGATGCTGAAAAGGCTTGCGCAGATTACGACCGCATCGTTGCTGAGCTGGGCGGCGTTGATCTGCAGCTGCTGGGCATGGGTCATAACGGCCACATCGGCTTCAACGAGCCTTCCGATGTCTTCGCAAAGGGCACCAACTGCGTAGACCTGCAGGAGAGCACCATCGAGGCAAACAAGCGCTTCTTCGCTTCCATCGATGAGGTTCCGCGCCAGGCTTACACCATGGGTATCGGCACCATCATGTCGGCTAAGAAGATCCTGGTTGTTGTCAGCGGCAAGGACAAGGCTCCCATCGTCAAGAAGGCATTCTTTGGCCCGATCACGCCCCGCGTTCCGGCTTCCATCCTGCAGCTGCATCCCGATGTTACCGTCATCGCAGACGCAGATGCACTGTCCGAGTGCGAGCTGTAATTTAAACCATCAAAAAGGCGCATCCTTCGGGATGCGCTTTTTCTATGCTCGTATTCTTATAAGCTTATGCAAAAAAAGACCGGAACCCGCAGGTTCCGGTCTTTGCTGTTTGTCTTAGGACTGGAGCAGCTCGTTCAGAATCTTGTCGTGATTGACACGGGAATCGATCGAACGAATTGCGTTGCGCAGCGGCAGGACAGATGCCGGGGATACCGACAGCTCGTCGATGCCGATTGCCAGGAAGGTCTCGGTCAGGCTGGTGTCTGCACCCAGCTCGCCGCAAATACCGATCCAGATACCAGCCGCATGTGCGTTGTCTGCTGCCATCTTGAGCATACGCAGAACTGCCGGATGGTGAGAATCGTAGAACTTATCCAGATTGTTGCCCTGACGGTCAACTGCCAGCGTGTACTGGGTCAGGTCGTTGGTACCAACAGAGAAGAAGTCAACTTCCTTCGCCAGACGGTCACTCATCATAACTGCCGACGGGGTCTCGATCATGATACCCAGCTCGACATAGTCTGCCATCGGCACGCCCTCTGCAGCCAGCTCCTCGCGGACATTCTTGCAGATGCGCTTGATCTCCTGAACTTCCCATACAGAGGTGATCATCGGGAACATGATTGCTACCTTACCGTATGCAGATGCGCGATACAGTGCACGCAGCTGGGTCTTGAAGACTTCCGGACGGGTCAGGCAGATACGGATCGCACGCAGACCCATTGCCGGGTTCTCCTCGTGGTCGAGGTTGAAGTAATCAGCCTGCTTGTCTGCGCCGATGTCCAGCGTACGGATGATAACACGCTTGCCGCCCATGCGCTCTGCAACCGTCTTATATGCCTGGAACTGCTCTTCCTCGGTCGGATAGTCATTGCCCTGCAGGTACAGGAACTCCGAACGGAACAGGCCGATGCCGCCGCCGTCATTTGCCAGAACTGCATCCATATCACCAGGGTTACCGATGTTGCAGTAAACCATGATGTTCTTGCCGTCTACGGTCTCGTTGGGCTTGCCCTTGAGCTGGTCGAGCAGCTCCTTGAGTGCGCGCTCCTTGGACTGCTTCTTGGTCAGACGGTCACGGGTAACCTCGTCTGCGTCTACGACAACTTCACCGGTCTGGCCGTCAACAAAGACTTCCTTGCCCTCGTAAGCTTCCTTGAGCTGGTCGCCTACGCCGATGATTGCCGGGATGCCCATGGTGCGTGCCAGAATTGCGGTGTGGGAGTTGCCCGAACCGCCTGCGGTGACAAAGCCCAGAATCTTGGACTTATCGAGCTGTACGGTCTCGGACGGTGCCAGATCGTCAGATGCCAGGATAACCGGTACGTCGGAGTCGATACCGCCCTGAACTGCACCCATCAGGATGCCAACAACGCGGTTGGAAATGTCCTTCACGTCGGCTGCGCGTGCCTGCATGTAGCTGTCGTCCATTGCTGCGAACATCTCAGCGAACTGCACGCCGGTGTCGCTGACAGCAGCCTCTGCATTCAGGTGATCGCTCTCGATCAGGCCCTGAATAGCTTCTACGTAATCGAGGTCATCGAGCATCATCTGGTGGGTTTCGAACAGGATTGCTGCCTCTTCGCCCGCCTCGTTGAGTGCCTTTTCGTACAGCTCACCGAGCTGGCCGATCGCGGTTGCCTTCGCAGCCTCGAAGCGTGCCCATTCAACTGCCGGATCAGCGTCGGTCACACGCGGTACCGCGCCGGTGCTGCGGCGGTAGAAATACAGCGGGCCGACAGCCACGCCGTTGGATACGCCCTTGCCATTGATCGTAATCATCATTACTGTTCTCCTTCTACTCCATGATATCATTTTTCCCGCGCGGGTTGAATCCGCGCAATGTGGGCGGTTAAATAGAGCTTTTCGTCCGACGTCATGGCAAAATGGTACTGTTTTTCTACCATTTCACCGATGCGCTCAGTGCAGGCATAAGCCGCCGGATATTTCAGGCGGATAACCTCGAGCATTTCCTGTTCGTCATCGTCATAATGCGTGCCGGACAGAACGCGCTGGGCGAAAAACTTGAGATGGGTGATAAAGCGATAGTAACTGAGCGAGCTTTCATCAAAGTCAATCTGGAAGGTGTCGTGGACGATGGCGCAGACCTCCTGCATGATGCAGGTGACCTGATAGGCACCGCCTACACTCTGGGTATCATCTTCCATCTCCGCATTGACAAAGTGCAGCGCAATAAATGCCGCCTCATCATCGTCGAAGTGGATACCGGTCTCCTCCTCGATGACCTCAACCGCTTTGCAGCCGATCTCGAATTCATCGGGATAGAACCGACGGATGTCCCACTTGAGGGGATTGGAAAGCACGATGCCCTCCTGTTCTCGAGTGATCGAACCCGAAATATGGTCAGGCAGGGTTACATAGATGCTGTCGCTGAGCTTCTTGCCCAGATGGAGCTTTGCATGTCCAATAATCCGTTCGGCCATGAGCATGTGCTGCAAAGGAATGCTGCTCGCAATTTCCAGAAACTTGGCCGAGGCACCCGGTTCGGACAAAGTGAAGGTTTTTTCGACCTTAGATGGGTCGATCAGGTCACCGATACGGGACTTAAATGCCAGTCCCCGTCCCATAACCACAACTTCCTTGCCCTGTGCATTCCGCGAAACTGCCACATTATTGTTTAAGATCTTGGTGATATTCATGCAACATACGCCGACTGCACGCCGGACGTTCCCCCTTTTCTGCTCACATAGGCCAGCTTTACTATACTATTATACCGTTTTTATGCGCTATTGTAAACAAGTTCTCGGATTTTTTTGCATATTGCTTTGTACATAGTGCACGACCTACTTCCAACCCTTTCCTCCGGCGATATTTGTCTGTTTTCATCGTTTTTCGCGACTTTTTCACCCATTTTCGTGCAACTTTCTTTCACATCTGCCTTGACGCAGGCACTGCGCCGTGGTATCATAAAATTAGACTAAAGTTAACCAAAACTAACACCAGAAGGAGTCCTCTTTATGCATGTCATCAGACACATTTCTCCCGCGATCACCTGGGTCGGCGGCAGTGATCGCCGCCTCTCCCGTTTCGAAAACCTTTTCCCTATTCCACACGGTGTTTCCTACAATAGTTACCTGATTTCCGATCAGAAAACCGCCCTGCTTGACACTGCCGATGCTTCCATCCTTCAGCGCTTTTTAGAGAATGTCAGCGCTGCGCTCGATGGTCGCCCACTTGACTACCTCATTCTCAACCACATGGAGCCCGACCACTGCGCAGGCATCGTCGCCCTGCTCGAGCGCTTCCCTAACCTTCAGCTAGTCGGCAACGCCAAGACGCTCACTCTGTTTTCGCAGTTCTATGACCTCCCGCTGGACGGCCGCACCATCACCGTTCAGGACGGTCAGACCCTCTCGCTCGGCTCGCATACCCTGCAATTTTTCTTTACACCAATGGTGCACTGGCCCGAGGTTATGATGACCTACGAGCAGTCCGAAAAGGTTCTCTTTTCTGCTGACACATTCGGTTCTTTCGGTGCACTGGGTGGCACGCTTTTCGCCGACGAAGTCGATTTTGCCCGCGATTGGCTGCCTGACTATCGCCGTTACTATGCCAATATTGTCGGTAAATACGGTGTTCAAGTGCAGAATGCGCTCAAAAAGCTTGCTGCTGTCGATATCCAGACCATCTGCCCGCTGCACGGTCTGGTCTGGCGCAAAGATCTGAATGTACTGCTCGAAAAATATGACCTTTGGAGTCGCTATCAGCCCGAAGAAAAGGCTGTCGCCATCTTCTACGGCTCCATGTATGGCGACACCGAAAACGCTGCCGATCTGCTCGCCTGCGCACTTGCGGATGCCGGTGTACACAACCTCGCAGTCTACGACCTGTCCGAAATTCATGTCTCCGAAGCCATCTCTGAGATTTTCCGGTGCAGTCACATTGTTCTCGCCGCTCCTACCTACAATAACGGCATTTATCCACCCATGCTGACGCTGCTGCACGATATGAAGGCACTCAATGTGCAGAATCGCACGGTCGCTTTGATCGAAAATGGTTCCTGGGCTCCGACTTGCGCGAAAAATATGCGTGCGCTCGTCGATGAACTCAAAAATATGTCCGTTCTCGAGCAGACTGTCACCATTCGTTCGGCAGTGAAGGATGCAACTCGCACCGATCTGCTCGCACTTGCTCAGGCGATCGCACAGTCGGTACAAGGCTGATTCGCTCGACCAAATCCCCTTGACAAACATTCCGCGGAAGATTAAAATGTATCTATCCGCGGATGTAGTTTAGTGGTAGAACTTCAGCTTCCCAAGCTGACCGTGCGGGTTCGATTCCCGTCATCCGCTCCATCATATCCGCACCGTCCTGTGCACATGCTGCACAGGGCGTTTTTTTACCTAAAAAGAAAAACCACCGGTAAAAACCGATGGTTTTGGGGTCAAATCAGTTTTGCTTTGCGAAGTTTAATCACAGCAACGACCAAACCGACCGCTTCTGCGATGGGAAAGGCCAGCCAGATGCCCGCAGCGCCCAGAAAACGGGAGAGCAACCAGCCGACCGGAACGATGACGACGAGCTGACGCAGGAGCGAGATCACGAGCGAATCGCGACCCTGACCGAGTGCCTCGAACACGCCTGACGCGACCACGCCGACCGTGGACACCACAAAGCTCAGGCCGATCATGCGCAGCGCAGTTATACCGCTTGCCATCAGCTCGGCGTCGGCATCGAAGACGCGCAGAATGGCCGCTGGGAAGCACAGTGCACCGACCGTGCCCACGATCATAATGACTGCGACGATGCGCAGGCTGTACGAAATGGTCTGACGCACGCGAGCATGCTCACCCGCACCGTAGTTATAGCTGATGATCGGGCGCATGCCCTGAATAACGCCGCAGGCGGGCATGTTGACGAAGGTCTGGAGCTTGTAATAAAGGCCGAATACCGCGACATAGACGCTGCCCAATGCAGCGAGCATGCCGTTTAAGATACCCGTGAGCACGGACGGCATCGCGAGCATGAGTGAGGACGGAATGCCGATGTTATAGATACGCTTTGCCAGAATTTTGTCCAGTTTCACACCGCGCAGCGTGATCTGCACGCCGACATCGCGGGTCAGGAAGATTACGACGTAGAGCAGCATGGCGACGATCTGCCCGATGACGGTCGCGATGGCCGCACCGCGCACACCCAGCGCAGGCAGACCAAACCAGCCGAAAATCAGGATGGGATCGAGCACAATGTTGATGATACAGCCGCTCGCCATGAGCACCATGGTGGTTTTCATGCGTCCAATGCCCTGAAAGATCTTCTCAAAACACATTTGCAGCAGCTCGCCGAACGACAGGCACATAACGATATAGGTGTAATCACACGCCCACGACAGCGTGCGTGCATCGTCGGTGAACATGCTCAGGAACGGTCGGGTGAGCACCACGCCCGCGAGGACGAAGATCACGCAATGAATGAGCACGAGCAGCACGCCCAGCGAAGCTGCTCGGTCGGCCTGTTTGCGCTCCCCTGCGCCAAGGTGCATGGATACGACCGAGCCGATACCTACGCCCATGCCCACGCCGACCGACATGATGGCATTTTGCAATGGAAAAGCCAGAGATACTGCGGTCAGTGCATCGGTACCCAGTTTAGTGACCCAGATGCTGTCGACGATGTTGTAGAGCGACTGGATGAGCATGGACAGCACAACCGGAATGGACATGGAAATCAGCAGTCCAAACACCGGTTTTCGCCGCATAAATTCTTGTTTTTCGTTCATTTTTACCCCTTTCTGCACAAAAAAAATCGCCTTCCCAGCCTGTTGAATGCGGGAAGGCGTGCATGTCTTGATAATCGTTTGAGACTTAGATATTGTAGCATATTTTGCAACCTGACGCAAGACAAAAAACTTGCACCGCAGCCAAAAATGAAGCTTTCGCTCAAGCCTTTCTCGAAAGGCTTGCGGAGCCTTGAGGCAGAGCCTCAAGCCGCCGTCCGCAGACGGCGGAACTCCCCTTTGAAACCCGGTGTCCGGCCCGGGTTTCAACCTAGACATACACAGGAAAAAGACCGTCTCTTCGGACGGTCTTTTTATGAGCGCACTTTGTGCGCGAAGCATTGCGCGACCAGCGGGTCGCGCTTTTGTTTTCGTTTTGGTTGATTCCGGTCTTTGACCGGAATCAAAAAGGGGATTTCGCGGCTTGCGAGCCGCGACTCAGGGCGCTGCCCTGAGAACCTGCGGCCTTTCGAGAAAGGCCGGCGAAAACTTCAATTAGGGGTGCGGTGCTATTCTGACAAGTTCCCCATTTATTTTTTCTCTGCCCTCTTGACAAACTGTGTATAACTGTATATATTGAGTATATACACTAGATTTGCAAATCACAGTGGAGGTGCACCGTGAATCTCATTATCCGCAATACCAGCGGCCAGCCCATCTACGACCAGATCACCGCGCAGATCAAGGCCATGATTCTGTCGGGTGAACTCGCCCCCGGAGATGCGCTGCCGTCCATGCGTGCGCTGGCAAAAGACCTGCGCATCAGTCTCATTACCACAAAACGCGCCTACGAGGAACTCGAACGCGAGGGATTCGTCGAAACCGTGCCCGGAAAAGGCAGTTTCGTAGCGCAAACCAACACCGAACTCATTCGAGAGGAAAATCTGCGGCAAATCGAAACCCACCTGTCCGCCTGCATCGCGCTCGCTGCACAGGCCGGTGTGACCGAAAACGAGCTGCACGAAATGCTCTCGCTGCTCTGCAAAGGAGAATAATTATGGATGCCATCCATTTACACAACGTTTCCAAGCATTATCCCGCCTTTACCCTCGGGCCGCTCGACCTGACCGTTCCGACCGGCAGTGTGGTCGGCTTCATCGGGGAAAACGGTGCGGGAAAGTCCACCACGATCAAACTGATTCTGGGTCTGCTCATGCCCGACAGCGGCAGTGTACAGGTCTTTGGCGAGGACGGGTGCCGCGATCTTGAGCACATCGGCGTGGTCTTTGACAGCTGCCATTTCCCGGGTGATCTGAGCGCCCGCGACATTGGCCGCGTCCTGTCTGCCTCCTTCCGCACCTGGTCGGCCAAGACCTTCGAAGACTACCTCACCCGCTTTGACCTGCCCCGCAAAAAGCCGGTCAAGGACTACTCGCGCGGCATGCAGATGAAGCTGTCCATTGCCTGTGCGCTGTCTCACGACTGCCGTCTGCTGCTGCTCGACGAGCCGACCAGCGGTCTCGACCCGGTCATCCGAGACGAAATTCTGGATATTTTCTATGATTTTATGCAGGATGACTCCCATTCCATCCTCATTTCCTCCCATATCACGAGTGATTTGGAGAAAATCTGTGATTACGTTGCCTTCATTCATCAGGGTCAGATCGCTCTCTTTGAGGAAAAAGACAGCCTGCTCGCGCGACTGGGCATCCTGCACGCTGACCCGTCCGTGCTCTCGTCGCTCGCCCCCGATGCCATCCTCGGCGTGCGGCGCGGACAGTTCCAGACACAAGCTCTGGTCGAACGCGACCGCGTCCCCTCCAGCCTGCCGCTCGAGCCGGTCAAGCTGGACGACATTCTGCTCTTTCTCGCCCGAAAGGAGGGTTAAACCATGTATGCACTGCTGCTCAAAGACATCTTAGCACTCAAACGAACCTTACGCATCTATGCCGCTTTTCTGGTCATCTACTGCGCTATCGGCATCTTCTCCGGCAATTCCAGCTTCTTCATGGTCTTTATCACCGTGCTGTCCATCATGCTCCCCATCAACGCCATGACCATCGACAAGGGCTGTCATTGGAACGCCTACGCCGCCTGCCTGCCCATCCCGCGCAGCATGGGTGTGCTGAGCAAGTATATCCTCGCCGGACTGGGCATCCTCGCTGCCATTGTTCCCTGTCTGGTCTACCTGCTGATCGATCGCTACACCGACCTCATCACCGACCCTACATCTTGGAGTGAAATCATTTTGATGATTACACTTGGTCTAACTATTCTGGCCTTTCAGATGCCGTTCTTGTTCCGCTTCGGCCCCGAGCGCGGGCGCTTCGCCTCGATGGCTGCCCTGCTCCTGCTGTGTCTTGGTCTGCCCATTCTTGTGATGAAAGGCAATGTGATCGCGGTTCACGAGACCTTTGTACAGAATATCATTACACAGATGGCTGGCTTTTTCCAGCCTCGAATGTGGGTGCTGATTGTCGGTGCGCTGATGCTGAACGTGCTGTCCGCTGTAATCTCGATTGTAATTGTCAATCGGCATGATGTCGATTAAAAGGATTCCCGCCCGCAGGCGAAAAATGGGATTCTCAAGGGACGCGTCCCTTGAGTCCGTCCAGGTGAAACCTGGTCGAGCCCGCAGGCTCGAAACTCCCCTCTTGAAACCCGGTGTCCGGCCCGGGTTTCAATCTATCTATACACAACAAAAAGACCGTCCCTTCGGACGGTCTTTTTATGAGCGCACTTTGTGCGCGGAGCATTGCGCGACCTGCGGGTCGCGCTTTTGTTTTTGTTTTGGTTGATTCCGGTCAAAGACCGGAATCAAAAAGGGGATTTCGCACTCTGCGGAGTGCGACTCAGGGCGCTGCCCTGAGAACCTGCAAACCTTTGAAAAGGTTTGATCCAAACTTCAATTAGGGGTGCGGTGCTTTTCTTAGCCGAGAACTTCCTTTGCGAGCTTCTCAAAGATCGGCAGGGCACGTTCGACAGTCTCGGTCTTGACACAATACGAAATGCGCATATAACCCGGTGCGCCGAAATCAGTACCCGGTACGACCAGCAGATCATACTTCTTCGCCATCTCGCAGAACTTATAATCATCGATACCCAAGGTCTGCGGGAAAATATAGAACGCGCCACGCGGCTTGACGCACTGATAGCCATAGGAAGTCAATGCCTCATACAGCAAATCACGGTTCTTTTTGTAAACCGACAAATCGGACGTGAGGCCGGTGCACTTGGCCGCGACGCGCTGGAACAGGCTGGGTGCATTGACGTAGCCCAAGACACGTCCTGCGCCGCATACGGCTGCGTACATGTCCGCAAAGTCCTGCACGCTGTCGGGCACTAGCACATAGCCGATGCGCTCACCGGGCAGGGACAGCGACTTGGAATAAGAATAGCAGACCAGCGTATTGTCGTAATACTTCGGCAGGAAGGGCACGACGGTATCGGCATCATACACCAGTTCGCGATACGGTTCATCAGAAATCAAATAGATCGGATGACCGTACTGCTGCGAACGCTGGGTGAGCAGTTCAGCCAGACGGCGCACGGTGTCCTCGGAGTAGACCGCGCCGGACGGGTTATTGGGTGAATTGACGACCACGGCCTTGGTGTGTTCGTTGATGCGCTGGTCGAGTGCGTCGAAGTCGATCTGGAAGTCCTCATTGCGTGCCGGGACAATGACCGGCTTTGCGCCTGCGCCCTCTCCGATAAAGACCAGATACTCGGGGAAATAGGGTGCGAGTACCAGAAATTCATCGTCCGGGGATGCGGTCAGCGCCTTGAAGCAAATGGACAGTGCTGCCGCTGCGCCGACCGTCATATACAGATTACGTCCGCCGTACTGTGTGCCAAATCGACGGTTCAAGTCCTGTGCGATGGTCTCACGCACGAAGTCCGCGCCCTGCGCCGACGTATAACCATGCGTGACCGCCGGGTCTTCGGTGTCCAGCGTCTCCAAAATCGCCTGTTTGACCGCCTCCGGTGCCGGTACGTTGGGATTACCCAGCGAAAAATCCAAAATATTCTCTCGACCGACCACCGCGGCACGCTGATTGCCAAACTCAAACAGCTCGCGGATGGTCGAACGCTTCTTGCCAAGCGCAACTACCGATTCATTGAGCATATCTATCATGACCTCCCTCAAATGTCCATGTGACTTTATTATAGCACAGCGTGAAAGAAAGAGTCAATTTGCGTCTTCGCATTCCTTCTGATACAATAGACTCAGCAAACACAAGGAGGTTTGGCAATATGGGCCTTAACACCCTATCCCTCGCTCACGACTTCATCCGCCGTCACGTTCAGCCTGGTGCGCACTGCATCGATGCCACCGCCGGACGCGGACGCGATACCGCTTTATTATGTGAACTCGCCGGAGCTTCCGGTCGGGTCTGGGCGTTCGACATCCAGCAAAGCGCCATCGATCAGACCAATGCCCTGCTCGCGTCCCGCGGTCTGTCGGCTGAGGTCATTCTGGACTCGCATGTCAATATGGCGCAGTATGTCCTGCCTGAGAGCATTGACTGTATCGTGTTCAATTTTGGCCGCCTGCCCGGCGGTGACCCGAACATCTTCACCACCCCTGACGCCTCCATTCAGGCAGTGGAAACCGGCCTTAGCTTGCTTAAACCCGGTGGTGTGATGAGTCTGTCACTCTACTACGGCGGCGCGAATGGTTACGAAGAGCGCGACGCATTGCTGGAATATTTCCGCACCATTGATGACCGCAAATATTCGGTGCTGACCTGTGATTGGGCGAATCGGAAAAATGATCCCCCGATTCCTGTGTTCCTCTGGCGCGCCTAACACTTTCCCGCCCGCAGGCGAAATGAAGCTTTCGCTCAAGCCTTTCTCGAAAGGCTTGCGGAGTCTTGAGGCAGAGCCTCAAGTCGCCCGTCGCAACGGGCGAAACTCCCCTCTTGAAACCCGGTGTCCGACCCGGGTTTCAACCTAAACCAAATAATAAATCGCGCTCCGCAGAGCGCGAAACCTTCCGTCCTCCGTTCATGACTTGGCCGAACAAGTCGGCCACAGCCTTACGGATTGGTTTCCCCTTTTCTTTATCCCTACCCAACAAAAAAGCACGCCCGAAAGCGTGCTTTTCTTATTGACCTGTGCTTGTCCATCAGCCAAAATGCCGCGCAAGCTCCATTACCTTCTCGACATCGCCCTCAATCTTGAGCTTGCCGTCCACATACGCCTGCTTAACGTCCAGCTTGCCGGTCAGCATACGATCAAAATTCGTCATCGTCACAGCCAGAATCGCGTCTCTGTCCAGATACTCATACGGCATCACCGAAACGCAGCCATCCTTTACTTCGATATAAAACACGCCGCCGATCTTGCCGGTCAGGTCGACCTGAATCGCCAGCTGACGGCCTTCTCCGCCGCCGAAATCCTGATCTTTGAGCTTCTTGTACGTCTTTGCAGTCAGTTGTTCGAGTGTCATGGTTCTCCCTCTCTCCTTGAATCTTGTCGCGTTTTTTGTATCTTATTCCATTATCGCGCAAAATCCCAAAAAGAGCAAGAGTTTTATGTCGCAAAACTTATGTTTTCTTAGTAAACTTGCGTTTACAGTGCGGACAGGTGATCTCAATACGACCTCTGCCGCGCGGTACGCGAAGGGTGCGGCCACAGGACGGGCACTTGTAATATCGATGCGCCTTGTCCTGCATCTGCATCTTCCGACCGGCTAATTTGCGCTGGATGGGCGCAAACCAAGCGAGAAACTTCTGGTTTTCTGCCGACCGCTTATAGATATTGCGCGAGAACATGCGGCAGTAGATGAGAATAATAAGAGCAAGAATGAGGATGGAGAAAATTGCCCAGTGGGTAAAGAACCAAGGGATGAGCAGCACCAGGGCAATGACCATCAGGAACTGATTGAGCGCATCGCTTCCATAACGGCCATACATCAGGCGACGCAAAAAATCGAACATAGTAAAAGCCACCTTAACTTTAGATTACTATTATTATACGCGAAGAGTGCGAGGGGTTCAATGTGTGTCGAGAAAAGTTCACAAACTGGTTAAATTTTAGTAATATGGTGTTTGCAGTTTTTTGCGAAAAGGCTGTGAAATGGCGGGAAAAGTGGAAAAACCGTCCCAGATTGGGACGGTTTTTCCAGTGTGTTTGTGGTTTAAGGGGGATGACGCGCTCTGCGGAGCGCGTTTTGGGGTTTTTGGGGTTGAAACCCGGAATGGGTTCCGGGTTTCAAAAAGGGGGTTTCGGACTCTGCGGAGTCCGACTCAGGGCGCTGCCCTGAGAACCCGCAAGCCTTTCGAGAAAGGCTTGAGCGAAAGCTTTATTTCGCCTGCGGGCGGGAATCAGCGTTCCTCGCGGAAGTAATTGACGCCCAGCGAACCCGGGATATTCAGGTCACGCTTCTTACGAATAGAACTGATGACCAGAATGATTGCGGTAATCAGGAACGGCAGCATGTCATAGAACGCGGTAGGCAGGTTGACGACCGACTGGGGCATGTAATACTTGAGGACGCGCAGTGCGCCGAATACGAACGAGCCCAGAATGGACAGCCAAGGATTCCACTTTGCAAAGATAACCAGTGCAACGGCAATCCAGCCCAGACCGCCAACGTTATTGGAGATCCAGACACCGCTGTTGATGATCATGGCACAGTACGCGCCGCCGATGCCGCAGATACCGCCGCCGAGCAGGATCATGACATACTTCCAACGGGTGACGTTGATGCCGGCCGCGTCAGCCGCTGCGGGGTTATGACCGATCGCCTGTACGTTCAGGCCGAGCTTGGTCTTTTTGAGGAACAGGCCAGCCAGAATGGCGATGACAACGCCCAGATAGACAAAGGGGCTGTACGAGAAGATGAGCTGACCTACGACCGGGATGTCGCTCAGGCCGGGAATGTGGATGTTGTTCATCTGCGCGGTGATGCCCTCGGGCAGCTTGAGCGTGCCGTTCTCCGAGGCACCGAGCATGTAGATACCGATGAAGTTTGCCAGACCGATGCCGAAGATAGTGAGGGTCAGACCGGATACGTTCTGATCGGCCAGGAAGGTGACGGTCAGGATCGCGTAAATGAGCGCAGCGAGCACACCGGCGACAAAGGCTGCAATGAGTGCCAGGACGAAGGAGTCGGTCTGCATACCGACCATGAAGCCCGCGCACGCGCCAATGGACATCAAGCCCTCAACGCCGAGGTTCAGGTGACCGACCTTCTCGCACAGGATCTCACCGACCGTACCAAACAGCAGCGGAATACTTGCGGCGACTGCTGCGACTAAAAATTTCAGGAACATTTCCATCGCTTATTTGCCTCCTTCTGCTGCGGACTGTTTTTTGTCGCGGACGAACTTATAGCGGATGAAGAACTCGCAGCCCAGAACGAAGAACAGGATGATGCCCTGCAGTACGTCTGCGCAGTCGGTGGACAGGCCGAACTGGGACTGTACGACCGAGGAGCCCTTCTCCAGAACCGAGAACAGGAACGCGATAATCAGGCTGGACACCGGGTTGAGCTGCGCCAGCCATGCGACGATGATCGCGGTAAAGCCGACACCGCCTGCAACGCCGGTGGTCAGCGTGCGGTCGGAACCGGTAACCTGTACCATGCCCGCGATACCAGCAACTGCACCGGACAGGAACATGGTGCGCAGGATGATCTTCTGTACGTTCATACCGGCATAAGTCGCGGTTGCGCGGCTCTCACCGACGACCGAAATCTCATAGCCCTGCTTGGTGTAGCGCAGGTAGACGAAGAGGACAGCGACCAGAATGAGTGCGATGACCCAGCCGATCTGTACGCCGAACAGCTTGGGCAGAACCGCGCTCTTGTCAAAGCTTGCAATCTTGGGGAAACCGTTGGCCGCCGGGTCGCGCCAGGGGTCTTCCTGCAGCCAGCTGACCAGATAGAGTGCGATGTAGTTGAGCATCAGCGTGAACAGCGTCTCGTTGGTGCCGAATTTGACCTTGAAGAAGGCCGGAATCAGTGCCCAGATACCACCGCCGATGATACCGGCGATGAACATGACCGGGAACAGGATGAAGCCCGGCCAGTCTGCGTGGAAGAGGGCGAAATAGGAGGCAAACACGCCGCCCATGATGAGCTGACCCTCGCCGCCGATGTTCCAGAACTTCATCTTGAAGGCCAGCATGACGCCGAGCGAGGCGATCAGCAGCGGAATCATGATTTTAATGGTTGCCTGAATGGCCATTTCCGAGCGAAACGCACCGGACAGGATGGTGCCGTAAATGGCAAAGGGATTGTTGCCCAGCACGAGCAGGAACAGGCCGCCCGCACACAGTGCCAGCACAAAAGCGGCCAGACGCAGAAGCATCTGCTGCTTTTTGGATTTCTCTTTGGTCTTGACAATACGGATCATGCCTGTACCTCCTCTCCTGCGCCGACCATCAGGCGCGCAATATCGTCCTTGGTTGCCGTGCGGCCGTCCACGATGCCGGTGACTGCGCCGTGGCACATGACCATGATGCGGTCGGACAGTGCCATCAGCACGTCGAGGTCCTCACCGATGAAGACGACAGCAACGCCCTTGCGCTTCTGCTCGTTGAGCAGGTCGTAGACCGTGTAGGACGAGTTAATGTCCAGACCGCGTACCGGATACGCGGTGATGAGTACCTGCGGGTTAGACTCGATCTCACGGCCGAGCAGAACCTTCTGTACGTTACCGCCCGACATCATACGTACCGGTGTATCGACCGACGGGGTGACGATTTCCAGGCGCTCGACCAGCTCCTCTGCGCGTGCGCGTGCCGGTGCCGGGTCGACGAAGGGGCCGGGGTTTGCATCGTAGGTCTTGAGCATCATGTTGCCGACCATGCCCATGGACGCAACCAGACCCATGCCCAGACGATCCTCGGGGACGAAGCCCAGGTGAACGCCCAGACGGATGATCTCACGGGGCGACTTGCCGATGAGGTTTTCCTTCTTGTACAGGATGGCGCCCTTCTCTGCCGGGCACAGACCGGCGATGGTCTCGCACAGCTCCTTCTGACCGGAACCTGCGATACCGGCGACACCCAGAATCTCACCGGTGCGCACCTCAAAGCTTGCGTCGTTGATGGCGATGGTGCCGTCGGGCTTGCGCACGGTCAGATCGACGATCTTGAGGATGGACTGGGGATCGACCGGGTCGGGGCGCTCGATCTCGAGCGAAACCGGACGGCCGACCATGAGCTCGGTGAGCTGCTTCTCGTTGGTCTCCGACGTGTTGACCGTGTCGATGTACTTACCCTTACGCAGGATAGTGACGCGGTCGGAGATGGCCATAACTTCGTTCAGCTTATGGGTAATGATGATGATTGCGCAGCCCTGCTCACGCATGGAGCGCAGGATGTCAAACAGGCGCTCGGTCTCCTGCGGGGTCAGGACGGCGGTGGGCTCGTCCAGAATCAGGATGCGCTGGCCGCGATAGAGCACCTTGAGGATTTCGACGGTCTGCTTCTCCGAGACCGACATTTCAAAGGCGCGGCGGTCGGGATCGATGTCCAGACCGATCGAGCGGCTGATCTGGCAGACTTTTTCACGCATCACGCGTGCGGACAGGCGCTTGCCCGGGGTACCGACCGCGATATTTTCCGCAGCGGTGAACACATCGACCAGCTTGAAGTGCTGGTGGATCATGCCGATGCCAAGCGCCATTGCGTCCTCGGGTGAGGAAATAGATACCTCCTGCCCTGCGATTTTGATTGTACCGGCATCCGGGTGATAAATACCCGAGAGCATATTCATGAGAGTCGTCTTGCCCGAACCGTTCTCGCCCAGAAGTGCGAGCACCTCGCCGTAGCGAACGGTCAGGTCTACCCCGTCGTTTGCGACCACCGTGCCGAAGGTTTTTGTGATACCGCGGCATTCGATGGCATATCCGTTGTTTGCCATAGCTTCCCCTTTCTGTCTGTTTTCCTGGCAAAAAGGGCGGCCAAAGTAATGTTTGACCGCCCCTCTACGCCTAAGGCAAATATTCGATTTTCGCCGTCCAGCCGTTTGGCTTTAAGCGACTTCTACGTTCTTGTAGTACCAGTTGCAGGTGCCGTAATCCTCAGCCTTGAGGGTGTGGGTCTGACCCTGGTTGTCCTCGTACTCGGTAGTGCCGTCGAAGATATCCCACTCGCCGGAGATGATCTTGTCCTGAACTTCCTTGATCTTCTCTGCGGTGCCCTCAGCGCACAGGTCAGAGCACGGAGCCAGCGTTACCAGACCGTCCTGCATGGAACCGAAGTAGTTCTGGCCGTCCCAAGTGCCGTCGATAACCTTCTGAACAGCCTCGGTGTAGAATACCGACCAATCCCACATAACAGAGGTCAGGGTTGCGCCCGGAGCCTTCTGCGCCATGTCGGAGTTGTAGCCAACTGCGAATACGCCAGCCTTCTCAGCCTCGGTTGCCGGGTTTGCGGTATCGCAGTGCTGTGCGATCACGTCGCAGCCCATGTCGATCAGGGACTTAGCAGCCTGGCCCTCGCCTTCAGGATCGAACCAGGAACCGGTAACCTTGACGTAAACCTTA
The DNA here is from genome assembly GCF_900167005.1 of Butyricicoccus pullicaecorum DSM 23266. Taxonomy (GTDB): domain Bacteria; phylum Bacillota; class Clostridia; order Oscillospirales; family Butyricicoccaceae; genus Butyricicoccus; species Butyricicoccus pullicaecorum. The sequence continues at coordinate 27,839 of NZ_FUXW01000006.1, forward strand.
GCGTCGGGATTTACAGACTCAACGCCCATAGCGAATGCGTCGATACCAGAGGTAACCTCGCCGTTCTCGTTGTTCTGAGCGGCAACGTAACCGATCTTATTGGAAGTGGTCTTCATACCAGCAGCGATACCGGACAGGTAACGAGCCTGGTTGATCTTACCGAAGTAGTTGATGAAGTTCTTGCCGTTGGACTTGTAGCCGGTGCCGTGTGCGAACAGAACGTCCGGGTACTCCTCAGCGATCTCTTCAACATAGTCCATGTAGCCCCAAGAGGTTGCGAAGACGATCTGGCAGCCTTCCTCAACACACTCCTCGAGTGCGGTGCGGATAGCGGTTGCGTCGGTGTCGTCGACGTTGTTCTTGCGGATGATCTGGCTGTCGTCCAGGCCGAGGTTCTTCTGCATGCCCTGGATGCCGAGATCATGGGTGTAAGTGTAGCCAGTACCCTCAGCAGGGTCGGTGATGTGAACGACGCCGACCTTGAGGTCTTCCTTGGCAACTGCCGGGAACAGGCCGGTGGATTCAGCGGTGGTGTCGTTGCCGGACTCGGTGGTGGTGGTTTCCTCCCCGCCGGACGAGCAGCCTGCCATGAGCGACAGAGCCATAACGCCTGCGAGTACTGCACTCAGAAATCTCTTCATGCTCTTTGTATCCTCCTAATATTCGGTTGTGAGACTGGTGCGTACGACGCGGCAGCGCCATAAAAATAGAGCAAAACACAGGCTTTGCTCTGGTGGGGCGACCGGGTCGGGCGACCATATCTTCCTTACGAAAGTAAGTATAATGAAAAAGAGGGATTTTGTCAAGGTTTTTTGCGATTTTCTTCGTTTTTACCATTTGACCAAATCAAAAAAGTTGCAAATTTCGTTCTTTTTATCTCAAATTTTCAGGGTTTTTGGTCTATTAGGCGACATAAAAATTTTACATTTTATACAAAATTTATGATGATTTTTTTACGTTTTGCGACAGGCGGGTTTGAGGCAATACGAGAAGCGTGGAAACAGGTTTGCGAGGTGTCTCGAAATGTATGCTGGGTGTGGTTGCGGAGGAAGTGTGCAGGTGCCGAGGCAAAGAAAAAAGACCCAATCCGGCAGGTTGGGTCTTATGAGCGCACTTTGTGCGCCGGGGATTTCGCTCGCTGCGGCGAGCGATTGGGTTCATTTTTTGGTTGATTCCCGGGACGGACACCGGGAATCAATCGGGGAATTCCGCATCCTGCGGGATGCGGCTCAGGGCGCTGCCCTGAGAACCCGCAGCCTTTCGAGAAAGGCTGGCGAAAGCTTTATTAGGCTTCGGGGGTGAATGCGGCGATATGTTCTTCGATGAGTGCCAAAATTTCATCGCGACCGGTTCCCTTCTCTGCCGAGAACGGGATGACCGGGACTTCCTCGGGCAGCAGCAAGGTCTCGCGGATGCGTGCGACATTACCCTCGAGTTCGCTCTTCTTGATCTTATCCCACTTATTCGCAATAACGGCGAAGGGCTGACCGGTGCCTAAGAAGCAATCGGCCATGGTTTTATCGTCCGCGGTGGGTTTATGGCGAATATCCACAATTTGCAGGCCGAGGGTGATGAGGCCGGAAGTGAAATAGGTCTCGAGCAGACCAGCCCAGCGGTCGCGCTCGGTCTTGGATACCTTTGCGTAACCATAACCGGGCAAATCGACAAAATAGGCCTGTTTATCGATGGAGAAAAAGTTAATGTGAATGGTCTTACCGGGCTGACCGCCGACGCGAGCGAAGTTGCGGCGGTTCAGAATCTTGTTAATGGTCGACGATTTACCGACGTTGGACTTACCGGCGAAAACGATCTGGGGCAGGCCGTCGGCGGGAAAGTCAGCGGTTTTGACCGCCGAGCGAATAAACTCAGCATTGTGCAGATTGAGCATAGTGTCCCCTCTCTGTCTCTTACTGCCGCAGGGTGGTTCGGGTGGAACCGGGTGCAGACAGCGGCATTTGGGTTTCCTGTGTAGTCTCGTCGCGGCGGGTGGTGACTGCCGGACGGCGGGAGAAATCGATAGCGGTTTCCATGACCGTATCCATGTGGGCGGCGATCACGAACTGCACGTGATCCTTGACCACCTGCTCGACCTCCTCGAGGTCGACCTGATTGTCCTTGGGGATGATGATGGTGCGAATACCGGCACGGTAAGCGGCCATGGTTTTTTCGCGCAGACCGCCGATGGGCATGACACGACCGCGCAGGGTGACCTCGCCCGTCATTGCGACCTCGTGGCGCACCGGTGCGCCGGTCAGCGCCGAGATGATGGCCGTTGCCATGGTGATACCGGCAGACGGGCCGTCCTTGGGGATGGCAGCCTCGGGGAAATGGATATGGATGTCGGTGTTCTTATAGAAATTGGGGTCGATGCGCAGCATCTCAGCACGCGAGCGGACGAAGGTGACCGCAGCCTTTGCGCTCTCCTCCATGACCTTGCCGAGGTTGCCGGTAATCTCGATCTTGCCCGTACCGGGTACGGCAGCGACCTCGACTTGCAGCATCTCACCGCCCACGCTCGTCCACGCCAGACCGTTGACGATGCCGACCTCGTCCTCCTTGGACACGTTATCCTCCTTAAACTTGGGTGCGCCCAGATAGGCTTCCAGGTCAGCCGGATGGATGGTGACGCGCTTTGCCGAGCCGTCTGCGATCTTCTTGGCCGCCTTGCGGCACAGCTTGGCGATGACCTGCTCGAGACGGCGCACGCCTGCCTCGCGGGTATAACCCGAAATAACAGCCGACAGGGTTTCCTCGGGTACGATCAGCTGGGTACCCTTGAGACCGTGCTTTTTGATCTGCTTGGGCAGCAGATGGTCGTGTGCGATGTGCAGCTTCTCCTCTGCCGTGTAGGACGACAGCTCGATGACCTCCATACGGTCGAGCAGCGGGCGCGGCACGGTGGACAGGTCGTTTGCCGTCGTGACAAACAGCACGTCGGACAGGTCAAAGGGAATTTCGATGTAATGATCGCGGAAGGCGTTATTCTGCTCGGTGTCCAGCACCTCGAGCATCGCAGATGCCGGGTCACCGCGGAAGTCGTTGCCCATCTTGTCGATCTCGTCGAGCAGGATGAGCGGGTTACGGCTGCCTGCCTGACGCAGGGCAGCGATAATGCGTCCGGGCATCGCGCCGATGTACGTCTTTCTGTGGCCGCGGATATCGGCCTCATCGCGCACGCCGCCCAACGACATGCGGGTATACTTGCGGTTCATGGCCTCTGCGATCGAGCGTGCAATGGAGGTCTTACCGACGCCCGGAGGGCCGACCAGACAGAGCACCTGACCCTTGAGATCGGGCGCCAGGGTCTTGACCGCCATGAACTCCAGAATGCGCTCCTTGACCTTCTCCAGACCGTAATGGTCGCGGTCGAGAATCTTCTGTGCGCGTTCCAGATCGTGACGCGGGCGGGTGGATGTCTTCCAAGGCAGCTCGAGCACGGTGTCGAGGTAGGTGCGGATGACACCGGCCTCAGCCGACGAGCCGCTCATCTTGGCCAGCCGTTCGGTTTCCTTGCGCAGCTTGCTCGCGCTCTCCTCGGGCAGACTGAGCTTTTCGATCTTCTCGCGATACTCCTCTGCCTCGGCAGACACGTCCTGCTCACCCAGCTCGGACTGGATGACCTTGATCTGCTCGCGCAAGTAGTAGTCCTTCTGGTTTTTGTCGATTGCGGCCTTGATCTGCTCCTGAATGTCGCCCTCGATGCGCAGAATCTCGGTCTCCTCGGTCAGCAGACGGATGAGGAAGGTCAAACGACGGTTGACGTTGAGCTCTTCGAGCACTTCCTGCTTGACGCTGAAATCAATCGGGATATTCTGTGCGATGTAGTCGGCCAGATAGCCGGCATTGCCGCCTGCGGCGACGGTCAGTGCCACGTCGGACGACAGACGGGGTGCAAGTGCAGCGTACTCCTCAAAGCGGTTCTGCACGGTGCGCACGAGTGCCTGCTCACGGCGCTCGCCGCCGAGCGGCAGGATGTCGTAGAGCACCTCGACCTGTGCCTTGAGGCATTCGCCGCCGTCCTCACTCTTCTGATAGTGCAAAGCGCGGGCGCGATCCTTGCCCTCGACCAGCACGCGGATATTATCACCCGGCAAACGCAGAATCTGCTTGATGATGCAGATGGTGCCGACCTCGTACAGATCGTCTGCGGTCGGACGGTCGGTCTTGAGATCCTTCTGCGCGGTCAGGAAGATCCACTGTCCGTCCTTCATCGCGGCCTCGAGCGCCTTGATGGACATGGCGCGGCCTACGTCGAAGTGGATCAGCATATCGGGGAACGCCGTCAGTCCGCGCAAGGGCAGAACGGGGAGCATCCGCTGGTTGTTTGTATCATTCACGTTCATACTTCTCAACGCTCCTAAACGGGGAAAAATTCGATTGCATGCCGCCGGGAAACGGGCGGCGTCGTTGAACCCTGATTTGTTCTTATCATATAGTATAGTATACCGCGGCGGTAGTTTCAAGCGGAAAGCATTGGCGGAATCGACAAAAAAGGACACGGCGAAGGTCGTCGTGCCCTTTCGATTGACAATTTTAAGCGGTTTTGCCGTGGTTACGCGCTCTGACCGTCCTCGCCGCCCGTGCGGTGGATGACCTCAGGGCCAGCCGTACCCAGCACGACATCGCGGGTGATAACCACCTTTTCGATGGTGTTGTCGGACGGAATCTCGAACATGATGTCGGTCATCACGCCCTCGAGTACGCCGCGCAGACCGCGTGCACCGGTGTTGCGCTCGACCGCGATCTTGGCCACCTCGCGCAGTGCGTCGGGCTCAAAGACCAGCTTGACGCCGTCCAGCGCGAACAGCTTCTGGTACTGCTTGACCAGTGCGTTCTTGGGCTCGGTCAGGATGCGGACAAGCGCGTCCTCGTCGAGCGAATGCAGGCCGACGATGGCCGGCAGACGACCGATCAGCTCGGGGATCAGGCCGAACTTCATCAGGTCGTGCGGCTCGATCTTCTCGATCATCTGGTCGATCTTGTCGTCCTTCTTGCTCTGCACCTCGGCGCCAAAGCCAATACCCTTCTTGCCGATGCGGTTGCCGATGATCTTCTCGATGCCATCGAACGCGCCGCCGCAGATGAAGAGGATGTTGGTGGTGTCGATCTGGATAAAGTCCTGATGCGGGTGCTTGCGTCCGCCCTGCGGCGGAACGTTTGCCGTCGTACCCTCGAGCATTTTTAAGAGTGCCTGCTGTACGCCCTCGCCCGATACGTCTCGGGTGATGGACGGGTTTTCCGACTTACGTGCGATCTTATCGATCTCGTCGACGTAAATGATGCCGCGCTCGGCCTTTTCTACGTCGAAGTCAGCCGCTTGGATCAGTCGGAGCAGGATATTCTCGACGTCCTCACCGACGTAACCCGCTTCGGTGAGCGTGGTTGCGTCCGCGATGGCGAAGGGAACCTGCAGGGTTTTTGCCAGCGTCTGCGCCAGCAGGGTCTTGCCCGAGCCCGACGGGCCGAGCATCAGGATATTGCTCTTGGACAGCTCGACATCGTCTCCGCCGCCCCGGAAAATACGCTTATAATGGTTGTACACCGCCACGCTCAGCGCGACCTTTGCCTCGTCCTGACCGATGACGTAAGCATCCAGGACTTCCTTGAGCTCACGGGGCGTGGGCAGGGTTTCGGGCGCGTCCTGAACGTCGGGCGTATCGTCGCCGTAATCCATGCTCAGTTCATCGTCGAGAATGCTTGCGCACACGTTGATGCACTCATCACAGATATATACGTTCGGGCCGGCGACCAGCTTGCGCACCTTATTCTGCGGCTTACCGCAGAACGAGCAGCGCACGGTTTTGTTTTCATCAAAATTTGCCATGATTCACCTCATAGAAAGCGCCATGCGTCAAAAACGCGCAAACCATCGGCGGGAAAATGTCCCGCCGATGGTGCAGTTTGGGCTCACTCAGCGCTTGTCGTAAACCTTGTCGATCAGTCCGTAGGCCAAGGCGTCCTCCGCGCTCATGAAGTTATCGCGGTCGGTGTCGCGCTCGATGATCTCGAGCGGCTTGCCCGTGTTGTCCGCGAGGATGCGGTTGAGCTTGTCACGGGTCTTGAGAATCCAGTCAGCGTGGATCTTGATATCCGAAGCCTGACCCTTTGCACCGCCGAGCGGCTGATGGATCATGATTTCGGAGTTGGGCAGCGCAAAACGCTTGCCCTTTGCGCCCGACGACAGCAGGAACGCGCCCATCGAAGCCGCCAGACCCACGCAGATGGTGGAGACGTCGGGCTTGATGTAGTTCATGGTGTCGTAGATCGCCATGCCTGCGGTGACCGAACCACCGGGAGAGTTGATATAGAACGAGATGTCCTTATCCGGGTCCTGGCTCTCGAGGTAGAGCAGCTGTGCGACGATGAGCGACGCGGTGGTGTCGTTGACCTCGTCGGACAGCATGATGATGCGGTCATTTAACAGGCGGGAAAAGATGTCATACGAGCGTTCGCCGCCGCGATTGGTCGGCTCGATGACCATAGGTACTAAACTCATAAAAGAAAACTCCTTTCCATAATCCCCCACGCACCCCTTAGAATGGGTATTTCTCTGGGAAGATATGTACGGCTTCCTCCCTTTTATGCTTACTCAGCGGTCTCCTCGGTCTTGTCCTCAGCCTTCTTCTTGGTCTTCTTCTTGGGCTTTGCGGTATCCTTGATCAGTTCGATCGCCTTGTCGAGCTTCATGTCGGAAGTGATGGATGCAGCCGGCAGAGCCTTCTTGATCTGCTCAACTTCCATGCCGTACTGCTCAGCCAGCTCCTTGTACTTGGCCTCGATCTCGTCCTCGGTAACGTCCAGGTTCTCGAGCTCAACGATCTTCTGCAGAGCCAGACGAACCTTTACCTGACGCTCAGCCTGCGGCATGAACATAGCGCGCAGCTGCTGCATGTCGGAACCGGTCATCTTTGCGTACTGCTCGAGCTGCATGCCCTGCATCTGGAGGCGATAGCCGAAGTCCTGCATTACGTTGTCGAGCTGTGCCTCGAACATAGCGTCCGGGATCTCAGCCTGCATGCCGTCGATGACAGCGGTCAGCAGAGCTTCCTCGTAGTCGCGCTCGAAGGTCTCAGCCTTCTGCGCCAGCAGACGCTCCTTAACTTCCTTCTTGAGGTCTTCCAGAGTCTCAGCCTTCTCGGATACGTCCTTTGCGAACTCGTCGTCGATTGCCGGGGTTACGGTCTCCTTAACCTCGTGTACGGTGCACTTGAAGGTAGCTTCCTTACCAGCCAGCTCCTTTGCATGGTACTCCTCGGGGAAGGTTACAACAACGTCCTTCTCCTCGCCAGCCTTCAGGCCGATCAGCTGATCTTCAAAGCCCGGGATGAAGGTGCCGGAGCCCAGCTTGAGGTCGTAGTTCTCGCCCTTGCCGCCCTCGAAAGCAACGCCGTCTACGAAGCCCTCGAAGTCGATAACAACGGTGTCGTTCTTCTTAGCAGCGCGCTCAACGGTCTGGGTGCGGGACAGACGCTGTGCCATGCGCTCGAGCTCAGCCTTCACGTCAGCGACCAGAACCTTAGCCTCTTCCTTCTCAACGGACAGGCCCTTGTACTCGCCCAGGGTAACTTCGGGCTCAACCGGAACCTTGCAGACCAGAACAACTGCGCCTGCGTCGGTCATCTCGGAAACCGAAACGTCAGCTGCTGCAACAGCCTTGATGCCGGACTCTTCCAGAGCAGCCTCGTAAGCCTTGGGGTAGCAGATGTTGAGTGCGTCCTCGAAGAATACGCCGTCGCCGTACAGGCTCTCGATGACCTTGCGCGGAGCCTTGCCCTTACGGAAGCCCGGAACGGTGATCTTCTTGCCGTTCTTCTTGAATGCCTGCTCCTTGCCGGCCTCGAGCTCTTCTGCGGAAATCTCAATGGTCAGAGCAACAATGCTCTTTTCCAGCTTTTCAACATTTTTCAGTTCCATTACAATTTATTCCTCCTAAAATTGTATCCAGTCTATTTTATCAGATTATATCCGAAATTACTAGTCCATTTTTCACTTTTTTAACAGAACTGGCGTAAAATCCAGATAATCCCCTGATACCAAGATAAATTCAATGCCCTCGTGGGGGCCGGTGACCGCCCATCTGAGGCTGTCCGAGTGCAGATGACCGTAAATACAGCGGGTCACGCCGTACTTTTTCATCAGATCGATGATCTCGCCGCAGCGGAAGTTCGCGTAAATGGGCGGATAGTGCAGAAAGCAGTACAGCTCTTTTGCGCCGCTGTCCCGACCGGCCTTGAGCGAGGTTTCCAGACGCAGAAGCTCACGGCGGAAGATCTTCTCGTCGTGGCTCTCCTGAAAATCCTCCTCGAAAAACCAGCCGCGCGTGCCGCAAATGGCGACATCATCGTAGACATAGCAGTTATTGTGCAGGAAAGATACGTCATCGTAGCCGTTCTGCGTGCAGAACTCGGTCATCTTCTTGACCGTGTTCCACCACAGATCGTGGTTGCCCTTGAGCAGGATCTTTTTGCCGGGAAGTGCGTGCAGATAGTCGAAGTCGGCCTTGGACTGCGCGAAGCTGATACCCCAGGACAGGTCGCCGCCAATGACGACCGTGTCCTCCGGGGTGATGATCGCGTTCCAGTGCTTCTTGATCTTCTCCATATAATTTTGCCACTTACCGCCAAAAATGTCCATAGGTTTATCGACCGCACAGGCAAGATGCAGGTCGGCAATGGTGTAAAGCGCCATCGGTACCTCTTACAGCAGCAGGTCGAGCGTGGACAGGATGTCGGCCTTGTCGACCACGCGGTCAAAGCGCGGGGTCTTGTCTGCGAGCGCCGCGAGCGGAGCGGGTGCGGCAACGCCGGTCAGCGCGGACAGCTCGGAAAGCTGGCTGACGCTCGCGGTGTCGACCGTCTTGCCCAGTGCAGCGGCAACCGGGCCGCAGAACTTGAACGGGCTTGCGGTAGATGCGATTACAACCGGAGTCATGTCGCCCGTGCGTGCGCGGTAGTCCTCGTAGACCTTGACCGCAACTGCGGTGTGGGTGTCGAGCAGGTATCCCTCGCGCTCAAAGGTACGGCGGATGGTGTCCGCGGTCTCGGCATCGTCGCAGCAGCCTGCGTCGAAGTCCTCAGCGATGCGCGCGCGCAGCTCTGCCGGAACCTCGTAGCGGCCGGTCTCGTTGAGCTCGGCCATCATCTTCGCTACCAGTGCATCATTCTGCCCGGAAACGTAGAACAGTAAACGCTCCAGGTTGGAAGAAATCAAAATATCCATCGAGGGCGAGTCGGTGGTATAGAACGGGCGGTTGCGGTCGTAGACACCACCCTGACGGAAGAAGTCGGTCAGGACGTTGTTCTGGTTGGACGCGCAAACCAGCTTGCCCACCGGCAGACCCATCTGCTTTGCGATGTAAGCCGCGAGGATGTTGCCGAAGTTACCGGTCGGAACGCAGACGTTCATCTTGTCGCCCATCTTGAGCGCACCAGCGTTCACGAGATCGCAGTACGCCGAGACGTAGTAGACGATCTGCGGTGCCAGACGGCCCCAGTTGATCGAGTTTGCAGACGAGAAGATGCAGCCTGCATCGGCCATACGCTTTGCGGTCGCATCGTCGGTGAAGATGCGCTTGACGGCAGACTGTGCGTCGTCAAAGTTGCCCTGAATGGCGACAACCTCGACGTTGTCACCCTGCTGGGTGACCATCTGCAGCTTCTGCATGGGAGAAACGCCGTCTACCGGGTAGTAAACCATGATCTTGGTGCCCCGAACGTTTGCAAAGCCTTCGAGTGCTGCCTTGCCGGTGTCGCCCGAGGTGGCGACCAGAATGCAGCAGGTACGGGTCTCGCCGGTCTTGCGCAGCGATGCGGTCAGCAGGTGCGGTAGCATCTGCAATGCCATATCCTTGAACGCGCAGGTCGGGCCGTGCCACAGCTCGAGCATGTGCACGCCGTCCGACAGGCTCTTGACCGGTGCGGTGTCCGCGCCGCCGAACTTTTCATCGGCGTATGCCTTGGCGGCAAAGTCGGAGAGCTCCTCTGCGGTAAAGTCGGTCAGGAACTTGCCCAGAATGTGCGCGGCACGTCCCTTGTAGTCCTTGCCCAGAAGCACCTGCATCTCGTCCGCGGTCAGCGCCGGGAACTCGGTCGGGCAGAACAGTCCGCCGCCCGGTGCGATACCGGCTGCAATGGCCTGTGCCGCGCTCACGCGCAGCTTCTTGTCTCTGCTGCTTACATAGTCCATATCTTTGAAACCTCCATGTTCGGGTTTTATGCACCCAGCATCCGGGTGAAAAACGTGACCGCGTTGCCGTAAAACAGCGCGTTCACCGTGCTTTCTAAGTATCCGTGCCGCAGCATGGCTTCGGCCAGGTTTTCCATGTCTCCGACCGTGCGCAGCCCCTCCGGGGTGTCCTCACAGCCGTCAAAGTCCGTGCCCAGCGCGAGGCAGTGTTCTCCGCCCCGGCTCAGCAGATCGTCCGCGTGCCGCAGCACGTCGTCGATCGTGGCAGATTTGCCGTCCTCCCGCAAAAACGGGCTGTACAGGTTGAGTCCCACCAGTCCCCCGCGTCGGACGATCTCGAAAAATTGCAGCGGGGTCAGGTTGCGTTTGTGATCACAGCATGCGCGGCTGTTGGAGTGCGTCGCGGCAAAGGGTGCCTCGGTTTCCAGACACACGTCCCAGAATCCGGCCTCGGATAGATGGGACACGTCAATGATCATGTTCCGTCTCACCAGTTCTTGTACGAGTGCGCGTCCGCGGCCCGTCAATCCCTTGTCGTTATCGGTCGCCGCGCCGCAGGCAAAGGCGTTCTGGTAGTTCCACGCCAGCGTCACCAGCCGTACGCCCGCGTCATAAGCTTTGTCCAGCGCACCGGGTGCTTCCAAAAGCTCCGCACCCTCGATGGACAGGAACGCCGCGTGTCGTCCGTGGTCGCGTGCCCAAGCCCAGTCGTCCATGTCCCGGCACAGCATGAGCCAGTCGGCATTGGCCGAAAACTCCTGTTTTGCCGTCGCAAGCAGGATGTCCAGCCGTTCTTCCATGGGCAGATCGGCTAAGATGCGCCGTCCCGGCATGGGCACAGGCGGTTTGGCACCACAGAACAGCGCGAAAACCTGCGTGTACATGGCGTACTTGCGGGCTTCGTCCCGGCTGACGCACAGGGTATTCTCCCGTAGGTGCTGCTCGGTCTCCCAGCATGCAAACAAAGTGTCACAGTGCAGGTCAAATAACTGCATGTTTTTCCCTCCCCTACGCTTCAAATGCGTTCGGAATGTGCTCAATGTGCCGCGCAGGCCCACCTTCCGAGCCATAGACCTCGATCACATCCAGCCGGGGCTGGCGTGCGATCGGGTGCTCGGACAGCCAAATCTGCGCGGTCTCCACCATTCTATGCTGTTTGGCTGCGCCGACTGCCTCCCGTGCCGCGGCGAATGTGCTCGACTTACGGGTTTTGACCTCGACAAAGACCAGATAGCGGTCGTCCTGCACAATCAGGTCGATCTCACCCCAGCGTGTGCGATAATTGCGTGCTACGATGGTGTAGCCCTGTGCGGTCAGGTAGTCGGCTGCCGCCTGCTCACCCCAGCCGCCGCGCTTCACGGTCTGGCCTCGGGGTGCTTGTCGTACAGCTTCTTTAAAAAGGTCATGCGGTGGATGGGACTGGGCCCGTGCGCCAGAATGGCTTCGGTGTGCGCCTTGGTGCCGTAGCCCTTGTGTCCGGCAAAGCCGTAGACCGGGTATTTTGCATCCATCTCGACCATATAGCGGTCACGCGTGACCTTGGCGAGGATGGATGCCGCGGCGATGGATGCACTCTTGGCATCGCCGCCCACGATACACTGACAGGGAATGTCCAGCATGGGGGCGCGGTTGCCATCAATGAGGGCAAAGTCTGCCGGGAGGGAAAGACCGGCAATCGCCTGCGTCATAGCCTGATAGGTAGCCTGTAAAATATTGATCTCGTCAATGACCGTATGATCGACCGAGGCGATGGCATAGGCCAGCGCCTTGCCGCAGATCTCGTCGTAGAGCGCTTCGCGGCGCTTCTCGGTCAGCTTTTTGGAGTCGTTTAAGCCGTCGATCACACAGCCCTCGGGCAAAATGACCGCTGCCGCAACCACCGGCCCTGCGAGGGGGCCGCGTCCGGCCTCGTCCACGCCGCACACCGCGCCAAAGCCCTGTTCGCGTGCGGCCTGCTCATAGTCCTGTGTGACGGTCGTTATCTCACGCTTCCGGGGCATTTTCGTAATCCTCCGGGGTCTCCAGTGTAATGCGTCCGAGCACACCGCCGCGGAACTCGTCGAGCAGGATGCGCGCCATGCGCTCGGTGTCGATCTCACCGCCCGAGATCAGGAAACCGCGCTTTCTGCCCGCCTGCTGGAGCAGATCATAGCCCAGAAAGTCCGATTCCTCGGGGATGGTGAGTTTATAGCGGTCGATGATGGCCTGCGGCGCGCGCTCAGCAAGCAGCTCGAACAGCTTGCAGGCCAGCGTCTCGATGTCCAGAATGTCGTCCTTGACCGCGCCTGTGACCGCGAGCAGGATGCCGACGCGCTCGTCGTCGAACTTGGGCCACAGAATGCCCGGGGTGTCCAGCAGGTCGATGCCGCCCTGCACGCGGAACCACTGTGCGCCGCGTGTGACGCCCGGCTTGTCGGCTGCCTTGGCCGATTTGCGTCCGAGCACGCGATTGATAAAGGTGGACTTACCCACGTTCGGGATGCCCACGACCATAACGCGCACTGAGCGGCCGGTCTGACCCTTCTCGTTCCAGACCGCGATCTTGTCGGCCAGACGCTCGCGTGCGGCAGCGGCAAAGCGGGACGTGCCCGCACCGTGCTGGCTGTCGGTCTCCAAAACCGCGTAACCCTGCGCACGATACCAGGCCGCCCAGCGGCGGGTCTCATCGGGGTCGGCCAGGTCGGTACGGTTTAAGATGATCATGCGCGGCTTGTCGCCCGCGATGTCGTCCATATCCGGGTTTCGGCTGACCTGCGGGATGCGTGCATCCACCAGTTCGCACACCAGATCGATATTCTTGAGGTTTTCGAGCATCTGGCGGCGGGTCTTGGCCATATGGCCGGGATACCATTGTATATTCATGCGATTCCTCCAAAATAAGCGGGGCTTACGACACCACGCCGAACGAGCTGAACGGGAAGATGACGGCCAGTACATGACCGATCACGTAGCGCTCGTCCACCAGACCGATGCGCGGGTCGCGGCTGTCGCTCGAACCGTTGCGGTTGTCACCGAGCAGGAACAGCTGACCTTCGGGTACGGTCAGCGGGAACTCGGTACCCTCTGCCGTGTAGGTCGGTTCGTTGATATAGGGCTCATCCAGCACCTCGCCGTTGACGAACACCTCGCCAGTGGCAAAGTTGATATCTACGGTGTCACCGCCGACTGCAATAACGCGCTTGACGATGGGGCCGATGGAGAAAGTCTCCTTATTGACCACGATCACGTCCCCGCGCTCAGGGGTATAACCCAGATCGCTCACGATCATCATATCGTGATCCTGCAGGGTGGGCAGCATGGACGTACCATCGACCGCGATCAGGCGGAAAAAGAAGGTAAATACCACGACCACAAGGATCAGCGAAAAGATCATGGCCTCGCACCAGTCGAACAGACCGTTTGTAAAGCGTCCGGTGTCATTTTCCTGGTCTTTTGTATCCACCGGTGCGCTGTTTGGCTGCTTCATGTTAGGCTCTCCTCCTTGAGACGATAGATTGACACATGCACTCATTATAGTACGAAACCCGTTCCCGCGCAACTGAATCTTGCGATTTTATCGTGCTAGATCGCAAAAAAGTGTGAAATCTGCGTGTTCTGTCCGCTGACCGCGGACAGCGATGACGGGTTGTTTCAGACTGTGGGATGGGGATAAAAGAAAAAGAGAGGAAGATACCTCTTCCTCTCTTTGGGTTTGCAATCTGGTAATTAAACCTTCTCTGCAACCTTTGCAGCCTTACCAACGCGGCCACGCAGGTAGTACAGCTTTGCACGGCGAACCTTACCGTTACGAACAACCTCGAACTTAGCGATGTTGGGAGAGTGAACCGGGAAGGTCTTCTCAACGCCAACGCCGTAAGAAATGCGGCGAACGGTTACGGTCTTGTTGATGCCAGCGTGCTTCATCGCAATGATGATGCCCTCGAATACCTGAATACGCTCGCGGTTGCCCTCCTTGATCTTTGCATGAACCTTTACGGTGTCACCGATCTTGAGTTCGGGCAGATCGCTCTTGAGCTGCTGCTCAGACAGAACCTTTACTAAATCCATCTTTCAGTCTTCCTTTCATACTGGGCATTCATGCCTATCCTTCGATTAAGGCCATATCCTTCAGGCCGGTAGACAGAGGAATGTCCGTCGTTCTGTAATAGTGTATCATATCCGCGCGGTGGTTTGCAAGCATTTTTTTGTATGGTCTCTGAGATTTTTCGCGGCTTTTGCGGTTTTTTTCTGAGCACTCTGTACAAAAGGCACAGAATCGGATATACTGAAAGCACCGGGAAGCCGGACGAGCGGCTTTCCGCTGATACCCTGCAAAAAAGGAGTCTTGGTTTTATGTGGGCATACGAAAGCGTATTTTATCAGATTTATCCGATTGGTTTCTGCGGCGCACCGCGCGTCAATGACGGTGTATATCAGAGCCGCATCCGCAAGGTCAGCGATTGGGCCGAACATATCCGCGCACTGGGTGCAGACGCGATCTACTTCTCTCCCCTCTTCGAGTCCGACTCGCACGGCTACGACACCCGTGATTTCCGCCGCATCGACTGCCGACTGGGCACCAATGCCGATTTCGCCGACGTTTGCGCCTGCCTACACCGCAACGGCATCCGCGTTGTCCTCGACGGCGTGTTCAACCACGTTGGACGCGGCTTCTGGGCGTTCCAGGATGTCCAGCAGAACAAATGGAACTCACCCTACAAGGATTGGTTCCACATCAGCTTCGACGGCAATTCCAATTATAATGATGGATTTTGGTATGAGGGCTGGGAAGGTCATTACGAACTGGTCAAGCTCAACCTGCAAAATCCCGAGGTCGTAAACCATATCTTTGACTGCATCCGCGGCTGGGCCCAGCAGTTCGACATCGACGGCCTGCGTCTGGATGTTGCCTACTGCCTGCCGCCCGAGTTCCTCCGCCAGCTGCGTGCGTTCTGCGACACGCTCAAGCCCGACTTCTTCCTGGTCGGCGAGCTGCTGCACGGCGACTACAACCAGCGCGTTGGCGAGGGTATGCTGCACTCGTGCACCAACTACGAGTGCTATAAAGGTCTGTACTCCTCGCTCAACTCCATGAACCTCTTCGAGATCACCCATTCCCTGCTCCGTCAGTTCGGCCCGGAAAATTGGACCTTATATAAAGGTAAGCATCTGTTAGCTTTCGTCGATAACCACGACGTAACCCGTGCCGCCTCCATCCTGACCAATCCCAAACACCTGCCGCTGCTCTACGGTATGCTGTTCGGTATGCCCGGCATTCCCTGCATCTATTATGGCAGTGAGTGGGGCGCAGAGGGCAAAAAGGAACAGGGCGACGACGCTCTGCGTCCGTCCTTCGACGCACCGGTCGAAAACGAGCTGACCGAGTGGATTGCCAAGCTGGCAAAGGCGCATAAGCAGTCCAAGGCACTGTGCTATGGCAGCTTCAAACAGCTGGTTCTGACCAATAAACAGTGCGTCTGGGAGCGTGAAGCCGAGGGTGAACGCGTTCTGGTCGCCATCAATGCCGACAGCGAGCCGTACACCGCACACTTTGACGCGCGTTCGGGTCAGGCAGTGGATTTGATCACCGGTCAGCTGCACGACTTCGGCGGCGGCTCAGAACTCCCGCCGTATTCGGTCGCGTTCTGGAAGACTGAGCACTGATTTAACGTCTAGCACTGCAGCCCAGCTCGGGATTCTCAAGGGACTGCGTCCCTTGAGCCCGTCCAGGTGGAACCTGGTCGAGCCCGCAGGCTCGAAACGCCCCATTGATTCCCGGTGTCCGCCCCGGGAATCAACCTGAACAAAAAAAGAAAAGCGCGTCCAGCAGGACGCGCAATACTCTGGAAAGACCAACCAATGGTTGGTCTTTCCTTTTTGTTTGTTTTGGTTGAAACCCGGTCCGAATACCGGGTTTCAAAAAGGGGATTTCGCTGTCTGCGGACAGCGACTCAGGGCTCTGCCCTGAGAACCCGCAGCCTTTGAAAAGGCTGGCGAAACTTTCAGTGTTTGGTGCGGTGCTTATTTCGCTCTTTGCAGCCACTTTTTATACGTACAATCAATCGCAATCGCGCCAAACGGTGCGGTGATCAAGATCGCCAGAACGGCAACAGTCAGCACGGTCTCACCGCAGGCAAGTCCCATTGCCAGCGGTACACCACCAATGGCTGCCTGTACGGTTGCCTTAGGCGTATACGCCAGCATACAGAATGCGCGTTCCTTGCCATTGAGTTTGGTACCGAGCACGCTGGCAAACACGCCTGCCATGCGGAACACCATTGCACCCAGAATCAGTAGAATCGCTGCAACGCCGGCATACGCAACATACGCAACATTGACCATCGCACCGACCAATACGAACAGCAGCAGCTCTGCACCGACCCAGAGACGGTCATACTTAGCAGACAGTCGCTTGGACACGACCGGAATGCGCTGTCCCAGCATGATGCCCATGCTCATAACGGCCAGCAAACCAGAGAAACCGATGATACCCGTACAGTGGTCTTCGATGGTGACCAGCACAAAGGACAGCGCCAGAAAAACGACGACCTTGATGCTGTCGCGCATGTGCACATGAGAGAACCACCACGCCAGCGCCAGACCACACAGCACACCGGCAGCAATACCAAGCACCAGCGAGGTCGGGATGCGGACGAAGTCGAGCGGCGACAGCGTACCGCCCGATGCGAGGCTGGTAAAGGACGAGAACAGCACGATGACATACACGTCATCGACCGACGCACCCGCCAGAATCATCTGCGGAATGCCCTGCCCGGAGCCGTACCCTTCATCCATCAGGCGCAGCATACGCGGTACCACAACTGCCGGAGAGACTGCTGCGATGACCGAGCCGATGATTGCAGCTTCGAGCACGCTCACGCCCAGCAGGCGCGGTGCCAGAATGACCGTACCAACGATCTCAAAGGTTGCAGGCACAAAACACAGCAGCACCGCCGAACGGCCAACCTTGCGCAGATCGCCAATGTCCAGACTCAGGCCGGCGCGGGTCAGGATGATGATGAGCGCAACCTTGCGCAGGTCAGCCGAAATTGCCAGCAGGCTATCGTCGAGCAATCCCAGCGCATACGGGCCGAAGGCAATGCCGACGAGCAGCATACCCAAAAGCGGCGGCAGGCGTAATCGCCTAAAAACCTCTCCGGCGAGCAATCCGCCCAGAAAAACCAGTGCCAAACTCCATAACATAGTTCTTTTTCCTCCTTACACAGACAAAAAGAGCTGACAACTCCTGCAAAAATCGTTGCAGAAGTCATCAGCTCTCGTCATTCAAGCGGTTTCGGCGCAAAGGCCGCGGGAGACATTCATTCCCTCGGCTGTTATCATAGCACGCACACGCCTGTCTGTCAATCCCTGTTTTCCTGTCTTAATTCATCCGTTTTTCAAGCTCCAATTGATGGCACAGGAAATATTCGCTATTGTATACGAAATAAGGTTTGGTGACAAACAAGCGAGTATAGCCTTCATTATATCAACAGCCGAAACCATTATATCCCGAAAACGCCAACATGTAAATTGCCATAAAAAACGGTATACCCTGTTTGTTTGCAATTTCCTCCAATTCTTGCATCACAGTGTCTTTTGGCGTCTTTATATAAGCATCAGACACCACCGATTCGATCACATCAGGCAATATCATACACATCTGATAAAACGCATCTTCCTGTCCTGTTACTAAGGCATAAAACTTATCCAGACTTATTCTACGAATACGTTTGTGCGATACTTTCTTTTTGTCAACAGTGGTTTCCCATTTAATATCTTGTGAATTTTTTGCAATCGCTTCAACAAGATAACAAACACAATCATCATCTTGTAAAAGTTGATTTTGCATTTTGATATATGTTTTTCCAGCAGCAGGTGCATTCATCGTATTATGTTTATTCTTCATCTCAACATAAATCCTATGTACGCAATCTCCCATGGACAGCTGAATGCCATCTTGATCTTCAAAGATAACATCCCATCCGCCTTCTTTTCCGTTTGCGGGTACGCGACACTTTGCAATATACTGAAAAATTTTTTGATGGAAATATCCTATATCATTATTATTTGATTTATCTCTCTGTCTAAAAATTTCATTTTTAACAATTTCCTCCCAAGTCGAGTGATAAACCATCTTATCAAAGATGAGTTTAATGGGATCTATAATATTGCTGTTAAACTTTTTAATATCATAAGACTCAAGCTTTTCTCCATACTTTTCAATCGTATCCGCAACATGCTGTTTAAATTCTTCTTCAGAAATAAAGCTTAACGGCCACATCATAGCACCTCCAGCACCGCTTTAATACTCAATCCAATTTCTTTAGCCAGATTAACAGGAACGGCATTTCCTACTTGTTTATATCGTTCAGATAATTTGCCACTAAACTCCCAATCATCAGGAAAGGTCTGAAATCTAGCATTTTCTCTATAAGAAAACGGTCTAACCTCCAGTGGATGGCATCGATCAGTCTGCTTCATACCTGGATTTGTGAGCACAGTTAAAGACGGTTCATCCAATCCGATTCTGCGCAAGATACCAGTTCTGCCTCCTCCCATATCCCAACAAGTCTTCATATATGCTTTTGCAACGACAGGATCAATATTTCTCCAATACCCTCCGGGCGGTACAAGTGCAAATACTGCCGCTTTATTCTCCGAATATCTCGCGCATTCAGAAGATGACGGATTTATATCCAACTTCACATCACGAACAACCGGTTTATAGCTATATTCCTTTGGAAATTCAAATCGACATTTTCCTGCTAAATCATTTCTTATACCTACCATTATGAGACGTTCTCTTTTTTGCGGAACACCATAATTCCAAGCATTTAACACTTTATGATAGGTGGTATATCCTTCATCTTCAAATATATCTAAAATCGTTTTAAATGTTCTTCCTTTATCATGTGAAAGCAGCCCTTTAACATTTTCAAAAAGAAACATTTTAGGCTGCAACTTATGCAGGAAAGTGGCATAATGATAAAACATTGTGCCTCGAACATCTTGAAGCCCCAGACGTTTACCTGCATAACTAAACGCTTGACACGGCGCGCCACCCGAAAGCAAATCAAGATCATATTTCTTTATATTAAATTCTTTTTCCAAGTTTCGTTCCGCTGTCAGCGCAATGTCTTCACATAATACATTCCAATTTGGTCTATTCTGAATAAGTGTATCCACCGCGTCACGATTGAACTCAACAAGTCCAATATGATGGAAGCCAGCTTGCTCCAATCCCAAAGCAAGCCCGCCTCCACCAGCAAATAGTTCAATCGAAGTATACATGATTCTAGTCTCCTTAATTTGGGTATATCTATATTATGATATCATAAATTTGATATTTTTTCAACACAGCAAATATGAGAAAACACACGTCCCAGAACAAATTCGATTCTTTCAGAGCTAATTTTTTAGCTATTTTATCGGTATATTTGCTCGATTCCTTTTGCTTAGTAAACACTCCTCTGGTAAACAGATAGACATTAGTTCAGATACTGTAAAGCAAAAACGGCGAGGCCGCCGAGCACGCCCGAACCCACCATGACCAAAATCGGGTCGGGTTTCCACTTACGCAAGACGATCAAACACACGGCGAAAATCACAACATTTACGCCATTGACATCGGACAAATTCGCAGAAAACGCGCCCGAAGTAAAAAAGGCAGAAACCAAGATGGTCAGACCGGCAGATGCAATGAGTGCGACGACAGCCGGACGCAGGCCGTCCAGAATGCCGCGCAGGATACCGAGGTTTTTATACTTAGTATAGACCCAAGCGAGTGCCAGCACGATGATGCACGAAGGCAGGACACAGCCAAAGGTTGCGACCAGTGCCCCGGGCAATCCGCCGACGCGTGTGCCGACAAAGGTTGCAGCGTTTAACGCGATGGGGCCGGGTGTCATTTGGGAAATGGTGATGATATCGGTCAGCTGCAAGGGTGTGAGCCAGCCGTGCACATCCACGACCTGATGCTCGATGAGCGGCAGGGATGCATAACCGCCGCCGATGCTGAACAGGCCGATCTGAATGAAACTCCACAAAAGCTGGGCGTAGATCATGTGTCCTGTCCTCCTTTTTTGCACATTTGCAGCGTATTGATCGCACCAATCAGGCCGCAAAGCACGATGATAAGGATGACATTGAGGTGAAAGACCGCCTGACCGACAAACGCCAGCACCATCACGATGATCGGAAGGGCTTTTTTGAGTTTCAAAATGCCCTGTGCCATGGAGATGACCACGTCACAGATGACCGCGGCCACGCCTGCCTGCATACAGCCCATGACCACATTGACGATGGCGTTATCACGAAAAGCGGCATACACCAGCGAGACCAGCGACAGGATAACAAGCGGCGGCAGAACGGTGCCCAGAATGGTGCACAGTGCGCCCAGCACACCGGCCACGCGATAGCCGATGATAATGGACGCATTGACCGCAATCGGGCCAGGTGACGACTGGGCGATCGCGATAAGGTCGATCATCTCGTTTTCATCAATCCAGTGCAGGCCTTCTACAAAACGCCGCCGCATCAGCGGAACAATGACATAACCACCGCCGAACGTAAACGCGCTCAGTTTGAGGGTGGAAAGAAACAGTGTCAAATAGCAATTTTTCTTTTGCATAGGTTCCCCCTTCCGGGTGCACGGCGAGCCGACACCCCTTTTTAGCATACACCGCTCCCCCGGCATTGTAAACATCTCTCAAACAAAAACCGGGATGGGGTAACGTCCCCCTTCCCGGTCTGTCTGTGTTATCGTACCGGGCAGACACCGCCGACGCATTCGGTCGCGCCGATATCCAGCTCGGTTTCTTCCTTCTCATACTTGGAGATAAGCGACGGGTTAAACGGCTTCATCGCCGCACGGCGCTGCTCGTACTCCTCGCGGCTGATCTCCTCGTAGGGCATCAGCTCGTAGAAATTGTCGTCCAGGCTCAGGAAGGACAGGGCGACGATATCGTCCCAGTTCTTCCAAACCCACTCCTCAACTGCGTCCCACTCGTTCTGACGGACGTGGATGGTGATCGAGCAGTTATGATCGACGTAATGGGTCATAAACATCTTGTAGTTTTCCAGCTGTTCGATGGCCGAAACGTCGGCTTTGACGCGGCCAGCCGGTGCCTTGACCGGGAACTCGACAACCTTGGTACGGCAGTCCTCGGCGGTCTGGCCGACCTCGGGGAATACCGGGTAACCCAGCTCCTCGCACACCTTGCACAGCGGATCTTCCGCCGAGATGCGCACGCGGCGCACGTAGTAGGGTGCGTGCGAGTAGTGCACACCGCTCGACACGGTGGGCAGCAGCGACAGCGTACCCTCGGGCTTAACCGTGGTCACGAGCAGCGGCTCGACCATGCCCAGCGCGTCGGCGTACTTGCGTGCCGCCTCGTGTGCGGTCTTGCGCAGCTCGGCCAGCAGCTCGGCTTCCTCTTCGCGCTCCATGCCGGTTGCGTTTACCATGTCCTGCCAGCCAGTCAGCGAGCAGCCCAGCAGCTTGTCGCGCTGCTGTACAGCGTTCCACTCGTGAATTTCCAGCTCACGGCAGGTCATGCGGTAGCCTGCACGTGCGGACAGGCGCTGTGCTTCCAGCAGGCCTGCGCGGTCGAGAGTACCGTCGGGCTGAACGAAGGCCATGACGTTGACCGTCGTCAGGTTGCACAGGCCGTGGTTGTCCAGCAGAATCTCGCCACAGGGGTTAACGCCGTTGAAGTTCGGACGGCGCTTTGCGCCTGCCTCCTGATTGACCCAGCCCGGCTCGCCCGAGTAGCGCATCTGCTGCAAGTGCCAGTGCAGCTGTTCACGGGTGGGCTTATGGGTATAGAAAATCGAGTTGTTGCTCATCTGGCGGTGCGCGATCGACTTGTCGATCTCCCAGCGGTCGCCAACCTGCTTGTACAGGTTGCTCTTGGCCTGAATGCAGGTCGGGTCGTCCTGATCGATGAGGCCAATCTCCGAGGTACGGCGCACGCCGCCCGAAACCACGTTCTCACCGATGATATTTGCGATATCCAGCAGGTCGATGGGCTGGAGCTGGGTGCGGGTCTTGCCGTCACGCGCACCGGCCTGACCGATGATCTTGTGAATCTTATCAATCATGCGCATCATGGACTGGTAGCCCGATGCCGTACCACCGAACACCTTGAGCTTTTCGCCCTTGGGACGGATATTGCTGTAATTGACCACGATATGACCGATCTTGTTGTACTCGTTGTTGTAGAGCAGGTTAAAGTACGCGTCGAGTGCCTGTGCCCAGCCCTCCTTGGAGTCGCCGATGGTGATGTAAGCGGTGTCGCCCGAGAAGGTGAGGTTGGTGTATTCCAGACGCTCGTTCTTGGGCACTTCCTGATACATCTCGTGCAGAAGCTTTAAGTTGGTGCGCACGCGCGGCAGCTTGGCTGCGTCCGACTTGAGCATACGCACGCCGACACCTGAGCCGACCATTAGCAAATAGAACAGGTCATGGTATGCGTGGAAGTTGTCGATGACCTCAAAGGCGCAGTTATAGTTTGCCATCGGGTACTGTTCACCGACGCGGGTCTCACCTACCCACAGGGTACGACCGGACAGGAACTGCTTCATCTCATAGATGTTGCGGTACAGTGCCTCGGCCTCCTCGCGGCTGGTCTTGGCCAGCGAGCAGTTATACTCGACCGCACGGCGCACGGTCTCCCACCAGAACTCACGGCGTCCGAGGTGGGACAGGTAACGCGAATAGGTGCGCGAGTAGACGAACGAGCCCAGCTGCTGCATGGGGCCGGGTGCGTGCTTGAAGGGGCTCAAAAACTCCTTGCGCAGCAGGCCGTCGCGGTGCTCATACAGACCGCGGCTCTTTTCCTTGTCCATGCGGTACAGAATGTATGCCTTTGCTACGTCAAATCGTCCGGCTTCAAACAGGGCACGCTCTACCAGATCCTGTACGGCCTCGATCTGGATGATCTCGTCCGGCTGATCGGCAAGGTGCTTTTCAATGTGTGCGATGGCATCGGTTACCACCGACTCCTCATAGTTTCCAGCCGATACCGCGGCCAGTCGGATGGCACGCTCGATAAAGCGGCCGTCATAGGGTACAACTTTACCCGTACGTTTTTTTACATACTTTACTCTCACGTTTTCGGGCTCCTTCCAGACATTGAAAACGCCCCGCAGCAGGCAGGGGCGTCAATAAGCTTTCTCTATTGTAAGCGTTTTTGCGCCCGAGCGAAAGGGCAAAAGCATACGAAATTCCGGTCGAAAACAGCTCAAATTCCTACCATCCCGTCAACACCCAAGTGAATTTGTAACCGCTAGATATGGTATCTATTTCCTGTTTCCCACACATTCCCTATGTTTTCCAGCTGGTTCTTCCCTGTTTTGACCGTTCTGCCATCCTTCTTTGTCCCTTCTGCGGCACTTGCGCGGGCAGGGCGACCTGCGTATAATAGGACTCGGTAAAAATAACCCCGTTTGTCTCGTATAAGGATGTGACTCCCATGAAAAAACAGATGTCCGATTCGCTCACGCTCGCGGTCTTTTTGACGCTTGCGGGCGGATTTCAGGACGCGTACTCGTACAACTGCCGCGGCCAGGTATTCGCCAACGCCCAGACCGGCAACATCGTGTTGCTCGGTCAGAACCTCGCAACCGGTCACCCCGGGCGCGCGCTGCACTACCTCTTCCCGCTTTTGGCCTTCATGTTGGGTGTGTATCTGGCCGAACTGGTGTGCAGACGCTATCAGAACAGCACGCGCATCCACTGGCGGCAGACCATCCTGCTCGCGGAAATCGTGCTGCTTGTCATTGCCGGACTGCTGCCCCAGTCGCTGAGCGTCGCGGCCAACGTCCTGTTATCCTTCGCCTGTGCCATGCAGGTCAACGCTTTCCGCAAGTTCCGCGGACTGCCCTGTGCGACCACCATGTGTATCGGCAATATGCGCTCGGCTGCCTCGCTGCTGTGCGGCTACCACACGACCGGTGACCCCGAACTGAAGCGCAAAAGTATGCACTATTACTTCGTCATCGCGGTCTTTGCCGTGGGTGCTGCCATCGGCGCTGTGCTCACCCAGCGCATCGGTGAGCGCGCCATCTGGATTGCAGCCGGATTGCAGCTCATCGGCTTTTTGCTCATGTTCGCCCACGAACCCGACCCCGTCCATATCGACTGACAGAAAAAACGCTCCCAATCGGGAGCGTTTTTGTGATCTATCCGGTTTTATGCGTCCTGTTCCATGACCCAGGCAATCGCACGCTCAATGCCGTCGGTGTTGCAGGTTCCGGTTACAAACTCTACCTGCTCCTTGACATGATCGGAGGCGTTGCCCATCGCAATCGGATGACGCACGGCATGCAGCATGTTCAGATCGTTGTCCGAGTCACCGATTGCCGCGGTCTCGTCCATCGAAATGCCCAGCTCCTGCGCCAGCCAGCGAATGGCCTCGCCCTTACCAGCACCCTCGGCCATGATCTCAAAGTTATCCGGGCCAGAGCTTGTGAAGGTCAGTCCGGGCAGTTCGCTCATCCATTCCTTTGCACGGCGCTTCTTGTCCGCGTCCATGCTCCAGCCCATGAGCTTGGTGACGACACCCCCACAGGATGCGACATCTCCAACCAGATCGTCGGTCAGGTGCAGCATGCTGCCCGGCACTTGAAAACCGCGCATCTTAGAGAAAATCTGCTCATAAGTATCGTTGGTCATCCAGATTTCGTCGTCAATGTACAGGAACATCCGCAAACCGCATTCCTCGCCGCGGCGTACAGTCTCGGCTGCTGTTTCACGCGGAATCTGCCATACCTTGTGGCGCTCGCCGGTCATGCGGTCGACAATCACCGCACCGTTCGAGCAGATCAGCCAGCGGTCGCACGCGGTATCCTTGACAAAGCCCTGTGCTTCCAGATTGCTGCGCCCGCTCGCGACAACCACACGAATGCCGGCCTCAGCCGCCTTGGCAATGGCCTTGCGGCTGCCTTCCAGAATTTCCTTGTCGTGGTTGAGCAGCGTACCATCCAAATCTACTGCGATCAGCTTCATGCTCGGCCCTCCAGACGTGCACGAACGGTGTCCATGTCGGGCATTGCCGGGATTGCACCGCGCTTTTCTACGCACAGAGACGCAACTGCGTTGCCAAAGCGTGCAAACTGTGCCGCCTCTGCCAGGGTCAGCTCGCCCGGACGCTTGCCGCTCTGTGCGATCTGGTACAGGAAACCGCCCCAGAAGGAGTCGCCTGCGCCGGTCGTGTCGGCAACCTTGGACGCGAAGCCCGGAACGATCTCGGACTGCTCAGCCTGTGCCGCCGTGCGCACCAGCGCACCCTTTGCACCCAGCGTAACAACCACGCAGCCGATGCCCTGTTCGATCAGACGGCGGGAAGCCTCTTCCGGATCGGCTGCACCGGTCAGAAGCTCGGTCTCCTCGTCGGAAATCTTGATAACATCAACCTGCGGCAGCACCGAGCGCATAACCTTGCGCGCACGCTCGCGGCTGTCCCACAGCAGCGGGCGATCGTTGGGGTCATAAGAGATGATTGCACCAGACTTCTTGGCCATTGCAACTGCATACAGCGTTGCGCTGTGCGCCGGCTCGTTGGTCAGCGACAGCGAACCGAAATGCAGGATACGGCTGCCGGTCAGAAGCGCGGTCGGAATGTCCTCGGCGGTCAGGCAGGTGTCTGCACCCGGCTTACGGGCAAACGAGAACACGCGCTCACCCGACGGCTCGAGCGAGACAAATGCCAGCGTGGTGAATGCGCCTGCATCCACGCTCACGCCGCTCGTATCTACGCCAATCTCGTCCAGCGTCTTCTTGAGGTATGCGCCGTGCATATCCTCGCCCACCTTGCCGATAAACGCGGCACGGCCTGCCAGACGGCTGACCGCCGCGGCAACATTGGCCGGTGCACCGCCCGGATTGCGCTCAAACAGCGCCATACCGGTGTCGGGATTATGTCCACACTCAGTAAAATCAATGAGCACTTCGCCCAGTGCTGTTACATCAAACATCTGAAGGTTCCTCCCTTTCATTCTTTCTGCGCGCCGCACGCCGGCAGACCGCAGGTTACTTGCTCCTTGTATACGGTCTTATTATAGAATGCAAAGACGAGCCGCGTCAACGGCTCGTCCGGGTTTTTTGTTCGCTTTGACGATGTGCCCAATGGGTCGCTTTTTCCGGCAAACGACTTAGTATGTTAATACCAGCGTTTTGATCTCGAATGGTCTGAACGAACAGGTGCATTTCGGAACCTCGACCGGCTGTTCGTTCTCCTCAAGCAGGTCGGTCAGGGCAGCTGAGCGGATATAGGGTGCAAAGTGCAGGTCTGCGTGATCGGCTGCGCCCTCGCACTCGTACAGGCGAACAACCAGCGCACGGGCTGTGGTCTCGTGCAGAGGCTTGACCGACTCGATGATGACATGGTCACAGTCGGTCGTAACCGGTGACTCAGGTAAACGGCGCGCACCCTGGAAGGTCAGCACGGGTTCATTGAGGCAGTATGCCGGATAGGCAACCGTCTGGGCGCTGAGTGCACCGGGGTGCGGCAAAAAGGCATAGGTTACATCGTGGATACCGCTGTCACCGGTCGCGTCGGGACGGCATCCGGCCTTGTGCAGGGACAGACGGATGCTGCCGCCGCGTACCGATACGCCGTACTTGCCATCGTTGAGCACAGCGCATCCATAACGCGGTTCGGAAAGGTCGGTGTACTTGTGGTTGCACACCTCGAACATGGCCTGCTCCCGCGAGCCGTTGCGCGTGGTCGGACGCTCGATGTGTCCAAACTGGATTTCGTGCGAGGCAAAACGGCTGTGGATGTCGGTATCAAAGGCAACCTTTAAGAAGCGGTGTTTGTCGTTCCAGTCCATACGGGTCTCAAAGATGATTTCGGGACGGTTTGCGAAGAATACCACGTCCTGCGTGAGCGTCGAGCGTGCGGTGAGTTGATAAGTGCAGCGGAAACGTGCCTGACTGCTGCCCACACTGACACAGGTACGGCTGAGCAGCTCGGCGGTCGGCTGGAAGCGATCCTCGACCGTGTCCGCGTCCACGTCCCAGTTATCCCAGTTGGCCGGAACATCCTCGGCCAGCACAAAGGTACCGAGCGGCAGTCCGGAACGCACTTCGCGGCGCACGCGCTTATCAAAGAGCGAAGCAAAACCGCCGTTTTCGTCCCAGGTAACACAGTAGAACGGGGTTTCCAGACCGTCGTCTGTGACCGTAAAGACAGGGTCGGTCGTCGGGTACAAGTCGCCGTCCTTCAAAGTACGGGTTTCCATCGGCGCAAGGCTTACGCCCTCGACTGCGGTCACGGTCTGACCAAAGACGTTTTCAAAGGTCTGTCCCCATGCCGGTGCGGCAAAGGGCAAGTAAATCGTGTCATTGCGTGCAAATCCCAGCGGGTTGTATACGGTCACACCCGCGCCCGTGGCATTCACGACCGCGTTTTGCTGCTGCTTGGCCTCCGCAATCATGCGGTGCATCTCGGCAATGCTCTCCTCGTGTACGCGCGTGATCGAGCTGCCGGGTAAGATATCGTGAAACTGGTTTTTGAGCAGCGTTTCCATCAGCGGACGGATGGCCGTATCGTCGGCAGGCACGTCCCGCTCGATGGCATCCAGCACGGTCAGGCCTTCCAGATCGTGCAGGGCGACTTCGCCCTTGCGATTGTTGCGCTTGATCTCGTGGCGGTTGGTCAGCGTACCGCGGTGCAATTCGAGGTACAGCTCCCCGACATGTACCGGCACGTCGTGCGCATTGCGCTCCATCTCCTCGGCAAACTCCCCGACCGACCGGTGCTCGGTGCGCGGGCAGCCGTCCAGATCGTGTTCCCGGCGTACCAGTTCCAGATGCTCAAACTGCGGTCCGCCTCCGCCATCTCCGTAGCCGTAGGCAATCAGCTTGCGGCGGCTGACGTGCTTATCCTTGCTCTCCTGCGTAAAGGTCGGGTCATCGTTGCCCACGGTGTAGCGCAGCAGGGTTTCGGGGTCGGGTTCGCAGTGGGTGGCGTTAAAGTGAGTGAATACCCGGCTGCCGTCCAGTCCTTCCCACCAGAAGGTATCGTGCGGGAAAATATTGGTGTCGTTCCAGGACAGTTTAGTGGTGAAAAAGTATCTCACACCGCTTCCCCGCATGAT
The DNA here is from genome assembly GCF_900167005.1 of Butyricicoccus pullicaecorum DSM 23266. Classification (GTDB taxonomy): domain Bacteria; phylum Bacillota; class Clostridia; order Oscillospirales; family Butyricicoccaceae; genus Butyricicoccus; species Butyricicoccus pullicaecorum. The sequence goes on from NZ_FUXW01000006.1 coordinate 56,108, forward strand.
CTGCGGGATGGCTGCGTTATAGCCGAAGGTATCTGGCAGCCAGAAATTATTCGACCGCAGGCCGAAGTGTTTCTGGTTATACTTCTGTCCCCACAGGAACTGCCGCACCAGACTCTCACCCGATACCATATTGCAATCGCACTCGACCCACACAGCGCCGCCCGGTTCATACTGTCCGGTGGCAATCTTCTCGCGCATCTTGTCGAACAGTTCGGGGTAATGGCGGCGAATCATCTCGGTATGGTACGCCGAGCTCTGGAAAAAGCGGTACTCGGGGTACTCGTCCATCAGGCGCACGGCGTTTGCGTAGGTGCGTGCGCACTTGCGGATGGTCTCGTCCACCGGCCACAGCCAAGCCGTGTCCATGTGGCTGTGGCCAATGACCGCGGTGATGGGTGCGGACGCAGCGTTTTTGGCCTCGAGCACCGGCTGCATGCGTTGGGTGGCAGCGCGCAGACCGCTGCGCCACTCGTCGGCATCGTCGGGTGCCGTCGGGCACAGTCCGACCACGTCATACAGGCAGCGGACCACGTCGCCACGGCGGAAGCTGTCCTGCGGCATGGCCTTGGCCAGGCTGTTCAGCACGCGCAAGTCCATGACAAAGCGCAAAATCTCCTCGTCCCGCTCGGCAATGTACACGCCCTCGTAGGTGTGGCGGCAGTCTTTCAGACCGCTGTCCTCAAAGGGTGCGCATCCCGGGATATAATGTCCAGCGTAGTATTCAAAATCCAGCTGCAAGGCTGTACCCGCGGGTGCACCCGGCGTAATGCGTGCGACATAGTGGTTGCCGTGGGTCTCAGTGGTGTATTTATTGGTAAAAATCGCGTGCGGGGTGCCGTCCAGAAACAGAAAGCCTTCCCAGCCGCCCAGACGCGGCATGACATAGAGCGGACGGTCGGCCAGATGTGCGGGCACGGTGTACGTGCCGTGCAGCCACAGGTTTTCCCATTCTCCGCCCCATACGTCACCGGCCTTAATCGGGTGATAGGCCGCGTCCGCAGGCGGTTTTCGCAGGTGCTCCCGGCAGGAGAATGCCTGCATGGGCACTTCGTCCAGTCGGTGAAAAATACGGGCTTCATAGATGTGTTCCAAACGGTGTGCCTTGTCCAGCACACGCGCAAGCTGTCTTTCCTGTGTCATAGTTCCTCCAGAACAAAACAATGGGATCAGGGTGTTTTGGACTGCGGTTATCATAAGGCCGCAGCCGGAGTGCATCACTCCCTCTGCTTGGTATTATACATGCTTTTCGTCCGATTGCATGTGTTTCTTTTTGACTTTTCCCATCTGCATAAACCAGCCCCAAACAGATTGTGCAAACCGCCGTTTCTGTCTCTGTTTCGCGTATCGCGTCCTTTTTGCGCAGTTTTTACGTCCTTCTCACAAATATCCCTTTTCGCCCCAAATTTACCGCTTTTTCTGCCAGATTTTACCTGCCGCTCTGGCTTTTCCCCTTGACAAACCGATGTGAAATACCGTATACTTGTCTTGTCATGTGATATATGTTTTCTGTATCCATGCAAATATTTCTTCTGACCACCCGGTTTTTTCTCCGGGGCAAGGCCATACGGACAGCCGGGTCAACTGCCGAGGGGCGGCCGAATGCCGCCATTATTGATTGAGTTAAAAGCTCAATTTTATAAGTTGGTTACTTTATAACCGGTACGCGAAGTGCGTGCACAACTTGTAAAACGGTCAATAAGAGTAGTAAAAGTAAGTATTTGCTATATAGACTCTCTATACAGAACCATCTGTCACATGGATTTTCGGGATCAGTCCGCCGCGCGGGCATCCCCTTCCATATGATTTTTTTACAAGCAGTGTGCCATTTCCGCACCCTGCTTGTTTTTTTATTCTGTTTTGAGAAGGAGCGCCTGCGGTATGGCGGAAAAATTAAAGCTTTACGGATTCAACAACCTGACCAAAGCCCTGAGTTTCAACATCTACGATGTCTGCTACGCGAAAACCGAGCGCGAACAGCAGGACTACATCGCTTACATCGATGAGCAGTACAACTCCGAGCGTCTGACCACCATCCTCACTAACCTCACCGACATGATCGGTGCCACCGTGCTCAATATCTCCAAGCAGGACTATGAGCCGCAGGGTGCGTCGGTCACCATCCTCATCGCCGAGCGTCCGGTCCCCGGAGAGACTCAGGTTGCGCACCTCGACAAGAGCCACGTCACCGTGCACACCTATCCTGAGTACCACCCCGAAACCTGTCTGGCGACCTTCCGTGTGGATATCGACGTCGCGACCTGCGGTGAGATCACTCCGCTGTCCACGCTGGACTACCTCATCAGCTCGTTTGACTCGGATATCATCACCATGGACTACCGTGTTCGCGGCTTCACCCGCGACATGAACGGTCAGAAGCTCTTTATGGATCACCCGGTCGCGTCCATTCAGGACTACATCGACCCCATCACCCTGCGCCGCTACGACGCAGTCGATATCAATGTCTACAGTGCAAACCTCTTCCACACTCGGATGATGCTCAAGGACATTGACCTGCAAAACTACCTGTTCAAGACCGACGTGTATGAGCTTCCGCCCATGGTTCGGCTTGAAATCATGAACAATATCCGCCGCGAGATGATCGAAATTTTCAGCGGCCGCAATATCTACTAAGCGAGGTGCGTCCCATGAAACCGTTGTCTCAGGAGCGCGCGCCCATCTACGAGGCGCTCGACTCCTTCCAAAAAATGCGCGTTGTCCCCTTCGATGTGCCCGGGCACAAGCGGGGACGCGGCAACCCCGAACTCGCCGCCCTACTGGGTGAGCAGTGCGTCCGCATGGACGTTAACTCCATGAAACCCCTGGACAACCTCTGTCACCCGGTCTCGGTCATCCGCGAGGCTGAGGAGCTGGCTGCCGAGGCTTTCGGCGCAGCGCACGCCTTCCTGATGGTTGGCGGCACGACGTCGGCGGTACAGAGCATGGTGTTGTCGGTTGTGGGGCGCGGCGAAAAGATCATCCTGCCGCGCAACGTCCATCGCAGTGTCATGGGTGCGATGGTTCTGTGCGGTGCTATTCCGGTCTACATCGACCCGGCCTGCGACGACCGTCTGGGCATTCCGCTCGGCATGAGCGTGTCTGCCGTCGAGCGTGCCATCCGTGAAAACCCGGATGCCAAGGCCATTCTGGTCAACAACCCCACCTACTACGGCATCTGTTCCGACCTGCGCCGCATCGTACAGCTGGCGCACGCGCACGGCATGCTGTGTCTGGCCGACGAAGCCCACGGCACGCACTTCTATTTCGGTGAAAATCTGCCGGTATCCGCGATGGCTGCCGGTGCCGACATGGCTGCCGTGTCCATGCACAAGTCGGGCGGCAGTCTGACCCAGTCCTCTCTGCTGCTGTGCGGCCCTGCCATGAGTGAGGGTCATGTGCGTCAGATCATCAACCTCACCCAGACCACCAGCGGCTCCTATCTGCTGCTGTCCAGTCTGGACATTTCGCGCCGTAATCTGGCGCTGCGCGGCAAGGAAGCCTTCGCCCGCGTGGTAGAACTTGCCGAGTACGCCCGCCGCGAGATCAACGCCATCGGCGGCTATTACGCCTTCTCGCGTGAGCTGTGCAACGGCGACAGCATCTACGACTTCGACCCCACCAAGCTGTCGGTCAACACCCTGCAAGTCGGTCTGGCCGGCATTGAGGTTTACGATCTGCTGCGCGACGAGTACGACATTCAGATCGAGTTTGGTGACCTCGGCAACATTCTGGCTTACCTGTCCATCGGTGACCGTCCGCGCGAGATCGAGCGACTGGTCGGTGCGCTCTCCGAGGTACGCCGCCGCTTCGGCGGCTCGGAAGCCGGTCTGATGAAGCAGGAGTACATCGAGCCCGACGTTGCGGTCTCGCCGCAGGACGCGTTCTACGCCGAGCACGAGTCCCTGCCCATCATGGAAACCGAGGGTCGTGTCTGCTCGGAATTTGTCATGTGCTACCCGCCCGGCATCCCGATTCTGGCACCCGGCGAGCGCATCACCCGGGAAATTCTGGACTACATCGTGTATGCCAAGGACAAGGGCTGCTCGATGACCGGCCCGGAGGACGCAGATATCACCCGCCTCAACGTGCTCAAAGGAAGGTACTAATATGGATTTATGGTTTTCCGAACATCACACACCCAATGTCAAGCTGTCCATCCGCGTTGACCGCCAGCTCTATGCCGGTCAGAGCGAGTTTCAGCGCATTGATGTCTTTGAGTCGCCCGAATTCGGCCGTTTTCTGACGCTGGACGGCTATATGATGCTGACCGAAAAGGACGAATTCATCTATCACGAAATGATCGTGCATGTGCCCATGGCCGTGCATCCGAATATCAAAAAAGTGCTGGTCATCGGTGCCGGTGACGGCGGCGTCATCCGCGAGCTGACCCGCTACGACCATATCGAGCACATCGACATGGTCGAGATCGACCCGGACGTTGTTGAGGTCTGCCGCGCTTACCTGCCCAAGACCGCAGGCCCCTGGCTGGACGACCCGCGCGTGCACATCCACTACGAGGACGGTCTCAAGTTCGTGCGCACCTGTGAGGACGCTTACGACCTCATCATCGTCGACTCGACCGACCCGTTCGGCCCCGGTGAGGGACTGTTTACCCGCGAGTTCTATGGCAACTGCTACAAGGCGCTGCACGAGGACGGCATTATGGTCAATCAGCACGAGAGCCCGTTCTACGACGAGGACGCCATCGCCTGCCAGCGCGCACACAAGCGCATTGTCGAGTCCTTCCCGATCAGCCGCGTCTATCAGGCGCACATCCCGACCTACCCGTCCGGGCACTGGCTGTTTGGCTTCGCGTCCAAAAAGTACCATCCGCTCAAGGATCTGGACGAAGCCCGCTGGAACGGCTACGGTCTGTCCTGCAAATACTACACGACCACCCTGCACAAGGGTGCGTTCTACATCCCCGCCTATGTTGAGGAGTTATTGAAAGATGTTGAAAGCGAACGTTGAAACCTTCCTGGGCTGTGACTGCCCTGCTGATGAAGCGCGTACCGTTCTGTTCGGTGCACCCTTCGATTCCACCACTTCGTTCCGCCCGGGCACGCGCTTTGGCCCGTCGGCCATCCGTCACGAGTCCTTTGGCGTAGAGACCTACAGTCCCTATCAGGATCGCGACCTGGAAGACGCGCATGTACTGGACGTGGGCGACCTCGAGCTGTGCTTTGGCAGCGCAGAAAAGGCGCTCGGTGACATTGAGGCTCAGACCGAAGAGATTCTGGACGCGGGCAAGCGTCCCTTCCTGCTTGGCGGCGAGCATCTGGTGACGCTGGGTGCCATGCGTGCGGTCGCGGGGCGCTATCCCGACCTGCACATCATCCATCTGGATGCACATGCCGACCTGCGCGACGACTATCTGGGCGCTAACCTGTCCCACGCGTGCGTCATCCGCCGCTGCTGGGATATTGTCGGTGACGGACGTATCTTCCAGTTCGGCATCCGCTCGGGCGAGCGTGCCGAGTTTGCCTGGGGTCGCGACCATGTGACCACCCAGAAATTCAATCTGGAAGGTCTGGGCAAGACCGTCGAGGCGCTCGCCGGCAAGCCGGTCTACTTTACCCTCGATCTGGACGTGCTCGACCCGTCGGTCTTCCCCGGCACCGGTACCCCCGAGGCCGGCGGCATCTCCTTCGAGGCGCTGCGCACCGCAATCACCCTCATTTGCAGCAAGCTCAACATCGTCGCCTGCGATGTCAACGAGCTCGCCCCCACCCTTGACCCGTCCGGTGTATCCACCGCGGTCGCCTGCAAGGTGGTTCGCGAAATGCTGCTCGCTTTCCCCGATTACTAATATCCCCCATTCTCACATATACGAACATTTAAGGAGGACGTTTTACGATGGCAAAAGTTTTAATCATCGGCTGCGGCGGCGTTGCGTCGGTCGCAATCCACAAGTGCTGCCAGAACAGCGAGGTCTTTGAGGAAATCTGCATCGCAAGCCGCACCAAGTCCAAGTGCGACGCGCTCAAGGAAAAGCTCGAGGGCACCACCAAGACCAAGATCACCACCCGTCAGGTCGATGCCGACAAGGTAGACGAGCTGATCGCGCTCATCAACGACGTCAAGCCCGATCTCGTCATGAATATCGCCCTGCCCTATCAGGATCTGACCATCATGGACGCTTGTCTGGCCTGCGGCGTTAACTACATGGACACTGCAAACTACGAGCCCGAAGATCTGAACGATCCCGAATGGCGCGCAAGATACGAGAAGCGCTGCGAGGAGGCTGGCTTCTCGGCATACTTCGATTACTCCTACCAGTGGGACTACCGCGAGAAGTTCGAGAAGGCTGGTCTGACCGCGCTGCTCGGCTCCGGTTTCGACCCGGGTGTTACCCAGGCATACTGCGCTTACGCACAGAAGCACCTGTTTGACCAGATCGACACCATCGACATTCTGGACTGCAACGGCGGTGACCACGGCTACCCGTTCGCAACCAACTTTAACCCCGAGATCAACCTGCGTGAGGTATCCGCACCCGGTTCCTACTGGGAGGACGGCCACTGGGTCGAGATCCCGGCCATGTCCATCAAGCGTGAGTACGACTTCGATCAGGTCGGCCACAAGGACATGTACCTGCTGCACCACGAGGAAATCGAGTCGCTGGCACAGACCATCCCGGGCGTCAAGCGCATCCGCTTCTTTATGACCTTCGGCCAGAGCTACCTGACCCACATGAAGTGTCTGGAAAACGTCGGCATGCTGTCCACCGAGCCCATGATGTTCGAGGGTCATGAGATCGTGCCCATCCAGTTCCTCAAGGCGCTGCTGCCCGACCCGGCAACTCTCGGCCCGCGCACGGTCGGCAAGACCAACATCGGCTGCATCTTCACCGGCAAGAAGGACGGCAAGGAAAAGACCGCTTACATCTACAATGTCTGCGATCATCAGGAGTGCTACAAGGAAGTCGGCTCGCAGGCCATCTCCTACACCACTGGTGTTCCGGCAATGATCGGCGCGATGATGCTGCTGACCGGCAAGTGGAACAAGCCTGGCGTGTACACCGTCGAGGAGTTCGATCCCGATCCGTACATGGAAGCACTCAACAAGTGGGGTCTGCCCTGGCAGATCAACGATAACCCGGTACTGGTGGACTGATGCCCATGCGTACCCCCTACTTTGTCGTAGACGAGACCGCGCTGCGGCACAATCTGGAAATTTTGAAAGACGTCTCCGAGCGGGCAGGATGCAAGATCCTGCTCGCCCAGAAGGCATTCTCTATGTTCTCGGTCTATCCCATCATTCGCCAGTACCTCGCAGGCACGACGGCGAGCGGTCTGTACGAGGCGCGTCTGGGTCACGAGCACTTTGGCGGCGCGACCCACGTTTTCAGCCCGGCCTATCGCCCGGACGAGTTTGAGGAACTGCTGTCCTACGCGGACGACTTCGTCTTTAACTCTCCCGCGCAGGTTCGCCGCTTCGGCCCGCTGGCCAAGGCGGCCGGCAAGTCCATCGGTCTGCGCCTCAATCCCGAGTGCTCGACCCAGGAAGGCCACGCCATCTATGACCCCTGCTCGCCCGGTTCCCGTCTGGGCACCACACTTGCAAACTTCGACGAGGATATCCTGCCCATGCTGGACGGTCTGCACTTCCACACGCTGTGCGAACAGGGTTCTGACGCGCTCGAAGTCACCGTACAGGCCTTCGAGGAAAAGTTCGGCAAGTACCTGCACGGCATGAAATGGCTCAATCTGGGCGGCGGACACCACATCACCCGCAACGGATACGACATCGATCTGCTCGTGCGCATCGTCACCCATCTGCGCGAGACCTACAACGTCGAAGTCTATCTGGAACCCGGTGAGGCCGTCGTGCTGAACGCCGGTTTTCTGGTGTCCAGCGTGCTCGACGTGATGCACAACGGCATGGGTATCGCCATTCTGGACGCTTCTGCGGCCTGCCACATGCCTGACGTGCTGGAAATGCCCTATCGTCCGCCTATCCTGAACAGCGGTGAGGCAAACGAGAAAGCACACACCTATCGTCTGGGCGGCCCGACCTGTCTGGCGGGCGACGTGATCGGTGACTACTCCTTCGATCAGCCGCTGCACATCGGTGATCAGGTGGTATTCGGTGACATGGCGCTGTACACCATGGTCAAGACCAATACCTTTAACGGTATGGGACTGCCCTCCATCGTCTGGCGCGATGCGTCGGGCAAGGAAACGCTCATCAAGTCTTTCGGCTACGAGGATTTCAAAACGCGTTTGTCTTAAATATAAGCAAAAGCCTCTGTGGTTCATCTCACAGAGGCTTCTTTTTTACCAACTCATCATTTCCTGCTCACGCGGCAGCAATTGGGTCTCATAGTTTGCGATTTTCTGGTTGAGACGATCGAGTGAGCGCTGCATATCTGCCATGCGCTGCACGAGCTGGTCACGTTGTTCGATCAGAATGGCTTTGCGCGCGGGCGCGGTATCCGGTCCCTGCTGAAACAGGGCGACATACTCGATGAGCGCTTCGATCTGCACCCCGGCAGAGCGCATGCACTTCATCAGCTCCACCCAGCTGCACGCATTCTCGTCATAGTCTCGAATACCGCTCTTGCTGCGCGGCACAGGCGGAATCAGTCCGATGCGCTCGTAGTAACGCAGGGTGTCCGCCGAAATATCATATTTTTTACTCACTTCCGCAATGGTCACGACATACGCCTCTTTTTTCTAGTATACTGTCTGGAGTGTACTCCAAGTCAAGGGTAAAAAGTGATCCCACGCAAAGACGTGGGATCATACAGCATTGTTCCTTACACCTTGCCGTACAGATGCTCCTCATGCACCGCACGGTTGAGCTTGCGCATCTCGGGCACAATGAAGCAGGCGACAATGATTGCCGAGCTTGCGTCCGCGATGGGAGCCGAGTACAAAATGCCGTTGAGGCCGAAGAACAGCGGCAGAATGAGCATGAGCGGAATGAGCAGCAAAAGCTGACGGAGCATAGACAGGATGGATGCCTTGAGCGGCTGTCCGGTTGCCTGGAAATAGCTGGTCGAGACGATCTGGAAACCTGCGCAGAAGATGCTGAACAGGTAAATGCGCAGGCACTTGACTGCAAAATCGCTGAAGCTTGCGTTGTCGTCGCCAAAGATACCGATGATGGTCTCAGGCATGGTCTGGCAGAAAATCCAGCAGACAAAAATCAGGACGGTGGCGAAAATGACAGCCATCAGATAGGTACGGCGGATGCGGTCGAACTTACGTGCACCACGGTTATAGCCCAGAATCGGCTGTGCACCGATACCAACGCCAACACCGAACGCGCCCATAATCATGGCGATCTTGGTCACAACGCCCATGGCGCTCAGCGCGATATCGCCCGAAATACCGGATGCCAAATCGCCGTAATACACGAGCGACTTGTTCATTACTACCTGCATGATGCAGGCGACCGACTGGGTGATACCCGAGGAGATACCCAGCGTCAGGAAACGCAGGATGAGCGATGCATCGGGCTTCATCAGCTTGCGGTCCAAACGCATGTGTCGCGGATTGTTTTTGGACGGGCGGATAAAGTACAGCGTCAGCACGACAGCCGAGATGATCTGCGAGGTGATGGTCGCGATGGCCGCACCCTTAACGCCCCAGTGGAAGACGAAAATATAGACCGGGTCAAGCACAGTATTGAGTGCCGCACCGATCAGCATGCCGTACATGGACATGCGCGGGTGGCCGTCGGTACGTGCCAGGTTGGACAGCACGATACTGACGAGGTTAAACGGGGTACCCAGCAGAATAATGCCCGTGTAGTCGATGGCGTAAGGCATGATGTTCTCGGTCGCACCGAACAGCGTCAGAATGGGTTGCAGGAAGATCAGACCGAGCGCCATGAGCACAAGGCCGAGTGCGATGGTAAAGCTGAATGCGTTGTTGAGTGCCTGACGGGCTTCGTGCTCGTTCTGTTCACCCAGTCGAATGGCGGCGTGCGCCGAGCTGCCCGCACCGATCATGGTACCGAAGGCGAGCAGAATGGTCATCAGCGGAAAGGCAACCGTCGTCGCGGCGTTGCCCAGATAGCCGACGCCCTGACCAATAAAAATCTGGTCGACAATGTTATAAATGGAGTTAATCAGGCAGGAAATAATCGCCGGAAGCGAAAAATTGATGAGCAACCGTCCGACCGGCAGGGTGCCTAAGGGGTTTTCTTCCTGCACAGGTGCTGCGCTCTGTGTATTCATATATTTTACTTCTCCTCCTCTTTGCTCTCGATCAATTTGCTCAGGCTATCGCACGATCCCTTTGCCATGCGTTCCAGCAGGTGCAGAACCTGTTCGCGCTCTTCGGGTGTGAACCCCTCGGTAATCTGCGCATTCCAGCTGTCGCGCAGGTCATATACGCGCTCGATGAGTCCGCGTGCCTGCTCGGTGATGTACAGATGGCGCACGCGCTTGTCGTACTCGTCTACCTCGATGCGCACGTATCCCTGCTGCACCATCTTCTGCACGGCCTTGGTCACCGTGCCCTTGTCAAAACTGCCGATACGCGCTAAGTCGTACATGGTAATGCCCTCATTCTCGGCGATGCGCAGCAGGAAAAACTGCTGACCCGAACCGATCTGGTCGGCTTCCAGACTCAAATCAAAATATCGTCCGGTATTGCGCTGGATGATGGATATGTACTTGAGAAAGGTGATCGACTGCCGTTCCATGGATATCCTCCCCTGATGATTGTTTGTGTTGTCAACTTTCTGGAAGATATTTTACGGCAATTTTGTTGCGTAGTCAACTATTTATTTGCAATTTTTTACTTCTTAGCAAAAATCGGCAATTTCACGCAAAAAAGACACGGTATCTGCATGAGAAACCGTGTCTTTGCACACAACAATATTACTTCTCTGCGGCCGCTTGCAGGATTTTTTCCTTCCGGCGCAGACGGCGCATGGTCAGCACATAGGAGATGACCAGCGGTGTGAGCGAGCCCGGCCACGCAAGCGCGTAGGCGACACTAATACCAGCAAAACCGAAGGGTGCGGCCAGTGCGATACAGCCCACCGCACGCATGACCAGCTCCATAATACCCGCGATCGTGGGCACGATGCCCTGTCCGAGTCCCTGCAAGGTATAGCGCAGGATGAAGAGCAGCGAGAGCGTCCAGTAGAACAGGCTGGTCAGGCGCAGGTACTCTGCCGCCATCGCGATGACCTCGGGTGCATCGGACACGAACAGCGATACCAGCGGTGCACCGGCGAAAATCGCAATGCAGGTGATGACCGCGGTATAGCCCAGCGACATAGCCGCGCAGCGATGCACACCGGTGCGGATACGAGCGATCTTGCCTGCGCCGTAGTTCTGAGCGGCATAGGTCGCCATGGTCATGCCGAACGAGCTGAGCGGCGAACAGACAATCTGCTCGATCTTCTGTGCAGCCGTGTAAGCGGCAACTGCAAGCTCACCCTGTGCATTGAGCACGATCTGCAAAATGATGACGCCGATGCCGATGATCGAGGCCTGAAAGCCCATCGGCAGACCGATCACTGCATGCTGCCAGATTTCGCCCCGTGTCAGACGGAAATCGTCACGGCGCACGTGCAGCATGGGAAACTTCTTGCCGATGTACACGACGCACAGCAGTCCGGAAACGACCTGTGCAATCACGGTCGCCCACGCTGCGCCCGCAACGCCCATCTTAAATACAATGATGAACACCAGGTCAAGCACCACGTTTACGATGCTGGACAAAATCAAGAACAGCAGCGGTGTCCGGCTGTCGCCCAGTGCGCGCAGGACGTTCGACAGGACATTAAACAGCATAGCTGCAAACACGCCTGCATAGATAATAACAATATAGAAATAGGCATCGTCCAGAATGGCCGCCGGGGTCTGCATGGCAACCAGAATCGGACGCGCCAGCGGTACCGAAATCGCGGTCAGGATGACGGTCACAACCGCGCCAATCACGATATTGGCCGCGAAGCTGCGCCGCACACTCTCCAGATCATTCGCACCAAAATGCCGTGCGGTCTCGATGGATAAACCGGCTGTCATACCCTGTACAAAGCCGATGATGAGAAACATAATGCTTCCCGTACAGCCAACCGCCGCCAGCGCATTGACACCCAGTGTCTGGCCGACGATCAGCGTGTCCATCATATTATAGAATTGCTGAAATAGATTACCACCCAAAAGCGGCAGCGTAAACAGAAAAATCAGTTTGGCAGGGCCGCCCTCTGTCATCGTCTTGGTCATGTTCTTCCCCTTTCCAACCAACGCGGATATCTCCTTCATTATAGCCACATCATGCCCTTCCGCAAAGCCGCGAAAAATACAAATTTTTTGTGATTTTCCCGCCCTCCTTCGTCAGGATGACAGTCCTTTTCCTGCGCTTTCTCTGTTTATTGAAACTTGCACCTTATGCACCTGTATGCGTGTAAATATCTGGTGTTTTGACTACCGCCGTGATACAATATCTGTGTATTCCACCCACGCAAGGAGGCATGTATTATGTTCGTATCCTTTTCCGGCGGCGGTCGTCGCCCCGACTCCATTTTGATTCCCATTTTGTATATGGTATTCGGCATTCCCCTGATCCTCTATCCGGGTATGACCGGCCGGCTGTTCTGTCTGGCGCTGTCCATCGGCGCTTTCGTCTACGCCTTCGCACAGCTTCTGCGCTATTTCCGCGCCAAGCGCCGCGGCTGGACGTACACCAGCGACAAACTGCTCGGCATTCTCTTTCTGGTTATCGGTCTGTTCTGTCTGTTCGGCTGGCGCATCATCCTGTCTTTCCTGCCCGTCATGCTGGGCATTCTGCTGCTGATCGACGCACTCGCCCGTCTGCCCATGACCATCGATGCCTTTCAGCTCGGTCTGCCCGGTCGTGTTCCCGTCCTGGTCTCCACCCTGCTGCCGCTCATTCTGGGTATCATCATGCTCATGGACCCCTTCGGCGTCACCAGCATGCTCATCCGCTTTTTCGGCATCGGTCTGATCGCAGACGGTGCCTGCGCACTGGTCGCAGCCCTCTATGCGCGTCGTGACAGCCATTCCGACGACCTCTGGAACGGCAGCCGCTATCGCTAAAAAAAATTTTCCCCGCATTGTGTGACATGGTCACGGTAAAATCTCTCCCGATCGGGTATACTAAGTACAACATCAAACAAAAAATATTCCGGCATCCCGCCGTAGAGAAAGATTGTGGAGGTATCACTATGTTGACGCTGACCAAAGAGAATTTTGAACAGGAAGTTTTACAGTCCGACCGTCCGGTTTTGGTCGATTTCTGGGCACCCTGGTGTGTCTACTGCCGCCGCATCGCTCCCGTTCTCGATCGCATGGACGGTCAGAGCGATGTTGTCATCGCAAAGATCAACATTGACGAGCAGCCCGAGCTGGCTGAGCGCTTCGGCGTTGAAGTCATTCCGACGTTTTATCTGTTCCAGAACGGTGCGCATGGCGACAAGCTGATCGCACCCGGTTCGCAGGCACAGCTTGAAGATTGGATCGCCGCACAGCGCGGCTGAACAGGAGGGTTTATTCCATGAAGCATTCGACCTATGACGTTGTCATCATCGGCGGCGGCCCGGGCGGCTACGCCGCAGCACTCTACTGTGTCCGCGCCGGCCTGAGCACGCTGGTACTGGAAAAGCTGTCCGCCGGCGGACAGATGGCAACCACGACCCAGGTAGACAACTACCCCGGTTTTGACGAGGGCATTGACGGTTTTGAACTGGCAGAAAAGATGCAGCGCGGTGCCGAGCGTTTTGGCGCTGAGACCGAGTACGCAGAAGTGACCGCACTTGACCTGACCGCGCAGCCCAAGCGCATCACCACCAGCGCGGGCGACGTATTTGGCCGAACGGTCATTCTGGCAACCGGCGCTTCTCCCCGTCCGCTGGGTATCCCAGACGAAGATGCTCTGCGCGGCCGCGGTGTATCCTACTGCGCAACCTGCGACGGTATGTTCTTCCGCGGCAAGACGGTTGTTGTCGCAGGCGGCGGCAACTCGGCTGCCGAAGACGCACTGGTGCTGTCCAAGATCTGCAAGAAGGTCTATCTGGTACATCGCCGTGACACCCTGCGCGCAACCAAGAGCTATCTTGCGCCGCTGGAAAAGGCTTCCAATCTGGAGTTTGTCTGGAACAAGCAGATCGACCGTCTGATCGCACCCGACGGTCAGCTGACCGCAATCGGTATGACCGACCGTGTCACCGGCGAAGTATCCACGCTGGAAACCGACGGTCTGTTCGTCGCCATTGGTCGTGTACCCGACACCGCACTGATTGCCGGTCAAGTCGAGCTCGATGAGCAGGGCTACATCGTTGCCGACGAGACCACCCGCACCAGTGTGCCCGGTGTCTTCGCGGTCGGTGACGCACGCACCAAACCCCTGCGCCAGATCATCACGGCTGCCTCGGACGGTGCAACCGCATCCAAGTTCGTTGAGGAGTATCTCAACCAGCTCTAAACCCCATACAGACACAAAAAAGCGAGGCATAACGCCTCGCTTTTGATTTCTCCATCAGCCGATACCGCCGTAGGCGATACCCAGCAGAAAGACGGCCATGGTCAGACCGCAGAACACATATTTATAGAGCGGATAATACCAACCGCCGACGCGGCGCGCTCTGCCCAGAGAGACCGCGTCCTCCACCTTCTCGCGTCCCCAGACCCACGCGAACAGGATACCGGCCAGACCGGCACCAAGCGGGCACACGTAGATGGATACAAAGTCCATCCAATCGGAGACAATACCCTGAATGCACAGGGATACGATCGAGCCGATAATCGCAATCACGACAACCGCGCCAGCACGGCTGAAATGCAGATGATCCTGCAAGGTGGCAACCGGCGCCTCAAACAGGTTGACCAGCGAGGTCAAGCCCGCAATCAGGACTGCCAGGAAGAAGATAATCATGACAATCTGACCACCCGGCATGGCTGCAAACAGGTTGGGCAGATAGATGAACATCAAACCCGGGCCGCCGTCAAACGCGGTGCGTCCGGTCGCTGCCATCGCCGGAACGATGACCAGTGCAGCGAGCATAGCGGCCAGCGTGTCAAACAGCGCGACCTTCCACGCCGAGCTGACAATATCTTCCTTGTCGGACAGGTACGAACCGTAGATAATGGTACCGTTACCCGCCAGCGACAGCGAGAAGAAGGACTGTCCGAGTGCGTAAACCCACATTTCGGGCTTTTTGAGCATCTCAGGATCAACGGTGAACATCCAGCGGTAGCCGTTGGACGCGCCATCCTGGAAGCCGACATAGATCACCAGTCCGATAAACAGCGCATAGAACAGCGGAATCATAATCTTGTTGGCACGCTCGATGCCGCCTGCAATGCCCAGCGCCATGATGACAAAGGTCACAACCAGCGCGATGATCAGCCACATATTATTACCGAATGCAGCAGCAGTCTGGCCAAATGCCTGTTCATAGCCCGACACGTCGCTCACGTCCGCGCCATAGGCCAGTGCCGAGCCGGTAAACGCACCGAACAGGTACTTGAAAATCCAGCCGACAACGACCGAATAGCCGATCGCGAGTGCCAGCGCGCCCACCATGGGCAGCATGCCGATCGCCGTACCCACGCGCTTTTTGCCGCGCGATGCGCACGCCTGCTCGAATGCACCGACCGGGCCGGTGCGTGCCGCACGGCCGAAGCTCATCTCGCCGATGACACCCGAAAAGCCGATCACAATGTCAAAAATCAGATACGCGATCAAAAACGCGCCGCCGTACTTGGCAACACGGCTGGGAAACAACCAGATATTTCCCATACCGACCGCCGAACCGATACACGCCAGGATAAAACCCCATTTTGATCTCCAAGCATCGCGCGCAGCATCGGCTGCGCCCTGCTGTTTGGTCATATCAAACACCCCTTTTGCCTGCGCAGGCTCCCCTGCGCCTCGTTTCTAAAAAAAATGCCCGCGGATGATGTGCACAATCCGCGGACATCTCATGTCTATGTACTGCGCTCACGCGCACGGTCATTTATCGAACAGCGATTGCCTCGATCTCAACCAGTGCGTCCTTGGGCAGACGTGCAACCTCGACCGCAGAACGCGCCGGGCAGTCACCCTCGGGGAAGAAAGTTGCGTATACAGCGTTCATCGCACCGAAGTTCTCCATATCGCTCAGGAAAACGGTGGTCTTGATGATGCGATCCATGCCAACGCCAGCCTCTGCCAGAATTGCCTTGATGTTCTGCAGCGACTGCTTGGTCTGCTCTGCAATACCTGCCGGGAATGCGCCGGTCTCGGGGTTGATGGGCAGCTGACCAGAAGTGTAGATCAGGCCGTTTGCCTCAACTGCCTGCGAGTACGGGCCGATTGCGGCCGGTGCAAATGCCGAATGAATGATATTTTTCATAATATTTTCTCCTCTCTTTTGCCTAGTCTTATTTAACCTTACCATGCTCACATCGCTTTGTCAATAGCGCACAAAATGTTTTGACCGTCATCTGGTTTTTTCCATGGAATATGGCGGATTCGGAAGAATTTGGCCGTCATATTTACTGCGGCTGCGGGTCACAATACTAACAGCAACACCCCAAAAAACACAAACACAAAAGGAGAAATGTATCATGACTAACAATAAGAACAGCTCGAATCAGATGGTTGTCCCCGAAGCTCGTGCCGCTATGGATCGCTTCAAGATGGAAGCTGCCGCTGAAGTCGGCGTAAACCTCAAGGAAGGCTACAACGGTGAGCTGACTTCCCGTCAGGCAGGCTCGATCGGCGGTCAGATGGTCAAGAACGTGTGACCCGTACGACGTTTGAGATGTTCCAGACTGCGCTCGGCCATGTCGCCGGTCAGAATCTTGACGCCAAGGCGCATGGTATCCGGGTCTTCGGGCGTGACAAAGATCTTATCAATATACTTGCCGACAAATTCACTCGTCACAACGCCCTGCGCGGCATCCCGCTCGGCATCACGCAGTACGCGGCGAATGGTATCAATCTGACGGGCAAAATCGGCATCCGAGGCTTGCTGTGCTTCCAGTGCGGCAAGCTCTTTTTGTGCGTTCTCGATCTCCTTGGTACACTGTCGGTTCATGGACAGAAAATCCTGATCGGACAGCTCGCCCATCGCATTGAACATCAACAGCTTCTGCTTCTTCTTTTCGGCGGTCTCGATCACCCGACGCAATGCGTCGCACTTCTCGCTCACGTCCTCGCTCTGCACGGTCTGCTGATACAGCTTGATATACTCCTCGACCATGTTCTCAGCCAGAGGTGCGGTCTCACGGAATACGTCGAGCAGAAGCGGCTTAATCTCATCCTCATAGATGGCAAAAGAGTCACAGGACGCCGCGCCATTCTTGATCTTACCTGAGCATACCCACTTGCTGTTTTTGCTGCCGTCTCGTCCCTTGGAGTCTCGCCGGTAATAAGCCGCGCCGCAGCAGGTACAGTACAGCTTGCCGGTCAGCAGATTGGCATGATTGCAGATACCCTGCCGACTCTTGACATCCTCGCTGCGCTTTTTGAGCACGGCGTTGGCTGCGTCCCATACGTCTTCTGTGACGATTGCCGGGACAATCTCCCCACTCTCGTCCTTGAACATCACCCATTCCTCAGGCGGCAGGAACTTCTGCTTTTTTGTGAACAGATCGATGACCTTGACCTTGTTGCCTACATAATATCCCTTATACTTGGGATTGGAGATGATGCCCGACATGGTCGTGTGCGCGATCTTTTTGCCGTTGTGGTTGCGGTAGCCGCGCTCCCAGAACAACGTCTCGAGCTGCTTCATGGAATACCGACCGGTCGCGTACAGGTCGAACAGTTCGCGTACCATCGGCGCTTCGCTCTCATCAATCACCAGTCGTCCGCCGTCTTTGATATAACCAAAAATCCGGCTGTTGCCCAGCACGACCGACTTCTTGATCGCCTGCTGGTGACCGAACTTGACGCGGCTGGACAGCTTGCGCAGTTCGTCCTGCGCGATACCTGACATAATGGTCAAACGCAGCTCGGAATCCTCGTCCAATGTATTGATGTTGTCGTTCTGAAAGAATACGCCCACCCCGGCTGACAGCAGTTCGCGGGTGTACTGGATGGAGTCCAGCGTGTTACGCGCAAATCGCGTGATCTCCTTGGTGATGACCAGATCAAACAGATCGCGTTTGGCATCGTCAATCATGCGATGGAAGTTTTCACGCTTGCGCGTCGTCGCAGCCGACAGGCCCTCATCGACATAGCCCTGCACAAACGTCCATGCCGTATTCCTGCGGATGAAGTCCTCATAGTAGCTGATCTGGTTGCCCAGCGAATTCAGCTGCTCGTCCGATTCACTCGACACACGGGCATAGTAGGTCACCCGCATGGGAATATCGTATATGGTTCGCCCTCTGAGCTGTTGTCGCACAGAATGAATGTCCACAGGTTTTCCTCCTTGAGTTTCGTTTTATCATTATTATATCACGATTGCTTTCAGAGAAAAACTCTAATTTACTGGCAAGGAACGCAGATGATCCTTGCACCTGCGTGCTGCTTCATTATCTGACCACCAAATCTCTGCTATCGGTAAGCTCAGCCGTCATAATCTCCTGCAAAAAGCCACTTACCTTGATTATATTCTTTGGAAACAAGCCGCTATTATCATAATAAACAGCAAAATGGCCGTCATTGGTGACTTGAATCTCTTCTATGGTCAGGCATTTGACAAAATCTTCCTCTGTAATGAGGTGCGCAGTGTTGTTCCGTTGATTGACAAGTTCTGCGAGCTGCTTTGCCGCAAATTTGCGCATGCTCTGATCCATCTGCGTACTATCCGCGACAAGATCTGCTGCAATATTGCACACGTTATTCCAACGAGAACGATCTTCCAGATCAACTTTAATAAAAATTGGTACTTTCGCCCCATTCCACAGCACGCTTCCCTCTAACCAGCAATACATCCGGCCAATCTGCAGCACGCCCAACAGATCTTTTTTATCAGGTTCAAAAGTCCAATATCCTTCCCAGCACGCTTCCAGCGGAGGACATGGCACATCTGATTCCAGCACGTCAATCAATGCCCAGCTATGCAATTCTTTCGGAGAGCCAAGATCATCTCTCATTTTCCTTGCCTTGACGCGATATAATCTTGTAGTCCCAAGCCTATCAAATTCTTTGCTCGTTCCCAGCTTTTTTCTTGCAATTGGCCATTTTAGCCACATCTCTCGAAAATCGACTTCACCCGTATCACAATACATCACGCCCAGAGACATAATAGCCATTTGACAATAATCCGGATGATCGTTGAGACTGACACTAAGCCACGGAAAAAGCTGCACAACGATCTCTCGTTCTTGCGGGCTATATTTCTGATAGAAGCTCTCAAACATAAAACTCCTCCTCATGCTGTGTATCATTGGGTTAGCAAGTATGTGTTTTTAGCTTAGCAAGCCGTTCTCAGCAAGTCAACCGCATATCATCTCGTTTCTGTAACCTTTTTGTTAATTCTATACAAGCAGTGCCGTATATACCTATTGTCAGCTTGCGGCTTATCATTGGTTAATGAGTTCCGTCACCTGATCCAAGCCTTTGAGCTAGGGGAGGTTTCCGCCGAGGAAGCCCATGAAATCGGGTTGCAGTTGGCAAAAGAAATATTGGGTGGCAAGTACGAGTTTGTACTTACCACCCATATTGACAAGGGGCATATTCACAACCATCTGATTTTCAATGCGGTCAGCTTCACAGACCACAAGCACTACCATTCCAACAAGCGCAGCTATCACGAGATACGTCGAGCCAGTGACCGGCTGTGTCGAGAACACGGCCGGTCCGTCATCGTCCCTGGCCGGGACAAGGGCAAGAGCTATATTGAGCTTCAGGCCGCACAGAACGGCACCAGCTACAAGGCAAAGCTGAAAGCCGCCATCGACCGACTGATCCCCGTGTCCTCCAGTTTGGAAGATTTGCTTGCCCGGTTGCAGCGGGAAGGATGTGAGATCAAGCGGGGAAAGTATGTCTCCGCCAGGGCGCCAGATCAGGAGCGGTTTACCCGGCTCAAAACGCTGGGCGCCGATTACACGGAAGAAGCCGTTGCCTCTCGCATCGCCGGAGGCCCCAGACCATCCAGACAGCCCCGACAGCGCAGTGGGAAGGTCAACCTACTCATTGACACTCAGAATAACACCAAGGCCCAGCAGAGCGCCGGATACCAGCGGTGGGCCACCATGGAGAACCTGAAACGGGCAGCCGCTACCATGAATTTTCTCACCGAACATGGCATCGGTAGCTATGAGGAATTGGCGGAACGGTGCGACGCCGTATCCGCCGCCATCCGTACCAGGGAAAGCCTGCGGGATGTGGAACAGCAGATCGCCGACCTCACCCTCCTGGGAAAGCAGATCGACACCTACCGCAAACTAAAGCCCGTCTATGACCGATACAAGGCGTCGAAGGACAAGGAAAAATTCCTGCGTGGCTTTGAGAGTGAAATCATCTTGTTCGAGACGGCAGCCAGGGAGATCAAGAAGGCGGGACTCACCAAACTTCCTTCCTCTGATAAGCTGAAAGCGGAACTGGATGGACTCTCCACCCGCAAGACCTCCCTGCAAACGGAACTTCAGAAGATACATCGAGAAGAAAAGAAATTTGACACCCTCCGCCAGAATGTGGATGTCCTACTGGAAAGGCCGAAGGAACAGGAACAGCAGCGGCAGCGGAACAACGAGTTGGAATGATGAGAATTGCGCGCTTGTTACAGTCTTTGCAAAACCCTTGGGCACATGGTTATCTTGCTGATATAGTGGAACCTAGAGTGGAGGTGCTGGCCATGACGAAATCTAAAGCAATCAAAGAGTTTTTTAAAAGGAGAGTGCTACCCGTGGCGGTGGTGGCTTTACTGTACTGCATTTTCAAATCTGCCTGCACAAAAGATGGCTTCACCGACTATTTATGGCTGTTTATTCTCTGCGGTCTGCCTTTTGGCATCCCACGGATGTTCGCCTGGATCCTGCCGGGCGGCTCTTTGGGAACCACCCTTCCGCTGTTCCTACTGAACTTTATTATTGGTCGGGTGATCGGCGGTTTTGTCTTGGCCTGGCGGCTGCTGGTGGCGGCATGGTATGTGCCGTTGACGGTGTATCGTCTGATCGTTTGTTATTTTTCTTGCATCATGGCAATGCGGAAAACTGCCGCTCGTGCCGATGCAAAAGCCATTCACAACCTGATGGAACAAACAAGCCTTTTTAACAGGGCGGCAAACAGCTTTTCCGCAGCCTCGCAATTCTGGCAGTTTACGCACATTACCACAACACCTACTGCGGCGGCTATACACCGTTTCCAGTACTTGTTTACTTGATTAGTTAAGTGGTATAGATTCTTGAAATATCCCTAATGGTCTGATAACATATAAATGGTAACTGTAAAAGGCGGGGATAAAATGAAAAAGGAATTTGTTACTAACAACTCCAAATTTGTGTATTCAAAAAACGAATTAGGATACCAAGAAGTACTGGATGACTTTGAAAATGCTTCTGAAATAACTATTATCACATATAACATATCTGAGAAGAAACTTGCCTTGGTTTCTGCACTGAGGATGGCAGGAGAACGCTGCATTATAAATATCATAACGAACATTCCAAGCAGATGGGAAGTATATTATGGTGATACTTTCCGAGATAAGGCAAAGCAAAAAATCAACTTGTATTTATCGAAGTTGAATCCTGATAGACTTGGCATAAACTCCAAGGTGTTTTTTGATTTTTCCAATCACGGAAAAATCATAATGACAGATCATGTTGTATACGTCGGTTCGGCAAATTATTCGGAGGAAAGCGCAAACAACACGGAGTTTGGCTTCATTTCAAGGGACAAAGAATTTATTAACTACATCTCTTCGGAGGTTTTACCTGACATTCAGGCTACCGCTATCCCGTATTATGAATATGATTATACATCGCTCTTACTTGAAGCAAATGTTGCACTTTCGGCAATCTATAACATAAAAAATGAATTATACGAAGAAGTCTATAGACTGCACGATGATGTGGATGGAGAGTGGTACTACTATGTTGAACACGAAGCCTCACTAACGGCAGGTACTTTGGATAAAGTAGTTCAAATTGTAAGTGAGGCGTGTAAAATTGCCAGTGACATTTATGATGCGATTGATACTATTACGAACAGCGATGAATATGCAACAACAGAGGCTAATGATAAATATGAAGAGTTATTGACCTTATCCTCAAGAATTGAGGAAGTCCGCGAATTCGATACCCTTATTGAATTATCACAATTTGATTCGGAAGAATATGTGAACCGGCAGTTGCAAGAGGAATATGCAATGGAGGCATACGAAGATAATTTGGAAAATTGCATTGATCTTGCATCGGATGAGGCAATGGATATTATTTGGAACTTGACACAAGCCGCAAAAGAGGATATAGATGAGTTAATTGAAGATTTACAGAAATTTTGCGAAGTATACTCGTCTATAATAGAAAATTTGCGAGAAAGAGAAATCAAAAAAGTCAACTCCGAAATCGACAACACATAAACCAGATTATACCGAAAAAGTATTTTGTTCTAAAATAAAAAGCGGGAGTACAGCCAATCAGACGAACCGAAAAGCTGTACTCCCGTTTTGCATGACCGAAAGTGTTTGAAATTGAGCCTTTTTCTCTGTGTGTCAGCAAGCAACTTGGCTTATGGGAAATCATAAAGGTAGCTTCGGGAAAAGCCTTTGGAAGCGGCCCCCACTCCCTTTTGAACTCTAACTGCTACGCTTTTTAGATCGTCGGGAAAGATAGTGCGGGCAGGACACCACCACCGCCCGGAAACTCTGCTTGCAGGGATGGACGCAGCCCTTGCAGAGCTTGTTATACTTGCGTCTGCCGTTCTCGCCCAGGAAGAACGCCCATTCCAGACGCCATTTTTTGCTTCGGCTCATAAGTCATGCTCCGGGGGCTTTTTCTGATGAGCCTTGTCCGGGGGCTTGCGCTCGCCGCACTCCCGTTTTGCGTCCTCCAGCCGCTCCCGGATGGAAGGCTTTTTCTCCGGCGTGGTCCTGCGCGCCTCGGTCTGGGCTTTCTCCAATTCCTCACCACGGCGGCCATTGTTGATGATCCCGTCGATCATGCCGTAGTCATCCTCCAGGGTCATTTCCGCCGTGCGCAGCGGGTTTTCCGGCTCCACCGGCAAGGCGACGATCTGGCCGTTCAGGTTGATGAACTGCTCCGGCTGCTTGAAGTGCTCCATGTACTTTTGTGCCAGTTCCGGGGGCAGAGAGGTGAAGGACTCCTCGCCCAAGCCCGCCACCAGGAAGGTGCCCGCCACAATGTCGTAAATCTCCCCATGCTCGTCCCGGAGGGAACGGTTCAGGTCCAGACCGATGAGCTTGCCCTCGTCGTTCAGCACCAGCCCCACCGGATCGTCAAAGGGATAGGAGGCGGCAATGTCGCCGCCCACCTCCGCTTGCAGCGCATGGAGGCCGGGGTCGATTTCCTTCACATAGGGTTCCTTCATGGGCTCCACCACCAGGACGGTCAGCTTCTCCGGCGCGGTATGTTCGGGGGTGTCTCCGTTGGGGATGGCAAAGGCGCGGCTGCCGTTGGTCATGATGAGATACTTTCCGTCCTCGGACTCGTGGTGGAAACCGTATCCGGCTGCCACCATCTGTTCCCGGCTCATATCCGTCACATGGAAGGTGCCCCTGGGGGTCCGCACCGTCTCGCCGGTCTCCCGGTCGTCCGGCGTGGGCGCCGCTTGCTGCCCATACAACTCCGCCTCATACTCCCGGTTTGCCTGCTCCGCAAAGGCCAGCATCTCGTCCACATGGGACTGGTCCGGATTTTCAATGGCCTCCCGGATCGTCTGGGGGGCCACATCCAGAAATTCCTCATAGCTGGTGGCGTCTTTGAACTTTTCGATCTCCGAAGGCAGATAGTCCTCCTGGGTCTGCCCCAGGGCGGCCAGCTTCTCGTCCAGTGCGGAGATGCGCCCGGCCATCAGGTTCTCGTAGATTTCTTCCTTTGCCGCGTGTTCCTCCGGGTGCTCGGCGGCGTACTGCGGATCGTGTTGCCGGAAAAACTCGTCCATATCGTAGGCAAGGTCCATAGCCCACTCCGAAATTTCTTCTTTGGGGATATCATCCTGGAAGGTCATCACCCGGTATTCCTCCGGGATGCTGCCGCGCTCGCCATCATAATACTCACGGAAGCTGTCCCCGGTATCCCACACATAGCCCCGGTCGGTGAACTGGCCGCTTTCCTCCAGGGCGATGTCCCGGCCGTAGGCCTCATAGTCGATGTAATTGCGCAGATGCTCCGGTACCTGCATGGCGTCCAGTTCCTCGATGTAATACCGGCCCAGATCATCGTGGTCGTGGATGTCGGGATAAATGTCGTAGCAGTCCAGGTTCTCCGTCAGGTTGATAAGCTCCTGGATGCTGCCCGTGTGATCGCCGATCTTCATAGCCGCCTGGAACCGCTCATATTCGTCCTGGCTCATGTCGTCCAGCTTGGAGGCCAGGTAGTTCAGTTCGTCCAGGTTGGCATACTCGCCCAGCAGGTCATAGAGGCCGTCCACATAGCAATCGTAGTCCGTGATGAACCATTCCTCATAGGTCTGCCCGAAGTCGTCTTTCGCACCGATCCCGATGCGCTCAAAGACCTTTTTCAGTTCCTCCGCCGTGGTGGGAAACTTCACCCATTCGCCCACAAGGAAGCCCTCGTTGTACTTACCCAAGTTGGTGATGAAGGCGGCAAAGGGATAATCTTTGTCATAGTCATAATGGGGCATAGCAACACCTCCTTATCGCTCCGGCGCAGGCTTTTCCCGATGGGGCTGCGCCTTGCTCTGATTGGCACATTCTTTCCGGCTCTGCTTCAGCCGTTCCTTGATGGAGGGCTTTTTCTCTATCTGTCTCTTCCTGGGGGGCTCATGCTCCCACTCGTCGCCGGAGAGGGTGAGATAGCCTCTACTGGTGAAGCAGCCCTGTTCCTCCTGCATGGCATGATTGCCGAAGGGAACGGGATCAATGGCGTCCAGCAGCTCCAGGGGGGGCAGAAGGACGTCCAAATGCTGCGCCAGATAGCGCCAGCCCACATCCTCCACTTTGCGAATGTTGGGCTCCAGGACAAAATACTCGGTGTTGGCGGGAAACTCCCGGAACTGCTCCAGGGTGGTCAGTCGGAAGGGAGACTCCTGGACAGCGGCCAAGAGGTCACGGTTCTCCGGGGAAAGTCCGGCAAGCGCCTGAGCCGCTGCCTCCAGCTCGC
This sequence comes from Butyricicoccus pullicaecorum DSM 23266, assembly GCF_900167005.1. Taxonomy (GTDB): domain Bacteria; phylum Bacillota; class Clostridia; order Oscillospirales; family Butyricicoccaceae; genus Butyricicoccus; species Butyricicoccus pullicaecorum. The sequence continues at coordinate 81,279 of NZ_FUXW01000006.1, forward strand.
TTGCGTCACCGCCTGCGGGAAGCAGCGGCTTCAAATGCTCCATGAAATTGGGTTCGGTTTTACTCAAAAACATCATCCTTTCTGAAAATGGGTAAAAGAAAAGCAGGAAACCCGGAAAGGTTTCCTGCTTGGTGTTGCCGCCGGAGAGCGGCTGGTATTTGGTTGCAAACATCGAGTTGAGGATTATTACTTTCGATTCGGTTTTCTTTTGATCGCCAGCAATTTCATGTAATCATCAAAATTGGTAGTATCGGTCGGTTCAAACATTACCCATTTCCCATCGTGATAGGTTTCTGCTTCATCGTACTGCATACAAACAGAATTAGAAAGACTGGCCCTTATGTTTTCAACCTTTAATCTTTCATCTTTCCCAAAAATAATCATAAAACCGATGCAATTACTTTTTGCATACAGGCAACAAAGTGTTTTACCGCCCCTGCGGTATTTATACTCGTAAGTCCAGTTTTTCCCGCCAGTATTCCACACTCGCTCCATTTCATATTTGTCATCAATAGCCGAACACAGCTCTTGCCAAACTTCAAACAATGGTTGACCCAACAGTTCAGCCATCGTAGATTGAGACGGCACATTTTCAAGCATTGTATCCCCTCCCAAAATCAAGATTTGTCATTGAATTCATTATACTATCACCAACCGTTTTGGGGAATAAATAAATTGTAAACTTGACGGCCAGCGCAGGGCAGAGGCCACCGTCTCGTTCTCTGGCTGGAACAGCTTTTGCCCATCCTCGGAAATGTGGGAGTATTTCCGCACCAGCTCCGCTGCCATCGCCTCGATCCCGTCCATGAAGTCCTCCGGCGACGCCTGGCCCTTTGCCACCTCGTTCAACCGCTGCTCCCAATCCGCTGTGAGCTTGGGAGAGGTCAGCAGCTCCGGCAGCTCCGTGACCAGGTTGACGCCCGCCTTTGTGGGGATCAGGTTCTTGCCCTTGCGCTCCACGAATCCGCCGGACACCAGCTTTTCAATGGTGACCACCCTGGTCGCCGGGGCGCCCAGTCCACGCTGTTCCGTCCCCTTTAGGATGTCCTCTTTACCTGCGTTCTCCATGGCCGACAGAAGGGGGCCTCCGTGTGGGGTTTGGGAGACGAAGTAAAATGCTCGGTGACGGAGGCGGTGACCAGCTCAAAAAAACACCTATCGATCAAGGCAAAGAACATGTCAACTTAGTCGGCATCCTGCTAGTCACTTACCGCGATCTATCACATTTCCTCTTTCTTTTCGTGCATATCCCCTCTCAAATTTGCCGAAGCGGTATCCCATAATTTATTCCGTTTTTACTTATGTTTTATGTTTTTATATTTTATATTTTTTATAATTATTGAAAAATAACCTATCAATCAGTATAATATAGATAAATCATATTACAAATTGACTTTTTATCGGACATGATAGGAGTAGCGACTATGAATCATTTTCCTGAGCTGGAGCTAAGTTGGCCTCTGTTAGAATCAGACCTTGCAATCGACTCTGACTGGGCTGTGTTTTCTGTTGAGTATGACTACGGAGAATCAGCTGCGATTATACTTAAACAAACCGCTAAGGGAAACTTTAAAATCAAGTGCGCGCTCTTTGATCCCTCCGAGGTGAATGTAACAAAAGCTCTCACAAAATTAGGTGCAAGTTCCTCTGGCCAAATTTGCTATCAAGAGTTTGACCTGCGCACTCATTACCGGCCTACAGCTGCAGACAGGCCTCTGGATGGGAACGTTTTTTGCAGCGAATTACAGAAGATTCTGACCTCCTGTGGAAAGGATGAGGCTTCCATCCGTGAGATGGCCACGCTTGTTTTTGGCCTGCTCGCCGGATATACGTCTCAGTATATCTATTGGCAGCTCGCTAAACTTCGCGAAAAAATTACGGACTCCAATTTCCGTGCCCCCATATTTACGGCTCGCTATACCCAGTCTGCTTGGGATGTGCTATCGGAAATCATTGAAAACATCTGCCCTGCGCAATACTGCGCTTCCCAAAGCGATCAATTTTATACAGACCTTCCCCGCGTAATTCCTACTCCATTGCATGCACAAAATTTGATCGACAAGATCGCTTTGTCCGTTCGATACATCAATGACACGGCAGGGACTATGAAAGAGCTACGTTCTGAACTACCCGGACAATATAGCGGGACTGTCGTTTTAATTGACGGAAATGGCTTTCCCAATGCACAACTGATTGAATTTCAAAAGCGCAACATCTGGTGCACACAGGTGTTTTTTCGTCTTCCGGCATCCAAAATGCCTGTCGATCCCTTACCGCTCGATGCCCGCATTTTGACAAAATGCAGCTTGGACTGGGATGGCCCCCTCATGCAAACTGCCATCGCTGCTTTTTCGAAAATTCACACTTATAGGAAGAGAAAGTTTCAAGAAATGCTGTCTTCCGCTCAGGAAAAAGTGAAGCGTTATAGCTCTCTGCATCCTTCTGATCGACTGATCGGGCAAAAAAAGGATAAATACATTCAGCTGCTTCTGACAATCGAGTGCTTTGCAGATTTTGTCGCTTCTCTGCAGAATGCCCCCTCGCACAATGAACTCGCAGCAGAATGGTCTTATCTATTGCTGCCCGGATGCTGTGATCGCCCCCGACAGACTTGCCCGCTCGAAGAACGCACCAGCATTACGCAAGCGGATTACCCGGACCTTTGGCAAGCGGGCATGGAACGACTCTTCTCCCCAGAGATTCTCCATCGCTACCAAGCCGTCGGTGCCAACGAGATCTGCGACGATGTATTTCCAGATGAGCCCGAACAGGCTGTCTGGGGCTATTGGCGCAACGTAAAAAAATACGGAAAACGAGCAGGATTTCGTGCCCTCTACATTCCGGAACAGACGCTTTATGATCACTTTGAAGAAATCTTCCCCATCTTGTGTGACTGCTATGATCTGCTGAAGTATATCCGCAAGCACGCCCCTGCATATCTGCATACAGCCAAAACAGCCAACCTTCGAGTTGCCTGTGACCATCACCAGCAAACTCCCTGCGTAATCCTGCGCATCGACGACATTCCATTTCTTTCCCAAGATGCCAAACAGCATATTGAGGCCGTGTTCACCTATATCCCCGGTTCAGACTGAATCGGGGTTTTTATTATTATTATTATTATTGCAGAACTTCTTTTCACTTTCTTACAGTTTTCACCTTCTAAACACCGCGATCTGTATAGATTAGACACATTTTTATTAACTTTTTATCTGCATTTGAACACTTCGAAAAGGAGTGATCTTATGCGTACCAAACGCCCCATTGAAATTACCGCAGATGCTTTCTCTGTTCACACCATCGAGTTATGCTACCATCCTACCATGAAAGAATTGCACCGAACGATTGACCGACTTTTTGCTCTGTCCCGGAAGATAGCTCATAAAGGTATGTTCCTGCTGCCCTCTAAGCATGCATCTTCAAAAACTTACAGTTGCCTTCTCTTCGCAGACCAAGGGGTTCGTCTGTACCTCTCTATCCTAAATTCCAACGATGTCCCTCGCGCATACGTCAAAATGTTTGTAAATCCTCGAAAATTGTTAGATTCCTCCAGCTCTTACCTAGGAATCATGCCACTGGATGAACAATCCTTCGTGCGCTTTTCCGAAAACTTCACCGATCTCATGCGCACCATCGGACTTCCGGAATTCTTAGCTGACTGGCAGCTCAATCGCTGTGACCTCTGTGTCAATCTACAATTCGGCAAGAACAAGGTCGCACGTGAGCTTATGGCTGTCCTTCGCAAAAATGCACCGCGCGGGAAGTTTAAGCAGAAGCATTACATGGACTCTTCTCTATCTCCCCAAAAACTCAAGGAAAAGCGAAAACATTATCTGTGTTATGCAACCGACTCCGTTCGTCTGGTTGTCTATGATAAGATGTACCAGCTCACAGAAAACAAACTCATTCTGGCTCAGGAAAAGCTGCCAAATGGCGTTCTGCGCGTGGAACTGCAATGCCAGAAGAAATTCTTGAATTCACAAGCCAAAAAACTTGATTGTGATACAAATGCGTATGCCCTTCTTCGGTGTATGCAGCAGAATAGCGCGCATTACATTCTGAAATATGTGAAAAAGTGTTTTTGCAGCGGCATGCAGTATACGCCAGACGCGTTATTTCAGGCTCTGGAGGCTGCGAAAATCCGCGATCAGCTCAAACAGCCCATGCTGGCACTGTGTAATTCACTGCGTTACGTTTCTCTCGATCAAGCAATCAAAACCGTTCAAAAGCAGTATCAGCTTTCCGAACAGAATATCCGGCGCATCCTCAAGAAGTTTCAAAAGCTAGGCATTTGCCCCATCCCACTGCGTACACGTTACTTCCGTTCTTCTTTGCCCAGCCTTCCCGATCTGCTGGATGCACTCGAGCAATCCGAATCGATTTGGCTGGAGTAATCTATAGTATTTTCCTACCAATAATCGGACAAAATGATAATGCTGTACATGTGATTTTCAAACAATTTCACATAAATATTATAGCAGCAGACACCGATACAGGAGGAATCTGCTATGAATCAGGAACTAAAACGGACGGCTGAAAACATCTGGCTTTGCTACTTCAATGACTACCTTTACGAGCACAATATCATCAGCGAGGATATGCGCAATCGTATGATTGTGAAAATCAATGCCCGAAAATCCGAAACATAATGATGGAATCGAGAAGGAATACAGTTGGCCCAATCCAATCGGCTGGCTGTATTCCTTCTGCTGCAATCACGCCCTTTATATTTGCATACAGGTGCCCAATATGATAAAATATTTTCATAGGAGGTGGGCTCATGGAATCTCGCAGTGCAAAACTATTATGTTCTTCGGCTGGCGGATCAGCTTCTTCGCATGCGCAAAAATACCGCGTCGGTCTGCCCTCTGCCTGGGTCAAGGCAATGGCACTCTCGCAAGACTCCCCCGATCTGGAACTCACCTTTGAAAACGACACCATTACCATCCGCAAGCGCAGTGCGCAAATCCCGGAAGACTTCATGCGCAGCGCCCGAATTGACCGACATCAGGTTAAAATCTATCTCTACTATCACGCGGATACACTATGCAGCACCATCTATGCCGACTTCACCTCTCGTGTGGTGTCCATCGAGAATCATACCGACGTCCTCATTCACCGGGCATTCGGCTGTAATCTCTCCCCTACTTGGCAGGACTTCTTAATTTTTTTGGAAGAACGCTGCGTTCCGCGCACCCGCACCGGTCTGGACTCCATCTTAGAGGCCATGAATCTGGATACTTACGACCCCGTCAAAATCGTAGAACAAACCGAGGGGCGCATTGCCGGGGATCTGCAATGGCTATCGATCAGCGAGGTAAAATAAATGTTTGAACTCTACACCCACGATATTGTAGCCGCGACCTCGTCCAAAGGCAATCAGGAAAAATGGTATGATGCGCCAAGTGATCGCTGGTACAAACTGGACACCGGTGCGTTTGAAGCACTGTCAGAAACCATCGCCAGCTTTATACTGGCCCACAGCAATCTGTCCGATCTGGGGTTCTCCGCAGTCCCCTATCAGATTGAGAAAGTACGCGTGCATAAACGAGAACAAATTGCCTGTGTCAGTCCTAATTTTTTGCACCCGGGTGAGGAAATCGTCACCCTTGCCCACTTACTCAAAGCCGAACTCGGCGCAGACTATCAGCGTATCTTTCACAGCCGGTCATCCATCCCATCGCGCATGCAGATATTGGTGAACCAAGTCGAGCAGATCACCGGTCTTACACGGTTTGGCGCATATTTGACACTGTTATTTGAGTACGATGCACTCATTCTGAATGATGACAGGCACCTTAATAATATTGCCGTTCTGTATACGCCGACAGGGTACCGCTATTGTCCCTTGTTCGATCACGGTGCTGGCTTCCTGCTCGATCCGGTGGCGTATGCCTTTGATATTGAAACAAACGCACTGATCAAACAGACAATTGCAAAGCCATTTCGATGCAAGTTCTATACGCAGGTCAATGCCACCCGTAAGCTGTATAGCCCACAACTCAAACTTTCTCTGACCTCATCTGAGATACAAGACGCCGTGCAGCAGGCAGTCGCACATTACCCTGCACTCTATCATGCTGTGCTGCGCGATCGCGTCATGAATGTACTTGATAGACAACGGAAAATGTTGAAGCTGTAACCTGTTATATTGCATACAAAAAATGAATCTCTATTTTTCAGGGAGGACAGAATGTCCTCCCTGTTCTTTTAGTCGTCATCATCTTCTTCCAACAAATCGATAATCTCACCGATTACCACTAAAATTGTACCGAATCCCATTGTCTCACCCACCTTTCATTAGTAATATGCACATAACAACTCGGCTGCCGCTTCGTGCAGCAACGCCGGATTGTACAGCAGTTCTTCGATTTTGCACGGATCATACCCCAAGTCAAGCAGCGCCAGTACCTCGTCTTCGGACACGCCCATAGATTTCGCCGTCTGAATCAGAAGGTCGGTCTGACCGTCTATCGCTTCTGGCTCGTCCACTTCGTCGAACCACGAAAGCATGCGAAACCGTGGATTGCGCCAGAAGTGTTCAAAGCTGTGACTTGGAGTGAAGCGTTCGAAACTGCGCTGACCGGTTCGATCAATCTTCAAAATGTCACCCTCCTCCGTATGGATTTCTTCCCGATGGTGCAGGCGCAGCTTACACATCGCCCGCCGCAGAATTTCTTCGGTTGAGGCGTACAAGTAAAAGCCGCCGAAGTCGAAGATCGCGAGTGGGTTGTCGCCGCGGACAAAATATAAGTTGTCGTCCCGGTCAAGCACCGTAAAGACAAAAGAACCCTGGATTTTCTCCGCCATCGTGCTGATGGTCGTGAAATCCAGGGTTTTCTGTTGTTCGAGCAGCTGTACGGCAACATAACTATCGGTCTGAATGTGGGTATCCGGCAGATTCTCAGTCTGACGAAGCTCCTTGTCGTTCCACAATACGCCATTGTGCGCCAAGGCAAAGGTTCCGGTCGACCAAGGGTGATTGTTGAAGTTGTCTGCCGGTTTGCCTTGGGTAGCAAGCCGGGTGTGTCCCATGACGACACTCACACCATTGGGCACATGAAACTTTAACTTATGTGCGGCGAGCGGGCGCTTGAACACCTTGATGCTGCCACTGAAGTTGTACGCGATGCCCGTTGCGTCAGTTCCGCGCACTTCGCATTCCTTGCCAAGCACCTGTAAAATCCGATTTTTCTGCCGTGTTGTCAGTGTGTTTTGATAGTCGATCAGTCCAAACAGGCTGCACATCATTCATCCTCCTCGTAAACAATCGGGTCATTTTTGTAGAGATTCCGTTCTTTTAAGTACTGAATGAGCTCGGATTCGTGAATCCAGTCAAGGAAACCGTGCCAGGACAGCTCCTGCAATTCCTCATCAGACAATAAAACAGCCACGTCGCAGATGGCATTAACCAGCTGTAACGTGGCAATTAAAGTGTTGTATTTCAGGGTACCTCGGAAAATCCGAATCTCAACAGTGTCCTCGTTGGTAAGATTCACAGCGGTATAACGACCTGCACGAGAGTCCTTTGCTGATTCCATCACAGCTTTCGGCGATAACTTCATGCCGTATCGTGCTGCCCAACGGTTGATCTGCCGCTCGGTACGTCGGGAAAATCGCAGGAGTTCAGTCCAGAACTTTTCGACAAAGTACAAAAGTCGAGCAATCGACAGTTCCTGCTCCTGCTCAGTCTCTCCGAAGGCTGCGCGGGAGATGTGAACGTGTAGTCCGCAAGTTGTCGTGCGGTGGCTGAGATAGCCGAGTCCGACCGCCTTGCGCAGGACATTTTTCCACGGCATCTGTTCCATGTGATACTGTAAGGTCATCGGATGCGTGACCAGTTCCATGCCGCAATCCAGCGATCCGTCGCTTTTAATGTACAGATTCTGCGCATCCTCGTTGGCGACATTTAAGATTTCACCGGCGTTCTTGCGGCTCTTGCCGTTGCCGTCGATCTCCAGTTCTACACCGAAGAAGCGTTCATTGTCGCGCTCACCATGGAAAATCAGCCGCGGTGTATAGCTGTAATCGTGGATCGTTGCCTGCTGCAAACGAGCTTGCAGGCAGTCATAGCACAGCGGTTCGTCCTCGTCATCGTCCTCATAGTAGGCATCACTGTAGGAAATGACACGCCCGCAGCGCTCGCAATAGGTATAATGCCGCTCATAGCAACGCTCGCATAACGTGATGTTCTCGTCTCCGTGGTCGTCCGACAGGAACAGCCGCTCTCCACAGCAATCACAGACTGTCGTGTACATGTCCACGCAGTCCGGGCACAAAATCGTGTCTGCAACCATCGTGCAGGCATCCGCTGGGACTCGTTCACCGCAGCGCTCACAGACATAAAAATGATCGTTCATAATGCAGTCCTCCTTTAATATTCTTCTGCCAACAGCATGGTGATATGGTCGGGATCCTCGATGATGTAGACCTTGGCCTTGACAGGTTGCTCGCCCGGAATCACAACAACGTGCTTATACTCCGGCTGTTCCTGAGCATGCTCAATGCGCTGGTGCTCGCCATCACAGGATAATCGGAAGATTTGCAGATAATCCCGCTCGGGCACTTCCATGCTGTCGCGCATGTACCACAACAGTATTTGTAGCCAAGGCGGAATGGTGGTCTGGATACCACGGGTGATGTAACGGGGTTTCATTTGGATCAGCTCCTTATAGAATAGTAAAAGCCGAAGGATTCTCCTTCGGCTTCATTGTTATAGTATATATGTGCTTTTATCTCAGATTCATATAGCAACCCGTCCGTATCTCAGCAATCACACACAGGTTGAGTAACTTCATATTGTAACATGCCCAGCATCCCAAAATAGGGCGCCGTTATGCAGCTGCTCATTCCAAAGAATGCCTGTACGCAGTAGCTCAGCAGTGTACATTTGCATATCGCGGCATTCGTATGACGTCCTGCATATTTGATCCGCTTCTATTACAGTAGGGTAAGAACCCGGCGCCTTGCCATATTGCTATGGTAGGTTTCCGAGAACTCCCCTCCGAACCGGACTTACACCTCTCAGCGTATCCGGCTCTCCAGATGTCAGTCTAATTTCCCAGCGTGTAACTTATCGTGACAGTAGACGCAGAGTGCCATTGTCTTGCGCTTACGCCCAATCATGGCGATTTCCCATTGTTTTCTGCCACTTAAATCTTTGAGTTTTCGTACATGGTGTATTTCAAGCGGCACATTTTCTGCGCCGCACCACTCGCATTGGTTCGCTTGCAGTCTTTTAATCAGGCTGTTGCGTCCATAATTCTCAACGGCTCGTGCTACTATATCGGGATTTCCGCTTTCTACTTTGGTATTCCGGCGGAAACCGTCATTGTAGAACAGCACTTTTCCCACCTTGCCGTTTTTCTTCGGATACTCCACAACAAAATCTTTCCCTTGACGGTACTTGCGGATAATTCTGCTGATTCGTGTCCGATATTTTCCAGCAAAGGTTTTGAGCATACTGTATCTCATTACATAGTAGAAGTTATTGAGTACAGACACGTTGTTTGCAAGTCGGTAGTAGTTATACAATCCACGGATTTCTGCGTTGTATTGGTTTAGGATTTCCAAATCGTCCAAGTGCAACAGGCGAGTGCGCCGGACAGGTTCCCAAACCTCTTTGTTTCCATTTTGTTTGTCGTATTTAATCTTGAGGGCATTGTAGGAGAACAGTCGTTTTACCCACTTATCATGGGGAACATAAAGTAAGACTTTTCCATTGTTTACCCGTCTGGTAGCCCCGGTTTTGGTCTTTTTGTTGTGTTCGCCTTTGGCGATTGTGACCTCATATCCCAAGAACTTCGCAGCGTCGTGTCCATGAGTAATCAATGTCTTTTCCTCGGACATTTCCAGATGGAGTTTGTCCCGGATAAAGCAGCCTACATCTTGTTTAATCTGTTCTGCGTCCTCTTTGCTGCCGATAACTCCAATTAAGAAATCATCGGCATATCGGATATAGCAAATCCGTTTATAGCTATCGTCCATCTGGTCGCTATACGGCATAGATTTCAGACTACGCCGCAGTTCCCGGATTTCTGCAATTAAGCCCTCTTTTTCTTCCTCGCTCATTTTAGAGAGATTTCTTTTAAGCCTTTGTTCTTTCCCCCGGCAGACATCCAGCTTCTTCTTGAACGCAGGATTGATTTTACGGCGGTTTCCGCAGTTGAATTTCTCTGCATACTCTGCCATATAGCTATCCAGTTCGTTCATGTAGATGTTTGCAAGGATAGGGCTGATGATGGAGCCTTGCGGAGTGCCGGAATAAGTATTGTGATAATTCCAATCCTCCATATATCCAGCTTTCAAGAACTTCCAGAGCAGACCGATGAAATGTTCATCTGCAATCCGCTTTCGCAAAATAGCAATCAACACATGATGGTCTACGTTGTCAAAACAGCCCTTTATATCTCCCTCAACGAACCACTTTGTCCCCGTAAAATATTTCTGCACATATTTGAGTGCCGTATGACAGCTTCTGTTTATACGGAAACCGTGGGAATAGTCGCTAAAGGTTGGCTCATAAATACTCTCTAAGATGAGCCGCACCACCTCCTGTATCAGTTTATCGTCGAATGACGGTATCCCCAGAGGACGCATTTTCCCATTGGATTTCGGGATATACGTTCTCCTTGCCGGGTTAGGCTGATAACTAAAATCCCGCATCTTTTCAATGAGGGCGTTTATCCTTACCATTCCCATTCCGTCAATGGTTTTGCCGTCTGTTCCGGCTGTCATGTTGCCTGGTTTCGCCTGTATCCGCTGATATGCCAGCAGATAGAATTGTGGATTGTACAGGTTGCGGTATAACCGCTCGTACTTGTAACTCTTGTTACACGCCTTGGATTTTAGGCTTTCCAACACATTTTCAGGACTTCTCATAATGCCTCACGCACCTTTCCTTTTTATGAATTGGTTGACATCCTGCCTCCCTTCGCCATGTAGACGGCTTTCCCGCCCTCGGACTACTACGGAGGCTCCGTTGCCATGCCGGATATTCAGCGTCATCTTTCTTGGGTTTTTACCCCTTGAAATTTATCGCCTTGCGGCATTACGCATAGCCGGATAGTTCCGGCGTTCCGGTTTAGGCAATCTCCAGTTAGACACTTTGGGAAAAGCGTATTGTGATGTCGGTAGTGGGTTTTCGTCCTTTTCCGCTTACTGCGGCTGGCTGTCATAAGTATCGTGCGGTCTGTGTTTACCTGTCACATTCCGCTATGACATACGGCGAATACAACCATCCTGCGCCGTCGGGTCGAGTATCCCGCCTCGGACTGCCCTTAAAGCAGTTTAGCCTTGCTCCTCATTCACAATGTTGCGTCTTGCCGCTCAGTCGTGGGTAGATGGTTTTCCCAACTTGCGATTTTTCCGATACGCTATTGTCCCCCTTGTGGTTTCCCTCCGAGGTAAATCGGATGACGCTAAAGTGACGCTTTTCACGTCTTTGATACTTTTCTTTACCGGCTTGCTAAAGCCGGGTTCCCAAAATGCCCGCACACCGCCTTTGGATGAAAAGCGGCGCTTCTGGACGCGCG
>NZ_FUXW01000004.1 GCF_900167005.1 Butyricicoccus pullicaecorum DSM 23266
AGCTGCCGATACCAGATAGGTGGACTGGATGGGCTCGTCGCCAAAACGCAGGTGCGACTGGGTCAGACCGCCCGACTTCATGGAGTCGTAAGAGAAGTATGCCTGTGCGTACTTGTTTGCGGTCAGGCCGATGGTAGTAATGGCATTCTTGTTTGCGCCAACCGTACCGTCGCCGCCCAGACCCCACAGCTTGCACGATACCTGACCCGGGTGAGCCATCTCAACCTCGGTGTAATCGAGCGAGGTATGAGTTACGTCGTCGTTGATACCAATGGTGAAGTTGTTCTTGGGCTTGTCCTGTGCGAGGTTGTCATAAACTGCAACCAGCTGGCCGGGAGTGGTGTCCTTGGAGGACAGGCCGTAACGGCCGCCGACGATCTGGATGTCGGTTCTGCCAGCCTGATTGAGTGCGGTGCATACGTCGAGGTATACCGGCTCACCAACCGAACCAACTTCCTTGGAGCGATCGAGAACGGCGATCTTCTTACAGGTTGCCGGGATGGCATCCGAGAAGTGCTTAACCGAGAACGGACGGTACAGGTGAATCTGCACCATACCAACCTTGCGGCCGTTCTGGTTGAGGTAGTTTACGGTCTCCTTGAGTGCCTCGGAAGCCGAGCACATCACAACGATGACTTCCTCTGCGTCCGGTGCACCGTAGTAGTTGAACAGCTTGTAATCACGGCCGGTCAGCTTGTTGATCTCGTCCATGTAGTGCTGAACGGTCTCCGGAACGGTTGCGCTCTTGACGTTCGCGCCTTCCTTACACTGGAAGTAAATGTCCGGGTTTACGTTGTTGCCGCGGTTGGTCGGATGCTCGGGGTTCAGTGCCTGTGCACGGAATGCCTTGAGGGCATCGTAATCGACCAGGCCGCGCAGATCCTCGTAGTCGAGGGTCTCGATGCGCTGCATCTCGTGCGAGGTGCGGAAGCCGTCGAAGCAGTGCATGAATGCGTACTTTTCATGGATGGCCGACAGATGTGCAACTGCGCCGAGATCCATTGCCTCTTGGGGCGAGGACGACATCAGCATTGCATAGCCGGTCATACGGCAGGTCATAAAGTCGGTATGATCGCCGAAGATGGAGTGATGGTTCGAGGTAACAACGCGCGATGCGATGTGCATGACGTTGGGCAGGAACTGACCGCCCATTGCGTACATCGCCGGGATCATCAGCATCAGACCCTGCGATGAGGTAAAGGTCGTCGTCAGTGCGCCTGCCTGCAGAGAACCGTGGCAGGTACCTGCTGCGCCAGCCTCGGACTGCATCTGGATGACGTCTACGGTCGAACCGAACAGGTTCTTCTTGCCCTTCGCAGACCACTCATCCACCTTTTCTGCCATCGGCGAGGACGGCGTGATCGGGTAAATCGCCGCGACCTCAGTGAAGGCATAGGCCACATGGGCGGCAGCCGTGTTACCGTCCATTACGGCATACTTTTTATTCATACGGATCTCATCTCCTAGTTTAAATCAATGTCAAATCACACGGAATGATTGTCTATTATACGAAATTGCAGACACGAGCGATCGCCATTTCGGTAAAGCCCAGTGCCTCGGCCTTGGTCTGTCTGCCGCTTGCAACTTCGCTCACGAGCTTCATAAAGTCATCGCCCAGCTTCTTGAGGTCGCCGCCGTAAATGATGGGAGAAGCATCCACGTCGATGTTGTCTTCCATCTTTGCGAAGGTGATGCGGTTACCGGTGATCTTGATGACCGGTGCAAGCGGGTTACCGGTGGGTGTGCCGCGGCCAGACGAGAATACGATGACCTGTGCACCGCCTGCAACCATTGCTGCAACCGAAGACGGGTCATTACCCGGGGTGTCCATGATGACCAGACCCTGATGCGCCTCGACCTGCTTTGCGTAGTCATATACTGCATTAACCGGGGTGTGACCGCCCTTATGGATGCAGCCGAGCGACTTCTCTTCCAGCGTGGTGATACCGCCGGCCTTGTTGCCGGGAGACGGGTTGCCCTCACGGACTTCCTCACCAACCAGCTGCAGAGCCTTCTCGTAACGATGAACGATCTCGAAGATGCGGTCGTGCACCTCGGGGGTTGCTGCGCGGCGTGCCAGAATGTGCTCTGCGCCGATGAACTCGGTGGTCTCGGACAGAATGGAGGTACCGCCTTCAGCGACAATGCGGTCGCTCATCTCACCGATGAGCACATTTGCTGCCAGACCGCTCGTCGGGTCAGAGCCGCCGCACTCGGTACCGATGATGAGCTCGGACATCGGGAACTCTTCCTTCTGCAGCAGAGATGCATCAGCTACCATTGCCTTGGCATAGCGCACACCAATATCAACTGCCTTGAGGGTACCGCCAACTTCCTGAATGATAACCTGCTCGATGGGCTTGTTGGTGCGCTCCTGGATAGCCTTTACAACCAGATCCATCTGGCAGTTCTCGCAGCCCAGCGATACAACAACCGTGCCGTATACGTTGGGGTTTGCAGCGTAGCCTGCCATAACGTCCATGGTGTACTGCTGGTCGGATGCAACCTGCGAGCAGCCCAGCTGGTTATTAAAGGTAACCGCACCCTCGACCTGCTGTGCAATGATGCGTGCGGTATCGGAAGCGCAGACACTGGCCGGCAGGATCAGCACTTTATTGCGGACGCCGACACGGCCGTCCGGACGCTTATATCCATAAAAAGTCATGTCCGTCCTCCTTATTCCTTCTCTTCCAGGTTCTCACGATGGCCTTCCACGTTGTGTACATGGACGTGGTCACCGACTTCAATGTCACACATGGCAACGCCAATGTGCTCGCCGTACTTGACAACCGGCTCGCCTGCCGCAATCTTGCGGACAGCCAGCTTGTGATAAATCGTAATATCCGCGCGTGCGGTCAGCTGCTTCTCTTCGCCGTCGCACAGGTAGGTCACGGTCTCGCCCTTGGTGATCGGCTCGATGGCAACTGCTACGTTGTCCTTGCCGTCAATCATCATGGCATTCAGCATATTTTTTCGCTCCTTTATCTGGGCTAAATTTCAAAAATCAGAACAGGTTACCCTCTTCGTCAAAGGGCAGGTCATACGGCTCGGAAAGAATCTCGATGTTGGGATTCTCCTTTGCCAGCGGCAGCAGGCCCTCGGAAATCTCGATGTACTCGATGTGCATGGTATCCGGAATGCGGATCATCTTCATGTTGTTCTGATCCTCTGCGTCCGGGCAGCAGCACAGTGCCAGCTGCAGCGCCTCGCGGTCATTGTCCATGATCATCGGGATCTTCATCAGATGCAGGAAGGTATTGGTGACACCGGTCGGGTAGGTCATCTCCAGCTTCATCTTATTGAACAGTCTGCGGGTGGTAACCTCTGCAAGGCCGATACCCTGTGCATTGCCGTGGGTCTCATCGGTCAGGTCAAGAATAACAACCTTCTCTGCGTTGATACCGCCAGAGCAGTACTTGGGCTGTACGAAACGGCCGGAAATGTTGGGGTCCATGCCGTCGCCCGAGATGTTCTTGCCGATCTTATCGACAACCAGAACGTCACACTTGTCAAATAGCAGGTGTGCGATGGTCTTGTAGGACAGATCGCGCAGCTTGGGCTCCTCGGTGATGATCTCATCAGTGGTCAGGCCACGAATCAGGTAGGTCTCGTCGTATGCGTTCTCGATGATGGCGATACCACCCAGAATCGGGCAATGCTCCATGATCGTGCGGCCATACTCCTCAACCAGCTCGTGCATGATCGCCGGGCTCTGGTGATGGATGCTCTCTGCGCCGTGCTGCTTGCCCAGGCCAATAGCCATCATCTTCATCAGGCCGCTCTCGTAACGACCACGGAAAGAGGTATGGGGCTTGATACGGTTAAACAGGATGATACCGTCAGCTTCCATGGCGTTCTTGTCCACGAAAACCGGCTGCTTGCGGATGCCGGACAGGCCGACCTGTACGGTCTCCATCGAACTCTTGATCGGGCAGCCCATGTTTTCCTCGGTGATGCCGTAATCCTTCAGAATCTGGGTCTGGCCTTCTGCTGTTGCGCCGCCATGGCTGCCCATAGCTGCAACGATGTACGGCTCTGCGCCCTTGGACTTGACAAAGTCTACGATTGCGCGTGCCATCATAGCGTAATGGTTGATACCGCGGCTGCCGCAGGTGATTGCAATGCGCATGCCCGGCTTAATCTGGCCGCCCAGCGCCTCGCGGGACAGTTCGTTCTGAACGGTCTCGACAATCTTGTCCTCCGGGATGTGTGTGTCGTCAAACACCTCGCGAATCTTCACCATCTTCGGTACCGGTACGTCCTTAATCAGATCGGTAATGGTTTCCAATGAAAATTCCTCCTTTCAAATCCTCGTTTGACTCCTATCATCATTACTTTTTACAATCAAACCGACTTTTCCCTGTGCGGCGATTGTATTTTTCAAGGATTCTTACTTTTATGGTATCCATATCATTCGATTTTTCGATACATTGTTCTTATTTAAGAACAATGTTCTTTATTTCATCCTGATATATTATATCACGCAGTCAACAGGGTGTCAATTTGCGGCATGGTGCTTTTTCATCACTTTGCACAAATTTCCGTCCTTTTCCACAGTTTCACGACAAATCGGTATCTGTGCGCCGGATTCGCTTGTCTTTGCTCACAAATATGCCCTCTGAGAGGCGGTCAGATGGAGTCAAATTGCTGTTATTTTTTACCAGAAACATTTTTTACTCTGCTGCCGCAAAGCAAAAAATCCCATTGAACGTCCATATCCGAGCATTCAATGGGATTTTCTATGACAAATTAGTCTACCGTCTCTGCCTTATTCCCATTGGCCAGGAACTTAATGCATGCGACCAGCTTAACCACAGCCATAATTACGATCAGGACCATGCCTACCATGATACCGCTGTTGAGTACCCACAGCGGATACTTCATAACGGTACTTGCTTCACCGGTAGTCATCTGTGTGGTGATGATCGTATACATCTGTGTTACGATCAGCGCGGAAACACCCAGGGCGATTACGTACTGAAAGGTTTTGAGGATGGTGTACTTTACCATCTGCTTTTTCTCCTTGGCCTTGTCCTCAAACAGGGTCAGGGAAATCAGTTCATCATTTTGGAATGCCAGCGCAGAGCCAACAAATACGATCCAGACGAACAGCAGCTTGAGCAGCTCGTCTACCCACGGCGTAGAAACGATCAGGACGTTACGTGCCAATACAGCGTAA
Organism: Butyricicoccus pullicaecorum DSM 23266; assembly: GCF_900167005.1. Lineage (GTDB taxonomy): Bacteria > Bacillota > Clostridia > Oscillospirales > Butyricicoccaceae > Butyricicoccus > Butyricicoccus pullicaecorum. The sequence goes on from NZ_FUXW01000004.1 coordinate 5,180, forward strand.
GTCTCGACCAGGATCATAACTACACCGATAAAACCGAACAGTGTCTCTGCCGCCGATAAAAGCTTCTCAGATGTTTTCATAGCGACATCTCCTTATTCTTCTACAACAGCAATTACACGGATCTGGCTGCCGTCGGCCTGCTTGGTATTGAGCGGAAGCGCAATCAGCTGGCAGGTCGGCGTGCCGATCTCCCACAGATTGGTCATATACTCAATCTGCAGAATCTCTCCCTGCTTGAGCACATGCTCATGCACCGGCTGCGGCGTATACGGATCGCCCGGCTTCATAAAGCGATGCTCACGGATCGCATAATCCTGCGGGAAGTCATAGCCGACAACCTTGGGCGCGTACTTCTGAATCCAGATACCTGCGTCCTCGGTCAGATACGGTGCGTTATCCCAGAAATCGGTGGTCTTGAACGACACCTTCTTCGGACGGTCGGTACGAATGATCAGGCTGTCATAGTGCTTGTCCTTAAACGGCTCGTTTGCCTTCTCCAGCATTTCGCCGGTGATCGCCGTATTGTCTCCGCAATCGGAAAGATCGAGCACCAGGCAATCGGTGATCGCCCAATCCTGGATCGGATAATCATCCAGATTCTTGCCGTTGGGATCAAAATGCAGCGGTGCATCAATATGCGTATACCAGTGAGACTGCAAATTATAGGCCGTGCACTGCCAGGGGTCACCGTTTGCATGGGTACGGACCGGAGTAACCTTGAAGCCGTAACGCCAATGCTCCACGATGGGCAGGGTCAAATCAACAATTCTTCTCATATAAATCTTCTCCTTTTTCAGAAAAGAGTCCGCTTACTGCGCATTCTGAATCATATCTACCAGCTCGGTGCCATATACATCGGTAAAGATCGACCAGGAGGGCATTGCTCTCTCCTTGAATGCAGCCTTGTCCGGATTTTCAACGATCTCACAGCCGTTGTCGAGCAGCGTCTGCATCGCAGATGCCTGCGCTTCGTCGACCATCGCAAGCTGTGCGTCACGTGCAACGTCAGCCGCCTCAAGGATCAGAGCCTGCTGAGACTCAGACAGTCTGTCCCAAGTCATCTTGCTCATGCCCATGTACAGAGGCGTATAAACGGCATCGGTCAGGGTAACGTAGGGCTGTACCTCGTAGAACTTACGGGATACGATCTCATGGAGCGGGTTGTCCTGCGCGTTTACGGTATTCTGCTGGAGCGCAGTATACAGCTCGGAAGCGTCGATGCTGGTGGTCAGTGCGCCCATTGCTTCCCAAGTCGCAATCTGTACATCGGAAGCCAAGGTACGCATCTTAATACCTTCCATATCTTCGGGCTTGGTGATCGGACGCACGTTGTTGGTCAGCTCACGGAAGCCGTTCTCCCAGAAGGACAGGCCGATAATGCCGTTGTCCTCGAACATTGCATGGATGGCTTCTGCTGCAGGGCCTTCGGTTGCAGCACGCGCAGATTCCAGATCAGAGAACAGGAACGGCAGCTGAAATACGTCAATTTCGGGTACCAGGTTGGAGAAGTAAGAAGTACCGGCAATGCCGATATCGATCGTACCCTGCTGCAGACCCTGAACCATCGAGGTCGCATCACCGAGTGCGGTGTCGTAGAACGCCAGCGCTTCGATGGTGCCGTCAGAGTATTCGTTGAGGTAGTCTGCCATAACAGCCGTCGCGCCGCCTGCCGGCGTGTTTTCTGCCATGGAGCCGCAGAACAGGCTCATGGAGAAGTGGTCGCCGGTGATCTCGCCCGAAGCAACCGGGCCAGGATCGGGTACTTCACGCTCGGGCTCGGGGGTGATGTCAACAGGCGTACCAATACTGGTGCACGCGGTCATGGTCAGCGCCATGCTGAGCGCCAGACCAAACGCAATCACTTTCTTCTTCATAACAATATCTCCTTTTCACTACTTAATCATCTTGCGGATGCGATTAATCAGGATTTCCCTGTTTAACCGGCAGCACCGTTCATCAGATTCGGCAGGAAGATAACGATGTCCGGAATCAGGAGGACGATCATGGTGCCGATAAAGATGGCAAGCAGCGGAATGGGCAGATGCGGGATGATCTTATGTACCGGCTGACCGCCGACGCTGGATGCGACGTACAGGTTGATACCAACCGGAGGCGTTGCCAGACCGATGCAGAGAACGATAACCATGACAACACCGAAGTATACCAGGTTAATGCCGTAAGCCTGCGCGGTCGGGCAGAAGATCGGAGCGAAAATCAGCAGAGCCGGAACGGCATCGATGAAGCAGCCTGCAACCAGCAGGATGACAACAACCGACAGCATGAACATGAGCGGGCTGCTGATGGAAGAAGTAAACATGGTTGCGATATTCTGCGGGATACCTGCACGGGTAATAACCCAACCGAATACCTGAGTTGCTGCTACGATGAGCATGATGCCAGCAGCGCTCTTAACGCCGCCGTAAACGATCTTGCAGACATCCTTGAGCTTGATTTCACGGTAAACGAACAGGCCGATGACCAGGCAGTAGAAGCAGCAGATTGCAGATGCCTCAGTCGGAGTGGTCTTACCGGAGTAGATGCCGCCCAGAATGATAACCGGTGCGAGCAGTGCAAAGAACGCATGGCCGAAGGACTTAATTGCTGCGCCCAGCTCGAACTTGCCGGCACCGCGGTAGCCCTTCTTGATGCACTGTGCAACGACGACCAGAAGCAGGATCAGGCCGAGGAGCAGACCGGGAATCAGACCAGCCAACAGCATATCGCTGACCGACTCGTTGGATGCAACTGCATACAGAACCATCAGAATGCTGGGCGGGATGATCGGGCCGAATACGCCGCCGACGGTCTGAATTGCACTTGCAAAGCCGGGGTCATAGCCATCCTCTTCCATGTAAGGGATCATGATACCGCCAACTGCAGCCGTGGTTGCAGCGCCTGCACCGGTCATTGCTGCAAAAATCATACTTGCAACAATGTCAACGACTGCCATGCCGCCAGGAATCCAGCCGACCAGCTTTCTTGCGAAGTCGACGATACGGCGCGAAATACCGCCGCCCTGCATCAGGCAGCCTGCAATAACGAAGAACGGAATCGCAAGCAGTGTAAACGAGTCAACGCCCTTGAGCAGCTGCTGTGCCACGATGATCAGCGGGATGTTCGTGTACAGTACCAGATACAGGATCGAGGACAGACAGAGGGTAAATGCGATCGGAATTCCCAGGAAAAGCATCACAAAAAAGGAACCAATCAAAATAACTAGATCCATAGAATTCACCTTCTCAAAAAAAATATTATGTTTTGGTGTTAACAACAGATTTCACCCCAAATTGCAGGCGTGAAATCCGGTACAGATCAGTCACATCACCCCCATAAACCAAGATTTTTCTTATCCATATCACTGTCCCAGGTATTTGCACATGGGACAAGAATTTCGCTGCTCTCATCTGATATAAAACCGCCCAGATGATCGCCATATTCTTTCACAGGTCCCCCCTGTACGTTGAATGGATAAGTAACCGAAATTACAGCACTCATGTATGCGCGCTGTAATCTCAATCAACCCAGCGCATCAACAGCTGTCTTCTCAGACTGCAAGGTGTATTTTGTGAAACCATTTGCCGTCAAAAAGAAGAAATGATTCATCCGCCCATCATTCTATCTCACGGATAAATCAACTTTGTGCGCTGAAAGCTCCGCTCAGCAGAACATTATGTACTACCAAAAGGAGCTTTAGATTGCGTTAATTATATCACAAAGGTGTTCTGTTTTCAAATCATAATTTGATATTCCGAACCGCAGATGACAAAGAAAAAAACGCTATAACCCTCTGCATATGTGCCTATTTTATCGCATATTGTCGTTTCCGCGCTCCTATATCTCTTGATATATGCAACCAAGTCAATCGAAAAAGATTGTATCAGAAAAAAATTTTGGGCAATTTTTCCTGAAGAATAACCCATCCAATTGTTGCCTAAGCAACCATAATCTCTGCTTTTTTGCTTTATGCGCATAAAATCTTACCTTTTTTGATCTTTAAGGGAAAAGTTAATATTTTTATTTGTGCACAATGCGCAGAGCTTGCATAAGTGCACAAAAAACGCTGTTTTATTCTATCTAAAAGTTCGATTGACGAAGGAATACCAAAATAGTATTCTTTAGGAAAGTGATCGATTCCAGACCGCATAATTTGATTCGAGATAAGGAGGTTTCCTTTTATGTTATTCCAAACCACCGAGGCGCACGAAGCGCTGCGTGCAAAAGTACGGGCATTTGCAGAAAAAGAAGTCAAGCCCCATGCATTCCGCATGGATCAAGCAAACGAATTTCCGACCGAAGCTGTCAAAAAATTGGGTGAGCTGGGTCTTATGGGTATTCCCTACCCCACCGAGTACGGCGGAGCCGGTCTGGATGTGTTAAGCTACGCCATCGCAGTGGAAGAGCTCTCCCGCGTGGACGGCGGCACCGGCGTTATCCTGTCCGCGCATGTTTCGCTCGGCTCGTGGCCGATTTTTGCCTTCGGCACCGAAGAACAAAAGCAAAAATACCTGGTTCCGCTGGCAAAGGGCGAAAAAATCGGTGCGTTTGGTCTGACCGAACCCAACGCCGGTTCAGATGCGGGCGGTACCGAGACCACCGCGATCGACAAGGGCGACCATTACCTGCTCAACGGCGGCAAAATTTTCATCACCAACGCGCCCAAGGCTGACATCTATGTCGTCTTTGCAGTCACTACCCCTGACATTGGTACCCGCGGCATCTCGGCGTTCATCGTTGAAAAGGGTTGGGAGGGTTTCACCTTTGGCGACCACTACGACAAAATGGGCATCCGCTCCTCCTCGACCGCCGAGCTGATCTTCAACGACGTGAAAGTGCCCAAGGAAAACCTGCTGGGTAAAGAAGGACAGGGCTTCAAAATCGCAATGGCAACCCTGGACGGCGGTCGTATCGGTATTGCATCGCAGGCGTTAGGTATCGCGCAGGGTGCGTATGAGTCGGCACTGGAATACGCCAAGGAGCGTGTTCAGTTTGGCAAACCCATCGGCTTCCAACAGGCAATCTCGTTCAAACTCGCAGACATGGCAACTAAGCTGCGCTGTGCACGGATGCTGGTCTACTCGGCAGCCGAACTCAAGGAAGCACACGTGCCGTACAGCATGGAATCGGCAATGGCCAAGATGTACGCATCGGACATTGCGCTCGAAGTTACCAACGATGCAGTGCAGATCTTCGGCGGCACCGGCTTCCTCAAGGGCATGGATGTTGAGCGCATGTACCGTGATGCCAAGATCACGACCATTTACGAAGGCACCAACGAAATTCAGCGTGTCGTCATCGCCTCCCAGCTGCTGGGCAAGCCGCCCAAGTCCGAAGGTGGCAGCGGCAGCCGTGCAAAGAAGCCTGCACCGGTCACCGGTGTGCGCAAAAAGCTCATTTTCCGCGAAGGCTCAGGTGCCGAACGGGTTCAGGCACTCGTGCAGGCACTCAAAAAGGATGGCTACGACTTCTCGGTCGGCATTCCGATGGACACGCCCATTGCGCAGGCTGAGCGTCTAGTATCTGCCGGTCAGGGTATCGGTGACAAAAAGAATATGAAGCTCATCGAGCGTGTCGCCGCTGCTGCCGGTGCAGCAATCGGCTCCTCCCGTCCGGTCGCTGAAACTCTCCAGTATGTCCCGCTTGACCGCTATGTCGGCATGTCCGGACAGAAGTTTAAGGGTAATCTGTACATCGCCTGCGGCATCTCGGGTGCCATCCAGCACTTGAAAGGCATTAAGGATGCCTCGACCATCGTTGCAATCAACAAGAATGCCAGTGCGCCCATCTTCAAAAACTGCGACTACGGCATCGTCGGCGATTTGAATGAAATCCTCCCGCTGCTGGCTGAGGCACTCGACTGCGGCGAAAAGCAGCCCGCTCCGCCCATGGTTAAGATGAAGCGTCCGAGCGTACCCAAGCCCGAGCCGATTGGCAAGACTTACGTCTGCGGTGGCTGCGGCTATGAGTACGTCCCCGAGTTGGGTGATCCGGATGCCGAGATCGCACCGGGTACGCTGTTTGAAAAACTGCCCGAGGACTGGGTCTGCCCAGAATGCGGCGAAGGCAAAGAAATGTTCATCAAAGGATAAAGGAGGCGTTTCATTATGTATTGCGTACGCAATGTAACCGAAGATTTATACTGGGTCGGTGCTAATGACCACCGGCTGACTCTGTTTGAAAATATCCATCCCATTCCGCGCGGTGTGTCCTACAACGCCTACCTCTTGCTCGACGAGCACAGTGTTCTGTTCGATACCGTTGACTGGTCGGCCTGCCGTCAGCTGCTCGAAAATATGGACTATCTGCTTGCAGGCAAACCGCTCGATTATCTAGTCATCAACCACATGGAGCCCGACCACGGTGCATCCATTGAGGAAATCTTACTGCGTCATCCCAAGGTCAAGGTTATCTCGACCGAAAAGTCCTTCCTGCTCATGCGTCAGTTTGGCTTCCAGTTGGATGGTCACGAACTGATTGAGGTCAAGGAGGGTGACACCTGGAGCTTTGGCCGGCATACCGTGACCTTTGTCGCCGCACCGATGGTACACTGGCCCGAAGCGATGGTCACCTTTGACACCACCGACGGCGTTCTGTTCTCCGCCGATGCATTTGGCTCGTTTGGTGCACTGGACGGCAAGCTGTTCGCCGACGAGGTCAATTTTGATCGCGACTGGATTGACGATGCCCGCAGATATTTTACCAACATCGTCGGAAAATACGGTCCGCACGTCCAGCTTCTGCTCAAAAAGGCCGCCGGTATTCTGGATCAAATCCGCTACATCTGCCCGCTGCACGGTCCGGTCTGGAGACAGGATCTCGGATACTTCATCGACAAGTACGATCACTGGAGCCGCTACGAACCGGAAGAAAAGGGTGTTATGATTGCCTACGCTTCCATGTACGGCAACACCGAGGCGGCAGCTCAGGCGCTTGCAACCCAGCTGTGCGCGCAGGGCGTGACCAACGTCTGGATGTACGACGTATCCAACACCCATGTGTCCTACCTGATTTCCGAATCATTCCGTCTCAGCCACATTGTTCTGGCATCGGTAACCTATAATCTGGGCATCTATCCGGTCATGCACAACTTCCTGATGGACATGAAGGCGCTTAACCTGCAAAATCGCACGGTTGCGCTCATCGAAAACGGTTCCTGGGCAGTCAAGTCCGGTGATCTCATGCAGAAGTTCCTCGAAGATGAGATGAAAAACATGACCGTTCTGAACGATCGTCTGTCTATGGCCTCTGCGCTGCATCCCGACAAGGCAAGCGAACTTCAGGCTCTCGCCAGTGCGATTGTGAAATCTATGCAGAATTAAACCAACTCAAACAACACACCCCCGACTGCGCAAATCTCGCGTAGTCGGGGGCTTTCTTGTTTGCGCTGCAAATCTTTACAACGCACAGCCCTTCCTTTATTGTATAGGTATGCGACTTTCGGACGGATTGCCGAGACGTCCCACCTGCTGTCACAAAAAATATTTTTTCTAAATGAACGAAAACTCACAGCAGCATCCGTCTAATCAAGTGAAAGGAGGGACGACCTATCGAACAAGATCAAACGATCGCGTTAGAGCGGCTGATCAACACCTATGGCGACCAACTGTATCGCCTGTGCGTATTAATTCTCGGCGATGCGCATCTCGCCGAAGATGCAGTACAGGACACCTTATTAAAAGCATGGAAAGGTCTGAATGGATACCAAGGGCAGGCCAGTGAAAAAACCTGGCTGACAACCATTGCCGTCAATGTCTGTCGGGACTACCGACGGCTGAACTGGTTTCGCCGTCGTGCGGATGAGGAAACCCTGTTGGAGCAAATCCCAGCCCCACCCACCTCAGAACCCCAGGACGATCTGATTCTGCGTGCCGTTCTGCACTTGCAGCCCCGCTACCGCGAACCGATTCTGCTGTACTACTGGCAAGAATACACCATACGCGAAATCGCCCAAATCACCGGAGAAAAAGAAAACACCATTTCTACCCGTCTGCGTCGGGCAAGAAAGCAACTCGAAGAGGAACTGAAAGGAGTGTTCGATGGAACCGCGTTGGAAAGAATCCCTTGACCGGCGAATGGAACCGGTCACTCTGACAGAAGAAGCACGGGAGCGAATCCTGCTGCAAGCCAATCAAACGAAAGGAGCGCCAAAAATGAAATCTCGTCGTCGTGTCATTTTGGTCGCAGCCGTACTGGCTGCCCTGTGTGCCGGAGCGGCAACCGCTGCCGGCATTATGGATATGATCCGACAGAGCATCACAAGTGCCGAGCAGGAAGTCGGCACAACAACACTCGCACTGAGTCAATCGGATGCCGGATATACGGTAAAGCTGAATTCCTTAATGGGAGATGAACAAAACGTCTATCTGCTCGGTGAGATGGTACGTGAAGACAGTCAGCCACTCAAAACCGATTCCCTTTCGGCACCTGAATATCCCGCTTTCCGCGGTGTCGCTGCCGATCTCAATCTGGAAACCTGTGAATTTCCCGGGCAGGATACGGCTGAGAGCTGGGGATGGTCGACCATGGCTCTGAGCGATGACCAGCCCGAGGACAACATCGTCGAGTTTGTCATCCAGTTGCAATCGGATACGATGCCGATGGAAGGCGAAACCAATCTGGTCATTGACGAGCTGATGTTTGCTGCGGATGGCGCGGAACAGCGTGTTCCGGGTCACTGGGCATTCACCGTACCGCTGAAGCGTGAAGCATTTGGCGAAACGTTACAGGTCGATTTGCAAATTCCGCTGCCTGATGGCACTGTAACACTCAAATCCATCTATTGCGGCGCGATGGACATGCGCACGACTTGGGATGACCCGAATGACCTGATCAGTGACTATCTGGACAGCATCAAACTAGTAACGGTAAACGGCGATCGTATTCCTTGCCGTTCCTGGTATGACAGCACGGTCGAATTTGCTCCGTTTAATCTGGGTCTTGGTCATCTGGCACCTACCGATTTGGCTGCCATTGAAGTCAACGGTCAGTCCTACCCGCTCGCGACCGGCAAATAATTCAAATTTCTGATGGTTGCTCACCCATTCCCAGCTCCGCTTATTTCCAAACAAAAACAGTCCTCATATTGGGGACTGTTTTTTCATCTTCCAAAAAATCGGCGTATTGGATTGCAAATTTGCGTAAAACAAAGAGGTCAGCCTCTCTCGCATTCCTTATTATAATATATGTATATGATCTTTCATCGAGCCATCTTCTTGCCATACGTGACTGTTTGATTCTTTCATGCTCGACCCATCACACGATCATTCCATATATCAAAATCCCCTATGAATCATCCCGACAGACATGCTGTCCTCTCTCATCAAGCTTACTTGGTCAATGCCGGATACGGACGATGATCCAGCAGCGCACGTTCTACGCTCCAGTAGAACGCCTCTTCGCCCAGCAGTTCAATCACACCTGCACGCTCAAACATATTGCGCGATGCCGCAGGCAAACCACAGATTGTAATGTCCATACCCTTTTCCTTCAGTTCGGTCAGGATACTCAGCAGCGTCTGTACCGCAGAGACGTCCACCGACGAAACACCGCGCATGGAGAACATGACCGTGTCGCAGCCTTCTACCTTACCGGGCAGTTCCTCCAGCACACTGATATTAGCAAACAGCAGCGGACCGGTGATGTACGCAACCATCGCATTCTTGTATCGCTCCTTGAGCGTTTCATCCTCGCAGCCCAAACGATTCATATCGACGCGCTCATAATTGATTTCCAGCTTGCTCAGACGAACGAGCATCAGAATGAGCGACAGGCCGACACCGACAATGATTGCAACCGTCAGGTCAAACAGGATGGTAAAGATCATGGTGACGACAAACTTGGCAATCGCACCTTTGAACTTATGTCCAAAGAAGTACTTGATTGCATGCCATTCATTCATACGCCATGCAGTTACCATCAACACACCGGCAAGGCCGGACAGCGGTACATATTTGATGATGGGTGCCAACACCAGCATCATGACCAGCAGGCCCAGCGCATGGAATACACCGGTCAGACGGGTGACCGCACCCGACTTAACCGCAACCGAGGTACGTGCCAGCGCAGCCGTTGCCGGAATACCACCAAAGAACGGCAAAACAATGTTGCCAACGCCCTGCGCGAACAGTTCCTGGTCATTGTTGAGCTTCACACCGGTCGCACGTCCGGCAGATGCACCGCACAGCAGGCTCTCCAGCATGTTCAGAATGGCAATGGAGAACGCGGGCGCGATCAGCGCGGGCATGGATGCCAAATCGATCTTGGGAAAGCTCAGACGATCTTCTAGAAGCAGGCTCTGCGGAATCTCACCTACGGTTGCAACGTCCAGCTTGAACACCAGCGTGGCCGCTGTGGTAATGATAATGCCGATCAGCGATGCCGGTACCACTGCGTTCCACTTTTTGGGGAAGAATACCATCAAAAGTACCACAAAAAGTGCAACCAGTACGGTGGTCAAGTCCGGGTGAAAGCCCAAATCTTTGTAACTGAGCAGCTTAGCAATCGCGGTCGCACCTTCCGAGTGCGTACCGAAGAAGTTGTCGATCTGTCCGAGCGCAATGACAACCGCAATACCCGAGGTAAAACCGGTAATAACCGGCGACGGCACAAACGACGTCAGTTCACCCAGATGCAGGATGCCCGCGATGACCAGAATGATGCCGCTCATCAGTCCGGCAACGAACACGCCCTGCATGCCATGCGTCGCAATCAGCGAACCCAGAATGGCCGCCATCGCACCCGTCGGACCCGAGATCTGATAGTAACCGCCGGTCAGCAGCGACATGACAATACCTGCAACAATCGCGGTTACAAGACCAGCCGCCGCCGTTGCACCTGCCGACACACCAAACGCAAGCGCAAGCGGCAGCGCAACTGCCGCAACGGTCACACCAGCCATCAGGTCTTTGGTGAGCTTTTGGGCATTATATCCCCGAAACTCCACTGCGAGACTGCTTATAAAGTTTTTTCCCATGTTTATCCCCTTTTTAAATTTTGTCACGTGGTAAATAAAATTATATCAGGTTCTGAGGGTTAATCAAGGGCTTTTGTCGTATATCCGACTCGGATTCGTAATTCTCTTCGGAGTGCACAAATTCATGCCGTCTGTCCCGTAAAAAATAACACGCGATTCCGGGGCAGCGACCTCAGAAACGCGCGCTGATATGGTTTTTGTTTTGTAGTCTGCTACCTACTCTAACTACTCTCATACAGTCTAAGCAGACAGCGCTTTCGATACTTGAGCTCGGCATATTTCATAACCTTGCGGCAGCAGACCGGATTGAACAGTCCGCCAAGTACGCCCACAAGCGGCAATCCCTGCACGGCTTTGGCGAGCACCAGATCGTCGGCAAAGGCCTGTGCGGTATGGGTCAGCTGGTCGTTCACATCTACCGTTTGTCCGGCAATGAACGCTTCCACCGCACGATTACATGCTTCCCACGCCTCGCCTTTCTGTACGGAAGCTTCCATCAACAGCAAAATAAAATCCCGCTCGCTTGCCGTCCGATAATCAAACCCGTAGTGCAGCGCAATTTTATATACACCTTGCAGCAGCACGCCGACAAACAGCACAATGTCCGGCAATCCGATGCCCAGAACACCCAGTCCAATCCCTTCTGCGCTCGTCGTCAGCATCCCCTGCATTTGCGTGCGCGATGCCTGTCTGCGCAGTTCTTTCAAAACCTTGCGGTCTGCCTGCATTTGAAGTGCAAAATCGTGTACCTCATATCCATTTCGGATAGATTGCGCATCATACGTTTTTTCAATCCAGTCGGTACCCTTATCAAAAATCACTTCAAACGCCTTACAGAATGCCTTTTCCAAATTCGAATAGACCTTTTCCGGCACTTTGTCTTGCAAATTCGTCTTCCACTGCGGCGTTTTTTGCCGCATAGCAGCCTTGTGCAGTGCTTGCTCCTGCCGCGCCACGAGAGTCAGTTCCTTTTGAATCGAAGCCTGATGCTTTGGAGTTCCCATCTCTGCTCTACCTCAGTTCTGTAATGGTATCCTGTTTTTCTCAGTATAGCACGCCCCAAATCAAATGAAAATATCACCCCTTCTGAATTTTTCCAAGCACCATTCCCGCTCCTTCGCGTATAACTGCCTTTTTCGGTCACGGACTTTACATTTGTATTCCAACGTGCTAAAATAAAATGTACATCAGACAGGGGTGCCTTGATCGGCTGAGATCTGCGCTGGGCGCAGGGTCCCTTATTACCTGATCCGGATCATACCGGCGTAGGGAGTCGAAGTTTTCGTGTTTTTCACCTGAACAAGTTTGCAAAGCGACTGATCCTGCAACGGATGAGTCGCTTTTTTATTTTTATTTCATTGGAGCGCTGCGTCATGAAACGATACCAACAATACATCATGCCTGTGCTTTGCCTGATCGTCGTGCTGGCCGTCTGGGAGTTCAGTGTACAGTTTTTCGGCATTGATCTCTATGTTCTGCCCGCACCAAGCGATATTGTCAAAGCCATCGGTTCGGAGTTTGGCACCCTGTGGATGCATTCCATGGTGACCTTGCAGGAGGCTGTCATCGGTCTGCTGATCGCCACCGTGCTCGCCATCCTCATCGCTATCCTCATGGACTTAAACCGTACCTTCCGGCACAGTGTCTTTCCCTATCTCGTGGTTTCCCAGACCGTCCCGGTCATGGTTCTGGGACCGCTCTTTACCATGTGGCTGGGCTTTGGACTGGCGCCCAAAATTCTCATGGTTGTCTTTATGTGCTTTTTCCCCATCGCGATCGCCTTTTCCGATGCGCTTCAGCACGTAAACCGCAACCAAATCAATCTGCTGCGCAGTTTTGGCGCGAATCTACTGCAGCAATATCTATATGTAAAAATCCCCACCGCGGCGCCTGCGCTGTTTTCCGGACTCAAAGTCTCGGCGACCTACTGCATCGGCGGCGCCATCGTCGGTGAATGGCTGAGCGCATCCGCCGGTCTGGGCTATTACATGATTCGCGTCAAAAATGGCTTTTTGATGGATAAAGTATTCGCTTGTGTCATCATGATCATTATTTGGAGCTTACTGCTCAATTTTGCGGTCACGCTGCTCGAGCGCATACTCTTTCCCTATACAAGAAAACGCAAAGGAGTCTCGTAAGATGAAAAAAGGATTGGCAATGTTCCTCGCGCTGGGTCTGTGTCTCGGCATGACCGCATGCGGCGGACAGACCGAACAGACCACCGAGGGGGATGGTCTCAAGGAAGTAACGCTGGTACTCGACTATGTACCCAACACCAACCACACCGGCATTTATGTTGCCCAGAAGTCGGGCTATTTTGAGCAGCACGGCCTCAAGGTCAACATCATTGAGCCGGGTGACAACGACGCAACCACGCTGTGTGCGGTCGGCAAGGCTGAATTTGCCGTGACCTATCAGGAGAACGTCACCTATGCCCGCACGGCATCCGAGCCACTCCCCATCCGTGCCATCGCTGCCATCATTCAGCACAACACCTCGGGCTTTATCTCCCGTGCAGAGGACAACATCCAGTCTCCCAAGGACTTTGAGGGCAAGGTCTACGCCGGCTGGCAGGCTCCCAGCGAGGAAGCCGTGCTCAAAGCCGTTATGGCAGGCGCAGGCGCTGACTTCTCCAAGCTGACCATGGTCGGTGCAACCGGCAGCGGTCTGGAATCGATGGGCGACGACATCGACATTCAGTGGGAATTTGAAGGCTGGGCAGTCATCAACGACCGTATGCAGGGCTATGACATCAACTACATGCCGGTCAAGGATCTGGACTCCCGTCTGGACTACTACACCCCGGTCATCATCACCAACGAAGACATGATCGAAAACGATCCCGAGACCGTTCAGGCCTTCATGGATGCCGTCAAGCAGGGCTATGAATACGCCATCGAATCGCCCGAGGCTGCCGCAAACATCCTTCACGAAGTCATCCCGGATACCGACATGGACTTCCTGCTTGAGTCCCAGAAGTTCCTCAGCGATCAGTACAGCTTGGACAGCGACACTTGGGGCCTGATGAAGGACGAAGTCTGGGACGGCTACACCGAGTTTATGTATGAGTACGGTCTGATCGATCATACCATCCCGGCCAGCGAGCAGTACACCAACCAGTTTATCAAGTAAGGAACGATCACCATGAAATTGCAGATCAAAAACATCTGCGTCACGTTCGAACAAAAGCGGATTCTGGAAAACCTGTGCATGGATGTACAGGACGGGGAATTCGTCGCGCTGATCGGCCCGTCCGGCTGCGGCAAGAGCACCCTGCTCAACATCCTCGCAGGCGTGCTCACGCCCGAATCGGGCGAAGTGTTCGTGGACGGCACACCGGTGCACGGTGTGTCCTCCCGCTTCGCTTACATGCCGCAAAACGACCTGCTTCTGCCCTGGAAAACCATTCTGGACAACGTGACCCTGTACGGCAGGCTGCACGGGCAGAAAAAGCAGGCGCAGGAGGCCGCGCTCAAGGAGTTTCCAGTATTCGGTTTGCAGGGCTATGAGCATGCTTATCCCGATGAGCTGTCCGGCGGTATGCGTCAGCGCGCAGCATTCCTGCGCACCGCACTGTGCAGCGCAGATATCATGCTGCTCGACGAGCCGTTCGGTGCACTCGATGTCATCACTCGAAACGAGATGCAGGACTGGCTGCTGCGGCTACGTGCCGAACTTGGACGCACCACCCTGCTGGTCACCCACGACATTGACGAGGCGCTGTATCTGGCTGATCGCATTGTCGTTCTGGGCGGCCGACCGGCTTCGGTCACCCGCGAGATCGATCTGACCGGCGTACAAAAGAGCCGCGACTGGCTGTATGAACAGAGTGATCTGCGCAAGGAGATCCACAGGATTTTACGAAATGAAATCGATCATTGACGGTCACATCCATGTGACACCCGCGCTTGTCCCCCATCTGCGCGATGCGCGATGCATCGCCAACGCAGACAGCCCGGAAGAATACGATTTTTTAACCCATACCCAACTGCCCGGCATGGTCATTTCCGCCGGTATTCACCCTTGGAAAGCTGACTGCACATCTTGGGATGCGATGGAACCCATTCTGCGGCAGGTATCTGTGATCGGAGAAATCGGTCTGGACAATGTCTGGTGTACGGTCGATCTTGACGTGCAGCGCACCGTTTTCGAGCGACAGCTTGCCTTCGCGCAGCAGCTGGGCAAGCCGGTCATCCTGCACACCAAGGGCATGGAACGCGAAATTCTGGACACCATCCGCCGCTACCCCAATCGCTATCTGGTGCACTGGTACGCCTGCCCGCATGGACTGCAAGACTATATCGACTTGGGATTCTGGTTCACGGTTGGGCCGGATGCTGCACTCGACCGGGATGTTGCCCATCTGGCGCAAACTGTCCCGCTCGATCGTCTGCTCATAGAATCCGACGGTCTGGACGGCATCGCATGGGGTCAGCACGTAACCCTCACCCCGGCCGACTATCCGGCCGCGATGGAACGCCATCTGCACGCGGTCGCCGCGCTGCGCGGACTGACCGCTGACGCGCTCCGTCCTGTCCTTATGCACAATCTGGACACCTTCCTATTGGGCATTTAGCCTTCTCACATACGAAAAGCACCGATTCACACAGAGTCGGTGCTTTTTATTTGTCACCTTTTACTGCATTTTTCATAATTTTTATTGATTTTATCTCAATATTTTGTATAATAAATATATATTCTGCTTTAGCAGAGCAAAGAAAGTAGGGATAAGAGATGAAACAAAAATGCAATCGACTGCGGGGATGGCTGGCGTGCATGCTGGCCAGTCTGATGCTGGTTCTTGGTCTCACCCCAACGGCGTACGCGCTGGACATTGAGGCCGCTTCGGCCTTCGTCATGGATGCACAGACAGGGGAATGTCTGTACGAATACAAGGGTGATGTCGCTCGCGTACCCGCCAGCATGACCAAGGTGCTGACCGCGTACATTGTCTATCAGGAGTTGGAAAAAGGCACGCTGACTTGGGATACCCCGGTCAAAATCAGCCACAATGTCGCGGTCAAGTCCCGTGACAGCAGCTATCCAATGGCTGTTCCGCTGACCGAAGGCCAGACCTACTCGGTCGACACACTCATGCACCTGATTATGATCCCCTCGGCCAGCGCTTCCTGCATCGCGATGGCCGAGCACATCAGCGGCAGCGAAACGGCATTTGTGGAACGCATGAATCAGACCGCTGACGCGCTCGGATTGAATGCAACCTATTATAACTGCCACGGTGCGCGCGTCAACTACATCACTGCTCGCTCTCAGGCTATGCTCACCCGCCGCTTCATTCAGGACTACCCGGATATCCTGCGCATCACCTCCAAGAGCGGCGTTTCCTTTAATGGTCGCTGGTACAACAACACCAACCACATGCTCAACACCATGGCACCTTATGAGGGTCTGGACGGATTTAAGACCGGTACGATCTCGGAAGCTGGTTACTGTGTCACTACGACTGCCGAACGCAACGGCCGTCGTGTTATCTCGGTTGTCATGAAGTCCACCAGCGATGCGCAGCGTTTTGCGGATTCCCGCCAACTGCTTGACCTCGGTTTCTCGGAAATCGCCAAGCGTGATGCGTCCCGTCAGACCACCACGCTGCAAATTGTTCAGCAGCCGAATGTCGTCAACCCCTTCCAGAAATTCCAAGTCAGCGCACAGATCGGCGGCGTCTCGGTAAACTACGTTGCCGGTGCACAGTGGTACGTCAACGGTGAGGCGGTCGCGGACTACGGAAACAGCTATTTCCAGGTTACGAACGGCAAGACCAGCGTGCTGGACTACACGCTTGATCGACTGGACACGCAGTCACTCAACGTGCAGCTCTGTCTGACCATGGCCGACGGCACCGTGCGCACGGCGCAGACTACACTGCCGGTTGCATCGGTCGATCTCGCGCTCGACGCTTCGCTTAATCTGGAACGCGCAGACGTCTATCCGGGTAAGACGGTCACCATCACGGCAGATGTGACCAGCCCGGCAGCTCTGCCCAAGGTCACCGTACCGGTACAGTGGGAACTCGACGGTAATGTCATCCCCAACGCACCCCAGACGGTCACGCTGGAAAACGGTCACGGACAGGTCTCTCTGGATTGGACCGCGCCCGACGACGGCAAGTACGATCTGACCGTCTCCATCGGCAATGCGGACGAAGTTGAACTCGAATGCGAGCTGCGTGCCGCTTAAACTTAACCCCATACGCGCAAAAGGGACAGTCAAAAGACTGTCCCTTTGCTTTTACAGATTCTGTTCGATCCAGTCCAGAATCTGCTCGATATTCTTTTTGCCAAATGTGATTTGGCTGTCATTGAGCACCATACACGGCACGCTCATGACCTGATACTGCTTTTGCAGATCAGGGAAATGATTGAGATCGTACACCTCGGCGGTGACCTGTGCGTTTTCTGCCGCAATTCGCTGTGCCGCCGTGACCAGTTCCGGGCACTTGGTGCACGAGAGCGAGACCAGCACCTTGAGCAAGATCGGCTGATGCAGACTCTGAATGCGTGCGGCAACCGACGGCTCGATGCTCTGTCCCGGTCCTGCCGCATTGTACAGTCCGAGCACGAACGAAGTAAATTCATGTCCGCCCGGAATGCCATGGAAGGCCAATCCGGTATAGCTTCCATCTGCACGGCAGACACGGACACACGGACGGTCAGCAACTTCCGCGCCCGCGTAGGTCACGGTCAGCTTGTCGGTCAGACGGCTCAGCTCGGTCATGTAGGCTTCCAGCTCCCGTCCGGCTGCGTTGTCGTCGATTGCAAGCTGCAAGCACAGAGAGCTCTGCATGCGGTCAAACACCGACTGCAACTGCGCCAGCAGATCGGGTGTAAACAGTTCGCTCTGCACATCGGCGTGCACCGCCTGCGGTTCGGGCTGCTTGGCCACTGCCTGCGGCAGTTCGGGACGCAGACCGGTCTCGGCCTGCATCTGCGCAGCGTAGCGCTCCAGCTCGGTTGCCGCCAGTGCGCCATCACCTACCGCTGTCACGACCTGACGCAGCGACTTGACGCACACGTCACCGGCAGCATATACGCCGGGAACGCTGGTCTGCTGGCTGCGGTCGGTCACCACATAGCCCTGCTCATTCAGCTCGGCAATGCCGCGCAGCAGGTCGGTCTCAGGCTCATATCCGGCAAAGACAAACACGCCGAACGTATCACCATCGGCTGCCCGATACTCTCCAACCTCACCGGTCTGCGAGTTGCGATACCGCAGGTAACGCAGTGCCGTATCGCCTTCCACCTTCTCAACCTGGGTATGGGTCAAGACGGTAATCTTCTCATGCTCACGCGCAGCGTTAGCCGCTGCCGGTGCGCAGGAAAAATCCGCACCGCGCATCATAATCGTGACATGACGCGCATATTTGGTGAGAAATACGCTCTCCTCGGCTGCTGCGAAACCGCCGCCCACGACGAACACATCCTTGCCGGCGAAAAACTCACCGTCACAGGTCGCACAATACGCCACGCCGTGACCTCGAAACTCTTCTTCGCCTTCAAAGCCGATCATGCGAGGATGGGCACCGGTGGCAAGCAGGATGCCAAAGCATCGCAGCTCGCCCCGATTGGTATAAACGGTCTTGATTTGCCCCTGTACATCCAGACGCTCAGCCTCGGCTAGCAGGAACTCTGCGCCGAACTGCTCGGCTTGACGCTGCATGACAGCCGTCAGCGCCGCACCGCTGGTGCGCTCGATGCCCGGGTAGTTGACCACCTCTGCCGTAATGGTAATCTGTCCGCCAAAGTGCTCCTTTTCCAGCACCAGCACACGATACCGTGCCCGCGCCAGATAAATGGCTGCGGTCAGGCCGGCAGGCCCGCCTCCGATGACGACAACATCATAGAGATTATCGCTCATCCGGCTCATCCCTTACAGCTGGCCGACCAGATCCAGGCTGGGCTTAAGGGTCTCTGCGCCCGGCTTCCACTTTGCAGGGCATACCTCGTCGCCGTGCTCGGCAACAAACTGGCTCGCCTGTACGCGGCGCAGCAGCTCGTCTGCGTTGCGGCCAACATTGCCCGCGATGACCTCGTAAGCTACGATACGGCCTTCCGGATTTACGATAAAGGTGCCGCGCTCTGCAACGCCGCTCTCGTCGATGTAAACCTCAAAGTCCTTGGCCAGTGCGTGGGTCGGGTCTGCCAGCATGGGGAACTGGATCTTCTTGATGCGGTCGGATGCGTCATGCCATGCCTTATGTACAAAGTGGGTATCGCACGAAACGGTGTATACTTCACAGTTAATCTTCTGGAACTCGGCATACAGATTTGCCAGATCCTCCAGCTCGGTCGGGCAGACAAAGGTGAAATCAGCCGGGTAGAAGAAGAATACACTCCACTTTCCTACCACATCTGCCTTGGAAACGGTCTGAAAGGCTCCGTTCTGGTAAGCCTGTACCTGAAAATCGCGAACTTCTTTCTGAATCATAGACATAATTGTCATGCCTCCTTATATTTTGAATTTGATTTGGTTAGTTCTGACCAACTTCGAGAATAGTATACGATATCAATTATCATTTGTCAAGCACTGTTTCCATTTATTTTTTCAAAAATTTCCAATGCCATTTGGCTTGCAATCTTCCCCCTGCAAAACAGCTTGCATTTTTCTCCCAAATATAGTAAGATATGGTTAGTTATAGCTAACTAACCATCAGAAAGGAGGAGCGATATGCTAACAGAATATCTTGCGCAGCACCCGGCGCAGGCCGATGCCGTATGGCATACCGTTATGCCCGGCGTCTGTGTATACCGCTTCTCCATCCGCGAACCGCTCATCCTATCTTCACCGCATTTGGATGCGCTGCATTTTGAAACGCTCTACTGTGATCAGGGTACTCTGACCCTGGAGCAGATAGGAAATCAGGCACGCACGGTCGGTGCGCACGACGTTTTGCTGGTCTCGGACACGGACAACCTATGTCGTCTGTGCATTCCCTCCTCTTTGAGCGGGATTCTGGTATCTGTCGATGCTGTTCAGGCACGCAGCAGTCTGCGCACGCTCTGTCATCTGATGGGTGATCTCACGCTCGATCTGCACACCGTTCGGCACCGTATGGCGCAGCAAAATGGCTGTGCCCTGCTGCGGCAATCGTCCTGGACGCATGCCATGTTCGCTACCCTGCTGCAGCTGCCCCAGGCCGAACACGCACGATACTGCGTCTGGAAATCGACCGAACTCTTATATCTGTTATGCACGCACAGCAACCTGCTCGAATCCGATTGCAGTCCGGTCATCCCCGACAGTCGGCTGGCGTACACCGTGCGCGATATCCGCGATTATATGGCGTGTCATCTGGACGAAAAATTGACCATCGCCAGCCTGTGCCGCCGCTTCGGCCTGTCCCCGACCGCCTTCAAAACCTGCTTCCGCCGCATGTATGGCCAGCCCATTCACAACTGGCTGCAGCAAAAGCGCATGGAACATGCCGGAACTCTTTTGCGTGCACAATCCATGACCGTTCTGCAAGTTGCGCAGTCGGTCGGATATGACGGGGTCAGTCAATTTAACGCCGCATTCAAGCGCCGCTACGGTCTTACGCCCACCCAATACAGAAAAATGTCCGATCCCGTCGATCGCCGCCCGATTCCGCAAGACGATCCTGCTGCAATCTGATATAATCTAAAGTCACAGAAGCCATCTGCCTAAAGGAGGGAATTCCTTTGAAACAGCAT
This sequence comes from Butyricicoccus pullicaecorum DSM 23266, assembly GCF_900167005.1. Classification (GTDB taxonomy): domain Bacteria; phylum Bacillota; class Clostridia; order Oscillospirales; family Butyricicoccaceae; genus Butyricicoccus; species Butyricicoccus pullicaecorum. The sequence goes on from NZ_FUXW01000004.1 coordinate 25,835, forward strand.
CGTTTTTGGGCTTGGGGTGCTGTGATCTGCATGATCATGGTCATGCTGACCGGCTACCACCGTAAATAACAGAAAGGAAGTACACCTGATGAATCTTTACACCAAACTCGCCTGCTTCGCCGGCGGCGCACTGTTCGGCTCGTTCGGCGTCAAGCTGCTGTCCAGCCAAGACGCAAAGAAGGCTTACATCCATGCAACCGCTGCCGGTCTGCGCATGAAAGACTGCGTAATGAAGACGGTCACCAATGCACAGGAGAATGCCGCAGACATTCTGGCCTCGGCCAAGGATATGAATGAAGCGCGTTCGGCTGCACAGTGCGAAGCCGCTGCCGCTGCCGAGATCAACGACAGCGAAATTTGATGCAAAACAGGGAGCCGTGCACGCGGCTCCTTTTTGCGCGAAGGAGTCACACATGAACGCAACAATTTTACACGAAAGCCGCGGACGCATCCGCCTGCGGCTCAAACAGAAGCAGATGAGTCTGCGTCAGGCCGATCTGCTGCAGGAATGGCTGGACCGGCAAACCTGGGTGCAGCAAGCGACCGTGCACGAACGCACCTGCTGTGTCATCGTGCGCTATCGCGGCACACGCGAGCAGGTCTTAGATGCCATCCGCCAATTCTCCTGGCAGCAAGCAGACCGCTCCATCACGCTCCCTGCACACAGCAGCCGACAGCTCAACCGCGATTTCGAAGAAAAACTGGTCGGCAAGGTGCTCTGTAAAGCTGCCTGTACGCTCTTCCTGCCCTCTCCCCTGCGTATCGCCCGCATCGTCTGGCAAATGATCCCCTTCCTGCGGCGCGGAATCGGCTGCATGCTGCGCAGACAGCTCAAAGTCGAGGTGCTGGACGCGCTCTCGATCGGCATTTCCGCTTTCCGCCGTGACTTTGGTACGGCTGGCGCTGTCATGTTCCTGCTTGAAGTCGGAGAACTGCTCGAAGAGTGGACGCGCAAGAAGTCGGTGGAGGATCTCGCACGCTGCATGGCGCTGGGCACCGACCGTGTCTGGCTGCACACACCGGACGGCGATATCCTGACCCCGATCGCACAGATCGTGCCCGGCGATCAGGTGGTCATCCGTGCCGGCGGCGTGATCCCGGTCGACGGTCTGGTGCTTGAGGGCGAGGCAACCGTCAATCAGGCCTCGCTGACCGGTGAATCCATCCCGGTCGCCAAGCATGCCGGCAGTCTGGTCTATGCCGGTACGGCAGTCGAAGAAGGCGAATGTCTGGTAGAAGTCCGGCAGGCTTCCGGACAGAGCCGCTACGATCAGATCGTATCCATGATCGAGCGCTCGGAACAGATGAAGTCAGCTGCCGAAAACAAGGCCGTCCACCTCTCCGACCGTCTGGTACCCTATACCTTTGCGGGCAGCCTGCTCAGTCTGGCACTGACCCGCAATCCCGCTCGCGCACTGTCGGTATTGATGGTCGACTTTTCCTGTGCCCTCAAGCTGGCTATGCCGCTGGCTGTCCTGTCCGCCATGCGCGAGGCTGGCAGCGAACACATCACGGTCAAGGGCGGTAAGTTTCTGGAAGCCGTCGCACAAGCCGACACCATCGTCTTTGACAAGACCGGTACCCTCACCCACGCCTGTCCGCAGGTCGCGCAGGTCATCCCCTTCGGCGGCACCGACGAGCAGGAAATGCTGCGTTTGGCTGCCTGTCTGGAGGAGCACTTTCCGCACTCCATGGCGAACGCCGTGGTCGAGGAGGCCAAACGCCGCGGTCTGACCCACGAGGAATTCCACTCCAAGGTCGAATATCTGGTCGCGCACGGCATTGTCAGCACGGTCAACGGCGAGCGTGTCCGCATCGGCAGCGCACACTTCATCTTTGAAGATGAGGGTTGTGTCATCCCGAAGGGCGAACAGGAACGCTTCGATGCCCTGCCTGCCGCCTACTCGCATCTATATCTGGCGGTCGGTCAGCAGCTCGCCGCTGTGATCTGTATCTCCGATCCGCTGCGTGCCGAGGCACGGGATGTTCTGTCCGCGCTGCGTGCGCTGGGCATCTCTCAAACGGTCATGTTGACCGGCGACAGCCGCCGCACAGCAGCTGCCATCGCAAGCGAAGTCGGTGTGGACACCTTCCGCGCCGAGGTGCTCCCGGCAGATAAAGCACAGTTTATCGCTGAACTGCGTGCCGCCGGTCACACCGTACTCATGGTCGGTGACGGCATCAACGACTCGCCGGCACTGTCCGAGGCCGATGCCGGTATCGCCATCCGCGACGGTGCAGCCATCGCCCGCGAGATCGCAGACATCACGCTGTCCGCAGAAAGTCTGTGGGAACTGGTGAAGCTCCGCCAGATCGCGGTCGGCCTGATGGCGCGCATTCGCTCCAACTATCGCTTTGTCATCGGATTCAACGGCACTCTGATCGCGCTTGGCGTTGCCGGTATCCTGTCCCCGGCTGCCTCGGCTGCGCTGCACAATCTATCGACGCTTGGCGTCAGCCTGCGCAGCATGCAGTCGCTGCCCAAGCCGAAAATCGTTCTGCCCGGTGCTGAAAACACCTGATTTTCACACAACAAAAAAGCCCTGAAGCATCATGCCTCAGGGCTTTCGTTCATTTTTGATCAAATGGCGTCAATTTCGACCTGCGAAACGCTCTCGATGCTGGAAATCTGACGCAGCAATTCGGATGTGCTCACGTCGCGCTGTTTCCATCCCAGATACAGCTCAAACCGCACCTTCATCCACTGTGCATCATACGAACGGCAGGAAAAATTGCTGATGTTGGCTTCTTCCAGCTCCAGCAGTTTACAGAGTTCTTCCAAACTGCATCCCTGTTCACTGCACAGGAGCGAGATCTCGTAACGCGGCATTTTGAACATGCGCAGCGAGATCATAGAAACCAGAAATCCACCAATCGCAATGGCATACTGTCCGGCACCCATGGACAGTCCCAAGCAGGCAACCACCCACAGGGTCGCCGCTGTGGTCAGGCCACGTACCGAACGGCCTTCTTTCATGATCGTACCGGCTCCCAGAAAACCGATGCCCGAAATAACCTGTGCGCCCAGGCGTGCCGGGTCGGAATTTGCCGTGCCGACAAACACGCCTGCGGTCTGTCCGCCGAGCAGCATGACAACCGCCGCACCGATCGCGACCAGCATGTGGGTGCGGATGCCCGCGGGATGGTGTCTGCGTGCGCGCTCCCAGCCGATTCCACCGCCAATGCACATCGCAAGGATCAAACGCAGCGCAATTTCCAGGTAGATCAACATGGCAAGCCCTCCTTTATTGACTCGTTATGCCGTCCAGATTGGATTGGTGAGCGCAATGCGCTGCTCCTCCCGTCCAAAATAACGGCCGATCAGGTCGGCGCGCAGCCAACCCTTTTGTGTCCGTACCGTGACCGTCTGTTCTGCGCACACCGGCAGTGTCTCGATGACTTCACCATTCTGTACCAGCACAATTTTCTCGGGAATGATGGCGGTACGATCCCAGTCATGCGGCATGGTCTGATCATCCATGCACAGTTTGAGCGTCACATTTCCCGACTCGGTCTGCTGTCCCGGATAAACCGGTCCCTGTGCGGTCTCCGCCTGCATGGTCAGGAGCGGTCCGGCCGCCAAACAGATGCGGCTGTCCCGGATTGCCTGCAAGACGTTCTGCTCATTGAGCTCGTCTTCAATGCCTACATAGGTATGCGCATACGAGCGGGTATCCTCTCGGTGCCAGTCGCGTCCGCTCGTCGCGGTGATGTGGCACCCACGGTTTAACAGCTGTTCCCACAGCTCGATTGCGCGCAGGCTCTGCACCTTGCAGGGCGCGTTATCTCGCGACCATACTTCCAAAAAGTCAACTGCCTGCCAATCGGCAATCTGGAACTCCCAATGGTAACCGGTATTGACCGGGTTGGACAGTGCAAACGGATGGGCAATGCCTACCAGACCGCAATGGTCGTGAATGCGCTTGATGGCCTCATCAATCATGTCCGGTGTGACGCCGCGCCAGTCGGTATATGTATATTCTCCCAGCACCAGCATATGTCCCCAGTAGGTCGTCCACTCGATGCCATGTACACCGGTCAGTCCGCTTTTTTCAATCGCCGCGTTAAACTCGGTCGCGCCCGACTTGGTATTGTGGTCGGTCAGCGCAACACCGGCAAAGCCGCGCGCCTTGGCAGCCTGTACCAGCTGTGTCGGGGTAAAATCACCGTCACTGTGCTCGGTATGAGTATGCAGTTCAACAGGATACCACTTCACGCGTCCTCACTCCCTTCTACACGCAGATAGCCCTCGCACACCTGAGACAGAATCTCATGGATGTGCAGCATGCCCGCCCAGGTGCCTTCCATCGCACACGGCGGTTCAAACCCGCGCGAAGCGTGTTTGGTGGTCAGAATATGCACCTGCTCGGTCTGCCACCGATGTGCATTACCCAGATATACGCCATCCCGCTCGAGCGACAGCGTGATCAGGTTCTTGATCGGGAAAAACTGCTCGGACTGCATGGGCTGAATGTCCCGCGGGTAACGGTCGTAGTAGCGCGTGAGTGCGCGCTCGACTGCCATCTCGCACCGCTCGGGCTGCTGCTCCGCACCCGGGGAAAACGTAAAGGTAATCAGCAGTCGTTTGATGTTTGATGGGCAGCAAAATGCAAACGGGATGTCCCGTCTGGTATCCTCCGGTGTCCAATTATAATGCCGTTCGTATAAAATCATCGGCGATCATAAACTCCCTTCTGAAAAATAAGCATCCGCAGCTGCACCCGGACAGCAGCGCAGCGCGCACGGTATCCGGTCATTCTGCGTCCCAAACGCATTTTCCAGCAGACCGGTTGTGTAAATCTGTGTTGCTCGGTTCCGTGCGTTCAGGTATTCCTGCGCGCGCAGGCACACTGCGTCGCAGGCACTGTTGAAGGTTCGGTCGGCATCGGCGCACATGACAAAGATCTCCGGGTCGCATGCATCGACCAGACTTTGCGGCATACCGTCCTTTTGTCCATGGTGGGTTAATTTGAGCACTTGGGCACGCGGGAAATCGTCCTTTGCGCAGCGTTCATCCCAACCGCTGCACAGGTCTCCGGTCAAAAAGGCTTTCCAGCCGTCCGCAGTCTGCAGACAGCATGCCAGACTGCACTGGTTTTCCGTGCTGTCAAACGCCCGCATCTGTGTGAGCTGACGTTCCGGGTCGGTCTCGGCACAAAATTCCGCAAACCGGCGGCGGCGTTCCTCCATACGGGTTTTATCCATGCCGAACAGGCGGATGGAAAGACCATCCCACAGCGGTTCAAAATCGTCGGTCGCTGTACGCTCGATCATGGTCGTTCCCTGTGCATGCAGGCAGGCAACGAGAGCCTCCCAATGGCGCAGGCCCTCGGTAAACAACCGCATGCTCAGGTCGTGATCACAGACCGGTTCCGCTGTCCGTACTGCCGCTGCCGGACTGTCTGCGTGCAGGCAGTTACACCAGAATGTATCCACCGGAAACTGTCGCGCAACCTCCAACAGACCGCTGACATGGTCGTTATGAACATGGGTGCAGATCATACAGTCGATGCGCTCGACCTGCTTCTCCTTTAAAAAGGTAACAGCCGGAATGGTGCCGGGCTGTGTGTAGGCCACATCATCCACGCCTGGGCCGCCATCAATCAGCAGACAATGTCCCCCATCCAGTACCACCATTGCCTCGCCATAGCCAACGCTCAAAAAATAAAGCTCCATGTTTTACCTCCCTGTCTATTGTTGCCAAAAACGGGCAGTTTGTCAACTGCCCGTTTTTGTTTATGTCTGCTTTTTTGTAACTTTGAATCGCTTATCGAATGGATGCGGTCTTTTCCTGGTTGCGCTCTGCGATAACCAGTGCGACACGCTCTTCCTCGGTGTGTACCGGAGGCGGCGTCATCAGGCTGACAATCACGCCAACGATCAGAGTAACGATGGTAACCGGCAGTGCGGGACCTGCGAAGATGCCGACCAGCCAGCTCTGGAACGGTGCGATGGTCAGATAGCATACACCGAACAGAATGCCGCTTGCCATGGTAGCAACGCCGCCCTGCCAGGTTGCACGCTTCCAGAAGCGACCAACCAGCAGTGCAACTGCCATACCAGGCGTGAACGAACCGATTACGTTATTGATGTAACCCATGATATCGCTTGCGAAGATGGTCATGCAGAATGCGCCAACCAGCATGATGACCAGGATGATACGCGAATACTTCGGGATCTCATCATCCTCGACCGGCTTCTTGAAGATCAGTGCGTAAACGTCGGTCAGGAAGGTGGTGACACCGGCGATGGCGTCGGAGTCTGCCGAAGACATGATTGCGGACAGGCCGGCGATCAGGCATACCAGACCGATTGCGGGCGGGAATACCGTGGTTGCCATGTACGCGAAGGTGAAATCAGGATTGTTCAGAACAGCTTCTGCACCGTTCTGGGTTGCGATGGTGAAACCGGACATACCAACGATTGCGGGCAGAATGGAGAAACAACCGACGACTGCTGCCGCGATCAGGATTGCCTTACGTGCGGTTGCCGGAGACTTTGCAGTGTAGACGCGCATGTGTGCGGTCGGGCCTGCCATTGCGCCGTAGTAAGAAGCCAGTGCAACGGCCAGTACGCCGAAGATGCCCTTTGCGCCCAGGCCGAATGCAGTCATTGCACCCGGGTTGCCAGCTGCTTCATAGGTTGCGCGGATGGTCTCATAGCCGCCTGCGGCCGGGATTGCGAGAATCGCAATCAGAACGAAACCGCCGAACAGCAAGATTGCCTGAATGGCGTCCGTCCATACAACTGCCATATAACCGCCAACGAAGACATATACGCCAAATGCCAAAACCGTAATGATCTTCGCCGGGATCATATCCATACCGATGAGGTATGCCAGATAGTTTGCACCGCCGTTGATGGCGCTGCCGACCCAGACAATGGAGACGATGAAAATAACAACCGACATGAACTTTCTCATATACGGGCTGCCGTCATAGTAGAACTGAAGCTCCTCACACAGGGTACGGAACTTAAACTTACGCACATGCGAAAAACAGAATGCAACCGTGATCAGACCGATTGCGTTTGCCAGCGGGTAAACCGCACCCAGCCAGCCATCGCGGAAACCGTTTGCGGTCGCACCAACCGAGGTACCGGTGCCAACTGCTGTTGCTGCCGCCGTGCAGATCAGCAGAAGCAGACCGACATTTCGTCCGCCCATGAGGTAATCCTCACCCTTTGTGCTGCCCTTGCGGCTGGTCAGGTAAGCAATGAGTATCATCAAAGCGATGTACACAAAGAATCCCACCACAAACAGCGCGACATACTTGTTTGAGATCATGCTTTTTTCCTCACTTTCTTCCAAAAGTTTCTCTCTGCTCCTAATAGTTGTATAGACCTCTTAATCATTTTATACCACTTCACAGATAAGTTGTAAAGACCTCTTTCGTATTTTCATTGTTTATTCCAGATACACACCGCATTTTTTGTATAATATGACAATATATGACTATATTTTTACACCTTACCCCCTTGAAAATTTACTTTAACCGACATATAATGAACTAAGTTTTACTCCCTTTCGCATCCTCATATCGCGATCCATCTCAAGGAGGGCCACATTCATGAAATCCAAATCTTCTGCTTTATGTGCAAAAGAGGCTTTTTTGGCGCTCTATCATGCAGGAGAATTTTTACCCGGGCACAAGCTGCCCTCGGAACTGCAAATGGCACAGCGTCTGGGGGTCAGCCGCGAAACCTGGCGCAAGGCACTCGGTCTGCTGCGCAGCGACGGCCTGATCGTCTCCCGCCACGGTTCGGGCACCTACCTGCTCGATCGTCCCCGCCGCATTTCAAACGATCTGTCTCAGCTGCAAAGTATGGGTGCTATGATTGAAAATGCCGGTATTGTGGAAGAAAAATCCGATATTACCTGCTCGATTGCACCGGCTCCGGCCGATGTGTCCGAGTTTTTCAACACGCCCGCGAATGAACCCTTCTTCATCCTGCAGCGCGTGCGTCACGCCGAAGTCGGCATTATTTCGGCCAGCTTGGGTTATCTGCCCTGCCAATACACCGATCAGATTGACCCCGCGCATCCGCCGCGCTCGCTGTTCTCCTATCTCGAGGACACCTGCGGCATGTCGATCAGCCGTGCGTTCACCGAGCTCTTTATTCCGCCCGAGGACGATCCGCTGCGCGCGCTGCTCCATCTGCCCACGCACTATGATGCCTTCGGATTCCGCCAGTTTCATTACGATTCGCGCGGCAATCCCCTGCTCTACTCGCTCGACTACTTACGCGCTGACTTGTTCCACTTCACGATCATGCGCACCCGTCCATAACAACAAAAAGGTAGACCATCTGGACTTGTTCCAGCTGTCTACCTTTTTTCTTTTGCGATTTTATATTACGGTCTGTCGCCTTGTTGTCTGCGCCGGTAAGCCGAGATACTGTCCACAAAGGCTTGACCGTATCGCTTGGCTTTGTGCGCCGCAACTCCCGGAATGTCCCCCAGTTCATCCACCGTGCGCGGCATGCGCTTGCACATCTCACGCAGTACCGTCGTGGGAAAAATCGAGAAAGACGGTACACCGGCACGCTTGGCCAATCGGTCACAGGTCTGCTCAAGCACTTTGAGCAAGCTCTCGTCGACCGGTCCCACGGCATCCCCCAGATGTACTGGCACCACGCGCACGCCCTTGGGTGATTTGACCGAAAACGGCAAGCGTTTTTTGATGATGTCGCCAGATTTTGCGCTCAGCTGCACAATCGGACGTTCCTCCGCACGGCAGGTCAGATAGCCCTGTGCAATGAGGCAGTCCAGAATGTAGCGGATATGGTACACCGACTCACCGCGCATGATGCCGAAGGTCGACAGGTTTTCCAGTCCGCTCTGCTGCACCCGCTCGGTCGTCTGACCCTGCAAAATCTCAATCAAAAACCGTTTTCCGACCGTCCGGCCGCGCTGATTGAGTCGAAAAACGCACGAGACGATCTTCTGTGCATCCACAGTTGCGTCCTTCCACGCCCAGTGCGTGCCGCAGTTGCCGCAGCCGCCACAGTAGGACGGAGAGGACTCGCCGAAATAGTGCAGCATGGTCTGCCGCAGGCAGTCGGTGGTCTGGCAGTACCAGCGCATTTTGCGCAAGCGGTCAAGATCACGCTGCAAGGCAGTCTGGCGTGCCTCCTCGTCCAGATCATCGGACAAATCCCGGCTGTTTTCGATCAGAAAGCGGCACAGGCGCACGTCCGACTCGCTGGCATACAGAATACAGTCGGCCATCTCCCCATCGCGTCCCGCGCGTCCGGCCTCCTGATAGTAGCTTTCCAAATCCTGCGGCATGTTGTAATGGATGACATAGGACACGTTGGGCTTGTCGATGCCCATGCCAAAGGCGTTGGTCGCCACCATGATGCGCTTGCGGTCATAGAGAAAATCTTCCTGCGCAGTTTGACGGGTTTCGGCATCCAGTCCGGCGTGATAGCGTGCCGCAGCAAAGCCCCGGCTGTGCAGAATGCCGTACACGTCATCAACCAGCTTTCTGGTCAGGCAATAGACGATGCCGCTCTGCTCTCTTCTTCCGGCCAGTTCCGCAATCAATGCCGACTTTTTATCGGCTGGATGGTGGACAAAAAAGCGCAGATTGGGACGGTCAAAGCCGGATACCAATAGAAACGGGTCTTGCAGACCGAGCAGCCGGATGATATCCCCACGCACTCGTTCGGTGGCCGTCGCCGTGAACGCACAAACCGGCGGGCGTTCGGGCAAAATCTGCAAAAATTCCGTGATGCGCAGATAGCTCGGGCGAAAATCCTGTCCCCACTGGGACACGCAATGCGCTTCGTCCACCGCAATCAGCGACAAGCGCACCCGCTGGCACAGAGCTTGCAAACTAGGTGTTTGCAGGCGTTCGGGTGCGACATAGAGCAGTTTATACTTGCCCTGTGCGGTCTCACGGAGAATGCGCGTGCGTTCTTCGACCGGCTGGGCACTGGTCAGACAGGCCGCCGGAATGCCTGCCTGACACAGGGTGCGCACTTGGTCACGCATGAGCGAAATCAAAGGCGAGATGACCAATGCAAGTCCGGGGCGCATGAGTGCCGGTATCTGATAACACACCGACTTGCCCGCACCGGTCGGCATGACACCCAGAACATCCTGTCCGGCCAGAATGCGCATAACCAAGGGTTTTTGATTGTCTCGAAAACTATCGTATCCAAAAAATTGTTTGAGCACAGCTTCCGGCTGCATCGGTCTTCCCTCCCTTCTCCGGTTGGTCAAAAAAATCAGCCGTCCGATCTCCGAACGGCTGGTTTTCATGCTTCGATTACAGCAGCGCGAGCATCGCGTCGACATCCTCGGCCTTGGTCGCCCACGAGGTGACAAAACGCACGACGTCATGGGTTGCGTCCCAGTTCTTGGTGAACTCGAATGCGGCTTCGGTGGTCAGCTCAAAGATCTGATCCTTGTCCAGCACGGCAAACACCTGGTTGGTCGTGGACGGATAGGCCAGCTCATAGCCCTTCGCGATCAGTCCATCACGCAGGCGTGCGGCCATGGCATTGGCGTGACGGCCGAGGGTGAAGTACAGATCACCGGTAAACAGACCCTCGAACTGCATGCCCAGCAGCCAGCCCTTAGCCAGCATTGCACCGCGGTTCTTAATCATGTAACGGAAATCAGGCTTAAGTGCGTCGTTGACCAGAACCAGTGCCTCGCCAAACAACGCACCGTTCTTGGTGCCGCCGATGTAGAATGCATCGCACAGGCGGTGCAGGTCGGCAGGGATAAGGTCGCAGTCCTCTGCGGTCATACCGCTGGCCAGACGCGCGCCGTCCAGATACAAGAGCAGGTTCTGACGGTCACAGACTGCGCGCAGTGCTTCCAGCTCGTGACGGGTGTAGACCGTACCAACTTCGGTGGACTGCGAAATGTAAACCATGCGCGGCTTGACCATGTGCTCGTCCGGGTGGCTGCGTACCACCGACAGCACGTCTGCCGGGGTCAGCTTGCCGTCCTCCTTGGGCACGGTCAGCACCTTGTGACCGGTGCTCTCAATCGCGCCGGTCTCGTGCACGTTGATGTGTCCGGTGTCTGCACAGATGACCGCCTCGTAGGGACGCAGCGCGGACGCAATCATGGTCAGGTTGGTCTGGGTGCCGCCCACCAGAAAATGTACATCGGCCGACGGACAGCCAAAACGCTCGCGAATCATAGCCGCTGCATGTGCGCAGTACTCGTCCATTCCGTATCCGATGACCGGAGTGAGGTTATTCTGCCGCATGGCCTCCAAAATCGTCGGATGTGCACCCTCACTGTAATCATTTCTAAAATTCAGCATCGTTCGTTTCTTCTCCTTCTATCAGCATCGCCGGATCACTCCAGCCAAATGTCCGAAAGTTCAGCTGTGCTTCCAGCAGGCTCAGGCCGTGATTGCAAGCGCTCGGTTCCCTCTCATCCTGCACCATTGCATCGGCCTGCCAGCCGCAAATCGGACACACAAAGCCCATTCCACCCTCGGGTACCGTGTCCATACCGCATACCGCGCACGGTGTCAGCGGCAGTCCGGTGATCGGGTCGCAGGCGGGCTCGTCCTCGTCGTGCTCCTCCGGCCACCGGGCTGCAAAGTCCGGTCGGTCATAGGGATCGAGGGTCTCTATCTGCTCCTCGATGGGTTCCCCATACCAATATTCCGGCCATTCTATTTCTTCATGCAAGTTCGATCACCACCGGACAGTGATCGCTGCCGAACACATCGGTCAAAATGCGTGCGTCCTTGACGCGGTCAATAAAGCGCTCGGACACCAAAAAGTAGTCAATACGCCAACCCGCGTTTTTCTCTCTCGCCTTGAAGCGATAGCTCCACCACGAGTACACACCCTCCACTTCGGGATAGAAATGGCGGAAGGTATCGACAAAGCCAGCGTCCAGCAGTTCGGTCATCTTGGCGCGTTCTTCATCGGTAAAACCAGCGTTCTTGCGGTTGGTCTTGGGATTTTTGAGGTCGATTTCCTTGTGCGCGACATTCATATCGCCGCAGACAATGACCGGCTTTTTCTGGTCAAGCGCCTGCAAATATGCGCGGAAGTCATCCTCCCAGGTCATGCGATAATCCAGACGTTTGAGGCCATCCTGCGAGTTCGGGACATACACGGTCACGAGGTAAAATTCCGGATATTCAGCCGTGATGACGCGGCCTTCATGGTCGTGCACATCGATGCCGATATCATAGGTGACCGCGAGCGGCTCGGTCTTGGAAAAAATCGCAGTACCCGAGTACCCCTTCTTATCTGCCGAGTTCCAATAATCATAATAACCCTCAACTTCGGGTGCCTGCTCGGGCTGGAGCTTGGTCTCCTGCAAGCACATCATATCGGGCTGCTCACGTTCAAGAAATTCAAAAAAGCCCTTGCCCACGCATGCACGCAGGCCGTTGACGTTCCAGGAAATCAGTTTCATTTTATTCTCCTTATGCGCGGTTCAAAATACCGCTATCCTTAATACGGCGGACAGCTTCCTCCATGCGTGCGGGCGGTACGACGAGTGCAAAGCGCACATAGCCCTCGCCCTGCTCGCCAAAACTCAGACCGGGTACGCAGATGACACCGGTCTTGTCCATCAGGTCGAGTACAAACTCTGCCGAAGTCGCATAGCCTTCCGGAATCTTGGCCCAGACGAACATACTGCCCTTGGAATCGGGTACGTCCCAACCGATGCTGCGCAGGCCGCCGCACAGTGCATCACGGCGTGCCTGATAGCCCGAGCGGTTGCGCTCGACAATATCCTGCGGGCCGTTCAGCGCGGCCACCGCACCAGCCTGTGCCGGGTAGAACATACCATAGTCAATCTGCGAGCGGAAATCATGGAAACGGCGGATGACGTCGCGATTGCCGACGGCAAACGAGACGCGCATGCCGGTCAGGTTGTAGGTCTTGGACAGCGAGTTGAACTCGATGCCGACATCCATCGCGCCCGGAATGGACAGGAAGGACAGTCCCTGACCGCCATCCATGACCAGATCGGAATATGCATTATCGTGCAGCACAATCAGGTCGTGCTTCTTGGCGTATTCGACCAGCTTGACATAGAAGTCACGGTCAGCCACGGCGGTGGTGGGGTTGTTCGGATAGGATACGACGATCATCTTGGCACGATCGGCCACCTCGTCCGGAATATCGGCAAAGTCCAGAATCCAACCCTTCTCTGCATAGAGCGGATACAGACCCAGTTCGGCACCGGTCATCATGGGACCAAAGGTAAAGATCGGGTAACCCGGATCGGGTGCGAGCACCAGATCGCCCGGGCCTGCAAACGGGAATGCAACATGCGCGATGCCCTCCTGCGAGCCCGAAACCGACATAATCTGGTCGGCATCCAGCTTGACATCGTACCGGCGTGCGTACCAATCCTGCACGGCCTGGATGAGCTCCGGGGTGTCGTTCATGGAGTACTTATAGTTCTCCGGATCGGTTGCCGCCTGTGCGACCGCCTGCATGACATGTGCATCGGGCTGAAAATCGGGGGTGCCGATGGACAGATTGATGACATCCACGCCGCGTGCGGCAAGCTCGCGCTTTTTGTCGTCAAGCTGGTTAAAAATATTCGATTCGGTATCTTGTCCGAATTTGATGTATCTCATGTATCAAACACTTCGCTTTCTAATGCAGTCATAGAAATTATAATACAGAATGCAGCTTGATGCAAACCGTATTCACATTTTTTGCCGAAAAATCGCACACAAAAAGAGCAGCCGGTCGAGCTGCTCTGTCTGGAACCGCGACATGGGTGGTCACGCAATATTTAATGTCGTTTTGCGGTCAGCTGTTCGGTGCGCACACGCAGCACAGCGGTCTTTCCCATCCAGTGGGGATCAAATTTCCAGTCCTGATCGCCCGCGACGTGCTGCATCAGGCAGCGCAAGCCAGCTTCCTTTTCCTCATCCGAGGTGACCAGCTCGCACCGTCCTGTGCCGATGACCGAGGCGTAGCGGTTGGTGTAGGTGCAGGCGTCGTCCGCCTCCCCTTCCAGCACATAACCGCAGTCCATTTCGAAACAGACACGCGCATCTTTACCCAGCAAATCGAGTTTGCGTCCAGACTGCGCGCTGTGCAGGTAAAATACCGGCTGTTCTTCGTTCCAAGTATAGCCGAAGTTCAGCGGTACGACATAGGGCACGCCGTCCTCGCCGTTCATAGCCAGTCGGCACACCTTGCAGGCGCGCAAAATCTTCTCGATGGCCGCGCGCTCTTTGACTTCTCGTTCCTTGCGTCTCATAAAGTCCTCTTTGTAGTTATCAGGTGTTGTGGTCGGAGACGTGGAACTGCTTGAGGTTGCCGATCTTGGCTGCACGCACATCCATTTCCTTGCAGACATCCTCGAGCGTTACGCCGCACTCATTCATCATCACCATCATGTGATAGAATACGTCGTTGATCTCACCAATCAGCTCGGTCTTATCGCCATTTTTGGCCGCGATAATGGTCTCGGCACACTCCTCGCCCACCTTCTTGAGAATCTTGTCCAGTCCCTTGTCAAACAAGTAGCAGGTATAAGATCCTTCCATCGGCTGCGCACGGCGCTGCGTAATGACCGCTTCCATTTGTTCAAATGCGTTCATTGATTCTCGTCCTTTCGCTCATCTTTTTCCCAAAGGGTCGTAAAAAAGCAGGTGCGGTTGCCGGTATGGCACACCGGGCCGCACGGTCTGCCCAGATAAATCAGGGTATCGTCGTCGCAGTCGGATAAAATGCGCTCGACGTAAATAAAATTGCCCGAGGTTTCGCCCTTGTTCCACAGTTTCTGGCGGGAACGGGAGAAAAACCAGGCTGTTCCGGTCTGCATGGTGCGCGCGAGTGCTTCTTCGTTGGCATAGCCCAGCATGAGCACCTCACTGTTTGCGCTGTCCTGACAGATGACCGGAATCAGCGGTGCTTTGACAAAAAATTTGCTTAAATCCATGATTGTTCCCTTCTTTGAATGCCGGAATCGGCACTGATCCTACACCCGGCGCACCGGAATGCCCCGGCCTGCCAGATGGTCTTTGACCTCAGAAATAGTCAGCTCGCCATAGTGGAACAGCGAAGCCGCCAGCGCCGCGTCCGCACTGGTCTGCTCGAACACGTCGCTGAAGTGGTCAAGCGTACCGCAGCCGCCCGATGCGATGACCGGGATGGGTGCCATTTTGCATACCAGATCGGTCAGCGTCAGGTCAAAGCCCGATTTCGTGCCGTCTCGATCCATTGAAGTCAGCAGAATTTCACCTGCGCCGCGCTCGTAAACCTCTCGCGCCCAAGCGACCGCGTCAATACCGGTTGGATTGCGTCCGCCTGCTGTGTAGACCTCGAAACCGCTCTCGGTCTGCCCGGAATGACGTGCGTCGATGGCCACGACCACGCACTGACTGCCGTATTTCTCGGCTGCGCCGTTGATGAGGTCGGGGTTTTTGACCGCCGCCGAGTTGACCGAAATCTTATCTGCGCCCGCGCGCAGGATCTCCTTAAAGTCCTCGACCGTGCGGATACCGCCGCCGACCGTGACCGGAACGAAGACCTCGCGGCAGGTGCGGCGCACCACGTCCGCGATGGTATCGCGGTTTTCATGCGTCGCGGTGATATCCAAAAAGACAATCTCGTCCGCGCCTGCCTTGGAATATGCCTTGGCAAGTTCGACCGGGTCACCTGCATCACGCAGACCGACAAAGTTCACGCCCTTGACCACGCGGCCGTCTTTGACATCCAGGCAGGGAATAATACGTTTTGCCAGCATGTTATTCCGCCTCCTTGATGGCCGCAGCGAGGTCAAGTGCACCGGTATAGACCGCCTTGCCCGCAATGGCCGCGTCAATGCCTGCCTCACGCAGGCGGCGGATATCTTCGAGCGTCGTCACGCCGCCCGATGCGACGATCGCGCACGAAACGGCCTGCCGCAGTGCGCCCAGCTGGTCAAAGTTCGGACCTTCCAGCATGCCATCCTTGTCGATGTCGGTAAAAATAATGGTCTGTACGCCAAAGTCAGCCATCTTCTTTGCGAAAGAAATGTAATCTTCACCCGAGTCGCTCAGCCAGCCGTCGGTACGCACGGTGCCAGAACGTGCATCAATACCGACTGCGATTTTTTCGCCGTACTTCTGCACCGCCTCGCGGACAAATTCCGGATTGCGCACGGCAGCCGAACCAATAATCACACGGGAAACGCCCAGTGCAAGCACTGCGTCCACGTCGGCCATCGTGCGGATGCCGCCGCCCAGCTCGACTGCCGCGCCGGTCTGCTCGATGACGCGCTTGACGACATCGTAGTTTGCATGGCTGCCGTCCTTGGCACCGTCCAGATCGACCATGTGGATGAGGTCGGCGCCGGCAGCCAAAAAGCCGCGGGCGGTCTGTACTGCGTCCTCGGCAACCTTATGCGCCGTGCCGTAGTCACCCTTTTGCAGGCGCACACACTGGCCATCTTTCAAATCGATTGCAGGTAAAATCTTCATGCGCGTTCCTCCGTCAGTGCCGCAAAGTTTTTCAGGATTCTCAGGCCGACTTCTCCGCTCTTTTCCGGGTGGAACTGGCAGCCGAACACGTTGCCGCGTGCGACCATGGCCGGGACTTCCACGCCGTAGTCGGTCACGCAGGCGAGGTCGGCAGGGTCAGCCGGGCAGGCAGCGAAGGAATGGACAAAATACACGGCGTCGCCCTCGTTTAAGCCCTGGGTCAGGGCATTGGGGTGCACGATGTGCAGGCCATTCCAGCCGATCTGCGGCAGTTTATAGTCAGTTTTGATGCGTTTGATGCTGCCTGGAAGCAGTCCGAGGCCCTCACAGGGGCGTACCTCCTCCGACTGTTCAAACAGCATCTGCATGCCGAGGCAAATGCCGAGGAAGGGCTTCTGCTGTGCTGTGTCCAAGGCAGCTTCCAGCAGGCCGGAGTCCTTCAGCGCCTGCATCGCGTCCGGGAATGCGCCCACGCCGGGCAGGATAACGCCAGAAGCGCCCGCGAGGTCGTCCGGTGTGCTGGCGATTTTATTTTCATAGCCCAGAAAATCGAGTGAATTGTGCACGCTCATGAGATTTCCCGCGCCGTAATCTACGATTGCAATGTAACTCATAATTCCTCCTTGTGGTGAGGATATTGTAAGATTGCGCGTCCTGCGGGACGCGTTCATTTTTTTATTTTTGTGGATTCCCGGGTCGGACACCGGGAATCCAGAGGGGATTTCGCCATCTGCGGATGGCGACTCAGGGCGCTGCCCTGAGAACCCGCAAACCTTTGAAAAGGTTTGATCGAAACTTCAATATCAAGTCGTGCGACTTTAGAGTACACCCTTTGCGCTCAGCACTTCCCCACCGGTCTCGGTGACCGCCTGACGCAATGCGCGGGCAAGTGCTTTATAAAGCGCCTCGGTGATATGGTGTGCGTTGTCACCGTACATACTCTTGAGGTGCAGGGTAATGCCGGCATGAGTGGCGAATGCACGCATGAACTCCACAGTCAGGCAGGTATCATACTGTCCGCACATGGGCTGCGGCATGGGTGCATCGTAAACCAGATACGGTCTGCCTGAGATATCCAGTGCACAGAAGCCCAGCGCCTCGTCCATGGGGACATACGACGAGCCAAAACGTGCAATGCCTGCGCGGTCGCCTAGAATACGAGCAAGAGCCTGACCCAGAGCGATACCGACATCCTCAACCGTATGATGTCCGTCTACTTCCAGATCGCCCGTGCACTTCAAAATCAGTCCAAAACCGCCGTGTACCGCAAAGCTATTCAGCATGTGATCGAAAAATCCGATACCGGTCTCAATCTTACGCTCGCCGCCCTCGAGATTCAGGTACAGAGCAATCTGAGTTTCCTTAGTTTCCCGGCAGATGGTCGCCTGCCGGATGGTGGTCTCTCCTCTCATGGGTACCTCCTGTTATTTTCCAAAGCGCACGGCGACGCTGTTCGCATGCGCATCCAATTTTTCACATTTTGCCAGTGCGATGATATCATCGGCCAAATTTTCCAACGCACCGCGCGAATACTCGATGACCGAGGTCTTCTTCAGGAACGTATCGGTAGACAGCGGTGAGAAAAAGCGTGCCGTGCCCGAAGTCGGCAGAACGTGGCAGGGGCCTGCCATGTAGTCGCCCAGCGGTTCGGGTGCATACTGTCCGAGGAAGATAGCTCCGGCATTCTTGAGATAGGGCAGCCACTGGCGCGGATTGTCGGTCACGACTTCCAGGTGCTCGGGTGCGACGACATTCGCCATCGCGCAAGCGTCTTTCAGTTCCTCAAACACGACTGCGCAGCCGTAGCCTTCCACAGACTCGCGGATGATCTCCCATCTGGGCAGTTCCTTGGCCTGACGCTCCATCTCAGCCGAAATAGCCTGTGCCTGTGCCATGGAATCGGTCAGCAGAACGGCAGAAGCCAGCTTGTCATGCTCGGCCTGCGACAGCAGATCGGCTGCAACCCAGGTCGGGTTTGCGGTGTAGTCAGCGATAACCAGCACCTCGGACGGCCCTGCGATCATGTCGATATCGACCGTGCCGTAAGCCATCTTTTTGGCCGCTGCAACGTAAGCATTGCCCGGGCCGACGATCTTGTCAACCTGCGGAATCCAGTCTGCGCCATAGGTCAGCGCCGCAATCGCCTGTGTGCCGCCGATGGCGATGACCTTGTCGACGCCCGCAATCTTAGCCGCGGTCAGCACAGCATCCGACATGTTTTCGGTCGGCGGTGTGACCATGATCAGTTCCTCAACGCCTGCAACCTTGGCCGGGACGGCGTTCATCAGCACCGACGACGGATAGGCCGCCGTGCCGCCCGGCACGTATAGCCCCACGCGCGTCAGACCGCGCACGGTCTGACCCAGTTTCTCGCCCGGTGCACGCTCGTATTCCCAGGTGCGTGCAAGCATCTGCTCGTGATAATCCCGGATGTTCTCAGCTGCCCGCTCGAGTGCGGTACGGACGGTCGGGTCACAGCGCTCATACGCTGCGTCGATGGTCTCCTGGGATACGATATACGGTGCCTTACCGTCGAATTTCTCGGCGTACTCCCGGACGGCTTCCATACCGCGTGCCTGCACGTCGGCCATGACTGCCGCAACCGTCTTTTCAATATCGCTGCGTGCCGCTGCGGCACGCTGTTTCATCTCGCGGATGACCTGCTGCTCGGCCTTGCCGTCCGCCAGAACTGTCTTCAGAAACATGGTTTTTACTGCTCCTCTCCGCCGCGTTCCAGGTCGCTGATGATGCGCTGGATGGCGGTCTTATTCATCTTGGCCGAGGCCAGATTGACGATGACGCGTGCCGAAATGGGCGCAACGTCCTCAATGACCTCCAGACCGTTTTCCTTGAGCGTCGAACCGGTCTCGACGATATCCACAATGGCGTCTGCCAGCTCCAGAAGCGGTGCCAGTTCGACCGAACCCTCGATCTTGATGGTCTCGACGTCCATATTCTTGCGGCTGAAAAATGCGCGGGTGACTTCGGGGTACTTGGTAGCAATGACCGGCGTGCGGTAATTGCCGTAAACGGTCTTGCCCTTCTTGGTTGCCAGTGCAAAGCGGCACTTGCCGAAGCCCAAATCGACCATCTCGTAGAACGAACCGCCCTTTTCCATGATGGTGTCCTTACCGACGACGCCCAGATCACATACACCGTGTTCGACGTAGGTGATAACATCGGCAGCCTTGGCCAACACAACCTCGATATTGGTATCCGGCAAACGGAAAATCAGCTTGCGCGACGGACTTTCCAGCTCACTGATATCATACCCCGCAGCTTTCATGCGGGCAAGGGTCTTTTTCTCCAGTCGTCCCTTGGTCAGCGCAATGCGGATGGTATCGCGCACCTGACGGTTATCGGCCTCGCTGCCGGTCTCGGCGATGCGCTCAACATCGATACCAAAGCCTGCCGCGGGCAAATCACGGCCAAACTTGGCACACAGCG
This sequence comes from Butyricicoccus pullicaecorum DSM 23266, assembly GCF_900167005.1. GTDB lineage: Bacteria > Bacillota > Clostridia > Oscillospirales > Butyricicoccaceae > Butyricicoccus > Butyricicoccus pullicaecorum. The sequence goes on from NZ_FUXW01000004.1 coordinate 45,709, forward strand.
CGTTGTACCGTCCGCCTGCGAGAATGGCTGCGCCCGCGCCGCCCAGATAACCACGGAACATGATGCCGGTATAGTAATCCATCTCGTGTACCAGACCCAAGTCGATGATCACCGACTCACCGAATCCAGCCTGTTCGAGTGCGGTATAGACCCGTCTGAGGTAAGCTACTGCGGCCAGCACGCGCATATTGCCGGTCATGTGCTCAACCTGGTCGAGTACCTCCACACCGCCGAACAGCTGCGGCATGGCACACAGTGCCTGATAGGCTGCACTGCCCTGATAGGGTGCCAGTGCATCGCCCAGCGCTGCAAAGGACTTGTTCTCAATCAGGCGACGAATGTCCTCAGCCGTCTGCTCATCTACGCCCAGTGCCTCGATGAGTGCCTTGTAGATTTCTGCGTGACCAAGCTCAATGCGGAAGCTGCCCGCCTCGGCTTGTTCGAGTGCGGAAAAGGCCGCTGTCAGAATGTCCAGATCGGCTTCCAGTCCGTCCGAACCAATCAGCTCAGCACCCACCTGCAAAAACTCGCTCTTGTGTCCATGACCCTCGGCAATCGAGCGGAACACCTTCTGACTGTAATACAGTCGTACGGGCAGCTCAGCACCCTCCAGACGGGTAGCTGCGATGCGCGCAATGGGCGTGGTGTTATCCGGACGTGCCACGCAGATGCGTCCGGCACGGTCCACGATCTTGAGCATGTTTTCCTGTCCGACCGCCGGGTTTGCCTGTGCAAACACGTCGTAATACTCGATGGCAGGTGTGATGACCTCACTGTATCCCCGGTCTTCCAGCGACTGCCGTACGCGCTGCTCGACAGCACGCAGGCGGCGTGCCGGTGCAAACAGCAAATCGCGGGTTCCCTCCGGGGTCGAAATCTGATAGCGGTTCATGATTCTCGCTTCTCCCTTTTGTAATTTATCATGCTAAAATCTTAGCACGCATTCCGCCCAATGTCAAGCCAAATTCTGTTTTTATACGGCTGTTTTCCTAATCCCGAATGCGCACCCAATACTGTCAGCCAAACAGCCAGCGACACAGCATGTGCGCCAGCCGAAGCAGGAAGATGGCCGAGCAGGCCAGGGCAAACAGACGTACTTTTGCATAGGGTTTGCGGTGATAGGTCTGGCGGTTGCGCTTTCGGAGGGTTTCCCCGGTATCCTTGACCGGCTGACTGCGGTTTGGAACAGACGGTACAGTGCGTTTTTCTGTGAACGTTTGATTTGCGGTCTTGGGATACTGCGCCGGATTGCGGCGTGCCCGCTCGCGGGATTCAAAGAACATCTTCCACCTCCTCATAAAAAGAAAGGGTTCCGGGAACCCCTCAAGATTCCCGGAACATTATTTTTATCCAAACAGGCTGATCTGGGTACTGCGCGGCATGGAGCCGAGCGCACCGATCTCGCCCAAAAGTTCGATGACCGACTTGGATACCTTGGGACAGCGCACCGACAGTTCCTCTGCCGACAGGAAGCGTCCCTTTTTGCGCTCTTCCACGATGTTGAGCGCTGCCTGCTCACCGATACCCGGCATGGAGGTGAACGGCGGGATGAGTCCCTTTTCGGTCACGATGAACTTGGTCGCGTCCGACTTGTAAACGTCCATCGGCTCGAAGATGAAACCGCGCTTATAGAACTCGTGGCACACCTCGAGCGTGGTCTGGGTATCCTTTTCGGCTGCCGAGATGGTCTTGTCCACGTCCTTGCGGTGCAGTTCGCGGATCTTATCCAGACAGACCGCGTCGCCCTTGATCATGCACGAAGCGTCGAAGCCCTTGGCGCGTACCGAGAAGTACGCCGAATAGAAGGCAAGCGGCTTATGCACCTTAAACCACGCAATACGGAACGCCATCATAACGTAAGCCACTGCGTGCGCCTTGGGGAACATATACTTGATCTTTTTGCACGAATCAATGTACCAATCGGGCACATTGTTCGCCTTCATGGCCTCTTCCATCTCGGGTTTGAGACCCTTGCCCTTACGCACCGATTCCATGGTCTGGAACGCCAGCTTGGGTTCTACGCCCTTACCGATCAGATAGTTCATGATATCGTCACGGCAGCAGATGCATTCATTCAGCGGAATGCCCGACGCGACCAGATCGGCCGCGTTGCCCAGCCATACGTCGGTGCCGTGTGACAGACCGGAGATACACAGCAGGTCGTCAAAGGTGGTCGGCTTGGTGTCCTTGACCATGCCGCGGACAAACTTGGTGCCGAACTCGGGCACGGCCAGACAGCCCAGGTCCCCCAGAATGGGGTCGGGGGCATCGTCAACGTAGTGCAGTGCTCGGTTGGACGTAAACAGGCTCATGACGTCGGGGTCATCGAGCGGAATCTCCTGCGCGTTAACACCGGTCAGGTCTTCCAGATGCTTGATGATGGTCGGATCATCATGACCGAGCTCGTCAAGCTTTAACAGGTTTGCGTCGATGGAGTGATACTCGAAATGGGTGGTGATGATATCCGAGGTCGGGTCGTCCGCCGGGTGCTGTACCGGGCAGAAGTCGTAAATCTCGACTTCCTTGGGCACAACGACGATACCGCCCGGGTGCTGGCCGGTCGTGCGTCGGATACCCGTACAGCCTGCGGCCAGTCGGTTTTCCTCGGCGCGTGAGCACTCGATACCGCGCTCCTCCATGTACTTTTTGACGTAACCGTAAGCGGTCTTTTCCGCGACTGTCGCAATCGTTCCCGCACGGAACACGTGGTCGTGACCGAACAGTTCACCGGTATATTTATGGATGCGCGGCTGATACTCACCCGAAAAATTCAGGTCGATATCGGGCACCTTATCGCCGTTAAAACCAAGGAAGGTTTCGAACGGTACGGAAAATCCTTCTTTTTTGAGCGGTGTGCCGCAGCGCGGGCAAACCTTATCGGGTAGGCACACGCCGCAGCCCACGCCCTCGTTCTCGTGCAGCTCGAAATACTTGCACTCCGGGCACAGATAGTGCGGTGCGAGCGAGTTTACCTCGGTGATATCCGACATGAAAGCGACGAGCGACGAGCCGACCGAACCACGCGAGCCGACCAGATAGCCGTCCTGAAGCGACTTACTGACCAGCTTCTGCGCGATCATGTACATCACGTCGTAGCCGTTGCCGATGATGGACTTGAGCTCACGGTCCAGTCTTGCCTGCACGATCTCAGGCAGCGGATCGCCGTACATGCGCTTTGCCTTCTCACGGCACATGGTTTCCAGCTCCTCGGCTGAACCCTCGATCTTCGGTGGGTAGTTCTCGCGCGGAATGGGACGGATGGGGTCGAGCATGTCCGCAATTTTGTTGGGATTGGTAATTACAACCTCATAGGCGCGGTCTTCACCCAGATACGCGAACTCTCCCAGCATTTCCTCGGTGGTTTTGAGGTACAGCGGTGCCTGATTGTCGGCATCCGGGAAGCCCTGTCCGGCCATCAGAATACGACGGTAGGCTTCGTCCTCGGGGTCGAGGAAATGCACGTCACCGGTCGCGCAGCACGGTTTGCCCAGTGCGTCGGCCAGCTTCAAAATCGTGCGGTTATAGTCGCGCAGCGCCTCTTCGTCCTCCGCGATGCCCTTGGCAATCATAAACCGGTTGTTGTCGATGGGCTGGATTTCCAGATAATCATAGAAATCCGCAATGCGTTTGAGTTCCTCAAACGGTTTGCCCTCGACCACTGCGTGAAACAACTCACCTGCCTCACAGGCCGAACCGAAAATCAGTCCCTCGCGGTGCTTGATGAGCTCGGAACGCGGCATCAGCGGACGGCGGTAAAAATGATCGAGAAAACTGTACGAAATGAGCTTGTACAGGTTTTTCAGGCCGACTTGATTTTGTACCAGAATGATGAAATGATGGCGGGGCAGATTTTTGAGACCGCCCTCCTTGGCGCGCAGTCCGGCGAGCAGCGGGTTGATATCAGAAATCTTGCTCGCGTGCTGCTCGTGTTTGAGCTTATCGAGCAGTTTCACCCAGATGCGTCCGAGCACAGCGGCATCTTCGCTTGCGCGGTGATGCTCAAACGGACCGACCTGTAATTCCTTGGCCAGAATGTTGAGCTTAAAACGGCTCAGATGCGGCAGCATGATGCGCGACATTTCCAGCGTGTCGATGTAAGTAAACTCGCGCTCAATGTCCAGTTTTTTGCACGCTGCCTTGAGGAAAGACAGGTCAAACCCTGCGTTGTGTGCGACCAGCACGCGGTCACCCATAAACGCAAAGAACTTGTCCAGCGCTTCGGGCAGGTCGGGTGCATCGGCAACCGTCTCGTCCGAAATGCCGGTCAGCTCGGTGATCTCGGGCGGAATGGGTTTGTGCGGATTGACGTAAGTCTGGAACGAGTCCTTGATCTCGCCCTCTCGCACCAGTACCGCTGCAATCTCGGTGATCTCCTCGGTTGCGGGCTTTAATCCGGTGGTCTCGAGGTCAAAGACGATAAAATCACCATCCAGGCTGCCGTCCAGATCACCGCGCACAACCGAAACTGCCGCTGCGTCGTTCACGTAATAAGCCTCGACACCATACAGAATCTTGGGATAGTCGGCTTCCTTGCCGTCCACGACGTGCAGCGCCAGCGGAAACGCCTGCGCACAGCCGTGGTCGGTAATCGCCATCGCCGGCCAGCCCCATGCCTTACAGCGATTGATGAGATCTTTGGTGTCGGATACGCCGTCCATCGCACTCATATTGGTGTGCAGATGCAGCTCGACACGCTTTTCGGGTGCATTGTCCATGCGAATCTTCTTCTTGGACTTGACGATCGCGGTCGGCTCCAGAATGCTCTCCTTCTCGTAGCTGTCAAAACTGATCTTGCCCTGTACGATCAGATGCATGCCGGTCTTGATGGCCGACACGATATCACCCGCCTGATCTTTGGCCATGAACTTGGAGACGCGGATGGAGTTGGTGTTATCGGTGATATCGAACGCAATCTTGACCCACTCCTTGCCGGTCTTTTTGCTGGTGATCTCACGGTGATCGACAAAAAACACGTCGCCCTTGATGGTCACGCGGTCGAACTCACCCAGCGCGTCGCGAATCGGGATGGGTTCCTCGGTGTACAGCTTGCCCAAGATGAGGTTTTCGTCCGCGACCTTCTCCACCTTGGGACGCTGATAGCCGCTGTTCTCCCCTGCCGGACGCACCTTGAGGTTTTTGCGCGGCTTCTCGGGCATGGGTTCGGCTACCGGCATGGCATCCATCGCGGCTTTGAGTGCGGCATTGCGTGCCGCATGCTGGCTCTCGATGATCTTCTCGACCTGCTCCTCGGCAAACGGCACGGCCTCGACGACAACGCGCTGTCCGGTCTCGGTCTCGATACGCTCCTGCATCTGGCGCAGCGCAACCGAGAAATAGCCGCGTGCGGTGTCGCCCATCGAGATGCGCAGATGACCGTCGGCAAAATCCCAGCGGCTGGCTGCCAGCAAACCGGTTGCCGACGGCATGCGATGGCACAAGTCCTGCCGCAGCAGGTCGATGTACTCCGGGGTCAGCGCGTCCATCTGGTAGCGCGGTGCGATGGAAAAGCGGGTCAGTCCATACGCCTGCGCGATTTCCTTGCCCAGTCCGTCCAGATGCTCGAGCGAGATGGGTTTCTGGTAGGCCACATGACAGATCATCTGCTGATGATCGTGACTGACCGCCAGCGAGCGCACTTCTCCGCCCATGCAGTCCTGATATGTTTCACTTTTACAGCGATCAAAAAGCTCAGAAAGCGTTTTTGCCATAAAAATTTGATACTCCTAATCTAAGTTCCAAAATGCCGGATGGGGCCGCTGTCAGCCGCCCCACCGTCGTGATTTCTTATGCTTCGTACTTTGCGATTTCGTCCATGAGTGCGTCCACAAGCTCTTCCTGCGGAACACGGCGCAAAATCTCGCCCTTGCGGAAGATCAGTCCCACGCCGTCGCCGCCCGCGATGCCGAGATCGGCCTCTCGCGCCTCGCCCGGGCCGTTGACTGCGCAGCCCATGACTGCAACCTTGAGTTTCTTACCGTGAATGCCTGCGACGCGCTGCTCGACCTCCTTGGCAATGCCGATGAGGTCAATTCTCGTGCGTCCGCAAGTCGGACACGAGACCACGTTCACACCGTCATCGTTCAAGCCGACCGCCTTCAAAATGGCCTGTGCGGCGTAAATCTCCTTGACCGGGTCATCGGTCAGCGACACGCGGATGGTGTCACCGATGCCCAGTGCCAGCAGACCGCCGATGCCAGCCGCCGACTTGATCGTACCCATGTACTCGGTGCCTGCCTCGGTCACGCCCAGATGGAGCGGATAGTCGGTCTGCTCGTGGGCGAGCTGATAAGCACGCATGGTATACGGCACAGACGACGACTTCATGGACAGGCAGATGTCGTAAAAGTCGAACTTTTCCAGCAGAGAGGCATGATAAAGTGCGCTCTCAACCAGTGCCTCGGGTGTCGGGGCACCGTACTTTGCCAGAATACTTTTTTCCACCGAACCGGAGTTGACGCCGATGCGGATGGGAATATTCCGCGCACGGGCGGCCTGCACGACCGCCTTGACGCGATCATCCGAGCCGATATTGCCCGGGTTTAAGCGAATTTTATGCACGCCTGCCGCGATGGACTCGATGGCAAGGCGATAGTCAAAATGAATGTCCGCGACGACCGGAATGGGAGAGCCTTCACAGATGTCCGCGAGTGCGCGCGCTGCGTCCATGTCGGGCACGGCGCATCGAACGATCTCGCATCCGGCATCGGCCAGCGCACGAATCTGCGCAAGCGTCGCCGCTGCGTCCCGCGTGTCGGTATTGGTCATGGACTGCACCGCAATCTTGGCTCCGCCGCCGACCGCGACCGGGCCGACGTGAATCTGTCTTGTCTTTTGTGCCATTTTTCTGTATTCCTCCCGTTAGAGCAGGCGCATGATGTCCTGTCCGGTGACGTACAAAATGAGCGCGAACAGGGCGCACAGGCCCGCAAGGTTGACATATCCCTCGAGCTTTCGGTCGAGCGGCTTGCGTCTGATCCCCTCCACAAGAAGGAACAGAATGCGTCCGCCATCCAGTCCGGGGATGGGTAAGAGGTTCATGACGCCAAGGTTAATGGAGATAAAGGCCAGAAGCGACCAGAACGGCAGTGCACCGGCCTGCGCGGTCTGTGCAGTGACCGCAACCACGCCCACCGGGCCGGAAAGCTGGTCGACACCGACAGCGCCCGTGATGAGGTCGCCCAGGCTATGCCAGACCATACGGATGTCATTGACTGCCAGCACCAGTGCATAGCGCAGATGACCCGTCAGCGTCAAATCCTCGACCTCAAAGTACAGACCGTAGCCCTTTCGGCCGTCGCCCAAATCCAAGTCATTGGCCAGTTCTACACCGTTTACCTGAATTTTCTGTCCGTCACGTTCCAGTACAAAGTCGAATTTTCCGTCGGACGCGCCGCGGCGCAAGCCCTCGGACACGTCACTGCCGGTAAAAATGCGGTATCCGTCAATTTTCAGGATGCGGTCGCCTTCCATCAGTCCTTGCTCGCCCTGTGACGAAAAGCCCTCGGCGAACTGCGCAATAACCGGCACGGCCTCCTGCTGGATGTTCCACGACAGACACAGCAGGATGACAAAGCCCAGAATGAAATTCATCACCACGCCTGCAACCAGAATGATAAAGCGGGTCAGCCACTTGGCATTGCCGAATGCACGCGGGTTGTCAGACTCCTGATCTTCGCCGCTCATCACGCACGCGCCGCCGATCGGCAGCAGGCACAGGCAATAGGTCGTCTCTCCGACCTGCTTTTGCAGCAGTTTGGGGCCCATACCGATCCAAAACTCGTCGACCTGTACACCGCCGCGCTTAGCCGCGATGCAGTGGCCGAACTCATGCGCCATGATGAGCAGGCCAAAGCCCAGCAGGGCAATCACGATCCAAAAAATGTTTGCCAGCATAGAAATTTTTCTTTCACCTCATTCGGCTCCGACAAGCGACAGCACGGCTTCCCGCGCCTCGCGGTCGCTCGTCAGGATATCGTCCAGGGTGGGGTCGTTTACAAAGGGAATGCGCTCCATGGTCTGTGCAACCAGCTCCGGAATGCGCCAGAACGGCAGTTTATCGCTCAAAAACAGGCCGACTGCCGCCTCGTTGGCTCCATTCAGGACTGCGCCCGCGTTGCCCTTGCGCGATGCCGCCTGACGCGCCAGATTCATGGCCGGGAAGGCCTTGTCATCGGGCGGATAGAAGGTCATCTTGCCCACTTCGGCGAGCGACAAACGCGGTACCTTGCAGGGCACACGTGCCGGGTAGGTCAGCGCGTACTGAATGGGCAGGCGCATATCGGGTACGCCGAGCTGCGCGAGCACTGCACCGTCGGCAAACTCGATGAGCGAGTGAATGATGGACTCGCGATGCACGACAATCTCGATCTTCTCCTGCGGCAGATCGTACAGCCACATGGCCTCGATCAGCTCCAGCCCCTTGTTCATCATGGTCGCCGAGTCGGTCGTGATCTTAGCGCCCATCGACCAGTTGGGGTGCTTGAGCGCCTGTTCCCGGGTGACCGTGCGCAGTTCCTCCGCGGTCTTGCCAAAGAACGGGCCGCCCGAAGCGGTCAGAATGATCTTGTCGAGCGGATTGCCCTGACATGCCTGCACGCACTGGAAGATGGCCGAGTGCTCGGAGTCTACCGGCAGGATGTGCACGCCCTTTTTGCGTGCCGCCTCCATGACCAATCCGCCCGCGCAGACCAGCGTCTCCTTGTTGGCAAGTGCAATGTCTTTGCCGGCGTCGACAGCGGCCAGCGTGGGCAGCAGTCCAACCATGCCGACCACCGCGGTCACAACCGTATCGCAGTCCGGATGGGTCGCCGCTGCGACCAGACCGTCCATGCCGCTCATGACCGTAATATCGGTGTCGGCAAGGGCGATTTTGAGATCGCGTGCGGCGGTCTCGTCAAACGCAACGCACAGCTTGGGATGCAGTGCGCGCGCCTGCTGTTCGAGCAGCTTGATATTCCGATTGGTGGTCAGTGCGACCACCTCGGCATCGATCGAGGACAAAATATCAATGGTCTGTGTGCCGATCGAGCCGGTCGCACCCAAAATAGATAGATGCTTTTTCATTGTATCACAATTTCCTCCGCAATATTACACGGTCGGGCCAAGAACACGCAGGACGAGCTCGACGACCGGCGCGACAAAAATCACGCTGTCAAAGCGGTCGAGCACGCCGCCATGACCCGGAAAAATATGTCCATAGTCCTTGATGCCGGTCTGGCGCTTGATGATCGAGAACGACAGGTCACCGACCTGTCCGATGACCGCGCCCGCAGCTCCCATAACAGCCGCACCGGCATAATGAATGTCCAAACTGGTATAGCGGTTCATGAGGAATACGACCAGCATCATCAGCGCAGTTGCGCCGACGACACCGCCGATCGCGCCCTCAACGGTCTTTTTGGGGCTGACCACCGGCGCGAGTTTGTGCTTGCCGAAGGCCATACCTGCAAACAGTGCGCAGGTATCCGATCCCCAAGCCGCAACGAGCGGCAGCAATACCAGAAACTGGCCGCCCTCCATGGCGAAGATACGCCACAGCGAGAGCAGGAAGTACGGCAGAATCAAACCGCCGAAAAATCCGGCCATAACCTCGTTTGCATGCACCGAATCATGCCGTCTGAGCAGGCAGGCAAAGAGCGCAACCAGCAAAAACAGTGCGACAACATGCAAAAGCAGTCCACTGGGCACGACAAAAAGCGGATTCGGCACACAGGTGCCCAGCGCGTAGATCGCCGCTGCCAGCATGCTCGCCCGCAGCATCCAGCGGTCTTTTACCAGTCCGGTCGGGTGCATGACCTCATACGCGGCCAGCACGCACAGTGCGGTAATCGCCAGTCCCAACACGATGGGCGGCAGAACATAGAGCGCCAACAGCACGAAAATAAAACCGATGACGCCAAACAAAACTCTTGCTTTCATGGGTCAAACACCTCCAAATCTGCGCGAACGGCGGTTAAAGTCCGCGATCGCGGCATCCATATCCTGGGTCGAGAAGTCCGGCCACAGCACGTCGGTAAAGTAATACTCGCTGTAAGCCGACTGCCACAGCAGGAAGTTGGAGGTGCGAATCTCGCCCGACGGACGAATGATCAGATCGGGGTCGGGCATATGTGCGGTATACAGGTTCTGAGAAATGCTGTCCTCGGTGATATCCTCGGGTTTGAGCGTTCCGTCCTGCACCTGTTTTGCCAGTGCACGCACGGCGTTCTTGATCTCATCGCGTCCACCGTAGTTGATGCACAGCGACGCAGTCGCCGCATTTTCGCCCAGCGTATCGGCCAGTGCATGCACTTCGTCGATCTGTCTGCGAATGTCCTCGGGCAGCACCGACAGGTCACCGAGCACGCGCACGGCGACACCGCGTGCGACCATGGTCTCAGCCGCTTCGCGCAGGTAGGTGCGGAACAGATTCATGAGCGCGTCTACCTCGTCCTGCGGACGCTTCCAGTTCTCGGTCGAAAAGGCATAGACGGTAAAATACTGTACGCCGATGTCCTTGCAATAGGTCGCAATCGTGCGGAAGGTCTCCGCGCCGACCTTGTGGCCAGCCTTTCTGGGCAGACCGCGCTTTTTCGCCCATCGGCCATTTCCGTCCATAATCACCGCAATATGCCGCGGTACCGGCATGTTTTTCCCCGTCGCCTGCGGTTTTTTGCCCTTCAGGCGGTCAAAAATCCCCATAGTCACACCTCAGTGAAAAGGGCGGCATTCCCCTGCCGCCCCCTAATCTTTGTCTTTGCATTAGACCTCGGCAAGCTCCTTGCCCTTCTTTGCAACAATGCCGTCGATCTCCTTAACATACTTGTCGGTGATCTTCTGCATCTGCTGCTCTGCGTCCTTGACCTCGTCCTCGGTCATCTCGCTCTTCTTCTTGAGATCCTTGAACTTGTCCATCGCATCGCGGCGGATGTTACGGATTGCTACCTTGGAGTCCTCACCGATCTTGGAACACTGCTTGATGAGCTCCTTACGACGCTCCTCGGTCAGCGGCGGGAAGGACAGACGGATGCACTTGCCGTCGTTCTGCGGGTTGAGACCCAGGTCAGAAGTCTGGATTGCCTTCTCAATCTGGCGCAGGATGGAGGCATCCCAAGGCTGGATCTGCAGCGTGCGCGGATCGGGAGAAGAAACTGCTGCAACCTGCGGCAGCGGAGTGGGTGCGCCGTAATACTCAACGGTCAGCTTGTTGAGTACGCCCGGGTTTGCACGGCCTGCGCGGATGGCTGCCAGTTCCTTGACCAGAACGTCGATGGTCTTGCCCATCTTCTCTTCGTGCTGCTTGATAATTTCCTTCATCATTTACAGTTCCTCCTTGACAAGCGTGCCGATCTGTTCACCGGTCACGGCGCGGTAAATATTCTCAGGGTCGGACAGAGCAAAGACCAGAATCGGGATATGGTTATCCATGGACAGCGAGGTCGCGGTGGTATCCATAACGCCGAGGCCCTGATTGAGTACATCCATGTAGGTCAAACGGTCGTATTTCTTCGCATCCGGGTTCTTTGCCGGGTCGGAATCGTATACGCCGTCAATGTTCTTCGCCAAAAGAATGACTTCTGCGCCGATCTCTGCCGCACGCAGCGCTGCTGCGGTATCGGTCGAGAAGTAGGGGTTGCCCGTGCCGCAGCCGAAGATGACAACGCGACCCTTGGACAGGTGGCGGGTTGCCTTGTTGCGGATGTAGGGCTCGGCAATCTGATCCATCGCGATTGCAGTCTGTACGCGCACCTCGCAGCCGCGCTGCTCGAGTGCGTCCGACAGTGCCAGTGCATTGATGGTGGTTGCCAGCATACCCATATGGTCGGCGCGGGTACGCTCCATGCGTCCGCCGCCATCCTTAACACCACGCCAGAAATTGCCGCCGCCGACAACAATGCCGACCTCGCAGCCAATGTCTGCGCAGCGCTTGATTACGTCACAAACCGGGCCGATCACGTCAAAATTCAGGCCGAAGTGCTTGTCACCGGCAAGCGCTTCCCCGCTGATCTTGACGAGGACGCGTTTATACTTGGGAGTATCCATGTTCTTTCCTCCTGTTGAGATACAAACGATTGTGAGTTTATTTTACATGATTATGTCCGCTTTTGCAACATGCCGCACGATAGTTTTCACACTTTTGAAACAGTTGCACGTGCCGTACCCGGCACAAAGCGCAAGAAAATTTTTCTTGACACTTTCGTGCTTTAGCGTTATACTGCATTTGTCGTTCGGACATCACAAGGCCGTACGAAGGGGCACACCACCTCGGGTGTGAACTTTCGTGCGGCCTTTTTTGTGTTTTCCATGCATTTTGAGCTTCAAAGGAGGACGTTTCTATGGTGCAAATCAACGGAAAGCCGACCCCGGATGCGGCTGGGCTGACAGTCGCAGCCTATCTGGCACAGGCCGGCTACCAGCCTGCCTTTCTCGCGGTCGAGAAAGACGGTGTGATCGTGCCGCGCGCGCAGTACGATACCACGGTCTTGCAGGACGGCGATGTGGTCGAAATCGTACAGTTTGTCGGTGGCGGCTGATGACCATTACGGTAAACGGCAAGACCGTACACACGGATACCCGCTCGCTGCACGCACTCATTCCCGACCATACAGGCCGTGTGGTCATTCTCAACGGCTTTCAGACCGGTGACGATCTGCCCTTAGCCGACGGTGACTGTGTGACCGTGATCGAAAAAGGTGTTTTTCCGCCGCAAGATGTGCTGGAAGCCATGATGGCTGCCCGTCACAGTCCGGGTGTGTTCCAAAAAGTCAAGCATGCTCGCGTGGCAATTGCCGGTCTGGGCGGTCTGGGGTCGCATATTGCCTTCGCGCTGGCGCGTACCGGTGTTGGGCACCTGCACCTAGTCGATTTTGACACGGTCGAACCCAGCAACTTAAACCGTCAGTGCTACCGCATTCGCGATCTGGGCAAACCCAAAACCCAGGCGCTTGCCGCGCAGCTGGCCGACGTGAACCCTTATCTGACCATTACGACCGACTGCGTGCGTGTGACAGCCGACAATGCCGCCGCACTGTTTGCGGATGATCCCTTCGTCTGTGAGGCCTTCGACGCACCCGATGCCAAGGCCACGCTGATCGACGCAGTCCTGTCCCACTGTCCAAACAGCATCGTCGTCGCAGCCAGCGGCATGGCGGGTTATGACTCGTGCAACGACATTCGCACCCGCCGTATCACCGACCGGCTCTACCTGTGCGGAGACGGTCAAACCGCTGCCTGTCCCGGCTATGGACTGATGGCACCGCGTGTCTCGGTCTGTGCCGGTCACCAGGCAAACATGATTTTACGTCTGATTCTGGGGCTGGATATGCCCTGATCTTCCATTTTTCATCAAAAGGAGTCTTTTACCATGTATAATGCAAGCAATGATCCCTTCACCCTGGGTGGTCACACCTTTACCTCCCGTTTTATCATCGGTTCGGGCAAGATCTCTATGGACTTCACCCCGGTCGTCGTGGAAAACAGCGGTGCGCAGATCGTCACCCTCGCGCTGCGCCGTGCCAATCAGGCAGGCGGTGAGAACATCCTCGAGTACATTCCCAAGGGTGTGACCCTGCTGCCCAATACCTCGGGCGCGCGCAACGCCGACGAGGCCGTCCGCATCGCCCGTCTGGCACGCGAGATCGGCTGCGGCGACTTCATCAAGATCGAGGTCATCCGCGATTCCAAGTATCTGCTGCCCGACAACACCGAGACCATCCGCGCCACCGAACAGCTGGCCAAGGAAGGGTTTATCGTAATGCCCTACATGTATCCCGACCTGAACGTCGCCCGTGATCTGCAAAACGCTGGTGCGGCAGCCATCATGCCGCTCGCTGCCCCCATCGGCTCCAACAAGGGTCTGTGCACCAAGGAGTTTATCCAGATTCTGGTCGACGAGATTGACCTGCCCATCATCGTGGACGCTGGCATCGGCAAGCCGAGCCAAGCATGCGAGGCCATGGAAATGGGCTGCGCCGCAGTCATGGCCAATACTGCGATTGCCACCGCAGGTGATGTTGCCGGTATGGCACGCGCGTTCGGTCAGGCCATTGAGGCTGGCCGTGCGGCTTATCTGTCCGGTTTGGGTCGTGTGCTCGAGCGCGGCGGCTCGGCTTCCAGTCCGCTCACCGGCTTCCTGCGAGACTAAAGGCGGAGGGAATCGACGATGAGAAAAGTTTTTGACCACATGTCCTATCTGCCCGACATGGAGCAGATCGACTCTCCGGTGATGGACGAGGTGCTGTCGGCCGTCCGCGCCTATGACTACAACCAATACACAGCACAGGACGTGCGCGCGGCACTCAGCCAGCGCGTCATCGACCCGGCAGCTTTCGCCGTCCTGCTCTCCCCTGCCGCGCAGCCCTTCCTCGAGGAAATGGCCGCCCGCGCAACCCAGGAGACTCGCGCCCGCTTTGGCAATACTATCTGCATGTTTACCCCGCTCTACATTGCAAATTACTGTGAAAATGAGTGCGTGTACTGCGGATTCAACTGCAAAAACCGCATTCACCGCGGCAAACTGACCCTAGAAGAGATCGAACGCGAAATGCAGGCCATCGCAAACACCGGTTTAAAAGAGATTTTGCTGCTGACCGGTGAATCACGCGGCATGTCGCCGGTCGACTACATTGGCGAGGCGGTCAAGATCGCCCGCCGCTACTTCTCCACCATCGGCATCGAGATTTATCCGCTCAACTCGGACGAGTACCGCTATTTGCAGCAGTGCGGCGCGGACTTTGTATCGGTCTATCAGGAGACCTACAACCCGGATAAGTACGAGACACAGCATCTGTCCGGTCCCAAGCGCTCTTTCCCCTACCGCTTCAACGCACAGGAACGCGCTCTCATGGGCGGTATGCGCGGCGTTGGCTTCGGTGCGCTGCTCGGTCTGGATGACTTCCGAAAAGACGCACTCGCCACCGGTCTGCACGCCTACTACATCCAGCGTCGGTATCCGCACGCGGAGATCTCCTTCTCCTGCCCGCGTCTGCGTCCGATCATCAACGACGCAACAGTCAACCCGCACGATGTACACGAGACCCAGCTCTTGCAGGTGCTGCTCGCCTACCGTCTGTTCATGCCCTGCGCTGGTATCACCATTTCCACCCGCGAGCGCGCTGGATTCCGCGATCACATCATCGGCATGGCGGCAACCAAGATTTCTGCCGGTGTCAAGGTCGGCGTCGGCGGTCACGAGGAGGAAGCCAAGGGCGACGAGCAGTTCGAAATTTCTGACCCGCGGTCGGTCGACGAGGTGCGCAACATGATTCGCGGTCGCGGCTTGCAGCCGGTCTTTACCGATTATGTCTATGTTTGATCGTGTGCTCGCGGTCACGAACCGCAAACTATGTCAGGGCGATTTTCTGGCCCAGATCGAACACATTGCCGCTGCGCATCCGGCAGGTCTTGTCCTGCGCGAAAAGGATTTGGACGAAAGTGCCTATCGTGTATTGGCAGGTGATGTGCTGCGCATCTGCGACGCGCACAGTGTCCCGTGCATGCTGCACCGTTTTGACGCGGTCGCTCGTGCGTTGGGCTGTCCACGCATTCATCTGCCCCTGCCCTATCTGCGCGAACACCCACAGGCGGCACAGGGATTCGAGACGGTCGGGGTATCGGTGCACAGCACAGACGAGGCAAAAGAGGCGGTTCAGCTGGGTGCAACCTATCTGACCGCCGGTCATGTCTTTCTGACCGACTGCAAAAAAGGTGTCCCGGCACGCGGTCTGGATTTTCTGCGTGCAGTCTGCGATGCAGTGTCCGTCCCGGTCTATGCCATCGGCGGTATCACCCCGCAGAACGCGCCCGACTGCCTGGCCGCCGGTGCGTCAGGCGTTGCCGTCATGTCGGGCGTTATGAATCGACTGTCTGACTGGAACATTTGATTGCAAAAGTGCCCTTCCTTATCGTATAATAGTCCTGACCGGAATTTACCCACGCAGGACAGCGAAAGGAGGCCGACCCTTGCCCGATTCCAACATCACCAAGCGTGCGCTGGCGCAGGCGCTCAAGACACTGATGTCCCGCACGCCGTTTGCCAAGATCAGCGTCGGCGATATCTGCACGGCCTGCGGCATGAGCCGCAAGAGCTTCTATTATCATTTTAAAGACAAGTACGATCTGGTAAACTGGATTTTTTACTCAGAATTCATCAATGAAGTCCAAACCGACGATTATCAGAACGCATGGGAGTTTCTCGAGGATATCTGTGCGTATTTTTACCGGGAACGGGTCTTTTACCGCAATGCCATGAACATTTACGGTCAAAATTCCTTTCGCGAGTATTTTTCCGAGGTCATGGAGCCGTTTATCCAGAGCTTTCTGACCATGGTGCTGCACAACGAAAATGATTCCGAGTTTTCCCAGATTTTCCTGACCGATGCCTTTCTGGCTTCGCTCGTGCGCTGGCTCAGTCACTCGGACACCATGCCGCCCGAGCAGTATCTGTCCAACTTAAAGCAGCTTTTGATCGATCTGTCCCGCCGAATTCTGCTCGATTTCGATGCAGCCGCACCCGATACAGGCAATCTGTCTGCGCCAACCGAAAATCACTGATTTGGGCAAAAAAATCAGGCCACTCCAACCGGAGTGGCCTTTTTGTATGCTCAGGAAAAGATTTTTTGCTGAATCATCCGGAAATCAGCCTGCGCTGCAATCGGAATCAATCGGAATTGCTGATCCATACGCATGTGACCGATCATCTCTGCAATTTCCTCTGCCTGTCCGCAGTGCTCTTCCCGTAAGATGGCAAAATAGCCGTGTGCGTCGGTCAGTCCATCCAGCCATGCACGCGCATGGCTCACCGTCTCATCCAACGGACAGCGGCGGTATACACCGTACAGGCACTTGTGCTGCCGCAGCAAGTCCAGCGCGGTCTGTGTTTTGGGCTGTCCGTCCTCGACCGCGATGGCAAGCGTATTGCAGTCGGCCAGCGCCGGGACGACCGCAGGAGTCAGCAATCCGGGCGGTACATAAAACAGGAACGCACCGTCGCTGACCCCGATCGTCAGCACCAGCGCCTGCTGGAATCCGGCCAGGTTCTTGACGTCTCCAATCAGCATGCGCACACCCTTGCGCCGCATGGCTTTCCATTGTTCCCGCAAGGCACGCAGATCGTCTGAGCCGTCCAGCGTCAAGCGTATGGCCCACAGAAGGGGTTCTTCATTTGCGCGCAGCGTCTGCACGCCCACCGTCCAGCAATCCCAACCCAGTGCAACGCTGAACTTCTGCAAAGTCTGGCGGTCGATTTCACGCACCGCACGGGACAGCAGATCATAACACGGACTATCCGGCTTTTTGAGCATATCCTGTACCAGAGAAAAAATCATCTGACGGGTGTCGCTGTGTGACATATCACGTCCCAGATCGATCATCCGGCGCAAGCCGCGCTTGGGATCGGTTTCGATTTCCCGGATGGCACGTCCGACAACCGACAGCGCCAGCATGCGTTTGACCGACAGATTCTGCATCTCGCCCGCTCCTCTCTGTTTGTAGTCTTTTCCTTATTGTACCGCGAAACGAGGCGCGTGCAAAGGGACAAAAACCGCCTTATGTCCAGAAATTTTCAATCCTTGTTCAGGCGCACCGTGACAAGATCAATGGCACGCTCACGGTCGCCGCCGATACACAGCAGACTCATCACCCGATTGCCCCGGCGCGCGATCAGCGCGACATAGTCTCCCTCTCCCATCTGATCGCAATAGAACTGGTCGAACTGCGGATTTTCCTGCATATCCTCATCGGCGTTCAGACCGATAGTCTGGTCTGCAATCGCTTCGGTGACCGCTTCGGCGGGCATCCAGTCATACAGCTCGTAGTATTCTACCGCCAGCAGGATATCCAGTTCATCTTCTCCCTGCTCAATAGTCTCACGCTGATTATAATACCGACGGGTAAAGCCAATCGGAAAGTATACCCATTCGGATGTGTCTACTTCCTGCCCTTCAATTTCAGCCAGGTACACAATGGGAAGACCAGACTCTCGCACAAGGCGTTCGGAATTTTCATCCATCCACCAAGCCCCTGCAAACAGCAAAATGACGCACAGGCACCACGCTGTCACGCCGGCAATCCGGCGCCGGCGCGGCGCACGCCATCCCGTTCGCTCCTGTTCCAGCCGTCCGTCCGCAATCAGACGACTCAGACGTGCAATTCGCCTGCCGCGCAGAATGAGTTGAATCAGGCAGATTGCAAAGGTCAAGATCCATAATGTCGCACTCACGCGTCCCTGTGCCAGTCGAATCCAACTGCCCCAAAAGCCATAGCGATTGCATTCATAGCCCATAATGGCTAGAATCATCGCTAGCCACGCAACCATAATCACCGTATTGATGCGTAGCCAGCGTTTTTCCCGCCGCAGCATCTCCCGATAGGTGTCGGCCTCAATCTCGTGATCGGTATGAAATTCGGGTACGTCCGGGTCATCCGCACGAAACAGATACTGTCCCGGCGCCATGCAGTGCAGGTACTCCCAACCACATTCCTGATAGAAGTCTTTCTGCATATAAGTCAGGTCGTCAATCTCTTCCTGCTCACTCTGCACGTTCTCCACCCGGTAACGGGTATTTTGCGGCGCTGCCGCGTCAAACAGTCCAAAGCCGCAGCAGATTTTGCGCAGCCGCCAGCCGCGCTGGGCCATGTACTCCAGATACCCTTCCAGTGCACCGGGCCGAATGCTGTCAAAATACAGCGGCCGTATGGTTCGTTTCATCTGTCATCCCCTCTTTTCCAAGGTGTCAAAGCCCGCTCGGCGGCAGGTGTTTTATAAATAGGACGCGAGGTCTATAAACGACTGCACCAGCGGCTGCAATACAAGAATGCAATACAGAATAAAGCTGGCAAAGACAAGATACTGTGCGCGGATGCCCAGTCGATACCGGCGGCTGCTGGCCGGGGCTTTCTCTCCGCGTCCCAGCATGCGCAGATACCGGCAGGTCGACTCATAGCGCACGATTGCACCGCAAACGACAAGCACGGTCAGCACGGTGAAACCCACCACGCGCCACGCGAGATCGGGCATAGACATGGCCTCCAGGCCGAACCAGTCCAGCATCCATCCCAAAAATATGGACAATAGCGCCGCCATCAAAAAGGAGTTCCGCGCCGCTTGCTTCACATGCCGGTACATATTGGCCTCGCTCTCGGCATCGGTATGAATTTCCGGGATATCCGTATCCTCGGGTGCACGGAAAATCTGCACTTCTCGGTTGGTCTCGGTCACATACTCCCAACCACAATCGTCGTACAGTGCCAGCAGTTCCTCGTCCGGATGCCGGATGTATTCCACGCGATAGCGCATGCGCCGCGGCTCTGCCTGCTCAAAATACAGAAACCAGCCGGTCGCCTTGGTAAGACGCAAGCCGTCGGCTTCCATCTCGGTCAGGTAGGCTTCCAGGCCACGCGGCTCCCATATTTCGGTTGAAATCAGTTTTCGAATCAACATGTTCGCTCTCCCCTCTCGGTCAGCGTCCAAAGGTCTCGTAAAATAATGCTTCGGCCTTATCCGGGTGCTCTCCCCAGTATGTCATATCCACAACCACCCGTCCCTGACATGCGGTCAGAAAGAGTGTTTCAGCTCTCTGGTAACGATACAGGACATCAAATGCGTCGGTCTGGACGGGCTTGGACTCGTCCACACGAATTGATTTTGCCAGTGCCGGCGCCGTGACCGGAATCCGAGCGTCATAGTAAGATAACTCCAGTCGTGCGCCGTCCGGTGCATCACTCTCCCAGAGATACAGCACGCGACTGAGCGGTTCATGCGTATAAATATCGCCCGTGCTCTGCCCATCGGCTGCACCGTCCGGCTCAATATCCTGCAAGGTAAAATAAGGCAGGTCGTATGCATCCACCTGTGCGGCCATTTGTGTGGTTGGTACCCACACCTGATTTTCTGGCTTGTAGTGCACGATTCCCGCCAGATTGATCACCTGTGCGCCAATGACAATCAGCCAAGCTGCGCGTTCCATCCAGCTGCCCACTCGGTACATGGTGCTGCTGCGCCGTTTGGCTCTGCCCCGGCGCAGATTTTTCCAATACTGCCACGCACGGAACGACTGAAATACGCTGTACCCGGTAAGCAGTACCAGCATCACCATCTCTACCAGCATCCACCGGTATCGGGGCATAAACAGAATGCCGATGATTCGCCATAATGCTCCGAATGCGAATGCCAGCAGCAAGATATTCATCCGTGCAGTTCTAATCATGGTGCGGCGGATGCACCGATAGTGCTGGGCTTCGATCTCGCCATCGGTATGCAGTTCGGGTACGTCGGTGCTGGCCGGTGCGCGGAAGACATGAGCACTGCACTTGACCATCGTGACGTACTCCCAGCCGCAGTCGGCATACAGCGTAACCAAATCTTCGGGCAGCTCGTCTTTCCAATACGCAATGCGGTAGCGCATCTCGCGCGGCTCGCCTCTCTCGAACGTGAGCAGCCGCCAGCCTGCGTATTGCAGGCGCAAGCCTTTGCGCTCCATCTCTTCAAAATAGGTTTCCGCACCGCACGGGTCGTAAATCTCATTGGAAATGATTCGTTTGGTCAACATGATCTTCGCCCCCTTATCGGTCAGCGTCCAAAGGTCTCGTAAAATAAGGCTTCGGCCTTGTCCGGGTTGTTTCCGGTATAACTCATGTCGATGACCTTCCGTCCCAGTCGTGCCGTCATGCGCAGATAGTTTTCTTCCGCATCGCGGTACAGGGTATCAAAGCGGTCGGTTTCGGTCCGTTCCATATCATCCGACCGGATAGACGCCAACAACGCACGGTCGAGCAGCGGCAGTGACACCTCATAATAATCCAGCCTGAGCCGCTGTTCCTCATTGGCATAGGGCGTCATGGTATACCAGCTATATTGCGTACGGGTGAGCGGCTGGTGCAGGTACACACCGCTCAGCTGCTCCCAAGTCTCGCCGTCCGGTCTGCCGAGGTCTTCCAATGTGAAATAGGGCAAATCTTTTGCGTCCAGCTGTTCGCTCATCTGCGTGAGCGGGACAAAGTTTGCCGGGTCATGAACCGATTGCCAGAACAAATTTGCAAACTGTGCGCCCAATGCACCCAAATACACTACGACACCCAAAATCGCAAGCCAACATCCCATGCGGTACAAGCGGCGACTGTTGGTATGTTCGGTTTTTCCCATGTTCTTCCAGTACCGTCTTGCGTGAACGACCTGAAAAACGGTGTACACGCATGCAAGAATCAGGGCGGCCGTGGTAATGGTCAGCCACCAGCTGCCTTTTGGGTCAAAATAAGCCTCTATGCCAGCCCATATACACAGTCCGGTGATAACGGCAAGCACAACGACGGCCAGCACTAGATTGAGCCATACTGCCGTGCGCATATACCGGCGATATTGATCGCGGCGCTGTTCCCAGTCATATGGTTCGGGCAGCGGTGTGCCAGCTGGTGCGCGGAAAATATAGACGTGGCGCGGGATCTCTGCGACGTACTCCCAGCCGCAGTCCTTGTACTGCGCGATCAGTTCGTCCGGCAACTCGTCCTGCCAGTACTCCACCCGGTAACGCATATCCTGTGGTTCGGTGCGCTTGAAGTAAAACAGGAGCTTGCCTGCCGCGTCCAGATGGTATCCCTTGCGCTCCATCTCTTCCAGGTACGCTTCGGTCCCGCGCGGCTCATAAATTTCAGTGGAAATCATACGGATGGCTCTCATAACAGCTTGCCTCCTTCCCCTAAGAACGGCTGGATGTCCTGTGTCATGCGGCATAGTCGCTCATATTCTTCCTGCAATGCCTGTTTTCCCTGTTCGGTGATGGCATACACCTTTCGCGTGCCCACCTGCTCGCGCACGACGATGAGTCCGTCGTCCGACATACGGCCAAGCAGTCCGTACAGCGTTCCCGGTCCCATCTGCACTCGTCCGCCCGAAACTTCGCGGATCTCCTGCATGAGTCGATATCCGTGACCGGGATGCAGCAGGGCTAGCAGCAGATAATACATGGACTCGGTCATAGGGATCTGTGCCACATCGGCCACCTCCTAACTCTATCGAGTCTCGTTATATCGAGCCTCGATATATTTGGTATCTTCATCATACCATTTTTTTCTAACTTGTCAATCACAAATCGGTGACAACTTCTTGTAAGCGTGATAAAATGAGTGCAAAGCTTTTGACCGTCGAAAAGGGAGGCTTTGACATGAAGCGTACATCAATGGAGCAATTAGAGCAATGGCATGTGCAAGGCCAATATCAGAAGATTGTAGAGGCCATTGAAGCGATCGACCCGGCCGAGCGCGGCTATGAGCTGACCGGACAGCTTGCGCGGGCATACAACAACCTCGGACAATATGAGCGTGCGCTCACGCTGCTGCTTGCCACCAAAAACGAAGGCCAAGCCGACCCGAACTGGCATTTTCGGGTGGGGTATGCGTATTATTACAGCAACCAGCGCGCCAAAGCGGCGGCATACTTCGCGCATGTGCTGGATTTGCAGCCGGATGACGCGGATGCGCGGGAATATCTGGTGCTGTGTCAGCTGGACACCAACCAAAAGCCGATACAGACCATCGCCAACAAGACAATCGGCAAGCACAGTTTCGATCAGCATGCCAATCGCCGCCACCGGCTGCCGCCCATTCGCTACCCTGCCCCCGATCTTGCCGCGGTGCGCACGCACATCGAGCAATATTTCGGGCCGATCACCAAGGTCATTCCCAGTCCGTCCGCACGTGACCTGCACGTCGATCTCTGTCTGTGTGCGCCGACGCCCGAGCGGGATTACTGGCAGATCACGACGCTGGGCATGGGTGCCTGTCCGATGAATCTGCCGCCTGAGCAGCTTCACCGCTCGCCCGAGCGATTAGAGCTGACCATCACGCTGCCGAGGGACTGGAATGTGGACAGCATGGATGAAATTTGGTTTTGGCCGCAGCGCTGGCTCTGGATTCTGTCTCGTCTGCCGTTTCAGGATAACGGATGGTTGGGATTTGGGCACTCGCTTGCGACCGACGGCTACGAGCCGTTTGCAGCCAACACCCAGCAGTCCGGTCTTTTACTGCTCGGCCCGCAGGATGCGCCCACCGGTGCGACGGTATGCACGTTAGCCGACGGGCAGAAGGTTGGTTTTTTGCAGCTCATCCCGCTGTATCGGGAGGAAATGGAGTTCAAGCTCGCGCATGGTGTACACGCGCTGGTTGAGCGCATGGCCGACGTCGATCATGTATTTTGCCCCTATCGGCTCAACACCTGTGCGCCCGACATTGAGCGGCCGAGAAATCCGTATTTGTTAAGTTGATACAGGTAAAAAAGAAGGTCATGTCCAATCGGACATGACCTTTTGTGTTGATGTTTTGATGGATTCCCGGAGCAGATGCCGGGAATCCAGGAGAGTTGCGCGTCTGCGGACGCGCTTGAAACGCGAGTTTCGTTGATTCCGGTCTCTGACCGGAATCAAAAGGGGATTTCGCCATCTGCGGATGGCGACTCAGGGCGCTGCCCTGAGAACCCGCAGCCTTTGAAAAGGCTGGCGAAACTTTCTGTGTTTCCCTTTTCTCTTAGTGGCCGACGGTGATGACCGTACCGGTCTTCCCGTCGATGCCGTCACGTGCCTTCTCGAGCAGCGTGATCAGTGCCTTACGGCCAGGAGCGGACTCTGCGAACTTGATCGCAGCCTCAACCTTAGGCAGCATGGAGCCCGGTGCAAACTGGCCTTCCTTGCAGTACTGTCTTGCCTCGTCGGTGGTGATGTTATCCAGCCACTTCTGATCGGGCTTACCGAAGTTGATTGCGCACTTCTCGACTGCAGTCAGGATGATGAGCACATCAGCGTCAACCTGCTGTGCAATCAGGCAGCTTGCGAAGTCCTTATCGATAACTGCGCTTGCACCCTTAAGGTGATTGCCCTGACGTACAACCGGGATACCGCCGCCGCCGCCAGCGATGACGACCTGGCCTGCATTGAACAGAGCGCGGACGGTGTCGATCTCGACGATGTCACGCGGCTTGGGACTTGCAACGACGCGACGCCAGCCACGGCCTGCATCTTCCATGATCTCGTAGCCCTTCTCATCGCGCAGCGCCTCAGCCTCTTCCTTGGACATAAAGCGTCCGATCGGCTTGCTGGGATTCTGGAATGCCGGGTCTTCCGGATCGACAACGACCTGGGTGATAACGGTTGCGCACGGCTTGGGGATACCGCGGTCGAGCAGTTCCTCGCGCAGTGCGTTCTGAAGGTCATAACCGATGTAGCTCTGGCTCATCGCAACGCAGACCGACAGCGGAATGATCGGGAAATCCTGCTCAACTGCGCGGGTCAGCTCGTTGACCGCGTGGTGGATCATGCCGACCTGCGGGCCGTTGCCGTGCGAAATGATGACTTCGTGACCCTCTGCAATCAGGTCAACGATCGCTTTTGCAGTGTGCTTAACAGCTGCCATCTGCTCGGTCAGCGTGTTGCCGAGCGCATTGCCGCCAAGCGCAATGACGATTCTCTTTCCCATATAAGGCGTCTCCTTTTATGCTGCTTTCTCTGTTTTCTCTTTTTCTCAGTTTTTTCGGCGTTTTCCAGACCGAAATGGGGAACGGCGGGGTTTTCGGCCCCGCCGTCCGTGTGATTCACATGGATTCCGAATGTGAAATTAGTCCTCAGTCTTCAGCTGACGAGCCTCGCTGCGCTCATACAGCTTCTTGAGCATTGCCTGCGGATCCTTGCACTTGGACAGGAAGATCATAGCTGCAATGATGTACGGCTTGAAGGAAGCTTCCTTGTACAGCGGTACACGGTAGCGATCGAATACAGAAGCCTCTACCTCACCATGCTCGCAGGATACATCGTTGATGTCTGCCGGCAGGCAGTGCAGGTACAGAGCCTTGCCGTCCTTGGTGGTCTTCATCAGCTCTTCCGTGCAGCACCAGTCCATGTGCTCTGCGTTCTGAGCCAGCAGCTCCTTCTCGAGTGCCTTGATGCCCTCGGAGTCGCCCTCTGCGTACAGGTTGGTGCGCTTCTCCATTGCTGCGAACGGAGCCCAGGACTTCGGATATACGATATCAGCGTCCTTGAATGCCTCTGCCATGGAGTTGGTCTTGGTGAAGGTGCCGCCGGTTGCCTCAGCGTTCTTCTTTGCAACTTCCTCAACCTCAGGCATAACTTCGTAGCCTTCCGGATGAGCCAGAACAACGTCCATGCCGAAACGGGTCATCAGGCCGATAACGCCCTGCGGAACGGACAGCGGCTTGCCGTAAGAGGGAGAGTAAGCCCAGGTCATTGCAACCTTCTTGCCCTTCAGGTTCTCTACACCGCCGAAGTGGTGGATGATGTGCAGCATGTCAGCCATGCACTGGGTCGGGTGGTCGATATCGCACTGGAGGTTAACCAGGGTCGGGATCTGCTCCAGAACGCCGTCCTTATGGCCCTCGCGAACAGCCTCGGATACCTCGTGCATGTAAGCGTTGCCCTTGCCGATGTACATATCGTCGCGGATACCGATAACGTCTGCCATGAAGGAGATCATGTTTGCGGTCTCACGAACGGTCTCGCCGTGTGCGATCTGGCTCTTGCCCTCGTCCAGATCCTGTACTTCCAGACCCAGCAGGTTGCAGGCAGAAGCGAAGGAGAAACGGGTACGGGTGGAGTTGTCGCGGAACAGGCTGATGCCCAGGCCGGACTCAAAAATCTTGGTGGAGATGTTGTTCTCACGCATGTAACGCAGAGCGTCAGCGATGGTGAAGACTGCCTCGATCTCGTCGTCGGTCTTCTCCCAGGTCAGGAAGAAGTCGTTCTCGTACATTTCCTTGAAGTTGAGCGCGTTGAGCTTGTCAATATAAGCCTGCAGTTTTGCGTCCATAGTTATATTCTCCTTTTTATCTTATGTATTATAGATTTCTCTTACTTGATGTCGTTATCGGTCAGGGTTGCGCGGAACTGTGCAACTTCGCCGGTCTTGTTCTCTTCCTTGTAGAAGGACGGAACAGCAGCGTACAGAGCAGCACAGGTGACCAGATCCTGCTTCCAGGTGATCTCGTTCGGAGCATGTGCCTGGCTCTCAGCGCCCGGGCCGAAGCCTACACACGGAATGCCATAGCGGCCCTGAATTGCTACGCCGTTGGTGGAGAAGGTCCACTTGTCGGTCAGCGGGCGATGACGCAGATGCATTGCGCCCTCGGGACCGATGCGGTCTGCACCGTACAGTGCGTTGTGTGCGTCGATCAGAGCCTGTACGTGAGCAGCGCTCTCCTTGTTGATCCAAGTCGGGAAGTATGCCTCGGTCTCGTAAACCTCGCCGGTCCAAGACGGACGATCGTACATGTACATGGAAACAGTAACGTCGTCGCCGTACTGCTTTACGTGCGGCAGGTCACGGATTTCCTGCAGGCAGGAGTCCCAAGTCTCGCCAGCGGTCATACGGCGGTCGATGGAGATCGAGCAGGAGTCTGCAACTGCGCAGCGGCTCGGGGAGGTGTAGAAGATCTGAGAAGTGGTGCAGGTACCACGGCCCAGGAAACGAGCGTCTTCGTAGTGCTCGGGGTTGTACTTGGGATCGAGCATCTTAACCAGACCCTTGATCTCAACAGAGTCGTCAGCCGGGTTCTCGTTCAGTGCACGAACGTCCTGCAGAATGTCAGCCATCTTGTAGATTGCGTTGTCGCCGCGCTCCGGAGCCGAACCATGGCAGGATACGCCCTTAACGTCTACGCGGATCTCCATACGGCCGCGGTGACCACGGTAGATACCGCCGTCGGTGGGCTCGGTGGAGATAACGAACTCGATCTGCTCCTTCTTCAGGCCCTTTGCAGGCAGGAACTTGTTGACGATGTACTGCCAGCACATACCGTCGCAGTCCTCTTCCTGTACCGAACCAACGACCATGATCTTGTAGCCGTCCGGAATCAGACCCATGTCCTTCATGATCTTAACGCCGTAGGTAGCGGAAGCCATGCCGCCCTCCTGGTCGGAACCGCCGCGGCCATAGATGACTTCGTCGTCCTCGTAGCCCTTGTACGGGTCAGCCGTCCAGTTGTCGATGTTGCCGATACCAACGGTATCAATATGGGAGTCAATGGCGATGATCTTGTCGCCCTTGCCCATCCAGCCGATGACGTTGCCCAGGCCGTCGATCTCTACTTCGTCGTAGCCCAGCTTCTCCATCTCAGCCTTGATGCACATAACGACTTCCTTCTCCTCGCAGCTCTCGCTCGGATGGGAGATCATTGCGCGCAGGAATGCCGTCATATCGGCCTTATATCCTTCCGCTGCCTGCTTGATTGCCTGTAAATCCATGTTCATAAACCTCCTAAAAAATCCAATCGGTGTATCTTTTAAAACGTTTCTGTTATGACCTCTTGTTTACTTGGTTGCGTGTGCGCCGCCCCAGACGATTGCCTGGTAGTTTTCCGGATCGGTGTCGCCCTCGGTGGAGAACATCAGCACAACGCTGTTCTCGTCCAGACCGATGGCCTCACGCAGCTCCTTGTACTCGTCCGACTCCATGAGCGTTGCCAAGAGACCCATGCCGACCGCACCGGACTCGCCGGAAACGACCTGCGGATCGCCCTTGACCGGAGCGCCCAGCATACGCATGCCCTTTGCAGATACCCAGTCGGGGCAGGATACAAAGAACGAAGAGTGGTTCTTGAGGATGTCCCAGGAAATGGTATTGGGCTCGCCGCAAGCCAGACCAGCCATGATGGTCTGCAGATCGCCGTCTACAAAACGGATCTTGCCATCAGCGGCCTTTGCACCCTGATACAGGCAATCAGCAGCCTGTGCTTCCATGATAACGGTGGTCGGGGTGTTGTCCGGGAACAGGTTTGCGAAGTAACCCTGTACCGCACCAGCCAGAGAACCTACACCAGCCTGTACGAAGATGTGGGTCGGACGGTCAACGCCAGCCTTCTTGAGCTGCTCTGCCGCCTCGCTTGCCATGGTGCCGTAGCCTTCCATGATCCATGCCGGGATCTTCTCGTAGCCGTCCCAAGCGGTATCCTGTACCATAACGCCGTGCTCGGTCTTCTCAGCCATCGCATTTGCGCGGCGAACGCACTCGTCATAGTTGACTTCCTCGATGGTAACCTTCGCGCCTTCCTTTGCGATGTTGTCAAAGCGCGACTTAACGCTGCCCTTGGGCATCAGGACAACTGCCTTCTGTCCGAGCTTGTTGGCAGCCCATGCAACGCCGCGGCCGTGGTTGCCGTCGGTTGCGGTAAAGAAAGTAGCCTGACCGAACTCATCCTTGAGCTTCTGGCTGGTCAGATAATCGTAAGTCATCTCGGAAACATCACGTCCGAGCTCCTCTGCGATGTAGTTTGCCATTGCGAACGAACCGCCGAGCACCTTAAATGCGTTCAGGCCGAAGCGGTAGCTTTCGTCCTTGACGTATACACCGGAAATACCCAGATGCTTTGCCATACCCGACAGACCAGCCAGCGGCGTGACTGCGTACTGCGGGAAGCTTTCGTGGAACGCACGCGCCTTTGCAACGTTCTCCAGACTCATGACCGCGAGCTGCTTGTCGTCGGTCTTCGGCATCTCATTACGAACCCATTTGATCTGATCCATGTCTATCCAACCTTCCATAAAATCAGGCATATTGTTGTCGAATTTCCATTGCCTATCATGCTTCCATCTTATCATCTTCCGAGCAAAAGTCAATGCACTTTCCTAAAAAATTTTTTGGTTTTATAAAAAATATTTAGCTCCTTTTTTGTGCAGTTTGGCCATTTAATCAAGATACCGAACTTTTGGTGGATTTTCCTACATTTTTACAGCCCAAATCCCCCTCTTTTTACCATTTCACCGATTTGCAAAAAAATATTTTTGCGCATAAAACTTTTTATGGTATTTCCCGCCCGCTTATGCTATAATTTTTTTAATATAGACGGAACCCGAAAATCCCAACAAACGAAAGGCAGCGACATACCCATGATGCAAGAACTTTCTCTGGACGCCCTGCGCCAGATCGCGCACGGGCTTGCACTGCAGTTCGGTACAAACTGCGAGGTTGTGGTGCACTCGCTGGCCGACTGTGACATCGAGCACTCCATCGTCGCCATCGAAAACGGTCATGTCACCGGCCGTAAGCTCGGCGATGGCCCGTCCCATGTCGTACTCGACGCCCTGCAGCACGGGGATACAGTAGAAGACCATCTGGGATACCTCACCCGCACCAAGGACGGCAAGATCCTCAAAAGCTCTACCATGTACCTGCGGGACGAGGCCGGTCATCTGCGCTACATCCTGGCCATCAACCTCGATATCACCGGTCTTCTCATGTTTGAAAGCAGCTTAAAGCCGCTGCTCTCGACCGCCGAAGCCGCTGAGGAAAAGGAACCCGAACGCATCGTGCAGAGTGTCGGTGAACTGCTCGACGAACTGATCGAACAATCCACACGCCTGGTCGGTAAGCCGGTCGCTCTGATGACCAAGGAGGACAAGATCCGCGCCATTCAGTTCCTCAACAAAAATGGTGCCTTCCTCATCACAAAATCGGGCGACAAGATCTCCAAATATTACGGCATCTCCAAATATACCCTTTACAGCTATATTGATGCCGAATCTTAACCGGTACCCGACACATTCCTGGAAGGGATGGGGCCTGCCCCCTTCCCTTCCTGCCCGCGCTGCTCTGTCAGACGGGCAAAAAAATTTTGCCCTTTTTCGGTTTTCCTCTGGACAAGCCCTCTGCTTCCGAATATCATATTATTAAGAATCAAACCGCTTGTTTTTATGCTTTATTTGCCTAAAATTATATTCTTAAGGAGGATATTATGCGTCATTTGATTGACCCGCTTGACTTTACCGTAGAGGAGACGCAAGACCTGCTCTCGCTCGCAAACCGCATCGTCGCTGACCCGTCCAAGTATCAGGAGGTCTGCGCACACAAGAAGCTGGCTACCCTGTTCTATGAGCCTTCTACCCGTACCCGCCTGTCCTTCGAGGCTGCTATGCTCAACCTCGGCGGTTCGGTACTCGGTTTCTCGAGCGCGGATTCGTCCTCTGCTTCTAAGGGTGAATCGGTTGCCGACACCATTCGCGTTATTTCGAGCTATGCAGACATCGCCGCAATGCGTCATCCCAAGGAAGGCGCTCCCAGACGTGCCGCGCATTACTCCTCCATCCCGGTCATCAATGCCGGTGACGGCGGTCATCAGCACCCCACCCAGACCCTGACCGACCTGCTCACCATCTACCGCCGCAAGGGTCGTCTGTCCGACATGACCATCGGTCTGTGCGGTGACCTCAAGTTTGGCCGTACCGTTCACTCGCTCATCAAGTCCCTCTCCCGCTACCCGGGCATCCGCTTCGTCCTCATCTCCCCCGAGGAGCTGCGCGTTCCCGATTACGTCATCACCGAGGCACTCAAGCCCAACAACATTGAATATGTTGAGATGACCAGCCTGGAAGAGGCTATGCCCCAGCTCGATATCCTCTATATGACCCGCGTACAGCGTGAGCGCTTCTTCAACGAAGAGGATTACATCCGCTTGAAGGACACCTACATCCTGACCGCTGACAAGATGAAGCTGGCAAAGCCCGACATGGCTGTCCTGCATCCGCTGCCGCGCGTCAACGAGATCGCTCTGCCGGTCGACGAGGACCCGCGCGCTGCTTACTTCGAGCAGGCTGCAAATGGTGTCTATGTCCGCATGGCGCTCATCATGACCCTGCTGGGTCTGGCTGACAAGGAGGTCTAACATCTTATGCTGAATATTGATTCCATCCAGAACGGTATCGTTATCGACCATATCAAGGCAGGCACCGGCATGCAGATCTATCATCTGGCCGGCCTCGACCAGCTCGACTGCTGTGTCGCTCTCATCCGCAACGCCCGCTCGGGCAAGCACGGTCACAAGGACATCATCAAGATCGAGTCCATGATCGACCTCGACCTGGATGTCCTGGGCTATCTCGATCCCGACATCACCATCGACATCATCCGCGATGGCAAGATCGTCGAGAAGAAGAAGCTGGTCAAGCCCAAGACGCTTAAGAACGTCATCCGCTGCCGCAATCCGCGCTGCATCACCACCATCGAGGAAGAGATCGATCACATCTTCGTTCTCGGTGAAAATGGCAAGTATCGCTGCATCTACTGCGAGCAGGAACCCAACAAGCAGAATCCGTAAATAAGGAAAAAGTAAGAGCGAAGAAGGAATACGTGTCGTCTTTCGTTACTTCTTACTTATTCACTCTTCACTATTCACTGAAAAAACCGCTCCCGAGGGAGCGGTTTTTTTGCTTCAGTGGCCTTTGTGCTTTTCCCGGCGTTTTTGCTGTTTGAGTGCAAACCGCCGTTCGGCCTCGGCCTCTTTTTGCTGCCGCGAGCGTTCCAGACGTTCCCGCTTGTTCTGCTCGCGCTGCATTTGAAGCGCCTGCTGCGCTTTGGTGCCGATTCCTTGGGTGATCTCCCGCCCAGCCTGACGCTGCATCCGCTTTGGATTGCGTACATACCGGACGGTTTGCCCATCGATCGGCGGACTGAAACGCAAGGTGCGCCAATTTCTCAGGAAATAGGCATAAACCTCTCCGTCACTTGGGCTGGCGCCGAACGTCACCTTGCAGGCAGTTAACTTTCCTGCTGTCTGACGCTCAAACACGCCCACCCAAAAGGGTTCCTCAAAAAATACCGTGAGCCTTGCTGTGATGCAGTCCATCATGTTTTCCTCCTTTAATCTGCGCATCACGAAGCACGGACAACCAAAGGAGGCAGGTTACTGACAGCGGAGGTTCCGCTGTGCCCGGACTACCAACCGGACTGTGTTTTCTGCTCCGCTCCTTCAGTATATCACCCTCTCTCTTTCTTGTCTCCCCTCTTTGAGCAATCTCTGCGTTTTTGTACCAAACTCTGCTTCTTTGTGCCATTTTCCTCGTTTTCCAGCCCAGAACATTGACATCGCCTATCATTTGCGCTATCATATAGATTGTATATGTGTCCGCATATACAAAAGCATTTTTTACCTGCGCATTCCCACAAAGGAGTTGATCGTATGAGCTTGGAGCCCACGCGCAAAAGCCCATCCTCTGACGAGGATGATTCGCTGCTTGACGCAGATCTCTTAGCAATTTTTGGAGATACACCCGACGAAGACCAAGATGTATCACAGCCCGCACCTGCGGACGAGCCTGCGGAAGATACAGAAGCGCTTCCGTCGTTTGATGAAGATACCGACGAGGGCGTGCAGCCTGAGTCGCTCGACGAGTCCGACCCGCTCGATGAATTCGAGCCGTTTTCCGATCTGCCCGACGAGACGCCTCCGGCAGAGCCGCTGCAAGTCCCCGAACAGCCCGAGGCCATCCCAGTGGGCGACAGTCCCAAGGTGGAACCACCCCGCAAGCGTACAGACGAGGACAATTACCGCGTCTATCTGCTCAAAAACCTGAGCAGCGCACACACTGCCGCATGCATCGAGGAAAAACTGCGCAAGCTGACCGGTATTTCCGACGCTGTTGTCGTTTATGCTACCCAGCAGCTGCGCTTCCTCGCCGATGACCCGGACGCACGTCTCGATCAGATTCGACGCATCTGCATGTCGATCGATCCCAGCGTCGAGCTGGTACCGCTGTCGCACGCACCGCGCAACCGCCAGGAATTCCACAAACCCGGCCAGATGCGCGGACTGATTGCCGGTGTCGCCTTTC
The DNA here is from genome assembly GCF_900167005.1 of Butyricicoccus pullicaecorum DSM 23266. Taxonomy (GTDB): domain Bacteria; phylum Bacillota; class Clostridia; order Oscillospirales; family Butyricicoccaceae; genus Butyricicoccus; species Butyricicoccus pullicaecorum. Next base: position 78,279 of record NZ_FUXW01000004.1, read on the forward strand.
TGATTCTGGGTGCACTCGCGCAGTTCTTCCTGCCGCAGATTCCGCTGGTTCCCATGTTCATTCTCTGCCTGTCCTATGTCATTCTGGGCGGAGATATCCTGTTGTCCGCACTGGGCACGATCAAAAATGGCCGCGTGTTCGATGCCAACGTACTGCTGTCGCTCGCGACGCTGGGCGTCATCGCCATGGGCGCTTATGTCGAAGCCGCGCTGGTCATGCTGATCTACCGTCTGGGTATGTGGTTCGAGCAGCGCACGGTCGCAAAGCATCGCCGCCACATCCTCTCTGCCGTTGATATGCGCCCGGAAGTCGTTCACCGCATCGACAATCAGGGCGTCGTTCACACCATTCCGGCTGCCGAGGCACAGGTCGGTGATCTGCTGCTCATTCGTCCGGGTGACCGCATCCCGCTGGACGGCATCGTCCGCGCCGGTCAGAGCCGTCTGGACACCTCCCCCATCACGGGCAGCGCTGCCCCGATGGCGGTTGCCCCCAACACCCCGATCGTATCCGGCTGCATCAACGGTACGGGCGCACTTCAGCTTGAAGTCACGCACGCCCTGCCTGACGCACTGGTCACCCGTATTCTGGAAGCTGTGGAAACCGCTGCTGCCGACTCGTCTCAGATGGAGCGCCGTTTCCTGCGCTTCTCCCGTATCTACACCCCGATCATTGTTCTGCTCGCCGTCCTGACCGCCCTCATTCCCTCGTTTATCACCGGCGATTGGGCACGCTGGGTACATACCGGCCTGACCTTCCTGGTCGTTTCCTATCCGGGTGCACTCATTCTCAGCGTTCCGCTTGCCCTGTTCTCGGGCATTGGCGCGGGTGCTGAGCACGGCATTCTGTTCCGCGGCGGTTCAGTACTTGAGTCCCTCAAGGACATCCGCACCATCGTACTCGAACAGTACAGCACCCTCAGCCGCGGCAAGCTGGAAGTACAGTCCGTCGCTCCCGTTCCGGGCATGAACGAATCGGCACTGCTGTCCATGGCGGCAAGCTGCGAGCTGAACGCCGACCATGCATTCGCGCGCTGCATCCGTATGGCAGCACAGGAGCGCAACATGCAGGTTGTGCCGCCCAGCCGTGTACAGGAAATCCCGGGTCAGGGCATCGTCGCCATGATCTCTGGCGTGACCGTTCTGTGCGGTCACCGTTCACTGCTCGAGACTGCGCACGTCGACCTGTCCGGCTACATTCCCGCTGAGTCGGGTACCGATGTACTGGTCGCCGCAGGCGGTCGCTTTGCCGGTGTCCTGCACATCGCCGAGGCTGTAAAGCCCGGCATTAAGACGACTATGAAGCGTCTGCGCGCACTCGGTTTGACGACCGTGCTGATGACTGCGTCTTCTTCCGAACAGGCGGAAGCGCTCGCCGCACAGCTCGACATTCAGGAAGTACAGGCAGGCGTCTCTCCCGATGAGCGCGACACCGTTCTCGAAGAGACCGAACGTGCACACGGTGCGGCACTGTACGTCAGCGACAGCGCTTCGTCTGCCGCAGCGGTCACGGCTGTCATGGGTTCGAGCGCTCCCTCTGCCCTGCAGGCAGCTGATCTGGTCTTCCTGACCTCCGATCCGCAGGCCATCTGCCACGCATTCGACCTGTCTTATCTGTCCCTGCGTGCCGCACGTCAGAATATCATTCTGGCACTGGTGGTCAAGCTCATCATTCTGCTGCTTGGCTTTGCCGGTGTGGCTTGGCTGTGGCTGGCCGTTCTGCTGGACACTCTGGCAACCGTCCTGTGCCTGCAAAACGCACTGCGCGTTCTGCGTCCCAAGAACTAAAACAAAAAAACCGCCTTCACAGGCGGTTTTTTTCGTTTAAGGAAGAAGTAAGAGTGAATAAGGAATAGGTGTTGTTGTTTTTTCACCTCTTACCTATTCACTCTTCACTATTCACTAATTTCCTCTTCAGTCAGTTCACGAATCACCCGCGCCGGATTGCCGCCGACGACAACGCCCGCAGGCACGTCCTTGACCACGACGCTGCCGCCTGCAACCACCGAACATTCCCCGATCGTCACGCCAGGCATGACCTGCACGCCGCCGCCAATCCAGACATTGTTCCCGATCGTGATGGGCTTTGCATACTCTAAATAGCGGTTGCGCTGTCTGACATCGAGCGGATGACCGGCTGTGTACAGGCCGACATTAGGTGCAATGAATACGTTGTCTCCGATGGTCACCGGCGCGCCGTCCAGCACGACCAGACCATGATTGGCAAAAAAGTTCTTGCCGATATGAATATTACTGCCGTAATCACACCAGAAATCAGGCAGAATGGTAAATGCACCATCGGTGCTGCCCAGCAGCTGAACAAGCAGCTGGTTGCGCTGCGCTTCCTCGGAAATTGGCAGGTGATTGATCTGCCAGCAGATCTCCTTGGCTCTTACGCGCTCCTGTGCTAACTCCGGATCTTCTGCGTTGTACAATTCCCCGCGCAGCATGCGTTCCTTTTCGGTTTCCATATCTCGTCTTCCTCCCTCCGGATTCTGCGGCCATTATAGCACGCAGATTTATCCGGTGCAAGTTCACGAATGCAGCCGTTTTCACATCTTTCCTTTCTCTGCGCAATTTGCATAATATTTGTTTCTATTTTTCTCTCGGACGCCTGTTATTTTTTCATCGGTTATGAGGCATAAAACATGCATCTTGGTGATATGTTGGAACTTTTTGATTTTGTATTGTAAGTTCTGTACAAATAATACTACATTCTATTGGGTAAAATCAACAAGTATAATGGTGGACTTCTGAGCAATTCCTTTGTATAATGGGATCATCAAAGAACAAGGAGACGCAAAGACAATGCGTATCAAAGAGTTTTTCCAAGGTCTGACCGCGTCCAACGAGCTGTATCTGAGCAGCTTGACCATCGGACATCAGTCCCCCATGTCCCGCCGCACGGCAGGCAAGTCCCACAAGTAATCACCCTCTTCTATTGTAAAAAGGAGCTTTATTATAATGAAATTTCGTGAATTTTTTGACGGTTTAGTTGATTTACAGATGCAGCAGTATGGTCACAGCGTTCTGCGCAGCGGCCAGCAGCGAGACAATCGCAAGCATCGCTAATTACGCTATCTTCTCTTTCTACCTTTTTCCTATCATGTTTCTTGAGAGACGACCTTTTACAGGTCGTCTCTCACTTTTTTGTGACCTCGCTGTCTCCTCTCACATAAGATGACCATATCGAACGCAAGGAGGAGACACGCATGGGCGTTACATTCGCAAATAAAACCATCAATACCGACCAGATCGACTGCACCGGCACGCTGCAGGTCACGCTGGCGCTGACCGCGGAACCCGATATTCTGACCAGTCCCACTGATATCGTACTGGTGCTCGATCGCTCGGGCAGCATGACCGGACAGCCCCTGCAAAGCATGAAATCCGGTGCAAAAAAGTTCATCGAAGTCATTTCGCAATCGACCGGCGGCGCGACCGATGGTACGATCGGCTCGGGCAGCCGCATCGGCATCGTCAGCTTTGCCGCGTCCGCAACGGCAAATACCCAGCTCATCACCTCGGTCGCTGCGCTGGATGCAGCCGTGGACAGTCTGACTGCGGGCGGTTCCACCAATCACGCGGACGCATTCACCATGGCCGTCCAGCTCTTCGATACAGCCTCGCCCAATCGCAAAGTGATTGTCCTATTCACCGACGGCAACACCACAGCCGGCCCCAACCCGACGCCCATCGCGATGGCCGCAAAAGATGATGGCATCACCATTTATTGCATCGGTCTGGACGGTTCGGGCGGTCTGGACGTCACCGCACTGGAAACCTGGGCCAGCACACCGCCTGCATCCTATGTTCTGATCACGCCGGACGACAGTGAGCTGGAACAGTTCTTTGCCGACCTCGCCGCCGACATCAGCAAACCCGGTGCAACCGATATCGTAATCGACGAAGTCATCCACCCCGATTTCACCATCACCAGCCTGCTCCCACCCGATCAGGGCAGCGCGCACATGATCGATGCGCACACCATCCAGTGGACAATCCCAGAACTGGGTGTGCGTGCATCTGAAGGTGCCGTTTTGCAGTTTTTCATCCAGCATACCGCTGGGACTTCGGGCACCAAGGCGGTCAATCAGTCCATTCACTATCAGGACGCACAGCAAAACGTCGTACAGTTCCCCGACCCGGTCGTGACCGTCACCTGCGACACCACATTCGCGCCCGAGCCCTGCCCTACACCCATTGACTTCACAATTTCCAGCTGTTCGGACGCTGTTGTGATTGACGCCGGTGCACTTTCTCTGTCCTCACAGGGCTCGATCGTTCAGCTAAGCGTGACCCTGCGCGATGTCTGCCCCGGCAAACGGGTTGCACTGGCCGTTGTGCTCTCCGAAACCGTCTGCGGCAAGCAGGAACCGCGCGGACTCAAGACCTTTGTTGTCCCTGCCCATCAAAACCCAACCTGCCAGGATATCACGGTACAGTGCATCAAATTCATCCTGCCCGATGCCCTGAACGATCACACTTGTGGTCTGTGCTGTCCGCGCAATATTCAGGTACAATGCTTCGCACACTACATTGACACCGATTTTGTGTGCTGTGACAGCACTTTACCCCGCATTGCCTGTCCTTGCAGCAAAGAAAATACGCTCTGAACGCGCAGAAAGGCCGCTGCTGTGTCTCTCGACACTACAGCGGCCATTTTTTCGTATCCGACCGAATATACAGTCTTAAATTTACGGAATTTCCATTTGCCAAGCGGCACACTGTATCGGTACGATCACAGGTGATTACTTGGTCATGTCGAAAGTGCCTGCGTTTGCAGTCAGTTCAACAGCATCCTTGCTGCTGCCGTTTGCGGAGCGGTCACCCTGCGTCTCGGTTGCGTTTGCCTGAACGGTCTGAACCTTGTTGGTGCTCACATCCACAACGTCGATGTACAGGTTGGAACCGTACTCTGCCTGATACGTACCCTCACCTTCAACGTGCTGGTTGCTGAAAGACAACTCATACGGCTTCTTCTCAAAGCTCTTCCACTTGTAAACCAAGCCGTTGGTCAGCTTGTGATCGGGCGTCGGAACCAGTCCAATATCGCCTATAAGCTTCTGCAGATTTACATAGCCGCTTTCCGTACCGTTGATGTCACCGATCAGTCGAACCTTACCTGCGGTCTTTACCTTCTCCAGACGTGCACGCACTTCAACGGTCTGACCGGGCTCGAGCGTAATGGACTGAGACGGAATCTTGTACGTCACGGTCTTGCTCTCACTCTTTGTATCTGCCTTGGAGAAATTATACTGGGTGGAAATGGTCGTATTCAGGCTGCCGACAATCGGGATGTTGAAGGTTGCAGAAGCCGAAACCGAAGTGCCGATCGAGTTGGTGGTGGTTGCCGAAATCGTGTTGCTCTCAGCAAAGTCAAATGCCTGGCTGGTCAGCGTCTGCTTCTGGTCTGTGGTATTGGTCAGACGGGTATTGCCGGTGAAAATCAACTCGGTCTTTTCCTCGTGATTGCCCTCGACCGGCTCGACACGCAGATTGTCCACGCCAACGTCGGTCTTCTGCGCAATCGCATCACCGCGCAGTGCTGTATTCAGCTCTTTTTCTCGCGCAGAGACGACTTCCTTGACCTTCTGAACACGTGCGGCCTGCAGCTCGTATTCCAGTGCCGAATAATGCTTCACCTCAGCCGTCGCTGCGTAATTGTCCCAGCCAAACTTACCAAGATCATTGTAATTGCTTTCGGACAGCAGAATGGACTCATGTCCGCTCTTCTCGGTCAGCTTTACGATATAGCCATAAGGAACCTTGATCGAAGACAGGCCATCTGCACTTACCTTGGACTTGGTCAGGTCAATGGTCGTGTCGTCCTTCGCGCTCTCGCTTGCGCCGGCAAACTCCTTGCCTTCAAAGAATTCGACTTTCTTCTGCTCATCAGCGGCAAACGCAGTTGATTGCGCAGCCAACAATTCCAGAACACTCAGGCTTGCGATCAGTCTTCTTGCTGTAAATCTCATTTGTTTCTCATCCTTTCAATCGGGTGAAATTTTGACTGAATGGCTTCAGTCTGTTTGGGTTGTTGGTATATTACCCGCTTTCTCAAATTTTGTTAATCGTTTTGCACAAAATTTATAAAATATTTTTCTTTCGTTTGTTGTTAAGTTACAAATTTTACCAAAGTAGTATCCAAAATCATGTGTTTATTGTGCGTAGTATTTCTCTCTCATTTTCTGTAATTTATTAGACTAATTTAGTGCACATTTAGCAATAAATACGATTCTATTTTCCATGAAATCGTTCAAAAATCTTGCTATATCGCTTTGTTTTCCCGACCTTATATCATAAAAATGCTCTATTTTGCTCATCCTGTTCTCTTATCGTTCTGCTGCTTTCAAACGACAAAAAAAGAGGGAATCACTTTCGTGATTCCCTCTTGGAAATTCAGGTCAATTAGCCGAAGTAACGCTCCAGCAGGCCCTTGAATGCCTTGCCGTGACGAGCCTCGTCGCGAGCCATCTCATGAACGGTGTCATGGATTGCATCCAGATTCAGAGCCTTTGCACGCTTTGCCAGATCGGTCTTACCCATGGTAGCACCGTTCTCAGCCTCTACGCGCATCTCCAGGTTCTTCTTGGTGGAAGCGGTAACAACCTCGCCCAGCAGCTCTGCGAACTTTGCAGCGTGCTCAGCCTCTTCGAATGCAGCCTTCTCCCAGTACAGGCCGATCTCCGGGTAACCCTCGCGATGTGCTACGCGAGCCATTGCCAGGTACATACCAACCTCAGTGCACTCGCCCTCGAAGTTAGCACGCAGGTCCTTCTTGATGTCTTCCGGAACGTCTGCTGCAACGCCTACAACGTGCTCAGCAGCCCAGGTCATCTCGCCGGTCTGAGCGACAAACTTGTCAGCCGGAGCATGGCAGATCGGGCACTCAGCCGGTGCTGCGTCGCCTTCGTGAACATAACCGCATACGGAACATACGAACTTCATAATAATTTCCTCCTAAATGTTTTTAATGTAAAAATTGGTCTAATGTAACACGGTAAAGCTCGTCTCGGATCATGGTATTGACCGATCCAAAGACCTTACGGAAATTGCAGATACTCTTGGACTGCACTCTGGTACACTCAAACTCATTGCACAAGCAATGATTGATCGTGATCGGGCCATCAATACATTCTATGATTGCACCCATGCTGATTTCAGCAGGTTCCTTTGCCAGCTCATAGCCGCCATTGGCACCTTTATAAGATCGAACCATCTCAGCTTGGATCAGCTTTCGCAGAATCTTGAGTGCAAACCGAAGGGTAACGCCGGTCCGTTCAGAGATCTCCTTTGCGCCGAGCTTACCGCCGCATTCTGCCAGACAAAAAGCAACACGGATTGCATAGTCTGCCTCGTGCGTGATACGCATCCTCAAGCACCTCTTTCTTTTGTTTACAATGTTAGTATACATTCTTTTAGAATAAAAGTCAACTGCATTCTTCCGTCTTTTTATACAATAAACTATTATTTTATCTCGTTTGTTTTATCTATTTTTTATTTTTCCTTTTTATTGACATCACCTTCCAAGTATACTATAATATAATAGCTGCTGATGAGCAGAACAAAATGTGAAGAAATGCGAGTGTGCTGGAACTGGTAGACAGGCACGTTTGAGGGGCGTGTGCTCATAAGGCGTACGGGTTCAAGTCCCGTCACTCGCACCACATTTCCTTCAAGTTTATATTCGCAGATGTGGCGGAATGGCAGACGCGCTAGCTTCAGGTGCTAGTGCTCGCAAGGGCGTGTGGGTTCAAGTCCCACCATCTGCACCAAAAATCCCGAATGCAACCGCGCTCGGGATTTTTACTTATTCCCTATTCACTTTTCACTCTTCTCTCACCTTTCCCGCTCTCTCGGGATTTTTGGAAGGAATAAGTAATAGTGAAGAGTGAAGAAGTATCGTATGCCGCTCGTGCGGCGCTGCAAGATCAAAGATTGTTATGAGAAGGACACTCAGCGGTGTCTTTTTGTTTTGCACCGATTTATTCACTCAGAATCGATCACAATGGCGTGACAATTCGGACATCGATGCCCGCGAATGAACGGAAAATCCCGCGCAGTCTCCATAGTAAACACCGACTGCGCTTCCTTCTTGCTTGACGGCTTTATCGGAAAACGCACCGGTTCTTTCAGCCAATACATGCCGTGCGTGCTCTGAAGAACACCGTCCTCCATCTCCTGCAGACAAAACGGACAGTTCATCGTCTCGCCTCCTTTATATATATGATATGCTTTTTCACATACACGTCAAGTGAGTTTGCGTTCAAGGCACGACCTATGCTATACTGACAGCAAATACAGCGTTGCGTCCAAAACAGGAGGATAAAGAAATGAAGATACTTTTTGTGTGCCACGGCAATATCTGCCGCAGCCCAATGGCCGAGTTTGTTATGCGTGATCTGGCGGAAAAGGCCGGTCTGGGCGATCAAATTCAGGTTGCATCCGCTGCGACCAGCACCGAGGAGATCGGCAATCCGGTCTATCCCCCTGCGCGCCGCAAACTGGCTGAGCACGGCATCGGCAGTGCCGGTCACGCCGCCAGACAGATGAACCGTCAGGACTATGATCGATTCGATCTGCTGATCGGCATGGACTCTGCCAACATCCGCAACATGCGCCGCATCTGCGGCGGTGATCCCGACGATAAAATCCGCATGCTGATGGATTACACCGGTGTGTCCCGCGAGGTTGCCGATCCGTGGTACACCGGCAACTTCGACCAGACCTTTACCGATGTTCTGTCCGGCTGCAAGGCGCTGTTGGAGCAGCTCACGCAGGAAATGTAAAAGAAAAGAGACACCGATCGGTGTCTCTTTTTTCATGGTACGAGCAATCCGTAAGCCGGGTTCTGTCGTGGACGATCATCTATCTGGGACGCACGTCGCCGCACGCCTCAAGCCATCAGTCGGAGCGACCGGGTCAGTCATAGCTCCTGTCGATGTTGCTGCGGATAGAGTTTACAGACCCCCCATGTTACCATGGGGCGTGGTGAGCTCTTACCTCGCCTTTCCACCCTTACCAGAGCACAAACTCTGGCGGTATATCTCTGTTGCACTATTCCTGAAGTTGCCTTCGGCAGACGTTATCTGCTATCCTTACCCTATGCAGCCCGGACTTTCCTCATACCAGTCGAGCCGGTACGCGACCGTCAGGATTACTCGCGATTTTTATTATACGCTAAAAGTGCCTCATTCGTCAATTATAAATGTTGAAATCCTGCCCAAAAACTTGAAATATCCAGCTGGAGGGAGTAAAATAAACGAAGACCAAAGGGAGAGGTATTGGATCATGACACTGGATCAATATTTAGAAAGCATTCGAGACAAGCAAGTCGCGGTCATCGGCGCAGGTGTGAGCAATATGCCGCTCGTATCGCTGCTGCGCGAAGCAGGCATCACGGTGACCGTACACGATAAAAAGACCGCCGAGGCGCTGGGCGAGCAGTATGACAAGCTGACCGCGCTGGGTGCACAGACCATTTTGGGCGAGCACTATCTGGACGAACTGACCGAAGACATTGTCTTCCGTACCCCCGGTTTACATCCGGGTCATCCGTCGCTCGAGGCTGTCCGCGCACGCGGTGGCATCATAACGAGCGAGATGGAGCTGTTTTTCCAGGTCTGCCCGTGCAAGATCATCGGCATCACCGGTTCGGACGGCAAGACCACTACGACCACTTTGACTTACGAATTTCTGAAGCACGCCGGTCGCACCTGCCATCTGGGCGGCAACATCGGCAAGCCCCTACTGCCCGAGGTGCGCACTATGCAGCCGGACGATCTGGCTATCGTCGAGTTGTCCTCCTTCCAGCTGATGGGCATGCAGTTTAGTCCGTCTATCGCGGCCATCACCAACTTGACCCCCAATCATCTGGATTATCACAAGGATTTTGACGAGTACGTGGATGCTAAGACCAGCATTTTTACCCATCAGAAGCCGGGTGACCGTCTGGTACTCAACAGCGATGATCGCGTGACGCGCGTACTGGACATCGGCACCGGTCACAATGTTATGACGTGCAGCAAGATTGTAAAGCCGGAAAACGGCGTTTACCTGCGCGATGGCGTGATCTACATTGCCGAGAACGGTCAGGATCGCATGCTGATGGAGGCGGCTGATATCCGCATCCCGGGTGCACACAATGTTTCTAACGTGATGATGGCGGCTGCCATTGTACAGGGTCTGTGCGAGGACAGCGACATTGTCGAAGTTGCCAAGACCTTCGGCGGCGTTGAGCACCGCATTGAGTTTGTACGCGAGTTCGAAGGCGTCAAATATTATAACGATTCTATCGCGTCCAGCCCCACCCGCACCATTGCAGGCCTCAACTCTTTCGACCAGAAGCTGATTCTGATTGCAGGTGGTTACGACAAGCACATTCCGTATGATGTGCTGGGCAAGCCCATCTGTGAGCACGTCAAGACCTTGCTGCTCACCGGTGCAACTGCACCCAAGATTCGCGCCTGTGTCGAGCAGGCCGACTGCGCACAGAAGCCCGAAATCATCGATGTTCCCGACCTGGCCGCTGCGGTACGCACTGCCAATGCAGTTGCACAGCCGGGTGATGTGGTCATCATGAGCCCGGCAAGCGCATCGTTCGACTGCTTCAAGAACTTCATGGAGCGCGGTGACCGATTCAAGGAACTGGTCAACAAGCTGGTATAATCCCCCAAAAATGCAAACGGCTCGATCTCAACGATCGAGCCGTCTTTTTATGCTCACAGTATACCGTCAGACTGCGCCAAATGATCTCTGAGCATGCTCACCTTTTCATGGATACGTTCCATGACATCCAAAAATACTTCATCCGGCTGCCCGGTCGGGTCATCCAGTCCCCAGTCCTCCCGATGTTTGCAGGGCAGATTCGGGCACTGTACGTTGCATCCCATCGTGATGACCACATCAACCGGCGGAATGTCGGACAGCAGCTTGCTGTACTGGGTCTGCTCCATGTCCACGCCGTAGCGCTCCTTCATCAGCCGCACCGCATCCTGATTGATCTGCGGTTTGGTTTCGGTACCGGCAGAAAAACTGTCAAACACATCGCTTGCGAGCAGCTTTCCAAGCGCTTCCGCCATCTGACTGCGGCAGGAATTATGGACACAAACGAATGCTACCTTGGGCTTTTGATTCATTTTGCACCTCTCGCCTGCTCAATGAGCGCCTTGACCTGATCCTTACTGAGCACCTTACCGTACGACACCACCTTGCCGTCCACCACCAGCGCCGGCGTGGTCATCACACCGTATGCCGCAATCTGTGCAAAGTCGGTGACGTGCGCAATCGTCGTGTCCATGCCCAGCTCAGCAAGCGCCTCGCGCGTCGCCTGCTCCAGTTCGTTGCACTTGGCGCAGCCCGATCCCAGTACCTTGACCGCTGCATCCGCGTTCTCAGCAGCCGAAGCCGTGCAAGCTCCGCCGCAGCTGCAAGTCTGCTCTTTTTTCTTCTTTCCAAACAGTCCCATCGTCAATACCTCCATTTATACCAAAAAGATTTGCAATCCGTTGAACAGATATCCAACCAAAATGATTCCGACCACACAAATGCCGATAAACAAGCCGAGCAGCTTGGGCTTGACCGCCTTGCGCAGCAGAATGAGCGAGGGCAGAGACAGCGTCGTGACTGCCATCATAAACGACAGCACCGTACCCAACTGTGCGCCCTTGGTCAGAAGCGCCTCGGCGACCGGAATGGTTCCAAAAATATCCGCGTACATAGGCACACCGACCAGCGTTGCCAGCACAACACCCAGCGGATTGCCGCTGCCCAGAACGGTCTCAATCCAGCTTTCCGGAATCCAGTTGTGAATCACCGCACCGATGCCTACGCCAATCAGAATGTACGGAAATACCTTGCGGAAGGTGCCCTGCATCTGCTCTTTCGCGTAAATCACACGCTCACGACGGGTCAAATCGGGCGATTCCAAGTCCACACTGCTTGCAGAAAGGATAAATTGCTCAACATATCGCTCCATGTGCAGCCGCTCAATGATCGCACCGCCTATTACCGCAATCACTAGACCCACAATCACATACAGGACTGCAACTTTCGCGCCGAAAATGCTCATCAGCAGTACCAGACTGCCCAAATCAACCATCGGTGACGAAATCAGAAAGGAAAATGTGACACCGACCGGCAGACCGGCACTGGTGAACCCGATGAACAGCGGAATGGATGAACACGAACAGAACGGCGTGACCGTGCCGAGCAGCGCGGACACGACATTCGCACCTAATCCATGAAATCGTCCCAAAATGCGTTTGCTGCGCTCGGGCGGGAAGTAACTCTGGATATACGAGATGACGAAAATCAACACGCAGAGTAAAACGGTGATCTTAATGACGTCATATAGGAAGAATTGTATACTGCCGCCCATACGACCAGCGATATCCAGCCCAACGGCGGATAATCCCTTGCCGATCAGTGCATTCAGCCACTTCATCCCTAAAATCTGGTCTTGGATGAATTGCCATACGACCATAGAAAAACCTCACTTTCCGGTATCTATCTCATATCAAAAATTTTTGATGTTTTGTGCCGTAAGAAACGCCATCCTGTCGATGGCGTTTACTTGCCGCATGTCGAACAGCTCGGTGCACTGTCTGCATTCGGTGTCGTGAGCGCAAGCAGCAGCTGTACTGCACGTTCCTGCCCCTGTGCACTCAGTCGGTAGTGCGTCCACTTCCCTTCCTGTCGGCTGTCCACCAGCCCGGAATCACACAAAATCTTCATGTGATAGGATAAACCCGACTGCGTCAGCGCGAGCGGCTCTTGTAACACGCAAGCACACTTCTCTCCGCTGCGCAGCTGTTCGAGAATGGAAAGGCGCTTGGGATCGCACAAAGCTTTAAACACCTTGGCCTGCTCCTGATATACTTCCACGCAATCACCTCACATTAAAAAGTTTTGATGTATTTAGTATATGCGTGCTCGGGCCATTTGTCAACCCTATCCTATAAAAAGAAGGGAGCGTTTGACCGCTCCCCTCTCACTTTATGACCAGTTTTCATCTAGCCAGGCTTGAATTGCACGCATCGATTGCTCTTTTTTCCAGGTCACACCCGGCAAGTCAACCAGCGTCGCGCGTTCCTGTGTCGCCTCAATCTGTAAGACATAGTTCATGTATTTTGTGCTGCCAGGGTCTGCCAGCACCGTGAACGTCAGGCTTGTACCATCAAAAGCGAGGACATCCCCGATCCGCACAGGTGTATTATCCGGTAATTGAAAAATACGGATCCAGAGTTTACCATCCGTGCTGCGATACACCGTGCGCCCACCGTGAAACGTCCAGTCCGGTACATCGGACACCGGTGCAGGTGAAATCACCGCGCTATCTGGTGCGTAATCAATCGCATATTGCACACCATCTACTGTCTGGAACTGACAGGGCGGCAATGCCGATGTGCTCACCGCGTCCGGTGTTTGAACAATTCCCTTTGCGCACTCAAAGTCCTTCTTAACACTGTCCCAACTTTCTTGGGTAAAGATGCCTTGCTCGATCAAACGGTCAGCCAGCGTTCTGGTCTCACCATTCATTTGCGCGTATAGCGTGTCCATGGATAAGGCCACTGCCTGCCCGCGTGTGATCTCGCTGCCATACTCGCGCCGGTAGGCCTCAGCGGATAAGTGCGTTTTGCCCGCTGCGACATCATTGTCGGTAAAACCTGCAGCACGTCCAGTAAACCATGCGTATTGCTCAAAATGCATGGGATCATTGGGACTGTAGGTAGTTTTGGATGTGCCGTTCGTCAGTTTGTTTTCATACAGCCAGCCAATGTAAGGCTGCGCCCAGTCCGGAACATCAGTAAACGGTGTCTGGTACGTGCTTACCTTGGCTTCCGCTTCCCCGCCAAGCAGACGGACGAGCATAACTGCACCCTCAGCACGGGTCATTGTGCGGTCAAGCTCGTAACCCTGTTCGGTACCTTGAAACAGTCCAAGCTCGGCCAGAAATATCGCGTCCTGCTGCTGAATTTCAGTTGCTGCTGTTGCTGTTCCTGTAAGGATCAGTGCACTCAGAATTGCAATGCCCAGCGTTCGTTTCATGCTAACGCCTCCTATCCTACCCAAATCACAAAAGCATGAACGATGTATTTACTTTTATCGTATACCCTCTGATTCAAAAGTCAAGAAAGGCTTAAGGCTATAATAAAAAGACACCATTTGGTGTCCCTTTATAACAGTCTTTGATCTTGAAGCACCGCACAATCGGTATACTATACTTCTTCCATCTTCACTATTACCTATTCCCTCCAAAAATCCCGTGAAGACAGAAGAGATAATGAAGAGTGAAAAGCGAATAAGTAATAAGTAAAAATCCCGAACGCTGTCGCATTCGGGATTTTTGGTGCAGATGGTGGGACTTGAACCCACACGCCCTTGCGAGCACTAGCACCTGAAGCTAGCGCGTCTGCCATTCCGCCACATCTGCATATTTATTTTTTCGAATGTGGTGCGAGTGACGGGACTTGAACCCGTACGCCTTATGAGCACACGCCCCTCAAACGTGCCTGTCTACCAGTTCCAGCACACTCGCGTCATCTTTTCGAGTCGCTTTCCTCGGCGACGTGTTATATTATACGGTATATCCCCAAAATTGTCAAGCATATTTCCACAAAAATTTTATTTATTTCAAATTTTCTATTTTTTACTGTTTCTGTACATTACAATCAACCATCTGCAAGCAATTCCACCCTTTCGCTTTCTTTTGTATGCTTTTGCACAGTCTTGAAAAAATATAAAATACTGTATGAAAAAAGCACCCAAAACAAGGCTTAATAGTGATAAGGTACTATTTAGCTTTGCGAGGGGCAGAGAACGGTGTGACCGCAATGGTCACGCCGTTTTTCTGCGTCCAGGGGTAGATTTCGCAACAACAGGCTCGGAAATCACAGGAATCTCTACATCATCCACGAAGTTGAAATAGATTTTTACCTTCTGTACCCGCTTGCCGCTGGATTTGTCCGGCGCAAACACCTCAATCTTCTTGATATACTCATTGACTATCGTAGGCGTCAATTCCGGAACATCCACATACTTCTGGGTCAGGGCAACAAAGGCATCTACATCTGCACTCATGGTTTCCTGCGTTTCCAGCCATTCTTCCGTCACTTCAATTTCGAGTTTTAACCGTTCCTGTTCTGCCTCGTAATCGGCGGTCATTTTCTTATACCGCTCCTTACTCAGATCGCCCAGGACAAAATCCTCATAAAGTCGGGACAGAAGAACATCCAAGTCAGCCAGCCGCTTCTTGGCCTGTTCCACTCGTTTCCGATCTTCACAGATGTTGCGTTCCTGATCGGAACGGCGGCATTGCAGCCACTCCTCCTGAAAGCCCTCCACGTCCTGCCGGATATAGGCATTGACCGCACGGATGCGTTCCAACACCAGTTCCCGCAGTACATCTTCCCGGATATAGTGGGCAGAACAGGTGCCTCGGCCGCTTTTGTAGCTGGAGCATAAATAATGGTCTTGCTTGCCGTCAAAGCTCTTGCAGGTAGCAAAGTGCAGCTTGTTCCCGCAATCGGGACAGAACAGAAGCCCGGAGAATAATCCCTGCCGTTCCGCTTTTGTGGGACGGCGTTTGTTTTTTCGCAGCTCCTGCACCCTGTCCCACTGAGCCTGAGAAACGATTGCTTCCTGCGTATCAGGGAAGATACACATATCTTCGATTGCATTGGGAATCCGCTTTTTCAGCTTGTAGGACTTGGAATAGGTCTTGAAATTGCAGGTACAGCCGGTGTACTCCATCCGTTCCAGAATACCCACAACCGATTGACCAATCCAATGGTAAGGGCGCTCAGGCATCTTCTTCCGCTTTTTCGGGTCAGGATGGTTTTCCGACTGTTTAGCATACAGCGCCTTGGTAGTCAGCACCTTATCCTTCTCCAGTATACGGGCAATCTGTTCCGGCCCCTTGCCGCCAATAGCCAGGTCAAAGATGCGCTTGACTACTGGGGCGGCATCCTCGTCAATGATCCAATGGTCTTTATCGGCAGGGTCAGTGCGATAACCATAGGGCGGTTTTCCCAGATGCTTTCCGCTGGTGCCTTTCTGACGGAATACAACCCGGACTTTTTTGCTGGTGTCCCGTGGATACCATTCGTTGAACAAATTACGAATAGCGGCAAAGCCGTCGCTGTCGCCTCGTTCACTGTCCACACCATCGTTGACGGCGATAAAACGCACATCGTAGCTGGGGAAAATGATGTCTGTGTACTGCCCAACGGTCAGGTAATCTCGGCCAAACCTGCTGAGATCTTTGACCAGCCAGCAACCGACAAGCCCCTGCTTAACCAGTGCAAAGCCTTCTTGTACGCCGGGGCGGTCAAAATTGGTTCCCGTATATCCGTCATCCACCAGAATTTTCAGGTTGGTGTAGCCATGCTCGGCTGCGTACCGGGTTAAAAACTCTTTTTGATTCTGTATCGAATTTGATTCTCCATCCAGTGCATCCTCATTGCTGAGGCGACAGTACAGGATGGTGATTTTCTGCTGATCCAACATAGCGTCCTCCTTTACGGTTGGGTCAGCTGACAGAATCGGTGTGCATGGTGATATTGTAGCATGAATTTGAGTCTGTGTCATGAACAAAGCGCCTCCTTATCCGAGAAAATGAGCCGTTTTACCTTGTGGGTAAGCGGCTCATTTCCGTCACATACAGTTTCCAGCAGATACCAGGTATTTCCGATTTTCCGTTCCACCGTACCGGTGAACGGATTCATCCGGTTTTCCCAGCGTTTCCGGCATTCTTCCAGAAAATCAATCGGCGGTTCAAAAATCGGGTCAAAGCAGGATTCAATATCGATTTCGGCACAAGCGTTAATCAGCTTTTTCGAAGGAGCATTATCGAGCACCAGCTTATTGAGTTTTGTTGTCAGATTGGTCATAAGCAAAAATTCCTTTCTGTTAAAGTTCCATATCTTGCGACTTGCGGCGGGAAGGCTGATCGTGCTGCCTTGTTTGCCAGGTACGGGTCAAAATAGCATCAAGAAAAGCCCGCACCTTTTCGGGTGCGAGCTTGACAGCTTCCAGATAAGGCCGTACCTGTTCTTTTAGCGATTCATATCGCTGTTTCCAGACAGCGGCACTCTTTTGCGCTTGTTGCAACTTATCTTCCAAGCGGCTGTTTTCTGCCTTGGCAAGAATCCCATTGACCGCATAATCCTTGAGTGTGCTGCACTCGGATGGGGTCAGAGTGATATTGCCGGTGATCGTCTTTTTCCCCATGGAGCGGATTTCCTGTACGGTCAGGGCGGTGGTTCGCTGTTCTTTGGTCTGCTTTTGCAGGGATTGCAGTTCCTTCTGCTTTTTCTCAACGGCAGCCTGTACAGTGTCCAGCGCCTGCTCTGTCTGAGCGATTTGAGCGGTCACATCTTCCAGCCGCTGCTGCTCCTGTGCCACCTTGAACTGGGTCACAGTCAGATGTTCTTCAGTGCTGCCACGCTCTCCACGCTCCACATCGGTATATCCGGCAGCTTTCATATAGTTGAAGAAATCGTCTTGCAGGACACTGTACGATGTTCGCAGGACTTTCTTGCCCTTGGCGGTCAGAAGCGGATTGCCCTGTTCATCCAGAGCAACTTTTGACTCCCACTTTTTGCTGCGGCTGACCTGCATGATCGTTTCCTTGACTGTACCCACAAGAGATTTATCCTTGCACCGCTTCGACCAGAGAATCTGTTTTTCCACCACCGGGACATAGACCACATGAAGGTGGTAGTGGTATACATCCTGCCCCAGAGCTTCCGACATGGCCCGGTTGCGCTCATCGGCGTGCATAACAGCAGAGAGGATATACTGCTCACCACCCACGATTTCCACGGCGGCTTTGTATGCGTCAGTGTAGAACTGCTTAGCATATTCGTAGCCGCCGTGGTTGTGGAAATAAGCGGAGTTCACATCAAAAATCAGTTCCCCATATTTCACCGCATCGGCTTTCAGACCACGAGTGGAGATGACACCATCGGCAATCATCTGATCGAACATAGCAGCATAGCTGTCGGTGGGAGCCTTGAAGTGGATATTCCGGTAGGTCTGGGAGGTATCAATATCCTGGTTGGAGTAGCTGTCCTTTTCCCGTTCGTTATGCTCCTGCACCTTCGCCACATCATCGAGGGTGGGCAAGTCCTGGTTACGGGCAAAGGTGCGGTCGATTCCATCGTTTCTTGCCATAAAAATCAGCTCCTTTCCATTGTGCGGCAGACGGCTGGGGGACGGGGATGCACTTCCTGCGGGAAGTGTAATAACCCACTATGACACTTTCATCCCGAAGGGCTGCAAAGTGCCGTGGGCTCTCCGAGGGGGAATGCGGCATCTGCGGATACCTTGCCGCCTTTAGAGGCTTGTGTGTGGCACCCAAATCCTCAAAAGGCGGTGTGACCGACAGTCTCTCCGCACTCTTGATTGCTTCAATTCTGCCGCTCACAGGCAGAGCAGATTTTGCAAATCCACTCTGCCATCCATCTCCAAATCTGTGGATTTTTCGATGGAGACGGGAGGTACGGCGGGTAAGAATGGCGGGCATCATTTCTCTCTCCGCTTCTGCCATACAAGGTCATAGCCGAGAGCATCAGCAAGCTGAACCGCCTCCACATACCGCAGAGACTCCCGCTGGAGCTTGTTGGACAGGTTGGAAACGCTGTCGCTCCAGCCGTAATCCTCGGAAAGCCGGTCAACGACCTCCTGCATCGTGCAGCCGGAACGCACGATGTACGACTTGATTTCATTTCTCAAATTGGATTTCATAGAAAACACCTCATTCTTTCGTAAAGCTGGTTTGCTGTGGAGCATATTCGCTGCACTGCTCAGCAAACACAGATAAGATTCAAAAAATCACTCAGGATTGTGTCCATGAAGAACTGTCCGCAACAGTACCCTATCGACTTTGCGATTAGGTGGGCTTGCAAGTAAAGCCGTAAAAACAACCACCTTTCCGCATACCACCATCACCGTTCTGTAAATCACTGAATGATGATTTGTGTTCTGTTTACGGTAGTGTTTTTCACTGTTTGCACAACCATTCATATGAAGTGCGGATTTTAGAGCGCCATCTGAGCCGAACAATAAAAAATGAACTTTGATTTTTTGCGTTCGTGTGTTCCTCTGTTCCAAAAGCTGCACCCAATCCGGAACGCATGAACGCACGAACAGGAGGTTTTGAAGTTTTATTACAATTCCATAGGCGAGAGCAGGACATAAATACCCATATATCCCCGGCACCGCTTTCCGCCGCCGATGTGCAGATTGCTGACCGGCTCCAAATGGTAGCGTTCAGCATTTTGGCTAAGCTGGTTTGCGAAGCTCTTTGGGGACAGTGGGTTTTCTGCGTTGTCCTCACACCACCGCTTATACGCTGCATACAGATTTTTGGTGCTGGCTTCATAATCGGCCTTGAATGCCACATAACCCTCAGAATCGAGAAAGTCCAGAATGTTATTAGCATCCCGAACAGCGGAAGTGATATTGTCCTTGGCTCTCTGGCTGATGGTAAAGTGATAGCGATTGGCGATCAGCCGCCGCAGCCCCTCCAGCATCCAGAGGAAGATTCCCTCTTTTTCGGCAATCAGTTTTTCAGCAAGAAACGGGTCATCGAACCGATCCGCAGGCTTGTCTTTGGTGGTCAGAATGATTTGGCGGCGAAAGAAACCGTCGCTGCGGTCGTGAAGTGCAGTCAATGCCCCGTTGCCGAAGCAGAGAAAACGCACATACAGCTGCCCCTGATAGCTCTGTTCTTTCTTCCGTTCCAAATCCATCCGCAGTTCCGCTGTTACGATGGATTTTACGTAGTTGGTTTTGGTCAAGGCGTTCATGTCCAGATCATCGTCCACCATGAGCAGCTTGCCCTCCAAGTCGGCTCTGGCGAAACGGTTGTTTTCTATCTTTTGGATGGAAGTGGTGTTCATGTTTAGCCCGAAAATGGCGTTCATCACCACACCGATCCGGCTTTTGCCCTCGCCGCCCTTGCCAATCAGCATGAGCATTTTCTGACCTTTGGTGGACGGAATCAGGCAGTAGCCCAGATACTCCTGCAAGGCGGGAATGTCCTCCGGTTCCAACAATTCCGAAAGGAAGCGCAGCCAGTGTTCCGGTGCAGGAGCATCTGCCCGATAAGGCACCGACAGGCGGTTGTTGCAGTACTCTTTTTCCTCTGTGAATGTACCGTCCAGAAAATAAGTGCCATTAGCCACATGGATGCGGTCACATTGCAGGGGCAACGGGTCTGTGTATGCCGCCAGCTTCAACGCTTTGATTATCTGCTCCACCGTCTGTGCAACCTTGGCATGAAGCCAGGGCGAGATTTCCTCATAAATTGTCCGCTTCAATTTGCTCTCATCCGGCAACGGTCCATCCACCGTATAAAAGCGGTCGTTGATGCAGCGCATGGGATGCCGGGACAGAAAATCCCGGCAGTATTCCGGCTCGACAATTTTCCCTTTATCATCGATCCAAACAGGGTTATTCATGGTATCGCTCCTCTCTCGGTCGGGTCTGTAATTTGCGGATGTATCCGTCTGCCGTTAGTTCGCTCACGACTTCGCTTCGTTCATAGGAATCGCCTTGCAGCAGGATATCCAACTGATACTCTGCCCAGGGCAGCCGGTGGCAGGCTTCCACAAACCGCTCGTCCAACACATCTTCCGGCGCTTGTGGTGCATACCGTTTTTCCCAATCCAGGAGCAACCGCCGATACTGGTTCAAAACAGAAAAGCACAGCTGCTCGTTCTCACGAAGCTGCTGTGCTTTGGTGTTGTGTTTCTTTTTCCGGCGAATGGCTTCCGGCAAGGGCTTGTCCGGCGCAAGGTGAAAGTCCGACGCCAGTTTTCGGGCCGCATCATACAGCCGAATGTCAAACAGTTTGGCGGTCAAATCGATCACATCCCCGTGTTCCCCGCAGGCGAAACAGTGGTAGTGGTCATCCGATACATACAAGCTCGGGCGACGGTCATTATGGAACGGACACAGTGCCATGCCATAGTGGTTGACGTCAATTCCATACGCCTGCGCTGCTTCCTGTGTGTTGATACTGGCTTTCACCACTTCAAACAGATTCATACCGATTCCCTCCATTTCCTTTTTGATGGGGCAGTTTTCTCACCCCTCTGTATAGGTTATGGGGAAAATCGAAAAAAACAGGCGAATGGCATGACAAGGCATTTTCAAAAAACATGACAAGAATTTAATTGTGTGCTATTATAAAAATAAAAAAACATGACAGGAGGGAGAAGATGGATCAGATCATCAACCATGCGGTTTTGTCGCTGGATTTCTGGCAGGACACCGTGAACTATGAGGGGTGTACCATGCCCACAGGAACCATTGGTTGCGAGGTGCTGAACATCCCGGACAGTACCATTGAAAAACTGGATACTCCCTGCAATGTGCTGAACCAGCTGCTTCAGGGGATGAACACCGGTTCCGTGGATATGGAGCTGCTGCCGCAGGTGCAGCAGGCCGCTGGCGAGATCATCTCCTTTTTGCAGGCGACACCACCGTTCTCCCGCCTGAATCGGAGCTATTTTGAGCAAAAACTTGCAGCCATCTTTTCCGAAGAATATATGGAGGACGCAAAAGCCTATTTGCAGCTTACGCAGCAGGAGCAGCTGATTTGTGCATTGACTGGTCAGCATAGCAAGGCAACCATGCTCGTCCGAATAGCGCAGGTGCTGGGGCATTTGAGCTATTCTCTGGGGCAATACAAGGAGGCTCTGACGAAATATGCAGAGCGCTTGAATGAGCCAGACTATGACCGTACTCCGGACGGTTATGCTGCAATGTTCGGACAGTTCTTCAAAGGTGAGCCAACTCTGTCGCTGGATAACCCAGCCTGGATGACCCTGACCAATGCTTCGGTGCAGTATGTAGCCGCCGTTCGGCCCGGAAAGACGGAGCCACAGCTGGTCAAACGGATGCACTATGTCTCCTTTGTGGGGATGTTCCGTTCTGACTTATTTGAGGGGCTTTGTGTGGGCCATGCACCTAAGAAATGCCCCATCTGCGGTAGATGGTTTCTTACCATTGATGCACGGCATACCAAATACTGCGGTGGTCTGGCCCCCGGCGACCAGCGGGGACGGACTTGCCGGCAAATCGGCAATCTGAGAGGCCGGGAACAACGTGAGCTTGCGGACGATCACCCTATCAAGGCCATTTATACCCGCCGGATGAACTCCATTTTGCAAAGCACCCGCCGGGGAAAGTTGGATGAAGAGACGGCAGCAGCTATGAAAAAGCTGGCAAAGGATAAGATGCTCCGTGCGCTTTCGGATCATCGCTATGCCAGCACTGTCTATGAGCAGGAAATGACTCAGCAGGCACTTTTGAAAGCAGTACAAAAGAAATAGCGGCGAAACATCAGAAAGGCGGTGAGGAAAAATGGATACAGTGTGGACATGGGAGCTGTCCGGCTACTGTGCCAAATACGGCTTTCTGACCGAACCCAAGGGCTTGACCATGCGGGAAGCGGAACGCATCTTTCAGCTTGACCCGGAACCGCCTGTTCGGGAAAACATGAATGATTATATTCTGGAGGCTGTACGGAGCCGTAAGTTGCGCTGGTTTTCCTTTTTCCTGCACTGTTATGAAAACCGGCTCAATGGTCGTATTCACCGTTTCCTGCTGCGGGAGGGGCTGGATCGCTATGACCCGGAACGATTTTTGGACTACAAAATGGGCTGTGTACTTGCCATGCTGGATTGTCTCAGGGGATACAATCCAGCACAAGGGGCGGATTTTCTGACCTATGCCCATCATTTTATCGGGAATGCCCTTTTGACCTGCCGGATGCAGGAGGAGGCCGGTTCCTTCGAAAATGTGGATGAGTACAAAGCTGTGCGTGGGATTGCTTGGCTCTATAATCAATCCGGTCAGTCTGAACAGGCGGCAATCCAGAAATATGCCCAGAAAAACGGTTGTACCGAGGAAACCGCAGCAAAGTTTTTGGCATTGGCCAAGCAAAATCGCAGCCGTGTTCCGTTTTATCAGACCATTCAGGATGAGGACAGCGAAGAAACCGGCGAGGATGTCAGCCGGGATGACCATTGGGACTATACGGAGATTCTATGGAACGGCATCCAGGCTGAAGCTGTCCGAGAAGCGTTTGAAAAGCTGAATTACCGGGAGCAGACACTTTTGGAAAAGAGAAACGCCATCTGTATGACCTGTGGTAGGGTCAGTCCCATCAGCACCCGACTGACCTTTGAAGAATTGGCGGTCCTCTTTGAGGGCAGCACAGCCAGTGGTGCAGAACGGGCCTACCGCAAAGCTGTGGAACACTTGGCCTGTCTGCTGACAGAAGCCGGAGTGCTTCACATAATTCGCCTAAAACGCAAATCCCAGACCAAACGCAAAAAGAAAATCGCCGCCGCTGTCTACCTGTATCAGGTGGACAACGACGGCGAATGGGGTGAGATTTCGTTTGATTTTGAGGCTGGAACAGCGGAGATCATCCGGTTGGCAGAGTGGGATTCGACGGTAAGTAAGAAATTTGCAAAACAGGTAATCTATCATCTGCAAACTTCTCCAAATCATAATCTGCCCAAGGATGGGGTAATGATATTTGAAATATGATTCCCATATTTTAAGGCTGAATATCTTTCACCTTATTTGTCGTCGTGCAGTTCTTTATACAGACGATCCGCCAAAGCTCTCATCACAGCCTGATACTTATCTGCATCCAAGAAGAGCTGCTCATATGCTGCGGTGTTCTCCATATAAGCTTCCTGTGCGGTTGTATCAAAAATCCCCGGAAAAAGACTTCTCTCATATACTTGGCGATCCTCGGTCTTTGCGGCTTTTTTGGCTTTAGAATCCTTGCGCATTTTTTGATACAGCGTATCAACCATTACACGGTCTGCATCTGTGAATTCACCATAGAATTCCTCATTGATGCGCTGGATAATCTCGTCCAATGGACTGGTACGATCTTTTTGACCACCAGCCCGTTTTGGCTGAGTCGGTTTCCAAGATCCAGGCTTGCTTTCAAGTTCGATTGCACCTTCGTATGTCTTTTCCAGACGATAATATTCCAGCTTGACTCTATTATCAAGATCAAATGGCTGTACGGGATCGGAGGGAAGCAACTTGGCCAAGTAAGAGCAGAAAACGTACTCTTTGTGCAGTTCTTTATCGAACATACGGGTAATCTGAGAAATGTAGTTATACCACTTAACGAGCGCACGGACTTCTCTACGAAACTGATAGCGTTGCTCCTGATTGAGTTCGTTGTACTTATCAGCCACAGGCTTTAGCGCATTGGATATCTTTCCCTGAGTCAGATTTGCCTTGCGCACATCCGGGTCAAAATAAATACTGGAAACTTCTTCAATATCCTCATCTGTATAGATGCCAAAACCACGAAGCGTTTTCTGTGTTGTGTAAATCAAATCGAAGTTGATTTCTTCATCCAGACTGGTTTCCTGATAGAACTGCTGGAAAGCTTCACGGATGCGTTCAATCGGATTTACAAAATCGAGAATATAGGTGTCCTCTTTGCCAGGGTAGATACGGTTGACACGGCTTAAAGTCTGAACAGCCTTCACATCACGAAGTTCTTTATCAACAATCATCGTGTGGAGAAGCGGCTCATCAAAGCCTGTCTGATATTTTTCTGCAACAATGAGAATATTGCCTTCTTCGTGGAATACGGCCTTTGTCTGACTTTCCTTCACCCGATTGCCGTTACGATCTACATTCATACCGCTTTCGGTGTATTCAGTACCTGTCGGGTCATCTGGGTCTTTCAGGCTCCCGCTAAAAGCAATCATGATTTCTACATCATCGTAATTGTTGCTTTCAAGATAACGCTTAATTTCGTGATAGTAACGGACTGCCGCCAGCCTGGACGCAGTAACTACCATCATCTTTCCACGGCCACCGATCTTCTTTTTTGTGACCTCACGGAAAGTCTCTACAATAATAGCTGCTTTCTGCTGAAGGTTGTGCGGATGTAATTCCTCATAGCGTCGAATCGTTCTAACAGCTTTGGAGGTAGGGACTTCCGGATTGTCCTGGACATTCTTTGCGATTTGATAACACATTTTGTATGTGGTGTAGTTTGCTAAAACATCCAGGATAAATCCTTCTTCGATAGCCTGTCGCATCGAATAGATGTGGAAGGGGTGGAAAGAACCATCCGGTTGAGGTTCGCCGAAAATTTCCAGGGTTTTGCCTTTGGGCGTTGCAGTAAAGGCAAAGAAACTCATGTTGCTGTGTTTACCCTGGCTGAGCATTTCTTGTACAAGAATATCGTTGGACTCGACTTCTTCGATAGCCTTTTCTTCCAGTTCGGCATATTCTGCAAGAGCATCGCTCACATCGGCAAGAGCGGCCTTGAGTTTTAATGCGCTCTGTCCAGTCTGGCTGCTGTGTGCTTCATCTACAATAACCGCATAATGCTTACCAACAGCGGACTCGACCTCATTGTAAATTACAGGGAACTTCTGTAAGGTGGTGACAATGATACGCTTTCCATCGTTAATAGCGTCACGCAGAGCGCCAGAGTTTTTCTTCTCGTCAATCGTAACTACACTCCCCAAAGTGTGGTCAAAGCTGGAAACGGTGGCCTGCAACTGTTGATCGAGAATACGGCGGTCTGTAATAATGATTACGCTGTTAAAAATTGCATCGTTGTTTTCGTTGTGGAGGCTGGCCATACGGTAAGCCGTCCAAGCGATAGAATTAGACTTGCCGGAACCGGCACTGTGTTGGATGAGATAGTTATGTCCAGCGCCATTAGTTCTAACATGATTGACCAGTTGACGCACGACATCCAACTGGTGATACCGTGGGAAAATGACTTTGCTGCTGACGGTTTTCTTTGTGGAACCGTCCGGCAAAGTCTCTTTTTTTTCTGTTCTTTCGTAGTTAATGAACTTTTGCAGAATATCCAACAAGCTATCCTTCTGGAGGACTTTCTCCCAGAAGTAAGAAGTTACATAGCTGCCATCGGTGCTCTTTGGATTACCTGCACCGCCATCCTTGCCTGCACCGGCACTGCCTTGATTGAAAGGAAGGAACGTTGTCTCCGGGCCTTTCAGCTGGGTAGTCATATATACATTGTAGAGATCGCAGGCAAAGTATGCGAGAACACGCTTATTAAATCCGAATGCCGGTTCATTAGGGTTGCGGTCATATTGCCACTGACGCATAGCGTCATCCACCGACTGCCCGGTGAGCTGATTTTTCAGTTCAATCGCCACAACAGGGATGCCGTTGACAGCCAGCATCATATCGACTGTATTTGTGTTGCGTTTAGAATAGTGCCACTGGCGGATACACTGGCAGACATTCTTTTGGTAGTTGGTGATGGACACCTCGTTCAGCTCAGACTCTGGCTTAAAATAGCACACCCGAAAATTGATGCCACGATGCTTGAAGCCGTGACGCAGGACAGAAATCAGACCATCCTGCGTGACGGCATTTTCAAATGCCTTATAAAACTGCCGAATAGGGTTGATCGTACACATCCGCTCGAAGCGTTTCCATGCCATGGGCTGGGTGCTTTTTACGAAATCGGACAGAGTGACGATGTCCAGAAACATATCTTTGCTTTCATCGCTACAATAACCGGCATCCGTTGCCTTTGTCCATCCACCATCCTCAGAAACAAGGTAGGTCTCTATGAATTCTTCAAAGCGTTTTTCTGTTTCGTTCATGGTCACACCACCTTTCTTTTTCCTGTTACAGTTTCAAAAATTAATGATTTTTTATAACTTTCAAGTTCAAAAATCAAGGATTGTTTGTTTTCTATGATGGAATCGATCGAATGGCATATATCATTAAGATATGTGGAAATTTCAATTTGTTCTTCTATTGGGGGAAAAACTGTTTTTATATTTTGAATTGTATTAACAGATAAGCCCGGTTGAGCAGCACTATTCGAAGCATATCGGTTAAGGTTCATGCCATTCAGCAAATAATACAAAAATGAAAGTTCTACTCCTTCTACATTTTTTGTTACCACTGCGTGTTCTGTTGCCCAAAAACATCCCTTTATTTTATGAACGTTACCGCATAATGCACCTTGCCTACCTACAAGAAGATACTCTCCTTCGTAATTATACTTGGAATAATACCCTCGAATACCGTTTCCTCCGTATACTGGGTATTCTCCAGCTTCATCAATCTGATCAGACACAAGATTTTTCCCGGCTTGCATAGAACATAAATACTTAAGCGAGAGAATCCCCCAATGAGCAGGCATCTGGCCAATCCAATCAATATGGCTATCCTTCATTTCTGCTAAAGGATTTAGTCCCTTGGTGACTGCTTCAAAAACGATAGAAGCTCTCCACTTTTTGTATTCTGCAACACTGAGCTTTGCCTCCTCAATAAGAGTATCTATTTGAGCACATTGTTCATCGAGGAACTGCACAATGGTGTCTTTTTCATCTTGGCGTGGAAGAACTATGCGTAATTCCTTTACTTCTGCATAATTCAATCCCTGCCGTACACCGGAACCCATGCCATAAAATCCTTTTTTCAGGTCAAAGGCATGGAGCAGGTAGAACAAGTATTTTGAATTGCTTGTGTCGATTGGACGCAAGGTTGTATAGGCGGAGGTAATAATACCACGCTCTGTGGCCAAACCTACCCGAAGGCTTGTATGGTCATTCTGTAAATCTGTTAAACGAAGGACTATATCCCCATCTTCGATAATGTTATAGCCGTCAAAAGACGCAGGAAGAAGTCCATCCGGCGAATCAATATCTTTACGTTTGATTTTGCCGTAACTCAAAGACAACAGATTCTTTTCCTGAAGATTGCCGTTTTTTTCCTTGACCTGGGTCACAAGTTGATACAAGGTGTGGACACGCCAGTGAGAGGGAACACTGCCTATCCATTCAATACCACTATCTTTTGTTTTTTCATAGGTAGTAATTTCACTCATTTTGCTCACCACCATTTCCGAACAATGCCTGCAATTTCTCCATCAGTACCTTTTCACGGGCCGCAATACGTTTTGCAATATCAGCTGCCGGTTCCAGTTCCTCATATTCATAGAAGGTACGAGTGAATGGAATCTCATACCCAACCTTGGTCTTGCTTTTGTCAATCCAAGCCCCCGGACGATAAGGGAGAACTTCCCGTGCAAAATAAGCATCCACATCTTCATCAAGTGGAACACTTTCAGTGTCACGCTTGGAGGTATCGGCTACTGGCTTTCCTTTTTTCACAATCGGGTTGCCATCGTCATCCAAAGCAGGACTTTCCACTGTAATTTTATTGTAGCCAAGCGATATGGCATCAAGCACTTTGCTTTTGCAAGTCAGCACTGTTTTTTTATCTTCTAAGGTCTTTGTAAAAATTGCACTTCTATATTCGCTGTATGCCTGTGTGATCAAATTGC
The DNA here is from genome assembly GCF_900167005.1 of Butyricicoccus pullicaecorum DSM 23266. Taxonomy (GTDB): domain Bacteria; phylum Bacillota; class Clostridia; order Oscillospirales; family Butyricicoccaceae; genus Butyricicoccus; species Butyricicoccus pullicaecorum. The sequence continues at coordinate 106,632 of NZ_FUXW01000004.1, forward strand.
GGCAAGATTCCGTAATATCTACACGCTTATTACCGATAGGACGTCTGCGGGCCTCACAGCACTTGCTGGCATCAATCAACAAAATGCGTTCTCTATGTGTTTCGGGTTTATTTTTGGATACTATCCAGACATAGGTTGCAATTCCGGTGTTATAAAAGCTGTCATTGGGGAGCTGAACAATGGCATCCAACCAGTCATTCTCAATAATATAGCGACGGATTTCACTGGGGCCACTTCCTGCATCTCCTGTGAAGAGAGAGGAACCATTTTGAATAATAGCCATTCTGCCGGTGTCCTTCAATTTAGCAATGCCATTCAGCAAGAACAGCATCTGCCCATCGGATTTTTGAGGTAAGCCAACGCCAAACCGACCGGCATCGCCCAGTTTATGTTCTTTCTCCACATCAGCTGCTTCACGCTTCCAATCAATACCAAATGGAGGATTAGAGATGATGTAGTCGAAGGTGTAGCCCTTGAATTTATCCGCATTCAAGGTGTCGCCGAACTGCATGTTTTCAGGATCGCCACCACGGATCAGCATGTCCGCTTTGGCGATACCAAAAGTAAAAGGGTTGATTTCTTGGCCATAACAGATGATTTCAGCCTCTTTGTCAAGGGCGTGAACACGCTCTTCCATACAGGTAAGCATCTGACTGGTGCCCATCGCCATATCGTATACAGTCTTGGCAGGGGCATCCTCGCCGGAAAAATCCGCATTCATGGTAAGCAAGTCACACATCAAATAAATAATGTCACGGCTGGTGAAGTGCGCACCTGCTTCTTCATCATAACTCTCAGAAAAACGCTGAACAAGGTTTTCGAAGACATAGCCCATATCAATCGCAGAAATTTTCTCCGGATTCATATCTGCATTGTCAGCAGTAAAGTCGCTGATAACTTGATATAGAACTCCCGCATCCGCCATACGCTCGATTTGCGTAAAGAAGCCCATATTCGCCAGAATATCGATAACATTATCGGAAAATCCGTTAATGTAATTCTCAAAATTGATCTTAATGTTCGCTGGATCGGCTTTCAGTCGCTCAAAGGTGTACTGGCTGGTATTGTAAAAACGATAGCCAGATGCGGTACGCAGAAAACCATCTTTGACGGCTAACTGTTTCACCTTTTCATAAGTGGCCAGCACTTTCTCTCTGGTCGGGAGTAAGCAGTCATGAAAACGCTTAATCACGACCATGGGCAAAATAACCAGACCATATTCATGAGGCTTATATGCTCCAAATAGACTGTTCGCCACATTCCATATCAGATTTGCTTTTTCTTGAATGTTTGTACCGACTATTTTGATCTTTTCATTGGTATCCATAATCTCGTTCCTCCCTAATATTGGCTGAGATCTCATTGATTTTCTCGGTTAAACGACTTGACTTAATGCCGTATCGCCACAGTTCTCCGTTTTCTTCCATGGTGTCGTGAGTTATAGAGAAGATGCAGCGACCACGCATTACATCGAAAATGCAGTGCGGCATATCCTTGATAGCGTCACAGATGCCTTGCACCGCAAACTGATAATTGTTGGGTGGCTTCTCGCCCAGTGTCAAAAATCCGCTTAATTGCTCGCCAAAGATATCAATAATATCACCAACTGCCAAAAACTCATCTACCTCTGTCGGAATCTGGTCTGCCCATGTTCGGAGATCTTCCATCGACCACTTGGTTTCCATAAGCTCCAACAATCTCTGATGGTGATTGTAAGCCCGTTGTAACCTCGGCCTACTCTTCATCCCTTCCTTGATTCTGGGAACGACAGTTCTATCATCCAGGTCTTTGTGGAGTACCGTCAATCGCCGGTCTTTATGAACCACCGGAAATCGCTTTCCGTCGGAATGGATAATATCAAGCATAGCGTTTCTGGCATATCGCTTAATCGCCTCATCAGTCACCACAATTGAAGCCATTGGAAAGTACTGATTCACAGCACTAAATAAGCTATCGACTGGGTCTACATATATGGTTTCAACTTGGTTAGCATCCAATGTTTTCAGAAATGCACCACAGGTTTCCTCGGATGAATCTCGCAAAATATCCAGGCAATAAACCTCATCATCCCAAATTCCTAAAACAGCGGGATAGAACTCCCCAAAAAACAGCACCTCGACAATGCTAATGATATGTGGTGTCCTGACCGGCGGCAACAATGACTCCCTACATTGGATTCTGCGTCGCATTACTTCACCCACTGAAGCAGTAGAAGCTGGAACACCGTAATGCTGGCATACTTTTTTATATGAGAATTGAAAGGTTCCATCTGCCAAGGCATCTGATAGCCGATTTGTGAATTTGCATCCCTTTTCTCCAAATTCTGTAGGCTCAGGGAAAACGCTTTGCCCGCAATTATCACAGCGCATATAACGCTGATGAAAAAGTAGGCTGATTATTTGAAATGTCTTGTGGTCCTCGTCAAGCCACAATAAATCCTTGAGTTTTCGATCCACAATTTTAGAGCAGCGTGTTCTCGAGGAACGACAAGCAGGGCAGAGCAATTTTTCATCCTCAAAGTATCTACGATGTACAACTTCTAAACCAACATCATCCCTGTTTGTTTTTAATACCACAAGTTCGGGTATGCCCAGCCATTCGGTTTCGGCTTTGGAGATGTTTTCTTTTGTGTATAGCTTTTTTCCCAAGGCACACTCCTCCCATCTTATTTCATTATACAATATTTGCCACCAAAAATCAAATGATTTTAATTATTATCTTATATTTTTTTAATTTTGCCACCAAACAACGAATATCTTAATTTTTCATATAGCAGAAATAGCTGTATAATGGAACCATCAGAAAAAGAGAAATTCACCGGCCCAACGGAAGCCGTGGACAGGTGAATTTCCGAAGCTTTTAAGGAGGTGGTGTCTTATGCACAAATAAAAAGAGCGGCAATCTGCTGGCACAGATTAACCGCTCATTTGCAATATGTACGCTATCAAAATATCATGTATCGCTTGTTTGGTCAAGCAGAAAGGAAAATTATATGTATCATTATTACTACGTTAACAACAATCAGACGTTAAATCCTGGCCTTCATCATGAAGTCCATACAAAAGAGCATGCTGAACAGCTTGGCATCCGTAGCGCACAGTATGTGGGCTACTTTGAAAGCGAGGTTGAGGCAGTAGCTCATGCGAAGAAAATCTATCTCGATGCGGACGGTTGCGCAATCTGCTGTCCTAAGGCACACAGGGGGTAATCGTATGGCTCGTTCTTCTCATCATGTCGTTCACAATCCCAATGGTGGCTGGGATGTAAAACGTGGCGGAGCTCAACGCTCCAGTGGCCACTATCCCACCAAGGAACAGGCAGTAAACGCTGGAAGACAAATCAGCCGAAACCAAGGCACTGAGTTTGTCATTCATGGGCTGGACGGTCGTATTCAGTCTGAGGATAGCCATGGAGGGGACCCTCATCCGCCGAAAGGCTGATTTCGATAAAACACTGGTCTCCAAAGGCTCCACGAAGTCTATAAGGAGAAAAGTGGGTAAAATGCTTGCCGACCACAAGGCTAAGTTAAGACAAAGGGGCTGTTGCAAAACGAAAGTGGAGCAACAGCCCCGTTTTCTGTGGAAAAGTGGTTCTGTGCAGTATTTTGGAGAACAAATTGTAAAAAAGTTTGTCACCAAAAGGAAAAAATGGTACAGCAAAGCTGGGCTTCTCGGGTGAGGAGAGGTCCAGTTTTTTGCATTTTCCGGTTGTGGAAAAATCTATTCTTTTTTCAGGGGAAAAAGATGACTTTTCAGCCGTCCCTGTTGCAGTTTGGCCCAGTACTTTTTCAGGTCAAAGGCCAGGCAGAGCAGGAACAGTTCCAGTGAGATATTGGTCTTGCCCCGCATGAGGAACCGTTTGAACCGGCGGTTGCTTTTCAGTACGCCAAAGGCCCCCTCCACCTGGATGGAGCGGTTCATCCGAAGAAGTGTTCCCCGCGGGGTGCTCAGCTGCCGGAGAGCCTGGTCCCGGAACTGGGCAAACTCCCGGCAGACCTTTACCTCTTTGCAGAAAGCCGGATCCCGGGAGGTGGTGCACTGCTCCCGCAAAGGACAACCGCCGCACCCCTCGCAGCGGTAATAGTCCATGGTGGTGACCATGCCCTTTTCTTTTCGGGAGCAGCTTCGGCGCAGTGTCAGCTTTCTTCCTGCGGCACAGAGGAAACAATCTTCCCGTTCCAGATACTGCATATTCTCCAGCCGCCAGATCTGCTGCGAGTACTTTTTGGTCTTTCGTACTTCGTAGTTGGCAGGCTTTATATAGCATCCCTGGTCCTTGCGGTCCAGGTACAGATAATTGCCCACGCTTTCGTAGCCGGCATCCGCTACAATGTCCCGGTAGCTTCTGCCCTGCATCCGCTGGATATGCTCCAGAAATGGGATCAGAGTGCCGCTGTCTGTGCAGTGGGAGAAGGCCGCCACCCCGGTAATGTATTCGCTGTTTACCGCCAGCTGCACATTGTAGGCGGGCTTCAGTTGTCCGTTGCCCATATGGTCCTCCTTCATCCGCATGAAGGTGGCGTCTTTGTCGGTTTTGGACAAGCTGTTGCGCCGGCAGCCCATCTCAAACAGCTGGGCCTCATAGCGGTCCCACCTCTCCAGCAGCTGCTCCAGCTCCTCATACTGCCGCTGCCAGGACGGTTTCCGTCTCCCTGTACCCCGGACCATTTCCCCTCCTTCCGGCACAAGGCTTTGGGCAAGACGCCGCAGCTTGCCGGCGGTCAGGTTTCCGTTCCCTCCGTATTGCCGGAACAGCTCTTTTGCCTTCTCCTTTACCTTGGCCAGCTGCTTTTCCACACTCTTTCGCCACACAAAGGTATACCGGTTGGCCATGCTCTCTATCTTGGTCCCGTCGATGAATACTTCTTCGTACTGGATCTCTTCCTCTTTCGCCAGCCTTCTCACATACTGGTAGAACAATCCCTCAATGGCGTCCCGGGCCTTCCCGCTGCGGAACCGGGCAATAGAGCAGTGATCCGGCGCTCGCTCTCCCTGCAAAAGCCAGATGAAATCGATGTTCTTCCGGCAGGCTTCCTCCAGCTTTCGCGTGGAGTAGATCCCGCACATATACCCGTACACCAATAGCTTGAACATGATCCGTGGTTCTGCTGCCGATTTTCTCCCGATGGGTGAATACGCTTTGTACAGTTCCCTGTAATCCAGTTCCTCAAGCTGGGCGTTGGCTACAAATACGGGTTCATCTTCCGCTATCTCAATATTTTGCGCAATGGGCAGTGCTAACTGTTGATACTGCCATGCCTTTCTGTTATACTTTTCTTGTTGTATTTGTTTCATGACAGTTTCAGATTACAACAAAAAATGAGATAGGCAACCCCTTCCGGGGAAGTCTATCTCATTTTTTTATTGAGTCTGTTTTGCAACAGCCCCTTTGCACGTCAAGATTTATAGAGTTATCAATCAGAATCTAACTGCGGGATCTCCGTTACGGTTCGCAAGTATTTTTCTGGATCACCATTCAAAATCAATTCCGCATAAGACAGCGGATCGTTGTAGATGAGCCAGTCCAGTTCAGATCGCTGGAAACGGCTATTCGCAACTTCGTCCTCTACAGCGGTGCAATTAATGGAAATCATGCTGTCGTCAGAATATCTTAGTTCAACGCAGCCTGTGTCCATATTAAATTCACAGGAAAGTAATGTTTTCATAATGCTATCCTCCAATATAGGCTCTGTTAACAAGAAAAACTCCCGACTAATTCCTGTTAGGAATCAGACGGGAGTTTCGTATGCACCCGAAAACCGTCAGCTAACAGTTGATAAGTGATTTAGTTCCTTATCACTGTTAAGCCAAGCGTTTTGGGTGCTTTTGTTGTACAAACCAGAGTTCTGATAAGCGATAATTTAGCGCTTGGAGAACATGCAGATCACGAAGTTCATGGAGAAAATCAGGGTTTGTATATTGTTTGTAGATTTCTAGTAGGAGTAAATAAAACGCCTTAGACAAATGTCTAAGGCGTTTTATGCTTATCCAGCTATAATTTTTTTAATTCGTTGAATATTCTCCTCTGTCGTATCTTCTGCATTTAGAAAGAAGATCTTCTCTTTCGGAAAATATTCTGGCAGTTTTTCATAACAGGAAAGCGTACGCTGCAAGAAGTCACGTTCTTCAAACACATCACGTGCCTGTCCACGTCGTGCAATCCTTTGGCATAAAACTTCTGGATCTTGCGGCATTAAAATAAAGATAAAATCAGGGATCAAACATGTCCGATTTTTCTCAATCAAATAGTCCGCATCCACACCCTGAAGTTGCTGGTATGCCAGCGCAGAATATTTGTATCGGTCACATACGACAACTTCTCCTTGCGTAATTGCGGGCATAATAAGCGTCCGGATATGCTCCTTCCGATCTTCTACAAAAAGATCTGCAAAGGCATAGATATCAAGAATTTCCCCTGACCGCATCATTTGACGCAGTTGTCTTCCCGGCTCACTATCATACGTCGGCTCGCACGTGTAAATTGCTGCTGTTCCTTCGCTATTCCATTGATCTACCAAGGATTTTGCGAGAGTCGTTTTTCCGCTGCCATCCGGTCCGTCAATCGCTATGAACATAGTAGAGTCTCCTTATAGAATATCTTCTCCCGAAAACCATCCAGATAAAATCGGATCATGGTATTTTCCAACATTCTTATAAATATATAAGCCGTTAGAAAACAAAATTCCTACAAAAATTATTTGTGGAATCCACCAATAATTTATGTCAAAATACAGCCAACCATCTACCCAACTCATAAAGGGGGCTGCAAAGGTATTATACAACCAACCTTTGATCACCTGACTTTGATTCAGACAAAACATTACAATAATCCAAAAAACTGAAGTTCGGGTATTCCATTTTCTCCAATTAATATATTTACGCTCATACACACTTTTAGGCGGGCGTATTAACATATTTAGAGAGATCAAAATAATAAACAGCATCCACTGAGTATCTCTATTCAGCAACTGCTGCAATGGGAAAAATTGCGTAGCAGACTCCAGCCTTGACCCGTCAATTCCAAATGCCAAGGCGAATGAAATAAAAATACCTAACACATACTGTCGATTTCCTCTATTATGCTCATCCGTCGTGTCAATGATAATATTCAATTCATCCAATTCATTAAACTTATCTGGACTAAAGAAAATATTTTTGGATGCAATCCTATATTTTTGACGGTAGCCAATCATCTCATCTTCTGTCCATCGACGGAAATTGACCGTAGTTTTATTAGCAACTGGATTGATCGCATTATCATAGCGCGTCGAAGGAAGATGCCGTGACATCTCTGGTTTAATGGGACAGGAGCATTTATCATGCTTTTTGCAACTTGGTTGCACAAAATCTCTTCGATCCCAAGTAGCTTCAACACTAGAGGATTCATAGTTAATAAATGATTTTACCGGTGGTGAAAAATACCATGTAAAATCTGGAGCCATGTAGGTTATTTTCTTGCTTGCATCTTTTTTCAAGTTAAAAATCAGACTCTGATCTGTCAAGCGGTCCTTAAACCGAATGGTAGTCTTAACCCAACTAAGCAGTTCAATTCCTGGACACAATGAGATGTCTTGTGGTACAAAAATGCGGTAGAACGCCTTTTCACTTCCCTCATCTGGATGATGTCTATTGCGCGATTCTTTAGAATTCCTAAACGGACGATGATAATCTTCCGGCGAAAATCCCCCAGGAATTGCCAGCGCCTTCATTCCGCCACTTTGTTCCTTTCTAACATCTTCTATCCACAGCATGCGTTTTTGTGAAAGGCCAGCCATCACAAACAAGTTTTCTTCAACGTCGCCTAGACAGTTTTGAAGTTTATCAGGATCTTCATATATTTTTCTTAGCGCTTGTTGATCATTATATAGGACTTCACTCTGCTGGCCCCAAACCTTCTTTATACAATCAACTTGAGACAAAAAACTTCTGTCATCTATACTCGAAGTATTTTCACCTACATCCGTCACATCTTCGCTTACAATGGACAAAACTTCATTGTCATCATTTCCGTTGACAACAAAGTCAAATCGCATGCAGAATTCCTTCTTCTTATCCAACCGACTAATAAATTGATCTGCATTAAGCGATTTTGGTTCATCACTACCGCCTAAAACCACAGCGGTATAAATATCCAGCGACTTTCTGTCATTCCCGACAAAAGTCATCTGAAAAAATTTACGCAACATGACAGTCTTTACCGATTCAGACGTCACATTTCGCATAGCAAACGTAATTGTCAATTCCCCATCATCTCTTTTTCTTTTATTCTACAGACACAGAAAGCATCTTTTCCAATAAAGCAATTGCCTTCTTATGTCTTCCTCTAAGAATCCCGATTGCAGGAACTTTCACATTTCTCAATTCTAATTCGCTCTGCAGAAATTGATAAAAAATACCTGCACGCTTTAAGGTCCCTTTATTCGAATATATCCGGCTGACCGCGCAGGATGGAGAATTTTCAACCCCTAACATACACAAAAATTCATATCCACCCGCCTGCATATCAGCAATTTGCTCTGCCGATTGTTTGGCTAATTGTGCACAGTGCTCTGTATATCCTTCTAAAGCCTCATATCGTAAAACACCACGTTTTTCTCGCTGCAACCCATGCACAAAACCACAAAACGTAGATTCTGAACATGGTAATGGTATGATATCAACCTCAAACCGCATGATACAGTCTAAAAACTCATATCCCCAGTGAGGACCAGGCTTTCTTTCAACCTGCAGCCCCGGAGCTAGCATGCACGCTGGCACCAAAACAGCGTATCTTTTTCTCCGGCTTTTATCATTAGAGTTCATCTTCTGTGATCATTGTTTCTTCATGCTTCATCGCCGCAATTCGTGCATCAATCAATTTTTCAAGTTTTGGCTCCATCTCAGCATCATAATAAGCCGCTAAGCTGCGCCGCTCCTCTTCATTCAAATTTTCACCCAGAGGGCACCCCAACCAACACTGCGGCTCAAAGGTTTTGGGAACGAATCCGCGATCTGCCAATTCTAATTTGCGCTCCCAATCATCTTTCAATTTGTATACCGGTAGCTCAATAGTAATATCATAATCTTTTGCCAGCTTTTCATAACGCTCTACCATTTCAGGCAATTCAACAAAGAAGCCTTGTATCTCTCTTGCACCTTCAGCAATAGCCGGAATATTGTGTGCCTTACAATAGGCAATGGATTCGATATACATACCTGTATGGCAAGCCAAACAGGGCATCTGTGCCGGTCTAAGATTCGGATATTTTTGACTACTTTCTTGAAGCGTCTGATATAAGTAATTCTTTTGTAAACGATATAAATGTGCCGCTACACTCTGAATTCCCACAAATACAGCTTTTTCAGGACCATATCTCTGAATAATGCGTTCTGCTACCTCTTGCGCGCCTTTGGCATTAGACATACATTTATTATCATATGTGATCATATATACTCGTTTGCCTTGCTCAATCAACCGACATGCAGACAGAAAAGAATCTCGACCTCCCGACAACATCAACAATATACTATTTTCCACATGCGAATTCCTTTCTAATTCTGCCATGTGATCCGCCTCCCTTTCATTTCACCTTATGGACTTATATGAGAAAAATACCTTTGTTAAAAAAAACTTTACAGATTACATTATTATACCACATTTTATCATAGTGGTAGAACTTTTTTCCAATTTTTTATAGAACTTTTGTTCGTTTTATTGTAACATGCATTTCCTCATTTGTCAAATTGTAACCTTTTCGTTTTATAATCAAGTCTTTATTGACAAATGAAAAGGATGATCTGCTAAGATCATCCTTTTCACTATACTTATTATTCCATTGCCTGCGCCAGCTTGGTGACCAGCGCCTCGCCGTACTGGTAGTCGAGCAGATATCGGATCGTCTGCTCCTCCAGTCCTGCCTTGGTCTGGATGGTGTAGGTCGCGGCCTGTACATCGGGATCGGTCACCTGTTCCGGCTGCACCGCAACGCCCAGCGTCTTGAGGATACCGCGTGCATAAGCCTTTCCGAACACAGCCTGCTTGTCTGCGGTATCCACCTTCGCACGGTCGGCAGCGGTATCGATAAACGCGCACTCACAGATGACCGCCGGGCATTTCGTCTGTCGGATGAAGCCGTAATAGTCTGCACCCGAGCTATTGGCTCGCGTCTTGCAGCCGCGCGAAGTCTGACCAATCGCCTTGACCTCAGCCTCGATATTCTGCGCGAGGATCTTGCCCGTGCCACCACCCAGCGTGTGATACACCTCGAAGCCGGTGCCGCCGCCCGCGTTGGTGTGGATGTCCACAGCCAGATCCGGATCGTAGGCATTGCACTCCTGAATCTCCTCGGTCAGCGGATCGTCCTCATCTTTGGTACGGCTCATGCGCACCTGTACGCCGTGGCGCACCAGTTCCGCCTGACAAGCAACCGCGATGCCCAGATTGATGTCGGCCTCATCCAGGCCGCCGCCCTGTGCGCCCGGATCGCTGCCGCCGTGACCAACTCCCAGAAAAACCTTTGCCATATGTATATGCTCCTTTCACCGTGCGTGTCCAATTTGGACACGTTTTATTTTTGCTCATTCTTGCCTTGCAGCTGCTCAATGGCCTGCATGATGACGTCCGGCACCGGCAGGCCCATCAGTCCGGCATTCTCGATGATCGAGATCGTCTCATTGACGATGTACGCAATCACGACCGCATCACGGACAAACGCCGTGCCCAGCACGATATCCAGCCGCGATGCTACGAGCACGATCACCAAGGTCATGCCCTTTTTCAATAAGCCCTGCCAGCACGCGACGCTGCTCAGGCTGCCGGATGCACTCTTGTCCGACGCCTGAAACACACCCGCGACGATCAGGCCGGACACATAGTCGATAGCCATAAAAAGCAGCAACGTAATGAGCGCGGCATCCATGCCACCAAACACCTGACCAATCGTGCCGCCGATCAGCGCCGCGCCGGTCATCACGGCGGCTTTGGTCTCTGTCAAATGAATCATATGTACCTCCCTAAAGCGTATAGTGTGGGCGCTCTTCATGAAAGAACTTCCACCGGATGACATCATCCAGTACGATGGCGAGGGCGCTGAGCGCCACCCACAGCAATGCAAACTGCGGGCAGATCTGGCCCAGCAAATTACCCGGCATGTCTGAGTAGTCCCAGACACGCCACCCGAGCCAGATGTTGACGATGCATCCGGTGACCAGTTCGGCGGCCGTGGCGATCAGTGCACCGGCAACCGCCTGCGGAAACAGTCGCCAGCTTGTCCAGATCTCATTGAGCAAACCAATGAGGACAAACAGGATCGCTGCCAAGACAAACATTGTCCAGTGGCTACGGCCTCGCCAGAACACCTCAAACGTCACATAGCAGCTGCCGCCAAACCACGCGAGGTATGTATACTTAGCTGCCAACGCTCGCATAGTCGATCTTGACATTGGCGACCTCCTCTGCTGTCTGTGCCTGATAGATAGCCTCTTTGACGCTCTCCTGATAGCGCAGATACGGGTATACATAGTCCGCGATGGCGAGCGATAGGGAAACGTATTCCTGCTGCTCAAACGTCCGGCAGGACTCCTTCTGGGCGTGCCACTCAAGTACCGCAGGCTGTCCGGCTTGTACCGCTACCTGATACTGCATCAGGTTGAGTGCCATTTCCTGCTGGTCCTCCTCGGTCACGCCGTACAGTTTACCGTCCGTCCATAGCAGCGGGTGCGCGGCAAGCCATTCGGCAAGAGCAGCTTTGTTTTCGGTCTGCCGGGCCTGCTGGACGACCGCGAGGTCTACTGGTTCCGGTTCAGGCGCAGGTGCGTGGCTCCAGTTCTCGCCGTCGTACAGGTCACCGATGCCGTAGCCGTCAGGGAGCAGGACAGGATAGCCAAAATCAATGGCGGTTGCCTCGTCATCAAATACGGCGGCATTTATGCACACGCTGTCAACAATCTTTGCATAAATCATGTTATCACCTCACACATAAATGATAATAATACCTTGAGAACCTTTTCCGCCAGTCAGCAACCAAGTGCTTGAGATTGATGCGCCGCCGCCATTACCGTATCCAGTAGCGTCACCGCCGTACATATCAACAAACGCAGCTCCCCCAGTACCAAGGTCAGTCTCTTTTGCAGTCGTTTGAGCTGTGCCCGGGCGTGCACAAGCTCCACATGCACACACAGTCATACTAGGATCAAATACGTTGCTTCTCTCCGCGATAGACGATACAATTGGGATACACAACCCCATTAGATCGGTTTCTAATATTGGCAATATTCCATCCGCTCCCGACCTAGCTCTAGTATATGTGTATGCATAGTTGAGGTCTGCGTCGGAATTATCATCCAATGCCACTGATGGCTGTGCCCCGCACAGCTGATAAAATGGGCGTGAATCATATGAAAGGCTTGCGATCACAGTAGGATCTGAGCCGCCTCCCTTGGCTGTAACGCCAGCAAATACAGTATCACCTCCGGGAGATATACCCGCCGATGTTGGAATTCCACCTGCCCCAATTATAGCCTCAATCTGTTGATGCGGTTGTACATCAATGATTACATTTTTGATATATCCAGATGGCCCTCCGGGAACAGTTCCACCGTGGCTGCCAACTTGTAATGCAGCGCCCGACGCACCTCCACCTAGCAAAAATGCACCTATACGATATACGCCATCAGGCACTTCGAATGTCTGACTTGATGTGATACGGGCAATTTCGCGCCACTTATTTTTTACGAGCGCACTAAATGCGTCCTTAGGCTCTGCTGATGTTGTAATGCCGAGCAAATTACACACATCATCTGGAAGCACGTTGGATTTGTTATATGCGCTGCCCTGCACACTCGCTTCGTCCGCGTACTCAAATACGCCCTCGATTTTCTGCCCGTCATCCAAACGGATACGGACGCGATTTTCCTTGCCCGGCGTGGGCACTCTATCCTGCATTGTAAATCCCTCCTGCAATCATAAACGGTGTGCCAGCTTGTTTTAGCTCAAACGCCGCGACCATTGCTTTCAAATAGTCGTGCATCTGTTGCAAGTCCCATTCCTGCGCGTTGACCTGTTCGGCGTTGATGGTTTCGTACCCGTCCGGGCGATATACCGCCATCAGTTCGCGCCATTCTGGGACAGCAAACCATGCGTCTTGTAGCGCGTTGATATTTGACCGGATTCGTTCAAGCTGTATTGTGGTTGGGTATTCTCCGGAAGACCATTTTCTGAAATCAATCGGGGCAATATAACCATACTCACGCAATTTATCATTCAAAATTTTACAGTTTCTTTCGATTCTGGTTAAATCATCGTGGTTTAGATAATCGCTCACTGACCAATTCAGTTTTGAAGAAAATTCCGATGGTTCAACCGGTTCATCTCCGGGGGATGGTTCTGGTATTAGTCCGGTTTCTGGCTCTTCTGATTCTATATATGGTTTATACGATTCTGTTGGTGGGGTGAAATCCTCTGTCCAACGTGCAACATCAGAAATTCGGAATTCATCAATGTAACCGATAAAGCATGTATCAGGTTCTCCCTCTCTGTATTTTCCAATAGCACTTCTATGCGAGCTATCGTTATATATAGTGCCAGACATTGACGTTTTTAAGAAAAGAGAACCGTTTTTATACGAGTACAAGGTATTTCCGTTTCTAATAATCGCTCTGTGAACCCAAGTACCGACATCAACGTCAAGCACTTTTATTCCGGAAAAAATATCCCATTGTTGCGTTAAAACAGAAGAACAGTAACCAAGTTCGCCGCTATATCCCAGCATCATACCGCCGTACTCTTGTCCTATTCCGTATAGGCTTGAATATCTGGGTCCGTTTGTTTGCTGCGTCGCATACTCCCACCAGTCTATCGTAAAATCTGCACTTGCGATTTTAGACCAAACAGAATCGTGGAAAATGCAAGATGCACCATCAAAATAGAAACTTGTTCCACCGAACCTACTTTGCACGGTTGATACCTGTGACCCGTTGTTGGTGATTTGCACGTTATAGTAACTGCTGTCTGAAAAGGAGTCGCCATGCAGGAGCAACAGGGTATTTTTATCCCATTCTATTGCCATAAGTCACCTCCGGATCATTATACTGGATGATAATGACGCCATCCGCGCCATCGCTTCCATCAGAACCGTCCGATGGTTTAACGATCCAGATGCGATTGATAAAACTGCCGTCAGAAATTAGGCTTCTAAATTGACCATTATTTCCGGAATCTCCACCATTGCCACCGTTTCCAGTGTTTGGTTCCGGAGACTTTACGGTCTTTGCATCGGAAACTGCCGTGCGTCCATCGGTTCCGGTTGCTCCATAATAAGCACCGGTCTCTACGTCGCTGATACCAACCGAGTATCTTTTACCGTTTGCGCTTGAATATGCACCAAATATTGTTTCTGTGCCAGACGTTCCGGGGGTTGCCGCCGTCATGTCGTCATCTCCAAAAATATCAACAGCAACACCACCTTTTCCACCTTTGCCTCCCTTGCCGCAGGAATATGCAAATAACTGACCCGAATTGATTGAAATTGTGATAACAAACACTTTTCCACCAAGACCGGCAGAACCAGCGACGGGATTGTCAGGAGTGACGTTTGAATACCGTCCTCCGCCCTCGCCGCCATCTGCACCATCACCACCGCCGACCAGCTTTGCATAGATCTCGGTCACACCGTCCGGGGCTGTCCATGTACCCGCGCCGGTCAGGATGACCGTATGGTCGTAGCTCTTATCTGTATCGGTCTGAATGAGGTAGCTGGGCAGGTTGCGCATCACGCCATCTACCAGCTTGAGCTGGTGCTTGTACCTACGCGCCGAAATGGTGGTGCCGAACGCGGTCGCCACGGTATCGATGTCGCCGGTCTCGCTGGCCGGATTGCCACGGCTGCGCACGGTAAACTTGCGTCCGCCGTATTGACTCATGACGTTGGCCACTACACGCCGCGCGTCGTCCGTCGTATGCACAAAGGGGTTGTCAACGGTCAAGGACTTATCCGAGGCCGTATTGGTGCCCGGGAAGGTGACCTCTTGATTGTCATCCAGCTTAAAGGTGATGTCCGCGATCTCCTCATTGGCTTGCATCTTGGGCCATGACGGCATATTGCTGCCGGTGATGTTTGCGCCGGTGTCGTAGCGGCGCTTGGAGACGCGCAGGAAGCCGGTCGCAAAGTCCTGATGCGGCCATGCTGCTGTCGCCATGCACGCAAAGCGCAGCACCTCGCCGCAGGTCAGATCGGTCACATCCTCGACAGCCGCGGTCAGTGCCAAGTCTTTGACCTCGTCATCTACGATGTAACGCCCGGCCAGATTGACGCCCAGACACGCGACGATGGACGCGATCCAGCCGCCGAGCGTGGTCGGCAGGGTGTCCGGCGGGCTGTAATTACGATCAACCAGCATACCAATGATGTCAACCAACGACCAGCGCACGGTCAGGTCTTTGATCTCCCAGCCGCCCGACTGCTGATAGTACCAACCGCCCGGCACCCACTCGATCGAGCCGTCGGGCAGGTAGATGCCCCAATCGATCGGGATGGCTTGCCTCTCCTCAATGGACAAAAACAGCGAGTTGGGCGCGTAGGGGTCGAACCGGTGCCCCTTGTTGTATGCCTCCAAGTCGCATGTCGAGTACGGCAAGCTGAGACCGGTAAAGGTGGACTCGGTCAGCACATCCACAGAATAGATGTCCCGTCCGCTCCACTGCTCGAACAGACCGAAAAACAGGTCGGTCAGGCGCGGGTAGGTGTATGACCGCGACCATTTGAGCATGGTAATGCGGATGCGTGTCGGGTCGTACACGGTAAACTGCTCAATCAGCACATGATAGTCGGCGTTGCCCTCAACAATACGCGAAAACGCCAGCGTCGCGGCAGAATACACATCCACTCGGAAGGACTCGGGCACACCGTCATAGCTGTTTTGGCTGAACCAGAGCGTGAACGCCTGCAAAATGGACATGCCGGTGAAGGTCAGCTCGATATAAGGCTGCGGGCTGGCAAAAGTACCATCCGCACCGGACAACACACCGCCCCACCAGCCCAGCTGCTCAGCTGCAACCTCGTCCGGATCGTCGGGCGGCAGTGCCCAAGAGCCGTCAAGCTGGATGCGGTCCTGCTCCAAGGTACCCAGCTTAAAGTCGGTCTGATCGGTGATCTCGTCGTAGACCTGACCTATCTGGCTGTATGGACTCTGCGCCGAGCTGGCCGCGCCAGATACCACCGCATCCGGGTCGCGCAAATCAAAGGTCGCACGGACGGTGATGCGGCGGCGCCGCGCAGTAATCGCCTGATCGTATGCGCTCGATCTGTCAATCATGGGCGTACACCTCGCGCAGCGTGAACGCCAGATTGTGCCAGACCGGCGCGCCAGCCTTGGCAAAGGCCACGCTCGGGCGCGTGGGCAGGCTGTCGCAGAACATGACCGCCGACCACATGGTGGTCTCACCCTCGGGTACAAACGCGACAGACAGCTCCTGTTTTCGCCGCAGAAGCGGCAACAGGGCGCGCAGCGTATCGTCAGGCAGCTTATCGCAGCTGTAGTTCACGCGCCAGACCATGCCCTGAATCTCGAACACGCTCGATCCGTCGGCCATGGTTTCCACGATACCCAGCTCGTCCTCGTAGCCTCTGTATCGGTCATTGCTCACAAACGGCAGCTGGATGCCGTTGATGATGAGCTGCGGGGATTTCTCCACAGGCTCCCTCCTCTCTTAGTTGATGCGTAAATCGCTCTTGATCTCGGGCGACTGGTCAGCCGCTGCACGGAAATGCGGCAGGATACCGCGTGCAAACTCGGTGCCATCGACCGACAGCGACAAATACAGGTCACCGCTCGCACTCTGCTCGGTGCCCAGCAGGATAGTGGACAAGGCTGAGCCGACCATGGACGCGACCTGCGCGCTGTCCAGCGTGGGCTGGGCGACCTCGATGGATGCCGGGGTATTGGCTGCGATGTAGGCGCGCGCCTCTGCAGCGGTCAGCACCCGCTCGCCCTTGTGAAGCTCGGCGACGTATCCGTCATACGGCACATAAGCCAGACCGCCCGCGTGCGAGCCATCCACATCGGCTGCGCTGACGCGCCACCCCATTGCACCGCTCATAATCTCTTGTAACCTGCGCGCCTCGGCTTCCAGCGCGTCGCGCTCAGACTGCAAGCCCTGCACCATCTGCCGAACGATCTCAGCGCTGTTGTCAAATGCCATGCTTTGCATCTGGGCGTAGGCCTCCTGCATCTTGGCTTGGTATTCCTCCTCGAACTGGCGCACCTGCTCGCCGTAAAACTGCTGGGCAAGCTCACTGGCAAGACCCTGCTTTTCTTCCCATGCGGTGACGTAGGCCTCGAAATCCTCGTCACTCAAGGCCAGCAGCTGTTCGCCGTAACCGACCGCGTCCTCTAGGTTCATGCCCGCGATCTCACTGAACAGACTCTGCGGGACGCGCTGCTGGAGTTCGGACAGCACCTCACCATAGTGCTGCATCTGCTCCATCTGCCGGTTGAGGTCTTCCAGCTGGTATCGATCTTCGTCCTTGATGTAGAGGTCGCCAAAGTCGGACAGCTTCTTCTCAAACTCGTCCCGGGCCTTGATGGCTTCCTCCCACTGTTCCTGCAAGGCGTCCAGTTGCTCCTGCATGTCGGCTTGCGCCTCTTTGACCTTTTCGACTGCCTGCTGGCACATCTCGTCGTACCGGCTAACAAACTCCTTGGCCATGTCCTCCGAGTAACCGTGATCGACCAGGGCTTTCTGGATGTCCTCGCCTGCCCACTCCATGACCTTCTTGGCGTGCTCAGTCTGCTCCTCGATCTCATCGACATAGGCCTGCATCTGGGCTTCGGCCTGCGCGGCGGTCTCGTCCGGGTCAAGCTCAAACCGTGTATTCTCCTCAAATACAGCAGTCATCAGGTGGGCAATTGCATTCATTGTGGAGACAACCAGATTTTGTCCATCCGCAAGACCCAGTGCCAAGCCTTCCATGGTGTAGCGTCCATATCGACGCATTTTCTTGGACGGGGATGCAATTTCATTTGCTTTTTTGTAGGCATCCGAAACGGTATTGCTGATTTGTGCAGAAACGGTGTCCAATTCGTTCAGCTTCGATTTCAGGCCTTGCAGCAAGCCGCTCATCGTGTGCTGGCCGTTTGAATACATCGTATCAAACCGATCTGCCTCAGCTACAACCGCATCCATTGCGGTCTTTACTTCCGGCTGCAACTGTGCAACCGTATCCGTAAAGGTCTTTTTGCCGTTCTCGATGCTTTCGAGATTTGCAATCACGGCCTTAATATCATCTTCGGATGCATCTACCAAGCCACGCAGTATCTCGGCACTTTCCGCAGACCCATCCGAAAGAGCCTGCACCAAGGTGTCTACACCTTCGATATTACGTCCGGACAGAGTCTGCAAATTGTCCGAATACTCTTTCAGGTAAGTAATTTGACTTCGCAGGTTGGCTTTGAGGGTTTCAACCGAAACTTCGGTTTCAGTGTCCATCTTGTCCCACATACCAATCTGCTCATCAATGCTTTCTCTGGCCTTGCCACTGGCTTCCTCGTAGGCATCACCCAGATTATCAAGCGCGTCTAAAATATTTCCAACACTGGCGGCGGCATTTTCGCTGGAATTTGCCAGCTCATCCTGCACTTCCTGGACATGCTCCACCTCTTCGGCATAATTGTCCAGAACACCCTGCGCCTCTTCTACGGCTTCACGCTGCCGTGCGACCTCGTCACTTGCCTGATCATAGGTGTCGTTCAGCATGACCATGCGGTCTTGCAGGCCTTGAATGGTATCCATCTTTTGCTCGAGTGTCAGTTCGGAATCTTCCTCAGCCTCTTGCATCTGACGGGAAACTTCCTGCATCTCAGCATACAGGTCATTCAGTTCGGTTTCGGCATCTCGCAACGCCAGCTTTTTCTCAGTCAGGTTGACCGTGGCCTCGGCCTGACCGTCCAGCACCTCTTGATACCGATCCTTGATTTCCTGCGCAATGGCATTTTCCTGCCATGCCTCGGTATTCATCCGCAGAGCTTCTGCGCCGCCGATCAGCAGACCGGTCTGCTCATCAATCTGTGCATTCAAGTCAGGAATCAAGGTGTTTAATTCGTCAACTGTCTGCTTGTAAGCGAGCTGGTCTTCGGCTGTTAAGCTGCTCTGTGCCTCGAGTGCGGCCAGCTTGTCAATGTAGCCCTGAGCAGCCTCGGCCGTCGCATTGATCGTGCTGACGTTCTGCGTGTGGGTGCTCTTGATCTCCTCGAGATTCTTGTTGAGCTCCCGAGTCTTGTCCGAGGCCGAGCCAGCGGTCAGGACGTAGGTGCCGATCGCAGCCACCAGAGACAGAACAACCGTGGCGACCAACGCATAGGGGTTCTTCTCCATCATTTTGGACAAGGCAGCCGTTGCAACTTCGGCTGCCCCCACTGCGGCGGTGTAAGCGGTCACGCCAGCGGTCAGGATCGCAAAACCCGCGACTAAAGCAGTAATCATCTGCATGATCTGCGGATTCTGCGCCAGCCAGTCGGTCGCAACGGCCAGCGCATCGGCACCGGCATTTTTGACGTCGGCCAGCGCCGGGACAACCGCGTCGCCTGCCGTTGCGGCGAGCAGCTGCATGTTGCGGTCTAGGTGTTCAGACGCTTCGCTCAGATCGTCCAGACGATTCTCACGCAGGTTTTCCATGGCGTTTGCAGCACCATAAGTGCCCTCGGTAATGCTGGCCATCTGGGTGACAACCGTCGCGCCCAGATCCTCCCACATGGTGCCGAACAGGTTGACACCCGCGATATTCTGCTGCACCGGGTCTTCCATCGCTGCGAGTGCCTGCGTGGTCTGCTGCAAGGCAGCCTTTGCGCTCTCGCCGCTGCGCGCAAACTTCTGCGCCATCTGCTCGGCGTTCAGACCAATGGCTGCAAAGCCCTGGGCAGTCGTGTCTGAACCATCCACGACGCGGATAGACAGCTCTTTGTATGCGTCGCCGATCTTGTCCAGGTTCCAAGCGCCGTTATCCGCGCCCGACTGCATGACCTTGAACATATCATTGGCGGACAAGCCCAATTTCTTAAACTGCACGCTGTACTCGCTGACGGTGTCCAGCAGCTCGCCCGAATAGTCCAAGCCGTTGCGTGCGCCCTCAGCGATCAGCCGGAACGCCTCGTCGCCATCGACTCCAAAATTATCAACCAGGGCTTTCGCGGCGCGGATGCTGTCCGTGACCTCATAGCCGAACGTATCACGCAGCGTGATCGCGTCCTCGGTCACGGTTTTCAGCTGGTCGGTCGGCCAGTCGGCGTCCAGCTGCTGGCGCACGGCTGCGAGCGTCTGGGCGACATCATCCATGGACTCGCCATAGTTATCGCCGTACAGCTGGCGCAGCAGCAGCCGGTAGCGCTCCAGCTCATTGCCCGAGAGGTTTGTATTGTTGGTCAATACGCTCTCGGCCTGGGACAGCTCACTCGAAGCCTCGGCGCAGGCAAGCAGCGTGTCCTTGATCTGATCGAGCGCCGCCACAACGCCCGCGCCGGTCAGCGCCTGCGCCATGGTGTCAATGGCGTCGCCGCCGTCCTCACCCATATCCTCGACAGCGTCGGCGGCCTCTGCCGCGCTCTCTGCGACCTCGTCCATGGATGCACTGGCTGCGTCTGCGGCTTGCTGCGCACTTTCCAGAGCGGCGTTATTGTTGTTGATCTCTGTTCCCAGACGGTTCAGCTCGATCTGCGCATAGTTCATGGACTGCTGCCACTTCTGAATGCTCTGCTCAGATGCACGCTGACGCTTTTCGGCGTCCTCGAGTGCCTTCTGGCAGTCCTCTACATTCTGCTGCAGCTTCTTTTGCTCCTCGGCGCTTACCGAGGTGCTTTCACTCAACGCAGCAAGCTCCTGTTGCGCATTTGCCAGATTTTGCTGACTTTTGGCAACCTCTTCGCTGTACTTCTGCTGCATCGTAGACGCATTTTGAAGTGCCGCCCGAGCTGCTTCGACCTTCTCCTGCTGGGTGGCGTACATAGCAGCCAAAGTCTGACCCTTGACCGTAAGCGCCTCCATGCTGTTTTCCTGTCCGGCGTACTGACTCTGTACCAGTGCCAGCTCACTTTTCAGTGTTTTCAGGCGACCATTGATGTCAGCAATACTCTTTTTATATTGGTCTTCGCCCTCGACGGCAAATCGCGTCGAGATTTTACGCTCAGCCATTTACTCCTCCCTTTTCGTGACGCCTGCATTGTGCAGGGATACGAGGTCAAACACGACCCCAACCGGGAGGCTGAGCACCTCCCGGCTGGACAAGCCGCACACAATGCCCGTGCGCAGATACTGCGCCACGGTCATTCCGTTTTTTTTTGAAGTTCAGCAAGGCCGAGGTCGATTTCCTCCTCGGGCTGGTCGCGGTGGTAGCCGCGCATGACCGCATTCACCACCGCCTGCTGTAATTCGATCAGCTCATCGGGCATGATGCGTGCCGCGACGTCATCCGCATCCGGGATGGAGCCGCGCGCGTGGCCATCCATGCGGCGCACCAGCTCGCCCTGTTCGGCAAGGATGCAGAACGCCTGTACCGTTGCCTGCATACCAGATGCACCCGGCTGGGTGAGCGCTGCGATGATGCCCTGATCGCCAAGCGCATCGCGCGCGGCAAACATCGCCCGACCGTTATACAGCAAATGATAAATCTTGCCCTGCCACTCTGTCGTTACACTGCGCATAGGCTCACGCGTCACTCGCGACACCCATCTGGGTATCCAGCCATGCCTTTGCGGCTTCCTCGGTGTTGTGCTCCTCGGTCAGACGCCAGTTGCCCGTCTTGTCGGCCATAATCGTCCAGTTGGTCGCAACGGTCGAGAACGTGATCGAGTCGGCTTTGGTCGCCGCCGTATCGTTGCCGATTGCCGCCTTGGCACGAGGATAGAATACCGTCTTAAAAATCTTCTTGCCGCCTCGTACCAGGGTCTTATAATAGCCCAGTCCACCCTCAGGCGGTGTATCGCCAGTATTATAGGTACACAGCTTTTCCAGCACCGTGGCACCGTAAATCTTGCCTGCACCCTCGTCCTCCATATCGGATGTCTCCATTGCAAGCGTACCGGATACAAACTCATCAATGGATTCCTGCAGCTCATTATCACCGTACACCTTGCCCGACGCCATGGTCACGGTCAAGTCTGCCTTGTTCAGTGCGCCGATGGTGACCGGCGCGTCATAGGTCACGACTCCCTCGGGCGTGACCGTCTTGTTGGGTGCAAATCTCGGGTATTTTGCGCCAAATGCTGCCATTTGTTTTCCTCCTTTGTCTATCAGAGCAGGTTTTTGCTCCGTAAATAGTTGTCATATACGTCCTCGGCTGCCGTGCACGCTGCATCCTCAGCCCGTTCGTTTGCCTTGCGCATCCACTGTTTGGCCGGAATGCCGCGCCCGGGTGCGCCGTATTCATGGATGAAGCCGACCTCGGCATTGCGGGTGCCGTCGGTGCGCTTGCCTTGGGGATAAATCTCGACCGACCGTGCGCTGCTCGTGCGCCGCACCTTGGCCGAGACCTTGATCGAGTCGCGCAGCTGGCCGCTATCGACCAGACCATCCGACTGAATCGCGCTCTTGTGTGCCTGGGCGATGACCTCACCGCCCGCATGGAGCATGCCGGACATGGTATCGTCCGGCAGATCTGCAAGCGCCTCCAGATCGAGCAGCAGACCGTCCAGTCCGTCAACCGTCATCGGCATATAAATCCACCTCCACGCTCTCACACTCGAACACATAGTGCTGCCCGAGCTTATCCGAGGCATCGGTCATGCTCGGCCAGCCGAACCCGGCGGCAAACAATGCTCGCTTGACCGCCTTACGGGTCTCGACTGTGTTGGCCGTCATGGGCGCGACCAGATGCACCTGGATGAGCGCTCGCTCGACGGCGGGCTGGTTGTCGCCGTATTCCATGCCGGTCGTATCATAGTTAAATGCCAGATAGGTGTCATGGCTCCCGGTGTAAGTGCCCGGCATGGTGGGCAGGACGGGCGTGAGCGCGTCCATCAGCCGCTCGTTAAGACTTTGCATCTGTCACACCTCCCTTTGCCGTGGGGAGTTCGGAGCAGTTCAGCTCCATCCACTCCCCATCCTTGCTGTACGCCCGCTCGACCTTGTACCGCTTGTTGTCCAGCTCCACGATGGTCTGACCGGCGTAGTCCGGCACGCGCACACGGAACACGCAGGAAAGCCGGGTGCCCGCGCGCAGTGCCTCATAAAATTCCAGCCGCTTGACCTCACCCATCTCGGCGTAAACCTCGGTCGAGGTCTCGTCCGGGATGGGATAGCCGTCGGCGTCTAGCTTACCCTCGGTGTTGGGTTTGGACACAAGGGTCAAATCTACAAAGCGCACGGTCAGACGTCCTCCTCTCGGTAGTCGCCCGACAGCTCCATGCTGTCCCGCAGACCGTCGTAACACGCCTGCCAGCGCTCGCCCTGGTCGTCATAGCCAAAGTACGCCTTGCAGTACAGCACGATGGCGCGGGCGATCAGCGGGTCGGTCTCGTCCACCCGGCGCACGCCGTGCATCCTGAGATCGGCCTTGCACGCCTCGATCAGGGGCGTGATCTCATTGTCGTCGAGTGCGCGGCTTTTGAGCCGCAGCGCTGCGTGTACCTGTTCGAGCACTGTTGCCATCACTCACCGTGTCCTTTCAGGCCGCCTGCTTCTTGGTCAGGGTGACCAGCGAGGACTTGTCCAGCACCTTGCCGTCGGCCAGCTGAATGACCTTGGTCACGACATCGTCGGTGTCGTTGTCCTCGTAGGTCTTGAGGGTCATCTGAGAGGCAAGATTGAGGTCGTAGTCCTTCATGCGGAAGATGGCGGCAAAGATAATGTCCGACTCCACCGTAGGCTTGTAGTCGGGCATATAGCTGTTGATCGCAACCGGACGGCCGAGCAGATAGCGCTCGGGCTTGCCGCCCAGACCGTAATTGGTGCGCGCGATCGGCTGGCCGTTGTTATCGACCATGCCCTCGAACTGCATAAAGGTCTTTTTGCTCATCAGCCAGACCGAATCAGACTCGTACGCTTCGGGCAGTGCGCCCTCGGCATCGCACAGCAGCGCATAGTCCAGCTTGCCGTCTGCGGCAACCTCGATTGCCTGGCCCTCGTCCGGGGTTTCCTTCAGGATGCCCTTGGGCTGACCCGAGCCGGAACCGTTGATGATCGCCTGTTCGAGCGCCTCGACCATCGCCTCGGATACCACCCGGATAAAGTGCGCCTCGAAGATGTCGAGCGACAGATTGGCTACCTCGAAGGTCATAGCCACCGCGCAGCGCAGCTTGTAGTAGGCAAAGACCACATCCCCAATGGACAGCTTCTGCTTGTCGCTGCCCGCACCCTCAGCAACCCAGGTCGCGGTCGGACGCGCCTGCGAGACCGGAATCTTGACGCCGCCCGGGAAATTGGTCTTGGTAACCAGCGACAGGATGGTGCCCAGACTCTTGGCCTTCTCGATGATCTTCTCGACCACGATAGTCGGGATGAGTGCGCCCGCGTCGGGGGACTTGGTGACCTGATTCTGATTGGTCAGATTCTGGGGAATCGCCGCGCCCTTGGCGACGTAGTTCATAAACGCGCGGCGGTATTCCACGCTGTTCAGCGGGTCATCCGGGGTCTGTTCGCCCGTGCCCGGCTGCATCTGACCGGTCGTGACGACCGCGCCGCCGAGGTTCATCAGGTTCTGCACCGCCTGCGGGTTCTGCTGGCGGTTTTCGAGCGCATTGAGCGCGGCCTGTGCCTGCGCCTCCTCGTCAAACTGGCGGTCGAGGGCTTCGATCTCGTCCTTCTTGGCCTTGTAGCCGGTCAGGTCGCTCTGTTCGATCAGGGCGCGTGCCTCGTTCAGCAGGGTTTCGCGCTTTGTCAGATAGGTGTCTCTGTTCATCTCGTCTTTCCTCCTAAAGTCAAAAGTTCCAGTTCTGCGCGGGCCTTGTCCTGCGCAGTCATGGGCGGATGTTTGGCGCGCTCGGCGCGCAGCTTGTCAATAACCGCCTGCGGCAGCATACCGGAAAACGATGCCGTCAGCGGCAGCGGTCGTGCGGACTCGGTCAGGCTGTCGGCAAAGCCCGCCTCGATGGCCTCCTGTGCGGTCATCCAGGTCTCTTTGTCCATGAGCGCCAGCAGCTCTTCTTCGCTCTTTCCGGTCTTGTGCCGGTAGGCAGCGGCGACCGCCTGATTGGCTTTTTTCAGCGTCTCACTGGTCGCGTCCATCTCGTGATAGTCACCCTGCGCACCGCCGGATACGTTGTGAATCATCACAAGCGCGGTCGGCGAAATGTCGCACGGCCCGGCGCACATAATCATGGACGCTGCCGACGCGGCATGACCGGTCACATGGATCTGCACACCGCCCGGGTGCGCGCGCAGCGCATCGTAGATCTCACCGCCGGCAAAGACACTGCCGCCGGGCGAATTGATGTACACGTCGGCACGCTCATTCGGCGCTCTGTCCAGCGCGGTCAGCACTTCACGCGGCGCGACCGCGTCCATGTCAAACCAGTCATAGACCCACTTGTCATCATTGGCCACGATCACGCCCTTGATGTCGATTTTCATGCCGTTTCACTTCCTCCTTCCTGTGTTGTCTGGGTTGTGGGTGCGGTATCCAAGCGACGGATGGGCACATCGCCGCCGTCGATGGGTGCAAGGTTGAGGACGGCGCGCCACTCGTTCGGCAGCATAGCGCCGCGGTCTACCATCGCCTGCAAGCCCAGCTTCGTGCTCATGCTGGCGGTTGCAAGGTTGGTCGCCTCGAACACGATCCGGTTGCCTGCCGCCCGCTCGCGGCGGGAAAACAGCTTGCGCGTGTACTCCTCGCCCAGCTCGCGCACGATGGGTTCCAGCTCGGCTTCATAGTAGGCGTTCCACTCGTCCTCGTTGTACTGCGACAGAACGATCTTGGGGTTGGTGTTGAAGATGGCATAGATGCGCTGGGTCGTGCGGTCCATCTGCGCCGCGTTGGGGACGTAGTCCTTGGGACTAATCTGGGTGGCCTCGGATTTGGAATCCACGACAACCACACCGCTGCCGTTCTCCACGTCCAGAAACCGCTGGGCAAATTCTTTCGCTTTCTCGGTCAATGCGTCATCGCGCATGGCCGTATTATATTTAATCAGCCAGCGCACGACCGACGAGTTGCGGATTGCCTTGACGATGCCCTGATCGGTCGTGCCGACGATCTCCATGAGCGGCATGAGCGTCTGCGCCAAGGGCGAACCAAACAGATCATTCTCGCAGAAGTCGGAACGCAGGTGGATGATGTCGGTGTAGGCGAACACCATGCGCCGCCCGTTGACCAGAATGAAATCCAGACACAGCGTGCCATCCTTGCGGTAGATCGCCTGCACCGAGCTTGCCGTGATGGGGTAAATCTCCACCGGCAGACCGTTTTCCTCCCGGATAATCAGCGCAAAGGCGTTGTTGTTGAGGACGAGCTGGGCGGCCAGCTTCTCCTGTAATTTCTGTCCGGTCATGTAGGGATTAGGCTCCTCGAGCAGGTAGCGCAGGCGCGCGTCCGCGTTGTACGCAATGCGGCGCTTGCCCTCGCGGTCGATGGTCTCGCGCAGGTGCTTGCCAACCAGCTTGCCCACGCCCTTGACCTTGGGACGCATACACGCCCGTACGATGTCCGACTGGTACAGCTTGCCGTTCCATGCGAAAAACCCGTTGCCCCGCTCGGTCACCATCTGATAGCGCACGGTACCCGGAGATGCGCGGGCGAACAGGTCACGAAAAAATCCCATGTGTGTATCACCTCAAATCATGCTTTGGTATTCTTCCAGATGTCGTCCGAGGACGGTGTAGGCATCGAGCAGCGCGGCGGCGCCGTCGATGCGTCGGGTCGGCTTGGTGGATTTGCACGGCTGCCAGTTGCCGTTCTTGTCCTCGTCATAGCTGGTGTTCGCCAGGCACCATTTGAGCACCGGATTGTTGTTGTAGATCACCAGCTTGGCGGCAAGGTCTGCACCCAGCGCGTGCATGGGTGCGGACAGGGTCTTTTTGCCCTGAATGACCGGTTCGGGACAAGACGGGCCAAAGGTGTCGGTCAGCTCGTCCACAAAGTAGGTCGCAGACCAGCTGTCGTAGCCAATCCACGGCAGGTAGATGTCCTCCTGCTCCTGCACCTCGACAAACCACTGGACGACGTCATGGTAGTTAATCTTGTTGCCCTGACACAGTCGGACATAGCCCTCGTCGACCCACAGGTCATACCGGATTTTGTCCTCATTGACGCGCTGCTCGAGCAGGGCTTCGGGCAGCCAGAACATCATACGCACATAATAGTGCGGGTCGTTCGGCACTTGGAAGATCACGGCAGCGGCGGTCAGGTCGGTTGTCGCCGACAGATCGACGCCGCCCACGCCGTAGCGCGGCCGCAGCTCGGCCAGATCGTAGCAGGCCGTATTGTTGAGTTCCTCAAACGTGAGCCAGGCTTCGGTCGTGGTCTCGCGGATGTTGAATTCCTTGCAGACCAGATTCTTGACTTCCTTGGGGTTTGCCTGGGCACGCGCGACCTTGTCGGCCAGCTGCTGGCGGTTTTTGATCGTGCCCAGACCGGGATTGGCCTTTGCCCAGCAGGCAGGGTCGGTCCATTCGCGCCGCGCGTCCAGCTCGTAGACAAAGGCGATAAAGTGCGGGTCGTGTGCGCCCTCGGGGTCGCCATAGCCATTGATGATACGCGCCGCATACTCGTACCGGTCGTCGTAAATGTCCTCGCGCACGGTGCCCGCGGTGGATGTGATAAACACCAGCGGCTGCTCGCGCGCGGTCGTGCCGTCGGCCATGATGTTATAGAGCGCACGCCCGTCCTTCCACTGGTGAATCTCATCCATCAGGACGCCGTGGACGTTCAGGCCGTCCAGCGTATCTGAATCGGACGCCAGCGGCTTGAACACACCGTCGTTGAACGCCTCGCTGGTCAGCTCGTGGGTCAGGGTCTTGATGCGCTTTAAGAGCGCGGGCGACTTGCGCACCATGCGCTTGGCTTCCTGCCAGATGATTTTCGCCTGATCGCGCTTGGTCGCCACCGCGTACACCTCGGGGCCGGGTTCGCCGTCGCCGATCATCAGGTACAGACCGACCGCCGACGCCAGCAGGGATTTGCCGTTCTTCTTGCCGACGATCAGCAGCGCCTCGCGGTACTGCCGGTTGCCGTCCATGTCTACAAAGCCAAAGATGGCGGCCAGCATGGCCTTTTCCCACAGCTCCAGACGCACCGGCTGACCGCCTACCTTGCCCTTGGAGTGATGGCAATAGCGCTCGATGAAGTCTATGACGTGCCAAGCGCGCGCCGGGCTGTAATGATAACCGTCAGCATCGGTGTCCAATTTGGACACAAGATGCGCATAGGTGCGGCGGATCTTGTCACCGACCACCACGTCCCCGCGCTCGATTGCTGCCCAATACGCGCGGATGGGGTCGGCAAATGGGGTTTCGTTAGGTCTCGCGGCTCGTGACAAAGCTGTCAAAGCCGTCATCGGACGGCGCTTCGACCGACTTGGGCAGCAGGTCGGTCAGCTGACGGATGATTTTCTGATAATTACCATTGGTCTGGTTGTAGACCTCGGCCTCGGGACGCTTGCGCTTGTACGGCTCTTGGTCGCCCTGGGAAAACCACTCGGTCCAGCCGTAGGTGTTGAGGTCGTCCTCAAGCTCGTCGAGCTGCACACGCATAAAGGCTGCACGCTCGATAAGACCCAAGACAAGTTTCTGTTTGGTCTTCTCAATCCCCTTAAACAGATTCAAAAGCCGCCTTTGTTCTTTCTTGATTGCGCTTTCCAGCGCCTTTTTATCCTCACATCCGGTTATTTTCCGGCACCTCCTTCCTGCGCACGCGCATGGCGCGCGCTGTGTGATTCGCGCCCCCGTGCCACGTTTTCGCCCGGCTGTCAACGGGTGGGGGTCCTGTGCGTGAGCCGTGTATTCCTCCGAGGAGGGGCGTTCGGTCGTTTTGCATCACACCCGGGTCAGCGGACTGGGAGGCGGTCGGACTTCGACCGGCTGGCCGTCCGGCCCGATGATGCACCGGTCACCGCTGCCGTCCTCGCTCTCGCGGTTATGGCACGTCTGGCAGTCATAGCGCAGCAGCGCATGGTTTAACGCAATGTCCGGGTCGTTCACGTTGTCCTCGGTCAGCCAGACCGTGTGGTGCACGATTAGGCCGGGAACCAAGCCGCAGGTCTCGCACAGACCACCGTCAATGGCCACGCGCTCGGCGATGTACGCTGCCCGGCAAGACTTCCACGCCTTGCTGTTGTAAAATTTCTTGGCAAACACTCGCGCCATTACGCCTTGTCCTCCCGCAGCATCTGCCCACAAAGTGGACACCGGAAAGTCTGTCCCTCCACTCTCACCGACTCGCCACAAATCGGACAGCGCACCGCAGGATGTGTTGAGAGTCTATACACCATCCGTGCCGGAAAGCTATCCTGTACACGGTCATGGCCATATATCGTCACCCAGTCGTCGCGCAGCTCAGGCGCAACGCGTGCAGGCAGTTCAAGTCTGATGTGTTCCGTCCGGACAGTCACAATCAGGCCATACCGCGCGGCGGCCAGTACCTCGTCCGTGGCTCGCTTGTTCTCGCTGATATCGTTCACGGTTCTCACGCTCCTTCACAATGTTCTGCATCTCGATGATGCGACGGGTCAGGCTGGCAAGTTCCAGCCGCATGATCTCGCACGCGCGGTCAAGTCGCATACGCTGGACGATGTTGCGGCTCTCGGCCGCCTGCGCACGGTTGCGCCCGATCGCCTCCTCCAAGCGGCGCTGGGCCTCGGTGTATTCACAGATCAGGACATCCAGGCTTTTCCATTCGGCCATTTGGCCCACCTCCTCGTTTTTGGGCAAACAAAAAGCCGACCACCAAGGCCACACACGTTGTGTGTCTCGATGATCGGCTCAAATCTTTTTCAGATCCCCGGCGCTGTTTGGGGTATTCAGTTCGATCTCTTTGCGGCATCCCCGGCATATCATGTACGCGCCAACGATCCGCGCGTCCGGGATGATCTGCAAGAGCTTCTTTCCACAATTCGGGCAGCACATCCATAATCTGTGTTGTGTTCTGCCTTGATTATATTTTACCACTCGGTTCCCTCCTCGTAAAGCGCCCGCGCGCGCGTTCTCCATTGTGATTCATAAGTTATACTGGGTTTCAAGCCCGAAAAATATAAGACCTTATGCTGTTTTTCTCGGTTTCGACCGTCTTGGCCTCGTCTTGCGTTCTGGTCGCCTATCCGGCAGCAGGTACTTGAGGTACTTGACCTCGCCCCACTGATTGACCATGCTGTCGCTGTCCAGCACGATCGCGCCCGGCGGTGCGCACAGCGTCACGTCATCCGGCACCCAGCCGCTTTCCCGTTCGGGCTTTTTCAGTCCCCGGCTTGGCGTCCAGCTGCGCAGGCCGTTCGGACTGCCGTGCTCCCTCGGCTCCTTGGTCAGGTACCCCGCCAGCGCCTCGTATCCGTAGGCGTCCACATACTCGATGTGCACCTCACCGTGCGGCCATAGGCTTTGCAGGGTTTCCAAGTCCCCGCCCGTGCCGTCGATCACGACATGGTGATGCAATCGCTTGTCGCCGTGCACGCCCTCGGTCACATAGACATAGCGCAGGGACTGACCGGCCAACCGGCGCGCCTTGCGCAGCTGCACCCAGAACCGCTTGATCTTATCCACCGCGCCGTCCCGATCATCCGGCAGATGATCGTCGTCATAGGTCAGGGTCACGACCAGATCGCGCGGCGTGAAGTTCGACGCCAGCAGTAGCTCGAGCTTTTGCCAGGCATATTTCATGTTCATCCGCTGACGCGCAGCCGAGCTGCACTTGGTCTTGGCTGCTCTGGCTTCTGGGCTATCCGATGGATGCACGGTCGAATACACCGCTGCGTACACCAGCCGCCCCGCCCGGATGACTTTTCTTCGTTTTGCCATCCCCTCTCCTTTCCGTGTCCAATTTGGACACTTTTCTGCAAAAGGGTATAAAAATGCGGGGCTCAGCCCCGCACAGTGCCTTATGCTATTGTTGTCCAGCCCCAAGTCTGGGCTGGGATGATTCCTTCTTTCTGTTATTTAATATAGCCGTTTTTCCGAATCTTGTCAAGCAAAGGGCGAACATTCGTTTTGGGTGCACAAAATGATACGGACAAATTTGGTAATTTTTCTACTTGCGGCGCTCGATCTTGAGCACCCACCGGTGCCACACATCCACGGACTGAACAATCTCCTTTCTAGGCTGGTTGCCTCTAGCGTCGAAGAAGTCACCGATCTAGTTTTGCGGGCAATGGCACAATGCATAAAATCTAATGGAATAATATTTATCGACAAAATTTTACAAATACCACCATTATAAAAGTATTTTCTTATGGTATAATGAAATTACCACTTTAGAAAGGAGCAATTAGAATGGCACAGCAGTTGGAAAACGAAAACATTTTGGAATCAGCTTATGTATCCCTGCATCCCGAATCACCGGAAGCCCTGAAAAATGCCCCCCAAAAAGATGCAGATGCACCGCCAGCAAATGCACTTACCGCTGAAACGCCCACTAAACCGTTATGGGATGTACCGACTGTCCCTTCTAGCTTTCTGCTATGGGTAGATGTAAACATGTCCATCAAGTTAAAAACCACGGATCATCCTGAAGGCGAATGGGTTACTCTGCTTTGTGATGACGAACCCAGCCCCCATCCATCCAGCGGTCGCTATTATTTCTGGGCATGGTGGAAAAGCTCCTGGAAGCATGACAAGAAAGTGTTAAAAGACAAAGGTATTGACATCCTCGATGAAGAATATTCTTGGCACGCGCCTTGTGCGATTGCCATTCCCTATGACAGCGTCGTACAAGACCCTTATCATCCGAGATAATAGCTATATTCCTATAAAATGACAAACAACCGCTTATAAAGCGGTTGTTTTCATATGCTCGGATGGTCATAGTGCTCCCCCCTTCTCAAAACGGCACATCGCTGTCGTCCAGCGGTGCGAAATCATCCGCGCCCAGCGCATCCTGGTCAACCGGCGGCAGCTCCGGCACCAGATCGCTGCCGTGCGCATGATCGCGGGCCTTCTTGGTCTCGCCGAATGTGACCTCATCGGTGTTGACCTCGATCGACACCCGCTTGTTGCCGTTTCTGTCCTCCCAGTTCCGAGACTGGAGACGGCCAGCCACGATGGCCATCATGCCCTTGGTGAACCACTGCTTGACGAAATCGCCCTGTTTTCCCCACGATACGCAGTCGATGAAATCGGTCTGCCGCTCGCCGTTCGGGCCTTTGCGATCACGATCAACCGCAAGAGTAAACGATGTAACAGCAATATTGGTCTGTGTGTAGCGTCGTTCGGGGTCGCGCACGAGGCGGCCTATCAAAATCGTTTTATTGAGCATGTATCATTTCCTCCTCTTTTTTGTGGGTTTGGTGATGGTCTTTCGACCGATGATGTCCAAAATCTTACCGTTCACGACCGGGAAGCACTCGCGGATGGGTTTCGACCAGCTGCCGTTCTTGAGCCTCGTGCGGTACTGTGCAACCACATAGCCGCGCCCGGGACGCTTCTTGACGTACCAGACAACGTGTCCGGTGACCGTTCCCCTGCCCGACGCCGGTTTGAAGGTCAGCTGGATGATTTTACGTTCTTTGAGCATGCTTGCCTCCTTGCTGGAATTCAGGGAACGGAATCTGACTCATATCAACATCGTGCCATTCGTTTGGATCTTGTTCCTGCGCGGCCAGCTTGCGATCCATCTTGATCGCGGTCGGCTGCCCGTCCACCTCGATAGTCTGCCAGTCGGTGTTAAGCTGCGTAAAATGCTGGTGTGCACCGTCAAACAGGAAGTCGATCTCCCCGCACACACCGCGCCGGTTCTTTGCGATGAACAGCGTGCGGAATCGGTCGGGATCGTCGTCGTCAATGTCGGTCGGACGGTACAAGAAGGCAACCACATCGGCATCCTGCTCGATCTGACCGGATGATCGCAGATCGGTGAGCTGAGGCACATCCCGATTGCCGCCCAGACGGCTGAGCTGCGACAGCACAATGCCGATCACGCCCTGCTGCCGGAACAGCACGGTCAGCTTGCGCGAGACATCGGTCACCCGATCGTACTCGCTCAGTCTCCGGTCATGGTGCTCAATCAGGCCGATGTAGTCGATGACCACTACCTCAGGCCGGTAGCGGACAATGTAGGCGCGGATGTCCTCGACGGTCATGCCCACCGCGTCCACATAGTCCAGCTTGCTTTGCCCGAATCTCTGCGCCGCGCGCACGAGCTTGGTCATCTGCTCCTGATCGATGTTCCAGTGCTGGATATCCGCATAATCGACGCAGGATTGCTCGGTCATCATGCGGTCAATGGTCTGATCCTCGTCAGTTTCAAACGAGAACAGCGTAACCCGCCGCGTGCGGGCGATGTACGAGGCAAGCTGCCATGCAAAAGCGGTCTTGCCCACCGAAGGACGGGCAGCTAACACGATGTACTCGCGTCCCTCGGCGAAAATGTGCTGGTTGAGCTTGTCAAAACCCCAGTCCAAGAACGTGCGCACGCCGGTCGGACGGCTCAAAAAGCGCTGCGCCATTTGGGATGCCGTGCGGCGGCGGTTTGCGCCGTCATTTTCGCTGAGCACGCCCACCAGCGCCTCGGCTTGGGCAAGCAAGGCTTTGCGGTCGTCACCGTGGTGCAGCGCAAGCTGCATTTTGTCCAGACTGTCTTTTGCCTTGGCCAGCGCCGCGCCCTCGCGCAGGATGGCAGCGTATTCCGGCCAGACCGCCGAGGTCGGCGTGACGAGTGCGATCTGCTTGCACAGTTTGAGCGCTTCATCCCCGCCCATGCGCCCAGCCACCGTGACCGGTGCAATGCTCAGGCCGTCGGAGAACAGCGCCAGCGCGGCCTCGAAGATGGCGCGGTGGTCACTGTGCAGAAAATCATCCGCGCGGACGGTCTGGAAGATCTCTGCCGCGCATTCCGGGTCATTGAGCAGCGAGCCAAGCAGCGTGCGCTCGGCCTCTAAGTACAAGGCGTCGTTCATAGCTTTCTCACTCTCCTGCTCTCAGCTGGTGCGTCCTGACAGTCTTTTTTGAGCCAGCTGAGCAGGGTTGCGTAGTGATCGCGGTAGCGCTTGCCCTTGGATTGCATGTAGGCCGACAGCGCCTCGATCTCGGCCGCGACCTGATTCGGCGTCCAGCGCGCGGTCAGGCGTGCAAGTTCATCGTCGGTCAGTCGGACATTGCCAAACTCGCCATATCCCTTGCGCCCGTCCTCTGCCGGTTTGACCGGTTCCTCCTGCGCGCGTGCGCCCTCTCTCTCGTCTTCTAACTGGTCTTCTAACTGCTCATTATATAGAGTGCACGATTTCGTGCACTGAGCTGCACCGTTTGGTACATTGCATTGCACCGTTTCGTGCATTGCATTGCACGATTCGGGTACGCCTATTTTCCAAGGCTCATAAGCCACGATCACAGCCTCGGTGACCGTGTACCATGTCGTGCGATCCCTGCGATCTTCGTTGTACTCCGCGGTCAAAATCAGGCCTTTTTCCTTGCACCGAGCAATGATGCCTTGCAGCTGTCGGCGCGTCCACCACGGGAAAATCTTCATCAGGGCGTTCATGGTATCATACGTCCAGTAATGACCGTCCCGGTAGTTTCTGCCGTTGGCTGCGTTATCTCGCACCCACCAGTACAGGCGATGCACGAAAATGGCCTCGGGCACGCCATACTGCTGGGCTAAATCCATATCAAATGCGTATTGCACACGTTCACCTCACATGTTCCAGCCAACCGGTGAGCGCGAGGCACAGGGCGAGCGGCACGCTCCACAGGACAATCCCCGCGAGGCACGCCAGCACGCCAATGTCCCCGGTATCACACCGGCCGACTTGTCCAAAAATGGCCACCATACACACGATGGCGGCAACTTTGCATACTGTTTTCATTTTGTACTCCTTTCGGGCAGGCGTCCCTGCGAGCCACCGCGCTTCCTGTCCCCTTTCTGTCTCCACCTTATCAGGTTTTGACCGGCACTTCCACCCGGCGCATGTCATATTGACATGTCCACCCGCATTTGGGCACGCCGCGACCAGCCGGTCATGCTTTCGCACTTTCCCGGCTGATTTTACGGCTTTTTGTTGACTTTTTCCCGCGTTTGGAGTACACTTAATTTGCTAAGATCGAGTGTATTCCAAAACTCTCACACGCCTTACCGGTTCAACTGGTGAGGCGTTTTTTCTTGCCCTGCGCCGGTCAGGGACAGGCTCAGGGACGCGGCAACAATCTCGCGCAGCTCGTCCATGATGCCGTTGTAGATCGGGCGCTCGTGCTCGTCGATGATGCCGTCCTCGGCGATCTCCAGCAGCGTCTCCACGCGGCCCTCTCGGGCAAAATTGCGCAGCAGCCGGAACAGCCGCATGGTGCATTGCTCGAGCGACCGCTCGCTCACTTCGGGCAGGATCTGACCGGCAGCGCTGGTCTTGAGATGCCGGTACGCCAGCGCCGGGTCGCGGTACAACTCGGCCATCATGGTCACCATCTCATCCGATGGACGGCGGCGGCCGGTCTCGTACATGCGCAGACTCTCGGTCGATATGTACAGCCGATCGGATGCCGCTTCCTGCGTCATTCCGGCACGCTCGCGCGCGGTTTGGTAGATGTTACGGCTCGGTTTCATCCTGTTTGTGCCTCCTTTCACGCGCTATAATCGAGGTATACGGTGTCACCGAGGCGCGGATGCAAGCCGGTGCCCGCATAATACCAATTCTCGTCAAAATCCTGTTCCAGCCGGGTCTCGATGGCATCCCCATCACGCACCAGCGTCAGCCTCTGCCCTGCATTCAGGCCGTCCGAGTAGGTGCCGTCGGCAAAGCGCACGACCGGCCGTCTGATCGACGGATCGTACAGCATGGTACCTCGTCTTTGTCTGGTCATGTTATCATCTCCTTTGCATCAGCAGCTGGCGCTCGTAACGGAACTCTTCGATCACATCCTGCGCATAGCGGATGAACTCATCCATCTTGCGCTCCAAGCCGTCCAGATCGGCCTGCGGCACCGTTCCGTGCTCATAGGCGATCAGGCGCTCGGCGTGGATGCGATATCGCCAGCGGCGCGTCTGCGGGTTGTAGATCGCTTCCCCGATCGGCAGCTTGCCCTCGCGCATAGCCACCGCAACACTCATCGCGTTCGGGTAGTTGCTGAGATATTCCGAGGCGATCAGCGGCGTCACGCGCGGCAGCGCCCGGATCTCTTCATCAGTCCAGTGTTTCTTGGGCATTGTCCTTCCCCTTTCTTGAAATTTATCTGTAAGTTGCTTCCTTTTATCTTTTTCGGTATGATAAAGACGAAAGGATGTGATTTTATGACACTTCAATCTGAATTACTGCTGCACAAACTTCGTAAAGCAGAAAGTTATGATGGACAGCTACTATTTATCGATTACGATAATCACCATATTAGCGGGCTCCACGAAGCTTCTGAATCATTTAAAACCGTTTCATTCGTTGAAAGACCCGAAGAAATGAAATCTGCACTTGAATACCTTCAAGACTGTCATAGGCTTATCATACATCCTCATTCCTATGTCGAGTTGCTACATACCGGTAGCCATATATGGCAAGCCAGACTTTCTTGGTTCGCAAACAGCATTTTACTCCCAATCTTTGTCTCTATTGCTACAACTTTAATCACCTTAGCTATTTCATCTTAAATCACACCCATAAACTTCATCGTCAACAATGACGCAATAACGCTAACTGCCGCACGGATTAACGTATCTCTCACGCGTTTCCCTCCTTTCTAGGCCCCAATATGTCTATTAGTTGCATAACTTCTCCTTTTCGTGTATGATAAACGCGAAAGGATGTGATCTGACATGGATTTGACGGTTGCACTCTCTTTAATTACGGCTATTACAGCCATTGCAGCGCCATCAATCACCGAAGTCATTCGATCAAAAAATACACTTAGAATAAAGCAGTTAGAAATTCATGAAACTGCAAAACGAGAGGCTTTCTCCCGTTTTTCAAACTCTCTTTCGCAATGGCAGCTTTTCCAGACAGACCGTGACCAAAAATGCATACAAGAAATTCTTTCTGGGATCTATGAAGCAGCTATATACTGTGACACTCCCACTCAAGAAGAATTGTATAAATTGATTGCTCTTATCAGAGAGGCTGAGGATAGTAAAAATTACGTTTCCGTAGAACAGCAATTTCAAGTCTGTATCACAAAAATTGGCTCTCTGAACCAATCCTTCGGTGACTCGGTTCATAAATAGCTACCTCTTACACTACATCAAAAATCTTTGGCATGATGCACAGAGAAATCAAAAACAACACCGCAAGCACATATGGGATATACCAAGTGAGAATGCGGGATTGAATTTTTACTAAACTGCACAGTGAGATACCTGTGGCAAAGTACGCAATCAAGATTCCTACCAGCAATTCATATCTCATGTTTCTCCCTCCATTCCTTGTCAGAAACTTTATTTGCTAACTGTGAATTTCATCGGTAAAAAAATATCCTCCACTTTCACAGACAGCAGATCTGCAATCTCGATCGCCGTTGATACAGGAATCATTCTTGCCCCTTTTTCATACTGACAATAGGTCGAACTTGCAATTCCTAACCTTTCAGCAAAGGCAGACTGTCCGATTCCTTTCTCTTTTCGCAGCTGTTCTAACTTGCTCATCATCTCACCTCATTTCACATATAGCAAATATTATGCTCCTATTATAGATTCACACTTAGCAAAAGTCAATAGTGTATTTCACGTTTTGCAAAGTTATGTTTTCATTCTGCAAAGATTGTGCTATGATTTTCACAAGGTGAGAATATAGCAGAAATGAGGTGATGCTGAAATGGGAATTGGTGATCGAATCCGAGCGCTAAGAACCAACACCGGTATGACACAGGTCGAACTGGCAAATAAACTCAATATCAGCAACAGCACCTTGTCGCAGTATGAAAGCGGCGCAAGGACACCCAGCGATGACATGAAGTTAAAAATTGCAGCCCTCTTCCAAGTCTCTACGGATTATTTGTTGAGTGGCGCAGTAAATACTGTGAACACAAAAGTAAAAGGCGTACAAATCCCCGTTCTGGGTGATGTCCGCGCCGGTTATCCGATGGAGGCCGTCGAAAACATCATCGATTACGAGGAGATCGACGAAGAAACCGCGCGTCGTGGTGAGTTCTTTGCCTTGCGTATTAAAGGTGACAGCATGGAACCTCGCTTTGTCGAGGGTGATGTCGTCATCGTCCGCAAGCAGGAAACCGCCGACAGCGGTGACATCGTAGTTGCTCTGGTCAATGGGGACAGCGCGACCATCAAGAAATTAAAGCGACATCAAAACGGTATTACCTTAATGCCGACTAATCCGACCTATGAGCCCATGTACTACTCTAACGAGGAAATCATGGAGCTACCGGTCACGATCTTAGGCAAGGTCGTAGAACTGAGAGCAAAATTTTAACTCTTGAGAGGATGTGTAATTCATGCCTAAATGCAAAAAGTGTGGTAAACGCGGCTTTTTCCTTCGTTTGAATGCAAGTGGCATTTGTGAAGAGTGTGAATTACACGATAAAATCCAGAGGCAAATTCAAGTCGAACAAGCCCAACGTCAAAGAGAAGAACTGCGCCAAAAGGCTTTGGAGCAGCAAAAAGAGCGAGAGCTACGCCTAAAAAAAGAAGAAGAGGAACGCGCTGCGCGTGTGCAGCAGATCATCGAAGAAAACCGTGAACGTGTCAAACGTGATCTTGCCATCAAGGAAAAAGCACGCGAAGCATTTGACCGTCAATTAGCATCTATTCCGATCTATTCCATCCCATATTCTTCTGAAAAAACAAAGCGGCGTGCGGTCTCATCAATGGGAGAAATCACTTATTCAAGAATCACTAAAAAGACAAGCTTTTCAAAGTTAGGGGACTTTGTCGTGGTTGATACCGAAACTACTGGCATAACCCTCTTATCGTCGAAGATTGTTGAACTATCTGCCATTCGTTTTGAAAACTTCCGACCAACCATGCTTTTTACAACTTTGATAAATCCTGAATGTACTATCCCACCAGAGGCAACAAATGTGAATCACATCACAGACGAAATGGTGAAAGATGCGCCTAAAATCTGGCAAGTAATGCCTGCTCTTCAAGATTTCATCGGTACTATGCCATTGGTCGGACACAACCTGCCTTTTGACCTAAAGTTCCTGTACAAATATGGACTTGATGTTCCTCAACCAAAGCAAAAATTTTATGATACATTGCAAATCGTACCGACTGTTCTAAGCAAAGCAAAATCCAAGTGGGATGCTGATCTGCAAGAACGGGTAATCAATTATGAATACAGCTTTGATGTAGAAGATTATAAACTGGGTACCGTTTGCGCGTATTATGGAATACATATATCAAATGCACATCGTTCTTCGGCAGACTGCCTTGCAACAGGACTTTTGTTTGCAAGATTAGCCCGAGCCAAAACTTTATAACTGTTTCTACTGAGACACTAGCTAAGGGGGATTTTGAATGGACTTCGTCGATCAATTACAGCAATTTGTAAAGAAGATCTCTGGCTTTAAGGACTCCATCACGACCGAAGAGGCGACCAAGACCTCGGTCATCCTTCCGTTTTTCCACCTGCTCGGCTACGATATTTTTGACCCCACCGAGTTCGTCCCGGAATTTGTAGCCGATGTGGGTATCAAGCGCGGTGAGAAGGTCGATTACGCCATCCTGCAGGACGGCAAGCCGATCATCATTATCGAGGCCAAGGCAATGGGCCGCAATCTGGAAAAGCATGATTCCCAGCTTTTCCGCTACTTCTCCACCACCTCGGCCAAGTTTGCCATTCTGACCAACGGCATCCGCTACCGCTTCTATACCGATCTGGAAGAAGCCAACCTCATGGACTCCCTCCCCTTCCTGGACATCGACCTGCTGCACCTGCGTGACGCACAGATCGAGGAGCTGAAAAAGTTCAAAAAGGAAAATTTCAGTGTCGCCCGTATCTTTGACGCGGCATCTGTACTCAAATATGCCGGAAAGTTCAAGGAAACGCTGTCCGAGCAGTTTGAAAATCCCTCAGATGAATTTGTGCGCTTCTTTTTGCAGGACGTATACGACGGTCGTATGACCCACTCGGTTGTCGAGAAGTTCCGTCCGATCCTCAAGGCATCCATGCAGGAATTCATCAGCGAGACCATGAACGACAAGATCAAGTCCGCGCTGTCTACGGCGAATGCAGCGCCCGTAGCACCCGCTGCACCTGCCAGCAAGGCACCCGCACCTGTTCCTGCGTCCGCTCCCGTCGAGGAAGAACCCGCGCCTGTCGTGGAAAGTGCGCCTGAGCCCACTGAGGAAGAAATGAACGCATACTATGAGCTGCAAAACCTGCTCAAGGATGACGTCAGTCTGGACTCGATTACATACAAAAAGACCGACTCCTACTTTGCCATTCTCTACCAGAACAACACCCGCAAATGGCTGTGCCGTCTGGTACTGTCCGACAATCAAAAGCTGGTCTATCTGCCCGACGCGGACAAGAATCCCATCCGCCGTCAGGTTGCCAATATTTACGAGCTGGCAAGCTATCGCCGGTACATCACCAGCGTGATTGCCCGCTACGGCGGTACGCTGCTGCGCCCGCTGGAACGCGAAGATCCCCCGATTTATCAGATTATTCTCAAGCGTCGCTTTCCCAAAAAGCAGCGCGTCTAATTGTCAGGAGGTGCCCCATGCCCTTACCCCTTGAAGAACACTACACATACAAAGATTACCTGTCCTGGGTGACCGAGGAGCGTTATGAGCTCTGGGAGGGTCAAGCCGTCATGCAGGCACGTCCATCCATCCAGCATCAGACAGTATCCGGCAACATCTTCTTTGCCCTGCGCGGCTTCCTCGACGGCAAGCCCTGCCGTGCGTTCCAGGAGATCGAAGTGCTGCTGCCGTCCTCGTCCAGCCAGAAGGCCGACGATGTGGATACGGTTTATGTTCCCGATCTCACCGTCGTGTGCGACCCGAGCAAGCTGCACCACCAGTATTGCATGGGCGCACCCGATGTGGTGTTTGAGATCCTGTCCCCTTCCACCGCTCGCGCCGACCGTATCGTAAAACTCAATGCCTACCAGCGCGCTGGCGTGCGTGAGTATTGGCTGGTCAGTCCGCTTGAAGAGACCGTGCAGCTGTTCACGCTGGATGGCGGCACCTTCCGGGCATCGGATATCTTCACGCCCGGCATGTCGGTCACCTCGACCGTGCTGTCCGGATTCTCGGTGGACGTATCCAAAATCTTCCGATAACGCAAAAAATCCCGCCCTGTGACCGGGGCGGGAAAAATATCATGCTTATAATCGAACAAATATTTGTTTTTATGTAAAAAGAGGTGAACCCATGCGAAACCCGAACGGCTACGGCTGTGTTTATAAGCTATCCGGCAAGCGGCGCAAGCCATTTGCCGCGCGCGTGACGATCGACTGGACGCTCAAGGACGGACAGCAGACCGCGACCCAAAAATACAAATCGCTCGGCACCTTTGCCACCCGGGCGGAAGCGCTGTCCGCGCTCGCGGCCTATCACGACGATCCGCACGCGATTCCCGGCTCGATCACCTTTGCACAGCTCTACGATCGCTGGTCGGACCGGAAATTCACCAAGATCAGCGACAGCACGGTCAAGAGCTACAAAGCTGCATACAACTGGTGCGCGGCGCTCTACGATCTTCCTTTTGCATCGCTCAAGACCGATCATCTGCAATCGGTCATTGATGGGTGCACGGCCGACTGGCACACCAAGAAGGCGATCAAGACCCTATTCAATCAGCTGTTCAGCTACGCACTGGAAAACGATCTGGTCGGTAAGAACTATACACAATTTGTCGATCTGGGCGGCTCTGCTCCGGCCACTACCCGACGGCCGTTTACGCGCAAGGAACAAAAGCTGCTGTGGCAGCATCTGGGCGATCTGGACTGGATCGACACCGTGCTCATTATGATCTATACCGGCTGGCGCATCGGCGAGCTGCTGGCCATGCGCACGGATGACGTCGATCTGACCGAATGGACCATGCGCGGCGGCTCCAAGACCGAAGCAGGCAAAAACCGACTGGTTCCCATCCATTCCCGCATCCGTCCGCTGATCGCGCGGCTGTATGATCCCGGCCGGGAATACCTTATCCCCTCCCCTGACGGCAACCGTCCGTTGTCCTATTACACCTATCGGGATGTGTACTTCCGTCGGGTCATGGAGCAGCTCGGCATGCCCGACCACCGACCGCACGACTGTCGTCACACCTTCGCCAGCGAAGCCGACTCGGCAGAGATGAACAAGCTGTGCATCAAGCGCATCATGGGACACGCCTCACAGGACATTACCGATCGGGTTTACACGCACAAGACCATCGAAGAGCTGCGACGGGAAATTGAGAAGATCCCTTAAATCTTGTATATTGTTTGTGTATTTTATGTATATTGTCATGGACTCCCGCGTAAAATCCACATACTTTCAGGCATGAAAAAAGCACCCAAAACAAGCGTTTTGGGTGCTTTTGTTGTACAAACCAGAGTTCTGATAAGCGATAATTTAGCGCTTGGAGAACTGCGGAGCGCGACGTGCAGCCTTGAGGCCGTACTGCGCTCGTTTTTGAGCCGTTTTTCCTTGGTATTTCGGGCTTTTCCGGACTTTTCGCTGTTCAGTTATCCTATGTGGTAACCACGGAAAATGGCTGTTTTTCAATCAGCAGCGTTCTGATGAAAAGCACCGTTTACTACACTGAACAACTCCTCTGGCTTATTATACTTGACCTTAGCATAGATGTCCATAGTTGTTTTGCTGTTTTCATGTCCTGCAAGATACTGAACCGTCTTGGGATCAACTCCGGCATAAAGCAGGTTCGTGATGTATGTGTGCCGGAGCTGGTGTGGGGTCACATCAAAATCCAGCGTATATTTGATTTTGGGTTGATTCCTCTGTGTCATGCCCAGCGTTGGTGTAACCGTGTACTTGATGCTCTGCCCATTCACATACTTATAGTAGTTGCGCGGCTTGGTAGACCGAACAACTACATACTGCCATACCCTTTGAAATTGCGATGCAGCTAACGGCTGTCCTTCGCTATCCGAAATCACATAGTCCGACTTTGATGCTGTTTTGGCTTCACGCAGGCAGTCCACCAAGCACTTGGGAATCGGAATATCCCTTTTAGCCGCCTTGGTCTTTAGAACAGTGGAAATCACGGGTCTGTTATGTTCCGTGCGCCATGCTCGCCTTACCGAGATATAGGGAGTAGACTCGTCCAGGAATACACAGTCCCATTGCAGCGCAAGGATTTCTTCCCGGCGCAGACCGGAATATAACCCAAGCATAATGAACAAGTAGGGAGGAAGCTCCCTGACCGT
The DNA here is from genome assembly GCF_900167005.1 of Butyricicoccus pullicaecorum DSM 23266. Classification (GTDB taxonomy): domain Bacteria; phylum Bacillota; class Clostridia; order Oscillospirales; family Butyricicoccaceae; genus Butyricicoccus; species Butyricicoccus pullicaecorum. The sequence continues at coordinate 149,982 of NZ_FUXW01000004.1, forward strand.
ATCCAGAAGCACTTCTACCTGCTGATCTGTCAATGCCTCCCTCTTTTTCGCTGGCTTTCCGCCCTTTCCCGATATTCCTACACAGGGGTTATGCTCAAGTATCTGGCTGCGCTCTGCCGAGTAGAAAATACACTTGAGAAGCATATTTACTGTGCTGTATAACCCCTCCGATTTTTTTGACAGCGGTACAAGCGCCAGCCGAATATCATCTGCGGTCACTTCTTCCATATACATCTCACCCAAAGGCTTAATGATATAGTTCTTCATGTCAGCAGTATATCCTCTCAATGTAGAAGCAGATACCTTTGCCGACTGCATCAGCAGCCACTTCTGACAATACTCGGCCACTGTCGGATGCTGCCGACGAAAGATGATCTCCTCCACCTGTCGCCGCGCTTCTAATTGCTTCTCATATAATTCTTCGCAAGTAGCAGCATACAAACTCACCTGCTTGCCATCTGCGTCCATGATCCGGGTTCTGTAATACTGGATTCCTTTTTGCATAATGGTTCCGTACTGCGGAACCTCTGTTTTCATTTTCGCCATCTTTGACCTTCCTTTCCTGATAACGTGCAGTTTCCGTATCTACACTCTCTTTTTATCAGAAAGTACAGACTTAATCAAAGATACGGCCTATGTAAAGCAAAGAGCGAGACATCCTTGCCTCGCTCCTGCTTCGTTTTCGCGTTTGTTATTTTATGCTCACACTGAATCCCATTGCGAAAATGCGTTACCCATCGTTCTGACCAGCTCATCCGGCCTGTTGTATTTGACCTTTGCGTAAATGTCCATGGTAATTTTGCTGCTTTCATGGCCTGCCAGGTATTGCACCGTTTTGGGGTCTACCGACGAATGAATCAGATTCGTGATGTAGGTGTGTCGCAACTGATGCGGTGTTACTTCAAAGTCCAGGCTGTAAACAACATTACCGTTATGCGCCGCCTTTTCTCCAAGAACAGGTGTGACCGTATGCTTTACCCGCTTTCCATCCTCATATCGGTAGTAGGACCGTTCCTTGACTGTTCTGGTGACAACATACTGCCACAGCCGCTTAAACTGCGTATAGGACAGCGGATCGCCGTCCCGGTTCGGCACCACATACTCCGAAGTCGAATTTTCCTTTGTCTCTTTCAGGCACTCAGCCAAACAGGTCGGCAGTGGAATATTTCGCTCGGCAGCCTTCGTTTTTAATTCTTCCAGAATCACCGGCCTGTTGTTTTCTGTATGCCATGCTCTCCGCACTGTTAAATAAGGAAAGTTTCCATCAAGATAGACCGAATCCCATTTCAGGGCGAGGATTTCTTCCCGCCGCAAGCCTGCGTACAATCCAAGCATCACAAACACATAGGTTGGCAGTCCTTCCACCGCATCCAATAAGCGCTCGACCTGCTCGTCTGTCAGCGCCGCTTTATCTTTCTGCGGAACGCCGCCACCCTTTGTCGTTAGATAGATCGTCGGGTTATTATCTATAATCCGGCTTTCCTTTGCTGCACGGAAAATAGATTTATACAGGATCACGACCGACTTATATACCGATGCAGATTTTTTTGAAACAGAGACAAGTGCAAGCTGAATATCATCCAGGCTGACCTCTCCCATCCGCTTATCACCTAATTCCGCAATGATATGACGCCGTACCTTTGAGGTATAGTCCGTCAAAGTCGTGGTACGAACATGAACAGACTGCATCAACAGCCATTTCTCACAATACTCTGCAACCGTGGGTGTTTTTCGATGAAATGTGGCGTTCTCAATCTGCTCCAACGCAATCGTTTCCTTATTATAAAGTTCTTCGGGCGTTCTTGCATAAAGGGCAACGAGTTTTCCATCTGCATCTTTGATTCTTGTTCTGTAATACAGGACACCTTTTTTTATAACCGTTCCATATTCAGGAATTATCATTTTCCTTTTTGCCAATTCCGTCACCTCCTAAAATAATCTCCAGCGCTGTATCTTTGTTTTATCAGAGATCTTCAGTTCCAGCAAGGATACGGATTGGCTCATGCTCCGGCGTTCCGGGTCTTGCGGTAAGTCGCATTCTTTTCCATCGGTTTTGCCCGGTGGGTGCATTTTGCGATATACTCCTGAAGGCCCATATCAGTAAAATATACACAACCGTTCTGCACATACTGAACATAAGAAATCAAGCCGTTGTTACGGGCCGCATCCAAGGTCGCAATGCTGATTCCCAGGATTCTGGCAGCTTCTTTTCGTGTAATCAGTTTTTCCATAAATCATATTCCCTCCATTCCGTCAAGGTTGTCATCGTGCTTTCAAAATCACATGAATGCACTGGCAGCCGAAACTGCCAGTGCATGGTATCTAACTTTGAAAAGAAAACTGCATCTGGATGATGACCTGTTGTTGCTTACGGTAACCGGACGCAGCTCTCTTGAATTTGAAGTTCGCTTTCGCCACATTTGCCACGCATCCCTGACGATGGGGACATTCCCGGTCTCCGCTGGCGCGGATGTCATAACTCCGCAGCGTCGTTTTACTCGTGCGCCGCAGGGTTCCGCCTCAAGTCCGTGGGCGGGTGTGAACAAGTATCTTTAAGCCCCCATGGAGTCCTCGCGCTCGAAGTGCCACCTCCGGGTCTCAGGCTGGCGTTGATCGCTGGGAACAGCCTTGTTTATCACCTCCTTGGCTGTCCATCTTGGCGGCGCGCCTGATTCGCTCGTACATGGGTTATGTACCAGAAATGCCGTCTATTCAATTGTCAAAGTACCATCGAAGGGGAAAACTTGTCCTTCTATTAACACTGACAAAAGGGGCAAAAAACAGGCGCTTCAAATGAAACTTTATCAAAAAATTTTTGCCAACTGTTTCAGCCCACGCCGGATGCTGTCACGGACACGGCTCGGATCTACACCTTCGGCTCCGGCAATCTCATTTACGCTCATCCCCAGATAGTACCGAGCATAAATTCTTTTTGCCTGTTTCTCCGGCAAAGCCATCACGGCGGAGTAAATCTGCTCGCGCAGCTGCTTTTCCTCCAGAAGCATCTCCGGCGTCTCCAGCTTTCGCAGGACCGCATTTTCAATTCCATTCTCACAGTCCAGGGAGTACTGCGCCTTATAGCGATACATTTTTCGCTCATAGGCTGCTTCAGCTCGCTCGTCAGACTGAAACACCGCTTGTACTTCATCGGTTACTTCCAAAAAGGCATCGGTTTTATAAACATCGGGATACAGATCCCGAAGATTGACTTTCTTCATTATGTACCTCCATTTCGATTCACGGGTGATTAGCGGGTGAATCGAATGGAGGCGGGGAACGGCATCGAGGCCGTTTGGGGACATTCGGCAAAAAACGACAAGCAAAAGCGCCAGTCTCCCATTCCAGGAAACTGGCGCAACAAAAAAGATCATTATTATTCCGGTTTGCGCAGAACGATAATACCGACAGGTTGCCGAACTGCCCCGGAGGGGAAGCTACACTTTTTTTAGCAAGTGAAGATTATGAGAACTGTAAAAGGTTAAAACAAACAAAGCGGCATCCTCCTATATGCCGCTGTAAATAACCTTTCTGTCTACGCAGTATAAAGCGGCAGCTATTCAGCAAGCCGCGTTTTCATTGAACCATTACTCAATTAACAGCTGCTCGCCATTATTGAGAGCTATGGTATAGAACAGAAAGCAAGATTTACTTTAGATTTATACAAGATTTGCACAAGAAATACCTATACTTCGAATTTGTAGCCTATTCCTCGAATGCTTTTAATATGTTCTGATGCAGTTTCCGAACTTTTTAACTTTTTCCGTAAATTACTTATATGGCTTGAAATCGCATTGCGTGAATAAAACGAAAAATCATCATGCCAAACAGAATCCATTATCATTTCATAAGTATAGACTTGCCGTTGATTCATAATTAGCAGCGCAAGAATATCAAACTCTTTTTCGGTCAAATCAATGCATACCCCAGCTATCTCTACAGACCTGTACTCTAAGCAGAAAGACAAGTCTTTCACAGTGATGATTGTTAGCGGTCTTCTTTTATCTTTTGGTATTTTCAAACAATTTCTCATACTATTTTTCTCTGAAAACATTTCTACCATAGGATGATTATAGGTATGTAAATATTGAGCAGCACCAAAATGGACACATGCATACCGCTGTTCCTCCGAATATGAAGGTGGCACAACAATAATTGGTACCGCACGTTTTTGTCTCAAGATATCCAAATCGTCTTGTGGAATCACATCAGAGCAAATAGCTACGCATATATATTCTTTAAAAGACAGCATTGCGGCCGCTTGTTTAATATTATCAGCATAGTCAAATTCAATTTCAAATTCTTTCCATCGGCCAGCAGTAACCTCATATTCATTATAGGCGTATCCTACGCCCAATACATGCGGAACCATATGTTCACCTCCTACTACTTCTAGCAGACAGTTCAAAGCTGCCGAGCATAAGTTACCCGGCAGCTCTAAACAAAACTATATTTTTCTATGATGGAGAATGCTTTTTTGCGTATCTACAAATCCTCCGTCATCGATTATTTCCCCAGTAAATCAATGCCAGTGCGCCGGGACCGGTGTGTGCTCCGATGATAGGGCCAATATAAGCAATACAAATCTCAGAATCCGGGAATTGTTCCAACAACCTTTCTTTCAGCATATCTGCTGCTTCAGGGTCATCGGCATGACCTATCAGAATCGATTTACCAAGTTCAGGTTTCCAGCCCTGTTCCATTCGGGCAATCTGAGTGGTAACAGCCTTTTTTCTTCCACGAGGTTTTTCCACTGCTTGCAGCTTTCCTTCGCTGTCCACATGAAGCAACGGTTTGATCTGCAAAGCCGTTCCCATTGCGGCTGCGGCACCTGAAACCCGCCCGCCATGTTTCAAATGGGTAAAGGTATCAACCGTAAACCAATGACATACCTCTAATCGGTGTTCCATGACCCAAGAAGCCAATTCATCAATAGACAGTCCTTCCCTCTGCTTTTTCGCAGCTTCTCTGACTAAAAACCCTTCACCCACTGCGGCAGCAAGCGTATCAATGCAGATGATTCTTCTTTCCGGATATTCCTGCTGTAGTTCTTCAACCGCTAAAAACGCAGACTGATATGTACCTGACAGACCAGAGGAAAAACAGAGATACAGAATATCGGTTCCCTGTCGCAGACAGGGTTCAAAATGCTTAAAATAAATCGTTGGGTTGATTTGTGAGGTCGTTGCAAAATTCCCAGCTCTTTGCAAGCGGTAGAACTCCTTGGCTGTGATTCCTTCCGGGGAACCATATGAGTATTCTGTTCCGCCGATCTCAACATTCATAGGAATCATTTCAACAGATGGCAGACCTGCGGTTAACTCCGGTGCGAGATCTGAGGTGGCATCTGTGAAAATTTGATAGCCGTCCATCACTTCTTACACCCACTACAGCCCTGACAAGCAGCCCACAGCTCATCGGCCTTCGGCTTCCAGGTTTCTGCATAAAGTGTAGTCTTATCACACAGATGGTCAACACTTTCCGGGGACTGATACTCGGTAGAATGGGCACCGGATTTCTTTACCATGCTACGCAGACATTCAGGATTTTCCAGCATAGGACACGGCTGGAACATATTATCATTAAAGGGCTGACCGTCGTGATAGGCCATAAACAGCGGAGACTGATATGCTTCCAGCAGGGTCTTTTCACGGATGTTGGAGTCAGAGTAATGGATAAAAGCGCAAGGCTCAATGTCACCATTGGCATTGATATGCAGATAGTTGCGGCCACCAGCAATACAGCCGTTTACAAATTTCGCATCATTCTGAAAGTCAATTGTGAAAATAGGCTTTGTGCTACGGTATTCGCAGATGCGGTTATACATCTTTTCACGCTGGTCAGGAGACGGGAGCAGCTCCACAGCGGAATCGTTGCCCACAGGCATATAGTGGAAGAACCATGCGAACTTCGCACCGCACTCCACCAGATGATCGAAGAACTCATCCGAGCTGATGGAGTCGATGTTCTTGCTGGTATAGCACCCAGATACGCCGAAAGGCAGCTTCTTTTCTTTCAGAATCTTCATCGCCCGCATAGTAGCCTGATAAGTACCCTTGCCACGGCGGAAATCAGTAGCTTCCTCGAAGCCTTCAATGCTGATGGCCGGGTAGAAGTTCTTCACCCGCAGCATCTCATCGGCAAACTTCTCATCGATAAGGGTACCGTTGGTAAAGGCAGAGAATACGCAGTCAGGATGCGCTTCACACAGGCGGAGCAGATCGTTCTTGCGTACCATAGGTTCACCGCCGGTGTAGAGGAACATATAGGTTCCCAGTTCATTGGCCTGATTGATGATGTCATCCAGTTCCTCATAGCTCAGATTCAGCTTATTACCGTATTCTGCCGCCCAACAGCCGGTGCAATGAAGGTTGCAGGCGGAAGTGGGGTCCATCAGGATTGCCCAGGGGATATTGCAGCCGTACTTTTCACGATTAGCCACCTGCTTGCGGCTGCCTAAGAGAGATGCATTGACAATAAAATTGCGGAAGAACACTTTGCGGACTTCAGAATCAATGTCCGTCCAAAGGCTGTTGATCAGGCGCATCCAGTTGCTGTCAGGCTGCTCCATCACCTTACGGATTTGCTGGCGCTGTGTGAGATAGAGGTTATCCTTATCGAACTTATCCGCCCAATCTAACAACTTGGGGAATGCTTCCTGCGGATTGCTGTCAACATATTTCAGCACTTGATTGACGGCGAAAGCCTGTGCGCTGTCTTTAATAGAATTACTCATGGTTTTGTCTCCTTTTCTATCTTAAAAGCAAAAAGAGCCGATAATCCGCAGCACAAGGCTAACGGGTTATCGGCTCTGCGTCTATGCGTCTGGCTCTGTGATAACTGTGGTATTGAATTGTTTTACGCTGATTATTATTTCCCGTTTGCACTTCGGACAGTATAGCGGAAAATTTTCAAGTACTGTATTATCACAGATTTTAATTCTCGTTTTTTTGTTGCAGTTGGGGCATAATAGCCATTCGTTTTTTTTCATTCTTTGTTTTTCATCAGATAATAGAATATCTATGGACAATTACATTTACAACTCACGCAGTTTCCACCGCCTTGTAGAAACCATTACACATGCGCCCACAATGAGTACTGTTAAGACGATGTAGGAAAGATAGACGCCATTTAGTGCTACTTCATACACATCATAGTACCGCAGAGGGGTCAGATAATCCAAGAAACGATTCCCTGTGTACTCGGCAGTAAAGGCCAACACATAGGCGGCCAATACGAAAACCGTACCGGCGCGTACCGCGGCCTTATAAGATTTGAAAAGGCTGGCAAACAGCAGACCCAAGGCAAAAAAGAGAAGCTGGGTAAAGAACATTCCCATCGTTGTGGAAAGCACCGCTCCCGGCTGATCCAGACCGCCCAAAGGAAGAACGATCGTGAAATAATTGCACACGCCGCTGAACAGGGCGAACACCAGCAGGTTCACTGCTGAAACGATCACCTTCGCCAGAACAATGGTTTTCCGCTCCACAGGCTTTGTGAACAGGTATTCGGATGTTCCAAATTTCTTTTCCCTCGCCACACAGGACAGGCCCAGAGAGATTGCATAGGCAAAGGCCAACAGCCCCTCCCAAAAATAGATACACGCGTACCAACCAAGGGCAGTCGTGAGATCCCCTTTCACACCGAACATGATCATGATCAAGCGAGGAAATTGGCCGACTGTCCGGGCCATCTCATCCAGACTGTCCTTCAAGGATAAAAGTTCAAAATAGCAGAATCCGCACAGCAGTAACATGATCCCCAGCCAGATCAGCAGGGTCTTTCTGGTTTGGCGGAATTCGTTTTTCACCAATGTTTTCATCTTTGCACCCCCTCATGAGCGGAACTGGATGTCTTTTTTCAAAAAGACACGATAAGACAGCACCAAAAACAGGGCAAACAGCAGTACACACCATCCCAAGTAATCCAACTCATAAAAGCCAGATTTGGAAATCTCAGCCGCACTAAAGAACGAGTACGGGGACAGAAAACTAATGGCACGGTTGCTGACAATGTTGGAGAAGCTGGTGACGCAGTACTCGACAAAGACAATTAACCCGGCAGTCAAAAGTGGGCTTCGATTGCGTGAAAATAGAATTCCAACCAAAAGCCCCATAGCTGCAAGGAACAGCGTGACCAGCATGAGGGAAAGAGCAATCAGAAAGAACTCTCCCCAGTCAATGCCGGAGCGGAACAGGGCCAGCGCCAAAAAAGAGGCGAGAAGATATACCATGCTCACGACCACTACGCCGAAAAAAACCGTGAACGCCTTTGCCCAGTAAATCGTTTTTCGGGTATGGGGTTTTGTAAACAGATATTCAGAGGTTCGCTCCGAGCACTCCTTGGTGTGAATGGCGATACCGAAGTGCATCCCGAAAATACCGGACGCAATCATAAAAAAGCTGGTAAGAAACGCATAAATGCCCAACGGTGAGGTCAGATATTCCATGGACACACCAACGCCTTTGTAAAAATCACTCGTACCCAGCGTTTCATAGAGGTCTCCGGTGGAAACATCCATAAAGCTGTAATAGGTAGGCGTCATCACAAAAACACACAGAGCCAAGGCGATGGCCCAACCCAAAATATATTTGCGGTGCCTTTTCAGTTCATATTTCAAAATGACCATGCCCGACACCTCCTTACGCATAGTAGTGCATGAAGATTTCCTCCAAAGAGGGCTCTTCCAAAAGCACATCGTCCAAATGCAGCAGGTGAAGCTTGTCAATAATCGCCGTGATATTTCCGTTATACATAAAGGAAACAGAGGTCTTATCCGCAGTCTCCGCATAGTTCGCAATGCCGGACAAATCAAAGAAATCGCGAGGGATAGCCTCCTTTGCGCTCAGAGAGACTTTCTTATAGCCGCTCTCACGCAGTTCTTTGATGGACTGTATGCCAATAAGCTGTCCCTCTTTCAGAATGGCCACCCGGTCACACAGTTTCTGCACCTCACTCAGCACATGGGAGGAAAAAAACACGGTAGCGCCCCGGCTGTTTTCCTCCTTCAGAATATCATAGAAAGCCTGCTGGATCAGTGGGTCTAATCCGCTGGTGGGCTCGTCCATAATAATCAGTTTGGGCGAAGTCATAATGGCAGACACGATACCCACCTTTTTCTTGTTGCCCAGAGAAAGGTCTGCAATCTTGCGGGACAAATCCAGATTGAGCCTGTCGGCAAGCTCCTTCATCTTTGTCTTGCAGTCCATGCCGTACAGATCGGCGGTGTACTGCAAAAGTTCACGGACTTTCATGTTTTCGTAATAGCTGTTCTCGCTGGGCAGATAGCCCACATCCCTGGCGATGACGCTGGCCTTGGAGTGACAGTCCAAATCGAAGATAGATGCGCTGCCTCCGGTGGGACGGATCAGCCCCATTAGGGTGCGGATCGTGGTGGACTTACCCGCACCGTTGGGGCCGATAAAGCCGAAAAACTCTCCCTGGTTGACAGAGAAACTGAGGTTATTGATTCCTCGATGCTTCCCATAGTGCTTGGTCAATTCATTCAAGACAATCGCTTGTTCACTCATTTCAAATACTCCTCCTTATAAAAATTTTTCCGCAGAATTGCGATGTTCTTCTCAAAATCCTCCATGACAGCCTGAAAATCGAAAGCCGCCGCCCCCCGGTACCCGGCCGCATAGCCCTCGGCCATCAGAAGCAGCATCTGAAAGACCGGCTGGGCATCCTCTGGGTCTTTGAATTTCAAAGCATCCTCTTCCCGCAGAACAAGATCGTTTCGGAATCTGCCGGTCTCCTCCGTCAGGATCGCCAGCGTATCCGTCACCTCGGGAGAATTTTCCTCCCAGGCACTGGTAATAAACTGCAAGATAAAAGGCTGATTTTGGAGCCCCTCCATTTTCATGCGGCTGGATGCCAGAATCCTGTCGAACAAATCTGTTTCGGAATCGAGGGCTTCCTTATCAAATAGTCCCTCTATGATTTTCTTGCAGTATTCCAGCAGGTAAATGTAGAGCTGCTTTTTACTGCCGAAATACTGAAACACAGACGCTTTGGAAATGTGTGCGGCTACCGCAATATCATTGATTGAGGCTTTTTCATAACCAAACTTGCCGAAGCACTGGAACGCCGCATTGAGAATGGTCAATCTCTTTTCTTCGGTCAGGGCCAAAAATTTGTTCAATTCATTTCCTCCTTTTTACACAATAACCGTTTCGGTTATTTAGAGTATAGCACCAATAACCGAAACGGTCAAGTATTTTGGAGTATGATTCAAAAGTTTTCTTTTTATACTGTTAGACCAACGAAGATTAGTCTCGAAAGTACCGGTGTGTTCAAGTCAGCAGTTGCACGAAAATGTAATTCGTTCAAATACTACTACCTGAAATATAAAATTACATTGGGTGATGTCTATGAAATTTGAACGCGATGAGCGCAAATTTGATTTCCACGATATAGGGTGCGAGATAAAGCGCAAAAGAGAAACCAGCGGGATGACACAGGATCAACTGGCCCTTATCATTGACCGTGATCCCCGCACCATCATATATAACGAAAACGACGGTCAGCATCCGAGCTTGAACACTTTTTATCAGATGGTGACAATGTTCGATATATCGGTGGATCAGTTCTTTTATCCAGACATGAGCGCAGATGACGCTTGCAAAAAGCGCATCAATACACTTGCTGCATTAACACTTGACCGATTCGGTTATTGGTGCTATACTCTGAATAACCGAAACGGTTATTGTGTAAGAAGAAGGAAATGAATTGAACAAATTTTTGGCCCTGACCGAAGAAAAGAGATTGACCATTCTCAATGCGGCGTTCCAGTGCTTCGGCAAGTTTGGTTATGAAAAAGCCTCAATGTCGATTCTGTTATATTACGCATATCGCAGAAAATTAAGTAAGAAAACTGCCAATGACAAAGAGTAAGTTATACCCACGTTATGAAAGGACGTGCTATGAAGGATTCATTGAAAAAAGGATTGATAATAGGTGCTGCCGGTAGTGCGATTTGTGTGCTTTGGCATCATCTTCTAACCAAAAAGATGATGCAGCTCGCCATGGATCGGGTTGCGCCGCAGGACAGAAGCAACGGAAAAATGCGTGTGTCCGGTTCACCTGAAATGATAGAAACCACTGAAATTGTAAAAAAGGCAGCTGGTCAGCTCGAAAAAAGCGGCTGTGACGTGGTGGAAATCACTGCTCACGACGGAATTTCATTGATTGGGCATTGGTGTCCCTGCGAAGAACCGAAAAGAACTATAGTTGCCATGCACGGGTGGCGTTCCTCCTGGTCACATGATTTTGGTCTAATCGCAGATTTCTGGCGCAATAATCATTGTTCTGTACTCTACGCAGAGCAGCGGGGACAAAATAATAGCGGCGGCGACCATATGAGTTTAGGTTTGCTGGAACGCTACGATTGCCTGGCATGGACAAATTGGATAAACGAGAAAACAGGAAAAAGCATTCCCATCTATCTTGCCGGGGTATCCATGGGTGCAACCTCTGTGCTAATGGCGTCCGAACTGGAACTGCCGGATAATGTATTTGGAATCGCAGCGGACAGTGCATTTACTTCGCTCCATGCAATTTGGAAACATGTCTCCGAAAGCAATCTGCATATTCCTTATGCTCTGCATAAAACAGGTGCCGATAGGATGTGCAAAAAGCGCATCCAAATGGATGCTGATGCTGCCTCAACTACAGAAGCGTTGAAGCACTGCCAAATTCCTGTTCTTTTTGTCCACGGAACAGATGACCACTTTGTTCCAGTTGAAATGACATACGAAAACTATAAAGCCTGTACATCAGAAAAGCGTCTGCTGATTGTTCCGGGCGCTGACCACTGTATGAGCTATCTCGTAGGAAAAAGCACCTACGAGCGCATTGCAAAAGAGTTTTGGGAATTTTGCGAACAGCGGAAAAAGAATCCGTAGATTTGAGTTTGAAGGGGGGGAATCATTATGCGCCAGCGTTGGCTCCGTGTCTTATTCCGTAGAAGGATGTTGACGATACTCCTGCTACTTTTACAGGTATATTTTCTTATATGCCTTGTACTTGGGGGAAGTCAGCTTTCCCGAAATTTCAGTCGCCTACTGACAATCGTCAGTATCATTGCGGTGCTTTATATCGTTTCCCAGAAAGACAAAGGCGCCTACAAAACTGCATGGGCGATCCTGATCCTAACCTTCCCGTTGTTTGGTGGACTGATGTATCTTTTGTCTAATGCACAATCCTCGAAATGGCGCTTTGCAAAAAGTGTCCTCCATACACAACAAAAGGCAAAACCACTCTATGCACTCCCCGGCATTTGCTATGAAAGCGCAACAAAACAACTGCCTGAATATTACCCTCAAATTCATTACTTGCAGGAATACACGGGGTTTCCAATATATGCAGATACAGAAACACATTACCTTACACCGGGTGAACGAAAGCTGGAAACACTTTTGGCGGAACTTGAAAAAGCCGAGAAGTACATATTTCTGGAATATTTCATCGTGCAGGAAGGCGTTATGTGGAACAGCATCTTGGAAGTTTTGAAGCGAAAAACCACGCAAGGCGTAACTGTGCGACTGATTTATGACGATATGGGTTGCTTTCTCACTCTTCCGAAAGACTACGCAAAGCAGCTAAAAAAACACGGTATCCAGTGCGCCGTATTCAATCCCTTCCGACCTGTTCTGACCGTAAAGCAAAATAACAGAGATCACCGAAAAATAGCGGTCATTGATGGAAAGGTGGCTTTTACCGGAGGTATCAATCTGGCAGATGAATACATCAACGCCATTGAGAAACACGGACACTGGAAAGATGCAGCGATCATGCTGAAAGGCAAAGCCGCATGGAGTTTCACACTAATTTTTTTACAGACGTGGGAAATTTGTACCCATACAGACGAGGACTACGAAATCTTCTACCCATGGAAAGAACAAGAGTGCCCTGTTACTGCAAAGGGGTTTGTTCAGCCATACGCTGACAGTCCAATGGATGAAGAAAATGTGGGCGAACACGTTTACCTGCATATCTTAAACAATGCAAAGAAGTACGTGTATATCAACACCCCATATCTGATTGTCGATGATAGTATGCTTTCCGCTTTGCGTCTTGCGGCAAAAAGTGGTGTAGATATACGCATCATCACACCCCACCGCTGGGATAAATGGTGGGTACACATGACCACACGCTCGTATTACCGAGAGCTGATAAAATCAGGCGTTAAAATCTACGAATATACCAATGGTTTCATCCACTCCAAAACCTTTGTGTCCGATGACCGTACTGCAACAGTCGGGACAACAAATTTGGATTTTCGCAGCTTATATCTGCACTATGAATGTGGTGCTCTGCTCTATGAGGCCAAAGCTGTTATGGAAGTCAAGGAGGATTTTCTGCAAACGCTGGAGATATGCCAACAGGTGACAGAAAAGGATTGCAAAACAAATATCGTAGTGCATCTGCTCCAGGATATACTGCGGCTATTTGCACCACTAATGTAAGGAGGGTCTTGAATGTTTGAAGATATTGAAACACACAAAAAATTATCAAAGTGGATTATCGGAACGTTTACAGCCTGCATTTTGATTTATCTTGGCATCCGACATATTAGTCATGTAGCTGATGCCGTGATGTGGTTGAAAGACCTGCTGAACCCACTTTTAATTGGATTGATTTTGGCGTTGTTTCTGAATGTTCCGTTGGGGGTTATTGAAAGACATCTGTTCCCCAAACATCCGACATCTAGGAAAACGAAAATGCGCCGCCCGCTTGCGATCCTGCTTTCATTTATTTTGGTGATAGGGGTCTTTGTCGGTGTTGCTTTTCTTGTTATTCCCGAATTGATCGATGCAGTATCTATTGTCATATCATCCTTGACGAATGGTCTGGATCAACTGGTGGCATTTGAAAGCACGGCTGACTATTCTAAAATCCCATTCGGAGAACAGCTGTCCCAAATTGATATTGATTTTCTTGAACTGAAAGACAATTTGAATGAATGGTTGAATCAATTGGGAACCACCATTATGGACACTGCTGCTTCCGCATTTGGAAGCGTGGTTGCGACGGCAGTCGATTTTGCGATTGGTCTTGTGTTCTCAATTTATATTTTGGCCAATAAGGAGAAATTAAAAAGTCAGATCACCCGAATTGTCCGTGTATGGATTCCAGCATGTTTTGCCGAGCGGGGCATTCATGTGGCAGCTGTCTGTGAAAAAAACTTCAAGCTTTTTGTAGCAGGGCAAACGACTGAGGCAATAATTTTAGGCAGCCTGTGTGCAATCGGTATGTTAATTCTGAGAATACCATATGCGCCGATGATCGGTGCGCTTGTTGGGGTAACAGCACTGATTCCCTATGTCGGTGCCTGGATTGCTACACTTGTGGGTGCATTTTTGATTCTGACAGTCAATCCTTTTAAGGCACTGGTATTCATTATTTTCCTGCTTACTTTGCAACAGATCGAAGGAAATGCAATCTATCCGAAAGTTGTGGGCGCAAAAATCAACCTTCCTGCCATGTGGGTTTTAGCGGCAATCACAATAGGTGGCAATCTGGCTGGACCAATCGGTATGTTGCTTGGCGTACCTGCCGCAGCAGCCACTTACGCTCTTTTGAAAGAAGCAACCGATAAGCGGGAAACGCATCTGAAAACACAAGAAAAAGAGCAGATGGGTAATTCACATAAACAGAATATATCCTAAAAAAATTATCTCAAGATAAAAACTCATAGTAGGGTGTAAGGACTCATGATATAAAAATATCAAGGGTCTTTGCGCCCTATTCGTTTTTTATATTACAAAATCGGCATTATCATACCTTTTAGCGGGCATAATAAGGTTATTCCTCAAAACAAATCGGCACGATACAATGTTATTGAGGTGAATGATTATGCCGATTGACGATTTAACCGCTTTGGGTCAAATAATGCGGGAGGCCCGAAAGAAAAAAGACCTGACACAGCAGGAGCTTTCAGATCTGAGCCATGTTTCTGTAAAACAAATTGCCAACATTGAAAAAGGGCAGATGAACCCTTCCTATTTGATTTTAAGAGCATTGGCCAAGGTTTTGAACATCTCTCTGGACTCTCTAATAAATCCGGATGTTTCTCCAGAAGATGAGGGAGCCAACCAGATGAAAATGCTTTATTCCAGTTGCCCGTCAGAAATGCGTGAAACCCTGCTGCACCATACACAGGAGACCATGCAGGAATTAACAGAACTATCTAAGAAAATTGAAGCGAATTGAGCCAGTGAGTGAAATTTGACGGTTTCCTCTCTGGCTCTTTTCATTTCTGCAAAGAAAGCGGCAAGCAATGCCCCTGGATAGCCATTCGGCTTCCGGCGCTGCTTGTTGAGGGTATTCCCCCAAGCCCCCATGAACGCAGAATTTCATTCTGCGGCTGCGCGTCCATTTGACGCTTTCGATCATGGCCAGCGTTGAGCTGGCCATGATCTTTTTCTATATATGCGGATTTGAAATCACACAAAATAGAAGCAGAATGCGACCTGAAAAACGAGGCCACATCTTGTAATTTATTGGCCGCAAAACTTTTAGTGTTCCGTGTTAGCGTTGACGCTTACCTTAACACCATTAGCATCAAAAATCTCTACTTCAACTCCATCTTCCGGTTGCAAAGGAGTGACTTCTCCGTTTGCCACAGCCTGCCTGAATTCATCAGGAATTTCAAGCGGGACCTTTGACATACTGGTAATCATATCGGAAAAAGAGACCTCCTCCTTGGCCTTGAGATCATATCCGTCGTTCGGATTGATGCTTTGAGCAAAGGGAATATCTGTTTGTGTTTCACCGGTGAGGAGTTCATCGCTGGAAGTGGCAGGTGCATCCTTACCAGCTACAATTCCATCAATCGTCTGGGGAGTATCGCTGTGCGCCTCGGCAGCAAATGCGGACAGTGCAAGACTGCTTGCACCTAACACGCAAACAAGCGCAGCAACAATCAGTTTTTTGGACTTATTTCCATTCAGCATAATGCAAATTCTCCTTTTCAGTTTTTCGCGCGAGGATATAAAAGAAATCCCCGGCGTAGAGTTCAATTTGTGTTGAAATTGAGAATACGAAATCAAAAGGTATCCATAGCTTTTGCGCCCATCATGGTCAAGATTCTGAACCACCTGAGCATCACAGGAGGTCTCGGCACAAAATTCAAAGTCCTTACAAAGCAGCCACACAATAGGGTTGGCCCAGTGAATCGTCTGTATTACGACGCCCAAAAGTTTCCACCACAAATCACGGCGCTTAAAATGCACCAGTTCATGCTTCAGGATCATTTGTACATCTGCTGGCGGAAGTCCATCAGCAGGTACTGCGATAATTGGCTTGAAAAAACCAATCAACACCGGACTTTGCACATGTGGCGATGCTCTAAGGATTGGCGTCTGTCGAATTCCATATTCGCTTGCACAGTGATTTGCAATTCGCTGTAGCTCACCACAAACGGGCTGTGTTTGCTTTTGGGATAGTCTCCTACGGAATCTTAACAATACAGCAATATACCATAATGCAAGAGCTGACACACCAACAGACCAAACAAGTAAAATCTTTTCCTGTGCCTGAACATCCAAGCAAAAACCGCTCGTTCTCGTGCTCTTGCTTTCAGTGATGGAAGTATTCTTTTGAACTACTTCGTCTTTTGGGATAACGCTACTAACGCCTTCCAAGTATCCGCTTGTTTGAAATGGCATATCTTTTATTGTAGAGGAGATCGGCAAAGCCTGATAAAATGGGATTAAGAACAACACCATGACAGCGATGCACCCAATATAGCGAAAACGTTCATTCACACCATTTTTTGCCCAAACGAGCAAGGCTTTGAAAAGCAGGTACACGCTGCTGGCAATTAAATTCAGAAAAAACAGAGTACTAAGCAAGTAATATACCATACAAATTCCTCCGTTATTACTGATTGTCCAACCATTCTTTCAAAGTTTCACGATCTTCCTCTGACATCTGAGAGCCACCGTATAGAGCCGCAAAGAAATTCTTGATCGAACCATCATAGAGCGCATCTAAAATTCCTTGTGCGCCATCTCGTGCATAATCTTTCTTTGATTTGATAGGCCGGTAATAATGAACTCTGCCTTCTCGATGAGAAGTGATAAGCCCCTTTTGCGTCAGCCGAGACAGAAATGTTGCAAGAGTTGATGGCTTCCACTCTTTGTTGTGGTGTTCTGCAAAATACGATGCAAGCTGCGCCGAAGACATAGGAACTTGTGATTTCCACAACACCTCCATGATTTCGTATTCGGTTTCTGATAGTTTTTGGGATCGATCCATAAACATTTCCTCCTTACCCAAAGTACGTCTACTTTGGATGAGTTAATTCTACTACAAGTTTGTAGAATAGTCAATACTTCTACGGACTTGTAGAAATAAATTTACAATTTTTTTGCCATGCCCAGGACAGTCTAGGGCATGGCTTTTTATTCTAAATGGAACTGCACAACAACATTGATTACATAGATGGCAATTACATTATATTCATTTCAAATTATAGCTCTTAAAACCAGTTTGTTTTTTCATTCCTAAATTCAGGCGCATTACCATTCTGATATGGATTGTAGTTATTAAGATTACATCCAAATTCCTTTAAGGTCTTAATTTTATTATCTTGTGTCCACTCAATTAAAGAAATCCCATCAAATTCTTCAATCTTCCCGTTGTCCATTTGGTTTTTGAAGTACCATACCACAACGGTCTGATTACCCTGATGAAAAAACTGTTTAATATCCCATGCAAGCACTTTCCCACGGGTATTCCATTCCTCAAACCAGTGCTTTACTGTTTCTCGATCAGAATATTGGGGACACCAACTTTCAGTATAAACTACATCCTCCGCAAAAATACTATCAATTCCTAAATCTTGTTGTGTAAGCCACATATTGAACCATAAGCGCACAATTTTTTCTCTTTCCGACATAAAACAAACGCCTCCCTGCCCTTTTACTTTTCCACCTGTTTTTACTATAAATTTTACCATAAGAATTTGAACAAATCTATGCCACAATTTGCACGGACATACTTTTAACCATGAACATAAACAGCGCCGGATGCAGAGGCATATAGCCCCGCGCCCGGCGCTTTGCTATGCTTAGATCACTCGTCCGTAAAATGGGACTGTCGTACAACACACTTTCCAACACTTATGGAGTTTTATCGGTTCATCTCTTTGCCTTTATCTTCCTGTCTATCTTCCGCCATCCCCATGAGCCGATCCACATTGGCCTTTGCCGCCAGCAGCTCCCGCATTTCCTCGCGGGAGCGCCGGTACTCGGCATAGGTCTTTTTCTTTTCCTCCAGCAGCCGAGCATATTCAGCTTGCAGTTCCTTAACTTTGGGAAGCTTCTTGACCCCCATATCATCAAAGGCATTTTTTGCCGCCTGATGGAGCAGAATTTCTTCCTCATGTTCCTCGCGGAATTTCTTTGAATAGCCAGCTTTTCGGTAGGCCACATAGGTGTCACGAGTCTTGGCATAGTTGATGATATGGGTCCGCAGGACGGCGATCTCCGCCATGCGGTTCTCCGCTGCCTTAATTTTTGCTGATAGCTCATTATGGTGAGCCGTGGCCGCCGCCGCCTTTTCCTCCAGCACAGCATACTCCAGTAGATTATGCTCTGTGAGATAATTCACGGTCTGTGCCATCTGTTTCAGATTAAAGACCTTGGCCCACTGCACATACCCGGCACCTTTTCCGGCCTGTAGCTTTGCCTGGATGTCAACCAACAGATTGACCTTCGGCGGATCTGCCTGCCTGACCGGTTTCTGACGGGGTGTATGTTCCTTTTGACCGGCGAGGACAGCCAGCAGATGCTCCAGGGTGTAGCCATCGCCCAGACTGTCCAGGCGGGACACTTTGCCCCAGCCGGGGAGCTTCAAACGGTAGGATTTGCCGCGCTTGGATACTTCACAGCCGGATTCCCGGAGCAGCTTCAGCAGCTCGTCCAGGTCAGCAGGCTTTTGTGCCAGGGCGTTGTCAATGGCAGCACGGAGCAATTCCCGATGGGAGGGCTTTGCCTGATCGCCCAGCCATTGGTCGTAACTTTTGCCGTGGGGCTTTGGGTTCTCAACAATGGACAGTCCGTTCTCAATGCAGATGGTGTCGCTCAATCGACGGACGGCTTTTGTGCTGCCCCAGAAATTGCGGAACTTCCGGTCACAGTCCAGGTTGACCGAACTCCAAATGATATGATTATGGACATGGGCCTTATCAATGTGGGTGCAAACGATAAAGGCGTGTTTGCCCTTGGTGAACCGCTTGGCAAACTCCACGCCCAGCCGGTTCGCTTCCTCCGGCGTGATCTCCCCAGGGCAGAAAGACTGGCGGACATGGTAGGCGATCACATCATCTGCGCCCCGAACCCGTCCGGTGGCGGCGATATACTGGCGCTTTGCCAGCATAAACTCGGCGTCAGCTACACGGCTATCACACTCATAGCCGGTGATAAGCCTGCCGTGGTCAGTCTTTTGCGGATTGGCCACATAGTCGATAATCTCGCTAATGGCACGGCTCTCGGTCCGGCCCTTGCCGATATGCAGCGGCATAATGCGTGTGGTTGCCATAAAGTTTCCCTCCCTTCAAAAAAAGGGCAGCCTTAGCTGCCCTTTTCTTCACGATATGAAATAATCTGCTTCTTTTTCTGCTTGGCGCACCGCAGCGTCGTGGCAGCTCCACCCCAATCATGGAGAACATACGCTACTACCACATCGCTGACTTCTACCATCCAGCGGTTTCTATGAGAAATTGCAAAGCGGCGTGGCACAGTTTCCAGCGGCGGATACACAGTGCCGTCATAGCCGGAAGTGTTCCTTCCAGTGTTAAGATAAGCTAAGACAAGAACCAACTCAATCTGTGGATACTTTTTCTTTTGTTCTCGCAAAATGGATGCTGCTAAACTATCAAACTCTCCATATCCTCCGAGAAAAAAAGTTGTTGCTCCTTGCTCAATTAGACTTTGTGTTACTGTGCGAAGCCAACTCGCAATCTTATCTTCTTTTGTGATTTGCGAATGGCCACAAAATGTTACATTCATACGATGGCACCCCTATTACCATCATACCGCAAATATCTTCATTAGTACAGTTACAGGGACTAATTTTAGCAGAACTGCCCATATACTAAATATAGTACAGTTACAGGGGCGGTGTATTGAATGAAACTAAATGAGGCGGTGAGCAAACGTCTTTCTGAATTACTGGATGAAAGAAATATGACGCAGTATCAGCTGTATATGAAAAGCGGCGTTCCCAAGTCCACCATTGGCAATATCATCAACTGTTCTTACGATTCTGTAAAGCTGCGAATCATCCATGAGATGTGCCAGGGACTGGGAATTGGAATAGACACCTTTTTTGCTTCGCCACTTTTCAAGGAAGATAATCTGGAACCATAAGACCTCCGACGAGCTTCGCCGGAGGTCTTATTATCTGAATTTCGGCGGTCAATTCCTCGCGGGTTTTCTCTCTCGGTTTCGTCATAGCTGGTCGCTCCTTTCTGTTTATAGGCAAAAGAAAAGGGCAGCCATTTCGATGATTGAAAATAGCTGCCCTCCAATGGGTGATGTTACAATTTTAGATTATTTATTATAAGCATCTGTTAATTTTTCCTGCATTTCTGGTAAGGTATAAATTCCTCCGACTTCAATTTCTAACAGGTCAGGACGGGTAGGATAAGTGACAAACAAATCTTCTTCCAAGCGTTGCACCCAAACGATCACCGTCCTTAATCGAGTTGAATAAGTGACAATGTAATCAATATAGTCTATTTCAGAAATATCGTCCTCGATCATTGGATAAGTCAAACCGAAAAATCCACAAGGAACTGTTGCGTTGGCTGGCGGTGTAGCATCGTGATCTTTAGAGATGGCACCATCTTCCTCTGTATAGGCTGTATATGCCCCGCTCTCTCCATTGCTGGTGTCTTGAACAATATAAAGCACATCATTTGTTAGAGCTTGGCTATAATCAGTCATATCAGTTGCTAAAAACCAATCATTAGTCCTTAACAAATATGCTTTTATTGTGTTATCGCCTAACTGCGCCAAAATATCGGAAGGGATTTCTGACGAAAAATCCTCCCGATGTTCCGTAAACAATGTTGCGTCACCATTTCCGAAGCCACCACCGCCGAGATTAAACTTGTATGCAAAGTAAGTTCCAATACAAATTACAAAGCAAAAGCAAGCAGCTATAGTTCCCCACTTAATCCAAACGGGTCTTTTAGATTTCTTTTTATAATTGAGAGCTTCATCAACATACTTCGTATCAAGCTCGCTCATAGCGTCAGAGAATTTCTTTGCATTCATACGAACACCTCTCTTTCTATCAAGTATTGTTTCATCTTCTCGCGGATACGGGTCAGCCGGACGGAAATATTTTTCTCCGAAAGACCTACAAACTCGGCTATGTCTTTGTAGCTGTCGGCAAACCAATAGCGGCGCATGAAAATGACGCGGTTTTCGAGGGTCAACGTGTCCAAAAATTCTCCAATGATACGGGCTAACTCTCTGGCTTCGATTTCATCTTCCACGGTTTTCTGATCAGCGATATAGCCCTCGATTTCCTCTAAGGCAATTTTATAGTGTCCGCTTCGTTTGGCGGCTGCTTTTCTCCAATAGATTTTGAGGGAAATGTTCCGAACGATTTTCACAATGTAGCTGAGCAGTGGGTTAGGGTGTACCGGGGGAATGGCGTTCCACGCGCTTAAGTATGCGTCATTGATACATTCCTCTGCGTCCTGTCGGCTGTTCACAATGTTGTACGAAAGATTGTGACAGATTTTTCCGTATTTAATGTCCAGCTCCCGTATGCCCTGTTGGTCACGCTCGAAAAACAGGTCTATTATTTTTTCATCATCTATCATTTCACCGCCCCCTTTCCGGCTTCACCTATATACTACGGTTTTAGCGGCAAATACTACATCAAATCCAAAACTTTTTCCCAAAAATTATACCATACTTTGCGTGAGATTGCTCACAACAGCTTTTGCTGCTTGGCTGGTGGCTCTCCGATGCTCCTCGCTGTATGGGGCGGTCAGACGGAAATATGAAGATACCCTCTCCATCAAGGGGAGAGGGTGTCTTTTTAGCCGTAAACCAAATCCTGTATTGCAAACTTCAAATCCTGCACCTTGCCCAGCAGCCAAAAGGCCAGCTTCGGCAGCCCAAAGGGGCTTATGAGAAACGCGATCACGAGCAGGATAAGGCCGTTCTGCGGGGAGTATGTCACCAGGACGGCCACGCCCAGCAGGGCGATTACCGTACTGAGCAGCCCCAGCACCAAGCCGGACACATAGACCAGCCCCACGCAAATCCAGATGGCCAGGGTGAGCAGCAGGATCACCGGCGCAATCACAATCTTCAAAATCAGCTTCAATGCGGTCATTTCATGGCCTCCTCTCGACGATCCAAATACTTCTGGCACAGACAGCGGACCTGTTCCTCGTCGGCCTCGTTTTCTTCCCGGCGTCCCTTTGTCAGCTGAATGGAGGCAAAGGATTCGTACTCGACCAGCAGATGGTCAAACAGTTCCTCCGGGGTCCGGCACACATCGCCTTCGCAATAGGGCGGGTCCGGGGGTGAGCCGTTGAAAGACACACAGACATATCCGTACCGGCTCTTGTAGACTTCCAGCTCCATATCCTGCGCCAGATAGTCCTCGAAAATCTCTAAAACCTTTTCAAAGGTCAACATCGGTATCTCAACTCCTTTGTGAGATGTGAGAACACTTTGCTATCTGCCTTTATTATCCGGCAAGCACTAGAAAAAGGCAAGGATGCGGACAAAAAGAAAAAGAGGAGGAAGGCGCGGCGAAAAGAACGCCGTTCCTCCCTCCGCAGTTGGGTCATATATCCCTGTTACGAAAGCCTGGAAAGCTGGGTCAGGATTGCTTTCACGCCCCCCCATAGCTGCTCCTGTCGCTGGGCTATATCCTCCAGGTCAGCGTCATAAACACGCCCGGTCTCATGCACCCGGCGGGTGAGCTGGTTCAGGTTGTTGCTGCTCCGGCGCAGCAGAGACACTAGCTCCTTCAGCTCCGGCAAGTCCAGCTGCACCACATAACCGTCCAGGGCCATCTTTCGCAGATAGGCTTCCCGGTTCTTCGTCCCAACTTGGGACATTTTCTGCTCAATCAGCGCCAGCTCCTCCGAGGTGACCCGGAAATTCACCTGGACATCCCGCTTACGGTTCGGGGCGCTCACCGTTCCGGCTCCTGTTTCTTCGGCAAAGCAGGCTTGTGGGCGGGCGGCTCCTGTTTGAGCTTTTGCAGGACAGAGCTTTTCTCCGGTTCCTGAAGTGTTTTTCGTACCTGCCGTGTAAACAGATCGGTCAGTCCAGGATTGACCCCATCCACAACCAGATAAGCACAGTGGCGCGAAATGCCGCTGTCCTCCGGCATGGGAATGGTCTTTGACCAGGCTTTGTTGTCACGGGAAACACGGCCATCGCTGTCCTTGTGCTGGATGGTGTTGGCAAGTATGAACTGTACTCGTTCCGACCCGAACTTTTCCAGCACCGCCTTAACCGCAGACTCCGTATCCAGCCGGTTATCCGCATAGTGGGCGCTGATGGTGTGTTCAATGGCCTCTTTACAGTCGAGGTTTACCTGATAAGAGCGGTTATATTGTGCCATCTCCCCATGCTGGGACGCATAGGTGGCAGAATGGAGATAGAGAGGGACGGACCGCTGTTCGTCCAAAACCTTGCACACATCATCCGCCCGGTTCTCAATGCTGTCCCGGATCACATCCATGTAGCCGGTCTCCAGCTTCTCAAAGTGACGGTACACATCTGCCAGCGGCGTGGGCGAATCCAGCAACGCCTGGGCCTGGGCGTCGGTCAGCTCCAGTTCCTCCATCGCCATCATGATGTCCTCCCGGACGGTGTACTCATAGGCATGGTTCAGGACTTCTGCCGGGGGCTGACTTTTCAGCCAGTCCCGGTATTTGTCCTGCTCAGCAGCCATCTTCTCATAGAGGGCCGTATTCAGATCGTTGGTATTCATGTTATCGCACCTCCTTTTCGTTATATGAGAGAGAAGCAGGGGCGGTTTGGTTCGCCCGGTCTATCTGTTCTTGGGTGTAGTACATGGTTGATACCTCGCTTTCTGTGGTTGAATTATTCATAATTCTTGAGTATAATGAAATTGACAAAATCAGTATTGGAGAGGGGAAGAAAAGTGAAAAAACTTATTTTAGGTATAGCAGTTATGGCAATCGGTGCTATCAGCACAATTTCTATTATTGTTGCGACAGTATTATCTCCGTTAAATCCGTACTCTTACAATGGTATTGGCGGATGGTATGGTTGCCTTTTAGGAATGGATTTGGTTATGCCATTTACCATTTCTATCATTGTTGCGATTATCGGATTGGCGATTGCAGTATGGGGAGTATTTGATAAGAATAATTAGAGCTATTACCTCCCCTCTGATTGAAAAGTACAAAGGACGGGCAAGTCAAACGGCTTGCTCGTCCTTTTTGTTTATCGCACCTCCTCATGCTGTTTTGGTTTCTTTTCTGCCCATTCTTGTGGGTAGTACATTGTGGACGCCTCGCTTACGGTGATTGAATTGTTTATAGATTTCAAGTACAATTATACTGACAAGAGAAAATATAAAAGAAATCAAACAGTTTGATTTGAAAGGAGAATAATTATGAAACAATATAAAGTTGTTGAAGTTAAAGTAAGTGAGGCAGAAGCAAAAATGAATGATATGGCAAAGGAAGGTTGGGAAGTTGTTAGCACCAGCATCTTTCTTGGTGCTACAGCCTTTACCAAAGCAGGCACTACTATGTTTATCACTTTTTCTAAAGAAGTGTAACCTGTGTAATCTTAATGAAATTGACTACTATCAACACACATGGCTAACAGGGCTAAAGTAAAAGGTGGTGAAAACTCTTTGAGCGTATGCACATTCATTGCTTCTGATTTTCCTTTAATGGAAGCCGCACCAAATCATGATTATCCCAATGAAATAGACATTGATAATAGCACAATATATGATGGCGGCGCAGATGATAACTATTTTCTGCATTTCTTTATGGATGTTCAGAACTATACCCAGAAAGTAAATGGTGTCTATCTGGAGTGGAACTATACAGAGGGCAGGGCAGAACAGATTATTGAGTATATAAAAAACGCCTTAAAAAATACGCCATCCATTGAACTTTGGCATGTGTGGTTAATGGACTATTATGAATTTGAGGACAGACCTGTGATTCATAGGCAAACAATTTCCATTGATGAAATTACCCCAAGACATATTAAGGTAATTGATGATGCAGAGATTTGGAATACTCCCGACAAAATGTATCCGAATAGGCCGTCATTCTATTGTTTAGAAATAAAACGATAATGACAGCTTTTCTTTTATCGAGCAACACAAAGGACGGACAAGCCAGACAGCTTGCCCGCCCTTTGTGTTTATCGCACCTCCTCATGTTGTTTCGGTTTCTTTTCAGGGCTGCGGGGCGGCGCCGGGCGCTTCAAGCTGTCCAGCACCGAAGGCCGTGCGCTCTTGGCAACCACGGTTTCCGGCTGGGTGCGGCCCTTGCCGTCAATGTTCAGAAGCGTGTCCAGTTCCACCAGACGGGCGGACTTGACTCGCAGATCGTCCTCAAAGGGAAACGGCTTTCCGATTTCCTCTTTGGCTGCGGCCTGCTGTTGGTAAAGGTTGTCCAGCTGGTTTTTCACGGCTTCCAAACGCTGAGGCATCTGAGCCAGTGCATTGTCGATACGGGTGAGGTTTCCGCGCGGGTCTGTACCGAGGCTTGCCCGGTGGGTCATCTGGCCTTTCAACAGGAGCGTATATTCCTGTTTCCAAGCGGAAAACTCCACGGACATAGTAAAGCCCCGATAGCTACCAATCTGCACCGGTTCGGAGCCTTTGACCTCCTTACAGGCATCCAGCAGGGCTGCACCGGCGTTTTCTTTGTCAGTCAGCACATCGCCCCGGATCTCCATTCCAGCAAAGCCATCCTCCGGGTGAGGATGGGCGGCCAGGGTCTCCAGGTCCGCTTCAAAGCCTTTGATAAATCCCTTATTGGTTTCGATTTCCTGGGGGAAGTATTTGAGCAACTGATCCTCCAGGCGGTACTGCTTGCTCTGGTGGTCGGCTTTCATCAGCTTCAGGCGAGCAACCTCCACATCCAAATCCATGCGCTCCTTGATACGGGGGTCTCCGGCGCACAGGGCCTTGATCTCGGCAAAAGACAGCGCCGTTTCGTCCACATCATCGCAGGAGCGGACCGGCGATTTAGAGGTCATAATCTGAGAGATAAACTTCTGTTTGTTCTCCACAGTCTGCCACAAATAGCTGTCGAAGGTTCCCTCGGTAACATAGCGGTACACATGGACCAGCGGATTCTGGTTGCCCTGGCGCTCGATACGGCCCTTGCGCTGGGCAAGGTCTCCCGGACGCCACGGACAATCCAGGTCATGGAGGGCCACAAGGCGGTCTTGCACATTGGTGCCAGCGCCCATTTTGGAGGTGCTGCCCAACAGGACACGCACCTGCCCGGTGCGGACCTTGGAAAACAGTTCTTTCTTCTGCACCTCGGTCTTGGCCTCATGGATAAAAGCAATCTGCTCGGCGGGCATTCCCTGGGCGATGAGCTTCTGGCGGATGTCCTCATAGATGGTAAAGGCAGGCTCAGGCTCATCCAACGGCACAGCCTGTTCCAGCGCATGAAGTGTGGGATTGTCCAGCGCCTTGGCTGCCTTTTTGGAGGAAGCGGACTGGACCTGGGGCGTGGAAATGTCGCAGAATACCAGCTGGGTCAGCTTGTCAGCCTCGCCGTCCCGCCAGATCTGCATGATATTGCCCACACACTGATTGACCTTGGTGCCGGGTTCATCCGGCAGCAGCTGGTTGATGATACGCTGGTCCAGGCCCAGCTTGCGGCCATCGCCGGTAATCTTGAGCATATTGTCCTCTGAGGGGTCAACGCTGCCGCTGTGTACTCTGGAGGCGCGCTCGGAGAGAACCTGCACCATCTCTTTTTGATGTTCAGTAGGCTGGGCCACGATGTTGTGGTATTCCACCTCCGGGGTCGGCAAGTTCAGCTGATCGGCGGTCTTGATGTCCGCCACCTCTTTGAACAGGTTCATCAGTTCCGGGAGGTTGAAAAACTTGCTGAATCTCGTTCTTGCCCGGTAGCCGGTGCCTTCCGGTGCCAGCTCCAGCGCCGTGACGGTTTCTCCGAAGCGGCTGGCCCAGCAGTCGAAGTGGGTCATGTTCAGTTCTTGCAGGCGGTCATACTGGAGATACCGCTGCATGGTGTAAAGTTCGGTCATGCTGTTCGATACGGGGGTGCCAGTGGCGAAAATCACACCACGGTTTCCGGTCAGTTCATCCATATAGCGACACTTCGCAAACATATCGCTGGACTTTTGGGCATCGCTGGTGGAGAGACCTGCCACATTCCGCATTTTGGTGTATAAAAACAGGTTTTTATAGTTATGCGCCTCATCGACGAACAGGCGGTCCACACCCAACTGCTCGAATGTTACCACATCGTCCTTGCGGCTCTCGGCCTGCAATTTCTCCAGCCGGGCTTCCAGGGACTTCTTGGTGCGTTCCAACTGCTTGACCGTGAAACGCTCACCGCCGCTGTACTTCACCTCGGCAATGCCCTCGGTGATCTCGTCGATCTGCTCCTGAAGGAGCCGTTCCTGACGCTCTCGGCTGATGGGGATTTTCTCAAACTGGCAATGGCCCATGATGATAGCGTCATAGTCACCGGTGGCAATCCGGGCACAGAACTTCTTGCGGTTGTGGGTCTCAAAGTCTTTTTTGGTGGTGACAAGAATGTTGGCGGATGGATAGAGCCGCAGAAACTCCGAAGCCCACTGCTCAGTCAAGTGATTCGGAACAACAAACAAGGATTTCTGGCACAACCCCAGACGCTTACTCTCCATAGCGGCAGCCACCATTTCAAAAGTCTTGCCCGCGCCTACCTCGTGCGCCAGCAGCGTATTGCCGCCGTACAGCACATGGGCGATAGCATTCAGCTGATGTTCCCGCAAGGTAATGGACGGGTTCATACCACCAAAAACAATATGCCCGCCGTCATACTCACGGGGGCGGGTGGAGTTCATTTCCTCATTGTACTGGCGGACCAGAGCTTGGCGGCGGTCCGGGTCTTTCCAAATCCAGTCCTTAAAAGCGTCCCGGATGGCCTGCTGCTTTTGGGCAGCCAGGGTGGTCTCCTTGGCATTCAGCACCCGGCGCTCTTTGCCGTCTGCATCCTCTATGGTGTCGTAGATACGGACATCCCGCAGGTTCAAGCAATCCTCCAAAATCTTGTAGGCATTGGCACGGCTGGTTCCGTAGGTGGTATAGGCTGCCACATTGTTCTGGCTTACAGAGCTTTTGCCGGTAATCTGCCACTCGGCGGTAAAAGAAGAATAGTTGACCTCAATATTCCGCTGCAGATAAAACGGCGTATCAAAGGTCTCATACATAAACTGCTGGATGTACTCTTTGTCAATCCAGGTAGCGCCCAGGCGCACCTCGATCTCCGACGCATCCAGGTCTTTGGGCTGGGCAGCGGTAAGGGCCTCCACATTGACGGCAAAGGAAGGGTCCTGCTGTGCGGCCCGCTGTGCCTGACGCAGCTTACGCCGCACATTGCCGGACAGGTATTCGTCAGCAGTCACATAATGGGGAGTGCCGTCTTTCTCCAACTGTCCCGGCACACGGAAGATCACGCCTTGCAGCTCGGCGGCCAGTTCGTCTCCGGTCTTGCCAGTCAGCTCCGACATATACGCCATATCCACACAGGCTTTCTCCGAAATGGAGACGGCAAGAGCTTCACTGGCGGTATCCACAGCGTCCACCGCCTTGTGGGGCTTGATGGTACACTTGGTGAACATATCCGCCTTGCGCTCCAGCTTGCCGTCCTCGTCAATGACTTCCAGCGCGCAGAGCAGATAGTAGCTGGAATCATCAGCAAAGGCCAGCCGGTTCGCCCGGTCATTGATAAGACCATATTTTGCAGAAAAGCTGTCATAGAGCCGGTTCAGTTCAGCCTGTTTATCCCGGATGGCGCTGTCCGGTGTGGCAGCGTCCATTTGCAGATCAATGAGCTGCTGGACACATTCCCGCAGACCCACCAGCCCTTTCACACGGGCTTCGGCGGTGGCATTCAGGTCAGGCCGTACCATACGGCTGTTTTCACGGAAATACACAGCGCCGTCCACAACGGTGTAGGAGTAATTTTTCACATTGGGGTCAGCAGGAATAGAAGTGTCGATGGCTTCGCCCTCGCCCAGCTCCGGCAGCTCGGCCTCCTGGTAAGTGCCGCGAATGTACTTCACGGCATCATGCAGCTGATCGGCAAGCTCCAGCCCCTCGATGGGATTCACGGTGTAGTCCATGCCATGGGCGGTGCTTTCCGGTTCCTGTCGGCCCAGCACCATTTCCGGGTGGTCCAGGAAATAGCGGTTAATGGCAAAGCCATCCTCCGTCTGCCCGGTCTGCGTCCACTCCGGCACGATGTCCAACGGACGATCACGCTTTTGCAGGAAAATAATGTCCGAAACGACCTCGGCACCGGCGTTCTTTTTGAAAGCGTCATTGGGCAGACGGATGGCCCCCAGCAGCTCGGCGCGCTGAGCAAGATACCGGCGCACAGTGGAATCCTTGGCATCCATCGTATAGCGGCTGGTGACAAAGGCCACCACGCCACCCGGACGCACCTGGTCCAACGCCTTGGCAAAAAAGTAGTTATGAATGCTAAAATTCAGCTTATCATAGGCTTTATCCCGAACCTGATACTGACCAAACGGAACATTACCCACCGCCAGATCATAGAAATCCCGCCTGTCGGTGGTCTCAAACCCGGCCACGGTGATGTCGGCCTTGGGATAGAGCTGCTGGGCAATACGCCCGCTGATGGAATCCAGCTCCACGCCGTAAAGACGGCTGTTTCGCATTTCCTCCGGCAGCATACCGAAGAAATTGCCCACACCACAAGACGGCTCCAGAATGTTGCCGGTCTCAAATCCCATACGGCCCACAGCCTCATAAATCGCTTTGATGACCGTAGGGCTGGTGTAATGCGCATTGAGAGTGGAACCTCTGGCAGCAGCGTATTCCGACCGGGTCAGCAGCTCCTTCAGCTGAGCATATTCCGCACCCCAGCCGGCCTTCTCCGGGTCAAAGGCATCGGCAAGGCCGCCCCAGCCCACATACCGGGAAAGGATTTTCTGCTGTTCCGGCGTTGCCTGCTCGGTGGTTTCCTCCAGGTATTTCAGCAGCTTGATTGCCGCGACATTGGCCTGAAACTTGGCCTTCGGACCGCCTTCGCCCAGGTGATCGTCAGTGATACGGAAATTCTCGGCGGTGCGACGCAGATTGGCCTTGTATTCCTCATAAGAGGCTTCCTCGGCAGCTTTGACATTGGGGAAGGTCTGCCACTCGCCGTTTACCTGAATGGAAACGGGGTGTTCGTCCAGTGCCTCATCCAGAGTCTTTTCCGGCTCGACAGCAGGCGTGGGCGGCTCCGGCTCATTGGTTCGCAGGGTCTGAACAACCACATCATAGGGCAGATTGTTCTTATCGCCCGGATAGACAGCCACAGTCTCGGCTTGGAAGGCCGGGGTTTCGGCAGCCGGTTCGGGGCGTTCCTGCTCAAAACCGTCCAACTGACGGGCATACATCCCGCGCAGCAAAGGCGCAACCTCGCTCCACTGGAAGAACAGCATGGCCAGACGCTTTTCATCTGCATCCAGCACTTCCAGCTCGATACCTTCCGGCATCGTGCGGTAATCGGCGGTCTCTCCGGTCTCCAGCTCCATCGTTTCCACGATGTTGGGATAAGCCCGGCTCAGCCACAAGGCTACCTCCTGGTTGCTCTTGCCGTTGCGAAGAAGCTCGGAAAGCTCCGCCTTGTCCGCCTCACCAATCAGGCCATGGGCCAGCACATCCCGAAGGTCCTGGTCCACCGTATCCAGATTTGCAGGCAGGAATTCGGTATAGAAGTCGTTGCGGTTATCCTCCCGCAAAAGCTGCTCAAACCGTTCCCGGCTCTCAGCCCGGTAGATGGGATAGCTCATGCCGGTGGGCAGCAGCTGCACCGTGTCATCCCGCAGCTCTGTGATCTGATGGGGCCGGTCATCCAGATAGACAATATCACCCACATTGTAGGGAGGAACCGCTGGATCGTAGGAGGTTCGCTCCCGGAGTGTGCCACGAGCCGCAGCGTATTCCTCATCTGAAACCAGAACACGCAAATTATGGGGAGAAGGCTGTTCCGGCTCATCTGCCGGGACGCTCTCTCTGGATATGGCCTCCACATCCGCCATAACACGCTGGATGAATGGGTCATTATCCAGTTTTTCCTCATCCACCAGTTCACCATTCACAATGCCGCGCTCGGCCAAAGCCTCCCGAATGGCGATGGGGTCGATGTTGTCGAACCGGTCCTGTTCCGCTTCGGTGTAGAACCGGTCCTCCTTGATAAGCTGAGCGATCCGGCGCTGTACCTTGGGCCAGGGCAGCACCGTTCCTTCGGGGCTTTCCGGGCGAACCGAAAACGGGGTTTTGCCATCGCCGCCGTCAAACTCATGGGCCAGCCATGCAGCGGTATCTTTTTCCCGCCCATGTTTCTCCATGTAACGGACAACGGCGTGTTTACTTTCGATTTTGCCGTTCCAGTCCTGGATAGCCTTGTCGATGTCATTGTCCGTGAGAGGGTGCAGCAGCTCATGGAGCTTGGGATAGGTCTCGTCGATGATTTCTCGATGAAGGCGCTGGCGGAACTCCGGTGTGTCGGAATAGAGGCGGAGCAGCTCCATGTTGCCAGATCCCAGGACAGCACGGCGAATGGCGGCATTGCCCTCGATCACGGCGTTCTCATAGTCACTGTGACCGCAGGCATTGCGATATGGCACATCTTCCATAACAGCGGCAAGTACAATGGGCTTGTATTGCTCATGCAGCTCCCGAATCGTAGGGGCTGCGGCTGCTTCGGTATCCCGGAATACTCTGGTCCCGTCTGCACCAAACTCCGCTTCTTGGGCATTGATGTGCTGTTCCGCCTCATGGTCGATGGAGGGCATGGAATATTCCTGCCGCTCCCTGCCGCCCTCCGGGACAGCGGAAATGGTCACATCATGCTTATCTCGCAGCTGTTCCACAACCTGCCCCAGCCGGTTTGCCGGAAAGCCGCACATTTCCACATAGCCACCTCCGGGAATGGCACGGAGCGTGAGATTGAGGTCCAGTTCGGTAGCCGCAGTCTTGGCGTCCTCGCCGTATAGTTCAAAGAAATCGCCCATCTGATACAGGACCATATCATCCGGGTGGCGCTCTTTGACGCCGTTATATTCCCACACAGTCGGGTTCGGTTGTTGGGCTTCCATGGTGTCCGTGTCTGCCAGAACCTTTTCCTCCTGGCTCTTATCGAACTCGGCCTGTTCCTGATCCAGTTCCTCCATCGGTGCAGGAGCATCTTCCACCCTGAAACCCTTTGGAGGTGGGTCCAATTCTGCCAGGAAATCCTGGGGAATGGTGTTCCCATGGGTGTCCCGATACAAAACCACAGTGATAGGAACCCCGTAATCTGTATCTTCCTGGATGGTTCTGATGAACTTCTCTGCATCCGTGTATTCTACACTCTCACCCGGCAAGCCATTGGTTCCCAGGTATTCAATCCGGCCCACGGCTTCCAGTTCCGGTTCCGACTCTGCCAGGGCCTTTTCTGCCTGGATTTTGTCGTACTCCGCCTGCTCCTGTTCGGTTAGATAGCGTCCCTTCTGGATCAGGTCGGTAATCCGTTTGGCGACTTTCTCCCAGGTGAAATGCACATCCGGGCAGCCGTCCTTTTTGTAGTGCAGACCTTTTCCGTCGTGGCTTTCATCGCTTTTCATTGCACCGGACAGGGCATGGGAATGACCGCCAATGCCGTACTCGTGCTTGAGAAAATCCACCTTTTCCTTATCCGTATGGGGTTCCTGGAAAAAGGTGAAAACTCGGCCCTTACCGCCCTCAAATCCGCTGCCTCTGGTCATGGCGGCGTCGATCTCGTCCTCAGAGATAAACTGCTTGACCGAAGGTACTTCCGTCAACTGAGAGGTAAAGGTGGTGCGAGGCAAGGACAGATCTTGCAGGTTCTCCCAAATTTCTTTGGGTTTATGGTAGTGGAAGCGCAGCAAATCCCGATCCTGCTGGTAGGCCGTCCAGAACGCAGCGTATTCTTCCGCAAGGTTCTGGCGAAACTCCGGGCTTTTCAGTTGCTCGGTGAGCCATGCAGATTCCTCCGGGAAACCGCGCCCCGGATTGTTGGCAAGGCTGGGCAGATACCCGGCTTCTCTGGCTTCCTCGCTGAAATCGTGATACAATTCCCAGAATCTTTCGGCAAGGAGGGAGCGTTCATAGCCCGCCGCCTCAGCCAGCTCCATATTGGTGGCAAACTGGCCGTCCTGCAAAAGCTGGCTGATACGCTCAGCGGCACTCTCCCAGGAAATGACCTGGGCGGACTTATCGTAACGGGCGGTTTTGCCGTGGGAAAGATGGATTCCATCCTCGGTATACCATGCAGTGATGCTGCCAATCCCGTTGCCGCCATGGTACAGATTTTTCAGGGTGTCTGCGATCTCGGCGGTGGACTTCTGTTCTTCAAAGGCCGCGACAATGCGTTCTCTCTGGCGATAGGTGTTGCCGCCCAGCCGCAGCACATGGTCGATGTCAGCCTGGGCAAAAGAAAAAGCAGAGGATGTTTTCACATTCTCTGCTTCATCTATGATTCTGATTTGTTCTGCTTCGGAGAGGAAGAAACTCAGCTGTGAATAAGCTCCGCCATCAGAATCTCCTCGGCCTGTGCTTTGCAGGTGTTCATCAGGCCCACCCAGCGCATCGGGTCGCTGGCTTTCAGCTGCTCCGTTGCGCCCGCTGCTGCCGCCAGCTGGGGCATCATCTGCTCCAGACGGCTCTGCGCTGTCTCGTCGATCTCGATGAGGTGCGGATACAGCTTCTCGGTCAGCAACAGCTGATTGTAAATCAGGGGACGGTGTTCCTTCAGGTACGCTTTCCGCATCCTGCCGTACTTGCCCAGGGGCTTCTCCGGCTGTTCGGTCAGCTTCAGGTCGGGAATCTGATAATCTCCGTTCATCGTGTAAGTCAGGCTGTTCTCCATGTGTAACGCTCCTTTCCGCGAGTTGCTCGCGCTCATAGTTCTGGATAGTGACGCCGATCTGCCGCAAAACCTGCTGATTGATCTGGCTGACCGCCGCGCCCAACGCCCCAACCGTGGCAGGGGTATTGAAATCGAAAATCGGCATGAAGTCCTCATGCTGGAAATATTGTTCCGTATCCAGCCCACAGCGAGACATCAGGGCATAGGCGATACTGACGGTGGCAGCGGACTTAAATTGGACTTCGATGTTGTAATCATCGTACTCCGCCAGGAACGAACCGTCAACGATATAGCGGAAATCTCTCTGATGATCGTCCCAATACTCACTCGCCAGCTTTCCGGCTACATCAGTGAGCTGCTGGGCGAGATCGTCACCGGCAACGCCATAACTGCGCTCCAACATGGCCGACACAGGACCGATATGCTGTTCTTCCAGCTGCCACAGCCAGGGGGTACGGGAATGTTCACGGGTGCCGGTATCGGAAATATCGAACACATAGCGCAGGCGAGGCTTGTCGCCGGAATCATCCACCAGGGCAATACCCTTGGAGCCACGGCGCACATACCGGCCCATTTTGTCATTCCACAGGTCATACTCGGCGCAGGCGGTAGCGTCTGGGCGCTGGGCGTAAATCATCATCTGCTCGTGGAATGGGTATTTATAAAGGCGGGCGGCGGTGGTGAGAAAAGCCGTCCACTCCTTCCAGCTACCCACAAGCTGGGTCGATACCTGTTCGGCCATCTGCCGGTAAAATTCAGCTTTGGATGGCATGGTTTTCTGTCCTCCCTTCATGTTGAATAGAAAGGGGACGGCATATCAGGCCGTCCCATCAGGTCTTTATGTGTGTTTTTTACTCGTCAAAATCCGGGTACAGCTCCAGCTCAGCAAACTCGGCATCGCTCATGGCCTGGAGTTTCTCCAGGGCGCTGTCCGTCAACTTCCGCAACTCGGCTTCCTCCGGCGAAAGCTCGGCGCGCATCTCCGTCAGAGCGTCGATCAGCCCGGTGCGGCTGCCGGTGTTGTAGATGCAAAGAAGGTTCGTTTCCTCAAAGGTGAAGTTGTTCATATCAAAGCTCCCTTTCCGCGCTCTTTTTTTGCGCTGTCTTTTTGTGTTCCGCCTTGGGCTGACTTTTCAGCTGCTCCATGACGGACTTTTTCTTTTCCCGTTCCTCTCGATGGGCGGCTGCTGCCAAGTCCATAAGAGAAATGGGCTGGCCACTGCGGGCCTGTTGTTCCAGCTGGGCCACTGTCGGCTCCTTTGGGCCGTTATTGATGATACCGTCGATCATGCCGTAATCATCTTCCACCGTCATTTCCGCATTTCTCAGCGAATTTTCCGGCAAGAAACCTGGCACCTGGGTGAAACCAACACTGTCGCAGTAATGACAGGATACCTGACCATTCTGCTTGATGGCAACGATGTCGCTGACACTCATAGACGGGCTGTGAAAATCCACTGGCTTTTGCAGATTGAACTGCTCATACAGCCTTTCCAGCTGCTCCATAGTGCTGCCGGAACCGTCCAGAGGGGCGGTATAGATAAGGTCATAGTTGCTCCGCTCTACGGACAGATTGTGCGATTGCAGCCAATCCAGATTCATAAAACGCACATTCTGCGGATCATCTTTGCTCACCTGATAAATTGCAAAACAATTTCCCTCATGGGAAAGAAACGCCTGTTCCCGTTCCAACTGCCGATCCTGTCGTTCCAAAACTTTTTCGTGAAAGTCCGGGCTTTGCTCCCATTCCTCGCGGGACACAGCAAAGATACCGTCATGGGCGTCCAGGTCGGCGGTGTCAAAGGCCATTTCAGGATTTTCACCCTCCTGGACGATATAAACGGTCAGGTCTCGCTCCATCAGCTCATAGGCTCGTTCTTTGGAGAGGGGCAGAAGGTCGCTGTCCAGGTATCCGCACTTTTCCAGATCGTCCTGGGTCAGCACCGGGTCTGGCATGGGATACTCGTCCAACGACTGCTCCTGGGCATCCGGCAGCTGAGTGGCGGCAGCTTCTGCGGTCTGCTGGTAAGCTGCCTGCTGCAAAGTCTCGATCATGGACAGCGGCGCATACTTGATGGACTTGCCGCCCATCCCCAGGTCCTCGCAGATGTGGCCGATAGCTTCAGAACGCCCCATATTCGGTCCATCCAACTGGCCGCCGTCCAATTCTTTCATGCTTTCCTTGTCATAAAGAGTGTAGTCCCAGCCGGTCTCGCATGGCTGGATATGCAGATAGGTGGCGTCATTCAGGAGTAACAGAGCCTCGGAGGGTTCTGTCTGTTCCGGCATGGTATGTTCCGTATTAGCGGAAATCTCCTGATACTCTGTGCGATAGAGGGACGCAAGCTGCGTGGAAAGATGTTCCGGGTCTGCGAAATTGCTGTTCTCGGCATCCGGGGCAGCTCCATTGTCCAAATCCATCTCCATTTCTTCATCCTGTTCCCATTTTGCCTGCTTCTGTTCTTCCAAAAAGCGGACCATATCCGCGATGTCATGGCGCAGAATTTTATCTGTGTATTGAGCAATCTGCAACTGAACCTCCGTTTCCGAAAGGGGTTCTTGTCGCATTGCCCTTGCATACAGTACATACTCATGCGCAAAAGTTTCCGCCTGTTCTTTGGTTGGCGGCAGAATGACCTGTTCAAATTCTTTTTTCTGTTCGGTCAGGTCAATGCCGCGCTCCTTGCAGATTTCCTTGTAATTGCGCTCGATGTCGTTAATCAGCTCGCAGGAAGTCTTGTTGATGGTCTCCAGACTGGCCCGCAGCTCCTTTAGCTCCTTGTCCTTCGACCAGGAAGCGATGTAGCCAAAACTGTTCTCGCCGGTCTGGATGCCGAAATACTGGCAAACCGCATAAGAAATGCTCTCGGCCTCCACTTCCTCGGTGTTGCGGTTTTTGGCAGCCTGTTTCACCGCCGTCAGATCTTCCTCCACTTCCAACCGCCACTCAAACCGATTCTCGTCCACAAAGCGCCAGCCTTCCTCGGCGGCGGCCTGTTCCGCCTCCGCTTCGGTGGCAAAGTCCAGGCGATAATCGTGCTTGACACCGCCCTCGCTCACCATTACGATCTTCCAAGTCGGCTCCGCTTCGTACTTTTTGGGGTCGTGGAGCTTACTGTGCGCGGTCTCATGGACAGCGGCGGAAACAGTCTGCACCTCGCTCATGCCTTCCCGAATGGCGATCCGCTGCTGGTCAGAGGAAAAATAGCCGTCCATGTTCTCGGCCATCGGCTCAAATTCGATGGGGACCGGGGCGGAGCGGCGCAGAGCCTCCATGAACACCTCATAATGCGGCACCGTCCCGGACAGGCTGGAGGCCAGCTCCGGCAGGGGTTTTCCGTCCGTCTGGCTCACATCGAACACCTTGACCGGGCGGAACATGGGGATTTCGATTTCCTTTTCCTCCATGACGGCCTTGCCATCCGCGTCCAGGATGGGTGCATGGGTATCCGGGTCACGCTTCATTTCCTCGATTTTCTTTTTGTAGGGCGTGGGGGCGATGATGGTGATACCATGCTCGCCCTTTTTCACATGGCGCTCAAATTGGTTTTTCCACTTGTTGAACCCGGCCACCAGGGTGGCGTCCGGGCGCTGCATATAGATGAGCATGGTGTTGTTGACGGAGTAGCGATGGAACTTGGACATGACGGACAGGTAGCGCATATATTTTTCACTCTCGAACAGCTCCTTGATACCCTGTTCAATGCCCGCCGTGATTTCCTGCAACCGCTCCCGGTTGGTGGGCTTATCAGCCATGATTTTCACTCTCCTTTCCAAATTGGCGATTTCTGATTGATGTTCGGCAATCCACAGTCTTTGTTCATCAGGGGTATCCTCCAGGAAAAAATCCAGCAGATAGCCCACATAGTCTTTTTTCTGGATTGCCTCCATGAATCGGGGATGTGGATTTTCCTCCGGTGTTTTGGGTGTGTAGTCCGTTTCCCACTTG
Source organism: Butyricicoccus pullicaecorum DSM 23266 (assembly GCF_900167005.1). GTDB lineage: Bacteria > Bacillota > Clostridia > Oscillospirales > Butyricicoccaceae > Butyricicoccus > Butyricicoccus pullicaecorum. The sequence continues at coordinate 188,057 of NZ_FUXW01000004.1, forward strand.
CGGAGCAAATGAAAGTAGTCGGCCAGGACACGAAAGGCATGGTCCCGGTCCTCCTTGAATTTCTGGGCCTCGGATTTCCGCCGGACATAGCGCCTCCGGGGAGGGGCCTGACTGTCATAAGCCAGGCCAAAATCTTGGGCCAGCTTCTCGGCGGCCTCTTTGGGGGACAGATTGTAGAGCCTCGCTGTGAAGTCGATTACATCACCGGTGGCTCCGCAGCCGAAGCAGTAGAAGTATTCCTCGTTCAGCTTCATGCTGGGATTTTTGTCATCGTGGAACGGGCAACAGGCCATGCCGCTCCGGTTGACCTCAATCCCATACATCTGCGCCGCTTCTTGGACGGAGACAGACTGTTTGACGGCCTCAAAGACGCTCTCGGCCATGCTCATTCATTGCCTTTCTTGGGGGTGGGTGGCCTGTACCCGGCAGCCTTGGCCCGTTCACTGGCTGCCTTACGGCGCTCGGCGCTGTACGGTTCCCGGACGGACACGCAGCGTTTGGGAACGAGAAAGGTTTGGCGGTCCTTTTTCACAATCTGATCCGGGTATTTCTCCGCCAGCCGCCGCAGCTTTTCCAGTAGCCGGGGGTCATGGGTATAGACCTCGGCGGTGGCTTCAGCCTGGTTGTAGAGGATGATGGTTTCCTGTTCATAAAGGCTCAGTTTCATTTGCCGCTTCCTTTCTGCCGGTCAAACTCCAGCTTGAAGTTGGCGTACTGCCCATCGTCCTCCAACACCACGGTGGCGTCGTAGGTCTTGCCAGTTTTCTCGGAGTACAGGCCGCTTACATGGGCGCGGCCATTTTTGAGCAGCGCCGTCACGATGGCCTTGGTGGGCTGCTTTCGCTTCAGCTCCCACCACTTGTTGTTTTTCCAAATGGCAAATTTACAGCCCTCGTTCTGGCAGAAGAAACCCTTTTGCAGCTCCGCCACATCACCGCCGCAGCGGGGGCATTTGCCCACCATTTCGCGGGGCGGAGTGAACAGATACTCGGTGCCTTTAATCATCTGATAGGTTCCTACCAACTCCTTGAGCATGGTGGAAATTCCATCCATGAAATCCTCCGGGGCCAGCTCGCCACGCTCGATCTCGCCCAGCCGGTACTCCCATTCAGCGGTCAGTAGGGGCGATTGCAGCTGCTCCGGCAGCACAGTGATAAGGGACACCGCATCATGGGAGGGCAGGAGCTGTACTTGCTTTTTGCTCTTTTTCCGTTCCAGAAAGCCGGTGGACACCAGCTTTTCCAAGATACCGGCGCGGGTGGCCGGGGTCCCCAGGCCCTTGCGCTCAGCGTCCTCCGGCATATCGTCCTTCCCGGCAGTCTCCATCGCGGAAAGCAGCGTATCTTCGGTGAAGTGCTTGGGCGGGGTGGTCTTGCCCTCCTTGACGGCAGCACCAGAAAGGGGCAGCGTCTGACCTTCAGACAGCTCCGGCAGAGCCTTGTCCTCGATTTCCGGTTCTGCATTTTTCAGCCCTGCGCGGTATGCAGCGTCCAGCGCCCGCCAGCCGGGTTGTTTCACCGTGCGGCCCTTGGCGGTAAACTCCGCACCGGCGCACTCTACAACAACGGCGGTTTCCGCAAAGGTATAGGGCTGGGCCACGGCGCACAGCAGCCGCAGAGCCACCAGCTCCAGCACCGCCTTTTCGCCAACTGGCAAGCTGGACAGGTCCGCGCCCTGGAGGTTGCGGGTGGGGATCACCGCATGGTGGTCGGTCACTTTCTTGTCATTGATGACCTGTGCCGCATTGCAGGCAAGCTCCATACCAGCGGCAAAGGGCAGCGCCCCAGCGGTAAGCCGGACCAGCTCCGGCAGACTTGCTGCCATATCCGAAGTCAGGTAACGGCTGTCCGTCCGAGGATAGGTGCAGAGCTTCTTTTCATAGAGGTTCTGCAAATAGTCCAGGGTTTGCTGGGCTGTGAACCCCAGCAGCCGGTTGGCGTCCCGCTGGAGGGTGGTCAGGTCATAGAGGGCGGGCGGCTTCTCGGATTTGTCCTTGTGCTCCACCTTTTTCACCGTAGCAGCCGCATCCTGGCAGGCCATTTTCAGCTGCTGGGCGGCGCCCTTGTCCGCCATGCGTTCCCCTGAAACAGAGAAACCGGGCAGCTCCAGCGTCACCGTGTAAAACGGCACCGGCTTAAAGGTGTCGATCTCGGCCTCCCGCTGGACAATGAGGGCCAGTGTTGGGGACATGACGCGCCCGATGTTGAGGGTCCGGTGGTACAGCACGGAAAACAGCCGGGTGGCGTTGATCCCCACCAGCCAGTCCGCCTTGGCACGGCAGAGGGCCGCATCCCGTAAGCCGTCATAGTCCGCGCCGGGGCGCAGGTTCGCAAAACCCTCCCGGATGGCGGAATCCTCCATCGAGGAAATCCAGAGCCGCTTCATGGGTTTGGTGCAACCCGCCAGCTCGTAGACGGCGCGGAAGATCAGCTCACCTTCGCGTCCGGCGTCGCAGGCGTTCACCACCTCGGTCACATCCGGGGCGTTCATCAGCTGCTTCAGCACATCAAACTGTTTCTTCTTGTCCTTGCTCACCACCATCTGCCAATGCTCCGGCAGAATGGGCAGATCGTCATAGCGCCACTTGGCGTACTCCGGGTTATAAGCGTCGGCGTCGGCCAGACCAGCCAGATGGCCCACACACCAGCTCACTCGCCAGCCGCCGCCCTCCAGATAGCCGTCCTTGCGGGTGGTGGCCCCGATCACGGCGGCCAGACTTTGGGCAACCGACGGCTTCTCAGCGATTACCAGCTTCATGGTTTTTCATCCTCCTTTCCCGCAGCCATGCGGTCAGCTGCCGGTGGCAGAATCCCACACAGGGCTGACCGGCACGGTAATTCCCACAGCCATAACAGGGGTGGCTGGGAGATAAAGAAGGAGGACGGGAAGTTTCCTTCCCGCCCTCCGGCCTGCGTGTCATCATGCGTTCATAGGGGCTGTCGGTGAAGCGGGTCAAACCGTCTTGTCCTCGCTTTCCTCGTCGCCGCCCCCGCCAGCGTCCAGCTCGTCAGATTCCTCGGTCTCCCAGGAGTCCTCGTCCTCCTGGTCGGTATCATCCTCGCCGTAGTCATAATCGTCCAAATTGTCGTTACCCTTGGTCTTGGGCTTGTTTTTGATGAATTTGAAGTAAGCAAAGGCACCGCCGCCGCCCATCAGAACCAGCACCGCCAAAAGAATGGCCGGATTCAGTCCGGCAGGTTTCTGCGCTGGTTCTTCCGGTTCCGGGGTTTCTTCCGGGGCCTCCGGTTCCGGCTCCTTACCCGTGCAGCTGCTCATATTGGTGGCGCACACCGGGCAGGCGGTATTGACCGTACCGGCTACACATTTCTCCGTACAGTTACAGACAGCAGGCTGCTCCTGGGTAGTCTGACCGTCCTCCATCAGCGCCATCAGGTCGGCTTCATCCACCTGGTTTAAGAAGTGGACAGCCGTTTCTTTGTTCTCATTGGCCCGGTCAATGAGGATGTAAAAGTAGTTGCCCGCCTTGGTGGTGACTGTAATGAGCTGCTTGTTGCCGCCGAAATCATCCACCAGGGCGGCGTTGCCATCCGGGGTCAGGGCCGGACTGTCCTCGGTTTCCTCCACCACCACATTGCTGTCGTTGGTGGCGTCCTCTGCCGGGGGCTGGTCCGTTCCCTGAGCAAAGGCCGTAACGGAGAAGCTGGCCATCAGCACCAGAGCCGCACACAGGGCCGAAAAGGTCTTGAAAATTCTCTTATTCTTCATGGCTGATCTCCTCCTGTTCGGTGTAGTCAGCAGAGGCAGCGGCCATGCCGGGAACCGCGCTGCCGGACAGCATGGCGTTCAGCTGAGCCGGGGTCATACGCAGGGCGCGCACCATCTGGACGATCTCCAGGTTTTCCGCCTCGGTTTTCTGCGCTTCCAGGGTTTTCAGCTTGTCCTGATATTCCGCGATCTTCTCGCGGACCTTGGCAATCTCCTGGTCAATGCGCTGGATTTTATTCTTAGCCATAATCAATCACTCCTTCTTAAAAATCTCTATTACCAGTTCATCAGGCCATAGCCCTTGATACACTCGTAATTCAGGTCATAGCTTCTGATTTTGCAGGCGTCGCCGCTGTTCCCCTCGACTGTGTAGACTCGACTACCGTCTGTGCCGACTACAAGGCCCACATGGTCCGCAGACCCATCAAGATCCCAATCGAAGAAAATAGCGTCTCCAGGGGCAAGGTTTTCATAGCCCCGTGCGCCCCATTGTCCGTGAGACTGGAACCAGGGAACGCCCTGGGACTGACAACCTGCAAAGCGCGGTTCGGACAGCCCCATTTGGCCATAACACCAGGATACGAAGCAGGCGCACCATTCTACGCGGGAATTAAAGCCATACCAGCTCCAGAACGGCTGACCGCCCACATTGCCCACCTGACTTTTAGCAATATCCACCACGGCCTGATTGCCGGGGCGAGTGCCATTGACAAACTGAACACCGGTCAAACTCTCGGAATCACTGGTGTTTGTGGAACCGCCGCCGAAAACTAACGGTTTGTTACCCATCGTTTGCCGGTACACCTGGTACATTTCCAGCTGCTCCGGGGTCAAAAGTTCCGAGGCAACAGACGAAATGGGCTTACTGGTGAGAGTTACATTCAAAATGTAGTAGTTGTATGGAACCTGAACGGTGTAGCTATTGCCCTGGCTGTCAGTTCGGGTTTCCGTCCGATAACGCACTTCCACTTCCTCGGTGAGCGTCAGTTGATACTGTGCGTCGAACACACGCTCCAGCTCCGTCTGGGCGCTCTGCCGGGTATATCCCTGCAATACAGCGGACAGATAAGCCGCCAGCTCATGGGGGTCATGCCCGATCATATCCAGGTCATACCGATACTCGTCATACCCCGGATGGCTGCTTTCGATGTTGTCGATCTCGGCTTGCAGCGCCGCTTCTTTGGCGGCGTAATCCGCCTCCACAGCTACCAGCTCCGGGTCATCTGAAGGATAGGTAGTGCCGGAAATAACCGAACCAATTCCTTGGCTCAGTACAGAGCAGGAGGACATGGTATTGAGCAACATACAGACCATCAAGAAGATGGCACCCACCACAAGGAACCCTTTTTTATGGCGCATGACAAACGCGCCTGCCTGTTGCGCCTTTTCCTTTACCGTCTTGGCGGCCTTGCCGGTCTTTTTTGCGGTGCTGGCTGTATTTCCAGCAGCTTGACCGGCGCGCTTGGCGGCGGCATATTCCTTTTTAATGGTTTGCTTCTGCTGCCAGCGGGAGATGGGATTGCTGGTAAGCTGGGGATTTTCCCGCAGGGACTTCTGATACAGGGCGTTCACATTGGCCTTCTCCAGCTTCTGCTCGGCCTGGGCTGCCTTGCGGTAGGGCTTCAACTTGTGGCTGCGATAACCCTCCCGAACCAACCGTGTGCCGGTCTCGGCAGCCTCCTCGGACTTGTGGGCGCTCTCCACGCCCACATTGTCCTGTTCGGTCTCCCGGATTTCCTTGTGAACTTTCCCCAGAGCGGCATTGGCGGGGGTATCCCGCACCGCATGGGACAGCTTGGAGGGCGGCTTCTTCTTGTCCTCCAGCACCAGCTTGGTGGTCACTTTGCCGGTCTCCGGGTCCACCGTCTTTTGCCGGACCTGTTTTTTGGGGATTTTAGCCTGCGCCTTATCCGCTTTGACAGCGGCCTTGTCCGCCTTACGAATGGGCTTCTCCAGCGCCGGGTCAGAGCGTTCCTCGTCTGTAAAGCGCAGGCGCGGTTCCTTATTCAAACCATTCACCCAGCATGAGGGCGTCCGTCATGTAGCGCAGCTCCACACAGACGGCCAGCCCCACAGGGTCATGGAAGGGGTGCTGAAGCAGATGGGCGTAGATCTGTGCCACTACATTGGCCAGCAACTCAGACTGGCTGCCCTCGAAGATGACGATGGCGGGAACACCGTTCATGGCGCACCAGATTTCCGTCAGGCGCAGCAGGCCCGCTTCGCCATCCTCGTTCATCTCCGCCGCCTGATCCGCCGCCGTGCGGGTCTCGCTGACGGCATCGGCCAGCTCGGTGAGCAGCTGGGTGCGCTCACTCTCCAGGGCATCGTCAAAAAACATCATGGTGTTCAGTTCAGTATTGGGTTTCATGGTCATTCATCCTCCTTTTTTAGCTCTTGCGGTTTCGTGGTCATAATACGGTACAGTTCCGTATCTTTGGGGAAGTGGTCAACGAAGGGCAGGATTGTGGAGCCATAGAACAGCAGGCCCTCGCCCTCGCTGGAGTGGGTCACATAGCTGAGCTGATGCGGGGAAATGCCCAGCTGCTTGGCAAGAATCTGCCGGTCGCCGCCCGCCTGGTTGAGCATATACACGAAGTCGGAGTTTTCAAAGATGTTCTCCACCTCGCGGCTGCTCAAAAGGTCCTTTACATTCTGCGTGATACCAGTGGGAATGCCACCCCACTTGCGGAATCGCTTCCAAATCTCGACGGTATAGGCGGCAGTCTGTTCCTCTTTCAGCAGCAGGTGCATCTCGTCGATGTAATAGCGGGTGGACTTGTGGGCGGCACGGTTGATGGTGACACGGTTCCACACCTGATCCTGGACCACCAGCATACCAATCTTTTTGAGTTGCTTTCCCAATTCTTTGATGTCGTAGCAGACAATGCGGTTGTTGATGTCCACATTGCTTTGGTGATTGAACACATTGAGAGAGCCGGTCACATAGATTTCCAGCGCCGTTGCGATGTATTGCGCTTCTTTCTCGTCCTGCGCTCGCAGCAGGTTGTAAAGGTCCTCCAGGATGGGCATATTCTCCGGTCGGGGGTCATTGAGATAGTCCTGATAGACCAGCCGCACACAGCGGTCGATGATGGTTTTCTGCACCGGCTGCAAGCCCTCCTTGCCGCCCACGATCAGCTCGCACAGGGACAGAATGAAGTCGGACTTGAGGGACAGCGGGCTTTCATCGTCCGAGTAGTCCAGGTTCAGGTCCATGGGGTTGATGTAGTTGGTGGAAGTGGGCGAAATCTTAATGACCTGCCCATGCAGTCGTTCCACCAGCGGGGCATATTCTGCCTCCGGGTCGCAGATGATGACATCATCCGAGGTGAGTAGGAAACAGTTGGCAATCTCTCGCTTGGCGCTGAAAGACTTACCAGAACCCGGCGTACCGAGAATCAGGCCGTTGGGGTTTTTCAGCAGCTTGCGGTCCACCATGATAAGGTTACTGGACAAGGCATTGATGCCATAGTACAGAGCCTCTTTGCCGTTCTGGAAAAGTTCCTGGGTGGTAAACGGCACGAAGATGGCCGTGGAACTGGTGGTTAGACCGCGTTGAATCTCAATCTGATTGAGACCCAGGGGCAGGCAGCTCATCAGCCCTTCTTCCTGCTGGAAGTCGAGCCTTGTCAGCTGGCAGTTGTACTTCTGGGCAATGGAACTGGCCTGGAATACATTGTTGTCCAGCTGACGGGGATTGTCTGCGGTGTTCAATACCAGGAAGGTCACAAGGAACATTCGCTCATTACGGCTCTGCAAATCCTGCAAGAGCTTTTTGGCCTCTGCACCGTAGGTGGCAAGGTCGGAGGGAATGATGTCCATGTCATATCCGGCACGGACGGCCTTTTTCTGTTCCTCGATTTTGGATTTGTCCAAATCGGTGATTTTTCGCTTGACCGTCTTGATGGCCTTGATCTGATCTACCGACTGAATGTGCAGGCTGACAATCAGATTGGATTCCATGTCCAAAAACTCCGCCAGCATTCGGTCGTTCAGTTCCGGCGCGAGGATCTGTACGAAGCTGACCGCCCCGTACTTTTTGCCCATACGGAACTGCTTGCCGGTGCGAAACTCAAAAGAGCTGGGCGCGATAAAATCCTTGGTGGACAGGCCACTGTACGGGAGCCAGTCCCACTCAAAGCGGAACGGCAGCTGCTCATCCATGTGGAAGATTCCATGGAGCTGGGCAAGTCTTGCCTTACCATCCAGAGTCTCAGCAACCACGCCCAGACGCTTGAAGTTATTGAGAATATCGGTCTCAATACGCTCCAGACGGGGCTTGGCCGACTTGATGCTGTCCGCATCAATGCCGAAGGTGAGATACTTGGTCTTGATAAGGCCGTTGTTGCCCTTTGCCAGCTGGTTTTGCAGCATGGTCATGTACTCAACCCGAATACTGTCAAAGTCATCCCCCTGGAGAGGAATGGAAATAGCACGGGCAAAAGTCTCTTTAGATGCTGCAAGATTCAAAAAAGACAGCTCAAATTTGATCGAGCTGTCGAAGTAGTTGAGGAAATCACACCAGCCCTCGAAGATCGCTGTTTTGTCCTCGTTCTGCGAGAGCTGATAGTTGATGTCCTGGAACTGGATGGTCTTTGTGTAGTGGCCGTCTGCCACGCGGCAGATACCATCCGGCCACATTCGTTCATAGGGGATGCTGTCCTGAGCCGATTTTTCCTTTTTGTCTGTGCGATTGGCACGGGCAATGGCAGCCTCAATCTGCTTTCTGTCGGCGCGGGACAGTTTTTTCTTGGTCCTGACCGGCTGCACAGCTTTTTCCTCGGTTTTTCCGAACAGCCGGTGCAGCCAGCTTTTGATTGCCGTGAACAATGTCGTACACCTCCTCGTCAAGATTTGCCTGCCGCTCCAGAGCGTCATAGAAATTGTTGGTCTTATACGGGCGCTGCTTGGGACGAATCACCGTGACACGGATGATATTCCCCACGATCTTTTCCAAGGGCTGGCCGTGTTTCTCGTACATGGCGAGCATGAAGAAGGGCAGCATGACCAGCATCATACACATGGCTGCTGCGCTGCTTCCCACAGGACCTCGGAGCAAAAAGAAAAGCGGTACGCCGATCAGCGCCCCGCCGGTGAAGCAGATTAGCTGCCTCTTGGTCAGGTTGAAAGCAACCTTGGTTTTGACTTTCGTCAGATCTTTGGGTACGGGTACATAAGCCAATGGGATTTCCTCCTTCCTGATTAGTGTGCATTAAACACAGCTTTTGCAAGGCTTCCGGTCTTAAAGAGCGTAAAGCACAACAGGACCGTATAGCCCACACAGCTCCAGATGGCCATGATGATGTCATCTTCCGTTGCGATGTTCTGTACCAGCACGGCATAGATGCCCACACAGATCATAATGAGGAAGGCCTGGAAGCCCAGGGCCAGCAGGGAGCGAAGATAGTTCTGTCCCGTGGAGCCCCATTCCCGGTTGACCATCGTGGCAAAGGGAATCGGTCCTATGGAGGTCACCAGTAGGGTAAGAACCCGGCGCCTTGCCATATTGCTATGGTAGGTTTCCGAGAACTCCCCTCCGAACCGGACTTACACCTCTCAGCGTATCCGGCTCTCCAGATGTCAGTCTAATTTCCCAGCGTGTAACTTATCGTGACAGTAGACGCAGAGTGCCATTGTCTTGCGCTTACGCCCAATCATGGCGATTTCCCATTGTTTTCTGCCACTTAAATCTTTGAGTTTTCGTACATGGTGTATTTCAAGCGGCACATTTTCTGCGCCGCACCACTCGCATTGGTTCGCTTGCAGTCTTTTAATCAGGCTGTTGCGTCCATAATTCTCAACGGCTCGTGCTACTATATCGGGATTTCCGCTTTCTACTTTGGTATTCCGGCGGAAACCGTCATTGTAGAACAGCACTTTTCCCACCTTGCCGTTTTTCTTCGGATACTCCACAACAAAATCTTTCCCTTGACGGTACTTGCGGATAATTCTGCTGATTCGTGTCCGATATTTTCCAGCAAAGGTTTTGAGCATACTGTATCTCATTACATAGTAGAAGTTATTGAGTACAGACACGTTGTTTGCAAGTCGGTAGTAGTTATACAATCCACGGATTTCTGCGTTGTATTGGTTTAGGATTTCCAAATCGTCCAAGTGCAACAGGCGAGTGCGCCGGACAGGTTCCCAAACCTCTTTGTTTCCATTTTGTTTGTCGTATTTAATCTTGAGGGCATTGTAGGAGAACAGTCGTTTTACCCACTTATCATGGGGAACATAAAGTAAGACTTTTCCATTGTTTACCCGTCTGGTAGCCCCGGTTTTGGTCTTTTTGTTGTGTTCGCCTTTGGCGATTGTGACCTCATATCCCAAGAACTTCGCAGCGTCGTGTCCATGAGTAATCAATGTCTTTTCCTCGGACATTTCCAGATGGAGTTTGTCCCGGATAAAGCAGCCTACATCTTGTTTAATCTGTTCTGCGTCCTCTTTGCTGCCGATAACTCCAATTAAGAAATCATCGGCATATCGGATATAGCAAATCCGTTTATAGCTATCGTCCATCTGGTCGCTATACGGCATAGATTTCAGACTACGCCGCAGTTCCCGGATTTCTGCAATTAAGCCCTCTTTTTCTTCCTCGCTCATTTTAGAGAGATTTCTTTTAAGCCTTTGTTCTTTCCCCCGGCAGACATCCAGCTTCTTCTTGAACGCAGGATTGATTTTACGGCGGTTTCCGCAGTTGAATTTCTCTGCATACTCTGCCATATAGCTATCCAGTTCGTTCATGTAGATGTTTGCAAGGATAGGGCTGATGATGGAGCCTTGCGGAGTGCCGGAATAAGTATTGTGATAATTCCAATCCTCCATATATCCAGCTTTCAAGAACTTCCAGAGCAGACCGATGAAATGTTCATCTGCAATCCGCTTTCGCAAAATAGCAATCAACACATGATGGTCTACGTTGTCAAAACAGCCCTTTATATCTCCCTCAACGAACCACTTTGTCCCCGTAAAATATTTCTGCACATATTTGAGTGCCGTATGACAGCTTCTGTTTATACGGAAACCGTGGGAATAGTCGCTAAAGGTTGGCTCATAAATACTCTCTAAGATGAGCCGCACCACCTCCTGTATCAGTTTATCGTCGAATGACGGTATCCCCAGAGGACGCATTTTCCCATTGGATTTCGGGATATACGTTCTCCTTGCCGGGTTAGGCTGATAACTAAAATCCCGCATCTTTTCAATGAGGGCGTTTATCCTTACCATTCCCATTCCGTCAATGGTTTTGCCGTCTGTTCCGGCTGTCATGTTGCCTGGTTTCGCCTGTATCCGCTGATATGCCAGCAGATAGAATTGTGGATTGTACAGGTTGCGGTATAACCGCTCGTACTTGTAACTCTTGTTACACGCCTTGGATTTTAGGCTTTCCAACACATTTTCAGGACTTCTCATAATGCCTCACGCACCTTTCCTTTTTATGAATTGGTTGACATCCTGCCTCCCTTCGCCATGTAGACGGCTTTCCCGCCCTCGGACTACTACGGAGGCTCCGTTGCCATGCCGGATATTCAGCGTCATCTTTCTTGGGTTTTTACCCCTTGAAATTTATCGCCTTGCGGCATTACGCATAGCCGGATAGTTCCGGCGTTCCGGTTTAGGCAATCTCCAGTTAGACACTTTGGGAAAAGCGTATTGTGATGTCGGTAGTGGGTTTTCGTCCTTTTCCGCTTACTGCGGCTGGCTGTCATAAGTATCGTGCGGTCTGTGTTTACCTGTCACATTCCGCTATGACATACGGCGAATACAACCATCCTGCGCCGTCGGGTCGAGTATCCCGCCTCGGACTGCCCTTAAAGCAGTTTAGCCTTGCTCCTCATTCACAATGTTGCGTCTTGCCGCTCAGTCGTGGGTAGATGGTTTTCCCAACTTGCGATTTTTCCGATACGCTATTGTCCCCCTTGTGGTTTCCCTCCGAGGTAAATCGGATGACGCTAAAGTGACGCTTTTCACGTCTTTGATACTTTTCTTTACCGGCTTGCTAAAGCCGGGTTCCCAAAATGCCCGCACACCGCCTTTGGATGAAAAGCGGCGCTTCTGGACGCGCGATAAATCAGTATCATACGCCTACAAATCATAGAAAGAAAAGGGATTGCCAAGGGATCAAACCTATGATATTGTATAGGGTAGAATCGTATCAAAAAAGATCCTGACATCAAAAAGTCCTTTGCGATGGAAGGTTCGGCAGAGAACAGGCGCACCCCATGGGGTGCGCTGGCGTTGCCGTACCCTCCGG
>NZ_FUXW01000003.1:0-15428 GCF_900167005.1 Butyricicoccus pullicaecorum DSM 23266
CTTTCGTTTGTCAAGCTCTTTTTTAACTTTTTTCGAAGTTTTTCGCACTCCGAATCGCTAAATCTGAACTTTTCCAAACTTTTCGTCCGGTTTCGCTGTCCGTGTGGTCAGCTTATTCATAATACCATATCGAAGAGCCTCTGTCAATAAGTTTTTTCATTTTTTTGAAGTTTATTCAAAAAAACTTTGAAACTTATCAGGTTTTCTTCGTGGTATGCTGTCCTCAAACAGACAGCTTAAATATAATACCACCAGCTTTTCCCAAAGTCAACAGGTTTCGACGATTTTTTTTGCAAGAAAAAGTCCCGACGCGCTGCGTCGGGACTCTCCCTTTATGTCTGCGTTTCCTTGAGGTGTTTGTAGCAATAGTCAAAGATCTTCTTTCGTGTCACGATGCCAATGAACATATTTCGGTCATCGGTCACCGGCACAAAGTTCTGATTGGCCGCGCGGGACAACAAATCGAAAATCGTCGCGTTTGCATCGACCGCCTTATTGTCACAGCGCCGCGGCAAATCACGCATTTGCAGCGACATGGTCTTCTTCTTGCCAATCAACTCACCGCACGAACAGATCATCCAGAGGAAATCACCTTCCGTTACCGTTCCTATGTATTCTCCGTCTCGCGAGATCAGCGGAATCGCATGATAACCACTCGCCTGCAACTTGTCCAAGCCTTCCTTAATTCCCATATCCTCATATAAATAGGTCACTTCGCTCTTATGGGTCAAGAAAAACATAATATTCATGAAAGCACATCCTTAAAAACATCACAGCACAATTATGTTTACTTTATTTTACCAAATGGTATGATATCATTCAAGGTATGTGCTGGACAGTTTGCACAATGTTTACAATTAGGAAGGATCTGTTTCTGTAGATTTATTCAGTTCTCGTAAAATTCGCGTAATCAGGCTCACGCGCTGGAACGGCGTGATGAAATACCAGCCCGCAGTGTACGGTTCCATGCGCTGTGCCAGCTGTACCGAAAGGTCGACCGCAAGATCTTCAGCCGCCTCGCGATCTAATCCCTCATAGCGGTTGATGACACCCTGCGAAATCTCAATGCCTGCGACCTCATTGTTCATATAGAGTGCATTGCGATGGCTCACAATCGGGATCACACCACCCAAAATATCGGCATCCAATTCCTCATGTGCATGAATCAGGTTCTCAAATGCGCGGGATGTGAAGACCGGCTGGGTCAGGAAGCCAGCAACGCCTTGCTCTACCTTGCGCTTGGCCTTGCGCAGCTCGACCTCAAAATTAGCCGCATTGACATTGAGCGCACCAAATACACGGAACGATGCCGTCACGCCCTGTTCACCGAGTTCCCGAATATAGCCTGCAAGCACAGCAGAATTGAACGAAAAGACACCCTTGACCTCATCGCGTTCGGCAGACGGAATGGGGTCGCCCGTCACAACCAGCACGTTGCGCACTTCCTCAGCCGACAAGCCGAGCAGCAGCGCCTTGGTCGCATTGATATTACGGTCACGGCAAGTCATGTGCGGGATGGGGTCGATATCCAATTCCCGGCGCAGCTTGGCAGCCAGCAGCGAACTATCCGCACGGGCACGGGCAATCGGACAGTCTGCAATCGTGATCGCGTCCACGCCTGCTTCCTTGAGTGCTTTGGCACCTGCCATGAACTTTTCCAAATTATCATCCGCCGGCGGGTCCAGCTCAACTGCAATGACGCGCTTCTTAGCTGCAAACTTATCCGCCAGACGGTTTTTCACCTCACGCGGTTTGACCTCGACCTGAGCCGCTGCCGGTTCGGGCTTGATCTCCTCTTCGTTGAGCGCTTCGGCTGTCAGTCGGATATGCTCAGGAGTCGTACCACAGCAGCCGCCGATGATCTTCGCGCCCGCTGCGACGATCTCAACCATGCGCGATGCAAAGTATCCTGCACGATTTTCAAAGAAGGTACGTCCGTCCACGATGGTCGGATAACCAGCGTTTGGCATCACGCTGAGCATCGCCGGATCGGCTGCCGGACGTTCCTTGCCAAACAGATCGGCATTGGCGCGTGCCTGCGCGAGCAGATGATTGGGGCCGGACACGCAGTTAAAACCAGCCGCGTCGATCACCGGGCAGTTCGTCACACGCTCCAAAACTGCACGGGCAGACAGTCCTTGACGAGTAAAGCCATCAGGCGAGACCGCAAACGAAGCGATCAGAAAGGCATCCGGGCATCTCGCCTTGATGTATGCCGCCAGTGCGTACAGGTCATCGTCGTCCGACCAGGTCTCAAACAGGAAATTCTTGGCACCCAGCGCCAGAAATTCATCTACGATCTGCTCGTATTCGCCGTTCGGGTCGGTGATCGGTCCGATATCGGCGAAAACAAAAGCGCGGTAAGGCTCGGCGACCTTGGTTGCAATCTTCCAGCCCTGTCGGATAACCGTGCGCACCTCGTCAAATTTGCATTCCAGTGCGTGGGTATTGGCCGCAAAGGTATTGGTCTTGATCGCGCGTGCGCCCGACTCCAGATAGTTCTTATGTACCTCTGCCACCTTTGCCGGTGCATTGCAGTTGGCAAGCTCACACTTTCCCGGGTACTCAGGATGCACCGACCGGAAATAAGTGCCCATTGCACCGTCAAACAGCAATGTTTTATGCTTCAGATATTCTCTCAGTTCCATGCTTTATCCCAGTACCTCCCTGCAAATATCCACCGATTCGCGCGCATCGCGTGCGTAGTAATCCGCGCCCATCTTGTGCGCATACTCCGGCGTCAGCACTGCGCCGCCGACCCAAATCTTACACGGATGACCGCTCGCACGCAGCGCCTTAATGGTCTCGTCCATGTTGGCCAGGGTCGTGGTCATGAGTGCCGACAGACCGATCAAGTGCACGTCCTCGCGGATGGCGGTCTCAACCACGGTCTCGATGGGTACGTCACGTCCCAGATCAATGACGCGATAGCCGTAATTCTCTACAATGGTTTTGACGATATTCTTACCGATATCGTGAATATCTCCCTTTACCGTCGCAACGATGACCTTACCCTTGGAAACCGTTCCGGTTCCCTTCTTGGCCATCTCGGTGCGGATGATCTCGAAGGCTTCCTGTGCTGCGCCTGCCGAGTTGATGAGCTGCGGCAGGAAGATTTCTCCGCGCTCAAAGCGTCCGCCGACCACGTCCAGCGCCGGAATGAGCAGTTCATTGACGATATCGAGTTCCGACTTGCCCGACGCGAGCAGATTGACAGTCAGGCGGCGTGCTTCGTCCTTGAGTCCCTTCTCAACCGCACGCGGCAGCGTGGTTTCCTCAGCCTGAGAAGCCGCCGGCTGTACCGGTGCTGCCGGCTGACCGGAATATGCTGCAATATATGCTTCGGCGTTCTTGTCGTGATTGTACAGGACATTGAACGCACGAATGGTGTCCATGATCGCCGGGGTATTGGGATTGACGATGGGCAGATCCAGACCGTACGACAGTGCAAGCGTCAGGAAACTGGTGGTAATCAGGCTGCGATTGGGCAGGCCAAACGAAATATTGGACACGCCCAGCGTGCAGTGCAGACCCAGACGGTCACGCACCATCTGCATGGCTCTCAGGGTCTCGACCGCCTTGTCCTGCTCAGCCGATACGGTGAGCGTCAGGCAGTCGATGAACACGTCTTCCTTGGGAATGCCATAGGACAGCGCTGCGTTTAAAATACGTTCGGCAATGGCGAAGCGCTCCTCAGCTGTTGCCGGAATGCCGTTCTGGTCCATTGCCAGACCGATGACTGCTGCACCGTACTTCTTGACGATGGGCAGTACACGGGCGAGCACCTCGGGTTCACCGTTGACCGAGTTGACAATCGCCTTACCGTTGACCACGCGCAGACCGGCTTCCAGCGCGTCCTGATTGGACGAGTCGATCTGAAGCGGCAGATCGGTGACCGACTGGATGGCCTTGACCACCTTAACCATCATAGACGGCTCGTCCACGCCCGGAAGACCGACGTTGACGTCCAGAATATGTGCACCTGCGTCGGCCTGCTCGACTGCCTGACCCAGAACATAGTCCAGATCACCGTCGCGCAGTGCCTGCTGAAAACGCTTCTTGCCGGTCGGGTTGATGCGCTCGCCGATGACGCGCACACCGTCTACGACCACGGTCTCGGTCGGAGTACATACCACCGTGCGGCGCACGACTTCCCGCTCGGCTGCGGTCTGTCCGCGGGTTGCCCGCACCAGCTCGCGGATGCAATCGGGCGACGTACCGCAGCAGCCGCCCAGATACTGAACGCCCAGCGCTGGGAACTTTGCCATCTCACGGGCAAAATCATCGGGTGTAATGCTGTATGCACCGGTCTCCGGGTCGGGCAGTCCTGCATTGGCCTTGACGATGAGCGGCAGAGCAGTCAAACGGCTCATTTCCTCCACGATGGGATAGAGCTCTACCGGGCCAAGCGAACAGTTCACGCCCAGCGCATCCACGCCCAGACCATCCAGCACAGTACACATCGCGTCAACCGAACAGCCGGTGAAGGTACGATGGTTGGGCTCAAAGGTCATGGTGACAAAGACCGGCTTGTCGCTGTTTTCCTTGGCTGCCAGCACACCGGCCTTGACCTCGTACAGATCGGTCATGGTCTCAAAAATGATCAAATCAGCATCCTGTCCGACCTCGATGATCTCACGGAAAATATCGTATGCTTCCTCAAAGGGCAGCGTGCCGTAAGGCTCGAGCAGACGACCAATCGGGCCGATATCGAGCGCGACGCGAGGACGATCTACGTCCGGGTGATCTGCACAGAAGGTATCCACGGCGCGGCGAGCGCAGGCAACGCCCGCACGAATGGCCTCGGTCGTGTCCACGCCCTCGCGCGCCAGCTTTTCTCGGTTCGCACCAAAAGTGTTGGCATAAATAATCTGCGCACCTGCTTCAAGGTACGCCAGATGGGTGCGGACAATGAGGTCGGGATTTTCCAGATTGAGCGTCTCAGGGGCGCGTCCGGTTTCCAGCCCAGCCTGCTGCAGCATGGTGCCCATTGCACCGTCCAAATAACAGAGTGTTCTTTGCATGTTCTTTATTCTCTCCCACAGGTTTTTCCAGCCTTGCGAAAGGCACAGGTCTCAAACATCGAGCAATACGCGCAGCCACGGAATCGTTTGGTCTGCGGCTTGTTTGCCAGTCCAATGATCGCGGTCACCGACTTGCGCGGTGTCAGTATATGTGTACTCGTCACGGTCAGGCCGATGCGGCGCGGCGCGTCCACCAGCCGAACGAAATCATCTTGCAATAAAATAGGCAGGTCACCATAACCCGGACTGAAACGGTCGGTCAGGTAAACACCCTCGCCAACCGCGCTCTGAATTTCCCGCTCGGCTGCATCACAGACCGCCTCGATCGCCGCCGAACCACAGCAGTCCAGCACGACCGCGCGAGACATGTCGCGCACCTGCGCTCTGCGAATGGCAAGTTCCAAACCACCACCCAGCGTTGCGGCAAGCAGCACCACTCGATCACTGTCGGCCAGCATATTCGGAATGTCCTGACCGACAAAGGCCAGTTCAGGCGTGTGCGCCTCCCAGTCAATCGGCAGAATCCGATAGATAAAGCGCGGCTCGGACACGCGCAGGGTCTCTGCCATACAGTCATCGATCAGCGCGTCGACCTCGGGCGGAATCTCACTGCCCGTCCAGCGCAGATATTGCAAAACTTCTTTTCGATTAAAGGTCTCAAGATTCAGATTCATGTTTTTTCCGTTCCCTATGCTGTAATTTCCAAGTGATATGGCCAACGAGCAGGCCAAGCCCAATCATAATTGCGATGCCAGCCAGCCAGAATATCCACTCATGCTTAGCAGTCCACTGCGCAATCTCACCCTCATAATACTGGAAAAAGTCCCAATAAGTCTGCCGCACGGTTAAATCGTGCTCCTGTACATAGCGTTCAGCCAAGTAGTCTGCCAATTGCAAATGTTCCAAAATCTTATCTACCAATCGGATGCACCACTGTGCTGGAAATACAAACAAAGTTGCTGACCACAGTGCACAGAACAGCGTGCGCTGACGCAAAGTCTCCTGTCCAGGTATCCAGATATTGGCCGCAATGTATCCACCGATGGATAATGCCATTGGTAATAGATAGTTCGGCCTAATCCAAAAATAGTAAGTGCTCTGCATCATATATGAAACAGCTAGGACAACAATCAAGGCTGATGCCATGACCGCAATTTTATATTGTTTGCGTTTTCGCTCTTCGAGATACTTCCGGGTCTGCTCCCCGACTTCCGGGGTCTTGGGTCTGCGCTCGCCTGCCAGCAGCTCATCCACGGTCACACCGAGGTTTTCTGCGAGTGCAGGCAAGATCGTGATATCCGGCAGACCGTCACCGGTCTCCCACTTGGACACTGCCTTGTTGGTCAGTCCCAAGCGATCGGCCAATGCCTGTTGAGTCAGTCCGCTTTCCTTTCGTCTCTCTGCAATGAATGCACCGATCTTCCGGTTTTCCATAATGCTCCCTCCTTTGTGCTTTCAGCATAGCGTGTCGGGTATCTACGGACAACCCACCACCTGCTGAAATTCACTCCACGCAGCGTAGAATCTGCTGGAAGGTGTCGAAAACGTGCTATTTTCTGCTTTTCTCAGTCATCACAGATCAATTTTTACTTACAATCTTTGGACTCTTTTTGTGCTGTACTTTCCAGCTCAAAAAGGCTAGCAACATACCGAGCAGCATGGTCAAAATCCAAGCAACAACCAAAAGCAGTCGATAATACGTCGTAATCAAGTCCATGATCTGTGTCGTGCGCTGGTTAATCTCCCCCAATTCAAACGACCTTCCCGTCCATTCATACCAGTCTATTACAAGATCTTTGATAACCGCTTTCGGCGTGCTTCCGTCCGCAATCTGTCCGCGCATCCAGGAGGTATACAGCGCCACAAACGGCAGCCCTTTCATTCCAGCGCCCCAAAGCGCGCCAAACAACACGCGTCGGCGCAGAGGTTCTTTTCCGGGAAAGTATACATGCACGCCGATGTATCCCGCAATCGAGACAATCAGCATCACCCAGTATAGCCATTCCGAAGTGCGCAAAAGGCCACCGCATGCACCGACGACGGCCACAGCCAAAAGTCCAACAACCTGCCGACGATGTGCACGGTCTTCGAGATACTTCCGTGTTTGCTCCCCGACTTCCGGCGTCTTGGGTCTGCGCTCGCCTGCCAGCAACTCATCCACAGTCACACCGAGATTTTCCGCCAGTGCAGGCAAGATCGTGATATCCGGCAGACCGTCACCGGTCTCCCACTTGGACACTGCCTTGTTGGTCAGCCCCAAACGATCAGCCAATGCCTGCTGGGTCAGTCCGCTTTCCTTTCGTCTCTCTGCAATGAATGCACCGATTTTCCGGTTTTCCATAACGATCCCTCCTTTGTGCTTTCAGCATAGCGTGCCGGGTGTCCACCGACAACCCACCGCCTGCTGTAATTCACTCCACGCAGCGTGGAGCAGGCAGGATTGGAAACAAAAATGTCATTTCAGTCTGCGTTTTCGGAATTTTTTTACTTTGGTCAAGTCTGCTTGTGTGGCCGGTATTTTGGTACAAAAGGCCCGCACTTACGATACTTGACGTTACAAGTATATCATAAGCGCGGGCTGATTGACAGTTATTTCCTTATATTTTTCGCACACAGACCGGCGTCCTCACCGGGAAAACCAAGCCTTCATGCAGTCCAGCACGGTGACGAGCTGATCTTCCGAAATGACATAGGGTACCATAGCGTACAGATAATTCAGAAACGGACGGCTGAACACACCCCGTTCGCAGGCGAACTGCTGATATCCGCGCAGCGTCTCGGAATCATAAACTTCAATGCACACACATCCGCCCATGATGCGAATTTCACGGATACGCGGGTCAGAAAAACCATCTAGTTCCCGTCTGGTGATGGCCTCGATACGTGCGATCTTGTCCATATAGTGCTCGGACTCAAACAGCTCGATAGACTTGAGCGCCACGCTGCACGCCAGTGCATTGCCCATAAAAGTCGGGCCGTGCATGAGGGCATGCGCGGGATCATCGTCGTAAAACCCATCGTAAACCTTATGATTTGCGACCGTAACCGCATGGCCGATATAGCCGCCGGTCAGCGCCTTGCCCAACACCAGAATGTCCGGCAGTACCAGATCGGCAACAAAGCGATTGCCCGTGCGTCCAAAGCCGGTTGCAACCTCGTCGAAGATGAGTAGCACACCGTACTGATCGCACAGCTCACGGGCACGCTGCAAAAACGAGACATCATACATTCGCATGCCGCCTGCACCCTGCAAGAGCGGTTCGACGAGCACACAGTTGAGCTTATCATGATACTGCGCAAATGCCTGCTCCAGTGCCGCAATCTCGGTCGGGATATGCACGACATACGGACTTTTTCCGTAGGCATTCAGCACGAAGTGATAGTCCTCGTCATCACCTGCCTCCATGGTCTTGAAGGTGTCTCCATGGTAAGCATGCTCAAGTGCCAAAATCATCGTGCGCTGCTGCTCACCGCGATTGACGTAATATTGCAGCGCCATTTTGAGCGCGACCTCGACGGCTACGCTGCCCGAGTCCGAAAAAAAGCAGTAATCCAGATCTCCCGGCAAAAAGGACTGCAATTTATCCGACAGTTTGCGCACCGGCTCATGCGTCAGTCCGCCGAGCATGACATGGGAGAACTTTCCCACCTGTTCTATGATGGCTTTATTCAGCGCCGGGTGCTTGTAGCCGTGAATGACGCTCCACCACGAGGATACCGAGTCGATCATTTTGTGCTCTTTGGTATACAGATACACGCCCTCGGCATCCAAGATTTCAAACGGTGCCTGCATGGTTTTCATCTGCTGATAGGGATACCAGATCATGCGTCTGCCTCCTTGTACAGTGCTTCGAGCGTCTCAGCGTCCAGATCAAGGTCGGTATCTCCCTGCCGGACGCAAGCCACCACCGGCACACCGGTGAGAATTTCGCACATGGTTTTATTGTCCTCATGCATAAGATTCCCCGACTCAAACCGGTTGAACACGATGCCGCGCAGTACAATCCCCTGTTCCTTGAGGTAGGCCGCAGTGAGTCCCACGGCGTTGATCGTACCCAGACCGGCATCTGCAACCAGCAGGCAGTCCATCCCACACGCGCGAATGAGCGCGGGAAGCAGCAGGTGCTGGATCTGATCAAAGCGAATAGGACACAGAATGCCGCCCGCACCTTCCATAGTCACAAAATCGTACGCCGTGCACAGGCTGTGCAAATCTTGGATAACGCGCGACAGCTCGACCGGGTTTCCCTCGATCTGTGCAGCCAGATGCGGAGAGACTGCATGCTCGTACACATAAGGACACATGGTCGTGAGCGGCTGCTCGATACCCGATATGGTCTTGACGTGCAGTGCATCACCCGGTATCAGATTGCCCTGTGCATCCCGCTCGTTTCCGCTCATTGCCGCCTTAAAATAAGCCGCTTTTCTGCCGTGTTCGCGTAATTTTTTGACAATCAGACCGGTCACATAGGTCTTGCCGACGTCCGTACCGGTTCCGATGACAAACAGAGTCTTAGCCATGACAGCGCTTCACCTCGTATCCAAGCTCTCGCAGCATACGACGGTCGGTCTCAACCGTAATTCCCGCTGTGGTCAGCATGTCGCCCGAAATGGCCGCGTTGGCACCCGACAGGAAGCACGCTCTGCCCTTATCAGGCAGCAGACCGCGCCCACCAGCCAGTCGAATGGAGGCATCGGGGAGCAGGAAACGATAGACCGCCACAATGCGGCGCACTTCGTCCTCGGTCAGCGGTGCACAGTGCTCGAGCGGCGTGCCCGGGATGGGATTGAGTACATTGACCGGCACACTGTGAATGTCCAGCTCCCGCAGCGTCAGCGCCATATCAATGCGGTCTTCCACGGTCTCGCCCAGTCCCATGATACCGCCGCTGCACACAGTCAGACCGGCAGCCTGTGCAGCACGGATAGCCGCGATCTTATCGTCATAGGTGTGCGTGGTGCAGATGTTGGGAAAATTCCGATGCGAGGTTTCCAGATTGTTGTGCACACGGGTCACGCCTGCGTCCCGCAGTTTCTCGTACTGCTTCTGATCGAGCAGACCAAACGACACGCAGACCGAAATGCCGGTCTCTGCGCGAATCTGGCGCACGGCCTCGCACATCGCCTCGACTTCATCATCGCTTAGCCGTTTGCCTGACGTGACAATGGAATAACGCAGCACGCCCTGCACATCGTTTTTCCTGGCTTCGGCTGTGATTTCCTCTGCCGAGAGCAGCGGATACACGGCAGCTCCCGTATGATTGTGCGCCGACTGCGCGCAGAATTTGCAGTTTTCCGAACACTTTCCGCTCTTTCCGTTGATGATCGTGCATAGGTCAAAGGCGTCCTGACAAAATGCGCGACGGATGCGGTCGGCAGCTGCGCACAGCGGCTCGAGCGGCTGGTGATACAGTTCCAGTGCCTGCTCACGGGTGATTTTTTCCCCGCTGAGCACGCGCGCGCACAGGTTTTCTATCTCTGTCATGTCTCGCTTACTCCCTTTCTATGCCAATCCACGGCCGCAATCTCTTTGCCAGAATTGCGCCCAAGATACACAGGACGATATCACCGGGCACGACCAGCAAAAAGCAGTACAGAAACAACGGCCACAGGCCAATCGGTGTGCCAAGATAAAAATTACTGATGAGGCCGTAATAGACCATGCCGAACAGATACACAATCGCAAGTCCGGCAAAATTCGCAGCCAGCAGGCGTTTATAACTCGGGTGATCGCTCTTGCCTGCAATGGCTCCGGTCACGTAAGCACCGACCGCAAAGCCGATGAGATAGCCAAAACTGGGCTGGAAAATGTAGCCCGGGCCGCCGCCGCTCGCGAAGATGGGCAGTCCCATGAGGCCCAGAATGATATAAATGCACACCGCCGTACAGCCGCGCTTGGCACCGAGCAGCAGTCCGGCTAGCATGGTAAACAGCGTTTGCAAGGTGAACGGTACCACTGGAACCGGAATCTTAATGAACGCACCGGCGGCGATGAGTGCGACAAACAGTGCGCACAGGGTCAGATCTTTGGTCTTTGTCACAGTCACGGGTTAAACTCCTTCCGATCGCACGCGGATGCTGATTTCACCCGAGGTCAGGCAGTCGGTACGGCCATCCGCGTACTGAACATGCAGACGACACTCTCTGTCCACGTCCAGCACATGCGCCGGGTATGCCTGTCCGCCCTGCATGACCCAGATGTCCCGTCCGATGACCAGACTGCGGGCACGATAGCGCGCGGCATAGTCGCTCACGTCACGATTTTTATAATCTGCCATGAAATGATTCAAAAATGCGGCTGCAATGCGGTTTTTTCCATCGTTCTGCGCGGTCTCAAACACTGAACCGGCAATTTTTTGCAGTTCTTCCGGAAATCCGTCTTTGGGTGCATAGACGTTGATGCCTACACCGAGTACCGCATAATCCAGACAGCCATCTTCCAGTCCCAAGGCAGCCTCGGTCAGGATGCCGCACACCTTTTTGTCCCCGATAAAGATATCGTTGACCCATTTGATCTGCGCCTGTTCGCTAGATACTTCCTCAATCGCCTCGCACACGGCAACCGCTGCCATGGTGGTCAGTTTGACCGCCTCCTGTGGCTGACAGTGCGGCGGACGCAGCAGCAGGCTGAGATAAACACCGGTCTGTGAGGGAGAATAGAATGTCCGCCCGATGCGTCCGCGTCCCTGCGTCTGACAGCCGGACACCACGGTCACACCCTCGGGCGCACCGGCCGCCGCCCGCTCTCGCACGGCGGTGTTGGTGGAATCGACCTCGGGTAGGACGGTCAACTGGATTTCGGCACAGTCATCGGTCAAATATTTTGCAATGCCCTGAGCAGACAGCACATCGGTTGTCTGCGACAGGCAATATCCCCGATTGCGCACGGCGTCAATGGGATACCCCTCGGCGCGCAGGCTATTGACTGCCTTCCACACCGCTGCACGCGAGATCGACAGCCGCTCTGCGATATCTTCCCCGGAAAAATAAGTACCCTGATTGCTCTCAAACAGGGCGATCAGTTGTTCTCTGGTTGCCACAGCATGCACCTCCTAACTGCTTCATCATACCATGCTACTTCTCTATTGTAAACCTTTATTTTTTAATAGGTTTACAATTATCCAATAAAAATTCCCCAAGTCCGACAGGGCTTGGGGAAAGTCGATCAGTCAATGCCGAAAAATCGCTTGCCATTTTCCAGCGTCACACGTGCCGCTTCCTCGGGTGTAATTCCCTTGATCTCGGCGATGGTCTCAGCCATGCGGTGCACATAGAGCGACGAATTGCGCTTGCCGCGATAGGGTTCGGGTGCCATGTAGGGCGCGTCGGTCTCGATCATCAGGCGTTCCATCGGAATCACTTCGATGGCTTCGCGTGCCTTCTTGGAATTTTTGAAGGTAATCACGCCGGTAAACGAGATCATGCAGCCCAATGCCAGTAGCTGTTTGGCAAACTCCGCCGAACCGGAATAGCAGTGAAAGACGCTCCGAACCTTGGGATACTGCTCCACAATGGTCAGGCTGTCCAGATGCGCCTCGCGATCATGGATGATGACCGGCAAGCCGCAGCGTCCAGCCATGCGCATCTGTGCGCGGAATACCTCCTGCTGACGGCGGCGCTCACCCGGGTCTTTGCACCAATAGTAATCCAGACCGATTTCACCGATGGCCTTGACCTTGGGACGCTTTGCCATCTCCTCAATCTCTTTGAGGCCGTCCGCAATCTGTTCGTCGGATACGCCCTCAATATTTTCCGGGTGATAACCGACCGCCGCGTACACGAACGAATAGTGCTCGGCGTAGGAAATCGCCTTGCGGCTGGTTTCCGGGTTACAGCCGGGATTGAGAATCAACTGTACACCGTTTTCCGGCATGGACGCGAGCAGCGTGTCGCGATCCTCGTCAAACCGACCGTCGTCATAGTGTGCGTGTGTATCAAATACCTGTAACATCATACCTCCCGCTCAAATACGAGGTCAAGTTCCTTGATACCGCCGTTGCTGGTAAACTTACTCGGTACAAATCCGGCAAACCGCCATCCTTTCGCCGCGTAAGATGCGATAATTTTCCGGTGTTCCTGACTGCTGTTATCCAGAAAAAATCCACCGCCGGTATAAATCGTCTCATAAGCATATTCGTACAAGTGTATGACCTCCTTTTGTCCGTAAAAATAACACAAGAGCGCAGAGTCTCCCCCGCGCCCTTGCCACAATCATTTCAAAATCAGCACAGCTTTGCGCCAGCCGGTACCGCGTCATCCAGCATCACCAGATGCAGCTCTTCCGTGCCGTCTTCCTTCTCACGGACAGCCGACAGGATCATACCGTTGGAAGCCTGACCCATCATCTTGCGCGGCGGCAGATTGGTGCAGGCAACCAGGGTCTTGCCCACGAGGTCTTCTGCCTTGTAGTACTTTGCAATACCGGACAGAATCTGGCGGGTCTCACCGCTGCCGTCGTTCAGCTGGAACTTGAGCAGCTTCTCGCTCTTGGGTACGTTCTCGCATGCGAGTACCTTGCAGACGGTCATCTCAACCTTTGCAAACTCGTCGATGGTGATGCAGCCCTCGGGCACTTCGACCTTCTTGCTCTTCTTCTCTTCCTTCTTGGAAGCCTTGTCCTGCTTCTTATCGGCCTTCTTATCGGCAGAAGCATCTTCGCCAACGATCTCGGCCAGCTTCTTGGCGATGTCGATACGACCGAACAGAATCTCGGCCTTGCCAACGCTCTGACCAACCGGCATACCGCCAAAGGCAGACAGCGACTCGATGCCCTTATCCTCAACGTTCAGCTGAGCAAAGATCTTGTCCGCAGTCTCGGGCAGGTAGGGACGCAGCATGGTTGCAGCGAAGCGGATGGACTCGAGCAGGTTGTACAGAACGGTGCCCAGACGTGCCTGCTTGGTCTCGTCCTTGGCCAGAGCCCAGGGCATGGTCTCGTCGATATACTTGTTGGAGCGGCGCAGCAGCGCAAAGATCTCGTCAATGGCATCTGCGACGTGCAGATCCTTCATTCTGGCTTCTACCTTAGCCGGCAGTTCCAGAGCCATTGCCTTGAGTTCCTCGTCGACCGGCTCAGCCGCACACGGCTCCATGATCTTGCCGTCAAAGTACTTCTGATCCATCGCAATGGTGCGGTTGACCAGATTGCCCAGGACGTTTGCCAGATCGGAGTTGATGCGCTCCATCATCATCTCATAGGTCAGCACGCCGTCGTTTGCAAACGGAATCTCATGCAGAACGTAGTAGCGCACAGCGTCTACGCCGAAATACTTGACCAGATCATCAGCATAGATGACGTTGCCTGCGGACTTGGACATCTTGCCGTCGCCGACCAGCAGCCACGGATGACCAAAGACCTGCTTGGGCAGCTCTTCGCCCAGTGCCATCAGGAAGATCGGCCAGTAAATGGTATGGAAACGGATGATGTCCTTACCGATGAGGTGTACATCAGCCGGCCAGAACTTCTTGTAGTGCTCGTCGTGGTTTCCGTCCGGGTCCCAGCCGCAGAAGGTGATATAGTTGGTCAGTGCGTCCAGCCAGACGTAAACAACGTGCTTGTCGTCAAAGGTAACCGGTACGCCCCAGTTGAAGGAGGTACGAGAAACGCACAGATCCTGCAGACCGGGCTTTAAGAAGTTGTTGACCATCTCGTTCTTACGCGACTCGGGCTGGATAAAGTCAGGATGGGTCTCGATGTACTCCATCAGGCGGTCAGCGTACTTGCTCATACGGAAGAAGTATGCTTCCTCCTCTGCGTCGACGACCGGGCGGCCGCAGTCCGGGCACTTGCCGTCAACCAGCTGGCTCTCGGTCCAGAACGACTCGCAGGGCGTGCAGTACTTGCCCTTGTACGAACCCTTATAGATATCACCCTGATCGTACAGCTTCTTGAAGATCTTCTGTACCTTCTCGACGTGCATCGGATCGGTGGTACGCACGAAGCGATCATAGGTGGTGTTCATCAGATCCCAGATTTCCTTGATCTGACCTGCCACGTTGTCGACGTACTGCTGAGGCGTAATGCCTGCAGCCTCGGCCTTTTCCTGAATCTTCTGGCCATGCTCATCGGTACCGGTCTGGAAGTAAACGTCGTAACCGGTCATGCGCTTGTAGCGCGCGATGGCATCGGCCAGGACGATCTCATAGGTGTTGCCGATATGCGGCTTGGCAGACGTATAGGCAATGGCGGTCGAGATATAGTAAGGTTTCTTTTCCATTCTCTCTCATTCCTCCTAAATTTATTCAGTCTATCTTATATCATACCGGAATTTACCGCTGCAATCAATAGAATGGGCGCAAATTCCTCAAAAACGCCCCCATTATTATTAAATGCACAGAGACTCACATGAGTCGCCTGTGCATTTTCTTTTTATATCGACCCCAAAAGACGGAGGTGAGACCGAC
>NZ_FUXW01000003.1:15438-193379 GCF_900167005.1 Butyricicoccus pullicaecorum DSM 23266
GTGCTCCGAGCAGCTTTTCCGGGAGGAGCTGGCCCTCATTCTGGCCCGCTGAAAAATTTTTTAGACTTTTTTAGCATTTACTCTTGACAAACGGCAACGCCCCCATTATTATTAAATGCACAGAGACTCACATGAGTCGCCTGTGCATTTTCTTTTTATATCGACCCCAAAAGACGGAGGTGAGACCGACGGGAAAATACCGCTACCTGACCTTCGAGGACAGGAAAAAGATCGAGGCGTGGTACTTGATCGGAGACCGCCCCGCCGACATCGCGGCCCGCCTCTCCGTTCACTACACAACGATCTACAAAGAGCTCCAGCGCGGCGCGACCGGCGAGCTGGACGCAAACCAGCGCGAGGGGTACAGCGCAGAGCTGGCCGAGAGGCGGCTCCGTGAGAGCTTCAAGCGCAGAGGCAAGAAAGCGGTCGCAAAGCCAAACAGCCAAGGACCCCCGGCACAGCCGGGCCGAAGAAAGGAGTGCTCAGCATGAGAAGCAGAAAGAATAACACGACCCTGACACGAAAGGTGGACAAGTGGAACGCCAGAAAGGTGTGGCTCATTAAACGCTACGCCGACGGCCACTACGCCATCAATCAAGAAGTCGGCGGTCGTGTTTTTTATTCCCGCTTCCAGCGGGCCACCAAGGCACAGATCGCGGCGATCTTCGCCTGCTGCTGAGAGGGGGGTACGCATGAACACCGTGCCAAAGTTCAACACCTCGTTGCTCTGCCGGGCTTCCTTCCCGGCCGAGCTGGAGGACGACGGCGGCCGCTGCATCGTGGAGGTGACGGTCTACCGGCTGAACGCCGTGGCCGTCCACACCTTCCTGCTGGACGGGCCCGATCCGCTGCTGCGGCACCTCGGGCTCCCCGAGACCGACACCTACATCACCAAGCACGACATCGACGACCTCGTCACGGTCGTCCGCATCATCAGAGAGGAGGCACCAGCATGGCAGCATTGAAAGAGATCGCCCGAGATGTCGCCAGTGAGATCCGCGACGGGATCGGCTGGGTGATCGTCTACCGCACCGGCCGCTCGTGGCACAGCGTCACCCTGTATAGCGACCTCGGCAACAACGAGTGGGAGACGGACGACATCAACGACGCCCTCGAGGCCCTGCGCCTCGACCCGAGGGCCGTGGCTCTGAACGGCTACTACCTCGGTCACTTCGGCGACATGACCATCGAGGACATCGCCGCCGGCATCCGCTACCACTACGAGCGCGGCACCAACGCGCTCGCAGATGATGACATCCTCGCACAGGCCCGGGCCGACATCGAGGCGGCCCGGCAGCAGGCCACCGAGGCTGGGCTTCCCTTCAGCGAGCGTCTGGTGGATGGCCCGGAGGACGAGCTCAACCCCTACATATACGACGGCAGCATGACCGCCGAGGACTACAACGCCATGCAGGCGGCCAGAGAAGCGCACACAGCTCTCGCCGAGGTCGTGACAAGCCATTACCCCGACGCCACCGAGGAGGCCATCGAGCGCATCGCAGAGGCCGCCGGGAGCATGAATATCAGCCCGGAGACCATGCAACGGATCCTCGGCGCCTTCGACAAGATCGCGGAAGCCATCAAGGCGATCGGCGAGTGGGCGGCTCGGGCCATCAGAACGCTCGCGGACTTTTTCACCGAGTCGCTCGACGACTTCATGCTGCGCCGTGCCCCGCCTAAGTGGCGCCACTACGCGCTCCACGCAAAGCGGGCAAGAGTCCGCAAGAAGTACAAAGACAGGATCCGGCGCGCCTTCTTTGCCTCGATGGCTTCGGAAGGAGGTGGGAGCTCGTGACAGCCAAGTGCGTCGGCTGCGGCCTTCACTGGAATGTGAGCATATACCAGAAAATCCCCCGCAGCGGCTACATCTGCCCGCATTGTGAGAGCCGGCTGCGCGCCGGCGAAACCTTGCCAAATAAACAGGCCGACCAGAGTGGCCGTCCGCAGAAAATGAAAGGAGCAAAACCATGAAGAAAGCCCTCGAGACTGCCGCCCGCGGCACCGTTTTCCCCTACGCCGGAGAGAAGTGGGTCGCGCTGGAGCACGAGGCCGGCGGCCGGACGCTCTGCCTGCGCCTCGACCTGATCCCGGACAAGCCCTTCGACGAGAACAACCGCAACAACTTCGCCATCTCCAGCAGCAAGGAGTGGATGAACGGCCCCTACCTCGACAACCTGATCGACGCCGTCAAGGGCCCGCACGCCTTCCTCACCACCGAGCTCGACCTGACTGCCGACGACGGCCTGAAGGACTACGGCACCTGCACCGTCACCATCTTCTCGCTGACCGTCGACCAGTACCGGCGCAACCGCGATGTCATCCCCAACGCAGACGACTGGTGGTGGCTCTCGACCGCATACAGCACCGCGGCCAATGGGTACGAGCATAGCGCCCGCTACGTCAGGGTCGATGGCACGCTGAACTGGAACTACGCCTACTACGGCAACTGCGGTCTGCGCCCCGCTTGCTATCTGGACTCCGATCTCCTGATCCCCGTCGACGACGAGGACGCCGGCATCGGCCCGCAGGAGGCCGGCACCATCGTCGCAGAGCTGGTCGAGCAGTTCGGCGGCACCTATGCCACCGGGGAGCAGTTCACGGCCGAAGTCTCCTTCCTGCTCGGGAAGCTGCGGGCGCTGCGGGAAGCGGAGGTGGCCCATGAGTAACCTCTCCAGCCTACTCGACCACTACAAGGCCCTCGTCATCTTCGACACGGAGACCAGTGGCCTCGACCCGGAGGACGACCAGATCATCGAGCTCGCAGCCCTGCGCGTGGAGCGCACCACGGCCGGAGCCCTGCGGATCGCCGGAAAGATGGACACCTTCATCAAACTGCCGGAGGGCGAGCAGCTCCCCGAGAACATCGTCGCCCTCACCGGCATCACCGACCGGCTGCTGGAGACCGAGGGCGTGCAGAGCGGAACGGCCGTCAGCCGCTTCCTCAAGCTGGTCAAGCCCCGGCCCCGTCCTGATGATCGCCCACAATGCACAGTTTGACGCCTGTTTTCTGAGGGAGCTGCTGCGGGGCTTCAAACCCGGCCACCTCGACTGGCTGGACAGCCTCACGGTCTACAAAGACCGGCGCGCCTATCCTCACAAGCTCGCCAACGCGATCATCGCCTACGAGCTGGAGGACAAGGTGCAGAACAGCCACCGGGCCATCGACGATGTGCTCGCCCTGTTTGAGGTACTGAAGGCCATGGACGAGGAACGGGACGACCTCGCCAACTACGTCAACCTGTTCGGCTACAACCCCAAGTACGGCGTCAGCGGCCACCGGATCACCGGCGTGCGCTATGAGCCGCAGGGCTTCAACAAGACCATCACCCGACCGGAGCAGACGCTCCCGGCCCGCACAAGAAGGAAGTGAAATGAATGATAAAGATTTTGATCGGCGGCTCTCCGTGTACCTACTGGAGCGTCGCACAGAAAAAAGGGCGAGAGGTCGAAGCTGAAGGGCTCGGCTGGGAGCTGTTCAGAAACTACCTGATCGCAAAGGAAAAATTCAAGCCCGACTTTTTCCTCTATGAGAACAACAAGAGCGCCGCGCAACCCATTAAAGACCAAATCAGTCACGAGCTCGGCGTGGATCTCATGCACATCAACAGCGCCCTCGTGAGCGCGCAGAACCGTCAACGCTTTTATGCCTTCAACTGGAACGTCGACCAGCCTGCGGATCGCGGCATCATGCTGAAGGACATCCTCGAGACGACCACCTCCGAAAAGGGGTACGAGCTCAGGGCTCCGGCGGTCGGAGTCGGATGCAGGAACAGACGCGAGGACGACGGAAAACTGTACCGACGCTTCGAGACCAGCGGCATCCCCAAAGCCAATGCCCTGACGACCGTGCAGACCGACAGCATGGTTGCCGAGCCCATCAGGATCGGCACCATAGGAGAGGCTCAAGGCGCCGCATGGCGCGGGCGAGACAATGGCTCTGCATACGAGGTAAGAACCGACGGCAAAGCCAACGCCCTCACGGCATCGGGACATCAGAGCAGGCTCGTCGTCACCAACCAAAACGGCGAAGATCTGCCGGTCTATGAGGTGGTCAACGGAGAGATCGAGATCAAGGGGAAAAAGTACCCGATCAAACTGCCGGACGGCTACTACGTCATCAGAAAGTTCACGCCAACAGAGTGCGAGCGTCTCCAAACTCTCCCGGATGGCTATACATCGGCAGTCAGTGCAACTCAAAGATACCGCGGGCTCGGGAATGGCTGGACGGCTGAGGTCATCATCCACATCCTCACGGGAGCTCTGAAGGACGTGCCGAGGGACGAGGAGATCGTCGTCCTCTCCATGTATGACGGCATCGGCACCGGGCGCTACTGCCTCGATAAAATGGGCTTTACGAATGTAACCTACTACGCCTACGAAATCGACAAGCCCGCCATGACCGTCGCGCTCAGCAACTACCCCGACATCATTCAGCTCGGCGACGCCTTCGACCTTCGCCGCGATGACTGGGCGCTCGGCAAACGCTTCGAGCACACCACAGAGCAGAAGGCTGAGACGCCCGAAAACCCTGACCAGACGACAGACCTCTCGGACGCCCCCGAGGAAATCAAGGAGCAGATCATTGAAAATGATCGAGCACTGAAGGAGAAGGACGACACCGCCCTCGCCCTGCTCCCTGACGGCTTCGACGTGGTCGACCAGCTCTCTGAGCTTCTCGCCGAAAGGAAGAAGCTACACATCATCGACGAGGAAAACCTGCGCTACAACTGCGACATCATCGCGCTCGAGTACGCAATAGGCACACTCAGGAGGTGAAGAACATGACCCCGGACATCACCATCACGAGTGAGGAGCTGCGTGAGCGCGTCGAGGAGTACCTCGGCCGCTGGATCCCCGACAGCCTGTGGGAACGCTCTGAGCCATACGCCCGCAGGAAGCTCGACCTCTGCCGGGAACGCAACCCGGAGATCGACTACTACAACGACGAGTACCTCGTCCTGCTGACCGCCGATACCGTAAAGGAGACCGAGTTCAGCGACTACACCCTCGCGGCCTGCGAGGCCATCATGGCGGCCCGGGGCCAGTGAAAGGAGAAAACCATGGAAGCAGCAAAAGAAAGAGCCGCCCGCTGCAACCGGGCGACCCCTGCGAGAACATCCGGCAGCTCTCCAGCGCACGGATCCCGCACCCAAAGTATAGCACACCGCCGGCGCCGTGCCAAGACCCGGATCCGGCAGGCGTCCGTCCTGATGGCGGCCGCCGCCATCGTCGCCGGCATCGTCATGGTCATCTCGAGCGTGACAACAGAAAGGCCGGCGGCTTCGGACGCAGCGCCAGAACGTCCGGCGGCCGTCGTCACGACGCCCGCGGAAAGCGCGCAGACGACAGATCAGACCGAGCCGACCGTCCGCTTCTATCTCAGCGCCAGCGAGCGTGACACCGTCGAGCGCGTCGTCATGGCAGAGGCCGGCGGTGAGAGCTTCGAGGGGCAAATGCTGGTCGCTCAGTGTATTCTCAACGCGGCCGAGAAAGAGGGCGTGCAGCCCTCTGAGGCCGTCGTGATTTACAGCTATACCAGCAACAGACCAGGCCCCACGCAGAGCGTCAAGGACGCCGTCGCGGCCGTATTCGACCGCGGCGAGGTCGCTATCGACGCCCCTGTCATGTACTTCTACAACCCGGCGCTCGTGACGAGCACATGGCACGAGAGCCAGATCTTCGTTGCTGAGGTCGGCGGCCATCGCTTTTTCGCAGAAAGGAGCCCAAACGAATGAGACCCGCAACTGATATGAAGCCGGGCGAGATCCTGCACTTGCGCAACGGCTACACCGTCGAGCTCGAGAGCGTCAAGCCCGTCACCTGCGGCGTCATGCTGACCTTTAAGGCCAGCGCGCCAGACAGAAAGGAGAACCACAATGAGCGATAAGACCACCGCGGCCATCGCCGCAGAGCAGCAGGCGGCCGCCGCAGAGGCCCCGGCCGAGGTGCTGCCAGCCGTCACCCTCGACGAGCTGGAGCAGGTCGACCTCGGCACCGTGCAACAGGGCGAGCGCGCCCCCTTCCGTATCACTGACGACCGCTGCGCCGACTGGGCCATCCGCAAGATCGCCGAGGAGCGCAGCGAGTACAACCGCCTGAAGGAGCTGGCCGACCAGCAGAAGGCGGCCATCGAGGAGAAGGTCGAAGCCGCCCGCCGGCGCATGGAGAACGGCACCGCCTTCCTGACCTCCTGCCTCGCCGACTTCTTCAACACCGTGCCACACAAGACCACCAAGACGACCGAGAAATACCGGCTGCTCTCCGGCACCCTGACCCTCAAGAAGGGCACCGTCAAGGCCACGGTCGACGACGCCAAGCTGGTGCCGTGGCTGCGCGAAAACGGCTACGGCGACCTCGTCAAGGTCGAGGAGTCGGCCAAGTGGGGCGAGCTGAAGAAGCTTCTCGCCTACACCGGCGAGATCGCCACCATCCAGAGCACCGGCGAGATCGTGGAGGGCGTCACGGCCTACGAGACCCCGGCCACCTTCACGGTCGACATCTAAAGGAGGTGCCACATGGCAACTGAGACCAAAAAGCCGGAGGCGGCCGCTGCTGCGGCCCCTCCCATCGAGGCCCGCTGTCTGACGCTCCGGCAGAAGCTCGTCGAAATGCGGAAAGCCTGCCCGGAGATCGTGAAGAAGCAGCACAGCGACGGCGTCAGCTATAAGTACGCCAAGATCTACGATGTGTGGGAGAAGATCACCCCCATCATGAACGAGCTCGGCGTCGACTTCGAGGTCGTCGGCGAGAAGGCCACGCGCTACGCCGAGAACGGCGACCCGGTCTACTGGATCACCATGCAGACCAAGACCTACAAGGGCGACAAGCTCATGTTCCTTTACGAGGCCGACCTGACGATCCGCTGGATCAACCTCGACAACGACGACGAGACGCTGGAGGCCGTCGTCCACGCCCTCGGCTGGAACGACGACCCGGCCAAGGCCAAGGGCGCCGCCCACACCTATGCCCTGAAATACTACCTGTTCGAGAAGTTCAGCATCGACCAAGGCGAGGACGACCCCGACAACAGCGACTTCAGCGCGCAGGGCAAGGGCCCCGGGGGCACCTCTGGCGGCTCCAGACAGGGCCAGCAGCGGCAGGGGCAGGGCTCCGGCCGACTGTCCGACGCGCAGCTCACCCGGCTCTACAAGAAGGCAGAGGCCGCCGGCATGAGCAAGGAGCGCACCAACGCCCGGATCCTCGAGAAGTACAAAAAGCAGGATCCGGCCACACTGAGCCGGCAGGAGTACGACGAGATCTGCAACTCTCTCGACGCCGCTGCCGCGCAGCATAAGCAGCAAGGAGGGCAAGGCTGATGTATAACCACATAGGACTCCAAGGGCGGCTGACGGCCGATCCTGAGCTCAGACACACACCGAGCGGCGTGGCGATCACCAGCTTCCGGCTCGCCAGCGATACCGGCCGAAAGACCAAGGACGGGAAGAAGATCACCAACTTCATCGACTGCGTCGCGTGGCGTGCGCAGGCCGAGTTCGTCGGCAAGTACCTCAGCAAGGGCCGGCTCGTCCTCGTGGAGGGCGAGATCACCAGCCGCAATTATGACGACAAGGACGGCAACCACCGCAAGGCCACCGAGATCACCGTCGACTCTGTCCACTTCTGCGACAGCAAGAAGGACAGCCAGAGCAGCGGAGGTGACTTCGCAGACGCCGGCGGCTACCCGGACAGCTCGGGAGACTTCACCGAGGTGGATGACGATGGCGGGGATCTGCCCTTCTAAGCGACCGCCGGACAACCGGCGTCCGACCAAAACCAAGCCAAAGACACGCGACCGCATAGAAGGAGGTGACGACCGTGGCATGGCTGCAAGTGCATCAGACGCTCAAAGACCACCGCAAGCTCTTTGACGCCGCCGACGAGCTGGAGATCACCCCGCCGCACATGATGGGGCTGCTCGTTTCCTTCTGGCTGTGGGCCCTCGATAACGCCCCCAAGGGAGACCTCGCCGGCATCACTCCCCGCATGATCGCCCGGGCGGCACAATGGGACGGAGACCCCGAAAAGCTGGCCGAAACGCTGATCCGGGCCGGCTGGATCGACGAAAATGAGGACGGCGCGCTCGAGATCCACGACTGGTACGAGTACGCCGGCAAGCTGATTGACCAGCGGCAGGCCGAGAAAGAGCGGTCGGCCCGCCGCCGTGCTGCCGCCGCTTCGTCTGCGGACGACACGCCGGGAGACCCCGCACCGACCGACGAGCGACCGGCGGCCGACCAAAAGGCGACCGGCGGCAAGAGTAGAGTAGACCAGAGTAGAGTAAAGAAAGGGAGTGTGACACCCCCTACCCCCTCTGACGAGGGGAGTGGCGCGGCGAAGAAGTCGGCCATCGAAACCCGGTTTGACGAGTTCTGGAGTGCCTACCCGAAGAAGGTGGGCAAGCAGTACGCCCTCAAGGCGTGGAACAAGATCAGACCAACGGCCGAGCTGCACGAGGCCATCATGCAGGCCATAGGCACGCAGAAGCGCAGCGAACAGTGGCGCCGGGAAAACGGCCGCTTTATTCCCAACCCGGCCACATGGCTGAACGGGGGCTACTGGGAGAACGGCGAGGAGGTGAGCGCGGATGCAGTCGATCAGCGAGATCCTCAGCATGGGCCCGAGACCGGCCGAGACTGGGGCAAGGGCTTCAAGCCGGCAGACGATGACGAGTGACGAGCCTGACGACCGCTGGATCTGGAGCAACGACGAGCGCGTCGCCGGCCTGC
The DNA here is from genome assembly GCF_900167005.1 of Butyricicoccus pullicaecorum DSM 23266. Classification (GTDB taxonomy): domain Bacteria; phylum Bacillota; class Clostridia; order Oscillospirales; family Butyricicoccaceae; genus Butyricicoccus; species Butyricicoccus pullicaecorum. The sequence goes on from NZ_FUXW01000003.1 coordinate 24,165, forward strand.
CGGACACCCCTGAGCCCGTCCGCTGCGAGTTCTGCGGGGCCATGAGATACCACAAGGGCTTCAAGTTTGGCGACCGCATCATCTGGCCGCCCTACGGCGCCGAGCGTTGCACCTGCCCGCAGGCCGTGAAAGCCTACGAGGAGGAAAAGGCCGCCAAGGCCGCCGAGGAGGAGGAAAAGCAGAAGGCCGAAGCCGAGCGCAAAATGCGGGAGCGCATCAGTCGCATCGTCGGCGAGTCTGGCATGGGCGACCGCTTCCTGCGGCGCACCTTCGACACCTTCCAGATCACCGACGACAACCGGCGCGCAGCCGCAGCGGCCCGCAGGTATGCCGACAGCTTCGACAGCCTGCTCCCCCGGCCCGGGGCTCCCGAGCCCGGCCGCAACGGCCTGTTCATCGCAGGCCCGCCGGGCACCGGCAAGACACACCTCGCCGCAGCCATCGCCAACCACCTGATCGCGCAGGGCCGGCCGGTCGTCTGCATGACCATGATCGACCTGCTGGAGCGCATCAAGCGCACATTCTCCAAGCGCGACACCGACGAGGGCAGCGTGCTGAAGATCTACAAGACCGTCCCGCTCCTCGTCATCGACGACATCGGCAAGGAACCGCCGACCGAGTGGGCGATCTCCACGGTCTACAACATCATCAACGGCCGCTATGAGGCATACCTGCCGACCATAGTGACCACCAACTACGACACCGAGGCCCTGATCGGGCGCATGACCCCGCGGGAGACGCGGGACGACATGACCGCCCGGGCCACCATCGACCGGCTCATGGAGATGTGCAGGGCGATCACCCTCACCGGCCAGAGCTGGCGCCAGAGATAGGAGGACACGACCACATGAAAAAGGTTTACATCTGCTCCCCCTGCCGCGGGGACTACGAGAACAACATCCAGCGGGCCAAGGAGTTCAGCCGGGCCGCCGTGGAGCGCGGCTGCATCCCCATCACCCCGCACATCTACCTCACGCAGTTCATGGACGACACCAACCCGGCCGAGCGCGAGGCCGCCCTCAAAATGGGCCGCGAGCTGGTGCTGATGTGCGACGAGCTGTGGGCCTTCGGCCTCGACTGCCCGACCGCCGGCATGGCCGCCGAGATCGAGCTGGCCCGGGAGCGAGGGATCCCCGTGCTCAACGGCTTCAAGGCCATCAGCGAGATCCCCGAGGCCGAGAAGCGGGACGAGGATCCGCAGGACGCCGGCAGCGTCGTCGTCCGGGTGCCGGCCTTCAGGGCTATGGCTCGCTGCAACGAGCACATGAACCACGGGCCCATCAGCATCGAGCTGGACGGCCGGATCATCTTCGACCTCGCCAAGCACCTGAAGGACAAGCCGGGCAGCCGGATCGAGATCGGCGGGTGATAGCCATGGCAGACAATCCCAAGAAAAACGCCGAGGGCTACAACGACCCGACCCCATACGAGGCAGAGAAGCACATCCGGGCGCAGATCCGAGGCCAGCGCGCCCGGGCTGCCGGCAACTACTTTGAGGCGATGATCTCCGGCTCCTGCGACTACTACCGCGACCGGGGGCTCGCCAAGATCGAAAAGACGCCGGAGCCTATGAAACCCCTCGGGCCGAAAAACCGCAAGGGCCAGTTCCTCGCCTGCTACACCAAGCAGGCCCAGCCGGACTACGGCGGCACACTGAAGGGCGGCCGGAGCGTCTACTTCGAGGCCAAGCACACCGACGACGACCGCATCGAGTTCAACCGGCTGACCAAGGAGCAACGGGACGATCTCGAACACCACCACAAGCTCGGCGCCGTCGCCTTCGTCCTCGTCTCCATGGGCCTGACCGAGTGCTTCCGCGTCCCGTGGCCCGTCTGGCGGGACATGGCCGCCACCTACGGCCGCAAGTACATGACCCGGGACGAGCTGAAGCCCTACAAGGTGCCGGTCGTGGCCGGCTTCGTGAAGTTCCTCGACGGCCTGCCCCCGGATGTGGTCACAGTGAAAAGCCTGAGCCCCGAGGAGCTCGAGCGCCTGAAGCAAGAGCTGCAAAAGCAGCCGTTTATCATCACCGTCAGGGAGGCGCAGCCATGAAGGACACCGTCGACAGCAGGGCCGTGAAGATCGCGGCCACCATCATGCAGGCGGCCGGCCTGTGCCGCTACGACTCCATCGCCAAGTGCCAGCGCATCAGCGTGGACTCCATCACCTGCGAGAGGTGCATCCGGGCATGGCTGCTCTCCAAGGCCAAGAAGGAGCTCGAAAAGGAGGAGACGACATGATCCCGCTCCCCGACAAGAAGTACAGCATCATCTACGCGGATCCCCCGTGGAGCTACCAGAACAGGGGCACCCGGGCCGCAGCTTCCAAGCACTACGACACCATGACCATCGAGGAGCTCAAGAAAATGGGCGTCGGAGCTGCGGGGGGGTATTGCTAACAGCGACTGCACCCTCTTTATGTGGGCGACCTTCCCCATGCTCCGCGAGGCCCTCGATGTGATCGAGGCGTGGGGCTTTACCTACAAGACCATCGCCTTCAACTGGGTGAAACAGAACAAAAACGGCGCCGGCCTGTTTTGGGGGCTCGGCAACTGGACGCGCAGCAACTCGGAGATCTGCCTCCTCGCTGTGAAGGGCAAGCCGAAGCGCGTGAGCGCCAGCGTGCATAGCGTCCTTCTGTCCCCTGCCCGGCAACACAGCCAAAAGCCGGCCGAGATCCGCGACAGGATCGTCGAGCTGATGGGAGACCTGCCTCGGATCGAGCTTTTCGCTCGAGAGGCTGCTCCCGGATGGGACGCATGGGGAAACGAAGCGCCCGCAGCCAGCGCCAGAGAGGAGGAAACCGATGGACAGAACAACCAAAGAGACCCGGCGCCAGAGCTATGACGCTGTGCTCCCCAAGAGGGAGAAGCGCTGCCGGCTGATCCTCGAGACCCTCGGCGGCCGGCAGATGACCGCCAGCGAGATCACCGAGGAGCTCGTCGCCTCGGGCCAGATCCCCTACTTCAACCGCAACTATGTGGCCCCGCGCCTCACCGAGATGAAGCAGATGGGGATCCTCGAGACGGTCGGCCGCAGGAAGGCCACCCGCTCGGACGCCACCGAGGCCGTGTGGGCCCGGGCGCAGCAAGTCAAGGAAGCAGACCGGCAGGCGGCCGCGCCGGCCGACAACCCCGCCACCGGGCCGGAGCAGATGACGCTCCTCGGCCCCGGGGCCTGACAGGAAGGAGAGAAACAAGATGAACGAAAACCGCGACAGCATCATGCGCATGGCCCGCGGCGCCTTCGAGGAGCGCGTCGACTACGAGATGGACAAGGTGATCCAGAACATCCTCGACCCCAACACCAAGGCCACCGCCAAGCGCAAGATCACCCTCACCATCGAGCTGACGCCGGACGACGAGCGCCGGCAGATCCAAGTCTCGGTGACGGCCAAGAGCACCCTCGCGGCCACCAACCCGGTCGCCACCTCGCTCTATGTCACCGGCGACGCCAACGGCGAGCTCGTCGTGGCCGAGATGGTGCCGCAGGTGCCCGGGCAGCTCAACATGGACGGCACGCAGCAGGAGCAGCCGAAGCTCCTCAAGCTCGTCAGCCACGCATAAGCGCATAAATATTCATTCACAAGGAGGACAACACCATGCTCGCCAAAATGATCGACAAAATCGTCAGCCTGAAGGAGACCAAGACCTTCGAGATCGGCGGTCAGACCTACACCGACGGCCACCTCACCCGCATCCCGCCCCATGTCGACCGGCCCGAGGCCATCAGCGTCAGCGGTCTGGACGGCATCTGCAAGCTGATCCGCACCGAGCTGGGGAAAGTCGGCACGACCATCATGGTGCAGGCCAAGAGCTACAAGAGCGTCGAGGTCATGACCACCTACCTGCCGGACTTCTCCCGCAACATCCTCTACCGCGCCGAGGCCGACGCCCCGGGCCTCTATACCGGCTTCCGCAGCCGTGAGGTCGCCCTGATCGAGCTGCGCAGCCTGTTCATCCCCAACGAGGGCACGGCCTACCTGCTCGACCTGCTGAGCCGGATGACGGACGAGAACAGCGTCAGCACCAAGGACAACGGCGTCACGCAGACCGTGGAGGCCCGGCAGGGCGTGGCCCTCAATGCTCTGGTCGATGTGAAGCCCCGCGTCCTGCTGCGGCCCTTCCGCACTTTCCTCGAGGTGGAGCAGCCCGAGAGCGAGTTCCTGCTGCGCGTGCACCCCGAGGAGGGCATCGGCTTTTTCGAGGCCGACGGCGGGATCTGGAAGCTCGAGGCCAAGAAGAACATCGCCGACTACTTCAACACCAACCTCGCCGACCTGATCGAGGCCGGAAAGGTCGTCATCATGCAGTAAGGACACCGGCCGGGCGGGCTGCGGCCCGCTCGGCCATTAAGAGAGGAGCAGCACAATGAACAACAACAGCAACAACAACGGTAGCGCCGGCGGCGGGATCGGCTTCTGCGGCCTGCTGACCATCGCCTTCATCGTCCTGAAGCTCACCGGCGTCATCTCATGGAGCTGGCTGTGGGTACTGGCCCCCATCTGGATCCCCGCGGCCATCGTCCTCGCCGTGCTGCTGGTCGTCCTGATCGTCGTCCTCGTGAAGGAGGGCGTCCAGCAGACCGAGGAGAAGCAGCGCCGGCAGGAGCGCAGCCTCGGCATCGACGAGCAGGCCCGCCACTACGGCCTCGAGCGCCAGCCCGGGGAGACCGACCTCGAGCTGAAGAAGCGCATCGCCTTCCTCAAGCAGGCCGAAAGGAGGGTCGGGAACAGATGATGGACGAAAGAGAACGCCGTGACATTATGCTGCGGGCCATTCGTCGCTACGGAGAAGCCGCTCAGATCGACATGGCCGTCGAGGAGATGGCCGAGCTGACCAAGGCCCTCTGCAAGGTCAAACGGGCGACGCCCGGGGCCACCACCACCGCAGCCATCGTCAACGTCATCGAGGAGATCGCGGATGTCCAGATCATGCTCGACCAGCTCCGGCTCATATTTGCCCGCAGCACCGACGAGGTCGAGGAGGACAAGCTGCGCCGGCTGCTCGGACGGCTCAACAGCTACGCGGAGTCCAACCTACACGACTGGCTGAACAAGCAGCCCGAGCCGGGGATCTGGTGCCGCACGGTCGGCTCCGGGGCTCAGCCCCGTGAAGGAGGTGCCCCGGATGAATAAGGCAACCTGCCGCGGCTGCGGCGCCCCTATCGTGTGGATTAAGACGCCCGCCGGGAAGGCCATGCCCTGCGACCCGGCGCCGGTCTATTACAAGGCCACGCCAGACGGCAAGGATAAGGTCGTCACCACCCGGGGCGAGGTAGTGAGCTGCGAGATCGTACCCGGGGCCAACGCCACCGACGCCGGCTACCGGCCACACTGGGCCACCTGCCCGCAGGCCGACCGCTTCAAGAGAGGAGGCCGCCACCATGAATAGAGACAAGGCCCGCGAGCTGCTGGAGAAAGAGCTGCGGATCCGGCCGACCGTGAAGGCGAGCGCGATCTTCACCGGCAAGCATGGGAGCATGGGCTTCCACGCAGGCCGCTTCTATGCCGTCACCGTTGTAAAGCGCAAGGGCGAGGTCGTGCTGATCGCTCCAGACGACGGCCTCAAGTGCCCCTACTCGTCCCTCGACGCCATGCTCCGAAACTGGCATATACTCCTTGTAATATTCAACAGGTAAAGGAGGAAACCGATGGGAAAAGAGAAACCCCAACCGCAGGCCGGCCCCGAGCTGGCCGAGTATGTCACCACCGCGAAGCCTAAAGCCTACGCCGACGGCGTCCCCGTGTTCTGCGCCCACGACGCCATCGTCCCGCTGAAGGATCTGCGACCCAACCCGAAAAACCCGAACCAGCACCCGCCGGAGCAGATCAAGCTCCTCGCGTCGATTATAAGGGCCACCGGCTGGCGCGGCCCCATCACCGTCAGCAAGCGCAGCGGCTTCATCGTTAAGGGCCACGGCCGCATGATGGCCGCCGAGCTGGGCGACATGGCCGAGGCGCCGGTCGACTATCAGGACTACGCCAGCGAGGCCGAGGAGCTGGCCGACCTGACGGCCGACAACCGCATCGCGGAGCTCGCCACCACCAACAACAAGCTCCTCGCGGAAGTGTTCGCCGACCTCGACACCGGCGAGATCCCGTTCATGCTCTCCGGCTACACCGAGGAGGACTACGGGAACATCGTGACGGCCCTGTCCGAGGCGCTGCACACTGAGGAGCCCAAGGGCGACCCCGACGCCGAGATCCCGCCACCGGCCGAGCCCGTCACCAAGTACGGCGACCTGTGGATCCTCGGCCGGCACCGCGTCCTCTGTGGGGACTGCACACACCCCGAGGATCGCGCCCTGCTGCTGGACGGGGCCAAGCCAGAGATCCTGCTGACCGACCCGCCCTACTGCTCCGGCGGCCAAAAGGAGGCGCAGAAGTCGACCGGCAGCATCGGCACCGAGCGCAAAGACGGCAAGGCCCCGAAGATCGCCAACGACATCCTCAGCACCCGGGGCTACCAAAACCTGATACGGGCGGCCCTCACCGACATCCCGTGCCTCTATGCCTACATCTTCACCGACTGGAGAATGTGGGTGTACCTGTTCGACCTCGTCGAGGCTGCCGGCTTCGGCGTCAAGTCGGAGCTCGTATGGGACAAGGGCACGCCGGGCATGGGCGTCGGCTGGCGCTCACAGCATGAGCTTATACTGTTCGCCGCCCGGGCCGCCACACACTTCGACGGCCACAAGGGGTACGGCAACGTCCTGAGCGTCTCCCGCTCCGGGAATGAGCTGCACCCAACGCAGAAGCCGGTCGAGCTACTGGAGAAGCTCGTCGACAACACGGACTTCGCCCGGGGCGTCTACGACCCCTTCGGCGGCTCCGGCACCACGCTGGCCGCCTGCGAGGCATACGGCCAGCCATCCTACATCATGGAGCTGACGCCGGCCTTCACGGATGTCATCGTCAAGCGATACATCAGAATAACAGGAAAACAGAATGTGCGCTGCGTCCGTCAAGGCCGGGAGCTCTCGCGTGAGGAGATCGCCGGGATCTTCGACCCTGACGAGGAAGGAGGTGGACAGGAGTGACGCCCTGACCTGAATGAGCGACAAGCCGATCACTCACGACATCAAGGAGCGGCTCGGGAAATACACCCGCCTGCTCCGTGAAATAGATAACCAGTACGAGCGCCTCGGTCGCATGGAGATCTCCATGGCCGCGCCGCCCGGCCCTGACATGACGGGTATGCCACGGGGCTCCGGCACACCGACCGACCGCACCGGGATGATGGTGCTGCGGAAGATGGAGCTCGAGGAGCAGATCAAGGAGCGCCTCGCCGAGGAGCGCGAGGAACGCGCCGCCCTCGAGGCGATGATCCGGCAGGTGGAAAACCCTGACGAGCGCGCCGTGCTGCGGCTGCGCTACTTCGACCGGGCAGACTGGGACGGGATCTGCGCCGTCCTGTTCAGTGATCGGCAGGACTACCTCGAGAGGATAGACAGCTACCAGAACAGGACATACAAGGCCCACGGCCGCGCTCTGCTGCGGATGGCCGAGATCCTGAAGGAAACAGAGGCCCCGGCAGTAAAGGGAAGTAAAAGGCGGTAAAGGGAAGTAAAATCCATTGAACGGCAGTAGCGCCCTGTGCTACACTGTACCATGTCGAAAGACCGCCGGACACCCGGACAACGCCGGGGAGCCGTCCGACGGACACCCGCCCAACAACCGAACAACGACAGCGAGAAAGCCGTCGGGCAACCACAAGAAGCCCGGCGGCTTTTTTCTTTTCCCCTGAAGGAGGTGACGACCATGGCGGGCGGCAGCATATCCATCCAGATCGAAAACCTGCGGCAGCTCGTCGCAGACGTGCAGGCCATTGAGGCCGGCGGCCGCAAGGCCATCAGCAGCACCGTGAAGGACGTGAAGGCCCGGGCCCCAGGCTGGATAGCACAGGAGGTCACGGCAGTCTACAACATCAAGAAGGGCGAGATCACGCCGTCCAGTGGAGGCAAGCCGAAGAAGATGGCGGGCAGCATCCGCATCACAGGCGAGACCATCGAGGAGCTCACCCTCGTCTACAAGGGCCGACTCCTGACCCCTGTGCACTTCGGCATGACGCCCAAGGCCCCGCCGGCTGGCAGGAGCTACACCCTGAAGGCACAGATCCTCAAGGGCAGCAAGAAGGTCATCGGCCGCTACAAGAACACCCGCACCAAGGGCGGGCCATACTCGCAGCGGTCTCACTGGATCCTCATGGGGACAGGCAACACCAAAGCCGACGGCACGAGCTGGATCCCATTCCAGCGCATGAGCAAGACCCGCACCGACATCCAGAAGATGACCACCATCTCGGTGCCGCAGATGATAACCAGCGACCGCACCAACGAGGCCATCATGCTGAGGCTCAACACCGAGACGGCCAAGCGCCTCGACCACCACATGAAGCGAGCCCTCGGCCTGTGACCCACGGGCCGCCGCCACGGCCAGCAGGACGCCCGCCAAGGCGGCCGGGCACGCGAGGGCAAGCCCAACACACACGCGCAGGAAAACGCGCCGCAAAGGGCACACAGAGGCCCCACACGGCCACGCAGAGCGGCCGAAGGTACTGTGACGCACCCCTAACGCCTGCGGTGCTGGCGAGCCCAAAAAACGCGCAGACTCCAAAAAGTTTTTCCGGGCCGTTTCGCTTCGCCCGGGGCCTGCGCCGATCATTTTCCTGACCTCACGAAAATGGTGGGGGCACGGCAGCACGACAGAAAGGAGGGGACGCCATGCCGAACACCAACACCAAGCTCGTCGACAGCAAGACCATCGCAGCCCTGTTCGAGTTGACTCCCCGCCGCATCCAGCAGCTCACCAAGGAGGGCATCATCACGGCCACCAAGGAGGGCAACGCCAACCGCTACGACCTGCTGCCGACGATCCAGAAGTACATCAGATACCTGACGGCCAAGGCCAACGGCCGGGAGCCGTCCAAAAAGGACGCCGAGATCGAAGGGCGCCGGCTCGAGGCCGAGGCCGACCTCAAGCGCAGCAAGGCAGACATCGCCGCGCTCCAGCTCAAGGAGCTCGAGGGCACCATGCACCGCAGCGAGGATGTCGAGGCCGTCATGACCGATCTCGTGTATAGCATCAGGTCAATGCTCGTGGCTCTGCCCGGGCGTCTGGCCGTGGATGTCTCCAGCGCGGCCACCGCTGCGGAAGCGTCCGACATCATCCGCGCCGAGGTCTACAAGATCCTCGAGGAGCTGGCCGGCTACAAATACGATCCCGAGGTCTATGCGCGGCGGGTAAGGGATCGGGAGGGATGGAGCGAGCTCTCCGATGACGCGGACGACTAAGAAGGCCGCCGCGAAGCTCAACGCCGCCATCTCGGGGGCGATCAAACGCTTCGCCCCGCCCGAGAGCCTGACCGTGGACGAGTGGGCCGACAAGCACCGCCGCCTCTCCCCTGAAAGCTCGGCCGAGGCAGGCCCGTGGCGCACCAAGCGCACCCCGTACCTCGAGGAGCCCATGCGGGCCTTCACGGATCCGAAGGTGCACAAGATCGTCATGGTCGCCGCGTCGCAGGTCGGCAAGTCGGAGCTCGAGCTCAACATCATCGGCTACATCATCGACCAAGACCCCGGCAGCATCCTCTATGTGCACCCTACCATCGACGACGCCCGGAAGTTCAGCCGGCTGCGTGTCGCTCCCATGATCCGGGACAGCAAGCCCCTGAAGGCAAAGGTGCACGATGTCAAAGCCAAAGACAGCGGCAACACCATCCTCCAGAAGTCTTTCCCGGGCGGTATGCTCACGCTGACCGGCTCCAACAGCGCCTCGGCGCTGGCATCCACCCCCGCCCGCTACATCATCGGCGACGAGCGTGACCGCTGGGCCACGAGCGCCGGCACCGAGGGCGACCCGTGGGCGCTGGCCGAGGCCCGTCAGGCGACCTTCTACAACGCCAAGGCCGTCGAGGTCTCGACCCCGACCATCAAGGGCGCCAGCAACATCGAGACCAGCTTCTACCAAGGCACACAGGAACGCTGGTGCCACCGCTGCCCCGAGTGCGGGGAGTACAGCGAGATCGTGTTCGACGCCATCCACTTTGAGCCCGAGGCCAAGCGCGTGCGCGGCAAAAAGGTCTGGAGCCTGAAGGGCGGCGTCTCGTGGGCCTGTCCCGCCTGCGGCTGCCTGATCCCCGAGGAGACCATGCGCCGGCAGCCGGCCAAGTGGATCGCAGAAAATCCCGACGCCTACAAGAAGGGCGTCCGCTCGTTCTGGCTCAACGCCTTCAGCTCACCGTGGACACCATGGGAGAAGATCGTCCTCAAGTTCCTCGACGCCAAGAACGACCCGCAGCGGCTCAAGGTGGTCTACAACACCCTGCTCGGCCAGCTATGGGAGGATCGCGGCGACCTCGAGGACGAGGACACCATGCTCGCCCGCCGTGAGGACTACGGCACACGCCCGGACGGCACCCCCGTGGAGCTGCCCGACGGCGTGCTGGTGCTCACCTGCGGCGTGGACACACAGGACAACCGGCTCGAGTACGAGGTCGTCGGCCACGGCAAGTACGGCGAAAACTGGGGCATCGTCAAGGGCTACATCATGGGCCGGCCGGACACCCCCGAGGTCTGGCAGCGGCTCGACGATGTCGTCGACCATGTCTACAAGTTCAAGAACGGCCGGGGCCTGAAGATCTCCATCACCTGCGTCGACTCCGGCGGCCACTTCACCCAAGAGGTGTATGAGGCGTGCCGGGCCCGACAGGGCAAGCGCGTGTTTGCCATCAAGGGCAAGGGCGGCGACGGGATCCCCTACGTCTCCCCGCCGACTAAGGTGCCGATCCGGGACAACAAGAAGATCACCTGCTGGCTCTACACCATCGGCGTCGACGCCGGCAAGGCTGCCATCATGGCCGGCCTGAAGGTGCAGGAGCCCGGCCCAAAATATTCCCATTTCAACCGGCACCCCGACGCCGGCTACGACCTCAACTACTTCAACGGCCTGCTCTCCGAGAAGCTGGTGCTCACCAGCACCCGGAGGGGCGACCGCTGGGCGTGGGAGAAGCTGCCCGGCCACAACCGCAACGAGGCCCTCGACTGCCGGGACTATGCCAACGCCGGCCTCAAGATCATCAACCCCGACATGGACGCAGTCGAGCGCCGCCTGCGCGGCCTCGAGGAGCAGCCAAAACCGGCGCCGCAGCGACGGGCGCGCACCAAGCGCAGCAGCTCCAGCGCCTTCGACGACTGGTAAGGAGGACACGACCACATGAAAACGCGCAAGACCATCGAGATCGAGCTCACCGGCAAGCGGGAGCGGCTCGAGCTCTACCTGAAGCGGGAGGCCGAAATGCTGAGCGGCGGCGTGCAGAGCTATGGCATCGGATCCCGCAACCTGTCCCGCTACAACACCGACCTCGCCGCCATCCGGGCGGCCATCAAGGAGCTCGAGGACGACATCGCAGCCCTCGAGGCCCTGCTCAACGGGCAGCGCCCCCGCAAAGCCGTGGGCGTCGTCCCCCGTGACTGGTGAAAGAAGCCCCGAAAGGGGCTTTTTTCATAGGCTGACGCCGGGAGTTTTCGCTCCTTTTCTCCCGGCGCCGGCCATTTTTACCCGAAGGAGGTGAGCACCATCAGCAGACGAAAGAACAGAAGCCGACCGCAGAGCGGCCGGCAGAGCCCCCGCCCCGTGAACAAGGGCTACGGCGACGCCGGCGCGAGCTGGCACAAGAGGTCGACCAAGGGCTTCAGGGCCTTCAGCGGCAGCCCCAAGGAGGACATCGACGCCCACAACTGGACACTCCGGCAGAGAGCCCGGATGCTCTACATGGCCGCACCCATCGCCACCTCGGCCATCCGCACTAACCGCACAAACGTGGTCGGCATCGGGCTCCAGCTCAAGAGCCGGATCGACCGGGAGGCGCTCGGCATGACGCAGGAGGCCGCAGACGCATGGCAGGCGCAGGCCGAGCGCGAGTTCAGCCTGTGGGCCAACAATAAAAGGGCGTGCGACGCCACTGGCGTCAATAACTTCGCGGCCATGCAGCAGCTCGCCCTCGCCTCGTGGCTGGTCAGCGGCGACGTGTTCGCGGTCGTCAAGCAGTACGACCCGACGCCCCTCATGCCCTACTCGCTGCGCATCCACCTGATCGAGGCCGACCGCGTGGCAACCCCGACGAGCTCCGGCATCGTCACCCCCATGCTGCTGACCACCGGCAAGGCGGCCAACGGCAACACCATCTACGACGGCGTCGAGGTGGACAGCAACGGCCAGATCGTCGCCTACCACATCCGCAGCACCTACCCCTTCGAGCTGGGTGCAGCGGCGACCAAGTGGGCCCGCGTGGAAGCATACGGCCGGCGCACAGGGCTCCCGAACATCCTGCACATCATGGAGAGCGAGCGCCCGGATCAGTACAGAGGCGTCAGCTACCTCGCGCAGGTCATCGAGCCCCTGCTTCAGCTCCGGCGCTACACCGAGAGCGAGCTGACCGCGGCCGTCGTGGAGAGCTTTTTCACGGCCTTCATCAAGACCGAGGCCGGCGCCGGCGACAACCCGTTCAACGAGGTGGGGAGCAGCCTGCCGGAAGTGACCCGGGATCCCAACGAGTACGAGATGGGCCCGGGACAGATCAACATCATGGAGCCCGGCGAGGATGTCACCTTTGCCGACCCCAAGCGACCGGCCAGCGGCTTCGACAGCTTCCTGCGCGCCATCTGCGAGCAGGTGGGCGCAGCCCTCGAGATCCCGGCCGACCTGCTCCTCAAGGCGTTCAACAGCTCGTACAGCGCCAGCCGCGCCGCCCTGCTGGAGGCGTGGAAAGCCTTCCGCATGAGGCGCAAGTGGTTTGTCGATGACTTCTGCACCCCCATCTATGAGATCTTCATCGCCGAGGCCGTGGCCCGCGGACGCATCAGCGCCCCGGGCTTTTTCGCTGACCCGGCAACCCGGGCGGCCTACCTCGGCGCCGAGTGGATCGGCCCCTCGCAGGGGCAGCTCGACCCGACTAAGGAGATCACGGCCGAGATCCTCGCCATCGGCGAGGGCATCACCACCCGCGAGCAGGCCACGATCCGGCTCAACGGCGGCCAGTGGGACGCCAACATCGACCAGCTCGCCCGGGAAAACGAGAAGCTGCGGGCGGCTCAGGGAGACACCGGCAGCACCGGCGACTCCGGCGGCACATCAGTGGCCGGCGCATCCCTCTCGGCTGCCGTGCGGCGCGCTGCCATCGTCGCCGAGGTGGAAAAGACCATCAAGGAAGGAGACAAGGACAAGCATGAAAACGAGTAACACCCCGCGCCTGTGCGCCGGGCCGCAGGTCGTCCAGCAGACGCCGACGAAGTTCTGGAACATCGCCAGCGTCGGCGAGGACTCGGGCGAGATCGTCCTCTATGGCGATGTCGTCGCCCGTCAGCCTGTGGACTGGTGGACGGGTGAGCCCGAGCCCGGCCTCTATATCGCTCCCGAGAGCTTCATGGAGGATCTCGCGGCCGTCAAGGGCAAGAGCAACATCACCATCAAGATCAACAGCACCGGCGGCGACCTCTACACCGGCATCGCCATCCACAACGCCATCAAGGGCCTGAGCGGCCACAAGGTCGTCATCGTGGAGGGCATCGCAGCCAGCGCGGCCAGCGTCATCGCCTGCGCCGGCGACGAGGTGCAGGTCTACCCCGGCAGCATGGTCATGATCCACGGCGTCGCGGGCCTGCTGATGGACTACTACACCCTCGCAGACCTGAAGAAGCTCCAGAAGGACTTCGACGCCAGCGAGCGGGCCATCGCGGAGATCTACCACGCCAAGACCGGGATCGCGGTCGAACAGCTCCGCACCATGATGACCCGCGAGACATGGATGGTCGGGCAGGAAGCCATCGACAACGGCTTCGCCGACACCCTGCTCGAGGGCGACGGCCCTGATGTCAGTGTGAGCGCCGACAAGCAGGTGCTCCTCGTGGCCGGCATCCGGCACAACATCAAGGGGCTGCATAATGTCCCGAGCACGATCCGCATCAACAGCATCCACGCCGCCCCGGCGGCTGGAAATAAGCCGACCGGGAACGGCGGCGAAAACAGAAAGGAAGATGAGCCCATGACTCTCGAGGAAATGAGAGCACAGCACCCCGACCTCGTCGCTCAGATCGAGCAGCAGGCCGTCGCAAATGCCATCGCGCAGGAGCGGGCCCGCATCGAGGCCATCGACAGCATCGCCGCCAGCGTGGGCGACGCTCAGCTCGTCAGGGACGCCAAGTACGGCGAGAGCACCTGCACCGCTGAGCAGCTCGCGCTCAAGGCTATGCAGAAGCAGGCGGCCCTCGGCGCCAAGCACCTGAAGGACGCCGCCAACGACAACGCCGAGTCCGGCGCCGCCGATGTCGGAGCCGCCCCCAACGGAGGCGAGGAAGGCAGCGAGGCCGACGACAAGGCCAAGGTCGACGCCATCGTCGGCATCTACAACACCACCAAGAACGGAGGTAAGAAGTAATGAGCAAGAGACTGGATGAAAACCTCGGCACCGTCGGCTATGACGGGCTGATCGTCACAAATGAGCCTGTTGCGGACGTTGTGACCGTGACCCTCGCCGCATCTCAGGGCGTACTCGCTCGCGGCACTGTCATCACCGGCACCGCCGGCGGTGAGATGTCCGCGGCTGCGGCCGCACTTGCGGCGACCAAGGCGGTCTATATTCTCGCAGACGAGACCGACACCGGCACCGGCGCCGCTGTCACCGCCACGGCATACCGCACCGGGCACTTCGCCCGGAACAAGCTGTCCACCGACGGCTCCTACACCCTCGTCGCAGCCGACGAGGAGATCATGCGCAACGCCGGCATCCTGCTGAGCGACGCGCTGGACTACTAAGAGAAGGAGGACAAGATCATGCCTTTTAACTTCTACGACACCCACACGCTGCTCATGGCCGTCCAGCAGCTCATCCCTGCGACGACCTTCCTGCGTGACAGATACTTCCCGACCAACGACGCGACCGACATCTTCGCCACCGAGGATGTGCTGGTGGAGTACCGCGACGGCACCCGCAAGCTCGCCCCCTTCGTGGCCCCCCGCAAGGGAGGCGTCACCATCCTGCGCAAGGGCTACACCATGGAGCGTTATACCCCGCCCTTCGTGGCTCCCCGTCGCACCCTGACCCTCGACGAGCTGCGCAAGCGCGGCTTTGGTGAGGCCCTGTACTCTCAGCTCACCCCTGAGCAGCGCCAGCAGGTGCTCATCATGCGTGACGCTGACGAGCTGGGCGACCTCATTACCAACCGTGAGGAGGCCATGGCCGCCGAGACCATGCTGACCAACGGCTGCATCATGAAGCACATCGCCGACGACGCCGACAAGAGCGACGAGATGGAGATCCGCTTCTACTCCGAGGGCACCAACCCCGCCACCTACACCCCGACGATCAAGTGGGACGCAGAAGGCGCCAAGATCCGCGCCGACCTCGGCGCGATGGCCCGTATGCTGACCAGACGCGGCCTGCGTGCTGCTGACCTCGTGTGCTCCCCGGACGTGGCCGACGCCATCGTCGAGGATCCCGACATCAAGGAAATGCTCGACAACCGCCGCTATGAGCTGGGCTCCGTCGCCCCCGAGGAGCTGGCGCCCGGCGCGTCCATCATGGCCCGCCTGAACATCAACGGCCGCATCATCAGCGTGATCTCCTACGACGAGACCTACACCGACGACGACGGCAACGATCAGCTCTACATCCCGAGCGGCAAGTGCATCCTCACCGCCCCCGCTGCTGGCCGTACCTGTTACGGCGCCGTCTCTCAGGTGGAGCAGGCCGACGGAGAGTTCCACACCTACGCCGGCCGCCGCGTGCCGAAGTATGTGTCCAGCGCCGAGGGCAACACCCGCACGCTGACCATCTCCAGCCGCCCGCTGCTGATCCCCAACAACAAAAACCCGTGGATCGTTGCCGACGTACTGGGGGAATAACGCCCCCTGTTGACACCGCTGCGGTCGGCAGGGGGACGGTCGGCGCAGCCATTGTGGGAAAGGAGTGAAAAACATGGCTTATACACCTACCGTGTGGAAGGATGGCGACATCATCACTGCCGAAAGGCTGAACAAGCTCGAGGCCGGCGTACAAAATGAGCAGGTCGGGCCGCAGGGCCCGAAGGGAGACACCGGGGAAACTGGCCCTCAAGGCCCCAAGGGAGACACCGGAGAAACCGGCCCGCAGGGCCCCAAGGGGGACACCGGCGAAACTGGCCCGCAGGGCCCCGCCGGAGCGGGCGGCGCCAAGGGCGATACCGGCGCAACCGGGCCCGCTGGAGCAGACGGGAAGTCTGTTAAGAGCATCACCCTCACCGCAGACGGCACCGGGAAAGTGACCGGCGGTACGGCCACGCTGACGGACGACTCCACCGTGCCGATCACCGTGACAACCGCCACCGCCTAAGACCAAGGAAAGGAGCACGAATATGATCCAGATCATCGCGGGCACCTTCGGCTATTACAACGGCCGCAAGGTCGTCCCCATCACTAACGCGGACGGGCCTCAGAAGTTCGACCCCGAGCTCGAGGCCCGTCTGGTCAAGAAAGGCGTCGCCAAGTATGTCGACGAGCAGCCCGTGGCCCCTGCCCCGGCCGCAAAGCCGGAGCAGGAGCCCGAGACTGTACCCGAGACCGGCGACGCGCCCGCCGCTCCTGAGTACGACGAGGACATGAAGCTCGACGAGCTGAAGGAAGTGGCGGCCGCCTACGGCGTGGACGCCTCTGCCATGCGCAAGAAGGCCGATGTCATCGCCGCCATCGAGGAGGCGAAGGCGGCGGCCAACGAGGCCGACGACGACCAGACCGGCGACAATGAGGAGCCCCCTCAGATCGGCGCCGCGGATCCCGTCTAATGGCCTTCGACTTCAAGAAAATGGTCGCTGACGACCGCCGCCTCGTGTTCCTCAACCTCGCCGAGTTCGGCGAGGAGCACAAAGTCGACGGAAAGACCATCACCGTCGTGCTGGATGACAACGCCCTGAAAGAACGCCAAGGGGGGCAAGAGCTGGGCGTGGCAGAGTCGTCCCTCATGCTGTATGCAGCAGTCGAGGATCTGCCGCCCCGGCGCCCGGCGGGAGAAGGGCTCAACATCGACGGCCGCGAGTATATCGTCAACGACTGGAGCGAGGACATGGGCGTCGCCACCATCGCGCTCGGCCAGACCGTGACCATGTAAAGGAGGTGCAGCCGTGTCCATAGTCAACAGCATCGAGACCGTCCGGGAGTGGCTGGGCTCCACCGTCTGCCCGATGGTGCAGCTCAAGCTCCCCGACGACAGCGCGACCGACGCCTCCTACCCCTACAAGCTGGTCAACCCGACCGCGTTCTCGCTTTTCGTCCCGTCGAAGGACAGATTGCCCCCGAAGGTGCCGGCCCCCATCCCATCGGTCTGCGTGCAGATCGTGGAGGGCACCGACAGCCTGACCATGAGCTCGAGGAGCATCAAGATCCGGCTCTGCTTCTCTGCGTGGGATCCCGGCTACCACGGGCGCGACATCTTCAAACCGAAAAACGACGGCAGCGGCGCATACGTCCAGTGGCAAAACGAGGAGGCCGCGGCCTTCTTCGAGAAAAACGGCGAGGGCTGGCGCGACGCATGGAATTTTGTGGACACGGCCCTCCGCATGATCGAGAACGCCGAGTACATCGGCCCGCTGCGCGTCATGAAGGAGGACGGCATCACCTTCGGCCCTGTGTCTGAGCAGGACGCCGTCCCGGACTTCTACCCCTACTGGTTCGCGTGGGTGGAGTTCGCCGTCGAGGAGATCCTGACACGCACGCCGAAGGACTACCAACACCTGCTTTAAGGGCAGCCAGCCGGCTGCTCTAATTTTATGCAAAGGAGGAAAAGCAGATGGCAAACGAATACCTCTACGGCGCATACGGCCACATCGGCGAGACTGTGGCACAGAGCGCCGTGCAGGCGGGCACCACGCCGGTCTACATCGGCACGGCACCCGTCAACCTCGTGCGCGGCTTCGCAGACGCCGGCGTCATCAATGAGCCCATCAAGCTCAGCAACATGATCGACGCGCAGCGAAAGCTCGGCTATGCGGCCGACTGGGGCACCTTTACGCTCTGCGAGGTCATGAACGCGCACTTCAACAACACCCTCGGGAACATCGGCCCCATCTACGTCATCAACGTCCTCGACCCGTCTGCGGGCAAGCACCGCAAGGCGACCGAGACCACCAAGCAGCTCTCTTTCACCGGCGGCCGGGCTGAGTTTGCAAGCTCCACCATCATTCTCGACACCCTGACCATCGCAATGAGCGAGGGCGGCGACTACGCCGAGGGCACCGACTACGCCGTGGACTACAACTTCACCAAGGGCACCGTCATCATCACCAGCCTGATCGAGGACTCCCCGCTCACCGGCACCCTGACGGCCAGCTTCTACGAGGTGGACGACAGCACCATCGAGGACGACGACATCATCGGCGGCGTGACGGCCGGCGGCGAGTACAGCGGCCTGAGCTCCATCGCGCTGCTCTACCCTGAGCAGTTCGCGGTCTGCAACCTGATCGCCGCCCCTGGCTGGAGCCAGAGCCCGGCGGTCTACAACGCCATGCTCACCGCCAGCCAGAAGATCAACGGCCACTGGGACGCCTTCGTCGTCGCCGACCTGCCTCTCGTGGATGGCAGCGCGCAGGCGGTTGACACCATCACCAAGGCCATCGCGTGGAAGAAGAACAACGCCTTCACCGGCGAGCGGTCGAAGGTCTACTGGCCGCAGGGCATCGACAACCTCGGCAACATCTACCACCTGAGCACGCTGGCTGTGGTCGAGCTCATGCGGGCCGACTTCAGCCACAACAGCGTGCCGATGGAGACCTGCGGCAACAAGGCGATCCCCATCATCAAGCAGTATTTTGGGGCCAACGCCACCAACCGCGGCTTCAGCCAGCAGGAAGGCAAGGAGCTGACGCAGAACGGCATCAGCACGGCCGTCGCATGGGGCGGCGAGTGGGTGCTGTGGGGCGACCACACCGCCGCCTACACCTACGGCGCCGACGTGGATCCCCGGGCGATCTTCGACGTGTCCATGCGTATGCTCATGCACATCACCAACGACTTCCAGAGGGAGTGGAGCCCGCGTATCGACGAGCCCATGACCCGGGCGCTCAAGGACGAGATCATCAACCGCGAGCAGGAGAAGCTCGACGGGTATGTCAGCATGGGCGCGCTGCTGGGCGAGCCGCAGATCGTGTTCCTCGAGAGCGAGAACAGCACCACCGACATCATGAACGGCGACTTCCGCTGGGACATCGCCGTCACCCCGACCCCGCCCCTCAAGTCTGCGAGCGTGTACGTCGCATACACCGACGCCGGCTTCTCTGTCTACTACGAAGGAGGTGACGAGTAATGGCAAATCTGTGGCTTGACCTGAAGGGCCCCATCCTCGCCGACACCGTGTAC
This sequence comes from Butyricicoccus pullicaecorum DSM 23266, assembly GCF_900167005.1. Classification (GTDB taxonomy): domain Bacteria; phylum Bacillota; class Clostridia; order Oscillospirales; family Butyricicoccaceae; genus Butyricicoccus; species Butyricicoccus pullicaecorum. The sequence goes on from NZ_FUXW01000003.1 coordinate 43,545, forward strand.
ATCAACGGCGTCCTCGTCGCCAAGGACGTGACCATCACCCTGCCGGCCGTCACCCATGTGACCGCCGATTATAAGGCGATGGGCACCTACACCGCACCCATGACCGGCCAGATCGAAGGCATGGAGGCCGCCATCACCAAGATCGGCATCGACAAGGGGCTGCGCTCCATGGTGCAGCTCGAGAGCAAGACGCTGGAGGTCAGATGGGCGCAGGATGTCAAGTACGCCGACGGCTCCACCAAGACCGAAGGCTGCAAGGCGTTCATGCGCTGCGTCCCGAAGCTGATCCCGGGCCTGTCCGTGGATCCGGGCAACCCTTCGGAGAACGAGGTCACGCTGGCCGTGAGCCGCTATCAGGTTTTCGTCGCCGGCGAGGAGTTCTGCCTGATCGACCAGCTCAACACTATCATGCGCATCGGCGGCGTGGACTACGTCAAAGACCTGCGCAGCGTGCTGTAACAACAGATGGGCGCCGCCCGAGGTGGGCGGCGTCCCTCTTTTTATCAACGAAAGGAGACAACGACCATGGAAAAGCTGACACTCAGCAACCCCATCACCATCAACGGCAAGAAGGTCAAGACCCTGACCTATGACACCGGCGCGATCACCGTGGGAATGTTCGCCGAGGCCGAGGCGCTGAAGCTGCGCGCCACCACCCACAAGGCCGGCGGCAGCGCCGGCGCCACCGAGCTCGACTACTCCATGCACCTCTACCTCGCTATGATGGCGATCACCGCCGTCAACCCCGACATCGACATCGCTGACCTCGAGCGCATCAGCGGGCCCGATGTCATGGAGCTGGTGAGGATCGGCCGAAATTTTACCACAACGAGGTCGGGGGCACCCTCCGAGCAAAACGACTCGGAGAGCTCGTCCGAGACTACTCCCGAGCCTTCCACATCTCAGTCGGAGAGCTCCGACGGGAACGCCTGACCGACTTCCTGCTCGAATACTACGAAGCGGCCGAGGAGGCGAAAAAGCAGCGGGCAAAGATCCCGAAGCCGAGGATCCCCCACATCCGGCCGCATAGGAGGAGGTGACGCCAGTGGCCAAAAATAAAATGCTGCAAGCCGTCGTGAGTCTCGCCGGCACCATTGACCCGTCACTCGGCAAGGCGCTGGACGATGTCACCGGCAAGCTGGAAAACGTCAACTGGAAGGCCGTGGCCGTCGGCGGCGCTGTGGGCGGCATCGCAGTCGCAACAGGCAAGGCGGTCGTGGAGGCCGGGAAGTATCTGGCCGACCTCGGCAACGAGTACAACACGGCCATCAATCAGCTCTCGGCAGCAACCGGGGCGACTGGCGACGAGCTGGACGCGCTCGGTGAAAGCGTCAAGAACATCTACGCCCAAGGGCTCGGCGATGACTTCGCCGACGTGGCTGACGGTCTGGCTGCAACGCAGCAGGCCAGCGACCTGACCGGCGAACCTCTGGAGCGGGCAACCGCCGCCGGCTTCAACCTGCGGGACGTGTTCGACTACGATGTCAGCGAGAGCGCCCGGGCAGCGTCGGCCCTGATGAAAAACTTCGGCATCGACGCCGAGGAAGCCTACGGCCTGATCGCCGTGGGCGCGCAGAACGGCGCAGACAAAAACGGCGACCTGCTGGACACCCTGAACGAGTACAGCCCGCAGTTTGCGGCTCTCGGCCTCAGCGCCGACCAGTTCATCGGCACCCTCGTGGAGGGCGCTGACGCCGGCCTGTTCTCCATCGACAAGGTCGGCGACGCCGTCAAGGAGTTCAACATCAGAGCGAAGGACGGCAGCGACACGAGCCGGGAAGCCTTCGAGAGCCTCGGCCTCAACGCCGACAAAATGTTCGCGGCCTTCGCCGCAGGTGGAGACACCGCAGAGGCCGCGTTCTTCGACACCGTCGAAGCCCTCAACAGCATGGACGACCCCCTCGCCCGCAACGCGGCCGGCGTGGCCCTGTTCGGCACACAGTTCGAGGATCTGGAGGCCGGCGTGCTGCCGGTGCTGGCGAGTATCGAGACCGCAGCCTACGACGGCGCGGCAGCTCTCCAGCAGATCAACGACGTGAAGTACAACGACCTCGGCAGCGCCTTCGAGGCGATCAAGAGGTCGGCCGAGGTCTCGCTGCTGCCGATGGCGTCCATGATCGCTAACACCCTGACGGCTCTGGCGCCGATCCTGCGGGAAACCTTCGAGGCCATCGCCCCCGTCATCACGGAAACGCTCAACGCTTGTATGCCGTTTGTGCAGCAATTCCTCATGGGAATGGGGCAGGCCCTCCAGACCGTGCTCCCCATGGTCTCGCAACTGGCCGCCGGGCTGCTTCCGCTGCTCTCGCAGCTGATCTCGGCCTTCCTGCCGCCGCTCCTCGAGCTGGCGCAGCAGCTACTCCCGCCGCTGATGCAGATCGTGCAGGCCATCCTCCCGCCCATCGTGAGCATCCTGACCTCGATCCTGCCAATGCTGACGCAGATCATCTCGACGATCCTGCCCGTCCTGACCAGCCTGATCTCGGCCCTGCTGCCTGTCATCACACCGCTGCTCGAGGTCGCGCTTCAGATCGTCAACAGCGTCATCATGCCCCTCGTGCCCCCTCTCATGCAGATCGTCGAGGCGCTGCTGCCGCCCCTGATGTCGCTGCTCAATGCCATCATGCCGATCCTGAGCCCCCTGCTGGGGCTGCTTCAGCCCATCGCGTCGGTGCTCGGCACCATCGCCAGCGTCATCGGCAAGATCGTGAGCTTCGGCGCAGGCGTCATCAACAGCATCGCCGGCCTGTTCGGCGGCGGCGGGGGCGGCGGGGCTTCCGGCTTCGCAACCGGCGGCTTCACGAGCGGCCCGTCCATCGCGGGCGAGGATCCGCGCTACCCGACCGAGGCCGTCATCAGCTTCAACCCTGCATATAGGGCGCAAAACCTGTCCTACTGGGCCCGCGCCGGCGAAATGCTCGGCGCTATGGACGAGGGCAGCTATGAGCCCATCAGCTCCGGCTCGGGCACGTCCGTGGTCTATGACCTGAGCGGCCTGTCCTTCAGCCCCACGATCAAGGTCGACGGAAACACCGACGAGGACGCCCTGATCCGAAAGCTGCGGGATCTGGAGCCGGAGTTCATCGACTTCATCCTCGAAGCACTCGCAAGAAGGGAGGGCGGCGCCTATGTCACAGCGGATAGTCGGCTATATTGATTACACCGCGCAGGGCGGCGACACCTTCGACAGCATCGCGCTGGCAGCCTATAACGAGGAGCGGATGGCGAGCACCATCATCGACGCCAACCGCGACCTCTGCGACGTGCTGATCTTCGAGGGCGGCGAGGCCGTGCGGATCCCAATCGTCGAGACTGTGGAGACGCCCGACACCCTGCCGCCGTGGAGGAGGTGAGCCTGCCCTGTGAAAATCATCTACGAGGGGACGGACATCTACCCCGAAATCAGCGTCCACCGCTGCTACCACGATATGTACGCAGACAAGCAGAGCGACGAGCTGCTGCTCAAGCTCAACGACACCCGGGAGCTGTGGGACAGGTGGAGCCCCAAGAAGGGCGACACCATCGCCGTCGAGGACGGCGCCGCCAAGACGGGCAAGATGTTCGTCGAGAGCGTCGTCCCCGAGTCCGGCCTCATAACCCTGCGGGCCTACTCGGCCCCACAATCCACCAAGGACAAGAGGAGCAAGTCGTGGGAAAGGGTCAAGTTCCTGCAACTGATCCAAGAGATCGCCGGCCGGCACGGCCTCACGGTCGAGACCTACGGCATCACCGACCAGACCTACGACTACGTCGAGCAGAACAACCTCCCCGACTTCGCTTTTCTTCAGGCACGCTGCACCCTCGAGGGCGCGGCTTTTTTAGTCTATGACGGCAAGCTGGTCGTCTACGACGAGGCATACATGGAGGGCCAGCAGCCCGTCGACACCATCACCATCACGCCGGCCAACGACTTCGAGTACCGGGACGAGGGCGCCTACGCCTACGGCTCGGCCGAGGCCGTCAACGGCGGCCTGACCGGCACCTTCTCGGCGCCGGCCGGGGGCGACAAGGTGCTGCGCAAGATCCTCCCCTTCCGCATGACTGACCAAGCAGAGGCCGACCGCTTCGCCAAGGGCCTGCTCCGGGACGCCAACAAAGAGGCAACCGTCGCAACGCTCTGGACGGGGACGCTGCTGCGCGAGTACGCAGCGGGCTCCGTGGTGACGCTCTCCACCGAGGGCGTCGCCTCGTGGGACGGCACGGCCTTCGTGAGCCGGATCCGGCACGACTACGTCAAGACCCGGAGCAAGCTCTATCTGCGCAAGCCTCTGGAGGGATATTGACCATGCCAAACAGCAACACCCAAATGATCCAAAAGGGCAAGATCTCGAGCATCGAGGGCGAGCCCGACAGAAACGGCGACAAGACCACGGCCCGGGTGCTCCCGAGCACCGCCGACAGCCTCGTCACGAGGCCGCTGACGATCCCGTGGTATCTGCGCGGGGACATGGGAAACCTGAGCCCCGGCGTCGAAGTCGCCTACGCTATGTTCGAGGACGGCACCGGCCTGATCCTCTCCCGCATGGACGGGGAGTGGCCCGGCATCGTCCCCGGCGACATCACCATCAAGAAGGGCGCGCTCACCGTGCAGGACAAGGGCGTCAGCGTACCGTCGGCCGATGTCACGGCCAGCGGCATCAGTCTGACCAGTCACACCCACACCGCACCACACGGAGAGACAACCGGCCCGCACTAAGGAAGGAGGCCGAGCATCATGTCCGTCATGGCATCGTGGAACGGCAAGACATGGGGCGTCTCCCCCGAGCGGATCGCCGCCCTGAATGGCGTCTCGGCCAGCGTGGAGCTGGACACCGAGAACAGCGACGACAAGGCGGGATCCCCGGCCACCAAGACCAAGGCGCTCAAGCTCCAGAGCATGAGCTTCGACTTCGATCTCGGCGTCGCCGTGGGCTGCGATGTCCGCGGCGAGTACGAGTCGTGGACGGCGCTGGTGGGCCAGTACGCCCCCTTCTACCTCGGCGGAACGCGCTTCGGCCCGGCCAACCTTCAGCTCACTGGCGTGAGCCTCGGCGACACGACGGTCGACAACTTCGGCCGGATCCTCAAGGGAAAGATCACCATCAACCTGACCGAGTTCGCAGAGGAGGCCAGCAGCAAGAAGGCGACCGCCGGCAGCTCCAACGGGGGCAGCTCGTCCCCGGCCGGAGTCTCCACCGGCGTCGGCCCGCGCCTGAGCGCCATCACCGTCGGCGCATCCAGCAGCGACAAAGCTGCAAAGAAACCCAACAACACCCAACTGACCTAAAGCGAGGTGATCCCATGAAAGCAAGCGGCAACGCAGCGCCCGAGACCTGCGTGCAAAACCTCCTAAAGACCATCCGCGGCGAGGTGCCATACGAGCGCACCAAGGGGATCGACCGCACCCTGATCGACAAACCGAGCGGGACGGCTGCCAACGATCTGGCCGCCGACGTGGAGTTCGTCGTGGAAACCTACGAGCCCCGCGTGCGCCTGAGCTCGTCCGATCTGGTCGCTCTGGTCGCGCAGACCGGCGACTTCGAGCTGCGGGCCAGCATTGACAACAACACACTCTGAAGGAGGTGAACAGCATGAGCGACGAGACCAACACCTACGGCGACGACATCCACCTCACCACCACCGACGCGACGACCATCTACAACACCCTGATCGCTGCGCTCGAAAAGGGCGCCGGCGAGCCTCTGTACCCCGGCGACGAGCGCCGGATCTTCGGCGAGGGGCTCGTGGCCGTGTTCGTCGCCCTCTACAACAGCCTCGACGACACCGGGCGGCAGACCCTTCTCCGCTATGCGCGGGGCGAGGTGCTGGACGCCATCGGAGAGCGGCTGGATGTCCACCGGCTGGAAGGATCCCCGGCAAAGACGACCATGCGCTTCTCTGTGAGTACGCCGCAGCCTAACAACATCATCATCCCGAAGTGGACGAAGGTGACGCCGGACAGCGACCACTACTTTGCCACCGACGAGATCGCCGTCCTTCAGGCCGGCGCCTACTCCGTGGAGATCCCGACCTCGGCCGTCAGCAACGGCACCGAGTACAACGGGTACGCCCCGGGCACCATCACCACCCTCGTCGACCTGATCCCCTACATCGAGAGCGTCACCAACATCACGGCGACGGCCGGCGGCGACGACGGCGAGCCCTACACCGAGGAAGGCGACAACCGGCTGCGCGAGCGCATCCGACTGGCGCCGGCGTCCCGGTCTACGGCCGGGCCGGAACAGGCTTACATCTACTGGGCCATGACGGCCGACAGCTCCATCATCGACGCCCGGGCCGTCAGCGAGACGGAAACCATCAGCCGCACCCTCACGGTCTACGACGGCCACGCCTTCATCGGCGGCGGCCGGCTGCTGCCGGACACCCTGATCGTCAAGGAGCACGGGGAGAGCACGGCCGGCGTGGAGGACACCGACTACACTGTGGACTACACCGACGACCTGCTGACCATCGAGCTCAAGGGCGCCCTTGCGGACGCCACGAGCCTCGACATCACCATCACCCACACCCTCGAGGGCTGCGTCAAGATCGTCCCCCTGCTGGAGGGCGGCGCCGTCCCCGACGAGAGCATCCTCGAGAAGGTGCTGGAGGCGTGCAACGCCTCGGACATCCGGCCGCTCACCGACGTGGTCACGGCCGTGGCGCCCGAGGTCATCACCTACGACATCGAGATCGTCTACTACACCACCCCCGAGACGGAGGCCGAGGTCATCGCCAATGTGGAAGGCACCGGCGGCGCCATCGACCGCTACAACGAGTGGCAGGTGGGCGCGCTGGGCCGGGACATCAACCCCGACCAGCTCCGCAAGCGGATCCTCTGCCCGTCGTGGGGCGAAAACCTGACCGGCGCCTTCCGCGTGGACGTGACCAAGCCGGTCTACACACCCGTCAGCGACACGCAGGTCGCCAAGTTCAGCGGGCACCTGACTGTCAGCCATAAGGCAGAGAGCGAGGTGGTCTAAATGCGACTCAGCGAAGTCGAGATGATCAAGCTCCTGCCCTCGTGGATGGCACAGGACGGCGCCGACCGCGGGCTGGCCGCCGGCTGCGACACCCTATCCCGGGACGCCTTCGCCCGTCTGAAGCTGCTGAGCAGGTGGGACAAGATCGACCAGCTCAGCGAAGCCGAGCTGGACGAGATGGCGTGGGAGCTGAACATCCAGTGGTATGACAGCACCGCGCCCATCGAGACCAAGCGGGCCGTCATCCGAAACAGCGACCGCGTCTATGCCAAGCTCGGCACCCCCTACGCCGTGGCGCAGATCATCGCCGACTACTTCGGCACCGGCGAGGTCAGGGAGTGGTATCAGTACGGCGGCAAGCCCTATCACTTCAAAGTGCTGAGCGACAACCCGGGGCTCGTCAACGAAAACCTCGACCTGTTCCTCTCGCTGCTGCGCACCGTGAAGCGGCGCAGCGCATGGCTCGACGCGATCCTGATCTGCCTGACCGGCGAGATGTTCCTTTATGCCGGGATGGCCGTGCGAGAGCACGGCGAGGAGCGGCACGTCATGGGGACGGACGAGATCCACCTCTACCACGGGGCCGTCGTCCACGACAACAACCGGGAGACCGTCACCATCGGCACCAGCGTCCTCGCTTCAGACTAAGGAAAGGAGAAAAACATGGCCGCATTTATCAACAACGACATCACCGCCGCGGGCCTTCTCGTTCTGGCGAAGGGCGTGGCGGGCAAGCAGATCAACTACACCAAGATCGTCCTCGGCGACGGCTACCTCGAGGAGGGCCAGACGCCCCGCTCCCTCACCGGCGTGGTCAGCCCGAAGGCGACCATCGACATCACCAAATGCGTCGTGAACGGCGACGGCACCGTCACCGTGGGCGGCGTGTTCACCAACGACCAGACCAACGACGGCTTTTACTACCGCGAGCTCGGCCTTTATGCGGACGATCCCGACGAGGACGTGGGCGAGGTGCTGTACTGCTACGGCAACTGCGGCGACCTCGCCGAGTGGATCCCGCCGACCGGCGGCGCCACCATCGTCGAGAAAACCATCGACATCGTCACCGCCATCGGCACGGCCACCAACGTGACCGCCTACATCCCCGCGGACGCCTACGCCACCAAGGAGGACTACGAAAACTACAAGGCCATCGCCCTCGCCGCGCAGGCCACAGCCAACCAAGCCATCGCCCTCGCGCAGCAGGCCGTCGAGATCGCGCAGCAGGCGGCCGCCTCTGTGGTCGACCTGAGCAACGCCGTCCAGCAGAACACCAGCAAGATCACGACCCTGTGGGACGCCGTATTCGGCGACATCACGACCAACCCCTTCCAGATCACCTTCGCAAATCTGGACGGCATCACCCTCACCTCTGGCGTCTGGAACGCTACGCTTCAGCGCCTCGAGTGCTAAGCCGTGGACGGCTACAACTACACGCCGATCCCGCCCGAGGAGGCGTCCTGCGTCATCGCGCACCTGTTTGTCGAGCTGGCCCTGCCCTGCTCGTGCTGCAAGCGCGAGGACGGCGTGATCGTCATACAGGGCACCGCCTACGACGGCACCGGCGCGAGGATCACCATCAAAGGCGAGGAGGTGAGATACTACGGCAAGCAACGGACACTCGCGGCCATACGAGCGGGCCAATGTAGGCCGCCCGCCATTCGGCCGTGAAAAGCTGCCGGAAATGCAGGTCATCAGCGACGCCAAGGAGCTCGAAAAGCACACCTACATCAAGACGCGCAACCCGAACATCTTCCCCAAGAAGGAACGGCTCGGGCTGGCGCAACGGATGATGAACGAGGCCAGCGACCTCGTCGCCGACCTGATGGAAGCCAACGACCTGCTCCTGACCGACCCGCAGGAGCGGGAGCTGCGATACCGGGCGCAACGCTCGGCCCTGCGCAACTGCCGGAAGCTGATCCGCCACATCGAGCTCGCCCACGAAATCCTCAGCGGGCTCGGCGACGACGCCTTTGCGCACTGGTCGCGGATGGCGGCCGGCGTCAAAAACCAGACCGCTAAATGGTACAAATCCGATAAAGAAAGGGCCGCCAAGATGGACGCGCAGGCGCGTCATCAATAGGCAGCCCGTGGGGTACGCCTTGTTTTTTCGTGCCGGGTCGGCCAACAACGCCCGCAACGTCAGGAACGATGGCACGCTGAACAGGAACAACGCCTACAACGGCAACAACGGCCTGCGCCCCGCTTCGATGGATAGCCCGACTTATTAACCGGCCGGAGACGGTCGGCGAACACTGTGCACCATCATCCAAGGAAGGCGTATCCCTCCCGCACCCGGCGCCGTATGACCGGCCCGGCCATGGGTAAACACAGGACTGCCGATGCTCCCGGCGGCGCACGCAAAGCGTGGCCGGAGCTGCCGACGGCAGGGATTTTTTCACATGGAGAACATCGTCAACAGCTTCAACTCGCTATACAAAGCATACCGCAAGACCCGCTGCGGGAAGCGGGACAACCCCACGGCCATGCGCTACCGCATGGAGGCCATCGAGCGCACGGCCGACCTCTCTGACCGCCTCCAGCGGCGCGAGTACACCTTCGGGCCCTACTATCCCTTCAAGGTGTACGAGCCCAAGGAGCGGCTCGTCCTTGCCATAGACTTCGAGGGCAAAGTCGTCCAGCACTCGCTCTGCGACAACGTCCTCGAGCCCGTATTCTCCCGGCGCTTTATCCGGGACAACTATGCGGGGCAGATCGGCAAAGGCACCCACGACGGCCTCGACCGTCTGGCCGGCGCCATGCGCCACTACTTTTTCAGCCGGAAGGCAGCAGACGAGGAGGCCCGGCGGGCCGCCGGCCTGCCATACCGGCCGATGGAGGAGTGGGACTACGCCGAGGGCTGGGTGCTGAAAGGTGACTTTTCCAAGTTCTTTTACACCCTGCTGCACGCCGTCTGCTTCGAGAAGGCCCGCAAGGCTCTGGCCTTCCTGTCTGACGAGGAGCTGATCGACTTCGTCGAGTGGCTGCTCTGGATCGTCATCGACAGCACGCCAGACCCCGGGATCCCCATCGGCAACCAGTCGAGCCAACTGCTCGCCCTGCTCTATCTGGACGACTTCGACCACTGGCTGCGGGATGACCTCGGCCTCGTCTATGGCCGTTACATGGACGACTTCTACATCATCAGCAGCGACAAGCTGCTGCTCCGGGAGATCCTCAAGCGGATCGAGGCGTACATCAAGCCGCTGGGCCTGCGCCTGAACGGCAAGACGCAGATCTTCCCGCTCAAGAACGGCATCGACTTCCTCGGCTTCCACACCTACCTCACGAGCACCGGCAAGGTGGTCAGGAAGGTGAGGGCCAAGAGCATCGACAACATGAAGCGGAAGATCCGCAAGTTCCGCGGCCTCGTGGACAGGGGCAAGATGACGCTCGAGAGCGTGAGCCAATCCTACGCAAGCTGGACGGGCCACATCTCGCACGGCAACACCTACCACCTGCGGCAGAACATGGACGCCTATTTCTTCGCATACTTCCCGGAGCTAAAACCTACCGAAAGGAGACAAGACTCATGCCTCAAACCCTCGGAAGCCTTGCCAACAAGGCAAAAATCAAGTTCGGCAGCCTCTACGGCGCGCCGATCATCTGGATCAAGGCCGACAAAAACCACGCCGGCTACCCTTCCAACAGCGTCACCCTCGTGACCAACCAGATCATCAAGCTGCTGTGCTTCGACGCGATGGAGCCGGCCAACGGCAACAGCGACCGCCGAAACTACGGCAACAACCGCTACATCTACTCCAACCTGCGCCAGTGGCTCAACAGTGACGCCGCCGCGGGCCAGTGGTACACCGCGCAGCACTCGGCGGATCAGGCTCCCGACTCGTCCCACGTCTGGAACGGCTACAACCCCTACAACACCATCGCCGGCTTCCTCAATGGCTTCACGGCCAACGAGCGGGCCGCCCTGCTCTCCACCACCATCACGGTCGGTAAGAGCTCCACGGACGGCGGCGGGACTGAGACTTGCGTGGACAAGATCTTCCCGCTGTCCTGCACAGAGGTGAACCTCTCCGGTGACCATGTGTGCGGCAGCAAGCTGGCGATCTTCAGCGACAACTCCAGCCGCATCGCTACCGTGACGGCGTCCTGCGTCGCCAATTCCAACTACGGCAGCAACCCGTCGGCAAATCAGGCGTGGTACTACTGGCTGCGGGACGCCTATGCCGGGTCGGCCTTCAGCGCCCGCTACGTCGGGGACGATGGCACGCTGAGCGGGTACGGCGCCTACAACGGCCGCCACGGCCTGCGCCCCGCTTGTAATCTGTCCTCTGATCTCCTGGTCTCCGACACCACCGACTCGGACGGCTGCTACACAATCGTCTACAACCAGCCGCCCACGGCCCCCGGCACCATCACCGTCCCGAGCGAGGTCATCGGCGGCGAAAACCTGAGCATCTCGTGGGGACAGTCGACCGATCCCGACGGCAACCTCGCCGGCTACAAGCTGGAGCGCAAGGTGGACGACGGCACATGGGCGCAGATTTACAGCGGCAGCTCCCGGAGCTACACCGACTCCATCACCTACGGATGGACAAGCGTGCAGTACCGCGTCAAGGCATACGACACCGCCGGGGCCGAGAGCGCCTACACCACCAGCGCCGTGCGCACCGTCACCAACAACCGGCCGCCCGTCATCAGCGGCAGCGACACCGACCTCGGCAGCTTCACCGCCACGCCGCCCTCCTATGAGTACACCGTCACCGACGCCGACGGCCATCAGGTCACGGTCGTGGAGAAGCTGGACACCACCACGCTGCGCACCTACACGGCCACCCTCGGCGACACCAACGAGCTCGAGATCACGGCCGACCAGTGGCTCAAGCTGCTGAACGGCGACCACACCCTGACCATCACCGCCACCGACGCCAAGAACGAGAGCACCGTGCGCACCCTGTCCTTCGACAAGGCCATGCACTCGGTTGAGTTCGAGCAGACCGTGGCGATGGCGGCCGACGATATGCCGACCAAGGCCCTCGTCAATATTCAGGGCAGCTTCCCGACCGGCAGCACCCTTCAGGTCTGGATCTGCAACAACGGCAACGACGCCGAGCCCACATGGGAGGACATCACCACCAAGGCCCTGACCAGTCAGAAGCACTTTTTCACCAACCAGACCAAGACCGCCGCGAGCTGGGGCGTGAAGATCAAGGTCAAGCTCCTGCGCGGCTCGGCCGAGGGCGACTGCTACATCCAGTCGGTCGGCGGCAACTTCGCATAAACCAACACCCCAAGACCAGAAAGGAGGAGCAGCATGGTCTACTTCATGGAACACAGCATCAAAGCCATCCACGAGAAGGAGCAGGCCGCCGCCGGCGGCGGGGGCGGCACCTCTCCCGAGGACAAGGAGCGGATCACCAAGCTCGAGGACGAGCTCGAGGATCTGTCTGGCGCCATTGAAAGGGGGCTGACCACATGAGCGACAAGTACAGCGGCCTCGAGGCCGCCCTGCGCAGCGCCCGCATGACCTTCGTGAGCGAGGCCAACGCCGGCGACCGTACCGGCACCGAGATCATCGCCTGCGAGGATCTGCTGCCGGCGTGGACGAAGGCCGGCCCCAAGGGGGACGGCAGCCACGAGGTCGGCGAAGCCTGCACCCACGACGGGCAGAGCTGGCGCTGCTGCCAAGCCCACAACACCAACAACAACCCGGACATCGAGCCGGGCAAGAGCCCCGCACAGTGGGCCCCGTATCATACCACCGACCCGACCAAGGCCAAGGCGTTCATCCAGCCAACGGGCGCCCACGACGCCTACATGAAGGGCGAGTGCTGCCTGTGGACGGATGGCAAGGTCTACCGCTCCATCATGGAAACGGCCAACGCATACAGCCCGGCGGCCTACCCGCAAGGCTGGGAGGAAGTGACCGCCGCAGGTGATCCCGGCACGACCCCGGAACCGGGCACAGAGCCGGAACCAGAAACACCCACGGAGCCTGGCACAGAGCAGGAACCGGGGCAAGATCCTGAAACCGGCGGCGAGGAGACGGGAGAAACCGTCCCGGCCTTCGTCCAGCCTACCGGCGCGCATGACGCCTACCAAACCGGCGACCGCGTGACCTACAACGGCCAGATCTACGAGAGCACCATCGACAACAACGTCTGGTCGCCGGACACCTACCCGCAGGGCTGGGAGGTCGTCGAGGTCGAGGATGGAGGTGCAGCATGATCCAGCTTGACATCGGGCAGCTCGTGGCCCTCATGGGGATCCCGTCGGCCATCACGGGCCTGTGCTTCTGGATGATCCAGAGGCAGCTCTCCAAGAGGGACGCAGAGCTCGACCGGCGCGACGCCGCCCGGGAGAGAAACGAGGTGCTGCTCGTGCGCAGCGTGGGGGCCGCCATCGCACTCGGCGAGGCCACGGCCACCGCACTGAAGAACGGCCACGCCAACGGAGAGACCGAGGCGGCCCTCCAGTACGCGCAGAAGATCAAACACGAGCAGAAGGACTTCCTCACCGAGCAGGGCATCCACGCGATCTACTGAGGGAGGTGACACCCATGGGAAGATACCGGCGCAAGCGGGAGGCCAAGGCCCGACGCAGGCCGTGGGAGTTCTCGAAGAAGCTGGCGGCGTGGGCCGTCCTCGTCGCAACTGCCGCGGCCGTGGCGTCCTATGTGCTGGCCTTCCGCGATCAGCAGACCGCCAGCGATGTCACGACCACCATCTTCACGGCCTGCATCGGCTACCTCGTGAGCTATGCGGCCAAGTCGGCCACCGAGAAGATCAGCCGCAACCGGCACGGCCTCGACGCTGATGGCAACCCCATCAGCGGGGCCGGCGTCGGAGAGTACACCACCACAACCACATCAGACAAGGAGGCAAAAGGATGAACATGATCGACATCACCCCCATCGTCAACGCCGTCATCGCGCTGCTCGCCGCAGGCGTCAGCGTGTTCCTGATCCCGTGGATCAAGAGCAAGACCACCGACGCGCAGCGCAAGGAGCTGCTCGAGTGGGTGAAGATCGGCGTCGCCGCAGCCGAGCAGCTCTATGAGGGGCAGGGTCGCGGCGAGGAGAAGAAGAAGTACGTCCTCGAGTTCCTCGCGTCCATGGGCTTCACCGTGGACGAGGAGGCCGTCAATGCGGCCATCGAGGCGGCAGTCAACCAGCTTAACGGCGGCAACCTGCCGTTAGAATAATCAACGCAGAGGGCGGGCCGGCTGGCCCGCCCTTTATTCTGCAAGAAGGAGGAACACATCATGACCAACACCAAGGACATCGACGGCATCGCCCTGAAGCCGGGCGAGGAGCTGACCGAGGAGACCCTCGACGAGCTCAGCAACGGGAAGGGGGACGACGACCATGAGTAACAGCGCCCTGATCTCCTACACCAAGCTCAGCCCCAACCACTCGGGCAAGCGCACCAAGAAGATCGACACCATCACGATCCACTGTATGGCCGGCCAGCTCTCCGTCGAGAGCTGCGGCGCCCTGTTCGCTCAGAGCAGCCGGCAGGCGTCCAGCAACTACGGCATCGGCAACGACGGCCGCATCGCCCTCTATGTGGACGAGGGCAACCGCTCGTGGTGCACATCGTCCAACGCCAACGACCAGCGCGCCGTCACCATCGAGGTCGCCAGCGACGCCACTCACCCCTATGCGGTGAACAGCAAGGCATACGACGCGCTGCTGGATCTCGTGACCGACATCTGCAAGCGCAACGGGATCGCCAAGCTCGTCTGGTCGACCAACAAAAACGAGCGCATGAACCACCTGAACGGCTGCAACATGACCGTGCACCGGGACTATGCGAACAAAGCCTGCCCGGGCGACTGGCTCTACAACCGCCACGGGGAGATCGCAGCCGAGGTCAACCGCCGGCTCGGATCCGGCAGCAGCACCCCCTCCACCGGGGAGACCACCGGCAGCACGGCCGACATCAAGATCGGCGACGTGGTGGAGTTCGCCGGCTCCAAGCACTACGTCAGCGCCACGGCCAAGACCGCGTCGAGCTGCAAGCCCGGCAAAGCCAAGGTCACGGCCATCGCCAAGGGCAAGGCGCACCCCTACCACCTGATCGCCGTCTCCGGCGCAGGCTCCACCGTGTACGGGTGGACGGACGCGGCCGACATCAAGACCAGCGCGGCCGCCACGGCCACCTCGTACCTCGTGAAGGCGACGACCGACGTGCTGAACATCCGCAAGGGCCCCGGCACCAACTACGGCACCAACGGGGACATCCGCGACAAGGGCGTCTACACCATCGTCGCCGAGAGCGACGGGCCCGGAGCCTCCAAGTGGGGCAAGCTGAAATCCGGGGCCGGCTGGATCTCGCTGGACTACACCAAGAAGGTCTAATTGTGCAGTTTGCCACCGGCGTGGCGCGGATCGGTGCCGGCCGGAAGCCCTGAAACCGTCAGAACACACAAAAAGAGCCCGCTCGGGAGTGATCCCGGGCGGGCTTTTTCTGTTTATCGGATGGCCCCGCCATCTCTGAGAATAGAGGCGGTCGCCTTGTATATCTTCGTCCCCCTGTTCGGCCCGAACAGGTCGGAGCTGTCACGATCCCCGAGCGACTTCATGAGGGCCGGATCGCCGGCCACCTGCTCAGCGCATCGCAACAGGACAGGAAACGCGGGGAGCTTGCGCGGATCCGAAAAGCGGCCGCCGTTTTCCTGAAGGTACACCGCATAAGCGTAAAGCGTGGCTTTTCCCACGCCTGCCATCTGGAACATCATGCAGCCGAGCAGGGCCTGCGCCCCTATAAACCGGGAAAAACGGACGCCGCTCTCGTGCGCCCACAAGGAGAGGCCGGGATCCGGCGCATCCTCGTCCTCGTCGGTGATCCGGCTGATGATGGCGCTGACATCTTCCTTGCAAGCCCCCTCTGGAAGCGTGGCCTCAAGATCCAGCGCATAGGCCACCTGCCGCTCGCTGGGGACGTCCATCTGCTCGGCCGAGATCTCCATAGGGTCGGCCAATCCATCGGCAGCAGCAAGAGCCCGGGCTTCCTTTTCGCTCTGCGCTTCATATTTTCGCGTGTTCTTCCTGCCTGTTTCCCGATTGACTCCAACGACACAAAAACGGCCATAATTTACAAAACCGCCGGACGGGCTCTCATACTCGCCGACATAGGCAAGCGGGAGCTCGCCCGGCGTGCGCTGTCTCACCTCGACCTCGGACGTTTTAGCCTCTACATTTACAGAAACCGGGAGTTTTTCCGGCTTTTTCTTCAAAAAGCTGAACAATCCCACGATCTTCTCCCCCTCCACTTTGCGTTTTTTAGCCTTTAGTCATCTTTGGGATAATATTAACATGGGAGTCGTGTTATTGTCAACTTGCTATACCCATCTTTGGCATAAAAGGAGGCGGCGCGTATTTGAAAATATACAGGCCAGAAGGCCGGTGCAATATCTCAGGCGAGCGCGTCCGCGCAGCCAGAGAGCGGGCCGGCATCTCGCAGGAGCGCCTCGCGTACAAGATCCAGATCGCGGGGCTCGACATCACGCAGAAGGCCATCAGCAGGATCGAGACCGGCGACCGCATTGTCGCCGACTATGAGCTCGAGTACCTCGCCGACGCCATCGGCGTGACCATCTACTACCTGCTCGGAAAAGAATGAAAGCAGCGCAGCCAGAGCGGCCGCGCTGCTTTTCTCTTGTCTCCCTCTTGACTTTATACAACAAATGTTGTATAGTAAAGACACACGAAACAAAAGGGGAGGCGCTCAACATGGAAACGATCACCACCGGGAAACGCCTGAAGGCGCTGCGAGAGGATCGCGGCCTGTCTCAGTCGCAGCTCGCCAAGAAGGCCGACATCAACAGCCGAGTGCTCCAGACCTACGAGCAAGACGACCGAGACATCGCGGGGGCGAAGCTGAAAACGCTCCTCAAGGTCTGCGTCGCTCTGGAGTGCCGGCTCGAGGACATCGTCACAGACGACGAGACGCTGGCGCTGATCGCGGCATACAACAGGCGATGACAACGAAGGGCGGCCAGCCGGCCGCCCTTTTTTCTATTTCACGGAGGGATCACCATGGGGAAACACTTCAGCCACCTGACACCAACGCAGCGCACGCAGATCGACGCCTTCAGGCGCGCCGGCATGAAGGTCGTGGACATCGCCAAGGAGGTCGGCGTCCATTACACCACCATCTACCGGGAGCTCAAGCGGTGCACCTATGAACACCTGAACAGCGACTACACGACCGAGATCCGATACAACCCCGACGGGGCGCAGGCTCGGTATGAGGCCAACCTGCGGGCGAAGGGCCCGGAGCTGAAGATCGGCAACGACTACGAGCTCGCCGACTACCTGATCGGCAAGATCCGGGACGAGAAGTACAGCCCCGAGGCAGCCATCGGAGAGGCCGAGGTCATGGGCTGGCCCTTCCGGGTGCACATCTGCGCAAGTACGGCCTACAACTACATCAGGGGCGAGATCTTCGGCGACGATCTCACTGTGGAAATGTTACCGCAGCACGGGAAGCGCCGCAGGAAGCCGGAGCGGCCAGAGGGCGCCATCCCGAGAAAGCCGGCAGGAAAGAGCATAGAAAAGCGGCCGGAGATCGTGAACACGCGCACGACCTTCGGCCACTGGGAAATGGACAGTCTCGAGAGTGGCAAGGGCTACAAGCGGACGTGGCTCATGCTGACCGAGCGAAAGACCCGCCGGGAGATCATCGTCTCCATGAAGGACAAGACGAGCGAGAGCGTCGTCCGGGCCCTCAACGGCATCGAGCGGAAACTGGGCGCTCTATTCCCGCGGATCTTCCTCTCCATCACCTGCGACAACGGCACCGAGTTCTCGGACGCCGAAGGCATCGAAAACAAGCGCCGAGGGAAAGGAAAACGCACCACCGTCTACTACTGCCACCCATACACGCCGAGCGAGCGCGGCACCAACGAAAACCAAAACGGCCTGATCCGGCGACTCGTCCCGAAGGGGACAGACCTCGGCACCCTCTCTCCCCAAGAGGTGAAGGCCGCCGAGGCATGGCTCAACAGCTACCCCCGCAAAATGTTCGGTTTTCTGTGCTCCGAGCAGCTTTTCCGGGAGGAGCTGGCCCTCATTCTGGCCCGCTGAAAAATTTTTTAGACTTTTTTAGCATTTACTCTTGACAAACGGCCAAATTCCTCAAAAATACAGGCAGAAAAACCGCCGCTCGCGGTGCACAGATGTGCAGAGCAAGCGACGGCCATGATTTATTCTTGTTTTTGTTCCGGAATGCTCTCGGACTGCTGGTTTTCACCGCCGTCCGGGTGCTCCAGATACCAGAAATACATGAGCAGGGCGCTGAGCAGATAGCCCCAGTAAAACAGGGTGCCGATGCCCATGGTCCACATGCCCACCAGCTGCCAGCCGAAGAAGCTGACGACCAGCACGATCAGATGCAGGTTATGTCCCTTGAACGCACGCGCCGCCTGACGGGTCGCCTGCCATGCTCCCAGCGATCGATCACGCATGATCATCGGATAGGCGATGAAATAGCGCAGAATGCGTGCCAGGAACGGGATCATAATCACCAGATACAGGCCGCTCATCTGCAAAATCAGCTGGTACAGCTTTTCAGCGTTCTCCAAAATCGCCGGGTCGCGCAGCATCATAAAATAGCAGTATCCAGCGGTTGCCGCAATCGGAATAATCATCCAGAGCACAATATGGACAAAGATGCACAGTCCCAGCTTGACGCTGCGCAGATAGTTTTCCACACCGGCCAGACCGTCAAATACGCACAAGAGCGGCGGACGCTCGCCGGTCAGCACGCGCATGAGAAAGCCCATAAGACCGTACACAAGCGGCATGATGAGCAGAACCACAGCGGCGACAAACAGCACAATGGGAAAAAGCAGCTGTCCGGTCGAATAGATATAGGTCTGAATCGGGCCGGCAATCAGAATAATCGGCAGAACACAGATCAGCACGGCTTCCATGACCGGCAGCAGACAGCGCATCACGCGCTGTTTTGCCACGATCTTGGCACGGCGCCGGATACTGACCCGGTTTGTGTGGGGTTGTTTTTGCTGCAAATTGACTTTCTTCCTTTCTGATGATCAGCTTTCCGGATCGGACGTACTCGAGGACGAACTACCGCTGCTGGACGACGATGCAGACGAAGAACTGCTCGTACTGCCGGACGACGAAGAAGAATTCGTCGTGCTGGAGCTGCTGGCGGGTTCGCTTGTCGCCTCCGGGCCGACCAGAACAATCTTATCGCGCTTGCGATAGCTCGAACGGTTTGCAACTTCCTTGGTCGTCTCACCGTTGACCGTCACGTACTTATAAGTGATGGTCTTATAGCCGGTTACCGCGCTCTGCTGCACCTCGGTCTCGCCCGGTTTGAGCGAAGAATCGGTCTTTTTGATGGTCTCCGGGGTCAGAGTCTCCAAAATTTCGGTCTCCAGACGGACGGTCTTGTCGTCCACCTTGGTGCCCATGATCGTGACCTTCATCTGACTGCCCTCACGCACGGTAACGAGCTTAATGGGATAATCGGTATTATTTTTGAACTTAAAGTCCAGACTGCCGTAGCTGACCGTTGCATCCTCTCCGAGCGGCGTGTAGGAAACGGTCATCGAGTGGTTGGTGCGCTCGGTCACTTCCAGATCGGCGCGCAGTACCGCCATATACAGGGTCGAAGACGGCTGACATACACCGCCGCCGACCTCGTCGATCAACTGGCCGTTGGAATATGCGCCTGCTGCCTTGAATCCGCGCTCAGGAGTACGCTGACCAACGACTCCGTTGTAAGAAAACTCCTCGCCGGGATTCAAGATTGTGCCGTTCATATACTTGGCCGCCAGTGTGACGTTGTTGGTACGATCGACATTACCAGTATTGAGGCTGGTAGATGCCGACGAGAGAACGTCACGGAACAGCGCACGATCGAGCACTTCCTTGGTGACCTTGGCCGGCGTGACCGTAACCGGAATGGTATAAGTCGCCTCGGTACCGTCTCCAATGATCTCGCGTGCCTTGTCGGCATCCATCACGATGCCGTTCTTCTCCGGGATGATGGTCTTGCCGTCGCTCTTGTCGACGATCGCGTTGGTCGGCTCACAGTCGACCTGCGTCTTGAGTTCATCCACATCCAGCGGTTCGGGATCGGTCAGCTGGGTCTCTACCTCGTAAGGCGTGAAATCCATGGTCTCAATCTTGGTCTTGACCTCGTCGCGCACCTTGTCGCGGTCAAAGCTAACACCCGGCTTGGGCATGGTCAAAATGAGATTGGTGCCGGAAAGCTCCCAAGTTGCACCAGTCGGTTCGGTCAGCGCTTCGGATGCAATCTCATCCAGTCGCTGGTCAAGCGCGGCATCATCGACCGTAATCACCAGCTCGGCCGTCTTGCCGCCGAACAGTGCGCCGAATGCACCTGCAACGCGCTCACCCACACCGCCGGTATGACCGATATCGTACGCCGCCTGCGCGCTCGCTGCGGCATCCAGTCCGGTCGTGACGTCCTGAATGGCGATGGGATACTCGGTGTCATAGATCTTGACCTGAATGCTGCCGGTTTCAACCACCGGTCCAACCTCGGTCTGAATCTTATTCTGTGCCTCGGCCACGCTCAGTCCCCCAACTTCAACCGTGCCCGCTGTGACACCGCGGAAAACCGTATCTGTGGCGTATGTATAGCCCAGAGCCGTTCCCGCACCTGCGACCAGCAGCAGCAAAATAACAAGCGCTGCCGCTCTGCCGTGTCTCTTTTTCTTCTTTTTCGGCTTGCGTCCGGCATTGTCCCGCGCGTCATAGTCCTCGGGTACATGATGACCGTACACGCGCGGCTGCTCTTCCCGATTCGGTGTTACCGTGCGCGAAGCGCTGCTGCTCTTACGGCTCTTGCCAGTCTTTGCCGGTTTGTGTTTTTTCTTGGAACGACTATACCGCTCACTTTTTCCCCCGTGTGCAGTATTTTGTCGTACCTCGATCTTTTGTGTCTCCTGCGGCATCGCCGGCTGATGTGCCGGACGCCAAACCTGGTCGCCGTCCGCCTCAACAGTCGTCTGCGGACGTACGGGCGCGGGTTCATCGTCCATAGCTGCATACTCCCGCAGGATATCATCGACAGAGATATTTTTATTTTGTTCGTCCATCGTGGTCTCCTCTCCCCTGTCTGCCTCGGTTACTTCTCAATACAACAGACAATTTTATTCTATGCCAAATCCATGCCGATTACAATAACCAATCGGTCATCATTTCGACAAAAAGCAAGGGGACGCGCAGCGCCCCCTGTAAACTCATTCACAAAAAACGTGTCTTTCCCCTTCGGAAGTCCGGCGTTCCAAACCCCAGCCGGTGCTCCCTCTTTTTTTACACGTTGAATCGGAACAGAACGACATCGCCGTCCTGCATGACGTACTCCTTGCCCTCCGAGCGTACCAGGCCCTTTTCACGCGCCGCTGCCAGCGAGCCGCATGCCATCAGGTCATCGTACGATACGACCTCAGCACGAATGAAGCCGCGCTCAAAGTCGGTATGAATCTTACCGGCTGCCTGCGGTGCCTTGGTGCCCTTGGTGATCGTCCATGCGCGAACCTCCTGCTCGCCTGCGGTCAGATAGCTCATCAGACCCAGCAGATCGTAGCAGACACGGATCAGACGATCCAGACCGGACTCGGTCAGGCCCAGATCGGACAGGAACATTTCCTTTTCTTCGGGCTCGAGGCTGGTGATGTCCTCTTCGAGCTTGGCACAGATGGGCAGTACCATTGCGCCTTCCTCGTCTGCAATCTTCTGTACGGCTGCCAGACGGGCGTTCTCAGTCTGGTCGCCGGTGAAGCCGCCCTCGTCCATGTTGGCCGCATAGATGACCTTCTTTGCGGTCAGCAGGTCGGACTCGGCCATAACGCGCTGTACGTCCTCGTCATCTGCAAGGCCGGGGAAGGTGCGGGCGGTCTTGCCCTCTTCCAGATGCGCCTTGAGCTTTTCCAGAATGTCAACATCGACCAGCAGCTTCTTATCTGCCTTGGCAGACTTGCGCACACGCTCCAGGCGGCGGTCGATGTGCTCCATATCGGACAGGATCAGCTCGAGGTTAATGGTCTCGATATCACGCGCCGGATCAACCGAACCGTCTACGTGCACAATGTTGTCGTTGTCAAAGCAGCGTACGACATGGACAATCGCGTCTACCTCACGGATGTGAGACAGGAACTTATTGCCCAGACCCTCGCCCTTGGATGCGCCGCGCACCAGACCGGCAATGTCCACGAACTCAACGACCGCCGGGGTGGTCTTCTTGGCGTGGTACAGATCGGTCAGCGGCTGGAGACGGTAGTCGGGCACGGCAACCATGCCCACGTTGGGGTCGATGGTGCAGAACGGATAGTTCGCGCTCTCCGCGCCTGCGTTGGTGATGGCGTTGAACAGGGTCGATTTGCCGACGTTCGGCAGGCCCACGATGCCTAACTTCATAAATATCTTCCTCCGAAAACGGTTTTTTCTCTAAATGAGATTATAACAGGCTGGACGGCAAAATGCAACGCCGTTCGCCCCAGTATATCCGGTTTTTAACCGCCGAATGCTGCACTGATCTGCGGCGAAAGCATGGTATAACCGGTTTTGACGATCATCAGACCGAGCACGACGAAGATCAGGCCGCGCACGACCTTACCGCCGCCCTTGAGTGCCATATTAGCACCCACCTGATAACCGCAGATGGCGCAGATCAGCGCCGGGATGCCCACGGCGAAGAGCACCTGTCCGTGAATGAGGTAGACGACGAGCGCGGCAATGTTGGACGCGAAGTTTACCACCTTGGCGCTGCCCGACGAGGACAGGAGTGGGATGCCGAGTACCGCGGTAAAGGCCAGAATCAGGAAGGTTCCGGTGCCCGGGCCGACCAGTCCGTCGTATCCGCCGATGAGCAGACCAATGAGGAAGGACTGTACTGCGATCTTTCCGCTGAACGGTGCAAGTTCTGTCTGATTGTCCGCACCCAAATCCCGACGAAAGACCATAAACACAGCAACGCACGGCAGGATAATGAGCATCATCTTGTTGAGCAGATCGTCCGAAATGAACATCTGAATCTGGGTGCCGATGGGCGAGCCGATCAGTGCACCGATTGCCGCAATCAGGCTGATTTTCAGATGCACCTGACCGGACTTTAAAAATCGGAGCAGCGAAGACAGCGTGCCGAAGCTGGCTGCAAATTTATTGGTCGCTGCCGCGACATGCGGCGGCAGTACCATCATATAGGCGGGCAGGGTGATAAGTCCGCCGCCGCCCGCGACCGAGTCCACAATCGCGCCCAGAAAGACCAGCGGCAGTGCCACCAGCCAGATATGGGCATATTGTGCGATAAATTCTATCATATTCTATCTTTTCCCCTACTTTGTTTTGATTACAGCAGACGCGCACAGGTCGGTGTCCATCCCTGTGCGGTCAAATTCCCTTTCAGTTCCCACAGCATCTGTTCGGGCAGGTCTTCCCGTCCGCGGATGAGCTGTCCGTCGCTTGCGACATAGTGTACTGCCTGTGCACTCAGGGTCACGATCAGCGCACCGGTCTCCCGCTCGTATGCGCTCACCACTGCTTCGTGCACGGTTGGACGCTCAAAGCGTTCGCGCTGTCCCTTTTGGGTCTGCTTTGCAATTTCGTCGGCAAGCTGCGCGCTGAGTGCCTTGGCCTCGCCCGTGAGCTTCGTCTCATCCCGGCTGTTGATCGCCTGCATCCAAGCCGTCAGCACGGCGCAGGCCTGTGCAGCAATGGCCGCCGTGTCTGCGTCCAGTTCAACCGCTGGCGGCAGCGTTTTGTGTGTGCATGAAGCCTCGATTTCCTCGGGTGTCGGTTCGGGCGGTGCGGCAAAGACCGTGCGGGCGCAGCCGCGCACCACCTGACGCACAACCAGTGCAATCACCAGAATCGTGACCACGCCTGCGGCAAGCAATGTGGTTTCCATGCGCCTTTCCCCTTTCCTTGACTTGGAAAAAAACGCGCGGCACTTACGCCGCGCGTTTGCTCAAAATCCGATTATCCGCGGTACAGCTGCTTGCGGATGGGCAGGACTTCCCAGCCCATGCCTTCCATCACTGCTGCAACTTCCTTGGTCGCCTCACCGCTCCAGCCGTAGGAACCGTAAGCCAGACCAACACGGTTCTTGGGCTTGAGACCCTTGAGGTAGGTCAGGAATGCTGCAACCGTGGGCATCATGGTGTTGTTGAGGGTGGACGCACCGATGCAGATGGTCTTGGCCTCGACGATATCACCCATAACAGCCGAATAGTGCTCATCGGCCAAGCAGTGTACATGTACCTGCTTGCCCTCTGCCTCGAACTCGGCGCAGATCTTACGGGTCATCTCAGCGGTCGAACCCCACATGGAGTCGTAAACCATAACCACCTTGTTCGGGTCGGTCTCGTTCTTCGCCCACTTTGCATAGCTCTCAACCATCTTGCCGATGTAAGTACGCAGCATGACGCCGTGCGACGGGCAAACCAGCTCGATGTCCAGCGCGGACGCTGCCTTGAGCAGATTGGTAACCTGCATACCGAAGGGCAGAACGATGTTGCCGTAGTAGTCCACAGCGCGCTCCATCAGGCGCTCCTCGCCCAGCTCGTCGTCATAGTTGACCGGCGGGCAGATGTGCTGACCGAATGCATCGTTCGAGAACAGAATCTTCTCCTCTGCCAGGTAGGTCAGCATGGAGTCCGGCCAGTGTACCATCGGCGCCGGGATGAAGTGGAAGGTGTAAGAGCCGGTGTTCAGGGTCTCGCCCATCTTCACGACATGGCAGGCGCCTTCCCAACCGTAGTATGCCTTGAGGCCCTTCTGTGCACCGGCGGTGCAGTAAACCTCAAGATTCGGGCAGCGCTCCAGGAGTGCCGGGAAGGAGCCCGAATGATCGGGCTCGATATGGTTCTGGATCAGAATATCCAGCGACTCTACCGGACAAATCTCCTCGATATTACGGAAGAACTCCTCGGTGAACGCAGCCTTTACATTGTCCACCAGGATCTTCTTATCGCCGTCCAGAATCAGATAGCAGTTATAGGTCGCGCCAAACGGGGTTGCATAACCGTGGAAAATACGCACCTCCGGGTCACGCGCACCTACCGCGTAAATATTGTCACGGATCTTAATCGCAGACATGTTTTTCGCTCCTTCTTTATTCTATCTTATCTGACAGACAGCTTAGCACAAAGTTCTCACTCTGTCTGTTGGATTTCTAACAAAAGTCAAGAACTTTTCTTATTCTTCGTTCTTACCACAGCACTTCTTGTACTTCAGACCGCTGCCGCACGGGCAGGGATCGTTGCGGCCAACCTTAGCCTCTGCGCGGTGCGGAGTCGGCTTGACTTCGCTGCCGTCATCTGCACCCTGTGCGCTGGTCTCGTGTGCAACCTGCTCACGCTTGGGTTCTTCCTGACGGCGAATCTGTGCCAGGAAGATCATGCGGACGGTATCCTCACGGATGGCATCGATCATTGCGTCGAACATATCGAAGCCCTCGCGCTTGTACTCGATAACCGGGTCATGCTGGCCGTAAGCACGCAGGCCGATACCGTTACGCAGTTCGGTCATCGCGTCGATGTGCTCCATCCACTTGGAGTCTACATTGCGCAGCAGAATGACGCGCTCGAGCTCACGCATGATGGGAGAACCGACGTTTTCTTCCTTCTCCTTGTATGCCTTGTGTGCCAGGTCCTTGAGCTCGTTGACCAGACCCTCTGCATGCAGATCGTCCAGCTCTTCGTCGGTGTAGGTGAAGTCCTCGGGACCGATGAAGATGCCCTGGAAGCGGTGACGCAGGGTGTCGATCATCTCCTGGGTGATGACCTGATGCTCACCAACGGCTGCATGGACAGCGTTCTCGATGGTGGTATCGATCATGGACAGGATATTGCCGCTGACATCCTCACCCGACAGTACCTTCAGGCGCTGCGAGTAGATGGTTTCACGCTGGGTGTTCATAACGTCGTCGTACTCGAGGACGTGCTTACGGATGGAGAAGTTACGACCCTCGATCTTCTTCTGTGCGTTCTCAATCGCACCGGACAGGATCTTCTGGTCGATGGGCTCGTCGTCTGCGATGCCCAGATTTTCCATCATCTTCTGGATACGCTCGGAACCGAACAGACGCATCAGGTCGTCTTCCATCGAGATATAGAACGAAGACTCACCCGGGTCGCCCTGACGGCCGGCACGGCCGCGCAGCTGGTTGTCGATACGGCGGGACTCGTGGCGCTCGGTGCCCAGGATATACAGACCGCCGGCAGCGCGAACGATCTCTGCATCCTTCTTGACCTGTACGCCGTACTCTTCCAGCAGCTCATTGTAACGAGCACGTGCTGCCAGGATCTCCTCGTCATCGGTATCCGCGTAGCCGGTTGCCTCGACGAGCAGCTCCTCAGAGTAGCCTTCCTTCTTCATGGTTGCGACAGCCATCTGCTCATCGTTGCCGCCCAGCTTGATATCGGTACCACGGCCAGCCATGTTGGTTGCGATGGTAACCGCATAGGGCTTACCTGCCTGTGCAACGATCTCTGCCTCCTGCTCGTGATACTTCGCGTTCAGGACGGTGTGCTTGATGCCGCGCTTCTTGAGCATGGACGAGAGCATCTCGGACTTCTCGATGGAAACCGTACCAACCAGAATCGGCTGACCCTTGGCATGGCACTCCTCAATGCGGCGAATGGTCGCCAGCATCTTGCCGCGCTCGTTCTTGTAAACCGCATCCGGGTTGTCCTTACGGATAACCGGACGGTTGGTCGGAACTTCGATAACATCCAGCTTGTAGATGGAACGGAACTCCTCTTCCTCGGTCAGTGCAGTACCGGTCATACCGGACAGCTTGCCGTACAGACGGAAGAAGTTCTGGAAGGTGATGGTCGCGAGGGTCTTGGACTCGTTCTGAACCTTTACGCCTTCCTTTGCCTCGATGGCCTGATGCAGACCCTCGTTATAGCGGCGGCCAAACATCAGACGGCCGGTGAACTCGTCGACGATGATGATCTGACCGTCGCGAACAACGTAGTCGACATCGCGCTGCATGACACCACGTGCCTTGATGGCCTGGTTGATGTGGTGCATGAGGGTGGTGTTCTCGGGATCGGACAGGTTGTCGATGTGGAAGTACTGCTCTGCGCGCTGCTGGCCCTTCGGGGTCAGGGTTGCGGTGCGTGCCTTCTCATCGATGATGTAGTCTGCATCGATATCGTCCTGCTCTTCCTTTGCGTCGACTTCCTTGACGCGCAGAGCGGACAGGGTCTGTGCGAAGCGGTCAGCCAGCTGGTACATCGCGGTCGACTCCTCGCCCTGACCGGAAATAATCAGCGGGGTACGCGCCTCATCGATCAGAATGGAGTCCACCTCATCGACGATGGCGAATGCATGGCCGCGCTGTACGCGCTGGTTCATATAAATGGCCATGTTGTCGCGCAGGTAGTCGAAACCAAACTCGTTGTTGGTACCGTAGGTGATGTCAGCCTCGTACATCGCCTTACGATCCTGCGGTGCAACCGCATGGATGACCAGACCGGTCGACAGACCGAGGTAACGGTATACCTTGCCCATCCACTCGGAGTCACGCTTTGCCAGATAGTCGTTGACCGTGACGATGTGTACGCCCTTGCCGGTCAGCGCGTTGAGGTATGCCGGGAGAGTCGCCATCAGGGTCTTACCTTCACCGGTCTTCATCTCCGCGATACGGCCCTGGTGCAGCACGATGCCGCCGATGACCTGTACGCGGTAGTGCCGCATGCCCAGTACGCGGTCGGATGCCTCGCGCATGGTTGCGAATGCTTCGGGCAGCAGCTTGTCCAGGTCTTCGCCGTTCTGATAGCGCTCCTTGAACTCCGCGGTCTTGCCGCGCAGCTGCTCGTCTGTCAGCTTACGGTACTCGTCCTCGAGCGCCATGACCTTGTCCGCGATCGGATAGATCTTCTTCAGCTCATGGCTCGAGTGGGTACCGAAAATCTTTTCAAGTAATCCTGCCATATAATAAAGCCTTCCTTTATTCCACGCCGCGATCGAAACCGCAGCGTAATAGTTGTTCCATTAGAATACGCCATTTTGTATTATACCACAGATATTCCCGAACTGAAAAGGTGCAAACGTCCAATTTTATGCCATTCCAGAAAAAAGAATGTGGTATAACAACCTAAACGAGGTTATTATACCACAGCGGCAGGCAAACGTCCAAGATTTAACATGGGTCTTTGTGCCGCTGGTGGTATAATCGTAAAATAAAAGTATAATAGCCGTTTTACGGCTATTATACCACATCAAAACCCAGATTAAAAAGAACTTTTTGTAAATTTGGCGCTAATTTTCATCCCATTCAGCGCACGATGAGATATCCGGTGTAAGCGATATAAATCATGACCATGGTGATGCCGGCTGCGCGGGGCAGCGTGCCGCGGCGGGCGATAAACCAGAAGACCAGAGATACGACCGTGAGCAGGGCTGCGTCAAAGACTGCGGTCGGTGCAACGGTGATCGGGTTGAGGAGCGCCGAGATACCCAGAATGCCCAGAATGTTAAACAGGTTGGAGCCGATGACGTTGCCCATTGCGATTTCGTTTTCACCGCGGCGTGCTGCAACGATCGAGGTGACCAGCTCGGGCAGAGACGTACCGATTGCCACGATGGTCAGACCGATCAGACTCTCACTCCAGCCGAATGCACGCGCCAGTTCGGTTGCACCGTTGACCGACAGCTGACCGCCGATGACGATGCACGCGATACCGCCCACGATGCCTACGGCAAGCAGCCAACCCGGACGGTGTTCCTCTGCATTGTTCTCGGTCGGTACACTCGTTCCGCGAATCTGCCATACCAGCATGCCTGCAAACAAAACAAGCAGGATAATCGACTCAAAACGGGTGATATTGTTGCCGAACATCAGCATAACCGTCAAAATAATGGCTGCAAGCGCCGAGCACGGCCAGTCACGCCGCAGCAGTGTGCGGTCTGCAGCCAGCGGACACAAAATCGCGCTTACACCTGCAACGACCAGCAGGTTGAAGATGTTCGATCCGACGACGTTGCCGACGGCAATTTCGTTTGCGCCGTCCAGCGCTGCGGTCACACTGACTGCAAGTTCGGGGGCTGACGTGCCGAAGGCCACGATGGTCAGGCCGATGATAAGCGGCGACACGCCCAGACGGCGTGCCAGACCGGACGCGCCCGAGACGAACCAGTCTGCACCCTTGACGAGCAGAGCGAAACCAGCGACGAGACAGATGACGGCTAAGATTGGTGACATAAATTACGACTCCTTTCCGGCGTGTGCAACAAAAAAAGACTTTCATTGCACACCAAAAACACATGCAATAAAAGTCTTGCTGCTTACGGGACGATACGGATCGCGCTGTGCGATCGTACTGACGACATCGTTCCACGCCATGCGTGAGCTACTCCCTTTTATGTAATGTTTATAATAAACCCTTTGAAAGACCTTGTCAAGTGTATGCAGAAAAATTCTTTACAGCGCGCCCTCCGGTATATTATAATAACAGATAAGTGAAAAGATATTATATCGTAAAGGAGCACGAAAGATGCTGCAATTTGAAGAATACAAGGTAAAACTGCACAACCTTGAACCGGCGATCGAGGAACTGCGCGGCAACCTGGGTCTCGAGCAGGCGGCGCGTGAGGTAGACGAGCTGGAAATGAAGTCGGCGCAGCCCGGTTTCTGGGATGACCCGGAGGCTTCGCAGAAGGTCGTCTCCCGTATGGGTTCGCTCAAGGAAAAGATCGAGACCTTCAACCGCATGTACGCACAGTGGGAAGACCTCATCACTCTGTGTGAGCTGGCCATCGAGTCTGAAGACGAGTCCATGCTCGAGGAGCTTGAGACCGGTTTTGCCGAGCTCGAGGAGAGCATCAGCCGTCAGAAGCTGCAGACCCTGCTGACCGGCGAGTACGACAAGAACAACGCACTGGTATCCTTCCACGCAGGTGCAGGCGGCACCGAGGCGCAGGACTGGTGCTCCATGCTCTATCGTATGTACACCCGCTGGGCAGAGCGTCACGGCTTTACCTACAAGATCATGGACTATCAGGACGGTGAAGAAGCCGGCCTCAAGTCCGCCGATATCCTCATCGAGGGCGAGAACGCTTACGGCTACCTCAAGGGTGAGTCCGGTGTTCATCGTCTGGTTCGTATCTCCCCGTTCGACTCCTCCGGCCGCCGTCACACTTCGTTCTCAGCTGTCGAGGTCATCCCGGAGATCGCAGACGACTCGCAGGACGTCGAGATCAACCCCGCCGACATCGAAATGCAGGTATTCCGTTCGTCCGGTGCAGGCGGTCAGCACATCAACAAGACCTCGTCTGCGGTTCGACTCATTCATAAGCCGACCGGCATCGTTGTTGCCTGCCAGACCGAGCGTTCGCAGTTCCAGAACAAGGACAACTGTATGAAGATGCTGCGTTCCAAGCTGGTCGAGATCAAGGAGCGCGAGCACCTGGACAAGATTTCGGACATCAAGGGCGACCAGAAGAAGATCGAATGGGGCAGCCAGATTCGTTCCTACGTCT
Organism: Butyricicoccus pullicaecorum DSM 23266; assembly: GCF_900167005.1. Classification (GTDB taxonomy): domain Bacteria; phylum Bacillota; class Clostridia; order Oscillospirales; family Butyricicoccaceae; genus Butyricicoccus; species Butyricicoccus pullicaecorum. The sequence goes on from NZ_FUXW01000003.1 coordinate 73,962, forward strand.
TCATGCCCTACACCCTCGCCAAGGACACCCGTACCGCGTTTGAGTCCTCCAACATCAACGCAGTGATGGACGGCGACATCGACGGCTTCATCAACGCTTACCTGACCGCTGCCGCAACCGGCAACTGGGCAAGCAAGGTATAATCTGTATATTCTGCATCCCTCTGTGCACACTAGCGCACGGAGGGATTTTTTATGTCCAAAAAATACCGATTCCTATGTACCGGTGCGCTGGCCGGTCTGGCCAATGGCCTGTTCGGCGCAGGCGGCGGTCTGTTTCTCGTTCCCCTGCTCACCCGCTGGTGCGGACTGCCCGAGCGCAGCTCCTTTGCGACCTCAGTTGCCGTCATCTTCCCCCTGTCCATCCTGTCGGTCATCGTCTATTATCTAAACGGCGCGCTCCCTGTCACCGACGCACTTCCCTATCTGGTCGGCGGTGCGGCGGGTGGTCTGATTGCCGGCCGAATTTTCAAAAATGTCCGCATGGTCTGGCTGCGCCGCGCCTTCGGTGCACTCATCCTGTACGGCGGCATTCGTGCGGTGCTGCTGTTATGACAAACATCCTGTTTGCCGTCTTGGTCGGCCTTGCGACCGGTATTCTGTCCGGCTTTGGCATCGGCGGCGGCTCTTTACTCATGCTATGGCTGACCTGTGTGATGGGTGTCAGCCAGCGCGATGCGGCGGGCATGAATCTGCTGTACTTTTTAGCCTGCGCGCCGCCCGCGCTCATCAGCCACTGGAAAAACCGACTGATCGACAAAAAAGCCGCTCTGTTTTGTATTCTATCCGGCATTCCTCTGTCGATTCTGGGCTGCGTTCTGGCTGCACAGCTCGACCTGTCCCTGATTCGCCGCGGGTTCGGTGTTCTGCTCCTATGGATCGGTGTACGTGAGCTGTTCACCAAGAGCGACAAGGCAACCAAAGAGCGCAAAAAAAGATCCTGAAACCGTTGGTTTCAGGATCTCTGTATTTCTGATCACTCCAGAATTGCACCCTTATCTGCCGAGGAGACCATACGCGAATAGCGGTACAGCCAGCCGGACTTGATGTTGGGCTCTCTGGGAATCCACTTAGCACGGCGTGCAGCCAGCTCCTCATCGGAAACAGCCAGATGAACACGGCTGTTCGGAATATCGATCTCAACCGTATCGCCTTCCTGGATGAGTGCGATGTTGCCGCCAGCAGCAGCCTCGGGCGAAACGTGGCCGATGGATGCGCCACGCGATGCACCAGAGAAACGACCGTCGGTGATGAGTGCGACATCCTTGTCCAGCTTCATGCCAGCCAGTGCCGAGGTCGGGTTGAGCATCTCACGCATACCCGGGCCGCCCTTGGGGCCTTCGTAGCGGATGATGACAACGTCACCCTTGTTAATCTCGCCTGCATAGATGGATGCGATGGCATCGTCCTCGGAATCGAATACGCGAGCCGGGCCGGAATGCACCATCATCTCAGGCGCAACTGCCGAACGCTTGACAACGCAGCCATTTTCTGCGATGTTGCCCCACAGAACGGCGATACCACCGGTCTCGGAGTACGGATGATCGATCGGACGGATGACCTCAGGATTTTTATTGGTCACGCCTTCCAGATTCTCGCCAACCGTCTTGCCGGTCGCAGTGAGCAGCGACAGGTCGAGCAGATCGCGACGAGTCAGCTCGTGCATGACAGCCGGGATACCGCCTGCCATGTACAGCTCTTCGATGTGGTGCGGGCCTGCCGGTGCCAGATGGCACAGGTTGGGCACCTTGGACGACAGCTCGTTGAGCAGTTCCAGATTGACGTCAACGCCAGCCTCGTGTGCGATTGCCAGCAGGTGCAGAACGGTATTGGTCGAGCAGCCGAGCGCCATCTCACAGGTCAGCGCGTTGCGGAATGCCTTCGGGGTCAGGATATCACGGGGCTTAATGTCCTTTTCAAGCAGCTCCATGATCTTCATACCGGCATGCTTTGCCAGATGGATACGTGCTGCATGGACAGCCGGAATGGTGCCGTTGCCCGGCAGTGCCATACCGATGGCCTCGGACAGGCAGTTCATCGAGTTTGCAGTGTACATACCCGAGCAGGAACCGCAGCCCGGGCACGAGCCGCACTCGCACTCCATGAGCTGTTCCTCAGTAACCAGACCGGCCTTGTATGCGCCGACGGTCTCGAAGGTCTTGGACAGCGAGATCTCCTCACCGCCGAAGTGACCAGCCAGCATAGGACCGCCCGATACCAGGATGGACGGGATATTCAGGCGAGCCGCTGCCATGAGCATGCCGGGTACGATCTTGTCGCAGTTGGGGATGAGCACCAGTGCGTCCATCTGGTGTGCCTGTGCCAGCGTCTCAACCGAGTCCGCGATCAGTTCACGGGACGGCAGCGAGTACTTCATGCCGATGTGACCCATTGCGATGCCGTCGCATACGCCGATCGCCGGAACGACAACCGGCGTGCCGCCTGCCATGGATACGCCAGCCTTGACCGCATCTGCAATCTTATCAAGGTTAATATGGCCGGGGATGATCTCGGAGTAAGCCGAGACAACGCCGATGATCGGGCGGTTCATCTCCTCATCGGTCATACCGCAGGCACGCAGCAGCGAGCGGTTGGGCATACGCGCAGCGCCCGCGGTGATATTATCACTTCTCTTAGACAAAGGGATTCCCTCCTTTAAGTTTATACGGAAAAGGGGGACGGGCGGCACAGCCGTCCGTCCCCCGGTGCATGATCTATGAAAATTACTTCTTCATCCAGCTCATCATGCCGCGCAGCTTCTTGCCGGTCTCCTCGAGCAGGGTCTCGGACTCGAGCTGACGGGTTGCCAGGAACTTTGCACGGCCACCGGCCTTGTTCTCCTGGATCCACTCGGAAGCGAAGGTACCGTCCTGGATCTCGCGCAGGATCTTCTTCATCTCCTTGCGGGTCTCCTCGGTGATGATGCGCTTACCGGTGCGGTAATCGCCGTACTCAGCGGTATCGGAGATCGAGTAACGCATCTTAGCGAAGCCGCCCTCATTTACCAGGTCGATGATCAGCTTCATCTCATGGATGCACTCGAAGTAAGCGTTCTCCGGCGCGTAACCAGCCTCAACCAGAGTCTCAAAGCCAGCCTTCATCAGCTCGCATACGCCGCCGCACAGAACAGCCTGCTCACCGAACAGGTCGGTCTCGGTCTCAGTGCGGAAGGTAGACTCCAGGATGCCGGCACGGCCGCCGCCGATTGCTGCCGCATAAGCCAGAGCGATATCCATTGCCTTGCCGGTTGCGTCCTGATGTACACATACCAGATCCGGAATACCCTTACCCTCAACGTAGGTACGGCGTACGGTGTGACCCGGAGCCTTGGGTGCGATCATGATAACGTCAACGTCTGCCGGCGGGATGATCTGCTTGAAGTGGATGTTGAAGCCATGTGCAAATGCCAGTGCGTTGCCCGGCTTGAGGTTGGGCTCTACAACTTCCTTGTAGATGTCAGCCTGCTTCTCGTCGGGAACCAGCATCATAATGATATCGCCCTCAGCAGCTGCCTCTGCGGGGGTCTTAACGGTCAGACCAGCAGCCTCAGCCTTAGCGATGTGCTTGGAGCCCGGACGCAGACCAACAACGACCTTAACGCCAGAGTCGTGCAGGTTCATTGCATGTGCATGACCCTGAGAACCGAAGCCCAGGATGGCAACGGTCTTGCCGTCGAGTACGGACAGATTGCAGTCTGCATCATAATACATCTTTACCATGGTTGTTTCCTCCTAAAGTCCATTTATAGGTGAATAAATTGATTGCGTTATCGGATCATCGCGGTGACGCCCGAACGGCACATCTCGATGACATCAAAATTGGAAATGACGTCCAGAAAGGCGTCAATGCGGCTGGGCACTTCGGTCAGCTCGACGATCATCGCGTTGCCGACTGCCTCCACGACATTTGCGTTATAGACCTCAGCCACTTCGCGAATGGCATCACGGCTCAGGCCGTCCGGCGTGGACAGCTTGACGAAGACCAGCTCCTTACAGTAGCTGTCTTCTTCCCAGAGCTGCTCGACCCAGAGTACCTCATAGAGCTTGGACACCTGCTTCATGACCTGCTCGAGGATCTTCTCGTCGCCTGCGACGATGATCGACATACGCGAGATCGACGGGTCGGTCGTCGCGGATACAGTCAGCGAATCGATGTTGAAGGCACGGCGGCCAAACAGGCTGGCGACACGCGCCAGAACGCCCGCATGGTTCTTTACCAGAACCGAAACGATATATTTCTGCATGTTCTCGCCTCCTTAGTCCGCCACGATATTGCGAATGTCATCGCCTGCCGCGATCATGGGCAGGACGCGCTCGTCACGGTCGATGACACAGTCGATGATGGTCGGGCCGTTGTGCGCGAGCGCCTTGGTCAGTGCCTCATGCAGCTCTGCCGGTGTCGTGCATCGGAAGCCCTGTGCACCAAACGCCTCGGCCAGCTTGACGTAATCGGTCTTGCGTTCGAGCGTGGTTGACGAGTAGCGCTTCTCGTAGAACATGGTCTGCCACTGGCGTACCATGCCGAGTACCTGATTGTTCATAATGACCGTGACAACGGGCAGATTATAGGTAACCGTTGTGCACAGCTCGTTGAGGTTCATGTGGAAGGAGCCGTCACCGGTGATGTGGATGACCGGCTTATCCGGGCAAGCGATCTTTGCACCGATTGCCGCGCCATAGCCAAAGCCCATGGTACCCAGACCACCAGACGAGATGAACTGGCGGGAGTGACGGCGGCCGCAGTACTGCGCTGCCCACATCTGATGCTGACCAACGTCGGTTGCGATGATGAGATCGTCGCCGCCCAGCTCTGCACACATCTTAACGATCTGGTGCGGATGCAGGCAATCGTCGGCATCCTTGGGCTTGTAGTCCAGATTCTTGACCCAGTCGGCAATCTGTGCGCGCCATGCGTCGTGCTTGGTCTCCTTGACATAGGGCAGAACGCCCGACAGGAAGGTACGTGCATCGGTGACCAGATAGTCGTCTGCCGGCATGTTCTTGTTAATCTCGGCTGCATCGATGTCGATGTGGATGATGCGTGCATCGGGTGCAAAGCGGTTGGTGTTGGTTGCAACGCGATCGGAGAAACGTGCGCCGATGGACAGCAGCAGGTCTGCGCGGTCAACTGCCCAGCCAGCCGATACCTTACCGTGCATACCAATCATGCCCAGATAAAGCGGATCGTCTGCCGGTACACAGCCCATGCTCATCATGGTGCCGGTTGCCGGGATGTCTGCCTTGTGCATCAGGGCGACCAGCTCCTCGCATGCGTGCGAGGCTACGATACCGCCGCCGTAGTAGATGACCGGGCACTGTGCCGCGTTGATCTCTTCTGCGATGCGCTTGAAATCTTCCTCGGACACGTCGTAGGTCTCCTCGATGTCCTGCACCGGCTTGTTCTCAAACTCGCACATAGCCGCCGTGACATCCTTGGGGATATCGATCAGGACCGGTCCGGGACGACCGCTCTGTGCGATGCGGAAGGCTTCACGCACGGTGTCTGCCAGATCTTCGACGTGGTTTACCACGAAGTTATGCTTTGTGATGGGCATGGTAATGCCGGCAATATAAACTTCCTGGAAGGAGTCCTTGCCGATGAGCGGTACGCCGACGTTGCCGGTGATCGCGACCATGGGCACAGAATCCATGTAAGCAGTTGCAATGCCGGTGACCAGATTGGTTGCGCCCGGGCCCGAAGTTGCCAGGACGACACCGGTCTTGCCCGTTGCGCGGGCGTACCCATCGGCCGCATGCGACGCGCCCTGTTCGTGCGCGGTCAGCACATGGCGAATGCGGTCACTATATTGGTAGAGCGCGTCGTAAATATTCAGGACAGCGCCTCCCGGATAGCCGAAAATCGTGTCAACACCCTGTTCGATCAGGGTCTCGCACAAAATCTGTGATCCATTCAGTCTCATTTGCCGTCTTACCTTTCTTTTGGATATAAAAACAGGGTCTTTGCCTCTTTTGCAAGAGACAAAGACCCAAAACTTGGCTCTCTGCGGTACCACTCTGCTTGCCGTCCAAAGTGGGACGACCCCTCGTTGTATACGGCAAGGTGCGCCGTATACAGAGCCGGTTAACGGTGGCCTGCCGTCTCAAATTACTACCCGAAATTGGGATTCACCGGAGCCGCTCGCGGGCGAGTGTTCGCGCACCTTCCCTCTGCCGCCTTGCACCGACCGGCGGCTCTCTGAAAGAGATCGGGGGTTACTGTCCCGTTCATTGCGTTTGTCTGTTTGTGTTCCGTTGTACCCATTATAGAATTCTTTCACACTTTTGTCAACGAAAATCTTCCGACAATATGCATAATTTTCTGATACACCGGACACAATAAATCGGAAAATGCAGACAAAAAAAAGGAGGCATTCCCTGCCATGACTGTTTCTCTCGTGCGCACACTTATCCTTTACGTCGCGGTCATCTGCGCCATGCGGCTGATGGGAAAACGGCAGATCGGAGAGCTGGAGCCGTCCGATTTGGTGATCACGATTTTGATATCCGAACTCGCTGCCATTCCCATGCAGGATCTGGGCGTCCCCTTAACCGCCGGACTGGTGCCCATTGTCACCCTAATTTCCATTGAAATCATCGTCTCCTTTCTGTGCCTCAAAAGCCGTCGTCTGCGCCGTCTGGTCAACGGCCGTGCAGCCGTGCTCATCTATAACGGCAAGGTGGACGAGCGCAAGCTGCACGATCTGCGCATCACCACCGACGAGATCGTGGAAGCGCTGCGGCAGAACAATATCCAGACGGTTGCCGACGTCAAGTACGGCATTTTAGAGCCCAATGGTCAGCTGTCCTACGTGCTCAAACCGTCCGCCCAGCCGGTCACCGCAGAGCTGCTCGGCCTGTCTCCCAGCGAAACCGGTGCACCCTTTCTGGTCATCACCGACGGCAAACCGGTGCTCGGCAATCTGCGCCGCCTGAACGTCAGCCTGTCCGAACTGGAACACCGGGTCAAAAAATCAGGTGCCAAGCGCATGGAAGATATCTTCCTGATGACTTTGGATGACTGCGGAAACCAATACATTCAGCGCAAGGAGGGCCTATGAAACGTCTGATTGCTGCATGCACGCTGCTTCTTTTGCTCAGCGTGAGCTGTTTTGCCGAATACCAAGCGGTCGCCCGTACCACCGATGCACTGGCCGACGCAGTCGATGGTCAGACCGATCCCGCAGTGCTGAGCGAATGCTTTGACGCATGGGCCGATCACAAACCGCTGCTCGCCTCACTCATCCGGCACAACGAGATCGACCAGATTGAAAACCTTTACCGCCGCGCCATTCAGGCGGCAAACAACAGAGACCTCAATGAGACCCGTTTGCAGGTTGCAGAACTGACCGGCATGCTGCGCCATCTGCCCGAACTCGAGTACCCTTCCCTGCACAACGTCTTTTAACGATTTTGGAAGAATGGTACAATTTTCTCTTGCATATTTTGTTGCATCCGCCGTTTCCTTTTGATTCCGAATGTGGTATACTCTTTTTAAAGGATATTCATTCTCATTTATTATATAGGAGGTGCATCCATGGATCGCGCAATTCTCGATCAATTCGATTACGGTCTCTATCTGGCTTCAGCCGCTGCTGACGGCAAGTTTTATGGCTGTATTGTCAACTCTTTGTCACAAATCACCTCGTCTACCCCGGAAAAGTTCTCTCTTTCCCTGAGTCAGTCCAGCGCAACCAAGAAGGCCATCGACAAGGCCGGTGTGCTCTCCATCACGCTGGTCGGCGCTTCCTGCCCGGACAATATTCTCAACGAATTCGGTTACAAATCCGGTCGTGCAATCGATAAGTTTTCTAAATTCGATACGCTGACCGATGCACAGGGTTCCCCCTACCTCAAGGAAGGCATGGTGGCACGGATTTCCTTCCGCGTCCTTGACCAGCTGGATGCCGGCTCTCACACGCTGTACATGCTGGAAGTCATCGACGCCGAAGCGTTCTCGACCGATCCTGTTATGACTGTACGTGCATGGAATGCACGCGGCAACGAAGCACCGCTGGCCGCTCCGGTCTTCCGCACGCTGGACAAGAAGATCGGTTGGAAGTGCACGGTTTGCGGCTACATCTACCCCAAGGAAGAGCTGCCCGCAGACTACCACTGCCCGATTTGCCGTGCTCCGGCAAGCAAGTTCGAAAAACTTTGATCTGCTCAGCGCATCGCGCTTCCTCCCTCTCGCGATGCGCTGAATTTTCCTTCCTCCTGAAAGCACCGCTGTTCCATTGCAGCGGTGTTTTTTCATATCCGTCTGTAACAAGAAAAAGCACCCGGAAAACCGGGTGCTTTTCATTACTTCTGTGCAATGTGGATGCGGTTGATCGCCTTTTTGAGCTTGATCTGTGCCACATCCATCTCCTTGGCACTGGCCTGCGTGTGCAGGCTGGCCTCGGCTTGCCTGCGTGCCTCCTCGGCGCGGTTCAGATCGATCTCATCCGCCCACTCGCAAGTGCGCGCGATGATGGTCATCTGATTGTCACCGACCTCCAGAAAGCCATGTGCAACCGCCGCGAGGCGCGGCTTGCCATCCTGATAGATGGTCAGACCGCCGATGCCCAGCGGTGCCAGGTACGGGGTATGGTTTGGCAGGATGCCGACGTCGCCGGTGGCCGTGCGCACGATGCAGCGATCGACCTCGCCCTCAAAAAAGGACTTCTCGGCGGTCAAAACCCGCAGATGAAAGGTAGCCATAACTTATGCTCCCTTCCTTGCCTTCTCCACTGCCTCCTCGATGGTACCGACGAACAGGAATGCCGACTCGGGCAGATCGTCGTGTTTGCCCTCCAGGATCTCCTTGAAGCCGCGGATGGTCTCCTTGACCGGTACATACTTACCGGCCATACCGGTAAACTGCTCCGCAACATGGAACGGCTGGGACAGGAAATTCTGAATCTTACGTGCACGAGCAACCGTCATCTTATCCTCATCAGACAGCTCGTCCATACCCAGAATTGCGATGATGTCCTGCAATTCCTTGTAGCGCTGGAGGATGGACTGTACGGCGCGTGCAACCTCATAGTGCTCCTTGCCTACGATGTCAGCCGTCAGGATACGCGAGGTGGAATCCAGCGGGTCAACCGCAGGATAGATACCGAGCGACGCGATCTGACGGGACAGAACGGTCTTCGCATCCAGATGGGCGAACGTGGTCGCCGGAGCCGGGTCGGTCAGGTCGTCGGCGGGCACGTATACGGCCTGAACCGAGGTGATCGAGCCCTTCTTGGTCGAGGTGATACGCTCCTGAAGCGCACCCATCTCGGTTGCCAGGGTCGGCTGATAACCTACCGCAGACGGCATACGACCCAGCAGTGCCGATACCTCAGAACCCGCCTGGGTGAAACGGAAAATGTTGTCGATAAACAGCAGTACGTCCTGACCTTCCACGTCGCGGAAGTACTCCGCCATGGTCAGACCGGACAGACCAACGCGCATACGTGCTCCGGGCGGCTCGTTCATCTGACCGTAAACCAGAACGGTCTTGTCGATAACGCCGGACTCCTGCATCTCGTTGTACAGGTCGTTACCCTCACGGGTACGCTCGCCAACACCGGTGAATACCGAAATACCGCCGTGCTGCTTGGCGATGTTGTTGATGAGCTCCATGATGATGACCGTCTTGCCGACGCCTGCGCCGCCGAACAGACCGATCTTACCGCCCTTTGCGTAGGGCGCGATCAGGTCGACGACCTTGATACCGGTCTCCAGAATCTCGGTCTGCGGCTGCTGATCCTCGTAAGCCGGAGCCGGACGATGGATCGGCCAGCGCTCGCTGGTGTCAACCGCGGGCTTGTTGTCAACCGGCTCGCCGAGCAGGTTGAAGATACGGCCCAGGTTCTCACGACCAACCGGTACGGAGATGGGCGCGCCGGTATCGACAGCGTCCATACCGCGCACCAGGCCGTCAGTGGACTGCATTGCGATGCAGCGGACGGTGTCCTGGCCGATGTGCTGCGCGACCTCTACGGTCACGACATGGCCGTCGGGCGCAGTGATCGTGATTGCGTTCAGCAGTTTAGGCAGGGCGTCCGCGGGAAATTTGATATCCAGTACCGGTCCAATGATCTGGACCAGGGTACCAATATTCTGCTCACTCATTGGCAAAACTCCCTAATTTCTGTGACTTTATTTAGCTGCCCACGGCGCCGGAACCCGCGACAATCTCGGTGATCTCCTGCGTGATCGCCGCCTGACGGGCACGGTTGTAGGACAGGTTGAGATCTTCGATCATCTCGTTTGCGTTATCCGATGCCGACTCCATCGCCATACGGCGAGCCGACTGCTCGGACGCATAAGACTCGACGACCGCGCCGTACAGCGTGCCGCAGAGGTACTCGGGAATGATCGCGTTCAGTACCACCTCGGGCGAGGGGTCGCACTCGGCCATTGCGCGCTTTTCGCTCTTGCTTCCCTCTTCGGGAGCAACGGGCAGCAGGCGCACCATGCGCGGCTCCTGCGTCATGGGAGATACGAACGCCGTGTAGCACAGGCAGATCTCGTCGATCTCTCCCGCACGATAGCGTGCGAGCAGATCCTCGGTAATCGGGTGGGTATCTGCGATGGTCATGTGCTCGGCAACGCCCGGGTAATCGGCCAGCACGGTGTAATCGCGCTTGCCGAAATACTCCTGTGCCTTCTTGCCGATGGTGATGACCACCGCATCCTTGCCCTCCATCTCAGCGGCTGCCAGCTTGAGCACGCCGGAGTTATAGCCGCCTGCGAGGCCGCGGTCGCCCGCGATAACAAGGAACAGACTCTTTTTCACCGTCCGTCCGCCGGTGTATGCACTCGACAGACGATTCTCACGCAGAATGCGTGCGACGGTCTCCTGGAGCGCGTAGAAATACGGTCTAGCCTGCTCTACGCGTTCCTTGGCACGGCGCAGCTTGCTCGACGCGACCAGCTCCATCGCCTTGGTGATCTGCATGGTCGATTCGACGCTTCGGATACGCCGCTTGATATCTTTCATGTTGCCGGAAGCCATTTAAGAACGCCTCCTTTATCAGTGCTCGCTGAGGAACTTCGTCTTAAACGCCTCGATGGCCTTCGGGAGGGTGTCCTTGACGCCGTCGATGGTCTTGGTCTCCCGGATGGAATCCAGAATATCGCCGTGGTTGCCGTCCATATACGCGAACAGTTCGCGCTCGAACTCGGCAATCAGCTCAACCGGTACATCGATGAGGTACTTGTTAACAACGGCAAAGATGATAACAACCTGCTTCTCAACCGGTACCGGGCTGTTCTGCGGCTGCTTGAGCACTTCGACGATGCGTTCGCCCTGTGCCAGACGCGCCTTGGTGTCGGCGTCCAGATCGGAACCGAACTGCGAGAACGCCTGCAGCTCACGGTACTGCGAATACGCCAGCTTCAGCGTACCGGATACCTTCTTCATCGCCTTGATCTGTGCGTTACCACCAACACGGGATACCGAGATACCGGGGTTAACCGCCGGACGGACGCCCATGTTGAACAGCTCGGTCTCGAGGAAGATCTGACCATCGGTGATCGAGATGACGTTGGTCGGGATATAAGCCGAAACGTCGCCCGCCTGGGTCTCGATGATGGGCAGAGCGGTCAGAGAACCGCCATCCTTGAGGTTTGCTGCGCGCTCGAGCAGACGAGAGTGCAGATAGAATACATCGCCGGGGTATGCCTCACGTCCGGGCGGACGATGGAGCAGCAGCGAGAGTGCACGATAAGCGACTGCATGCTTGGACAGATCGTCGTAAATGACCAGAACGTCACGACCCTTGTGCATGAAGTATTCACCGATCGAGCAGCCCGCATAGGGTGCGATATACTGGAGCGGCGCGGACTCGGACGCGGTTGCAGCGACGATGATGGTATAATCCATCGCGCCGTTTGCGGCCAGGGTCTCTGCGACCTGTGCAACGGTCGAACGCTTCTGTCCGATCGCAACATAGATACAGATAACGCCGGTTCCCTTCTGGTTAATGATGGTGTCCAGGCCAATCGCGGTCTTACCGGTCTGGCGGTCACCGATGATCAGCTCGCGCTGTCCGCGGCCGATCGGGATCATGGAGTCGATTGCCTTGATACCGGTCTGAAGCGGTACGTTAACCGGCGTACGCTCGATGATGCCGGGAGCGGGGCACTCAATCGGACGGTGTTCTTCCGCCGAGATCGGGCCCTTGCCGTCGATGGGCGCGCCCAGTGCGTCTACGACGCGGCCGAGCATGCTCTCGCCAACCGGTACGTCAACGATACGACCGGTACGCTTGACGGTATCGCCCTCACGGATATCCTGGTCAGAGCCGAGCAGTACGGCACCGACAAGGTCTTCCTCCAGGTTCTGCGCCATACCGTATACGCCGCCCTCGAACTCCAGCATCTCGCCTGCCATACAGTCTTCCAGACCGTGGATATGGCAGATACCGTCACCAACCGATACGACCGTACCGACGTTCTGCAGCTTGATCTGCGACTGGTAGCTGGTAATCTGCTGTTTGATTATTGTACTGATTTCATCAGGGCGTAAATCCATGAAGTCACCTTCTTCCTTACGCAATTATTTGACCCAGACGTGTGGTCAGCTCGTTCAGGCGGTTTTTGATCGTGTCGTCGATCTGCTTGTTCTCGACGCGCACGAGCACACCACCCAGAACGCTCGGATCGACCTGATTTTTCAGGACGATCTGCTTTCCGGTCACGCCGGCCATCTTATTTTTGAGTTTTTCCATCTGTGCCTCATCGAGCGGAATCGCCGTGACAGCGGTCACCGCACAAATGCCGGCTTCCAGATAGTAGAGATCCCGATAGGCTTCTGCCATCTCGTGGATCAGCCCAATGCGGCGCTTCTCGGTCAGAAGCAGCAGGAAATTGAGCAGATACGGATGCACACGGCCTTCAAACACCGCACGAACGGTCTTCTGCTTGTCCGGCAGGCCGATCGACGGCGTGGTCAGCACCTTGAGATAATCGGGATAGGTTTCAAAGAGATCGGAGACCGTTTGCAGGGCCTCATACATCTCGGGGGCGATATTCTCCGCCTTCGCCACCTCATAGAGGGACAGCGCATAGCGCTCACTGACAACCGTTGCCACGCGCTCACCCTACCTTATCGATGAAATCCTCGATCAGACGCTTGTGATCGTCCGCCTTAACCTCGCGCTCGACCACCTTGGAGGCGATCATAACGGACAGGTCTGCGATTTCATCCTTCATCTGGTTCATCGCCTTCTTGCGCTCGAGCTCAATGCTCTCCTCTGCACGCTGCTTTGCGACAGTAGCCTCACGGTTTGCCTGCTCAAGGATCTGCTCGGCATGGCGCTCCGCGCGCTTCTGCGCGTTGGAAACGATGTCAGCCGCTTCCTGCTTGGCATTGGAGATCGATACCGTGTAGTCGCGCTTCATAGCCTCTGCCTCACGGCGATCGGTCTCTGCGTGTGCATACAGATCCCGTACCTCCTGCTCGCGTGCTGCGAGCATCTTGCGCAGCGGCTTAAACAGGAAGTGCTTGACGATCAGGAACGTAATGAGCGTATTGCAGATGGTGACAAACAGCGACCACAGGTTCAGGTCAACAAATGCCCTTGTCAATACTTCCACTGGTTTTCCTCCTTCCGTGATGGAAGTTGCTGCTGACGATCTTAGTCAAACTTGCTGACGAGCGGGTTTGCGAAGATCAGGATCAGCGCGATAACCAGTGCGTAAATACCGGTGGACTCGGCCATTGCGATACCCATAATCATCGTACGGGTAACGTCGGACTGTGCCTCGGGCTGACGAGCGATTGCAGAACATGCCTGACCTGCAACGTAACCCTCACCAATACCAGGGCCAAGACCTGCGATCATTGCCATGCCAGCACCCAGAGCGGACATACCTGCTACAAATGCTTTCGGATCCATAAATTTCTTTCCTCCTACGAAAAATAATTTTCTTTTGTTGCGCGGGAATCATCCCGCATACATGCGAATGTGTTGATCTGCCTATGCTTCACGCGCCGAGCCGACGTAAGCCATGGTCAGCATACTGAAGATAAACGCCTGAATGCATCCCGAGAACAGATCGAAGTACAGGGACAGAACGCCCGGAATACCAATCTGTAAAAGCGGGATCGGCAGATGCAGGGCAGTGGACAGTGCGCTAAGCGCACCCATCAGCAGGGTCGTAATGACCATACCGCCGGCGATGTTGCCGAAGTGACGGAAGCTCATGGAAACCGGGGTCGCGATTTCGCTCAGAATGTTGAGCGGCAGCATGACCGGAATGGGTTCCAGGAATCCCTTGAGATATCCGCCCAGGCCCTTATACCGAATGTTCGCGTAGATAATCATGCAGAATGTCATGATTGCCCAGCCGAGCGTGGTATTCAGGTCTGCTGTAACCGAGCGCAGGCCGATCAGAGAGACGAGCGACCCCAGAACCGAAGAGAGTAGCAGCGTCACGATATACGGCGCGTAGCTCTGGCAGCCCTTGCCCATGTTCTGCTCGATCAGTCCGTCCACCATCTCAATGGCCTTTTCGATCAGCGCCTGTTTTCCCTTCGGGATCTTTTGCAGATTGTGGGTGAAGAACAGGCACAGTCCCAGGATGATCAGCATGACCACCCAGGCATTGACCATGGTTTCGGTGATGGAAATATGCCCGAACAGCGGAAGCGTGAAGTCGGATTCCCAATAGACTCGAGCGCCAGTGATTTCCGCATTCACTTATGGTTTTCCTCCTTTCTTCCAATAATGTGAAATCATCAAGGTGATTTTCGGAGAAAACAGCGGCAAAACCGCCGCAGGTACGCTGATGCGGCCAGTCCAGATGACCGCCAGGAGAAACAGAGCGGTCAGGACATAGCGCATCGCGTATGACCGGGTCACGATTTTACTGGCGCGCCCCGGGTTGGTCTGGCAAGCTGCACGCACGGCGCTGCGCCCCATGAGGTAAAAATTCCAGAGCGCAAACAGGGTACCGGCCAGAACACCCAGTGCAACCTGCCCGAGTGGCTGCCCAAGCAGCACGAGCAGGCCAAAGATGACCAGCGCGGCCGGTATGACCCGCACGGTCAGCCGACGCAGTTCATCGGTAACGATGGCATAATCAGGCATCCTCATCCTCCTGTCTCCGCGCAGCCCGTTGGGCCAGACGCATTACTTTGAGAAAGGACACCGCCGCGCCGCCCAATCCGAGGAAAATGCCCAGAATGACCGGAACCCCGCCCAGTCCGAACCGCTCAGACAGCCAATAGGCCGCAGCCGTACAGACGACAATCGGGGTGATGAGCGCAAACCCCAGCTGACCGACCAGCGCCAAAAAGCGCCAGACCGTGTGCGTGTTCCGTTTTTGCATACGCGTTCCGCGCCGCCTTTCCCAGTTATTTCGATGCACAAAACACTCAGTCCCACACATCTGTTATTCATTATACCGAATTTTACAAGAAAACAAAAGCCCTTTTGAATAAAAGCACAAAAAGTTTTCTCGATTTATTCACAAGCAATCCGAAATATACAAAAAAATTGACGTAATCTTGTAGATTACGTCAATTCTTGTAGGTTCAATTTAGTTTCATACGCTAGCATTTTTTTGGAAATGCCATGAAAAAAGATACTTTTTTTACCGTATGTATCCAAATAGAATGTTTGCACTGCGCACCGCTTATCGCAGGGGCTGCAACACAAATTAGAGATACTTCTTCATCACGTCGGTAGCCGGGATGGACTCCTCGCTCAGTGCGATAACGAAATCAACGCTGTGCTTTGCGGAGAATGCATCCAGATCGAGCAGGAACTTCTCTGCGTCGCTGGCATCCTTGGAATCAACGATCTTGTAAAGCGCATCTACATATACCTTAGAGATATCGTAGTTGCCTGCGTGCAGGCCGGCAACGAAACCGAGCAGAGTCGGATAGCTGTCAATTGCGTAATCCTTGACGTTAATCAGACGAGCGTCATGAGAGATATCAAACTTGAGCTTATCGCCCTTTGCGATGCAGACAACGCTGCCCTTCTCTTCCTTGACCGCAGCATTTACCAGATCAATAATCGTCTTGGTCTTGCCGGTGCCGGCAGCGCCCATAATGAGTTTTACCATTGTAACTTCCTCCTAGCCTAGTTCAAATTCGTACACAGGATAGCCTGTGTTCCGAACCCAATGAGGTTGTATTTATGTTACCATACCCTGTACAAAAAAACAACCGCTTCGCGCTGTTTTTTTAGCAAATTGCAAAAGTTTTTTTGGTGTCCTTTGTTCATCCGCCCCAGCTTGCCGCGCGGCACAGCGCGCCGAGCACATCCAAAAAGCTCTGCTTTTCGACGTCCTCTGCCGCCCGCAGAGCCACCTCGCGCACCACAGCGCCGTTGCCGTCGATGACCTTGGCCGTTCCGATCTGCTCGCCCTTTGTGACCGGTGCGTCGAGAGATTCCGGCCGGTCATAGGACACGGTCAGCCCGCTGACCTGGTCTTTCTGCACGGTCATGCTGCCCGGGTCGTCACACATCACACCAACGCTGTCCGCCTTGCCCAGCACGACCGGCAGGTCACCGCAGGCAGAGGACAGATCGGGTGTGTAAGCGGCATAATTGGCAAAGCCGTAGTTGAGCAGCTGGCTGGCATCGGCAGTGCGGGTATCCTTATCAGGCGCTGCCATGACCACCGCAATCAGCGTCAGTCCATCCCGCTCGGCCGCTGCTGAGATACAAAATCCGGCTTCCGAGATGTAGCCGGTCTTGAGTCCGATCATACCATCATACTTGCGCAGCATTTTATTGGTATTGGCCAGTGTGAACGCACCGTCGCGAATGGTATCCATCCAAATGCTGGTGTAATCAATAATACCCGGATGCCGCAGCAGTTCCACCGAGATGAGCGCCAGATCGTGCGCGGTGGTCAGCGTCTTTTGATCTCCCGTGTCCAGTCCGTTGGCGTTGACAAAAGTCGTACCCGTGCAGCCCAGCTCTTTGGCGCGTGCGTTCATCTGCTCGACGAATGCCTGCTCACTGCCCGCCAGATGCTCGGCCACCGCGACCGCGCAGTCGTTGGCCGATCCGACCGCGATCGCCTTGAGCATCTCGTCGAGCGTGAGCTGCTCCCCCTCTTTGAGCCAGATCTGCGTACCGCCCATCGATGCCGCGTAGGCCGAACCGGTCACCATGTCACTCAGACTGACCTTTCCGCTGTCCACCGCCTCCATCGCGAGCAGCATGGTCATAATCTTGGTCACCGACGCGGGCTGCAATTTCTCATCGGCGTGGTAACTATATAATTCGGTACCGTCCGCGGCATACAGTGCTGCCGCCTTGGACTGAATCTCCCCTACCTCAGCCAGAGCTGCCGCCTGCGTCAGCAGCACACCGCTGCACACAAACCCACACAACATTCGTTTGATCCACATTCTGTTTCGGCCTCCTCTCCTTGCGCTATCCTATGTGCATTTCTTCCCCGATATGCCTTTTCCAAGCGCCCCATTGACACCCGATGACCGGCGTATTATCATAAAAGTAATGCATTTTTGATCTCCGAGGAGGATTTCCCAACATGTCCATACTGGAAAACAGTATTATCGTCTTTCATCAGATTCTTATTATGTTCCTGCTGATGGTGGTCGGCTATATTCTATTCAAAACCGGAATTTTTGACAATCATACCACCACGCACCTGTCCACTCTGCTCAACACCATCGTCATTCCCTGCTGTGTGCTGGCCTCCTTCAACCGGGACTTTGACCCAGCACTTGCCGGTACGCTCGGCTTGACCATGCTCAGTGCCTGTGGAGTTTTCGTGGTATCCATTGCGCTTTCCAACGCACTGTATCGCAAAGGACACCCGGAAAACTATCGTGACTGCCGCATGTGCGCGGTCTTTTCCAACAACGGTTTTATGTCGCTGCCGCTTTTAAGCGCTATGTTCGGTGAGACCGGCGTGTTTCTGGGTTCGGCGCATATCGTCGTGATGGCAGTCGTCCTCTGGACGTACGGCGTCATGCAGGTCAACCGTGATTACCGCTTTTCTCCCATGCGCATTCTGCTCAATCCCGGCATTATCGCGGCTGTCCTCGGTATGCTGCTCTTCCTCTCGCCCGTCAACCTGCCGACCGATGTCGCCAGCGCACTGACTCACATCACAAACCTCAACACCCCGCTCGCTATGCTGGTTCTGGGCGGCTATCTGGCACAGACCAACCTCGCGTCCTGCTTTACCGAAGCGCGTATCTGGCGTGTCGGTGCGGTTCGTCTGCTGGTCATCCCGGCACTGACCATGGCACTTCTCTACTTCATGCCGCTCGACAACACGGCAAAACTGACGCTTCTGGTCGGCACCTCGGCACCGACCGCCATCGCCTCGGCGATGTTCGCCCAGATGTACGGCTCGGACTACCTCTATTCGACCAAGGTTGTGGCGCTGACCACCATTTTGTCCCTAGTCACCCTGCCCGCTGTCATCGCCGCCATGAGCTTCCTGCTCGCCTAAAGCAGCGCTTTTGCTTTGCCGCTTTGTCCATGCTATAATAAAGTCATTCTATCTCAACGCAAACGGAGGGAACCGCAATGAAAAAAATTCTGCTGATCCACGGCCCCAACCTCAACCTGCTCGGTGAGCGCGAACCGGGTATTTACGGCCGTGACTCCATGGCTTCGATCAACGCCGAAGTCGTCGACAAGTGCCAGAAAAATGGTATGGAGTGCGTGGTCTTCCAGTCCAACTCCGAGGGTGCCATCATTGACCGCATCCACGCGGCACGCGAGGACTGCGACGCCATCATCTTAAACGCCGGTGCTTACACCCACTATTCCATCGCCATCCGCGACGCGATTGCCGCTGTTCGTCTGCCGGTCGTCGAGGTACATCTGTCCAACGTCTACGCCCGCGAAGAATTCCGCCATGTGTCGGTCATCGGCCCGGTCTGCGCCGGTGTCATCGCAGGCTTTGGCAAAAACAGCTATTTGCTGGCTGTTGACGCGGTAAAGGGGCTGCTTGCATGAAGATTCAAGCCATCCGCGAGGCACTCACTGCACGGAATCTGGATGCCATCGTCCTGACCGACGAGAAGAATCGCCGCTACGCGACCGGTTTTCACTCGACTGCCGGTGCGCTCTATGTCTCGCACAAGCAGGCGGTGTTCTACACCGATTTCCGATATATCGAAGCGGCAAAGGCACAAATTACCGATGCCGAAGTGCGCGAGATCGGCCCCGGCCGCTCGTATGTCGGCGTTGCCAACACGCTGCTTCGAGAGGACGGCGCGGCAAAGGTCGCACTGGAGGACGATTGCCTGACCCATGCCGACTATCTGCGCTGGTCGGATAGTCTGTGTGCCGAGGCTGTCGCACAGGGTGATTTGATGAACACGCTGCGCACGGTGAAAACACAGGACGAGCTGGACAAGATCGTCTGCGCACAGCGCATCGCTGAGCGTGCCTTTGAGGAAATCCTGTCCGAGATCAAGCCCGGTGTGTCCGAGCGCGAGATTGCTGCCCGTCTGACCTACTTAATGCTGCACTATGGTGCGGAAAATATGTCCTTCGACCCGATTGTCGTGTCGGGTGCCAACTCGTCCAAGCCGCACGGCGTACCATCGGACAAGCTGATCGAATCTGGTGATTTCGTGACCATGGACTTCGGCTGCATCTGCGACGGCTACTGCTCGGACATGACCCGCACGGTTGCGGTCGGTTCAGTCACCGACGAGATGCGCCGGGTCTATCAGACCGTTCTGGACGCGCAGCTTGCCGGTATCCAGACCGCACGCGCCGGTGTGACCGGTCAGGCGGTGGACGGCGCTGCCCGTCAGATCATCACCGATGCCGGATACGGTGACTGCTTCGGTCACGGTTTTGGTCATGGTGTGGGACTGTTCATCCACGAAGCACCGAATGCATCCACCCGCAGCGAACAGCCGCTGCCCGCCGGTGCTGTTCTGACCGCCGAGCCTGGAATCTATCTGCCCGGTCGGTTCGGTGTCCGCATTGAGGACATGCTGTTTTTGACCGACGACGGCAACCGCAATCTAACCCTTGCGCCCAAGGAACTGATTGTGCTGTAAGACAGAAAAAAACCGCCCAATTTGGGCGGTTTTCTTGTTTACAGCTTTTGATATCCCATTGCGTTGAGCGTCAGCTCAATACGCAGCGGTGTAATCTGCGTATCTTCCCAGTCCACGATCACACCCGCGTTCTGCGGATCGATCGCCATGGCGGTCACACCATGCAGCATGGATATCTGCTCGCGCAGCATCCCGTAATCGGGTGTGCCCGTGCATCGAAACCGTGCTTCACGAATGGCCATTGCCGTTCACCTCTTTTTGTCGCCGCACTGCGCGATGCATGTCCGCTTCGCACTGTGCTGCCAGCAAATCGGCATAGGCGCAGCCGATGGCCTGCAATGCCCGACCGCTTTCAGCCTGCGCGGCAACGCGCAGCCAGTGCGCTGCCTGCTTACTTTGCGCGTCTGGGCGGCTCATGGGGTACATTGTAGACATCGGTGTAGGTCTCTACCTCGTCGAGCCCGGTCGGATCCATACGACCCGGTCGGTGGCAGCTCTCCAAGCGGCCGTAATCATCGTATTCGCACGTCGTCTCTTCGCGGTCTCCTCTGCGTTTTGGGTAGATGTGTGCCATAGGAAAAACCTCCTTGATCGGTGGATTTTCCTCTAGTTTGTCCCAAATCCCGCGAAATCATACGCGCAAATTCTTTAATACTCGTTTCTGTCCCGCGCACCCATGCCGCACGCGCCGAGAATCATCACCGTCAGGCTCAGTCCGGTCATCAAAAGACCCAGAATGAATACACCGATCGACAAACCCTTATTCATACCATATTCACCTCTCATTTTGATGAAAAAGCATACGCAAAACGCTTTTCTCTATTATACCACACCTGATACGGCTTTTAAAACCCGAACTTCTCCGAAAACCGGCACCTTTTCCACAATTCGTCGGTCTGTCAGCCATTCTTCTTGAAAATTTCGTGATTTCATCTCTTTTCGCAGCTCGTAAATCGTGATATAATACCATTTTAGGAGATGATACAGCATGGAAAAAACCAATGTAATGCGTATTCTCGAACAGCACGGGATATCCTATACGCCGCACAGCTATCCGCACGGCAAAGAAGCCGTGGACGGTGTTTCGGTTGCGGAAATGTTGGGACAGGACCCCGAATGTGTCTATAAAACACTGGTTGCACGCGGCAAAAGCGGCGGCTATTTTGTGTTTGATATTCCGGTGAATGCCGAACTGGATTTGAAGAAAGCGGCTAAGGCCGTCGGAGAAAAGGCCATCGAACTGGTGCACGTCAAGGAACTGCTGGGTCTGACCGGCTATGTTCGCGGCGGCTGTTCGCCGGTCGGTATGAAAAAGCAGTTCCCCACCGTTTTTCACGAGATCGCAGAAATTTTACCCACGATTATGGTGTCCGCCGGTAAGATCGGCTGGCAGATTGAGTGCGCCCCGGATGACCTCATCGCTCTGGTCGGCGCCAAGACCGCTGACCTCGTCAAGGACTGATCAGCGATTTGACATCAGGATAGCGCGCAAAAAACGGATGCACGCCCAAATCGGTCAGGCATCTGCACTTTTCCCGCATGGTATCCGAGTCGTCGAACAGGACAAAGTGCCCGTTCTCGGCCTCGTCCATGTAGGTAAAGTAACGTGCGCACAGTTCGCGCGAGAAAAATGTCTGCGCACCCGTGCGCATGCGCAGGGCTTCCCGCTCGGATGCATGCAGCACCGTGCCGTCACTGTTTGGCGACGGCAGCGTGAAATCGCAGGACACTGGCCGCAAGTCGGCTGCGATGCGTCCGGGATAGCGCTGCACGAGTTCCTGAAACCGATCGAGCAGACTGCCGCCCGAAATCGCAGTATCTGCAATCAGATGAGCGGTCCGTACGCAGTCTGCCTGCACAAGCGGAACGTAAAACGGCAGATGACGGTCTGCGCACTGTGCATCCAGTGCAGATAAAAACGCCTGCACCGGCTCGGTCCCACGCTCGCAGTCAGCCACCAATCCAATCGCTCCCATACGCTCGGCTTCACTGATGAGCTGCTCGCAGACCGCCGGAGAAAATCGTTCCATCCCTCGGTCACACACGCCCAGATAACAGCCCGCCATCCGCGCGGGCAGGGTCAGGCGCTGCAATCCTCCATTTGGCCGCAGCCCCAGACACAGGTGCAAGAGCGGCAGTCCGCTCGCTTTCGCCGGACGCTCATCGGCTCCGGCACACACCAAAACCAGCTCGTGCTCCATACTCTTATCGCTTCCCTTCCCGTTTTTTATGCGTCGCTGTTCTGACGCTTCTATTTGTATGCATCCGTTTTGAATTTTACGACAGGAGAAATCCCATGAGACATTTGTTGACCCCTCGTTATGTATTTGACGCGGCGACCGACATCACGCCCGCGTTTTTGCTGGAACACGGCATCCGCGGCTGTCTGATCGATCTGGACGGTACGCTGGTGTCCCGTCATCAGCCCACCGGAAACGATCACCTCGTTCAGTGGCTGGACAGCCTGCGCGCCGCCGGTATCCGTCCCATGCTGCTGTCCAACAACAATGGCAACCGGGTACGCATTTTCGCCGAGTCCATCGGTGTCGAGTGGCAGGGACGTGCCCTCAAACCCCTTGCGCGCGGATTCCGTCAGGGTGCGGCACGTTTGGGTCTGCCGTTCTCGCAGATTGCGGTCATTGGCGACCAGATTTACACCGATACGCTGGGCGGCAACCGTCTGGGCGCTCTGACCTGTTACGTCGAGACCATCGACCGCGGTGATTTCTGGATTGGCGCACGTTATCACCTGCTGGAAAGCGCCTTCATCCGCCGCGCCAGAAGGAGAAATGAACATGGAAATTAAATTCGGCCCCGCTGGCAACGCGCAGTCGTTCGCCGAGGCAGGGTTTAAAGCCACCGTGGACGCACCGCGCTGGCTGCACGAAATGGGACTCAATGCCTATGAGTACCAGTGCGGCCGCGGTGTGAATATCGGTGAGGAAACTGCACGCAAAATTGCGGCTCAGGCCGCTCTGCATGACATTGCCATGTCGCTGCACGCGCCGTACTACATCAATCTGTCCAACCGTGACGAAGAGCGTGTGCAGAAAAACATCGGCTATGTGCTGGCTTCCTGTCAGGCTGCGACCTGGCTGGGTGCCGACCGCATTGTTGTGCATACCGGCGGCGTGGGCAAACAGTCCCGCACCAAAGCGTTTGAAAATACCAAGGAAAATGTACGGGATATTTTAAACGCCGTCGAGCAGGCCGGATATACGACCACTATCTGCCTGGAAACCATGGGCAAACAGAGCGTCATCGGCTCGGCTGAGGAGATTTTTGAACTGGTCGCACTGGACGACCGTCTGCTCCCCTGTATCGATTTCGGTCACCTCAACGCCCGCACCTGCGGCAAATGCTCGACCGAAGAGGAATTTGCACAGGTGCTGGATTTGATGGAAAATACCATCGGAACCGAACGTGCCCGCGTATTCCACAGCCATTTTTCGCATATTGAATACGGCCCCAAGGGTGAAGTACGACATCTGACATTTGCCGATGAACAGTACGGCCCGGATTTTGCCCCGCTTGCGAAATTGATCGCACAGCGCGGCTGGACGCCCAGATTCATCTGTGAATCGGCAGGAACGCAGGCGGAAGATGCCAAACAGATGATGGACATATATCTTGCATCGCAGAATAGATAACGAATTCCCGCCCGTAGGGCAAAATGAAGTTTTCGGTCAAGCCTTTTTCAAAAGGCTTGCGGAGTCTTGAGGCAGCGCCTCAAGTCGCCATCCGCTGATGGCGAAACTCCCCTTTTGAAACCCGGTGTCCGTCCCGGGTTTCAATCTAAACATACAAAAAAGGAAAGACCAACCAAATGGTTGGTCTTTCCAAAGATTTTGCGCATCCTGCGGGATGCGCTTTTGTTTTGGTTCTGGTTGATTCCGGTCATTGACCGGAATCAAAAGGGGATTTCGCCCGTTGCGACGGGCGACTCAGGGCTCTGCCCTGAGAACCCGCGGCCTTTTGAAAAAGGCCGGCGAAAACTTTATTTAGAGGCAACTGCGGCGAGCAGTTTGGCTGCGTTCTCCACATCGGCTTCACTGCACATCTCACTCGGCGAATGGATATAACGGGTCGGAATGGATACCGCGCCAGCCAGCGCACCCATACGGGTCTTTTGCAGCATCGCGGTATCCGTACCGCCAAACTTCAAGATCTCATGCTGAGTCGGAATATCCAGTGCCTTTGCGGTATCGTCCAGCAGCTTGACAACCTCCGGACTGCAAATGACCGACGAGTCCATGATCTTGACCGCCGGGCCCTTGCCCATCTCGCACGCCATCGGATATTTCTGTTCGGGCAGATCACCGGTATCGGTCACATCGACCGCGATTGCAAGATCGGGCTGAATCGCATAGGCTGCCGGGCCTGCACCACGCAGGCCGACTTCTTCCTGTGCGGTAAAGACAAAATACACGTCGCTCGGCACGGTCTCGGGCAGCTGCTCCATTGCCAGAAGCAGCGTTACGCAGCCGATGCGGTTGTCCAGATACGGACCGCACAGCACGCCGTTCTGAGTGAAGGGCTGCGCCTCAAAGATGGCAAAATCACCCACGCGCACCATGCGCTCGGCGTCTTCCTTATCCTTCACACCGATATCAATAAACAGATTGCCCTGGGTCATCTCTCTCCATGGGGTCTTTTCCTCGACCGAGATCACACCGCGTGTGCCGTTTGCAAAGCGAATCTGAATGTTGATCAGATCCGACCACGACAGGCCGCCGACCTGCGAAAAGCGGATAAACCCCTTCTCGTCGATGAACGTCGCAACCACACCGATCGAGTCCATGTGCGCGGCAAACATGATTTTTTTCTTGTCTTCCGCCGTGCCCTTCTTGCGGCAGATCAGATTGCCCAGTGCGTCGGTCTGGATATCGTCGCACAAATCGCCTGCCATCGCGCCGATGACCTCGCGCACATCGTCTTCCCGTCCGGACGGGCCGAACGCGCCGCCGACCTGCTTAAAATATTCAAAAACCTTAGACATCCTGGTCTCCTCCGATTTCCTCTAAAAATGCCTTTGCTGCGCGGTAGACCGCGATGATATCGCTCTCTGCTGCAACCGACGAGGGCGAATGAATATAGCGCAGCGGTGCCGCCACGCCCACGGTGCGCACACCCTGCACGCTCTTATGGATGCGTCCGGCATCCGTGCCGCCTGCGACCATGTGCTTAGTCTGCCATGCGATACCGCGTGCCTCACAGACATCGCGCATCATCTCGAACAGCTCTGCGTCGTAGATCGTACCGCGATCCATGAACGGCAGCACCGCACCCTTGCGCAGTGCGCAGACCTGCTTGTGCGGCGGTACATCGGCCAGATCAGCCGCCGTCGTGCCCTCAACGACCAGGCAAAACGCCGGCTGGATGGCAAATGCAGTCGTAGCTGCACCGCGCAGGCCGACTTCCTCCTGCACGTGGAAGCAGAACCAGGTATCGACCGCAGGCTGTTCGCGCATGAGCAGCAGCAGAACCGCGCAGCCCAGACGGTCATCGAGCGCCTTGGCCTTGAGCATGCCGTCGCCAAACGAGACGATCTCAGGTGCAAACGTGCCGCAATCGCCCAGCGACAGCTTGGCCTCGGCCTGCTTTTTGCTCGTGCAGCCGATATCGATATACAGATCACGGGTTTTGGGTGCGTGCTGACGCTCGCTGGCCGTGGTCAGGTGCACGGCCTTGATGCCGATAATACCCTCAACCGTGTCGCCCTCCTCGGTGCGGAACTGGATGCGTCGTCCGATGACCACACGCGGGTCGACACCGCCGACAAAGCCAAACTTGACCATGCCGTCCTCGGTGAACGACTTGACAATCACACCGACCTCGTCCATGTGCGCGCACAGCATGATCGGCTGCTCGGTCAGATTACGTCCCTTGCGGAACACCATGAGGTTGCCCATCGGGTCGGTCTCAATGCGGTCAGCATAAGGCATCGCCGCTTGCAGAATATACTCGCGCACTTCATCTTCCCAGCCCGACGGGCCGAATTTTGCACACAGGGTGCGCGTCAATGTCAGAAGTTCTTCATATTCCCGCTCCATTACAGGCGCACCTCCCCGTCAAACTGGCGTAAAAAGTGGTACATCAAATCACCGACCGACTCGGCATCGGACAGCTTGATGGTCTCGATGGGCGTGTGCATATAGCGCAGCGGGATGGACAGGATGGCCTGCGCGGTACCCGTGCCGATAATCTGCATCTCCCAGGCATTCGTGCCCGTATTACCCTCCATGACCTCGATCTGATAATCCATGTCCTCAGCCTTTGCCGTGCGGATGAGCGCACGGGTCAGCGCGCGGTTCATGTTCGGGCCCATGCCGATCATCACACCGCCGCCGTACTCAAACTGATCGGATGCGTCCGGGGTCTTGGCGTGGCTCACATCGACCGCGATGGCGTAATCCGGTCGGATGTGGAAGGTGCCAAGCGTCGCACCCAGCGAAGTAACCTCCTCCTGTACCGACAGCAGGACAGCAACATCGACCGCCAGGTCAACCTTGCGCAGCTTTTGCAGGGCGTATGCGATGGCAGCCGCGCCTGCGCGGTCGTCCAAGCTGGGGCCAGTGATGGAATCCTTGGACAGCTTGGGCATGTGTGCCTTGTCTGCTGGGAACCAGATGGGCGTACCAACCGGAATTCTGGACTTTGCGTCCAGCAAACCGGTATCGATGACCATTTCGTGAATGGGGACGGCCTTGTCCGACTCGTTGGCCGCCAGCAGGTGCGGCGGCTTGCAGGCAACAATACCGTACAGTTCCCCCTCCGGTGCGCCGATCGTAACCTCTGCGCCCAGCAGCATACGCGGGTCGACACCGCCGACCGACTGAAATCTCAAAAATCCATCGTCGAGCGTCTCGGTGACAACAAAGCCGATCTGGTCGAGGTGCGCATCCAGCAAGACGGTCTTTGCGTCCGGTTTTCCCGAGCGGATACGACCGATGACGTTGCCAAAGCGGTCGACCTCGATCTCGTCGCACAGCGGTGCGAACAGCTCGCGCACGCGCTCGGACTGCGCACGTTCAAAGCCGCAGACCATCGGAATGGCGGTCAGCTGCTCGATCCAGGTGCGCATCGATGCCTCAGGCATCGCTTGTTCTATCTCGTGCAAGGCAAATTCTCCTTTAGTGGTAAAATTTCTATCCTTATTATAGTCGTTTTGTGCTTGCGATACAATTAGAAATCTTGTAAGATGTATAGATATGGAAAGAATCGTATTTTATGAATGCAGCCAAAGCTGCGCAGGCACGACGGTCGAGCGATTTCTGCGCCGGCAGGGCGTGTCCCATCGGGTTCTGGTCGACCTCAAAAACACGCCGAACGGCCTGACACTGAACGGAAAACCGGTGCGCACGATCGACCGCCTGCCGCCGGAAGGCAAACTGCGTCTGTGTCTGCCCGAGACCGACCGCAGTGACACCATCCCACAGGCGGACATTGCGCTCGACATCGTCTATGAGGACGACGACCTGTTTGTCGTCAACAAACCGGCCGGTCTGGCCGTCCATCCCTCCCCGCAAAATCGGGAAAACACGGTCGCAAACGGTCTGGCTGCGCTGTACGCCGCACGCAAAGAACCTTTTGTCTTTCGTGCCATCGGCAGACTGGACAAAAACACTTCCGGGCTGATCGTTCTGGCTAAAAATGCGCTGTCTGCCGGTCTTTTGACCACCCAAGCCGCGCAAAAGGTCATGCATCATGACTATCTGGCGATATGCACCGGTATGCTGCCCGACGAGGGCACGATCGACGCGCCCATCGGCCGCGCGGACGGCTCGGTCATCCGCCGCGAGGTGCGACCGGACGGCGACCGTGCGGTCACGCACTTTACACGCCTCGCCTATCGGGACGGGTTCTCGCTGGCGCGGGTGTGGCTGGACACTGGACGCACCCATCAGATTCGCGTACACTTCGCCCATCTGGGCTATCCCCTGCCCGGTGACTTTCTCTACCACCCGGATTTTTCGCGCATCCAGCGCCATGCCCTGCACGCCGGTGCGCTCTGGCTGCGCCAGCCGGTGACCGGTCAGCCGCTGCACTTCACCGCCCCATTGCCGGACGATATGCGCGTCTTTTTCCCCGATGCATAATCAAAAAGCTCCCTCGGATGATCTCCGAGAGAGCTTTTTCTCTTATACGAGTCCCAAGTCGCGCATGGCCGGGAAACCGCACATGCCGTGCGCCGCGCGCACCGCGCGTCCGACCGCCTTACCCATGACGTAAGCGGCCAGCGTACCCACGACATCAATGTTTGCCTCCACCGTACCGAGCGACAGCGCATAGATCGAATCGCCATCGTTCGAGGTGTGTACCGGGCGAATGGTACGCGCAAAACCGTTGTGCGCCATGGCTGCAATCTTGCCCATCTTGGACTTGTCAAACGCCGCATTGGTCACAATTGCGCCGATGGTCGTGTTGGCTGCATAGCCGGCTGCCTTCTGCGCCTCCATCGCGTAAATGAATTCCTCACTCGAGCGCAGACCGGTTCCGTCCTCGCCACGCAGACCGGCAAGCTGCTTTCCGGTATCGATATCGTAGATATCGCCCATCGCATTGACCGCGACAATCGCGCCCACGCACAGGTCACCATTGCGCACCGCATAGGTACCCAGACCACTCTTCATCGCAAAGTCCGCACCGCCGCACTTGCCCACCGTGCAGCCCGTACCGGCTCCCACACAGCCTTCCTCGACCGTGTCACGCCGTGCATTCAGGCATGCCTGATAGGCCATTGCAGCGTCCGGGCGCACGTCCTTGCGTCCAATCGCCAGATCGAACACGCACGACTGGCAAACCAGCGGGACACGGGTCACGCCCACGTCAAAACCAATGTCTCGCTCTTCCAAATAGCGCATGACACCGCCTGCCGCGTCCAGTGCGAACGCCGAACCGCCCGAGAGCACCAGTGCATGAATGCCGGTCGATGCCGCACGCGGATCGAGCAGCGGTGTCTCACGCGAAGCCGGGCCGCCGCCGCGGATATCCACGCCGGTCGGTGCGCAGGTGTCGCACAGCAGTACGGTGATGCCGGTCGCGGCCTCCATGTCCTGCGCCTGTCCAATCTGAAATCCGCCTACTTCCAGAATGCCGATCTCTTCCATCTGTCAAACCTCCTTGTTTTCTTGTCATAAAGCAACTGGCCGGCGTTTGCCGACCAGTTTTTTCTATTCCATGTTGTTATGCGCGGCTTGCCTGTCTGCCAACGGCCAGAACTGCCTTGCTGACCGCTGCGGTCAGAACGGCTGCAATGATTGCCTCGGGCACACCGTTGAGTCCGACAACGCCCATGATGACGCCGAGCAGCAGGCTCGGATCGGTGCCGCCGGCTGCGGCATACTGCTCGCCGAAGAGCAGATAAATCAAACCCATAACGCCGATGGTGTTGACCATCGATCCGACAAAGCCGGATACTGCCAGCGAAATGGTCTCGTTATGAATGAGCTTTTTCAGTGCCATGAACACCAGGCCAGCGCACACACCGATCAGGATACGCGGTACGATCGCAACGATCAGGCTGGTCCAGCTGCCGTGGAATTCCGGACTGAAGCTATAAAACGGGGTAAAAACGAAAGAAGTCAGGTTGGGCGAGATCGTCGCACGCACAACACTTGTGATACCGAACAGGCCGCCCAGCACGCCGCCCATCTTGGGGCCAAGCAGACACGCACCGATGATGACCGGGATGTGCATGGTGGTCGCATTCATAAAGGGCAGCGGGATATAACCCAGCGGCGTGAATGCCATGACCAGCATGAGCGCGGTCAGCAGCGCCATTTGCGTCAGCAGACGCACGTTCGTTTTCTTTTGCATGATGATAAAACCTCCTGCTGCCGTCCCGTTTTCGGGTACAGCGCAAATTTTTTACTTGGCTTCCCTGCCGTGATTTCGCCGCCAGATGTCGGCCAATCCCAAGAGTGCAAGCGTGGGCGCATGAATGGTGGGAATGCGCAGATACGGACGCACCACCTCGGCCATACCGCCGGTCAGCACCACGGTCGGCGTACCGCCCAGTGCTGCCGCGTATCGCTCGGTCATGCCCTCGATCATCGCCGCTGTTCCGTACACCGCACCGATGCACAGTGCCTCGGCGGTGTTCCGTCCGAGCACGTTCTGCGGTACGTCGTCCAGTCCCACGGTTGGCAGCTGCGCGGTGTGCTCATTGAGCGCAGTCAGTGACAGCTGCACGCCCGGCGCGATGGCCGAGCCTACCAGTGCTCCGGTGTGGTCGAGTGCGGTGAACGTCGTCGCCGTTCCCAGATCCACCACCACGCACGGCATGGGATAGGTATGGCTTGCATGTACGGCGGTTGCCACGCGGTCGGTGCCCAGTGAGCGCGGTTCCGCGATCTTGAGATTGAGTCCGGTTTTGACGCCGGTGCCGACGACCAGTACCGGTCCGTCGGTCAGAAAGCGCAATGCACGCGCCATGGTATGCGCCATGCCGGGTACAACCGAGCAGATGGCCGCACCTGTGACAGGCAGGCTGTCCGCGTGATGGAGCGCCAGCACATTTTTGAGCGTACAGGCGTACTCCTCTCCGGTCTGTTTGCGGTCGGTTGCGATCGAGGCGACAAAACGGATGTCGTCCCCGTCAAAACCACCGATGGTGACATGGTTATTTCCAATATCCAGCGCGATGAGCATAATCTTCCTCTCTCCCTGGCAGGATGCCTTTTCCATTATACTGCCGAAGGGTGCTGTTTGCAAGAAAAATGATTAGCTTTTATCCTGCATTCCGGGCTGATGACCGCTCTTTCCCAGATCGTTTGCGATATCGCGCAGCAGCGGATTCGAGGGCGGGCCGGATACTTCCTCGGGCTGCTCCTCATCATTGAGCCGCTCGACAATCCAGCCAATTCCGGACATCAGTGGGAATGGCGCATAAAACATCTTGAATACCAGCAAGGCAAAGTGGATGCCCAGACCGACCGGCTGCAGCATAGCGACCACAAGGCTGATAATCAGGTTGGGAAGATTCACAACAAACAGCATGCACAGCAGATTGCCGACCTGCCCTGACATGCGGAAGAAGGAATCTTTAATCGCCTCTGTCGCGCTCATAGCCTCCTCGCTGACAAACAGCACCTCACACATATACAGGCGCAGAAACAGCCAAGTGATGACAACCACACAGACAATCAGAGCCAGCACAATCAGGCCGGTATGAAAAAGCAATATGGTAATCGACATGGACATTGCAAGCGGAATGAAGAGAGGCAGAACAATCGTGGCGCACTGAATGAGATAGAGCACAATCGCACCGCCCCAGCCATCTATTGACCGGTAAAACGCCGTCAAATCCGCATAATTGGGCTTGTTCTCGGTTCTCCACAAATGCGTCAGGCACAGCGCCGCGCCCAGCGTCAGCGGCGACAGCAGCAGCCAAGCCACCAGTACAAACAATCCTTGATTCCATCCCAAGACCTGTTCCCAGACAAATTGGATGATACTTTGCAGGGTTGTGTAACCCAGCGCGAGAATCAACAGTCCCACCACATTCTCACGATACAGCCGCCATGCCTTACACCGAATTTCATGGTTACTCATATTCTTACGCCTCCTTCCCGAAAAAACAGCAAGGCGGGAACGCCTCTTGCGCTCCCGCCTGATTTCCGTGCCTTACAGTCTAGCTTCCAGAGCTTCCTTTTCCTTCTCAAATCCGGGCTTACCGAGCAGCGCGAACATATTCTTCTTGTATGCCTCAACGCCCGGCTGATCGAACGGATTGATGCCCAGCAGGTAACCGGACAGACCGCATGCCTTCTCGAAGAAGTAGATCAGGTAGCCGAGGTGGTACTCATCGTTGCGATCGATCTCGAGCACGATGTTGGGGGTGCCGCCGTCGCAGTGTGCCAGCAGCGTGCCAGCGTATGCCTTGGAGTTAACAAACTGCATGCTCTTGCCAGCCAGGTAGTTCAGACCGTCCAGATCGTCCGGATCAGCCTCGATGAACAGATCTTCCTTCTGCTCGCGTACCCATACAACGGTCTCGAACAGATTGCGGGTACCGTCCTGAATGAACTGACCGATCGAGTGCAGGTCGGTGGAGAAGTTTGCCGATACCGGGAAAATACCCTTGTGGTCCTTGCCCTCAGACTCTGCAAACAGCTGCTTGAACCACTCGCCCAGCATAACCAGAGAGGGTTCGTAGTTAACCAGAATCTCGGTCTGCTTGCCCTTGCGGTACAGGATGTTGCGCAGAGCTGCGTACTTTGCACAGATGTTGTCCTTCTTCTTGAAGTCAGCCAGTGCGTCCTGTGCACCCTTCATAACAGCTTCCAGATCCAGACCAGCAACAGCCATCGGCAGCAGGCCAACAGCGGTCAGGACAGAGAAACGGCCGCCGACATCATCCGGTACCACGAAGGACTCATAGCCCTCAGCGTCTGCCAGACCCTTGAGCGCACCCTTTGCCTTATCGGTGGTTGCATAGATGCGATCCTTTGCGCCTTCCTTGCCGTACTTATCTTCTACCAGCTTCTTGAAGATGCGGAATGCGATTGCAGGCTCGGTGGTCTTACCAGACTTGGAAATTACATTGACCGAGAAGTCACGGTCGCCGATGATCTTAATGATATTGGACAGATAGCTCGACGAAATGTTGTTGCCCACGAAGTAGATTTCCGGGATGCCTTCCGGACGAACGCCGTTGTACTGCTGGCCGTTGATGAACTCAATGGCAGCGCGTGCGCCGAGGTAGGAACCGCCGATACCGATAACGACCAGAACCTCGCTCGACTGCTGAATCTTCTTGGCAGCCTTCTGGATGCGGGCAAACTCTTCCTTGTCGTAATCGTTGGGCAGATCGACCCATCCGAGGAAATCATTACCGGCTGCGGTCTTGCTCTCGAGCATTTCCGTGCAGGTATCCATCAGCGGTGCCAGGCACTCGACTTCCCACGGACGAACAAATGCGTCAATACCAGTCAGTTTCAATTCCATAGACATTTCAAACACCTCAATATTTATACTTTCTCATACCATGGCAGTCCTGGGACTGCCTTTAGTCATAGTTTACTACCATATCCGAACCTGCGCAATACCTTTTGTGTAAAACACCAATACTTCCCCATTTTTTACACGATTGTTCCAAAAACGACACATTTTCCACCATATCCCAGGGCATCCTTCGCTGTACCATGGTGTTTCTCTCCTCCGGTTTCAAACCATATGGTTACATTTTGACACAAAAAGAGTCCCTATCCGCACTTTGGACAGGGACTCTTTGTATTTCAGCAAAACTTATGCACCGTAGATCGGGAACTGTGCAACCATCTCACAAACGCTGCGGCGGATCTCGTCAGCCTTTGCGTCAAAATCGGTTGCTGCCTGCCAGATAAACTGTGCAATGCGTACCATTTCGGGCTCGCCAAAGCCGCGGGTGGTGACAGCCGGGGTACCAACACGCATACCGGAGGTAACAAACGGACCTTCGGGATCGTTGGGAATGGCATTCTTGTTGGCGGTGATATAGACTTCATCCAGACGGCGCTGGAGCTCCTTACCGGTCACGCCTGCCTTGCGCAGATCGATCAGTGCAAGGTGGTTGTCGGTGCCGCCCGATACCAGATCAAAGCCCTGCTTCTGCAGTGCCTCAGCCAGTGCACGCGCATTGTTTACGACGCGGGTCTGGTATGCCTTGAACTCGGGCTTGAGTGCCTCACCAAAGCAAACAGCCTTTGCTGCGATGATGTGCATGAGCGGGCCGCCCTGGGTGCCCGGGAAGATTGCCTTGTTGATCTTCTTTGCGATCTCCTCGTTGTTGGTGAGGATAACGCCGCCGCGCGGACCGCGCAGGGTCTTGTGCGTCGTGGTGGTGACGACATCGGCGTACGGTACCGGATTCTGGTGCAGACCAGCAGCAACCAGACCAGCGATATGCGCCATGTCGACAAAGAGGTAAGCGCCGACGCTGTGTGCGATCTCTGCGAACTTCTCGAAATCGATGGCACGCGGATATGCAGAAGCGCCTGCGATGATCATGCGGGGCTTGTGCTCCTCAGCCAGCTTGCGAACGCCCTCGTAATCGATGCGGCCGTCATCATCAACGCCGTAAGGAATGATGTTGTAGAGAATACCGGACTGATTGACCGGAGAACCGTGGGTCAGGTGACCACCATTGTCCAGGCTCATGCCCAGAACGACATCGCCCGGCTTGCACAGTGCCTGATAAACTGCCATATTTGCCTGTGCGCCCGAGTGCGGCTGTACATTGGCAAACTGTGCCCCAAACAGCTTGCATACACGCGCGATTGCCAGGTTTTCTACCTCATCGACGCACTCACAGCCACCGTAGTAGCGCTTGCCCGGGTAACCCTCGGCGTACTTATTGGTCAGAACCGAACCCATTGCAGCCAGAACTGCTTCGCTGACAATATTCTCCGAAGCGATGAGCTCAATATTACGCACCTGACGGTCGTACTCTTTTCGAATCATCGCACCTACTTCAGGATCGAATTTGCCGACCAAGTTCATTGCGTCCTGCATCACCATACAACTTCCTCCTCAAAACAGCTAAGAATAGTAGAAATCGGCGACATGCCGACCGAATTCAACTCATATAATGATTATTGCATATTTCCTAGAAAATGCAACTATGATTCGTGTTATTCGGTTATTTTTGTCACTTTATACGTTTCCAAACCATACAGCTGCATTATTTTTGGGAATTTCCCCGATTCCATTTTCTCGTTTCTTCTGTGCATACACAAGGCATCGGTGTGTCCGCGAAACACTACACCATATATTGTGCATCCCACATGGACATTAGACGACTTCCTCCGCGTATATTCGACCATGTTTTTCGCTCGATTTCATACATTCCCGCTTACTTTGCCGTCAATCAAAAAAAAGCACAGCCAGGCGGCTGTGCTTTTCTCGATGGTTTTTTACTTAATCTCGATGCGCTCAGAGGACTCGTTGAGGTCTGAAATGCGGGCGATGATGACCTGCAGGACATCGTAAATCTCTTCCAGCTTCTGCGGATCGGTATTGTGCGTCAGGAACAGGCGCTCGATCTGACGAGATACCTCGCTGCCCGCCTGGAACGTCTTAACGAATGCCGGGAAGTTCGAACTCTTAACCGCATTGCGGAACATCGCGATGTCCTTGCGGATGAAGTCTACAATTTCGTCCGCAGTGCCAAACTTGCCGTGTACGATCGCATAGGGACGCATACGCTGCAAGAAGAACTTGTCACCCTTGGTGATATTGAACACGTACGACACCTTGGTACCGTCATCCAGTTCAAAGTCCACAAAGTACATGTTGCTGCGAATCATTCGGATATCCTTGGTCTGGAGCTGACGCAGCTTCAGCGCAATAATATCACCAGTCACCGTGTTCTGATTCATACATTTTCCTCCTTCTCAGATGGCCGCAGCCATACTTATGCAAAACGGAGCAGCAGATACACCATGGAAATGGCAACCGACAGAATCATCATCGGGAAGCCAACCTTCAGATAGCTCATGAAGGTAATGGGGTATCCATTCTTGTTGGAAATACCAGACAGAACGACGTTTGCGGAGGCGCCGATGAGCGTACCGTTGCCGCCGAGGCATGCGCCAAGCGACAGAGCCCACCAAAGCGGAGTCACATCCATGCCGCTCTCGGCCTGGATTGCTAAAATCATAGGAATAAGGGTTGCAACGAACGGAATGTTGTCCAGGAAGGACGATACAATCGCGGAAACCCACAGGATAATGAGCATGGTCAGCACCATATTGCCGCCCGTCATACCAATCAGCAGCGTTGCCAGCTGATCGATAACGCCGTTCTCTTCCATACCGCCGACGACAACAAACAAACCGATGAAGAACAGGATGGTCGACCACTCGACACCCATGATGACATCTTCAACGTCCTGCTTGCCAACGATCATCATGATCACTGCGGCCAGCAGTGCAATGGTGCACGATTCCATACCCAGCGAGGAGTGAAACATAAAGCCGATGACAACCAGACCGATCATGACAACGCTCTTGATGAGCAGCGATTTGTCCTTAATGGCACGGTTTTCATCCAGCTCCATGACCGCCTGCATGGCGTCATTCGACACCTTGAGCTTGCGGCCAAACATCAGGTAGAAGCACAGCAACGAAGCTGCCATGATGATGACAATGACCGGAGCCGTGTTCAGAATAAAGTCGGCAAAGCCCAGACCTGCTTCCGAACCAATCATAATGTTCGGAGGGTCACCGATGAGGGTCGCCGTACCGCCCATGTTGCTGGCTAAGATCTGGGTCAGCAGGAAGGGCACCGGATTGACCTTCAAAATCGAGGTGATTGCCAGCGTCATCGGGCCGACCAGAAGAACGGTGGTAACGTTATCCAGGAAGGCCGACAGCGCAGCCGTAATGATGGCGAATACTGCCATGATCGCCCACGGCTTACCGTGGGTCAGCTTGGCAGACTTGATCGCAATGTATTCAAACAATCCTGAGTTCTTGACGACGGCTACAAAGAGCATCATGCCGACCAGCACACCAATGGTGTTGACGTCCACGTGCTCAATCGCACTGTCAACCGTCAATACGTGGGTGACCAGCAGGATGACTGCGCCTGCAAGCGATGCCGCCGCGCGATGAACCTTCTCCGAAACAATCGCGACCATGACCAAAAGGAAGATCACAATGGAAATAATTTCATTGGGGCTCATTTTCATTTCTCCTATCTGTCAAAGACTTTTTTTAGGCCTCGTACATATTAGCACTTGGACTGCAAAAAGTCAAAGTAAGAGATCACAAAAGTAACCCGTATTTGACAATAAATTTCTATCAATATCACAATATAGTTGGAGATTCATCTATTTTACACTGGATGTTCCATCGCTTACGCTTTGGTCAATCTGCTCAAAATAATTTTCTGAAACTTGTATACAGGAACCAAAAGCCCAGCATGCGCCGGGCTTTGTGTATGAAAAAGTATCCAGTCTCGAAAAGCGGTCAGCCCTCTTCGGTCGCTTCTACCGTACCGTTCTCCGCAATTCGACGGTTTTTGAACGCCTCGCGGTTGTTCTCATAGATGCGGCGCAAACCGTCCATGGTCAGATTGGGGTCAACGTCGTCAATCAGGCCGCAGTGCTCAGCCATCATACGACCCATACCGCCGGTTGCAACTACGCGCGCGTCTCCCTCGAGTTCCTTCTGCATGTCCAGAATGATACCGGTCAGCGCACCCACATAGCCGCGTACCGCACCCGACTGCATGGACTGCACGGTCGTGCGGCCGATGGCCTTCTCGGTGCGTGCGATATCGACGCGCGGCAGCTTGGATGCCTTCATAAACAGCGCTTCCATCGCGATCTTGATACCCGGGAAGATGGCACCGCCCAGATATGCGCCGTCCTTATCGATGCAGTCAAAGGTAATCGCCGTGCCGATGTCCACGATGATCAGCGGCGTGCCGTACTTCTCGATGGCAGACACCGCATTGACCAGTCGATCCACACCGACTTCACGCGGGTTTGCGTAATGGTTTACGATGCCCGTGGGCACATCGGTGCCGACAATCATGGGCTTGAGCGAAAAATACTTGCGAATCGCATTGGTCAGCGAGTACATCACCGGCGGCACAACCGACGCGATGATGACCGCGGTGGTGTCCTCGGGCTTATAACCCTTAAAGTGATAATATTGCAGAATCATCATACCGATCTCGTCCGAAGTAGACGAGGCATTGGTCGAAATACGGAAGGAACCGCGCAGTTCCTCTCCCTCAAATAGGCCGAACACCATATTGGTATTGCCTACGTCAATGGCTAACAGCATGTTTTAGAACCATCCCCACTTTTTTTGCTTCTTTTTTTCCGGATCCCAAAGACCACCCTGGGTATCGTGCAGCGTAATGCACTCCACACGGCCCTCGTTCAGCGTCAGCACCGCGTACGAGGCGACCCCGCGGCGCGGCAGGCTGATCGAGCCAGGATTGAGCACCTCAACCGTTCCGTGCTTCGCATGGTAAACGATATGGGTATGACCAAACAGGGCCAGCTGACAATCCTGCTCGGCAGCGTGCGCCGGTACATTGCCCGGAGACGAGAAGCAGGCGCCATCGCGATGGCCATGGGTCAGATAAATTCGCACACCTTCCAAGGTAACAACCGACTGCAGCGGTACATCTGCGCCCCAGTCATTATTGCCCAGTACGGCATAGACCGGCAAATCGGGATAGCTGTGCCGCAGTTCACAGGCATCCTCGTAACAATCTCCCAAATGGATGACCGCGTCCGGGCACTCACGCTCAACCGCGTCGTACACGTCCAGCATTCGTCCGTGAGAATCGGAAATCACCACTATTTTCACTGCGCACCGCCTCCTGTCTGTCGGAAAAAATCCCCTTGGAATCTACGCTACACTATACACGAATTTTTTGTCTCTGTAAAGTACCCCGTGCACATTTTGCCTCACAGGCGCATAGACTGAAGCAAAGAATTTGCGCAGGGAGGCACATGACATGAACAATCTGGAACAGATCTTAAATCAGCTCAATTTACAAGCAAACGACCCGCGTTTGGTCGCTTTGACCCAGTTTTTGCAGACCGAACAGGGCAAATCGCTCGCGCAGAGCGTCAGCCCGCAGACCGCCGGACACATCACCCAAGCAGCACAGGCGGCAGGACGCGGCGATCAGGCCGCTGCACGGCAGGCCATACAGGAAGTCCTGCGCTCACCCGAGGGCGCCGCGCTCGCCAATCGCCTGCGTTCCATGCTCGGGCAGTAACCAAAAGGAGGTTTCGCAATGGCCGAAAGTGACATGCTATCCGCTCTGCTGAACGATCCGCACGCGCTCGAACAGGCTTTATCGACCGCGAGCGCTCTGCTGGGCGGTTCCGATCCGCCCGCCATGCCGTCAATGTCCGAACCGTCCGGGATGCCCTCCGCTTCCCCGTCGGCCTCGGCAAACGATGCCTATGACCCGTCCGCCGATCTCATGCGCCGTGCCATGCCCGTCCTCGGACGCATCGCCCAGCGCGGTCAGGCCGCGGTCACACCGCAGAAGCGTGCGCTGCTCAACGCGGTCAAACCCTTCGTCGGCGCGCCCATCCGCTCGCAGATCGACCGCGGCATGCGGCTGGTCTCGCTGGCCTACATGGCAACCGCCGTCTTAGGCTCGCCCGATGAGGACACGCGCCATGTATAATGAATATTTACAGCAGGCCGCACCCGATGAATTCTCGGAACCCATGCGGGAACAAACAACACCCGCCTCCGGTCTGTCTTCCGGCGGCGGGCTCATGCAGCTGCTGACCGATCGGCTGGGCGGTGCCAAACTGGACGCCGACACCCTGGTCGCCATCGCGGTCATCTGGTTTCTGTTGTCTGACGGCAAAGCGGTGGACACCGATCTGCTCATTATCATCGGTGTCCTGCTTCTGCTCGGGATTTAGCACATACCCTTGGCACGCATGAGTGCACAAGCTGCGCTGGTCAGACGGGCGTAGTCCTCGAGCGACAGGCGCTCACCACGTACACGTGCGTCCAGTCCACAATAGGTCACCATCTCGGTCAGCTGTTCCTTGTCAAACTTACCGCCAAATACCGTACCCATGGCGTTGACCAGCGTCTTGCGGCGCTGACCAAAGGCCGCACGCACCAAATCAAAAAACAGTTTCTCGTTTTCCACCTGTACGGCAGGCTGTGCAAGCGGCGTCAGGCGAATGACTGCCGAGTCGACCTTGGGCTGCGGGACAAAGCAGTCACGCGGCACGTCAAAAAGGTACTCTGCGCGCGCGTGGTACTGAATGTAGATGGAAAACGCCGAGGAATCCCCGGTTCCTGCCGGTGCGCAGATGCGCTCGGCCACTTCCTTCTGCACCATGACTGTGATTCCGGCAAACGCACCGCTGTCGAGCAGTGCCGAGATGGCCGGACTGGTGATATAATACGGCAGGTTTGCGCAGGCATAGACGGTCTTTCCCGGGAACTTCTCCTCGCACAGTGCCTTGAGGTCGGTCTTGAGCACGTCGCCCTGTACCACCTCGACATTATCGCAGTCCGCGAGCGTCTCCCCGAGTACCGGAAACAGCGCGCGGTCAATCTCAATCGCCGCGACCTTCTCAGCACGCTTAGACAACTCGACAGTCAGGCAGCCCATACCCGGACCGACTTCTACCGCGCAGCTGTTTTCATCCACACCGCACTCAGCCGCGATGCGTTCGGGTACCCATTGCTCGGTCAGGAAGTTCTGTCCGAGCGATTTGGAAAAGCGAAAGCCATGACGGGCTAAAATCGTTTTGATCTCCTGTATATCACAAAGTCCCATGCATATCTCCTATCTTTGTTCTGATCTCATCTATTTTTCTGTTGTTCTATTATATCACAAAGGTTCCGGTTGCTTGTACTGACTTCTGTCACAAATTTCAGCGCACCGGCGCGTATGCTTTGGGCATAAGGCGGAAATACTGGATGACAGAGGTGATGGTTCTATGCGAATTGGATACGGAGCACTGGGCAGTGACCTGGG
Organism: Butyricicoccus pullicaecorum DSM 23266; assembly: GCF_900167005.1. Classification (GTDB taxonomy): domain Bacteria; phylum Bacillota; class Clostridia; order Oscillospirales; family Butyricicoccaceae; genus Butyricicoccus; species Butyricicoccus pullicaecorum. The sequence goes on from NZ_FUXW01000003.1 coordinate 114,437, forward strand.
ACGGTACTTCCGCAGCCTGCCCAAAAACGTGCAGGAAAACATCATGCAGTCCGGTGTCGTCTTTCACACCGAACAGGACATGCGCAGATGTGTCGAGTACCTGATGGAAAGTAAGAACTGACGAAAAACGCGGCCGTGAGGCCGCGTTTTCTCATGTACTCAGTGGGAACCGTAGGTACTGGTCGTGGTATAATTGACCTTGCCGTTTACCGTACGGGTCAGGGTGTAGACACCGTTTTTCTCGGTGACCTTGATGGTCGGCTTTGCGATCTTAGCGTCTGCCGGGCCCAAAATGGACATGGTCAGCTTACCGCTCTTATCGTAGTATGTGCCGATCATGACCGGATAGTCATAGGGGTTCTTGAACTTGAACTCAGGACCGCCCCAAGAGACCGTCGCATCGCGTCCGCGCGGCAGATAGCTGACCGGCAGGCTGTGTGCACGACGGGAAACAATGGTCATGTTGGACTCGAGTGCTGCGTTAAACAGGGTCGACGATACCTGGCAGATACCGCCGCCAACACCAGTATCGGTCTGGCCGTTGACGTAAACACCGGCCTCCTTGTAACCGCGCTCCTTGGTGCGCTGTCCGACGACCGTGTTGAACGAGAAGGTCGCACCCGGCTGGATGACGTAACCGTTGCAGGCCTTGGTCGCCAGCTGGATGTTGGTGTTTCGGTTGGTATTGCTGCGGGCAAACTTGGTGGTGCAGGTGCCCAGCGTCTGGCCGTACGGATTGACCCACGGCTTGGTCTCGGTGGGTTTCTGCGGCTCGGTCGGCTTTTCTTCCTTGGGCGGTTCGGGATCGGGCTCCACAACCGGCGGTACATAGGGGGCAAACTCCTGGGTAAACTGCTGCGCCTGCTCTACAATCGCGGTCTGAGAATCGACCGGAGGTGCAGGTGCCGCATTGGTGCCGACGCTCAGTGCCAGCAGTAAAGCTGCGGTTTCCAGCATAATACTTCTCTCCTTTTATTTCTAATTCGATAATACGATATAAAATCGGTGAATCCAGAAAAAGATCGGGCGAACGGAAAATACTTCCGTTCGCCCGTTATTATAGCACGCTTTAAATCACCTTACAAGTAACAAGGGGATGACAAACAACGCCTTTAATCGCCTTCAATCAGGCCATAACCGCCGTTTGCGCGCTTATACAGCACCGCATAGCCGCCGCCCTCGTCTGCATTCTTAAAGAAGAAGAACTGGTGATCGAGCAGGTTCATCTGCAGGATCGCCTCTTCCACACTCATTGCCTCGACATCAAAGTGCTTGCGGCGAACGACCTCAAACGGCTCTTCCATCTCAGCTGCATGTGCCGCAGCCTTTTCAAAAGCGCCCTGACGCAGTCTCTTTTCCAGACGCGTTTTATTTTTGCGGATCTGACGCTCGATGCGATTGATCGCGCCGTCCACCGACGCAAACATGTCGGTCGTGGTCTCCTCAGCACGGACGACCAGAGCGCCCTGTTTTACGGTCAGCTCAACGGTCTGGCGACCCTTCAGCTCGGAAAAAGTCAATACCGAAGAAGAATCCGTGCTGAAATAGCGATCGAGCTTCTCGACCTTCTTCATCGCATAATTGCGCAGATCATCGGAAATTTTCGTTTTCCTTTCGACGATGGTGAACTTCATAACATCATCTCCTATCAGGGCTGTGATGCCCCAAATTCTTGTGCAATCTTAAGGGGAATTGCTTGTACATATTATACTGCGCCCCCTATCGAATTACAAGAGTTTTTAGGAAGTTTATATAAAATTCATATTTCCGTCATCAGAAGGACACCGTTGTTTCAGATACGTCCTGCCGCGTGTCGGGTGATGTGGCAGCCGATGGAAATGGCGCACGGCAGGCTTGCGATGTGGGTCGGATAGGGCTCGATGGCGCAGGCCAGCGCGGTGACCGTTCCGCCCAGTCCCTGCGGGCCGACGCCCGACTTGTTGACGCGCTCCAGAATGTCGCGCTCCATCTCTGCGTAAAATTCGTCCGCGCTGTGCACGTCGACCGGGCGCAGCAGTGCCTTTTTTGCCAGCTCGCTGGCCTTGTCTGCCGTACCGCCCAGGCCAACGCCAATGATGACCGGTGGGCAGGGATTGGAACCGGCTGCGATGACGGTATCCGCGATGTAAGCGACGATCTGGTCACGGGTTGCAGCCGGCGTGAACATCTTGAGTGCGCTCATGTTCTCGCTTCCGCCGCCCTTGGGTGCAACAATGATCTCGATTTCCTCGCCCGGTACCAGACGGGTATGCAGCACAGCCGGGGTGTTATCGTTGGTGTTGACGCGGCGCAGCGGGTCGGACACGATGGACTTGCGCAGGTAGCCGTCGGTATAGCCCTGACGCACGCCTTCGTTGACTGCGTCCTCAAACGCACCGCCCACGAGGTGCACGTCCTGACCGACCGAGGCGAAGATCACCGCGGTTCCGGTGTCCTGACAGATCGGGACTTCCTGATCGCAGGCCAGACGGCAGTTTCGGATCATCTCGTCAAAGATGGTCTTGCCGAGCGGCGACTGCTCGGTCTCCTTGCCGCGGACGAACGACTGCTGGATATCCTCCGGCAGATGGTAATTGGCCTCCATGCACAGGCGGCGTACCAGCGCCGTCACCTCAGAAACATGCACTTCTCTCATTTCGATATTCCTCCCTGTGAAAATAGTTACCGCTCAGCCTCAAAAACAATGTTGCCGCCGCATACGGTCAGCACCGTGTGCGAGCGGAATGCAAACGGGTGATCGGAAAAGAGCGCCAGATCGGCGTCCAGTCCTACTTTAAGCGCACCAATGCGATCGGACAGACCGAGAATCTCAGCCGGATAGCAGGTGATGGCGCGCAGCGCTTCGTTCTCATCCATGCCCTGCTCGGCTGCCACTGCCGCGCAGCGGCGCAGGTACTTGACCGGGGTTTCGGGGTGGTCGGTCGTGATGGCGACCTTGACCCCGGCTGCCGACAGCAGACCGGGCGAACGCTCGGTCAGGTCACGCAGTTCGGGCTTGGAACGGTCGGTCAGGAACGGGCCGCTCAGTACGGGTACACCCAGCTCGGCCAGATCTTCGGCAATCTTATGACCCTCGGTGCCGTGCACGATGACCGGACGGATGCCGAACTCTTTGCAGATGCGCAGACCGGTGAAAATGTCGTCGGCGCGGTGCGCATGGATGTGTGCCGGAATCTCACCGTGCAGCAGCGGCAGCAGTGCATCGTACTTGATCTCGTAGTCGGGTGCGTCCTCGTCGGGGTCTTCCTGCGCACGGCGGCAGCGCTCGTCATATTCCTGCGCTTTTTTGAGCGTCTCGCGCAAGATGGCAGCAGTCGCCATGCGCGTGACCGGGGTTTCGTCCTTATCGTGATAGACCGCCTTGGGGTTCTCACCCAATGCGCACTTAATAGCCGCGGGCTGCTGGACGATCATGCGATCGACCCAGTGGCCGCTGGTCTTGATGACCGCAATCTGACCGCCCATGGGATTGGCCGATCCCGGGCTGACCGCACAGCAGGTCACACCAGCCGCTCTGGCCTCCTCAAACGAGCGCTCCATCGGGTTGATGCCGTCGATGACACGCATCTGCGGGGTTGCCGGGTCGGTGTCCTCGTTGCCGTCCGCGCCCTCAAAGCCCAGACCGTCCTCGTACAGACCGAGGTGGGTGTGGGCATCGATCAGACCAGGCATGAGATAGCCGCCTGCCGCGTCCACGCAGACATCAAAGCCGTCCTGCGCCGGGCAGTCGGACATCTCGCCGAGAGACGCGATCTTGCCATCCTCTGCGGCAAGAAAACCGCAGGCGATTGCAGCGTCCGTCATGGGCATCAGGTGTGCGTTATAAATTAAAACTTTTTTCATGCAAAACCTTTCATAAATCGACTTTTTTCATTGTTGACAAGACTTTTTGACGGTGTTATCATAATATCGGTGATCGGAAAGATCACCGTGCACCGTTCATATCTTTATCCCCACAATCCTAAACATGTGCGTCCTCTGTCGGAGGGCGCAATTTTTTTGCCATTTTGGGGATCAATTAAAAAATGCCAGGGCACGGCAGCCCTGGCACACAAAAAACAGGGGGTTCGCGGTCATTTACGTCGGCGCGAACCGCTCTTGCGGTCGGTATTATGACGAATATCCGCCATGCGGCTCTCGCTGTCAGCCATGAACATCTTGAGCTTATCCTCAAAAGTCAGGCTTGCCGGGTCACGCGGCTGCTTGCCCTGCTGGGGGCGTCCACCCTGGAACTGACCCTGACGCGGACGGGGCGCACGACGCTCAAAACCGCCGGAGCGCGGTGCAGCCTGCTGCTCACGCTGCGCCGGATTTTCCTGCGCACGCTTGATGGACAGGTTAATACGACCCGCATCGTCAATACCAATCACCTTGACGCGAACGGTATCGCCTTCCTTGATGAATTCCTTAATGTCGCTGACAAAGGAATTCGCCACTTCCGAAATGTGTACCATTCCGGACTTTCCTTCCGGCAGGGAAACAAATGCACCGAAGCCGGTAATGCCGGTGACTTTTCCTTCCAGAACTGCTCCTACGACCAAACCCATACCCTCTTGTCTTGTCCTCCGTGTTAAAAATTACGCAATATCCTGCGTTTGGATTACACCATTATTTGCTGGAAGAATCGGCAAACACGCGTTCCGAAGGCATGATATAGCCCTGTTCGCGAGCCATCGCCGCGATCTGCTCATCGGTCAGACCTTCTTCCACCTGTTTGCGCAAAGCATCGTTTTCTTCCTGCTGCTGCGCAATGCGCGTTTCCATCTGTGCGACCTCATCCTGTTTTGCCCGGATGCGGCCCTGCATCTGTACGATGGAGATGACGCCATAGAATGCCAGACAGACCAGTGCGATGCGCCAAATGACGCGGTTGCGCTTTTTTGCCTGCTCTTCCGAAGGCGGTTTCCGTCTGCTCTTTTTTTGCTGCACGGTACTCCCCTCCTCGGACTCGATACACACAAACAACGATATACGTTGTAATTATAGCTTCTTTTTGTCAGAAATGGAAGTCTTTTTTGCGATTTTTTCTAAGTTTTTTTGTACCAATCGTCCGAGTGAGCAGACAGGACGGATGAAAATCCGTATGAGACGGACGATGCCGCGGGTAATATAACGCAGGAGAGTGCATACCATGCGGGTGACTGCACGCACGATGCCTCCGAGCAGAACATGTGCGCCGACGGCGCCAGCTAACATACCAATCAGGACAAAGCCGCGCACCTGTCCCCCGCTCAGTGTGACGGTAAATACGAAATATGCACCCAGCGTAATCAGCCAGAACAGCGCGTCGCGCAAGGCGGTTTGCCAGGTCGGGCAGGTTTCCGCCGTGTGCAGCAGGTCGTACACCAGTCCCAGAACTGCGCCCAGCAGTACCGCCTGAAAGAAACACAAAGTGAGGCTGCTGAGCGGCTGATAGAGCGCGATCATCCGAACAGGCGGCTCAGCAGTCCGCCGCGGGCTGCGGGTGTATCGTCATAGTCAAGTGACTGGATCTCTCCGGTCAGGGTCAGTTCTCCGCGGTCGAGCGACAGCTTTTCCACATGCAGGCGCTCACCGCGCACGGTTAGCGTGCCCTGACTGGTTTCCATCGCGATTTCGGCCTCGTCAAAGGCTGACACGTCGGTCACTCCGGTCACTGACAGGGCCTGCCGTCCGGTCAGGGTCAAGCCGTGGGATAAATTGCGTTCTTCGTTCGGCATTCCGGCATTCCTCCTTTTGTTTTCACTCTATGCGGGAGGGGCTTGGGGTATGTCACAAAACAAAAAGCCATACCGGTAAGCGGTATGGCTTTGGGGGTGTAAGTTTTGGTGGATTCCCGGGGCGAACACCGGGAATCCATAAGAAATTCCGGACTCTGCGGAGTCCGGCCAGCCTACGCGGCTGGACTGCGCCAGGGAACTCGTCCCCTGGACCCCGATTATCGCCTGCGGGCGGGAACGAGTGCGGTGGTAGATTAAAGAATCTCGCGGTACAGGGTTGCCGCGTCGTCCTTACGGACGTGTTCGGCAACGTCGAGCACCTCAACCTTCATGGTACGCTGACCGAAGGCGATCTCGATGACGTCCCCGACCTTGACCTGATACGAGGCCTTGGCCTGACGGCCATTGACCACGATGCGCTCACCGTCACAGGCATCATTTGCCACGGTGCGGCGCTTAATCAGGCGAGAAACCTTTAAAAATTTGTCTAAACGCATTGGTCTACTCTCTCCTTGAGTGTCTTTGCAGGTTTAAACACCGGCACTCTGGCCTCTGCGACCTCGATCGGTGCGCCGGTGTGGATATTGCGGCAGGTGCGCGGCGGACGGATGCGTGTCTCAAAGGCACCGAAGCCGGGCAGGTTCAGCTTGTCCCCGGTTTCGAGCACCGAAGCGATGGTTTCAAACACTGCGTCGGCTGCCTTCTCCGCGTCTTTCTTGGTCATTCCGCTGCGCTGCGCGACCTGCGCGATAAATTCTGCTTTGTTCATTCGTGCTCCTTCTGCTTGGCAGCGTCCCAGAGCGCGTCCATTTCGGCAAGGCTCATCTCGGACAGGCTGCGGCCTGCATCCTTGGCGGCCTGTTCAACCTGCGCAAACCGACGGATAAACTTATCGGTCGTGCGGTTAATGGCATCCTCGGGATCGGTCTTGAGGAAGCGTGCGACGTTGACCACCGCGAACAGCAGGTCACCCAGCTCCTCGGACGGGTCGCCGTCTCCATCGATGGCACGTGCGACCTCTGCGGTCTCCTCGCGCACCTTGTCCAGTGCACCCGAAATCTCGTCCCAATCAAAGCCGACCTTTGCCGCCTTGTGCTGCACCTTCTCGGCGCGAATCAGACCGGGCAGGCTGCGTGCGACGCTCTCCAGCGTCTCGGTAGTGGATTTCTGGTGTTTCTCCTTCTGCTTGAGGGCATCCCAGTTGGTCAGAACTTCGTCCGAGTTCTTGACCTCAACCGAGCCAAACACATGCGGATGACGATAGATCATCTTCTTGCAAATGCCGTCGGCCACATCGTCCATGGTGAACCGTCCAGCCTCGGCCTCGATCTGCGCATGGAACACGACTTGCAGCAGCACGTCGCCCAATTCCTCCTGAAGCAGTACCGGGTCATCGTTGTCGATGGCTTCGACTGCCTCGTAGGTCTCCTCGATGAAGCTGCGGCGGATGGACTTGTGATCCTGCTCACGATCCCAGACACAGCCCTCCGGGCAGCGCAGAATGCGCATGATCTCCAGCAGATCTTCATACGTATATTTTTCTTTGAATGTAAAATCTACCATGATTGTTTTCCTTCTTTTCCGGGCAAAGACCGGTGATTTTTACTTCAGGCGCAGCAGTTTGACCAGCTTGTCGCCCTTGGGCATCATCATGATGTCATCCCGCTCGAGCGCATGCAGCGCCAACAGCAGCACGACGTAAATCGCAGCCGCTACACAGATGGCCAGAACAACACCAATCATATTGCTCATCATCTGTACAACCTCTTCTTTTCCTCCCGCCATAATTCCACTGACCAGACTGTATACTGCGCGATAAGTAATGTATGCGCCTGCACCCATGCCCAGACATGCCGCCATGGGACGCACGAACAGCTTACCGATACCGGGCAGACGGACATACTTGCGCAAAATGACCAGGTTTACGATGGTGATAAAGGCATAGCATACGACCGTGCCGAACGGTGCACCGTAAATGTTGATCTGCGGCATGCCGACCAGCGTATAATTGACTACAACCTTGATGACGCCACCGAGCAGCATGGAGATAACCGGCACGCGGACACGGCCTGCGGCCTGCAAGACTGCGTTGGTCAGGCTGACCAGTGCGACAAAGGGAATGGCGAAACACAGGACACGCAGACAAGCCGCACCAACCTCCGGTTCACCCTTGAACAGCATCCGGATGATCGGTTCAGACAGGACAAAGTAGCCCGTAGCGGCAGGCAGCGCGATCAGCATAGAAATACGCATCGCAGAGCCCAGATTCTTTGAGGTCAGTTCCTTATCATGCTTTGCCATCGCGCTGGCGATTGCCGGAACGATGGAGATCGCAAGCGCCGCAATCAGCGTCTGCGGCAGGTTGTACATGGTAAATGCCTTGGTATTGTACATACCAAACAGCTCATTGGACTCGGACAGGCTGTATCCGATCGATTGCAGACGGGATACGACCATGGTGGTATCGACCAGTGTGGTCAGGCTGGTAACCGAGTTGGTCAGCGTGATCGGGATGACCAGCCACAGCAGGCCATGCACGAGCTGACCGGTCGAGCGACATTCCCGGCTGGTCGAACGCGCATGACGCGCCGGGTCACGCATGTAATAGACCCAAATACCGACTGCAGCCACGGCTTCACCGATGGTGATACCCAGAATGGCCAGCGCCGTGCACACCTCGACCGGCAGATTGCGGAACATACCGACGGCGGCAAAACCCAGACCCAGGAACAGCTTGCCCAGGGCCTCGACCAGCTGGCTCATTGCGGTGGGCAGCATGTTGGACTTACCCTGATAGTAGCCGCGCACGACCGAGATGCAGGCGACAAAGAATACCGACGGTGCGACCGCCTTCATGGACAGAACGGCAGCCGGGTTTTTGATGAGGTCACCCAGCCACGACGCACCGAAGAACAGGAACGCCGAGCACAACGCACCCAGCGTGATAAAGACCAGTCCGGCGATACGAACGACCGAACGAATCTCGCGATTGCGTCCGAGGGTATAGGACTCGGAAATCATCTTGGACAGCGCGACCGGTACGCCGGCTGTCGAGATAACGAACATCGCGGTGTAGAACTGATAGGCGACGTTGAAAACGCCCATGCCCTCGTCCAACAGCAGATGCTGTAAGGGGATCTTAAACAGCGCACCGATCACCTTGACCAGCATATTGGCCACGATCAGGATGATGGCACCCTGTAAAAATGTTTGCTTTTTATTGTTTTGCTGCGGCAATGTTGCACGCCCTTTCTGTTACGATTTTCTGGTTTCCGGGCTTACAGCGGACTGCCGCAGCCCGCGCAGTAAGCATCGTCCCGGCTGCACTGACGGCCGCAGCGCGCACAGGTGCACACGGTCTTGAGCGCACCGAGCTCGTCACGCAGCTCGCTGATCTCACCCTGAAGCACATCGAGCTGTGCAAGCTTGCGCTCGATCACGTCCTCGTCGGTCTCTGCACCCTGATGGATGTCATAGATGACCTTGCCGATCTCCTTGTACAGCACTTCACACTCGGTCGTACGGTCAAAGATCTGCAAATTCAGGCGGGTTGCCTGTGCCATCTCTCCCGCTTTCTTGCCTGCACGATCGGCAGCCTTAACTGCACCCGTGCGTGTCTGTTCGGCGACAACCTTGATTTTTTCAAGCAGCATCGAAACGTTATGATCCATTTTTGACTTCTCCTTTCGCAGGGCCCTTTCGGCCCGTCTCAGGCCATGGCATCCCATTGGGATACCCGTTTGATTTATCCGATAAACTCGTGCAGCACCGATGCCTCCGGAATGTACGGCAGGTAATCGATCGGTTCAAACAGCGTCGCTGCGCGGTATGCTTCGCGCAGGTCGGCCTTTTCCAGTGCATCGAGATGTTCGGTCAAGGTCTCCCGCAATGCAGGATACAGGATATTGCTCTCATAGGGCAGATAGGTGTCGATGGTGAACTCGGCATGATGGCGGTAAGGCGCGATATACAGCCGCTCGCCGCGACGGATGGACAGCCACTGTCTGATGGTCTCGACCACCGATGCACTGCGGAAATGCGCGTCGCGCAGCGCACGGCGTGCAAAGCGCAGCACCTCGGGCGTAAACCGTCCGCCCTGTCCGTCCTGCACCTGTGCTTCGATCGACAGGTACACACAGCTCGACTGCTCTTCCAGGCCGCCTGTAATAACATCATTGAGCGAGTGAATGCCCTCAATGATGACGATTTCGTCCTTGGAAAGGCGCATGGGGGTCACGTTCAGCGTCTGCCGTCCGGTCACAAAATCAAATGCCGGGACGAGGATCTCCTCACCCTTGGCCAGTCGGTGCAGATGATCGCTCAAAAGCTGCAAATCCATGCAGAGCGGCGATTCCAGGTCAACCACGTCGTTTTCCTCGTCGTAGGGCATGGAATAGCTGTCGCGACTGAGGTAGTAATCGTCCATGGAAATGCGCTGGCTGCGAATGCCCCGGCGCTCAATCGCACGGCACAGACGGTCAGCGGTCGTAGTCTTGCCAGCCGACGACGGGCCGTTGAGCAGCAGAATGGGACGATCGGCCAGCCGTTCCCCGAGCAGCTCGGCGGTGTCGTCGATCTGCTTTAAGTACGCGGCTTCGCTCTCCTCGATGAATCCCTTGGGGTCGTTCTTTGCGCGGGCATTCAGCGTCGCGAGGTCGTAGGTTTTCAGCATGTGTTAGTCCTCACTTTCGCGGAGTAACCGGCGTTTTCCGGCTTGGATGCGCTCGCCGGCTTCCAGATATTCCCGCGGGTACTTGGGCGGTGTAAATCGTGTGATGCGTCCGGTGTCCCGGTCTACGCGCTTGGATACCCCGCCTGCGCCGCAGGACAGGATGGTCTGGATTTCTTCCATCATCGCAATGTTGTAAAAGCTCTCGGTGTCCGGCTTGCACCAGCCCACGTTCTCAAATCCACCAGCCGAAAACTTTTGGCGGTAGAGGTAGTACGGGCCGTATCCTGCACGCGGCAGGTGCTCCATGGCAAAGTCCAGCATCTGGCGCACTGCGTCATGCTGTGCGGCATTGCCTGCCCGGTCGGACAGGTCTGCGCCGCGCTTGATTGCCAAAGTATGCACAGTGATGTTCTCCGGGTCGAGCGCGATCAGTTTGGTGATGGTCTCAGCAAAGCTCTCGGGTGTGTCGCCGTCCAGTCCGGCAATCGTATCCATATTGATGACCCGGAAACCAGCACTTCTCGCCTGCTCATAGGCGCGCACCACATCGTCCGCCGAGTGTCTGCGGCCAATGCGTGCAAGCACTTCGTCGTTCATGGTCTGGGGATTGATGGACACGCGATCTGCACCGCCTGCACGGATGGCGTGCAGCTTTTCCGGGGTGATGGTATCCGGACGTCCTGCTTCCACAGTATATTCACGCAGCGCGGAAAAATCCATTGCTTTTGCTGTCACGTCCATCAGACGCGCCAGCTGGTCGGCCGACAGCGTGGTGGGCGTGCCGCCGCCAATATAAATCGAGGTGACCTTCTTGCCCATCTCACGCAGCAGCGCACCGGTGCCCTGTACGTCGGCGCACAGCGCATCGACATAGGGTTCGATCAGTCCGGCAGACTTTTCGATCGAGCTGGACACGAACGAGCAATAGGCACAGCGCGACGGACAGAACGGAATGCCCAGATAGAGCGAGACCTCGTCCTCTCCCAGTCCGTCCAGCGCCTGTTCGGCATACGCGGCACAGCGTACCGCCAGTGCAGTACGCGCAGGCGAGACAAAATAGCGGTCACGGAACTGCTCTGCGACCTGTCCGCGGGTCATGCCGCGGTGCAGCAGCGAGCGCACCAGCTTAGCCGGTCGTACACCGGTCAATGCGCCCCAGTCGGGCGGTGTCTGCAAGCCGGGTGCGACCGTGTCGTAAATGCCCAGCTTGACGATCTCGGACAGCGCACGCTTACGCGCCATCTCGTCCAAGCCAGTGCTCTCAGCCGTGCGCGTGCTCGTGCGCGTCACGCCTGCCAGCCGGGTCTCTGTCTGCACGGTCATCACGCCGTCCCGCTCGGTCAGCGCCGAGCAGCAGAAATCGTCCGTGCCGTCATCCTCCTGACGGCGTAACAGCGCCGCCGGGAGCAGCTGAAAAAGCATCTCCTCAGCGGCGTGTATGAGGTCATGTCCGATCAGCGTGTAATTCATTTGCCGACCGCCTGACGCATATACGGGTTCATGCGGCGTTCTTCTTCCAGCGTGGAAGCGCCCTCGTGTCCGGGCAGCACATGCATGTCACCGGGCAGGTCATGCAGACGCTTGAGCGACTTGAGCATGAGCGAAAAGTCACCGCCCTCAAGGTCACAGCGTCCGCACTCGTGGCGGAACAGGGTGTCGCCGGTAAACAGCACGTCACCGACGCGCAGGCAGCTGGAACCTGGGGTATGACCGGGCGTGTGCAGCCAGGTGACGGTCAGGCCGCCCACCTGAATCTGGGTGCCCTCCTTGGCTAAGATGTCCGGTTTGATTCCCTCGTATGCAGTGCTGGGCAGGCCAAAGCGGCGCAGCGAGGCGGACAGCGCCTCCGGGGTGAGCATCCACAGGTCATCCTCATGGATGGCAAGCTTAGCGCCGGTCTCACGCAGAACGTCCTTAACGCCCAGAATATGGTCAAAATGACCGTGGGTGAGCAGCACCCAGGTGATCTTGACCCCATGTTCCTTGGCAGCGTTCACGATGGCCGGGCCGTTATCGCCCGGATCGACGACCGCACCCTCCATGGTGTTTTCATCGTAAAAAATATAGCAATTTGTGCCGACCATGCCGACACACAGTTGTAAAATCTTCATGTTTTCCTCCAGCTCGCGGGGTGTTCGATCAGCCGCGCATTTCAGCGGTATCCATCCAGATAGTGACCGGGCCGTCATTGATCAGGCTGACCTTCATATCTGCGCCGAACTCGCCGGTCTCGACCGGCAGCCCGCTCGCGCGGCAGCGCTCCAGAAAGCGCTCATAGAGCGGAATCGCGGTCTCCGGACGGGCTGCACGCATAAAGTTCGGGCGCTTGCCCTTGCGGCAGTCGCCGTACAGGGTAAACTGGGATACGACCAACAGTCCGCCGCCGACATTGGCACAGGAAAGGTTCATTTTATCGTTTTCATCGGTAAAGATACGCAGTCCGACACACTTGTCAGCCAGATAATCGGCCTCGGCCTCGGTGTCGCCCTCGCACACGCCCAGCAAAATCAGCAGGCCGTGCGAAATACTGCCGTGCACTGCGCCGTCAATCGTGACCGACGCGTCTTTTGCACGCTGAATGAGTGCTCGCATGGTATTTGGTTTCCTCCTCAGCGTCCGGTATCGCTCGCAATACGTGCGACATCAACGACGCCCTTTGTGTTCTTGATACGGGTCATAATGTGCTTGAGCTGACGCACGCCGCTGACGTCGATGACCGCATTGATCACGCCGTAGCCATCTTCCAGATCGCGTGCGTTGAGGTCACGTACATTGACCTTGGCCTGTGCCAGCAGCACGGCAATGTCAGCCAGCACGCCGGTGCGGCTGCGGGTAGAAATTTGCAGCGCGGTCGAGAACTTGTTGTTGCGCTCGAGCAAATCCTCATCCCACCAACAGTTGACCCAGCGGCTGCGGTCCTTGTCTTCCTCGTTGATGCGCACGTTGACGCAGTCACGGCGGTGAATGGACACGCCGTAGCCGCGCGTGATAAAGCCGATGATGTCATCGCCCGGAATCGGGGTACAGCAGCGAGCAAACTTAATCAGGCAGTTGTCAATGCCCTCAACGATAACGCCCGAATCGCTGTGCTTATTCTTCTTCTGCGGCTGCTGTTGGGTCTGGTTTGCCATCTGCTCGGCCTTCTCCAGACGTTCGGCAGCACGGCGTACCCGTCCGACCTCATCCTTGACCTTATTGAGCACCTTGGTCAGCGTGATACCGCCGTAGCCCAGCGCTGCATACATCTCGTCGATGGTCTGATAGCTGAACTTATTCAGGGTATTCTGAATGACTTCCTCATTCTCATAAAAACCGTTATACAGCAGGTTTGCGCGCAGTTCGCGGTCCAGGTCTTCCTTGCCCTTGATGATATTTTCCTCACGGCATTCCTTTTTGAACCACTGTTTAATCTTGTTACGTGCCTCGGTCGTGCGGACGATCTTGAGCCAGTCACGGCTGGGGCCGTGCGCTTCCTTGCTGGTCAGAATCTCGACGATATCGCCATTTTTAAGCTGGCTGTCGATAGGTGCAATGCGTCCGTTGACCTTGGCACCGGTCATACGATTGCCGACTGCCGAGTGGATGGCGTACGCCAGATCGATCGGGGTTGCACCGGCAGGCATGTTGACGACGTCACCCTTGGGCGTAAAGACGAATACCTCGTCAGCGAACAAATCGACCTTGATGGCCTTGATGAAGTCCTCTGCCTCGGTGTCCTGCTGGGCTTCGAGCAGCTGGCGAATCCACGAGAACGCCTGCTCGTTGCCTACCTTATCCAATCCCTGCTTGTACTTCCAGTGCGCCGCGACACCGTACTCTGCCATCTTGTGCATTTCCTCGGTGCGAATCTGGATTTCAAACGGGATACCATCGCGGCCAATAACCGTGGTGTGCAGCGACTGGTAGCCGTTGGGCTTGGGTGTGGAAATATAGTCCTTAAATCGTCCCGGAATGGGCTTATACAGGTCATGCACATAGCCCAGGACGTTATAGCAGTCGGCCACGGTATCTACGATGACGCGCACGGCGCAGATGTCGTAGATTTCGTTCATGGTCTTGTGCTGGGAGTACATCTTGCGATAAATCGAGTAGATATGCTTAACGCGCGCCGAGATATCATGACGGATACCAGCCTCGTTGAGCTTGAGCGAGATGCTCTCCTTGATGTGATCGAGGAAATCCTCGTATCGCTCGGACTGCTGTTCCAGTCCGTCCACAATTTCCTGATAGCCAATCGGGTCAAGGATACGCAGACACAGGTCTTCCAGCTCCCACTTGATGCGGCTCATGCCCAGTCGGTGCGCGATGGGCGCGTAGATCTCCATGGTTTCGAGTGCCTTGTCGCGCTGCTTGCGCTCGGGCAGATACTGGAAAGTGCGTGCATTGTGCAGGCGGTCGGCCAGCTTGATGAGGATGACGCGGATGTCCTTGGCCATCGCCATGAACATTTTGCGCAGATCTTCAAACTGCTCCTGCTCCTTGGAATAGCGCAGCATACCCAGTCGGGTAACGCCGTCTACCAACTCGGCAACCGAAGTGCCGAACTTATTCTCAATTTCACGATAGCCGAACTCGGTGTCCTCGATGCAGTCGTGCAGCAGGCCGGCACAGATCGAGTCGGTATCCAGTCCCATCTCCACGATGATCTCAGCCACCGCGACCGGATGGATGATGTAGGGTTCGCCGTTGCGGCGCTTCTGACCTTCATGCGCCTGTGCCGCGCACTCGTAGGCGGCACGGATCTTCTTGACATTGGCCGAGGGGTTCTGCTTTTCCACCCGCTCGATCAGAAAATCAATCCTGTTTTTCATCGGAGCGCTCATAACTTTGACACTTCCTTTATTCTCAAATCACACTGCCCTGCATCGTATTGCAGTCCTTGCTCATGGATTGCAGGGTCTTGAGGACAACCGACTTGGAAATATCGGCCTTGCCCTCGATATGTTTTAGCACAATATTCAGCTGTCCTTCCCGGAAGTGATAGCTGAGCAGACGGCTCTCGCTGAACACGTCCAGGCAGACCAGCAGCTTGCCGATGTTGATCTCGCGGCGGCTCTCCCACGATACCCGGCGCGACAGTGCACCGTCGGGCACCGACAGCCAGCCATCTTCGCTGCGGCTCAAAATATGTCTCCAGACCGCGACCAGATCACGACGCTCAGGCAGCAGCACGCGGGCTTCGCGTGCGGTCAGCGCACCGTCAGACATGAACCGATTGTACAGGTTCAAAATCTTCTGGTCGGCCATGACCTCGCAGGTGCTCAGCTGAATATCACGGATGACCAGCTGCACGCTGCACCGTCCGCGGTACTCATTGATCTCCAGACAGAATGCCGCGTCTACATAGTTGCCCTGTGCAAATCCGCATCCGCCCTGTCCGGTACCGAACAGCATGGCCGTGTAGGTCTGACCATCCTTGGACAGCGTCAGCCGCACATGGCGGTCGGACGAAATGGGCGTAATCTCCTCGACCAGCAGATCGCACATGGAAAAGACCGGCTGCGGGTTGCCCATGCCAAACGGCTCGAGCACATCCAGCCCACGGGTTGCCTCGGTTGAGATAAACTCAGGTGCAATCGGGCAGTCAATGTGCAAAATGGGCATGAGTTCCTGCGGGTTGACATGCTCCCGCGCCCAAGCCTCCATATTCTCATGGAACTGCTGAATATTTTCCTCGCGGATGGTCAGTCCGGCGGCCAATTCGTGTCCGCCGAAGCGCTCGAGCAGCGGTGCGCTGTCGCACAGCGCTTCGTACAGGTTAAAGCCCTTGACCGACCGTCCCGAACCCTTGCCGATGCCGTCTTCCAGTGCAATCAGCACGGTTGGGCAGGCGTAGCGATCACAGATGCGCGACGAGACAATGCCGATCACGCCATGATGCCAGTCCTCTCCGGCCAGCACGATGACCTGATCTTCCAGCGGGTCATACTCCAGGCGCAGCTTCTGCAAGGCCTGTTCCAAAATCTGGTTCTCGGTCGCCTGCCGCTGCTTGTTCTGCTCGCACAGCGCCATCGCCAAGGTCTGTGCACGGCGCGGATCGTCGGTCAGGAACAGCTCTGCGGCCATGTCCGCATGACCCAGACGGCCTGCGGCATTGATACGCGGCGCTAAAATAAAGCTGATGGTCGAAGCGGTCAGGCGCTTGCCCTGCTGTCCGGACTCGTGCAGCAGCATGGACAGACCAACGTTTTGCGTCTCTGCCATGCGGCGCAGACCTGCTGCGACAATAATACGATTTTCCCCGACCAGAAGCATGACATCAGCCACCGTGCCCAGTGCGACCAGGTCGGCGTACTGTTCGAGTACGGCGCGCTGCTGGCCGTCTCCCGCCAGTGCGCATGCCAGCTTGAACGCCACACCGACGCCTGCCAGTTCGGCAAACGGGTAGGTGCTGTCGGCACGCTTGGGGTTGACGACCGCGTTGGCGTCGGGCAGTTCTTCCCGGCATTCGTGATGATCGGTCACGACCACTTCCATGCCGAGTTCACGTGCGCGGGCGATCTCCTCGAACGCCGAAACGCCCGAGTCCACCGTGACAATCAGTCCGATGCCGTCCTGTGCCAGACGATCCATCGCACCCATGCTCAGGCCATAACCCTCGCTCAGGCGGTCGGGAATGTAATGGCGCACATCCGCGCCCAGACTGCGCAGCACACGCGTCATCACACAAGTGGAAGTCACGCCGTCCACGTCGTAGTCGCCGAATACTGCGATCTTCTTTCCCTGTTCGATCGCTCGGCGGATGGTATCCCGCGCTTTGGCCATATCAGGCAGCAGCATTGGATCATGCAGCTTTGCGGGATCGGTTTCCAGAAAGGCGCGGGCAGCCTCAGGGGTGTCAATCCCGCGCGCGCATAAAGCGGCGGCAGCAAGCGGCGTAAAACCACAGCTGCGTGCCAGTGACCGCACAGTTTCCAGGTTGGGTTTGGCGGTCACCCATCGTTTCATTTTCATGGTTATCCCTCGAAGTATTCTTATTCAGACTTATCATAGCAGAAAACACATGAAATCTCAACATATTTTGCCGTCCTTTCTTGCCCTGTATCCATGAAACGCAGAAAAGACGTCTGAAAGTCTGTCTTTATATGCTGTAAGCACGAACACGCAGTCCGCATGCGTTCCCGTAAACTGCACACATTTTTTAGAGCTTTTGGCACTCCAAAGAAAAAGACCGCTTCAAAAAGCGGTCTTTGACATAGAACTGATATTTTATTCGGCTTCGCGGCGTTTGCGGTCGCGTTCGAGTATCTTTTTGAGATATCTACCGGTGTAAGACGTTTCGCACGCGGCAACGTCCTCCGGTGTTCCGGCAACAACCACCTCACCGCCGCCGTCACCGCCCTCTGGGCCGAGGTCAATGATATAGTCAGCGGTCTTGATGACATCCAGATTGTGCTCGATGACCACAACCGTATTTCCAGTATCAACCAGCTTTTGCAGCACGTCTACCAGACGGTGCACATCGGCAATGTGCAGGCCGGTGGTCGGCTCGTCCAGAATGTAGATGGTCTTGCCGGTCGCACGCTTGGACAGCTCGGTCGCCAGCTTGGCACGCTGTGCCTCACCGCCCGACAGCGTGGTCGACGACTGGCCGAGCTTGATGTAGCCCAGACCAACGTCCTGCATGGTTTGCAGCCGACGTGCGATCTTGGGCACATTTTCAAAGAAGATCAGTGCCTCATCCACGGTCATATCCAGCACTTCATAGATGTTTTTGCCCTTGTAGCGCACTTCAAGGGTTTCCTTATTGTATCGCTTGCCCTTGCACACGTCACAGGGCACGTAGATATCGGGCAAAAAGTGCATCTCGATTTTGAGCAGGCCGTCGCCCGTGCACGCCTCGCATCGACCGCCCTTGACGTTAAACGAGAATCGTCCGGGGCCGTAGCCGCGCATCTTGGCATCCTGCGTCGAGGCGAACAGGTCACGGATGTCGTTGAATACGCCGGTATAGGTTGCCGGGTTGGAACGCGGCGTGCGTCCGATGGGCGACTGGTCGATATCGATGACCTTGTCCAGATTTTCCATGCCCTCAATGGAGTCGAATGCACCCGGTCGGGTCTTTGCACCGTTCAAATCAGCAGCCAGCTTCTTGTACAGAATCTCGTTGATGAACGACGACTTGCCCGAACCAGACACACCGGTCACACAGGTCAGCGTGCCGAGCGGGATGGAGAAATCGGTATGCTTTAAGTTGTTGACCGCCGCACCGCGCACGGTCAGCCACTTGCCGCTTCCCTTTCTGTGCACCTCGGGCACCGGAATGAACCGTCTGCCCGACAAGTATGCGCCGGTGATGGACTTTTCATCCTCAAGCATCTCGTCGACCGTACCCTGGAACACGACTTCACCGCCATGTACACCTGCACCCGGACCGATATCGACGATATGGTCGGCAGCGTACATGGTATCCTCATCGTGCTCGACCACAATCAATGTGTTGCCCAGATCGCGCAGACGCTTGAGCGTATCGAGCAGCTTATCGTTGTCGCGCTGGTGCAGACCGATGGACGGCTCGTCCAGAATATACAGCACGCCCATGAGCGACGAACCGATCTGCGTCGCCAGACGGATGCGCTGGCTCTCACCGCCCGACAGCGTACCCGAAGCACGCGACAGGGTCAGGTATTCCAGACCGACCGACTGCAAAAATCCCAGACGGTCCAAGATTTCCTTGATGACACGATCACCGATCTTGTGCTGCATCTCGGTCAGTTCCAAATTATGCATGAAATCCAATGCCTTGGTGACCGACAGTTCACAGTACTGGGCGATGTTCAGACCGCCCACCGTGACCGCAAGAATCTCTTTTTTGAGGCGATGGCCGTGACAGTCCGGGCAGAGGATCTCACTCATGCAGTCCTCGATCTCGGCACGCATGTAATCGCTGTTCGTCTCGTGGTAGCGGCGTTCCAGATTGTTGATGATGCCCTCGAACGGCTGGCTCATCGTACTGCCCGAAAAGCGCTTGACCGACAGTTCCAGCGGTTCTCCCTTGGTACCGTACAGCAGCGCGTCCAGCGCATCTTCGGAGAAGTCGCACAGCGGGGTATCCATGGTGAACCCAAAACGCTTGCCCAATGCATCATAGTACATGCGCGAAATCGAGCCAGGTTCGGCGTTCGACCAGCCCGATGCCCGGATGGCACCCTCGGCAATGGACAGCTTGCGGTTGGGAATGATGCGGTCGGGGTCAATCTTCATCTGGATGCCCAGACCGGTACAGGTCGGGCAGGCACCATAGGGATTGTTAAACGAGAACATGCGCGGCGTCAGCTCTTCGATCGAGATGCCGCAGTCCTCACAGGCATAGTTCTGGGAGAAAGTCAGCGTTTCCCCGCCGATGACATCGGCCAGTACCAAACCGCCCGACAGTGCGGACGCGGTCTCGACCGAGTCGGTGATACGCGAGCGCGCGTCCGGGCGCACGACCACGCGGTCGACCACGACTTCGATCGAGTGCTTTTTATTCTTCTCCAGCTTGATTTCTTCGGACAGATCGTACAGATTGCCGTCCACTCGCACGCGGACATAGCCCGACTTGCGGGCATCATTCAAAATCTTGACGTGTTCGCCCTTGCGCTGGCGCACGACCGGTGCCAGAATCTGCATTTTGGTGCCTTCGGGCAGGCTCATCAGCTGGTCAATGATCTGGTCAATGGTCTGCTGGTGAATTTCCTTGCCGCACTTGGGACAGTGCGGCGTGCCGATACGCGCCCAGAGCAGACGCAAATAATCATAAATCTCGGTAACCGTGCCCACCGTCGAGCGCGGGTTCTTGGAGGTGGTTTTCTGGTCGATGGAAATCGCCGGGGACAGACCGTCGATATAATCTACATCGGGTTTTTCCATCTGTCCGAGGAACTGACGTGCATAGGAGGACAGCGACTCGACATAGCGGCGCTGTCCCTCGGCGTAAATGGTATCGAACGCCAGTGAGGATTTACCCGAACCGGACAGTCCGGTAAAAACCACCAGCTTATCACGCGGGATGGCGATATCCACATTCTTGAGGTTGTGTTCTCGCGCTCCCTTGATATAAATTTGCTCTTGCATAGATCTTCCTTTCGCACCGATATCCGCTCACACAAAGGTGGCGTTGTCCGCTCTGCGGGCGTAGCCAAGTTCCAGCTCTTCCTTGTGGTACAGATATCCGGGATCGTCGTAATATTTCGCGCCGGTGGGACATTTCTTCACACAGGCGCAGCACTTGATACAGACACCGGGAACCAGCGACGGGTCGCTCTTGTCAATCGAGCCCATCGGGCAAACGTTCACACAGATACCGCAGCCATCGCACTTATCCGGGTCGGTTTTGGGTTTCACTTTTAAAATGTTGATGGGATTTCCCGCACGGTCACGGGGTGTATAGTATGGACGGACGGGGTCTTGACCACCAACCTGTGCCGGCGTGACATAGGTTCCTGCGGTCAGTTTCTCCCAGACTGCGCCCGCAAATGCACGCGCCTCGACAAGGTCATCCGCATCCGGCCGTCCAGCTGCGAGGGTACGCGAAAAAGCGTGTTCTCCGACAAAGGCCGCACCCGCGATGGTATGAAATCCATCTTGCTCCAAAATGTTGCGCAGTTCCATCAAACCGTCGTCGTAATTGCGGTTGCCGAACAGCACGACCGGCACGGCCAGCGCACCGCCGCCCACGACCGTATGTAAATACTTGACCAGCAGATTGGGTACACGTCCGGCGTAGACCGGTGTGCCAAAGACGACCAGATCATCCGGGCCAAAGGTCTTGACCGTCTCGCGGGACGCGGGCAGGGTAAAATCGAAAACTTGGTAATCGGTTCCGGCGTGCTGCGCCAGCGTCTGCGCAATCGTGCGCACGACCATCTTGGTCGTATCAGTCGCACTCCAGTACATCGCGTGAATGGTTCTCATCTGTCTCTCCCCTCTCGTCATAGGTCGACCTGACTGCCTGCGGGCAGATATCCGATCTGATCGCCCAGCATATCGTGCAGTACCGCGTAAGCATGCTCACCGGTACAGTGTCCGGTCAGATAGCGTGCGCCCGTTTTGCCCAGCCGCTCACCTACCGCACGAATCAGTTCGTCCGGTTCGCTCTTCTTCTGACTGGGACTGTACAGATGCATGCCGCCCACCACGACATCGGGCATCCGTCCGGCGTGCTCAGCCGCACGCTGCACCAGATTGACCACACCGCGATGCGCACAGCCGGTAAACAGGATGCACTTGCCCTTGTCGTACACAATCAGGCTCTGTTCGTGGGCAAAAGCATCAGGTACATAGGTATCGCCCACCCGCTCGAGCAGGTTTTTGCCGCCTTCAGACTGGCATTCGGTGCCGGTCACGTCGGAAAACAGCAGCAGATTGGGGCTGACCTCGTACACGTCCCCGGTAGGAACCAGACGCGGATGATGTTCCAGTTCAGGGTCCAAGCCGATTGGCCGCACGCCCTCAGGTTTGCGTGAAAAATGCGGCTCAAACGCCCGGGAATGGACGTAGACCGGCGCGTGATCGTTCTCTCTCAGAAAGGCGGACAGTCCACCGCCGTGGTCATAGTGTCCATGGGACAAAAACGCGCGGTCAACACGGGCAATGTCCAGCCCCAGCGCATGCGCGTTGCGCAAAAACAGTTCACTCTGTCCGAGGTCGAACAGCAGGTGCTCGCGCTCGGTCTCAAGATAAAAACTCAGTCCATGCTCACAGCCGAATGCCGGATCGGCTGCATGCTCCTCGACCAGCGTATACAAGCGCATATCTGCGCCTCCTCTCTCTATTTCCCGCTCTCGAGTGCCTTGATCTGGTCACGCAGCTCGGCTGCCAGCTCGAACTCGAGCAGCTTTGCCGCCTCCTTCATCTGGCGGGTCAGACGGGCGATCTCGGCCGTGCGCTCGGTCTTGCTCATGCGCTTTTTGCCGGGCGTCTTGCTCTCGGACGAAATCTCGATGATCTCGTGGACGTTCTTCTGGATGGTCTTGGGCACGATACCGTGCGCCTTGTTGAACGCCATCTGCTTTTCTCTGCGACGTGCGGTCTCGTCGATGGCACGGCGCATAGAATTTGTGATGGTATCCGCGTACATGACGACACGACCCTCGGCATTTCGCGCCGCACGGCCAATGGTCTGGATGAGCGAGGTTTCCGAGCGCAGGAAGCCCTCCTTGTCCGCATCCAGAATGGCAACCAGCGAGACTTCGGGCAAGTCCAGACCCTCACGCAGCAGGTTGATGCCGACCAGCACGTCGTACAGACCCAGACGCAGATCGCGGATGAGCTCCATGCGCTCGATGGTCTTGACATCGTGGTGCAGATAGCGCACGCGCACGCCGGCATTTTCCAGATAATCGGTCAGATCTTCGGCCATCTTTTTGGTCAGCGTCGTGACCAATACGCGCTCCTTGCGTGCGGTGACCGCGTGAATCTCACCCAGCAGGTCGTCGATCTGACCCTCAACCGGGCGCACCTCGATGATGGGGTCAAGCAGACCGGTCGGCCTGATGACCTGCTCGACGATCTGACCCGAGCGCTCGCGCTCGTAGTCGCCCGGCGTTGCCGAGACGTAAATGACCTGGTTGATGCGGTCGTTAAATTCCTCGAAGTTCAAAGGACGGTTATCAAAGGCCGACGGCAGACGGAAACCGTTGTCAATCAGGCTCTTTTTGCGTGCGTAGTCGCCGTGATACATGGCGCGCACCTGCGGCAGAGTCACGTGACTCTCGTCGACGATGAGCAGGAAGTCCTTGGGGAAATAGTCGATAAGGGTAAAAGGTGCCGAACCGGGTTCACGTCCGGAAATAACGCGGGAATAGTTCTCGATACCGCTGCAAAAGCCGATTTCCTGCATCATTTCGATATCATAGCGGGTGCGCTGGGCAATGCGCTGGGCTTCGACCAGCTTGCCATGCTCCTCAAACCACTTGACCCGCTCGTCCAGTTCACGTTCCAGTTCCTCGACCGCGCGTGCCATCTTCTCTTTGGTCGTGACGTAGTGGCTTGCCGGGTAGATGGCGACGTGCTGCACGTCGCGGGTGGCTGCGCCGGTCAGCGGGTTGATCTCGCACAGGCGGTCAATCTCATCTCCAAAGAACTCCACGCGGAAGGCCATATTCTCCGCGTATGCTGGCCAGATCTCGACCACGTCGCCGCGCACACGGAAACGGTTACGCTCGAATGCGATGTCATTGCGCTCGTACTGAATCTCGATGAGCTTGCGCAGCAGCTCGTCGCGATCGCGTGTCATGCCCGGACGCAGCGAAATGACCATGTTCTTGTAATCGATCGGGTCACCGAGCGAGTAGATGCACGAGACCGAGGCCACGATGATGACGTCTTCCCGCTCGAACAGTGCACTCGTCGCCGAGTGGCGCAGGCGGTCAATCTCCTCGTTGATGGCCGAATCCTTCTCAATGTAGGTATCAGTCGAGGCAATATAAGCCTCAGGCTGGTAGTAATCGTAGTAAGAAACGAAAAATTCCACCGCATTATGCGGGAAAAACTCGCGCAGCTCGGAACAAAGCTGCGCTGCAAGGGTCTTATTGTGAGCAAGCACCAACGTCGGGCGCTGGGTGCGCTCGATGATGTTTGCCATGGTGAAGGTCTTACCCGAACCGGTAACGCCGAGCAGTGTCTGCTCGGTCAGACCGTTTTCCACACCGGCAGACAGGGCTGCAACCGCCGTGGGCTGATCGCCCGCCATCTGGTACGGGCTGACTACCTGAAATTTTGGCATAGGGGATGTTCCTCCTAGTATTTTGCAAAAAATCCGCACTCGGACAGGGAGACAAAGTCATGTTCTCCGAAAATCAGGTGCTCGATCAGATCGATACCGACACCGCGTAGCAAGGTCCAAAGCTGTTCGGTCGTGCGGATATCGGCCTGTGACGGACGCGCCGGACCGCGTGGATGATTGTGCGCGAGCACAACGCTGTCAGCCTTATGGCGCATGGCCAGTTCGTTGATGGCCTGCACACTGACTTCGCTTGCGCTGACCGCACCGTGACACAGCAAATCACAGCTGATGGGACGGCGTGCCGCATCCAGACAAAGTAAAAC
Source organism: Butyricicoccus pullicaecorum DSM 23266 (assembly GCF_900167005.1). Lineage (GTDB taxonomy): Bacteria > Bacillota > Clostridia > Oscillospirales > Butyricicoccaceae > Butyricicoccus > Butyricicoccus pullicaecorum. The sequence continues at coordinate 138,839 of NZ_FUXW01000003.1, forward strand.
CGCGATCTCCTGCCGCAGTCCCTTGAACTGCGGACGCAGGTAATCGGCCATGCGCTCGACCGTATCCAGCTGCGCACGGGAGTTTTGCTGAATGGTGCGGCTGCGGTCGCAGCGGCGCTCATGTGCACCCAGGGTATACAGATAGAGTGCAACCTGATCGCCCACACCATCCACCTTTTTGAGTTCCTCGATCGAAGCCTCGAACACGCGATGATACCCGCCAAAGGTGCGAATCAAGCGATGCGCCAAGGGGTTGACATCGCGTCTGGGCACGGCATAGTACAGCAAGACCTCGAGCGCCTCATGCGGCTGCAAACTGTCAAATCCCTGCTGTACCAGACGCTCACGCATGCGCGTGCGGTGGTCAGTGTGCACGGGCACATCTTTCTTCTTTTCCTGTTTTGTGCTTTTCTTCGGTTTCTCCGCCGATGACTTGGACATCGCGGTCTCACCTCCTGCCTGTTACGCCTGCATCACGCACCGTGTACGCGGACGGTCTCGTCCAGACGCACGGTCTTGGCCTGCGCCTCGAGCACAGCCTTGGTCTGCGCTTCATCCCGAATCTCCGGAAAGGGTACGGTCGGCACCGGTGCCATCTCATGCGGACGCAGGCTCTTGGCCATCCAGAGCACATCGCGCCACTGTCCAAACTTGTACATGCTGTTCTGATACGCACCCGAGATGGTAAATCCCATCGCGGTATGGAACTTGATGCTGCGCTCGTTGGGCGAAGTGATACCGACAAAGATATTGTAATAGCCCTGACGCACGAGCAGCGAAAAGAGTGCACGATAGAGCGCTGCCGCGACCCCCTGACGGTGAAAATCAGGGGCAACATAGATCGAAGTCTCGACCGACCACTGATATCCTGCACGGGAGCGATGGGGCGAGGCGTAGCCATACCCAGCGATCCGTCCATCGATCCGGCAGACCAGCCAGGGCAGGGTCTTGGTATAGGTTTCGATGCGTCGGCAGAATTCCTCATGGGAAGGTGCTTCATATTCGCTGGAAACCGTGGTGTTGGTCACATATGGGCCATAAATTGCAAGCATTTCGTCAGCGTCTGCCAGTGTGGCAGGCTGAATGGTGACTTGGGACATATCGTTTTCTTCCCCTTTGCGCGCAGATGCGCCAGATGTTCTTTTTCATCCTATATCATAGCACAAACGAACGTCTGTTTGCAACCGTTTTTTCCCCTTCTCTTTTTGTCATTCTGCCCGTTTCCCTGTCCGATAAAACGTGGTATACTGTATTTGACTATGAGCGCAAGGAGGACACGCCATGGCCCGCTATGGTTTTATCAAAACAAAAGAGGACGTCAAGTTCCTTATTCTATATTCGATGTGTTATCTGCCCGATCCCGCAACTTTCGAGATCATGCTCGACGTATGCACCTGGTGTGATGACGGCTTTACCTGGTTTGACTTCAAAGAGGCATTCGACGAGCTGGTTGCGACCGGTCACATCACAGTCGCCGACCCCTGTGCCGACACCACCTACCAGATCAGCGAAAAAGGCCGGGAAGCGCTGGCAGCGTTCGAAAACCGCCTTCCCTACACCGTCCGCGAGGCCGCACAGCGTTCTGCGCTGCGTGTCGTACGGCAGGCGCACCGCGATGCGGTCATCTCGACCCACAGCGAAGCCGTGCAGGAAAATGATTATCTGGTGCGCATGGGCATCGACGAGGTATTTGCACTGGAAATGCACGCAGCAAACGCCGAGCAGGCATCTCTGCTGGAAAAGACTTTCCGCGCACACGCCGAGGAAATCTATCAGACGCTGCTGCACGCCATGACCCGCGACTACGAAACCAAAGAATAAACAGAAAAGACCACCCTTTCGGGTGGTCTTTTTATATTGCGCGATTTTACTTAACTGCGACGCACTCAACTTCCAGCTTTGCGCCCATCGGCAGCGCTGTAACCTGGAAGCAGGAACGAGCCGGTGCACCTTCGGGGAAGTACTTGCCGTAAACCTCGTTGAATGCTGCGAAATCAGCCAGGTCAGCCAGGAAGCAGGTGGTCTTGACGATGCGGTCCATGCCGACACCGCCCTCAGCCAGAACAGCCTTCAGGTTCTGCATCACCTGCTCAGCCTGCTCCTCAATGGTGGTACCCTCGATCTTGCCGGTCTTGGGGTTCAGCGGAATCTGACCAGAAGTAAAGATAAACTGCTCGGTCTCGATGGCCTGAGAGTAGGGGCCGATCGCAGCCGGTGCGTGCGCAGACGAAATAACATTCTTTTTCATAATGAACAAGTTCCTTTCCTGGACCATTTGACTCACAAATGGTCGGATTTATTTGCTCTTATGATGATACCGGAAATGTGCTCATTTTTCAAGCTTAATCTGCGCACAATTTAACCAAAATTTATCCTCAGCTATGCAGCTTTTTCATACGCAGCTGATTCGAAAGGATCTTTTTGCGGATGCGGAGGTTGTTCGGGGTAACTTCGAGCAGCTCGTCCTCGCCCAGGAACTCCAGTGCAGCCTCGATGGACATCTGGCGCGGCGGAATCAGACGCAGTGCGTCATCCGAACCGGATGCACGGGTGTTGGTCAGCTGCTTCTTCTTGCAGACGTTGACCGAAATGTCCTCGCTCTTGGGAGTGCAGCCGATAACCATGCCCTCGTAAACCGGGGTGCCGGCGCCGATGAACAGCGTACCACGCTCCTGTGCGTTGTACAGGCCGTAGGTAATTGCCTCACCGGTCTCGAATGCGATCAGGCTACCCATGCTGCGCTTCTGAATCTCGCCCTTGTACGGCTGGTAGGAGTGGAATACAGAAGACAGAACGCCCTCGCCCTTGGTATCGGTCAGGAACTCGTTGCGGTAGCCAAACAGGCCGCGTGCGGGTACCAGGAACTCAACGCGCATGCGGTCACCCTGCGGATTCATGGTAACCAGCTCGCCCTTGCGCGCGCCCATCTTCTCCATGACAGAACCCAGTGCATCCTGCGGAACGTCTGCAACCATGCGCTCGATCGGCTCGCACTTGACGCCGTCAATCTCCTTCATCAGCGCCTTGGGCGCGCCGACCTGGAACTCATAGCCTTCGCGGCGCAGGTTCTCGATCAGAATGGACAGGTGCATCTCACCACGGCCGGAGACGCGGAATGCATCGGTGGTCTCGGTCTCGCTGACGCGCAGCGAAACGTCCTTCAGCAGCTCACGGAACAGACGCTCACGCAGGTGGCGCGAGGTGACGAACTTACCGTCCTTGCCTGCAAACGGGCTGTCGTTGACCATAAAGTACATCTCAACGGTCGGCTCGGAAATCTTAACGAAGGGCAGCGCCTCCACGCAGTCCTGTGCACACAGGGTCTCACCGATGGTGATGTTTTCAATACCAGAGAAGCAAACAATGTCGCCCGCGGTGCAGGTGTCAACCGGCTTACGTGCCAGACCCTCGATGGTGTACAGCGAAACGATACGACCGTTATAGGGCTTGACGCGCTCGTGGTAGTCGGTTACGGTAACCGGCTGGTTTACCTTGATGCTGCCGCGCTCGATACGACCGATACCGATACGACCAACGTACTCGTTGTAGTCGATGGACGATACCAGCATCTGCATCGGGCCTTCGGTGTCTACTTCGGGTGCCGGGATGTGCTCGAGAATCTGGTCAAACAGCGGAACCAGATCGGTGCCCGGTACGGTCGGGGACATGGAAGCCGTGCCGTCACGACCCGAGCAGTAAATGATCGGGCTGTCCAGCTGCTCGTCGTTTGCGTCCAGGTTGAGCAGCAGCTCGAGAACCTCGTCGCCAACCTCGTTGAGGCGTGCGTCCGGACGGTCGATCTTGTTGATGACAATGATGATCTTGTGACCGAACTCGAGTGCCTTCTGTAGCACGAAACGGGTCTGGGGCATGGGGCCTTCTGCCGCGTCGACCAGCAGAATAACGCCGTCTACCATCTTCAGGATACGCTCGACCTCACCAGAGAAGTCTGCATGGCCCGGGGTATCGACAATATTGATCTTGGTGTCCTTATAATGTACCGAAGTGTTCTTTGCCAGAATGGTGATGCCGCGCTCGCGCTCGATGGCGTTGGAGTCCATGACGCGCTCCTCTACGACCTGGTTCTCGCGGAAGGTGCCCGCCTGCTTGAGCATCTGATCGACCAGGGTGGTCTTACCGTGGTCAACGTGTGCGATGATGGCAATATTTCTTAAATCGTTTCTAACCATAATGCCTCCTGAAGATAGGAACAATCAAAAATTTTTCAACAGCTACTATTATATCCACTCTGCGGCCAGATTTCCAGCCTTGAAATGGTCAAAATTTGTAAGTATGTGCGACTTTTTTTGGTGGAAAATAGAAAGACCACTGATTTCTCAGTGGTCTTTAGTGGCAGCCGGACAAGGATTCGAACCCAGACAAACAGAGTCAGAGTCTGTCGTGCTACCATTACACAATCCGGCTGTACAGGTTGTCTGCCGTAGCTGACGATGATTATTATACCGAGTACAGCCGGAAAAGTCAAGCATAAATTTCAAAATCCTGCAAATTTTTTATACCGCTGTTTTTCAGGCCTCGTACAGGCCGGCGCGGTCACCCACGACCAGCACCTTGAGGGTGTCCTCGCTCAGGTTGAGCACACCGTCACCCTCGCCTTTGAGGTATCCTTTGTCCATCAGTTTCTTGACGGTCGGCTGTGCCCAATCGGGCATGTCATCATAGTACTTATAGCGCATATCGTCTTCCTCCTCTTGTTCCGTTTGGGTCAGTTTGGCACGAAATGCCGTCCACAGTGCCGGGTCATCAACCATCGGCCCCGGACAGTGCTTGCCGGTCACGTCATAATGACGCAGTACACGGTCAACCGGGATGTCGTACTTGGCCATGAGCGCACGCACGAGCAGCACGGCACGGTCAATGCTCGCCTGACGCACCTTGCCCTGCTTGTCGTTCATGCAGATTTCCACACCCAGCGCGTTGCTGTTGCGACACTCAGGATGCCGGTAGCTCTTGGCACCACAGTGCCAGGCTACGCAGGCTTCGGGTACGCTCGACCAGGTTTCCTTTTCATCGACGAAAAAATGCGCGCTCGCGCCCACATTTTCCCGCGCGAAGTAATCAACATTATTCTTGGCCGTATCGCCCCGGTTGGATGTGTAATGTACGACGATATACCGGGTTGCAGCACGTGTACCGCCGTAATTGACACGATTGCATTGCTTTGTCTGAATGGTCACTTATCGTTGTCATCCTTTCTGGTAAAATAATAGGTTACGATCGCCGTCACGATGGATGCGACATATTCAGACGGCATATCCACATTCCGGCGAATGGCCTGAATGCACACAACCGCAATCAGCGCAAATGTGACAAGCGACTTCACATCCAGCAGTCTCATCAGTCTCTCTTTCACATCGTTCCCTCCTTTCGTTCGGCTTTTTGTTCCAGATCGGCAATCCTGTGGTTTGCAACCCGAATCTGTTCTTCCACCACAGGCATACGCCGTGCAAAATTGTTGTGTTCACGTACTTCACGTTCCAGCTGTTCCAGACGGAAGTTGGTCAGACGCTGGGAGACCAAAATGCCTCCCAGTGTGCCCACCAGCGTACCGATCAGGCTGAGCAGACTGGTCAGAACGTTCTGTTCCATCAAATCATCTTCTCCCGAAAACGGTCGCCATCCTGTACGCCGCGATAGAACACATAGTCGCCAGACTCCAGCGCGGCCCAGTTGATATACTCTGCCGTCTCCGCATTGGTCTGCTCAACATCATAAGCTGTGTTAAAAACCGCGACCATGTCAAGCGGCGGAAAACCCTGATAGATCGGTACCGACTGCGTTTGACCGAACGTGTCCTCCAGCGTGCACGTGCCGACCACGGTCTGTGCACCGCCTCCACCGCCGCCGGATAAAATCGGATTCAAGATCATAACGTCTGCACCTCCACCTGATAATTGAGATCGCTGGACGGTTTTTCCAGATAGGCCGTAAACGTCAGGGTATCCGCTCCCTGTGCGGTTGCCAGTACCCGACAATCGGCTACCGCTGCAATCTGGTCGGCATCCGCCCAATTGGGACATGCGGTCAGGATGGTCTTGGACGTATCCGTCGTCGCGCCTGCACAGGCAACCGTCTGGGTGTACGGTGCCTGCTCTCCCGTCCACCCCGATGCGGGAAGGCTGACCGAAACCAGCGTCGGACGGCTCAGTTTATTTCCTACCGCTGCAAGTGCTGTGTTAAATGCCTGCTCGGTGTCCGAAAAACCGGCCGACTGTGCCGCCTGATAAGCGCTCACACCGTCTTTTCCGGTCGCCCCCGGGTCTCCCGGGTCGCCTTTATCGCCCTTGGCACCCGGCTCTCCCGGATCACCCTTTTCTCCCTGCACACCGGGATCACCTTTATCACCTTTGGCGCCCTGTTCACCCGGATCGCCTTTTTCGCCCTGTGGTCCCTGCGGACCGGTCGGACCGGGATCACCCTGCGGACCTTTGAGCTGTCCGAGATCCTGCCAGGAGGCAAATTCATCCGACCAGTTGTAGATGGTGTTGTTTTCGGCTGTGCCCACCGCATAGGCTTCACCGGCTGTACCGGTTGGGTGCGCTTGCAGCAAGGTTTCGAGGGTATCGTATCGCGCACGGATAGTGAACGAAGCACCGTCTGCACCATCCTTACCGTTGGTACCGTTGATGCCGTCCTTGCCATCCCGACCGTCTGCACCCGGTTCACCCGGATCGCCCTTGTCACCTTTCTCGCCTTTTTCTCCCTTCTCACCCGGCGCACCGGCCGCGCCCTGCGGGCCCTGTGCCTGCACGCCGCTGTCCTTGTAAGCACCGGAAACACCATCGAACACCCACCAGGTTCCGTTCTGAATCTTGGGTGGATTGACCGTCGCCTGCTGTGCCAACGTTGCAGCCTGCTCGGCCTGTCCCGCAGATGCGGCAGCCTGATCTGCCGATGCACTAGCCTGTGTCGCGGCATTCTGCGCGGTTGCGGCATGTGCGGTCAGCGTCTGTTCCATCTGCGCGAACTCGTCAGGCTCGAGCGGCTCAAACTCATCCAGCGCATTGATGCTGGGGCCGATGTCCAGATAAAAAATATTGCTTCTGCACTCCCGTTCGCCGTCCAGACCGCGTACCTGTGCACGGCACAGTCCACTGACCGCCACATGCGCGCGTGTCAGTTCGACCGAGAGCACGTCTTCCTGTTTTTCCAGCGCAAGCACATTTGCCTTGCCCTCTTGGTTGCACAGATCCAGCTTATACTGCCAGTTTCCCGGCACATCGACCAAAATCTTGAGCGTACGCGACAGATTTTCGCCCTGATAACCGATCCGTGCATCCTGCGGGTTCTGCATTTGCACCTGCCAATTCTTCATTGTGATCATTTCATTCCTCCATTTCTAAACGACCGTTTACTCCATGATATGCACATTCCACCGGCCTTTCCACCCGGCGTATGTCATATTGACATGTCCATTTCTTTTTTTTGCCGCTTTTTTGTAAAGCACCCTTGACATTTATGTAAAGCAAGCTATACTATAAGTAAAGTAAGCTTTACTTTGAAAGGAGGACTGTCCCCTGTGAAAAACCGCATTCAGGAACTGCGAACGCTGCGGCGCATCACCCAGCAGGAACTGGCCGACGCGGTATCGGTCACCCGACAGACCATTATTTCCCTGGAAAACGGACGCTACAATGCATCGCTCCTGCTCGCACACAAGATTGCACGATATTTTGATACCGCCATTGAAGATATTTTTTTATTCGAGGAGGAATGATCTATGAAGACTCTGACATACACTGCACGCAAGCGTTTTACCATGTATTTTGGTCTGATCGAAAGTCTTGTCGCCTTATGTATCCTGATCGCCGGCATTATCTGCCGCAATACTGCAAACATTCTGCAAAATTCCGATACCTTCAGCGCCTTTATCGGCATCTCTGCCGGTATGTTCGGCGCAGGTCTGGCAACCTTCCTGCGTACCCGCAGCCTGCTACACGATGAAAAACGCCTCAAAGCCAGCGAAGTGTGCGAAATGGACGAGCGCAACCAGTACATTGCCGGACAGTCGGCACGGCTGGCGTTCTGGACGACCATGGTTCTGACCTACATCACCGCCTTTTTCGCCCTGTTTTTCAGCACCGCCCTGTACTTTTTCCTGTGCTTCCAGATTTTGGTGATGCTGGTGATCTATCTGGTCTTCGCTCGAATCATCGGTAGAAAATTTTGCTGAGTTGCAAGGAGGTCATATCTGATGTTTGCCGCACTCTCTCTTCTGGCAGCCGGTCTGCTCGCACTATCCCCAAGCGCTTATCTGCCGCCAGTCACGCAAGCCGCACCCGCTGCCACGGGCACAGTCGAAGCCCTCACCATTCCCTCTTTCGATGCATATCCACTTCAAGGCCGCCTCTACCTACCATCCGACCAGTCACCGCGTGCTCTGGTCATCTATGTCAACGGCTCCGGCCCCAACACCAACCAAAATACCCGCCAGCTTTCAGCCGATGCGACATTTTCCTACTTTGATCTGGTTGCAAGCGGCTTCAATGAGGTTGGCGCCGCTTTTCTCAGTTACAGCACCCGCGGCGTGACTGCCAGTGACACACCGCCCTTTTATCATACGATTGACCCGCAAGCATACCAGACTTATCTTCCCGAACATTCCGTGCAGGACGTCGCCGCGATCGTCCGTACGCTGCGCACAGACTCCCGTCTGCATGACTGTCCGATTTATCTGCTCGGCTGGTCGGAAGGTACCATGATCGCCCCCAAGGTTGCTCAGCTCGTCCCGGTCGATGGTCTGTTGCTGGCCGGATATGTCAACGGCACCATGCAGCAGGTACTCGACTGGCAGCAAACCGGTGGCAGCAGCATGGTAACTTACTGCCTGTATTTTGATGCCGACGGTGACGGAAGGGTCTCGCAAGCCGAGTATGAAAACGATCGGTACGGCGTGCGTCCTGCGTTGGGACTGGAGCAGGTTGCATTCCCAGAACTAGATGCAGACGGAGACGGCCAGCTGACCGCCTCGGACTTTGCCGCCCTGCTCGCACCTTCGCGGCAGGCGCTCTATGATGCCATCGCCCGCAGCGACGACGCATGGCTCACAGAAAACTACCCGGTTCGTCTGACAAGTGCCTGGTTCCAGGCCCACGCACACTTTACACCCAATCGAGATATGCTGACCGAGTTAGACCTTCCCATCGTCATTTTTCAGGGGCAAGCGGATGCCAACGTTCCCGTACAGGATACACTAGACATACAGGCACAGTTTGTTGCGTTGGGAAAGGATAATCTGACCGTCCACCTCTATCCCAATGCCGACCATGATCTCAACTTTGCGTCTTACCTTTCGACTGGTGTCTGGCCGCAGGCATGGTGTGATCTATTTGCCGCAGTTGCGCCAAAATAGTATAAAAAAACCGCCCTTTCGGGCGGTTTTCTATTTACTTCTGAAGAAAATCGGCGGGCAGTGCATCGGGACGATCGCAAGTAGTGGTCATGCGCACCCACTTTTCTTCCTGTGCGGCATTGACCAGACCCTCCAGCACTTCCAGCACATGCAGCGCCATCTGACCGTTGGCACGCGCCTGACGGCCTTCCTGAATGGCCAGCACCTGATCGACCAGACCGATGCCGCGGCTGTTGCGGTCATGACCGGTCTCGTTGAACGGACGGTCGCACGGAACGGTCTCGAACGGGATATCGTTCACACCTTCCGGGCGCGGCATCTTGCCCCAACGGAAATCCTGCTTGCGGCGCAGCCAGAGGTCGCCGCCGAAGATATTCGGGCCACCGTTGGAATCTGGCTCTGCCATGATGAACACACCATCGGTGCCGTACAGCTCCATACGCGGACGAATGGAATCCCACACGTCAAAGCTGAAGGTTGCAGTGACGATCGCACCCGATGCAAAGCGCATGACACCGGTGACATGGGTGTCGATCTCGACCGGTACGGTCTTGTCCATGAGCGGCAGGTAGCGCGTCTCGGTCGAGCGTCCGGACATTGCCGTGACCGCTTCCACCGGGCCGAGCAGCGAGACCAGAGCGGTCAGGTAGTAGGGACCCATGTCCAGAGTCGGGCCGCCACCCGGACGATAGTAGAATGCCACATTGGGATGCACAAATTCCCAGCCATGGCACAGCATGGACACCTCACCGCCGGTAATCCGTCCAATGATTCCTGCGTCAATCTGCTCGCGCATGGTCTGGAGACGGCTGCCGAAGAAGGTATCGGGTGCACAGCACACGGTCAGACCCTTTTCTGCTGCCAGATCCATGATCTGCTTGCCCTCGGCAAAGGTTGCTGCGAGCGGTTTTTCGGTGTAAACGTGCTTTCCTGCGCGCAGGGCTGCCAGATTGTACTTGGCATGCACTTCGGGAACGGTCAGATTGAGCACAACATCGACTTCCGGGTCGGCCAGCAGTGCATCGACCGATTCATAAACGTGGTCAATGCCCAGTTCCTGCGCACGCTTAACCGTTTTTTCGTAGTCGCGTGCAGCGCATCCCACGATCTCAACGATCTTGGGGTACTGTTTCAGGTTATCGACATATTTGTTGCTGATATCGCCGACACCGATCAGTGCAACTTTCATTTTTTTCATACAGCCGTTTCCTTTCTTTTACACGGGGATCTTGTTATATATAAAACGGTGATTGACACAAAAAAGTCAGGTAAAAACCTGACTTTTTGTTTGTTCCGGTTTAGAATACGCAGTACTGCGCCATGTAGGACTCCATCAGCGGCAGGATCTCCTCGTAGGTGCCCTGCTCCTTGAGGTACTCGTAGATATCCTGAACGGTGATCAGCGCGTGTACCTTGATACCGAACTCCTCGCCAACTTCCATGACAGCGGTCTTGCCGGGGGTCTGGCCAACTTCGCAGCGGTTTACCGAGATGAACATATCGGTTACCTTGACATCAGCGCAGCCCTGCAGTACGGGCATGGTCTCACGGATTGCGGTACCAGCGGTGATAACGTCCTCGATGATGATGATGCGGTCGCCGTCCTTGGGCTTGTAGCCGACGATGTTGCCGCCCTCGCCGTGATCCTTAGCTTCCTTACGGTTGAAGAAGAACGGCTTGTCGATGCCGTAGTTGCGAGCCAGTGCACCGGAAACCGAGGTTGCCAGCGGGATGCCCTTGTAAGCGGGACCGAACATTGCGTCGAAGTCCTCGCCAACGGTCTCCTTGACCAGAGCCGCATAGAACTCGCCGAGCTTGGAGTTCTGCAAGCCGGTCTTGTAGTTACCGGTGTTGACGAAATACGGGGTATTTCGACCGCTCTTGGTTACAAAATTGCCGAAGCGCAGCACGTCTGCTGCCATCATAAATTCGATAAATTCCTTTTTTGCCGGAGTCAGCATAATAAAATCTCCCTTTCCTGTTTCTTTGGTATTATTTTATCATATCCGGCATAGCGGGGCAAGAGTCAATCCCCTGCCTGACCGATGAAATGCGAAAAATGCGGGATGAGAGATAAAAAAAGAGACAGGCTTTATGCCTGTCTCTTGAAGGACACAAGTATAGATTACTTCAGGGTAACCTTTGCGCCAGCCTCTTCCAGCTGAGCCTTGATGGACTCTGCATCTTCCTTAGAAGCAGCTTCCTTGATGATTGCCGGAGCGCCGTCAACCTTCTCCTTAGCCTCCTTCAGGCCCAGGCCGGTGATAGCACGAACAACCTTGATAACGTTGATCTTGGAAGAACCAGCGTCGGTCAGCTCAACGTCGAACTCGGTCTTCTCTTCAGCAGCCGGAGCAGCAGCGCCGCCAGCAGCACCTGCAACAGCAACGGGCATAGCGGATACGCCGAACTCTTCCTCCAGAGCCTTAACCAGCTCAGCCAGCTCCAGGACCTTCAGGCCCTTTACAGCTTCCATAATCTCTGCAACAGTCATGGTATAAACCTCCAATTACAAATTTAAGTTAGAAAAAATTGAAATTTATGCTGAATTATTCAGCAGCAGCCTCTTCCTTGGGTGCAACCAGGGTAGAAACCAGAGCTTCGCCATCCTCGGTCTTCTTAGCGATATTGTCAAGCGCAATAACCAGCTGAGTGATCGGGAAATTGAAGCCATACAGAACCTGAGCGATGAGGCCTTCCTTGGACGGCATCTCTGCCAGCTTCATGACCTCGGCAACCGGGATTGCCTCGCCCTCCAGGTAACCAGCCTTGATCTTGAAGTTGTCATGCTTCTTAGCATACTCGTTCAGAATCTTAGCGGGTGCAACGACATCGTCGGTGGTGCTGATCGCCAGAGCGGTCGTACCATTCAGGTGCTCCTCAAAAGCGTCGAAGCCCAGCTCCTTTGCAGCGAAACGGAGCATGGTATTCTTTACAACAGCGTACTCAACGCCGGCAGCGCGCAGCTCGCGGCGCAGCTTGGTATCGTCCTCAACGGTGATACCCTTGTAATCGACCAGAACGCCAGCGGGGCTGTTCTTGATCTTCTCGACCAGAGAAGCGACCAGAGCCTTCTTTTCTTCCAGAACCTTTGCGTTAGGCATCTTGTTTCACCTCCATCAAAAATAAAGTACCCTCTTGTGCAAAGACACAAGAGGGTACACAAAACATCAAATCTGTTCGTGCTGACCTCGGCGGGCGGCGACGGAACGCCTTTCAAGCCTCGCGGCTGCCTGCTGTCTTTGACCAAGCTATTAAATTATAGCATGGAAAACATGCCTTGTCAACACGTTTTTTTAAGTTTCGAGTAAAAAATTACTCAGAAACCTTAGCCGCGTTGATCTTAACGCCGGGGCCCATGGTGGACGCAACGACGCAGGAGCGGACGTACTGACCCTTTGCAGCAGCCGGCTTAGCCTTGATGATAGCGCCCATCAGTGCGTTGAAGTTGTCCTGCAGCTTCTCAACGCCGAAGGAAGCCTTGCCGATCGGGCAGTGGATAATGTTGGTCTTGTCCAGACGGTACTCGATCTTACCAGCCTTAGACTCCTTAACAGCCTTAGCAACGTCCATCGAAACGGTACCAGCCTTCGGGTTCGGCATCAGACCCTTGGGGCCCAGGACCTTACCCAGACGGCCAACAACGCCCATCATGTCAGGGGTTGCGATGACAACGTCGTAATCGAAGAAGTTCTCGTTCTGGATCTTAGCAACCATATCCTCAGCGCCAACGTACTCTGCACCAGCAGCAACAGCCTCGTCAGCCTTGGGGCCCTTTGCGAATACCAGGACGCGAACATCCTTACCAGTACCGTGCGGCAGAACGATCGCGCCGCGAACCTGCTGGTCAGCGTGACGGGAGTCAACGCCCAGCTTTACATGCAGCTCAACGGTCTCGTCGAACTTAGCCTTAGCGGTAGAAACAACGGTTGCAAGCGCCTCAGCGGGATCGTACAGCTTGGTACGGTCTACCAGCTTTGCGCTCTCTACATACTTTTTACCTTTGCGCACAATAATATCCTCCTTTAGTGGTACTGCGGGAATTTCCCTCCCACTTAGACGGCCGTGTCCGCCGTCAAAAAACGTGAAACTTCAGCTTATGAAAAATTACTCTTCTACGGTGATGCCCATAGAGCGGCAGGTGCCTGCGATCATGCTCATAGCAGCCTCTACGGAAGCAGCATTGAGGTCAGGCATCTTCATCTCTGCGATCTTCTGAACGTCAGCCTTGGAGATCTTAGCGACCTTGGTCTTGTTCGGAACAGCAGAGCCAGACTCGATCTTGCAAGCCTTCTTGATCAGAACAGCTGCCGGGGGAGTCTTGGTGATGAAGCTGAAGGAACGGTCTGCATAAACCGTGATGACTACGGGGATGATGAGACCCGCGTCATTCTTGGTGCGCTCGTTGAATTCCTTGGTGAAAGCCATGATGTTGACACCATGCTGACCCAGAGCCGGGCCAACCGGGGGCGCAGGGGTTGCCTTGCCCGCAGGAATCTGGAGCTTGATATAGCCTACTACTTTCTGTGCCATGTTGAGGTATCCTCCTTAAAAAATGTGGTGGCTGGCGAGTCGGACGACTCTCCCACTTGCCATGAAACGCATCCTCTGCGTCTCGTTGACTGCCTGTCCGGTATTACTGACCGTCCAGGGGTCAGTCGCCCAGCGTCTCGACCTGATCCAGTTCGAGTTCGACGGGCGTCTCTCTGCCGAACATCGATACGACAACGCGTACCTTGTTCTTTTCGGGCTCGAGCTCATCGACAACGCCGATGAAGCCTGCCAGCGGGCCGTCGATGACGCGCACGCTGTCGCCCAGCTGATAATTGATTTCGATTTCTCGCTTCTCCACGCCCATTTTCAGCACTTCCTCATCGGAAAGCGGGAGCGGCTTGTTGGAGTTCGGGCCGACGAATCCTGTGCAGCCGCGCGTATTGCGCACGAGGTACCAGCTTTCATCGGTCAGGATCATCTTGACCAGTACATAGCCCGGGAAGAGCTTGCGCTCGATCTCGCGGGTCTTGCCGTCCTTTACTTCGGTCACGCGCTCAACAGGGATGTTGACAGCGGTGATGAGGTCGTGGAGCTTACGATTTTCCACCGCTTTTTCGATGGACGAGGCTACTTTATTCTCGTAGCCCGAGTATGTGTGAACCACATACCATTTTGCTGCATCTGACATAGTATCCGGCCCCTCTCAAAATCAAGCGGCGAAGAAGCCGACGAGTGTCTGGAAACCGAAGCCGAAAATTGCGTCCAGTACCCAGATGAACACACCGAGCACCAGGCAGCAGGCCAGGACAACGAGCGTGTTGTTAACGGTCTGCTTACGGGTCGGCCAAACGATCTTCTTGATCTCAGCCTTGAGCTCGTGGAACCAGTTACCGATTCTCGCGAAGAACGAAGGCTTCTTGGCCTTTGCCGGCTTGTCAGTCTGCTTCTTTACAGCGGGAGTGGATTTTTCCTGCTCTGCCATGAAGCGTACTTCCTTTCTCGTCGATTACTTAGTCTCGCGATGCAAAGTATGCTTTTTGCAGAAGCGGCAGTACTTGTTCATCTCAAGACGGTCGGGATCGTTCTTCTTGTTCTTCATCGTATCGTAGTTTCTTTGCTTGCACTCAGTGCAGGCCAGCGTTACCTTAACGCGCATAACGGCACCTCCTTGAATTGTGTTTATGTCCGTCGGGTGTTCCGGCAGACTTGATTGCCTCCCTTTGCAGGCTCAGCCTCAAAAAAACAGGCATAAAAAAAGAACCTACATAGGTGTAATTATTGTATCACGACCCCCCTGTGCAAGTCAAGCATCATTTTTTGAGTTTTATGTACAAATTCCGCCGTTCTATGTTATAATGATTGCACACAAACGATAACCGATCCAAACAGGAGGCGAATACAGCGTGAAGATTTTAGGCGTAGATTACGGCGACGCGCGCACCGGCCTTTCGGTTTCCGACCCGACCGGTCTGCTGGCCGGTTCCCCGTCGGTCATTTCCGAATGGAACCGGGACAAGCTGCTCGAAAAGCTCGTCGCATACATTAAAGACAACAAGATTGAGACCGTTGTACTGGGTTATCCCAAGAATATGGATGGTTCGGTCGGACCGCGTGCGGAAAAGTGCGCCCAGCTGGCCGAGGATATTCGGGAGCAGACCGGCGTGCCGGTAGTATTATGGGATGAGCGTCGGACGACGGTGGAAGCGCACCAGATTTTGCATCAGGCGGGCAAAAAGGCCAAGCAGCATCGTAAAAATGTAGACGCGGTTGCGGCGACGCTCATTTTGCAGGGCTATTTGGATGCGCAGCGGATGAGATAACAACCTCATAAAAGCAAAAAGCGTTCCAGGGATGGAACGCTTTTTTATTGCGCGTCTGCGGACGCGCTTGAGTTTTTATTTTTAGTTGATTTTCGCAAGGCGAAAATCAAAAAGGGGATTTCGCTCTCTGCGGAGAGCGACTCAGGGCGCTGCCCTGAGAACCTGCAAACCTTTGAAAAGGTTTGATCCAAACTTCAGTTATGGGTGCGGTGATTGTTTAACCTTCCCAGATGAAGTCGTCAGACTCCTCTGCGACCGATTCAACCTTGATCTTCTTGACCATCTTATCGTGCAGGCCTTCCGCTTTCATCACTTCGCCCTGATTGTGGAAGCCGTATTTGTCATAGAAACCGTGTGCACGGGCATTGTTCTTTGCGACATAAGCGCATAAGTAGTCCTTACCGAGTGCGCGATAGACCGAAATGGCCTGACCCAAGATCTGACCGCTCAGGCCCGTACCGCGGTAATCTTCGCTGATGACAAACGAGCCGACCTTACCGATCTCCGGTTCGCTTTCGTCACATACATTCATGCGCACCAGCGCGACCGGCCGATCTTCGACCATGCCGATCGTGACTGCGCGATCATGCTTTGCCGCCATTGCATCGGTGTCAGCCATCCAGGCATCCTCGTCGAGCATGTTGGTCGAACCGTAAGCATTGCGGTAAAACTCACGCGCAAACCCAATGAGCAGCGCACGATCTTCCGCACTTTCCGGGTCATAGGGCCGGAACCATGCCTGTACGGACATCGGCACGCCCCTGCTGTTCGTCCAGCCGATCTTGGCGAAGGTAGACAGGTCTTCGGGCAGATGGGACGCATCGTTCCAGTAAATCGGGCGGATGGTATCGCCGTCAAACTCGAACTTTGCCACACAGGTATTATCGCCCCAGCCCACCTGACCAATCTGCTCGGGTTCATAACCGAGTACCCGACACAGAATACCGCGAATAGCCGAACCATGACTGACCACCGCGATAGACTTGCCGTCCCATTCCTGTGCAAGCTGACGCAGACCGCCTAACACACGGTCGCCGGTATCCAGAACACGTTCACCGCCGGGAACTTCACATTCCCACGGACGTGTCTGCCACTTGGCGTACTGCTCGGGAGCTTCTCTGGGCAGGATTGCCCAAGTCTTGTCCTCCCACTCACCCATCGCAATTTCACGCAGCACCGGACGCACATGCACCTTTATGCCCTTGCGGTCTGCAATGGCTTTGGCTGTGTGGCGCGCACGATAGAGGTCGGACGCATAAATCGCATCCAGCGGGACATCTGCAAAGCGGTCAGCCAGATAAGGCAGCTGCTGGTATGCCCGCTCGGTGAGCAGACTGTCGTACTGTCCGTGACAGCGGCGATATACATTGCCTTCTGCCTCGGCGTGACGAATCAGATAGACTGTTGTCATACCTCTACCGCCCCGGTCAGGTCGGTGACCTTCTCGATGCCGTGCTGGATCATATATTCCTTGAGCTCATTGAGCGCCTTGACCGGAGCCATCGGGTCGGCAAACATAGCGGTGCCGATTGCGATTGCGTCCGCGCCTGCCAGCATCATTTCTGCAATGTCACGGCCGGTACGAATACCACCCATACCGATAATCGGCACGTCAACCGCCTTGCGCACCTGATAAACCATGCGTACCGCGATCGGGAAGACTGCCGGACCGGACATACCGCCCATGATGTTAGACAGAATTGGGCGACGGGTATCGACATTGATGCGCATGCCGAGCAGCGTGTTGATGAGGCTCAGTGCATCCGCACCCGAAGCAACTGCCGCACGTGCAATCTCGGTAATGTCGGTGACATTGGGGCTGAGCTTGACAATCAGCGGCTTCTTTGCGTACTTCTTGGCCGCAGATACAACTTCCTCAACCATCTTGGGCTGGGTGCCGAAGGCCATACCGCCGCACTTGACGTTCGGGCAGGAAATGTTCATTTCGATCAGGTCAACGTCTGCATCAGAGATCTTCTCGATCATGCCGCAGTATTCCTCGACCGTGTTGCCCGATACGTTCGCAATGATCTTGGTATCATACTGGCGCAGGAACGGAATCTGCTCCTCGATGAAGCGATCAATGCCGGGGTTCTGCAGGCCGACGCAGTTGAGAATACCCATCGGAGTCTCTGCGATACGGGGCGCGGGATTGCCCAGACGTTCGGTCGGGGTCAGCCCCTTAACGCCGACACCGCCCAGCTCAGACAGATCAAAGAACTCGCCGTACTCGTGACCGAAGCCAAAGGTACCCGACGCGGTCGTGATGGGGTTTTTGAGCTCTACCCCGCAAATATTTACGCGCAGATCCATTACCAAACGACCTCCTTGCTGTCAAATACCGGGCCATCCTTGCAGACGTGGCCGTATCTTACGCCTTCCTGACCGTCCTTGAGCTTGAGCTCGCAGGCGCAGACCAGACATGCACCGATGCCGCAGCCCATGCGCTCCTCCATGGAGACCTGACACGGGATGCCCTGTGCCTCTGCGATCTCCGCGATGGCGCGCAGCATGGGCTTGGGGCCGCAGGCGCAAATCGCGGTTGCTTCCTGTACGTGCAGCTTGAGCACATCGGTGACAAAACCGTGCACACCATAGCTGCCGTCGTCGGTGCAGACGTGGGTCTCACCCAGTCTACGGAAGGCATCTTCCAAAATAACCGCATTCTGATTGCGGAAGCCCAGAATTGCCTCGGGCTTTGCACCGTTTTCCTTAGCTGCACGCATGGTCATGAGCATGGGCGGAACGCCGATGCCGCCGCCGATGAAGATGGGATGGTCACCCAGCTCTTCCATGCGGAAGCCGTGACCGAGCGTACCCAGTACATCGAGTACATCGCCCTCGCGGCGCTTGGACAGCCACGCGGTACCGTCACCCTTGACCTGGAAAACAACGATCATCTGACCGTCCTGTACATTGCAAATCGAGATGGGACGACGCAGCAGATTGCCCTCTCCGCAGGTGATATGAACGAACTGACCGGGCTGTGCCTGCATACACAGTACCGGTGCTTCCATCGTCAGCTCAAACAGACCGGCGCCAATCTCCCGGTTGCCGACGACACGACACATTTCCTGAGTCGCCATATTAAATCCTCCTGTAAACACAGATTTCCTGTTTTTTATTGTACTGGAAAACAACCCAAAACGCAAGACGGGAAATCCCGTACCGCTCCCCCGTCCACTTGTTCACCGCTGTCCGATATGTTACAATACAAAAAGATTTCAAAACAGTTATAAACAGGAGTTGTTTCCCATGAAGCCGATGAAATTACGCCTGTCGGCGCTGAGCATGCTCACCGCTGCCGCCCTGGCGTTCTCTCCCATGATACCGCAGGCCATACCCGCTGCCCCGGCTGCTTCCACGTCATCTTCCTTCCAGTCGCAGGATGAAGCCATCACCCCAGCACAGTATCAGAGCATGCTCGGACATGGTATGGATGTGGACTGGTCCAAAACCAGCGAGGGCCGCGCCAATTACCAGCCCCAAACAGTCATCGATTTTGCAGAAGCCGGCATCAAGCATGTGCGCATCCGTGTCAAAGATGACCTGACCCCGGATGTGCTGGCCAGCCTTGACCGCCAGATCGATGATTGCCTGTCTCACGGACTCATTCCCGTGCTCGCCTATCAGGCAGACGCCTTCAAAAATGACCCTTCCGAGCGTAATCTCGAGCATGTCGTCGCGTGGTGGAGTACCATTGCCGCACGATATCAGGACAAGTCGCACGCGCTGTCATTTGATCTGCTCATCGAGTGCACCGACGCGCTCAACCAGCAACCCGACCGGCTCAATGAGATGATCGAGCGTGTAACCGCAGCCATTCGCCAGACCAATCCCGACCGCATCATTATGATGTCCCCGCGTCTGCGCTCCAATCCGGCTTATCTGTCCGAGCTTCAGGTGCCCTCGCAGGCAAACGGCTATCTGATGGCCGAGTGGCATTTCTATGCAGCCGGTCCGAGCAAGACCAACGAGAAAAAGCTGTGGACGACCGGAACGGCAGCCGAAAAGCAGCTGGTTCTCGATCAAATCCAGCTGGCACTCGACTGGCAGGCACAGACCGGCATTCCCACCTGGGTCGGTGCCTGGATGCCCGGCAATTACAACGACGGAGACGACTACACCTTGTCCGAGCAGATGACCTTTGCCGCCTTTCTCTGTGACAGTCTGGATGCGGCAGGTATCCCCTTCGCCGTCAACTCAGACACCAAGTTCTACGACCGGCAATCCGGCCAATGGGTCACCGAGATGGAGCCGCTGCGCGACCTCATTTTCTCACCTTCCGCAAACTGACCGATGCAAAAAATCCCGCGTCTATTAAGACGCGGGATTTCTTTTTTAGATATCGTTAATGTCGACCATCTTGCAGTTTTTGATTTCCATACCGCTTTCCATGCACTCCAGCAGTGCATTTGCGGTGTCAATCGCGGTCAGGCACGGAATTGCGTGCTCGGTTGCCGCACGACGAATCTTAACGCTTGCAAGCTCGGGATGACGGCCCTTGACCGAGGTGGAGATGACGTAATCGACCTCACCGTTCTCGATCATGTCCAGAATGTTGGGATGCATTTCGGGCTCGAATGCATTGTAAACCACGTTGGCTGCGACCATCGCGTTGTTGAGCGTGTTGGCCGTGCCGCGGGTTGCGTAGATGTCGTAGCCGAGCTTCTCGAACTTCTCAGCAATCGGAATTGCCTCCTGCTTATCAGCCGGACGGACGGAAATGACGACCTTGCCGGTCTTCTTGTGCATGGCAAAGCCAGCACCGAGCAGACCCTTGTACAGAGCTTCCTTGAAGTCCTTGGCAACGCCCAGAACCTCACCGGTCGACTTCATCTCAGGTCCGAGCTGGGTGTCCAGATCACGCAGCTTCTGGAAGGAGAAGACCGGAACCTTGACTGCGTAGTAATCGCGCTCGGGGTACAGACCGGTGCCGAACTCCATGTCGCGCAGCTTCTCGCCGAACATGCAGCGGGTTGCCAGATCGATCATCGGAACGCCGGTGATCTTGGAGATATAGGGCACGGTACGGGACGAACGGGGGTTAACCTCGATGATATAGACCTGACTGTTGTACAGAACGAACTGGATATTGACCAGACCCAGAACCTTGAGGCTCTTAGCCAGCGCACGGGTATAGCGGATGATGGTGTCCTTGTGCTTGGACGAGATGTGCAGGGACGGATACATGGAAATCGAGTCACCAGAGTGTACACCGGCACGCTCAAAGTGCTCCATGATACCCGGAATCAGGATGTCCTCACCGTCGCAGATTGCGTCGACCTCGATCTCCTGACCCATCATATACTTATCGACGAGTACCGGGTTCTCGACCTTGTGACGGGTGATAACCTGCATATACTCACGGATATCCTGCTCGCTGTATGCGATTTCCATACCCTGACCGCCCAGAACGTAGGACGGACGCACGAGAACCGGATAGCCCAGACGGTCAGCGACGCTGACAGCCTCTTCCTCGGTGAATACAGTCTCTCCCTTGGGGCGCGGAATGCCGCACTCTTCCAGAATCTCGTCGAACTTTTCACGGTCTTCTGCCGCGTCGATCGACCAAGCCTGGGTGCCCAGAATCGGCACGCCCAGCTTTTCCAGATGTGCTGCCAGATTGATAGCGGTCTGACCGCCGAACTGTACGATGGCTGCGTCCGGCTTCTCAGCATTGACAACGCCTTCAACGTCCTCGGGCGTCAGCGGCTCGAAGTACAGACGATCAGCGGTGTCAAAGTCGGTGGAAACGGTCTCAGGGTTGTTGTTGATGATAATGGTCTCACAGCCCAGCTCCTTGAGTGCCCAGACAGAGTGAACCGAGCAGTAGTCGAACTCGATACCCTGACCGATACGGATGGGACCGGAGCCCAGAACCAGTACCTTCTTCTTACCGGTGGACGGCTTGACCTCGTTTTCGTCGTCGAAGGTCGAGTAGTAGTACGGGGTCTCGGCATCGAACTCTGCGGCACAGGTATCAACCGTCTTGTAGACCGGCAGGCGCTTGAGCGCACCGACCTGCTTACCGGACAGCTGCTCGATGGTCTTGTCGAGGAAGCCCATCTTCTTGGCACGCAGGTACAGCTCCTCATTCAGCTCGGAAGCCTCAGCCAGCTCATGCTCCATGTCTACAATGTTCTTGTAGCCGTGCAGGAACCAGGTGTCGATCATGGTGATGTCGTGAATCTCGTCGATGGTCATGATGCCGCGGCGCAATGCCTCGCAGATGACCAGCAGACGCTCGTCGTTAACCTTGGCAACACCAGCCTTGATCTCCTCATCCGACCAAGTCTTGAGCTTGGGCATGATGAAGCTGTCCAGCTTCATCTCAACGCCGCGGATGGCCTTCATCATGGCCTGCTCGAAGGACGGTGCAATCGCCATGACCTCACCGGTCGCCTTCATCTGGGTACCGAGCGAGTTGTCTGCGTAAACAAACTTATCAAACGGCCAGCGCGGGAACTTGGCAACGATATAGTCCAGGGTCGGCTCAAAGCAAGCGTAAGTCTTGCCGGTGACCGCGTTCATGATCTCATCCAGACCGTAACCGATTGCAATCTTGGCGGTAACCTTTGCGATCGGGAAGCCGGTCGCCTTGGATGCCAGTGCGGACGAACGGGAAACACGGGGGTTTACCTCGATGACTGCGTACTCGAAAGAGTTCGGGTTCAGTGCGTACTGTACGTTACAGCCGCCCTCGATGCCCAGCTCGGTGATGATGTTGAGCGCAGAGGTGCGCAGCATCTGGTATTCCTTGTCGGACAGGGTCTGGCTGGGTGCGACAACGACCGAGTCACCGGTGTGTACGCCGACCGGGTCAACGTTCTCCATGTTACAGATGGTGATGGCGTTGCCCTTGCTGTCGCGCATGACCTCATACTCGACTTCCTTCCAGCCTGCGATACACTTCTCGACCAGAATCTCGTCGACACGAGAGTACATAATACCGGTCGCAGCGATCTCGCGCAGCTGCTCCCAGGTGTACGCGATACCGCCGCCGGTACCGCCCAGGGTGTATGCCGGACGGATGATGACCGGCAGACCGATCTCCTCGGTGAATGCAACCGCATCCTCGACCGTGTGTACGACCTTGGAAGCGATGCACGGCTCTCCGATCTTCTCCATGGTGTCCTTGAACATCTGGCGGTCTTCGGCCTTGGCGATGGTGTCCGGGTTTGCACCCAGCAGCTTAACGCCGTACTCGTCGAGGAAACCGTCAGCGGACAGGTCCATTGCCAGATTCAGACCGGTCTGACCGCCGAGGTTGGGGATCAGGGAGTCCGGACGCTCTTTCTTGATGATTTCCTTGACCGCGTCCAGGGTCATCGGCTCAATATATACCTTGTCAGCCATGGCCTTATCGGTCATGATGGTTGCCGGGTTGGAGTTTACCAGAACAACCTCCAGACCCTCTTCACGCAGGGCACGGCATGCCTGAGTGCCTGCGTAGTCGAACTCGGCCGCCTGACCGATAACGATGGGGCCGGAGCCCAGTACCATGACTTTGTGGATATCTTTTCTCAGCGGCATTAGAACTGGCCTCCCTTGTGCTTGTCAATGTTTTCGAGGAATCGGTCGAACAGGTACGAGGTATCCTGCGGACCGGGGCAGACCTCGGGGTGATACTGCACGGTGAAGATGGGCTTGCCGATGTGCTCGACGCCCTCGACCGTGCCGTCATTCAGGTTGACAAAGCGCACGCGTGCAATCGCCGGGTCAATGGTATCGCCAACGACCGCGTAGCCGTGGTTCTGGCTGGTAATATAGGTGCGGTCTTCGTCGAGATCCTTGACCGGGTGGTTGACACCGCGGTGACCAAAGCGCATCTTTTCGGTCTTGGCATTGATGGCCAGCGCCATGAGCTGATGGCCCAGGCAGATGCCGAAGATGGGCAGACCGGACGCGATGAGCTTTTTGAGTTCTTCTACAATGCCGACGTTTTCAGCCGGGTCACCGGGGCCGTTCGACAGCATGATGCCGTCGTAACCGGCAGCCAGAATGTCCTCTGCCTTGGTGAAACCGGGCAGGACGGTGACCTCACAGCCGCGCTTGCAAAGTTCACGGACGATATTGTACTTGACGCCGAAGTCCATCAGACCGATGCGGTACTTGCGCTCGCCCTGTGCCGGGTGTACCTCGGTCTCGGAAAGCGTAACCGACTTGACTGCATCCTTGACGACGTAAGACTTCATCTCTTCGATGGTCTTTTCGTCGGGCTCGTGGCCTTCGGTATAGATGACACCGTTCATAACGCCGCTGTTGCGCAGGATACGGGTCAGGCGTCGGGTGTCGATGCCCTGCAGGCCGACCACCTTCTGCTCCTTGAGATAGGCGTCCAGGCTCTTCTGGCAGCGGAAGTTCGAGGGATATTCACACATTTCACGCATGATATAGCCCGAAACCCAGCTCTTCTTGGACTCGCCGTCGTCGAAGTTGATGCCATAGTTACCAACCAGGGGGTAAGTCATGCACACCGTCTGGCCATAGTAAGACGGGTCGGTCAGAACCTCCTGATAACCGGCCATACCCGTATTGAATACGACCTCGCCGATGCTGCATCCCTCATAGCCGGCAGCCTTACCCTCGAACAGGGTACCGTCGGCGAGCAGCAGATACGCTTTCTTCAAATCTATCGTCACTCCTTGCAAACTTTACGATGGGGAAAGGGGAAAAATGGTTTAGCGGATAGCGGACACGATGTCGTCACGCATGCGGATTGCCTCTGCGCGTGCAGCCTCCATGAAGTCTGCGCCGTCCTTGCCGGTCTTCTTCCAAGCGCACATGATACCGCGGGAAGAGTTTACGATCGCACCCAGACCGTCATCGTTAAAGGCATTTGCGATGTCCTTTGCGGTCGCGCCCTGTGCACCGTAGCCCGGTACGAGGAAATATGCCTTGGGGATGATGGAACGGATGATCTTCTGCTCTTCGGGGTAGGTCGCACCGACGACCGCACCAACCTGATTGTAGCCGGACGGGGTGTCCAGACCCTCGCCCCACTTGGCAAACTGCTCTGCCACGCGGACGAAGAGCGGCTTGCCCTCCATGTCGCGGTTCTGGAACTCACCGGAAGACGGGTTGGAGGTCTTGACCAGGATATAGATGGCCTTCTCGCGTGCGCGGCACTCCTTCAGGAAGGGCTCGATGCCGTCGGTGCCGAGGTAAGCGTTGACCGTGCAGGAATCTGCATTGTAAACCGGCAGCTCCTTGTCGCCGACCTTGGTGCAGCCCAGATATGCCTCAGCGTAAGCCGATGCGGTTGCGCCGATGTCGTTGCGCTTGATGTCAGCGATGACATACATGCCCTTCTCGTGCGCATAGTCGATGGTATTCTTGAGCACTTCTGCGCCCTTGGGACCGAGCAGCTCATAGTATGCTGCCTGCGGCTTGATTGCGGGTACGATGTCGTGCAGGGCATCGATCAGGCTGATGTTGAACTGCTGCATGGCAGCCGCTGCTGCTTCCAGAGTTTCGCCGTAGCGCTCAACGCACTGGGATACGATAAAGGACGGGATATACTCCAGGCGTGCGTCCAGACCGGCAACGGTCGGGTTGTTCTTCTGGCGGATGCATTCAACGAGTTTTTGTACGGACATGATTTGTCTCCTTTCACACGGGCCGGAAGGCTGTCCGGCGCTGGTTGATGACTTTTATGAGAATCGACTTGCTATATTGGAATCTTACTCTGACGCGGCAGTCCCGGACTGCTTGACGATGGTCACCCGGTCTTCTCCGTCGGTCTCACGCAGACTGACGCATACGCGCTCGTTCTGGGAGGTTGGCAGGTTTTTGCCGACGTAATCGGGTCGGATGGGCAGCTCTCGATGACCGCGGTCAATGAGGACGGCCAGCTGGATGCGAGCCGCACGTCCCATGTGGGAAACCGCCTCGATGGCAGCGCGTACCGAGCGACCGGTATAGAGCACATCGTCCACGATGACCACCGTACACCCGGCAAGCCCAGGAATATCGGGCAGCACCGGAGGCGCTGTGTGCGGCAGATCGTCGCGGAAGGGTCCGATGTCGAGCGGCAGGACGGGCGGGCGGAAGCCCTCGACCTCACCGAGCTTATCTGCGATGCGTTCGGCCAGCGGTACGCCTCGCGTCTGAATCCCGGCGAGCAGCAAACTGCGGCTGCCATGATTTTTCTCGATGATCTCAAACGCGATGCGGGTCAGCGCACGGCGGACGGCTGCTTCGTCCATGATCTCTGCTGTCTGCTGCAACACTGGCATACTCCTTTCCTGCTTACGGCACAAAAAAAGCTTCCTGCCCAAAGGCAAGAAGCCGCACGAAGCCATGCCTTGTGTGCGAATCTGGTGACACAAGACAATTTTTGCTCTCATTCGATCGTTCAGGCACTTTGGGAACTCACGGGTTCCGATTAAAAGTCTGATTACAGTTGTTCACTTATCGTTTGTATTATTATATCCTAGAATACCCGGTTCTGTAAACCGCCATTCTTACAAAAGGCAAACGAAATTGCTCGAAATTTTGTAAAATTTCGGCAACTAAAGAAATTTTGTTAGGTCATCGTAAATTTTTTCTGATTTTCCAAGGGCTAAATCATGGTCTGCACCGCCATACTAACAGCAAAAGGAGCGTGAAAAAACATGAAACTGACCCCCATTCTGTCCAGCATGGCCGCCGGTATGGCCGTCGGCGCAATCGCCTCTGCAATGGCTTCGAGCGCAATGTCCAGTCCGTCTGTCAAGCGCAGCGTCAAGCAGGCCGCAAACCAGGTGACGAACACCGCAAAGCACATGGGCGATATGTTCTGATCTCCCCGATCTCAAGACCCTCCATCCGAAATCATGTGAAAAGAGGACGTTTATCAAAACGTCCTCTTTTTCTATCCCTGTCTCATGCGCAGTTTGTCCCAAAGCGGAATCAGCCATGCACCGCAGGCGTTTCCCAGCGAACAAACGAGCAAAAATACAATGATTTTTCCAATCATCCCCTGCTGCACGCCAAGCATCAGATAAAACATATCAGCGACTACGTGCTCAAACCCAGCGATAATGAAAGCCGGGACGCAGAGTAAAATGCCGACGAAGCGCCCGAAATCACCCTGCCAGGTACGGAAGTGATCGACCGCAATGTACATGAGCAAACCGCACATCACACCGAGCAGAAAGATCTGCACTGGCGACTCAGACAGCTTGCGTGCCGTCAGCTCGCACGCCATCTCCCGATAAGCCGGTTTTGCATACGCAACCGCCAGCGCCGTTGCCGCACATCCAACGAGGTTTCCCAGCCAGATGACCAGCAATTCCCCGATACAGACCATGCGATCGTTTCGCGTAATGAGATACCCAACGCGCCCGGTAAACAACGCCATGCCGCGGGTACAAATGGTGAAGAGTGCCACCGAAAACAGCACGGCTCCAAACGGTATCTTTCCGCTTCCCAGATAAATGGCGCCGCTCACACCGATGAGCAGTCCGGCCAGTATGGACGAAACCAGTAATTCCAATTTTTTCACAGGCTGTGCACCTCCGCCGGTCTTTTTTCTTATCCTATCACAGCTATACCGTGCTTGGCAACCACGGTTGACGGTGCCGTCCCACATTTGTATAATAAAGACCAGAACAGGAGGCAATCCACATGGATCTTACATATCAGGCCGGTGCGCTGTGCGACGTTCTGCGCGACCGCCAGCCGATCATTCACTGTATCACCAACTATGTGACGATCAACGACTGCGCAAACGCAGCCCTCGCCATCGGTGCATCTCCTATCATGGCCGATGCACCCGAAGAGGCCGACGCGGTGACCACACATGCGCAGTCGCTTGTCCTTAATATTGGTCAGCTATCGCCGCGCAAGCTGGACGCAATGCTGCTGGCCGGTGCGCAGGCCAACCGCATGGGCATCCCGGTCGTGCTCGACCCCGTGGGGGTGGGCGTATCCGCGCTGCGCACCTCGGCTGTGCGTCAGCTTCTGGAAACCGTCCATATTTCCATCTTGCGCTGCAACCGCTCGGAAGCCGCCTGCATTTATGGCATGCACGTAAACCAGCACGGTATCGACAGCGATCACTCCATTTCCATTTCGGACGGCGAAGCACTGGCACGCGCACTCGCGGCACGCTATCACTGCACGGTCGCACTGACCGGTGAAACCGATCTCGTCGCAAACGCCTTTCATTTATATCGACTGGAAGGTGGTCACAAAATGCTGTCCCGCGTCACCGGTATGGGCTGCATCGCTACCGTCCTGTGTGCCGTATTTGCCGCCGCTTCCGACGATCACTTACCTGCCGCGATCGCCGCGCTGGGCACAATCTCTGCCGCCGGCGAAATCGCTTTTGAGAAAGCCGGACATCTCGGTACAGGCAGCTTTCACATCGCGGTCATCGATGCGCTGAGCCAGATGGACGCGCAGACACTTTCCTCTCATCTCAAACTCACGGAGGTATCCCATGCGGACACTCAATGACCTGACCGGCTTTATCTTCGATCTGGACGGTACCCTGCTCGACTCCCTTTGGGTGTGGAGCGAGGTGGATGAAGTATTCCTGTCCCGCCGCGGTCTGCCCCTCCTTCCCGACTATGCACAGTCCATCGCACATCTCGGTTTTGCCGATGCCGCACGCTATACCATCGACCGCTTTGGTCTGGCCGAAACACCCGAGCAGCTCATGCAGGAATGGTATGACCTCGCTCGTGCCGCTTACCGTGACCGCGTACCACTCAAACCGCACGCCGAAGAATTTCTGCACAAACTTTGTGCACAGGGTGTGCATATCTCGGCGGCAACCTCATCCGAACCCGAACTGGTTCTGCCCTGTCTGGATCGTCTGGGCATCACTGGATTGTTCGACAATATCACAACCATCCACGAAGTGAACTGCGATAAGTCCTCCCCAGATATCTATCTGCTGGCTGCTGAGCGTATGCAGACTGCACCGAACCAGTGTGCCGTTTTTGAAGATATCCTGCGCGGTATCCAAAGCGCAAAATCTGCCGGTTTCTATACGGTCGCTGTGGAAGAACCCGCATCGGCACTCGATCAAACCGAAATTGAACTCACTGCCGACCGCTATATCCGCTCTTTCGCTGAACTACTCTAAACCACCGCAGCCCATAAACGGGTCCGGGCCTGCGGCCCGGCGCGGTCCAGCCGCGCAGGCTGGTCCGTCCAGGTGAAACCTGGTCGCCGTCCGCAGACGGCGAAATCTCCTTTGAAATCCGGTGTCCGCCCCGGATTTCAAAAATACTTACCCACAAAAAAACCGCCCTCTCGGGCGGTTTTTCTTGCTTATCATCGGTTTACGTCGTATGATCGGGCATTCCTTCCCAGATGCGTCCAACACTCCATAACTTCAGCCCACCTTCATCGGTAAACTGATGCATAGTAATGTAGACCTCTCCGCCATCCGGGAACGTCACCTTGAGATCTTGGTCAACTCCCTGACCGACCACAATCTGCTCGCCAACGCGCGTCACCGGATACGTTTTCTCATCATAGAACATACCGATCGCCGCACGCAGCGCGTCTTCCGGCGTCTGGAACTTATCCGAGCGTTCCCGCATGTATTCCATATCCGGGTTCACCATCAATCCAGACACATCATCCGGATACAGCTGCAAAAACTGCTCTCGCGTCAAGCTGTCATCCCAAGTTGCCTGCAATGCATCGCACCCGGTCACAACCGGAATGCCATCCTGCTCGCCCACGGTCAAACGCTCGGCATAACGGTACTGCTCCCCACCAGCTTCCAACTGATACACTACGGTCACACTGTCCTCGGTCAGATCTCGCAGCATCCAGTCGGTCACATCCGGGCTGGAACCCCAGCCAATCTTCCAGAAAATGCGCAGATGATTGCCCATCCGTTCCTGCTGCTGTATAAACTGCTGCTGCAGCGCCGTGCTCATAAACGGATAGCGGAACATTGCATTTTCCCAAAGATAGCCTTCTGCCCACTGGTTTGCCGCCTCGATGATCGGTACAAACTGCGTCAGATGTTCCTGCGGCTCGTTGTTTTCCGGCTCGACCACACCAGTTAAACGATAGCTGTCCGAACCTTCAACCGGATTGTGCTGCGGCTCATACTGGAAATAGATCATCGTGCCGTCGGCAAAGTCATAGGCGATCATATCATCTACCTTGCGATACCGTCCACCGGCAACCGGGAAGTTCCTATAGATGAGCTCTTCAAGCGAAGTAGTAGTCATAGGTCGCTCGGGCATGCCAATCTTAATGACATCATCTGCCGTCCAGCAAATCATATCAGGGTCATCCAACACCATGGCCTGATCGATCGTGCAGTCGGCAATGCGCAAGCTGTCATCCTGCCATCCAAAATTCAGCGTCTGCACCTGCGTGATGCCGCTGAACCAGGTTCGAGTTGTCTTTCCGCTTGCTGGCTCTGCCGGTTTACCATGCACACGAACGATCACCGTACCAGCCCCGGCATCGACCGTATATTCAGCCTTGTCCGCAGTCATACCGATCGGCAGATTATTCAGTTCCATCGGTGTCTGCGCATCACTGTCGCCATACCAGCTGGCATACTCGTCAAACATCTCCAGCAAATCTGTGCCAAGCAGGGTTTTGGCCTGCTCTGCCGAGAGACCATCCACCTGTGCATTACACCAGCGCTGTGCGAGTGCTTCCATCTGCTTCTGCGTCTCGGCCTCGACCGGCTTTGCATCCTTCTGTACGACCGTCCAGCGGTCAAACTTCCATCCGTCTCCTTCCGGTCTGGTCAGAATGGAAATTTCCTGTCCATTGAAGAAGGTATAGTGGAACGTGGTCTCTCCCTGCTTTTCCAGTCGTCCACCGGTCAGTCCCAGCAGGGTTTCGATCTGTCCCGCTGCATCATCCAGCATGGCCGGGCCGGTTTCGGGCAGACCGAGATCACCATAGAGCATCTGGAAGGTGTCCAGATCGCGCACGCTGCACACGTCGGTCGGCTGCATGGTGCATGCCGCGTCCACGCTGTCTACATCCACTTTCAGCACTCCATCCTCCCGGATAAACTGCATCCACTGTACGGTGCGCTGATCGGGTGCAGCCAGCGAGCTATGCAGTGCCTGCGACCAGTTTTTGACCACATACGCGCCTGCCCGCTCGGCATCGGGATAAACCGCATACGCCGTCACGTGCGGGTTGGCCTCAAGCAGTATCTTCTGCATTTCCTCCTGTGTGCGAGACGCAAAAGCATCCTTAGGCAAAACCGTAGTCAGCGTCTGTACATCTCCGTCCACAATCGCCTGTAAATAGGTCTCGGCTGTCGTGCGGATTTCCTGTTCCAGCGCCGCATTGTCCGTTCCCTTGGGCGTGACGGCAAAGCATCCGCCGACCAGTGTGAGTGCAAATGCAGCTGTCAGAATGAGCGCCACGCCGCGGCGCTTTTTATTGGGGCTGAATAACGCCTGCAAACGGGTTTTCATGGCTTTTCCTCCTCCCGTCAGTCTGGTTGTGAGCATGGTGCCGCCGTACATGCGACGTGCGACATCATTTAAGATACACTGTCCGTACTGTCTCTTTGCATCGGTGTCCAGTCCGTGCACGACCGACTGGTCACACGCGATTTCGAGGTCCTGTGCACCCTGCCACGCCAGCAGATGCACGACCGGATTGAACCAGTGCACGCACCGTGCAAGCAGAAAGACCATCTTGCACAGCACATCCTTATGCTTTGCGTGCGTGAGTTCATGCCGTAAGATGAGCGGCGCATCGGCAAGCGGAATGCCACTCTTGGGCAAGAGCAAAACCGGATGCACGAGTCCCACCAACATCGGCCCATCGGCCTCCGGTGTCTGCCGCAGCGGAATGCGCTGCCGCAGTCCCAGCCGTTCGCGCTCGCTCTCATAAATACGCAGCAGCTCCGGGTCGCGCACATCACGCGCCGTGCGGCGCACCCGATACACAAACCGCCGATAGGACAGCATGGAACCTGCAAAGAACGCAGTTGCTCCAACCGCCCAAACGATGGCCAGAATTTCATCAAACGCAATGGATTTCTGCGTCTCAGCGCTCACGATCGTCCCGGCAGGCACCCAATGCCGCTCAATAATCGGCTGCGGCTCTGCGATAACCGATTCGTTTTCCGTCCCGCTCGTCTCCGGGACGCTCTCACTTACCTGTGTCGTCTGCACCTCAACCAGTGTCGTCCGGGGTGTGACCTGAACGGGTGCGTCGGGAAAGCTATTCTGTACCGGAACAAGCAGCCGAACAGCAAAGATCACCCACAGCGCACAGACCACTCTTGCCGGATACCGCCGGCGCAGAACGGCGCACAGGAGCAAGATGGGCAGCAGCACCACCGAAGTGGTCAGGCTGACCTGAATGAGATTCCAAAAGATGGTCGTCATCTCTCATCCCTCCCCTGTTCGTCCAGAAAATCACGCAGTTCGTCGAGGTCTTCCCGCGTCAGCGCACCGGTGTGGGACAGCGACGCAACCAGATCGCGCACCGAACCCCGATAAAACCGGCGCAGCAGACTGACGCTCTCGCGCTCTCCATAATCATCCTGACTGACGAGCGGCGTGTAGACATTCATTTTTCCCTGCTTGTCACACTGTAAAAACCCTTTTTCGCACAGTCTGGACAAAAAAGTCAGCACCGACGTTGTCTTCCACCGGTCAGCTAACCGTTCGGTCACCCAGGCAGACGGCACCGGACGCTCGGGTGCGCTCCAGACCTCCTGCATTACGGCCAATTCGGCATCGGGCAGGCGTTTGGTCTCACGCATATCTTCACCTCCTACATTTGTAGAACTTCTTAGGTTGACTTTATTCTACATCCGTAGAACATGAAAGTCAAGCGCCTGCGGATGACAATACGGATACAAGAAAACCCGCAGGCGACCAAACTCGCTTGCGGGCTTCAGGGGAAATAAAGATAGGATTATGACTGTTTCATGTCCCAGAGCTGGGCATCGCCTGTGCCGCTCGTCCAGCGTACTCCCCAGGACGTGGGATAGCACCGGGTGGACATGCAGGTCGCGCCGCCGTCGACGAACACCTCAACCGACGAGGTGTCTGCCAGAATGCGCAGGCTCATAGGAGCCGCACAGTGCGCAACGCGCGTGGTACGGCCTGCGCCGCCCTGCGGCACGGACAGGGTCAGTACCCCATCCTGCCAGTTCAGGCGCACGCTGTCGTGGATGGTCAGTTCAAACGGCTGGCCTGCGGTCTGATACTGCAGGTCAAAGGTCTTGACCGACTCACTCACACCCGGTGTGACGGATAACTGCCGCAGCGTGCCGTGCAGTGCATTCAACTCCGGAACCGGATTGCGCAGAATCTTGCCATCCTTTGCCGTCAGGACACAGGGTACGGTCATGCAGTGCTGCCAACCGTACGCCGTGGTAGGATTGGTATACTCTGCATCGGGCATACCCATCCAACCAAACTGAATGCGGCGGGTGCCGTCCAGGAAGGACTGGGGCGCGTAGAAGTCAAAGCCCTTGTCCAGCGTCTGGAACTCACCCAGCGTACAATCTCCGCGAAAATCCCCATACAGCGGGAAATAACCGCAGGCGTAAACATTCTGGAAGCGGTCGTCGGTCTGTGCAACGCCCTGCGGCGATACGCACAAGAACCACTGACCATCGATCTCAAACAGATCGGGACACTCCCACATATAGCCGAAAATCTCAGGCGTGGTGATGGTGTTGCAGTGCGTCCAATGAATCTTATCCTCGGACTGGAAAATCAGCACTTCACCGCGATCTTCCAGCGTGCGCGCACCCTGCACCATATAATACTTGCCGTCCATCTTCCATACCTTGGGATCGCGGACATGGCAGGTCAGACCGGCCGGATAGTCCTTGTTTTCCATCAGGCACTGCTTGGATGCCATGGTCTCGCCATCCTCAGAGATCGCCAGACAGGTATTGTGTCCGCGACCGGTACGGATGTAATCATGGTCACCCTCGTGCTTGACGTTGCCGGTGTAATACAGGTACATCTTACCGTCCTCAATGTAAGCCGAACCCGAGTAGACACCGTGGATGTCATAGGGCTGATCGGGACAGAGCAGAATGGGCAGGTACTCCCAGTGCACCAGATCACGGCTCTTGCAATGACCCCAGTGCTTGACACCGCCCGTGCAATCGAACGGGCCGTACTGGAAGAAGACATGGTAGTCTTCTCCGTACTTGCACAGGCCGTTCGGATCGTTGAGCCAACCGGTCGGCGGCTGAATGTGGAAGGTCAGTCTGTGCGGGTCCTGAGCGGCCTTGGGGCCGTCCTCCCGCTCGACGCGTGCCGCCATACGCAGCAGGTCGCGCTGTAATGCATTGCTCATGTAAAAACTCTCCTTGTTCAGCGGCGCAGCGTCAGCAGCTGATCGCCTACCTGAACCGTACCAAAGTGACGATCAACCGAAGCAAAGTCCTCGCCGTTGGTGACGATGATTGCGGTGATGGTCTTGTATCCGGCAGCGCGGATGCCGTCCATGTCGAACGTCAGCAGGGTATCGCCTGCCTTGACGCGCTGGCCTTCGGTGACCGAACCAGTAAAGCACTTGCCGCCCAGTTCTACCGTGTCTACACCGACATGGATGAGCAGCTCTGCACCGTTATCGCAGGACAGGCCAACTGCGTGACCCATCTGCGCGCTGATGATTGCGTCGCAGGGTGCGACAACCTTGCCGACCGTGGGCTCGATAGCGATGCCGGGGCCGAGCACTTCCTGTGCGAAGGTCTCGTCGCCGGTCTCGGTGAGCGATACGGCGTTACCGGTCAGCGGTGCAGTGATGGTCAAATCATTTGCAATTTCTGCTGCCTTGGGTACAGCTTCCACTGCCGGGGTGGATTCAGACGACTGCTGCGGTGCAGCCGGTGCGGTCTGGGGCTGAATCTGCTCAGGCTTGAGGCCGAACAGCCAGGACAGAACGAAGGCAACCGCTGCCGCAATCAGCATTGCGATGATGTACTGTACCGGACGGTGCAGGTGCAGCAGGATACCGAAAATACCGGTAACGCCGGTGCCGGTTGCGCCCAGACCAACGATCGAGGCGTACAGTGCACCGCATGCACCACCGATCGAACCGGCGATGAAGGGACGCAGGAAGCGCAGGTTGACACCGAAGATTGCAGGCTCGGTGATGCCCATGAATGCGGACAGAGAAGCCGGCAGAGCCATAGACTTGAGCTTCTTGTCACGGGTGCGCAGCGCAACTGCCAGAGCAGCTGCACCCTGTGCAACGTTTGCTGCCGATGCCAGCGGCAGCCAGTAGGTCAGACCGTAGGTACCAAGCTGACCAAGGTCGATGATGGTGTACATGTGGTGGATACCCGAAACAACCGTTGTCGCATACAGGCCGCCCATGACAAACGAGCCGAGGCCGAACGGAATGGCGATCAGCCACTGGATACCATTGATGATGTGGGTCTCGATGGTGGTAAAGACCGGGCCAATCGCTGCCAGAGTCAGATAACCGGTGACGAAAACCGAGACCAGAGGCGTGACGAACAGGTCGAACATCGGGGGTACAACCTTGTGCAGACGCTTCTCGATGAAGCACATCAGCCATACCGCGATCATAACCGGGATAACGTGACCCTGATAGCCGACCAGCGGAATTTCATACAATCCACCGAATACCGGCTGCATGGTCTGAACGCCGTCTGTTGCGACCGTCCATGCGTTCTGCAGGTTGGGGTGAATCATAATCATACCGATAACCGCACCGAGGTAGGGGTTACCGCCGAATACCTTGGCTGCCGAATATGCAATCAGGATGGGCAGGAAGGTGTACGCCGTGTTGGCAAACAGCGTTGCAAACACATAGATTGAACTACCGGTATCAATGTGCGCAAAACCGTTGTTGTTCATAAAGTTCAGGGCATCCATGATACCCATGAGGAAGCCCGAGGCAACGATTGCCGGGATGATGGGAACGAAGATATCACCCAGGGTCTTGATGAACCGCTGGAACCAGTTGCCCTTCTGTGCTGCGGCAGCCTTAACATCTTCCTTGCTGCCTGCCGTGATGCCGCCCTCCTTGACGAAAGCGTCAAACACCTTGTTTACAATGCCTGTGCCGAAGATGATCTGTAACTGGCCCTGTGCCTCAAAGACGCCCTTGACGCCCTCACCGTTCTCCAAAGCCTGTTTGTTGACCTTCTTGTTGTCCGCAATGACCAACCGCAAACGGGTGGCACAGTGCGCCGCTGAGACTACGTTTTCTTTGCCGCCAATCGCCGCGAGTACGTCCTTGGCTGCCTTCTGGTAATCCATCGTGACACTCCTTTCAAGTTTTCAAATTTCTTTCACCCTGTAATATGGAATCGATTCCACATCCTATGCAATTATAATAGCACTCCTCTTCCCTTCTGTAAATGGGACATATCTTCCAAACTTTACCCGGTCACTTTGCGCACTTTGACGGCTTCACGGGCAAATCGCGCAATTTAGCACACACCTCTTTGTGAAAAATGCAAAAAAGACGGCTGCATCCCATTTTACAGGAATGCAGCCGATATTTCTTTTGTTGTTTTAGTGACCGGTGCTCTCTCTGCGCACGATTTCGTATCCAAGCTTGATCTGCTGGTGCATATCCACGCCATCACGGATGATCTCCAACAGGATTCTCGCCGCTTCTTCACCGCTCTTTTCATAAAAATAGTGTGCAGTTGTCAATTTTGGACGAACCAGTCCGGAAATTCGTGCATGACCGACACCTACGACCTTAACCTCGTCCGGCATCTTGATTCCCGCCTCATGCAGAGCTTCCATCGCACCAATCGCTATGGAATCGGTTGCGCAAAAAATACCGTCAAATGCAGTCCCATTCTGCAGGAGATTCCGACACGCCTCGGTGCCGCTCTCAACCGAGAAGTCACAGGTCTGCATCAGTGCATCGTCCGCCGGTATCTCTGCCTCTGCAAGGGCTTCCAGAAAACCGTGCCGACGTGCCAAACCAGCCGCCTTATCGCGCGTTGTGACACCGAAATAGGCAATCTTGCGGCAGCCCGCTTCAATGAGTTCGGTGGTCAGTGCGTGCGCTGCACCTTGATCGTCGTGATACACACAGGAAGCGTCCGACAGGCACTGTCCCTCAACCACGACAGGCACCTGACATTCTCGAATGGCTTTGCGGTGTGCTGGTGTGAGCATGGTCGCAACCAGCAAAATACCGTCCACACGTCCTTTGCGGAATACTTCCAGATATTCCAGTTCCTTTTCTGCGTGGTTATCGGTGTTGGCCAGCAGAAGCTGGAACCGGCTGTCACCCAGCACACGCGAAATACCGCGCACGATGCGTCCGATCGACTCGGAGTTGATACGCGGCAGAATGACACCAATCAGACCGCTCTGTCC
This sequence comes from Butyricicoccus pullicaecorum DSM 23266, assembly GCF_900167005.1. Lineage (GTDB taxonomy): Bacteria > Bacillota > Clostridia > Oscillospirales > Butyricicoccaceae > Butyricicoccus > Butyricicoccus pullicaecorum. The sequence goes on from NZ_FUXW01000003.1 coordinate 175,819, forward strand.
GGTACGCAGCATCTGTGCCTGTCTGGACGGCACATAACCGGTCTCCTCGATTACCCGACGAATGGCTTCCCGCTTTTCCGCGCTCACATATCCGTCGTTGAGATAGCGCGACACAGCGGTCTTGGAAACGCCCGCGCGGGCAGCGATTTCCGCAATCGTCATGCTTTCCCCTCCTTTTTTCCTCTCCATTCTCTCTTACTTCGACATTATTTTTATTTTAACATGCCCAGCCGCCGCCGTCAAACCAGCCCTTCCCCACCAGAACTTTTCCCGCTTTCCATTGCTTTTATCGCGCTGTCCTGTTAAAATGGAGGTAACAATTTCCGGTTTTCTTTCGAGGAGACCGGGCGGCGTGCGCCGCCAATTCCCATACTGGAGGTTTTTTCTTATGTATACACCCATCCGGCTGCCAAAATTGCTGATGCCGCGCGAAGGAATCGACCTGTCCAAGTGGGCGGTTATCGCGTGTGACCAATACACATCCCAGCCCGATTACTGGAACAATGCCGACACCATCGTCGGTGATGCGCCCTCCACCCTGCGCCTGACGCTGCCCGAAGTCTATCTCGAACAGCCCGACGTCAAGGAGCGCACGGCAAAGATTCAGGATGCCATGCAGCGCTATCAGCAGGACGGCACGCTGACCGAGTACGAACCGGGCATGATGCTGGTCGAGCGCACCACCAAGTCGGGCACGCGCCGCGGCGTTGTCCTGTCCTTCGATCTGGAGGCGTACGACTATCAGGCTGGTTCCCAGTCGCTCATCCGTCCGACCGAAAAGACCGTCGTCGAGCGCATTCCGCCCCGTCTGGCTGTCCGTGAGGGTGCATCGCTCGAGCTGCCGCACATCATGCTGCTGATCGATGATCCCGACCGCAAGGTCATTGAGCCGCTGTTTGCCGACAAGGACGCATTCCGCAAGGCATACGACACCGACCTTATGCTGGACGGCGGCCACCTGTCCGGTTGGTTCGTGCCCGAAGGCAAGGAGACTGCTGCACTGATCGAGCGTCTGAACGGCCTTGCCGATTCCGAAACCTTCAACAAGAAGTATGGCCTGACCGGCGAGCACGCCGTTCTTCCCTACGCGGTCGGCGACGGCAACCACTCGATGGCAACCGCAAAGGCAAACTGGGAGCGCATCAAGCAGGATCTGTCCGAGGAAGAGCGTCAGGATCATCCCGCACGCTTTGTACTGGCTGAGGTCGTCAACATCCACGACGACAGCCTGGAAATCGAGGGTATCCATCGTGTCCTGTTCCACATCCACCCGCGTGAGGTCTTCCAGGCTGCAGACGAGTTCTTCCGTCTGCACGGCGGCATGGCTTACTGCGGCGATCCCAAGAGCGCACCGAGCACGAACGTCCAGTCCTTCCCGTGCATGTTCCACGGTGAGCAGGTCACCCTGTGCATCGTCGACTCGCCCTGGGCTCTGCCGGTTGCAACCCTGCAAAACTTCCTGGATGATTTCCTGGAGAAGAACCCCAAGTCGCATATCGATTACATTCACGGCGCAGACGTTGTCCGTGAACTGTCTCAGGATGCGCGCAATATGGGCTTCCTGCTGCCTGACCCGGCGAAGGAAGACCTGTTCCGTGGCGTCATTCTGGATGGCGTCCTGCCGCGTAAGACCTTCTCCATGGGCGAAGCACAGGAGAAGCGTTATTACATGGAAGCACGCAAGATTGTAAAGTAAACCACCGCACCCCTAATTGAAGTTTCGATCAAACCTTTTCAAAGGTTTGCGGAGTCTTGAGGCAGAGCCTCAAGTCGCCCGTCGCAACGGGCGAAACTCCCCTCTTGATTTTCGCAAAGCGAAAATCAACAAAAAGAGAAAATAAAAGCGCGTCCCATAGGACGCGCAATCTCTGGAAAGACCGTCCTTTCGGACGGTCTTTCCCTTTTGTTTGTTTAAATTGATTCCCGGGCCGAACACCGGGAATCAAGAGGGGATTCCGGACTCTGCGGAGTCCGGCCAGCCTGCGCGGCTGGATCGCGCCGGGCCTCAGGCCCGGACCCATTTTCGCCGCGGGCGGGATGAGACGACCGCAAGACGATTCATTTCTTTTCCCGATAAAAAATCTGTTCCTTCTTGATAAACGCAGTCATGTACTCCGCATCTCTCCACTGCGACTGGAACGATTCCAAGGTTTCCAGAAAATCCTTCTGATCTTCTACCGGAACACTCACACGACTCTCCCACTGGCTTTCATCCAGATTCAGCGGTTTTTCAAACACATCGCCGGTACGATTGGGCCAGCGCTCGTCATCGCCGCCATGTACATGATAGCGGTAAATGGTCGGCGTATAGTCTGCCATCTGATCGATCGCCGCACAGACAAACAGCGGTGCCGCTGCATGATCACCATGTACGTCATCCTCATTCGTCACATAGATCGTACCCGGTCGGATATCCTCAAGCACACCACGCACATCGGCAAGAACTGCCAGACGGGTATACGCCGCATGTGCACCCCAATGCGCAAGGTGATATTCCTTTCCGCCGTCCGGGTGATAGGTATGTGCGCCGACATGCGACGGAACCAGCGTCTGATCGCCTTCATGCCACAGTCTCCACAAAAAACTAACCTCACGCGGCATACCGGTATCTGCATAGCCCAGTGCGATCATGTGGTCTTCGGGTACACCCAGATGGGTCAATGCCTTGCGACTCTCATGCCAGCGCGTTTTTGCCACTTCCGCACCCTCATAGTCACCATTGGTCAGAAAAACGACATACGTATGCTCGGGCTGCTGGCGAATGATCTCATACGCACCCAAAATCTCATCGTCCTGATGCGGTGCAAAAATTACAATATCCTGCTGCATATTTTGCAACACCTCTCTTGCCTTATTGTACCGCCATTATACCCGCGCCGGGTGCATGTGCGCAAGTCAATTTTTGTTTCCTGCAATCCACTTAAGCAAGGAAAAGAAAAAGACCGCTGAACGAATCAGCGGTCTTTTCAGTGGCAGCCGGACAAGGATTCGAACCCAGACAAACAGAGTCAGAGTCTGTCGTGCTACCATTACACAATCCGGCTATCAAGCGCCGCTCTCTCAAGCGGCGTATTTTATTATAAATGCACTCGTTCAAAAAGTCAAGCCTTTTTTGAAAAAATTTTTAAGACTCTTCTTCCTGCGAATCGTACTGTCCAAGCACACTGTCCATAAGCTGTACCAGTTCCAGAACACTGCGGAACGGCGTGACCGTACGGTCATCCATCCACTGAATGTTGCCCTGCCAGCTGGCATTCTGTCGGAACAGAACACTCAGACGGAAGCTTGCAATCGGCTTGTCTGCGTTCACGCTCTTGTGCGCAGTCGTCACTCGATGCGCGGTTCCCGCCTTAAAGCTGCGCATGCTGGTCGCACGCGGCGGAAATACCATGGAGTCGAGCAGCTCTTCCACCAGAAAAATCATCTGGGTCAGGTTGGAAAAATAGCGTCTGCCCTTAAAAAATGCGTTTTCCAGATAGCCTTCCAAGTTCTTGCCCTCATAGGACAGGATATGGATGATGCTGGTTTTCATCTCATAAGGCACAAATTGTTCGGTCGTCATATCTGTTCTTCTCTCCTGTCTATCTGCTGGGTTGTGCGCGCTCTATTATTTACCGTCCCATACGCCGTGCGAGCTGCTCGGGTATCATTGCGCAGCGCAGAGCGGTTTCCGCCGTAATGCGTCCGGCCTTGTACAGCCGCAAAATGGACTCGTCCATAGAAATCATGCCCTCAGCCGCCGAGGTCTGAATGACCTGATCGATCTGGTGGATACGGCTGTCGCGAATCATGCTGCGAATCGCGTTATTGAGATGCATAATCTCAAACGCCGGTGCCTGACCACCGCCAATCGTGGGCAGAAGCTGCTGCGAGATAACCGTGCGCAGCACCATTGCCAGCTGTACGCGGATCTGCTGCTGCTGGTTGGGCGGGAATACGTCGATGATACGATCCATCGTATTGACCGCACCTACGGTATGTAAGGTGGAAATGACCAAATGACCAGTCTCAGCCGCCGTCATGGCAATGCGGATGGTGTCCAGGTCTCGCATCTCACCGAGCATAATGACATCCGGTGCCTGGCGCAGACTGGCACGCAGAGCGGTCACATAGCTGTCGGTATCGGTCGCAAGCTCGCGCTGGCTGACGATACTCTTGACGTCACGATGCAGATACTCAATCGGATCTTCAATCGTAATGATATGTGCGCTGCGCGTGCGGTTGATGGCATCGGTGATACAAGCCATCGTCGTCGACTTACCGCCGCCCGCCGGACCAGTAACCAGTACCAGACCGCGCGTCATCGTGGCGATCTTCATGACCTCGTCGGGAATTTCCATCTGTTCCCGGTCGGGCACTGAAAAGCTGACCGTTCGAATGACTGCCGCGAGCGAACCGCGCTGACGATACGCGCTGACGCGGAATCTTGCCAGATTCTTGACCGAAACCGAAAAATCATCGTCACCCGTCTGCAAGAAGTGTTCCATCGACCGTCCTGCCAGCGTATACAACGCCGAAACCAGCTCATTTGCACGCTCCGGCATGACCTTTTCCTCATTTTCCGGTACAATCTCACCGTTGATCTTGAACGACACCGGCATACCGGAAACGATAAACACATCGGACGCTTTTTTATCCATCGCGCGTCCGAGATATTCCAAGATCAGTTCCATAAACAGTCTCCTCCTTACACTACGCTGCGCCGCCGTCCCAGACGGCAATCGACTGATCGGCCTGCCAGTCTCCGCTGTATGTCAGCTCCCATTTAAGAATATCATAGCTTTGATTTTGAAGCAAGAGGATGACCGAAAGGGTCTGATTTTCGCCCGCTGGGACGAAAAAAATTGCCTGCTGACCTTCTGCGTCGTTCGTATATGCAATCGCAATTCCATCGATTTCCTGCGCTCTGCTTCCCTGTCCGAGCTGCGCGGCAATCGCAGTTGCCTGCGCATCGGCTGCATAGTAATCGGCTGTGTGCTGCGCAGTCGCCTGTGCCAATTTGGACTCACCCACCGCAGTCGACAGCGTGAGCACCGAAAAGACCGTCAAACACAATACCGCAAAGATCATCACCAGCGACACTGCGCCGCTGACCGTTCCGCCCCGCCTCATGGCTGCACCTCCGCTGCCAGCTGCAACGCAAACAAGGTCTCATCGCTGCCCGTTTGCTGCACGGACAAATCGGCTTTGCGGTAACCGTCAGCTGGCTGCGGCGTAATGGTCATCTGGTATTGTCCTTCCGCCTGTACCGGCTGCCAATCGCTGTCAAACCAGAGCACCAGCGCACCATCTTCCGTGCAGGTGCCATCCAAGTCCTGTGCCAATTGCTCCAAATCTCCCTGTACCGTCTTGTATCGCTCGGCTGTGTTCTGCGACACGGTCACGGCCTGTCCCAGCGCCGCGCTGTCACGCGATACGCGGTCTGCCTGCACGAACAATCCCACACAGATTGCCGCACACAGCGCGAAAACACCGACGGCAATCACAAGCTCAATCACCAAAAGCCCCGATCTACTGCTGCGCACGGTCATCCACCTCACTTCTCAGATTGATATACGCCTGCTGTGTCCGACCGCTCGCATCGGTATACACAAGTTCCAGTCCACCGTCTGCCGCCTGTGCGGTCAGCTGCTGGGCTTCCACGATCGGTGTTCCCTCAGCAGGCGAAAAATCGTCCAGATTGCTGCAAAACAGTTCCATGAGCTGACCGTCATAGACGTAAAGCGCAGTCACATAGCGCTCACCGTCATATTCCTGTACCAGTACGACGGCATCCACGTCACCGAACTTCTGCACAGATACGCCATCTGCATGGTCATTCGCATGAATCTTTGCCGCAATATAGGACACGCCCACGCGCTGCGCCGCACTGTCCTCGACGCGCTGCTGCACGCCGCGGTAAACTCTGGCACCCATCACCAGCGTCAAAAGCATGGTCATGGCAAACAGACAGGTCAAAATGAGCGCAGCAATCATGCTGCCGCCGCCCCGCTTCATGGCTGACCTCCAATCTGGATCACCGTGATGTCCGGCATGATGTTGGACGCGAACACCTCATAAAACACCGCATAGTTCTCTTCATCGACCATCGCGCCATAGTGTTCCTTGAGATATTCGTAGCTCTCGGGGTATGCACCTTCAACCGCGTAACAGCTCACCGCCGCACGACGCACAGCCTGTTCCGCCAGCAGTCGGCCTTCCTCACCCGAGGATGCGGCCGTCTGGCGCACGCCCTGCACCATCCAGACCGCTGCCGCGACAAAGACGCACACGCCAATCACACCGGACAGCCAACCTCTCTTTTTGGGTCTCATGCTGCGTCCCCTCCCTTAACCGATGGTGGACATGACGCTCATGAGCGGCAGCATGACCGACAGCAAGATCACACCGGCAAGCAGCGCGGTCAAAATGACAATGGTCGGCTCGATCGCACCGATATAGCCATCGATCCGACGCAGGGTATCTTCCTGCATACGCTCGGCAACCTGTTCCAACGTCTCAGCCATCGAACCGGTGCGCTCGGACAGCGCAAGCAGACGGCCATCGCGTGCGGAAAACAGACCGCTCTCGGACAGCGCCTGTGCAGTGCTGCCGCCATCGGCAATCTTCTGCACACACAGTGCGGTCTTTTCGTCGATCTGCTTGGCACCGCCGCACAGCTTTCCAGCCAGCTCAGCCGCCTCGTCCATCATCAGACCACTCGCTGCCGCCATCGCCATCGCAGACGCGAAACGTGCTGCCGCAATCTGGCCAAATACACCGCGTCCACCCAGATGGAAGCGCACAAAGCCGGTCACACGCGCCCGCAGTACCGGTACGAGCAGCACGATCAGTGCCAGCACAACTACAACGCCCAGCACAATCGCGATACCCAGTCCCGCACCGCTCAGCACCTGTCCGATATGCATCAGACGGGCTGCCATCGGCGACATCTGTACGCCAATCTGCGCAAAGACACGGCTAAATACCGGCAAAACCTGCGTAATCAGCAGAAAGACAACCGCCAGCATGACACAGAACAGGGCAATCGGTACCGCAAACGCACGACGGACATCATCGATCATACGATCCTGTCTGGTATAGTGCGCGGAAAGCGCGGGCAGTACGTCCTGCAGCCGTCCGGTCTGCTCGGCCAGCGCGACCATATCGGTCATGTAGTCGGGAAAGGCCTCGGTCTGCCGCATGGCCTGCGCGAGCGGCATGCCTTCCTCTGCATGTGCACACAGCGGTGCAAGCCACGCCTTGGTGCGGCGATCGGTCTCATCCTCCAACAGCATGTTCAGTCCGTCGGCAATCGGCAGACCGGACTGCACCAGCTGATACAGTTCCTGACAGAAAATCGCCAGTTCTGCCGCCGGAATCTTGCTCTGTTTGCTCAAAATACAACTCCCCTTATATCAAAGATATTTGTGTATCATCCCAAGCGCGCACAGGCGGGCACAGTTCCAACCGTACCCGCCCAATGCATCCTATTTTAATATAAGTATTTCGCCTGATAGTTAGCGCCGTTGCCAATGTACTTCATAATTGCCTGACTGGAATTGTTGCTGGACGCGAAGGTCGGGTCCATGAGCTTCCAATCCTGTCCGTCAAAGTAGATGGCTGCGTCAATCCAGCCTTCTTCCTCGGAATATACATTGATCCACGCGTGATAGACCGAACCGGTATAGCCAACAACCAGCTTGGTCGGAACCTCCTGACTGCGCAGCATGGCCGACATCAGCGCTGCATAGTCAAAGCAAATGCCCTTCTTCTTTGCCAGTACTTGATCGATGTCGGGCAGGTAACCACTCTGCACCTTAGCAGCCAGCAGACGGTCATAACTGATGTTCTGTACGACATAATCATAAATGGTCTTCACCTTTTCCAGGTTATCGGTCATACCTGCGGTCAGTTCTGCCGCCAGGGCCACCGCCTGGCTATCTTCGGTATAGTTTACGTACTGATTGGGACGCAGGAAGGGTGCAAACTCATCCTTGAGCGTCACCTCAAAAGAGGTCGAAAGCTCCTTGCTGTACTTGGTGTCCTGAATGTTCTTGAATACCTCGACCGTGTACTTGCCATTGCCGTCAGACAGCGGGAAGGTCTCATAGGTATCGTTGCCAGTCAGATTGTACGTGTACGTCGTACCGCTCGGACCGGTGACGCGCACCTTGAGCTTCTTGTCCGTATTTCCAAACTTAACCATGATATATCCATCGGTCTTATTGGACATATCCACAGTTGCCGAGCCCGACTTCTTGACACTGCTGCCCGAGGCAACCGGTGTCAAAACTGTGCTCACAGCCGGCGATCCGCTCAGCGGAACGCTGTCATCAATCAGACCGCCCAGATCAACGGTCTCGCCCTCTTCCGCCTGCTGTACCTGTTCGTTCTGCGCCGTGCTCTGGTCACTCGGCGTCGAGCTGCACGCAGTCAAGGTTCCTGCTGCTACCAGCAGCGCCGCAATCATTCTCTTCATCTTCATTGTGCCTTCTATCCTTTCCAATGCAAAATTTCTGTAAAGTAAAGGTTATATTTTTTGTGTCACTAAATTCATTTTTATAAATCATAACACCTTTTTATATTTTTGTAAAGATTTTCGGTTTGTACCTTTATCACAGATTTTTTCCATTGTTCCCCTGTATTTCTATTATTTTATCACCACATTCTTATGAATTCAAGCAAATCCGCATAATCACGCAATATTTCAGCTTTTGTTACACATAAATATGCTATATTCTGCTTTCGCGCTCATACCTGTCCTATAAATAATGATATGGCGTCAAACATTGTATATACTTTGAAACAATCATTTGCAATTTTGCAATATTGATAACCTCTTTCTCTCCATTGGGCTTAAATCCACACACAATCGGCACATCACGCACTTTGACAACATGCACAGAATATGGCATAATAATACTATATTTGGTTATGCCAACCGCATATTACTGACAATTCCTGACTTGTCAGTTTAGCTGAGAAAGAGCGTATAAGAAATGACAAATAAGAATCAACTACAATCCATAAAAGATCCTCAACGAAAAATCCGAAATATGACCCTTATTGTAGCCTGTATCATAGGGTTCTTCGTGGTCACCGCAGTTGTTCTGCTCACACTGCTCAATCACGTCATGCTTCAGCAGACTCGGCAATATCTCGGAGAGATTTCCAACCAGTGCCGGGCGGCGATTGAAAAGCAAATCGAGGGCGATTTGATGACCATTCAAGGCGTCTCGGCGTTTTTTGATGATACGCTGGATGAACAGAGTATCATCGAGCGTCTGGAAACTGAAAACAACCGCAATTCCTTCATTCGTATGAGCTATATCGATCGAGACTATCGGGCAACCGTGGTTGATATCGACGGTTCGGTCTATACCGATGTCGATATGTCCGATCAGCCAGTCATCGAAGCAGCCATGAACGGTACGTTGGGACTGTCCGACATTATGCACGATCGTCTGGCCGACAAAGATATCGTTCTGTACGCGACTCCGGTCTATCAGGACGATGAGATTGTCGGTGTTATGGGAGCCACTCGCTCGGTGGACTCTTTTTCCACCATTATCCAGCAGCCGCTGTTCGGCACGCATGGACTTAATCTAGTCATTCGCCAGAACGGTGAAGCCATTCTGGCACTCGATGAGATCTTGCAGGAACAAGGCAACTTCCTGGAAATGATCAACTTCGACAGCCAGACCCGTAAAAAACTCGAGCAGGCCATTGCCACGCAGAGCGCCTACACGTTCTCGTTTGAGGATTCCGGACGGCAATACTGGGGAACCATCAACACGCTTGGCTATAACGACTGGTATTTGGTGAGCGTGGTTCCTGCCTACTACATCAATCAGGGCTATCAGCAGATGATGTTTGTGTTCATCGTGACCATTCTGCTGCTGATCGTAGTGTTCTCGTTCCTTCTGCTCTACACCAATCACATCCGCCATGTCAGCACCCAACGTATCGAGCACCTGGCATATTACGATGACATCACCGGCGCGTATAACACCCATAAATTTATGGAGCTCGCTGCCGCACGTCTGAGTGAAGACAAAAACTATGCGCTGGTCCTGCTCGACCTGCACGGCTTTAAGTTTATCAACGCCTCTTTTGGCTTTTCGGTCGGTGACCGTCTGCTGTGCGGCGTATCCGATATTCTCTCGCAAGCACTTGGTGCAGATGAAATTTACTATCACCGTTTTGCCGATCAGTTTGGCTTCCTTCTGCACACCCAGGATGAAGCGATCATTCGCAAGCGCGTCACCGCGATCATGGACGCAGTCAGCGCATTCGAACTGGCCCCAGGCGACAGCCACCCCATTCACTGCTATTGCGGTATCAAGGTCAATCAGCACGATTCCAAGGAACTGAACATCGGCCTGATGCAGGACCGTGCCGCAGCTGCACTGGCACAGGTCAAGAACCTGCACGGCAACCACCTTGCTTTCTACGATCACACCCTGCTTGAGCGTGCTCAGCACAAAAACCATATCGAACAGCACATGCACGCTGCGCTGCGCAATCGCGAATTTATCGCTTACCTGCAGCCCAAATACGACCTGCACGCCGAACAGATCGTCAGTGCTGAAGCACTGGTGCGCTGGCAAAGACCGGATGGTTCGCTGGTACCGCCTGGAGACTTCATCCCGATCTTCGAGCAAAACGGCTTCATCACCCAGCTTGATCTGTATATCTTCGAAGAGGTATGCCGTACCCAGCGCCGCTGGCTGGACGAGGGACTTCCCATCGTTCCCATTTCGGTCAATCAGTCTCGTCTGCTGTTCTACCAGAAAAACTATCTAGAAACCGTTCACGGACTGGTATCCAAGTATGACCTTGACCCCAAGTATATCATCATCGAGGTCACCGAGAGCCTTGCAACCAACAAGGCAGAAGAAATCGCATCGGTCATTTCCGGACTGCATGCACTGGGCTTCTCGGTATCCATGGACGACTTTGGTTCGGGTTACTCTTCGCTCAATGTCTTGCGTAAACTGTCCATTGACGAACTCAAACTGGATCGCGATTTTCTGTCCTCGACCGAGCTGGAAACTAGAAGCCGCATCATTCTGCGCAATATTCTGGAACTGGCACGTGAACTGCATATCACCACCGTGTGTGAGGGTGTCGAGACTCGCATCCAAGCCGATCAGCTTCGGGATATGGGCTGTGATATTGCCCAGGGCTACTTCTTCTCTCGTCCGATTGATATTGAATCCTTTACCAAGCTGGCATTCGGCACCGAATAAGCACAAAAAAGCTCCGCTGCACGCGGAGCTTTTGCTTTTTATTTCTTCTGTTCCAAAAATCCTTCACCGTAAACCTCGCTGGTCTCGGTAATCATGACAAAGGCGTTCTCGTCCACCTCATGTGCGGCAGACCGTACTTTAAACGCCTGAGATTTATTGCACGCGCACAGCAAAACCTGTCGCTCGGAACCCGTATAGGTACCGATGGCGCGAATCAGCGTAGAACCACGGTCAATCGCATTGGCAATCTTATCAGCAACCTCCTGTCCGTGATCGCTAATGATGATAATAAGCTTACCAGCACCGACACCGTACATGATCTTGTCAATCACGATCGAAGTCACGCCGGTGGCTACGATACCATACAGCACCGAATCAATGTTGCCAAATACCGGCCAACCCATCAAAATAATGATGAGGTCAATAATCATGGTAACCGCACCGAGCGACATGTGCGGCCGCAGAACCTTGACCGACATGGTGAGAAAGTCAGTGCCGCCGGATGACGAACCGCGCATATACAGCACGGCCAGACCGGCTCCGAGGAAAATACCCGAATATAGAGCAGCCAGCAGCGGACTACCGGTATACGGAGGCGAAACCGCAGGCAGTAAAAAGTCCACGAACAGCGTGCATACAATCATAGAACGCAGGCTTTTAAACAAAAACCGTTTTCCAAGCAGTCGGAAGCTGAGCAAAATAACCGGAATGTTGAATACCAGCGTCATAATACCGATGGGAAGTCCCCACAGATGATGGGTAATCAGCGCCAGACCGGATAATCCACCCGGTGCAAAATTAGCCGTCTTCGCAAAGGTATAGATACCCAGCGCGTAAAACAGGCCGCCGGCTATATCGGCCAGCACATCCCACATCAACTCTTTTGTCTGCTTTTTCAACAGCAACCACCTCCTGTGTCACAGACATATCCTATCGCAAGTCAGCCGTTCTGTCAATCCTGCCCCCTCGATTCGTGCCCTTACGTTCAAAAAAGTATACCTCGAAAGCCTTTACAAAAGCATACCCGTTTGCTATAATAAATAAGCACAAGCGTCCGTAGTTCAATTGGATAGAGCGTCAGATTCCGGTTCTGAATGTTGGGGGTTCGAGTCCCTTCGGGCGTGCCACAAAAGAGACTTAGATTGCGAGATATGGCAGTTTAAGTCTCTTTTTTGTTGCACAGATTTTTTACCACGACAAAAACACGACATTCTGTAAACGATACGACCATCGCATTTTCTACCAGAGCTTACACTTGATCATCAAACAACAGAAAAATATCGATCTATGCTTTACGCTAACGCAGCTCGTATAAACTCCTGTAAAGCTTCGAGCGGGATGCGATACTCCCGCCCGACCTTGAGCGCAGCCAGCTCGCCGCTCTGGATCATACGCCGCACCTGCACCCGACTGGTCTGGAGCAGCGCGGCAACCTCTTTTACAGTCAGCAAACGGTTCATGCCCACGGATCTTCCTCACGGACATCTGAGTCGTGATTGCGACCTTCGTAATACAGCAAGTTGTGCAGACGGCAGATGTCGTACTTGACAAAGCCGTACACACCAATCTCATTTTGACGGGGTTGTACATTGTACTTTTCACATGCAGCTTTCAGCTCACTTTTGCTCATCTCAAAGAGTTCACAAGTGCCTTTGATGGTATAAAACTCTTCCAACTGTTTGTAATTGATGTACGGTACAGACATAAGATTACCTCCTGATAACGTGATTTAAGATCCTGCAAAGCGGTGTTCTCAGTACACGCTATTTGCAGTCGCTTTATATCACTGTTATCTATTTGAATTTATAATTTGTTGCGATTTCTACAAGAATCTTAGTGTGATTGCACAATTATTTCATTTTCTGGTACGGAATCACAACCTCACCGTCAGAAATCATCCGAAGCAAAGATACCGGTCCGGGAATCTGCTGAGCGCAGAAGTTCTTCCATAACGGAATCGGGCTGAAACCCAGTCTATGTACCTTGCGGAGCAGATCGTCTACCGTAAAGCCTTCGGATGCCATTTCTTCCAATACCTGATCGACCGACTGCTTGCGCTGCATTCTATGGGTAAGCTCCAACATTGCCTGCTTGATCGCATCCTCATATTTCGAGCCTGTAATCCGCTTCTCAATCTCCTCGATCTGACAGAACTGAACATCAGCAAAGCACTGCTCGAAGTGCTTACAGATACGTTTTTCGCTTTTCTGCATCAAGTGCCATAATAATTCACTCGGATTATCGGTAGCCAGCTTCTTTTCCAACCCACGCAGCACAGAACGCTGATACTGTACCTCAAATCGCAAAACACCCTCGGGTAAATCCTCATAATCGACCTGTAAGCCTTGCTCGGTTACCTGATAGGTCTTATCGTAAATGACCAAGCTATGGGTACCGCATTGAAACTTGATGTAATGCTTGTTGTACTTGTTCGCCTTCTTCCTGTCCTTTTCTTTGCGGGACACGCGCTTGTACTTTGGCGGCGTGGGTAGTTTTCGCAATACGCGCACAACCTCGCGGAAGATTTTCTTATGGTCACAGCGCATATTGACGCATAGATCCACCCGGCTAAGGTAATAGTCATCTAACTGGTCGTTAAAAGCTGATGGCTTCAGAAGTATAGAAAACGCCGCTTGCAGCTCGGTAATACTAGACCTTTCAGGTGGGAAAATACCAATATAAGACGCGCCCGGATCGATGACTTTGCGCGGATTGACTACCATGCGAATATAATAACCGCGACTGTCTTCTTGATCGTGTGCGTGCTCCAAGGTAATGCGCAGACCATTTGCTTCATACCGTGATACCCGATGTACACCTTTTGACTCTTGATAAATACAAATCTTAGAAGAAACCTGATTCTGATCGTACAGTTTTCCTTTGCAATAATTCCATTCACTCTTTGTCAGTTTTCTGGATATTTCAAATGTATGGATGGAGAATCCATCTGCTTCTAACATAAAACGTGCTTTTTTTGTCACAATCTTACTCATTTCAAACAGTCCTTTTTTGCTAAAATATTGTTTATTGAACTGTCTGATCTGGATGTGAAAAAATACCCCCTTATTTCTGTACTGTAACATAGGAATAAGAAGATATATGAGGATTTTTATGTGCTTTTATGTGCGGATTTGTTGGGAATACAATTTTATGTGCGGATTTGTTGGGAATACAATAGGGAGTTGATGCTAGGTTGTTTATGGGCAAGATAGTATAACCTGTCCAATGCAAAAGTGGAAAAGCAGCTTTTGATCTAATTGATTGTAGTCATACAGAACACAATCGGAACGTAATAAGCTGATCCAACGGAATAGAGCTCAAATCGGAAATCCGCTTGCGGTTTACGAGCATCTCCATCTCATAGAACCTGACATAACGCTCCATTTTTTCGACGATCGAGGCAGTTCTTCTTTTGAGGTGATACTTTGCTAACATCTGGCGCATACTCTTTCGAACATACTTTGTCTTGCGAAAGAAAGCCATATCCAGATACATCTCTTTGAACACGATATCCACTTCATCAAGATCTCGCCAATAGTCTTCGACCTCAATCTGTGTTCCATTGTTCTCCGCAGCCTTAACGATATCCGCAAAATCGTAATCGAGCTGCTCTTTGTCATTGAGATAATGCATCCAGTACTGCGTATCCTGTAAAAAGCGCCTCTTGTTGGACTGATACTTCCACTCCAAAAATCTTCGTTCACTCCGCCAGAAATCCAATAAAAATTGGCATTCTTCACGAATTCCCAGATTTTTTTTGCAGAGAATGACGGCCATATCCAATGCCGAATACGAAAGCTGTCCCATCAGCGATCTCCCTTTTTGCCGTTGCATCTTGGGCACAGGATTTGCAGATTTTCGGGTACGCTTTTGCCGCCCTGATTTCTGGGTTTGATATGATCAACCTGGAAATGACTCCTATTGGGACTCTCTTTGCCGCACAGGGTGCATCGGTAAGTACCTCGTTCGGTCTTTGCCTTTTCAAATGCTCCATCTCGCAGCTGCTTTTCATAATTCGGATCAATCTGTCCAATTTCATAAAGCGGCATATCTTCCAGTTCTCGCATACTGTAACGCACGTTATCCTCTTCCGCATAAAGATCGGGATCGGCCAATTTAGAAATTGCAATATCCAATTCACGGATAAAATACAGCTTACGGCCAAAGAAGAGCCGCAGTAAATTATCATCACTCTGCTCCCACAACTGATCAATGTATTCTTTGCGTTTTCTGGGTCCCAAGTCCAAATCCCACAGGTGTTGTGCGATCTGTCCGACATCCAGTCGATTTCGATCGAGATCGTCAAAGGTATAGAACGGTGGGGCTGCATCATATTGCGCATAGTAGCGCAGCAGATTTTCAATATCCTGCCGTGCATAGGGCGGGATCATTTCACCACAGAAAAAGGTATCCCGGCACCGCTGCTCCATCTGATGAAGAACGTCATCGGTCAAATATTCCTGATCCCGTACGCCAAAGCTATCGAACAAGGCCGGTAACTCCTCCAGCATCTCCCGATATGCACTGGCTGTGCTGTCGTAAACCATAACCTGACAAGAAAGATCCATGCTTTCCTGCTCTCCGTTATCGACCAGATACGTAAAAGCATACATACCAATCGGAATACGCTGCTGGAAGGGTACTTTTTCCAGTGCAGTCGTATCAATCGTTTGATCCAAAATAGAAGCGAACTCTTCAATCTTGGATATGGCAATTAGGCGTACCTCTCGCTGGATACGTTCACTCGGATCATCACTGAACGTATTGTCTCCACTGAACAGACTTTCCGGATTGACCCACGCAATATGCTCGTCCCAGTCATCGATAAACGACACAATATAGGCCGTATCGGTGCCTCCGGCTGCCGAGCCTCGCAGCGCTCGACCGACCATCTGTGTCATCAAAATCGTGGAAACCGTTGGTCTTGCCAGAAATACGGTTTTGGTCTTGGGCAAGTCGACACCTTCGGTCAAGATGTTCACATTGATCAGCACATCAAGGTCTCCCCGGCGAAACGCTTCCAGATTGCGCTGGTTTTCTTCTCTGCTGATGCCGACGCCAGTGATCCCATCCCGAATTGCCGACACAATATAAGCCGAACGGACACCGCTGTCCGCAAAGAGTTTATTGAGTGCGATTGCATGGTCGATGTTGACGGCGAATACGATGGTCTGACCATACTCCTTTCGCTTCTTCTTGTAAGTATCGACAATCAACCGATTGCGCACGGCATTCTTCGCCATCTGCTGTGCAATATCATCCGGCAGAGTATCCAGATGGCGAATACTCTCCCAAGCTGCAAGGCCAAGGGACTCCCCATAATGCTCTTCGGTGTAATAGCTTTCAAAAATTGGTTTGGACAGAATCTGACGGTTAATCAGGTCTTTTAAGCCGATCTGGTAGGTAATACCGAGCTGTCCCCGCTTAACCTGCTCATCCTGTACACCGTCCTGAAAGATTTTAGCCAGCAGTCCCTGCTCGGCTTCTGCGGTACGAAACGGAGTTGCCGTCAAGCCGATCAACTTCATATTGGGCACATGCTTTTGCACATAGGCAATCACCTTACGATAGGTCTTTGCCGTAGCGTGGTGCGCCTCGTCGATGACCAGATAGACCTCATTTTGTCTTTTCAGCCATGCATCCAGACAACTCAAATTGCGTCCAATGCTATCCTTACCGACGATCAGCAGATCATCTTCCGGTGTAATATCGATTGCTCGATCATGTTCGGTCGCACCTGAGATAATCCGATAATGGAAAGAAGAAATATGCGGCATGGTCTCCGCATAGGCGTATTGCTGGAAAGACTGCGCAGCCTGATCCAGTAACATCTGCCTGTGAGCAATCCACAAAATCTTTTTCTTTCGATCAATGGCATTTTTGAGCAGCCAAAGCGCAGCTGTATAGGTCTTGCCGCCACCGGTCGGCAGCACGATCAGGGTGCTGTAATTCTTTTCCCGATCGATTAGATCAAGATTATGCATCGCTGTACACTGATGCTCATACGGTGTGCGGGCATTTGCGCCCTTCTTCGGCAAAACCTCACCGCTGGATTTGTTCTGCACCTGTTTTCCCATACTTCTCCCCACATTCTGCAACTATGCTTTTATTTCTTGATGGAGTACGCGTCATATATAACTGAAGATGACCATACTCATTTTTAATCCACACTCCCCATGCGGGGAGCGACGCAGATTTTGACCCAAATCCTGCCGGTTATCTGCATTTCAATCCACACTCCCCATGCGGGGAGCGACCTGGCGACGGTGCAGACAGTCAGGACAAGGGCGCAGATTTCAATCCACACTCCCCATGCGGGGAGCGACG
>NZ_FUXW01000003.1:195260-435266 GCF_900167005.1 Butyricicoccus pullicaecorum DSM 23266
CATTTCAATCCACACTCCCCATGCGGGGAGCGACAGCAAATATAGCTAAAACTATATTTGTAAATTTGTATGATTTATCCAGATCACGAGGATCTATAATCAATATTTGATGTATCGTCCCCCTTGTTCGCGTTATGATTTTAAGATATAGCTGCGATTTTGCGGTGCGAACCTCTCAAGGATTTTCTGATCGCTTAACGTTCGCACCTTTTACAACAGTAATGGTCCCTCAGGCTGGTAAGTGGGTTTGCAGCCAAAATGTTCGATCTTTCGATCATATCGATTACCCAAATAATAAAACCGTAAACTATCCTTTTCCGGGTCCATGATCGCACAGAGTTTTGCTTGCAGCATTTTACATTGGGCGGCATCCAGCAGGCACTCAAAAACCGAACACTGCACCCGCTGCCCATAATTGACACATTGTTTGGCAATCTGCCGCAATCGCTTTCTTCCGGCAGCATCCTCCGTATTCACATCGTATGTAATCAGTACTAACATTTTTTGCTCACTTCCACAAAAATGGCGGATATGCATCCAGATCTTCACGCAGGTATCGAGCCAGCAGCAGCGCCTGCAGATAAGTAACCAACCCCCAAGGAATTTTTTCTCCCAGATAGGGATGCGTCAACGTCTCTTTTTTTCGCTCCTGCCACCGTTTCAGAACGGTGCGCCGTGCGTCATCGCGCAAAAACACTCCACCGTTATCCTGCCGGACAAAATCTTCTTCCTTCAAAATACGGTTATTGATGAGTGTCAGTACGAAGCGATCTGCCACGCAGGGACGCAGCTCTTCCATCAGATCAAGCGCTAATGAACTGCGTCCCGGTCGGTCGCGGTGCAAAAAACCTACATAGGAATCTAATCCCACGCTTTCCAATGCCGCAGCACAGTCATACGAGAGTAAGCTATACACAAAGGAAAGCAGAGCGTTGGTCGGATTGAGCGGCGGTCTGCGGCTGCGCTTATCAAAGGCAAAGGTATCCCGATCGCCTAAGATCATCTCTTCAAACCCACCAAAGTAGGCATTCGCAGCCACACCCTCTAAGCCGCGCAGCTGTTCCAGATCTCCCGCCTGCAAAATTTGCGGAAGAAGCGCCTTCATCTGATCAGATACTACTTTCAGGCGTTCAGCGTCCACACGAAGTGCATGATCTCTGCGGGTGCGTTCAACGCTCCATCTTCCATTATGGATTTTTCCAAAAATCATGGTTCGTGCAATACGGCAGCTCTGATTTGGATCGTCTGCGGCACGGTATTGAGCGCGTCGCAGCAGCACATTTCCATTCGCTTCTCCGGTTACCCGTGCCAGAAACCGTCCGCGCGGCGTGCAAAACGATAGCGCAATACCACGCTGCGCACAGGCGCCCATAAGAGCTGGAGACGCGCCGGGATAGGAGAACGAGATAATCCCCGACAGTGTATGTAGCGGATACCGGGCAATGACCGTCTTGTCCCGATTGGCGACTATGTTTTCTCCGTCCAGCGTCAGATAGATATCTTCCGACGTGACGAACAAAGTATTGAGCAGATGTCTCATTCGTCTCCCTCCATCGCCTCTCCCAAATAGTCCTGTACAGATTTTTTGCGCATGAGCGCCGGCAGGCAAAGCTCCCTGAGCGAACAGGCGTTACAGGATTTGGAGGGTTTTACCTTCGGCGTATGGCCGCGCCGCGCCAGTTCGTGCATTTCCGCCGTCATCCGACGCACTTTTTCTCGCAGCTTATCATCCAAGGAAACGGTCATCCGGCGCTTGGTTTTACCGTAAAAGAGTGCGCCTTCCGAAATCGTACAGCACAAAGCTGCTTCCAGGCACATGGCCTGTGCGCATAACTGCAGGGCATCTGCATCATTTTCCTTGGGTTCTCCGCGTTTATATTCGATGGGATACGGCTGCCATCTGCCGTTTTCTCCCTGCAAGGGAACGCCGCCTTCGCAGGCACGAAACTCTACAACATCACATTGTCCGGATAACCCCAGTATAGGCGATGCAATCGATAGCCCCCGCACAATCAGGGTATTTCCCCTGCGCTCGCGTTGGCTGGCATCATGTGCACGCGCGTGCATCAGTTGCCCTTCTGTCGTGCGCAGGTTTTCTTTCCACTGTTTTTCTACATGGATAAGCGCCCATTGGCGGCGGCAAAAGGCAAAATGCTGAATGCCTGACAGCTGGAGGAAATCCTCCTCACGATAGATTACCCCATGCGCGTGCAGGTAACACCGGACGGCAGAGCATCCTGATCGACAGTGACAGTATAATCCTGATAACAACGTGCAGGCAGACCGTTGTCATCCTTTCGGGCAATCTTCACTGCCTCAAACAGCTTCCACGCCGGAGCGCAGCCCAGCTCGCTGTCGTGTTTGAATACAATCAGCTCGCGTACAGCCATCTTGCCCCGGGCAGCAGAGTGATCGTGCTCAAACATATTGAGGATGGCTTCCCACAACAGTGAGAGATCTTCCTCGGAAAATCCGGTCGTCTTGCGTGCTAGATTGGCAGAGATATAGCCCTCGCAGCGATAGAGACCATAAGGAATGATGTACTTGCGTCCCATCTCGGTGCCCTTCTTCTCTGCATCAGCCTCGGTTGTGATGGCCACACGGGTAATAGTTACTTCTTGCGGCACAACCGGCTCAACACTGCGGGCAAAGCCCAACTGTACCGGTCCGCGAACCTGTCCGCAGTTGAGTGCAGCCTTGACAAAGGTGGTCATAACCGCGCCAAAAGTACGGATATCGAAGAAGTTTTTGCACATCCAGTCCCGAATCTTGCAATCCAGATCGGGATCGTTTTTCTTTTTGTCCTTGACCGTCTTTTCGGTCACATCCAGTTCCGCATACGCCTCAGCATCACTGCGGTTGAGCGGCACGCCATCCTTAACATAGATACGATAGCCAGTCGCGTCCTCCTTGATGGTTTCTACATAATTGCGGATTTTACGCTTGAGACAAACATCGGTGACCAGTCCCAGACCGGTTTCGGGATCGACACGCGGCATGTTTCCTGCATCCGGATCTCCGTTGGGATTGCCATTTTCCACATCAAACAGGATTACAAATTCATAACGGTTCTTGATCGGTTCGGGCATTTTATTCTTCCTCCTTTTTTTTCATATCCTGATGGTAATAACCAATATAAAAACAATCAATTGCATCCGGAGAGAACCTTACCGGAATAGGCTGCGTGATTTTAGAAATCAACTCTTTTTTCTCCTGATTCAATGTTGTTGCAAGTCCCGGTTTATCTCGCATTAACTTCTTCATATGTGCCTCGCTGAGCGGAAACAGTCTGGAAAAGATAATTTTAGGCGTGTTGGCGGCTGAATTGAAATAGCTATCCTTGATTGTACGGCTAATTTTCCAATCAGCTGATGCTAGCTGTATTTTTTCCATAACAGAAAACAGTCGCCCCAACACATATGCTTGATTTATGCACGATTCATTTAAATTCATAGTAAACACCTCTGCTATTGATCCAAACTGAGGGAGATTTTCATATTTTTTAAGCATATAAGCTTTTAAGATCGCAATACGGCTTCGAGTAATATTCCGTTCTGCTCGTATGCGCAAAACAACACCATTGTGCAGAGATTCCGGATATCGCGTATTCATCAAAACAGCACGTAAAGTTTCACCAGCCATGACAGGCGAAACATTCTTGTCCAACTGCGCTCTGGCCTCCTCATATAAATTTGGTTCGTACTTTGATTGACTGCGAATCGTTGCGTATAGCAGCTTCCAGAGCGGGATGGTATCGAATTTGTCAAAGCTGGGCTTTACGATCTCCAAACGCTCTTGATGTGCCTGTACATTCTGGAGGAATGCGCCGAAAGTATTGCGCAGGAAAAATCGTACCGAAAGTCGTGCTGCGTTGGGTGACAGACCGAGTACATAGAATTCCATATTCGGATCCAAACGCTCAGCTTCAAACTCTACTGTCTGACCGGCACAGAGATTTTTCAGCGTACCTTGAATATCGGTCAGAGTATAAGAGGTTTGCTGACCGAAAAAGGCACAGCCAAACAGATTCTGATACGCGTCACCGCCGCCCTTGGCCCAACAAACGACGGTCGCATCGCCCATACGATACACATGATCACGGTCAGTGAGCAGATGATTGAGTGCTGCCGTATAGGCAAACGCCGCATATTTACTGGTTGGCGCATTCAAATTTTGCTCTTTTCCATAAGAACAGAATGCAGGTGCATTAAACGACACCACAGCCGCTCCACTTGACTGCGCTCCCTGTACATTCTTGATCGATGGATGCACCAGTTCCACAGGGCCTTTTTCGCCGGTAACCAGACAGACCATTTCTGGTCCATCATCAGCTGTTTGATAATATGTATTCCATGCCTGACGGACGGCAGGATCGGTATGGATAAATGTACCGTCGAAGCGGAAAACTAGATTGGCTCCCGCCATGATATCCTCCCAGTACTCAGTCAAAGCTGGATGTACCGCTGCCTGTTCAGGATTCCAAGTCCGGAAAAAGGCTAAAATTGCATCCGCTGCCGGACAGTTCATGTCTTTTAGAATGTCCTCGTGCAGCGCTTTGCAGGCAGCAAAGCATTCTGCACTGCGTTGCGGTTTTCCCTTATTGTCCACTCCCAATATATAGCTGGAATTATCACAGAGGAAATTTGCCGCAATACCGCTTGAGCGCTTGACTGGGGCGGGAAGAATGATGGATTGCGGTGCCAAAACAGTCTTTTTCCCCTTCATCTGTTCGGTTTGCAGAGAAATTACCCGCTCAAGTGTACCATCTTGGTCAATACACAAAGCAAAGGATACCTTGACCGGACTCCAGCCCGGTGCGGACAGTTGCCCCTGCCCCTCCAACGTCCGATAGTAATCGGTCAGCGCTTGTAAAATCATCGGTGCACCTCCCCACTTTCCAGTGTCGGAACATCCAGAACACCATCGCGCAGTACCGCGCGAAAAAACATAGGCTGGATATTTTCTGGGTCGGTGTAGTCCATATCCCACAGCATCCACCCGAGATCACGTTCACCTTTGAGTGATTCGGGACAGTCCGGAATCTGCTCGCACAACTTGAAATTGACCGGGAATTCACGGCATCCGAAATAAGGCTGGTGGTAAAACTGTCCTTTCCGGACACGACGCTTGATAATATCCTGAAATTTTCCCGGATTGTCTCCTGGTGCAGCGCGGTCAGTCATGTCAAAATGCGCTTCGATCACATAGTGTACATCGCGCAGCAGCATGGACGCACGCTGCTGGATATTCTCGGGTGTGCAAAGATATAGATCCCCTGTACCACGCTCCATCACCGTGCGGGCAGAACGTGCAGACACGGTAGCCTTAACCTCATTGCGCCGCAGATTGGTAAAGCGAATGGGAGAGCAGACATGAATCCGATCCACGCTCCACCTCATTCCAGGATGCCAGTAAACAGCTTCCATCAGTCCACGCGCAGCTGAAGGCGTCATCACGTCATAGCTGACACGTTCGACTTTCATTTCCGGTCTGGTGAACAGAGCGTAATCTCCCCATACTTCCAGACGAATTGGCATAGTATTTCACCTCACTCAAATTTATTTCTGTGAATTTCTGATTTCATCATAAACCCATAGATTACAAATGTCAATATAAATTTTCATGTAATATTTTATAGATATATAATTTAATTGACTTTGGAAGCACTCGTATCTATAATGAATATCGTCAGGTTGTTGAGCCTGTGGATTGAAACATGTAGTATTTTATAGAAGCGAACTGGTCAGAACCGGAGATACCGCCGTATCTCCGGTTCTGATTTTATATGAACAGCCCCTTCCCAAAGTCAAGCTCCAGCGATAGTCCGGTCTGCTCAGAATACAATGACAAATCACGTAAAATAGCCGTACCATCCGACACGATTTCCAATGCACCCGCTTCATCCAGTGCTTCAAAGTGCTGCTGATAAACCGATACCCCATATTGTCCCAACTGCCGGAACAAATTCCGGCTATGTTCACCTGATAAAAGACGCGCAATCAGTCCTTCGCCGTCCCCAACGGGGATGTAGATTGTATTGGTCTGGTTATCAATCAGATGAAAATCCCGTGCAATCGATCGGAACGGGAAAAATTCAGTCTGTATTCTGTGCAGGATCTTCTGCTTGTCCTGCGCATCTGTCCCTGTTAGATCCAGCAGTCGGCAGAAATAATCGTGAATGGCTTCACGGGACATGAGATCTTCATACTTTTGCATAACCTCTTGTCCGGCTCCGATTGACTTTGAAAATAGGGGCGGTGTTCGTTCCTCGCTTTGGAAAATGGTCACGACACTGTCTTTGGCATCTCGTTTTCCCTCCCGGTTGCATCTTCCGGCAGCCTGAAGAATGGAATCCAATCCGGCAATCTCACGGTAAACGGCAGGAAAATCCACATCGACACCAGCCTCGATTAGCGAAGTAGATACAACACGGCAGGTCCGGCCAGTTATCAGACGATTTCGGATTTCCGTTAATTGCGCACGCCGATGCGCCGGATGCATCAAAGTTGACAAATGAAAACATCCGTCGCCCGCAAGGCGTGTAAACAATTCTTGTGCACCCTTTCTGGTGTTAACGATGCACAGAACCTGTTTATGCCCGTTCAACCGATTGGCCAGTGCACTCCATTCCAACCCACCAGCTTGTGCAAAGGTTACTCTGTGAAAGATCTCCCATTCACAGGTGCTCTGCGGGCAAAGCTCAGTTATGGGGTGATCGGGCAGAAATTCTTGAAAAATCGGTTGCAAGGCGGGCTGTGTTGCCGTACAGAGCACGGCAGAAACACGATAATGAGCGACCAGTTGAGCGATTGCATGGACACATGGACGCAAATATGGAACCGGCATCATCTGCGCCTCATCAAAGATCACTACGCTGTTTGCAATATTGTGCAGCTTGCGGCACTGGGAAGAACGGCAGGCATAAAGTGATTCAAAAAACTGTACTGCGGTTGTCACCACGACTGGCATATCCCAGTTTTCGGTTGCCTGTGCCAGATGAATATTCCGTGTGTCTGCCTCACCTTCCAAGTCATATAGCACATTGGAATGATGTTCCAATACATTTTCGCTGCCCAACACTTCTCGGAACACAGCAGCGGTCTGCTCAATGATGGATGTATAGGGGATAACGTAAATCACACGATCCAGCCCATGTTGTCTGGCATGAGAGAGAGCAAACGCGAGCGAAGCGATGGTTTTTCCACCGCCCGTGGGCACGGTAAGGGAAAACAACCCACGACTGCGATTTTCGCCTTCCTTGATACAACGCTCCAAGATGGCACAGCGCTGACGGTTAATCTCCCGGACAGGCGGAAACCAGCCAGCAGTATATGCGCATAGCCTGTCCCATAGTTGTTCGATGGAAGCACATCGATCTGAGGATCTTGTGTTCCCTGTCATAAACGCTTCCGTATCCAGATAATCGGCGTCGACCAAACAGGAAGACAGCATACGGGTAAAAAACATCCCTTCTGCCAGGCCTTTTCTGGTGAAATCAGGAATATATGCTTGTGGTGGGTTAATCTCTGGCTTCCAAGCATCATACACTGGAAGTTTCCCTTGCATCGCACGCTTCATACGTCCATAAAAAGTAGCGGCATCCACGCAGTCCGTCTGTGCACCTCCATCTGGCAAACCACCATGATGGCCAGCGATTGCAAATGCTGCAAAGGGTTGACCGCGCTGATAGCATTCAAAAGCTCCTGCGGTTGCATGATCTACCCGGTGCGAGTCTCCGTGTATGCGTTTTTGAAATTCCTGAGAATATTTTCCGACATCATGCATTCCTCCGACCAATTCACCCTGATCGTCTGCTTGAAATGATTGCGCAAAATTTTGAGCCAATCGCGCTGCGCCAGCAAGATGGTCGCAAATAGTTTGTTCTCGACCATCTGCAGCAATATGTGCCAGATATGTTGTAAAAGGTTTCATGCAGATTCAATCCTTCCTGCTTCGAGAGTACTTATCAGGAGAAGCTAAGTCACATAACAAAGTTTCTTAACGCGCAATAGCCTGTTTTGTTGAAACGAAAAATCTATGAAAATATGTTAATAACCAAAGCATGCAGAGCAATATATGTTATAAAAATCCCGGGATAAACTTCGATATCTCGAGCATAATGTACAATCATTATAACAATTCTCATTTTTTGTTTCAATCCTATAAAGCACTCTTGAATGAGACGCATTTCAAACTTGGTTTCATGTAAGATGCTATTTGGCACATACACAAACAGTAACAATCATTTAATTTGACAATATTTTATAATAAAGAAGCGGCTGCACAAGAGGTGCAGCCGCTTAAAAAGATTTGGGTAAACAATATAGGGTTAGAAATCGTAGCCGCGCTCTTGCAACAGTTTACGCGCCGCTAAGTTTTGAGCTTTCGAACAGCTTTTTGTAAGCTTAAGGAGCTTCTCATCATCTTCGTTTTGATAAATATCCATCCAATGCTCCACATCCGCATTGAACTTCTCTGCTTTTTCATATGCTGCTTGACCCAGCGCACTTGCTTTTTCCCAGAATGACATAAAAAACCTCTCCTTGGTAGTGAATGAGAATTATTTCTTGGACAGAAAGCGCGAGAAAGGAGTTTTCTTGCTCTCGCGAGAGACAATACGGCCGGTACTGCGGATGAGATCGGGCACGGTGTCGCGCGTGTCATCCTGCTTGGAGCGGTTGCAGTGCCTGCACATACATTGCAGGTTCCATTCTCCATCAGCACCGCCTCTGCTTTGGGGAATGATATGATCGATATCCACATCACCGCGCCGCAGTTTCCGACCACATCTAACACAGGTATACCAGCCATGATTACCAGGGTTGTTGCCAAAATAAGTATCACGATAATTTGCCATCTGCTGCACCTCTTTCGTACATGGAAACGTACGGGATCATTTGTACCTTACAAGCATATATTATCTCAAAACGAGATAAAAGTCAATGCTGGAGTACAGCATCTTTACAATGGATACAAGGAGGCTGCCCATGTATCCAAATCGAATCAAAGAACTGAGAGAAGACCGTGATATTACCCAGCGGGAAGTTGCAGAATATCTCCAGGTTGCGCAGAACACATACTGTAACTATGAAAATGGGGTGCGTGAGATCCCGATTGAACTTTTGATCCGTTTGTCCCGGTTTTACAAGGTCAATGTGGAGTATCTTCTGGGATTGACCGATCAGGCAGCCATGCTGCCGCCATCTAAAACCTTTCATTCTCGCCACAGCATGTTTTCAAAAGAACCCAAAAAGTAAGACTCAAATAAAATCGAATATATAGTATAGAAGTGAAGCCGAAGGAGAAATCCTTCGGCTTTTACTATTCTATAAGGAGCTGATCCAAATGAAACCCCGTTACATCACCCGTGGTATCCAGACCACCATTCCGCCTTGGCTACAAATACTGTTGTGGTACATGCGCGACAGCATGGAAGTGCCCGAGCGGGATTATCTGCAAATCTTCCGATTATCCTGTGATGGCGAGCGCCAGCGCATTGAGCATGCTCAGGAACAGCCGGAGTATAAGCACGTTGTTGTGATTCCGGGCGAGCAGCCTGTTGATGCCAAAGTCTACATCATCGAAGATCCTGGCCACGTGACCATGTTGTTAGCAGACGAATACTAAAAGGAGGCTGTGAAAATGGAAGAGACAACCTACATTTGCGAGCGCTGTGGCGAACGAGTCCCGGTGGATGCCTGCACGATGGTAGCCGATACGATTTTGTGCCCGGATTGTGTGGACACATACACAACAGTCTGTGATTGTTGTGGCGAGCGGCTGTTCTTATCGGACGACCACGGAGACGAAAATATCACTTTGTGCGAGCATTGCTACGAGCGGCATTATACGCACTGTGAACGCTGTGGGCGCGTCATTTCATACAGCGATACCTACTACGAGGACGACGATGAGGACGAACCGCTGTGCTATGACTGCCTGCAAGCTCGTTTGCAGCAGGCGACGATCCACGATTACAGTTACACACCGCGATTGATTTTCCACGGAGAGCGCAGCAACGAACGCTTCTTCGGTGTCGAATTGGAGATCGACGGCAATGGCAAGAGCCACAAGAATGCTGGCGAAATCCTGAACATTGCCAACGAGGACGCACAGAATTTGTACATCAAAAGCGACGGATCGCTGGATTGCGGCATGGAACTGGTCACGCATCCGATGACCTTGCAATACCACCTAGAACAGATGCCATGGAAAAATGTTCTGCGCAAGGCAGTTGAACTCGGATATCTCAGCCACCGCACTACCACCTGCGGCCTGCACATCCATATCTCCCGCGCTGCTTTCGGAGAAACCGAGCAGGAGCAGGAACTGCCGATTGCGCGGCTGCTCTACTTCGTCGAGAAATTCTGGACTGAGCTCCTGCGGTTTTCCCGACGCACCGAGCGGCAGATCAACCGCTGGGCGGCACGCTATGGCATGAAATTATCGCCGAAAGCTGTGATGGAGTCGGCAAAGGACTCCCGTGCGGGACGCTATACCGCGGTCAATCTGACAAATGAGGATACTGTTGAGATCCGAATTTTCCGAGGTACGCTGAAATATAACACTTTAATTGCCACGTTACAGCTGGTCAATGCCATCTGCGACGTGGCTGTTTTATTGCCCGACGAGGAATTGCAAGAGCTGTCTTGGCACGGATTCCTTGACCGGATTCATGAACCCGAGCTCATTCAATATCTGAAGGAGCGAAATCTCTACAAAAACGACCCTGTTATGTACGAGGAGGACGAATGATGTGCAGCCTATTTGGACTGATCGATTACCAGAACGCCTTAACAACACGGCAAAAAAACCGGATTTTGCAGGTGCTTGGCAAAGAATGTGAGGTACGCGGAACTGACGCGACAGGTATTGCCTACAACTTTGGCGGCAGCATCAAGGTCTATAAACGCCCGCTCGCCGCACATAAGCTAAAGTTTCATGTGCCCAATGGTGTGAGTGTCGTCATGGGACACACCCGGCTTGCCACCCAAGGCAGACCGGCAGACAACTTCAACAATCACCCTTGGTCGACCGGAACTTTTGCACTGGCGCATAATGGTGTGTTGTGGAACGACAGAGCACTCCGGCAGACCGAGAATCTGCCGGACACCCACATTCAGACCGACAGCTATGTTGCCGTACAGCTGCTCGAACAACAGAAAACCCTGGATTTCACGACCATCAGCGCAATGGCGGAGAAAATCCAGGGTTCTTTTGTCTTTACGCTTCTCGACCGGGACGATAATTTGTTCTTTGTGCGCGGCGACAACCCGCTCGCAATCTTTGATTTCGACGGCTTCTACCTGTACGCCTCGACCGAAGAAATTCTGCGTCAGGCGATGCGCAAGCTGCGCCTGCACCACCGAGAAGCAATCCATACCAAGGAGGGCGATATTTTGAAGATTGATCGAACCGGTCAGTGCAGTTTGGGGCATTTCAATCCGAATCACAGCATGGAACACTTCTGGCGCCATCCTCGGTTTCGCATGCTGTCGTGGTTCGACGAAGTGGATGAGCCGGCGGCGATAGATGGACAGACCGACCTTTTGATCCAGACTGCGAAATCTATGGGTGTGTCCGAAGATGAAGTGCTGGCACTGCTCGATTTGGGGTACGATCCGTGCGAGATCGAGGAGCTGCTGTACAATCCGGCGCTGCTGCACGAAGCCGCGGCCGAGTTGCTTTGCGCTTACTATTAATAAAGAGAGGAGATGAGCCTATGGGTCTGGGGACCATTCTGGTCGTGATCGGTGAGATCATCGACCTACTGGAAGACGAGGACGACAGTTGCAACTAACTCTTTGCGTACAGAGGGCGATTTGTCTTTACCCAAATCGCCCTTTTCATGTCCACTTGATCTCATTCGATCAACAAGTCTTCCAGTTCTAACTCCCTATGACATGCCGCACAAACTTCTACAAGCACGCTCGCGTGAAGAATTCTCATAAACTTCTGTTGAGATTTCTCTGTGATCTCGAAATTGATCTTTTCAGGATCATATAGCACCGTTTCTGCCATTTTATTGCTCACATCAATAAAAAGCTTTTCCCACGCATCACCAAAAGTGCCTTGCTCAACAAGCTCATCCAGAATCAAACAGCCCAATATTACAGCACGCTCCAAGTACTTCGAAAAGACTTCCGCATACATCTGCGTTATTTGCAATGGCAAATCAAAAAGTCTTTCATAGATACTTGGAAAGCACACGTCATCCAGCCAAACCATTTTCAATAATGCCTGTATTTCCTCTTCATCTGAATTGCACTTTTCTAACCTTTTAACCTCATGCGTGATAGTATACGGACGCATTCTTCGCTCGAAGCGATACAAATTGATTCCATAGTATCCCAAGTCATCCAAAATGCGTGTTTTGATGGCTTTTTGAAGTTCTACATATTTCGAATACTCTAATTTTTTCAATTTAGAGCGAAACTTTTTATAAGCCTCCGTGATTTTCTCTTCGAAACCATCTTGATCTACAAATTTCATGGTGTTTCGGATGTCCGAGTACAAATTTTTTTGCCGTTTGAACACATCTTGCACATCATAAGACTCTTTTGCTAAATCATAATAAAATCTCCACTCATATTCAGCATCTTTCGAAATTGCATTCCATTGGCAATCTTTAATATATATTTTTCCTTGAGATAACAAACGATTACGATATTGCCTTAACCTATCAATTTCTGATCTTTCCAGAGATGGTGTTCGATAATTAAATGAAGTGACTTCCGAAAATCTCAAAGGACTGTGCTCAACTACGAAATCTTGTAGTGTTTTTCCCCGTATACGTTTGCTAGTATTCAAAAAACGAGCACAAAATAATAAACACACACACTTCTGATATATTGGATGCAATATCATAGCAAAGTGATGCTTCTTGTTTTGTTTTCCTTATCATGCTGCATAGCTTCTCTAAGATTTTCGTAACACGTTCTGCTGCACTCAATCCTTCCATATAACGACTCTCACTAAATTTAATCACTAAGTCACGCAATATTATGCAGTTCAAAAAACTCTCCTCGTTTTCTAACGTCGTGACATTCCACCGAAAATTCTTTGTTCTCTGCATCAGCTCATGTCCTGAAAACTCCACCAGCATGCCGCCCTTCACATTTTATAGTAAGTTTTAGTATATCACACCACATGCCCTATTTGAACATTGCGCATCTTTTCTACCTATTCATTTTTGTCACAACTTTTTGTCATTTGGTTTGGTAGACTGTACTCAAGATAAAGCCGCGGCACAAAGGAGTTTTCAACATGAAACCATTTCGCAAAAATCTCGCCCGTGTGTGTGAGTACGATCGCACCGTACGAAACGGTGCAATCGCATTCGAAAATCACAATTTTCTGCACAAAAATCAATCCGAACAACATCCAGACTTTGGGTCGTTGCTACTTCAGCAAGGGCTCGATTCTGGCATGTACTTCGGTCAAGCCCCTACTCGTTCCGCTCCTTATTTCATTGGTATGCCTGAAGGCTCCGATGGCAATATCATTGTCGTTGGCGGCAACGGCAGCGGCAAGAGCCGCTACATCGCAATGCCCACGCTCTCCACATGGCACGGTGCGATCTGTGCGACCGACATCAAAGGTGAGCTTTCCAATCACTATGCGCAGCTCTTTCGGTAAGGTTGTGTAACTCGGCCGCATATTATCTTCGATCCCACAGAGCCAGGCAGTCCCAGTTACGACCCGTTCTGGTGGCTCCTGTCGGACGATGAGAGCAATCTCCTCAGCAACATCTGGGACATCGTGCGCTCCATCATTCCGCTGTCACCCGAAGATAAACAGCCCTTTTGGGTGGAGACCGAACAGGGAGTATTCGCAGCGGCACTTTTGTATTACTTCCAGTGCGGCTTGAGCTTCAGCGAATCGGTATCGATGATCGTTTCCGAATCAATTTCTGCCCTCACATCCACGCTGCGTGCAAGCTCTGATATACGCATTCGGGCTCTGCTCGGCGAGATTTCGGAAATGAAAGCCGAAACCGTGGCTGCCGTCGATCGTGGCCTTCGCAACCATCTGATACTTTTCGCGATTGATCCGCAAATTTCTCACGCGCTTCGCGGCAAACGCGAATCTGCCCCCTGCTTTACTTGGGAGGATCTGCAAAAATATCAGATTTTTCTGCGAATCCCTGCGCACAAGGTAGAACAATGGAGCGGAGCGATCAACCTCATGTACGCGCAGTTTTTCCGTTATCTCGAACGCCGTCCCGAACGCTACACCCCTGAATCCGCTGCACATCCACAGCTTTTGCTGCTCATGGATGAGTTTGCACGATTTGGCAAGCTCGACAACATGACCGCTGCATTGTCTACCCTCCGCAGCAAGAAGGTTAATATCTGTCTTTTCGTACAGAGCATACAAATTCTACGGCTCGGAAGATCGCCGCATCATCTTCGATAATTGCCAGTATCAGGCCATCCTGCGTGCCAATGATCCCGAAACTCAAGAGTGCCTAAGCAAGCTCATCGGTACCACGATCCAACGGCAGCATGGCATCAGCAAACAACTCGACCGGGATATGAGTAAATCCGGCTTCGGTCTGCAGATCAGCGAGACCCGCGACTGGGTTATCCATCCGCACGAGCTTGGGGCATTGCACGATGTGCTTCTGCTCACGCCCAGCGGATTCTTCGAGGTCGAGAAAAGCAGCTCTCCGATCGGCAGCTACAAGGATATCCTGACGAAAATCGTACACGACGAGCCGGATAACGTCGCTCTCGAAAAGTTGATTTTACACCACAACACACAAATCCCCAAACAAGAAAATGAGGAATGCGTCATGTCGACTATGGAAGAACGTCAAAAAAATGCAAGCGAACGCGCGAAGCAGTTCGAACAGCAGCAACGCAAAACACAGCGTCAGACAAAAGCAGCGCAAAAAAAGAAGGACGAGCGGCGCAAGTTTATCGTCGGCGAGCTGGTCATTCAGTACTTCCCCAAGCTCCTTGAAATCGATCCCGGTACGACCCAGGAGGAGACCCAGAAACGCTTCCAAAACTTCGCTGTATTCTTAGAAGTACTGTCCAACTTTCCGTATCTGCACGAGCTCCAGGAGCGAGCTGTACAGCTCGTAACAACCAATGTGTAAGTGGACACAAAGAGGGAAACATCATGGCGAATTACCATCTTGAAGTACAGGCAATCAGCCGCGGCCAAGGGCGATCACTCACCCGACTCGTGAACTACATCAGCGGCGAACGGCTTTCTGATTGTTACAACCGGAGAATCTATTATAACCGCAGAGACGACGTGCTCGAATGCCGGATTTTCCAGCCGCAGCATGCACCTTCCGAGTTTTATGAGCTTCAATCACTCTGCAATGCCATCGAAACTGCCGAACGACGCTGCGATGCCAGAACTGCGCGGGAGTTCAAAGCCTCTCTACCGAACGAACTCCCTTTTGCGGAACTGCAAAATATTGTCGCTACATATATCACAGACAATTTCATAAAATACTGTTTATGCGCTATCTCCGCAATTCACGGGGGCCGAAATCCATCGGACCCTTCCAAAAACAACCCACACGTACATATCATCGTTCCAACACGCGCTGTCGAGCCCAGCGGTTTCAGCGAAAAAAAGGATCGCGAACACGACAAGCGCCCGTATATCCAGCACTGGCGCGAGCAATGGGCCAACGTACAAAACGAAGCCTATGCACGCTGCGGCCTAGATATCCGGGTCAGTCACGAAAGCTTGGAGGTGCAGGGTATCAATCGCGTGCCTACCATTCACCTCAGCCGTATCGACTGGCGAAAAGAACAGCGAGGCGAACGCACACCCGCTGGAGATCGAAAACGTGCCATCGAACGAGAAAATAAGATGCGCGAACTCTGCCAAAAACCTCATCTGCCCTATTACGACCTCGATTACACACGTTAAATTCACAAGAAAGGTTGAACACCATGAAAATTGTCGCAGACGTACCCGAATGCATTGCCAACCAGCTCGACGAGCTCACCGCGCTCTGTAATCGCTATCCCCAGAAAGTTCCCCTTGGCGAAGTTGCAAAACTTCTCGGCATTGACCGCGCCTCTCTTGAGGCCATGGTCATGGCACAGCGTTGTCCGTTCGGAATGGGCTGGCTACGTGAGACCGCAACCAATCGAACCTTTTTCATATCGACCGTCAAGCTGTACACTTGGTACACCGAATTCGTCATCAAGGCGATGCGGGAAGATCCCAAACTAATCCAATAATTGCAAAATTACATGATCACACAGTAGAGAAGCCGCTCCATCCATATTTGGAGGAGCGGTTTTCTTGACCCCAAATTCATCAAATTAGAAAGGAAACCTCATATATGCCCAGAAAAAAGTCAACGAAACGAGCCGACGGCAGCTACGAGTACAAGGCAACGATCGGCAAAGATCTGCACGGCAAAGCAATACGTAAATCATTTTATTCCAGCAAGAGTCTGGCACACGCAAAAGCCAAGGCACAAGAATACATCATCGCCTCTCAGGTATCAGCTCTGACCGGTCAATCCGTATCCGGTGCAGGACAGCATGACACCTCCTTTTCACATTGGGCAATGCAGTGGCTGGAGACCTATAAACACTCGTCCGTCACGCAGAATACCTACCACTCGTCCTATTATCTCCCTATTACGCGCTATCTAATTCCCTTTTTCGGCGATGCCGATTTGGCCGCGATTCAACCGATTGACGTACAGCGCTTTTTCAACCAGCATCGCAATCTGTCTTTGTCATATCTCAAAAAGATCAAGATGTGCCTGTCCGCTGTTTTTGATTGCGCCTGTGAGAACGGAATTGCCTGCCGCAATCCTGCCAAGCATATCCGGCTTACAAGCACAGCGCAAAAACAAACCAAGCGTGTTTATACCGACCAGCAAATCGCGACTGTAAAATACTGCGCCCGCATGGACTTCCCTGCTGCATACATCCTGCTCGAACTTGGTCTGCGTCGCGGCGAACTCTGTGGACTTAAATGGTCTGACATCGATCGCAAAGCACGCACCATTCGGATCGACCGATCAATTCGCGTTACATCCGGCGTGGTCTCCATCACTGAGCCCAAACATGGCTCACATCGTGTATTGCCGCTCTCCGATGAGTGTCTTGAGGTATTTTCTTCCATTCCCCGGCATGGCGCGTACATCTTCCCCAACGCGGTTGGAAAGCCTTGGGATCCAAATGGTTTCGCCAGAGCCTTTACCAAATTCATGGATACCCTCCCCTCTCAGATTCCGCGCCTGTCCCCACATGAATTGCGGCATACCTGTGGCACGGCATTGCGCCGGCGTGGTGTGGATATCTACACCATCCAGCAGTACCTCGGGCACCGCGACATTGAAGTCACTGCAAACACCTATGTACATAGCGAGGTGGAAGCACTGCGATCTGCGTTGTCTGGTTCCAGCAATACCACGACAAATTCACGACAAAGTGCACCGTAAACCGCTCTGAAACGCCCGATTTCTCAGCTCTGTTCTGTAAAGTCCTCTATCAAATTTCGCAACTTTTACATCAAATCAAGCTACTATTACATATAACACCCTCTCTTTTTCATATCATTTTATATCCAAAACCCATTTCCTTCCGGTTCTGAATGTTGGGGGTTCGAGTCCCTTCGGGCGTGCCAAAAAGTCCTTGATCTCATCTTTACGATGATTTCAAGGACTTTTTTATTTATAAAATTTCTCTTTCCCATGAAAAACGAAAGGCACCCCGACCACACGGCCGGGATGCCTTTCTTCAGAAAAGGGATTGTTTTATTCTTTTTATGCACTGAGGTCTACCGAACGCAGTGTATCCACGCCCTCGGCTTCCAGTACCAGCACGATACCGTTATCGTCCAGCATCGCATAGTATCCGCCGTTGCCATCGGAAGCACCAATAGTGATGGTATAAGATGCGGTACCGTCCTCAGTCGTATAGCTGACCTTAAGGGTCTGCGGTGCATCCAGACCATACGTCTGCTTGCGTGCGGTATCGGTCACACCATAGTCGGCACACGACAGAACGTACAGATTACGCACAACATTGAGGAACGTATCCATTGTGCTATCCTGTTCAATCGTGCGCGTGCCCGATGCGTCGGTGATCTGCCACTTGGCGACTTCCTCTTCTTCGGTCTCGTCCTCGCTGTCAGACGCCTCGCTCGCCTCACTCTCGTCGGCAGAAGCAGTCTCCTCTTCGAGCACACGGGTCACCGTGGTATCTCCCCAAACGATTTCGGTCAGGGAATCCTCGGTTGCATACGGAATGTTCTCGTATTCAATCCAACCATTCAAGCCCTGATCAAGACCCTCAGGCAGGTAAGCCGTCGTTGCATAGACCGTATCGTTTGCCTTCAAATAGGTCACGCTATCCTGCACACTAGCGGTCACAGTCACGGTCTGGCTGCCGTCGGACAACTCCATCGTATAGTCCGGGGCATCCAGTCCGTAATCAGCATCGGCGTCCGGATTGTCCAGCTTGCGGTCGGCCGTGATCTCTTCGATCTCGTCGACAAACTCCTGCACCGCCGTGCTATCGATCGGACAAGCCGCGTCATCGGCATAACTCCACGCATCGTCGGTCTTGGTCAGATGCCATGTACCCTCTGTGTTGGTGTAAGTCAGATCGGTGACATCCAGATCGGTCAGTTCCTCGATTGCGACCGTCTCTTCTTCCTCGGTTTGCTGTCCTGCCAGTGCAATATACGCGCCGCCCAGCACGATAAACGCCGCGGCTGCGATACAAAGATTTCTCGTCTGCTTTTTCATACCCGTCTCCTTCTGCGCAGCCAGTGTGCCAGTCCGACACCGAGCACGCCGAGCGGGATGATGGCAATGAACAGCATCCCCCATGCACCTGCGCCGGTAATGAGGTTATACGAGGTCGAAAGCGACTTGGCCGGAATGGAAATGTTGCTGACATCGTCAAAGTTTGCTGTCACAGCGTTCATAAACAGATCCTGATTGCTCAGGTTGCTGAACTGACCGATGATGCTGTCGTCGATCAGGCTGGCCGGCAAAACGCACATGGTCGCGGTCAGGGTCTCCGCCTCTTCTGTGGTTTCTTCGGTCGTCTCATCGGTCGAAGTCTCATCGGTAGTTTCCGTGGTTTCTCCACTCTCCGCTGTTACCTCCTGCTGTGCAATCGCACCCAGCAGATACTGTCCCTGGGTCTGACCTTCGTTGGTCACCAGGTAACCATTCGTGCTGGTCTGCATCACCGTGCTGAGCGTCACATTCTCGACGGTCGGGTCGGTCTCAAGCATACCTACCGCATTATACAGCAGAATCAGAGAGTCGCTTGTCATATCGGCTGTGATCGACGTACCGGTATAGATCTCCGGGAAGATGTCATAGCCGTTGCTGTAATAGCGCTCGGCATCGGCAATATAGCCGTTCTGGCGCTGCATACCGTAGGCTGCAAGCAGTGCATTGAGGTTGGGCTGGTCATTCTCGGTCTGTGCGAGCAGGATGATGACGTTTCCTCCCTTGGCCATATAGTCCTTGATAGCCTGGGTTTCGGTTGCATCCAAATCCTTCTGCGGTGCATTGATCACCAGCAGATCGCAGTCTTCCGGAATGCCGCCATCTACGACCAGATTCACCGTGTCAGTGCTCAGATTTGCCTTATCAATGGCATCCTGAATACTCGAGCCCAGCGACTGTTCACCGTGTCCCTCGGTGGTATAGATGACATGATCGGTCGGCGCGGATACGCTGACGATAGCTGCGGTCAGCTGACCTTCGCCGTCGAACGAATCCTCGACCGCTTCATAGCTGTACATGGAATAGGTGTGTGTGATAATCTCGCTGAACAGGATATTGCGGCTCTCGCCGGTCGCCTCACACGAGACAACGACTGTGCCATCCTCGGCACCCAATTCCTGCGCCTCTGCCGGATGCAGTACCGGGTCGACTGTCTCAACCGAAATATGGCTGGACAGCGATGCGTACTCGTCTACCAGACGCTGAATACGGGTATCCAGCGAGTCTGGCTGAGAGACGATGGTCAGGGTGACATCCTCGCTCAGTTCCTCCATCGCCGTTTTTGTCGTGTCACCGATCTCAAACAGGCTGTTGCTGGTCAAATCCAGCATGCGGGTACTGGTCGGCAGCAGTCCCACCAGCATATTGACAACAATCAGGATGGCCAGCACGATGGCGGTCATACCTGCACTGTACGAACCATGCCGGAAACCGGCTGCGTGCAGCGACTGCTTAATGGCAGCACCTGACGGACGCGGCAGAGACAGATGAATGCGTCTGTCCTGCGGTTTGGTCTGCGGCTCGGTCTGGCCTGCCTCATTCTGTTTCTTTCTCCCGAACATGTTATGCCCACCTCCGCTTCTGTAACGACTGCACGGTCAGGAAAACGCCAAAGAACGCCAGGCTGAGATAGCGTACAACCGCGGTCAAATCAAGCAGGCGGTAGTTTGCCAGCTCGACAAAGCCGGTATAGACGTCAAAGGTGCCCAGCGTCTTGGCCATCAGTCCTTCAAACGTCGTGCTGCTGACCAGATATGCGATGATGAGCGCTACGGTCAGGATAACAAACACACCGACCGCAACATAGGGATTGCGTGCAAGCGCGTAGTAGAGAGCGGCAAGCAGGGCGACAATCACGATCATGCCGATGAGGTTGCCGCGTGCGCTGGTCGGGAAATACTCAGCCAGTGCATCCCACAGATAGAGCACGAGCAGTACGCCGAAGCTGGCAACTGCGGCGATGAGCTGGCTCTCGGTGATCGAAGACAGGAACATGCCAATGGCGATGTACGCACAGCCCAGCAGGAAGTACAGGCCGATTGCCGCCCAGTCGCTTCCAAGACTTGCCGTACCACCGGTCATGATAATCAGCGGGCATAAACAAAACAGCAGACACGGGATGGCGAACACTGCCACCATTGCAAAATACTTGCCCAAAACGATATCCCAGACCGTAACCGGTGCGGACAGCATGAGCTGTTCGGCATGGCTGTGACGATCTTCCGCAAACGACTTCATGGTGAGAATGGGAACTGCAACCATGAGCATAAACAGCATATTTCCGATCGTGGCCGAAAAATACGGGTAGCCGTTGACCAGATTCAAAACCATGAAGTAAATGCCTGTCATCGCGGTCAGTATCGCGATAAACACCGGCCCGAGCATGGTTTGGAAGTACGAGCGTACTTCACGTGAAAAAATGGCTTTCATGCGCCCGCCTCCTCTCGCTCAAGAACCAGTTCTGCATCGGTATGGTCATCGGTCAGCTCGAGGAAGATTTCCTCAAGCGATGCCTTTTCCCGTTCGAGCTTGAGAATGGGATTCTTAGCCTCGGCGCACGCATAGAAGAAATCCTCGGTGACGCGGTCATCCACCGCACCGAAGCGCAGTTCGGTTTGACCGGCACGTGCGCCTGCGCTGATCTCAACCGGAATGCCGGGCAGCATCGTGCTGCACAGTGTGCGCATCTCTTCCGGCGTTGCCCGCACGCTTGCGCACAGTGCACCGCCTGCGTGCAGCTGCGCCTCCAGATTTTCCGGGGTATCGCTCGCGACCAGCTTGCCGTGAGAGAGAATAAAAATGTAGTCACAGACCGCGCTGACCTCGGACAGAATATGCGAGCTCAGAATCACGACATGCTCTTCGCGCAGCGAGCGGATGAGGTCACGAATCTCGAGAATCTGTCTGGGGTCAAGACCGACGGTCGGCTCATCCAGGATGACAACATCCGGATTGCCGAGCAAGGTTGCGGCCAGTCCTACACGCTGCCGATAGCCCTTGGACAGCGTGCGAATCAGGTGATCCTGCTCTTCCAGCAGGCCGGTCTTGCTCATCGCCTGCACCACTTGCTGTAACTGTTCGAGTCTGGGGACTTTCTTGAGCTTTGCCGCAAAAGTCAGATATTCTCGCACAGTCATCTCCGGGTAGAGCGGCGGCAGCTCGGGCAGATAGCCGATGCGCTGTTTGACCTTTTCCGGCTCCTGCTGCAAGTCCATACCGTCCACGATGACCGTGCCGCTGGTCGGTGCCAGACAGCCTGTCATAATGTTCATCGTCGTACTTTTTCCTGCGCCATTCGGCCCGAGAAAACCGTAAATCTGCCCTTTCTCTGCCGAAAAGCTCAAGTGGTCGACCGCCAGATAACCGCCGTATCGCTTGACCAAATCTTGTACTTCAATCATTTTGGGGTTCCTCCCTCCGTAGTCCTTATGGCTATCTTATCGTTCAATTGAGGAGATTGGATGACCGCTCTATGTACAATCCGGGTAGATTGTGTGTACATTATAAGGCGTTTCGGCAACAAAAAAGGAACTCCACAAAAGTGGAGTTCCGGTACTATGCATTTACTTTTCCGTATCCCAACCGGGCACATGATCTTCATCGTGCCAGTAGTCGAGTTCTTCCGGCTTCATGCCAATGTGACTTGCGAAGAATACAGGGTCCTTGCCCTCCTTGCGCTGGCGGTCGTAGTCGGCCAGCACCTTGAGCGCCTGATTGCCCAATACCAGGATGGCAAAGATGTTCACGATCGCCATGCAGCCCATCAGGATGTCTGCAAGGTTCCAAACCGTGTCAAAGCTTGCCTGGGCGCCAAGGAAAATAGCAGCAAGACAGGTCAAACGGAAGACAAACAGCAGGCGCTTGTCGTCCTTGATAAAGCGCAGGTTGGACTCGGTGTAGTAGTAGTTGCCCACCAAGCTGGAGAATGCGAAGAAGAAAATCGCAATGGTGATAAACAGGATACCAATCGGGCCGAAGGTGCCGCTGACTGCGTCCTGAACATAGGTGATGTCCTGCGAAACCGGTACACCGGAAACCATCAGGATCATCGCGGTGGTCGAGCAGATGACCAGCGTGTCGAGGAATACCGACAGCGTCTGAATCAGACCCTGCTTTGCCGGGTGAGAGACAGCTGCCGAAGCTGCTGCATTGGGTGCAGAACCCATACCAGCCTCGTTGGAGAACAGGCCCTTCTTGATACCGGTTACGACTGCACTGCCAGCAAAACCGCCGACGATTGCCTGTGCGTCAAATGCCTGGCTGAAGATCTCCTTGAATACGCCGGGAACAGCCGACAGATGGGTGAAGATCATAACCAGACCAATCAGAATATAACCGCCTGCCATAATGGGAACGATGACCGAGGTGATGAAACCGATACGGTGTACGCCGCCGAAGATAACCAGACCGGTCAGCGCCGCTATGACGATACCAATGATCATCGGCCACATGCTGTTGTCAAAATCCGGGATATAGAACTTGATTGCGGTTGCAATGTTGTAAGTCTGAAGGCCGTTAAAGCCGTAAGCAAAGCAGGCAATCAGAAAGACCGAGAACAGGCATCCGAGCCAGCGTTTGCCGATACCGCGCTGGATATAGTACGCCGGACCGCCGCGGAAGGAATCACCGTCCTTGACCTTGTAGAGCTGGGCGAGTGTAGACTCGATAAATGCGGATGCGCCGCCGATGACCGCCATCAGCCACATCCAGAACACCGCACCCGGGCCGCCGGTCGCGATCGCCGCCGCAATGCCCGCGATGTTGCCCGTACCAACACGCGAAGCGGTGGAGATCATAAGGGCCTGGAAGGATGACACCTGTTTGACACCGTCATCATCGCGGGATTTCTCCTTGAGGATGCGCATAACGTCGCCGATGCGCCGGATCTGGACAAAACCCGTCCGGATGGTGAAGTATACACCCGATCCGATCAGCAAAAAGATCAGAATGTAGGTGTACATGAAGTTGTTCAAGCTTCCTAAATACTCGTTCAGCATTCAGTTCCTCCTATCTTTTTTCCGTGCATAGTACATCTATCATACAGGAAAGCCGGAAAAATTACAAGGATGAATCAATTATCTTCTTTAGCTTGTCCGAAAAACTGGCAAAGTATCCGAACCCGGACAAAGTTTTCTAGCCAAAGCATACAAAAAGAGCCCTGCATATTGCAGGACTCTTTGTCAGATTCATGCAGAGGTCAGCCGCAGAATAATCACTGGAATTCCTCGATCGACTTGCTGATCGTGTGCGCAATCGGCTTCCACTCGATCTTGCGGAAGAGTGCGACAATCGCGATCGGAATGTAGGTGAAGATAAACAGCGGGAAGGTGAAGGTGTAAAGCACCTTGCGCGCTGCCGTGGTATTGATGTGCTTCCACTCGGTGATTACCGTAACCGCGCCGAAGAACAGCAGGGTCAGATAAAATCCGCCGAAGGAGGACAGAATGGACGACAGGGTGACACGAACCACGCCGACTGCAACCGGTGTGCTCAGCAGTGCGCTGACCAGCAGGAATGCGTTGACTGCAACCGAAGCCAGAGTCAGAAGCATGGCCGGTGCAACGGTCATCAGCATGTCGTAGCACGAGAAGCTGCGGCGCTTCACTACACCGCCGAACAGCTTGCG
The DNA here is from genome assembly GCF_900167005.1 of Butyricicoccus pullicaecorum DSM 23266. GTDB lineage: Bacteria > Bacillota > Clostridia > Oscillospirales > Butyricicoccaceae > Butyricicoccus > Butyricicoccus pullicaecorum. The sequence continues at coordinate 219,632 of NZ_FUXW01000003.1, forward strand.
GCCGTAGCGTGCGAATACCTGATAGAAGCCCTTCGACCAGCGCAGACGCTGATTCCAAGACTGCTCAAAGGTGACCGGCTGCTCGTCATAGAGCACAGCGGTCGAACAGTAGCCCACACGCTCGCCCTCGCAGGCGCAGTCGATGGAGAACTGGATATCCTCGGTCAGCAGATGGTACTTCCAGCCGCCGCGTGCACGCAGTACATCGCAGGCAACCAGGAAACCGGTGCCGGACACCGCACAGTTGGTGCCCAGGATCATGCGCGAATTGTTCAAGAACTTGGACTCACGCAGGAACCACAGTGCGCTGCCTGCCGAGATCCAGTTCGAGTCGAAATTCTTGGAATTTCGGTAGCTGGTGATGACGCGATAGCCGCTGTCAAAGACCTTGTTCATCTCGGCCACATAGTTGCGGTCGAGCAGATTGTCGGCATCGAAAATGAAGTAGCCCTCATAGCCTGCCGATGCATATTCCTTTTCAATGCGCTGGAACGCGTAATCGAGCGCATATCCCTTGCCGACCTCGGTGCGGTTGAAGCGCTTGAATACGATCGCGCCCGCGCGTTCGGCAACCTCTGCGGTATCGTCGGTGCAGTTGTCCGCAACGACGAATACGTCTAAGAGCTCTGCTGGGTAATTTTGCATTTTTATACTGCGCACCAGCTCGCTGATCACTGCCCGCTCATTGCGTGCGGAAATGATGGCCGCAAACTTGTGCTGTTTCTTTGCCTCAGGCATGGGTGTACGCTTGCGATCGTGCCAGAGCGCAGCGACGACATAAAACAGCTGATAGGCATAGAACACGGTAAACAATGCAAAAATCAGCAGGTTGAACCCTTGTATGAACTGTAACACTTTAATTCCTCCAAATGGCCCCGCCATATCCGGCTCCGGCAGCCTCTGCCGTGCCTAATTGTACAATCCTCAATCTTTTCCGCCTGATATTATACCATTTATTTGCGCAGAGGCAACAAGCATTTGTGCCAAAAGCGCACCATAAAAATGACAAAGTATCGGCAAGTTGTGCATTGCATTTTTGAAATCCAGATGAACCGCACAGATAGCGGTCTGATTTTCGCCAATTTCTCGCGTCGTTCTTATCCATTATGCACAAATCCCGGTTTTCATTTTACCTCGTGCACGGACTGCGCAGACGGTCGATTTTTGCCGGTCACAGCTGAAAGGATGATACCCAAAATGACACCAACGATCGCCGGCAGCACCCATCCCAGGCTGTCGCCATAGAAGGGCAGCATGCGCAGCGCACCCATGCCGGGCAGCGCAACGCCAAGACCGTCGAGCGATGCCAGCACGCTGACAACACCGGTCAGCAGGATGGACACCGGATAAATGAGCGTAAAGCGTCCGATGAACGGATGCGCGAATGCCAGCGCGATGAGCACGATGGCGACCGGATAAATGGCACCCAGCACCGGAACCGATACCTTGAGGATTTGGTTTAAGCCAATGTTCGAAATGAGCATGCTGACCACAGCAAAGAATACCGCCCAGGTTCGATAGCCCCAGAACGGGAAGATCTTGGTGAAATAGTCGCTGCAGCACGAAATCAGGCCGATGCAGGTGTTGAGGCAGGCGATGGCAAAGATGAGCGCCAGGATGATGAGTCCACCCTGCCCGAACAGTTCGAGCACGATCGAACGCAATACCTCGGTGCCGTTTGCCGCACCCGAAAAGATGGTACCCGACTGCACACCGATGTAGGTCAGTGCGCTGTAAACGGCCAGCAGAACGATGCCCGCCAGCACGCCCGCACGGCAGGTTTCTCCGACCACTAACCGGTTATCTTCCACGCCTTTTGCCCGGATATTGAGGGCAATGATAAAACCAAAATTGAGCGCCGCAATGGTGTCCATGGTCTGATAGCCTTCCAGAAAACCGGTAACGGCAGGGTTCTTGACATACGCGCCCACAGCCTCGCCCGGTGCATCAAAGGTATGCAGCAGACAGCCGACAAAGACGACCAGAATGAGTGTCAGCAGTGCAGGGCCAAGCAGTTTGCCCAAGCGATCGGTCAGCTTGTCCGGTCGGAGCGCCAGTGCCAACGCAACCGCAAAAAATACGATCGAATAGATCAGTTGCGCCGTGCCATTGGAAATTCCTTCGGGCAAAAACGGTACGGCTGCAATCTCAAACGAGGTCGTCGCCGTACGCGGAATGGCCAGACAGGGACCGATGGACAGATAAATTAAAAAGGTAAAGACCGACGCGAAGATCGGATGGACACGTCCGGCCAGAACGGGCAGGCCGTCCGACTTTGCGACCGCAATAACACCCAGCATGGGCAGGCCGACCGCGCTCACGCAAAAGCCGATGAGCGCCGGAATGGCCGACGTGCCGGCCTGTTCACCCAGAAACGGCGGAAAAATCAGATTGCCCGCTCCAAAAAACATGGAAAACAGCGTCAGACCGACCAGCAGGCGCGATTGTACATTTAATTTCATTCGTTGGTTCTCCCTTGCGCGTCCGCGCAGTCCTGTAAATATTCGGTGCGGCTTTTGGACAGACACACCTCATCAAAAATTCTGCCGTCCCAGGTACGAGATGCCGCGCGCAGTCTGCCCTCGTATCGCATGCCGAGCTTTTCCAGCACGCGCTGAGAACGAGTATTGTCGGCATAATAGTACGCCGAGATGAGCTGCACCCCCATCTCCTCAAAAGCCTCTGCACAGACAACCTTTGCAGCCTCGGTCGCATAGCCCAGTCCCCAATACGGGGTAGCCAACCAGTAACCCAGCATGCGGGCGTGCGGATTGTCTCGCTTGGGGTCAGCCATCAGGCCGATGGCGCCGATCAGACGACGGTCGAATCCGCGCACGATTGCCCAGGTATCCGTCCCCATAAAGACCGTGCGCAGCACGTCCTCGCTCTCCTGCACGCTCTCATGCGGTTTCCAGTCGGTCAGGCGGCTGACCTCGGGATCGCTGCACAGTTCATAGAGCGCCGGTGCGTCATCCAGCGTAAACGGACGCAGGCACAGACGGTCGGTCGCCAGATATGTCAGACCAGCGATCTGATGCAGGGCGTCACCCAGTGCGTCGATGATGATGTCCGCCGGAGTCAAATCCTGATTGCCCGAATCCGGGTTGCGCAGCGCAATACAGGTCATACCTGCCGCCTTGGCTGCACGTACGCCGTTGGACGAGTCCTCGATAACGATGCAGTCCTCGGGCTGTACACCCATGTGCGCCGCTGCCTGCAAAAAGATATCTGGCGCGGGCTTGGGATGCTCCACCGTCTCGCCCGAGATCAAAAATTCAAAGCAGCCGTCCAGACCGAGTGCCGTAACGACTTCGGTGATCTCGTACATGGGCGAGGACGAAGCCACGGCCATGCGATAGCCGCGACGCGCCAGTGCACGCACAAGCTCGGGCGAACCGTCCACCGGGGTATGTCCGCGTTCTTTCAAAAATTCGATCTTTTGCTGGGTGTAGGCCTGATGCAGCGCATCGGTCTGGCCGTTCAGTCCAAAGTCACGATCGAGCGTGCTCCAGAAAAAAGTCGTGGTCGAACCGATGAATTGGGTGTAATATCCCCAGTCCATCGTCCGCCCGACTGCGCGGTCGAGTACCCGGTTGAGCGCCTCATAATGCATGCGCTCGGTGGCGACCAGCACGCCGTCCATATCAAACAGGATGGTTTTCATAGTTTTTCCACTCCTTTCTCTCTTCTTCCGATTTGATTTCACCTTATCATACAACATTTTTATGCGATACGCCATAGCCTGCACCACTTTTCGTATACTTGCATAAGAATGAGATATCTGAGAGTTTTTTTACGCTGATTTTTGCATCAAGGAGGCACCAATCTATGCCAAGCATCTATTTATCTCCCAGCACACAGGAGTTTAACCTGTTCTATGACGGCGCGGGCAGCGAAGAATATTACATGAACCTGATTGCCGACGCGATGGAGCCCTATTTGACCGCTTCGGGCATTGTCTACACCCGCAACACGCCGGAAATGACAGCCGCCACCTCCATCCTCGTCTCCAATGCCGGAACCTACGACGCACATGTCGCTCTGCACTCCAACGCCGCACCCGAAAGCCTTGCGGGAAAGCTGCGCGGCATCGACATCTATTATTATCCCGGTTCCGAGCGCAGCCGCCGTCTGGCTGATGCCATGGTTGCCCAGCTGCGCGAGATCTACCCCCTGCCCGACAAGGTACAGGCACGCCCGACCACCTCGATCGGTGAAGTCTCCCGCACCCGTGCCCCGGCTGTGCTGGCCGAACTGGGCTATCACGACAACCCGGATGATGCGGCCTGGATTCGCTCCAACATCGTCCCCATTGCCCGCCGTCTGGTCATGGCGCTGACCAACTATTTCGGTATTCCCTTCCTGGAACCCGAACCCATTCTGAGCGCGACGGTCGATCTGGGATTCGGCAATCTCAACATTCGCTCCCGTCCCTCACTCGCCGCACCCATTATCGGTCAGGCGCCGGACGGTGCACAGGTCAGCGTACTCGGCTCGTGGAACGGCTGGTATGTCATCCGTTATGGCAATATTGAAGGCTACGCCCGCTCGGAATACATCACGCTCAATTACTCCTGATCCCCTGTTCACTTTTCCGCCGACTTCCTGCCCATGCTCTGCCTTTGTTCTGTTCTTTTTGCACAAAAACGCAGATTTTACCGATTCATCCCCAAAAAGTATTCTTGCAAATTGTCATCCCCTGTCGTATAATAATGTACACTATGGAGGTGGATCGGAATGTACAAGATTCTTGAAAAAAAGACACTCAATGCAAATACCAAGCAAATGGTCATTGACGCGCCGCACGTTGCCAAAAAGGCACAGCCGGGTCAGTTCATCATCCTGCGCGTGGATGAGGACGGCGAGCGCATCCCGCTGACCATCGCTTCTTACGATCGCGAAAAGGGCACGATTATGATTATCTTCCAGGAGGTCGGCGCTACCACCAAGAAGCTCGGCCTGCTGAATGAGGGCGACTGCCTGCATGACTTTGTTGGTCCGCTCGGCCGCGCATCCGAACTGGAAGGCCTCAAGAAGGTCGCTGTTGTCGGCGGCGGTCTGGGCTGCGCGATCGCTTACCCGCAGGCAAAGGCGCTGCACGAGATGGGCGCTGAAGTCGATCTGATCGCTGGCTTCCGCAACAAGGACATCATCATTCTGGAAGACGAAATGCGTGCTGCCTGCACCAACCTGCATCTGGTCACCGATGACGGTTCCAACGGCCGCAAGGCTCTGGTTACCCAGGTGCTCAAGGAGCTCATCGACGCAGGCAACCAGTACGATGCTGTCATCGCCATCGGCCCCATGATTATGATGAAGTTCGTCGCTGAGACCACCCGTCCCTACGGCATCAAGACCATCGTCTCCATGAACTCGACCATGGTTGACGGTACCGGCATGTGCGGCGGCTGCCGTCTGTCGGTCGGCGGCGAGATCAAGTTCGCCTGTGTCGACGGTCCGGACTTCGACGGCCATCTGGTCGACTTCGACGAGTCCATGCGCCGCAGCGCGATGTATAAAAAGCAGGAGGCTCACGCCGTCGAGGCACACGAGTGCAACCTGCACAAGATGGAGGTCAAGTAATCATGGCGAATATGTCTCTCACCAAGGTCCCGATGCCCGAACAGGACCCCAACGTCCGCAATAAGAACTTCGAGGAAGTTGCAACCGGCTATACCGCTGAAATGGCAATCGAGGAGGCAACCCGCTGCCTGAATTGTAAGAACAAGCCCTGCGTCTCCGGCTGCCCGGTTGGCGTACAGATTCCTGAGTTTATCGCTCTGGTCGCAGAGGGTAAGTTCCTCGAGGCTGCTGCCAAGATCAAGGAAACCTCCGCGCTGCCTGCTGTCTGCGGTCGTGTATGCCCGCAGGAAAGCCAGTGTGAGTGCAAGTGCGTCCGCGCCATCAAGGGCGAGGCAGTCGGCATCGGTCGTCTGGAGCGCTTTGTCGCAGACTACGCGATGGCACACGACACCGCTGAGATCGTAAAGCCCGAGCCCAATGGCCACAAGGTCGCTGTTGTTGGTGCAGGCCCTGCCGGTCTGACCTGCGCAGGTGATCTGGCACGCAAGGGCTACGCTGTTACCGTCTTTGAGGCACTGCACACCGCTGGCGGCGTTCTGATGTACGGTATTCCGGAATTCCGTCTGCCCAAGGCCATCGTGCAGAAGGAAATCGACAACCTCAAGGCACTTGGCGTTGAGTTCGTCCTGAACTTCGTTGTCGGCCGTTCCGAGACCATCGACGATCTGTTTGCAGACGGCTACGAGGCCATCTTTGTCGGCTCCGGCGCTGGTCTGCCCACCTTCATGCACGTTCCGGGCGAGAACTACAACGGCGTTTACTCGGCAAACGAGTACCTGACCCGCGTAAACCTGATGAAGGCTTACAAGGAAGACGCTGCAACCCCGATTCTGCGTGCAAAGCGCGTCGCAGTCGTTGGCGGCGGCAACGTTGCCATGGACGCAGCTCGTTCGGCAAAGCGCATGGGCGCAGAGGAAGTTTACATCGTATACCGCCGCGGCGAGGCTGAGCTGCCCGCACGTCTGGAAGAAATCCACCACGCCAAGGAAGAGGGCATCGTCTTCAAGTTCCTGACCGCTCCGGTTGAGGTTCTGGGCGATCCCGATACTTACCTCGTTACCGGCATGAAGTGCCAGCAGATGGAGCTCGGTGAGCCCGACGCATCCGGCCGCCGTCGTCCGGTACCGATCGAAGGTTCCGAGTTCGTTCTGGATCTGGACGCTGTCATCGTGGCAATCGGCACCAGCCCCAACCCGCTGATCCGCTCGACTACCCCGGGTCTGGAGACCAACAAGCGCGGCTGCATCGTAGCAGACGACGAGCACGGCATCACCTCCAAGGACGGTGTATTCGCTGGCGGCGACGCAGTCACCGGCGCGGCAACCGTTATTCTGGCAATGGGTGCCGGCAAGCGTGCTGCGGCTGCAATGGACGAGTACGTTCAGAACAAGAACAAGTAATTTTCCCCGTTTGGGTCGCAAAAAAGCAGAGGCAAAACGCCTCTGCTTTTCTTTTTGTATGAAAAATCAGTATGCAATGACCTCGTAGCCGTCATCGGTGACCAATACTTGAATTTCCCACTGCGCCGACGGCAGTTCGTCATCGGTATAGATCGTCCAGCCGTTGTCGCTGTCCTGGAAAATGTCAGGCGCACCCATGTTGACCATAGGTTCAATGGTAAACATCATACCGGGTGCCATTACCATACCGGTACCGGCCTTGGATGTATAGCTGACCCACGGGTCTTCGTGGAATTCCAGACCCACGCCGTGACCGCCGATCTCACGCACGACCGAGTAGCCGTTGGCCTTGGCGTGATCGTTGACCGCCTGACCGACATCGCCCAGCAGACCAAAGGGCTTGACCTGCTCGAGCCCCTTCTCGACGCATTCCTTGGCCACACGCACCAGCTTTTCCCACTCGGGCAGCACCTTGCCGATGCAGAACATACGCGAGGAATCCGAGTAGTAGCCGTCCACGATGGTGGACACATCGACATTGATGATATCGCCGTCCTGCAGAATGAGTTCTTCGGACGGAATGCCGTGGCAGACCTGATTGTTTACCGAAGTGCACACGCTCTTGGGGAATCCCTCAAAGCCCAGCGGTGCAGGAACACCACCGAGACGCAGCGTCTCCTCGTATACCCAGCGGTCGATCTCAGCCGTCGAGATACCGGCACGGATGTGCTCTGCGACGTAATCGAGCACGGCAATATTGACCTTTGCACTGCGGCGAATGCCCTCAATCTGCTCCGGGGTCTTGATGAGCTTGTGCGGCGGGATGACATGACCTTCTGCCTTGAGTGCAGACAGCTTTTCATCAAAGTCCGCGTGGCATTTCTTATATTTCTTGCCGCTGCCGCACCAGCAAGCGTCATTTCTTCCAAGTTCTGACATGATCGCAACACCTTTCCTATCAGATTACGGACGCAGCTGCGCCCAGAAAAACGGAGAACCGGCACAGCAGCCGGTTCCCCTTCCATTCAAACTTAGAGCAGATGCGCACGCAGTTCCTCGCCGGACTGAGCGCACAGGTAAGCCGGTGCGATATCCAGCATGGTCTTGCCGCCGGTCTGACCTTCCTTGTTCATGCGGTAAGCCGCACGTGCGCAGGCAACCAGAACCGAGCCGGTGAACTCGGGGTTGGAGTCCAGCTTGAGGCTGTACTCGATGATGTGCTTGCGGGAACCGTCACCAGTCTTGCCGGCACGGATGACAAAGCCGCCGTGCGGCAGGCCTGCATGGTCGCGCTGCAGCTCTTCCTCAGAGATAAAGTGTACGGTGGTCTCGTACTCGTCGAAGTAGTTGGGCATGGTCTTGATCTCGTTCTCGATGCGAGCCAGATCTGCGCCTTCCTCTGCAACAACGAAGCACTCACGGGTGTGCTTGTCGCGGGTGGTCAGCTCGGGATTCTTGCCGGCGCGAACAGCCTCAACCGCAGACTCTACCGGGCAGGTGTACTGACGTGCATCCTTAACGCCCTCGATGCGGCGGATTGCATCCGAGTGACCCTGGCTGACACCACGGCCCCAGAAAGTGTAGTCCTTGCCCTCGGGCAGGATTGCGTTTGCGTAGACACGGTTGAGCGAGAACATACCCGGATCCCAACCGCAGGAGATCAGGCCGATCTTGCCAGCCTTCTTCGCAGCTGCGTCAACGGCTGCAAAGTGCTCCGGAATATGTGCATGGGTGTCGAAGCTGTCGACAACGTTGAACATCTCGGCATACTTGGGGGTCATCTTGGGCAGGTCGGTTGCACTGCCGCCGCAGATGATCATAACGTCGATCTGCTCCTTCATCTTCTCTGCATCATCGGTGTGATATACCGGCGCACCAGATGCGACCTTGAGCGAAGCCGGATCGCGGCGGGTGAATACGCCGACGAGTTCCATATCAGCGTTCTGTGCCAGTGCGGACTCTACGCCGCGGCCCAGGTTGCCGTAACCTAAAATACCAACTTTAATCATTGTTCATCTCTCGCTTCCATATAGATTTGAACCGACCGTTCGGCAGAACGGCGGTATGGATTGCATTCTGTTTTTATTATACCGCATTTCGCAAAAATGGAAAACGGCTGTGTGTTAGTCAAAGAAAACAAATTTTACTATACGAAAACGGTCATTCTTGTCATAATTGAAAAGCGTGTCTGATTCACGATTATAAAGTCATCAATCCGATGATTTTTCAGTGATTTATCGTCGTCTTTTCAGATCGTGGACTTCTCTTTACGGTCGCTGAGCACGGTGACCAAGACCGCGCCCAGTACGCATACACAGCCCAGTGTGCTGCGCAGGTTCATGCGTTCCCCAAGGAACAATGCGCCCGATACCACGCTGCCGATGGGTTCAAACAGGCAGAAAATGGCAGCCGTCGGCGCACCAAGCACCTGAATACCGCGCTGGAGCAGCCAAAATGCCACAAACGAAGTGCACATGGCGATGATGAAAGTATAGAGCATGGCGCGCGGCGGCAGAACAAAGACGATCTGGTGCGGAATCTGGTCGACAATCAGCACGGCAAGGGCGTTAAACAGCCCCATATAGCAGGCAACCTTGGTGCCGTTCATGTTGCGCAGATCGGTCTTGTCCATGCCGGTCAGATAACAGGCATAGGTCACTGCCGAAGCCAGCGCCAGAACCAGACCGGGTACTGCATCCGCACCGGCTTTGTCAGCAAACAGCATCACGCCGACCAGTGCAATGACCAGCGCTGCAATCTTTTCCCGCTTGAGCTTCTCGTGAAAGACCACAAAGCACAAAACTGCGGTCACCATTGGGTACATGAAGTGCAGCGTTGTCGCCGTGCCGACCGAGATATAGGCATAGGACTGATAGAGCATGAAGGTGGTGGATGCGCGAAACGCGACGCCGACGAGCAGCATGAGCCCCAGTTCCTTTTTGGTCAGGCCGAACGGAATCTTTTTAACCAGCATGACGATGAGCAGCACGGGTACGACCAGCAGGTTGCGATAAAAGGTCAATGTATTGGCATTACTGCCCATATCGAACGTCTGGCTGGCCAGTACGGGTGTGACACCGAACAGCAGTGCTGAGATGACGGTATACAGCACGCCGCGTGCCTTGTGTGCGCGGAACGCGCGATCGGATAGCATTGGTGTGTTCATATCGTTTCCCCTTTTTCCTTCTTTCACACCATTATAACGCACCCATTTCCGTCCTGCAATCATCATTTCACGCGCTTGCCAACTGCCGTCGTGACGTGCTACAATGACAGCAGACAGCCCGAGAAAGGATGACCCTGAATGGATCTCACATTATTAGAAAAACAGAGCTTTTGGCCGCATTTATCGCCCGAAGACCAGCAGCGCGTGCGCGAGCAGGCATTGACCGCGCACTTCTCCGCCGGACAAGCCGTAAAGATGGGCAGCTGCAACTGTATCGGCCCGCTGTTTGTCGTGCGCGGCATCCTGCGGGTCTATCTGCTCAGTCAGGACGGACGTGAGGCCACGATCTACCGTCTGCGTCAGAACGATGCCTGCATGCTGTCGGCTTCCTGTGTGCTCTCGGCCATTACCTTTGATGTACAGATCGATGCCGAGACCGACTGCGACCTCATCATTATCCCTACCTCGTTGTTCTCCGATCTCATGTCGCATAATCTGTACGTAGAGAACTATGTCTATCGCAGCAGCACCGAGCGTCTGTCCGACCTCATCCAGGCCGTTGAGCGCATGTTCTTCCTGACCCTGCGCCAGCGCGTCGCCGCTTTCCTGGTCGATGAGTCGTCGAGCACGGGCAGCGATCATGTGACGCTGACACAGGAACAGCTCGCCAAAGCCATCGGTTCGGCGCGTGAAGCGGTCAGCCGTATTTTAAAGCAGCTTTCGGCGAACGGCAGCATTGAAGTCTCGCGCGGCGGCATTCGCATTCTGAATAAGAGCCTGCTGTACGCAGAATTGCAGGCTGCCGATCTCTGATTCGGTCGAAAAAGCGAAAAAAACTGTGTTTGGTGGTTAAAATTTGCGTGCGTCTATGGTATAATATATTTGATAAAGAGAGTTAATCGCATTTATGCCGTCAGTGATCTGCTGACGATCCAATAGAAAGGAAGATTCCCTTATGACCAAACAGGAACGTGCGCTGGAAATCATCGAGCGCCTCAAGCGTGAATACCCCGACGCGACCTGCACGCTCGACTATAACGAGGGTTGGAAGCTGCTGGTCAGCCTGCGTCTGGCTGCGCAGTGCACCGACGCACGCGTCAATGTTGTTGTAGAAAAATTGTACGAAAAGTTCCCTGATGTCGCCTCTCTGGCCGCAGCAGACGTGGACGAGATTGAAAAGATCGTCCATCCCTGTGGACTAGGCCCGAGCAAGGCGCGCGATATCAGCGCGTGCATGAAGGTACTGCGTGACCAGTACAACTGCGGCATTCCGCAGACCTTTGAGGAACTGCTCAAACTGCCCGGTGTGGGACGTAAGAGCGCCAATCTGGTGATGGGTGACGTGTTCGGCAAGCCTGCCATCGTGACCGACACCCACTGCATCCGACTGGTCAACCGCATGGGACTGGTCGACGGCATCAAGGAGCCCAAAAAGGTCGAGATGGCGCTGTGGAAGATCATCCCGCCCGAGGAAGGCAGTGACTTCTGCCACCGTCTGGTCTACCATGGCCGCGATGTCTGCACCGCACGCACCAAGCCGCACTGTGAAATGTGCTGTCTGCGCGATATCTGTCCGCAGATCGGTGTATAACTGAATAAAAACAGATCGCCCGCTCGGCACTTGTCCGAACGGGCGATTTTCATTTATTCGGGATGATAAATTTGGAAACTGTCCTTGCCGCGGCGTTTGACCGCGTACAGTGCGGCATCCGCCTTGGGATACAGCTCAGCAAAGGTCGTGCCGTCTATGGGTGCACGTGCGACACCGATCGACGCACTGATTGACAGCGAGGTTTCTCCCTGCGTGTAGGTCCTGCGCAGTGCCTGTCCCAGCGCACCGGTCAGCTTTTCGATCACCGCATCGCTGTCCAGATGCTTGAGCAGGATGACAAACTCGTCACCGCCCAGACGCGCGATCAGGTCGTCCCGTCGGAACTGATGACGCAGCGCATCGGCTACATCGCGCAGCACCTCATCGCCCTTGGTGTGACCCATGGTGTCATTGATCTCCTTGAAGTGGTCAAGATCCAGAATCAGGAAGGCCTGCATGCGCTCGGGCTCGCTTCCCAAATACAGATCGACCCATTCCTCGAAGGTCTCACGGTTAAACAAACCGGTCAGAAAGTCGTGCTGCGAGCGGCGGCTCAGGTGAATGGCCTGCTGCCGACGGCGCTCGATCTCCATATCCTTCTGTTTCTGCTCCTCGTAGTTTTCCAGAACACCGACCACACGCGTGTCTGCGCCCAGTCGATAAACGTCGAGCAGCATGATCTTAAACCAAGTCATCTCACCGAACATGCGCAGCTGCACGATCTCCGGTTCTCCGGTCTTGGCGCGCATCAGGTCGGCATAGGTTTTCTGGTAAGTACCATAACAAGTTGCATCCAGTTTTTCCTGCGCAAACAGTACAGACGGTCGAATATCCGCAAGATTCAGCGTATAGTTTCCGCCTTCAAAGCGCGGACTGTGCAAAATAACCTCATGTTTGGGCAAATCGGCTTCGAATGGAATATCCTTGGTCTTTTGGAGCACCAGCTGGAACATACGATTATGCACTTCCAGTGTGGTGTTTTTGTCGCGGATCATATAGTAGACACGTCCGATGTAGAGCAGCGGAATCAACGCACCCGCGAGCAGGCACAATAGAATCTGCACCAGCATGTGCAGCGAAATCTGCCGCATCGAGCTGGCATATTCGGTAATGTTCTGCTCGGGCAGCGCGGAAAAGACATACCATTGGTTGATACCGATGGGCTGATAGCTGACATAACGGCCATCGTCCTCATACGTACAGTAAAACGTGCCGCTTTCTCCCTGATGCATGTTCTCTGCGATCTTGTCGGCTGTCGTGGTATCGTGGTAGTCATACCGTTCCAGTTCGGTCCACAAGTCAGTACTGCCATCTGCCCACGCGTCTGCACTGTTGGACCGGGTAATATAATTTCCCTGACTGTCAACAATCTGGAAATAGCAGTCGCCCTCGGTCTCCCACTCAACATCGTACAGGATATCTTCAATCAGATACCGTCCATACAGTATGCCTGCAATTTCCCCGCGCTGATGCATGGGGATGGCCAGCAAGAGGTACGGTTGCCCTTCCTTATTATAAGCGGTATCCGAAATATAGCGATTGCCCGCCAATACCTCCTGAACAAACTGTACATCATAGATATTGGCTGCTTTGCCGTTGACATTGCGCGCGTTTCCCTGCAGATCAACAACGCCCATGTCGGAAAAGTCGGTCTTGGTCACAACCAATTCCAGCTTCTCCATCACGCCGTCTTCGAGCAGCTGCTGCTCAGGTTCAATGAGAATCTCAGCGTTCTCCAGAATCTGAAAACATGACTTGATTTTTGTATCAAAGGTTCGGGTGAAATATCCGGCAAGCTGGCTGACGCTGGACATATTTTGCGCATAAATCACCTGATACATTTTTTTGCTGAAGTGAAAAAAGGACAGCGTCGTGAGCACGGCAATGACCGCCAGACCTAACGCAGTCAGTCCGACAATCTGCCGCAGATTGGTTCTCAAAAAAGAGGTGCGCACGTCGGGATGTGTCCGCTGCATACCGGCCCTCCTTTCAAGCTCGGAAAAAATGTGTTGAATTTGTAGTTACACCTACATTATAGCGTTTTTCTGTATCCAACGCAAGAGACGTCTGCACATAAAAATACAAATTTTATCCGCAGTAAGCCCCGGGAATTGCTGAAAACGGTCTGTTTTTTGTCGATTGTCTCAAAATTACTCAAAACGGTTGCATAAACAACCATTTTGCGCCACAAAGTCCCCTTCCCGGCATTTGTCCGACCACTTCCCGGCAAGCGATTTCTGGCCGTGCCGGTTCTGTCCGGCAGTTTGGTTTCTTTTCTGCATGACATTTTGCACAAACTGTGATAGGATAAAAGCATGGAAACACATCCACATACAAGATTAGAAAGGAATCGGTTGCATTGGCGATCAATAAACATATGCAGGCAGCGCTCAAACTTCTGTCTTATCCCGCTGCCGCAGACCTCGAAAAGGTCTATAAAATTGAGCGTGCTCTGTACACGCTCAAGTCCTCGCCGCTCTCTCCCCTGTATCACCTGTGGGACCAAAAAATCGAGTCCATTGACGGCACCCCCATCCGAGTGCGCATCTACACCCCCAAACAGCAGACCAGCAGTCAGCTGCTGCTGTTTTTCCACGGCGGCGGCTGGGTGTTTGAGAGCGTGGACACCTACAATCAGGTTTGCAAGGCGCTGGCCAAGGCAACCGGCTGCCGGATTGCCTCGGTGGAGTACCGCCGCGCCCCTGAGTTTCCCTTCCCGGTCGGTTTGGAGGACTGTTACGCGGCAGCCAAGGCCATTTACGCCGATCCCGAACAGTTCGGCGTGCAGCCCGAGGATATCACCCTCATCGGCGACAGTGCCGGCGGCAATCTGACCGCCGCGGTCTCGCTTTTGGCGCGTGACCGGGGTGATTTTACGGTCAGCCAACAGATTTTGATTTATCCGGCAACGGCTGCCGATCACTCGGAATCCTCTCCCTTCCCGTCTGTACACGAGAACGGCGAGGGATATCTGCTGACCTCCTATCGTGTGCAGGAGTTTATGCGCCTGTACGCCGGTCAGGATGACAGTGCATTTACAAATCCGTACTTTGCACCGCTTTTGATGAAAGATCTTAGCCGTCAGCCGCGCACGCTGGTCATCACAGCCGAGTTTGACCCGCTGCGCGACGAGGGCGAAGCCTATGCCGCTGCGCTCTCCCATGCCGGTGCGCAGGTTTATCTGCACCGCATGCCCGATGCCCTGCATGGCTTTATTTCCCTGCCCGCTCGCTTCGTGCAGGTCCAGCGCGCGCACGCGCTCATTGCAAAATTTTTGGGAGTTGATACCGTATGCGCAGACAACACAAACCGGACTGGTACCGGTTGGACAACGCAGCTAAAATTTTCCCGCCGACGGTTCACGGGGCGGACACCGCGGTCTTCCGACTGACCTGCGAGCTGACCCAGACGGTCGAACCAGCCGTCCTGCAAGCCGCACTCGACCGCACGGTCGAACAGTACCCCAATCTGCGGACGGTACTGCGGCGCGGTGTGTTTTGGTACTATCTGGAACAGACCGAACGCCGTGCACGTGTCGTACCTGAGCATGCTCCGCCGTGCTCACCGCTCTACGAGGACAGCCGCTCTTCTCTGTTCGAAGTCAGCTATTGGAAAAATAAGATCAATTTTGATGTATTCCACGTCGTTGCAGACGGTGCGGGCGCCATCGAAATGCTGCAGACACTGGTGACCGAATATGTGTCGCTTGCGCACGATTTAGACCTGTGCCAGCCGCCCAGAGCCGCGATGGATGAGCGCATGGAGGATGGTTTTCAGAAATACTATAAGTCGGACGGACGCAGCAGCAAGCGCGAACGCAAGCCGCGTGCCTATCGCCTGCCCCACCGCGGCGGTGATCTCAAAGTCTACGAGGGTGTGTGTGATGTCAAGCAGGTGCTGGACGCTGCCCATCGGTACAATACGACGCTGACCGTCTATCTGGCCGCTGTCATGTTCCAGGCAATCCACGGCGGTATGTATGTCCGTGACCGCAAAAAGCCGGTCGTGCTCACCGTCCCGGTCGATCTGCGCTCTTACTTTCCCTCGCACACCGCGCGTAACTTTTTCAGCATCATCCGCGCATCTTACGCATTCAACGAGCGCAGCGGTGAATTCTCCGACATTTTGGAGCAGACCGCTGTCGCGTTCAAGCGGGAACTGACTGCGGAAAATCTGGCAGCAAGGCTTAACACCCTGGCAGCGCTCGAGCATAACTTCCTCCTGCGTCCCATTCCGCTCTTTATCAAATATCCGGTTTTGCTGCTGTCTGGATTGATTTCCGACGTTGGCGAGACGGCTGCACTGTCCAATATCGGTAAATTCCAGCTGCCCGACGCGGTCGCACCCTATGTCAAGGCATTCGGCGTCTTTGTCGGCACCGATGCTCTCCAGCTGTGTACTTGCAGCTACAACGGACAGCTTCATCTGGGCTTTACCACCACCATGCGTGACCCGTCTGTCATTCGCCGCGTCTTTGCACGTCTGACGCAGGACGGCGTCTCGCTTGAAGTTCGCAGCAACACCATGTATGGGGAGGGATCGTAAATGCAATATTGTCCGCTGTGCCAGGTCAAGGTTGCAGGCAGCAAGCGCTGCTGTCCGCTGTGCCGCGGCAAGCTGACCGGTGAACCTGACCCGCAAAGTGAGATTTTCCCGCAGGTCGTCGCACCGCACCGCCGGGCGCGTGTTGCGCGGCGCATCATCACGCTGTGTGTACTCATCGTGATTGCCTGCTCGATTCAGGTCGAGACCATTTGGCATCCCTCGAGCAACTGGCCCTATCTGGTCATTGCCGCGTCGCTGTGCACATGGCTGGCTGTCATGCTCGGCATTTCCCGCCGTCGTCTGCTCATGCAGAACCTGACTGCACAGGCACTGCTATTCTCCATTTTGTCGGTTGCATGGGACATCGGCACCGGCTGGCACGCCTGGTCGATCGAATGGGTGATCCCCATTCTGCTGCTCGGTGGTGTCGGTGTGCTGCTCATCCTAAAACTCATTCTGCACGTCCCGATGGTGGATGCGGTTGGCTGGATTGGTGTGCTGTCCATTCTCGGATGGATTGCGCCGATTGTGCTTATGCTGCTCGATAAAGTGCAGGTCAAGCTGCCCAGCATGATTTGTTCGGGTGGTTCGTTCCTCACCTTAGTGATACTTGTGGTATTTTTCCACCGGTACATGCGCGACGAGGCTGCGCGAAGGTTTCATTTGTGATGACGATAAGATAGAAAAAGTCCGCAGAAGTATTCTGCGGACTTTTGGTTTTTGCATAATTTGTGGATTCCCGGGGCGGACACCGAGAATCCAAGGAGATTTCGCGGCTTGAGAGCCGCGACTCAGGGCGCTGCCCTGAGAACCCGCAGCCTTTGAAAAGGCTGGCGAAACTTTCAATATTGGGTGCGGAGATTATTTCAAGAAGCCTGCGATGATGCGCTCCTCTGCTTCCTCAGCAGTCAAACCGAGGGTTTCCAGTTTGAGCAGCTGTTCGCCTGCGATCTTACCAATGGCAGCCTCGTGAATGAGCTGTGCATCCAGATGGGTTGCATCGAGTGCGGGCTGTGCATTGACGCGACCATGATCGGCCAAAATAGCATCACATGCAGAATGACCGGTGCAGCGATTGTTGCCGCGGATAGAAGAGACAAACTCCTGATAGGACTCACCCTTTGCGACCGAGCGCGAAACCACGTCAGCCGAGCAGTCCTCACCATCCAGCGACACGTCAAACACGGTCTTGGCCCATTCCTTGCCATCGGTCAGAATGCGCTCGCGTACGATGAGCTTTGCACCCTTTTCCAGCTTACCGGTCGTGCTGCGCTCAGACACATCTACGCCGCGCAGCTGCACGGTATCCATCTCGAGGACAGCGTTTTCCTTTAAATAGATATCGGTGATGGGGTCGATGCGCTTGAGGCTGCCCGTACCCGTACCGATATGCTTTTCCTGATACAGGACATGTGCACCCGGCTCGAGGAAAAAGCGGTGAATACCATTGTGACGAGCTTCGCCCTCATTGTCTGCGTGTACGCCGCAGCCTGCAACGATCACGACATCTGCATCTGCACCGACAAAGAAATCGTTATACACCAGATCGTTGACGTCGCTATGGGTGACACAGGCCGGGATATATACGGTCTCGCCCTTGGTACCCGGATCGATGCGGATATCCAGACCGGGCTTGCCGTCTTCCTTGGATGTGATCTTAATGTGCTCAGACGACTGTCGTCCAGCGCACTGACCATCCTCACGGATGTTAAATGCACCCTTGAAGGAGCCCTTGAAATCTGCGACCAGACGCAGAAGCTGTTCGGTTACGTTATTCATACGGAAGCACGCTCCTTTCCAAGTGGACAGCGCGGCGTGGACTCATCAGCCAGCAGCATGGGCAGAATGAGCGAAGCCGGGCCGGCCTGACGGACACGTCCGTCGGCAATGACAACGATCTCGTCTGCGATGGACAGAATACGCTCCTGATGCGAGATGACGAGCAGCGTGCTCTGACGGGACGCACGCAGATCCTGGAAGGTCTCGACCAGACGTGCAAAGCTCCACAGGTCGATACCGGCTTCAGGCTCGTCGAAGATGCACAGCGGTGCACGGCGTGCCAGAACAGACGCGATCTCGACGCGCTTCATCTCACCGCCCGACAGGCCGGAATCCAGCTCACGACCGATATACTCATCGGCGCACAGACCGACGCGGCCGAGCAGGTCGCACAGTTCATCCTCACTCAGTTCATGTCCGGCTGCGATTTCCAGCAGATCACGCACTGTCAGTCCCTTAAAGCGCACCGGCTGCTGAAAGGCATATGCAATGCCCAGACGTGCACGCTCGGTGATATCGAGACCAGAAATGTCCTTGCCGTCAAAAATAATCTTACCCGAGGTCTGGGTATGCAGTCCGGCGACGAGCTTTGCAAGCGATGTCTTGCCGCCGCCATTCGGGCCGGTGACAACGACCAGCTTGCCGTCTTTCGCGGTCAGACTGACGTCCTTGACGATATCGGTTCCGTCCGGCAGCGACCAGGCCAGATGTTCCAGGGTCAGCATATAATCAAACGCCTCCTATGTTGGCTGTAAATTTCTGCTCTTCTATTATAATTGAGCAGTCATTCATATGTCAAGCGACACCGCTCGGCAGAATGGACAAAAATAGACGATTGTGGTATCATATCCCTGTCAAAAGCAATTCGACCACGGGCAGGGCTTTCCTCTGCCTCAATTTTTCACATAGAAACGAAGGTGTAACACAATGGAAAACATCATTATTATCGGTTCCGGCCCCGCGGGTACTGCGGCAGCGCTGTATGCGGCGCGTGCAGGACTCAAGCCTCTCCTGCTGTCGCAAGGCATGGGTGCGCTGGAAAAAGCCGAGCGAATTGAAAACTTTTATGGCATCCAGCCCATGAGCGGTGCCGAGCTGCACGCACAGGGTGAAGCACAGGCCAAGGCGCTGGGCGCACGCATCGTGCGCACCCAGGTTCTGGGGGTCTCGGGATTTGACACCTACACGGTGACCACGACCGACGGCGCTTATGAGGCCATCGCGGTCATTCTGGCAACCGGTGTCAAGCGTGCCGCACCGCCGATTGCCGGTCTGCGTGAGCTCGACGGCCGCGGTGTGAGCTATTGCGCCGTATGCGACGCCTTTTTCTACCGCGGCAAGCGCGTTGCCGTGCTGGGCAGCGGTGATTACGCACTGAGCGAGGCCGAAGAACTGGGCATGGCTGGTTCGATCACCATTCTGACCGGCGGTGCTCCCCAGACCTTCAGCAAGCCCTGCCCTTACCCGCTGGATACCCGCCCGATCGAGGCAATTGTCGGCGAAGAACAGGTGGAAGGCGTGCGCTTTGCGGACGGTGAGACTCTCCCGCTCGACGGTGTGTTTATCGCACTGGGCACGGCAGGCGGCAGCGAGATGGCACGACGCATCGGCGCGGCACTCGATGAAAAGGGCAACGTGCAAGTAGACCGCGAGATGCAGACCGCTCTGCCCGGTCTGTTCGCCGCAGGCGACTGCACGGGCGGCCTGCTTCAGGTCGCCAAGGCCGTACACGACGGCACGGTTGCCGGTCTGTCTGCCATCCAGTACGTCCGCACCTATCGCAAGAACCATCCCGAACTGTGACTTGGTCACGGATAAATCCATACGAATGCGGTATACTGATACCAACATCAGGAAAGACTGATTGCAAAGATTGTAATTTACAGACCGAAAAGGAGTCGATAGATATGGCAAAGCAGATCACCAAGCAGAACTTTGAGCAGGAAGTTGTAAACGCAGGCAGCCCCATCCTGCTGGACTTTTGGGCAACCTGGTGCGGTCCCTGCCAGCGTCAGGGCCCGATCATTGACCAGATGGCAGCAGACGGCCTGAACGTCGGCAAGATCAACGTTGACGAGCAGCCCGAACTGGCTCAGCACTTCCGCGTTATGAGCATCCCCACTCTGGTTGTTGTCAAGAACGGCAAGGAAGTACAGCGTGCCGTTGGCCTGCATGCCCGCGAGCAGCTGGAAGAGATGCTGCGCAACGCATAAACCATTCTGAGATACAACAAAAGCCGGACATTTGTCCGGCTTTTTCTCATTTATTCAGCTTGATCGTTTGTCTTTTTTGTTAAAACCAGCACAGTTTCTACATGTTTTGTGCGCGGGAACAAGTCAAACGCCCGCGCGGTCTGCGCATAATAGCCGTACTCGGCAAAACGCTTGAGATCACGTGCCAGCGTTGCCGGATCACAGGAGACATAGACGACCTTAGGCGGCTGCATGCGCGCGATGGCCTCCACAGCCTGTTCGTCCAGACCCTTGCGCGGCGGGTCGACGGTCAGCACGTCCGGGCGCTCTCCCCGCTCGGCCAGCATCATGGCTGCCTGACCGGCATCAGCACAGATAAAGGATACATTTCCCACACCATTGCGCGCGGCATTCTCCTTGGCGTTCTCAATGGCCACGGGAACGATCTCGACGCCGATGACCTTGTCCGCCTTAGCAGCCAGCGCAAGCGTAATCGTACCCGCACCGCAGTACAGGTCAACAACCGTCTCGCCGCCGTGCAGGTCGGCCAGTTCCAGTGCGCGCGCATACAGCTTTTCGGTCTGGGCGTGATTGACCTGATAGAAAGCATGCGGCGACAGCTGGAACACGTTGCCGCACAGGCTGTCCTGCAAAACCGGCTCGCCCCACAGCGTCACGGTGTGCTGTCCCAAAATGACGTTATCGCCGCGCTTATTGATATTGACCACGATACCGACCAGCGATGGCTCGGCCTTGGTCAGACGTTCGATCAGATCGTCAGCCGCAGGCAGTTTGCTGCGCGTGGCAATCAGGCACAGATGAGTCTCCCCACTGACTGCGCCCGTGCGCACATAGATATGTCGGATGAGTCCCTTTCCAGTCTTTTCGTCGTATGCGGTCACATTATGCGCATCCATCCACGCACAAACAGCAGCCGCCAGACGGTCAGCCCGCTCCGACTGAATCAGGCAGCGCTCGGTCTTGACGATATCGTGACTGTGCGGACGGTAAAAACCGGTGTAGGTGCCATGCGCGTCCTGTCCGACCGGATACTGCGCCTTGTTGCGGTAATGCGTCGTCTCATCTGCGCCGGTGATACCGTCCAGAATACCCGGTGTACCGCCTAGGTGGGACAGCGCATCATCCACCTTTTTGAACTTAGCGCGCAGTTCTGCCTCGTAGGAAATGTGCTGGAAGCAGCAGCCGCCGCACTTTCCCGCAACCGGACAAGCCGGCTCGATGCGGTCGTGCGAAGGGATGATGACGCGATCCAGTCTGCCGAAGGCCATGCGCTTATTGACCTTGACGATGCGGATGTCGCACTGGTCACCGACCGCGGTATTGGGTACGAAAACTGCCATTCCCTCAATCCGCGCAACACCGCTGCCCTCGGCTGTGTAGTCCACGATCTCCGCGCGGTAAATTTTGTTTTTCTGTATTGCCATGGTGGGTCTCCTTCTATCCTGTGCTCGATTCGGCACGGATGCGTAAGGTTCCGGCCGTTTATCTGGTCATTGCTCCAAAAACTGTGATGGGATCAGCAATATTATAGCATATCGCCCGCCAAATAGCCAGACAGCAAAAAGCCCGGATCTGATACGATCCGGGCTTTTCCTGTACTTAGACCTTGGGCAGCAGTTCCTGCTCGATGGCAACATCGACCGTCAGGCCGGAGAAGCCAACTGCAGCGAATGCATCGATAAAGCGGGTCGCCGAAGCAACCAGCAGCGAAATGTTATCTGCTACAAAGGTAATGACCTTTTCGAGGTCCAGGCTGGCATCAACCAGCGTGTTATGCTTGAGGTAAATCTGACCAGCAGGCTGGAAGAAGCCAAACTGACCGAGTGCGGAAAAGTCGTTGCAGTAGCGGCAAGCCTTTTCTACCTGTGCCTGATTCTGCTCGGGCACGTTGTTAAAAAGGGTGACAAAGAACTGCAGCAGGCCGCTGTTCTCATCGGGAAGCGAAATCGGAATGAAGCACGCCTCAATCGTTGCCTCCTTGGCAACCTTTCCCAGACGCTGGCTCTCAGCGCGCAGCATCAGCGGGGTGTGTTCGGTCTGCTCGATGAGCTCGGAACGGAAACCGTTCTGACCCAGCACATCGTTCATGCAGCCTAAAATCTGTTTCTGCTTATTTGCGTCCATGGGTTATCCTTTCTTAATACCAATATCGATCCGGAAATGTGCCTTGTCAAAGTGAATCTTGTGCACATCCGCATACGCCTTCTGGATGGCCTCATCCAGAGTCGGCGCAGTTGCAGTCACGCCCAGTACGCGGCCGCCGCTCGTCACGATCTGGCCGTCCTTCAGGCTGGTGCCCGCATGGAAGACAAAGGAATCGGTCACATCGTCAAGACCAGTAATGACCTTGCCCTTTTCGTATGCCTTGGGGTAGCCGCCCGATGCCATGACCACGCAGCAAGCTGCGTCATCCTTCCACTTGATGTCGATTTCTTCCAGCTTCTCGTCGATGACTGCGTTAAAGATATCGTACAGGTCGGAGTCCAGTCGGGACAGCACAGCCTGGGTCTCGGGATCGCCAAAACGTGCATTGTACTCGATGACCTTGGGACCCTTGGGGGTCAGCATGAGGCCAAAGTACAGAACGCCCTTGAACGGACGGCCTTCGGCTGCCATCGCGGCAACGGTGGGCTTGAAAATGGTTTCCATGCACTGTGCAGCAATGTCCTCAGTGTAGAAGCGAGAGGGCGAGAATGCGCCCATACCACCGGTGTTCGGGCCTTCGTCGTGATCGTAAGCGCGCTTATGATCCTGCGCCGAGGGCATGGTCTTGAGGTGCTTGCCGTCAACGAATGCCAGAACCGACACTTCAGGACCGGTCAGGTATTCCTCGATGACCACGCGCGCGCCTGCGCCGCCGAATGCGCCGCCGTCGATCGCGTCCTTGACTGCCGCAATGGCGTCCTCTTCGGTCATCGCAACCGTAACACCCTTGCCGAGTGCCAAACCGTCAGCCTTGACGACGATCGGTGCGCCCTGCTCCTTGATGTATGCGATGGCAGATGCAGAGTCCTCGAATACCGCATAGCCCGCGGTCGGGATGTTATACTTGTGCATGAGATCCTTGGCAAAGGACTTGGAGCCCTCGATCACGGCTGCGTTCTTGCGCGGGCCAAAGGCGCGGATACCAGCGGCCTCCAGCGCATCGACCATGCCGAGTGCCAGCGGGTCATCGGGCGCGACCATGACCAGATCGGGCTGGTTTGCCTTGGCAAAAGCGACTACGCCGTCAATATCGGTGGCCTTGATGTCCACGCACTCTGCAACCTGCGCAATACCGCCGTTGCCGGGTGCGCACCAGATTTTATCTACCTTGGGGCTCTTCGCGAGCGTCACGCAGATGGCGTGCTCACGTCCGCCGCCGCCGATTACCAGAACTTTCATTGATGTTCCTCCTTTTTCCGGGTAAACAGACCCATCAGGGTGCAGGCTGCACAGACCAGTGCAAAAACGCATGAGAGCAGCAGATCAATCTGTCGACCGACCTGCACAAGCCCGGTCAGCGATACGATTTCCAGCACGGCAAACACACCTACTGCAATCGTACTGTATACGTTCGCGCGGTGCATCCAAACATTGCCGTCCTGCTGCAAGGCTGCGGTGCCGTTGGCGATACCGATATAGCCGAGCAGGCGTGCGATCCATGCAAATGAGCCTGTCCAGTGGGATGCCACCAGTAAAACAAAGCCGATCAGGCAGCTTTTCCCACCTGTTTTCCGATCCATAACCTGTTTGTTCTCCTTCTATAACAACAGAGCGGGTAATCCCGCTCTGTTTTGGTTGGGTGCATCGTCAGACCTTACGGTCTGCAATCTTTTAGTGATGGAACAGGCGCGCACCAGTGAACGACATGACAATGCCGTACTTGTTTGCGGTCATGATGACATGATCGTCACGGATGGAGCCGCCCGGCTGTACGATATACTGTACACCGGACTTGCGTGCGCGCTCAACGTTGTCACCGAACGGGAAGAACGCGTCCGAACCGACGGTGACACCGGTCTGGGTTACAATCCACGCCTGCTTTTCCTCGCGGGTCAGCACTTCGGGCTTGACCTTAAAGGTATTCTGCCAAACGCCCTCTGCCAGAACGTCCTCGTACTCGTCCGAGATATAGATATCGATTGCGTTATCACGGTCGGGACGGCGGATACCGTCAACAAACTGCAGACCCATTACCTTGGGATGCTGGCGCAGATACCAGTTGTCTGCCTTCTGACCTGCCAGACGGGTGCAGTGGATACGGCTCTGCTGGCCAGCACCGACGCCGATGGTCTGGCCGTTCTTGACGTAGCAGACCGAGTTAGACTGAGTGTACTTGAGCGTGATGAGCGAAACGATCATATCACGCTTTGCCTCGTCGGTCAATTCCTTATTGTCAGTAACAATATTGTTCAGCATGTCAGCATCGATCTTGAGGTCGTTGTGACCCTGCTCGAAGGTGATGCCGAATACGTCACGACGCTCGATGGCCTTGGGCTCGTAGTTCGCGTCGATCTTGACGACGTTGTAGCCGCCCTTGCGCTTGGTCTTGAGGATAGCAAGGGCTTCGTCGGTGTAGCCGGGTGCGATGATACCGTCGGACACTTCGACTGCCAGCAGGCGTGCGGTGTCTGCGTCGCACTCATCGGACAGGGCAACCCAGTCACCGTAAGAGCACAGGCGGTCGGCGCCGCGTGCACGTGCGTATGCGCATGCGATAGGCGACAGCTCGCCCTCAACAAAATAGATGGCCTTCTCGGTGTCGCTCAGCGGATAGCCCAGCGCGGCACCAGCGGGCGAAACATGCTTAAACGATGCCGCAGCCGGATAGCCGGTTGCCGCCTTGAGCTCGCGCACGAGCTGCCAAGAGTTGAAGGCATCCAGGAAATTGATATAGCCCGGACGGCCATTGAGCACCTCGATGGGCAGCTCTCCCTCGTCCATAAAGATGCGTGCGGGCTTCTGATTGGGGTTACAGCCGTATTTCAGCTCTAATTCTTTCATGTTTTTGCTGCCTCCGCTTACTTCTGATGCTTGTTCTTGATGACGGTCTGGGTCTCGCCGGTCTTGCGGTTGATATAGCGCACAAAGAGCGAAATCTTATTGTTCTCGTCCAGTGCATTCCACAGCTGATCGGCATAGGTGTCGATGGGGGTATCCTCGACAAAGACGCACTTAGGCTCGCCGCGGAAGAAGGGCAGCGGGTTGCCATCGCACATGTAGGTGTGGATGAAGTGACCGCGCCCCTTGACCGGCTTGTCATACTCGAAGAAGAAGCGCTTGCAGGCATCCGGGTCGCTGTGGAAGTACTTGAGGATGGACAGCGCGTAGGAACCGTCTTCGTTCATCACCGCAGAGATACGGGAGGTGAAATTGGGCTCGTCGGGCTCAAAGCGACGGGTGCGCAGCGCATCAATGTAGCTCTTGCCCTCGGCCAGTGCGTCGCGGATGGTGTCGGTCTGGTCACCGTTGGTCACGATGGTGCGGCCGCCGTAAACACGTACCGGATGGTAGATAATGAGCGACGGATCAGAGCACTTGGAGGGGTCGAATGCCTCGGTGCGGATGCCGTCCTCGGTCTCGGTGAATACACGGTTGCGGCTGTTTTCGCTGCGGCCCATGATGAAATATACCATAACCGAGGTGTCACCATCGGGCGTGGTGCCCATCATCAGGCCACGGCCGGGATAGGTATTGCCTTCCAGCTCTTCTGTGATATGAAAAACGTTGGAAAAATCGGAAACGAACATGCTAGACATAGAAAATGCCCCTTTCAGTTATCATTCAATGGTCACACGGTCATCTTGGACGTGCAGCTTGCCCTGACAGAACAGGCTGACCGCACGCGGCAGCAGAATGTGTTCTGCCTGCGCCATGACGCGTTTTTGCAGCGTTTCGGGGGTATCGTCCGGCTCGATCTCGACCGCCTTTTGCAGGATGATCGCGCCGCCATCCACGACCTCGGAGACAAAGTGCACGGTCGCGCCGGTCACCTTGACGCCCTTGCGCAGTGCAGCTTCGTGCACGCGCAGACCGTAGAATCCCTCGCCGCAGAAGGACGGGATGAGGGACGGATGGACGTTGATGATCTGATTTTGCCACTTGTGGCAGAAGGAATCGGGCAGGACGGTCATAAAGCCGGCCAGCACGATCAGGCCGATACCGCGTGCCGTCAGCTTTTCATGCAGCGCCGCACCGTACTGCTCGGCGTCCGCGAAATCGCGGCGGCGCAGCACGTCGGTCTCGATTCCCGCCTTGGCCGCGCGCTCGAGTGCGTACGCGTCCGGGTTGGACGAGAGCACAAAGTCCAGCTTGCCGTCCTTGATCTCACCGCGTGCCTGCGCGTCGATGAGTGCCTGCAAGTTGGTGCCGCCGCCCGAGACGAGAACTGCTATCTTGGTCATATCGCTCTCCCCTTCTCGTCTTATCGCAGCTGGATACCCTTTTTACCGGTCACGCACTCACCGATGATGTAGCCGGTCTCGCCTGCGGCTGCGATGGAAGCGAGCGCCTTGTCTGCGTCCTCCTTGGCAACTGCCATAACCAGACCCAGACCCATATTGAAGGTGTTGTACATATCGCGCTCCGGGATGTTGCCAGCCTTCTGAATGACGCGGAAGATGGGCAGAACGGGAGCGGCTGCCTGCTCGATGGAAGCGCAGATATTGTTCGGCAGCATACGCGGAATGTTCTCATAGAAACCGCCGCCGGTGATGTGGCTGATGCCCTTGACATCCACGCCGTTGTCCAGCAGGGTGTTGACTGTCTTAACGTAGATCTTGGTCGGGGTCAGCAGTGCTTCACCGATGGTCATGCCCAGCTCGTCACTGTAACGCATAACTGACTTCTCATTGACGCCCAGGGTCTTGCGCACGAGCGAATAGCCGTTGGAATGTACACCGGAAGAAGCGACACCGATCAGCACGTCGCCAGCCTGCATGCGGCTGCCGTCGATCATCTTGGGCTTGTCGACCATACCAACCGAGAAGCCCGCGACATCGTACTCGTCCTCGGGATAGAAACCGGGCATCTCAGCCGTCTCGCCGCCGATCAGTGCACAGCCTGCCTGACGGCAGCCCTCAGCGATACCGATGACAATATTTGCGACGCGCTCGGGGACATTCTTGCCGACTGCAATGTAGTCGAGGAAGAACAGGGGCTTTGCACCGCAGCAAGCGATATCATTGACGCACATTGCAACGCAGTCGATGCCGATGGTGTCATGCTTGTTCATCAGGAAGGCCAGCTTGAGCTTGGTGCCCACGCCATCGGTGCCGGAGACCAGCACCGGCTCCTGCATTCCCTTGAAATCGGGTGCGAACAGACCGCCGAAACCGCCCAGGGTACCGATAACGCCCTTGGTAAAGGTGCTCTCGACGTGGGGCTTCATGAGCTTAACGGCCTCATAGCCTGCAACCACGTCAACGCCTGCGGCTTTATAACTTTCAGAACGACTCTCGATCATAAAAATCTCCCTTCAAAATCATGCAGGGCCTATCGGCCCGGTACGGACGGCAGAAAATGCTGCCATCCGTCCTCTCTCTGACCAAATCTTACTGAATTTCCATCTCAAAAATGTTTTTTTCCACGCTCTCGGGTACCGGCATGGGATAAACGCCGGTAAAGCAAGCGTCACAGAAGGAGCACTTTGCGCCGACTGCAATCTTGTTTGCCGCCTCAACCGACAGGAAGCCCAGCGAGTCAACACCGATGATCTGGCGCATCTCCTCGACCGTACGGTTATGTGCCAGCAGCTGATCGCGGTCGGGAATGTCGGTGCCGAAGAAGCAGGGATGACGGAACGGCGGTGCGGAAATACGCATGTGTACTTCCTTTGCGCCCGCGTCGCGGATGAGCTTGACCAGACGAGCCACCGTGGTACCACGCACGATGGAGTCGTCGACCATGACAACGCGCTTGCCCTCAACCGTGCGGCGCAGGGCGTTGAGCTTCAGACGTACCGAGCGCTCACGCTTGTCCTGACCGGGCTGGATGAAGGTACGGCCAATATAACGATTCTTAATCAGACCCACGCCGTAGGGAATGCCCGAATACTTGGCATAACCGATTGCGGCAGGGATACCGGAGTCCGGGACACCGATGACGACATCGGCCTCGACCGGGTGCTCCTCGCACAGATAACGTCCGGCCTCCTGGCGAGCTTCGTCGACCGAAGCGCCGTCGATGACCGAGTCGGGACGTGCGAAATAAATATACTCAAAGACACAGGCTGCGCTCTTCTCGTGAATGCCGCAGTGCAGCGAGCGAACCTCGCCCTTATCGACGACAACGACCTCACCGGGCTCGATATCGCGGACGAACTCTGCGCCCAGTGCATCCAGTGCGCACGACTCAGACGCGAAGATGACCGCGCCGTCCTCGCGCTTGCCCATGCACAGCGGACGCATGCCGCGCGGGTCACGGGCTGCGATGAGCTTGCGGGGAGACATGACGACGATGGAGTATGCGCCGATGATCTCCTTCATGGCCTCGACGACCGCCGCCTCGATGGACGGGGTGATCAGGCGCTTGCGCACGATGGCATAGACCAGCGCCTCGGTGTCCGAAGTCGAGCGGAAGATACCGCCGCCCATCTCCATCTGTCGGCGCAGCTCGGGTGCGTTGACCAGATTGCCGTTATGTGCAACGGCCAGATTGCCCTTGACGTGGGTGATTGCCAGGGGCTGCGCGTTCTCACGCGAGGGCTGACCGGTGGTCGAGTAGCGGACATGACCAATCGCCATGTTGCCCTGCATGCCGTCCAGAATCTTCTGGTTAAAGACATCGTTTACCAGACCGACGTCCTTGTGGCAGCGAATCACGCCCTTATTGCACACAGCGATGCCGCAGGCCTCCTGACCGCGGTGCTGAAGGGCGAAGAGTGCGGTGTATGCCTCATGTGCCGGGCTGATCGGTACGCCTTCGGGTACGTAGATACCGAATACGCCGCATTCCTCGTGAACCGCGTCGCTATCAAACGGCGTGCGCGGCAGCTTCTTCATTTTATACTTCATGCTTTTCTGCAACCTCTTAAAACAAACATATCAGGTGGAAAGAAAGGGAGCGTTTCAGCGGCCGCTGGTCGCCGAAACGCATCCGATTGTTTTTCCGTGTTCTGCTCTTACTTGCCCATGACGCGGCGCATGATCTCCTGGTATGCCTCCTCGACACCGCCCAGGTCACGACGGAAGCGATCCTTGTCCAGCTTCTCGCCGGTGGTCTTATCCCACAGGCGGCAGGTGTCGGGAGAGATCTCGTCAGCCAGAATGATCTTGCCGTCCGGAGTCTTACCGAACTCCAGCTTGAAGTCAACCAGAGTGACGTTCAGGTGATCGAAGTAATCCTTCATGACCTCGTTTACCTTGAATGCCATTGCCTTGATCTCATTGATCTCGTCCTCGGTTGCCAGACCCAGAGCCAGTGCATGGTAATCGTTGATCAGCGGATCGCCCAGATCGTCGTTCTTGTAGGAGAACTCAATGGTCGGTGCCTTGAACACGATGCCTTCCTCAACGCCGTAGCGCTTTGCGAAGGAACCAGCGGAAATGTTGCGGATGATGACCTCGAGCGGTACGATGGAAACCTTCTTGACGACGGTCTCACGCTCGGAGAGCTGCTCAACGAAGTGAGTCGGTACGCCCTGCTGCTCGAGCAGCTGGAACATGTGATTAGACATGACGTTGTTGATAACGCCCTTGCCCGCAATCTGACCCTTCTTCTGGCCGTTGAATGCGGTCGCATCGTCCTTGTAATCTACAATGTACAGATTCGGATCGTCGGTTGCGAATACCTTCTTAGCCTTGCCTTCGTACAGCTGTTCTTTCTTCTGCATGATTCCATTCTCCTTTTATATCTGGTAAATTAAAAAAAGCAAATTGATCGACCCGGCTGCGCTCAGGCGAACTGTGCGCGTACCTTTTCGTCCTTGGCAGCGACCTCATCGGCCATGTCTGCCTTAAACTTGGTCAGCTGATCGGAAAGTGCTGCATCCTCGATTGCCAGCATCTGTACTGCCAGGATCGCAGCGTTATCTGCACCGTCTACTGCAACGCAGGCAACCGGAATACCCTTGGGCATCTGCACCATAGAAAGCAGGCTGTCCAGTCCGCCCATCATCGAGGTCTTGATCGGTACACCGATGACCGGAAGCGTGGTATACGCCGCGATGACGCCGCCCAGATGTGCTGCCTTACCGGCCGCCGCGATGATCACGCCGAAGCCGTCTGCGCGGGCATTCTTTGCCAGCGTCTCAGCTGCTGCCGGGGTGCGATGGGCCGAAACGACGCGCACTTCATAGGGTACACCGAACGCATCGAGTCGCTTCATGCAGCCTTCCATAACCGACAGATCGCTGTCCGACCCCATGACGATACAAACCTTTTTCATAAGTTTCCTCCTGGCTCCAAAAAATCTTTTTTGCCTAAAAAATAAAATGCAGGCGCGGCTCTTCACCGCTTCCTGCATTTATTCTTAAAAGTATGCAATTCTGCCCTGAACGCCTGCACGATGGGCTAAGAAGACCGTGCTTTTGGGTACAAAGGTGCGACCGCAGGACGGTTTTGAACCGTTCAGCCAAACATGATTCATGCCGTCACGACCTTTCCCCACGGAATCCGGGCAGTTTATGGAAAACCATTGGTTTCCTCTTGATTCTATTGTACATACCCAGTTCGGGTTTTGCAAGAGAGGTTACCAAAAATCGTACGATTCCACAAAAACGTCCAGACCACACGCGGTCAGGTTGGTGCGAAACGACTTACCTTCCGGCTTCTGCCGCCTCGATGAGCGCAGCCGCACCACGGCTGTTCTCGTGCTCACGCTCACGCAGCAGGGCTGCGGTGGCGCGTACTTCCTCGTCGAGCTTGCCCGAGACGCACTCATCAATCAGCGGGCGCAGCTTGTCCGCCGTGACCTCTTCGATCTGAATGCAGGTACGCGAACCGATATATTTGAGGAAGCCGTCGACCTTGATGTCGTAGCTCATGCCGATGACCGGTACGCCGCGGCCAGCCGAGAACATCAGCGAGTGCAGACGGATACCGATGACCGTCTTCATGCGTGCGAGCATGCCAATGGTTTCCTCGATGGGCAGACGGCGCTCGATCATATAATGCGGACAGTGCAGACGGTCAGCGATCATACGCGCCGGGGTCAGGTCGCTCGGGAACTCAATGGGTACAAAGACCGGGATGAGTCCATAGGTCTCGTATGCGTATTCTGCCGCCTTGACGATCTCGTCCGCAACTGCTTCCAGACCGTTCCAGCTGCGCAGGCCAAAGCCCAGATACTTGCCGTCGACCGGAATGCCCAGATCTTCCATGACCTGATCCATCTGCGCCTCGCTTGCCGGGTGCAGGATGATGGTCGGGTCAGCTGCCAGCTTGATCTCGGGTTCTACAATGCCCATGCGGGTCAGCTCACCGCGAGACAGGTCATCACGCAGCGTGATGAGGTCGACCGAGCGGTTGATCGTGCGGGTGGTGTGTCTGCGGTTGCCCGGTCGGCGGATGGGGCCGATGCCGCAGCCGTACATCATGACCTTACAGCCCAGCTTTTTGGCTGCATCCAGCGTAAACAGGTAATATTTGAGCGACCGGGTCGAAGTCACGTCCTGCATGAGGCTGCCGCCGCCGTTGATGTAGAGCACCGAATGGCAGAACCGCCACAGCACGGCAAAAATATTGAAGGTGTACACCGCATTCGTGCGATAGAGCAGACGCGTCTCGTCCGGACGGCGCGACATGACCGTAATCGGACGGTCGGGGTCGTAAGCGCGCATTTCCTGCACGATACCGCGCAGAATCGCATCGTCACCCGCATTGCCCTTGCCGTACGCACCACAGATCACAATGCCG
The DNA here is from genome assembly GCF_900167005.1 of Butyricicoccus pullicaecorum DSM 23266. Classification (GTDB taxonomy): domain Bacteria; phylum Bacillota; class Clostridia; order Oscillospirales; family Butyricicoccaceae; genus Butyricicoccus; species Butyricicoccus pullicaecorum. The sequence goes on from NZ_FUXW01000003.1 coordinate 251,746, forward strand.
TCGCGTCGGGTCTTGGGCTTGTGATACAAGCGCAGCAGCTTCTCGTAGTTGGCTTCCTGCGTGCGGCACATGGTGTCGAGCGAGTATTCACGCGTCGCCTTCTCGTACAGACGATCGGCAAACAACTTGCGGCGTGCCGGGTCTTTGCCAAACTTGATGAGCTGCTGGGTCAGCGTCTCGTGGTCACGCGGCTGGAAGATATAGCCGTTTTCACCCGAGTCAATCAGCTCGCTCATGCCGCCGACATCCGAGCAGATGGTCGCACAGTGCTCCAGAACACCCTCCAGAATGGAGTACGGGAAGGTCTCGGACACCGAGGTCAAAAGGTTAATGTCCATGGACGCAAAGAACTCGTTGACTGGCGATACCCAACCGCAGAACGTCACACGGTCGGCAACGCCCAGGTCTTTCGCCAGATCGCGCAGCATTTTTTCGTCCTCGCCATCGCCCGCGATGAACAGGCGCAACTGGGGTACTTCCTTGACCGCGCCTGCAAAACCGCGCACACAGGTTGCGATGTCCTTAACCGCGGTCAGACGCGCAGCAATGCCGCACAGCACATCGTCGGGCGCGATATCCACGTCCCAGTGTTCCTTGCAATAAGCCGCACGGTCAACACCCTGCATCGGATTGCCGAAATCCATACCGTTATAGATGGTGAAAATCTTTTCCGGGTTGAAGCCGCGCGAAATGAGCGTGCGCGCCATGCGGTCAGCGACCGCCTGATGGAAATCCAGAAAGCGCAGCGCGATGGTATTTGCCAGACCGTTCGTCCACTGCTTGAGCGGATTGCCCAGATAGTCATAGCGATAGTCCGAGTGTACGGTGGTCAGCACCGGAATGTTCATCTTCTTGCCGCGCAGCATCGCGCCGACCAGATTGGCCTTGCCGCCGTGACAGTGAATGACGTCAGGCTTGAAGTCTGCGATGATCTTGCGCACCTCATCCCGGCAGTACAGCGGGTTGAAACTCGGAATGACGCGCACGTTGATGCCGTTCTTTGCGGCTTCACGCGGGAACGGGCCGTCGCGGAATGAGATCAGCATGACCTCGTTGCGCTCACGCAGCGCCTGAATGAGCGTCATAATATGGGTCTTTGCGCCGCCGACATCGCCGCCGCCCATCATTTGTAAAATTCTCATGCAGTTCCTCCATGATTGTTTTCTCGTATCCATACCCTATTATACACAATTCCTGCCCGATTGCAATTTCTGTCCCGAGGTGTTATACTAAAAAACAATCAAAAACCTCTGTCCGACACAAAGGATGGTGTATTATGAATTATCGAACCGCTTATTGGCTGTCTATTTTCCTGTGGCTTGCCGGATTCATTCTCCTGATTCTCGGAGGCATTTCCGCGCTTAGCGCACGCGTCCAATGGCCGATGTATCTGGGGTTTCTTGCAATCGTTGCAGGCATCGCAACCGACTTGCTGTTCTACCGCTGTCCGCACTGCGGTAAATCTCTAATCAGTGTCCGGGGTTCGATTCCTTCCTTCTGCCCATTTTGCGGTCGGCCGCTTGATTAGACTATGTTTCAAAAAGGATTCTGCCCATGTCTGAAAAAAACACGATGACGCGCAACGCCATGCTGTTTTTGCCCGCCAAGCTCGCCGAGGGCGTGCTGCTCATGGCGATGTCGTCGCTCTACTCGCACATCCTGACCAAATCGGCGGTTGGTCTGTTCAACGCGACCAACATGATGGTCAACTTCACCTTCCTGCTCATCGCGGCGTGGATGTCCAACTCCAACACCCGCTATGTGGCCGAAGAGTACAAGAAAGACCGGGCTGCCCGCCTGTTCTCGACCATCGCCCCCATCTATGTCCTGCTGTGTGCGGTGACCGGTGCGGTCTGTATCGGTATCTACCTGTTTACACGTGAGACCTATTATCTGCTCGGCGCGGTCATGTTCTGTACCTACTCGGCGTTTACGGTGCTCAACAACACGATGGTACAGCTGTCCATCATCCGTCCGGCCATCATCCTGAGTCTGACTTCGGCTTCACTCAAGCTGCTGCTCGCCATCCTGTTTGTCGGCGGCAAGTCGGGCTTTGACTCCCCGACACCGGCACTTCTGGCAAACATTCTGGCCGACGGCATTGGCTCCATCGGTGCGGTCATTGCGCTGGGTATGCCCCACGTTGTCCGTCTGCGCCGATTCTCGCAGGAAATGCTCAAAAAGCTGCTGGCGTTTGGTGTACCGCTCATGGGTGTTGCACTGTGCACCGCACTTCTGAACCTGATCGACCGTTTTCTGGTTCTTGGTATCTATGGCGACGAGGTATTCGCGGTCTACTCGAGCAACGTGTCCATTCCGTCGTCCATCTTCAACATGCTGTCGGTCGGCGTACTGCGCGGTGTCTATCCCGCTGTACTGCGCGCATGGCGCGAGTCCGGACGAGACGAAGCCCGCGGACTGCTCAACGCCGGTGTGCGTCTGTACATGCTGGTCGCCTTCCCGGCCGCCTTCGGTCTGACCGCGGTTGCGCTGCCGTTTACCCGTGTGTTCTTCGCCTCAGGCTATGATGCCGGTGCACCGGCCATCGGCCTGATGAGCTTTACTATGGTCTTTATGGGTCTGACCGAGTACGCAAACAAGGGCTTCGAGCTCGAGCAGAACACCCGACCGGTTATCTTAAACAGTGCGCTCGCCACCATCATCAAGATCGTGTCCAGCGTCGTCCTCATCCGTGCCATGGGCTTTATGGGCGGTGCGGTCGGTTCGGTCATCGCACTCGCGTCCTACTTCCTCATCACGTCCATCCGCGTGCGCCGCTACTTCATGTGGCATGTGTCCATAAAGTCCTTCCTGCGCATCTTTATTTCGGCTGCCCTGTGCGGTGTGGTTGCATTCGCCTGCACCCTGCTGCCGATGGGCAACCTGTTCCGTCTGATCATCGCCATTGCAGCCGGTGGTCTGACCTATCTCGTCTGCATCGTCCTGTCAGGCGAGGCACGCGAGGAAATGACAATGCTCGTCAAAAAGCTGCATCGTTCGTGAGATTTCGTCTTGAAAAGTTCGCACCGAAATGGTATGATAGGTATTAACCTAATTTCTTACTTTGACAAATTTCAAACACATACAATTTCCGGGGGTAATGATTGATGCAGTTATTGGAAAATGCCATTTTGGAACGCGGCCGCGTCAAGGACGGCGATGTGCTCAAGGTCGACGCTTTCCTCAATCATCAGATGGACGTTTCGCTGATCAATGAACTGGGCAAGGAGTTCTTCCGCCGCTTCGGTGACCGTGGCGTCACCAAAATCCTGACCATCGAGGCTTCCGGCATCGGAATCGCATGCATCACCGCGCAGCATTTTGGTGTTCCGGTGGTATTCGCCAAGAAAACACAGTCGCGCAACATCGACGGTGAAGTCCTGACCTCGCAGGTCACCTCCTTCACCCATCAGCGCAACTACGACATCATCGTTTCCGCCCGCTTCCTCAGCCCGGACGATCGCGTTCTGCTCATCGATGACTTCCTCGCCAAGGGCAGCGCGATGCTGGGTCTGATCTCGCTCGTGCGCCAGTCGGGTGCAACCATCGTCGGCGCTGGCATCTGCATCGAAAAGGGCTTCGATGTCGGCGGCAAGGCCATTCGCGATCTCGGCATCGACGTGCAGTCGCTCGCTGTCATCAAGGAAATGCGCGACGGCCACATCGTCTTCGATCACGATACCGCCGCAGACTGATCTTCTCAGATCTCCAAGGGGTTTCCGGTTTGGAAGCCCCTTTTTGTGCGTATTTTTTTGCCTTTGGGCTTGATAACACGGGCATTTGTCTATATAATAAGAAAGTAACATTTTTTGAAAATCATAAATCCAGATAGAGAGGCGTAAACACTATGGAGTTTATCAGCACCCCCAAGCAGTATATCGACGCGGTCGAGGATGCTGCCGCTTCGGTCGGCAAGTCTGTCTCCTTCCGCGGCACCGTGCACCGCGTGCGCGATATGTCCGATTTTGCCTTTGTCGTTGTCCGCGTCAACCGCGGCCTGATTCAGTGCATGTTCTCGGGCGAGATCGATGGCATGACCAAGGCCGACATCAAGGACGGCATGGTCGTCGAGGTTTCGGGCAACGTGCGCGAAGAGCCCCGTGCAGAGCACGGTTTTGAGGTCGTTCTGACTTCGGTTCGCATTCTGTCCCGTCCTGCTGAGCAGATCCCGGTTCCGCTGGGCAAGAAGTACCTGGGCATGACCCTGGACGCCGAGCTGCCGCTCCGTCCCATCACCCTGCGTCATCCCCGCAAGCAGGCAATCTTCCGCATTCAGGCTGCCATCGCAGACGGCTTTGCAGAATACATGATCAGCCAGGGCTTCACCCACATCCACACCCCCAAGATCGTTTCTGCCGGTGCTGAGGGCGGTGCGAACATCTTCAAGCTCGACTACTTCGGTCAGCAGGCTTACCTCGCACAGTCCCCGCAGTTCTACAAGCAGTACACCGCTGGTATCTTCGGCCGCGTCTTCGAGATCGGCAACGTATACCGCGCTGAGCGTCACAACACCTCCCGTCACTTAAACGAGTACATCGGTCTGGACTTCGAGATGGCTTACATCGATTCCATGTACGACGTTATGGAGATGGAGACCGGTATGCTCAAGTACGTCATCGAGTACGTACAGAAGCACTGCAAGGAAGAGCTCGAGATGCTGGGCTCCAAGCTGCCGGTCATCGACAAGATCCCGACCGTCACCTTCACCGAGGCTAAGGAGATCATGCTCGAAAAGTTCGGTCATAAGTCCAAGAACCGCTATGACCTCAACCCCGACGAGGAAGTTATGATGTGCCAGTGGGCAGAAGAGACCTACGGCTCTGAGTTCGTCTTCGTCACTCACTTCCCCTCTGCAAAGCGCCCGTTCTACGCAATGGACGATGCAGAGAATCCCAAGTTTGCTCTGTCGTTCGACCTGCTGTTCCGCGGTCTGGAAATCACTACCGGCGGTCAGCGTATCCACGACTACCACGAGCAGGTCAAGAAGCTCGAGGATCGCAAGATGGACGTCTCGCTCTTTGAATCCTTCCTGATCATGCACAAGTACGGCATGCCGCCGCACGGCGGTCTGGGTATCGGTCTCGAGCGTCTGACCATGCAGCTGCTCGGCCAGAAGAATATCCGCGAGGCTTCCATGTTCCCGCGCGATATGACCCGTCTGGAGCCGTAAAATTTCATACACCGATTCAAAAATCCGCTGGGCTTCCAGCGGATTTTTTTGTCACTTGTGACCACTTGTCTGCCCTTGCCCATGCACATGCGTGATACCCAAAGTTCACACAATCGACACATTTCCGGTTTCTGTAAACATCGGCCAAAATGTAGGAAAAGTCTTTTCAAATTGCATTGAAACTCCAATTTTCCGGTGCTATACTTGTCCTCGCTGGCGTGAAACACAGATTTTCACGCAATTTTAACGCAACCAAATCAGGAAAAGGGGTAATCCAAATGCATAAGCACAGCAGAGTTTTTGCCGGTGTACTCGGCGCCGCACTGGTCGCCGGTTCGATCTCTCCGGCATTCGCCGCAGACTACAACGACGGCAGCGTCATCGGCAATCAGGCCGACTGGAACGCCTGGGTCGAGGAGTGGAAGACGGTCGCAACCGACTACACCAAGGTCTCTCTGACCCCCGGTGCAGACGAAACCCAGCTGAACTTTGCCTGGTACAGCAAAGATGAGTCCGGCAAGCAGGCAACGCCTGTCGTGCACTTCGGCACCGACAAGAACGCACTGACCGCTTACACCGGCAAGGCTTCCGCAGTCGACACCAGCCTCACCGATGGCGTCGCTTACCACACCAATCAGGTGACCGTCACCGGCCTCAAGGAAAACACCACTTACTACTACACCGTCGAGAAAAACGGCGTACAGACCGAGCCTGTTGTCTACAAGACCGGCAGCTTCTCCAACGTCAAAATGCTGTATGTCGGTGACCCGCAGGTCGGCGCATCCAAGGGTCAGACTCAGGGCAGCGACGCACTGGTCGCAGATGCAGGCGCTGCAAACACCGCAGCCCGCAACGACAGCTTTGGCTGGAACCGCACGCTGGAAATCGCAACCGCACAGAACCCCGACCTGAACTTCATCATTTCGGCCGGTGACCAGGTCAACAAGACCGGTAAGGCGAAGGAAGAGGAATACGCTGGTTACCTCGATCCGGATGCACTGGCTTCCCTGCCGGTTGCAACCACCATCGGCAACCACGATTCGCTCAACGCCGACTATGACTACCACTTCAACAACCCGAACGAGACCGACAACGGTCAGACCGAGGCCGGCGGCGACTACTACTACTCTTACGGCCCGGGTCTGTTCATCGTGCTCAACACCAACAACTACAACGCTGCTGAGCATGCACAGACCATCGAGGAAGCAACCAAGGCTTACCCGGATGCTGCATGGCGCATCGTAACCATCCATCAGGATATTTACGGCTCCGGCTACGATCATTCGGACACCGACGGTATGATCCTGCGCACCCAGCTGACCCCCATCTTTGACCAGTACGACATCGACGTTGTTCTCCAGGGTCACGACCACACGTACAGCCGCACCAAGCTGCTCTACGGCGACGGTCAGGAGCATGACAGCTACTCCATGCCGCTCAACGAGGACGGTTCCGACTACGACTGGGATCACGCAAAGAACGTCGAGACCGGCGAACTGTACACCCTGTGGCCGGAAGACGGCGACGCAGAGGGTCAGGCTTCCAAGCAGGCATTCGTCGACGGCAACCAGTGCTACACGATCGAGGATACCACCGGCAACACGGTTGTCAATCCCGAGGGTACCCTGTACATGACCGCAAACTCGGCTTCGGGTTCCAAGTTCTACGAGCTCATCGCCACCCAGCAGGACTATGTCGCAGTCCGCAGCCAGAACTGGCTGCCCAGCTACTCGGTCATTAACCTGAGCGAGGACGCTTTCTCCATCGACACCTACCAGATCACCGAGTCCGGCAAGACCGAGAAGATCGACGAGACCTTCACCATCCGCAAGGATGACACCCAGCCCGAGACCCCGGTACAGACCAACATGACCCGCGCAGACGTTGTCACTGCACTCTACGAGGCAGCTGGCAAGCCGTCGGTTGATGCCGTCGCACACTTCTCCGATGTCGCATCCGACGCTTCCTACGCAACCTCTGTCGCATGGGCTGCACAGCAGGGCATCGTAATCGGCAACGGTGACGGTACCTTCAAGCCTGAGGCTTCCATCACCCGCGAAGAGCTGGCCGTTCTGTTCTACCAGTACGCACAGAAGACCGGCAAGGAAGTTTCGGCTGACGCTTCCAAGCTGAGTGCATGCGCAGACAGCGCAGCCGTTTCCACCTGGGCAAAGGACGGCGCAGCTTACGCACTGACCGCCGGTGTCCTGACCGCCAAGGACGGCGCGTTCCAGCCGACCGGTACGGTAACCGCTGACGATCTGGCCGCAGCGCTGGCAGCACTCTAATCCGGTTCAAATCCCTTTTTTATCATTCTCCTTTGGCCTCCGCCCCTCGGATGGCCAGCCGCCCCGCAAGGGTCTGATCCCTGCGGGGCGGTTTTTCCATAGTCACCACGAAAGCGAGGATCTTCCCGATGAAAACCGACTCTCTTGCAGCCCGCATCCTGCGCCGCTGGGCGCCTCCCCTGCTGCTGCTCATCCTGTTTTTGGGCTTTGTCGTCCACATCAATCAGGTGGACAAGGTCGAGCTGATTGCCCGAACCGGTCAGACCTTTGAAAAAGGTGTGGTCACCGAGATCTTACAGGACAACTTACAGCCGGACGGCAGCCGCGTGGGCGAACAGCGCGTCAAGGTGCGCATGACCACCGGTGTGCGCGAGGGTCAGGAGATCGAGACCACGAGCAGCTCGGGTTATCTGTTCGGTGCGGGCTGCACCGAGGGCATGAAAGTCATTGTGATGCAGAGCGTCGCGGGTGACACCACGATTTCCAGCGTCTACTCGCAGGATCGCGGCATGGTCATCGTGATTTTCGCCGCACTCTATCTGGTCGTCCTGTGTCTGGTCGGCGGCAAACAGGGCATCAAAGGTGCGCTGGGACTGATCTTCACCTTTCTGTGCATCCTGTACGTCTATCTGCCGCTCGTGTACAAGGGATGGTCCCCCTTCTGGGTGTCGGTTCTGGTCTGTGTCATCACCACCGCGGTGACGCTCTACCTCATCGGCGGCCCGACCAAAAAGACGCTCATCGCCACCGGCGGTACGGTGGCCGGTGTCATCATCGCCGGTATCTCGGCCTCGCTTTTCAGTCTGGCATCGGGTATCACGGGATGGAATGTCTCGGACATTGAAAGCCTGCTGACGCTGTCCAACACCAGCGGTGTGCAGGTCGGCGGTCTGCTGTTTTCCGGTCTGCTCATTTCCAGTCTGGGCGCGGTTATGGACGTCGCCATGTCCATTTGCAGCGCCATCGGTGAGCTGTACGCCCACGATCCCAGTCTGTCCCGCCGGGCACTCTTCCGCGCCGGTATGCACGTCGGACGCGACATGATGGGCACCGACAGCAACACCCTCATTCTGGCCTTTGCCGGCGGCAGCATCAGCATGCTGGTGCTCAATTACGCCTATGATCTGCCGCTCTTACAGGTACTCAACTCCAACAACATCGGCATTGCCGTCATGCAGGGTCTGTCCGGCAGCTTCGGCATCGTGCTCGCCGTACCGGTCACCGTCCTGCTCGCCGTCCTGCTCTACCCGCACGGCAAGCAGCCGGAGGCCTCCAAAGAAACATGAAAAAACGCCCGGAGGGATTTGATTCCTTCCGGGCGTCTTGTATATGCGGGAAAATTATTCCTCAATCTCGAGGTAGTCAGCCAGATCCTTGAACAGAGCGGTCGGGTCAACGTCGTCCTCGACAACGATCTGCAGGGGCTCGTTCAGAGACAGCAGGAACATACCAAGCAGGGACTTTGCATCTACCTGGCCGGACTTACCGAAAATCCAAATGTCGTAGCTGTATCGGGATACGATCTGGTTAATCTTCTGAATGTCTTCAGTATTTTTTACTTTAATCTTTCTGGTCATGGAATGTTAGCCTCCTTTAAAGCTTGTTCTGATGATCTCTGCTTCCATTATAGTATGAGTCCACCAAAAAAGGAAGTATTTTTTTGCGAAAAACCTATTTTTGTCAAAGGCTTGCCCGGAAGCAGATGAAACCCTTTTCTTTTGTACTTATTGCACAATATAATTGTAAACTTTTTGTGCATAACGCCATGTCAGAAAGTGACATCTTATGGGTCATGCCGTTTGAGCCATACCGATACGATACCACAGAGCAGTCCGCCCGTCGCATATACCGCCGCAGCGACCCGCCCGACATCGCTTCTGCCGTTGCCATTGCCAAGGAACAGGTACAGCAGGAAAATGATGGTTGCCGCCATCATAATGATGCCGCACAGTCTGCCCGCCAGAATGTCCCGCGGGTCGCTCTGCGCTTTCTCCTCCTCGATCACCGCCTGATTGTACGATTCCTCGACCTGATACTTGGCGTGATCGAGTGCGCCATAGACCAGAAGCCCCACGCCGACCGCTACCAGGACAAGCCCTGCACCGTCGGACAGCTCTCCGAACAGGTAATCAGCGGCAACCCAGACGAGCAGCGCGGACAACAGCAGACCGATGCCGCAGACGATGAAGATGGGAAACCGTCGGCGTGCAGCCGCCAACACCTCGGGTGTATAGAAGGGTTCAATGTGCGGATGTTCCTGCTGGTACTGACCGTGCCAGATGCCCGACAGAACCAAGATCAGCACGCCCGGAATGACCAGCGCAAACAGTGCCAGTCCGGCAAGGTCAAACCGCGTACTGATGAGTGCATCCAGCATAGCCGCACCGGCCACGCCCAGAATGCACAGTGTCACGCCCACCGAGATCATGCGCGTGCGTCGATTCATGTGCCGGTCATACCCTTCGGTGTCCGTGCGCTTTTTCTCGCACACGCTGCCCTGCAGCAGGGTGTCCAGATCACACCCGAACATGCGGCTGATCTGCAAAATTTTTTCAAGCTCGGGAAAGCCGTTATCTGACTCCCACTTGGACACCGACTGTCTGGTCACTTCCAATTTTTCTGCGAACTGCTCCTGTGTCATACCGCTCTCGGTGCGCAGAAACCTGAGATTTTCTCCAAAGCTCATGTGCTCGCCTCCTTGTGTTTTGTGCCTCTATCTTACCGTTTTTCACGCGCAACTTCCAGAAAATCCACGTTGCGTTTGCGTTTTTTGATGTAAACTTTGGGTTGCACCGCATTTTTTGCATGGTTTTCTCTCCTTATCATACCATAGATGCGCAGACTCAAAAAGAGGCAAAAAAAGACCGCCTTCCACGAAGGAAAGCGGTCTGATGCAATCAGCGGATAAAGTTGGTAAAGGTGCGCTTGTGGGTCTCAGGAGGATCGATCTTGCCCTTGGCAGCATCGATGACCTTGACCGTCCATGCGATATTGCGTGCCAGCTTGGCTACAACTTCCAGACCCTCAGTGTCCTGCTGTACCTCGCCCGGGTCTGCACCGTGTACAGCACCCCAGTAGTCCGAGGTCACAATCAGCATCTCCATAGCGTCCATGGTGCCCAGCAGCTGCTGGTAGGTCTCCATACCGCCCGAACGGCGCAGGGTGCACAGTGCAGCACCGACCTTGTGGTGCAGCTGGTTGTCGCCGCAGCCAGCCGCCAGCATCAGACGGTCGAGCACACACTTCATGCTGCCTGCGATACCGCCGTGATAAACCGGGGATGCCAGCACGATGCCGTCGGCCTCGATGCACTTGTCGATGATCTCGTTGACCATATCACTGGTCTGGACACAGTGCAGCGAGCCGGTGTTCAGGCAGTGATAGCACGCCATGCAGGGCTTGACATTTGCGCCCGGCTGGAGCACCTCGAACTCGATGCCCTCGCGCTCGAATTCCTTGGCCATGACCTCCAGGCACTGTGCGGTATTGCCGCCCTTGCGGGGCGATCCATTGATGGCTACAACTTTCATCTCTTTATCCTCCATCATTGAAAAAAATCATAAAGCGCGGCTGCCCGCGCAACCATATCAATCGGTCTTGTGCTGCCGTTCCTCGTCCAGCACATGATTGAGCACACCGCCCAGAATGAGCGTCGTGCTGGTCAGATACAACCAGAGCATGAGTACGATAATCGCACCGATCGAGCCGTACAGGATACTGTAACGACCCATATTGTCCACATAGTAGGCAAAGCAGCGCGTGAGCACAACCCAGCCGACAAGCGACACACCAGCGCCCGGCAGGGCATCCCGCCAGCGGATGTGCACCGGCGGTACCAGACTGTACAGCACGATCAAAAATCCCAGCGCAATGACGATTGCCACCGGATAGGACAGATAATGCAGCCGGGTTGCACCGGCTTCCAGCATGGGGAACCATCGGGTGATGATCTCCAAGAAGCGCTGTCCGACCACAATCAGCAGAATGCTCATACCCATCAGCAAAAGCAAACCAGCGGTCAGAATCAGCGAAATCATGACCGTACCAACCGGCCCGCGGTGCGGCTCGTTGCGATAAATCCGCTGCATCGAGTAAATGATCGAGCGCACCGCACGCGACAGAAAATACAGCGTCAGCGCACTGCCGACCATCAAAGGCTGTACCGCATCCTTGCTGCCCAGATAATTGAGGTAGCTCAGTACGATGTCCTGCACATCATCAGGCAGGAACCTAGTCGCATCCAGAATGGTGACCTCGGAAAAGTTTGCCATACCAAGCAAAGAGTTGAGCACCATGAGCAGCGGAAAGAGGGAAAAAAGCAGAAAAAATGCCAGTTCTGCCGCAGCATGCGACACGCCATCCTTAAAATATCGCTCAATCAGCTGCACCAAAACGCGCAGCGGTCCCCGGAATCTCCTGTGCATGGGTCACCGCCTTTCTTCCCATTATTTTACCAGCTTGCCGACCGTTTGACAAGGCATATCCTGTCGCCCGGTCTTTGTCTTGTAATTTGTCTCTATTTATGATAGGATGAAACCATCGAACATGATTTCGCACGATAAGGAGGCCGTCCCATGCTCGTCGATATCCCCTACGATCCCGCGCACACCTGCTGTTTTTCTGGAAGCCGACCGGAAAAGCTGGGCTTTGACTGGCAGCGCGAACCCTATTTTTTCGACGTTCTGCGCACCGATCTGCGCGCGGCCATCCGTCACGCGGTTGATCTGGAATATCGCCGGTTTATCACCGGCATGAGCCGTGGATTTGACCTTTGGGCGGCTGAAGAGGTCATAAATTTGCAGCGTGAATTCCCCCATCTTGAGCTTATCTGTGCTCTGCCCTTTCACGGTATGTCATCTCACTGGGAACCCTACTGGCGTGAAATGTTCACACGCGCACACGAGGGCGCAGACTACGAAGTGTACCTGTCCGACCGTTTCCTGCCCGGATGCTACCACGCACGCGACAACTATATGGTGCAGCAATCCAGCCGGGTCATCTGTTGGAACAACGGCACCTCGGGCGGCACGGCCTACACCTGTCAGTACGCCGAGCGGCGCGGTGTCACGCTCGACAACATCCATCGCCCCTATTACAGCCTTTCCTCCATGCCGTAAACACAGCACCGGATAGTCTGTGTATTTGTGTACAAATCATACATCAGGCAAAAAAAGATCCCAGACCATTGGTCTGGGATCTTCTTGTTTTCTTACTTGTTCAGAACGGTCTGGATGTAGTTCTTCGCAACATTCAGAACGTATTCCTGGCAAGCGGAACCGGTCTCCGGATTGAAGTCCTCACCGTAGATACCGGTGTTGGACAGAATGCGGATGCCCAGATACGGTACATCATAGGTCTTGCAGACCTGTGCAACCGAGTTGGACTCCATCTCCTCACAGGAAGAGCCGTTCAGCTCGTGCAGGAACAGCATGCGGTCGATCTGGTTGTTCCACTCGTCGCTCGAGGAAATAACGCCCTTGACAACCTTGCCCTTGTTGTAGGTGTCTGCAACTGCCTGTGCGCAGTTGAGCAGCGTCTCATCGCCCGGATACTTGACTTCCTTAACGAAGGTCTTCTGGTTCTTGTCGTATGCGTAAACACCGTTCATGGTCATCGCCTTGTAGTCTACGCCTGCGCCCTTGGCAGAAGCCTCGGTCATCCATGCAGCGGACGGAACGGTGGTCTCACCCAGAACGATGTCGAAGGTGTGCAGCTCGGGATCATGGCCGCCAGAAGTACCCTGGTTGATGACTGCTACGGGGTTAAAGTACTCCATTGCCAGAGCGGTCGAAGCGCCTGCATTGGCCAGACCCTGCTCGGTGCGGGATACGACAACCGGGTAGCCGTCCAGCTGACCTGCAACATAGTACCACTGGCCGATGGTGTACTCGGTGGTGTCGGTCAGAGCCTTGACCATATCCTGCATCTCGATGTCCATTGCACCCTGGAGCAGGATCGGGCGCTTGTCGGACTTGTAGTCGACAACGACTGCAGCGTCAGCCTTCTGCACGCCCTGCTTCTTGAGTACGTTGTCGATGTAGGTCTTTGCAACGGTCAGAACGTATTCCTGGCAAGCCGGGCCGCTCTCCGGGTTGAAGTCCTCGCCGTAGATACCGGTGTTGGACAGGATACGGATGCCCAGGAAGGGTACGTCATAGGTCTGGCAGATCTGTGCAACTGCGTTGGTCTCCATCTCCTCGGTGGAAGAGCCCCACAGCTCGTTGAGGTACAGCATGCGGTCGATCTGGTTGTTCCAGGAGTCAGCAGAAGAGATAACACCGGTCACAACCTTGCCCTTGGTGTAGGTATCAGCAACCGACTGTGCGGTCTCGAGCAGGGTCTTGTCTGCCTTGTACTCGAACTTCTTAACGAAGGTCTTCTGATCCTTGTCGTATGCGTAAACGCCAGCGGGCTCGATTGCCTTGTAGTCTACGCCTGCGCCCTCAGCCGATGCAACCGACTTGGTAGCCGATGCCGGAACGCTGGTCTCACCCAGAACGATGTCGAAGGTGTGCAGCGCGGGATCGTGGCCGCCAGAAGTACCCTGGTTGATGACTGCGATCGGGTCAAAGTGCTGCATTGCCAGTGCGGTGGTAACTGCTGCATTGGAAATACCCTGCTCGGTACGGGATACAACAACCGGATAGCCGCCCAGCATACCGCGTACGAAGTGATAATTGTCGATGTCAACGGTCTCGGCATCGGTCAGCGCCTTGACCATGTCCTGCATCTCGATGTCCATTGCGCCCTGGAGCAGCAGCGGACGTGCATTCTCATAGCCGGTAACAACGGTTTCACCCTTTGCTGCCAGCGTAACGGTCAGGCTTGCCTCGTCCCATGCAACGTCGTAGTCCATTGCCTCAGCCAAGAAACGAACCGGTGCGTAAGTGCGGTTGTCCTTCTGTACGGCAGCGGTGTCCATGGTCAGCTCCTCGGTCACCGGGTCCTTGCCCTCTTCGGCGACGACGTGCTGGTACTTGTTGGAATCGATGGTGAAGACGACCGATTCATTGCCGCGGGTAAAGGTCGCGGTCTTGGCTTCCTCGTTCCATGCGACTTCCAGATCCATCGCGTTTGCAATGGTGCGCAGCGGCGTCATGGTGCGGTCGTTCTCGTCCTGGTACGGCATACCGAGCTCGTCGTTGAATACAACGGCCTCATATTCCCCCGTGGTCTTGTCCTGTACACGGACCGAAATGCCTGCCTTCTGGGTATCGTCTGCCGCAAATGCAGACATCGTGCCCATGCCAGCCAGCATCGAGACCGACAGAACGCCGGATACGATCTTCTGGATCTTCATTCTTACATCCTCCTTATTGTCTGGACAAATTTGTCCACGTGGGGTACATTATAGGCGAAAAATATTGTTTCTGCAATGCGGTTTCTCAAATTTTGTCATTTTTACAACGATTTTGAATTGGTCAGACAATAAAAATTTGCATAAACTTGCTTTTTTCACAATTTTTTTGTGCAAGTCGTATGATCTTATCCCACGCTGTTTAAAAAGTCGGTCAGCTCTGCCGCCAGACGTGCGGGTGCCTGCTCGTTGACCTCATGCCCCACGCCTGCAACCCAGTGCAGCTCGGCTGTTTTCACACGGCTGGCCAGCTCCTGCGCCGCCTTTTGATTGGCACGATCTTTTTCACCGCACAAAATCCGAACCGGAATGTCAATCTGCTGCAATTTGCGGGTGAAATCCAGCTGCATCATCGAACGGGTCAGTCTGCGCATCTGCTGCCGATCCAGTCCGGTTTCCTCGAAGGCCGATGCGGGCAAAAGCCGAAAGATAAAGTCCTGCATGACCATGAGCCGTTTGGGCATGCGGTATTGCGGTGCAATCAGGCACAGCGCACCAACCTTTTGCGGATGCTCCAAAGTATAGTGCAGCGCGAGTACCGCACCGAGAGACAGTCCGCACAGCGCAAACGGTGCGTCAAACTGGGCACAATAGGACGCAAACTCTCGATACAGGTCATCATATGTTCCGTCCTGGAAAAAATCTGACAGATTGGGCTGTTCGGTGTGTATCTGTCCGGGCAAATGTTCGCGCACCTTGTCCCACGCGGATGCCTGTTGTCCAAGTCCATGCAGCAGCAAGCAGTTCATCGTTTTCCCTTCCTTTCCGATACAAAAAGCCCCGCAAAGCGTTTGCTCCGCAGGGCTTCATTCATGCTATTTGTTTGTATTCGCTCAGTCTACCTTGACCGTCCAGCCCATATCGTCCGGGATCTTGCCCCACTGGATGCCGGTCAGGGTATCATACAGCTTGTGGGTGATCTCACCGATCTTGCCGTCGTTGATGTAAGCGACATCGCCCTCGTAGCGCAGCTCACCAACCGGAGAGATGACAGCCGCAGTACCGGTGCCGAAGACTTCCTCGAGCTTGCCTTCCTTAGATGCCTTCATGACATCAGCGACGGGCAGACGCTCCTCGGAAACCGGGATGCCCCACTTCTTGAGCAGCTCGATGCACGACATACGGGTAACACCGGGCAGAACGGTGCCAACGCAGGGAGCAGTGTAAACGGTGCCGTCGATCTTAAAGAAGCAGTTCATGGAGCCGACTTCCTCGACGTACTTATGCTCAACGCCATCCAGCCACAGGGTCTGCTCGTAGCCCAGATCGTGCGCCTTGACCTGCGAAATCAGGGAAGCTGCGTAGTTACCGCCGCACTTGGTAAAGCCGGTACCGCCCGGGCATGCACGGGTGTACTCGTCCTCGACGAAGATCTTGACCGGGTTGATGCCGGTGGAGTAGTACGCACCAACCGGCGAGCAGATGATGATAAACTGATGAGTCGCCGACGGACGAACGCCCAGATGGGGCTCGGTCGCAATGACAAACGGACGGATGTACAGGCTGGTGCCCTCCTGATGGGGTACCCAATCCTCGTCGGTCTTGACCAGCGCCTTGACTGCCTGGATAAAGTCCTCGGTCGACAGCGACGGCAGGCACATACGATGGTTGGTGTTCTGCATACGCTCTGCGTTGCGGTCGGGACGGAACAGCTGTACCGAGCCGTCAGGCAGACGGTATGCCTTCATGCCCTCAAAGGACTCCATTGCATAGTGCAGAACCATGGCAGCCGGATCGAGTGCGAGCGGCTGATAGGGCACGATGCGTGCGTCATGCCATCCCTGACCCTCGGTGTGGTCAACGATGAACATGTGGTCGGTGTAGTATTTGCCAAAGCCCAGAGCCGATTCGTCGGGCTTTTCTTTCTTATTCTGGGTCAGTTCGTAGCGGATGTCGAGCATGATAATTTCACTCTTTTCTGTTAAACTATGGTAAAGGATTGTTTTTATTTTATCCCTTTTTCTTTGACTTTTCAAGTGCAATTTTCGTTTTTTTCATAGATGTTGTTCGGGTTCATCGGAAAGCTGTTCGTCTTTTCCAACCTCTCCCAAGCGTTCAATCCGCCATTCCTGCCACCAGTTTTCCAATATCAGACAGATGATACCAATATAAATCAGCATGCTGGAAACCGATTCCATCTGTTCTGCAACCGAGCTGATATCCAATAAAAGACCAGCGACAATCGGCAGTACACCGAGCAGCGGAATGATTGGCGCAAAGATTCCCCATCGTTTACGGTCAGCTTCTTTCAGCTGACACTTATGGCGCTCATAAATGGCATAATCAGCCTCGATCTGTGCTTCCTCCTCGTCGTCCATGCCATCCATCTGACGTTTTTGCCAGATAATATACAAGATGAGACTCAACAGCGCCGCACCAAGAATCAGAACTACGAACACGCCCGCGACAAATACAGCCGGTAGCACCAGTATCAACATACCATCTAAGAGCAACAGCAGCAAGCCCAGCCAGGGCATGACCGGTGCAAAGGCTCCGAACTGCCCACGACAATACCACTGCGCAGCATACGCCCGGAACGCATTTTCTTCATGCTTCTCCTCAGAAATCGCATCGGGCAGCGTACGTACCCACATGACAATCGCAACTAAAATGTAGGTGACCCCATCACGGTTATCTGCCAGCAGATTCTTAACCCCATAGGCAATCATTGCACCGCCAAACAACAGGTGCAAAATCAGCTCTTTCCAGCTTCTCACCTTCATATCATGCACCGCCCTTCTCTTGACCGGGACCAGCTATGATTTTCCCTCTTTCTTTGACCCTATTCTATCATCCCCCCTGCCCTGCTGCAAGGCTGGTCGTTGCGCCCCAATGACTGCCGTGTTATAATAATGATATCTATGAGCCAAAGGAGGAACCTACGCATGAAACGCCCGCTCAGCCGGCTCATCTGCCTGATTTTGTGTATTCTTTTGACCTGCGGCTGTCTGTTTACCACCAGCTTTGCCGCAAACGACGATATCACCCTGACCGCGGTCAACGATTCCTTTCTGCCCCTCTCGTCCTCGACGATGCCCGTCCGCCGCGGCGGCGCACAGTACGTGCCCTATTCGGTCTTTTCGGGTACGCTGGGCATCTCAGGGTCTTACAATTCGTCCGATCAAGTGCTCACCCTGTCCAACGGTGAGACTTCGCTGCGCTTTGACCTCAGCCGCGGTACGGTATACGATCAGAACATGAACAGCTACACCACCCCGGCCTACTGGATCAACAGTACCATCTATGTACCGGTCAAGCTGGTGTGCGGCAAGTTCAATCTGACCTACTCCAACATTCCGGCCGCCGCGCCCATCCTGCGCATTTGCAATAGTTCGGCTTCGCTGTCCGACTCGTCCTTTGTGTCCTCTTCGACCAACACCATCCGCAGTATGCTGGACGCGTACAATGGCCAGAGCAGCGGCTCGTCCGGTTCATCCCGTCCCTCGGGTTCGGACAGTGATTCCATTCCTACGCCCATCGACCCCACCACTGGTCAGCCCACCGATACCCCAGTTATGAAGCCCAGCGCGGTCTATCTGGCCTATGTCGGTGCACCGGGTAAGAATACCGAAGCCATTTTGGATGCGCTGGACGCCGCAGGCATGAAAGCTGCATTTTTCGTCCCCGCAGACGGCACGACACTGGATGAAGATTTGCTGCGCCAGATCGTCGGACGCGGTCACACGGTCGGCTTCACCCTGCTGTCCTCGGCACTGACCATGCCCGAAAAGCTGCGCGTCGCCAACGACACCCTGTTCCACGCGACCGGCACGGTCAGCCATCTGGTCTGCATCTCGGACGGCTCGGAACACCTGAGCGCGACTCAGCAGCAGGAACTTCTGGACAGCGGCTATCGTCTGTGGGATGCCTCGCTGGACAGCCGTGACCACTCGTATGGCCCGGCGGCTGCCGCACAGACAGTCACAACCGCACTCAGCCAGACCACGGCACCGGTTGTCATCCGCATGGGACAGTACACCGCGACCGCACGCACAACCGAACTGGTCTGCGCCTATCTGAGCACCTACTCCATCCCCGTTCAGACCATTACCTTTACCCGCTCCCCGGTCAACAACATCACCTAACCCGCGCTTCTAACACAATTCCACCGTCGAATCTGCGAAAATCCGGTCGTGCTGGAAAAAATATAGACCGTATATCCCTCCTGTGCTGTTGGGCAAACTTCCTGTAAGAAGACAAGCCAGGAGGGATTTGTCATGCAAAGCAAAGTGGAAATCTGCGGTGTCAATACCGCGTCCCTGACCGTCATCCCGGCAAACGAGATGACCGATCTGCTGCGACAGGCGCACGACGGCAACGCCGCAGCGCGGGAAAAACTCATCCGTGGAAATCTCCGTCTGGTGCTCTCGGTCATCCAGCGCTTCCACGGACGCAGCGAGTCGGTGGACGATCTGTTTCAGGTCGGCTGCATCGGTCTGATCAAATCCATCGACAATTTTAATTGTGATCTCAATGTGCGCTTTTCTACCTACGCTGTGCCCATGATTATCGGTGAAATTCGCCGGTATCTGCGCGATAACAGCGCAATCCGCGTCTCGCGCTCCATGCGGGACACCGCTTATCGTGCCCTGCAAGCCAAAGAAGCATTCATCCGCGAGCACCAGCGCGAACCTACTATTACAGAACTTGCCAAGGCACTCGATATGAAAAAAGAGGACGTTGTATTCGCACTCGATGCCATCTCCGACCCAGTCTCACTTTATGAACCGGTCTGGGGCGAGGAAGGCGACGCACTGTGCGTCATGGATCAGGTGGGCGATACCAAAAACACCGACGAACATTGGCTCAATCAGATTGCACTGAAAGAAGCCATCAGCAGCCTGTCCGAGCGCGAAAAGCGCATCGTCCACATGCGCTTTTTCGAGGGCAGAACCCAGATGGAAGTCGCGTCCGCTATTCATATTTCACAGGCACAGGTGTCTCGTCTGGAAAAAGGCGCACTCGCCAGAATCCGCAAACAAATTTAAAGCACCGTATTTTCCCTCTCGCAGGCGAAATAAAGCTTTCGCTCAAGCCTTTCTCGAACCTTGCGGGCTTTGAAAAGGCCCCTGTGGGGCGTTTTCCCGCAAGGCTGTGGCCGACTTGTTCGGCCAAGGCCCTAACACGCGGGCACCGTTGTGCTGAGTCGCGCTCCGGCCCGAATGAGTGCAACGGGCGAAACTCCCCTCTTGAAACCCGGTCTCCGCCCCGGGTTTCAACCCAAACAAACCAAAACAAAGACCGTCCGATTGGACGGTCTTTTATGTTTCTTCATCTTCAAAATAAAACAAGTCTTCGAACTTCTTGTCCAACGCAATGCATAAAACCAGCGCCAGTTTGGCAGTCGGGTTAAACTGTCCGGTCTCGATCGAGCTGATCGTCTGGCGAGATACACCCACCAATTCCGCAAGCGCACCCTGTGACAGGTTTTTTTCCGCCCGCGCCGCTTTGAGACGGTTTTTTAAAATCAGCTGATCGTCCATTTTCTCACGCTCCTATGAGATATTTTACCAGATTATAAATCAATAAAGCAAGAGACACCGCAAAAATCCAGACCTGCGACTTCTGCCCGCGAATGACCCACCGATACAGCGCACAGCCTGTGCTGGTGCACCAGAACATTGCCAGAATATCATGGTATTCCTCGCCGTGTACAAATTTCCATGCCAACAGAAAGATACCGACCAGCATCGTGATGAGCACGCTGAACGACTCGCCTTCTATGCGAATCTGACGCTCCATTTCGTCCTGATTTTTGTTCTCTTTCCGGCTCTTTTCCAAAATGCGTTCCTTGTCCATGATAATCCTCCTATCGCAGTTTATGCCAAGTTTTCTTGACACCATTAGGATAGCACTGACAAGTTTACTTGTCAATGGTTTTTTTGGCAAGTTTTCTTGACATTCGAAATCAGATACAAAATCGTAATTTATACATACAAATCTGTGTTATTTAACAGTTTTATAACACATTCTACGACATATCATGCTATATTGGTATTTATGCTAAAATACGATCATGTCAGGAGCTATGTTATGTCTGATTTCTTTATGCGCTGCGACACCCCACACCCACAGGCCTTTTCCATGCTGGATACCGGACATGTATTCCTTTTGCTGGTGTCCTTGCTGGTACTCTCTCTGCTGCTGTTCTGGACTGCACACGCACCCAAGCGCACACAGCGCCGCCTGCTGTATGCAGCCGGTGTGCTCGTTCCTCTCTTGGAGCTTTCTCACTCAGTCTGGATGTATCTGACCGGCACCACGCGCCTTGTCCAGCTGCTTCCCCTGCATCTGTGCGGTCTGCAAAGTCTGTTTATCCCGCTCTCGATCTTTACACGATTCTCTGTCTTCAAGGACTTTGTATTCGCAACTTCCCTACTGGGTGGTATCTTTGGTACCGTGCTCCCGGCAGGTGTAGCCGACTATTACCCGCTGTTCTCCTTCCAGACCATCCAGACAATCATGCTGCACGGCCTGCTGATCTACGTGCCGCTGGCACAGATTTTGTCCGGACGGCATCGTCCCGATCTGCGCCGGTTCCACCACGTCCTGTGCCTGTTCCTCGCGGTTGTGTTTGTAGTCGGCTTCATCGATTTCCACTTTGACCAAAACTATATGTTCCTCTTTGCACCCCCGGAAGGCACGCCGCTGGTCTGGGTATTTGACGCTTTCGGACGACAGATCTATCTGCTTATCACTTTCCTGCTTTTGAGCAGTGCAAGCGTCGCCGTCCATCTCCCCTTCTGCCGCCGGGCTGCGCTTCCCGTTCATTCTCATCAGCATAATTAAGTGCAAATAAAAAACCTGCCAAGCGGCAGGTTTTTTTTGATTTCTGCGCCGTCTGCGGACGGCGCTTTTGATTCTTTTTTTGGTTGATTTTCGCAAGGCAAAAATCAAAAAGGGAATTTCGCATCCTGCGGGATGCGACTCAGGGCGCTGCCCTGAGAACCTGCAGCCTTTTGAAAAAGGCTGGCGAAAACTTTATTTCGCCTGAGGGCGGGACTTTTCCTTACAGTGTGATCTGCGGATTGGGCAAATCCTCATCCTTCAAAATCGCACCGATCGACGGGATGGTACGGGACAAATACCGCTTGGGGTCGCTCAGACCGGCCTCTTCAGTGCGCACAGCGCGGGTGATCGTATGCTTTGCACGCAGCACCATGACCTGAACACCCTGTGTCGAGCGCGTGGCCTTGATATCCAGCATACCCGCTCGCATAGTCATCGCACGATTTGCCGTCGAGAACAGCGTCAGCTCGGTCTCCTCATCCACCGGATAGAAGAATGCAACCGCGGGCGACTTATCCGAATATGCACCGGTCAGGCGGCGGCGATTGGTCTTGGTCTCAAAGCTCTCGAGCGAGAATCTTGCCGCCTTACCGTTTTCAAACACAATCACCATGCTGCTCTTGTAGTCACCCGGCAGGAGTGCAAAGACCGGCGTCTCGCCCTCGTCCATGCCCAGCTTTGCGGGCAGGTAATCGCCGAGCACTGATGCCTTGCAGTCGTCGAAATCATGCAGCCGCGCCTTATACGCTTGCTGCTTGTTGGTCAGGAACATGATCTCAGTCTTGTTGGTGGTCTCGGTCTCCCAGATCACCGCGTCGCCGTCCTTGAGCTTGTGCTCGGCCGACATACGCCACGAAGCCGGAGTGATTTTCTTGAAGTAGCCGTCACGCGTCATAAAGACAAGTACCGGATAATCCTCGATGTGGTCGGTCTCGTCGAAGGACTTGACCGCACCCGCGCTGACGATCTCGGAATGACGCGGTGCGGGATACTTCTTGATGACCGCTTCCAGTTCCTTGACGATGATATTGCGAATCTTGGCCGGGCTGCCCACGATACTCTCGAGCTTCTGAATCTCAGCCGCCAGTGCCTCGGTCTCCTGGGTGCGCTTTAAGATATATTCCTTGTTGATGTGACGCAGCTTGATCTCGGCAATAAATTCGGCCTGCGCTTCATCAATGCCAAATCCGATCATCAGGTTGGGAATGACCTCTGCGTCCTCCTCGGTCTCGCGGATAATCTGAATTGCGCGGTCGATATCGAGCAGAATCTTTTTCAGACCTTCGAGCAGGTGCAGCTTATTCTTCTTGCGGTTCAGGTCAAAGTACACGCGGCGGCGAACACAGCCCGCACGCCATGCCGTCCACTCGTCGAGCAGTTCACGCACGCCCAGCACGCGGGGCATACCCTCGATGAGTACGTTAAAGTTGCACGAGCACGAGTCCATCAGCGGGGTCAGACGGAACAGTCGATCCATGAGCTTGTCCGGGTCGGTACCGCGCTTTAAGTCAATGGCAATCTTAAGACCGCTCAGGTCGGACTCGTCTCGAATATCGGAGATTTCTCGAATCTTACCCGCCTTGACCAGCTCGGCTACCTTATCAATGATGGCCTCGATGGTGGTCGTATACGGAATCTCGGTGATCTCGATGAGGTTCTCTTTCTTCAAGTACTGCCACTTGCCGCGCACCTTGAACGAACCGCGTCCGGTCTCGTAGATTTTGCGCATCTCGGCCTCGTCCAGAATGATCTCACCGCCGGTCGGGAAATCGGGCGCAGGCAAGGTGGTCATAATGTCATGCTCGGGGTCTTTGATGCAGGCAATCGCCGTGCGACACACCTCGTGCAGGTTAAAGCCGCAGAACGACGATGCCATACCGACTGCGATACCGGTATTGGCCGAGACCAGAATATTCGGGAAGGTGGTCGGCAGCAGGGTCGGTTCCTTCATGGTGCCGTCATAGTTGTCGATCATATCGACCGCGTCGCAGTCGATATCCCGGAACAGCTCGATACAGAACGCGTCCAGCTTGGCCTCGGTGTAACGCGGTGCAGCGTATGCCATATCACGCGAGTACACCTTGCCAAAGTTACCCTTGGAGTCGACAAACGGTGTCAGAAGCGACTCGTTGCCGCGGGTCAGACGTACCATCGTCTCATAGATGGCCGCGTCGCCGTGCGGGTTTAACTTCATGGTCTCACCGACGATGTTGGCCGACTTGGTACGGTTTCCGGTCAGCAGACCTTTTTTATACATGGTATAGAGCAGCTTGCGGTGGGAGGGCTTAAAGCCGTCGATCTCCGGGATGGCACGCGACACGATAACGCTCATAGCATAGGGCATGTAGTTTGTGCGCAGCGTCTCGGTGATGGGCTGCAGCGTCGGTTCGAGCGGCGGTTCCACCGGGCGTTTCTGGGTGATTTCTTTCTTTTTCGCCACGAAAAACGGGCCTCCTTGTTCTATCATAGCTGCCGCCTGCCGTTTCCGGCTGCGGCGCATGGTGCAAATTGGGGAAAAAACTGCCGCAAGCGCGGCAGTTCATACACAGGCATTAAGAGATATCCGCGAAATCCAGGTACTGTGCACCGTTCTCCGCGATGTACTCCTTACGTCCCGACAGGTTATCGCCCAACAGCAGTTCAAACATGTCTGCGGTTGCCTGCGCATCCTCGGGGGTAATGCGAATCAGTCTGCGGGATGCCGGGTTCATGGTGGTTTGCCACATCATGTCGGCCTCGTTCTCACCCAGACCCTTGGAGCGCTGGATGTTGACCTTCTTGCCTGCCAGCTTTTTGAGGATGACCGCCTTTTCGGCATCGTCAAAGGCAAAATAGGTCTTGTCCTTGCAGGTGATCTCATAGAGCGGAGACTCTGCGATGTAGACGAAGCCCTGCTCGATGAGCGTCGGCATGAGGCGATAGATCATGGTCAGAATGAGCGTGCGAATCTGGAAGCCGTCTACGTCGGCATCGGTACAGATGATGACCTTATTCCAGCGCAGGCCGGCCAGATCGAAGGCGGACAGGTCTTTGTTGGCCTTGGTGCGCACTTCGACACCGCAGCCCAGCACGCGGATGAGGTCGGTGATGATATCATTCTTAAAAATCTTATCAAAATCGGCCTTGAGGCAGTTCAAAATCTTACCGCGCACCGGCATGATTGCCTGGAATTCCGAGTCACGTCCCTGCTTACACGAGCCGAGTGCCGAATCACCCTCGACGATGTACAGCTCGCGGCGCGAAGTATCCTTGGTACGGCAGTCGACGAACTTCTGCACGCGGTTGGCCACGTCCAGACTGCCCGACAGCTTCTTCTTGATGTTCAGACGGGCACGCTCAGCCTGCTCACGGCTGCGCTTGTTGATGAGCACCTGCTCGGCAATCTTATCGGCCTCGTCCTTGTTCTCGATGAAGTAAATCTCCAGATTTTCCTTCAGGAACTCGGTCGTCGCCTCCTGCACAAAGCGGTTGGTGATGGCCTTCTTGGTCTGGTTCTCGTAGGACGTCTGGGTTGAGAAGCAGTTGGTAACCAGAATGAGTGCATCCGCGATGTCCTGGAAGGTCACACGGCTCTCATTCTTCTGGTATTTGTTGTTCTGCTTGAGGTAAGCGTCGATAGCCGAGACAAAGGCCGAGCGCACGGCCTTATCGGGTGCGCCGCCGTATTCCAGCCACGACGAGTTGTGATAATACTCAGTGCGCGCGCCTGCTCGCGAGAAGCAGAAGGCACACGACAGCTTGACGCGGTATTCTTCCTTGTCTGCGCGGTCACGTCCCTGACGCTCGGCCTGATAGAACTGTACCGAGGTCAGCGCCTGCTCACCTGCCAGCTCGGAGACATAGTCCACGATACCATTCTGATAGCAGAACTCGATCGTCTCGAACTTGCTGCCGCTCTGATCGCGCAGAACGAAAATCAGACCGGCATTGACCACAGCCTGACGCTTGAGCACGTCGGTATAGTAGTCGAGCGGAATGTTGATATCGGTAAAGACCTCAAGGTCGGGTCGCCAGTGGGTGCGCGTACCGGTCTTTTTGCTGCTGCAGGGAGTCTTAATGAAGCCCTCGGGCGTACCGGTCTTGTTCTCGCCCTTCTCAAAGTGCAGTTTGTACTCAAATCCGTCGCGCCACACGGTCACGTCCATATATTCGGACGAATACTGGGTCGCACAGGTGCCCAGACCGTTCAGGCCCAGCGAGAACTCATAGTTCTGTCCCTGATTGTTCTTGTACTTGCCGCCTGCGTACAGCTCGCAGAAGACCAGTTCCCAGTTATAGCGCTCCTCGTTGGGGTTCCACTCGATCGGGATACCGCGTCCCATGTCCTCGACCTCGATCGAGCCGTCGGCGTATCTTGTGACCGTGATCTTGTGACCATAGCCCTCACGCGCCTCGTCAATGGAGTTGGATAAAATTTCAAAGACAGAATGTTCACAGCCCTCCAGGCCATCCGAGCCGAAAATAACGCCCGGACGCTTGCGCACGCGGTCGGCGCCCTTGAGAGAGGAAATACTGTCGTTGCCGTATTGGTTTTTTGCTTTGGCCATAATATGACACTACTCCTGTTTTTGATTCACAATTGGTTCTATTATATGCCATCTCAGCCATTTTTGTCAAATGGGATGTACTTTTTTGCCCTTCCTTGCCGTATGTTCTATCAAATCCTGCACCTTTCTAATATTCCTTCCCTGCCCTGCCGCGCAGTATGCGAGGGCGTAAAAAAAGTTCAACGCCCGAACCTTGCGGCTCGGGCGCTGAACTCAAAAAGTAAGGATGAAAAAAGAAGGGGGATAGAAAGAAAAAGGTATCATGAAAGGAGTAGGTCACTCCTGGGGTTGGCATTGCCTTGCTCCGGCCGTACAGGGGGAATGCACGGCCGAAAGGCAATTTTGAAGGGGTAAGAAAAAAGTAGGGGGATTGGGGTAATCAGCCAGGAACGAAAAGATGGGGGAAATCTCTTGTTCTTGACTGTCTCTATTGTATCTTAACATTGTGTCGGAATCTTGTCGGAATTATGACAGATTTTTTAACGTTCTATGAAGATTTTATGAACGGAAAAAAGCAAAACACCGAAGTACGAAATGTACTTCGGTGTTGTCAAGAAAGCTTTCTTATCTGAACTTACGCTTCTTAGCGCGAGCAGCCTCAGACTTCTTACGGCGCTTTACGCTCGGGCTCTCATAATGCTCACGCTTGCGGAGCTCGGAAAGCACACCAGCCTTTGCACAGGAACGCTTGAATCTTCTCAGAGCGCTGTCCAGAGACTCGTTTTCCTTGATATGGACTTCCGACATCGTTTTCCCTCCCTCCGCGCGTTCGGCTATATCCAGAACGCTTGCGCTTCTATTAGGCGGTTCCGTTTGCTTTGAAACGGGCAAACCCATCCCAATAAAACCGTAAGATTATTATACTGAATCGCCGCTGTTCTGTCAAGAGTAAATTTCAAAGAAATCCGATCTTACAAAATTTTATTTTACGACCAGATTGATGATCTTATTCTTAACGACGATGGTCTTGACGATATTCTTGCCGGCAACGGCATTCTTGACCTTCTCGTCTGCCAGTGCGGTATCGATTGCCAGCTGCTGCTCGCAGTCCATGGGCAGCTTGACGGTCGACTTGAGCTTACCGTTGACCTGTACGCCGATTTCGATGGAGGACTCGACGGTCTTGGACTCGTCGAATACCGGCCAGCTCTCGAGCGACAGCACGGTGTCATGGCCCAGCATCTGCCACAGCTCTTCGGTGACGTGCGGTGCAAAGGGGTTTGCCAGCTTGAGCAGGGTCTCGTACTCTGCACGATTGACGCCCTTGTCGTAGAACTGGTTGACCAGGCTCATCAGCGCTGCGATCGCGGTGTTATTCTTGAGGTTCTCGATATCCTCGCCGACCTTCTTGATGGTCTTGTGGATAATGGTCTCGTTCTCCTCGGTGTAAGCGTCGCCGTCCTTGACCTGCTCGTACAGGTTCCAGATACGCTCGACGAAACGGCGGCAGCCCTTGATCGAGGTGGACGACCACGGTGCAGCCTTCTCAAAGTCACCGATGAACATCTCGTACAGACGCATGGTATCTGCGCCGTAGGTCTCGACGATCTCGTCGGGGTTTACGACGTTGCCGCGGGACTTGGACATCTTCTCGCCATTCTCGCCCAGAATCATGCCGTGCGAGGTACGCTTTGCGTAGGGCTCCTTGGTGGGCACAACGCCGATATCGTACAGGAACTTATGCCAGAAACGGCTGTACAGCAGGTGCAGTGTGGTGTGCTCCATACCGCCGTTGTACCAGTCTACCGGGCTCCAGTACTCCAGTGCTTCCTTAGAGCACAGCTCCTTGTCGTTGTGCGGGTCCATGTAGCGCAGGAAGTACCAGGACGAACCAGCCCACTGGGGCATGGTGTCGGTCTCGCGCTTTGCCGGGCCGCCGCAGCACGGGCAGGTGGTGTTGACCCAGTCGGTCATCTTAGCCAGCGGAGACTCACCGTTCTCGGTCGGCTCGTAGGAATCAACCTCGGGCAGAGTCAGCGGCAGCTGATCTTCGGGCAACGGAACAAAGCCGCACTTTTCACAGTGTACGATCGGGATGGGTTCGCCCCAGTAACGCTGACGGGAGAATACCCAGTCACGCAGCTTGTAGTTGACCTTCTGGTGACCGATGCCCTTCTCTTCCAGCCATGCGATCATCGCCGGGATAGCATCCTTGACCGTCTTGCCGTCCAGGAAGCCGGAATGTACCAGAATACCGGTCTCGTCCTTTGCGGTGAATGCAGCCTTCTGCACGTCCTCGCCGCCTGCTACGACCTCGATGATCTCGCAGCCGAACTTCTTTGCAAACTCCCAGTCACGGTCGTCGTGTGCCGGTACTGCCATGATGGCACCGGTGCCGTAGCTCATCAGAACGTAGTCGGATACGAAAATCGGGATTTCCTTATCGTTGACCGGATTGATCGCACGCACGCCTTCCAGACGTACGCCGGTCTTGTCCTTGTTCAGCTCGGTACGCTCGAAGTCGGACTTGCGTGCTGCTTCTTCACGGTAAGCGCGAACATCCTCAATGTTAGACAGCTTGTCTGCCCACTTCTCGATTGCCGGATGCTCGGGCGAGATAACCATGTAAGTTGCGCCGAACAGGGTGTCCGGGCGGGTGGTGTAAACGGTCAGGGTGTCGCCCTCGGTGGTCTTGAAGTCGACCTCAGCACCAGTCGAACGGCCGATCCAGTTCTTCTGCTGGGTCTTGACGCGCTCGATGTAGTCTACGTCGTCCAGATCGTCGATCAGACGCTGTGCGTACTTGGTGATGGCCAGCATCCACTGGCTCTTGGTCTTGCGGACAACCTCGGAGCCGCAGCGCTCACATACGCCATTTACGACTTCCTCGTTTGCCAGAACACACTTACAGGAGGTGCACCAGTTGACTGCCATCTCCTTCTTGTATGCCAGACCCTTCTTGAACAGCTGGAGGAAAATCCACTGGGTCCACTTGTAGTAGTTCGGGTCGGTGGTGTTGATCTCACGCGACCAGTCGAAAGACAGACCGAGCGACTTGAGCTGGCTCTTAAAGCGTGCGACGTTGTTCTTGGTGACCTCTGCCGGATGGATGTGGTTCTTGATGGCAAAGTTCTCGGTGGGCAGGCCGAATGCGTCCCAACCCATCGGGTAGAGCACGTTATAGCCCTGCATGCGTTTCTTGCGCGCTGCGATATCGAGCGCAGTGTAGGAACGCGGATGGCCTACGTGCAGACCCATGCCGGACGGGTACGGGAACTCGACCAGCGCGTAGAACTTGGGCTTTGTGTAATCATTGGGCGCGACGAAGCATTCCTTCTCGTCCCAAATCTGCTGCCATTTTGCTTCGACAGCCTTGTGATCGTACTTATTCAACGGTATAACCCCCAATGCTTTCATCGGGCGGCACGGCTTCACCCGTACCGCCCGCTGCAAAATCTAAAATAAATTACTGAACTTCCTCGTCCTGCACGCCCAGCTCCTTGAGCGAAATCGGCGTGCCATCCTTCCACAGGTTCTCCAGATTGTAGAACTTGCGTGCCTCGGGTACGAATACGTGCACCAGAACGCTGCCGTAGTCGAGCAGAATCCAGGTCGAGGACTCAAAGCCCTCGATGTGGTGCGGGGTGATGTCGTGGTCGTACTTGAGGTGATATTCTACGCTGTCTGCCAGCGCCTTGACCTGGGTGGTCGAGGTCGCGGTGCAGATGACGAAATACTCGGTCAAAGAGGTCAGATGCTCGACGTGCAGAACGTCGATCTCCTTGCCCTTGCGCTCCAAAAGCGCCTCACAGATATATCTTGCTGTCTCCTGTGCGTTCATTTACGCTCTCCTTTTTATCAATCTTATGCTTCCGGGTCTCCTGCGACCGGAGCCTCGGGCTCCGGCTCGGACGGAGTGGACTGACTGCTGTCAGAGCCCGCGTCCGAAGAAGATCCGCTTGTATTGCTGTCCGAACCGGTGTCCGAGCTGCTGCTCGATCCATCGTTCGATTCATTATTCGAAGATTCCGAGGAACTATCCCCGCTGCTGCTCGAATCGGACGACGACTCCGAATCGCTGTTATCCGACGAGCTGCCGCCGCTCTCAGACGAGGACGTGTCTTCCGAATCCGAGGTATCCGTGCTGCCGCTGCTCTCGCTGTCCGGCTCTTCGGTCTCCTCGTCTGCCTCTTCCTGTCCGCTGTAATCGTAATAATCCGATTCATCGTCCTCACTCGAGGTATTCTCGCGGCGCTCGCCGTCCGGCGGGGACTCGATGACATCCAGCGACGTGATGGGCTTATCATACGGGTTAAAGTATGTGTTTACAAGTTCGAGTGTCTTTTCCTCGTTCGGGAAGAAGAAAGACAGATAAGCGTCGCTGCCTGCATACGAGCTTGCCGGATAGCCCGGCAGGGTAAACATCTGGATGTTTGCGGTATCTACCTGCATGGCCTGATTTGCCATCCAAACGATCTCACCCAAGGTCAGATCGGTCTTTACATTGTTGAACACCGCTTCGGCAATGGGCTTTGCCTTGAGAATGTTCTCGGGCTTGAGAATCTGCTCGGCCAGATACTTGAGGAACTCCTGCTGCTTCTGAATACGGCTCTCATCACCGCCGTCATAGCCCTCGGTCTGCAGATAAGTGTAACCGGGGTCGTTATGACGCCAGCGCAGGAACTCAACGACCTGCTCGCCGTTCATGTGCTGCATGCCGGGTTCAAAATAGATATACAGATCCTGTACCGGGTCGTTGTAAATCATCTTAAACGGTACGTTATAATCGATGCCGCCGATGGCGTCAACGATCTGCGCGATGCCGTCGAAGTTGACGACGATATACTTATCCGGCGTAAATCCGATGACTTTTTTAACTTCCTTTAAGGTATTGTCAATATCCTGATGCGAACCGTAAGCTGCGTTGATCTTGCGGCTTGCGCCCGTGCGGTTATTGCTGCACATGACGTCACGCGGGATATTGAGTACATTGACCTTATGATTCTTGGTATCAAAACCGACGACCATCATGTTGTCGGTACGGGTCTCATCGATATCGGTTGCGCACACAAGGAAGGTAAAGTAATCGCTGATGCGCTGTCCGGGATCGACGGTCACCGCGTCACCATTTTCGGTGTCGACGATGGTCTTATCGTTCTCGTGTACCTTGATCTCGGGCGGCTTGATAAAGTGCACGGCAGCAAAGGCTGCGCCCGCAAGCAGAAAAGCGATGATGGCAAAAATCAGCAAAGCGATGCTCTTTTTGCTGCTTTTCTTCCCTTTTCCCTTGGTTTTTTTACCGCCTCCTCCAGCGTCCTGAACATCGGTCAGATGATAGTCCGGATCGCCGTCATAAGGGGTATAAACGGACACATCTTTTTTCTTCTTGTCTTTTTTGCTCCGTTTGCTGGCTTTGCTGCCAAAGATCTTCATGCTTTTTACACTCCGCTTCCTTCCGCGCCAAACTTGCGCTGTACGCCTTGCCGAATGAGCGCATTGCGGGCAGCCATGGTGTCGGGATGGATGAGTTTCCCGCGGCTGAGCAGATCGTAGAGCGACTGATCGAAGCAGTACAGCAGCGCTTCATCGATATCGGTCTTGGCCAGTTCTCTGGCAGGCTCTACGCCGTCAAAATCCCGTGTTTCCTCGATGTAATCGGCAAGATAGATGATTTTGTCGAGCAGCGTCATGTCTGCTTTGCCGGTCGTATGGCAGGCGATGGCATCGACGATATCCTGCGGTGCGCCGTACTCATGCTGAGCGATGGCGGCGGCTGTTTTGCCGTGCAGCATTTTCCACTCGATTTTTTCGATATCACAGGGTATTATACCGTATTTATCGCATAAATACAACTGTTCTTCTTTAGAAAGTCGTTTTGTTATGTCATGCAGCAGCGCCGCGAAAGCGGCTTTTTCCACGTCCCCGCCGAACCGTTCGGCGAGCATTTTGGCCGCTCGCTCACAGCCGAGCGTATGGGTATAGCGATAGCCGGACAGACGAGATAAGATGGACTGTCGTTCGAGTTCTGTACATAACATAACAAAAACCGCCTTTCAAACTGTCATTTTATTCGGAAATTTTTCATATAACCGATTTTCCCGGATGTATGCCGCAACCGGCGGCGGGGTCATTTGTTCAAAGAAGCCGATGCGGCGCACGTCGGTCGACGAGAGCGGAAGCACCGGGGCATCGATGAGCGAAATTTTTGCGTTCATCGTGTGCCGCAGGAGCTCTGCCTTATCGCGCAGCGCCTGCTGATCGTTCACATCGCGTGCGACCACGGCCAGACGTGCCAGACGCGCGATCTCCTCAGGTGCACGCCAGCACACGTCGAAGGTCAACAGCATATCGGTGCCAACGATCAGGGTCAGGTCGTCATATCCCGCATCGTGCAGCGCGTGCAGGGTGTCGACCGTATAGCTCGCACCGCCGCGGCGCACTTCGATGTCGCACAGCTCGGCCCAGTCATACGGCTCGGCCATCAGGCGCACCATCTCACACCGCTGCTGCGCAGTCGCGCTGCCCTCAGGAATCTTCTTGTGCGGCGGCAGGTTGGTCGGGATGAAGAGCACCCGGTCCAGTCCGAGTGCCTCCCGCACATGCTTTGCCGCAGCCAGATGACCGTTGTGCGGCGGGTTGAACGTCCCGCCGAGCACTCCTGTCTTCATCGCTTACTTCTCCAGTACGATCTTGCGCTTGTCCGGGTCAGAGGACTGGCGGTACAGTACAAACTTGGTGCCGATGCACTGTACACCGTCGGCTCCGGTCGCCTCGCACAGCGCCTCGGATACGGTCTTGGGCGTGAGCATGGCGTTTTCGAGCACCTTGCCCTTGACCAGCTCATGGTTCTCCAGCAGAACCTCGAGCTGAGAGATGACACCGTCGGTCACGCCATCCTTGCCGATGTGCAGGGTGACGGCCAGGGGGTTGGATAACTTGCGCAGGTATGCGCGCTGTTTACTGGTCAGCATAAATTTTTCTCCTGTTTTCGTAAATTATTTGAGTCGTTTGCTCAGGGCGTTCGCCAGCTTTTGCAGCGCACGTCCCCGATGGGAAATCTGATTTTTGGTCTGCTGGGACAGCTCACCAAACGTACAGTCGTATTCGCGTACATAGAACAGCGGATCGTAGCCGAAGCCACCCGTGCCGTGCAGCTCGGTCAGGATCTCACCCTCGCACTCGCCGCGCACATTGATTTCCTGTCCGTCGGGCAGCACGCAGCAGATCGCGCACACAAAACGCGCCTGCCGCTCGCACTCGTCGATGTGCTCCATGTTCTTAAGCAGGAACAGGTTGCGGTCGTTGTCCGTGCCCGGGCAGTACCGCGCCGAGTAAACACCCGGTGCACCGCCCAGTGCGTCAACTTCCAGTCCAGAATCGTCCGCAATGGCGGGCAGTCCGGTGTGTGCATGTGCTGCAAGCGCCTTGATCCGCGCGTTCTCCTCGAACGTAGTGCCGTCCTCAGCCGGTTCCGGAGCATCGTCGGGCAGAGCCACAACTTCAATGCCCAGTCCGCCCAGAATGGCTGACAGCTCGTCCAGTTTCTTCTTGTTATGAGACGCCAATACAAACCGCATGATTTAGTCCTCCATTGCCGCACGCTGCGCCGCGCACAGCACTGCGTTGCCCGTGCTGCCCAGTGCCAAAAGCTGGGTCAGCTCGTCCTTGCTGAACGGTCTTCCCTCACCCGTGCCCTGAATCTCGACGAACTCGCCCGAGCCGGTCATAATGAGGTTACAGTCCACAATCGCGTGAGAGTCCTCGGCATAATTAAGGTCGAGGACGGCCTCATCCTCGAAAATACCGGCAGAAACCGCCGATACGGTGTCGGTCAGCGGCATTTTTTCAATCACACCGCTATCTACCAGCTTCTTGCAGGCAATCCACAGCGCGACATAGCCGCCAGTGATGGACGCGCAGCGCGTGCCGCCGTCAGCCTGAATAACATCGCAGTCTACCACGATCTGACGCTCGCCCAGTGCCTCACGATCGACGACCGCGCGCAGCGCACGTCCGATCAGGCGCTGAATCTCAGCCGAGCGGCCATTGAGCTTGAGCTTGGAAATGTCACGCGGCGAGCGCGTGTTGGTCGCGCGCGGCAGCATAGAATACTCGGCGGTGACCCAGCCAAGGCCGGTGTCCTTGAGGAAGGGTGGTACCTTCTCCTCGACCGTCGCGTTGCAAATAACCTTGGTGTTGCCGCAGGAAATCAGTACCGATCCCTCTGCATGCATGGTGAAATCCTTGATGATCTGAATGGGGCGCATCTCGTCTGTGCGTCTTCCGTCTGGTCTTGTCATGATTCCATATCCTCCACGGGAGGCAGCAGCGCCTCCAGAAATTCCGAACGATTAAAGTCCATCAGGTCGTCGATGCCCTCACCGACACCGACCAGCTTGACCGGGACACCCAAACCTGCCGAGATAGCAACCACGATACCGCCCTTAGCCGTGCCGTCGAGCTTGGTCAGGATGATACCGGTGAGCTTTGCCACCTTGTTGAACGACTCAGCCTGATAGACCGCGTTCTGACCGGTGGTGGCATCCAGCACCAGCAGGGTTTCACGTGCTGCGCCGGGCAGCTCACGGTCGATGATGCGGTCGATCTTGCCCAACTCGTTCATCAGGTTCTGCTTGTTGTGCAGACGGCCTGCGGTGTCGATGATGATAACATCCGAGCCGCGTGCCTTGGCTGCCGCGATCGAGTCAAAGACAACCGCTGCCGGGTCGGAGCCCTCGCCGTGGCGCACGATGTCAGCGCCTGCACGCTTGGCCCAGATCTCGAGCTGATCGGCTGCCGCTGCGCGGAAGGTATCGGCTGCCGACAGCATGACCTTCTTGCCCTCTGCCACATAGCGGGAAGCAATCTTGCCGATGGACGTGGTCTTGCCCACGCCGTTGACGCCGATCACCAGAATGACCGCCGGCTTGGTGTCCAGATGCAGCTCGGTGTCGTGGTCCATCATGTCGGACAGCACGTCCTTGAGCACACAGCGCAGCGCAAGCGGGGTGTCGATGCGCTGATGCTTTGCGATGTCCTCCACCTTCTCGGTGGCCTCGGCTGCAACCGTCGCGCCGATGTCGGACAGAATGAGCGCTTCTTCAAGCTGCTCGAGCGAGTCGGCATCGATCTTGACGAAGGTGCTCATGATGTCGCTGAACTGCTCGCTCACCGCGTCAGTGGTGCGCTTGAGTCCTTGCTTGATCTTATCAAAAAATCCCATATTTTTACTCCTTTACGGATATTTTTAAGCGATTGTGCCCTGGAATTTGCGCTCGGCCTCAGCCAGATTGAGCATCAGCATACGCGACACGCCCTGCTCCTGCATGGTCACGCCATAGAGCATGTCGGCCTCCTCCATCGTACCGCGTCGGTGCGTGATGGCGATGAACTGGGTTGCACCCGACAGGCGGCGCAGATACTGCGCGTATCTGGCGACGTTCACGTCGTCCAGTGCAGCCTCGATCTCGTCGAGCACACAGAACGGCGTCGGCCGCACCTTGAGGATGGCAAAGTAGAGCGCGATGGCGACAAATGCCTTTTCGCCGCCCGACAGCAAGGTGATGGTCTTAACCGCCTTGCCCGGCGGACTGACCTTGATGTCGATGCCGCAGTTTAGGATATCTGAGGTGTCGGCCAGCTGCAATTCGGCATGACCGCCGCCAAAGATCTCGGTGAAGGTCTCGCCGAAATAATGGTTGAGTTTGGCAAACTCCGAGGCAAAAATCTCCTTCATGCGCACGGTCAGCTCGTCGATGACCTTTTGCAGCTCGCGCTGCGCGGTCTCCAGATCGTCCTTCTGCGTGCGCAGGAATTCAAAGCGCTCGGTCAGTGCAGCGTAAGCCTGCGGCGCGTCCAAGTTGACGTTGCCCAGCGTGCGCATCTGCGTGCGCAGCGTGTCGGCCTGACTGCGTGCCGCTGCCGGGTCGGGCAGCTCGATCCGAATGGCTTCCGCCGGGGTCGGCGTCAACTCGTAAGTCTCCCACATCTTATCCAAGATCTGGGTCTCCTCGTTTTTGAGCTGCACGCCCAGTGCCGTCAAGCGACCATTTTCCCGCTCGAGCGACAAAATCTCATCGTTTCGGCTCTGCGCCTGCCGGTCGACCTTGGTGCGCTCGGCCTCGATGCGCATGCGCTGGTCGCTCTGCGCCCGCAACAGCTCGTGCAGACGGTCGAGATCCTGTCCGCCGTCCTGCTGCATCTGCCGTGCTTCGGCCAGCTGCTGCCGCATCTGCTCGGCTTCCTGCTCAAATCGCACGACTGCCTGTTCGCTTGCGTTCAGTCCGGCTGCCATTTCGCTGCGCAGACGTTCCAGATTTTCAGCCGCACGCTGTTCGGCGGCAAATTCGGTACGGTTTTCCGCCTGCGCGGTGCGCACCTGCTGCATCTGCATGATGCAGTCGTCGTGCGCAGCCTCCCAGGCATTCTGACGTTCGTCCAATGCCTGCCGTTCGGCGGCAATCTGCGCGAGCGCTGCCGCGCAGTCGGACAGCCGCTGTTCGGTGTCCGCGATGGCCTGCTCATATTGTGCCCGGGCTGCGTCCAAATTGTCGCGCTCGAGCCGGAAACCTTCCAGTCGGGTGCGCAGGCTGTCCACCTTGGCACCGCGCTGTGCGACCACCGTCTGCAAGCGCGTGTGCTCCTGCTGCTGGTTTGCGCGTTCGCCCTCGATGGCGCGACGGTCGTACTCAACCGCGGCCAGCTCACTCTTGGCAGTATGTACCGCCTGCTCGGCCTGCTGTCTGGTCTGCTCCAGCTCTTTGGCCTTGGCTTCCAGCGTGTGCAGCTGGGACTCACGCGCCAGCACGCCGGTCGATTTGGACATCGAACCGCCGGTCATCGCACCGCCTGCCTGGATGGTCTGACCGTCCAGCGTGACAATGCGGAAGCGGTTGTGGTATTTTTTCGCAATGGCAAGCGCCGCGTCCA
The DNA here is from genome assembly GCF_900167005.1 of Butyricicoccus pullicaecorum DSM 23266. GTDB lineage: Bacteria > Bacillota > Clostridia > Oscillospirales > Butyricicoccaceae > Butyricicoccus > Butyricicoccus pullicaecorum. The sequence continues at coordinate 288,766 of NZ_FUXW01000003.1, forward strand.
TGCCCTCGGCTACCACCGTACGCGCCAGCAGGTTCTGCACAATGGCACGATATGCGGCCGAACTTTCAACCAGCTGATCGGCCGTACCGCACACACCGGGACAGGTTTCCAGTCCGCTCTCCTTGAGACTCATAGGACGGATGGTATCGAGCGGCAAGAAGGTAGCGCGGCCACCGTCGGTGCGTTTGAGGTACTCAATCGCCCGCTTGCCGTCCTGCGGTGTGTCCACGACAATGTGGGACGCTGCCGCACCCAGTGCCGTTTCGATCGCTGTGATAAACTTAGGCTGTACGGTAATCAGCTCGGACACCGGACCGTGAATGCCGGTCATCCGGCCACTGTCGGCCTGCTGCATAATACGCTTGACCGCACGCGAAAAGCCCTCGTAATCGCGCTTCATCTCGCGCAGCATACGAATGCGGTTGCCGGTGTCGGTGACCTCTGCGGTCACAGCTACCAGCGTCTCAGTGCGCTCTTCGACCTTTTTCTGTCGAATTTCGGCCTTACGCGCCACGCCTGCCAGCTGATTTTCCGCCATTTCCAGCGCCTGACAGCAGGCATCCAGCGCATTTTGCTCGGCAAGCAGGGCTTGCTGCTCGGTTTCGAGCTGCTGCTCGGCCTGTTCGATGTCCTGTGCAATATTGCCCTTGCGACTGTCCATACCGGAAAGTCCGGTCTGCGCCGCGGTGCGGTCAAGTTCGGCGGCAAAGCGCGCCTTTTCCTGCGCATCCTGACGGATTTGCAGGGCTTCCCGCTCACGCCGCAGCGTGTTGGCCTGCTGCTGGGCATCTGCTTCCTGCGCCTCTAAATCGCGCAGTGTGTCGATATATCCCTCATACGCCGCTTGCAGAACGGCCTGCCGTGCGGCATGCTCGGCGGTCTGCGCGTCCAGCGTGCCCGCCTGTTCATTCTGTCTGGCGCACTCGCGGCGAGCGCGCTCGATGTTGTCTGCGTTATTTTTGAGGTTGGCCTCCAGCACCGCGCACCGGCTGGCCAGATCTGCGCGGCTCTGCTCGGCCGTGCGCATCTGCTGGCGCAGATCGTCGGCTGCGGCATCGGCACGGTGCAGGGCATTCGTCAGCTGCTCGGACTGCGCATACAGCTCGGCCTGTGCACTCTTGGCGGCATCCAGCTGCGCGCTGCACTGTGCGGCATCGGTCTGGTTCTTATCCATCTCGCCCCGCAGTCCGGTCAAGCGCTCGAGCCACAGCGACACCTCGAGTGCGCGCAGTTCATCGCGCAGACTCAGGTACTGCTGTGCCTTGTCGGCCTGCTCCTTGAGCGGCCCTGCCTGATTTTCCAGCTCGGTATACACGTCCCGGATGCGCACCAGATTGTCCTCGGTGGCTTCCAGCCGCCGGGTGGCCTCCTCCTTGCGATAGCGGAACTTGGTCACGCCCGCCGCTTCCTCAAAGATTTCGCGGCGATCCTCGCTCTTGAGCGACAGAATCTCGTCAATGCGTCCCTGTCCGATGATGGAGTAGCCGTCCCGTCCCAGACCGGTATCCATGAACAGTTCGTGGATGTCCTTGAGGCGGCAGGGCTTTTTATTCAGTGCATATTCACTCTCGCCCGAGCGGTAATACCGCCGGGTAACCATGATCTCGGTATAATCCGAGCGAAAAACATGCTCGGCATTGTCCAGAATCAGCGACACCTCGGCAAAGCCGACTGGTCGGCGCTTCTGGGTACCGCTGAAGATGACGTCTTCCATCTTGGCGCCGCGCAGGCTGCGGGTGGACTGTTCACCCAGCACCCAACGGATGGCGTCCGAGATGTTGGACTTGCCGCTGCCGTTGGGGCCAACGATGGCGGTCAGTCCACCGGCGAAGCGGATCTCGGTGCGGTCGGGAAAGGATTTGAATCCCTGAAGGATCAAACTTTTTAATATCATGCAATAACCCCATACAGGTATAGTTTCAGTTAGTATAATTTTATCACCAATCGACCGGTGAAGCAATGCGCAGACGGCATATTTTGCGGTTTGTTCAAAACCTTTGCCCGGACTTGGCGAACTTACATTTCACCATACAGAACGATACACGAAAAAAGACCAACCGTTTTGGCTGGTCTTTTGCAGCTTTTTTCCTGTTTACGCCTTGCGTACGCCCATCAGCTCGAGCGCCTGCTTGGCTGCCATCTGCTCGGCTTCCTTCTTACTCCGACCGGTGCCCTGTGCGAAAACGTTGCTGTTAAGCAGCAGTTCCATGGTGAACACCTTGGCGTGATCGGGGCCGCTCTCGCCTGCCAGACGGTACTCGAGGGTCTCCTGACGGTTTTTCTGCACGATCTCTTGCAGCTGGGTCTTGTAGTCGGTGAATGCACCGCCCTTGCGTGCTTCCTCTGCCTTGCGCGGGATGAAGCTGAGCACAAATGCACGGGCTGGCTCGATGCCGCCGTCGAGGTAGATTGCGCCGAGCAGTGCCTCGACCGCGTCTGCCAGGATGGACGGGCGCTGTCTGCCGCCTCCCTGCTCCTCGCCGTGACCCAGGCAGATCTCCTGGTCAATGCCAAGCTCCTGGGCGATTTCATACAGTGCATGTTCACATACCACCGCCGCGCGCAGCTTGGTCAGCTGACCTTCGGGCAGTTCGGGGAAGTGGTTGTAAAGATAGTCGGCTGTGACAAAGCCGAGTACGGAATCGCCGAGAAACTCGAGCCGTTCATTGTTCTGCAAATGCCGCATACGCTGCTCGTTGGCGTAAGACGAGTGGGTCATCGCCTTGCGAAACAGAGCCGGATTGCGGAATCGGTAGCCGATTCGATCCTGTAACATAACGTCTCCCTTTCTATTTTCCTCGTATTTTTTGGATTACAAGGCCGGAACCCGCAGGTCCCGGCCCGTTTTTTATTCGTCGTCCTGAGCGCCGATCAGATCGACCACATCGCCGACCGTTCGAATCGAGCGTGCGGCTTCCTCACCAATCTCGCCCACATCAAATTCTTCCTCCAGGGCCATCATCATCTCGACAAGATCGAGCGAATCTGCACCCAGATCTTCTTCAAAGGAAGTCTCCAGCGTGATCGTTTCCGGTTCTACACCGAACTGCTCGCTGAGCAGCTCACAAAGCCGTTCAAATACCATGGTTTCGCCTCCTCACCTGTCTCAAGATATTTTGATGATAGTGAGGATTTGAGCGCTTGTCAACCCCTTTTGAAAAAATTGCAAAGAGGAACTTTATTCAGCGGTCATGTGCTGGACGTTCTGCTCGATCGCCTCGATCATGCCGCTCTTTTTGTACTCGATTGCCTGACGGATGGCGTTCATAAACGCGGTGTCATTGGACGAGCCATGCGCCTTGATAACCGGACGGGAAATACCGATGAAGGGCGCACCGCCTACTGCATCCTGATCGAACAGCGAGCGGAAATCGTCCATGCCCTTCTTGCAGGCCAGATAGGCAAGCTTTGTGCCCAGGTTTGCGGTAAAGACATCCTTGATGGCTCCTGCCATGAACTTTGCAACACCCTCGATGGTCTTGAGCATGACATTGCCCGCAAAACCGTCGCAGACAGCGACATCGCACGCGCCCAGCGGTACATCACGACCCTCGACGTTGCCGACAAAGTTAATATGACCGGCCTCGCCTGCCGCCTTGAGCAGTGCATAGGCTTCCTTGCGCAGCGGGTCACCCTTGGAGTCCTCCGAACCGTTGTTGACCAGACCGACACGCGGGTTTGCGATGCCCTTGATCTTCTGCATGTAGAGCGAGCCCATCACGCCGAACTGCAAGAGATATTCGGGGGTGCACTCGGTGTTTGCACCTGCGTCGATGAGCAGTACCTGACCGCCCTTGCAGGGCATGACCGGCGCGACCGCACCGCGGCGCACGCCCTTGATGCGCTTGCAGAACAGAGTCGCGCCCGACAGCAGCGCACCGGTCGAACCGGCGCTGACGATCGCGTCCGCCTCGCCCTTTTTGACCAGATTCAGTGCCACTGCCATGGAAGACTGCGGCTTTGCACGCAGAACGGTGGCCGGGTCATCGTGCATGTCTACCAGATCGGGTGCATGCAGGATGGTGATACCCGGGGTGTTCTCAGCGTTATGCGCCTTGAGCACCGCGCGGATCTTATCCTCCTGTCCGACCAGAATGATTTCCTCGTGGTAGTTCTGTGCGGCACGCACCGCACCGCAGACAACGGCCTCGGGCGCGTTGTCGCCGCCCATCGCGTCTACTGCAATCTTCATCTCAGCTCAAACTCCTTTTTCATGGTGTCGATCACTTCGAGCGCACGCTCGGAGATTTTTGCATTTTTCTCGCGCTTGCCGCGAATCTTATAGCCCAGCGGGTCGATGATGCCAAAGTTGATATTCATGGGCTGGAACTTTGCCACGGTCTCGTTGGAAATGTAGCGGCCCAGCGCACCGATGGCGGTCGTCGACGGGAAGTCCGGCGCGTCCTTGCCCAGAATCTTGCAGGCGGTGGACAGACCAGCCAGGAAGCCCGAGGCGTTGGACTCCATGTATCCCTCAACACCGGTCATCTGTCCGGCAAAGCGGATACGCGGGTCAGCACGCAGGGCAAAGTTATGGTCGAGCAGACGCGGCGAGTCCAGGAAGGTATTGCGGTGCATGACACCGTAGCGCACGAACTCGGCGTTTCTCAGCGCCGGAATCATGGTAAAGATGCGCTTCTGCTCGCCCCACTTGAGGTGGGTCTGGCAGCCGACCAGATTGTACAGGCTGCCCTGCGCGTTATCACGGCGCAGCTGAAGTACAGCATAGGGGTCGCGTCCGGTCTTGGGATCGGGCAGACCGACCGGCTTCAGGATACCAAAGAGCAGGGTGTCGTGTCCGCGGCGTGCATTGACCTCGATGGGCATGCAGCCCTCAAAGACCAGCTTGTCCTCAAAGCCGTGCACCTCAGCCTCTTCGGCTGTGGTCAGCGCTTCCCAGAACGCGTCGAACTCCTCACGGGTAAACGGACAGTTGATGTAGTCCGGGGTACCCTTGTCGTAGCGCGATGCAAAATAAGCGTACTCCATGTCAATGGACTCAAAGGTCACGATGGGCGCTGCCGCGTCGAAAAAGTGCAGGAAATCACCGCCGACACGGGCATGGATGGCATCAAACAGCGCGTCCGAGGTCAACGGGCCGGTTGCCACGATGACTTCGCCCTCATCCGGCAGCTCGGTCACCTCACCGGGTACGACCGTGATATTGGGATGATTTCGGATGTGCTCGGTGACGCGGCGTGCAAAGGCTTCACGGTCAACCGCGAGCGCACCGCCTGCTTCGACCTGGGTCTCGTCCGCGCAGCGCACGACCAGACCGCCCAAACGGCGCAGCTCTTCCTTGAGCAGGCCGGATGCGTTGGTCAGCTCGTTCGAGCGCAGCGAATTGGAGCAGACCAGCTCGGCAAAGTCTGCCGAATGGTGCGCCGGGGTCATCTTGTCGGGCTTCATCTCGTGGAGCTCGACCGCGATGCCGCGCTCGGCCAGCTGCCAAGCCGCCTCACAGCCGGCCAGACCGGCTCCGATTACTGTCACTTTGTTCATACTTCCTCCGTCTCCGCCTTCTTCGTGGTCTTGCGGGTGGTTTTCTTCGGTTCCTCACCCTCAGCCGCTGCCTTCTTGGTCGTCCGACGGGTGGTCTTCTTGGGCTCTTCGCCCTCAGCAGCCTCGGCCTTCTTTGTAGTCTTACGGGTGGTCTTCTTCTTGGGCTCCTCACCCTCAGCAGCCTCGGCCTTTTTGGTCGTCTTGCGGGTAGTCTTCTTCTTAGGCTCCTCGTCCTCAGCTGCCTCGGCCTTCTTAGTCGTCTTGCGCGTGGTCTTCTTCTTGGGTTCCTCGCCCTCGGCTTCTTCAGCCTTCTTGGTCTTGCGCGTGGTCTTTTTGGTCTTCTTCTCGGCTTCTTCCGCTTCCTTGGCCGCTGCGCGCTCTGCCGCCTTGGCTGCACGCGCTTCACGACGCTGACGGTTCTTTTCGGCCTCCTCCGGCGATACGCCTTCCTTGACCAGCTCCTTATAGGTACAGCCCTCGCGCAGGCATACGTCGGTGACTTCCTTGGAGTCGCGGTCGGTGTGACGGAACAGCGACGAGTCGCAGACCGGGCACTTGGTCTTGAGCGGCTTATCCCATGTAATAAACTGGCAGGTCGGGTAGGTCTCGCACGAGTAGTAAACGTAGCCGCGTGCAGACTTTTTCTTGACGACCTTCGCGCCGCAGGTCGGACAGGATGCACCGGTATCCTCGCTCATGGGTTTGGTGTTGGTGCACTCCGGGAAGCCCGGGCAAGCCAGGAACTTGCCGAATCGGCCCGACTTAATGACCATCTTACGGCCACACTTCTCACAGACAACATCGGTCTCCTCGTCCGGGATCTTGATGCGGGTCTTGTCCAGATCCTTCTCGGCCTGCTCGAGTGCACCGGCGAAGCCATCATAGAAGGTGTGCAGCAGCTGCACATAAGCGACCTTACCAGCTTCGACCTCGTCGAGCTGGTTTTCCATGTTTGCGGTGAACTCGTAGTCGGCCACCGACTTGAATTTATCGACCAGCAGACCGGTGACGCCCTCGCCCAGCGGGGTCGGACGCAGGCTGCGGTTTTCCTTGCTGACATAATCGCGGTCAATGATCGTCGCGATGGTCGGTGCGTAGGTGGACGGACGGCCGATGCCCTTCTCCTCCATCGCACGAATGAGCGAAGCCTCGGTGTAGCGTGCAGGCGGCTGGGTGAAGTGCTGTGCCGGGTCGATCTTGTCCGCCGTCAGGCTGTCGCCCTCATCAAATGCGGGCAGCGGCTTGCCGGACTCGCTCTTTTCACCCTTCTCGCCCTGCTTATCATCATCGGTGCTCTCCTCGTAGACTGCGGTAAAGCCCGGGAAGGCAACGGTATGACCGGATGCACGGAAAATATGTCCTTCGCTCGTGATATCAGCCGAAATGGTATCCAGAATTGCGTCTGCCATCTGGCAGGCAACAAAGCGCGACCAGATGAGCTTATAGAGCTTGTACTGGTCAGGGGTCAGCTGATCGCGTACTGCATCAGGCTCGATCTCGACGTTGGACGGACGAATGGCTTCGTGCGCGTCCTGTGCGGCACCTTTGGTCTTGAACACACGCGGCTTACCCGGATAGAACTGCTCGCCATAACGCTTCTGAATGTACGCAGCAGCGGCAGCGGTTGCCTCGTCGGACAGACGGAGCGAGTCGGTACGCATGTAGGTGATCAGACCGGTCAGACCGTACTCGCCGCCCAGCTCAACGCCTTCATACAGCTCCTGCGCCACGCTCATGGTGCGTCTGGGCACCATATTGAGCTTGCGCGATGCTTCCTGCTGCAAAGTGGACGTCGTAAACGGAGGCGCAGCCGACTTTTTCTTCTTGCCCTTCTTGATGGTGGACACGAGAAACGGCTTGCCGGTGACCTCGTCCACAATCTTGCGGGTCTGTTCCTCATTTTTCAGCTCGACCTTGCCATCAGGCTCGCCGTAATAGCGCGCGGTGAAGGTACCGCCTGCCTGTGTGCGCAGAACGGCCTCGATCGACCAGTATTCCTCGGGCTGGAACGCACGGATTTCCTGCTCACGATCGACAACCAGACGGGTTGCGACCGACTGGACACGTCCAGCCGACAGGCCACGCTTGACCTTGCGCCACAGGAAGGGCGACAGACGATAGCCGACGATGCGGTCCAGAATACGGCGCGCCTGCTGCGCGTCGACCAGATCAACGTCGATATCACGCGGATGCTCGATACCGTAGTGCACGCCCTTCTTGGTGATCTCGTTGAAGGTCACGCGCTTGTATTCTCCGTCCTTGAGATTTAACAGGCTCTTGAGATGCCAGGAAATTGCCTCACCCTCACGGTCGGGGTCGGTCGCCAGATAAACAAAGTCTGCTTCCTTGGCAGCCTTGCGCAGTTCGGAGATGATTTTATCTTTTCCCTCAATGGGGCCGTATTCCGGTTCAAAATCATGCTCGAGATCGACACCCATGGTCTTTCTCGGCAGGTCACGCAGATGTCCCATCGAGGCTTTGACCACATAGTCGCTGCCCAGATACTTGCCAATGGTCTTTGCCTTGGCCGGGGACTCTACGATTACCAGTTTGGACATAGTATTCCTCCACTCATGTGTTTCTATCGGAAACGGGGCACAAATGCCCGCGAAAATGTTCAAAAGTTAAGGTTTCCGCACAGACTGCACCGTCCGCCCTTGTGCTGGGCGATGCCGTCCAGTTCGAGCAGCACCAATGCGGCCGCGACCTCGGAAGCCGGCAGGCCGGTGGCCTCGCTGACCGCGTCGACCGTGTCCGCGCCCGCTGCGATCGCCTCGGCAACCGCACGTTCGCAGCCGCTCAGTCCTTCGGGGATGCGCGGCTGAGCGGTTTTCGGCGGCTCGGGTTCCGGTACAATCGGTAAATCGGGAATTTTCAACGGTTCTAATGGCGCAGCTTCGGGCTGTTTGCGTCGCTGAATGACCTGATAAGGGCGCACCGGTGTATCATCCCACATACTATCCTTGCGGTCATCCCGCAAAAATGCCGTGCGCACAGCGCCTGCATTGGGCTTTTGGCGTAGCATGGGCGCAAGCGCGTCCACAATATCCATCGGGCCGGTCACCAGACGAGCGCACTCGTCGCGAATCAGGCGATTACAGCCCGCCGAGTTCGGTACATCGAGCGGTCCGGGCACAGCAAAGACCTCCCTGCCCTGCTCAAAAGCCTGTCGGGCAGAGATGAGCGCACCCGAATGCAGCGGTGCCTCGACGATCAGCGTCGCCGCTGCCAGTCCACTCATGATGCGGTTGCGGATGGGAAAGCGAAAGCCTTCATTCGGTGTACCGGGCGGGTTCTCACTGATGACCGCACCGGCCAGCATGATATCGCCCATCAGGTACTTATTTTCGGGTGGATAGCACAGGTCAACACCGCCCGCCAGCACGGCAACCGTCGTGCCGTCGGCTTTGAGACAGCCGCGATGGGCTGCGGTGTCGATACCGCGTGCCATGCCCGAAATCACGGTAAATCCGGCCTTGGCCAGCGCCGCGCCGAAGCGCTCTGCCATGCGCAGACCGTAAGCCGAACACGACCGCGTCCCGACGATGGTCACGCCCGGTGCGCGGTCAAAATCGGGCAGTGTTCCCCGGACGTACAGCACAGCCGGCGGATCGGCGATCTCGCGCAGGCGGTCGGGGTAAGCACTGTCCTCTATGGTGATGATTTGAATTTTCTTTTGCTCGCAGACGCGCAGAATGTCCTCTGCGCGGGAGAGATCCTTGTCACACAGCGCATTGATCTGACGGGGTTTGAGTCCGGTCTGCATGAGCTGCTCGCGTGTCGCACCGTACAAAAATTCCGGTGTGCCGAACGAGGTGGTCAGCTTGCGGATAGTCTCTGCGCCCAGGTCGTCCCGGGTGGTCAGCCACAGCCAGTATACGCGCTTTGACATGGTTTATCCTCCTTTTTTGGTCATCTCCCAGATCAGAATGGCCGCGGCAACGCCCGCATTGAGCGATTCGGCGCGTCCAGCCATGGGAATGATGAGCTTGTGATCACACAGGTCGAGTGCGGCCTGTGTCACGCCGTTGCCCTCGTTGCCGATGATGACCGCCGAGCGTTCGGGCAGTCCTTCGGGCGGCAGCGGGACGCTGTCGGGCTCGAGCGCTGCGGCATAGACCGGGACGCCATGCTGCTGCAAAGCATCAATGGCCTCGGCAAGCGGCATCTGACAGACCGGCTGCCGGAAAGCAGCGCCCATGGTCGCACGGACGACCTTGGGTGCGGTCGGGTCGGTGCAGCCCTCGCACAGGATGACCAGATCGAGCGCGAATGCGTCGGCGGTGCGCAGGATGGTGCCCAGATTGCCCGGGTCTTGCAGCCCGTCGAGCAGGACAGCGCGGCGCACAGACGAGAAATCGACCGTCTGACGCACCGGTCTCTCGCACGAGAACAGCACGCCCTGCGGGGTCTCGACATCGGTCGCCAGGTCAAACAGCGCTTTCTCTGCCGTCAGGAGCGATACGCCCTGCGCCGCTGCACGCGTAAGCAGTGCATCATCGCACGCGGTACCTGCACGCACGAGCACCGCACCCACCCGGATGTCCGAGTCCAGCGCTTCGCCCAGCATTTTTTCGCCCTCGCAGACCATCTCACCGGTCTTGAGGCGATATTTCTTTTCTCGCGCCAGCCGTGCGAGGTGTTTGAGCGTCGCATTCTGGCGGCTTGTGATCGCAGTAAACTCCATGTAACCTCTTGAATGAAAACAATATGCCGAAAGCCTGCGGGTTGATGCACAACACGCAGGCTTACTATCGGTTCTCAGTACTTGCCGCAGGGCGGTTAATACAGCTTAGCGCCTGCCGGAATGCGGTCGTCTACCATCAGCAGGTTGAGTCCCTCGTGTCCGTCCTCCTCGTGGACGGCCGAGATCAGCATACCGCACGAATCAATACCCATCATCTTGCGCGGCGGCAGGTTTACGATCGCGATGGCGGTCTTGCCGATCAGCGCTTCGGGTTCATAATACTCATGGATGCCGCTCAGGATCACGCGGTCGGTACCGGTACCGTCATCCAGAACGAACTTGAGCAGCTTCTTGCTCTTGGCCACGGCCTCACAGTGCTTGATCTTGACCGCACGGAAGTCCGACTTGGAGAAGGTGTCGAAGTCGACCTCGGTCTCAAACAGCGGCTCGATCTTGACCTTGGAGAAGTCGGGCTTAGCAGCTTCTGCCGGTGCCTCGGTGGCAGCAGCCGGTGCAGCCGGCTTTTCAGCCTCTGCCGAACGCTCGCCAGCCAGCGGCTTCATGGTCGGGAACAGCAGTACGTCACGAATGGAAGCCGAGTCGGTCAGGAACATAACCAGACGGTCGATGCCCATGCCCATACCACCCGTGGGCGGCATGCCGTACTCGAGTGCGGTGACAAAATCGGTATCCATCATATTTGCCTCATCGTCGCCAGCCTCACGCAGAGCAACCTGACGCTCAAAACGCTGACGCTGATCGATGGGGTCGTTCAGCTCAGAGAATGCGTTGCACAGCTCACGGCCATAAACAAAGCACTCAAAACGCTCGGTCAGGCGCGGGTCAGATGCCTTGCGCTTGGCCAGCGGCGAAATCTCAACCGGGTAATCGGTGATAAAGGTCGGCTGGATGAGGTTCTCCTCAACATACTCGTCGTAGCACTGTGCCAGCAGGTCGCCCCAGCTGTCCTTGTTCTTCTCGATCTCCAGACCGCGTGCCTTGACAGCTTCGAGTGCCTCTTCCGGGCTCATTGCCATGAAGTCCAGACCGGAATACTCCTTGACTGCGTCTGCCATGGTCATGCGCTTCCAGCCCTTGGAGAAGTCCAGCTCGGTGCCCTGGTAGGTGACCTTAGTGGTACCCAGGACCTTCTCGCAGACATGTACGACCATATCCTCGGTGATGTCCATCATGCCCTGATAGTCGGTGTATGCCTGATACAGCTCGATGGTGGTGAACTCCGGGTTGTGGCGGGTGTCCATGCCCTCGTTGCGGAAGATACGGCCGATCTCGTAGACCTGCTCGAGGCCGCCGACGATCAGACGCTTGAGGTGCAGCTCGGTTGCAATACGCATGTACATGTCGATGTCCAGCGCATTGTGATGGGTGATGAACGGACGTGCTGCCGCACCGCCCGGGATGGTGTTGAGGCAGGGAGTCTCAACTTCCATAAAGCCGCGGCCATCCATAAAGCGGCGGATCTCACGCACGATTGCAGAGCGCTTTTCGAAGGTGTCACGTACTTCAGGGTTGATGATGAGGTCAACGTAACGCTGACGGTAGCGCATATCGGTGTCCTTCAGACCGTGCCACTTCTCGGGCAGCGGAATGAGGTTCTTGGACAGCAGAGTCAGCTCGGTGACCTTGACCGAGATCTCACCCTTCTGGGTGCGGAATACCTCGCCGGCGATGCCGATGAGGTCGCCGATGTCCATCTTCTTGAAGCCCTTGTAAACGTCCTCGCCCAGTGCGTCACGGGTGACATACAGCTGGAGACGGCCATAGCGGTCGGACAGGTCTGCAAAGGATGCCTTGCCCATGATGCGCTTGGACATCATACGGCCAGCCAGACGGACGGTCTGACCCTCCATCTCTTCGAAGCGATCCTTGATATCGGTGGTGAAATTGGTGCGGTCAAAGCGTACCTGCTCAAAGGGGTCTGCACCAGCTTCCTGAAGCTCGCGCAGCTTATCGCGGCGGATGCGCAGCAGTTCGTTGAGCTCTGCCTGCGTCGGCTCGGCTGCCGGCGCGTTCTTCTGTTCGTTTGCCATGTTCGATCTTTCCCCTTTTCTGTCTTACTTGATGATTTCGATGACCTTATACTGGATGGTGCCGGCCGGTGCCTCGACCTCAACGATCTCGCCGACCTTCTTACCCAGTACAGCCTTGCCGAACGGAGACTCGTCCGAGATCTTGCCGTCCATCGGGTCAGCTTCCTGCGAGCCGACAAAGTGGTACTCCTCGACCTCGCCGAACTCTACGTCCTCTACCTTGAAACGGCAGCCGGGGGAAACCTCGTCCTGACCGTACATATCATCGGTGATGACAACAGCGTGAGCAATGATATTCTCGACCTCAGCGATACGGGAATAGAGCTTGCCCTGCTCGTTCTTTGCCTCATCGTACTCCGAGTTCTCGGACAGGTCACCAAACGAGCGTGCTTCCTTGATCTGCTCGGCGACCTCCTTCTCACGGACGGTTTTGAGATATTCCAGTTCTTCCTTGAGCTTATCCAAGCTTTCCTGCGTCAGTTTAAATTCCTTCGCCATGTGACAAATCCCTCTCTATGATAAATTTTTGGGTATTAAACCTATAGAAACCATTACACCTTATTATATGGACTCACAATCACGATGTCAAGCGAGCCGGGATGAAGTTTCCGAACTTTTTGCATTTTTACCAGTTTACACGCGACGTTTTTGCCCGTACTTTTACGCCTTTCGCTAAGATAGCGCATTTCGTGCGGCGATGAGCTGATCGTCGTCTTCCGGGGCGAGGAAGTAGAAATCCTGCGCCTTGTCCGCGGGCAGATCGACCGAAATATCAGGCGTGACACCGGTACCGATCAGGCTTTTGCCCTGCGGGGTAAAGTATTCGTTGTCCGACAGGCGCAGCGCCGAGCCGTCCGACAGCGGATAGGTGCGCTGGGAATAGCCCTTGCCGATGGTCTGCTCGCCGACCACGATGGCCTTGCCGTATTCCTGCAAGGCGGCAGCGAAGAACTCGGCTGCCGAGATCGAGTCGGCGTTGACCAGTACGGCCATGGGCAGATCGAGCGCTTCCGCGTCCGAGGAGTACACATTTTCCGTGCCGTCCTTGGCGCGCAGGGTCATAATCGTGCCCTCAGGCAGCAGCGGATCGAGCATGTTGGCCAGCACCTCGACCGATCCGCCCGGGTCGTTGCGCACGTCAAAGATCAGCTTCTGTGCACCCTGGTCAAGCAGCTCACCCAGCACCTTCTCAAACTGCTCATCGGCATGCTGGTGGAAGTTGTAAATGTAGATGTAGCCGGTCGTGTCATCGAGCATCTTTCCGGTCACCATGGTCGCAGTGACCTCGCGCCGCTCGATAGCTAGGGTTTCGGTCTCGCCGGTGTCCGCGTGCCGAATCATCACCTGTGCGTCGGTGCCCTCATCGCCCGCGATCGCGTCGATGACCGCCTGATAGCCATCCTTCTCCAGCATCTTGTCTCCCGCGCCGACGATCTCATCGCCGTGCTTGAGTCCGGCCTCTTCTGCACCCGAACCCTCGTACACCTCGATGATGCGCAGACGGTTTTCCTGCTGATCGTACGTCGTGTACACACCGATGCCGAATGCCTGTCCTTCGAGCGAGGTGGTATAACTCTCGTACTCCTCCTTGGACATGTAGCTGCTCCAGCGGTCGCCCACACCGGTGACAAAGCCCACACAGGCCATATCGACCGCGTCCTGCACGTCGTACTCGCCCACATACAGGTCATCTACCCGCTCGCGAATCTCTCCGAGTTTGCCATAAATGGCGTTATTGGCTTCATAGTCGGGCAATTTGTTCTGATAATAGCGATTCATCACCAGATAGGACGCATTGAACGCGGTCGCCGCGCTCAGCACACACAGCACGACCGCTGTGCCCTTGGAAATGCCTTTGCTCATACCTTTGCTGTTTCCTTTCGCTTTATTTTGTACAGACAGACAAAACCGGGGATAGAGGATAGCCCCCTTTCCCCGGTTTGTGTGATTGTGCTTAGATTACGGGCTGACGTAGTCGAGCGGATCGACGACAGAACCGTTGCGGTAAACCTCGAAGTGCAGGTGGTTGCCCGTCGAGTTACCGGTCGAGCCGACCGTACCGATCTGCTGACCGGCTGCAACCGTGTCACCAACCGATACCATGCGCCTGGTCATGTGCGCATACGCGGTCATCAGACCACCGCCGTGGCTGATGACAACATAGTTGCCGTAGGACGACGACAGGTAGCTCTTGACGACCGTACCCGATGCCGCCGCAATGACCGGATTACCCTTACCCGATGCGATGTCGATGCCCTTATGTCCGCTCTGCCATACACCGGTAATCGGGCTGACGCGTCCGCCGAAATACGAACTGATGTATGTATAGGTCGGACACGGCCAGATCATCGAACCCGAACCGCCGCTCGAGTAGCTTGCACTCGACGAAGAAGACGAGGACGAGCTCGAAGACGAAGACGACGAAGACTGCTTCTTCTTTGCCGCAGCCGCAGCAGCTGCCGCTGCTTCCTGACGGGACAGCTCTGCGATCTCATCACTGATCTGCTCCTGCTCGGCTGCCAGCTGATCGCTGACCTTCTGTGCATACGCACTGTCGTTTTCAACCTTGGCCAGCAGCTCGGTCAGTTCGGCCTTATCGTCCTCCAGACCCTGCTTTTCTTCCTCCAGGGACTGCTTGTACTCCTGCTGCTGCTTGCGGTCGGATTCCAGCGACTTCTCCATCTCCTGAATGCTGTCGCGGATGGCGGTATACTCACCGACAACACCCTTATCGTAGTCCATGATCTGGCTGACGATCTCGATGTTGTCCAGCATATCGCCGAAGCTCTCCGAGTTGAGCACGACTTCCATATAGGAAGTATCGCCGTTCTCATACATGACACGAATGCGCGTCTCAAACAGTTCCTGCTTTTCTTCAAGATCCTTTTCGGCCTGCTTGAGGTTTGCCTTGGTCTCCTCGATCGACTCGGTCAGCGCGTCAATCGCCTGTTCGGTCGCATCGATTTCCTGCTCGGTCAGGTTAATCTTGTTGTTGAGTGTTCCAATCTGCCCCGTATAATTATCCTTCTGCTCTTCATATTCGGCAAGCTTTGCCTCGACCTCTGCCTTCTGGCTCTTGATGTCGGCCAGCTTATTGTTCAGTTCGGTCTTGCTCGCAGCCATCGCCATACTCAGCGCGCCGAAGATGGTCGAACCGATCATCAGTACAGCCAATACCCCCGCAATGATGGCTGCAATGATGCGGTTTCGTTTTTTGTGGTACATGGGAACTCGCTCTCCTTGCTGAAAATTAGTTGAAGTAGTTCATCGGATTTACAGTCGAACCGCCGACGTACACCTCAAAATGCAGGTGCGGACCGGTTGAGTTGCCGGTCGATCCGACCGTACCGACCTGCTGGCCGGCTGCGACGCGCTCTCCGGCCGAAACCAGACGGCGTGTCATATGCGCATACGCTGTCATCACGCCACCCCCATGACTGATGACAACATAGTTGCCGTAGGAAGAAGAAAAATAGCTCTTGACAACCGTACCCGATGCCGCCGCAATGACCGGATTGCCGCTCGATGCCGAGATATCCAGTCCCTTATGCAGCTTGCGTGTGCCGCTGATGGGATGGGTACGATAGCCGTACGGCGAGCTGATGCGGTTGTAGGACGGGCAGGGCCAGGTCAGCGAGCCGCTGTATACCTTGCCGCCTCCGCCGCCGCTCGAAGAAGCCGCGGCAGCTTCCTTGCGGGACAGTTCAGCGATCTCGTCGTTGATCTGTTCCTGCTCACGCAGCATGCGCTCGGCCTCGGCCTTTTTCAGCTCGATGTTGCTGTCGACCTTGGCCTTGAGTGCCTTGTACTCCTTTTTCTGCGCTTCGATCTCCTCGTACGCGACCTTGAGATCGTCGGCATAGTCCTGCTGCTCCTTGCGGTCGGACTCCAGCGAAGCCTTCTGCTGCTCGATGCTGAGCTTTAATGCCTTGTACTCCTCAACGACCTTTTTGTCGTAGTCCATGATCTGACTGACGATTTCCATGTGGCTGAGCATATCGGAAAAATTCTCCGAACTGAGCAGCACTTCCATGTAAGTCGTGTCGCCATTCTCGTACATGACACGAATGCGCGTCTCGAACAGCTCCTGCTTGTCGTCCAGCTCCTTGACCGTCTCGTCCAGTTCGACCTGCTTTTCCTCGATGTCCTCGGTCAGCGTGTCGATGATCTTCTGGGTGGTGTTGAGCTGGGCACGGGTGGACTGAATCTGATAGTCCAGCGCCGCAATCTTTTCGCTGTACTTCTCGGCCTCGCCCTCGAGCGCCTTGACCGCCGCGTTCGCCTCGGCTCTCGCGCTTTTGAGCTCTGCCAGTCGGTTTTGCAGCTGGCTCTTGCTCGCAGCCTCCGCGGTCGGCATAGAACCCGTTCCGGGCAGCATGCCTGCCATCAGCGCCGCGATGATACCCGCTGCCGTGATTTTTCGGATGGTATTATTCACTGGCCAGTCCCCTTATACATCCATAAATCTGCGGATGGTCAGAGACGAACCGCCCACGCCGACGATCACGCCTGCACCGGCAAAGATACCCAATACGTAGAACATCAGACCCTGGAACTCTGCCATAGTAAACTGCGGCAGGTTGTCCAGAATGAAGCCGGACAGCTGCTCGTACAGCGCCCATTCCAGACCGAAGGCAATCGCACCGGCCAGCAGGCCAAGCACCAGACCCTCGATGACGAACGGCCAGCGAATGAACCAGTTGGTCGCGCCGACCATCTTCTGAATGGAAATCTCGCGGCGGCGTGCCAGCATGGCCAGCTTAACCGTATTTGCGATGATAAAGATCGAGATCAGACCCAGAGCGACAACCAGAGTAACCGAAATTGCCTGGAACATGCGCTGGAGCTGGATGAGGCGTGCGACAACTTCCTCGTTTGCCACGGCATTGCCGATGCCGTCCACGCTCTCGAGCGCTGCCTTGGTCGCTGCGACCTTGGACGGGTCCTTCATGGTGATGTGGAAGGCGTCGCGCAGCGGGTTGTTGGAGGAATCAAAGCCGTCGAGCAGGTCGGCGTTCTCGCCCAGCTCCTCGCGGTACGCTTCCAGAGCGGTGTCTTTGTCTTCAAACTCTGCCTTTGCGACGTTATCGACCTGTAATATGGTCTTTTCCATAGCACGCGCCTCTTCGGTCGTGTACGTATCTTCGATATAAACAACGATCTCGCTCTCGTTCTGGAGCTTGACGATGTTTAAGTTGATGTCATAGGAAATGAGTGCGGTCGTGCCGGTGATAATCAGACAGACCACGATCACACTGACTGCTGCAAAGCTCATAAAGCCATGCAGAAAAATATTCCGGAAACCTTCCTTGAGGAAGTATCCGATACTACTCTTCTTCATACGTGTAATACCCACCTGTCTGGTCGCTGGCGACTTCGCCCTTGTTAATCATAATAACGCGCTTGCCGAACTGGTCAACCAGCTCTTTTGCGTGGGTTACGATGAGGACGGTCGTGCCAAGTTCGTTGATCTTCTCGAAAAGGACCATCAGTTCGAGCGAACGCTCGGGGTCCAGGTTGCCCGTGGGCTCGTCCGCGATGATGACGCGGGGGTTATTGACCAGCGCACGCGCGATTGCGACACGCTGCTGCTCACCACCCGACAGCTCGACCGGACGGCAGTCTTCCTTGCCGATCAGTCCAACCAGCTCGAGCACATAGGGCACGCGGTTTTTGATGGCCTTGCCCGACGCACCGATGGCGCGCATGGCGAAAGCGACGTTTTCATAAACCGTCTTGTTTTCGATCAGACGGAAATCCTGATAGACAACGCCGAGCGTACGGCGCAGATAAGGAATCTCACGCTTTTTGATCTTGCCAATGTTAAAGTTGTTGACGAGGACGCGGCCTTCGACCGGACGTACCTCGGCAGTCAGCATTTTGATGATTGTGGATTTGCCCGAGCCCGACGCGCCGACCAGAAAGACGAACTCGCCTTCCTCGATGCGGAACGTGACTTTGTTGAGCGCGCGGCAGCCATTGTCATACACCATGCTGGCTTCTTTTACGCTAATCACGGTTCAGTTTCCCTCCCTTTCGGTGTGCGGTCTACCACTTCGGATAGACGTAATCCGCCCGGGATTTGTTCCCAACTCCCAGGCGAAAAACAGATTTTTGTTGAATTTTTAGAAGTTTCCTTCCTCACGGCTGGACAGGTACTTGCGTACCATGAGCGCAACCTTGAATACGATTGCATGGTCGAATTCACGCAGGTCGAGGCCGGTCAGCTTCTTGATCTTTTCCAGACGATAGACCAGCGTATTGCGGTGTACGAACAGCTTACGCGAGGTCTCGGATACGTTCAGGTTGTTCTCGAAGAACTTCTGGATGGTAAACAGCGTCTCCTGGTCGAGCGAGTCGATCGAACCGCGCTTGAAGACCTCGGTCAGGAACATTTCGCACAGGGTGGTCGGCAGCTGATAAATCAGACGGCCGATGCCCAGGTTTTCAAAGCTGACGATGGACTTCTCAGTGTCGAATACGCCGCCGACTTCAATGGCGATCTGTGCCTCCTTGAAGGACTTTGCGATGTCCTTCATCTGAGAGGAAATCGAACCGATACCGATGATGCACTTGACGAGCAGCTCGGACGACAGAGCCTCCTCAATCTGCTTTGCCAGCTTGATGAGGTCCTTGGGCTCGCTGCTTGCCTTGACTTCCTTGACGACAACGATGTCGGACTCGCTGATATGCAGAACGAAATCACGCTGCTTGTCCGGGAACAGACCGGAAATCACGTCGATCGCCGCAATGTCCACACGCTCGAGCTGGCGCACCAGGAAGACCACGCGCGGCACATCGTTTCCGAAGTGCAGCTCACGCGACTTGATGTAAATATCACCCGGCAGGATGTTGTCCAGAATGATATTCTTGACAAAGGTTGCCTTGTCGTGCTTTTCGTCGTACAGCGTCTTGATGTTGTTGATCGCGACCGAAGCCAGTGCGCATACCGAGCGCGCAAGCTCATCCTCGCCCTGTACGAATACTGCGTACTCGAAACGGGTCGAACGGTCAGCGACCGAGCGGTAGGTATATCCGCCGAAACGAATCATATCACCCGCGTAGCCCAGTTCGGTCACTGCGTCCTCACGCATCTCACCGATGCGGGGCAGATCGGTACAAGCGATAACCGCACCGGTTGCATCTACGATACCGATTGTGCGATCCACCGTATCCTTCATCTGCAGAATAATCGACTGGAACAATCTGGAAGCCATATCCATCACCTTTCCCTTTTTTGAAGATCAATCTTTTTCCGCCCGTAACCTGTGTGCTGTATCTGCCGCCGCTCTCTTCGGCAACCTATACAACAAAAGATTTCTCATTCTATCTTTTTTAAGAAATTATACCACAGGTTCGTCCATTTTTACACAAAAATTTTCATGAATCTTTGTATATTTTTCCAATCCGACGCAAAATCCCATATTTTTGCGTCAACTGCCACCCGAAACTGCCGCAAAAAGCGCCGCAATTTCTTCTTCGGTCAGCGGCCGATACTGCCCGCGCGCCAGTGCTTCATCCAGCACAAGCGGCCCCATGGACAGTCGCTCAAGTGCCTCGACATGCCCGCCGACAGCCGCGACCATGCGCTTGACCTGATGGTACTTACCCTCGCGCAGCACAACGAACACCTCGGTCAGACCGTCCGGCTGCACCGCTCCCACGGTCAGCTCGGCCGGACGGCATTTTGTCCCGTCCCCAAGCGTCAGACCGTTCGAGAACTGCTGTACCGCGTCATCTGCCAGTGTGCCCGACACCAGCGCCCGATACCGCTTGTCCACATGTCTGCGCGGCGAGGTCAGTGCGTGATTGAGTGCACCGTCATCGGTCAGGAGCAGCAGGCCCTCGGTGTCCTTGTCCAACCGTCCGACCGGTGCCAGACCGTCGCGCTCGCGCTCGGGCAGCAAACTCAAGACTGTTTGCTGAGACGCGTCCTCGGTTGCCGAGATCACGCCCATCGGTTTGTTGAGCATAAAATACCGCTCGCGGCGCGCACGCAGCGCCACACCGTCGACACAGATGGTGTCCACGTCGGCATCCACCTTGCAAGCCGGATCGCGGCAGGCTGCACCGTTGACCGTGACCCGTCCGGCACGAATGAGGCCGCCCACTTCCTTGCGGCTTCCCGCACCGCGGCTCGCCAGCATCTTATCCAGACGCTCCCGCGCCATGCACATCCCTTCCTTTCCTCAGATACACATAGCGTACCACTTTTTTGCACTTTGCACAATAGCTCCAGCAAAAAAACCGAATTTCTTCGCTCACTCTTGTTAGTTTTTTACAACGCCTCTGCTTACCTTCCACAAACATGCACAAAATCCTTCAGGTATTTTTTACGATTTGACCGGCTCGTTTGGTGTAACCATAGCGGAAATTTCCGGTAAAACAGCGAAAAGCCAGACCGATTTTTCCGGTCTGGCTCGCATTTTTTCGCGATTATTCGCCCTCGGACGGTGTCTGCGTCTGATCGCCCGCCGAACGATCTGTAACCGCTCGGACAAAACCATCTGCATCTTCTGAGCAGATATCCGCCGCGATTAAGTTGTCCCGGTAGAGTACCAGATTGGCCGTGACCCCGGTTTCTCCGCTCGGGTCGTTGCGCACCTGATAGACGTACAGCTGGCATTTCCTGCCCTGATAGCGGGTCAGATCCAGCCCCTGTGTCTTTTGCAGTTCATTGTAGCTCTGGTAGGCCGCGTCGAAGGTATCCGGGATGCGCACGTCCTGTTCGGACACCGGGTTTTCATCGACTTCCCAGCCATACCCCCGCAAAAATGCCACGCGGTCATCGTTCGTCTTGAGCTTACACGAGATACTGACCTCGGCCGCCGTGCTGGCGGTATCCGCTTCCCCGCCCAACAGCCAACAGCCCGCACCCACCACCATCGCACAGACCGCCAGCAGGCCGACTACCAGTTTTCTGCGGGTCAGTTTGGTCGCATACATTACCATAAATCCCAACGCCTCCCATCGCGTATCCTTACCACAAAGATATGGACGGGCAGGCCGATTTAGAACCACAAAAAAGAAGGACATCCACTGTTTTGGATGCCCTTCTTGCAAATCCCGTGCAGGCCGTGCGCTGCCCGCACGGAATCAGGGGGACTTTTTGTAATCAGACTCAGTCGCCCAGTGCCTCCAGGCGAGCCTTGTTGTCGGCGATGACCTTCTCCTGTACCGGAGCCGGTGCCTCGTCGTAGCGGATGAACTCGGACTCGAACGAGCCACGGCCCTGAGTCATCGAGCGCAGGGTGATGGCATAGTCAGACAGCTCTGCCATCGGTGCCTCGGCCAGAATCTCCTGCTTGCCGCCGTCAACCGGGTTCATACCCATGATGCGGCCGCGGCGCTTGTTCAGATCGCCGATGACATCGCCCATGTAAGCGTCCGGAATCAGAACCTTGAGCGAGCAGATGGGCTCAAGCAGAACCGGGGATGCCTGCGGGATACCAGCCTTGTATGCCAGACGAGCAGCCATCTTGAAGGACAGCTCGTTGGAGTCGACATCGTGGTAAGAACCGTCGGTCAGGGTAGCCTTCAGGCCGACCAGCGGATAGCCAGCCAGCACACCGTGCTCCATTGCCTCGCGGATGCCCTTTTCAACTGCCGGCCAGAAGTTCTTCGGAACCGAACCGCCGAAGATGCTCTCTGCAAAGACGAAATCCTGATCCATGCAGGGCTCGAAGTCCATCTTGACGTGACCATACTGGCCATGACCGCCCGACTGCTTCTTGTGCTTGCCTTCAACCGATACCTTTTTGCGGATCTTCTCGCGGTACGGCACGATGGGCTTGGACAGCTCGACCTCAACGCCGAACTTGTTCTTGAGCTTGGAGCAGATGACATCCAGATGGATATCGCCCATGCCCGAGATCAGCATCTGCTTGGTCTCGGTGTTGTACTCGGTGGAGAAGGACGGGTCTTCGTCACGCAGACGAGCCAGACCGGTTGCGAGCTTTTCTTCGTTGCCCTTGTTCTTGGGTGCGATACCCTGTGCATAGCACGGCTTGGGCGGCTGTACCGGATCGAGGTTGACCTTACGAACCGACATGGACAGCGTATCGCCGGTCTTGGTGGTTACGAGCTTTGCAACTGCGCCGATATCGCCGCAGCCGATCTCGGTGACCTCGGTGGTCTTCTTACCGCAGATCTCGTAGATATGTGCCATCTTCTCGTTGGCATCTGCACGGCGGTTTACCAGAGTCATATCCTGCTTAACCGAACCGGAGAATACCTTGAAGTAAGAGAATCTGCCGTACTGGTCGGCAACCGTCTTGAAGATCATAGCTACAGTCGAGCCGTTGGGCGTGCAGTTGATCTCGATCAGCTCGCCCTTCTCGTCCTCGCAGACCTCAACCGGTGCTTCGTCGGGAGACGGCATGTAATCGGCAATGCCCTTGAGCAGTGCGTAGGAACCGATACCGGTTGCAGCGGTGCCGCAGAATACCGGTGCGATAACCAGGTCCTTGACACCCTGACGGATGCCGGCGATCAGCTCTTCGTCCGAGAACTCTTCGCCTGCGAAGTAGCGCTCCATCAGCTCTTCGGACAGCTCTGCAACGTTCTCGCACAGTGCTGCGCGGTGCTGATCGATACGGTCTACCATGTTCTCCGGGATCGGGATCTCGACGCGCTTGGTGCCGTCCATGCGGTATGCCTTGCGGATAACACAGTCGACAACGCCTACGGTATCACGATTGCCCTCGAAGATGGGCACGACGATCGGACAAACCGAAACGCCGAACTGCTTCTGCAGCTTATGCAGCGAAGTATAGTAATCGGAGTTTTCCTCATCGATCTTGGAGATGTAGAACATGCGGGGCATCTTGCGCTCTTCCGCACGCGCCCATGCCTTCTCGGTGCCGACACCGGGGCCGGACTTACCGGTTGCAACGATCAGCGCGGACTCGGACACGCGCAGTGCCTGATTGACTTCGTTTTCGAAATCGAAGAAGCCTGGGGTATCGAGCAGGTTGATCTTGCAGTCGTTCCATACGACCGGTGCAACGGCGGTCGAGATGGAGAACTGGCGCTTGATCTCTTCGGGGTCGAAATCACATACGGTATTTCCATCGGGTACCTTACCGACGCGGTCGGTAACCCCGGCGGTGAATAACAGGCTCTCGACCAGCGAGGTCTTACCGTCGCCGCCGTGACCCATGATGCATACGTTTCGGATCTTGTTTACCGGAAATGTCGCCATAATTACACACTCTCCTGCCATTTTGTTCTTTCGCTTGCGCACATTGGAGTCGATTACTCCTTGTTCGTAATTATAACCCACTATCGCGAGAATTGCAACCGATTTTTTATGCAGTATGCACATTTTTATTGAGATATGAAAAACACCGCCCTTTCGGACGGTGTTTTTTTGCACAATTTTTACTTCTTAAAGTCCCTTTCTGGTATGGAAAGTGACAAAAAACGACGGAATGTACCAGAGAATGAGATAAAGCAGCACATTTCTCGGCGTGACCGCCTCGGGATGGCCGGTGAAGGCAAGATAGAACATCAGAAGCAGGCCGCAGATACCGCCGACCGCGCCCAAAATCAGGTTGGAGCGCATTGCGCCGGACAGCTTGTCTGCCGACTGGTGTACCTGTGCAAAGGGCACAATGCCGTCGCGCGACAGAATTGCGCAGACACGGTCGCCCATGGTGTAGGCAGACGAGGTCACGGCAGCGACACGGTCGGAAGCCACCTCGCCGATGCGTCCGCGGCGGGTCTCGAACATCTTCTGCACCATCTCGGGCGAGATGTTGAAGTCACGGGTTGCCAGCTCGGGCATCACCTTGAGGCGAATGAGTGCCTGCAAAGCGCTGAACGTCTGGGCGTTGGAGTGATAGGTCAGCTGGATGACACCGGCGGGCTGACCGTTGATGACCACATAGACACCGGTCTCGACGTCTCTGCCCTTCTTGGGCTCCTGTACCGGCATGCCCATGCGTGCCATGTACGCAGCCGTGCCGACCAGTACGGTATCCGCACCGATCTCACCCGACAGACCGCCCATATCGTAGACCTTGATATTGGTCGCACGTGCCGGACGGCCGTACTGCTCACGCAGCGCCTCGGCCAGCAGCTTGCCGATCTCCATGTCGTAGCCGTCGGTGACGGCAACTGCATAGGACAGCAGCTTTTCCGGGGTGTAGCCGCTGTGTGCGCGCACCTCGGTGATGGTGACCGTTCCGCCCGGGAACAAATCGGTGTCCTGAATGACCGCACGGCGTGCCTTGCGCACGCGGAATGCGGCCTGACCGCCTGCCAGAGCTGCGCCCTCGGACAGCAGACGGCGGGAAACATGGTAATAAGCACGGCCAAACGCGCACAGGATGGGCAGCGGGCTGACGATGGTCAGCATGGCCGACAGATTCCAGAAGAAGTAGCTGATATCCTGACGTACCAGCGAGACGACAACCGACAGCACGATGCAGGCTGCCAGCATGATGGGTGCATAGACCTTGGCAAAGCGCTCGGTTGCGTCCGGACGCTCGAGCTCGCGCTGGAACTCGGTGCGGTCGCCCAGACGCGACTTGACCGTGCGGCGGGCATGGTCGTTGCTGTCATGGTGATAGTAGACACCCATCGGGTTTTCGTGCAGGGTGAGTGCCTTGTACGCACGTGCACGGCCTGCGCAGCGGTTCTTCTCCTCGCGGATGGCTGCGTACAGCAGCAGGATGCAGATGGAGGAGTACGGCAGAACGCCAGCCCAACCGCCGATGATGAAGGACATACAGTGCAGAATGGTGGCCATATTGGCAATGGCGACGAGCGAAGCGCGGTCAGCCTTGCCGGTGACCAGGTTGTAGAAGCCCGAACCGACGACATCAATGCCGATCAGCATGGCAATAATCTCAAAACCGACCTGTACGAGCATGAACAGGCGCGGATTGGAAGCGAAGCTGATGAGGCTGGGCATGGGCAGAGCCAGACTCTCAGCCATGGTCAGATAAAGCGAAATCAGACCCAGGATCAGCACCGGAATGGCACGTCGTCCGAGGTTCTTGGAACGGCGATTATTGAGCACCATGGCCTTGCTCGGTTCAATCAGCTCTACATCGTCCTCGTCCTCATCGCGCATGCGTGCCGCCTGACGGGGCATCTGCTGCTGCGCTGCCGGACGCTGCTGAGCGCGGACAGGTTCTCCCTCCTGCTCTGCCTGCGCGGGCTGTGCTGCCTGCTGTGCGCTCTTGCGCTGCACGCGAATTTCCTGCTGCTGCATGCCGGACGCCGTGCGCGGTGCACCGCTCTGTGCAGCCGGGCGTGCCGCCTGCTGCTTGGGTGCAAACTGCGGGGGTGTGGTCGCGTGTGCCGCGTGCTCAGCGTTGGCCTCGTCGACCACACCGCTGACCTCGGCTAAAATATCGTCCAGATTAAACGTGCGCCCGCCGCTGGTGTTGCGGCTCTCCTGCGCCTGCGGCGCTGCCGCAGCCTCGGCCTTCACCTGGCTCTTGGGCTCGGGCACATCCTCGCCGAGCAGCTTACGAATGTCGTTGAGCTCGGCGGTATCGAATTTGTTGCTCATTTCTCTCCTCACTTCCCATAAGTCCGACGGCGAACGGCCTCAAACAGCAGTACTGCCGCCGCATTTGATGCGTTGAGCGAATTGACCTTGCCACGCATCGGAATGCTCACAATAAAATCACACTTCTGGCGCACCAGACGGCTGATACCCTCGCCCTCGGAACCGATTACGATGGCGGTCGGGCCGGCAAAATCGGCCTCATACAGGCCAACCGTGCCGTCAGCCTCGGCACCAAACACCCACACGCCGCGTTCCTTGAGCTCGTCAATGAGTCCGGCGAGGTTGACCGTCTTGTGCACGGGCATATAGGCCAGCGCACCGGCCGATGCGCGTGCCGCAACCGCGGTCAGACCAGCCGCGCGGCGCTTGGGGATAATCACGCCGTGTGCGCCTGCGGTCTCAGCCGATCGGATGATCGCGCCCAGATTGTGCGGGTCTGCGATGCCGTCGCAGATGACGAACATCGGCGCCTCTCCCTTATCCGCCGCGTTCTGAAACAGGTCGTCAAGGCTCGCATAAGCGTGCGCCGCTGCCTGTGCGATGACACCCTGGTGATTGCCGGTCGTGCTCATGCCGTCCAGCTTGCGTCGGTCGCACTCGACGACCGGTACCCCGCGCGACTTTGCCAGCGCGATGATATCGCCCATGCGTGCGCCCTGTGCCACGAATACTTTATCGCAATCCTGACCGGATCGCAAAAGCTCGGTCACCGCATTGCGGCCCTCGAGCAGATTATTATCTTCGTCCGCTTCCCGATTGGGACGGAATTTTTTTCCATTCGGATTGTGCATCTTAAATTCTCCCAAAAATAGAATTTCCAGTCTGGTTTTTATTATAGCACACCCGATTCGGCTGGTTCAATGTCCATTCGATGAATTCATCAAATTGTTACCTGTTTGCCTTCCGATACAGCAAAAATACCCCGATACGCACAAAAAGACGGCTCCCAAAACAGGAGCCGTCCCCGCTTGCCTTTCGGTTTCCCGGAAAGGGCAATCCGATGCCGCGCAGCCGGGGGTCGACTGCCGCTGCAAGGGTATATTTTCTTACATGTTGAAGAACTTCTGATGGATCGCGCGGACTGCCTTTTCGCTGTCCGCCTCGTTGATGAGAACCGAGATCTTGATCTCAGAAGTGGAGATCATACGAATGTTGATGCCGGCGCTTGCCAGAGCCTCGAACATCATCGCAGCAACACCCGGGTTGGAAGCCATGCCGGCGCCAACGATGGAAACCTTTGCGACGGTGGTATTGATGGAAACATCCTCGAAGTCCAGGCCTTCCTTGTTTGCGTTCAGGATCTTGCCGACTTCCTCAGCCTTATCCTCGGGGATGGTGAAGGTGATGGACTTGCGGCCCTTCTGACCAACCGACTGCAGGATGATATCGATATTGACCTTGTGCTTTGCCAGGAGCGAGAATACCTTAAACGCTACGCCCGGCTCGTCGGGCAGGTTGATAATCGCCACGCGGGCGCAGTTATTGTCACGGGCTACGCCGCTTACATTCATTTTCTCCATGTCAGAACCCTCCTTGACTTTGGTACCCGGATTGCGGGTAAAGCTGGACACGACTTCCAGATCGACGTTGTACTTCTTAGCCATTTCGACCGAGCGATTGTGCAGGACCTGCGCGCCCAGCGTTGCCAGTTCGAGCATCTCATCATAGGTGATCGCTTCGAGCTTGCGTGCGTCGGGAACGAGGCGCGGGTCAGCGGTGTAGACACCGTCTACGTCGGTGTAGATCTGGCACAGGTCTGCGCCGAGCGATGCTGCGATGGCAACCGCGGTCGTATCCGAACCACCGCGGCCGAGCGTCGTGATGTCGTCCTGCTTGTTGATGCCCTGGAAGCCGGCGACGATGACGATACGGTTGCGGTCCAGCTCAGAGCGGATGCGCTCTGCGGTAACCTTGCGGATGCGTGCCTCGGAGTAGTTGATATCAGTCTCGATACCTGCCTGCCAGCCGGTCAGCGAGATGACCGGGAAGCCCAGCTTCTGAATCGCCATCGCCAGAAGCGCCATAGAGATCTGCTCGCCTGCCGACAGCAGAACGTCCATCTCGCGCTTGGACGGGCGGTCGTTGAGCTCGGCCGCCTTGGCGATGAAGTCATCGGTCGTGTCACCCTGTGCAGACACGACGACAACCACCTGGTTGCCCGCCTTGTATGTAGAAGTAACGATGTCCGCAACGTTTTGCAAACGTCCGGTATTGGCGACCGATGTGCCGCCGAACTTCTGTACAATCAAACTCATTTTCTTTCGTATCCTCCTCCGGGACCTGTCTGCCAGTCAGACGGGCCCTTACGATGCAAAATTAGAACCGGGTTACGGTTGCGCCGACCTCATCACAGGTCAGGCGAATGGGCGTCCAGTGCGGGAAGTTCTGTTCGCAGTACATCTGCGCACGGGACAGGTAGGTCTTATCCGCAGAATCGACCACCGCAATGATGGACGGGCCCGCGCCCGAGATGAACGCACCGAGTGCGCCCATGCACTTGGCCGCGTGCACGACATCCCGGCCGCCCGGGATCAGATCAAAGCGGTACGGCTGGTGCAGGCAGTCGCCGACCGCCACGCCGACGTTTTCCAGCTTACCGGTCGTGAGAGAGCCGGCGAGCAGGGCTGCACGCGCCAGATTGAAGACCGCGTCATGATGCGCGACCTTCTGCGGCAGAGCTGCACGCGCCTTTTCGGTGGACAGCTCAAAATCCGGAATGAAGGTGATAAAGTCGACCGTACCGTTCATGGGTACGCGCACGCTCCACACCTTGCCATACTCGAGCAGCGCGACACAGAAGCCGCCCAGAATGGCCGGGGTCGAGTTATCCGGATGTCCCTCGATGGATGCCGCCAGGTCGATGATGTTCTCCTGGCTGAGCGGGTCGCCGAGCAGCGCATTTGCGCCCAGAATGCCGGCGACCGTGCAGGCCGACGAGGAACCCAGGCCGCGAGTCTGCGGGATTGCGCAGTCCTCGACGATCTTGAGGCCGGTCAGCGGCTTGCCACAGATATCATACACCTTTTTAGCGCATTGGTAAATCAAATTATTTTCATCTTTTGGAATATTGTCATCTCGCACATCACTGATGTCGATATGATCGGATTCTTCCATCGTAATGACGTTATAGAGGTCGAGTGCGATGCCGATGCTGTCGTAGCCCGAGCCCATATTCGCACTCGTCGCCGGTACCTTGACCGTTACTCCCATCTGTCTTTTCCTCCTTCTGCTCACAGTACACGCATCGCGCCTTCAGCCTGCGGCAGCTTCTCACGCAGCTCGGCTGCGGTCATGGGCACGGTCAGCGCCGCACCTGCGACCGTCTTGGCTGCAAGCTCTGCCGGAACTTCGCCGCGCACGTACCATGCGCTCTCCAGCTGATCGATGGGCAGCAGCAGCTTCTGCGAGCCGTCGCCCCACTCGACCGGACGGCGCTTCTCGCGGTGTGCGATGGCGTCCATCATGTCGGCAACGACAGCCGAAGCGGTTGCATGCTTGCCTGCGCCCTGACCGTAGAACATGACCTCACCAACCATGTTTCCGGTTACAAGGATGCCGTTGAATACGTCTTCGACGCAAGCCAGCGGGCTGGTCTTGGGTACCAGATGGGGTGCAACAAATGCAAAGATCTTGCCCGACTCGGTGCGCTTTGCGCGGCCGATGAGCTTGATGACATAGCCAAGTTCGCTTGCAGCGGCAACGTCACCCAGCGTAATGCCGCTGATGCCCTGGCAGGAAACTTCGTCCGGATCGATCTTGTCGCCGAACGCCAAGTCGGACAAAATGCAGATCTTACGGCAAGCGTCGTGGCCCTCGATGTCGGCGGTCGGATCGTTCTCCGCATAGCCCATCTTCTGTGCCTGACGCAGTGCGTCGTCAAACGCAACGCCGTTGTGAATCATCTGGCTGAGGATATAGTTCGTTGTTCCGTTGAGAATGCCGCAGATCTCCTCGATCTGGTTGGCTGCGAGGCACTGCATCATCGGGCGAATGAGCGGGATACCGCCGCCGACCGATGCCTCAAACAGGTAGTTTACGTTGTGCTCCTTGGCCAGTGCCAGCAGCTCTTCGCCGTGAACAGCGACCAGCTCCTTGTTGGAGGTGCACACGCTCTTGCCTGCCTTCAGGCAGCGCTTGGAAAACTCATAGGCTGCGCCGACGCCGCCCATGACCTCTGCAACGACACAGACTTCGGGGTCGTTCTCGATGACCGAGAAGTCGGTCACAAACTTATCTGCATAGGACAGCTTGGAGAAGTCGCGCAGATCGAGTACATACTTGACCTCGACTTCCTCGCCGACCGCCTTTGCGATCTGTGCAGCATTCTGTGCAAAAACATCATAAACGCCCGACCCGACCGTGCCGTGACCCATGATTGCAACTTTTAACATAACGAAATCCTCCCTTTATGATTATTCACTTGCCACCACTTCAATATGCAGGACGCCGTCAAGCGCCTCCGCGCGCTGCATGAGCGCGTCTACCGTGCACTTCATCTCTTCGGTGCGTGCGGCAATGGTAACGGCTGCCTGACCGCTCATGGGAATGCTCTGATTGATCGTCAGGAGGTTGGCGCCCACGCGGGCGAACAGCCCCAGGATGCTCGAGAGCACACCCGGCCGGTCGGAGAGCATGAGGTGGAAGGTGATAATACGGTCATGCGCCGCCTCGTAGAAGGGGCGAATGCCGTCTTTATACTTGTAGTATGCCGACCGCGACAGGCCTACACTCTGCGCGGCTTCACTTGCGGTGCGGACGCGGCCGGCCTTGAGCGCGGCGTTTGCCCGGACGACTTTCTGAAATACCTCGGGCAGCAGCGCACGCTCCACAAGGTAGTATTTGGGTTCATTTTCCATGTTGTCCTCCATGCAAATACATCTGTCTTTCTCGCGCTTCATAAGCATACCATAGAATGCCCGCGAATGCAAGTGCGTTTTCAAGTTTTTCCACATTTTTTCGCGGATTTTTTTGCGTATCACCGGATATTGCAGACATTTTCTTTCGTACGCTTACCTGTTTTAGTGAAATGAAGTGCAAAACCTGCCTGGCGGACGATTTTTTTGTGCAAAATGTCTACGGACATTTGTGCGCACCAAACGCACACAAAAAAAAGCACGCATCCAGTCCTATGACCGAATGCGTGCCTGTGTGATCTTGTGTTTTACAGACCGAGTTCCTGATCCTTGGATTCGGGAATGGATGCTTCTTCCTGCGGCTTTGCAGGTTCAGCGGTCTCGGGCTGCTTGTCGAGCTGCACCTTGTTTGCCGTGCCCTTGAGCTCAGCCTCGGACGGGGCAACCCGATCGGGTACGTCCTCGCCGTTGTACAGCTTGCGGAAGGTATCGCCGTCCAGGGTCTCGTTGCGCAGCAGATACTCGGCAACGCGCGTCATCTGCTCGAGATTGTCCTCCAGCAGCTTGCGGCAGCGGGTATTTGCCTCCTGAATCAGGCGATGGATTTCCTCGTCGATCTCAGCAGCCTTGGCATCCGAATAGCCCTTGCCTGCGGCAAAGTCACGGCCAAGGAAGATCTCGCCGCCCTGTACGTCGTAGTCGACCGGGCCGATCTTATCGCTGAAACCGTAGTTGATGACCATTGCACGCGCCATTGCGGTCGCCTGCTTGATGTCACCGTAAGCACCCGTGCTTACGTCGTCCATGGTCAGCTCCTCAGCTACACGGCCTGCCAGGCAGACAACCAGATAGTCTTCCATATAGCGGCGGGTGCGGTATGCCTTGTCCTCCTCGGGCAGCGGCATGGTGAAGCCGCCTGCACCGTTGGAGCGCGGAATAATGGTGACGTGGTGAACCGGGTCCTGCGTGGGCAGAACGTGGAAGGCAATGGCATGACCGGCCTCATGGTAAGCGGTCAGCTTCTTGTCCTCGTAGTTTACCACATGGGTCTTCTTCTCAACACCCATAACGACCTTGAGCAGCGACTGCTCAATCTCCTCGAGGGTGATGAACTTCTTGTTGCGGCGGGCAGCCAGCAGCGCTGCCTCGTTGAGCAGGTTTTCCAGATCGGCACCGGTAAAGCCGGCAGTCGTCTGGGCGATGGACTTGAAGTTTACGTCCGGGTCAAACTGCTTGCCGCGTGCGTGTACCTTGAGGATGGCCTCACGACCGATAACATCGGGTGCACCGACGTAGACCTGACGATCGAAACGGCCGGGACGCAGCAGCGCGTTATCCAGAATGTCCTTACGGTTGGTTGCCGCGATGACGATAACGCCCTCGTTTGCACCGAAGCCGTCCATCTCGACGAGCAGCTGGTTGAGCGTCTGCTCGCGCTCGTCGTGACCGCCGCCAAGACCTGCGCCGCGCTGACGGCCAACCGCGTCGATCTCATCGATGAACACGATTGCCGGTGCGTTCTTCTTGGCCTGCTCGAACAGGTCACGGACACGGGATGCGCCGACACCGACATACAGCTCGACGAAGTCCGAACCGGAAATGGACAGGAACGGCACGCCGGCCTCGCCTGCAACCGCCTTGGCGATCAGCGTTTTACCGGTACCCGGAGGGCCCACCAGCAGAACGCCCTTGGGGATGCGTGCGCCGATATCGATAAACTTCTTGGGGTCCTTGAGGAACTCGACGATCTCCTGGAGCTCTGCCTTTTCCTCGTCTGCACCGGCTACGTCGGCAAAGGTGACCTTTTTCTTGTCATCGCTCGCCATCTTAACACGGGCACGGCCAAACTGCATCGGATTGCCGCCGCCTCCGCCCTGCTTGTTCATCATAAAATACCACAGCAGGCCGAACAGGACGAGGACGATCAGATAGGGCACAAAGCTTGCCCACCAGGGCATCTCGACCGTCTTGTAGGTATACTCCTTGAGGATGCCGGCATCCTTCTGCTCGCGGATGGTCTGACCGAGGTCAGCGTAGAAGATGTCGCGATAGGGCACCTTCGCGGTGACACGGGTCTTGCTCTCATCGTTCAGCTCCAGCGTGAGCGTTGTGTCGTTGTAGGTGAATTTCTCAACCTTTTGTTCCTCGAACAGTGTCACAACCGTGGAGTACGGTACTTCCTGACTCTTGTTGCCCACGCTCAGCATATAGCTGACCGCGCTCAACAGCAGCAGGATAATGATCAGATAAAGGCCGAAGCCTTTCATTTTCCCTCTCAAATTGGTTTCCAACTCTCCTTTCATGTACGCGCCCGGGCGGGCGCACGGTCATTCGCCGCCGTAGACAGACGGCTTGAGAATGCCGATATACGGCAGGTTACGATATTTCTCCGCATAGTCCAGACCGTATCCGACAACAAATGCGTCGGGAATCTCAAAGCCCAGATAATCGACCGGAACGTCGACCTTGCGGCGCTCGGGCTTGGACAGAAGCGTACACAGGCGGATGGATGCCGCGCCGCGTGCCTTCAGAATCTTCATCAGGAAACTGAGCGTCACGCCGGAATCCAGAATATCCTCGACGATGATCAGATGACGACCGTCGATCTTGCTGCCGATGTCCTTGATGATCTGTACTTCGCCCGTGGTCTTGGTGCCCGCGCCGTAGCTCGAGACCGCCATAAAGTCCACGTTGCAGGGAATGGTGATCTTGCGGGTCAGGTCAGCCATGAAGACGTAGGAACCCTTGAGCACGCTGACAACCAGCGGGTTCTTGTCCTCGTAGTCCGCACTGATGCGTGCGCCCAGCTCTGCGACCTTATCGGCCAGCTGCTGCTCGGAAAATAATACTTCCTGAATGTCGTTTCTCATCATCTTTATAACCCCTCAAAACGGAATTCGAGTATCTTACCGCCGCGCGGAACGCGGCTTTGGTCTATGCCGACCCCCTGAGCCAGGATGACCCCGTTCTGGTCGGCGATCACAGCCAGACGGCTGCGCACTGACAGCGGTACGGACAAATCGGCAAAGAGCCGCTTAAGCTGCCGTGCACCGCGTGCCCCGGGGAGCGTCAGCCGGTCTCCGGGTGCCGCCGGACGGACAGCCAGCGTACCAAAATGTATTGTACCACAATCTGCCAGAAAAGTATCGCACGTTTTGTGAAAAACTTCGCCTGGTTTTTTTGTGTTTACAGTCAATATGGTGGATGAATCCCACAGTCGGCCGCGAAACCCGTCGAACAGAGGCACAGACACGCGTTCCGGTTCAAACAGAATGCGCAGTCTGCCCTGCTCGCGGTAAGCGCGAAAGCCTGCAGGTAAATTGCAGCACCGGTCACCACCCGGCGCAAGCAGTCCGGTCATCAGACCGATGTGCCGCTCGGACACCTGCTGCATGGGCACGCCTGCGCGGCACAGGAGTGCGGTAAGCATGCGGCTCTGGATGGCCGGAAGCTGATCGAAGGCGGCAAGTGCAATGCCTTCCGCTGGACTCCCCTGCCCCAGTGCACGCTCGGCCAGAACACATAGTGCGTCATCATCCCGGCGCAGCTGCTCGGCCAGCCGGGTGGCCGCACCAGTGCAGCCCGGGTTCACCGTGCGCAGTGCAGGCACGACCGTGTGTCGGATGCGGTTGCGGGTGTAGTCGAGTGACAAATTGCTGCTGTCCACGACGAAGTCCTGTCCGAGGCCGGACAGGTACGCCTCGACCTCGGCACGGGTCGCCGTCCACAGCGGGCGAACAATCTCACCGCGCACGGGCGGAATGCCCGCCATGCCGCGCGTTCCCGTCCCGCGTGCCAGATGGAAGAGCATGGTTTCCAGATTGTCGTCCGCTGTGTGCGCGGTTGCAATCCGGGTGATGCCCTGCCGTGCAGCGCAGCCCGACAGACGTGCATAGCGTAGTTTGCGCGCCGCGGTCTCCACACTCTCGCCGCTCTGGGCGGCATAGGCCGTCGCGTCCTCGCGCTCGAGTGTGAGCGGTACGTCCAGTTTTATGCACAGGCTGTGGACAAAATCCGCATCCCGCTCTGACTCCTCTCCGCGCAGACAGTGGTTTAAGTGGTATGCCCGGACGGGATAGCCCAGCGCACGCAGCACGCACACCAGTGCCACCGAATCCGCACCGCCCGACAGCGCAGCCAGAACCGGCTGTCCGGGACGTAACATATCATACCGCGCAATGGTACGCGCGGCTTGTTGTTCCAGGTTCATGAGTGAATCCGATCACGCGACGAGAACGTCGTATACTGGCCGATCCATTGCAGCTCGACCGTGCCGGTCGCACCGTGACGGTTCTTCGCCAGAATGATCTCAGCGACATTTTTGTCGTCGCTCTCGGCGTCGTAGTAGTCATCGCGATAGATAAACATAACGATGTCGGCATCCTGCTCGATCGCGCCCGATTCTCGCAGGTCGGACAGCATGGGACGCTTGTCGGCACGCTGCTCGGCTGCACGGGACAGCTGGGACAGGCAGACAACCGGGACGTTGAGCTCCTTTGCCATGATTTTCAGGCTTCGGGAGATCTCCGCGACTTCCTGTACGCGGTTCTCGCTGCGCTTGCCGCCCGACTGCATCAGCTGGATGTAGTCAATGACGATCAGACCGAGGTTTTCGCCCAGTCTGCGGCACTTCGCCTTGATCTCAGCGACGGTAATGGCCGGGTTGTCATCTACATACAGATGGGTTTTTGCCAGCACGCTGGTCGCACGGGCAATTTTGATCCAGTCATCCTGGTTGAGACTGCCCGTCTTGAGCTTGTGCGAGTCCAGCAGCGCTTCACTCGCCAGAAAACGGGAAGCCAGCTGGTCTTTGCTCATCTCAAGCTGGAAGACAACCACGTCCTTGCCCGAGGACTTGGCCGCATTGAGCGCGATGTTGAGCGCGAATGCAGTCTTGCCCATACCGGGACGGGCGGCGACCAGAATGAGGTCGGATTTGTTCAGGCCGGTCAGCGCAACGTCCAGATCGCGGAAACCGGTCGACAGACCGGGGATATCGCTGTCCGAGCGGCTGCGCTCATCGAGCTGTGCATACAGGTCCATAATGACCGACTTGAGCGGAGATAAGCCCTTGATCTCACGTCCCTGACGCACCGAGTAGATCTTCTGCTCGGCAAGCTCGGCCACCTCTGCCGCCGAACCGCCGCCGCTGAACGCCAGATTCTGAATCTCAGCACCGGCGTTTGCGATGGCGCGCAGCATGCTCTTGTCGCGCACGATGGATGCGTATTCCTTGACGTTTGCCGAGGTCGGGGTGACTTCCATCAGCTGCATGAGGTATGCGCGTCCGCCGGCCTCGTCGTAATAGCCCTGCGCCTTGAGTCGATCGAGCACGGTGACTGGGTCGATCTTGAGCGCAGTGTTAAACATGGAGTAAATGGTCTCGAAGATGCGCTGGTGCTCCTCGGCGTAAAAATCCTCGGGGCGCAGCAGTTCGATGACCTCGGCAATGCAGGCCGGGTCGATCAGCATGGAGCCGATGACCGCCTGCTCTGCCTCCAGACTTTGCGGCAGCTGCCGTGCGAGCAGTTCGTCTGCCACGATGTCTTACGCCTCCACGACGTCTACGGTGATCTCCGCGACGATTTCCGGATACAGCTTGGCCTTGACGATGGTGGTGCCGAAGGTCTTGATCTGCTCCATAACGATCTTATTCTTGGGAATGTCCATGCCGTGCTGGGTCTTGAGGCACTCGGATACTTCCTTTGCAGTAACTGCGCCGAACAGACGACCGCCTGCACCGCCCTTGGCCGAAACCTTGACGCGAACGGTCTTGAGCTTTGCAGCGTACTCCTGTGCAGCAGCCTTCTCGACCGCTGCGCGATGTGCAGCAGCCTCATCGGCCTGACGCTTGAGATTCAGGTTGTCAGCGGTTGCAGCGACAGCCAGACCGCGGGGCAGCAGGAAGTTTCTGCCATAGCCCTCGCTGACCTCGATCATGTCGCCCTTCTTGCCCTGACCCTTGACGTCCGCTTTCAGAATGACTTTCATTGTGTGTTCCTCCGTGGTATTGATAAGAATTTTAAGCTGTGTAAATGCCATCAAACGGATGGTCAGTCATTGTTCTGCTCATCCTGCTGATAGCGCTGGATGGCGCTCAGAGCATCGACTTCGACCTCGCGCACCGATCCGTGCATGATCTGCGCACCGGCAGACGAGTGATTGCCGCCGCCGCCCAGATACTCCATAATCAGCTGTACGTTGACCGTACCGTCCGAGCGTGCCGAGACCAGCACATCGTCGCCGCTTGGGAATACAACGATGGACGATCGCACGCCGTTGATGCCGAGCAGGCTGTCCGCCGCCTTGGCTGCGGTCACGCGGTCAACCTGATCCTTGGTGACTGCCAGAACGATACCGTCCCCGCAGTCTCGTGCGCCCGCGATGATACGCTGACGCGCGATATATTCGTCAAAGCTGCACTGGAACAGCTTCATGACCTCGCTCATGTCCGCGCCTACACGCTTTAAGTAGGCAGCGGCTTCAAAGGTGCGCACACCGGTCTTGACCGTAAAGCCCTTGGTATCCAGATAGATACCAGCGAGCATGCACTCGGCCTCGGCCTTCATGACCTCACTGGTGGGCACCATGTACTGTAGCATCTCACTGACCAGTTCACAGGTCGAAGATGCGTAAGGCTCATGCAGATTGAGCGCAAAATTCTCGATGTAGTTTGCCGCACGACGGTGGTGGTCGATGACGGCAACCTTGTTGATGGACTCCAGAAGCGGCTGGGATTCCACATAATCCGGCCGGTTGGTGTCGACGACGATGAGCAGCGTGTTAAAATCGCAGCGTACCATCGCGTCATCGGGCGAAATGAGGATATCCTGATATTCGGGCACGGCGGTGATCTTGTTGATCAGGTCGTGCGCCATGTTGCGCTCCTGATTGATGACGATATGCACGGGCTTGTCCCGATGGCGCACCGCGCAGGCCATACCGACGGCTGCGCCGAATGCGTCCATATCGCTCATCTTGTGACCCATAATCATAACACTCGACGAGTCGCGAATGAGCTGTACGAGTGCGTTTGCAACCACACGAGACTTGACCTTGGTGCGCTTTTCCAGCTCCTTGGACAGTCCGCCGAAGAAATCGAAGTTATAGCGGGTCTTGATGACCGCCTGGTCACCGCCGCGCGACAGCGCCATATCCAGCGCGACACCGGCGTTTCTCCAGTTCTCCTCGTAGCTCTCGCCATCCTTGCCAATGCCGATGGACAGGGTCGCCAGAACGCCCGCACGGCTCTGAATCTGGCGCACGCTCTCGAGCACGCTGAACTTCTTCTGCTGGAGCTTGGCAAAGTCGTTTTCTTCCAGCACAAAGACGTACTTATCACGGTCGTACTTGCGCAGAAGTGCGCGGCTCTCCTTGGTCCATTCGCTGATCTTCTTGTCGATGTCAGCCAGAATGCTGGACTTTTCCGAGTCGGTCGCGTCCTTCATCAGCTCCTCGTAGTTGTCAATGGAGATGATGGCGACCACCGGACGGCTGCGCATGTATGCGTCGCGCAGCTCGATGAGCTCGGTGCACGGCACCAGATAAATGAGCATAAGGGTTTCGCCCGCGTGGTCTTCTCCCGACGCGAGCAGGTTGCCGAACACCCAAAAGATATTCTTTCCGATTCGCACCTCACCCGGGTACTGTGCCTTGCCCTCGACCAGCCAATGCGTCTCGAATTCGGGTGCCAGATCGGTCAGCTTTTCGTTGAGTGCTGAATCGAAATGCCCGGTCGCTTCGCAGAATGCGTCGTTTGTCCAAACGATCTCACCGGTTGCCGCCTGTGCGATGGCGGTCGGCATTGGGAACCGGGTGATAGACGGATGGGTCGCGCTGTCGATCGAGAGTGTTACGGTCTGCATGTACCGAATGATATCACGCCGACGGGTGCGTTCCCGATACTGATAGAGCAGGAACAGCAATGCGTCCACCACAACGCCGGCGACTGCGAACGGAACCGAGATATAGGCGCAGGCGAGCGCAAACAGCAGAAAGACAATAAAATAAAACTGATGTCCGGGCTGTAAGAGCTTTTTTAATCGCTTATCCAAAGCAGATGCCCTCCGTTACACATAATTATACAGATACAGTATACCAAAACCCTTGCGTAAAGTAAATGAGAAGTTGTCTTCTCTTTTGGAATATGTTAAGGTAATATGGTAGTTTACTTCTCAGGAGGATTTTTTATCATGCAGTTTTCGTTTTATCATACCAATTATAATGTGCGTGACCTCGACCGCTCGATCGCGTTCTATCAGGAAGCGCTGGGCCTGACCGAGCAGCGCCGCATCAACGCCGAGGACGGTTCGTTCATCATCGTGTACTTGGGCGACGGTGTTTCTCCCTTCCAGCTCGAGCTGACCTGGCTGCGCGACTGGGATCGTGCGTACAATCTGGGCGACAACGAGTTCCATCTGGCCTTCCACGTGGACGACTACGAAGCAGCACACGCAAAGCATCAGGAGATGGGGTGCATCTGCTTTGAAAATCCGGCGATGGGCATCTATTTCATCAACGATCCCGACGGATACTGGCTGGAAATCGTTCCGCAGAACAAGTAACAGAAAAAGGTCATGTCGAAAAGACATGACCTTTTTCATTGCATCCATATCATTTTTACAGCTTGCGATAGCCGCGCGGGGTGACAATCGCGTCGAGCGGAATGCCTGCCGCGCAGGCTGGACAGTTCTTGCCGTGGGCGCAGGTCTGATAGTTGGGGAAATCCGCACCGGTAAACAGGCTGACCACCGGTTTGCCGTCCAGCTCGGAGATATTGGAGAACAGTGCAGCGTTGCCCACAACGTGACCTCCGTAGTATTCCACGCACTCGGCAATCTGGCTGAGTGTCTGACCAGTCGAGGCCGAGGCCACCATGACAAAGACCGCCTTGCCGTCGATCATCGGGCGCAGATTGTCCGCAAAGATAAACTGACCGTTGATGTTGGAATCGGGCTCGACCAAAAACAGATCGCGGCCGGTATTCATACTCGAGAGCGACTCGCGGGTCAGCTCCTGCGCCAGATATGCGCCAATGTACTCGGTGCCTTCTAAGCACAAAATGGTGTCCACCGGCATACCGGCCATGCGTGCGGCAAAGCTGCGCGCCGCCGTCATCGCCAGACTCTGTTTATGCTTTAAGTCGGACATATCAATATAATAATTGATATGAGAGTGGTTGGTCGCAAAATGTCCCGGAATCGCATCGGCATACAGTCGGGATTTGACTTTGGAAAGCACACAAATAGGCTGCTGCATGGAAAAACCACCTTTCACTGTCCGTCTCTGAATTGTCCATATTTCTCTCTTATTATACTGCGTCCCCTACTGCTTGACAACCGCTTATCCCTTGCGGTACAGATGAATCTGGAAGCTGATGGGCGTGGTCAGCGCGTCCCGGTGGAGCAGGCGGTCGGCCGCTTCCTTGGGTGTCTTCCACGCATACGGGGTCATTTGATAGAGTGCGGCAATGTCCTGCGGGTCGGTCAGCGTGATGGTATCTTCTACGCACACCTCCCGCTCGAAGGTCAGACCGGGAAGGTCACGAATTTCGGTGGGATTTTCGTAGGGCTTTTGGTACAGCACTTCTTTCATGCCCCACAGGTGACGCGCGCCCGGTGTGACCGTGAGCAGCGTCCCGCCCGGACGGAGCACGCGCGCAAACTCCTCGGCACACATGGGTGCGAACAGGTGCAGCACCAGATCGACCGACGCGTCGGCCAGCGGCAGCTCGAACAGGCTGGCGATAGCAAAATCACCGTGCGGACAGGTGCGTCCGGCATGGCGCAGGGCGTAACGTGACAGATCGATACCGGCCAGACGGGCATCCGGGCAGGCATCCAGCACCGCACGGGTGTACCATCCCTCACCGCAGCCCGCGTCCAGAATGTCTCTGGGTGCGCAATCGGCTGCCAGCTTGGCAACCGTATCGCGCAGCGGCCCGTACCAGTTGCCCTCCAAAAATCGCGTGCGTGCCTGACACATCGCCGCACTGTCGCCCGGGTCGCTGCTGCCCCGGCGATGCTGGCGCAGCAGGTGGACATAGCCCCCGCGTGCCGCACGATCAAAGCAATGTCCCTTGGGGCATCGGGCGTTCTTCTCGTCAAATGTCAACGGCTGTCCGCACACCGAACAGCACAGTAAACTCTCTTTCATGGATTCCGCTTCCTTTCCAGCAGCACATCCAGCATCTCTTCTCCCGGTGTCAGCGGCAGATTGCTGGTGTGCATCTCGTCAAATATCCCGCCTGCCGCAGATGTCCGGCTGTCATAGAGTAAAAACGGCACCGGGTCGGCGGTATGGGTGCGCAGCGAAATGGGCGTCGGGTGATCGGGCAGAACGAGCAGACGGTAGTCGACTGCGCTCTCGTCCAGCCAGCCGGTCAACGGGGTCAGCAGTCTGCGGTCGAAATACTCAATCGACGCGACCTTTTCGGGCAGACTGCCCGCGTGTCCGGCCTCGTCGGGCGCCTCGGTGTGTACAAATACAAAGTCCATCCCCTGCCGGGTCAGGGCATCGAAGGCGGCAAACGCTTTGCCCTCCCAATTGGTGTGCAGCGTGCCATCCGCACGGGGTACGTTCAGCCATTCCAGTCCCATACCGCGCGCAATGCCTCGCACAAGCGGTACGCCGCCGGTCGCGGCACCGCGCAGGCCGGTGCACGTCGTGAAATCGGGCAGCACTGGGGTCGGCCCTCCGCCCCAGAACCAGACCGCGTTTGCAGGCAGTTTGCCCTGCGCCTTGCGCTCAAGGTTGACCGGATGCGCGTCCAGTACCTCGCGTGCCGCGTAGTACAGGCGTTCGAGGTCGTCGTCCTCAGTCTGGCAGGTGCGCAGATCGCACCCCAGCAGTCCATCGGGCGAACATCCGCCCGGATGTTCCCGTCCGCGGCGCAGCAAAAATGCGCGATACCCTGAACCAGGCACAAAACGGTGCGCGTCATCTCCCAGCGCGTCCTCCAGCGCACCAATGAGCTGTGCAGCCTCCTCGTCGGTCAGTCCGCCGCCATCGTGCGCGACCAGCCGGTCGCCATCCAGCGAGACAAAATTGCAGCGCAGCGCGGTGCAGCCGTCCAGATCAATCCCGCACGCCATCGCCTCAATGGCAGCGCGCCCGCCGCTGCACGCCGAACGCGGTGCACCGAGCAGGGTCAGCAGCGCACTCTGACTGCCCGGAACGCAGCCGGACGGGATCAGGCACGTCCGTCCGATCACCGCACGGGCAGATAACCGCGCAAGGCACGGGGTATTAGCATAGCCGAGCGGCGTCATCCCGCATATCGCGGGCAGGTCGGCGCAGCCGTCGGCCAGTGCGATGATATATTTCAAATTTGACACCTGCTTTCTGTCTCCCAGGATGGTTGCTATCGTTATATTATATCGAATCTGGTTATTTTGTCCAGTATTTCCGTGCTTTCTGACACTTGACATTCATCGGGCGACAAGCTATGATAGACCCATCAACGCTTTTACACGATTTCGGCTGGTTCTCCGTGCTGCTTTTTCGCATGCTCGGGATTTTTATTTCGGCAATCGGCCAGAGATAGGAGATCTTATCTGCTATGAGCAAAACAAAACGCTTCCGCCTGTCCGCGCTGTCCTCCACGCAGATCATCCTGCTCGGATACGCGGCCATCATTCTGTTTGGTGCGATTTTGCTGTCCACGCCGCTCGCTTCCCAAGCGCGTGTCTGGACTTCTTTCCCGGATGCGCTGTTCACGGCGACTTCGGCCACCTGCGTGACCGGTCTGATCGTCGTACCGACCGCAACCTACTGGTCGCTGTTCGGTCAGCTCATCATCATCGGCCTCATCCAGATCGGCGGTATGGGCTTTCTGACCATGGCGGTCATGATTTTTGTGGTCAGCGGCAAGCGCATCGGCCTGCGCCAGCGATTCACCATGCAGGAATCTATCGGTGCACCCGCGCTGGGCGGCATTGTCCGACTGACCCGCTTCATCTTCAAGGGTGTTCTGCTGTTTGAAAGCATCGGTGCGATCATTCTCGCGACCCGCTTTGTCCCCATGCTCGGCCCGGTGCGCGGCATCTATTACTCCATCTTTCACTCGATCTCGGCATTCTGCAACGCGGGCTTCGACCTCATGGCAGGTGTTGCCGGCGAGGGCTCCATCACCTACTTCGTATCCGACCCGGTGGTCAACATTACCATTATGCTGCTCATCATCATCGGCGGTCTGGGCTTCTTCGTCTGGGAAGATCTTTACCTGCACCATTTCCGTCTGGGACGCTGCCGTCTGCACACCAAGATCGTGCTTTTGATCTCCATTCTGCTGCTGACCATTCCGTCGCTCATGATCTTCTTCTTTGACCGCAACGTCGAAGCATTTTCCTATCTGAGCACGCCCGAGCGTCTGATGGCCTCGTTCTTCCAGTCCACCTCGGCGCGTACGGCTGGTTTTAACACCATTGACCTGAACATGATGGCCCACCCGACCAAGATGGTTATGATTATGCTCATGCTCATCGGCGGTTCGTCAGGTTCGACCGCGGGCGGTATGAAGACCACCACCATCGCCACCCTTTTCCTGTGTATCCGCTCGTCCATGACTCGCGAAAACGAGCTGCGAGCCTTCGGCCGCCGTCTGGACGACAGCTGTCTGCGCAGTGCGGTCACCATCTTCTTCAGCTACATCTGT
This sequence comes from Butyricicoccus pullicaecorum DSM 23266, assembly GCF_900167005.1. Lineage (GTDB taxonomy): Bacteria > Bacillota > Clostridia > Oscillospirales > Butyricicoccaceae > Butyricicoccus > Butyricicoccus pullicaecorum. The sequence continues at coordinate 332,039 of NZ_FUXW01000003.1, forward strand.
CTGTTTATGGGCGGCGCCATGCTGCTGACCCAGTTTGACGGGGTGCCCATGATTAGTGCGATGTTTGAGACTTCGTCTGCCGTCGCAACAGTCGGTCTGTCACTCGGCATCACGCCCGGCCTCAGTCTCCCCTCTCAGCTCGTCCTCATCTTCCTGATGTTCTTCGGACGCGTCGGCTGTCTGACTATGGTATACGCGTTTGCCGAGTCCCACCACACAAACGCCGGCGTCAGCCGTCTGCCGCTGGAAAAGATCGCGGTTGGCTGATCTTGCATACAAAACAAAAAGCGACTGCCTGTGCAGTCGCTTTTTTTCATACCATTTCGGGTGTAATGACCGTGGTGGACACATATTTGACCGAGGTACGCGGTTTGCGGTCGTGCATGAGCAGGTCGTAGAGCATCATAATCGCCTCGTAAACCTGGGCGGAAAATTCCTGTTCCAGCACGAAGTCCAGTCGTCCGCCGCGCAGCATTTTGCGGTTGGTCGGGGTCAGGTCGTTTGCAATGACGTGAATGTGACGGCGTACATGCGCCTGTGTGATGCCGTCGAGACAGCCCAGCACGTTCTCGGTACTCATATAAATACCGGTCACGGTCGGATGACTGCGCACATAGCGCATGACCGTGTCGTGCGTCAGGTCATATCGCTCGTAGCACTCGACGATCTCGAAGCGGTCGGATGTATAGCCCAGTTCGCCCAAGCGGCTGCAAAAACCGTCTACGCGGCGGCGGTGAAACTCCATGTTGCCCGTGACGATCAGGATGTTGCCCTGCCCTGCCATCGCCATGTGCATGAGTCCACCTGCGATGCGTCCGCACTGAATCTGGTTCTGTCCGACAAAGCACAGACGGGCAGACTGCGGGATGTCCGAGTTATAGGTCATAACCGGGATGCCGGCATCCTGAAAGCGAGCAAGCTCGGCCTGCATAACCACGTTATCAGGTGCATTGATGACCAGTCCGCGCACGCCCTGCTCGAGCAGCGCCTCGCAGCGCTTGATATATTCCTCGTTCGAGCGGCTGCGCAGCTCCTCGACCACCAGCCTGACCTCATGCGTGCCCAGCAGACGCGCAGCCTGGCTGATACCTCGTCGGGTCTGTTCGGTAAAGTAGGGCAATTCCCACTGGGGCACGATGACCCCGATACGCAGCGCCGGGCTGTCGCTCTCGCTGGGTGCAATCCGGTATCCCATCTCCCGTGCAATGCGCTGCACCCTTGCGCGGACTGCCGGATTGACATGCGCACGGTTATTGATAACGCGGTCGACCGTGCCACGCGACACGCCGGCAGCCGCCGCAATCGACCGGATGGTCGGTTTGTTGGATTTCATCTGTCCATCCCCTGTCTGTCTTGGTCGGTGGACGGCCGCGTTCCGACCGTCCCGAATGCTTCCAGTATAGCACAAACCTGATTTTGGCACAAGGCACGGAAAACATTTCATTCAGCCGCTGGTTCTCTTGTCGCGTTCGACAAAAGAAAAGGGGCGCATCGGGCAAGTTTCACGAACTTGCAAAGAGCCGTTGACATCCCTGTTTTGGTGCGATAAAATAAGAATAACGAAGGATTTACCCGAGTTTTTACCTATATTTTGTACACAATTTACCCCTGTATTTTTCACTGGAGGTCATGAAAATATGAAGAAGATCAAGGTTGGTATCGCAGGTCTTGGCCGTCTGGGCAAGGTACACGCAAACAATATCGCATACAAGATTCCGAACGCTGAGCTGACCGCAGCTTGCTCCATCGTTCCGGCTGAGCTGGAATACGCAAAGGAAAAGCTGGGTGTCACCGATGTTTACACCGATTTCCGTGAGATGCTGGAAAAGGCTGACATCGACGCAGTTGCAATCGTTACCACTTCGTCCGAGCACTGCTGGCAGATCGAGGCCGCTCTGGACGCTGGCAAGCATGTATTCTCCGACAAGCCGCTGGGCGTTGACGTTGCACAGTGCAAGCAGGCTGAGAAGGCTGTTGAGCGTCATCCCGACCTGACCTTTATGCTGGGCTTTATGCGCCGCTACGACAAGTCCTACGCTTACGCAAAGAAGAAGATCGAAGAGGGCGCAATCGGTACTCCCTACATGGTTAAGGCAACCGGCATCGACCCCGAGGCACACGTTGAGGGCGCAATCAAGTTTGCTGCAACCTCCGGTGGTATCTTCCTCGACATGGCAATCCATGACATCGACCTGATGCGCTGGTTCCTGGGCTGCGAGGCAACCGAGGTTTACGCACAGGGCTGCACCTTCAAGCATCCGGAATTCCAGCAGGTTGGCGACGACGAGACCGCTATGGCTTGCTACAAGTTCGAAAACGGTGCAATGGGCTTCGTTCATGTTGGCCGTACCGCTCCGCACGGCTACCATGTTGAGACCGAGATCATCGGTACCGAGGGCTCGATCCGCATTTCCGCAATCCCGGAGAAGAACCAGGCTATGATCTTTGATGTACACGGTGCTGTTACCGAGTGCGTTGGCTCCTTCCCGGAGCGCTTTGACGAGGCATATCTGCTCGAGATGCAGGAGTTCATCGACTGCGTATGCGAAGGCAAGCAGCCGGGCGTCAATGTATACGACGGTACCAAGTCCACGGCAATCGGCTATGCAACCACCGAAGCATGGAAGACCGGTAAGATCGTTAAAATCGGCTAAACGACCACACGGCCGCCTCATACTCGGGGTGGCCTGATTTTTTTCGCGATACTGTGCGTTCCGCGCATGTACATGCATATACTCTCTTTTTGTGAAACCGACTGTGCAGACAGTCGGTTTTGCATTTTTGTCCATCCTGTGATATGCTGAAGAAAAAGAAGGCGCTGCCCTTTGGGGCGGCAGACTGGAGGAAGCAAAAATGGAAACGATTGAACAACAGGTGCGGGAGTTGTTCTGTTGGCTGTGCCAGACGCCGCACCCGTCCGGCGAGGAAGCTGCGCTGCGCGAGCGCATTGCCGACCGTCTGCGCGGTCTGGGACTGCACCCGTGGGCAGATGCGCGCGGCAATCTAGTCTGTGACCTGCCCGGTCGGGAAGGCGCACCGCTGACCGCTGTACAGGCGCATATCGATATGGTTTGTGCGGTAGGAAGTCCCGATTACGTGCCCAGCCGTGACCCCATCCGTCCGATTGTACGCGATGGTTTTCTGTGTACTGCGGGTGAATCTTCATTGGGCGCTGACTGCGGCGCAGGCGCTGCGGTTATGCTGTGGTTAGCCGAGCATCCCGCTCCCCAACGTCCTCCGCTGCGCCTGCTGTTCACGGTTGACGAGGAAGTCGGTCTGGGCGGCGCACGCGATCTTGACCCGGCCTGTGTGGACGGCGTGCGCTATCTCATCAATACCGACGGCTTCCACTGGGGACGCATCGTCATCGGCTCGGCCGGCGGTGTGCGAGAGCACTTCACCCGCGCACTGACCCATTCCAACGCGCCCGAACTGCCCAACGGACGCGCTTATCGACTCAAAATCAGCGGCCTGCGCGGCGGTCATTCGGGCTTTGACATCGGCAAGACCCGCGCCAATGCATTGATTTTGCTCGGTGAGCTACTGCGCGAAATCCGTATGGAATCACCGTTTGCCCTGATCGACCTGTCGGGCGGCACCGCGTTCAACGCTATCCCCTACGAGGCAACCGCGGATATTCTGACCATCGCCCCGGCACAAGATGCCATCGAGCAGATTTGGGACAAAATCTATGCAAGAATCCAGAAAAACGACCCGGATGCACGACTGGAAATCCAAGATATCGCCATCCCCAACCGTGTCTGGAGCGGCGACACCGCAAGCGGTCTGCTGACCGTGCTCGGTGGTTTTGCTGATGGCGTATACGCAAGGCACCCGTCCGGTGTCGTGTCGGACTCGTCCAATCTGGGACATATCTACTATAAAGACGGTATGGTGTGCCTGGATGCCATGCTGCGCTGCATGGATGCACAGGCTGAACAAGCATTGCAGCTCAGTCATCGCACGGTGTGCGCGATGTGTGGATTTGCCGGTCAGATTGTCAGCCGCTACCCTGCTTGGCCTGCACAGGACAATGGCACTTTACAGACATTGGCCGCACAGTGCTACTTGGATGCCACCGGACAGGAGGCTGAAGTTACTGTGCAGCATGTCGGTCTGGAACCGTCTCATCTGCTGGCAAAGAATGCGCAAATGGAGTGTATTTGCGTGGGTATGGAACTGCTGGATTGTCATTCGCCGCAGGAACGGTGGAAATTGGACACGATTGAGCCGTTTGTTGAGATGATCCAGCGACTGCTGAGCCGTCTCAGCACTGCACCGCAGCCTTAATTGAAGTTTGGATCAAACCTTTTCAAAGGTTTGCGGAGTCTTGAGGCAGAGCCTCAAGTCGCCCGTCGCAACGGGCGAAACTCCCCTTTTGAAACCCGGTGTCCGACCCGGGTTTCAACCCAAACGTACCAAATAGAAAGACCGTCCTGTCGGACGGTCTTTCTTATGAGCGCACCTTGTGCGCGAAGTATTGCGCGTCTGTGGACGCGCTTTATTTTTTATTTTGGTTGATTTTCCCGATGGGAAAATCAAAGGGGGATTCCGTGTCCTGTGGGACACGGCTCAGGGCTCTGCCCTGAGAACCCGCAGCCTTTGAAAAGGCTGGCGAAACTTTCATTTCGCCCCGGGCGGGAATTCGTTACTCGCTTACAGCTGCGAGAAGATTTCTCCAATCGCGCCGTGAATCACCAGATTGGCCTTTGCATCCGCCGAGGTCGGAGTCTTATTGACCAATACCAACTTTTTACCCCGATAATAATGAATCAGGCTGGCAGCCGGGTAAACGGCAAGTGAAGTGCCGCCAATAATCAAAATATCTGCGTTCTGGATGTATGCAAGGCTCTTATCCAGTGTATACTCGTCAAGCGATTCCTCATAGAGCACAACATCGGGTTTGATGATACCGCCGCAGGTGCAACGCGGTACACCGGTACCCTGTGCGATCTCCTCCACGCCGTACGGCTTACGGCAGCGCATGCAATAATTGCGATGCACCGAGCCGTGCAGCTCCAGAACTTCCTTAGAACCTGCTTTCTGGTGCAGTCCGTCAATGTTCTGGGTGATGACCGCACGCAGTTTGCCCTGCTGTTCCCATTCCGCGAGTTTCCGGTGAGCGGCGTTAGGCTGTGCGTCCAGACACAGCATTTTATCGCGATAGAAGCGGTAAAACTCCTCGGTCTGCGCCATGAAAAATGTATGTGACAGAATGGTCTCGGGCGGATAGTCGTATTTCTGGTTGTACAGACCGTCTACCGAGCGGAAATCCGGGATGCCCGACTCGGTGCTCACGCCTGCCCCGCCAAAGAACACGATATTGTCCGACTGGTCAACCCAGCTTTTGAGTGTTGCAATCTGCTCGTTCATCGGACGCAGCCCTCCTTTTTGTGCGATGATGCGAATTATTCGGTGATGGTGATGAGGTTTTCCTTACGCGGTGCCGGAGCGGTCTCCTTGGCAGCGTAGCCTAGTGCGATCGAGCCGATGACGATGTAGTCCTCGGGCACACCGTAACGGGTCAGCAGCGGACGGATGGTCGGGTCATCGGTCAGCGGGCGCAGCTGGTTAATCCAGCAAGTTGCCAGACCAAGCGAGTGTGCTGCGAGCAGCATGGTCGGAATGGCAGCCGAGCCGTCCGGGAATGCGTGAATCTCGTCGCGCTTGTAGGACACGATAATATGGCAGGGTGCACCGTAGAAATTATACGCCGGGCCGCGGTTGTCAGCCTCTGCGACTGCACGCGCCAGTTCCAGGCACTTATCCGCGTTGCGGATGGCCGAAAAATGCCACAGCTGCTTGCCCATACCGGTCGGAGCCCACAGGCCGGCTTCCAGAATGGTCTCGAGGTCTTCACGGCTGACCTGCTGGGAAGTAAACGCACGGGTAGAACGGCGTGCGTGGATGGCGGAAAGAACTTCGTTCATCGGATAAACCTCCTAAATTCATGTGGTAATAAATACAGTATAGCCCGCCGGATATCGGATTTCAAGCCAAGGTGCACAAAATTACGGAAAGGGGCAAAATCTCTGGTGTTGCGCACGAAAACATGATATAATATACCTTGATTCGTAATAATGTGATTTGGAGGAACTATGATTACCGTATCCAACGTCAGCTTGAACTTCAGCGGCGAACCGCTGTTCAAAGAAGTCAACGTCAAATTCACCGAGGGCAACTGCTACGGCGTCATCGGCGCAAACGGCGCAGGCAAGTCCACCTTCCTGAAAATCCTGTCGGGCGAGCTGGACTCGACGACGGGCGATGTTTCCATCAAACCCGGTACGCGCATGTCCGTGCTCAAGCAGGACCACTTCGCGTACGACGATTTCACCGTTCTGGACACCATCATCCAGGGCAATCCGCGCCTGTATCAGATCATGCAGGAAAAGGACGAAATCTACTCCCACGACCCCTTCACCGAGGAGGACGGCAACCGTGCCGCTGAGCTCGAGGCCGAGTTTGCCGAGATGGACGGCTGGAACGCTGACACCGAGGCAAGCCAGCTGCTCGAGGGTCTGGGTCTGAACTCCGCAGAGGTGCTTTACCGTCCCCTGCGCACCCTGCAGGACTCGGAAAAGGTCAAGGTTCTGCTTGCACAGGCGCTGTTCGGTCATCCCGACATTCTGCTGCTCGACGAGCCCACCAACCATCTGGACGTCGATGCAATCCACTGGCTGGAAGACTTCCTGCTCGACTTTGAGGGCACGGTCATCGTCGTTTCGCATGACCGTCACTTCCTGAACAACGTTTGTACCCACATCGTTGATATCGACTACGGCAAGGTACAGATCTACGTCGGTAACTACGAGTTCTGGTATGAGTCCTCTCAGATGGTTCAGCGCATGATTCGCGATCAGAACCGCAAGAACGAGGAAAAGATCAAGGAACTGCAAAACTTCATCCAGCGCTTCTCGGCCAACAAGTCCAAGTCCCGTCAGGCGACCAGCCGTAAGAAGCTGATCGAAAAGCTGACCGTCGAGGAGCTGCCCGCTTCCTCCCGCCGCTATCCCTGGGTTGGTTTCACCATGGACCGCGAGGCCGGCAAGGACATTCTGGAGGTTAAGGGCATTTCCAAGACCATCGACGGCGTAAAGGTACTGAGCGACGTATCTTTCATCGTGCGCAAGGGCGATAAGATCGGCTTTATCTCGGAAAACGAGCTTGCCATGACCACCCTGTTCCAGATTCTCATGGGTGAAATGGAGCCCGACGAGGGTACGTTCAAGTGGGGCGTTTCCACCTCCCAGTCCTATTTCCCCAAGGACAACTCGGAGTTCTTCAACGGCCACACCGAGAACATGCTCGACTGGCTGGCTCCCTACTCCAAGGACACGCTGGAGTCCACCCTGCGCGGCTTCCTCGGCCGTATGCTGTTCTCGGGCAACGACGTGTACAAGCCGGTTAACGTCCTGTCCGGTGGTGAGAAGGTGCGCATGATGCTCTCGCGCATGATGCTCTTCGGCTCCAACGTTCTGGTCATCGACCAGCCCACCAACCACCTCGACCTGGAATCCATCACCGCGGTCAACAACGGTGTCGCAGACTTCAAGGGCAACGTCCTGCTCGCCACCCACGACCACGAGTTTATGAACACCATCGCCAACCGCATCATTGAACTGCGCGAGGACGGCGTACTGGATAAGGAATGCACCTACGACGAGTTCCTGGAGTTCCGTTCCCAGTACCAGAAGCGCGCATAAAAGGAGGCATCCTTATGGCAAAAGCGGTCATTGAATGTCCGCACTGCAAGCAGGAGTGCACCCGCACTCCGCTGACCCGCATCAGCCCCGACCGCGACCCGTCGGTGCGCAAAAAAGTACAGGACTTGTCTCTCTTCCGCTGGAAGTGCCCCAACTGCGGCACCACCATGCTGGTCGAAGACCCCTGCCTGTATCACGATATTTCCGGTCAGTTCATGGTTTGGCTTGCGCCCGACGGCAAAAAGCCCGAGACCGGCAAGTTCGACCCGCTCGCAGGCTATACCCTGCGCTACGTGGACGATCTCAACACCTTCCGCGAAAAGATCAACATTCTGGAGCGCGGTCTGGACGATCGTGCGGTCGAACTGATGAAATTCATCCTGTTCTTACAGCTCCAGCACGATCTGGACGTCGTTGAGCTGGTCTTCCACGACCTCGACGAGCGCACGGCAGAGTTCCGCTTTGCAGCGGTGCTGTCCGACGGCGCAGAACAGTACATCGCCATGCCCGGACTGACCTATCAGCGCATTTTGCAGGACGTGACCGAACGCCTGTATACTCCGCGCGACTTTGTCAAGATTGACACCGAATGGGCGGCAGAGGCTCTCGAGCTGCTGCACGCCGAATAAAGGCAAAAAAACAGGGACGGCGTAAGCCGTCCCACCCTTGCCGCACAGTCCTGCGCGGTATGTTTTTTTATAACGGGAAGATGAAATGTCCGATCAGTCCCCCTGCGATGGCAAGCACCAGCGTGGCGAAGATGATCTTGCGCGCGTGCTTGCGCCCATTCTCGTTGCCGAACAGAATCATATAGCCAAATCCTGCACCGGTCGACAGACCGGCAATCAGACTACCCATGCCAATGACACCGGTCGTGTACAGCTGGGTCAGCACAACCGACACCGCACAGCTCGGAATCAGGCCGATAATCGCGCAGATGATGGGCTGGAACACGCTGTCCTTGAGCATAAGCGTTGCCAGGCGGTCGGTTCCAATGCCATGAATGGCAAACTCAAGAACAAAGGTAATCACCAGAAGCAGAATGGTCGTCTCAAGCGTGCGTCCGAGGATGCCGCGAATGGGTCCATGGTCGCAGCCACAGCCGCAGCCGTCTCCCATATCGAGCTCGATCTCGTAATTCTGGTTCTTCTGCCGTCCCCACACAAAGCGCAGCACATAGCCGCCCACGACGGCAAGTACAAATTTCGAGCCAAACAGAATGGCAATCTCGGTGCCCGATGCACCCTCAGAGAGCAGGATGGGCAGTGCCTCATCCGACGTCGCCAGAAAGACCGCGACCAGGGTTGCCGGAGCCAGATAACCGTCGGAAAACAGCGCGGCAGCCGCTGCGGAAAATCCGCACTGCGGGACAAGTCCGGCCAAAGCGCCGACCACAGGGCCGAACTCGGCTGACTTTTCGAGCAGCGCCGGCGTCGAGCGCAGACGGTTTTCGATCCAGTAAAGCAGTGCGTAGACGACGATCAGGATCGGAATGGCCTGCACAACATCGGTTACAGTATGCTCAAAGGCATGTTCCAGAGCATGTAGCATGTGTTTTCATTCCACCTCACAATTATGTTCCATCAACTTTGTTTTTCTATACGGTCTTTCATTATATCACAGCCGACCTGTGCTTTACAAGTTAGCCAAGGGCAATTTGCTGTGAATATCCATAATTTTGTTAAAAACTGCTGGAAATCCGGCATTTATGATAGGAGTATCCATGAGATTTCAAGATTTAAAGATTGATGAAGCGATCTTGAAGGCCATCCGTGAGATCGGTTACGACCAGCCGACCCCGATCCAGGAAAAGGCCATCCCGATCGTTCTGGAAGGGCACGACCTTTTGGGCTGTGCGCAGACCGGAACGGGCAAGACCGCTGCGTTTTCCATCCCCATGCTGCAGCGCATGGGTCGCCCGCAGGAGGGCGAAGCGCGCCCGGTGCGCGGTCTGATCCTGACCCCGACCCGCGAGCTTGCGTTACAGATTTACGAGAATCTGTGCCAGTATGGCCGCTATCTCGGCCGTATTTCGGCGGTCATCTTTGGCGGTGTATCCCAGAATCCGCAGGTCGAAGCCATCCAGAACGGCGCCGACATTCTGGTCGCAACCCCTGGCCGTCTGTGGGATCTGATGGGTCAGAAGCTGGTCGACATCAGCACGGTCGAGTGCTTTGTCCTGGACGAGGCCGACCGCATGCTGGACATGGGCTTTATCAACGATGTCAAGCGCATTCTGAAGTTCCTGCCCAAGAAGCGTCAGACCCTGCTGTTCTCAGCCACCATGCCCGAGGAGATTGCCGAGCTGGCCAACAACATGCTGCACAAGCCGCGCCATGTGTCCATCGTTCCGGCTGCAACCCCGGTCGAGCTGATCGAGCAGGGCGTATACTTCACCGACAAAAAGGCCAAGCGTGACCTGCTGCGCGCTGTACTCGAAGAGCGCTCGCTGCCCCAGACGCTGGTCTTTACCCGCACCAAGCACGGTGCCGACCGCGTTGCGCGTGACCTGTCCCGTGCAGGCATCGCGGCCAAGTCCATCCACGGCGACAAGTCGCAGAACGCCCGTCAGAACGCGCTCAAGCAGTTCAAGGACTACAAGATCCCGGTTCTGGTTGCGACCGACATCGCCGCCCGCGGCATTGACATCAACGAACTGCCGCTGGTCATCAACTTCGACCTGCCCAACGTACCCGAGACCTACGTGCACCGCATTGGCCGTACCGGCCGTGCCGGTCAGGAGGGCACCGCGCTGTCGTTCTGTGACCCGTCCGAACTGCCCTACCTCAAGGACATCGAGGAGCTGACCCGCGTCGCCATTCCTGCACTCGAGCCGCCCGCAGGCATCGAGATTGCCGAGGCACAGACCGCTGCGCGCTATGTGCGTCACGATCCCACGCTGCCGCCCGAAAAGCCTGCAAAGCAGGACAAAAAGGCAAAGTCCAACAACCACCGCGGCAAGAAGAAGTCCGCCGAGCCGGCACCAGTCAAGGCAGAGCCGCGCCAGCAGGGACGCAAGAACGAGAGCGTAAAGGCCACCGCAAAGCCGGTACAGAAGGCCGAGCCTGCACCCAAAAAGCAGCCCGCAAACGCACGCGGCAAGAAGCGTACCAACAACCTGTCTGCCGCCAATACACGCAAGAAAGCCGCTCCGGCTGAGCTTCCCGCACGCGAGCCCACAAGCACCCGCGCTGCGGTCAAGACCGCTCCCCCGCGCCGCAAGAGCGCTGGACGCGGCGGCCGTCCGATCATCGAGCCCGCTTACGAGAACATCACCACCATGCACCAGTCGTCGCGCAAGGGCAGCAATCGCCGTGGCCGACGCGAGGACGTTGAGACCCGCGTGGACGTGATGACCCCGCCTTCCGGCCGTCCGCTGGCGCCGAGCACGGCGGCTCGTATCCGCGCTAAGGTCGAGGCCAAGCTGGCCGAGCGCCGCGCCGCCCAGTCTTCGGGCACTTCGGCACAGTCCCGCGCCAAAAAGCAGGGCAAAGTGCAGCGCAAGCCGCAGACCCGTTCCGGTCGCGGCCGCGCACGCGGTTAATTCCCATCCCCGCTAGAGAGAGAGGAGTAAGCACATGAGCGTGTCACGGCGGATCAAGCTGTTTTTCACCATTATCATCCTGTTGGGACTGACGGTGTTCTACCCGTTTGTCGTTTACACCAGCAATCCCTTTGTCAGCGAACTGCGCACCCTTTGGATCTCCACCGCCATGGAGACTATGACCCATCAGTGGTTAGCCACCGCGTTCTTCCCCGCTGATATGGTCAGCGAGGTCGTGGGCGCCCGTCAGGCACTCTTTGAGAGCCAGAAGGATATCCAGTCCATCTGGGGTCAGGATGGCCAGACTGCCACCGACAAGGTCGATACCAACCTCAGCCCGGAAGATCAGTTCTACGCCCTGTTCGAGGAAATCGACCGCGCAAGCTGTGAGGCATTCTTCGCGGAAAATCCGCGTTACATAGAGGACGGTTACGACAAGATCAACATGGACTGGTGTGAAAAGGGTGAAGACACCGGCATCGTCACCAAGCAGGGTGACAAGGTTGTTGCCATCAACACGGAAAAGAGCCTGATGATCGTGCGTCTGGAACGCGAGGGTCTGCTGGGTACCGAGTACAATGGTTATCTGGCGGTCGTCAAGGACCCGTCCCGCGTGGAACTCGGCCTGTGCCGCGGCATGGGCAAGCGCGAAGGTCAGCGTATTGCCGATCTGGCCGACTACAACGAGGCCATTCTGGGCATCAACGCCTCGGGCTTCATCGACAACGGTGAGGTTGCCGAAGGCGGTACGCCCTACGGTTACGTCAAACACGACGGTGAGCTCATCCAGGGCGCATTCGGTCACGGTTACAAGACCATCGGCTTCGACGACCAGCATCGCTTCCTGATTGGTGACACCACCACCGCAGACCAGATGGTCGATGCGGTCGAGTTCGGTCCGGCACTGATCGTCAACGGACAGAAGATCGAAGAGCTTGGTTCGGTCGAGAGCTTGCAGCCCCGTACCGCCATCGGTCAGACCGAAGATCTCACCGTGCTGATGCTGGTTATCAACGGACGCGGTCAGGGCAGCTCGATGGGCTGCCGCGGCGTCGATCTGCGCGACATTCTGTGGGATTACGGCGCTGTACAGGCCTGCAATCTGGACGGCGGCTCGTCCTCGGTTATGTACTATCAGGGACGTGTTATCAGCTCGCCCACCACGTCGACCAACAATCCCGAAGGCCGCCGACTGCCCAATGCCTTTATCGTCAAGTAAAGCGGTATGAAAAAAGAGGACTGTTTCCAGTCCTCTTTTTATTTGCTCTCTTTTGCGGTTACAAAACAAACCAGAATACCACCAGATAATGCGCGACGCTTCCGGCCAGCACAAACAGGTGGAACAGTTCATGGAATCCCAAAACCTGCGACAGATTGGGCTTTTTCAGAATATAGATCACACCGCCGATTGTGTACGACAGACCACCAATCGCCAAGAGCGTGATGGCGGGTGCAGGCATAGCCAGAACCACGTCAAAGCGGAAAATCACCGCCCAGCCCATCAGCAAATACAGGATGGTTCCCAGAAAGCGCGGTGCGTCAATCCAAATAAGCTTGACCGCGATGCCAAACAAGGCGATGCCCCAGATAACCGCGAGGAACAGATACGAACCCGGTGCCTGCATATACTTGAGCACGATGGGCGTGTAGCTGCCCGCAATGAGCACGTAGATCATGCTGTGATCGAGCTTTTTGAGCACGCGCAGTACCTGCTCACCTGCTCGGGCGTAGTGATAGACCGCGCTGGCGCTGTACAGCGCGATGAGCGACAGGCCAAACAGCAGTACGGACAGTGCGGTCAATGCGTCCACACCTTTTGTCACAGCGCGTATGAGCATGATTGCCAGACCGCACGCGGCTGCAATCGCTCCGACAAAGTGTGAATAACTGGAAAACGGCTCGCGCGCCTTGATCAATATTCTTGGCATACAGGTTCCCTCCCGGAATCTCAATTACATAGTTTTAAAAACCATATTCTATCTTTTATATTACCACATTTCATTAAGATTGCAACTACCCTCTTGCAGTTTTTTTCACCTTGCGCTACAATGATAATGAGCTACGAGAGGGGGATCTCTATGAAACAGCTATCCGAACTGCTCGAAACCGTCCTGCACGATCGGGATATTACGCCCGATGCTGTGCCTGCACTGGACTTATATATGGATCAGGTTTTGACCCTGTTCAACGAGGGTCTTCAGGAAAACAAGCGCCATCCGGGGGATAAACTGCTGACCAAAACCATGATCAACAACTATTCCAAGGAAAAAATCCTGCTGCCGGTCAAAGGCAAAAAATACACCCGCCAGCACATCATTCAGATGCTGTGCATCTATCAGCTCAAGCAGATGTTGTCTCTGGCCGACGTCAAGGCGCTGATCGGACGCAATGATGTGGACTTTGAAGCCTGCTTCAACCGTTTTTTGGCGCGCAAAGATCATCTGCGCGACTCCATTCCCGAGCGTCTGACCGCCGATCTGGACATTGACCTGTCCGACCCCAACGAAGTGCTGACCTTCTGCCTGACCCTGTCCGCAACCGCGACCTATATGCAACGGCTGTGCCAGCAGATCATCGACGCACGCGCCGAGGCGCAGGAATAGTACATAAACGCAGGAACGACTTTCCGTTCCTGCGTTTATTCGTTTACACTTTCTGAGTGTATTTAGAATCCCCTGTTTTATACAGCGTATCCAACTGGATGCTATAAAGGAGCGACCGTTTTATGCTGCCACGTCCCAGTTCTCCCTAACACAAACCACTATCTGTCGCGCAAAAAGCACGATATCATCGTCTATCGGTTCGCAGACACCGACTCCGTCCCCTACTCTATGGTGCGATTTGCATTGAACTCGGATTTCTTGGCCTAATGGCGGTATACCCACACCTGCTTCCCCTTCCGATCGCGATTGTTCTGGCCATAACTGGTGCAGTATTGGTGCTTATACTCGGTATTTTATATACCATTTGCTTCCGATGTCCTGTCTGCGGTTTGCTGCTTTACGGCAAACTCAACCCCTTCCAAGAACCATCCCAGTGTCCCTTCTGCGGAGCAGACCTTGACGATGATGTGCCCTAAGTACAAGCCATTTTTTGCAGGATTTCCTGTGTTTTTCGCTTGGCCAGCCGGTAAAAAATGAATTTTCTCCTGCACAAGAAAAGTTTTTTAGGCAATTTGCATGATTATCCTGCACTCTCCCCGGTCGATTTTATCATTTCTTTCACTGTTTATCACGCAAAAGAAATTGATTCTAACCGGTTTGCGTGATAAAATAAAGGCATTCAAGAGAACCTGTTCGGATGCAGGGTGCATCCCAAAGCCAATCTATGGAGGTCGAAAATTATGTTCAAGAGCGAATATCTCAATCGCGTTTACGAAGGTCTGGCTGCACGCAATGCACATGAGCCGGAGTTCCTGCAGGCTGTACGTGAGGTCTTCGAGTCCCTCGAGCCGGTCGTTGCTGCACGTCCCGAAATCGAGAAGAACGGCATCATCGAGCGCATCGTTGAGCCCGAGCGCATCGTAAACTTCCGTGTTTCGTGGGTAGACGACGCTGGTAAGGTACAGGTAAACCGCGGCTGGCGTATCCAGTTTAACTCCGCAATCGGTCCCTACAAGGGCGGTCTGCGTCTGCATCCCTCTGTTAACCAGTCCATCATCAAGTTCCTGGGCTTTGAGCAGATCTTCAAGAACAGCCTGACCGGCCTGCCCATGGGCGGCGGCAAGGGCGGTTCCGACTTCGACCCCAAGGGCAAGAGTGACAACGAGATCATGCGCTTCTGCCAGTCCTTTATGACCGAGCTCCAGCGCCACATCGGTCCTGACACCGACGTTCCGGCTGGCGATATCGGTACCGGCGCACGTGAGATCGGCTACATGTTCGGTCAGTACAAGCGCCTGCGCAACGAGTTCACCGGCGTTCTGACCGGTAAGGGCCTGTCCTACGGCGGCTCCCTGGCTCGTACTGAGGCTACCGGCTACGGCGTTTGCTACTACATGAAGGAAATGCTGGCTGATATGGGCGAGTCCTTCGAGGGCAAGAAGGTCGTCATCTCCGGTTCGGGTAACGTTGCAATCTACGCTTGCCAGAAGGCTACTCAGCTCGGCGGCAAGGTCATCGCAATGAGCGACTCCAACGGCTATATCGTTGACGAGAACGGCATCGACTACAAGGTTATGCAGGAGATCAAGGAAGTCAAGCGTGCTCGCATCAAGACCTACCTCGACTACGTTCCCACCGCAAAGTATGTCGAAGGCTGCCGCGGCATCTGGTCTGTTGCCTGCGATATCGCGCTCCCCTGCGCTACGCAGAACGAGCTCAACGGCGACGAGGCGAAGACCCTGATCGCAAACGGCGTTAAGGCTGTCGCTGAGGGTGCTAACATGCCCTCTACTCCTGAGGCTGTTGAGGCATTCCAGGCTGCCGGCGTAAAGTTCGGCCCGGCAAAGGCTGCAAACGCAGGCGGTGTTGCTACCTCCGGTCTGGAGATGAGCCAGAACAGCCAGCGTCTGTCCTGGACCTTCGACGAGGTCGATGCAAAGCTGCATGACATCATGGTCAACATCTACAAGTCCTGTAAGGATGCTGCTGCTCGTTACGGCATGGAAGGCAACCTGGTTGCTGGCGCAAATATCGCTGGTTTCGAGAAGGTTTGCGACGCTATGCTGTGGCAGGGTATTGCATACTAATCCAAAGCGAAACTGAACTCAAGTATCAAAAACGCTCTTTTTCTCGGATACGAAAATATTTTCCCGCAAAACTAAAGTGAAAAATATTTGATTGTCTCGATTTTTTACTACACGTTTTAGGTCAGTTTACAAGGAACTACACGCAGACCGTGAAACGGGCTGCTGACAACAAACGGCGCTATGCTCCCGGCTGGGTGCATAGCACCTGTTTGTTGCGGGGGTTTCCAAAGGGGGCAGCGCCCCATTTGGCACACGACTTTGCGGAGCAAAGTGTAGTGTGTTATACGCTCTGTCGGCGTTGCCCTGAAAATACCGTTGCCGCCGGGGAGGGCAAGGGCATTTGACGCGGCAGGAAAGCAGGGCTTTGTTTGGGGCTGGTAAGCCGGAAACAAAGGGCTGATTTCAGCAGCAGACAGGGCGTATTATGAAAGCCCCCGTCCCTCGTCCTCCGCCCCCGGCCTATGGGACAAAAAGTCCCAAAGCTCTGGACACCGTGACCAGATGTGTGGCCACACTCCGGGAAAAGTAGCAGGACGGCAGGAAACCGTCAAGGCTGAAATGAATGGGCTGACGCCCGGCCTTGACCGTTCCCCGCCGCCCCGCTGGATGGGTGGACAAGGTGGCCAATCCCTAAAAGTGTTTGGCCGCACTCGTTCATTTTGGGGCCTTTCTTCTCCCAAAATTGAAATGGGCGGGAAAGCCCTAAAATGGCTTTCCCGCCTTGATTACCCATTAGCAAAGACGGGCGAGACTGTCAACGGCGGCGCTGAAAGCGCCGTTCATCTTGACCGTTGACTGGCTCGCCTGGCTTTGCTAATGCCCGTAAGAGATGGAAAAACAAGATGGAAAACAAGGTTAAAAATGGTTGACAAGTCTATCGGATGTGTGTTATACTGTGCGACAGTTTGAGATTGGAAGGAGGCTTACGTGTGTTAATTTGTGTACGCTAATAAGCAATAAAAAGTAGAAGTACCTTTCCACATGATGGTGGGCTTTTTTTGCGTGCGTATGCAAAGGAACACGTAGGTTTGACACGAGCAGTCTTTGAACTGTATCGTGGTGTTTTTTCGTGCTTTGTTGTTATGCAGGCGTCTGCCCTCTCTGTGGGACAACGCCTGCTTTTTATTGCAGAAACAAAGGAACAATGCAATAAAAAAGGAGGTTCGCATTATGACCCAAAACAACAATTCATGGAGAAAAACTTATTTTACACTTCTTGCCGGACAAGCAATATCCTTTATTAGCAGCGGTATTTTGCAAATGGCCATTATCTTTTATTTGGTTGCGAAAACTAATTCTGCAATCATATTGACGGCGGCAACACTGATTGGATTTTTGCCGCAAGCCTGTTTAGGCCCGTTTGCAGGTGCTTTTGTTGACCGGCACAGCCGTAAAAGCGTAATGATTGGTGCGGATTTGATAATTGCCGCCGCTGGCGGTATTCTGGCGCTGGTGGCGTTTTACATGGAATTGCCCGTATGGTCTATTATGGTTGTCCTGTTAATCCGAAGTGCGGGAACTGCTTTTCATTCTCCAGCATTCAGCGCAGCAACACCTATGATTGTGCCAAAAGAGGAACTTACAAAATGCGCTGGTTACACGCAGACCATGCAAGCAGTAAGTGCGATTATCAGTCCAGCTGCCGCAGCGTTTTTATATGCTGTTTGGCCTCTTAATGCAATTATATTGTTAGATATTGTGGGTGCAATCCTTGCCTGTGTGACTGTTGCGATTTCGTCCATACCAACGCCTGAACTATGTCCAGAAACGAAAAGACAACAGTTTTTACAGGATATGAAAGAGGGGTATGTGGTATTAAAGCAAAACAGGGGCCTCTTTGCTCTGCTCTGGATTGGTGTAATTTATATGTTCTTTTATATGCCAATCAGTACGCTTTTTCCTCTCATCTGTATGTCATACTTCAAAGGAACACCGGCCCATGCCTCTGCCGCTGAAATTGCTTTTGCGGTTGGTATGCTGCTTGGCGGAGTCATTCTGAGCATTTGGGGCGGTTTTAAGAAACGGCGGTACACCATCGGTCTTTCCGTTCTCCTGATGGGCGTTAGCAATATGCTCTCCGGGCTTTTGCCGCCAGACGCATTTCTTGTCTTTGTTGTGTGCTGTACTGTTATGGGAATTTCCGCTCCATTTTACGGTGTGCAAAATGCGATTTTTCAAGAAACGGTCAAACCAGAATATCTGGGGAGAGTTTTTTCTCTACTGACAAGCGCCGCTTCCCTCGCCATGCCGTTTGGCCTTGTCATTTCCGGGCCTCTGGCGGAGCGGCTGGGAGTTGAGAAATGGTTTGTCATTTGCGGAATTGGCATTATCATCGTTGCGCTTGCCGTATTTTTACTACCCGGTTTGAGAGAGATTGACAATACGCAATAATCAACTGCACCTTTTTCTATTACTAAACAAAATGCCTGGATGGTGGTTCTGAAAAACCAGAACCGCCGTTCAGGCATTTTTTATCTTCGTCCTCTCTGCGGTTTTGGATTCTTCAGCAAGTCGGATTTTTCCGCAATCTTTTTCAGCCACTTCCGTTCTTCTACTGACAGCTTCCTAAAATTCAGCTTGAGCCGTTTGCAGATAAACGCCAAGTACGCTTGTTCCGTGTCGCTGTCCTGGCTGACGATTTCACCAGCAGTTTCCAGCATTTCTTTTAGCGGGTTATCCTCTGGGACGCTGAAAAAATCGTCCTTGTGTGTTTCCCGCAGAGCAAGGGCAATCCCGTTTATGTCCCGTTGTATCACATAGCGGCAAAACTCGTCCTCATCAATATGGGCGGTGATAAGCTGTCTTAACTGCGTATCACTCATGCCAGGATTATGCTTTTTTATAACAGTTGCGCTCATCGTGTCCACTATGGCGTTTGCACCCTGCGCCTGTTTCAGTGCCGTTCCGTTCACATAGATTTCAAGGTCAGCCATCAGCCGGGGGAAATCCGGGTGCGCCGCCAGCTCACACAGCAGGGTATTGTCTATCCTCCCGCTTTTCAGCAGGTCAATCATTTCATCACTCAAACGCAGGTCTGCAAGATCGGCGTTTGGGTGATTTTTCATTTCAGACAGCCCCAGCAGATAATCAGCGGTCACACCGTAAAACTTCGCCAGCCGGATAAGGGCATAGTGGCTGATGTCCTTGAAGTCTTCCGTTTCGTAACTGCCCAGCGCAGACTTGGAAAGCCCGGTCTGCTCCGCAAGCTGCCCCAGCGTCAAGCCACGCTCCACACGTAGGTCTTTTAATCGCTCTTGTATGGATAAAGACATATTCACCCTCCTTGCTAGCTCAACGAAAGAGAAGCCGTTATGCTATGTACTATGCTCATAGCATAACGGCATAGGCATTTACAGTTTTATTTTACCATTTGCTACATCTTCACGAAATTTATCAACAAGCTTCGCTGTCAGCTTGGATTTACCGTAGTGTTCAAGTACAAAAGTACGATAACTTTTTCCATCTACAAGCACATCACTTTTTCTGGTCAACAACCAATTTCCGTTACCTCCTCCCTGTTCTCTAATATTCCAGTCTTTCCCATATCTTTTATAGATTTCATCTTTTTTACCTTGAACAGACATTGATTCGCTTGGAATATAAACAATTTGCATAATAGCTCCTCCTTTATTTTGTGCAAGAAGACCAGAAACCTGAATTTGTCTTTTATCTTTTTTTGATTATATCACAAATCCGAGAGCGTGGAAATAGGGAGTTTTTCAGGCTGATTTCCTACCTCTTGGATATACGGCACAGGCGGTCAAAAAGGTGTAGACTTGGGATAGTTCATCGATGGACAAGCACCTTGGAAACAGAACACGCCAAAGAAAACGGAGGGACGCATGAGCAAAAGACCCTATCAACACCTGCCGCCGCTGGAACACAGGCCGGACGGCTCCCCCTACCGCATAACCCCGCCCCAGAAGAGACGAGCCAGCGGCCTGATACGCCGGGAGTGCTGCAACTGCGAGGACGGAAACTGCCTTGCGCTGGACGATGGCGACACCTGCGCCTGTCCGCAGATGATTTCGTTCTCCGTCTGCTGCAAGTGGTTCCGCTGGGCGGTCTTGCCGCTGGACAGGACGCTGGAAGCGGAGATTTACCGGGACAGGGACTTGAAACGCTGTGCGGAGTGCGGCGGTGTGTTCGTCCCGAAGTCCAACCGGGGCAAATACTGCCCGGACTGCGCCGCCAGAGTTCACAGGCGGCAGAAAACAGAAAGTGAACGGAAAAGGAGGTCTGCTGTGGACAGTTAAGAGCGGGAAAAGCCTTGATTTGCAAGGCTCCGCAAGCCCTCAACCGGGGCGGCTGGTATCATTTATCATTCGCCCCGGAAAACGGGCCTCTAACCGTCCACAAAACACGCTATGACAAACACGATTTATATTCACCAGCCGGAAAAGGCGTTCAGTTTCACCCGGCTCCCCAATTTCCTTTTTGAAGCACCCACATTCCAGCCCTTGAGCAACGAAGCGAAGGTGCTGTATGCCTTTGTCCTGCGCCGGGCGGAGTTGTCCCGGAAGAACGGCTGGGCGGACGAGTACGGGCGGGTCTACCTGTACTACCCCATCTGCGAGGTGGTCGCTTTGCTCCGCTGCGGGCGGCAGAAAGCGGTCAACACCCTGCGGGAGTTGCAGTATGCGGGGCTGGTGGAAATCCAGAAACAGGGCTGTGGAAAACCCAACCGCATTTACCCGAAATCCTATGAAGCGGTTCCAAACACCGACTTCAAGAAATCCGGTTATGGTACGCCGGAGGGCTGAAAACCGTACTTGGCGAGTACGAAAATCAATCCTCTTGAAGTACGGAAATCTGACGGTATATAGAAATACAGAGATTAAAACCATCTATTTACATTCATTCCATTCCAATCCTATCAGAGATATTTTCGGCGGGAAAACCCGCCGGAAAGGAATGGAATGGGGAAAGGAGTTCAATGGCACAACACGCAATTTTGCGATTTGAGAAGCACAAGGGCCACCCGGCGGGGCCGCTGGAAGCCCACCATGAACGGAAAAAGGAGCAGTACGCCAGCAACCCGGACATTGACACCAGCCGGAGCAAGTACAATTTCCACATCGTCAAGCCGGATGGCCGCTACTACCATTTCATTCAGAGCCGCATCGAGCAGGCCAGATGCCGCACCCGCAAGGACAGCACTCGGTTTGTGGACACGCTGATTACCGCCAGCCCGGAGTTTTTCAAGGGCAAGTCCCCAAAGGAGATAGCGGCCTACTTCCAGAGGGCGGCGGACTTCCTCATTGACCGGGTGGGCCGGGAGAACATCGTTTCGGCTATGGTACACATGGATGAAAAAACGCCCCATCTGCACTTGGTCTTTGTGCCGCTGACAAAGGACAACCGCCTGTGCGCCAAAGAAATTATCGGCAACCGGGCCAATCTGACGAAGTGGCAGGACGATTTTCACGCCTGTATGGTGGAGCAGTACCCCGACCTGGAGCGTGGGGAAAGCGCCAGCAAGACGGGCCGGAAGCATATCCCCACCCGGCTGTTCAAACAGGCGGTCAACCTCTCCAAACAGGCGAGGGCCATTGAAGCGGTTCTCTCCGGCATTACCCCGCTGAACGCCGGAAAGAAGAAAGAGGAAGCCCTCTCCATGCTGAAAAAGTGGTTTCCGCAGATGGAGAACTTCTCCGGGCAACTGAAAAAATACAAGGTCACAATCAATGACTTGTTAGCGGAAAATGAAAAGCTGGAAGTCAGGGCAAAGGCCAGCGAAAAAGGCAAGATGAATGACACGATGGAACGGGCGAAGTTAAAAAGCGAACTGGACGATATGCGGCGGCTGGTTGACCGTATCCCGCCGGAGATTTTAGCGGAACTGAAACGGCAACAGCGGCAGCATGGAAAGGAAAGGTGATCTTATAAGTAATATCAGATACAAAAAGGAAATCGAAATCGTGACTTTTCAGGGAAAGGAAATCACACTGGAAAATCTCTCCCCGGTGTTCACGCCGGAACAGGAAGCAGCCAAACGCCGGGAACTGGAACAGCAGCTTTATGAGGTGTTCCGCAAGTACGCCGACAAGCGGGAGAGTGAGGAAGCCGGGACATAAGGTTTTCCAAACCCATCATTGATTTGCGGGGCTGCTGGCGGTATAATAGAACTGTCAGCAGCTCCGTTTCTTTTTTAAGAAAAGGAGCGACAATATGAACAATCGGATAGACGCAATCTATGCAAGACAATCGGTAGACAAAAAGGACAGCATTTCCATTGAAAGCCAGATTGAATTTTGCAAATACGAGTTGAAAGGCGGTAACTGCAAGGAATACACAGACAAAGGGTACAGCGGCAAGAACACAGACCGTCCGAAGTTTCAAGAACTGGTGCGGGACATCAAGCGGGGCTTGATTGCAAAGGTCGTGGTTTACAAGCTCGACCGTATCAGCCGTTCCATTCTGGACTTTGCCAACATGATGGAGCTGTTCCAGCAGTACAATGTGGAGTTTGTGTCCTCTACGGAAAAGTTTGATACCTCCACGCCGATGGGACGGGCCATGCTGAATATCTGTATCGTGTTCGCCCAGCTTGAACGGGAAACGATACAGAAGCGGGTAACGGACGCTTACTACTCCCGCAGTCAGCGGGGCTTTAAGATGGGCGGGAAAGCCCCTTACGGCTTCCATACGGAGCCTATCAAGATGGACGGTATCAACACAAAGAAGCTGGTGGTAAACCCGGAGGAAGCGGCCAATATCCGGCTGATGTTTGAGATGTACGCCCAGCCCACAACTTCCTACGGGGACATTACCCGGTACTTTGCCGAACAGGGGATTTTGTTCCATGGCAAAGAGCTGATACGCCCCACGCTGGCGCAGATGTTACGCAATCCTGTCTATGTGCAGGCAGACCTTGATGTGTACGAATTTTTCAAAAGTCAAGGTACAGTCATTGTCAATGACGTTGCCGATTTTACGGGCATGAACGGCTGCTATCTGTATCAAGGGCGAGATGTAAAGGCCAGCAAGAAAAACGACTTAAAAGACCAAATGCTGGTACTGGCTCCCCATGAGGGTATCGTCCCCTCCGACACCTGGCTGACCTGCCGCAAGAAGCTGATGAACAACATGAAAATCCAGTCTGCCCGGAAAGCCACCCACACATGGCTGGCAGGAAAAATCAAGTGCGGGAATTGCGGGTATGCTCTTATGAGTATCTACAATCCCTCCGGCAAACAGTATCTCCGCTGCACGAAACGGCTGGACAATAAAAGCTGTCCTGGCTGTGGGAAAATCATCACTTCGGAACTGGAAGCGGTTGTTTATCAGCAGATGGTAAAGAAGCTGGCAAGCTACAAGACGCTGACAGGAAAAAAGAAAGCGGCAAAGGCAAACCCGAAAATCACCGCCCTGCAAGTGGAACTTGCCCATGTAGACAGCGAGATTGAAAAGCTGGTGGACAGTCTGACGGGGGCAAACAATGTCCTGTTCTCCTATGTGAATGTGAAGATAGCGGAACTGGACGGGCGCAAGCAGGAACTTCTGGCAAGGATAGCGGAGTTGACTGTGGAGGCCATCAGCCCGGAACAGGTCAGCCAGATTTCCGGCTACCTCGATACCTGGGAGAATGTATCTTTTGATGACAAGCGGCGTGTGGTGGATTTGATGATCACCACCATAGCCGCCACAAGCGACAGCTTGAACATCACATGGAAAATCTGACTGGCGGCACCCCTCCCGTCAGATACCTACCCTGTGTAGTCCCTTGTAAACTGTACTTTCCGAAGAACTAAAAAACGAAAATCGCTGATTTTCTCGCTTTTGAGCTTGTCGTTCTCTTATCATCATGTATATGCTTGCATAAAAATCAAGAGCATCTTCTTTTCCCCTGTTAGGATAGAAGATGCTCTTTTCTTTTTTAACAGTTCGAATCAATGTTGCTCCCTATCTTCGCAATAAAAGTTCTCTGTCATGATCTGAATTACTAACTTTCTCCTGCCATTCGTTCTCTTTTCTATCTTTCCACTAAATCTTCTTTATGAGATTGTATCGTCACCTCTCCTAAAATCAAGTCATCATTCTTCTCATAGTTTCATTACACAGCAATTCAATAAATTCTAATAATATGTTTCTTCTTTGGATATACTCTTCTTACCACAGTTTTGACTTGTCTGTGATATGCATGAATACATGCTCTAATACATCCATTCATATTGTTATCTTCTCTGCAAAGTAGTTATTTTACTCTACCTTTTCTTTTTCTAATTTTTAGGATATATTGTCATTTCCCAATTTTTTAATATAGTGTTGATTGCTACAACAAAAGGCTGACCCAAAGGTCAGCCTTTCATTCAAACAAGAAATCAGAAGTATTCGTCCACACTTCTAAATGCCAGTTAAATTTTACATGACTTCTCCGCCGGTACGATGTGCGTTAAGCCAATCCTTTTCCAAGGCAGCCCAATCACGGTTCTCCTGAAGCGCCGTCCAGGTCTCGTACTGCGCACCCTCGAACAGGTCGTAGTCGTGCGAGTTGGTCGCCTCCTGAATGGCCTCGTAGTACCAAGCAGAAGTATCCATGTTGTCCGGCCACTTGATCATGGTATCCAGCATGTGATCTGCGTCCGGCTTGCGCTGGAGCACGTTGTTGACCAGTGTAACCGCCTCCGCACGGGTGATCTCCTTGTCCGGCAGGAAGGTGCCGTCCGGATAGCCGTTAATCCACTTGGCCATCGCGGCATCGTTAATACTCTCGCGCGCCCAGTGATTTGCAATGTCAGTGAACAGGTCCTCCTCAACATCATAGCCCGCGGACATAAAGCGCGATGCAATCGCAGCAAACTCTGCGCGGGTGATATTGTTGTTCGGACGGAAGGTGCCATCCTCATAGCCCTGAATGATGCCAGCATTAACCATAGTCGACACGGCATTGTTGTACCAAGCATCCGATGCAACATCCGTGAAGTTGTTGGACGTCGACCAGAACTGGTCTCGAGCCTCATCGGTCAGCAGACGGAAGAAGATGGTTGCAACCTCCGCACGGGTGATGTTGGCGTTCGGGCGAACGGTTCCATCCTCGGAATAGCCGATAATGTACGCATAGTGGTCTTCCGTATTCAGCCAAGGAGTCTCGGCCAGCGGGACTTCTTCGTCGGTGAATTCTTCGGTGTCGTCCTCATCATCACGATCAGTGTTTTCGTCGTCGTCATCAGGCGTATACTCCGGATGACTTGCGCCACCATCCGAAATTTTCTTCCACTTAGCATAGACATATTTATCGGATGTCATCTCGACTTCAGTAACCGGAATCATCAATGCTTCGTCTGCATACCAACCTTCAAAGGTATATCCTTCGCGCTCAGGTTCTTCATCGACTTGTGCCGTCTCATTTTCCAAATACTGTTCCGATTCAACAGAGCTACCACCATTAGATATATACGTCAAAGTGTAATTTCTTTTCCATTGTGCGTACAAAGTGGTATTATCCTTAGGCACTGTAAACGATTCACCAAAATCATACGTTGTACCGCCGCCATTTGGGTCCGTATTCCAGTCAATCAGTGTATAATCTTCTCCTCTGGTAAACAGCTTTTCTCCTTGGATTGTCAATACCGTACCTGCTTCACATGCTGCATCTGGAGTCTTCTGACCTCCGCCTTCAAAGTTTGCATCATAAGTTAATGTATATACCGGATTCTTTGTCCAGAAGCCCTCGAGCACGACATTCGCAGCCGGCATAGTCACAGTTCCGTTTACGATTATGGTGCCCGTTGCAGGTTCCGCAACTGTCCAACCAGAAAACGTATATCCCTTCATGGGCGGCGCAGCGACTACCTCTACCGGATCTCCCTCTAACTTCTTACTTGCAGTATCCGGTAAAGCTGGCGCATTTTCCGGAACCTCTCCACTATACCGATAAGAAAGCGAATATGTCGGAGTAACACCTACAATCAAAGGCACATAACCTGTATCCAAGGTATTCGCATCATTGTAAATTACTTTGTAGCCATTTTGATATCGATCTACTTCTGTACTTTCCGAAGGTGCGCCGGAATCATTCTGCATATAGTCATAATACCAATCATCATCCAGAATCACTGCACGATCAGCATCCGTGACCTCTGTATGTGTGGGATCAGACAGATAAGTCTTCATATCCGCTACGGTAGGTATCTGGAATGATGCAGAATCAGCTGCATATAAATCAGCTCCGGAAGATGTTGTAGTACGATTACCCTCTGTTTCGTTTCCTGCTGTATTTCCAAACAGAGCAGCATTCTCCATAATCATTGTAATCTTCTGCTTGTCATTTTGAGGGATTACATAAATGCCACCGCCATTCTCTGCAACATTTCCAACCACCACCTCTCTGGATATATTCATGGTAAAAGATTGATATGCCGCACCACTCAGATAAATTCCGCCACCTAGTTGAGAAATATTCCCCTCAACACGTCCATTCTGTAAACTTACATTCGATTTGAAAGTATTACCCCCTTGAGGATATATACAAAGACCTCCGCCTTCTTGCTCTGCTCTATTTTTCACAAGATCCGTATCAGAGAGAGAAATTTCATCTCCATAGGATCCCATGATATAAATACCACCACCCTGAGTCGCCGAGTTCTCAAATATTTGATTTCGAACGATTGTACCATCCTGTCTAACATAAGCCTTTAAAGTCGCACCGACAAAATTTCCCAAGTAAAGGCCGCCACCACATTTCTTCGCTTCATTCTTAAACAATTTGCATCCAGCAATCATTCCACCTGCTCCGATGTAAACTCCACCACCATAATCAGCTACATTAGCATCAATTGTGCAATCGTTAATTTGGGTTGCATAAAAAGCATGGATTCCACCGCCATTTTCTGCATGATTTCTAGAAATCGTGCAATGCTCAATTTTAGTTCCTATTGAATCACGTTGCTGGCCCTGATCAATCGCAATTCCTCCGCCACTACCATTACTCGAATTCTCTATAATTTCGCAATTCGTGATATTGCGTCGATACTTTGTCCTCTCATCTAAATAGATTGCACCTCCTTGCAAAGCCGTATTTTTTTGAAATTTACACGCATTAATGATGGTATCCTTATCTTCGCGATCCGAACCGACCAAACCTGTAGCAGAAATATATACAGCTCCGCCGCTTTGTGCAGTATTTTCTATAAATGTACACCTCTCCAAAGTAACATCTCTTGCACAAATTGCTCCTCCGTGCATCGCGCTGCTTGCATCGTTTTTTTGAAATGTTGTATCTTCCACCTTACATGTGCCAGAACTATAGATTCCTCCTCCATAACCAAAATGTGAACTCGATCCAAACACCTTGTTCTCACTGATTACGCAATTTTTTAACTGTAAATTACCTTCGTTATATATACCACCACCCACTATCTGACTAGTCTTGTAGGGAGTGCCTGTCCAACCATTGCCAATTATACTTGCGCCAGTAATTGTGGCATTAGCTCCTTTATTAATACAAATGCCTACCCCCCGCGCATTCGCAGACTTAGAATCTCCAAAATCTATTTTATTATTAGAAATCTCTACTGATCCCTCAATATTCAACACACCTTTACCGACGAGAATGCCAATACCTCTTGCATTAGTTTGGGGTGCAAAATTTTCTTGGATCTTTGTTGAACCAAGAATTTTGAGAGAGCCCTCAGAATAAATGCCTGCACCAGCTTGACTCTGATTTTTTTCAATAATTCCCCCATCCGCTTGCAACATACATGTGCTTCCAACAAAAATACCACCGCCCATGGAACACACACTATTATCACAAATTTTACCACCATTCATGACGAACTGAGAATTCTCCTCAAGTGTCATGGCACCGCCGCGCCAAACCCACTTATTTCCAGAAATCTCTCCGCCATTCATGGTAATCTGACCACCCGCTTTTGCAAAAAGGGGACTATAATAATGATCATCAGAAGTTTTTTCTGTCCGATTTGGCTCTTGCGTAATGCATATGCCATCATCCAACAGCAATTCTCCGCCATCAATAACAGAAATGCCATAACGTTGATAGCCAGTTTCGCATTCTATCGTTAACGCTTGATCCGCTAGCCCTTTTTTACCTAACTGCACCTTGCCTCCGGCAGAAATCTTGAGATTTGCCAACTTTGTAATTCTTGCTGTACTGCTCTCAGCCGGAATTATTATAATCTCAGTATCAATATTCATACTCGAGTGCATAGATTGGCTATACTGAACTTCTCCACTAACATATAAAATTCCGCCGCCGGCTTTATTCAAATCCTTTAGCGCATCCATCACATATTGATACTGGCTTGAACTTATTGTACCGCCTTCTGCAACCCAAGTGATTACTCCAGTTGTTTCACCTAACTTCCCTACCATTACAGAATCCATTTGCTGTTGTACATTTTCCCAACAACTATACGCTGCCTGAACATCCTCGCGTTCCTGTTCGGCCTCAGTCAGTGCTTCCCAAGCCTGTGCACAATCATCCAGCAGATCCTGATATTCCTCTGCATTCTCTGCGGTGATTTCCTCCGGCAGCTGCGCAGCCAAACCCAGGAACTCCTTTACCGCCTGAGAATCCTGATTATCTTCCGGCTCTGTGCTGTTTTCAGGAGTCTCACCTTCCGACACATCATTCGGCTGATTTACAGGCGGCTGAGGACTCGTCTGAGTGTTCTCCGCATTATCCCCATCGTCTACAGACGGCTGACTGGGCAGTTCAGGCTCTTTCCGATCATCTTCGCCTGACTCTTGTACAGGGTCACCGATACAGCCAGTCAGGTCATTTGCGCAAACAGGACAACTTTCATCCACCTGCTCATCGGTGCACTTGGCCTCACAGATACAAGTCAGAACAGGCTGTTCTGGCATATCTTCGGTTTTAATTGCAAACGCATTCATAGGATAGACAGTCATTAACATTATTAGTGCTAAAATACTCGCCAACCAACGTTTTGCACATTGCTTCATTTCTATTCCTCCTTCAATAAACATTTATATAAAAACGCGAATCTATAATTTATTCGCGATTACCTTCCGATATTGTTCGTTTTATATCTTCAGCGCAGAATCGATATCAACACGTCTTTGCTCTAGTGCCACCATAAATGACTGCCTGCTAAACACAACTTTCCGAACCCTGTCACTGTACCTTGCGGTGTGATCCCCCCTCATCTCTTCAGACATTAACGTCCCATTCAGGAGTGAATGCCATCTACAAACTAAATCGGGATCACAACTTTATAAGTCGGTTCTTCTACCCACAGTAGCGTTCTAGTAAGTACATGACGTAAGCCTGCCAAATAGGCCTCGTTTTGCACCATCATCAGACTTTCTTCCCCTTACTATATGTTACAAAATTTAGTATCATTAGAAGTTTACACTACAATATTCCACTGCTTAATCAGTTAGTCTTACCGTTCTTTTAATAAAATCCTTTTAGCGTTTTTACCACTCACTTTGTCTTACATCATAAAATATATATTTTATCACAAACGCTACTTTCCATCCCGATATTTTGTTATATATCATCGGAAAAATTGTATCATATTTTCTCTCTCCCTGCAATATAACAATCCTCAAAAACATCATGGATAAGCTCATAAATACAAATTTTTATTATTTTAATTTTTTGCGTCCAAAACCAAAATAATCACAAAAAAATCAAGATATACCACAATATTATGTACCGATCTTTATTCCTTAAGACAGATAGACGCCAATAAAATGTATATTTTGTCTTATAGAACCATCCCTAGATTCTTCACTCGGCATACATATCCCTTAGTCCAGTTAATAAAATAAATGCAAATAGCTTTAACCCAAGAATAACCTCGTACGCCAACAATTTTTGCAACATTTTGTATATCTGATAAAATAACAATTGGCACAGATTATGCGCAAACACCTTACTTACTTCTACCCTGCAAGCTTACACAAATGTTTCATTTCAAATCTACTGTTTAAATAGATCTCTCCTATTCCTTGCAAAAAATTTCTACACTCTAGCAGACTTGAGATAGATGAATTCCAATTGCACGAGTTGCCAACAGAGCAAGCCGTGCCTGTCACTTTCATCTGACTACCTATACCACTTATTCGTATTCTTTACGGGCACTTTCCGTTTCTAACAATGGAACAATCCGCAAGATTTGTATTCAGTAGTTCTCCAATCAACAAAGCTTAAAAAATTTGCTCGTAATAATTATGGAATTAACCAACTCCTATGCATAACTATCATAGTACAGTTACGTTCCTTACACGAAAACCTAGACTTTCTCTAGTTTTTTTCTCTAACGTATAAAAAAACTTACACACATCGCTCAAGCATTTCCCGACGATGCCTTAACTGTGCCAATTCTCTCTAAGTTCCGTTGCAAGAGATATTGTGTTTGATGATTTCTCTGATTACAGGCGAAATGGACAGTCATTATCACTTCTAGCTCAATTTTGTTTTCTATACCATTCGATACTCTTGGTACTGACCCCATCGCTTCTAAGCTGCCGATTCCGTGTCAAATCAAATGTGACCGCATGCAGCCTGCCTGCAACATATTGACATTGAAAGCCACCGACAAACTCCTGCTGCACCTGACAGCACTCTCCCGGTCTGAGTCCGGCAAAAGCTCCCAACGCCATTGGCATCACAAGATACGGCATGTATCGAAAAGCCAGCTGAAACATCCGCTGTAAAACTTTGTTAGGGATATCACGGAAGATTGGCTGCTTCTCTTCCGAAAAACAAGTCACATGAAAGTTTGGTATGGTAGCTACCTTTTTCTGAAAGCTACGAATCTGCCCACCCTGCCGTTCCAGCTTTTCCTCCTTCTTCCACAGTTCTTTCTTCTTGACCGCAAGTTTAATTCCGTCTTTCAGCAGATTGTCCACAAATTGTGTACAAGTCAAGATACACTCACTGACTTGCAGTTGGGTTCGATAGCGTCCGGTGCGCTCGGATGGGATCTTTGCATAGTGCTCAAAATAATCGGTTATCTTTTCATAAGTGATCTGCGAAAATCGGTGAATGCGGTGTGGGGTATCGGGACCACAGAAAAAATAATTGAGCATCTGTGTCACATAACGCAGCTTCTTATAGTTGCTTCGGGTGATCGAGCTGACGACACCGGTTCTCGTGTCTGCATACTGCGCCAGTCTTGTCCACTTCCAGATCAGACCGTTTTCATCCTTGATGACGATGAAATAGCGCAGCACTTGTTCTCCATTATCCGCCAGACACCGCAACTCATAAATTCCAAAGCACAGCTGTTCACAAACCTGCTGCATATACTTCCATTCTTCTGTTGTATTGATCCTTGCATCTTCCATATTCATTTTTCTCCTTTTTTGTGGGTCTCTGTTTTATGCTATGCATTTGGAAAAATATGTATTATGTGATGAATATTCATCCACGGATTTTCAAGCATCCCCTGAATTTCTTGCGAGAAAATCATGCATTGCACAAGTTCTTTTACTACTTGCTGTAAGCGAGAAAACATTCTTTGGACATGGTAATATCATCATCTTCCGATATTTTCTTCATGGTATTTATTTTCTCGTTTCTCTTACAAAGGCGATAAAATGAAAAAAGGCACTTCATATAAGCCCATCTGCTATCAAATGAGCCTATATCAAGTACCTTGCAAACTTTTATGATGTTTGGAGCTTATCTCCGTTTTTTTCTCGCTGAAACTTATAATAACGAGACCCAAAATTCCCATTGGATATACCAAGAGGAGAAGATCGATATCGATCTTCTCCTCTTTTTTGTTACTTATCAGTGTTAGTTTTCCGGCTCTTACTGCTTCTTATATCCGCACTTCGGGCAGACACCGTGCTCATTGAGTGCAATACCGCACAGCGGGCAGCGGTCGATCTGGTTGTGGGTGCTGAAGTCTGCCGAAGCTGCGTTGACACCGCTGGTAAAGGTGATCTTTGCAATATTCAGCTTATCCTTGAGCAGATCATAGACAATCTTGATCATGCCCTCTACGGTCAGCGTCTCCTTGGTGACCACCAGACGGCATTCCGGGTAAGCGGTTGCCAGCTCGGTCTTGAATGCCGGACCCTTCATCTGGTTCTGCGGTGCGCCGTCGCGGATGCCCTGCTCCTCGTATACCTTGAGCACTGCCGGCAGCAGCGGATCGTCCTCGCGCAGGATCAGTGCATGGTCGAAATTCTTGAGCACTTCCCAAGCGGTCTTCTGAATCTCGTTGCACGGGAAAACCATATTTACGCCGGGCTCTACCGAATCTTCTACCTCAATGGTCAAAACGCCGGTATGTCCGTGGAGATACTGGGCTTCTCCCTTGAATCCGTAAAATCTGTGGGCGTACTGCAAATCCAAAGTTGTGATACTTCTCATGGTATAGTCCTCCTTATTGTTATTCTGAGCCGTAGCTCTTGCGGACGAAGTGAAGTGTTGGATTCACTTCGGGCTTTCTTTTTCAGCATTGATAATCAATATTATCTTTGACAATAATATACTCCATCTTTTCCAGTTTGTCAACCGCTTTTTGAGAATTTTTCTCATTTATCTTTTATGCACAAAAATCTCACATAGGATCTAGTAAACCTGCCCGTGCTGCATCTTGTGTGCAAGCAAGAAATCCCTGGACGAAAAATCGTCCGGGGATTTTATTTCCTTCGATCTTACAGCAGTTCCTTCTGATGGGTTGCGTACAGATACTCGTCGATGGTATTGATGATGCGATCTTCAACCAGCTCGACCGGATCGTTGACCAGCAGGCCCTCGCGTACCTTGGTGTACTGGATGGGCATGAACTGGCTGAGCAGGTTGAGCGGGATGCCCAGCGTGCGCAGGTTGGAGATCAAGCGTTCCTTGGCAGCCTCAACAGCCGGGGTCGGCATGTAGTAACGGCAGCGGTCGGAGAACGAATACTTGCGCTTCATGCGCAGCTCGAGCTCGGTGCCCTGGTAGTGCTTGCGCCAGTGCTTGCCTTCCTTGAGCATCTCAGCCTCAAGTGCATCCTGGAAGCCGCTGGGAGTGATGTCGGTGCCGTAAATCAGCTCCTTCTCGATGTTCTCGAGTGCAAACATACCCTCGCGCATTGCAAAGGTCAGAGCCGGGCCAACCTTCAGGATGCCGACGCCGTCCTCGACCAGCTCACGCAGCTTGATCTTGGTCTGGTAATCGGTGGAATGACCCTCGAATACCAGATTCGGGAATTCCTGGATGGAAGCCATCAGATCCTTTGCCTTCTCACGGTCGTACTCGGTGCAGCCGCTGTCCTTCTCCTCGACACCGGGCTGTACAACAACGCCGATGACGTTGTCCCAAGCCTCGTCCAGACCCTGCTCACGGAATGCCTTCTCAAAGGTTGCAACCGTGTTCTTGAAGTCCTCAACCTTGGTGACCTGTACGCCCTGATCGACTGCGCCAACAGCGCCGCCCGGGATCGGAACCTCACTGCCGACGATGTAGACCGGTGCGATTGCGTCCGGATCGCTCTCGAGCAGCTTGTGGTAGGTATCCTGTGCCACGCGTGCCAGACGTGCGCCGCGCTTTGCGATGGTCTCGTCGCTCAGGCGGGTGTTCGGGTCGTCAGAAGCGACCTTCATGCTGGTGTCAATGTGAATCTTGGTGAAGCCAGCGCCGACATAGTGACGGATGAGCTCCTCAGCGTTCTCCATTGCCTGTGCCTCGTCCATGCCGGCAAAGGTCAGCGGGCCCAGATGGTCGCCGCCCAGGAACAGACGCTTGGGATCAAAGCCGACCTTGTCTGCGATACCCAGTACGAAGTTCTTGAAGTCCAGCGGGGTCATACCGGTGTAGCCGCCGTTCTGGTCACACTGGTTTGCCGTGCTCTCGATCAGCACGCACGAGCCGTCGCTCTTGCCGCGCTTGAGTGCAGCCTCGATAACGTAGCCGTTTGCGCTGCATACCGAATAAATACCTACGTTCTTGCCCTGTTTCTGCAGTTCTACGATCTTCTTCAGCGGATTATGATTCATCATAATCACTCCTTCCCAATTTTTTGATGCGGTCACGGGGCGCATCTGCGTCCCTTTGATTTTTTCATCCCGGCACTTGCAAAAGCGCAGACAGTCCGGGTATTTTATGCTATACTATTGATGTTGAAAATCCACCTTGTGTCTTTTCAAATTCACAGAAAAGAGGTCATTTATTATGCCATTGGTTACAACCAAAGAAATGCTCCTGCGTGCGCAGGCCGGTCACTATGCGGTCGGTGCATTCAACGTAGAAAACATGGAGATGGTGATGGCAGTCGTGCAGGCGGCTGAGGAAAGCCGCGCACCGGTCATCATGCAGACCACGCCGTCCACCGTCAAGTACGCCGGTCTGGACTACTACCTCGCCATGGCCAAGGCTGCCGCAGAGCGTGCAACCGTTCCGGTTGCCATGCACCTCGATCACGGTGACAGCTTCGAGCTGGCTATGCAGGCACTGCGCACCGGCTACACCTCCATCATGATCGACGGCTCGCACGACTCCTTCGAAGACAACATCGCCCTCACCCGCCGTGTCACCGACGCCTGCGCACCCTCCGGTGTTCCGGTTGAGGCTGAGCTCGGCAAGGTCGGCGGCAAGGAAGACGACCTGGAAGGCGGCGACGGCAACCCGTTCACCGATCCCCAGCAGGCCAAGGAGTTCGTTGAGCGCACCGGTGTAGACTCGCTGGCCGTTGCAATCGGTACGGCACACGGTCTGTACAAGGGCGTGCCCAAGCTGGACTTTGACCGTCTGAGTGCCATCCGCGAGCTGGTTTCCATTCCGCTGGTACTGCACGGTGCATCCGGTGTACCGGACGAGGCCGTTCGCGAGTCCATCCGCCGCGGCATCTGCAAGGTAAACTTTGCCACCGAGCTGCGCATCGCGTTCAGCGACGGTGTTAAGAAGTACCTCGCAGAAGATCCCGACGCATTCGACCCCAAGAAGTACTGCAAGGTCGGACGTGCCAATGTTGTAGCACTGGTCAAGGAGAAAATCGCTCTGTGCGGCTCGAACGGCCAGGCTTAAGCAGATGTTTTACGAAAAAACCATCGTTTTTACGATGGTTTTTTCTTTTTTCATTTCATTTTGGAAAGTGCAACCATGTGCAGGATACTGCAATACAGACCAACAACGGCCAACAAACCGCTGAGCACGTTGAGTCCCATAGAGTACTGCTCCATGTACGCATTGAGCACGATCAGCACCGCAAACAGCAGATACAGCACCGCCAGCGCGATGACCTTGCTGCGGCTCTTATTATCGATGATGTACTGCAGCGATGAGACACGGCGCTCAAAGTCTACATCCTCCGCAACTTCCAGCTTTTTGAGGTAAGACATGCGGAAGTAGACCTCGACCAGAACGGCAGTGATCACACCGGCCAGAACGGCCTGTGTCCAGGACAGGAAGGTGCCTGCACACAGGATGGCCGCGAACAGAATGATGACAAAGCGGTTCTGGAAGAACAGCATGCGGTTCTCATTCTGCTTGTGAATCAGATAACCCTGTTTGGTCAGTCGATCATAGTAGATCGTGCGCTTACGCTTATCGGTATAGACATTGCGCCCAGACAGGCGAATGGTCTCATGCGGTGTCGATTTCTTTCTACCCTTACTCATTTATTCCCCATCCAACATGCTTTTTCCTGCGCAATAAGTCTGTACGACCTCGTAATCGCGATCCAGAACAACCAGATCGGCATCCAGACCAACCTTGATCGAGCCCTTGCGGTCAGCAACACGCAGGCACTCTGCCGGGTTCTTGGTGCAGGAATTGATTGCGGTCTCGATCGGAACCATAGCCTCCTCGATCAGCAGGCGCAGACCCTTGTTGATGCACAGGGTGGAACCTGCCAGACCCTTAGTAGAGGTCAGGTGTGCGCTGCCGTCGGGGTAAATCTCGATCTCGTTGCCGCCGAACAGGAACTTGGAGCCTGCCGGAGAACCCTTTGCCATGAGGGCATCGCTGACCATCATGCCGTAATGCGGTCCCTTGAGCTCAAAGAACTGCTTGAGGGCAGCCGGAGTCGAGTGGTTGCCGTCGCAGATGATCTCGCCGTACATGCTCTTAATGTTGTAAGCTGCGCCAACCAGACCATTCTGACGATGGTTGAAGGGCGACATGCCGTTGTAAACGTGGGTCATCGAGCGTGCACCGTGTGCGCATGCCATAACTGCCTGGTCAAAGGTTGCAGCCGAGTGACCGATGCTGACAACTACGCCGGTTTCCGTGCAGTAACGGGTCAGTGCGAAATCCTCGTCGTTCTCAGTTGCCATGGTGATATACTTAATCAGACCGTGTGCAGCCTCCTGATAACGCTTGAACTGTTCAACAGCCGGTCTCTTGATGTGCTGCTCGGGCTGCGCACCCTTGTACAGCATGTCCAAGAACGGGCCCTCGAAATGTACGCCCAGTACTTCCGCACCGGTGTAACCCTCTTCGACGACATTTGCCACATTTTCCAGTGCCTTGGTCAGGACTTCCTCGCTCTGGGTAATGGTGGTGGGCAGCAGGCTGGTGACACCTTCCTTGACAATACCGCGCAGCCACTTGCGCAGACCTTCGGGCTCTGCATCGTTGGTGTCAAAGCCAAACGCACCGTGACAGTGCACATCGATAAATCCGGGCAGTACCCACTGATCGCCGTAATCTACGTCGGCTTCCTTGGTGCCGTACGGGTAGATCTCTGCGATCTTTCCGTCCTCGACTACGATCTGTGCCGGTACAAACCGGTCAGCCATCCATACTTTTTTACTCTGAAGAATCATGTCGATCGACCTCCTAATTACTCTTGCCGCGTTGCCTGCTTTGCAGGCTGGTATGCGCGATCGCGGCACGATATCGCGGGTTTTGTACCCCATTTTTCCGTTTGGCTTGCATTTTTCCCGCAAATCCATTAAAATAGATTCACAAGTTTTATGCATTCCCCATAAATCAGCAGGTAGATGACACAGGGAGATTTTTCGATTATGATTCACAACGTATCCGGGAGCAATTTCCTTGCTTTCGGTTCTTTTTATGACGAACCGGTCAGTACAGATCCATTTCATCTGATCTCACGGCTACAGCTGGTGCATACCAAATCGGTCGACCAGCTCTATTCCTATCCGTGCGAGATTCATCTGGAACTGACGCAGGGTATTGCTTCGCTTCTGGTGGGCTCTTCTCCCCGACTCGAGGAGCTCAAGACCTTCCCCATTCACCATTATGTGAAGCTCAAACCAAATACGTATTTTAATCTCATCGTACACTCGGAGGAGATCGTTTGCAATCTCATTACGCCGAACGTGCATCCGACTGCCGTCAAACTTGCTGTTCCCTACCTATATCAGCCTTTTTTCTCTCCGTTTAATGTTCTGGAAATCTTCGACTCTTATGTCTCCCAGGTGACCGAATTCCATTTCCGCAGCACCGTTCACGATTACTATGAACTGTTCTACGTCATTGACGGTTCACTGACCCTGAACATGGCCGGGGACAGCCGCACGATTGAGGAAAACGACCTCATCATCTGTGGTCCGCACCAGCCCTATCCCCGTCAGATCAGCAGTGATACCTTCTGCAACTATCTGACCGTGGTCTTTGACATGGGAAACGCCGAGAGAATCCATTTTTTAGGACAAACCTTCTCCTGTTCGGAATCCATCCGCAGTGCGCTTGATAAACTCATCGCGCAGAGTCTGTCCCACTCCTACTATACCCAAACTCTTATGCTGTGCTACCTGCAGGAGGTCATCACCCAGCTCATGCAGCTGACCGACACCCTCTTGCAACCGCACAGTACGCCAACGTCACAGCAAAATTTTCAAAACGACTTGCTCCAGCAGATCTTAGCCTACATGAACAAGAAGGTTGCCGAGCCGATGACTGTGGAAGAGATCTGTCACAAATTCTTCATCTCACGTTCGTCCTTGCAGAGCCTGTTCAAGGCCCATCTGCATACCTCACCCAAAAACTACCTCATCAACATCAAGCTGCAAAAGAGCAAGGAGCTGATACAGGAAAACCGGCATACGATCAGCGAGATCGCTTATCTGCTCGGTTTCAGCTCCATTCACTACTTTTCCAGACTGTTCAAGAAGTACTATAACATGTCTCCGAGTGAGTACGCCAAGCAGGTCAGTGAGATGAACAAATCCGAGGCACTCAGTCCTCCACAGACTGAATGCTATAACGAGAGATCTGAATGACGTTGCCCTTGCCGACCTCTACGTCAATGACATCGTCGCGAATCTTGACGATCTTGCCGTAGATACCGCCGGCAAAGAGGATCTTTGCGCCAACCTTGATCCCTTGCTGAAGCTTGGCCATTGCTTCACGGCTGCGCTTCATATTGCGTGCGGACATGATCGAAATGACCAGTGCGCATACAATGAACAGTACGCCAACCGTACCGCAGGCCCACAGGATTACTTCCCAATTCATGCTGTTTTGCTCCTTCTGCTGTGATACGCAACACGGTGCAACCGCAGGAAAATCCCCGCTGGCTGCACCCGGTTACCAGGCATGGTTTGCCCTTTGCGGGCAAACCATGCTTTTTTCTTTCTCTGATTCTTATGCGCGGGTGTACGGATACAGGGTAACACCCTTAACAACGCGGTTTACCTCACCGGTCGGGCACGGATTGTCCGGGGTGATGCCCATAGCCAGGGACTTGAGCACTGCCAGAGTCTGTGCAAACAGGATGTAATCCAGACCGAGCAGAACGTTCTCGTGCTCACCTTCCAGACCGTAAACAACGGTGTAGTCAACCAGAGCTGCAACAGCGTCGTCAGCCTTGGACATAACAGCAACGATCTTGTTGCCCTTGCGCTGGCCGCTCATCTCCTTGATGAGGTCAACTTCGTACTGTCTGGTGTACGGGTCGTCGCTCAGGTAAACAACGGTGATGGTGTCGTCGTTGATGATGGACTTGGGACCATGACGGAAGCCCAGAGGAGTGTCATACATGGTAACAACGCCGCCGGCGGTCAGCTCCAGCATCTTCAGAGCGGACTCCTGAGAGGTGCCCTTCAGGGTGTTGCTGCCCAGGTAAACGATGCGATTGAAGTCGTACTCGTCGACGATCTTCTGTGCGATGCCGTACTGGTTATCCAGGAAGGACTGGCCAGCCTCGATCGTGGTGCGAACCTTTGCGATGGTCTCGTCCAGCTCGTCCAGATGGAAGCACAGGTAGGTTGCCAGATACATGTTCGAGAAGCTCGAAGTCATTGCAAAGCTCTGGTCATGGGTCTCGTCGGTCAGATTGATTGCGTAGCAGTTATCGGTCGTTGCTGCACGCTTGGACAGAGCGCCGTCCTTGTTGCAGGTAACGAACAGATGGTATACGTGATCGCATACAGCCTCTGCTGCATCGATTGCGCCGACAGACTCCGGAGAGTTGCCCGAACGGCCGAAGCTGATGAGCAGGGTGGGCTTGGTGCGGGACAGGTAGGCCTCGGGGGTTGCAACGATATCGGTGGTACCGTAGGACTTTACCTTATGGTTCATCAGGCGAGTCAGGTGCGGGAACAGTGCATTGCCAACGAACTCACTAGTGCCTGCGCCGGTCAAAACGATATCGAAATCCTCGCAGGTAACAACCTGATCGATGAACTTCTTGAGCTCGTCCTTATGCTCTGCGATCTGGCGGCAGGTCTTCTCCCAGGTTGCCGGCTGCTGATAAATCTCGGACAGGGTAAATACCGAGGAGGTTTCCTGCATCTTATCTTCGCCAATACCAAATACAGTCTTCATGATTATTACTCCTTTTCCTGTGCGGGTGGTCTCACCCGCAAGCTGTGATCATTGAAAAAATCTGTATGAATTTTCGTGTTTGAGTGAATCTTTTAGATTCCGTCTTCGCACTCTTCCTGCTGAACAGCCTGGAACTCATACTTGAGTACCTGCTCGCTGCCGGTCTGCAGTGCGGTCTTAACCAGCTCCTCGACGTCGTCTTCAAACTTACGAGTCATAGAGACTTCGAGCAGCATGGGCAGATTGGTGCCGCCGATAACCGTAACGTTGCCGCGCGGATAGCCGACCTCAACTGCGGTGCGGAACGGGGTACCGCCGACCAGATCGGCAAATACCAGGATGTGCTCGCAGTCCTTCAGATCGTCGAGCGCCTTGTTCAGCTCGCGGGACAGATCTTCCAGGCTGTAAGTGGGCAGGAAATCAACATAGCGGTAATCTTCCTGCTCGCCTGCGATGAGGTTGACCGAGCTGGTGATGCCCGAGCCAAAGTTTGCGTGTCCAGTTACTAATAATCCGATCATTGTTCTTCTTCTCCTATCTTCATTATCGAGATACCGTCATCAGGACAGTACCGTTTTCCCTGTCTGTGTCCGCTCCTCGAGCTGCTTCATCTGCTTTTCGAGCAGGGGCACATATACGGCCTGGGGATGGAAGCAAACCTTTGCGTTCTGATAATAAATCAGTGCATGTTCGTCATCGCCCAGTGCTTCATACTGCCTGGCCACCATAAACAGGATGACGCCAAGCGCAAAGCCATAATAATGTTTCCCATTGATCTCGTCGATCATTTCATCGATCAGGTCGGTTCTGTGGTCGATCATGACCGCATATGCCTGTTCGCTGAACTTTACATACGCCGCATCCCGCACAGCCCGGATCCCTTCCAGCAGCCATGCCGCGTAAGTACCCTTCCCCCGAATGAGGAAGGTGTGATAATACTGTTCGAGAAAGCTCTTTTTGTCTGCCGGGTTCTTGTACGTTGTCGCGATCATCTGCTTGAGTTTTTCCTCAAACGCCGCGGCATCCTCGCCCATGTACCGTGCACGCAGCTGGTACAGGTCGCAGGTGTACTCGCCCAGGATCCTGCGCGACGTGGCCATATTGGTCAGCCGCTCGACGGTCTCGCCGTCATTTTTGCGCAGACTCATATTCAGATTTCTCAGCTGAAAATTTTTGACCGCCTGTACGCCGACGTAGCCGACGAAGGCGAGAAAAATAATCATCGCCGTCACTGTGCTCACAAAATCACCTGTTTCTGTTTTCTAAAACATAGAGGGGAAATGCAAAGTTGTCATTTCCCCCCTTCATGTTTTCAATCGATTCTGCGGTCAAGTGACTGGCAGAACTTATGTTTTGAAATGGATTATTCCGGCATGGTTACGGTAACGCCAGACTCCTGGAGTTCAACAACAACCTGGTTCAGAGCGTCCCAAGCCTGCTGACCGGTCTTCTCCGGAGCAGCCGGTGCGGGATACTCATACCACTCAACCAGCGGATTGTAGCCGCCCAGAATGGTGTTGCCGTCAGCGTCCATAGCCTTGGAGTCGCCAGTCCAGATACCGAATGCGCAGCCTACGATACCAACAACCAGGATCATCAGGATGCACTTAACAGGCGTCCAGCCCTTCTTGATCAGAGCGTAGATACCCAGCGTGATCAGCAGGGGCAGCAGCTTGGGCAGGATGCCGTCGAGCAGGCCCTGCAGGTTGATCGCAGGATTGCCGATGAAGATACGCAGCGTGGTGTTACCATAGTTTGCGATCAGACCGCCGACTACGAATACACCCAGGATGCTAGCTGCACGGGTGAATTCCTTCGCGTTGGAGGTCAGCATGGTGACAGCCTTGGTGCCCAGGCCGTAAGACCAGTGCATCAGCCACCAGCGGATCACAAACTGGAAGATATTGAATATCGCGAGGAACATGATGGCGCCGATGATGCTGCCGTCCATCGCCATGTTAGCGGTCAGACCAGCGGTGATCGGAACCAGGGTCAGCCAGAACAGCGCATCGCCGATGCCGCCGAGCGGGCCAGCTGCCGAAATACGTACGGAACGGATGGTCTGCGTATCGGTCTTGTTCTGCTCGAGCGAGAGCACGATACCCATTACAAACGTTACCAGGAACGGGTGGGTGTTGAGGAAGTCCA
The DNA here is from genome assembly GCF_900167005.1 of Butyricicoccus pullicaecorum DSM 23266. Lineage (GTDB taxonomy): Bacteria > Bacillota > Clostridia > Oscillospirales > Butyricicoccaceae > Butyricicoccus > Butyricicoccus pullicaecorum. The sequence continues at coordinate 373,795 of NZ_FUXW01000003.1, forward strand.
GGTTATGTGCCATGGAAGCCTTCAGGTCTTCCTTGTTGGTGTGGATCTTCTTCAGACCGGGAAGCATTGCCCACAGCCAGCCGCAGGCCTGCATTCTCTCGTAGTTGAACGATGCCTGCAGGAAGCAAGACATCCATACCATCTTATTCAAGGTCTTGTTATCCAGCTGAGGCGCCGGGGTCAGATCTTGGTACTTTTCAGGAATATTATATGCCATCACAGTCACCTCCCATGTTGCTTGCGCTCATGCCTGCGTTCTCCTTGATCTTGCTGTGGATGGTGAAGTCATAGATTGCAATTGCAATACCTACGAATGCACACAGGATCAGGGTTGCGCCAGACGTGGAGGCATTGGCGCTGCACAGCAGAGCCATAACGAAGCCTGCCAGCAGGAAGCCCCACATCTCCTTGGACATCATGACCTTCATCAGGATTGCGAAGCCGACGAACTTCATAGCGCCGCCTGCTGCATCCAGACCAGCCATTACCCAAGAGTAAGTGTAGGACAGGTTCTTCAGCGTCTCGCCCAGTGCCGAGCCGCCGTACAGACCAGCGACTGCCAGCAGACCGAACAGGGTGCCGAGGATAGCCATTTCGGTGAAGTTGATGTTGCGGATGCCCTTGACATCTGCATTCTCAGCGCACTTGTCAGCCTTAGCCATCATACCGGACATGATGGTGAAGGTCAGGGTAACTGCGTACTGGCCGAATACTGCGAACGGGATCGCAAGACCCATCGCTGCACCGACACCGTCTGCAGTTGCCTCCATGTTCAGAGAGACTGCGAATACGGTTGCCATAATACCACCCAGGATTGCGTTGGGGGGCTGAGCGCCGCCGATCGGCATGCTGCCGATCTGAATCAGCTGGTATGCGCCGCCGACGACGATACCGAGTTCAAAGTTGCCGAGGATTGCACCGATAATCGGGCAGGTTACGATCGGCTGATAAAGAGACTCCAAGAAGCTGAACTGGTCAATACCCATGATAAACGCGACCACGAAGACCAGTACCGCCTGGATTATGGTAATGTGTTCCATTTGTACTCCTTTCCAGGTCATCCTGGTTCAAGCAAAAGGTTTACTTGAACAGCTTATCAATACTTTCTGCAGGGGTGTCCGGAACTCGCTTGATTTCGAGCTCTACACCCAGATCCTGCATTTTCTTAAATGCAGCAACGTCGGCATCATCTACCGCAACAGACGTTGCAACCTGGCGCTTCCCATCTGCCATGTGCATGTTGCCGATGTTGACTTTCTTGATCGGTACACCGCCCTCAACCAGCTTGAGGACATCCTGCGGGGTTTCGCAGATGATGGCGATGTGCTGATTGGGAGAAGCCTTGTGGATGATGTTGATGGTCTTTTCGATGGTGAAGAAGCGGGTCTGAGCATAAGCCGGAGCCGCCATGTTCATCAGGCCCTGACGGAACTCATCCGCAGCAACCTTATCGTTTGCAACGAGCAGCAGGTTTGCGCCAACGACGCCGCACCACTGGGTTGCAACCTGACCATGGATCAAACGGTTGTCAATTCTTGTCAATACAATATCTGGCATAAATATTTCCCCTTTCTTGCAGACTTGCGTGTGACTAAAAAATGTTTCCCCTCTCTTTCAAATTTTCTGAAGACGTTCATCCCGGGAAGCAGGGCCTGAACCGTTTTCCATTACACAAATTATTGTAGCAGAAGGTTTCTTTTATTTAGTTGCACTTTTCATCTGTTCTTTTGCACTTTTGATTTGTATAATTTTACAAATTTTTAAAAAATGAGACCGTAAAATTGTACCTAATTATCAAATTGTGATAATCTTTTGCGCAAAATTGTGATATTTTGGAGTTCTCTTTTCAATCTGTTTTTTGCTCTTTTATCGAACTTTTTACCGCATTTTTTGCAAGTTTTACCGAATTTTACTAGGGTTTTTATCTATTTGTCAGATTTTTATCAAACCTTTCTGTTTTCCATTTTCCAGCTATTTTTCTGAAATTTGGACACTGTCCATCTTGCACGGACAGCCCCTCAACTTGTTTATACCAGACGGTCTCGACCGCAAATTTAACCGGTTTGCCTTTTTGGCTTTTCTGTGCTCTTCAGTTTGTTTCTGCTCTGTTGCGTTATCACGCGAAAGTCCCCAGTTAACCGCCTGGATTCCAGCATTTTTTGCAGCGTTTTGCGGTGCGTCCAAGTGTCCAAACCCGACTGTTCCAGAAAGTCCAGCGTCTGCTTGGGAAAGCGAACGCCGCACATGGACAGTGCCCACGCCACGCCCATCCGCGCGTTATATCCCTGCGCCGGAACGCCCGCAAGCGCCTCGAGCGTGCGCTGTAAATCGTCCTGTCCTTCAAACAGCTCCAGCGCCATAACTGCACCAAATCGTGCGTGAAATTCCTCCATACTGTGCAAATAGGGCTGAATAAAGTCCCACCAAGCTGCACGATCGGTTAGGTCAAATGAGGCGCACACACCGTCACACACTGCCCAGTTGTCAATCCGCGGCACAAAGTCTGCCGTGCGTGCAAACCGCTCACACTGCTCCATGGGAGCGGTCGCGATCACAATACCCCGGATCATGGTTTCCTCGTACCACGCGTCCGGCGCAGGATCGTCCAGCCATGCCCGCCAGTCGCCGCACACAATCTCCTGTGCCAGCTTGCGCAGCACCGGCATACGCACGCCCAGAATGTTTTCCTTGCCCGGAATCAGTCGCTTCTGAAACGCCTGATATCCTGTGTCCTGCGCCTGCTGCAGCCGTTCCGCACTCACTTGTCTAATCATGTTACATCCTCCAGCAATCCAAGGTCGGATTTCCATTGCAGGACACGACGCACCGCGCTGTTGATCGTGTCCTCGTCGATCGTTCCCGCGTTCACCGCGTCCAGTACAGCCTGATACTGAGTCACAAAGGCACTCGAAAGCAGCAAATCATTGCCCGCCTGTACAGCTTGCACGGCTGCGTCACCACTGCCTGCCGTCTGCGTGATCGCTTCCATAGACAGGTCATCAGTTACGATGACGCCGTCAAAGCCCAACTCCTCGCGCAAAATCTGGTGCATAGTCAGACTGAGTGAGGCCGGATGGTGCGCATCAAAGGCTTCAATAATGTTATGGCTGACCAGAACAGCGTCGGCACCCTGCCGAATGCCTGCTTGGAAAGGCAGAAAATCGCTTTCCCGGAAGGTGGAAGCCGGTCGGGTGTCGGTCACGAGCGCCGTGTGCGTGTCACCGTTGGACCCGTACCCCGGGAAGTGCTTGAGCACGCTGCCCATGCCGTCCTGTTTCATCGTACGCACGACCACGCCCACATAGTCCGATGTATCCGCAGCATTTTTGCCGAATGTGCGCGCATACATAAAATCATTTGCATTGGTACTCACGTCGGCCACCGGTGCAAGGTTGACGTTGATGCCCATTTCCAGCAGAAAACGGTCTTTTTCAGCGGTATCTGCCTCAATGCCTTCCATTCCGCCTTGTGCATAAACCTCCTGCGGAGACTCAAACGGCCAGCTGCGCAGCGTCTTGAATCGGCTGGCACGTACCACCGTACCGCCTTCCTCATCGGTTCCGATGAGCAGCGGAATGTCTGCCGCATCCTGATAAGACTGCACAGTCTGGGCGACTGCGTCGCGCGTCTTGTCCTCAAAATCGCGTGCAAAGAGTACATATCCTGCCGGGTTGTACTGTTCGATCAACTCGACTGCACCGGTGTCCGGACAGCGCACCCAAAACATCTGTGCAGCCTTTTGCTCGAGCGTCATTTGCTCTATGATGCCATCCATCGGATGCGTGCCCAGCGGCGCAGTGTCGTCTGCGGACTCGATGTTCGGTTCGGTCTCCTGCTCGATCGATTCCGGCTGCTCGGCCGGCTGAGTCTGCGCGGTATCCTGCGCAGGCTGCTTTTCTGGCATGGTCGACTGTCCTGCCGGAAAGACAAACACAAACGCCCCGATGCTGACGATTGCCAGCAACAAAGCACACAACAGCGAAGTCTTGCGTTTCATTGCTTTTTCCTCCTTTTTATGGCTGTTTTTCGGATTCTATTATACCATAACCGGCTATGTTGTGTTATAATAATGAAAGATTTTCGCAAAGGAGCTTGACCATGAAACAACTCGTCGGGCGGTTCGCGCCCTCGCCCAGCGGTCGAATGCATCTGGGCAACGTGCTGTGTGCACTGCTGTCCTGGCTGTCCGCCCGCAGTCAAAATGGAGGGTATGTTCTGCGCATCGAGGACTTAGACCCCGATCGCTGCCCGCGTTCCTATGCCGATCTCATCGAAGACGACCTCACCTGGCTGGGTCTTGACTGGGATGCCGGCGGCTCCAAGGGCGGGCCGGACGGCTCCTACTACCAGAGCGAGCGCACCGAGATTTACCAGCACTATTTTGATCTGCTCGAGCAAAAGGGATTGATTTATCCCTGTTTTTGTTCGCGTGCTGCCCTGCACGCGGCCTCTGCCCCGCACCTGTCAGACGGTCGTGTCATCTATGCGGGCACCTGCCGGAATTTGACACCGGACGAGGTTGCACAAAAGCGCAAAACCCGCAAACCGGCGGCACGTCTGATCGTCCCCGACCGCACGATTACCTTTACCGATGGTTTGCAGGGCGAATGCACCGAGCACCTGCCTACCGAGTGCGGTGACTTCATCATTCGCCGCTCGGACGGCGTGTTTGCCTACCAGCTGGCCGTCGTAGTCGACGATGCCCTTGAAGGTGTCACCGAAGTCGTGCGCGGACGCGATTTGCTGGGCTCGACCGCGCGTCAGATCTGGCTGCATGAGCTGCTGGGCTTCACCCCGCCGCAGTTCATTCACATGCCGCTGCTGAACGACGTGGACGGACGACGGCTGTCCAAGCGCGACGCCGACCTTGACCTCGGCATCCTGCGCACACGCTTTACACCCGAACAGCTGACCGGTGCACTGGCCTGCGCGGCCGGTCTGATCGACCGTCCCGAAGCCATCTCTGCCCGTGAGCTCATCCCGCTCTTCTCCTGGGATCGCGTTCCGCACGGCGATTTATGCCTGCCCGAGGGCATTTTCTGATCGTTTGCATCATTGAACCCATCCCCTGCCTGTGCTATAATAGTTCTATAACATTTCTGTAAGGAAGCGAGACAACAGCCTATGATCGACCGCATCAATCTGGATATCCTGCGCTGCCTGCGTGAGAACGCGCGGTGCAAGGCGTCCGATATCAGCCACAAAGTGAATCTATCCGTTTCAGCGGTCATCGAACGCATCCGACGCATGGAGGCCGCTGGCATCATCCGACAGTACACCGTACTCATCGACCCCAAGCAGGTCGGAAACGACCTGACCGCGCTGATGGAAGTCAGTCTGGAACACCCCAAATACTATGATGATCTGGTCGATATGATTCGCCGTCATCCCAACGTTGCCGAGTGCCACTATCTGACCGGTGAGTTTGACTTCCTGCTCAAGATCATCACCGACTCGTCGGCCAGCCTCGAGCAGATTCACCGTACCATCAAGAGCATTCCGGGCGTGTCGGCTACCAAGACCCATTTTGTCCTCAAGACCATCAAGGACGAGGTCGCCATGCTGCCCGATCATCTGGACTAAAAAAGCAGACACCATTTGGTGTCTGCTTTTTCTTTTATAGATTGGGGTCGTATTCGCATTCGACCAGTACCTGCTGCTCTCCATTCTCCCACCACTGTGCAACACAAAAATAATTGGCTTCCTGACCCTCATAAGGCACAAAACCAGCGTCTGCATTGCTCAGATCGACAAAGAGCGTCGCGTCCTGCATCTTGTAAGGCTGACCGTTCCAGGTAATCTCAAAATCACCGAAAGCAATGACCGAGCCGATGCAGTCCTCAGCGGCTGCGTCCACCGGCGCGTCCACCAGGAACTTCGGGAACGACCACTCCATCGTCGTTTCCTTCATATCGCTCTGGAATACGCACTGTCCCTCCACCGTTGAACCCTGGAGGATGACACGGGTTCCCTCGCTTGCCGTATTGATGACATTGCCCTGAAATTCACAATTCACAAAGGTAATCTGTGCGTTTTCTCCGCTGACCGTGACATCCTGCTCAAAAATCAGGTCACTTACGTCCTTCTGCTCTCCGTCGGCCAGCGCAAAGGTGTACTCGGTCGCCGTCTGCTTGCCGCTCTCCTCGCCCTCAGCTGTCTGCGTTTGGGTCTGGGCCTCGGCCTGCTGGTCTGTGTCGGTCTGACCGCAGCCGCCCAGCGCGAGCAGCAAACACATGGTCAAAAACAGTACTGCCATCTTTTTCATCTTTTTGCCCTCCATTTCTTCTTGCATGTTGTGTACGCGTGCCAGGATGGATGGATATTTTTATCATTGTATCACTTTACCAGAGAGAAATCAATGCAATTTTCCAGCCTGTTATCCGGGATTTCCGACCGCGATTTTGCTTTACAGTCTCCCCCGGTCTGTCGTATAATGGACATAAGAAAAACGGCAGTCCGTGCTGCTTGTCTAATGGAAAGGATGCGATCCCATGGCAGAAAAAAAAGTGTTCCACATTGGCGACCGTGCCTCGTTCTCCAAGACCATTTCTGAGAGCGATGTCTACGCGTTCGCAGGCATTACAGGTGATTTTAACGGTCTGCACATGAATGCAGAGTTTGCACGGCACACGCGCTATGGCAAGCGCATCGTGCACGGCAATATTCCGGCCAGCTTTATCTCGACCGCAATGGGCATGTCTCTGCCCGGACCGGGTGCGATCTTTGTCGATCAGAGCACCAAGTTCTTAAAGCCGGTCTACTATAACGACACCATCACGGCAAACATCCAGCTCATTGAAGCGCGCACCAAGGGTGAATTTTACGTATGCACCATCAAGGGCGAATGCCGCAACCAGCACGGTGAAATTGTCATTGTCAGCGTCTGTCACGAAATGATCTCGATGGACGAGGTTGAGATCGTACAGGACGACGACGAGGACTGATTCCCTTTCCAGCCACTGTCCCCGACCCGGGTTTTGCCCGTGGTCGGGTCTTTTTTTTTGCAAAAAAAGACCGCTGAGGATGATTCTCTCAGCGGTCTGCCTGTTTTTTACTTGAGCAGCTCTGCCCACAGGGCGGTATAGAGCTTGTTGGTCTCATCGGACAGGTTTAAGAAGGTCTCGGAGTTTGCAACGGCCTCGGCGCTCGGATAGTGCACCGGATCGTTCTGGATCTCCTCGGGCTGCATCTCGTAGACCTCGCGCTGCGGGCTGGAATAGCCGATGTATTCGGCGTTTGCTGCTGCCGCTTCGGTCGAGCACATGAAGTCGATAAACGCCTCAGCGCCCTCGACGTTCTTGGCGTTGGTCGGGATGCACATCGCGTCGACAAAGAGGTTGGTGCCCTCCTTGGGGACATAGAACGCAAGGTCGGGGTTCTCGTCCATCATGGTCACCGCATCACCGTTGTAATACGGTGCGGCGTACAGCTCCTCGTTGGGCAGCTTTTCCAGAATCTGATCCATGAACAGTCCCTGGAAAGTCGTCTGCTTGCCCTTGGTGATAAGCGCTGCCGCCTCGCGCAGCTCGTCCGCGTTCTCGGTGTTCTGGCTGTATCCCAGATACTTCAGTGCAATGCCCAGTGCATCACGCGGGTTGTCAAACATGGCAACCTCTCCGGCGTACTTCTCATTCCACAGCAGATCCCACGAACCAATATCGGCCTCGTCGATGTACTTGGTATTGTAGATCATACCGACCACGCCCCAAGTGTAAGGCACCGAATACTGCTGTTCGGGGTCAAAGGCAAGGTGGGTGTATTTCTCGTCGATGAGCGAGAAATTCGGGATATTATCATAGTTGATCGGCTGCACCATGCCCTCGTTGATCAGGCGTGCGACCATGTAGTCGGACGGGATCACCACGTCATAGCTCTCGGTCTTGAGACGGGAGTACATGCTCTCGTTGGAGTCAAAGGTCGTATACACGACCTTGTATCCGGTCTCGGCCTCAAACTGTTCGAGCAGGGACTCGTCCATGTACTCGCCCCAGTTATAGACGTTGACGATCTGTCCCTCGGATGCGCTGCCGCCCATCAGGCCGGCCAGCGGTCCACCGATCAGGAAGATGCACACAACACCGGCCAGCACGCACTTGCCGATCGGATGGCTGCGCTTTTTGTACACGGTCAGCTTTTTCTTCTTGTTGAGTGCACGGGTCTGACGGATGTTAATGACAATGAGCAGGATGAGGATGAATACAAACAGGATGGTCGACACTGCGTTGATCTTGGGACTGATGCGGCGGCGCACCATGGAGTAGATGACGACCGACAGCGGCTGGCTGGTATTGCCCGCCGTAAAGTACGAAACCACGAAGTCGTCGATCGAGATGGTGAAAGCCATGATCGCACCGGTCACGATACCCGGCATGATCTCAGGGATAATGACCTTCCAGAACGCCTGACGCGGGGTTGCACCGAGGTCGAGCGCGGCTTCGTAGGCGTTTTTGTCCAGCTGTCTGAGCTTGGGCATGACGTTGAGCACGACATAGGGAATACAGAACGTGACATGCGCCAAAATCAGGGTCAGATACCCCTTTTCAAAGGCCAGAAAGCTGAACAGCAGCATAAACGATACACCCATGATGGTATCCGAGGACGACATGGGAATATTGTTGATGGTCAGATACACACCGCGTGTACGGCGGCCCATCTTCTGAATGCCGATGGCGGCCGCGGTACCCAGGATGGTAGCAAAGATGGCCGAGATGACCGCGACGAAGATGGTCACATAGAGCGAATGCAGGATGCGCTCATCTTGAAACATCTGTACATACCAATCGAGCGTAAAGCCATGCCAGGAGACGCGGCTCTTGCTGTCGTTAAACGAGAACAGCATGAGCACGAAGATCGGTGCGTACAGCAGGATGAACAGGATGGCCATGTAAAATTTCTCAATGAACTTTTTCATCACAGCATCAGCCCCCCTTCTTCAGAGGAACCGTCATCAAACTTGTTCATCACCCACATGCACAGGAAAATGAGTCCCATCATCACGAGCGCAATGGCCGAGCCAAGCTGGGGATTGTAGGCGTTGCCCATGAACTCGAGGTCGATGAGGTCACCGATCAGCATGTACTTACCGCCGCCGAGCAGCTTGGAGATGACGAAGGTGGACACCGAGGGCACAAAGACCATGGTGATGCCCGAAATGACACCGGGCAGCGACAGCGGGAAGATAACGCGCTGGAATACGATGCGCATGGGTGCGCCCAGATCCTGCGCGGCCTCGATGATCTTGGGATCGAGCTTGATGAGCACGGTGTAGATGGGCAGTACCATGAAGGGCAGGAAGTTATAAACCATACCCAAAACGACCGCACCCGAGGTGTTAATGAGCGGGATATAGTCCAGCGTGTAGCCGAAATGGTTCTGCAAGAACGAAATCAGGCCAATCTGGTTCAAAAACTGATTGATAAAGCCCTTGTTTTCCAGAATGGACATCCAGGCGTAGGTGCGCAGCAGGAAGTTCATCCACATGGGCAGCATGATGAGCGTCATGTAGAGCTGCTGACGCTGGGGTGGCTGGCGGGACATGATATAGGCCAGCGGATAGCCCAGAATCAGGCAGATGACCGTCGAGATGAGCGCCAGGACGAACGAGCGGACGAAAATCGGCCAATACTCGACGATTCCGGCGAAGTTTTCTACCGTAAAACCGCCTGCACTGTCCGAAAAGGCGTACAGGACGATCAGCAGGATGGGGCACACGATGAAAACAACCATCCACACCCCATAGGGATATGCCATGTTCTTTTTCAACGTTTTTCCTCCATCTGTCCGCCTTCCTGTTCGGACTTGTGCATGATGTGGATATCAAACGGATCGACCGACAGGCCGACGGCCTTGCCGACCGTCTCGCACTGGGTCGAATGTACAGTAAAGGTGAAGTGCTCGGTGCGCACCATCATTTCGTAGTGCACGCCCTTGAACACGATGGACTCTACAATACCAGTCAGCTGTGCCTGTTCGGTCGGGGTGATCTTGAGATCCTCCGGACGGATAACCACATCAACCGGCGTCATCTCGCCAAAGCCCTCGTCCACGCAGACAAAGTCATGGGTGCAGAAACGCACCAGACGATCTTTGAGCATGGTACCCGGCAGGATGTTGGACTCACCGATGAAGTCCGCGACAAAGGCGTTGACCGGCTCGTTGTAGATGTCGGTCGGGGTGCCAATCTGCTGGATGTGGCCGCGGTTCATGACCACGATGGTGTCCGACATGGTGAGCGCTTCTTCCTGATCGTGCGTAACATAGATAAAGGTAATACCGGTCGACTGCTGGATGCGCTTGAGCTCGAACTGCATTTCCTTGCGCAGCTTGAGGTCGAGTGCGCCGAGCGGCTCGTCGAGCAGCAGGACACGCGGCTCCATGACCAACGCGCGGGCAATCGCGACGCGCTGCTGCTGTCCGCCCGACAGCGAGGTCACGTCACGGTTCTCGAAGCCCTTGAGGCCGACCAGCTCCAGCATGCGCGAGACCTTGCGCGCGATCTCGTCTGCCGGCATCTTGCGGATGTGCAGACCGAATGCGATATTTTCCGCAACGTTCAGGTGCGGAAAGAGCGCATAGCGCTGGAAAACCGTATTGATCTCACGTTTATACGGCGGTACGTCGTTGAGGCGCTTGCCCTCAAAGAGCACATCGCCCGAAGTCGGGGTCTCAAAACCGCCGATGATGCGCAGCGTCGTTGTCTTGCCGCAGCCCGAAGGGCCGAGCAGCGTAATAAATTCCTTATCCCGAATATAGAGATTGATTCCGCGAAGAATGGGTTCGCCGTCAAATTCTTTTTTGATGTTTACGAGGTCGATCAAGTGTTTGCTCAACCACGATGCACCCCCTATCTGAAATTACAATTACTCGTACCTTTTATAGTATAATCATTTGCGTCAAAAGTCAATAAAAACCGCGAAAAAACAAGTTTTTTCGCGGTATCTTTGCTATTTTTATGATTTTCTGACGTTCTCTCTGTTTTTCTCGTCCATACACCTGTTTTTCTTTTTTTTCGCGTGTGCGCAGGTGCTTTTTTCGGCCTGCTTAGTCGGCGAACAGCTGCACCCAGTAGGTGCGTCCACCGATCGTCGCCTGACCGACACCCATTCGTCCAAACGAAGCCGACAGGATGTTCGCGCGGTGACCAGACGAGTTCATCCACGCCGATACGACCGCCTGCGCGGTCTGCTGACCGGATGCGATGTTCTCGCCCGCCGTGCGGTAGCTCACACCGGCCTCGTTCAGTGCCGTCAGACCGCGCGAACCGTTCGGTCGGGTGTGCGAGAAGCTCTGCGCCAGCTCGGCAGCACGCACAGCGGCAGCGCGGTTCATGTTCGCGTCCAGCGTGAGTGCAGACAGGCCGTTCTGCGCACGAGCAGCATTGACCTCGGCCAGCACAGCCTGTGCCGCAGACGAGGTACTGGTGCTTGTACCGCCGGTGCTGCCCGAACCATTTCCGATATTGTTCGAGCCATTTCCGCTGTTATCGGGCTGATTACCAGTGTTGTTTGAGCTGCTGCCCGGTTTTGTGATGCCGTACTGTGCGAGCAGCTGCTCCCAAGCGGTCTCAAAGTGCGAGGGTACGGTAGCCGTCTGGGGGACCGCTGCCGCCTGCGCGGCCGGAGCCGCAAACGCGCACAACAGTGCCGCTGCGGTCAAACACATCTTCTTTTTCATGGGGTATGTCCTCCGTATGTTGTGGTTTTGCCCTTCGGCTGCTCCATCATACGGGAAAATGACCTGCTTTTGCAATGGAAAAGTGCGGTGACACGGGTAAAATGATGCAAAAAAGCAGGGAAATCACCAAGGATTCCCCTGCTTTCCAGTCTTTTAAAGGGATTTTCGCGGAACTTTTGCCGCTTATACCGCGTCGTCAGACATGACCTTGACGTAATAGCGCCGCGTGCGCGGGCCGTCAAACTCGGCAAAATAAACTGCCTGCCAGGTACCCAGCACGGCCTTGCCGTCCTCGATGATGATGGTCTCGCTTGCGCCCACGGTCATGCACTTGAGGTGCGCGTCCGAGTTGCCCTCCGCGTGCTGGAAGCCGCTGCGGATGGGAAACGCGCCGTCCATGCCCATGACCAGATCGTGACGCACATCAGGGTCTGCGTTCTCGTTGATGGTGATGGCTGCGGTCGTGTGCGGGCAGAAGACCACGCACAGGCCCGAGCGCACCCCGGAATCACTGATACATTTCTTGACAGCGGCGGTGATGTTGTAATAGCCTTGCCGGTCGGTATGCAGGGTAAAGGTCTGGGTTTTCATGGAACGTACCTCCTTTTTATCATTCGCTGCGGTTTTCGTGCAGATAGGTCGCTTCCAGGTCGGACAGGTGCAGCTTGACGGCGAGCGGATAGCGCTCGTAGGCGTTCGCGATAGCGAAGGAACCGGCGCGTGCCGAATCGTCAAAGCCGCCCATGTGCCAGCGAATGGCGACTGCCTCCTCGTTTTTGAGCTTCATAAAGCGTTCGATCAAAAAGACCGACTTTTCGCCGTGACCATAGGGAAAACGGTCATTGACCACGTAGACCGGTACTTTTTCCCACACGCCCGCGTCATTCTTGCGGTTGCGGTACTCGACATCGTAGAACCCGGCCTTGCACAGGTCGTGCAGCAGCGTGCAGATCGTGCAGCTCTCCAGGTTGTCGGTCTCGGGGTCATAATGTTTATCCATCATGACATGGTATACATTCAGGCTATGTTCGAGCAGACCGCCCTCGTAGGCCGCGTGAAAGCGGGTGGATGCAGGTGCGGTGAAAAAATCGGTCGATTCCAGCCATTCCAGCAGCTTATCTGCACCCCGACGGGTCACGTTCTGCCGGAACAGCTCCAAAAATTCTTCTTTCTTGTCAGACATGCTCGTTCTCCTTCCAGCGTGCGGCCAGCGCGCACAGGGTGTCGGGTTGATTTGGGACGGTCTGATCGACGACCGCTGCAAGCAGGCGGCGTAGCACCCGTCCGATATCCGGGCCGGTAAAGCCCAGCGCACGGACGGTATGTCCGTCGATCGCCAGATCACGCAGGCTCAGGCACGCGCCCGCCGCGCACACGGCATTGACCAGCCGCTCGGTGGTCTGCAATTCGGCCAGATGGATGGAAAAGGTATCCTGTCCGGTGCAGTCGGCTTTCTTGATGGCGAGCAGGCGGCGCACATCCGCCTCGCCCAATCGTGCCAGACGGCGGCGGACGATCTTCTCTTCCTGCCCCAGCGGATAGTCGTGCAGTTCGACCAGCGCGCATACCTGCTCACGCAGAGCATTGGATGCCCGCAGGCGGGTCAGCGCCCGCTCGGCCAAGTCCCGGCTGATATGCGGGTGACCCTTGAAGTGTCCCACGCCGTCCGCATCAATGGTATAGGCGTGCGGCTTGCCGCTGTCGTGCAGCAGCATGACCCAGCGCAGAACCGGGTCAGCCGGGATGGCCTCGACTGCACGGACGGTATGTTCCCATACATCATATCGATGGTGCGGATTGTGCTGACACAGGCCAAACATGGGCGTAATCTCGGGCAGAACGGCAGCCACAATGTCCGCGCAGCTGCGCAGCGCGCGTCCGGCGTACGGTCCGGTCAGGATGCCGGTCAGCTCCTCCAGCACCCGCTCGTGTGCGATTGCTTCCAGTCGTGCAAGCTGACGGCGCATGGCGTAGCCGGTCTGTCGCTCGATGGCAAACCCGGTCTTGGATACAAAGCGCACGCCGCGCAAAATACGCAGCGCATCCTCGGTAAATCGCGCGTCCGGGTCACCGACTGCACGGATGAGACCGTTTTGAAGGTCGCTCTGTCCGCCGAAGGGGTCACACAGGCCGCGCTCCGGGTGGTACGCCATGGCATTAACCGTAAAGTCCCGCCGCAGAAGATCGTCCTCGATGTTTGCGACAAAATCGACCTTGTCTGGATGCCGTCCGTCGGTGTAACCCTTTTCGGTGCGGTAAGTGGTGATTTCGAGTGCCATACCGTCAATCTTGGCTGTTACCGTGCCGTGCCTCAGTCCGGTCGGATGCACCTCATAGGCGGCAAGCGCCGCGCTTGTCTCGTCGGGCAGGGCTGAAGTGGTGAGATCCCAGTCGTGCGGTGTGACACCGCGCAGGCTGTCGCGCACGCCGCCGCCGACCGCCCAGGCTGTATGTCCGTGGGCTTCCAGACAGGCAATGGCCTCGCGCACAGGTGCGGGCAAGTCGATCTTTCCGGAAAAACCGGTCAATTCCCTTTCTCCTTCTGCTTGAGGCGGTAGGAAGTGCCGTCGGGATTGAGTACAACCGTGTTGTCAAGCTGGGCTTTGAGGCTGCGGCGGAAGCCTTCAATGTACGCCTCACGCAGCTCCTTCTGTTCTTTCTGTTCCTCCGGGGTCAGTCCCTCGGCCTTGGATTTACGCGCCAGTTCATTGATGCGTTCGATCTGTTCGTTTGTCATGGGAGTATGCCTCCTTTGTTCTGTTTTGTTTTTTTCTATTATATCAGGCTGGTTTGCCCCTGTCTATCTCCTTGACCGTGGATTCGGTGCATGATACAATAAAACAAGATTCACGATTCTACGTTCTGGAGGGATTCACGCATGAAAATTGAAACCCAATGCCTGCATGAGGGCTACAAGCCGGAAAACGGCGGCCCCAGCGCTCTGCCCATCGTGCAGTCCACGACCTACCGCTTCGACTCGACCGCACACATTGCCGGTCTGTTCGATATGCCCACCGAGTTTATGTACTCTCGCTTTGCAAACCCGACCTGTGACGCGGTTGAAAAGAAGATCGCAGCACTCGAGGGCGGCGTCGGCGCGATGCTGACCTCGTCCGGTCAGGCCGCTTCCCTGCTGTCTATCTTAAACCTTTGCTCGGCTGGCGACAGCTTCATCGCAGCGTCCACCATCTACGGCGGCACCATCAACCTGTTCGGTGTTACGCTCAAGAAGCTGGGCATCGAGTGCATCTGGGCCGATGCTGAGGCAGACGAGGCCGAGGTACAGAAGCTGTTCAAGCCCAACACCAAGGCAGTATTCGGTGAGACGCTGGCAAACCCGGCACTGACCGTATTCGACATCGAGAAGTGGTCCAACATCGCACATAAGAACGGTGTACCGCTCATCATCGACAACACCTTTGCAACTCCCTATCTGTGCCGTCCGATCGAGTTCGGTGCGGATATCGTCATTCACTCGACCACCAAGTACATGGACGGTCATGCCGTACAGGGCGGCGGTGTCATCGTCGACGGCGGTAAGTTCGACTGGGCAGCCTCCGGCAAGTTCCCGGACTTCACCGAGCCCGACGAGAGCTACCACGGCGTTGTCTACACCCGCGAGTTCGGCAACATGGCATACATCATCAAGGCACGCATGCAGCTGATGCGTGACTTTGGCTGCTATCCGGCAGCACACTCTGCATTCCTGCTCAACCTGGGTCTGGAGACCCTGCCCGTTCGTATGCAGCGCTACTGCCAGAACGCCATCACGGTGGCCAAGCATCTGGAAGCTTCGGACAAGATTGCACACGTACGCTACCCCGGTCTGGAGAGCGACCCGCACCATGCTCGTGCACAGAAGTATCTGCCGCTCGGCACCTCGGGCGTTATGTCCATCGACATCAAGGGCGGCCGTGAAACCGCTATGAAGTTCATGGACAGCCTGAAGCTTGCTTCCAACGAGGTACACGTTGCCGACATCCGCACCTGCGTGCTGCACCCGGCATCCGAGACCCATCGCCAGCTCACCGACGAGCAGCTGGTTGCTGCCGGCATCGAGCCCGGTCTGGTACGTCTGTCTGTCGGTCTGGAGAACGTCGAGGACATCATTGCCGACCTCGATCAGGCACTCGCCCAGCTCTAAGCGATCACATCCGATCGCCTAACCGGAGGTGTTTTCTTGCAAATCCGTTCCATCCGCGCGGATGACCGCGACTTTTTCTGCTCGTCCATCCACGCGTTCTATCATTCCCCCGCCGTCTGTCACGAAATTCCCGCGCAAAATGCTGTGCGCACCTTTGAACTGCTCCTGCAGGGCTCGCCCTACGCCGACTGTCTGATCGCAGAGGACGATACCGGTCGGCCGGTGGCCTACTGCCTGCTCGCACTGACCTGGTCGAATGAGGCCGGTGGTCTGTGCGTCTGGCTGGACGAGCTGATGGTGGACGAGAGTCAGCGCTCCAAAGGCGTTGGCCGCGCCCTCATCGCTGCCGTGCAGGAAAAATACAAAGACGCCGCACGTCTGCGTCTGGAAGTGACCGATGAAAACCCGCGTGCCGCTGCGCTGTATCGCGCACTGGGCTTTGAAGATCTGCCGTATCGTCAGATGACGATGGATCGCAAGGTCTGAACGCACGCCCATGCAAGGAGGGACTGCGATGTTTTTACTCTACTGTCTGCTCACCTTCGCACTGGCCGCATCCGTCGGCGTAATTGTCCGCTGTCTGGTCTCGGTACGCCGCGAGCCTTCCTACTCCAAGCTGTCCGCGATCACTGCGGCCATCCTGCTGTGTCTGATGCTCATGCTCATCGCGCAGCAGACCGGCCCCTCGGCCTTCGGCTGGTTCCAGCCCATCTTCGGTCGTCTCTGACGTCCTGCAAAACAACAAAAGCCGCCCGTTCGGGCGGCTTTTTTCATACCAAAATGTGCGGTGATCGTTCAAACACCATCGGGCTGTGCGCGGCGCAGCGTGCGGGCAGCCGCACGGAATACGCACTGGGTCATCTCCCGTGCTGCGACCACCTTGTCAGCGGCGGTCACCACCCAGCCCTCCTTGGACTGCGGCATACGCGGCGTCAGCGGGAACATGTGGGTTGCAATGGCATCGCGCTGGCGATCGGTCAGGGCAAAATAGCGCGACGCACGCTTTGCGGCCAGCACACCGTGTACAAAACCGTGCATGTGGGTCAAGCGATGAATGCCGCGGTAATGGCTCAGAAAGCGCTTAAACCACTCGTCATGCCAGTCATAGCCAAAGAAATCATGCAGCAACGCCGCACGCGTGACCGAAATGATGTCTTCTTCGCTCCAGTCCATCGCACACGTCATGCGGAACGCCATACGCGCAACCGCAACTGAGTGCTCGTAAACCGAATTTTCTACACCGTGATGCACAAACTGCCGAGTTTCCTCAAATAAGGGGTGCGTCAGAATGTCCGCCGTCACGGCTTCAAATGAAAGACCCATTGGAAGCGCCTCCTCTCCGTTTCTTCTAGTTTCATTGTATGCGATTTTCCCAAAATTCGCAAGCGTTTCGGTCGGAATTTCACAAATTTTTTATTCTACTGCCCTGAGGGGTATGCTATAATAAGAAAAACCATTATCCGACCATTTTCGCCATGTATAAAGGAGTTCGGTTATGAAGAAAAGATTGCTGGCGCTCGCGCTGCTTCTACTGCTGACAGGCTGCGGCTCTGCGCCATCCACCCAAGCGGATGCGTCCGAACCACCCGAAGCAGCCGAGCCGGTCGTGCAGCCCAATATCGTCTCCACCTTGGCTGTGTGCGGCGACGCGATGAGCCACATGCCCCAGACAAGAGATGCCTATGACAGCCAGGCCGGTGCTTATGACTACAAGCCGATGATCCGTTTCGCCAAGCCCTGGATCGAACAGGCCGACTATGCGGTGGTCAATCTGGAGACTACCTTTGCCGGCGGCCCGGATTACTCGGGCTTCCCGGCGTTCAACACACCGGACGCGCTCGGAGACGCGCTCAAAGACGCGGGGTTCGATCTGGTCAGCACGGCAAACAATCACTGTCTGGATCGCGGATACGACGGCATGGTGCGCACGCTGGACGTGCTGGACAACCTTGGACTTGCGCACGTCGGCACCTATCGCTCTGCCGAGGAGCGTGCCGCGCAGAACGGTGTCCATGTTGCCGATGTGGGTGGTATCAAGGTCGCGTTCCTGTCGTATACTTACGGCACCAATGGCATTCCGGTGAGTAAGTCTCATCCGGATACGGTCAATATTCTGCACACCGACTACATGAGTGATGCACAGGTGCTGGATACCGCGCGCATTGCCGACGATCTGGCCACAGCCGAGGCACAGTCCCCTGACCTCATCGCAGTGATTGTACACTGGGGCGTGGAATATCAGACCACGCAGAATGAGCATCAGGAAGAGATTGCAGACTTTCTCTTTGACCACGGCGCCGACGTCATTTTGGGCAGTCACCCGCACGTCTTGCAGCCGATGGAGACCCGCACCCTGACCGACCGGGATGGCACGACACACACAGGGTTTGTTTGTTGGTCGCTGGGCAACTTTATTTCCTCGCAGAATGATGAGTACACCGACACGACCGTCGTGCTCAATCTGGAGCTGACCAAGAATCCCAATACTGGCGTGACCGATGTTACCAAGGTCGGATACGTCCCGCTGTACATGCTTGACCGTGAGCAGGAAGTCGGCGGTGAACGCTTTACCCTGCTCGATGCGCACCGCGGCATTGAAGAATACGCCTCGGGCGACAGCAGCTATATCTCGTCCTCGACTGAGAAAAAACTGCAAAAATGCGTGTCCGACTGCCACAAGATTCTGGGTGCAGAATACGATCAGGCAGCCTGAAGCCAAACAAAGGCTCATTTTGTCGGAAAAGTCTCCCGCGCCCGTGGCGCGTATGAAATCCAGTAAAAAGTCGCGACATGTGCGTGACTTTTTACACAGCAAAATGTCCAGAATCGCTCATTTATGCGCGGTTCTGGACATTCTTCGTCCAAAGCGCTTTGCGCGGCGGACGCCTGCTCGTCGAAAAACCGCAGTTTTTCGACGACATAAACAAAGCGCAGCTGTACAAGCTGCGCTTTTTATGTCCGGACATGCCAGCACCCCGAACGGGAGGGAGGCTCATTCGGGGCGCTGACAAAATCAAGGTATGAGAAGTAAAAAGAACATTGGGAATATGGGAACCATGAGTTACAAATCAAGGGGGATTTGCTTTCCTCGTCTTCCATTATAACGCCCCGGGCGTTCTTCCCGCAATAGTCAATTCTTACGACCTCATTCCCATATTTTTGTCTATTCTGCTTTTTTTCTGTGCATTCTCTGTGCACACTTCTCCCTTTTATGCAAAATAGTCGGTCTCGCGACGTTCCCGGGTGGTTAATCTTTTGCGCGGGATGCAAATACACGTCGATCGGGCAGCTGGGCCAAGATAATGGCGGCAAATGCCAGCACACAACCGGTCAGCTCACGCACCGACAAACGCTCACCGAGCAGTACCCAGCCAGCCAGTGCCGCAACCACCGACTCGAGCGACAGGATGAGCGAAGCGACGGTCGGCTCGGTGTATTTCTGGCCGATGACCTGCAAGGTGTAAGCAACCGCGCTGCTGAGCACGCCTGCGTACAGGATGGGCGCCCAAGCACCGAGCAGTGCATCAAAGGTCGGCTGCTCAATGAAGAGCATCGGAATCAGGCACAGTGCTCCAGCCGTGAAAAACTGGATGCACGACATGCGCACACAGTCCACACCGGGCGAAAAATAGTCGATGATGAGGATATGGGTGGAAAATCCAACCGCTGCCGCGAGCACAAGCAGGTCACCCAGTGCAATGCCCGACGATTCGGTCATGCACAGCAGGTACATGCCGCACAGTGCCAGGGCGACTGCGCCCCATACCTTTGCGCTCACGCGCTTACCGACCAGAAGGCCGAGCAGCGGAACGATCAGGATGTACATCGCGGTCAAAAATCCGGCTTTGCCGACCGAGGTACGCGCAATGCCAAACTGCTGCAAGACCTCGGACACCGCCAGCGATACGCCGCAGCACACGCCGCCCAAAATCGGCCATGCCTTGTTCTTAGGCGCAGACTCCTTGGTCTGGCTGCGGTTGTCCAGACGATCGAGCAGCGCGATACAGGGCAAAAGCACCACGCCGCCGATCAGGTTACGCACACTGCTGAACGTAAACGGCCCGACATAGTCCATGCCCACCGACTGCGCTACAAATGCCACGCCCCAGATGATCGCGGTCAGCAGGAGCACTGCATTTGCACGCATACGAATAGATTGTTTCATGTCTCTCTCCCCAAATTGATATTCTCGGCTGCCTTGACAGCGCTGTCTTATATTATGTCTTATTTTTTCCATTTTGGCAAGAATTCCTGACAGATTCCCCCGGCTTTCCATTGACATTTCCCCGCAGAATTGCTATACTGTTCACAACAAATGTAGTTTTTAACACTACATCAAAAAGAGATTGCCCATCCGCCGCGTGCGGATCGATGATATCGGTTATTTTAGGATGTGACATCTATGAACTTCAAAATCGCTGTTGATAGCTCTGGTGATCTGCACGGCGGCATGCACTGTGCCCCCGGCGTATCTCTCTCCATTGTTCCGCTCACGCTGCACGCCGGCGATCTGTCCTATGTGGACGACGCTGCGCTCGACGTGCACGCCGCGCTCGATGCCTTACAGGCATCCGGCGCCGCAGTCTCTACCTCCTGCCCGTCTCCCGAGGCTTGGGCAAGTGTATTCCGTGAGGCCGACTGCACCTTTGCAATCACCATCTCTTCCGAGCTGAGCGGTTCCTATCGCGCCGCAGTCATTGCGCGTGATCTGGTGATGGACGAATTCCCGGACAAGAAAATTGCAATCATTAACTCTCGTGCGACTTCCGGACAGATGATCCTGCTCGCGCACAAGGTAAACGAGCTCATCGCGCAGGGTCTGCCCTTCGAGCAGATCATTCATCAGGTCGAGGACTACAACCAGAGTCTGCATATTTACTTCACCCTGTGTTCGTTCGACAATCTGGTCAAGGGCGGCAGAATGCCCAAGCTGATGGGCACACTGGTCAAGAAGCTGGGCATGCGCATCATTGGCACGGCAGACCAGGGACGCATCAAGGTTGTGCACAAGTGTCGTGGTGAGCGCAGCACGCTGATGACGCTGCTCGATGATATGAAGCGCAGCTGTGATTTGAATGAGCGTCATGTTTACATTACCCATTGCCGCAATCCCAAGCTTGCCCTGACGCTGCAAAATCTGATTCTGGCCGAAGCGCCGGGTGCGCAGATCACCATTCTGCCGACGCATGGTATTACGAGCTACTATGCCGAGGAGCAGGGTATTATTATTTGTTATTGAGATATGAACTGTACAGGAAAGGCTGTGCCGACACGATCGGCACGGTCTTTTTTTGCGAAAGAAAAACCGTTCCCCAAGGGGAACGGTTTTGGTGTATTTGGTTGAATTGATTCCCGGGCTGGACACCGGGAATCAAGGGGGATTTCGCCGTCTGCGGACGGCGACGCAGGGCGCTGCCCTACGAACCCGCAAACCTTTGAAAAGGTTTGATCGAAACTTTATTGTTTACTGCTTGTCCATCATGCTGCGCACGATCTTTTCCGCCGTGATGGGCAGAGTACGGACACGTACACCGGTTGCGCGCGCGACAGCGTCTGCAATCGCGGGCGACGGGGTGTTAATAACGACCTCACCGATGGACTTTGCACCAAACGGGCCGGTCGGCTCGTAGCTGCTCTCGAACTCGACACGTACCGTGCCGATATCCAGACGGCTGGGGATCTTATACTGCATGAACGAGTTGGACAGGTTGGTACCATCGGCAGCGTATACGATATCCTCGTACAGCGCCATACCGATGCCCTGTACCAGACCGCCCTCGGTCTGAACGCGTGCCAGATTGGGGTTAATCGGCGTACCACAGTCAACTGCTGCGACATAGTCGATCAGCTCTACATGACCGGTCTCAGGATCGACCTCGACCTCGGCTGCGCCTGCCATAAACGGCGGGGGCGATACCGGCGAGGAATGGCTGACGGTTGCAGAGAGCACGTCACTGCATCCGCACTGACCGCTGTATGCAATCGAAGCCAGATCGGCCGAGCGGGTCTCGTCCTCGAGCGAGAAGACGCGCTTGCCGTCAAATGCAACCTCTTCCTCAGACAGGTTGAGCATCTTCGCACCCTGACGGATGATCTTGCCGCGCAGCTCCTCACAAGCACGCACGCAAGCCATACCGGTGACATAAGTCGTCGCGGATGCGTAAGAACCGGAATCATACGGTGCGGTGTCAGTATCGGATGCGTAAACTGCGATATCCTCCATGCGGCACTCCAGGCAGTCAGCTGCCATCTGCACCAGAATGGTGTCACAGCCGGTACCCATATCGGTACAGCCGAGCAGCATATTATAGGTGCCGTCATCGGACAGACGGATGATGACCGCGCCGACGTCTACATTGGAGATCGCCGAGCCCTGCATTGCCATTGCCATACCAACCGCACGGATGCGGCCATTCGGCATCACGCGGGGCTTGATCTTTTCATCCCAGCCGATCATCTCACGCACGCGCTGTACGCAGCGATCCAGTGCGCAGGCGTTGGTCTTTTCGCCGTAGTATGCCGGCATGACCATGCCCTCGCGTACCATATTCTGCATGCGCAGATCGATGGGGTCACGACCGATCTCATCCGCCAGCTCGTTGACGATAGACTCAACTGCAAAGATACCCTGGGTCGCGCCATAGCCACGGTATGCACCAGCGGACATGACGTTGGTATATACAACGTCGTAGCGGAAGCGGAAAGCTTCCTGCGTGCCCGAGTACAGCGGGATGGGCTTATGACCGGACAGACCGACGGTCGTGGGACCGTGCTCACCGAATGCACCGGTGTTGGACAGAGTGTACAGATCGATACCACGGATGGTGCCGTCCTTCATGGCACCGATGCGCACGGTGACTTCCATCTCGTGACGCGGGCTGGATGCGATCATGGACTCCTCACGGGTGTAGATGATCTTTGCCGGGCGGCCGGTCTTGATGGTTACAATTGCCGGATAAACCTCGGTAACGACCGTCTGCTTGGCACCGAAACCACCGCCGATGCGGGGTTTCATCACGCGTACCTTGGACTTCGGGATACCGAGTGCGATGGACAGGATACGACGGACGTGGAAGGGTACCTGAGTAGAAGAAATGATGTTCAGGCGACCGTATGCGTCCAGCTGGGTGAAGGTACGGAAGGTCTCCATCGGGGTCTGCTGGTTTGCCTTGGTGTGATAGGTGCGCTCGAGCACAACATCACAGCTTGCCAGCACGGCTTCGATATCGCCGTGGCCTTCCTGACCGGAAGCGCACAGGTTGCGCTTGTTATCCGCACCGACCGGGCAGTTTGCGACCCAGTTTTCCTCGGGATGAATCAGAACCGGGTTGTCCTTCGCCTTATGGAAGTCCAGAACCGGCTCGAGCACCTCGTACTTGACCTTAATCATGCGCAGCGCACGATCGACTGCCTCATCAGTCTCACCTGCGACAATCGCAACCGCGTCACCGACAAAGCGCACGCGGCGGTCAAGAATCAGGCGGTCATACGGAGAGGGTTCCGGGAAAGTCTGACCAGCCATGGTGAAACGGTTCTGGGGAACATCCTTATAAGTCAGCACGCAGGCGATGCCCGGTACCTTCTTGGCGATGTCCACGTTGATGTCCTCGATCAGCGCATGCGCATGAGGAGAACGCAGAACTTTGACGATCAGCGCGTTCTGGGGCGCGATATCGTCGGTATAGACCGGCTGACCGGTGGTCAGCGCACGGGCATCCGACTTGCGTACGCCCGTTCCTACATACTTCTGGTTCATGCTTCCTCCTTTTCCGCCAGGTACTTGCGGATGGCACGCAGCTGGCTGACGTAACCGGTGCAGCGGCACAGGTTGCCCGCAAGATAATTACGGATGTCGTCCTCGGTGGGGTTCTTGAGTTCACGGGTCATGCCGATGATGTTCATAATCAGGCCAGGGCTGCAGAAACCGCACTGCTCCGCGCCCTCGTCGGCCAGATAGGTGCCGATCTCGGCGGCCTCGCTCTGCAGGCCTTCCATGGTCTCGACCACCTTGCCGTCGATGCGAGCGGTCAGCGTCGAGCAGGACAGCACCGGACGGCCATCGACCAGCACGGTGCACAGGCCGCAGTTTGCGGTCTCACAGCCGCGCTTGACCGAGTAGCAGCCGCGGCTTCTGAGGTATTCGGTCAGCGGCTGCGCCGGATTGACCTCATCGGTCACCTTTTGTCCGTTGAGTGTATACGAAATCTTCATGCGTTAATCCTCCTCGATGGCAAGCGCCGCGCGGCGCACCAGAACACGGCACAGATGTGCGCGGTACTCGGCAGAGCCGCGCAGATTGCTGGAAAAGGTCAGGGTGTCTGCGCAGCGGTCGGCAAAGGCCTGCACCGCTTCGCCGTCCTCGCGTACCACCAGGGCTGCACGCTGCGGACGTGCACCGACTGCGCATACGGTCTGGTCTGCGGTACGGCAGACCGCAACAGCCAGCACCGGGAAATCGGTGGCAGATGCGCGATGGGTCACATAAGCCGCCTTCTGTCCGCGCTTGGGCAGGCGGACTTCGACCAGAATGTCACGGTCGTAAGGCATGTTCACAAAGTCTGCAAGGGCAACCACACCTGCCTTATGCAGTACAACCTCCGCGCCGAGCGAGAGGAACAGGGTGAGCGGATCGGAGAAACCAAAGCGTCCCCAGATGCTGCCGCCGATGGTGGCGCAGTTACGGAACTGCACGCCAACGATGTGACGGACACATTCGGCAATACAATCGCCAAAGTAAGCGGCGAGACCGGGATGGGTTTCAATCTGGCGCAGCGTGACCATGGCACCCAGCGCAAAGTATTCGTCCTGTTCGGTGATCTGATCGAGACCCAGTTTAGAAAGATCAATCGCGGTAGACATCATACGGCGACCCATCTTGAGCCAGCCGCAGCCGCCGAGCACAGTGCTCTTGGGTTTTTGGTTGAGTTCATATGCCTCGTCCAGGCTGGACGCGACCACATAATTTTGCGTCGTGAACATATCTGCTCCTTTCGGGATTGTTGCAATACAAACGGCTGAGCGGGCTGTCTGACTGCAAAAAAACCGCCGTTCGCGTCTTTTCTCTGTCAAAACCACGCGCACGGCCTATTCTCATCATATATATTAAATTGTACCATTCCCGCCGCTTGAATGCAATGCACATTTTCGACGGAAAACACCGCAAAACTCTGTCAATTCCCGTAAATTCTCGCTGTCCCGCCAAAAATACACCGCTCGCCCTCTGTACAATCTCTCCCCTGACCTGTATAATAAAACTGTACGACGAAAATTATACCACACGTAGGAGGACTGTCTTGAAATCTAACCTGCATTCCAAGCTCTACCGCCTGGTCGGCGGGCTTGAAGTGATCGTGGGCATCTGTATTCTGGTTGCAGTTGCGGCCGCAACTTTCGGCCTCATCGCTGACATCCACATCCCGACCATCGTCTCATCGCCCGAATCCCTCCAGGCCTACCTCACCACTGCCATGACCATCATCATCGGCGTCGAGTTCGTCAAGATGATCTTCAGCTACAACATCAACACGGTCATCGAAGTGCTGATGCTGGCTGTCGCACGCCAAATGGTGGTCACCCACACAAGCCCCGTCGAAAATCTCATCACAATCGTTTCGGTTTCCCTGCTTTTTGCAATCCGCAAATTCCTCTACGTCCCCCAGCTCGACCAGAACAAGCACGACACCCACGGCAGTCTGCTACCTCACTTTGTACGCCGTGCTCTGCACCTCGACGAGCAAAAGGAACCCGAAGCCGATCTCGGAAAGGA
This sequence comes from Butyricicoccus pullicaecorum DSM 23266, assembly GCF_900167005.1. Lineage (GTDB taxonomy): Bacteria > Bacillota > Clostridia > Oscillospirales > Butyricicoccaceae > Butyricicoccus > Butyricicoccus pullicaecorum. Next base: position 399,378 of record NZ_FUXW01000003.1, read on the forward strand.
AGAATCATCTACGCATGTTACCCAATGACCCCATTATTCTGCTCAGCTACATTAACACCAAACTGCGCGACGACTACGCCGATCTCGACGATCTGTGCAGCTCGCTCGGCATCGATGCCGGTGACCTGTGCGGCCGTCTGGCTCCCCTCGGTTATACCTATAACCACAAGAACAATCGCTTTCAGTAAGAAAGGACGCGCATACCATGTTACATCCCATTCTGGATGCCGTCCGTGAGGCCGGACAGATCATTCTCAGCGCCCACGACGTACAGGTATCCTCCAAAGAGGGCATCGGCAACTTTGTCACCACTTACGATGTCAAAGTCCAATCCTTCTTACGTGAAAAACTGCTGTCCATCGTCCCCGACGCCCATTTCGTCGGTGAGGAGGACAAGGTACACGACGATGCACTGCACGGTCTGGCCTTCATCGTCGATCCCATCGACTGCACGGCAAACTTTGTACGCGGCATGAAGCACTCGGCTGTCTCGGTCGCACTGGCGCGCGACGGCGTGCTCATTCTCGGCGCTGTTTACAACCCCTATCGCGATGAAATGTTCTACGCCGAACTAGGCAAGGGCGCATTTCTCAACGGAACCCCCATCCACGTTTCCGACCGCACCCTGTCCGAAGGTGTGTTCTGTATCGGCACTTCGCCGTATCACCGTTCTCTGCGCGAACGCACTATGACCATTGCCGGTCGACTCATGGAGCGCATGCAGGATCTGCGGCGCTTCGGCTCGGCCGCACTCGACCTGACCGACATCGCCTGCGGACGTGTTGAACTCGGTTTCGAATGCATTTTACAGCCCTGGGACTTCGCTGGCGGTGCAATCATTCTGACCGAGGCCGGTGGACGGATTACCCAGCTCGACGGCTCTCCCATTACGCTCGACCGTCCCTGCTCCATCCTCAGCGGCAACCCGCTGGCGCACCGTGCATTCCTCGAGGAAAGCCTGGCAAAATGAATTTTCCCACTCCGCCTTCCTGCATGGAGGGCGGATTTTTTTACCCAAATTTAGGGAATCTCCACTACTTTTATTCCCGACTTTTAGCACTATACACAAAGCAGGATACTAAAATGCACAAAATCAGAATAATCCGTATAAGCATTTTTAAACAGTTTGCTTATAAATATTTGTGCAAAAATCTCAACCAAGAGAAATTTCATGCGCATATTTAACAAAATTGCGTGTTAAATGTTGCCTATTCTGCTGAATCAGCGTAAAATAGCATAACAAAATAAAAAAACCGGTCGCCGGCTCTCCCGATTTTTCGGGAATCGGCCTACTTCGTGAAAGGACTGAACATTCCATGAACCATAATTTTTCTCCCGCCATGCTCGGCGAGGGCTGGAATATGCTCAAGCATGCCGAGCGCGACCAATACTTCCTGGTTGCACCTGAGACGCAGCATCAGGATATGCGTCTTGTTTTGATTGAAATTATGACCCAGCTGCTCGCTGGCAAGCACATTGCCATGCTCGCACAGAGCCATACCGCTAACAGCCTGGGCGCTCTGCGCGCACTCTCTCCTGAGACCCGCATCCTCAAGCGCGGCAATGAGACCGCTCTGTTCGCCGAACTGGGCGACGTTCCCTCCGCTGAAATGCTGTGCGCACTGCCCCGTACCGGTGCATTCCGCCTGCGTTTCGCCGGTTTCGACGGCTCGGTTCCCGGTGAGCTCATCTTCTCCGGTCTGATCGAGAACGAATGCCCCGCAGATATCGTGCTCGACTGCACCTATCTGGCTGGTCGTCCGGCTCTCGGCATCACCCTCGCACCCGAACAGATGGAAGAGGACACCCTCGTAGACCTCGTCCGCCACGCTGTCGCAGATCACGGCGCTGCCCTGCGTATCGATTTCGCTTCATAAGGTCGCCGCACCCCTGCTGAAGCTTTCGCCAGCCTTTCTCGAAAGGCTGCGGGTTCTCAGGGCAGAGCCCTGAGCCGCGTCCCGCAGGACGCGGAATCCCCTCTTGATTCCCAGTGTCCGACCTGGGAATCAACCAAATAAAACCCACAAAAAACCGTTCCTTAATAAAAGGAACGGTTTTCTCTTTCTCCCCAACTTCTCTTACATATCTTAAAGTCCCACAACGCAAAAAAGCCTGTCCATTCGGACAGGCTTTATAGCTTGCTTTGTAAAAATTACTCCGCAGTGTAGGGCAGCAGGGCTACGTGACGTGCACGCTTGATCGCCTCGGTCAGCTGACGCTGATGCTTTGCACAGGTGCCAGTCATACGGCGGGGCAGGATCTTGCCGCGCTCAGACATGTAACGGCGCAGCTTAGCTACGTCCTTATAGTCGATGGCCTCTACCTTATCTACGCAGAAGGAGCAAACCTTTCTGCGGCGACGTCCACCGCGCTGTGCGCGCTCCGGACGGGGAGTAAATTCCTTCTTGGTCTCTTCCATTGTCAGGTACCTCCTTTTTTCAAAAATCAAAAGGGAACGTCGGAATCATCATCCAGCTCCGCAAAATCCGAATCACCGACCGAAAGGTCGAAGCTCGGCGCGGGAGCCATCTGAGAGCCCATATCGAATCCCTCGGGACGGATCTGCGAGCCAGAGTCATAGCCGCCGGCGTAACCGCCGTTCGTATCGCGAGACTTCTTGGTCTCACCAAACGAAATTTCATCAGCATTGATCTCGATGGAAACACGCTTATTTCCGTTCCTGTCTTCCCAGTTCCGCGACTGGATGCGGCCGACTACAATCGCGAGCATACCCTTGGTGAACCACTGCTTAACAAACTCGGCCTGACGACCCCATGCGACACAGTCGATGAAATCGGTCTGACGCTCGCCGTTCGGGCCCTTACGGTCGCGATCGATCGCGAGGGTAAAAGACGCAACAGCGGTGTTGGAAGCAGTATGGCGCAGTTCAGGATCTCGCACTAAGCGGCCCATGAGGATCGCTTTATTCAGCACGATTTCTCACCCGCCTTAGTCCAGGGCTACGATGATGGAACGCATCACGCCGTCCGTAATCTTGTAGATACGGTCGAGCTCAGCCGGGAAAGACGGAGCGGACGTAAACTGAATCAGGGTGTAGTAGCCCTCATGCAGGTCGTCGATTGCGTAAGCCATACGGCGCTTGCCCCAATCTTCAACCTTGTCTACGGTACCGTTCGCCTCTACGAGAGACTGGAACTTCTGCACCAGAGCAGAAATCTCCTCCTCACCGAGGGTGGGGTTGACAATGAAAAGAGTCTCGTACTTGCCAGTTACCTTTGCCATGTTTTTGCACCTCCTTTTGGACTTTGGCCCACGATCATACGTGTCGTGAGCAAGGATACTTCCTTATTATATCTGACTTTCTTAAATTGTCAAGCGATTCTTTGAAATTTTTTTGGTTTTTTTCGCAATATTGCTTGACGAACCTTTTCCCTTGTGCTAAAATATCATTGTTGTGCCGGACAGTCCACCGTCCTTGTGCAACTTCACAAAACAGCTGCTAGTATGGCTCAGTTGGTAGAGCAGCGCATTCGTAATGCGCAGGTCGTCGGTTCGAGTCCGACTACTAGCTCCAAAGTTTGACCGCTCTTTCTTCGGAAAGAGCGGTTTTTTTGTGTCCAAAAAACCGCATGGTAAAATTGCCCAAATTTTCTGCCTGATTTTTTCTCTTTTGTAAATGATATTTATTCTTGACTTTTGTTTCCTTCACTTGTATAATGACATCAGAAATCATTCCTAACACCACTTGACTTTCCGTTGTGTGTGCGGTCTGTACGATCGTTCCGTTCGGAAAAACCCTTTTCCGTGTATGGGTTTTTCCAGTATCGTACTTCCGCAAATAAGCCGAGAAGAGAGGAAAAATATGTCCAAACACCTGCCCTTATCCGTCCGCGTTCCCATCGAACCGGACAACCCCAGCATTCTCCGTGTGGAGGAGAAATGCATCCGATGCGGCATGTGCAAGCAAGTGTGCACCGAGCGCATGGGCGTCCACGGCACCTACACGCTGGCCGAAACCGGTGACCAGGCCATCTGTATTCACTGCGGCCAGTGTGCCAATGTCTGTCCGCCCGACAGCATCATAGAACGCGACGCGCACCACGCCGTACAGGAGGCCATCGCAGACCCGGACAAAATCGTGATCGTAAGCACTTCGCCTTCGGTGCGTGTGGCACTGGGCGAGGCCTTCGGTCTGGAACCGGGTACCTTCGTAGAAGGAAAAATGGTCGCGCTGCTGCGGGCACTGGGCGTCGACTATGTACTCGACACCAACTTCGCTGCCGATCTGACCATTGTCGAGGAGGCCAGCGAGCTGATCGAGCGCGTTACGTCCGGCAACGCTCCCCTGCCCCAGTTCACCAGCTGCTGCCCGGGCTGGGTCAAGTTCGCAGAGCTCTATTACCCCGAACTGCTGCCCAACCTGTCCACTGCAAAAAGCCCCATCGGTATGCAGGGCCCGACCATCAAAACCTATTTCGCAAAACAGAAAAACCTCGATCCCCGCAAGATCGTGAACGTCGCGCTGACACCGTGCACAGCCAAGAAGTTCGAGATCGAGCGCGAGGAAATGTGCGCATCGGTCGATTACCATGGCATTCCCGGTATGCGGGACATGGATTTGGTCATCACCACCCGCGAGCTGGCGCGCTGGGCCAAGGAAGCCGGCATTGATTTTCACAGTCTGCCCGATGCATCCTATGATGATATCATGGGACGTGCGTCCGGTGCAGGCGTGATCTTCGGCAACACCGGCGGCGTCATGGAAGCTGCGCTGCGTACCGCCTACGAGTACCTCACCGGCACCCCGGCACCCGAGGCACTCTACGACTTACAGCCCGTGCGCGGCTACGACGGCATCCGCGAAGCTACCCTGCACGTTGGCGAGCACGAACTCAACGTCGCAGTGGTCTACGGTACGGCCAACGCCCGCACGCTGATCGAGCGCGTGAAAAACGGCGGCAAGCAGTACCACTTCATCGAGGTCATGGCCTGCCCCGGCGGCTGCATCGGCGGCGGCGGTCAGCCCAAAGACCTGCTGAAGGATGCCGACCAGATTCGTCAGAGCCGTATCTCCGGCCTGTACGCACGCGACGCTTCGCTGACCGTGCGCAAGAGTCACGAAAACCCCGATATCAAACTGGTATACGAGCAGTTCTACGGTCAGCCGCTGAGCGAAATGGCCGAAAAGATGCTGCACACAATTTACACCGATAGAAGCAACACGTTACATGTGAGAGGAGAACATATTATGAAAAAGTGGAAGTGCAAAGTTTGCGGTTACATCTACGAGGGCGAGTCTCTGCCCGCTGATTTCACCTGCCCGCTCTGCAAGCAGCCGGCTTCGGCATTTGAGCCGATCGAGGAAGCGCCCAGCGCATCCAAGTACGCTGGCACCCAGACCGAGAAGAATCTGGAAGCTGCATTTGCCGGCGAGTCCCAGGCACGCAACAAGTACACCTACTTCGCTTCGATTGCCAAAAAGGAAGGCTACGAGCAGATCGCTGCCCTCTTCCTCAAGACCGCTGAGAACGAGAAGGAGCATGCAAAGCTGTGGTACAAGGAGCTGTACGGCCTGGGTGACACCGCAGAAAACCTGCTGCACGCTGCCGAGGGTGAGAACTACGAGTGGACCGACATGTACGACGGCTTTGCCAAGACCGCTGAGGAAGAAGGCTTCCACGATCTGGCTCGCAAGTTCCGTCTGGTTGCAGCCATTGAGAAGCACCACGAAGAGCGTTACCGTGCCCTGCTGCGCAATGTAGAGACCGCTCAGGTATTCAAGAAGAGCGAAGTTAAGGTATGGGAGTGCCGCAACTGCGGTCACATCGTAGTCGGCACCGAGGCACCTGAGGTTTGCCCGACCTGCGACCATCCGCAGAGCTTCTTCGAAGTACACGAAGAGAACTATTAAGCCCATTTTGAGACCAAACCGTCTTTCCTAACCGGGAGGCACAGTGGATTTTGTCCGCTGTGCCTCTCTTTTTTATGCCTGCCGACCGTTGACATTTCTGTCTACTACGTGTAGACTATAATTGTCTACAGGATATAGACAGAAAGGAAGGTGACCGTATGCAGGACTTCAAACTCGGCGCTGTCGAGTCGCGCTTTGCCGACCTCATCTGGCTGCACGCGCCCATCACGACGAGTGAACTGGTCAAACTGTGTGCGCAGGAGCTAAGTTGGAAGCGCACCACGACCTACACCGTGCTCAAGCGCCTGTGCGAGCGCGGGCTGTTCCAGACACAGGATAGCGTGGTCACGCCGCTGCTCTCGCGCACAGAGTTTTACGCACGGCAGAGCGAACAGTTCGTCGAGCAGAGCTTCGACGGCTCGCTCCCCGCATTTCTCGCCGCATTCACCACCCGCAAACGCCTGTCCCCGGAGGAAATCTCCGAGATTCGCCGCATGATCGATGCCTGTGAAAAGGAGTGAGTGACATGACCGAGCTGTTTTTGTCCTTTGTCAACCGCAGCATCACCGCCGGATGGATGATTCTTCCCGTCCTCTGTCTGCGCTGGTGCCTGCGCAACTTCCGCTCCAAAGACCTCATCTGCATCCTGTGGGGACTGGTCGGGCTACGCCTTGCCCTGCCCTTCTCCCTGCCCACGCCGTTCAGCTTGATTCCATCTGCTCAGACCATCCCCACCGATATCATGTATGCAGCCTCACCCGCCATTGATACCGGTCTGAGCACGCTCAACCAAACGGTCAATCCGATGCTCTCGGCCTCGTTCTCCCCTGACCCGTCCGCAAGCGCAAATCCACTGCAAATTTGGCTTGCCCTTGCGGTGCTCATCTGGGTGATCGGCATTGCGCTCTTCGCGCTCTATGCCCTCATCAGCTTGCTGCGTCTGCGTCACCGTCTGACCGAAGCTGTCCCGGTCGGGGAAAACGTGTGGGTCTGTGATCACATCGCCTCGCCTTTCCTGCTCGGTCTGATGCATCCGCGCATTTATCTCCCGTCCTCGCTCGATCCCCAGACCGCAGCTTCCGTCATCGCACATGAGCATGCTCACCTGGCGCGCCACGATCCCATCTGGAAAGCCGTCGGTTTTGTCCTGCTCGCGCTCTACTGGTTCCACCCGCTCGTCTGGGTGGCCTACATTCTGTTCTGTCGGGACATGGAACTTGCCTGTGACGCACGCGCAACCCGAGACTTCTCCCCTGCTGAGCGCAAAACCTACGCCGAAGCGTTGCTGGCATGCAGCCTGCCCCATGCCGTACGGTCATTCTGCCCGCTGGCGTTCGGGGAAATCGGGGTCAAATCCCGCATCCGTGCCCTGCTGCAAGGCAAAAAGCCCTCGCACTTCCTTGTAGTCGTGACCATCTTCATCATCGCGATTTTGGCCGTCTGCTTCCTGACCGATCCTGTTCCATCCGATCCATCCGAATCGTCTACATCTGCACTAGCACTGACGGATGACGTCATATCTGACGCGATTCTGACCCACTACAACGCCCACTCGACCGAAGATCTGCTATGCACCGAAAGTCACATCCCGTTGCTGACAACCTATCGCCAGAATGACGACGGATCGCTCAAGGTCACCGCGTATCTCATGGTACTATATCTGGAACTGGTACGCGACGGCGATTGGTTCCGCGAGCAGAGCGGCAGCCACATCCCGACCGCACTGACCTTCCACGTCCAGTCGGATGGCAGCTGCACACTGACCGAATACTGGGAACCGGGTGACGGCAGCCTGTACGCTCCAGACATCCGCGCCAAATTCCCGGCAGATATCGCAGAACGCGCACTGGATACCCAGCGATACATCGACGAACAGATGAAAGCCTGTTACGATCAGGCAATCGCCTACTGGGGTCTGGAAGAACCATGATAACATTCCACAAATGCAACAAGGTCATGCCGTTTGGCATGACCTTGTCGTCTTTTCGGGGGATTTTTATTTGATGGTTACGTTGCCTGTGCCCTCAGTGCCCATGGAAATGAGGTTTGCGTACAGCTTGTACGCGCCCGGATTGAGCGCCTGCAGCTGACGATCCCAAACAACTGCACTATAGGTATAGTGTCCGCCGTTCTCCATGTCCTTGTACAGGATAGCCGGTCTCATCTGACCTTCGGGGTCCTGACCTTCAAACAGTACGGTGTAGCCCAGTGCTTCCATCGCCTCAACCTGACCGGCTGCTGCGGTGCCCGGCGTCCACTCGCAGCGCTGCTGGGTCCAGCCATCCCAGATGGACGCCTTGGACAGTTCGCCCTCGCGCTGCAGGTCGATCTTGTTAATACCGGTGTAGAACGGGGTTGCTGCCGCGGCGTCGCTTACATAAACGTCGCAGTCTTCCTTGTTGATGTTGGAGTTGCCCAGGGTGAAGGGTACCGGTGCCAGCGGCATGGTGCCGTCCGACTGCTTCCAGTTCTGATAATGCAGTACCAGATTACCGCCCGCGTTTGCGTAATCGATCAGGTTCTGCATCGAGCTGCGCAGTGCGCTGCTGACCGGGCTCTGGTCGGCCAGTGCGGTCTTGCCGATGATGATGGTATCGAACTGCTTTGCAAGCTCTGCACCCGACTTTGCGATATCCGAGGTGCTCAGCTCCTTGAGGTTGGCTGCTGCCTTGTCCGCAGAGGAGTACATGCCCTTGATGTAATCATAGACGAAGTCGTCGCTGCCGCCCTTGAGGAAACCGATCTTGATGTCGTCGGTAGGCAGCTGATACTCGGCTACCGTCACGTTCTGTACAGCCTTCTTGTAGTAGTTCTGCGTATTGATATGGTCGTAATCGATGACTTCATAGCCCTCGGAGAAGAACTCGCCGTTCGGCAGCGTCGCGGTGACGACCAGTGCGGTGCTCTTGTCCTTATAGGTCTTGGGGATGGTCACATCGAGGGTCACCGTGATGGTCTGATCCTCTGCTGCGATGGATACCGTCTTGGTGGAAACCTGAATGCCCGAGGTGGTATCTTCGGGAACTGCGGTTACCTGAATATCACCGGTTGCGCCCTTGAGGTTGTTGCGGATGGTGACCTCAATCGTGCTGTGGATATCCTCGCCCACATATTTGAGCATGGACGACTCGTTCTCAACCAGCAGCGACAGCTTAGGTACGACGCGCATTTCGGGTTCGTTCTCGATGGTGTAGGTCACGCCGCCGGTCTTGACATCCATCTCGGCCTGAATGGGTGCATGCGAGTAGGGATCGGTCGGGTTGGTGGTGACGCCAAAGACCAGATCTTCATACGCGTTCTGATTTTCTACCATTGCAGCGGTCATCTGTGCCGGGTCCTGATGGCCTTCTACACCAGCTGCCTTGGGCGTATTCGGGGTTGCACCCTCCTTGACGCCGCCGTTCGGATACGCGTCGTTGGTGTACGGCTCATTGTACGGTGCATTGTACGGGCCGGTATAAGTCTTATAGCTCTCGGGAACCTTGACCTGACATACAAACTGCTTGCCAGCGTTGCGTCCGTTGGACTGAACGTTCTTAGCCGGCTGGCTGCTCACGATCTGCCAGCCGGAGGGCAGTACCAGGAATTCCGAAGCCGAGCCGGGCAGGGTGACCTCGCCGTCTGCGTCATTGCGTGCCCACGCGGTTGCGGTGACGGTCACGGTCTGACCCGGATGTACGTCGGTATCGTCTACGCTGATATCTACGTCAATCGCATAGATTTCCTGCAGAACCTTGGTGATATGGTCGCGGATGCGGCGGGCATATTCCAGATTGTCCGCATCATCGGCGGGAATCTTAGCCTCAATCTGATCGAGTGCCTTGAGCGCATCGGTCAGCAGCTTGGCATTCTCGGTCACGTCCTTCTGGCTGAAGCCGTCCTGGAACTGCTCCAGATTGGTGACCAGAGTTTCCAGGGCATCGCCGGTCACAGGCTTTGCATAGCTCTTGCCGCTCTCAGCCTCCTTGACCATGTCCGCACGGTTGTTCATCGAACCGGTGCCGATCGGGTTCCAGTCGCGCAGATCGACAACATCCAGTCCGCCAAAGACCGTGGTGCTGAAATCATTCTTGGTGACGTCCACACCAGGTGCAGCCTTTTTGAGGATGTATTCACGGTCGGACTCGCCCTTAACCGGGGTGCCGATCATCTTCTGGCACTTGTGCATATTGCGTCCCAGAATGCCCCACTCGTCATAGCTCATGCCCAGAACCGAGTCGTAGGTACCGAGATCGAGGACGAGGTCGGAGACGGTCGGGTCCTTGCTGGACTTTGCGCCGACAGCGGTGAATTCACCCTCATAGCTGTCGACAACGCTGTCGCTCGGCGTGGTCGAGAAGAACTTCTGTACCTGCCATGCAGACAGCGGCTTGCCGTCCTCGTCATAGACCGTGTAGCTCTCGTCGGCTGCCAGATCCATTGCATACTCGATCAGCCAGCCCACTGCACGGTGCTGACCGTGGTCGGTGTTGGGTGCCTTGTGGTTGGAGAAAATGACCTGGGGACGGGTGGTACGGATGATCTTAGCCAGGTTGTAGCCCAGCACATCGATGCTGTAAATACCGTCTGCGCCAGTTTCCGGGTCACCCAGCAGCGACTCCTTGAGCGAAACTGAGTAGCCGAAATCGACTGCGCCGCCGTACATCTGCTCGGCCAGATCGAACATACGCGCCGAGTTCAGTTCCTGCGAACGCAGAACACCGAGTGCGCCGTACAGCTCGTTGCCGATCGAGTTGTCGCCGCCCTCGCCCCAGTTGATGGTCGTGTAAATAGTGTCCGCACCTTCCTGACGGTTGAGGTAAACCAGCAGCGAGTTGGTCTCATCGTCCGGATGTGCGCCGATAAACAGGACGCGCTTTAAGCTGTCCAGCTGATCGACATAATTGATGGTGTCGGTAATGCCCTTGTCCGGTGCGTACTGCAGCTCATTCAGACGCGCAGCGCCGGCCATGGGAACGGCAGACAGGGTCATCACTGCGGCGACCGCGCCCGCAAGGACTCTCTTATGCTTGATGCTCATACAATCTCCTCCTTCAAATTGCGATGGCTTTTGTGCCGTCTCCTCCTTCTCTGCATTCGGTCTTCCGTCCTGCGTTGTCCCCCGGAATCGGCCGTCTGCTGGTTCTGGCATGATGTTGATTCTCAGTATATCGCACAGAAAATTCTTGTCAATGTCGCAAAAAATTGTATATTTTTGTCCTCGGAATTGTGCCCAATCTGTATCTCAAACTTTCGGACCCGCTTTGTGCACTGTTTTTCGGCTTTTATCCAAAATCTCAAAATGTTTGCAGATAGATGGCATCCTGCACAGAGTCGTTTTCCGATACAAAGTTTGTATATTGCACAAATTTCGCAAAATATCGTCTTATTTCCGATAATATTGTGCTTGAATCCTTAGAGTTTCACAAAACAGCATCCGCCGTTGTTTTTGCATCATTTGTGCGAATTTTTCCCCTTTTACCCCGCGCATTCTTTTTGCTATACTGTTCTTGGCTGTATCCCATTTTTTACTGATTGATTGAAAAAAGGAGTCTCGCTATGTCACGCCTTCCGCTTGTGGTTCGCCGTCTTCTCATGCTGCTTCTGGGCGTATGCGTCACCGAGTGCGGCAGTCAGCTGTTTGTCGCGCTGGGTGTCGGTGCCGACCCGTTCATGATTCTGGTGCAGGGTATTTCCCGGCAGTCCGGCCTGAGTTACGGTCAATTGAGCACACTCATTATGCTCATCTGTCTGGTTGCAATCTTCCTCTGTGCCCGCGAACACATCCACATTGGTACCATCTTCTGTATGTTTTGTCTGGGGCCGATCGTGGACTTTTACGCTTTCCTCTTTGGTCGGATTCTGCCCGTCCATCGCCCACTCGCGCTCACCGTTCTGCTCATTATTCTGGGCTGTCTGATCGTCTCGATCGGGGTCGGCATCTCGGTGCGCTCGGATGCCGGCGCGTGTGCAAACGACCTCATCCCGGTCATCCTGCACCAAAAAGTACATGGCTTGCAGCTGCGCTGGGCACGCATGCTGTGCGACGGTCTGTGCATTGTCGTCGGCTTTGTGCTGGGCGGTACGCTGGGCATCGGCACGGTCATCGCCCTGACTTTGTACGGTCCCGGCCTGCAATTTTTCCTGCCGGTCGCAGGTGCCATTGCGGGCCGTCTGCGCCTGCCTGTACACGCTGTTTAACAAATTTTCCGTATTTCGCACACAAAAAGCACGTCCGGATCACCCTCCGGGCGTGTTTTTTTATAAAACCCTCTTACAATTTTCACAAAATCTTCTGTTTTCACCTGTTTCCGCGACATTTTTTCTTGACGCGTTCGAAAACGGGGGTATAATGAAACAGAACAGAAATTGGTTAAACCAATCTGATCGATACAACCGCCGCGCATATTACAGACAAAGGAGGAACACTGCATGGAGGAAGACCGCTATCAGGACGTATGCACCTACGTCCGACGGCTGATCGAACAGGGACAGCTGCGTCCGGGCGATCGCCTGCCCACCGAGCGCGCACTGTCTCAGGATCTCGGCGTCAGCCGGGGCACGGTACGCGACGGTCTGCGTCTGCTCGAGAGCATGGGTGTGCTGGAGAGCAGACAGGGTTCGGGCAATTATCTGTCCAACCACATGGGACAATATTTGGCGCAATCGCTGCATTTTATGCTGCTTTTGGGGGAAATTGATTACCAGTCCATCAATCGCATGCGCCGCGCCATCGAGCTGCAATCCTACCGCATCGCCATCCAGACCAGCACCCCCGAACAGGTACAGGGTCTGTGGCGTATTCAGGAAGAGCTGGAGCGCACGCGCAGCGCAGAAAAAGACGAAGCCTTCCACGACGCGATCATCGATCTTGGCGGCGACCCGCTCATGCGCATTGTGTCCGACGCCCTGTCCGATGTCATTGGTCACCTGATTACACAATTTCTGACGCGCGGTGCGCAGGATCTTCTGCACCAGACGCTCGACACCCACCGCCGCATGATTGAATATCTGGAACAGCGGCGCGTGGACGCGGGCTGTGCAGCGATCACACGGCATTACGATATTATTGATACCGAAATCGCGCGCTGGCAGGCGGAAAGGAGAACGATATGAAACTGATCCGACAATTCGGCATCATTCTTGCCATCACCTTTGCCGGCGAGGTGCTCAAGGGACTGCTGCCCCTGCCCATCCCGGTCAGCATTTACGGACTTTTGCTCATGCTCGTGCTGCTCATCACCGGCATTCTGCCGCTCGAAGCCGTGCAGGACGCAGGAAAGTTCCTCATTGAGATCATGCCGGTGCTGTTCGTCCCGGCTGCGGTCGGTCTGCTTGACAGCTGGCCGTCCTTGCAGGCCGTTCTGCTGCCGGTTTCGGTCATCACGGTCGTCACGACCATCTTTGTTATGGCAGTCTCCGGTCTGGTGACCCAGACTGTCATCCGCCGCGAAAGGAAGCCTAAATAATGCACGATATCCTGTCAAATGCGACCTTTTTCGGGGTCATGGTCAGTATTTTAAGCTATGAACTGGGACTGTTCATCAAGAAAAAGACCCAGTCCCCCATCTGTAACCCCCTTCTGATTTCCATTATTGTGACCATCGGCGTTCTGCTCCTGCTGCACATCGATTACAAGAGCTATAACGCCGGTGCGCAGTACCTGAGTTATCTGCTCACACCTGCAACCGTCTGTCTGGCCATCCCGCTCTACGAGCAGCTTTCCCTGCTCGTGCGCAACGTCAAGGCCATCCTCATCGGCATCATCGCCGGTGTGCTGGCCAGCATCGGTTCGGTCTTTGGCCTGTGTCTGCTGTTCGGACTGGGACATGAATATTACGTCACCCTGCTGCCTAAGTCCATCACCACCGCCATCGGTATGGGTGTGTCGGAAGAGCTCGGCGGTATCGTGACCATTACCGTGTCGGTCATCATTATTACTGGTGTTATTGGTAATATCATCGCCGAGACCGTATGCAAACTGTTCCGCATCACCGACCCTGTAGCCAAGGGCATCGCGATTGGTTCTGCCTCGCATGCCATCGGCACAGCACGTGCGCTGGAGATGGGCGAAGTCGAGGGTGCGATGAGCAGTCTTGCCATCGCGGTTGCCGGACTGATTACGGTTGCGGCCTCGTCGATTTTCGCAAACCTGATCTGACGGATATGGGAGGTTGATTTTATGGTCATCACGATTGGACGCAGCTGCGGCAGCGGTGGTTTGGAGATTGCGCAGAAACTGGCAGATCGTCTGGGTGTGCGCTGCTATGATGCAGACGCGCTGCTCGAGGAAGCCACCCGTGCGGGCTGTGCCGAGGAAATGCGGGCATTTCTGGCCGAGAAGCCGGTCAACAGCCTGCTGTTCTCCATTGCGGTTGAGAACAATGCGCGCGGTATGGGACGGGTTCCCTTTACGCTCATGCATCAGATTGCCGAGCGCGAAGATTTTGTTCTGCTGGGCCATTGCGGCAACTACGCGCTGCGTGACCGCGACGATCTGACCACGCTGTTTATTCACGGTGAACTGGAACAACGTGTACAGCGCATCATGCGCACGCAGGATATGAGTGAGCGCGAAGCGCGGCGGTATATCCACAAGACCGACGAAGCACGTCGGCACTTCCACGAGTTCTACACCGGAGAAGTGTGGGGCGAGGCCGAAAAGTACGATCTGACGGTCAACAGCTTTGCGCTGGGCGTGGATGCGACGGTAGAGCTGCTGGACGGGTTCATTCAGGCGAAGAAGGCGAAACAATAAAAAGAACGATAATTGAGTTGATTCCCGGGGCGAACACCGGGAATCAAAGAGAATTCCGGACTCTGCGGAGTCCGGCCATCCTGCGCGGCTGGATCGCGCCGGGTCGCAGACCCGGACCCGCTCGTCGCCTGCGGGCGGGTTTTCTCCGTAAACGAAAAAAATCCCGACTGTCTGTTAGACAGTCGGGATTTTTCATTGCTTGCGTATCTCTTATACTTCCTCGATATGCCAGATATCCTTAGCATACTCACGGATGGTACGGTCGGACGAGAACTTGCCGCTGTTGCAAATGTTCATCCAACGCTTCTTTGCGAAGACCAGCTGATCCTTGTAGTCTCTTGCGACCTGCTTCTTGGCCTCGAGGTAACGCTCGAAGTCGAGCAGGAGGAAGTACTGGTCGGGACGATGCCAGCTTGCGCCGTATACGATCGAGTCATGCAGCTCGCGGAAGATACCCGAACCGCCGTCGTTGAGCGTACCGTTGACCAGAGCGTCCAGAACGCGCTTGATCTTGTAGTCGTTGTGGTACATGCCGTTGGGGTTGTAGTGCTCCTGTACCGAACGGATTTCGTCGACGGTTGCGCCGAAAATATACTCGTTGATGCTGCCGGCTTCCTCGACGATCTCGATGTTTGCGCCGTCCAGGGTACCCAGCGTAACCGCACCGTTTGCCATGAGCTTCATGTTACCGGTACCGGATGCCTCCTTACCAGCGGTCGAAATCTGCTCGGAGACGTCGGCAGCTGCGATGATCTTCTCAGCGTAGGAGACATTGTAGTTGGACAGGAATGCAACCTTGATCTTGCCGCGTACGCGATCGTCGCGGTCGATGAGCGCTGCAACCTCGTTGATGAGCTTGATGATGCCCTTTGCACGTGCGTAACCCGGAGCGGACTTTGCACCGAAGATGAAGGTAGTCGGGGTAAAGTCGGTCAGGCTGCCCTCAGCGATCTCGTAGTACAGCTCGAGGATGGCCAGAATGTTGAGGAACTGGCGCTTGTACTCGTGCAGACGCTTGATCTGTACGTCGAAGCAGGTATTCGGGTCGATGGTGATGCCGTCCTTCTTCTGTACGAACTCGGCCAGCTTCTGATGGCTATGCAGCTTGATCTCGCACAGCTCCTGCATGACCTTCTCGTCCTCGACGTACTTCTCCAGCTGCTTGAGCTGAGACAGGTCGGTCTTCCAGCTCTCGTTGCCCAGCAGACGGGTGAGCAGGTCGGACAGCTCGGGGTTGCACAGAGCCAGCCAGCGGCGCTGGGTGATGCCGTTGGTCTTGTTCTGGAATTTCTCGGGATAAATCTGGTACCAGTCACGCAGAACGTCGTTCTTCAGGATCTCGGTGTGCAGCTGCGCAACGCCGTTGATGTAGCGCGAGCAGTAGATAGCCATATAAGCCATGTGCACGGTGCCGTGCTGCAGGATGTGCATGGAGTATTCCTTGTCACCGGTGATGCCCTTCTGGTGCAGCTCGCCGCCCAGGTACTGATCGAGCATAACGATGATGTGGAAGACACGCGGAATGGTGCGCTCCATCAGGTGCTGGCTCCACTTCTCGAGTGCCTCTGCGAGAATGGTGTGGTTGGTGTAGGAGAATACCTGCTTGCAGATATCGAGTGCGTAGTCGAAGGACAGGCCCTCGCCGTCGGTCAGCAGGCGAATCAGCTCAGGAATCGAGATAACCGGGTGGGTATCGTTGAGCTGGATGGCATTCATCTCTGCGAAGTGCGAGAAGTCATTGCCATAGGTCTTCTTATACTTGCGGATGATGTCCTGCAGGGATGCGGAGCAGAAGAAGTACTGCTGCTTGAGGCGCAGGATCTTACCGTCATCGGTGGAGTCGTTGGGGTACAGAACGCGGGAAATGTCCTCTGCGCGGTTGCGCTCTGCAACTGCTGCGTCGTACTGCTGGGCGTTGAACAGGTTGAAGTCAAACGCCTGTACCGGCTCTGCCTGCCACAGGCGCAGGGTGCCGATGTTGGAAGTGTTATAGCCGATGATCGGCATATCATAGGGTACTGCGACGATGGTCTGGTCAGCGAACTCTACGCGGACAGCCTCGTCCTCACGGCGCAGGCTCCACGGGTCACCGTAGCGGGTCCAATCGTCAGCTTCTTCCTTCTGGAAGCCGCCTTCGATCTTCTGCTTGAACAGACCGTACTTATAGCGGATGCCGTAACCGTCGAGCGGAAGGTTTAAGGTTGCGGCAGAGTCCAGGAAGCAGGCAGCCAGGCGGCCAAGGCCACCGTTGCCCAGTGCACAGTCCTCGACCTCTTCAAAGGCGTCGAGAGACGCGCCATTCTTTTCGAGCAGCTGACCGATCTCCTCGGTCATGCCCAGGCAGAGCAGATTATTATAAATCATACGTCCCATCAGGAACTCCGCCGAGAAGTAGTATGCGTGGCGGGTGTTCTGATGCTTCTCCGCACTTGCATGCCAACGGTCGGCAATGCCCGCCATCAGGGAGCGGGAGACTGCGGTGTGGAGCTGGTCAGGCGTAGCCTCGGCCGGAGTCGTCTGAAATTCGCTCTTCAGATACAACTCAACGGCTTCCAGCATCTTTTTCTTAGGCATCTGGATATCCCCTTTACAAGAAATTGATTTGTGCTCAGTGAAATGCGCACGAGTAAAGTTTTACGCACCGTCGGCCAACGCCCCCTTCACCTCAGGCCAGACCGGACGGCATTTATAATATAGCACAAAAAGAGGAAAAAAATCAATGGTCATACCAGATATATCCATGAAAGATCAAAAAAAGTCCATAGAATCTCAAAAAAATGTCAACCATTCTGTATTTTTTGCAATAAAAAAGCACGTATAAACGTGCTCTTTTGGTTACAAGATAAATTTAGCTGAACGGATGGGCGGGATGGCTGTGCAGTTCGGTTTCCAGGTGCCATAACTGGATGCGGATACGTGCGATCGCATAGTGATCGGTCATTTGCGCAAGCAAGCCGGTCATAATGTCAATCTGTTCTCTGATGTAGCGTTCATTGGACGAAGTCGTGGTCGGAGTCATACGTTTTCCCCTCACTTTCAATAGTCCGGCGGGCAGGAAGTGCCCATATTGCTTGCTATGTACTTGTCTTTGCCCGAAACCATTCTGGTTTCCTAATATGGTTTTATCTTACGCTCTTTTCGGTCCATTGTCAAGGCATTTACCACAAGTTTCCAGAATTTTCACAATTACTTTACGCGCCAAAATGTGACCGTTTTGTGTATTTTTTGTCTTTTTGTGAGTGATTAGTTTTTCCTTTCGCACTTTGACGCACTAGCACAATATACAGCACAACTTCCCCTTTTCGGTTCATTTGTATCCACGTCTGTCAATGTGCACAAAAAAATTCCTTTTTATTTGACCAAACTAGGGGTTGACTTTTACGTTATACGAATGTATACTATTCTCGTAAACGATAAACAAACACCTCCCGCACGGCGGGATCTCATGTATAACAAACGATTCTTTTGAGTAAAGGAGTAATCATCATGGAACTGAATTTCTATCTGTGCAAGCACTGTGGTAATGTTGTAGAGAAGGTTGTCGATCATAAGGTACCGGTTATCTGCTGCGGCGAGAAGATGCAGCTGCTCGACCCCGCAATGAGCGAGGGCGCTGGCGAGAAGCATCTGCCCGTTCTGTCCATCGAGGGCAACCAGGTTAAGGTATCGGTCGGCTCTGTTGCGCATCCCATGGAGGAAAAGCACTTCATCGGCTTCATCGCTCTGCACACCGAGAACGGCGTTCAGCGCAAGAACCTCAACCCGGGCGACGCTCCCGAGGCTGTCTTTGCCTTGGCTGACGGCGACAAGGTCATCGCAGCTTACGCTTACTGCAACCTGCACGGTCTGTGGAAGGCAAACGCATAAGCACACACACCGAAAACATCATAAACTGATCACTTCTTCATGGGCACCGCGGTTTAAAGCCGCGGTGCTTTTTTTGCGCTGACACCAACCGTGCCCTGCGCGCATAGCATGACACAAAGTCAGGAAGTTTCCCCCTCTCCTGCCGGAAACGGGAGAAAAAAAGCGCCGGACAAATGCGTCCAGCGCTTATGTTTGTCTTGTTTGCTCCGATCACGCCGCAGGCGCCGCGTCGAAGATCCGGGTGAACGGCTCGTCGTAGAGTGCATGACCGGTTTCCAGCGTGCCGCCGTCTACCGTGATGAGCAGGCTTGCCGCACCGTAGTACGCGAGGAAGGTATCTGCGACCGATGCAATGACCATGGTCTCCCCTGCCGTACCGCTGCCCGACAGTGCCTCGGCAAATGCCGCGTTGACGTCAAGCGTCAGATTGTTGTTATCGTCCTTGGTCAGCGAGTTGACCGCAACCTCTGCGGGCAGTACGCCCTGCTCCACCAGTGCAGCCATGAGGTCAGCTGCCTCGTCCTCACCGCTGACCTTGATTTCGGTCTCGGTCGGTACAACCGACTCAGCCTGTTCGTCGGGCAGGTACAGCGTGACCGTCTTGGTCTCGGCCTGCTGCTCCTCCTGAGTGGTCTGGTCATTGGGGGTGTCGGTCTTGCCGCAGCCAACCATGGCCGCGCACAGCGCAACGGCGCACAGCGCCGCGAGTAATCTCTTGAACATGAATTTTCAACCTCCTTTGGTGCTTCATGTGTTCCTATTATATCAGACGTGCGCCCAAAGGTAAAGCGCACTCACCGCTGCTTGCCCAGGAAAAACAAGGCAACGGTACCAGGGCCTGAGTGGGCACCGATGGACGGGCCGACAAAGTTGATGAGACAATCGGGGATGCCGAACTTCTCCTTCACCTGATCGCGCACGTACTCGGCATCGGCCAGACAGTCGCCATGCGAGATGAAAAAGGTCTTGTTCTCGTAGTCACCGATTTGCTCGCCCATGCGCTTGACCAGATCGTCGAGCGCACGCTTTCTGCCGCGCATCTTGCCGACTGCAACCAGCTTGCCCTCGTCATCGACGTGCAGCACCGGCTTCATGTTGAGCATGGAACCGACGATCGCGGTCGCCTTGGACACACGTCCGCCGCGGTACAGGTGGAACAGGTCGTCGACCGTGAACAGGTGGACGATATGCGGACGGTTTTCCATGCACCAGTCGACGGTCTGCTGGAAGCTCTGTCCGGCATCCCGCATCTGCACGGCAAAATGCACGAGCAAGCCCTGTCCGAGCGACGCGGCGAGCGAGTCCACGACCGCGATCTGCTTGTCCGGGTACTGTTCCTGCAATTCCATCGCCGCAATGCGTGCGCTCTGATAGCTGCCGCTCAGGCCAGAGGAGAATGCAATGTGCAGCACGCAGTCGTGCGTCTCGAGCGCCTGCTCGAGCACTCGGCGTGCCTCCTCGGGGTTGACCTGCGCGGTCGTCGGCATCGCGCCCGCGCGCATGCGTGCGTAAAAGTCCGCGTCAGGCATGGGATGGTGGGCATCGTATGTCTGCCCGTCTACGGTATAACTCAAACTCATCAGACCTACGTCATGTTCCTTCAAATAGGTCATCGGCAGATCACTGTTATTATCGGTCGTAATCGCAAACATAAGGATTCTCCGTTTCCGGCTGGAACGCCTAGCATTTGTTTCATTATATCATAAGGGCGCGTCAAAAAGCACTCCTGTTTGTAAATTTTCCCTCTGACAGCCTGTGTCCGGGCGCGTCCGGTTAGGAGGCTCCCCCTTGGTCACGCTCACTTCCCTGCACATCGCCTATATCGTCATCACGGTCGCCGTGCTCGCCGCGCTCCTGCTCAAAAAAGAGATCGTCCTGCCCTGTGCGCTGGGCATCCTCATCATCGGCTATCTCTACAAAGGCAGTCTCATCGGCGCCGTTCAGACGCTCAATAATGCCATTATCCACTCGTGTGTCGAGCTGCTCAGCATCATCGTGGTCATCGCGCTGGTCGTTGCCATGAGTCATGCCATGATTGCCGTCGGCGCCGATCAAATGCTCATGCGTCCGGTTGGACGCATCATCCGCACGCGCAACACCGCCTTCTGGGCCATCGGTCTTGCCATGCTCATCGTATCCTGGCTCATCTGGCCCAGTCCCGCGGTCGCCCTCATCGGCGCTTTGCTGCTGCCCGTCGCCTCCCGTGTCGGTCTGCCTGCCATCTGGGCAGCGGTTGCCATGAACCTGTTCGGCCACGGTGCCGGCCTGTCGTCCGACTTCTTCATCCAAGGCGCGCCCGATATCACCGCCACGGCCGCCGGCGTGGACACGGTGACGGTCATGCGCGCCAGCCTGCCCCTGTGGACGGTTATGTGCATTACCACTTTTGCCGTTGCATTCTTCCTCATGCACCGCGATCTCAAGCAAAATCCCAGCCTTGCCACCGTCGAACTGCACGATTTCAGCCGTACCATCGAGCGCCCGCGTCTGGCAATCACCATCGCAGTCCTCATTCCGGCAGCGCTGCTGTTTGATGTCGGTTTGATGGTGCGTTTTGGCATCACGGGCGGCGACGCGACCGCGCTGGTCGCAGGTACTGCGCTTATTCTCATGTCGGTCACCACCATCGCCGACCACGGCGTCAGAAATGCACTCGAGATCGCCACCGATCACCTGCGCGACGGCTTCATCTTCGCCATCAAGATTTTCGCCCCGGTCATCGTCATCGCAGGCTTCTTCTTCCTGGGCAGCGAGAGCTTTGCCCAGACCGTTCTGGGACCTGACGCACGCGGTCTGCTCAGTGATATCGGCCTGTGGCTGGCCGAACACGTCCCGCTCTCTCACGCTTCCATCGCCGTTCTGGAAACCGCCGTCGGTGCAATCACCGGTCTGGACGGCTCGGGCTTCTCCGGCCTGCCGCTGTGCGGCGCACTCGCGCAGACCTTCGCCGCGACCGGCTCGGTCGATGTCGCAACCCTCGCCGCACTCGGTCAGATCTCGACCGTCTGGGTCGGCGGCGGCACCATCATCCCCTGGGGCTGTGTCCCGGTCGCTGCCATCTGCGGCATCAAAGCCGCCGATCTGGCCAAAAAGAACCTCATCCCGGTTGTCTGCGGTCTGGCCGCGACTACGATCGCCGCCATTATATTGATGTAACGACGCTTAGTCGGTCAGTGTGCGGTAATTTCGCATGACCGCACGCGCAAACTTCTGACACGCTTCGCCTGTGCGCTCGTCGAACGGCTCCCCGTGCACCGCGGTGTTGGAAAGGATGCGCACGGTCAGAAAGGGTACGCCGTAAGCCGCACAGATCTGCGCCGAAGCTGCCGCTTCCATCTCCTCGGTCATGGTACCCCAGTTTTCATGCAGCCACGCGATGCGGTCGAGCTCGTTGTTCCACACATCGCCCGAACCGATCGTGCCCTGTACGACCGTGCTTTCCGTCCAGCAAACCGCTGCCGCTGCGCGTACCAAGTCCGCATCGGCTGCAAAGACCGTCTTTTTCTCTCCGTCACCCGGCTGCGTGTTGGCAATCTCCAAACCGAGCGGCTCACCGCAGACCGGGTCCATGCCCGCACCACGCGCCCGCTCGGGCGTGCGTACCGCACCCATGTTGATGACCTGCGCACCGATGACAATGTCACCCGTGTGCAGGTCGGGTGCGTGTCCGCCCGACGTACCCTGATTGAGCACCGCACACGGCGCAAAGCGTTCGATTGCCAGCGCAGTCGAAGCCGCCGCATTGGCCATGCCCTGATTGGTGCGCACAATCACTACCGGATACCCATCCAGCTCTCCCTGCACACACTTCCAGCAGCCAAGCGTCACCGGCTCGGCGTTCTCCAATGCATCGATCAGCCATAATGTCTCGGCATCCATTGCCCCTGTACATACAATCGGTCTCATAAAATCTCTCCATCTTCTAAGAATCTTCAAAGGATGCTTCATTATATCATAGAATCTGTAAATTTTCACACTTACTCTGTACGATACGTTGTGCTATACTGGTACAGGATATAACATTTGGAGGGATTTTCTTGTTACCTGTTGGTGTGATTGCAAACTCTGTTGCCGTCGCAATAGGCGGTGTGGTCGGTGCCGCCATCGGCCCCAGCCTGCCCGAGCGTATTCGTACCTCTCTTCCGACCGTCTTTGGTTTTTCGTCCTGCTTGATCGGTATTTCTCTGGCCGCTAAGGTGGTCAACCTTGCTCCAGTCATCCTGTCCATGATCTTGGGTCTACTCATCGGTGAACTGCTGTTTTTAAGTGCACGGATCGAAAACGGTATCCGCACCGTGCAGAAAAAACTGCACTTTGAACTCGGCGACGCCGATTATATGGAACGCTTTACCACCCTGCTGCTCCTATTCTGCGCCAGCGGCACCGGCGTATTCGGTGCACTGACCGAGGGTATGACCGGTAACAGCAGCATTTTGCTCGCAAAGACCATTCTGGACTTCTTTACCGTCATCATCTTTGCCTCGACCATGGGACGCTTTCTCTCTGTGATCGCAGTCCCCCAGTTTATCGTCATGCTCACGCTCTTCTTATTGGCTCGCGTCATCTATCCCCTCATGTCCGCCGATATGACAGCCGACTTTTCTGCCCTCGGCGGAATCCTCACCATGATGGCTGGATTTAACCTGCTGCGCATCAAGCAGACTCCGGTTTTAAACCTGCTCCCTGCCTTCCTACTCTGCCCAATCCTCAGCAAGTTATGGAGTATGGTTTTCTGAGAGAATCAAATTTTTAAAGAAATCTAAAAAAGTGTTGACACCAGCCCGAGACTGTGATATTATAATGGAGCACCACACGAGAGCGTGTGATACAAACCAGATATCGCAGGGTAGAGCAGCTGGTAGCTCGTCGGGCTCATAACCCGGAGGTCGCAGGTTCAAGTCCTGTCCCTGCACCCATTAAAAAGCACTGATTCGTTTGAATCGGTGCTTTTTCTTTTTCTGCACTTCTCAGGACTTAAACCTGACGGATTGCATGTTTTGCCGAGGTTTCGGCAAAAGTCCTGTCCCCTTCCACAGGTTATCCGGATTGTTTCATGGGTTCTCTGAAGCTAATAGCAGGCATGTCATTGCAGCGATTGGAATGGGTGTCCGTCCATTTTTCTGTATTGCGATAATCGCTGCATCATTCTGTTCAATGATTGCATGCTCTACATACAAGTAACTAATGCTATCTTTTAATTTTGGCAATTCCTGTAGATTTTTCATTTTCTGAGCCACCTCCTTTAGAATCCCCCACGTATGTAGGGTTTACCGTTCCTCGTCCGTAAAGTGCAGGCGCGGTTCCGGTTCATCCCCACACATGTGGGGTTCACCATAAAGCGACCTCTACCACGTCACTGCACCCCCGGTTCATCCCCACGCATGTGGAGTTTACGCCCTTGTTGGCTTCCAGCGTTGCAATGGTGTCCGGTTCATCCCCACGCATGTGGGGTTTACACTGGAATCAAGTTGAGTTTCAATCGATTTTCACTGTGATTCACCGAGCTTTATTCCGAAAAAATTCTAAAGTCCAATAGATAGTCTTGTATCATGGATTGAGTAATAGCATCCCCAAACCATAAGACTTTCCCGGACCGATTCCTTCTTGAATCGCTTTTTGAAATTGTCTGATATCGATAATCTGAAGTGTTCCCTGATAGTGGTACTGATCCAAATACATCCGTCCGCCGCGTTCCTGCGTATGCCGACCGGTTAACTGACCACCCTCCAGTTCCTGACAATTCAGCAGCTCAAAGCCATTTTGTACACCTTTTCGAGCCAACCATGCAATACGTTCGTCTAAGGTACGAAGAATACGCCGCTGGCTGTTCTTCCGACCATCCTGCGCTACTTTTTTGGTCGGAGAAGCCAACAAATCAAAGTGCCAGACCTGTCCTTGCTGCATCGACTCCAACCACAGGGTCAAATCACGCTGTCCGCAAAAGTGCATCCCGGGAAGCACGCGATCCCGGTTCACCGGGCGACTGGAATAGAGATATACTGCCAAAGCATTGCGGTCTTGACGTACGCGATACAGCACCTGTGCGTCCTTGCGATCGCTTTCAAACAGTCCCATTATCATCTGGTGGAACTGTTGGCAGTCGCCTAGGCGCCGCTGAATATCCCTGTGATGAGGAAGCAAATCAATTTTTGTCAGATACATCTTGCACCTCCATGGTGACTACACCGCGATATACCGAACGGAGCGCGAAGTCGCGTCCACCGGAGATCCGTTCATCCGAGCGGGTATAGCTCGCCGTTCCGCTTGCTGCAATCTCACATTCATAGGACAGCGATTGTGGTGCCGTATCATCTCCATCTCGCTTACATACCGGATAGCGCCGAATCGCATCCATCAGATCAGTATAAGCTGTGGTCGCTTCTTCCAAGACCGGACGAGACGGAACACAACTCTTACGTCCCAGATAAATCGGCCACGCGGGATGCTGCAGCGCTTTGATAACCCTCTCTTGCCAGATTTCAGGCAAATCCAGCACCACCAGAAAACTGGCGTCCTGCAAATACCAGCGATGCGAAACCACCGTATTGCTTGACCGGGGCTTTCCCTCTGCATTATACAGCGGATTGCCGCGCACGGTATGGAAATCCAACATACGGATACCGGGACGGTCTGCTCGCACTGCCATATGCAGGTTTGCAGACAGCTCGGCGATTTCCGGGTTTTCCCGCTCGAGCCCTAATGCGCAGGAGAGCAGCCCTACGATACCCGATTTACTCGGAAAATCTCCGCTGTCGCGTGTATCCCACTTGGAATGATCGCCCCAAGACTGTAAAGCGCCTTCCAGCCGTAAAATAAGTAATGTTTTTTCCATCATAGCTGCCTCACGCCAGCGTGTCGGCGACCTGTTCGAGCAGTTCAGGCAGTGTCTTGCACACCGTTGTTTCACACGCCGGTGTGATGGACGCATGCATAGGGCAAAACCACATCCGCTGCTTGACATGTAAACCAAAGCTATTCTGGATGGTATCGGCTTGATTCACCAGTGCCTGAGTGCTGCCCTTGACCAGATCATAATCGTTCGCCGGCTCCGGTTTGATCGGACGCACAAAGGCATTTACCATGCTGACTGGTACCTTTTCTTCCTTGCACTCAATTAAGATCGCGCTGGGAAGTACATTTCCTGCAAAACTGTTCTGTTTGCCCGAAGGGTTGGTCAGGGCCATTGTGCGGATCAAAGCCGGAATCGCTGTCCGAATCAGCGCATCAGCATCCTCTGTATATTTCAGATTGTCGCGCAAGATATCGGTGTCCAGCGAAGCGTACAGATAATAGCAGGATGCGTTATAATCTGTATCACCAATCATAGCCGATCCGGTTTCCTCCATGGTCGCACCGCTCAGAAGATCATCCATTGCCGTAAAGTAATCGGATTCCATGTTCAGCTTATTAGTTGAGATCGCGTGCGCAACCTGCATAGCGGCCTCGACATCCCGGAATGCGTTGGAAGTAACCATGCGGCCAAACAGCGCCATATCCAACGTAATCGGACGAACATCCGCACCCTTCACGGCATCCTGCAGGTCTTTGGCCTTCAATGCCTTTACCTCTTTCACAGACGCGCAGTCCTTGATCATACCATGGACTGCATCCGCAACCGCCTGAATATCCTCCGGTGCATAGAAAATGATCTGTGCAGTATAACTGCCGTCTTTATTCTCTTTCCCCTCTTTATTTCCAAATCCGCTGATTTTTTGAAATACCGCGTCAATGTACTCCTGACTGACACCAAGTTCGGTCAGCCTTTCAGCAACCAGCTGAGGGAGTTTACGGGTTCGGATACCCAAATGCTCTGCGCCAATCGCCTCAGAAAGTACGGATGACGTTCTCCAGCTTCGTTTCAGGCATTGGCTGGATACACGACCGCGGGTAGTCCCTGCAAACATACAGGACTTGGGGGCACCGGATTCATCCCGATTCAGATTGACAGGCGGATAGTTTTTCAGCATGTGAATTTCGTATAACATAAATCATTCTCCTTCTTGCACATCCGATGAATCTTCCGGTTTCCGATACAGTGCCCGCGCCCATTTGTGCTGTACACTTTGTTTTTCTCCATTCCAATAGAATAGATCTTCCAGCAGCTGCTGACAATCGACTGCATAGCCTTTGGATTTTGCCAATCGGATAAGTCGAACCAATTTGGTCAGCATAAAGCCATCTTCATCCCATGACACATCGAGCAAGGTTTCCAGACGATGCCCTGTACTTTCTGAGATATCCTGATCTCGTCCCAGTTGGTAAAAAATCTGCTCGATCGGCTGGCGCTTGGCTTCTGCATCCCACAGGCAGTGCAGACAAGCTGCTGCAAAAATGCGATCCTCCTGCCAAGTGGCAACCGCATAAGGCAGACACTGGTAAAAGATACGCACGGTACGTCCATCCGCCTGATACAGCATGGTTCCGACCGCTCGTTTGAGCGCGACCCGATCGCCCTTGGGCAGCGCATCCAACCGCTGAAAAAAGCTGTCCCAATCTGCTTTGGTCATCGCTTCATCTCCTTTTTCATGGCCGCAATTTCTTTTCCAAGGATTTTTTGCTGATTGTCCATGACTTGCAGCATGGTTTTACCGCGCAATGTCAGCTGCTCCAATATCCAATCAGCACTTTTGGATGCTTCCTGGCACAATGTACTGACCGCAATATGGAAGCTGCTCTCGTAATTAAAACCAGACTGCACCATTGCATCAAACTGCTTCCACAAAAGCCGCTCACAGAATGCATAATATCGTTGTCTGCTTGCAGCCGGCTTTCTTCTGCAATTTCTTCATGCGTAAGAGATTTATACATTGCTCGCCCCAATCGCTCAGCCTGCGCAATATATCCAGTGATAAATCGCAGCGCAGTTTCGTTACCCAGTAACTGCTTGGGGATCTGGAGATCGTGCCGCTGCGCCTTTATATAGTTAGCCTGATTGGTCTGAACCCCATAAAGGGTAAGGGATAAAGGACGATCAAAAGTGTCCAGATCTTCATATTGCGCTACAATCTGCGGTGCACGTTTGCCCTTTGTATCAATCAAATCGGTCAGATTACGCCAGATTGTTTCGTCATCGGAAGGCTTCCAATTAAAGCGTCCTTTTTGCGTGATTCGATATGTAACATGCGGATCTTCCCATGCATCGGTCACTTCGTAGTTCATGCCCTGACTGAAGTACACACCCAAGACACTATGACCATCCTCGCTGGGGATGAGATGAATTCTCCGGGCCGGAAAATACATGCCGAATAACCACGATGTTCGAGCGACCTTTTGCTTTGGCGTCACTTCATTAAAATTGCGCCACAGTACAGGCGGACAATCCAACGGCAGCTCAATCCGATCGGTTTCAAGCATGCCAAAGACCAAAGTTTCAAAGAGATTTCGCCCTTGGATTAGGGTAAACCACGGCGGTGCACCATTGACATTGGAGGGATAACCTTGTGCGGCAGCCGTGCAGAAAATCTGCGCGGCAAACAGCATCCGCAGCGCCTCGCCCGGCGTATAAACAGTACTCACTCGCTTGTGATCAAAATGAATGTGATTGTTTCCGTTTGGAATGGAATAATCTAAAACGGTAACCGATTTGGGCTCTCGGTCCCAGTCTTTTCGGTAGGTGGTCTGAAGAAACGGTCTTTCCGGATCAAACAGGTCAAAACGAACACCTTCTTGCTCGCATGCGGTTATATATCCCCGGATCACATCCGGGTCAAAATGACCTTCCGCCAGCAGTCCATCCAGTGCATCATCGTCTTCCGGGCGGAGCATGTCCATCAAAAAGACAATCAGAAACCGATACACACTGTACTCTGTCATTGGCGAAGTATCCCGAACACTTTGGTATGCATGTGCCTGTTCCAGTGCTTCCAACAGACCAATTTCCTGTGTAATTCCGTTTTTATCAACAACTGGAATCCATGGCTGTGTCAAGATGTCAAACGATGCTTTCACTCACATCACCATCCTTAAAGGTTACACCCAATTCTTTGTTTACTATAATTTCCACGCCGTTAATTTGAGTATACTGCATATTTCCGTCTTTGTCGATAACAGCTGGATAAATCTGAACACCCTCCAGCAGTCTCCTCCCGAAAAGCACATCTGGATTTCCAGGATGCAGAAGTTTGGCTCGCACAGAGACACTGGACTTTAGAATTTCTCGTGCCTCTTCCTTGCTGACCACTGACAGAACAGTCCGACCACCATGTTTCTCACCTTTTTTGCAGAAATACTCAAAACGCTCCGGTGGCAAAAGTACAATCCGAACAGTAGGTTCTCCCAATCGCGTCTTAGCCGAGAGGTAGCTGCTACTTTCCAAATCGTCAAACTGAATTTTTTCAGATTCCTTGATCGGACTATATCCTTTTCCAGGTTCATGGATCAAATAGTTTCCACTCGCCGCAGCTTTCACCTGATCTTCGATCAGGTGTTCCATCCAACTGCCGAGTTCTTCAGGCGGTGCGGCTTGCGGGTCATATCCTCGTGTTACCAGAACAGGCAGATCCTCCGGAATGTGAATTGATCTATATTGCTCCAAAAGATGAATGCTTTGTTGTAAAAGGCACGTTGGATAGACAAATCCATCGGCACCAAACGGTTCCGATGGATCAGGTACCAAAACATAAAGGTTTGGAACCGTGATATGAGGCGGCCGAGGCGTATCCTGATGTCGAAACATTCGGCCAAGCCGTTGGAGCACAAGGTCTATCGGAGCAATCGCGGTCATCATCAGATCGAAATCCACATCCAGAGACTGCTCGACGACCTGTGTAGCCACCAGAATGGCACTTTGGGGTCTCATGGATTTCTCTTTTCCAAAGAGTCTAATGCAGCGCTGCTCTATCTGGTCGCGCTGTTCTGCCGGAAAACGCGCATGGAATAAAAGCAGCTCTCCATCGAAGCCTATGGATTTGAGTGCTTGAAAAGTTTCTTGAGCCTGCTGCACAGTATTCAGTAAGATACACAGACAGCCGCCATCCTGTACCAATTCTTTGGCATATGCGGCAATCTGTTCTGCCTGATGCAGAATAGGACAAAGCGTAACAGATACGGTTTGCTGCTTCTCCGTGTGATGAATCGTGCGCACCAGCACTTTACCTGACTCTGTAATGGCCGTCACGGCAGGATAGCTTGAAGGGATTGATTCAGCGGTATAAGCAGATAGCATCTGCGTCTTTTTCTCAGGTGGAAGTGTTGCAGACAACAGAACAACCGGTATCTCCAGCACTTTGCACCATTCCAATAACCGGTGCAGAATCTCACTCATATACACGTCATAAGAATGAAGCTCATCAATAATCAACGCTTTTTCAGCTAAGCCGAATAAACGTAAAACGCCATATTTCACAAGAAGAACTGACATCATCGCTTGGTCTACCGTTCCGACAGCATAAGTTCCCAGCAATCCTCTCCGCGCAGGGAGCAGCCACCTCCAAGCATAGCGTTCTTCTTCTGTATCAAAGTCCGGACAAAAGGATGGTTGTCCCTCATCACTCAGCCACGCCATACTATGCAGCAGCCTGACTGGTTCCGATGCATGATGCATCTGCAAGAACGTACACATACGCCCAACCATTTGATTGGATGTTGCTGCGGTGGGCAGTCCAACATAGAATCCGTATTTTCCCCATTGCCGCGCCATCTGAAGGGCAGCATAAACACCGGCTTCCGTCTTTCCCTCTCCCATAGGCGCTTCGAGCAGCACAACAGATATTCGTTCCTGTGCTTGCTTGAAAAGCATCTCGGTTTCTGCTTGCAGACCGCGCAGTCCTTCTCTTGAA
Organism: Butyricicoccus pullicaecorum DSM 23266; assembly: GCF_900167005.1. GTDB lineage: Bacteria > Bacillota > Clostridia > Oscillospirales > Butyricicoccaceae > Butyricicoccus > Butyricicoccus pullicaecorum. Next base: position 429,631 of record NZ_FUXW01000003.1, read on the forward strand.
ATACTTGGCCAAACCTGATGAAATTCTTGCTCCCATTCCGCAGGCTGTGATTCTAACCCACTGACTGTCAAAAACGTCTTAGCAAGATGCACTGCGTGCTCCTGCGCATCCGGTTGACAAAACCAAGTTTCAGCTTGTGCAAAATAATCGCTGGAGGCAATCCAATCAGATAGAATCACAATTCCCAGCAGCAAGGCCCCTGCGCTGCCTCTATCTTTTTTATCCAGATCAGGCAGCCACACGGTTTCCGAATGCAAAAATTGAATGCGCATCTGATATTCCAGCTCTTCCTGCAAAGTATTCCAGAACTGATTTTGGCGCTCACCTTCCTTACCCGATTTTCCTTGATGATGTGCCTCTAAAAGATTCGCATAAAACTTTGCCATGCTGCGGTTTGGAACTTCCCTCCAAATACGCTCCCGCAAACATCGACAGGTGGTTTTTTCATGACGAATGGGTTCAGGATCGGGAAAATCAGGCTTTAAGCCCTGCTGATCCATCTTTTCTCTCATTGCAGGCCAACGATACTGAAACTGTCCTTCAATCTTTCCAATATCGTGAAGGGAAACGAGATACCCGATCCAATTGATTGCTTTCTCTGTACTGCAGGATAATGCACCCGATAATCTATGTAACGTACCCGGAGCAATCATGTGTCTAACGATGACCTGTGCAACAATACCAGAGAGCATAGAGTGTGTCAAAATGGATTGGTATGGGTCTGTTTTTGCCCAGATTTCATGTAAATCAAACTGCATATGCATCCTCTTTTCCCTGACAATAATCCCATAAAAATCACATTTATCTATCAATTTGTATCATTCAAATTATAACTTGATTTTATCATATCATCCGAATCATAGATAGCCTACAGCAATTATAAAAGTAACACTCAAATCAAATCGAATATAAAAGCCGAAGGAAAAATCCTTCGGCTTTTACTTTTCTATAAGGGGCTAATCCCAATAAAATCCCGTTACATCACCCGTGGTATCCAGACCACCATTCCGGCTTGGCTGCAAACGCTTCTGTGGTATATGCGCGACAGCATGGAAGTCCCCGAGCGGGACTATTTGCAAATCTTCCGATTATCCTGTGATGGCGACCGACAGCGCATTGAGCATGCTTAGGAACAGCCCAAATACAAACACGTTGTCGTGATTCCGAGTGAGCAGCCTGTTGATGCCAAGATCTACATTACCCAAGCCCCCAATCATATCACCATGTCATTAGCAGAAAATAATTAAGAAGAGGACCGAATTATGAATGATCATTTTATGTCTGTAAACGCTGCTGACGCGTCATTTCGTACAGGGACACGTATTATAATGACGACGAACCGCTGTGTTACGATTTGTCTACAGCCCCGTTTCATCAGGCTATGATTCATAATTACAGCTATATATCGCGGGTAATTTTTTGCAGCAAGCGCAACAACAAGTGCTTCTTTGGTATTGATCTAAGCATCGCCGGAAACAACAAGCGTTCTACGAATGTCGCTGGCATTACCTACAGCAGTATCAAAATCTATAAGTGTCCGCTCCCTGCATATAAACTCTAATTCCCAGTATCCAGCAGGGTCAATGCCATCATAGTTCACACTTGCTTTGCCACACAGCACAAACCGGCAAATAACTACGACCATCATTCTTGGTTTACTGACTCTTTTGTCTTGACACACAATTGCGCACCGTGGAACGACAGCAAACTTTAGCAGGTTGAAAGCCAGTCCGGATACCCAGATTCAAACTACAGCTATGCTGTGATACCGTTACTTGAACAAGCAAAACCCTGGTTTTCACGATCATCAGCACGATGGCGGAAAATCCAGGGTTCTTTTATGTTCATCGACCTTGACTAGTACGATAATCTATACTTTGTACGTAGCTAAAATCTGCTTATAATCTCCGACTCCGTCGCCTACTATTTCATACTCTTCGACCGAATAAATTCTGCATTTGAAATTAAGCAAGACGGAGTGCAATTTCATTGACGTTAGATCAGCCCCAACCGGCAAAACGCATGCAGCAGGCCATCCTGCTCTACATCATCTGTGACCAAATCCGCCATTTCACGGATCTCATCGCCACCATTGCCCATTGCGACCCCGTATGCGCAGTATTTCAGCATCGGAATATCTACTTTCGCATCGCCAAAGGCAATGGTATCTGCCCGGTCAGCGTGCAGATGGTTCAGCAGCGTATCAATCGCATGGGCTTTGGTGATATTCTTGACGCCCAGATCACCAAACAGCGCACGTTCTCCGCTTCCACCCCAAGTTCCCGCTTTTAAATCAGGAAACGCCGCCGCTGCATCTTCATAATCTTGTATACTCCGCAATACAAAGCTGATTTTATTGACATCCGCTCGATACAATTCGCCATCATAAATCATGTCCGGAAATGCCTGCTGTACGGTCATTGTTCCGTCATCACCATTCTTGCGGCAGCTGTACTCCCGCACTGCATCTGCAGCCCCGCTCGCAAAATCCACGCTCGCATACAAACCGCTGTTGCTTTCCAGATAAAACGGCAGTCCACGCGCCTGCAGCCAATCCACCACCGCGCGGCATTGCGCAGCTGTCATCATCTGATGCAAAATAACCTCTCCTGCATCCTCGACATAACTTCCGTTACCGCCGATCATACCATCCAGTCCGATCTCCCACAGGAATGGATAGATTTCTGCACGGCTGCGCCCGGTACAAATATATACGCGGTGTCCATTTGCACGCGCCTGGCGTACGGCAAGTCGGGCCGAGTCCGGCAGACGCCCTTGATAATCCACGAGCGTGCCATCTACGTCCAAAAAAATGATTTTTGTATGCATGTCAAATCCTCTGCAATACCAATCGCGACCGAGCTTATCACGACCTCAGGCCAGATCCTCGCCGTTGGTCTTAATTACCTTCTGATACCAATAGAACGACTTTTTCTTCAGGCGCGCAAAGTCTCCGGTACCATCATCATAACGACGGACGTAAATAAATCCATAGCGCTTTGCATACTCACCGGTCGAAGCCGAGACCAAATCGATGCAGCCCCAGGGCGTGTAGCCCATGAGATCGACGCCGTCCTTGACCGCTTCCTTCATCTGCTCGATATGCTGGCGCAGATAGTCGATGCGGTAATCGTCGTTGATCGAACCGTCTGCCCCGATGACATCCTTAGCGCCCAGACCGTTTTCTACCACCATCAGCGGCAGGCCGTAGCGATCATACAGGTCATTGAGCGCATAGCGCAGACCCTTGGGGTCAATCTGCCAACCCCAATCAGAAGACGGCAGGTTGGGATTGGGCACGCCGCCCAGAATATTGCCCTCGCCGCCCTTAATATCCTTGGCAGTCTGACACGACGACATGTAATACGAGAAGGTGATAAAGTCTACCGTGCCATTTTTGAGGATCTCTGCGTCTCCGGGCTGAACATCCAGCTTGACGCCCATTTCCTCGAGCATACGGGCAGCAAACGCCGGGTATGCGCCGCGTGCCTGCACGTCGGTGCAATAGTAATTGTACAGACGGTTGTAATGTTGGCAAGCCAGTACGTCATCGGGATCACAGGTCAGCGGATAGCTGGCCGAATAAATCATCATATTGCCCACGCGGTAATTGGGGTCGATCTCGTGCGCCATCTGCACGGCGAGTGCACTTGCGACGAACATATGGTGCAGCCCCTGATAACGCTGCTGCGGGATATCCGGCTGGTTCATGAACTCGGTCGGATGCTCAAGATCGTTCAAAATACCCTGATTGAGCAGCGCACCCATAGGCGCGGACGCACTGTTAATCTCATTGAAGGTCAGCCAGTACTTAACCTTGCCCTTATAACGGGTGAAAATTGCGCGGCAGTAGTTGAGGAAATAATCGATCATGTCACGGCTGACCCAGGCATTGCACTTTTTGGTCAGGCCGAACGGCACTTCGTAGTGCGAAATGGTGATGAGCGGCTCGATGCCGTATTTGAGGCATTCGTCAATGACTTCCTCGTAATGGCGCAGACCAGCCTCGTTGGGCTGAGCCTCATCGCCATTGGGAAAAATACGTGCCCATGCAATGGAAAAACGATAGCATTTAAAGCCCATTTCGGCAAACAGTGCGATATCCTCACGGAAACGGTCGTAATGCTGGATGGCTTCACGGCTCGGATAGAAGGTATCCGGCTCGAGTACCGGCGTGATGCGCTTGCTCTGGCCGAACTTGCCGCCCGTACAGATATCCGAAACCGATATGCCCTTGCCGTCGCGATCCCAAGCGCCTTCACACTGATTGGCAGCCGTCGCGCCACCCCACAGAAAATCCTTGGAAAGTACCATTATTATCCTCCTATTACGATATTGCGTCCCTGGATGGAAATGTCTCCTACATCCTCAGCATTGGTTACGATGACCGGTGTCTGAATCTCACAGCCCGCAGCCTGAATGGCCGGGATGTCAAACTCCAACAGCAGATCGCCCTTCTTGAACGTATCTCCGCTCTTGATATGTGCGGTAAACGGTGCGCCGTTGAGTTTCACCGTCTCCAGACCGACATGAATGAGCAGCTCCACGCCGCTGTCGGATACCAGACCCATTGCGTGCAGGGTATCAAACAGATTGTCACAGGTGCCATCAAAGGGTGCATACACCTTGCCTTCAGACGGAACAATGGCATAACCCTCGCCCAGCACACCACTGGCAAAGGTCTGATCCTTCACCTCGGTCAGCGGAATGACCTCACCCGGGATGGGTGCTTCAATTACTATTTTATCACAAAGCGGTACAGATGCGGGAGTGGTCTCAGGCGCTGCTGGCGTATCAGATGCCTCCTCTGCATTTGCCGGAGTCAGAATAAAGGCCAGAACAAACGACAATACCAGAACAACCGCAAAGATAATGCAAGCAAACATGAAATTGCTGCCGCCCTCGGGAGAGATAAACTGAACAATTGCGGTCAAGCAAGGAGTTGCGAATGCGAATGCCTTGAGGTTTACAAAACCTGCAATCAGACCACCGATCGCACCTGCGATGCAAGCGCCGATCATGGGCTTTTTCAGGCGCAGGGTAACGCCATACATGGCAGGCTCGGTAACGCCAGCCAGCAGTGCCGAGATTGCTGCCGGGAATGCCATCTGCTTGATATCCTTATCCTTGGTCTTAAACGCTGCACCGAAGGTTGCACCGGCCTGGGCGGTGTTGCTGCACAGCATGGCAGGCAGCAGCATCAGCTCGAAACCAGGGTCTGCCAGAGACATCAGGCAAGCCGGAACAAAGGCCCAGTGCATACCGGTCATGACAATAAACGGCATAAATCCCGCAAACAGCAGCATTGCCAGCCACGGTGCAAAGCCATAAATGGTGTTGATGACGACCTGGAGCACATTACCAATCATCAAACCGAGCGGTGCGAGCAGGCACAGCGTGATGGGTGCGGTGATAATGACAATCAGCAGAGGCTTTAAGAAGTTTTTCGACCAGTCAGGCGTGATCTTATCGACCAGAATCTCGACATACTTGAGCAGGATGGTCGCCAGCATAGCCGGGATAATCGACGAAGCGTAGCTGCCATGCATGACCGGGATGACACCAAACAGATAGGTCGGCGTGTCACTGCTCAGCAAGGTAATCAGATTGGGATAGACCAGCATAGAAGAAACCAT
>NZ_FUXW01000010.1 GCF_900167005.1 Butyricicoccus pullicaecorum DSM 23266
CTGGCGACGGCCCGGGAAGATAACTCGACGCGCACGGTGGAAAAATTTTGTTTGATCTTGTGGATATTCTTATTCTGTGAGAGAATTTTGGATCATAGAGCAATAAAAAAGCCAGGGCGCGCAGATCAGCACCGTAAAAGCAGATCATACTGCCGCGCTGAGCGCCCTGACTGCACGGAACCTTTACTTGGCTCGCAGCCGTCCCATAAAGTTCGCATTCACAACGCAGTGCCAGCGCAAACGGGAGCGCCGGACAGCACGCTCCCGCCGTGCGGAGTTCGTACATTCTCACCCTGTCGGCGGCTGAAATGTATATCTGACAGAAAGAAAAACGGGGTCACAAAGGGACGAGAGCGCGCCTTAAAATACGCCGTAGGCGTGCGTGCTCGAGGTGAGCGGCGGTACGCGATTTTCGAGCGTACCGTAAAAAATATTCCGGTGGAATATTTTTTAGCGATGGAGGCAAACCGTAGGTTGTCCATCCTTTGGCCTTCGTTCCCCTCAGAAGGGGAACCTCTAGTCTTCCGGACTGATCGGGAAATGAAACGGTAAAGGTGCGGCGTTAGCCACAAAACTGAAAACCAATCCGCAGGTTGGTTTTCATGAGCGGCCATTGGCCGCAGGGATTTGCGCGTCTGCGGACGCGCTGAAAATTAAATTTTAGTTGATTTTCCCTTGCGGGGGACGGGAAAATCAAAAGGGGATTTCGCGTCCTGCGGGACGCGACTCAGGGCTCTGCCCTGAGAACCCGCAGCCTTTCGAGAAAGGCTGGCGAAAGCTTCATTTCGCATTTGGGCGAGAATATGAAAGGAGTGCAAATGATGATAGCTGCAATCTGTTTAGACGACCATCTGGGCATGTTATTTAACGGTCGGCGGTTAAGTCAAGACCGCTGTGTGCGATCTGATCTGTTGACCCATCTGCAGGGTCACAAACTATGGCTGAATACTTATTCAGCCCGTCAATTTTGCGATAGTGAGCAGGAAAACTTATGCATCGCGGAAGATTTTCTGGGTAAAGCGCCCGATGGTGCCTATTGTTTTGTCGAAAACCAGGCGTTAGCGCCTTATTTCGATCGCTTGGAAGGTCTGATTATTTACCGCTGGAATCGGGTCTACCCGTCCGACGTGCGGTTCGATCTGGATTTATCAGGCTGGAAATGCGTTGAACGGCAAGAATTTCCGGGGCATTCCCATGAAAAAATCACGAAGGAGAGGTACATAAGATGAAAAAACGGCTAATTGCAGTAGGTTTACTGCTGATTATGGTACTGAGCGGCTGTGCACCGACAGCTTCTGACACGGCCGAGGTGGTCGCGCTGTCCGACGTTCCGGAATTTTCCGGTGAGCCCTATGTGGTTATCAATGACAACGAGCCGAGTTTCCCGGCGGAGGATTTCACAAGCGAAGGATTTGAGGAATACAGTCCTTTGGACGATCTGGGGCGCTGCGGTGTGGCGTATGCCAATGTCGGTCTGGAGACCATGCCGACCGAGGAGCGCGGCAGCATCAGCAACGTCAAGCCGACCGGCTGGAAGAGTGTGCAGTATGATTTTGTGGACGGAAAGAGTCTGTACAATCGCTGCCATCTGATCGGCTTTCAGCTGACGGGCGAGAATGCCAACCGTCAGAACCTGATTACTGGCACGCGGTACATGAACGTCGACGGCATGCTGCCGTTTGAGAACCTGGTTGCCGACTACGTCAAGGAGACCGAAAACCACGTTTTATACCGGGTGACACCCGTTTTTGAAGGCGACAATCTGGTTGCGAGCGGCGTACAGATGGAAGCCCAGTCGGTCGAGGACAAGGGTGAGGGTGTATGCTTCAATGTGTACGTCTACAATAATCAGCCGGGTGTGACCATCGACTATGCGACCGGTGACAGCTGGGCGTCGGATGAGGCACCGTCGGACACGAGCAAGGAGAGCACGTATATTTTAAACACGAGCTCGCGCAAGTTCCACAAGCCCGATTGTGGCAGCGTGGAAACCATCAGCCCGTCCAACAAAAAGAGCTACACGGGCACGCGGGAAGAGCTCATCAATCAGGGCTATGAGGCCTGTGGCAAGTGCAAACCGTAAGACTGACAAGAGAGCCGAAGCAAACGGCTCTCTTTTTGTATGCCCCGGACATTGCGCAGGCGCGTGCGGACTCGTATAATAGAACTTACGGAAAAAAGGGGGATTGAGATGAAGCGATCGGTTGGCTTATCCGGTGCGCGAATGCGCAAAACACAAGACTTGACGGTGGGCAGCATTACGGGCAATCTGCTTTTGTTTGCGCTGCCGCTCATGGCGGGAAATCTATTGCAGCAGCTATACAACGTGGCCGATACCTGGGTAGTCGGCCGTTTTTTGGGTGCGGACGCGCTCGCGGCGGTCGGTTCGGCCTATACGCTGATGGTCTTTCTGACCTCGATTTTGTTGGGGCTGTGCATGGGCAGCGGCGCGGATTTTGCGGTACAGTACGGAAAACGGGACTTTGACCGGCTCAAAGTCGGTATATTCCTGTCGTTTGTGCTGATTGCAGCCATGACGGCCGTGCTGTGCGCGATTGTCTATCTGGGGCTGGACGGGATTTTGTGGATCTTACAGATTCCCGATGTGATCGTGCCGCTCATTCGCGCCTATCTCGTGATTGTGTTTTTGGGCATCCCAGCAACCTTCCTCTACAACTATTTTGCAAATCTGCTGCGTGCGATCGGCGACTCGGTCACGCCGCTGCTGTTTTTGGCGGTGTCTGCGGTCTTGAACATCGTGCTTGACCTGTTTTTTGTCATCACGCTGGATTGGGGCGTGGGCGGTGCGGCCGGTGCGACCGTGCTTGCGCAGTATGTGTCCGGGTTGGGACTGGCAGCGTTCACGGTTTGGCGATTCCCCGAGCTGGTACCCCGGAGAGAACACCGAAAGTGGGACGGGCGCGTCCTGCGCGAGATTGCAGGCCTGTCCGGTTTGACTTCGGTGCAGCAATCGGTGATGAATTTCGGCATCCTGATGGTGCAGGGCAGGGTCAATTCCTTCGGGCCGTCGGTCATGGCAGCCTTTGCCGCGGCGGTCAAGATCGATTCCTTTGCCTACATGCCGGTGCAGGACTTCGGCAACGCCTTTTCTACCTTCGTGGCGCAGAACTTCGGCGCGGGTAAGGCCGACCGCATCCGGGGCGGTATCCGCAGCGCGGCAGCGTGCGCGGCTGCGTTCTGTGTGGTGGTCGGTGGTGCAGTGTGTGTATTTGCCCGTCCGCTGATGACCATTTTTGTAGACCCGGCAGAGACCGAGATCATCGCCATCGGCGTGCAGTATCTGCACATTGAAGCGGCGTTTTACTGCGGTATCGGCATCCTGTTCCTGCTGTACGGTTATTACCGTGCGGTTGGAAAACCGGGCATGTCGGTCGTGCTGACCGTCATTTCCCTGGGCACGCGTGTCGCGCTGGCTTACGCCCTGTCAGCCATCCCGCAGATCGGCGTGATCGGTATTTGGGTCTCGGTGCCGATCGGCTGGGCGCTGGCCGATCTTGCCGGTATCGTGTATTTATTCTGCCGTTCCGAGCGTCCGAAAACGGTCAGGGTTGACACAGACAACACACAGGGATAAGATAGAGACGAAAAGATTGGATGAACCGGCGTACAGAGGCTGGTATGTGGAAAAAAAGAGGGATTTCTGAAAAAATGAGACGAAAATCGTATGAAATCGATATGTGTCATGGGCCGCTGCTCAGCCGTATCCTGCTGTTTGCCTTTCCGCTCATGTGCTCGGGCATCTTGCAGCTGCTGTTCAACGCGGCGGACATTGTCGTCGTCGGCCGATTCGTCGGCAGCGAGGCCATGGCGGCGGTCGGTGCGACCAGCTCACTCATTAACCTGCTGGTCAACTTCTTTATCGGTATTTCGGTCGGCGCAAACGTGCTGGTCGCGCGCTTTTGCGGCGGCGGTGAGTACCGGGACGCCAAGGAGACCGTACAGACCGCGCTCCTGACCGGTCTGGCCGGCGGTCTGATTTTGATTGTACTGGGTATTGTGGCCTCGCGTCCCATGCTGACGCTCATGGCAACCCCGGAAGAGGTCATCGATCAGGCGACGCTGTACATGCGTCTGTACTTTGTCGGCATGCCCGCAACCATGATCTATAACTTTGGCGCGGCCATCCTGCGCGCGGTCGGTGACACGCGCAGACCGCTGTATTTTTTGCTGTTTGCCGGTGTGTTTAACGTCGGCTGTGACGTGCTGTTCATCGTCGCACTCGATTGGGGTGTTGCCGGTGCGGCGGCTGCGACCGTCATCGCACAGCTCATCTCCGCGACGCTCATTGTCATGTGTTTGACCCGTATGGACGGCGTTTGTCACCTGAATTTGGAGAATGTCCACTTTTATCGGGACAAGTTCTTCCGTATCATGCAGGTCGGTCTGCCTGCCGGACTGCAAAGTGTGATTTTCAATATCTCGAATGTACTGATTCAGTCGTCGATCAACTCGTTTGGCGCGATCGCGGTTGCAGGCAACACGGCAGCGAACAACATCGAGGGTTTTGTCTACACCTCCATGAACTCGCTCTATCAGACCTCGCTGAGCTTTACCAGTCAGAACCTGGGTGCAAAGAACGACAAGCGCATCGACCGCGTGCTGTTCTACTGCATGGGTCTGGTCATCGTCATCGGTCTGGTGCTGGGCAACGGTGCGCACCTGCTGGGTGAACATCTGCTGGGTATTTACTCGAGTGACCCCGAGGTTATCCAGTTCGGCATGATGCGTCTGAGCGTGGTCAGCGTAACCTATTTCCTGTGCGGCATGATGGATGTCGTCGCGGGCAGCGTGCGCGGTCTGGGCTACTCCATTTTGCCCATGCTGGTCTCGTTCGTGGGCGCGTGCCTGTTCCGTATCATTTGGATTTTCACCATTTTCCAGTGGCAGCACACGCTGTTTAACCTGTACATTTCTTACCCGATCTCATGGATGCTGACCGTCTGCGCGCATGTGGCGTGCTACTATATCGTGCGCCGCACGGTGTTTGCGCGGATGCGAAAGGCCAGAGAGCAGGAACAGGTGGAGGCAAAGCAGGAAGTATAAGCATCTGGTCGCATGAGCTGTTGAATCCTTGGATCGGTTTGGATGCGATATAGTTTAATGATTCCCAGTGTGGATTGAATTCTGAATGAACATGAGGTATATAATCATGAAACTTTTACTTCGGTCTTATAAAAGAAAAGCATATCAAATTCTTTCCCCGGAATTCCAAACAATAGATGGACTGACTTATGTACGTATGAAACAGGATTTTATGCAGATCGTTGGTGTGGATAAAATTCCTGGGGAACTACGAATGTTATTTGAGATCATGCCACTCTCAATGCCAAAAATAGATATGAAAGATATACCTATCTGTGGATATGAGGGCATGTTGCTCATTAACCTTCTATTTCCATTGGATCAAGGCGGAAAAAGCACGTACACATACGACATCCCTTCCTATACTGCATTCAGGGTTGCTACATCTGATAATGAGGCTCTTTCGTATTTTAGCAATTATTTAAAGCCATGGCTGATTGCTCAAAACAGTGCAGAGGAAGCCTGTGCGGCTCTTGTTGATTTCCAGGAAAAGTGGAAAAATTACAGAATACAAGCAGCCACATCTACATATAATTGGGAAGAGATTTCCTCAAGCTATACAATTCATGAGTTTTACTTTTTGTTGCAATGGCATAAGTGGGAAGAAAGCTTAAAATATGGACAATCATTATTGAAAGTGTCCTTACCTGGAAATGTATTGATCGAATATTATGAAGTCAAAAAAATGGTAAGTTATTTGCAATCTGGAGACTATCAAACCATAAGTGATATTTTAGAGCAAAATCGAATCAACAATATGGCAGAGTTTCAGAGATTATATGCACCCGAAAATCTGATTTAAATTTTCGTTTTCAGCAAGGAGTCTACGGTAGGAGTAGGCTCCTTGCTTAGGCGGCAAAAGAGGTAGCATATAACTATACAAAATAATAATTTTGTATAGCTAAGAGCAGACGCAATGGCGCGGTGGGGACAGAAAAATCCCTGCCGCGCTGTCTTTTGTCAGATCGAATGGAACGGCGAGACTTCTTTTGCTGTGCTCTTGTTCGATGTGCCGAAATGGGTAAAATCCGGGTTTTTCCATTGACTTTTCCGGCGGGACAGATTACAATCATGCTTGGGTTAGTTTTGACTAACTTATAACAAAAATACACCGTTCCCGGATGGCCGACAAGGCGGCAACACAAAATATGGCCCCCCGGCTCTTGACAGGATACCAAATCCGTGGTATCCTACTCCCAGATCATATGACTGACGGAATCGTGGGGCTCACCACATGAAGTATGATCCTGTTTTTTGCCGACCGTCTGGGCACAGTTGCCTGGAGGTGCGGCTTTTTTTGTGCCTTTTTGGCTCGAAAAAGCGCATCTTCAGCAAAAGGAGCAAGCAAATGACCGGATACTTACACTCGATCGAATCCATGGGCACGGTGGACGGGCCGGGCATCCGCACGGTGGTCTTTTTACAGGGCTGCGCGCTGCGCTGCCGGTACTGTCATAACCCGGACACCTGGAAGACCGGCGGCGGGCAGCAGATCACACCCGAGGCACTGGTGCGCAAGCTGCGCCGCTATGTGCCGTACTACACCCGTTCGGGCGGCGGTGTGACCTTATCGGGCGGCGAGCCGCTCTTGCAGCCGGAATTCCTGTCCGAGTGCCTCAGGCTGTGCAAGGCCGAGGGTATTCACACCTGCATCGACACGGCGGGCGTGGGTCTCGGTGACTACGACGGCATTCTGCAAAACACCGATCTTGTTTTGTACGATGTCAAGCACGAAGCGCCGGACGCTTACCGGGCACTGACCGGCCAGCCGATCGACCGCACGCACGCCTTTGTCGAGGCCGTGCGAAAAGCCGGGACACCCATGTGGGTGCGGCATGTCGTCGTGCCGGGTGTGACCGATGACGAGGCGCACATGCAGGCGCTCGCCGGGTACATCCGCACGCTGCCGAACGTGCAGCGCGTCGAGCTGCTTCCCTATCATTTGCTTGGGGTCAACAAGTATGCTGCGCTCGGCCTCCCCTATCCACTCGAGGGCGTGCCCGCGATGGATCGCGCGCGGTGTGAGCAATATCAGGACACATATTTTGGAGGTTGGTCTAAATGATGCAGTACAGCCAGTGGAACGGTTTTCGCGGCGGTGAATGGCAGCGCGCCATTGATGTCCGCTCGTTCATTCAGAAAAACTACACGCTTTACGAGGGTGACGACAGCTTTCTGGTTCCCCCGACCGACCGCACGCGCCGCGTGTGGGAGAAGTGCGAAAAGCTCATCCTCGAGGAGATGAAAAAGGGCATTCTGGACGTCGATACCGACCGCATTTCGGGCATCGACAACTTTGAGCCCGGATACATCGACAAGGAAAACGAGGTCATCGTCGGCCTTCAGACCGACGCGCCCTTAAAGCGCATTGTAAACCTGTACGGCGGCATGCGCATGGCAAAATCTTCGCTCGAACAGTACGGCTACCAGCTCGACCCGACCATCGAGCGCCACTTCTCCGAGTACCGCAAGACCCACAACGAAGGTGTCTTTGACGCCTACCCCGAGCGCACCCGCGTCGCCCGCCATGTCGGCCTGCTGACCGGCCTGCCCGACGCATACGGTCGTGGCCGCATCATCGGCGACTATCGCCGTGTTGCGCTGTACGGTATCGACCGCCTGATCGAGGAGAAAAAGAACGATCTCAAGGCGATTGACGGCCCGATGGACGAGGAGCGCATCCGCCTGCGCGAGGAGGTTTCTGAGCAGATTCGCGCACTGGGCAAGGTCAAGGCCATGGCGGCGCGCTACGGCGTCGACCTGTCCCAGCCGGCAAAGGATGCGCACGAGGCGGTGCAGTTCCTGTACATGGCATATCTGGCTGGTATCAAGGAGAACAACGGTGCGGCAACTTCGCTCGGCCGTACGTCTACCTTCCTGGATATCTACATTCAGCGCGATCTGGACGCGGGCATTCTGGACGAGGCTGGTGCCCAGGAGCTCATTGACCAGTTCATCATCAAGCTGCGTCTGGTGCGTCACCTGCGCACGCCCGAGTACAACGAGCTGTTTGGCGGCGACCCGACTTGGGTGACCGAGTCCATCGGCGGCATGGGCATCAACGGCAAGTCCCTGGTCACCAAGAACTCGTTCCGCTACCTGCACACGCTGACCAACTTGAATCCCGCTCCTGAACCCAACCTGACCGTGCTCTGGAGCGAGCACCTGCCGCAGGGCTTCAAGACCTACTGCGCCAAGATGAGCATTGCGACCGACTCCATTCAGTACGAGAACGACGACGTGATGCGTCCGATCTACGGCGACGACTACGCCATCGCCTGCTGTGTCTCGGCCATGCAGGTCGGCAAGCAGATGCAGTTCTTCGGCGCACGCTGCAACATGGCAAAGAGCCTGCTGTACGCGATCAACGGCGGTGTGGACGAAAAGAAGGGCGAACTGGTTGTCCCGGGCATCGAGCCGATCACCGACGAGATTCTGGACTATGACAAGGTGCGTGCAAACTACGACAAGGTACTGGCTTATGCAGCCGAGCTGTACGCTGACACGGTCAATATCATCCACTTCATGCACGACAAGTACGCCTACGAGGCCAGCCAGATGGCGCTGCACGACACCCACGTCGAGCGCCTGACCGCCTTCGGCATTGCCGGTCTGTCGGTCGCTGCCGACTCGCTCTCTGCCATCCGCTACGCCAAGGTACGCCCCATCCGCAACGAACAGGGCATCGCGGTCGACTTCGAGACCGTGGGCGAGTTCCCCAAGTACGGCAACGATGACGACCGCGCCGACGACGAGGCCGTCTACATCGTGCGTAAGTTCTCGTCCGAGCTGAAAAAGCATCCCCTGTACCGCGGTGCAAAGCATACCCTGTCTGCCCTGACCATCACATCCAATGTTATGTACGGCAAAAAGACCGGCTCGACCCCGGACGGCAGAAAGGGCGGCGAACCGCTCGCGCCCGGCGCAAACCCCATGCACGGCCGCGATGAAAACGGTGCGCTCGCCTCGCTCAACTCGGTCGCAAAGATTCCCTATCGTGATGTCTGCCAGGACGGCGTTTCCAATACCTTCTCGATCGTGCCCGACGCGCTCGGTCACGACGAGGCCGCACGCGAAGCCAATCTGGTCGCCGTGCTCGACGGTTATTTCCAGCAGGGTGCACACCACCTGAACGTCAACGTCTTGAACCGCGAAACCCTCATGGACGCGATGGATCACCCGGAGAAGTACCCGACCCTGACCATCCGCGTGTCCGGCTACGCGGTCAACTTTAACCGTCTGTCCCGCGAGCAGCAGGAAGAGGTCATCAAGCGCACCTTCCACGCCTCGCTGTAAGGATAGAAACCCATATTTTCCTCTTTTTTCCCAATTCTCACGAGAAAGGATGCGCCGCGCGGTGCATCCTTTCCGCATTTGCCGGTTTTCAGGAAAGGAAGTGTCAAAGATATGAATCTGCGCCCCTATCGCCCGGACGACTGCCCGGCGCTTGCCGCCCTCTTTTACGATACCGTGCACACGGTGAACTGCGGGGACTACTCGGCCGACCAGTGCGACGCGTGGGCGGATGGGATGGTCGATCTTGCGGCCTGGAACCGCTCTTTTCTGGAGCACACGACTTACGTTGCCGAGCAAGATGGACAGATCGTCGGCTTTGGCGACATCAGCCGGGACGGATACCTCGACCGCCTGTACGTCCACGCCCGCTTCCAGCGGCAGGGCATCGCAACCGCGCTTTGCGACGCGTTGGAAAGCGCGGTCAAGGGCCGTCCGATCGAGACGCACGCCTCCATTACCGCCCGTCCCTTCTTTACCGCGCGCGGCTACCGGACGATCACCGAACAGCAGGTCGTGCGCCACGGGGTCAAGCTGACCAATTTTGTTATGCGCAAGCCGTGAGCCTACTTTTAAGACCAAATAAAAACGCATCCCGCCGGAATTTGGACGGGATGCGTTTTTTTGGGGGGTGAATCATCGATTGAGCAGATAAATCATCAGATTGAGATAGGCTGCAAAGGTCACCCACAGGAAATACGGGATTTGCAGCCGCGCTGCCAGACGGTCGGAGCGGGCAAAAATGAAGATCATCCAGATGATGAGTGCCCACAGCACGAGCAGCCAGACAAAGGAAAAGAGATAGACGCGGAAGGTAAAAAATGCAATGCTCCACGCGAAGTTAAAGAACAGCTGGACGGCGTAAATGCGGGTAGCGGCCTGCTTGTCCGCTTGTGAGCCGTCAGACTCCAGCACACGCCCCAGCCCGATGCCCATGAGCACGTATAAGATCGTCCACACAACCGGGAAGATCCACGCGGGCGGGGTCAGCATGGGTTTGTTGACGAGCTCTGTATAGTAGGACATGTCGTTACGCGTCAAAAAGCTGGAAAGGGCGCCGACGAGAAGGGTGATGCCGATCGTCCAGAGATAGGTTCTTTTTTTCATGGTTTATTTGCCTCCGATCGCTTGCCTTGTGTCTGCTATGATACACCGTCCGGCAGGCGAATGCGGTCATAAATTGGAGGCGGTCTGTGAAATATGCAAAGAATTTTCGCTTTCTGACTTGCCCGTAAAGGCTTTTAAGGTCTGAACCAGCAGAATGATGGCCAAAACAATCGAAATATAGTCTGCGACAGCCTGGGTAAAGTTGATGCCGTTGAGACCAAAACCAGCGTCCAGAATATACAGCAGCGGAATGAAGATCAGACCCTGACGGCAGACCGAAAGCATGGTCGCGGGCAGCGGACGGCCCAGTGCCTGCATGCTGTTGATGGACAGGAAGAGCAGTCCGAGGATGGGGCCGGCAATCGAGGTCGCAATCAGCATCGGGCCGCCGTAGGCGATGACTGACGCGTCATCGATGAACAGCGCGACAATCTGACGGCTGAAAATGATGTACACCGCGCTCAGCGCCGTGCCGCACACAACGGTCAGAATACCGCTGAATTTGAGGATATCCAGAAAGCGGCGGCGCAGTCCGGCACCGAAGCAGTAGCCCAGAAGCGGCTGGATGCCGTTGGTGATGCCCATGTGAATGAAGACGATGAACAGATAGGCCTTGGTAACAATGCCCATCGCGGCGACTGGGTCATCGCCGTACTGCACAAGCGCGTTGTTGAGCAGCACGGTCGCGATGCTCATAAGCGCCGAGTTGACACCGGCCGGAATGCCGATGGTCACCACCTGTACCATCTGGTGCTTGTCGCCGCGCAGATGGCGGGGATGGATGGACAGCATAGACGAGCGGCGCATAAAGTACCAGACATAGTAGATGCAGCCGCAGACATTGCCGAGCACGGTGGCGATGGCAGCGCCCGCCGTTCCCATGTTCAGCGTGAGGATAAAGACCGGGTCGAGCACGATGTTGACCACCGTACCGATCATACCGCCGACCATGGAAGCCTTGGCTGCACCCTCACCGCGTACGACGTGGCCGAAGGTGTTGGCAAAGAGGATGAAGGGTGCGCCGACCGCGATATAAAACAGGTATTCGCGTGCGGGCTGGATGGTGTTCTGGGTGCTGCCCAGCACGGACAGCAGCGGGTCCATGAGCGGCAGGATGATGAGCGCGGACAGCACGCCGAAAATCAGCGACGCATAACAGCAGAACGACGAGGCGGTCTTTGCCTCCTTGTGCATCTGCTGGCCGAGCAGAATGGAGATCACCGCGCTGCCGCCGATGCCGAGCAGGTTTGCGATGGCCATAAACATGACAAAGACCGGGTTTGTCAGCGAGACCGCTGCAACCTGCATCGCGTCATGGGTCTGACCGACGAAAAAGGTGTCGGCCATGTTGTAAATGACCAGGACCAGAGAAGAAATGACCGTGGGCACGGCCATGCGCACGACCGCCGTGCGCACCGGTGCGTCTCGAAAGACGGCTTCGTTTTGATTCATACAGATGTACCTCCTGATGTGACTTGAAAAATTAGTATGCAAGCAAACGATTTGGGCAAAATTTTTCGCGCATCCTGTTATTCCAGATGCGCGAGCATTTTCCGACAGATGGCCTTAAACTGTTCGATTTCGCGGGGTGTGAGCGCCTCGCCCAGCGCCTCTTCGGTTCCCTGCCGAATGGCGCCGCATTTGCGCTGGAGCTCCAGCCCTTTTTCCAGCAGCTCGATGGTTTTGCTGCGCTTGTCCTCGTCCGACACCGTGCGCCGGATGAGCTGCTTTTCCTCCATCAGCCGCAGCATTTTGGATGCGGTCGCGCGGTTGATGAAAAATTCGTCCTCGATATCGCGCTGGCACAGCCGCTGGTCGCGGTGAGCGTAGAGAAAATCGAGCACGAACAGGCTGGTCAGTGAGCATTCGTCTAGTTCCTTGCGGTTGTAGATCGCATGGGAAATACGATCGGTGTGGTTGCTGAGCTTGTGGATGTAAAAGCTGAGGTCGGTGTTTTCCATGTGATCGCCTCCCAACGAAAAATAGTTTGCCTGCAAATTATTATAGTGGGCTGTACCTGCAATGTCAAGCAAAATAGAATAGCGCTCCAAACGGCTTCTCTCTGCCCCTTCCCTGCCTGCCATGTCATCAAAAATTTTCCGACGTGTGTCAGGGCTTTTTTTCATTTTCGGTTTGAATTTGTGCAGGGTGACAAAATGTAAGCAAGCTAACAAAAAATCAATTGACATGATTTTTAGTGTTTGCTAAAATTGTAAGTAAGCTAACAAATTTCTCGAAAGGAGTGTATTCTCAAACATGGAGTCAGAGCATTTGATCGGATACACCATCCGCGCGCTGTCCAACCTGTTTCGGCGGCAGCTGATGAGCCACCAGCCGCCTGACGGCAAGCCGTGTTCGGAGACCGCGGGCATGATTATGGGCTATCTGTGCGAGCACGTCGGCGACCAGCTGTGCCAGCATGACATCGAGCAGGTCTTCTGCATCCGCCGCTCGACCGCGTCCCGCTTTTTGATCGCGCTCGAGAAGGAAGAGATGATCGAGCGCGTGAGCGCACCGAACGACGCACGGCGCAAGATCATCGTTCCGACCGAAAAGGCGCTCGCAATTCACGCGCAATTCATCGCCCAGCGCGATGCGCTGGAAGCCCAGATCATCCGGGGCATTCCACGCGAAGAAGTGGAAGCGTTTCTTGCGACCGCAAAAAAAATTCAGGCCAATCTGGCCGAACTACCCCAGCAAAAGGAGTGATACACCATGGTCAATCACATCACAGCCGCCATCCGCGACAACAAAAAAGCGTCCATTCTGGCGCCGATCTTTGTCTGCTTTGAGGTTATCTTTGAGGTATTGATTCCCGTCGTTATGGCAATCCTCATCGACAAGGGCATTGATGCGGGCGATCAGGGCGAGATTCTGCGCCTTGGCGGCATCCTCATCGTTATGGCCGTATGCGCCCTGATTTTCGGCGTACTGGCCGGCGGCGCAGCAGCCGATGCCTCGGCAGGCCTGGCACGCAATCTGCGCCATGACATCTACCACCACGTACAAAACTTTTCTTTCGCCAACATCGATAAGTTTTCCACCGCCGGTATCGTCACCCGTCTGACGACCGACGTTACCAACGTGCAGAACGCTTATCAGATGATTATTCGCGTCGCTGTGCGCGCCCCTGTCATGCTGGTCTTTGCCTTTGCCATGACCGTATACATCAGCCCGCGCCTTGCGACCATCTACCTGTGCGCGATTCCCATTCTGGGCATCGGTCTGGCGCTGATTATCAGCCGCGTGCACGGTCTGTTTACGCAGGTGTTCGACACCTACGACGAACTCAACAACGTCGTACAGGAAAACCTCACCGGCATCCGCGTAGTCAAGTCCTTCGTGCGTGAGGACTTCGAAAAGAAGAAGTTCGGCACGATCTCCGAGAAGCTGTTCCGCGGCTTCCTCAAGGCCGAGCGTCTGATTATTTTGAACATGCCGCTCATGCAGTTCTGCGTCTACGCCTGCCTGCTGCTCATCTCCTGGATTGGCGCACGTCTGGTTGTCGGCGGTTCCATGACCACGGGCGCACTGACCAGTATGTTTAACTACACCTTCCAGATTCTCATGAGCCTCATGATGCTGTCCATGGTCATGGTTATGGTCATCATGGCGCGCTCGTCTGCCGAGCGTATTGAGGAAATTCTGGAGGAAGAGAGCAGCCTCAAGTCCAAGCCGGACGGCGTGCGCGAAGTGCCCGACGGCTCGGTCGACTTCGAGAACGTTTCCTTCAGCTATGTCGGTGACCCGAACAACACCAGCCTCAACCACATTGACCTGCACATTCGCTCGGGCGAGACCGTGGGCATTCTGGGCGGCACCGGTGCGTCGAAGACCACCCTGGTTCAGCTCATCCCGCGTCTGTACGACGTAACTGTCGGCACGGTCAAGGTCGGCGGCATCGACGTGCGCGAGTACGATCTGGAAGTGCTGCGCAACGAGGTCGCCATGGTGCTGCAAAAGAATACCCTGTTCTCGGGCACCATCAAGGAGAACCTCAGATGGGGCAATGAACACGCCACGGACGAGGAGATCGAGCGCGTGTGCCGTCTGGCGCAGGCCGACCCCTTCATTCAGGAAATGCCTGACAAGTACGACACCTACATCGAACAGGGCGGCACCAACGTATCGGGCGGTCAGAAACAGCGTCTGTGTATCGCTCGCGCCCTGCTCAAAAAGCCCAAGATTCTGATTCTGGACGACTCGACTTCTGCCGTCGACACCAAGACCGACGCGCTCATCCGTCAGGCATTCCGCGAGGAAATCCCGGACACGACCAAGTTCATCATCGCTCAGCGTATCTCGTCGGTACAGGATGCCGACCATATTCTGGTACTGGACGACGGTCACATCAGCGCGTACGGCACGCACGAGGAACTGCTCAAAACCAGCCAGATCTATCAGGAAGTCTTTGCATCGCAGCAGAAGGGAGGCGAGGAAGATGCCTAATTTCAACAAGATGAACGCGAAAATGGGTGCGCCGCACGCGCAGGCACCCAAGGGAACGGCAAAGCGCCTGTTCTCCATGATCGCCCGCGGCAACATCCTGCGCCTTGTCGTGGTCGTTCTGGCCATTATCGTCAGCGCAGCCGCCTCGGTCGGCGCTTCGGTCTTCCTCGAGTCGCTCATTGACGACTACATCAAGCCGCTTCTGCTCATGGACGCGCCGGTCTTTACCGACCTGCTTAACGCGCTGGCCGGCATGGCCTGCCTGTACGCCGCCGGTCTGATCGCAACCTATCTCTATAACCGCATCATGGTTACGGTCTCCCAGCGCACCCTGAAGGACATCCGTGACCGCATGTTCTCGCACATGCAGTCGCTGCCCATTCGCTACTTCGACACCCATCCTCACGGCGATATCATGTCGGTCTATACCAACGACGTCGACACCCTGCGTCAGATGATCTCGCAGAGCATCCCGCAGGCTATGTCTTCGGTCATCAGCATTATCGCTGTGTTCTGCTCCATGCTGGTTATGAGCTGGCAGCTGACCATCGTGGTTCTGATCTGCGTCGCCTTCATGCTGGTCGTCGTGCGCAAGATCGCGCACAAGAGCGGCATGTACTTCATGCAGCAGCAGGCCGACCTCGGTAAGCTCAACGGCTACATCGAGGAAATGATCGAGGGTCAGAAGGTCGTCAAGGTCTTCTGTCACGAGGAAAAGGCGAAGGAAGGATTCGACCGCTTGAATGACAAACTGGCAGGCTCGGCACGTCTGGCAAACAAGTACGCCAATATCCTCATGCCCGCCATGAACAACATCGGCAACCTGCAATATGTCATTCTGGCCATTGTTGGCGGTGCCATCGCCCTCAACGGCGGCGGTCTGACGCTGGGCGCGATTGCGGCTTTCTTGCAGCTGTCCAAGAGCTTCACCCAGCCCATCAGCCAGATTTCCCAGCAGTTAAACTCGATCATCATGGCGCTGGCCGGTGCATCCCGTGTCTTTGCGCTCATGGATGAGCAGTCCGAGCAGGACGAGGGCTATGTCACGCTGGTCAATGCCAAGTACGACCAGAGCGGCGAGCTCGTTGAGACCACCGAGCGCACGGGCATTTGGGCGTGGAAGCACCCCCACGAGGACGGTACGCTCACCTACACCAAGCTGACCGGTGACGTGCGCTTCTTCGACGTGGACTTTGCCTACACTCCCGAAAAGCCCATCCTGCACGACATCACGCTCTTTGCAAAGCCCGGTCAGAAGCTGGCCTTTGTCGGCTCGACCGGCGCGGGCAAGACCACGATTACAAACCTCATCAACCGTTTCTACGACATTGCCGACGGCAAGATTCGCTATGACGGTATCAACATCAACAAGATCAAAAAGGACGATCTGCGCCGCTCGCTGGGCATCGTCTTGCAGGACACCAACCTGTTCACCGGCACCGTGCGCGAGAACATCCGCTATGGCCGTCTGGATGCGACCGACGAGGAAATCGAAGTCGCGGCAAAGCTTGCGAACGCCGACGAGTTCATCCGCCGTCTGCCCGAGGGCTATGACACCATGCTGACCGACAACGGTGCAAACCTGTCCCAGGGTCAGCGCCAGCTGATCGCGATTGCGCGCGCAGCGGTCGCCGATCCCCCGGTTATGATTCTCGACGAGGCGACAAGCTCCATCGATACCCGCACCGAGGCACTGGTACAGCAGGGCATGGACGGTTTGATGTACGGCAGAACGGTCTTTGTCATCGCGCACCGTCTGTCTACCGTGCGCAACTCGGATGCCATCATGGTACTCGAGCACGGACGCATCATCGAGCGCGGCAGCCACAACGAACTGATTGCCCAAAAGGGTGTTTACTATCAGCTCTATACCGGCGCATTCGAAATGGAATAATGCAAAAGACCCACCGATTTCGGTGGGTCTTATTTTTTGCGTAAAAACAGTTATGCGTCCAGATGATCGAGGGCATCCTGTACGATCTTGTCGAGCATTGCGCACTGTGCGCCGTCGATGACCGGCTCGTCGGTGCGGTTTTCCGCAATGATGGCCTGTGCGCGCTCCTGCGCACGCTGGCGCGCCGTCTGGATGGGCTCGCCGTCCTGGAAGGTCTGACGCGGGAAGAGGTCGTGCTTCCACCAGCTCGCGCGCATGTACTCGACCGTGTGCCACTCGCTCAGGAAGTTGCCGCCGATGCCCACTTCCTCGATGCTCTCAAAGCCCAGCGTGTCCTCGTCCACGGTGAAGCCCTGCAAGGTGTAGTTGAACGCGTCCAGCCAGGCGTCGTCGAGTACCAGCTGAGCGAAGCTGAAGCCCTGATCTGCGCCCACGATGCCCTGTCCGCCGATGGCATCGCTGCCTGCGAGCACGCTGCACACGGCCGAGAACGACTTTTCAAAGCCTGCCTGAAAGTCGGGATAGAGCGCGTCGGTCAAACCGCTGTTGGAACCGCTGGTCAGGCCGTAAAATGCGGCCATCTGGGCGGTGGCGATGCCGAAAAGCGCCTGATTGGGCGAGCCGAACGAGCACATCATGCTGTGCATGAGGTCGTTGGAGTGCGCCGAGCCGACGTACTTTGCAATTTTTCCGGTCATGGCGTAGATGATGAAGAGCGAGCCGAGCACCTCGGCATTCTGCTGGGCGAGTGCGCCGGCGAGCGTGACCGGCGCGGTCGAACCGGCCATGACCAGCGGGGTCATGTCGAGCGGCATGCCGGCTGCGGCAAATTGCAGAGCGATTTCGAGCGACTCGCGGGTAAAGCCCAGCGGGCTGACCGTGTCCAGCAGATAGGACACCGTGCGGCCCATGACCTGCGCCATTTGCAGGATGTACGGTGCCGAGCGGTCGGACAGAATGTAGGTGCCGCCGTCCTTGCGCGCGTGCTTGTAGATCTCCCGGAAGGATAAAAGGTCGGGCATGGGCACATCGGAGGGCATGACGACCGCGTTGGAACGCGCAATGTTGGGCAGTCCCTCGATCAGCGCGATGCCGTCGCGCACGTCCTGCATGGTGCCCTGTCGGCGCGTGCCGGTCTGCTCGTCAAAGACGAAAATCTGGGTGGACACGTTGCCCGAGATCTTGCGCACGGTCTGGCCGGAAGCTGCAAAGGCGTGATCGCCTGCGCGTGCCAGGGCGAGGATGGGTTCGAGCGCCTCGGCCGGGATGCGCACGGTCTCCCCGTCCACCTTGGCACCCAGTTTCTGCGCCATGCCGCACACGATCTCATTGGGCACGTGCAGGCCGATCTCGGACAGGATGCGCATGGATGTATTGTGAATGCGTACGATCTCGTCATCGCTCAGTACGCGGATATTCGCCTGAATCTGGTTCATGGTTTGGCTCTCCTTTTCTTTCTTTCCAACAGTCTGCCAGATTTCCCCGCCGCGGGCAATGGAATTTGCTCCCTCTTTGCTGTCATTTTATGTGCTTTCGCCCGTGTGTCTGAAACGGCGCGTCAGACAAAGAAAAACCCCCGCGGATTGCATTTCCGCAGGGGTTCTTCTCGTGAAAGGAGATTTGAACTTGAAATATAAATAGGAGATGTTTCCCCAATGGGGCAAAAATGGATGGTTTAGCGCTGTACGCGGCCGGAACCGTCGCCGCCTGCCAGCTTCTCGACCTCGGAAACGGTCACGAGGTTGTAGTCGCCCTCGATCGAGTGCTTGAGTGCAGATGCTGCAACTGCGAACTCGACTGCATCCTGGGTGTTCTTGCCGCTCAGCAGCGCGTAGATCAGGCCGCCGCCGAAGGAGTCGCCGCCGCCAACGCGGTCAACGATGTGCAGATGGTACTCCTTGGAGAAGCAGTAGTTCTCGCCGTCGTACAGCATAGCAGCCCAGTCGTTGTCGCTTGCAGAGATCGAGGTACGCAGGGTAATTGCGACCTTCTCAAAGCCGAACTTGTCAGCCAGCTGCTTTGCAACAGACTTGTAGCCTTCCTTGTTGAGCTTGCCACCGTAAATGTCGGTGTTCTCTGCCTCGATGCCGAATACGTCCTTTGCGTCCTCCTCGTTGGAGATGCACACGTCAACGTACTGGCACAGATCGGTCATCGCTGCACGCGCCTGATCGCGGGTCCACAGCTTGCCGCGGTAGTTTAAGTCACAGGAAATCTTTACGCCGTGTGCCTTTGCAGCCTTGCAGGCCTCGCGGCAGATCTCGACCAGGTTCTCGCCCAGTGCCGGGGTGATGCCGGTGAAGTGGAACCAGTCCACGCCCTCAAAGATCGCGTCCCAATCGAAGTCAGAGGGAGCAGCTTCCTGAATGGCAGAATGTGCACGGTCGTAGATGCAGACCGAGCCGCGCTGGGATGCACCCTTCTCGAGGAAGTAGATGCCGACGCGGTCGCCGCCGCGTACGATCTTGGAGGTGTCAACGCCGTACTTGCGCAGCGAGTTGACAGCAGCCTGACCGATTGCGTGGGTGGGCAGCTTGGTGACAAACGAAGCGTCCATGCCGTAGTTTGCCAGAGATACAGCGACGTTTGCCTCGCCGCCGCCGAAAGTGGCCTGCAGCTGGTCGTCCTGGAAGAAGCGATAATAGCCGTTGGGGGCAAGGCGGAGCATGAGCTCGCCAAAGGTAACAACCTTCATGGGTATAAACTCCTTTTCAGATCTTTGAGGGTGGTAACGTGGATTTTGGATTGTTTTTTTGGTAGGGTAACGTATTTTGTAAAAAGGTTTTTAGGCCTTGCCGACCAGATGGACGGCGAAACCGCAGATTTCGTCGGTCAGATAGATTGCGTTCAGGCGTCCGTCCGCCTTGAACTTGGCCGTCGATTCATCGAACTGGAAACCGCGGGATTCCAGCTCGGCACGAGCCGCCGCGACATCGGGGGTACCGATGGCGATGTGACCCATGGTTCCGCGGTAAGGGGTCTTCATGACCTCAACGCCTGCACCTGCGAAGATCGAGCTGTTTCCGTCTTTCAGCTCAAAACCGAACAGGGTGCAGAACAGTTCGGCAGCGCGGCGCGCCTCCTCGGGATTCTGCGCGTTGATGCCGACATGGGCGAGCGAAAACTCAGCCATTGCGCGCCTCCTTGACGATCTCGACCGACTTCTTACACAGGTCGATGATCTCGTCCCACTTCTGATTCTCGATCAGGTCAGCGGTGACCATGTAGGAGCCGCCGCAAGCGGTGATGACCGGGCACTTGATATACTCAGCCAGGTTCTTGAGCGAAACGCCGCCGGTGGGCATGATCTTGAACATCGGGAAGGGCGCAGACATTGCCTTGATCTTTGCAACACCGCCGGACTGCTCAGCCGGGAAGAACTTCAGAACTTCCAGACCGAACTTGTATGCTGCGTGGTAGTCGGTCGGGGTGGTGCAGCCGGGCAGGATGATGACCTGCTTTTCCTGGCAGTATGCAACCAGCTCGGGGTCAAAACCGGGGGTCACGATGAACTGCGCGCCTGCTGCGAGCGCCTCGTCTACCTGTGCGGTGGTCAGAACGGTGCCTGCACCGACGATCATGTCCGGGCAGGTCTCCTTCATGATGCGAATGGCTTGTGCAGCGCCTGCTGCACGGAAGGTAACCTCTGCGACCGGTACGCCGCCCTCGCACAGAGCCTTTGCAAGCGGCGCTGCGTCGCGGGTCGGATGACCGAGCTTGATAACCGGAACAACACCGATTTCACTAATCTGCTGTAATAACTTGTCCATCGTAGTCAGCCTCCAAGATAGTTTTATAATATGAAACATTGTTTTAAAATCTTAACTGCTCTTATTATAGTAAATCTGTTTGAAAAATCAATACGGCTTTCGTCATAAAAATCCCTTGCATTTTTTATGGATTTTTGTTAAAATCAAAACACAGTTTTATAATATGAAACGGAGTGGTCTAAAATGGCGGAAAAAGGAACGGTGCAGTCGCTCGATCGTGCATTTGATATCATGGAACAGCTGTGCGGGGCGCGCGATGGTCTGCCCATCCACGAGCTGACCGAGCGCACCGGTCTGCACAAGAGCACGGTGCACCGTATGCTCTCGTCCATGGCGGCACGCGGCTACGTGCGCAAGGATGAGGAGAGCGGACGATACCGCATGACCACCAAGCTCTATGCGCTGTCCGGTCAGGTGGTGGAAAACCTCGACCTCGTACAGATCGCACGCGCGCCCATGGAAGCGCTGTCCCGTCAGGTACACGAGACCGTCCATCTGGTCGTACCCGAGGGTACAGACATCGTATACGTGCACAAGGTGGACGTCGAACAGGGCGCTATCCGCATGTTCTCGCGCATCGGCATGCGCCGCCCGATGTACTGCACGGGCGTGGGCAAGGCCATGATGGCGTGCATGAGCGACGAGGAAGTCGACCGCATCTGGGACAGCAGCGACATTCAAGCGTACACGCCTCACACCATCGTCACCCGCGAGCGCCTGCACGACGTGCTCGAGGCCGTGCGCCGTCGGGACTGCGCATTCGATAACGAGGAGAACGAGCTGGGCGTGCGCTGCATCGCTGCCGCCATCCGCGACTATACCGGAAAGGTGTGCGGTGCGCTGTCCATTTCGGCGCCGCTCATGCGTATGAGCGACAGTTATCTCGCCCAACTGCAGCCTGCGCTGCTCGCAACCCGCGACCGCATTGCGCGTGATATGGGATGGAATGGATAAGAAACCGGGCTGGGAAGCTTTCCCAGCCTTTTTTCACGCGCAAAAAACACCGTTCGACCGTCTGGACATGCTATCATAGCGATATCCCGTTCGCTGCCCGCTTGTGTCAAATTCTGGTAAAATCGCCTGCAAGACTTTGCAGGGCGGGCAAAATGGCGTATGATAAAAAGAGACAAGCAGGAGGTAACCGTTTATGAAAATTGGCATGTTAACCAGCGGCGGCGACTGCCAGGGCCTGAACTCTGCCCTGCGCGGTGTAGCCAAGACGCTTTATAATGAATTCGGCAAGGATGTGACGCTCTACGGCATCCGCGACGGCTATCGCGGTCTGATCGAGGGCGATTACCACCCGATGAAGCCCGAAGAGTTTTCCGACATCCTGACCCTGGGCGGCACCATCCTTGGCACCTCGCGCCAGCCGTTCAAGATGATGCAGAAAGCCGATGAAAACGAGGAAACCAAGCTGCAAAAGATGCTGGAAACCTGCAAGAAGGCACGGTTTGACTGTCTGGTGATTCTGGGCGGCAACGGCACGCACAAGACGGCAAATCTGCTGTCCGAGCACGGTGTCAACGTCGTCACCCTGCCCAAGACCATCGACAACGACCTCTGGGGCACTGACCTGACCTTCGGTTTTGAATCGGCGGTCAACATCGCCACCAGCGTCATCGATTCCATCCACTCGACCGCATTCTCGCACAGCCGCGTCTTTATCGTCGAGACCATGGGACACAAGGCCGGATGGCTGACCCTGTACGCGGGCATTGCATCGGGTGCGGACGTGATCGTCATTCCCGAAATTCCGTACAGTGCCAAGGCGATTGCGCGTGCCATCGAAAAGCGTGCCGAGAGCGGCAAGCGCTTTTCCATTCTGGCGGTTGCCGAAGGTGCCATCAGCCAGCAGGAAGCCAAAATGAGCAAGAAGGAATTCAAGGAAGCGCGTAAAAATATGCCCTATCCCTCGATCTCCTACCGTCTGGCTGACGAGTTGAAGGAACTGACCGGTCAGGAGATCCGCGTCACCATCCCCGGACACTATCAGCGCGGCGGTGCGCCCTGCCCGGCCGACCGTCTGCTCACCACCCGTTTGGGCGTTGCAGCGGCAAACTTCATTCGCGACGGCAAGTTCGGCAACATGGTTGCCATCCGGGACAATCAGATCGTGCCCGTTCCGCTGCCCGAGGTGGCCGGCAAGCTCAAGACCGTTCCGCCCGACGGCGATATCGTACAGGCCGCACGTGATCTCGGCCTTTCCATGGGCGACTAAAAAAAAGACCCGATGCAGACTCAGTATCTGCATCGGGTTTGTCTTTTTATCCGCTTATCCGCACTGTAAAATCACCCAAACGCGGTCGAACCGCCGCGCTTTCAGGTCTTCGGTGCGGATGTAGAAGTACAGCGCGCCGTCGTCACCGAAATTCAAGTCAAAATCTTCCATTTCAAACGAGTCCAGCTGGAACAGCAGCCGCCAGTTTTCCACCGAAGCCGCGCCCTCGCGCGCGGCCAGATGGGTGGGGAAGTCTTCCAGTCCGCCGAGGTTGTATCCCCGGCTGACCAGCTCACACTCGAGCGTCATATTGTCCTGGATGACGTCCGGCCAGCCCAGCAGCTTGCTGCACTCGCCGCTGCCGCCCATGACCTCGTGCGCCTCGGCGTAGTCCTCGAACAGCTCGTCCAGTTCGGGGTGCAGCTGGGCAAAGTCTGCCCACGATGCAAACGAGCGGTCGGCCTTGGCCTGTACGCGCAGGCGCGGCAGGCGAAATTCCTCGTCCAGCTCATGCGGGAAGGGTGCGGGCGCAAGCGGCTGACTGCCGTCGAACCAGTACACCCGTCCGCAGCCCGCGTCCGCCGGGTCGAAGCCCCAGCGCGCCGACTCCATCTCATAGAAGAAGGACAGAATACCCGTGCGCGGTAGCAGTCCCTCGGGGTCCATCGCGGCCAGCGCACCGCAGTCGAACTGCGCCAGAAAGGACAGCGGCCGGGGCTTGACCGTGTCGTCGTAAAAGGTATCCGAGGTAAAGGTCGGCCAGACAAAGCCCTCGGGCACGTCCGGACAGCCGCCGAAACGGGTACGTCCCCACACGATCGGCCCGTCCGCGCCGATATTCAGCCGGATCATGCCGCGCTGCATGGCCTCCAGTAATTTCAAAATTTTATCCATAATCGTTTCCTCTAAGCAGTGTTCAGAACTCGGTGCAGCTTGCGCTGCATTTTCCTTATCATACCGCATTCTGCCCGCCGGGGCAACCTTTTCCGCCCAGAAAGACAGCCGTGCAGGTGCTCTGCACGGCTGTTTGTCATACGGTCAGCCCTCTTCTTCGATCTGCTGGACGATCTTGCGCGCAAAGCCGCCCAGCGTGCCGCGCTGGTAGGACAGCGAGACCCCGGGCACCGTGCCGCCCAGTGCGGCATCGATGAGCGCACGGGGCACGCCCAGGTCGCTCAGTTCGCGCTCGAGGGCAATCACGGCGCGCAGCGCGGCCTCGGTCGCGGCTCGGTTGACCGTCGGCACCAGTGCCGCGTCACCCAGGGTGATCTGGTCGGCAAGTCCGGGCAGGCTGCTTTGCACTCGGCGCAGCAAAGCCGGGTCGTGCTCGCCCAGCACGATCATGCACGGCAGACCGTGCGCCATGCCCACCGCCGAGCCGACCAGCTTGGCTTCCGACCAGACAAGGTCGGGGCGTTTTTCGCGCAGCACACCCGGGATGTCGACCGCGGTCGCGAAGTTGAGCACGACCGCGCCCGGCTTGGCGCAGCTCGCCACCTGCTCAAGCACCGGCGGCACGGCAGAGGCCGGAACGACCACCGCGATGACCTCACCGTCCGCTGCGCGCTCGATTTTTGTCGTCCACGGGCAGCCGTACAGCTCACCCACCTGCCGCGTGCTGTCGGCATCCTGTCCGATCACCAAGCAGTCCCGTCCGGCCTGCCGCAGCAAGAGCTGCCCCAGCTGTCCCGGCCCAATGAGTACAAATTCCATATTGCGCTCCTTTCTCCATCTTCTCGATCATACGTTCTGTTTTGCTCGGCTCTGTCAGTGTCCCTGTCTCTATCTTACCGCGCCCGTCTCTTGCTGTAAACCGCCCGTTTGGAACACTGGAAAACAGACGCGCACCGCGTTCCGCGACATGCCGACAAATGGTCGGAATTCCGAACAAATCTGCATAGAATTTCAGAATATGGTTATATTTATGTTCATAATCTACAAAAATTCCGGTGCGGAACATTCTTTTGTTTTGTCGCTTTTTTTGATATAATTGGACTGTCAACAAACACCTTAGGAAAGATGGTGAACCATTTGGATCAGACAAAACTTGTAATTACCGGCATGGGCGCGGTGACCCCGATCGGGGTGGGCGTTCCGGCCTATTGGCAGGCGCTGACCGCAGGCCAGTGCGGCATTGGCCGCATCACCCGCTTTGACGCATCCGACCTGCCCGTACAGATTGCAGCCGAGCTCAAGGACTTCGACCCGACCGCTTACATGCCCAAGACCCTCGCGCGCACCATGGACCCGTTTATGCAGTATGCGTTCGTCGCGGCCGAGGAAGCACTGGGCGACAGCGGTCTGGACATCGCAGCAGACCCCGACCGGGTCGGCATCGTCATGGGCACGGCCATGGACGGCGTGACCACGGTCGCGGGTACGCAAGCCGCATACGACGCGGGCAAGCGCGTCGGCCCGCGCTTTGTGCCCATGACCATCGGCAACATTGCCGCCGCGCAGATCTCCATCGCCCACGGCATCACCGGCCCGAGCATGACACTCAATACCGCTTGTTCGGCGGGCGGTGACGCGATTATGACCGCTGCCATGCTGCTGCGCACGGGCGAAGCCGACGCGGTGCTCGCGGTCGGAGGCGAGTCCATTCTGTGTCCGATCGTGGTCGCCGGTCTATCCCAGGCGCATGCCCTGTCGCGCCGCAACGATGACCCCGAACAGGCCTGCCGTCCGTTCGACGCCGACCGGGACGGTTTCGTCATCGGTGAGGGCGGCGGTGCGCTGATTTTGGAGACCGAGGAGCACGCCCGCGCACGCGGTGCGCACATCTACGCCGAGCTTGCAGGCTATGCCAACACCTCGGACGCGCACCACGTCACCGCTCCCCATCCCGAGGGCGCAGGCGCGGCGGCCTGCATGCGCCGTGCACTCAAACGTGCGGGTCTGACCTCGTCGGATATCGGATACATCAACGCGCACGGCACCTCGACCGGTCTGGGCGATATCGCAGAGACTCAGGCGGTCAAGGCGGTCTTTGGTGGACGGGAGTCGGCGCCGCCGGTGTCCTCCACCAAGTCCATGACCGGTCACCTCATGGGCGCAGGCGGCATCACCGAGTCGATCGCCTGCATTCTGGCCATCCGCGACGGCATCCTGCCGCCCACCCTGCACCTTGCACACCCTGACCCGGCGTGCGATCTCGACTATATCCCCAATGAGGCACGCAAAACCCGAATCACAGCTGCCATGAGCAACTCGCTCGGCTTTGGCGGTCAAAACTCCAGCCTCATTTTCACGCAATACACCCGATAAGGAGCGATTACTTTGTTTGATGGATACACCTATGACGTTTCGATGTTCCGCGATACCTTCGAGACCCAATACACCTATCTAAACGGCTTTCTGCGCAATGTCGCGCGCTTCGGCGACGCGCCCGCCCTGCACGATCCGCAGTCGGGCAGACGGTGGACGTACCGACAGCTCAATGCCCAGGTCAACCAGCTGGCACATGCCATGCGGCAGGACGGCGTGGGCAAAAATGACGTGGTCATGTTCGCGCTGTTAAACTCGCCCGAGTTCATCTTCTGCTATCTGGCCGCGCACAAGGTCGGCGCGATCGCCTGCCCGGTCAATTACCGACAGGGCGCGGGCGAAATCGCGCTGGTCATCGACGACAGCCGCCCCAAGGTATTCGTCTACGACGCACAGTTCGGCACGCTGTCACAGGACGCGCTCGCGCTGGCTGAGCACAAGCCCGACCGGGTACTGGTCGCAGGCGGACAGGGGGCAGAGTCCTTTGACGGCTATATGGACGGTCAGCCCGAGACCGACCCGCCCATCGATTTTCACCCGCATATTTACGACGAGACCACCCGTCTTTACACCTCGGGCACGACCAACCGCCCCAAGGGCGTGCCGATCAATAACATCAATGAGGTGCTGTCGGCGCACGACGTCATTATGCACTTTCCGCTCACCCCGACCGACCGCACCATGAACATGACCCCGTGGTTCCACCGCGGCGGCATCCACTCGGGCGGCCCATGCCCGACGCTCTACGTCGGCGGTGAGGTGGTCATCCTGCGCGATTTCCACCCGCGCACCTGTCTGGAATACGCCGAGCGCTATGGGGTCACCTTCCTCATCGGCGTGCCGACCATTCTGGCCATGCTCGCCCGCGCCCAGGAGCGCACCCCGGTCGACCTGTCCGCCCTGCGCGGCATCGTCACCATGGGCGCACCCTTCGAGAAGGCCGCATGCGAAAAGTATATGAAGCTGCTGACACCCAATATCTTCAACGGCTACGGCACGACCGAGACCTTCTGGAACACCTTCCTGCGTCCCTACGACCTGCCCGAAATGTCCGGTTCTGCCGGACGGGCGTGCACCGATGACGATGTGCGCGTGGTCGCCGTACATCCGGACGGCTCGCACGCCGAGCCCGAGGAAGTCGTGCCGCACGACAGTGAGACCCCGGGCGAAATCATCATCCGCTCGCCTGCCAAGTCGGCATTCTGCTACTATAACAACCCGGAAATGACCGCGCAGAAGTTCTACAAGGGCTGGCTGTACACCGGCGACATGGGTACGTGGGACAAAAACGAATTTGTCACCATCTGCGGCCGAAAAGATGATATGATTGTATCAGCCGGTGAGAATATTTACCCGACCCAGATTGAAGCGGTGCTCAATGAGCATCCCAAGGTCGCCGAGAGCGCGGTGATCGGCATTCCCGACCGCCTGCGCGGCGAAGTCGTCGCGGCGTATATCGTCCCGTCCGACGACAGCCTGACCGTCGAGGAGATCAAGGCGTACTGCGTCCAGTCGCCCATGCTGTCCTCGTACAAGTGGCCGCGGTCGTATACGTTAGTCAAGGAGCTGCCGCACACGGCAACCGGTAAACTCATGCACTACAAACTGCGTCAGCAGGTATTAGAGAAAGAATAAATATTTTGTGCCCGCCGCACCCCGGCGGGCTGCATGATTTGGAAATTAGGAGGAAAAAACATCATGGAACGAGTCGTCATTACAGGTATGGGCGCGGTGACCCCGATCGGCAACGATGTCCCGACCTTCTGGCAGTCGCTCAAGGACGGCAAATGCGGCATCGGCCCGATCACCCGCTTTGACGTGTCCGATTACAAGGTCAAGCTGGCCGCCGAGGTCAAGGACTTCGACATTTCCCAGTACGTCGAGGGCAGAGAGGCCAAACGCATGGACAAGAGCTCGCACTTTGCCATCGCTGCCGCTCAGCAGGCCGTCGACCAGGCCGGACTGACTCCGGGTACCTTCAATCCTTACCGCACCGGTGTCATCTACGGTTCGGGCATCGGCGGTCTGTACATCACTGAGACCGAGGTTGAAAAGCTCATCAACAAGGGTCCCGGCCGCGTCTCGCCCTTCGCCATCCCCGAGCTGATTCCCAACATCGTCGCCGCGCACCTGTCCATGCGCTTTGGCTTCAAGGGTGAAAACTACTGCCCGGTTTCGGCCTGCGCGACCGCAAACCACGCCATCGGTGAGGCTATGCGCGCCATTCGCCACGGCTATCAGGATATCGTATTGTGCGGCGGTACGGAAAACGGTATCATCCCGTTCTCGCTGGCTGGCTTCCAGAACATGAAGGCGCTGCACACGGGCGACGACCCCACCGCAGCATCCATCCCCTTTGACGCGCGCCGCTCGGGCTTTGTCATGGGCGAGGGCGCGGGCGCACTGGTGCTCGAAAGCCTGTCGCATGCGCAGGCACGCGGTGCGACCATCTATGCCGAGGTCGCAGGCTACGGCGCGTCGGGCGACGCGTACCACATCACCAGCCCCTCGCCCGAGGGCGACGCGGCAGCGGCTGCCATTCTGGGCGCGATTGAGGACGCTGGTCTGACACCGGAGGATGTCGACTACATCAACGCACATGGCACGTCCACGCCGCTCAACGAGAAGTACGAGACCATTGCCATCAAGAAGGCGCTGGGCGAGGCGGCAAAGAGCGTGCATGTGTCCTCGACCAAGTCCATGACCGGTCACCTGCTGGGCGGTGCGGCTGCCGTTGAGGCCATCGCCTGCGCCATGGCGACCCGCGAGGATATCATCCCGCCGACCATCGGCTACAAGGAGCCCGACCCCGACTGCGATCTGGATATCACTCCCAACGTCGCTGTACATGCGCCCGTGCGCGTCGCGATCTCCAATTCGCTCGGATTTGGCGGTCACAATGCGTGCATCGTCATCAAGAAATTTGCGTAAATCCTCCTTCCGCACCGTCTGGCAGCCTCAGGCGGTGCGTTTTTTTACCGCTTGACGGCGCGCATGCTTTCCCGTAAGATAAAGGGCAGGAATACCCGACACGGAGGCGGCCATGGAACTCAAACAACTGCAATATTTTGTCACAAGCGTCGATTTGGGCAGCTTCAAAAAGGCCGCTGACGCACTCTACACCACCCAGCCGCACGTCAGCAAGACCATCAAGGCGCTGGAAGATGAGCTGGGTCTGACTCTGTTCGACCGTCACCCGGTCGGCGTCACCATCACCGAGGCCGGAAAGCAGGTCTACACCCACGCAAGCGACATTCTGCGACGCTGCGGACAGATCGCACAGGTCGAAGCCGATGGCGGGTGCGAACCGCTGCACGTCGCCGCCACCCCAAGCGGCTTTCTGGCCGACCTGACCGCCCGGTTCTGCCGCGACCGGCAGGCGCTCGATCTGCGCTACCACGAGGGCAGTATGGAGGATATCCTGCAAAAATTGCACCGGCATGAAGTCAATCTGGGTCTGGTCGCACTGACCCGCCGCAAACTGGCCGGGTTTGGACAGATTATCGATAAAAAGCGGCTGACGCTCGAGGTGCTGTGCGAGGATAGCCCCTGCCTGTTCGTCGGCGCAGACCATCCGCTGCGGCAGGCCGGTTCGGTCGATGCAGCAGCCCTGCGCACTCTATCCTTCATCCAGCCGCCCGACGGTTTGTTTGCTCTCCAGCCTTCCGCGCTTATCGGTCAGGATGCAGACAGCCCCGGACGCATTCAGACCAATAGCCCGCTTCTGTCTCGGCGATTGACTGAGACCGGCGCGGCGTGTGTGATCGGCTGCCGGTGGATGTTCCCGGAGGATTGTACCTTGCATCCGGTGACGATTGCAAGGTGCGAGGAGCGGATTTGTTTGGGACTCGTCAAGCGCGGACGCGGGGAATTGTCGGACGCGGAACGGGAGTTTGTCGCGTTCATACGGCAGCAGTTGCCTTGATAAAGCTTTCGCCAGCCTTTCTCGAAAGGCTGCGGAGTCTTGAGGCAGAGCCTCAAGTCGCGTCCCGCAGGACGCGAAACTCCCCTTTTTGATTTTCGCTTCTGCGAAAATCAACTGAAAAAGAACAAAAAAGCGCGACCCGCAGGTCGCGCAATCTTTGAAAAGACCAACCATTCGGTTGGTCTTTTCTATTTTGTTTGTTTTGATTGATTCCCGGGTCGGACACCGGGAATTAAAGAGAGAGTTCCGCCCGTTGCGACGGGCGACTCAGGGCAACGGTGCCCGCGTGTTAGGGCCTTGGTCGAGCAAGTCGACCACAGCCTTGCGGGAAAACGCCCCACAGGGGCCTTTTCTGGTTCCGCAAGGTTCGAGAAAGGCTGGCGAAAGCTTCAATATGGGTGCGGTGCTAATTTACGCTTGTGAGCGTGACCTGTTTACTCGTCTCATCATACCCAACTGTACCGCCAACCAATTCGGTTAAATCACGCAGATTCACATAATTTGCGCCGTCAATGGTATACGCCGAGACAGTCGCCGTCTGACCGTCCACCAACAGACCCTTGCTGCCTGCTCTGGCCTGCATCGCGGTCACGTCAGGCGTGCCTTTGAGTTCCGTCCCGATGGGTTCATACATCTGACCACGTGTCAAGGTAACCGTGTCGGTCGCCTCGTCATATCCGACTGCAAAGGCCGAGCCGGTCGCACGCAGCGCGGCGGCGCAGTCGCGCAGGCTGACATAATTGGCACCGTCGATCAGGTAAGCGGTCAGCGGTGCAGCTGTGCCGTCCACGGCAAAGGTGCAGTCGCTGGGAATCGCGGTCTTGGCCGGATCGGGCAGACCGGGCAGGGCGCTGAGATACGCAAAGCGGTAGCCCTGATTTTCCCAGCCGGTCAGCAGTTCGTCCAAGATGGCCGCGTTGGTCGACGACACCGCGTGCAGCAGCACGATTGCACCCGGATGCACACGGCTGTTGAGCGTCTTTAGAGCACTCTCGCGGCTGGGCTGCTTGTTCTGATCCCAGTCGGCATACGCCACGCTCCAAAGCGTCGTGTGATAGCCCAAATTCTGCGCCCACTGCAAATTGTCATGCGTGTACGACCCTTCAGGCGGACGATAGAACGGGTCGAGCTTGCGCCCGGTCACCTGCTCGTACTGCTTGGACAGGCTAGTTAATTCCTGCTCGAATTTGGTCTTGGATACCTTGGACATGTTGGGGTGATTGCTCGTGTGATTGCCCACAATATGCCCCTCGTCTCCCATGCGCTTGGACAGCTCGGGCGCGGTGTCCAGATAGTCGCCGACCATGAAAAATGCCGCCGGTGCATGGTGCTTTTTGAGCACGTCCAGAATCTTGGACGTGTTGCCGTTCTCGTAACCGCAGTCGAAGGTCAGATAAATGACCTTGCTGTCCGTGTCACCCATGTAGTACGACCCGTATTTCGCCAGCGTCTGCACACTATCCTCGCCGTTCGGCGGCTTTCCAGTGCCGTTTCCGTACCATAAGCCCCAGTTGATCGCCCCGGCTGCACTGCTCAGCAGCACACCTGCACAGAGCGCACACAGTCCCTGTTTGATGCGATGATTCATCCCGATTTCCCGTCCTTTCCGACCGTCTAAACCGACGGTTTGTATGGGTTTAGTATAACAGATGTTCGACCTTGCCTCAAGCTACAAGGCGGATACAGCCACTTTGTCCCACACCGGGGACGAGGTGGGAAGACCCGGCCGCAGCCGACAATCGGGGTCCAGGGGACGAGTTCCCTGGCGCCTCCAGGCGCGTAGCCTGGCCCGTCCAGGTGGAACCTGGTCGAGCCCGCAGGCTCGAAACTCTCCTTTTGAAACCCGGCGTCCGACCCGGGTTTCAATCAAAACATACAAAAAGGAAAGACCGTCTTTCGGACGGTCTTTCCCATAAGCGGCCAATGGCCGTAGAGTATTTCGCTCGCTGCGGCGAGCGATTATTTTTTTGTTTTAGTTGATTCCGGTCAAAAGACCGGAATCAAAAGGGGATTCCGTGTCCTGCGGGACACGGCTCAGGGCTCTGCCCTGAGAACCCGCAAACCTTTGAAAAGGTTTGATCCAAACTTCATTTCGCCTGCGTGAGGAACAACCTTGAACCTATTCCCGTGTCTCTCACCTCGTCCCGCGTGCGGGACAAAGTCACAGGTCTTCTATAAGCGCATTCAAAAAGATTTTACAATACAACAGTTGACAAATACAAGTATTGCGGTATGATAAGAAAAAAATCAATTTCCATGGGAGGCTATCGTCCATGTATGAATCGCTCTTTCAGCCGCTGACTGTGCGCGGCTTGACGCTTAAAAACCGTATCGTCTTTGCGCCCACCTCGATGGGTTTAAAATCTGGGGACTTTCTGGCGCATATTGACCGCATCGCCCGCGGCGGTGCCGGGTTGATCGTCATAGGCGACGTGCCCGTGCTGCCGTCTCCCATGTTCTCGCTTTACACGCCCGAGGGTCTGGACTTCTACCGTCAGATCACCCAGACCGCGCATGCAGGCGGTGCGAAGATCTCCGCCCAGCTGCACATGAGCGACAGCGACGTGCAGGGCTTGCAGCGCTATCTGCCCGACCTGCGTGCCGGACGCATCACGCCCGACAATCTGCGCCGCAAGCTCAACGACATGACCGGCGACTTCATCACCGGCCTGCCGGTCGAGCGCATCCAGACCATCATCGACGGCTTCGGACAGGCCGCCATTCTGGCGCGTGACGCGGGATTCGACATGATTCAGATTCACGGCGACCGCATGTGCGGCAGTTTCAGCTCGAGCATTTACAACCACCGCGCCGACGCATACGGCGGCAGTCCTGAGAACCGCGCGCGCTTTGCCGTGTCCTGCGTGCAGGCCGTGCGCCGCGCTGTGCCTGATATGCCCATCGAGTACAAGCTCGCCGTGCGGCAGGAAGACCCGCACTACGGCAACGCGGGTATTTTGACAGACGAGCTGCCGGTCTTTGTGCCGCTGCTGGACGCAGCCGGGGTGGACTGCTACGAAGTCGCGCTCGCCAATCACGGCGCACTGACCGACACCATCCCGCCGCACAATCACCCCTATTTCAGTGAGCCCGGCTGCTTTTTGAAGTTCTGCGACCTCGTCCGCCCGCTAACT
The DNA here is from genome assembly GCF_900167005.1 of Butyricicoccus pullicaecorum DSM 23266. GTDB lineage: Bacteria > Bacillota > Clostridia > Oscillospirales > Butyricicoccaceae > Butyricicoccus > Butyricicoccus pullicaecorum. Next base: position 33,164 of record NZ_FUXW01000010.1, read on the forward strand.
AATCGTCCGCTGTGCGGTGTCGGCGGTCTAGGTGACCCCGACTTTGCCGCCGCTCAGGTAGACAGCGGCCGCGTCGATTATATCGCTCTCAGCCGTCCGCTCATCGCCGACCCTGATTGGCCGCGTCTGGTGCAGAATGGACAGACCGACCAGATTTTCCGCTGTGTCCGCTGCAATCGCGCATGCCTTGGCGGTATGCAGCAGCATCAGGGCACACACTGTGTGTTTGATGAAAAGCGCCGCGCAGCGCGTGGGGAATGACTTCGTCCCCGGTGCGGGACAAGGTGAGAAAAACCACCGCAGCCAAAATTGAAGCTTTCGCTCAAGCCTTTCTCGAAAGGCTTGCGGAGTCTTGAGGCAGAGCCTCAAGTCGCGGCTCGCAAGCCGCGAAACTCCCCATTGAAACCCGGTGTCCGCCCCGGGTTTCAACTAAAACATACAAAAAAGGAAAGACCGTCCCTTCGGACGGTCTTTCCAGAGATTGCGCGACCTGCGGGTCGCGCTCTTGTTTTTATTTTGGTTGATTCCGGTCAAAAGACCGGAATCAAAAGGGGATTCCGTGTCCTGCGGGACACGGCTCAGGGCTCTGCCCTGAGAACCCGCAAACCTTTGAAAAGGTTTGATCGAAACTTTATTTCGCCTGCGGGCGGGATGGCGTTTTCCTTTACAGATACAGGAAAACCATACCGATGATCGCCATACAGATACACATGGGCATAGAATAGAACATCGATTTGAGCGGATCGACCTTCTTACCAAACTGCGAGGCGACAATACCGACGACAACGAAGGTAGTCAAATCCGCCGGGGGCAGGCCCTGACCAGCCGAGGCCAGATGCGCACCGGCGACAGCGGCATGGGTCGCATCCACGCCAAAAGCAACGAGTGCCGGGCCAAAGAACGAAAAGACGACGTTCTGGCTGGTGGATTGCGAACCGGTGAGCATGCCGATGAGAATCATAGCAACTGCGCCGCCGATCTTGAGGACGTTGCTGTCCAGACTCTGCGCAAACTCGGACACGGCATCCACCGAACCGGCTACATAAAAACTGCCCAGCATGAACGCGCAGCAGATTTGCAGCACGACGGTCATTTTGACCTTGGAAAAGCTCTCGCGGACGATGTTTCCGGCGTTCTTATGGACGGCCGGGAAGAAGAACGAGACGCCAATCGCGCACAGGATGGACAGCACGATACCGTTGGTCAGGCCGTTTAAGACGGTTGTACCAGCCAGCAGGTCGTACAAGCTGGTCGTCACGCCGTCGGCGCTCGTATAACTCAGATTCTTGAGCAGGGTGGGGCCGAGGTCGAACGACAGGTAGGGGATGGGCACGGTGCGCAGCAGGACGACCGCAATTAGGAACATCAGCGGAATGAGCGACTTCCAATTGTGGCGCAAAATCTGGCCTGCGGTCTGGTCGGTGAACTTGAGTACGACCGTATCGTTTGCACCCGGCACGTTATCCTTGTGGATGAGGAAGAACGCGCAGTAGATGGCGACCACGACAAAGATGATGGACACGGTCACATAGCCGATGTTGATAACCGGGTCGGGCTCGGTACCCACAAGCGAGGAGGCCAGCGCAATCGCCTGGGTCATCGGGGGCATGATCGAGCCGACACACGCGCCCATGACGATGATGGCGCTGATCTTCTCGTAAGACAGGTTCATGGAAACCAGAATGCCGATGGTCAGCATACCGATGACCGTGGAAGCCGCAATCGCGTCGCCCAGCAGCGAACCGGCAATGGTGAGCGCAAGCAGAATGCACACAATCAAGATGCGCGGATGCCTGCCGAATTTGGCGGTCATTGCACCGATGATGGTGTCGATCGTACCAAGGCGCATGGAAATTTCCGCGAACAGGCTGCCCGAAATGGACAGGGCGATAATCCACGCCAGACGGTTCAGACCATCAAACCAGGCGGCAATCCAGGTCTCGGGGCTGTAAATACCCGCGAGCAGCAGGGTGAGCGCACCGGTGATGACCAGCGCTGCATTGATCTTACCGCCGATGAGCGGAATCTTCTTGCACAGCACGAGGATGAGCAGGACGGCCATGGGGACAGCGACTTTGAGCATGCTTAATTTCCCTCCCGAATCACAGTGTACAGACCGGGCGCAGTCTGTACCCCCGGTTGCCTGACTTGCACAAGCCATACAAAGAAAGGCGTCTGTAATCGCAGACGCCTTGTAGCTTTTGCATAAGTTTAGTATATCTGTTCGGGGGGTATTTCGTCAAGACCCCAATCAGACTTAGACTGCATCAAGCCTTCAAAAATCGGTTGGGATCGAAGTCGGACAGGTCATAGGACGGCTTGCCGTCCACGATCCATTCGGCAATCAGCTTGCCCGTGATCGGAGACAGCGCGATGCCGTCGCCCTCGTGTCCGGCTGCCATGTAGAACCCGGGCAGCGCGTGCACCGGTCCGAGCAGCGGCAGGCCATCCGGGGTGTAGGGTCGCAGACCGGAGAAGCACCGGATGATGCTGACATCCCGCAGCGCCGGGAAAAAGCGCAGCGCTCGGCGCAGCATGACCTCGATGGCCTCAAAGGTGTTGTCTACATCGTACCCGGCAAACTCACGTGTGCCGCCGATAATCAGGCCGCCGTCCTCGGTCTGCTCGATGGACAGCGACGCGCCCAGGCGGATGGCCGTCGGGTCGGTGACCGCCTCGGGCTTGAACTTGACCACGTTGTAGCGCGCGCACTGCACGGTGGCGGTCATAAACGGGCCGATGGGCTCGGTCACGATGAGCTGTCCCTTACGCGGGGTGATGGGCAAGTCCAGACCGGCAAGCGTGGCGATCTTTCCCGCCCACGCGCCGCCTGCGTTGACCACCACATCGGCTGCAAAATCGCCCTTGTCGGTGTGCACGCCGGTGACTCGTCCGTTTTCGATCGCAAACCCAGTCACGGTGGTCTCGGTCAAAAACTGCGCACCCAGACGACGCGCCGCATTTGCATATCCCATGGTCAGCCGGAGCGGATTGACCTTGCCGCCCGTGGGCGAGTACAGCGCACCGTAAATATCCCGGCTGAGCTGGGGCTCAAGCGCGCACGCCTCGTCAGCCGAAATCATGCGGATGTCCACACCGCTCTCGCGCTGCTTTTCCACGATCTCAGACAGGATGTCCCACTGCATTTTATCCTCGACCGGCTGCAAGCCGCCGCAGCGCAGACCGTACTCAATATCCTGCCCGAGCTGCTCGCCCAGCGTCTCAAACATGGCGATCGACTGGACGGCAAGATCCATCTGCGGGCCGGGTTTTTTGGTGTGGTAGCCGACCACGCCGTCGGTCGCACCGGCCGCGCCGCTTGCCACGTCACGCCGCTCGATGACCAGTACGCGTTTATTTTTCTTTGCCAGCTGCCATGCCACCGAACAGCCCATGATGCCGCCGCCGACTACGATCACGTCATAGGTTTCACGCATCGCCGTCCCCTCCAAACGTGCCGATCTTGACCGGTCTGACCGGCATGCGGCTATGCTGCGGGGTGACCTCTGCCGCGCTGCGGCCGCTCTCGCGGGCTACAATGCGTTCTACCAGCCTTCCGCATGTCTTTCCCTGGCAGAGCCCCATACAGGCCCTTGTGCGGCGTTTGACGCCGTCTACGGTGGTTGCGCCTTCGTGCACTGCATCTATGATTTCCTGCTCGGTCACTTCCTGACACCGGCAGATGATAATGTCTTCCATCGTTTCGCCTCCTCAGTCCCGGCGCGGCAGCCGCTTCATGCTGCGCACCGTGTCGATGTATTCGTGCGGGATGGCCATGCAGATGACCGCCGTGCCCGCATACGAGGCCGGTCTGAGCACGCGCACGATGCGTCCCTTACACACCACCTGACCGGCGCGGTCGACCGCGTCCACCTGATCGCCCACCGCGGGCAGCGGCAGGTACTCAAACGGGAAATCAATGGTCGCCTCGGTGTCCGAGTACGAGCGGTCCAAGATGGTGATGGCCAGACCCGGACAGCCAGCCACGCACAGCCCACAGCCCACGCACTTATCCTCGTGCAGGCGGGGCAGGTTGGTGATCTGCTCGCCAATTGTGATGGCACCGAACTTGCACAGTCCTTCACACGGATTGCACGGAATCTCCTGCACGCACTCGATGCAGGCCACGCGTCCGAGCTTGACGCGGGTTTCGGTCGGTACACCCGGACAGCGCGACAGCTCATCCTGCGACGGTACGCCGGTGTACTGCACGCCCGGGTTGATATCTTCTTTCTGCAAATTATCTCGGCTCAATTTGTTCGGGTCACCCCACATGATCGTTCCCTCCTTGTTCGGCCTGCATGGCGTCAAGCTGCTGCTGCTTGGCCGTGCGGCGGCGCTCGCCGAACAGACCGGCGCGCAGCGCATCCAGACGCGCGTTGATCTCGGCCTTTTTGTCTGCCGCCTGCTCATCGGTCAAAAGGCCCAGCGCGTGCGCAGCGCACACACCCGCCAGATTGCCCTCTTCCATCGCAGAGGACGCTTCCTCAACGCCGGTCACGTCACCCGCGACGTACAGACCGGGGACAGTGGTCTCCATGTTGCCGTCGTGCATGGGCACATGGCCGCCAAACGCCGGGATAAAGCAGAACTTACAGCCGGCCATCCAGACCAGCTCGGTCATGGGGTTGAGTCCGACCGCAAGACACACGGTATCGGCCTCTAAAACACGCTCGGTGCCCGGGATGGGGTTAAACTGCTTGTCTACCTGCGCAATCTCCACGCGCTCAACCTGACCGTCACCGGTCACGCGCGTGATGGTGTGGCCGACCAGAATGGGCACGCCTGCGCGGCGCAGCTTGCCCGCGTGCACGGCGTAGCCGCCGATTTCGGGCGCGGCCTCGACCAGCGCGACCACATCGGCACCCGCCTGCATGAGCTGGTAGGACACGATCAAGCCGACGTTGCCCGAACCCAGCATGACCACACGCTTACCGGGCAGCACGCGATTGACGTTGACCATGGTCTGCGCAGCGCCCGCGCCCATGACACCGGGCAGCGTGGAGCCCGGAAAGGCCATGTAGTTTTCTTTTGCACCGGTGGCCACGATGACCTTTTTGGCGCGCACGACATAGTGCGCACCGTCGTGAATGACACCGAGCGAGCAGTCGCGCTCGATGCCGTAAACCAGCGTGTCGAGCCACACGCGCGCACCGCTCTTCTGCACGCGCTCGAGCAGCTCCTGTCCGATCTGGAAGCCGCGTGTGCCTGCCTGATGGGCGCGCGAACCGAAAAATTTATGAATCTGCTTGAAGAGCTGACCGCCCGGCAGATGGTTTTCGTCGATCACCAGCACGTCTGCGCCCGCGCTGGCCGCCTGATAGGCCGCCGACAGGCCGGCAGAACCCGCGCCGATGACCGCGATATCGGTTGTGATCTCTCTCATGCCTTGTCCTCCTCGGTGCGCATGGCGGCAAGACCGTGCTGGGTCTCGACCTGCATGCCGTCGCGTACCAGCGTCACGCAGGTGCGGGTGTTGGGCACGCCATCGACGATCATCATGCAGTCGGTGCACCGTCCAATCGCGCAGAAAATACCGCGCGGCTCGTGCCGCTTAGCCGTCGTGCGAAAGGCACGGATGCCTGCGTTCATCAGGGCGGCCGCGATGGGTTCGCCCGCACGCGCCGGGATGGGCTGACCATCAAAGTAGATGGTCACGGACTCGGCCTCGGGCAGGGCGCCTAAAATCGGGTGTTCGCTCACTCTCATCTGTCGCTCTCTCTCCTTTATCTGAAACGGACGCGCATCGTCCGTTCGGTACATTTTCGCCGTCTTTTCCGGCAAATCTCTTGGAATCTCCTGTCATTATAATCCCATAACCCGGATTTTTCCAGTCTATCAGCCTAAAATTTCTTCAAAAATATAAGCCCCTCACCCTCCCCTTCGGCCAAATCTCTCGCCCCGGCTTTACAACCTGCCGGAGCCTTGCTATAATGGGGTCAGAATGGCCATCTAGGAAGCTGAAAAGGAGGCACAGGCCCATGAAAGGACTTGTCATCTACATCCGACGGGAAAAACTGGACGCAGTATGCGCTGTCCTCAGACGGCACAACGCAGCAGGCTTCAGCGTGTCCAACGTCGAGGGCTGCGGCCGCCGTAAGCGGCAGATTGACATCGAGGACGTTGCCGCGATTCCTGCACTCGAGCCCGAACACCTGGCCGCCAAGCTGCGCGTATACACGGTCGTACCCGACGCGGTGGTCGATACGCTGGTTGACGAGATCTGCACGGCCGCTGCCACCGACCGCTTCGGCGACGGCAAAATTTTCATCGTGCCGGTCGAAGATGCCATCCGCATCCGCACCCGCGAGCGCGGCGAAACCGCTCTGTAAAAAAACAGCCCGCACCCAGGGCTCTGGGTGCGGGTCTTTTATTGCTCTGACACGCAAAGCATGAATTTTTCGTGAAAATCTGTCCAGAGCCCGCGACAAAATCGGTCTTTTCCGCTATAATAGGGGACGGAAATGATTTGACACAAGGTTTGGAGGCATCAAAACTATGCTGAAATTTATCATCGGCGCGCTGGTCATCGTGCTGATTATATGGCTCATCGCGCGCCGCCGCAATCACAAGAGCAAAAAACCATTTCCGCAGCGCCTGATCGACTGGCTGCTCGCCCGCGAGCTTGCTGAGGAAAAGCCGCAAAAGCGCGCATCCCGACCGGCACAAACGGCACACCGTCCGTCGACGCCCAAGCGTATCAAACCGGACGCAGACCAGACCGCCTACATCCGACCGACCCGCAGACCGCCGCAGCCGACCGAGATCACGCTGTGCTATTCGACCGAGATCGACGGCAATGCACGATATGTACCGGTTGACCATCTGCCGCTGTGCGTGGGCGCACGCAGCGACTGCGACTGCGTGATCGACAACGACACCATCAGCCGCCAGCACTTCGAAATCTTCCGCGACGCTTACGGAGAAGTCTCGGTGCGCAACCTGTCGCGTACCAATGGCATCGTACCCATCGACGAGCGGACAGGCAATCTGGAAGAGCCCATCTTGCAGCCCGGCGTCGTCATTCCGATCGACCGCGATACCGGTACGCTGCGCTTCTGGGCGGGCGAATTGTTCTTCACCCTGCGCCTGCAAGCTGCAAATTCCTATCGCTGAATACGAAACCCCCGAGCCAAAACACCGGCTTGGGGGTTTTTAAATGCGTTTGCGCTTGACCGTCGTGGCCTCGGCAAAATAGTCGTGTGCAGCATAATAGTCCAGTCCAACCGTGAACAGGCCGCCGTGCCGTGCCTTGACACAGCAGAAATCCAGCTTGCGCACCGCCTGTTCTCTGGCATGGGCGAGCGCTGCCTGCTTTTCGGCCAGCTGACCATCTTTCTGGAACACCGACGAAGACAAGATCGAGTAACTCAGTCCCCAAAGACCGTCGGCATAATACTCCACGTTGCCCGACTCCTTGAACGACTCAAAAGTCACCGGTAGCAAATAAGACGAACGGTTAAAGCTGGAAACCAAGATCAAAATGACTTCCAGACCGGCCGTCGCCTGCGATAAAATTTGCAGCGCCCGGTCGTTATTCAGACGCGGATCGCTGCCCATACCCGGGATGAATTGCAGGTAATCGATCACGACCACCGGGTGTTCGCGGTCGGCTGCAAACTGCCGGATACGCTCACCCAGCTGCTCGGCGGTGTCCCGCACTTTGAGCACACACAAATCGAGCATTTTCTGCTCATACACCTGCGCCATCTGCCGCACGCGGTCATCACAAAAACCGTGTACCAAATCCCGCGAGACAAAAGGCTTTTGCTGCGTGCGATAAGACATCCGCGCAAGCGCCTTGCAGGTAAACTCAAACGGCGACTGCTCGTAGGACAAAAACAACACCGAACCGCCCTGTTCGGCCAAATGCACAGCCATCTGTCCCAAAAAAGTCGTCTTACCCACCGAAGGCACACCACCCAGAATGTACAATCCGGGTGTCAATCCGCCCAGCTGCCGGTCGATGCCGTCCCAGCCGGTCAGACAACCCGAACGATCAGCACGCGCCGACAAGTCAGTAAAAAACTGACGGCTGAGATATTGCTGAAAAGTCAGAAACGGCGACAAATCCGCACTGCCCGACAGAGCCTGCTGCACTGCCTGTTTCAGCCCTTCCGGGTCATGCATCAAGCGCTCATTTGGGTCTTTGTACGCGCCGGACAGGTCGACAATCCGCGCTTTGCCACCCATCTCGGCATATTCTTCGCAAAATCGCTTGGCAGCCTGCTCGCCGCGCTCATCGTGATCGAATGCCACCAGAAAAGTCGGTCGACGCTCACCCAATGCGTCGAGCACCTGCCGATATCCCACACCGTTGCAGGGGATGGCTTTGCCGCCGCACTGATACACCGACAGTGCACAGATGTAAGCTTCAACCAGAAAAACCGACTCGCTGCTGTCCAGCCACTCGGGAAAACAGACCGGTTCGGTCAGTCCCGACGGCTTGCGAAAAGTCTTGCTCTCGATCGACCGATAAGCCATGTACTGCCCCTGATGGTACGGCAGCGCAACCGCTCGACCCAGCTTGCCGTCCATCGTCTCGAAGGCCCCGGCCCACTTAAGCGTATCCTCCGACAATCCACGAGATTGCAGATATGGTGAAAAGCCTACTTTTTGTGATACGCGGAAATTTTGCACCCGGCAATCGGGATAAAGCGAGAGCAAACGGTCAATACTGTCTGCGTCCTCGGTAAGTCCCCAGTGCAACTTTGCCACCGTGAGCAGATCGGCGGTAAAGCCACAGGAAAAACATTTGACGCATTGACCGGCTTCGTAGTACGACATGGACGGATGCCGGTCCTGATGTTGGGGGGATAAGCAATGAAATTTCCTGTGCGGCGAGATGCCCATTTCTCGCGACAGGAAATCGGGCAGATGTTCTTTCAACCGGGTCAGATCGGCGCCAAACCTTTCCCGGACGTATGTCGTGTAATCCATGCTGCCCACCCCCTTTTTCACCGCTGTAAGCATATCAGACCCTTGAATGTTTTGTCAAATATGGCGGTTTTTGCAATTTTTAAGGCGTATAAATCCGGAAAATTTGCATATATACGCTATTTTTATAACTTATACTGGGTTTTTTATTTTTCCGGATACCATTACTTTTACCTAGTGACCCATCAGAATTACCTAGTCGGCATCAAAATTACCTAGTCACCCATCAAAAATACCTAGTTCCCCTTTTTCGTCCCTTTTTAGCCTTATATTACTTATAAAGACTTATAAAGACTTATACGTTTTTTTCCGGTTTTCAAAATTGGCAGATTTGAGAACTTATGCTTTGGGATAGTTTGGTAATATCGTATTTTTATGGGGCTTCTCTGAATTATTTTGGAGGGTAAATTTTTGGCCTTTGGCATCACTTTTACCTAGTTATACCATCAAAAATACCTAGTCCACCCATCAAAAATACCTAGTTCGGCATCAAAATTACCTAGTTCAACTGCTCTAAAAGTTTGTTCTTTTGAGAGAATTCGGGGGACTAGGTAAAAATGATGCCAGGACAGGCGAACCGGCGCTTTCTGCACGGATTGGCCGAAAATGAACTAGGTATTTTTGATGGGTCAGGGGTAAAATCGGGCTGTTTTTGGGGCGAAATCCGGCAAAAAACATGCTTAAAACTAGAACAAATGTTCGAATATGTAAAAGTGATGGGTCATCGTTCTCAGACATATGTCCAAGGGGACTAGGTATTTTTGATGGTACCTCTAAAAACGGCAAAAGACCCGATTTTAGGTCGGGTCTTTGAAATCTTCTGCATTTTCTCCGGGGAACAGGATGAGGATTTTCTGGATCTCCCGGTTTTGGGTGAGGAATTCGAAGCCGCCGATGAACTCCATCTCTTCCCAGTATTTGAGGATCTCGGTGATGGTGTCGCGCAGGCGGCGCTTCTTGTTTTGTCGGACCTTCAGCGAGAATTCTTTGGGGATGTCGGCCACCTTGTAGATGGTGTCCATCAGGATGATGCGGTCGGAACGCTTGGTCAGCTGCTTGCGGCGGCGCATCTGCTGAATGCGGCGGAGCAGATAGTCCTGAATAACGATGATATCTTCCTTCTTGGATACCGGACTGTTGAGCAGGTGCGAGCTGAAAGACATGATCTGTTTTTTAGATAAAGAGTATGCAAAAAGCATAGGTTTCGACAGAATTTTCCAGCCCTCGACCTTCTTGCCGTTGACCACAATGGTCATGCGGCGCAGGTTGAGCAGGTTCTCGGAAAACGATGCCGACGCGGCCTGATCGCCGCCGATGTTTTTAAGCTCGGGATAGTATGTGGATTCCTGCGAGAAGTCTACCGTGATGTTGCAGTAGCGGCACTTCTCAATGCTCTCGGTGACCGCCTTTTTCTGCGATTCGGTGACCTTGGCTTCCGGCCCTTTGCCGGTCATGGTCTTGAAGACCGTCGAGGCGGTGAAGTAGACCGTGCCCGAGTAGAACAATGAGCACACCGCGTCAAACACCGAACGGTCAAAGAGCGAAAAGCGCTGATCTTCGGTCAGCATTTGCAGGTCCTTGGAGATGCTTTGTAGACTCTCCCATGACAGCGTCACGCGGGTCGTGATTTCATACGGGCTGTCCCGTCCCTCGATGCGCAGATCCTGCGGTCCCTGTCCCATGAGATCGGGCAGACTGTTCGAGATCTTGTCATTACTCTTGTACACCTTGGCCGGCAGCTCCGAGCTGATGGAGACGACTTCCGGTTCCAGCTTTACCGTCTCCGCGACTTGATCCTCAAAATCGCTCATCAATTTGTCGATTTCAGCCAGTCGGATGAGGTCAAGCTCTTCATCGTCGGTATATGTTGGATGATCCAAATGAAATTCTCTCCTTTGCTGTCAATGATGTATTGCTAGTATAATCTTTCCGACTGTTTTTGTCAATCAATCGCGGGTTTTGAGGCGAAAATGCGCAAAACCCAAAACAGCACCGCACCCCTTATTGAAGCTTTCGCCAGCCTTTCTCGAAAGGCTGCGGGTTCTCAGGGCAGAGCCCTGAGCCGCCCGTCGCAACGGGCGGAATCCCCTTTTGATTTTCCCGTCCCCCGCAAGGGAAAATCAACTAAACTCTCGTTCAAAGCGCCGCCCACAGCCCGTAGGTCACTATCCTTATTTCCGCGCTGTGCGCGGATAAAATGAGTGGGCGGCAAGACTCTTTGCGCGCCAGGCGCGCTCATGGAGGGAACCGTCCTTTGGGGACGGTTCCCCCTTTACCGGCACTTTGTCTTTAGCGCGAGATCTTGCGGAGTACGGATGTACTTTGTCCCGCATCGCACTTCGTCCCGCACCGGGGACGAGGTTGCAAACCAATCCGGCAGGTTGGTTTGCATGAGCGGCCTTTGGCCGCAGGGGAGTTGCGCGGCTGCGGCCGCGCTTTTTATTCTTTTTTAGTTGATTCCGGTCTTTGACCGGAATCAAGAGGGGAGTTTCGCATCCTGCGGGATGCGACTCAGGGCTCTGCCCTGAGAACCCGCAAACCTTTGAAAAGGTTTGATCCAAACTTCATTTCGCCTGCGGGCGGGAGGGGAGCACTTCGTCCCGCACGTGGGACGAAGTCCATCTGCGGGAATCATCGGCAGAAACTCCAGTCATTCGACTGAAAGCGTGCTGGACAGTATTTGGAAATCATGCTACAATCAAAAGAGAAAATCACCGCACAAAACGTATGATTTCGAAAACATAAAAGACGGCAGGACAGAGGAGTCAAAGACAATGGAAGTGCTGTTATTTATTTTACAGAAGGGCGGCGTTGGCAAGACGACTTCGGCGGCGGCGTTGGCCTCGATTTTGACCCAGGTACACAAAAAACGTGTGTTATTGGTATCCATGGACCCGCAGCGCAATCTGGACATTATCTGCGGCGCACCCATTCCGCGCGGCAGTGAGCAACCAAGCATGTACGACGTGCTCAAGGGGGACAAGCACCTCGAGGACATCTTTGTCCAGACCGATGTCGGTACGCTGGCGCCGGCGTCCAATCTGATGTATCAATGGACGGGCACGCCGCTGCTGTCGCTCGAGGAATACCGCAATCTGTGCGGCGACCCGGACGCCCTCATGGAGCAGCTGCGCGCGCGTTATGCGCAGGTGACCGACCCCATGCAGGACGACACCCACCGTTTAGAGCGTGAACTTAAGCGCATGGCAGAACAAGATCGCTTTGACTATGTGATCGTGGACTCCAACCCCGACCTCGGCTATCTGACCACGCTGTCCCTGCTGTGCTGGCCAGAGCTCAAAGTGGTCATTCCGGCCTTTGCCGAGGAGTCGTCGCGCGAAGCAATTCTCGAGCTGTACGACACCATCCGCGTGCTGGAACGACAGGACTTCAACCGCCGGATTGAGATTCTGGGCTTCCTGCTCACCCGGTACGAGAATGTGCGCATTCACCGACACTACGAGAAATTCATGCAGCGCATGGCCAAGAAGATGAATACCCGCGTCTTTTCTACTCACATCCGCAAGTGCGTTGCCGTGCCCGAGGCGATGGCCAGCAAACAGGACATCTGGTCGTATGCCAAGTCGTCGACCGCGGCGCAGGACTACGCCGCGTGGACGGACGAGATTTTACAGCTGCTCGGAGGTTAAGAGATGGCAAAGAAAAAATTTATGTTGGACGAGGCCGAAATGGATGCCATTTTGGACGAGGACATTTCTGCACTGGACACCGGACGCAGCGACCAGAAGATTCTGGACATCGTGCGCGGCAGCGGACGGGAGCTGACCGCGGCACAGGACTTTTACGAGATCCCGGTCGATCTGATCGACCCGTTTTCCATGAAGGGTTCGTCAGACTTCTCGCGCTGGTCGGATGAGGAAGTGCAGAACGCCGTGCCGACCTTTCGGCAGTACGGCGGCAGCTTTGAGCCGATCATTGTACGCCAGAAGCAGGGCAGTGACCGCTTTGAACTGATCGCAGGTGAGCAGCGTCTGCGCGTCACCCGTGCCGCCGGTGCAAAGACCATCACCGCCCGTGTCATTCGCAATTGCTCGGACAGCGAAGCGCTGGACATCTTCGCACTAACCAATATCCAGCGCCGCTCGACCGTCATCAGTGACCAGATTTATGGTTGGGGTCTGGTGGTGGAAAACCATTCCAATCAGGGCGCACGCTCCGACCTCGGCGCACAGGATACCCTGACCGCTTACATCAAGGGCGTGCAGACCTCGCGCTCTCAGGTCTACCGCTACCTCGCGCTGCGCTCGCTCATCCCCGAACTGCTGCCTGCACTCGATGAGGGCAAGCTGTCCATGCGTGCCGGTGAGAAGATCGCAGCCCTGACTCCCGAACACCAGAAGACCATTCTGCCCCATGTCCACCTGATTTCTGAGTCCATCGGCGCACAGCTCGTGGAATTGGAAAAGACCGGTTGGGACGATAATACCGCCTTCGAGATCGTGACCGGAAAGAAAAAGAGTAAGAGACAGAATTACGATAGCAGTATGAGAACGGCAATGCTGCACGCGAGAAAATATGTTGCCGGTCACTTTAATGAAGCTTGTTATGAGGATTTGAGTACGATCATTGTCGATGCACTCGAAGCATGGCTGGAACAGCACCCGGATATGCGCCGGGAGAAATGACTTCGTCCCCGGTGCGGGACAAAGTGAGAAACCCGCCCGCAGGCGAAATGAAGCTTTCGCGCAAGCCTTTCTCGAAAGGCTTGCGGAGTCTTGAGGCAGAGCCTCAAGTCGCGCTCCGCAGAGCGCGAAATCCCCTTTTGATTCCCGGTGTCCGACCCGGGAATCAACCCAAACATACAAAAGAAAAAGACCGTCCTTTTGGACGGTCTTTTTTATGAGCGCACTTTGTGCGCGGAGTATTGCGCATCCTGCGGGATGCGCTTTTTGATTCTTTTTTAGTTGATTTTCGCAGAAGCGAAAATCAAAGAGGGGATTCCGCCCGTTGCGACGGGCGGCTCAGGGCTCTGCCCTGAGAACCCGCAAACCTTTGAAAAGGTTTGATCGAAACTTCAGTATGGGTGCGGTGCTATCCTTTACAAAAAAGCAGCGTCCCTTGCGGACGCTGCCTCAAACACATTTTTACATACTGGAAATCGCGAAGTACAGCAATACCAGGATACCCAGCACGATGCGGTACCAACCAAAGACCTTAAAGTCATGTTTCTTGATGTAGCTCATCAGGAACTTAATCGCGAAGATCGAGACGATGAACGCGACGACCATGCCCAGAACCAGCAAGCCGACCTCACTCGCCGAGAAGTGGAAACCAGCTTTGAGCAGCTTGATCGCGCTGCCGCCGAACATAGCCGGGATGGCGAGGAAGAAGGTAAACTCTGCGGCGACGGTGCGCGAGACACCGAGCAGCAGCGCGCCGACGATGGTTGCACCCGAGCGCGAAGTGCCGGGGAAGACCGCGGCGATGAGCTGGAACACACCGATCATAAAGGCGGTGGGGTAGGTGATGGATGCGATCGAGCGCACGCGCGGAACCGAATTGCGGTTGCGGTTTTCGATGACGATGAACAGCACGCCGAACAGAATCAGCATGATGGCGACCGTCTGATAGTTATAGAACCAGGCCGTGAAGAGATCGTCGAACAGGATGCCGATGACACCGGCGGGAATGGAGGCGACCAGAATCTTGCCCCACATGTTCATTTTCTGGCGGTCAACACCCCAGCGTCCGCGCACGCGGAAGGGGAAAATCTTATCCCAGTAGATCAGAACGACGGCCAGGATCGCGCCCAGCTGGATGATGACCAGGAACAGATCCCAAAAGGCTTCACTCACGTCCAGCTTGACAAATTCATCGAGCAGAATCATGTGTCCGGTACTGCTGATGGGCAGCCATTCGGTGATGCCCTCGACGATGCCGAACAGAATCGTTTTTAAAATTTCGATCACGTGTTTGATTCACGTCCTCTCTGTTAGTTTACGTTAAAAATCGATAATAAAGACATTGTATCAGGTTGCAAGGGGGCGGTCAAGGCGTATCGGGATTTTCCGGAACGTTTTGACCGTCTTGATCGGTCGGCGGACAGGCCGCGCACAGCTGCCAGAATTCGTGTTCCCAGAGTGCGGTCACGGGCTGCGCTCGCGTGGCGTTTAACTCTTTAACCCGGGCGATTTTGGCCGTCTCCCGGCGCACGTCATCACCGATAATGAGGTAGTCGGTGATCTTGACCGCGCTCGGGTGCACGATGCCGCCGCGCGACTGAATCACCCGCGTCATGGTTGGTTTGTCGCCGCCGGTGAGCACGAAGTGTTTGCCCGCAAAGTCCACAGTCCGTGGCTTCGGCCCAAGCTGCCGGGCAAAGTCTGTGCCCATCGAGCGGTGCGCGGTGGGCCGGGTACGCGCGTCGTAGGTTACGGCCTGCCGGGGCTGGTTCCGGTCGTCGTAGGTCACGGTCACGCGCAAGACCAGCGGGTCGGCATCGGTTTCAAAACCGCGCAGGCGATAGGTGCGCAAGTAAGTGGACTGTGTCCCATCAAAATTGAAGATAGCCGACACCCGCGCCGGGATGGTGCGCACGGCATAGGCGAAGTGGTCGAGGGTGACCGCTTCGAGCGGCAGGCCGTCGCGCTCTGCGATGCGCCGCACGAGCGCAGCGTAGTAGTCCTTAGCGTAGCTGGTCGGTCGGGTGTTCCATCGCGCGGCATACGTCCCGGTCAGGACTGCCTGCTGGTCGATGGACAGCGCGGTGTAAGCAGCGGTCAGTTCTGCACCCTGTGCGCGCAGCCGGTCGCGCAGGGCGGCAGCGTCTGCGCGGTCGTTGTACCCGGCCAGAAAGCGCACAAGGCAGGGCGCAAAGTCGGACAGGGTGTGCGGCATGGGAAAGAGGTCGTCGCGGACGGTGAAAAAGCACCCTTCCGGGTCGAACTCCGGCTCGATGCCCGCATATTGAAACAGCGCCGCGTGCCGCCGGAGGCAATCGGACAAAATGGGGTTTATAAACTGTATGCGCGTGCGTGCGCGAATCTCGGTCTGCATGCAAAAACCCCCTTTTTTTCTTCATTATACCCGTCTTTCTCGGGCGCGGTCAAGCATGCGCGCTTGTCGCAAAACCGCGATTATGGTATGATATATGGGAGAAAAAACCTGTCCGCGTACCAAAAGGAGGAAATCATGGACGCATCTGTACAAAAAAATCCCTTGGGCTACGAGAAACTGTCCCGCCTGCTGCGCACCTACGCCGTCCCGAGCGTTATTGCCATGCTGGTCAGCTCGCTCTACAACATCGTTGACCAAATTTTCATCGGTCAGGGCGTGGGATACCTCGGAAACGCCGCGACAAACGTCGCCTATCCGCTCACGACCATCTGTCTTGCCATCGCCCTGCTCATCGGCATCGGTAGTGCCTCGCGCTTCTCGCTCAAACTGGGCGCAGGCCAGCCCGACGACGCGGCGCAGACGGTCGGAACCGCTGTGTGCATGATGGTCGCGCTCGGCGTGCTCTATGTCATCATCATCGAGATTTTCTTAAATCCGCTGCTGCACGCCTTCGGCGCGACCGCCGACGTGCTGCCCTATGCACAGGAATATACACGCATCACCGCAGTCGGTATGCCGCTGCTCATCCTGACAAACGGCATGAGCAATCTGGCACGCGCTGACGGCAGCCCCAAATACTCCATGACCTGCATGCTGCTGGGCGCGGTCATCAACACCATCTTAGACCCCATTTTCATCTTTGTCTGCAAGTGGGGCGTTGCCGGTGCGGCAGCCGCAACCGTCATCGGTCAGCTGGCATCCTGCATCATGGCGGTGGGTTACCTGCGCTATTTCCGTCACGTCCGTCTGACCCGTCATCACTTCGGCCTCAAGCCCGCCATCTGCCGCAAGATCGCGTCTCTCGGCATGAGCAGCAGCTTAAATCAGGTCGCGCTGACCTTCGTGCAGATCGTCATTAACAACTCGCTGATTTATTACGGCGCACAGTCGCCCTACGGCTCGGATATCCCCTTAGCCGCTTGCGGCATCGTCATGAAGACAAACGCCATCCTGCTCGCTATCATCATCGGCATCTCGCAGGGCTCGCAGCCCATCATCGGCTTTAACTACGGTGCCCAGCAGTACGCCCGCGTGCGCGGCATCTACAAGCTGGCCATCTCCTGCAATCTGGTGGTCTCCCTCGTGGGCTTCATCCTGTTTCAGTTCTTCCCCAAGCCCATCATTGCCCTGTTTGGTACGGGTGACGCGCTCTATTACGAGTTCGCCGTGCACTTTATGCGCATTTTCCTGTTTATGGTGCTGGTCAACGGCGTGCAGCTCATCTCCTCGAACTTCTTCTCGGCCATCGGTAAGCCCGTCAAGGGCGCGGTGCTGTCGCTGACCCGACAGGTCATCTTCCTCATTCCCGCCGTGCTCCTGCTGCCGCTGTTCTTCGGTCTGGACGGCATCCTGTTCGCCGGTCCGGTCGCGGACTTTGCCGCCTTCGTCGCAACCGCAATTTTAATCGCGCTCGAGTTCCGCAAAATCCACGCGCTCGAACAGGCGCAGCAAAAAACCGCATAAAAAGCCAAAGAGCGAAGCCGCATGCAAGCAGCTTCGCTCTTTTGATGTCCGGGACATCGATCTATGGAGAAAGGAAAATGAGCAAGGTTTAGTCGTCCTGCAAGGCATCATAACCGGTCTCGCCCGTGCGAATCTTGATGACGTCGGCAACGTCATAGACGAAGATCTTGCCATCACCAATGTGACCGGTGTACAGCGCACGGCGGGCAGCCTCGACGACGGTCTCAACCGGAACAGCAGAGACAACGAGTTCCAGCTTGACCTTGGGCAGCAGGGTGGCTTCGACCGGAACGCCGCGGTAATACTCGGGTGCGCCCTTCTGCATGCCGCAGCCAGCCGCCTGGATGACCGTCATACCGGTCACGCCGATTGCGTTCATGGCGTTCTTGAGCGCCTCAAAGCGCGACTGATTGGTGATGATGACCACCTTGTGAATGGCGGTCGGCTTGCCCTCTGTCTGTTCGGTCTGTACGCGGGTGACCGGGACAGCCGCAGCCGGTGCCGCGGTGGTCTGATTGGCCAGAGCGGCAGCCTCACCCGCACGGGTGCCCAGAACGGTGGCCGGTACGGGCATGAAGTCGGCGTAAGCCGAGGTCAGACCGTGTTCGGGCAGGTCCAGACCGGAAATCTCTTCGGCTTCGGTGACGCGCAGGCCGATGGTGTGCTTGATGGCCTGGAAGATGATGACCATGGTCACGCCGACCCAAGCCAGTACGGACACGATACCGAGTACCTGTACGCCCAGGAAGTGCACGCCGCCGCCGTACAGCAGGCCGAGCGGCTGACCGAGGTCGTCGGTCAGGTAGTAGGCGAATACGCCGGTCAGCAGGGTGCCGGTCAGGCCGCACAGACCGTGCACGCCGACTGCACCGACCGGGTCGTCGACTCTGAGCTTCTGGTCGACAAACTCAATGCCAAAGACAACCACGAAACCGGCAATGATGCCGATGATGGCTGCGCCGACCGGGGTGACCGCGTCACAGCCGGCGGTGATGGCGACCAGACCGGCAAGCGAGCCGTTTAAGGTCATGGAAACGTCAGGCTTCTTGTAGCGCACCCAGGTGATGCACATAACGGTGACGGTTGCGACGGCAGCCGCAAGGTTGGTGGTGACGAAAACGCGGGCTGCAACGTCTGCCGCGCCGTCGGTCAGAGCGACCGTCGAGCAGCCGTTAAAGCCGAACCAGCAGAACCACAGGATGAACACGCCCAGTGCGCCCAGCGTCAGCGAGTGGCCAGGAATGGCGCGTGCCTTGCCGTCCTTGGTATACTTGCCGATACGGGGTCCAAGAATCTTGGCGCCGATGAAAGCTGCCGTACCGCCGACCATGTGGACGGCACAGGAACCGGCGAAATCATGGAAGCCCAGCTGTGCCAGCCAGCCGCCGCCCCAGATCCAATGGCCGCTGACCGGGTAGACGATGGCAGAAATCAGCATAGAGTAAATGCAGTAGGCCGAAAACTTGGTGCGCTCGGCCATGGAGCCGGACACGATGGTCGCAGCGGTCGCACAGAAGACGGTCTGGAAAATGAGCGTTGCCCAGCCGCCGTCGCCGCCGGTCGTGAACAGGTCAATGCCGCCGATCAGTGCGCCCGTGCCGCCGAACATCAGGCCGAAGCCGAAAATCCAGAAAATCGGCGTGCCCAGCGAAAAGTCCATCAGGTTTTTCATAATGATGTTGCCCGCATTCTTTGCACGGGTGAAGCCGGTCTCTACCATGGCAAAACCGGCCTGCATAAAGAAGACCAGCGCTGCGCCCAACAGAATCCAGCCGACATTCAGGGCATTGCCCAGTGCGGTGATGTCGTTCATGGTTGGTTCCCTCCCAATGATGTATGTTTATTTTTTTGTGAGACGAAAAAAAGAATGGTGCACACCGTGCGCGTCCGGAGTGTGAGGACGCTTTTGCACGGTGCACACCATTGTGCAGGGGAAAAAAGATAAAGAGAAATGGATATGAGCGTGAAAAAAAGATGAAATCAGACGTAGAATAACAGGTCGCTGTACGTCGGCATGGGCCAGCGGGTCTTGGGTACCATGGATTCCAGCTTGTCGGCGTCTGCGCGTGCGGCTTCCATCGCGGCAAGCACGGCGTCGTGGTAGTACATCGCCGTACCGGCAGCGTCGGTGTCGGGTACACAGTGCAGGGCGTTTTCCAGAGCGGTGACGTGGGTCAGCAGATCGGCAGTCGCAGCCGACAGCGTGCGCGCGAGCGTGACTTCGGTCGTGTTGTCCACGCCGATGGTCTGCTTGGAAGCTGCCGTGTCGGACAGCTCATGCACATAGGATACGCAGGCGGGCAGAATGTCGCGGCGAATCATGTCTACCATGGTCAGCGCCTCGATCGCCAAGGTCTTGGCGTACTCTTCCAGCTGAATTTCCTGACGGGATGCCATTTCAGCCGGGGTGTAGACCCCGTGGCGGACGAACAGATCGACGTTTTTCTGGTCGGTGTAGTGGGGCAGGGCTTCGGGCGTCGAGCGCAGGTTGGACAGGCCGCGCGCCTCGGCTTCGGTGACCCAAGCGTCGTCGTAGCCGTTGCCGTTGAACAGAATGCGCTTGTGCGCGGTGATTTCGCGCTTGATGAGCAGGGCGCTGGCCGCTGCCAGATCGTCAGCCTGCTCAAGCTCGTCGGCAAACTGGCGCAGGGATTCGGCAACCGCGGTGTTGAGCATGATGTTTGCACACGCAATGTTCATGGCCGAGCCCAGCATACGGAACTCGAACTTGTTGCCGGTGAAGGCGAAGGGGGACGTGCGGTTGCGGTCGGTGGTGTCCTTGGAGATGGGCGGCAGAACCGACGCGCCGGTCATCTTGGTGGCCTCGGCGGCGGCGTAGTCGCGTCCTTCCTCGATGGCGTGCAGGATGCCGCCCAGCTCGTCGCCCACAAAGACCGACAGGATAGCCGGGGGCGCTTCGTTTGCACCCAGACGGTGATCGTTGCCCGCGGAGGCAACCGAGATGCGCAGCAAATCCTGATACTCGTCGACCGCCTTGATGACCGCGGTCAAAAACAGCAGGAACTGACGATTTTCGGCCGGGGTCTTGCCCGGGTCGAGCAGGTTCTCGCCGGAGTCGGTCGAGATCGACCAGTTATTGTGCTTGCCCGAACCGTTGACGCCGTCGAACGGCTTTTCATGCAGCAGGCAGACAAAGCCGTGACGATCGGCAACCTTGCGCATGAGCTCCATGGTCAGCTGGTTGTGATCGGTGGCGATGTTGGTCGTTTCGAAGATGGGCGCCATCTCGTGCTGTGCCGGTGCGACCTCGTTGTGCTCGGTCTTGGCGTATACGCCGACCTTCCACAGCTCCTGGTCGAGATCGTCCATGAACGCCTTGACACGCGGGCGGATGGTGCCGAAATAGTGGTCTTCCAGCTCCTGACCCTTGGGTGCAGGTGCGCCGAACAGCGTGCGTCCGGTCAGAATCAGGTCGCGGCGCTTGGCGTAGTCCTCTTTATTGATGAGGAAATATTCCTGCTCGGGGCCGACCGTGGTGGTCACGCGCTTGCAGTCCTTGCCGAGCAGCTTCAACAGGCGGCAGGCCTCGCGCGAGATTGCGTCCATCGAGCGCAGCAGCGGGGTCTTTTTGTCCAGCACCTCGCCGGTGTACGAGCAGAACGCAGTCGGGATGCACAGCGTGTCGTCCTTGATGAATGCGTAGGAAGTCGGGTCCCAAGCGGTGTAGCCGCGTGCCTCGAAGGTGGCACGCAGACCGCCCGACGGGAACGAGGAGGCATCCGGTTCGCCCTTGATGAGCTCCTTGCCCGAAAACTCCATCAGCGCCGCGCCGCCGTCAGCCGGGGTCAGGAAGGAGTCGTGCTTTTCGGCCGTGATGCCGGTCATGGGCTGGAACCAGTGGGTGAAGTGGGTCGCGCCCTTGGACAGCGCCCAATCCTTCATCGCGTTTGCGACCACGTCAGCGACCGCCGGGTCGAGGGGAGAGCCCTCGCGGATGGTCTGCTGGAGCGACTGATATACTGCTTTTGGCAGGCGTTCCTTCATGGCTGCGTCACCGAAGACCATGCTGCCGAATAATTCAGGGACTGGATGGTTCATAAGAATAAGCCTCCTATCATGTGAGAGCTGCCGGTGTCATTCCTGCAAATACGCGAAAAAGGCGCCGCGGGTCGTTTTGACCGGCAGCGCCTTTGCTGTTTACGCTGCCCATTATAGCCCGTCGTGTAACCGCTGTCAAGCGCAAAACGCAAAAACTTTTCGGCCTGATTCGCACTTTTACGAAATAAACAGCAAAAGGACAAACGAGGACAGGGATTTCTGTACAAATTGCAAGAAAGTGGGAAATACCCTGCATTTTCCGCTTGACGCGGGCATTTTGGGTGCATACAATAGGAGCAAGAGGACAACGACGTCCGCACGGTCTGACCGCACGCCCGCAGGGGTTTGGGTCAAGGCTGTGCGGGCGTCTTTTTTTGATCTATGGAGCACAGAAGGAGGACATACGCTATGCTGAGGGAAGGTCAGGTACGTATCCCGGCGGGCTGCGCGATCTCGGGTATTTTTCACCGGGACGGCACACGCGAGGACGGCACACGCATTATGCAGTCGATCAAGGTCATGCATGACCGCTCGAACGGTCTGGGCGGCGGCTTCGCCGGTTACGGCATCTACCCCGAATACAAAGATTATTACGCCCTGCACGTCTTCTTTGACACGCAGGAAGCGCGGGTCGCGTGCGAAGCGTTCTTAGACCGGCACTTTGATATTGTAAACCTGTCCAAGATCCCCACCCGCCGCCATCCGCGCATCGTGGACGAACCGATGATCTGGCGCTACTTTGTACGTCCGCTGCATGTCAAGCTGGAAGCATCCCAGCTCGACGAGCGCGAGTACGTCGCACGCTGCGTCATCCGGGTCAACGACCAGATCGACGGCGCGTATATCTTCTCGTCGGGTAAGAACATGGGCGTGTTCAAGGCGGTGGGCTATCCCGAGGACGTGGGCGCGTTCTACCGTCTGGAAGAGTACAAGGCGTATTGCTGGACCTGTCACGGACGCTATCCGACCAACACCCCGGGCTGGTGGGGCGGCGCCCATCCCTTCGCGCTGCTCGACACCACGGTCGTGCACAACGGTGAAATCTCGTCCTATGACGCCAACCGCCGCGCGATTGAGATGTTTGGCTACAAGTGCAACTTGCAGACCGACACCGAGGTCATCACCTATATTGTCGACTATCTGGGTCGTAAGCTGGGCATGACGCATGAGGAGATCGCCCACGTCATCGCCGCACCCTTCTGGCAGACCATCGAGCGCATGGACGAGGAGCAGAAGAAGTATTACACCTATCTGCGCAATGCCTTTTCCAGCCTGCTCATCACCGGCCCGTTCTCCATCATGGTCGGCTTTGACGGCGGCCTGATGGCGCTGAACGACCGCCTCAAACTGCGCTCGCTGGTGGTCGGCGAGCAGGGCGACACGGTCTACCTCGCATCCGAGGAGAGCGCCATCCGCACCATCGCACCCGACCTCGACCGTCTGTATGCGCCGCGCGGCGGCGAGCCGGTCATTGTGACACTGAACGAAAGGAGCGCACAATAAGATGAACATTCGGGAATTTTTTCCGCTCTATGAGGTCGCACGCGACCCGGCACGGTGTGTAAAGTGCAAGCTGTGCGTGCGTGAGTGCGCAAACGAAGTGCACGCATTCAATGAAAAGCTCGGCGTACTGACCGCCGACGACAGCAAGTGCGTCAACTGTCAGCGCTGCGTCGCGGTCTGCCCGACCCGTGCGCTCAAGATCGTGCGCACCGACAATACCTATAAAGTGAACGCAAACTGGACGGGCGACGCCATGCGCGAGGTCTACCAGCAGGCGCAGACCGGCGGCGTGCTGCTCGCGTCTATGGGCAATCCGCAGCCCGGCCCGATCTACTGGGACAAACTGCTGCTCAACGCTTCTCAGGTCACCAATCCCCCCATCGACCCGCTGCGCGAGCCGATGGAGACCCGCGTTTTTCTGGGCAAGAAGCCGGGCAGCATCCTGCGCGGGCCGGACGGCAAGCTGATTCCCAACCAGACCCCGCAGCTCGCCCTGCGCAAGCCCATCCTGTTTTCGGCTATGAGCTACGGCTCGATCTCCTACAACGCTCATGCAGCGCTCGCGCGCGCTGCGCAGGAACTGGGCATCTACTACAACACCGGCGAGGGCGGTCTGCACGAGGACTTTTACGCCTACGGTGACAATACCATCGTGCAGGTCGCGTCCGGTCGTTTCGGCGTGCACACCGACTACCTCAGCACGGGTGCAGCCATTGAGATCAAGATGGGACAGGGCGCAAAGCCGGGCATCGGCGGCCATCTGCCGGGCATCAAGGTCGGTCCGGACATCTCCAAAACCCGCATGATTCCCGAGGGTACCGACGCGATCTCGCCCGCGCCCCATCACGATATCTATTCCATCGAGGATCTGAGACAGCTGGTGTTCTCGCTCAAGGAGGCCACCGGCTACCGCAAGCCCATCATTGTCAAGGTGGCAGCCGTGCACAACGTCGCGGCCATCGCCTCGGGCATTGCCCGGTCGGGTGCGGATATCATCGCGATCGACGGCTGGCGCGGCGGTACGGGCGCAGCCCCGGCACGCATCCGCGACAACGTGGGCATTCCGATCGAGCTTGCACTCGCCGCGGTCGATACCCGACTGCGCGAGGAGGGCATCCGCGACGAGGTCTCTCTGATCGTGGGCGGTTCCATCCGCAGCTCGGCCGATCTGGTCAAGGCCATCGCGCTCGGCGCGGACGCGGTGTACATCGGCACGGCGGCTTTGCTCGCCATGGGCTGTCATCTGTGCCGCAGCTGCCAGCAGGGCAAGTGCAACTGGGGCATTGCCACCCAGCGCCCCGATCTGGTCGCACGCTTAGACCCCGATGAGGCCGCACGGAGACTTATCAACCTGGTCACGGCATGGGATCACGAGCTGCAGGAGATCATGGGCGGCATGGGCATCAACGCGGTCGAGGCGCTGCGCGGCAATCGTCTGATGCTGCGCGGTCTGGGTCTGACCGAAGCCGAACTGCGCGTGCTCGGCGTCAAGCACGCGGGCGAGTAAAGGGGGCAGAACAATGCACAAAACGATTGAAATGCAGGCCGCTGGCATGGATTATAAGGCATTAAACGACAGTTTACGCGCACAGGGCGCGAGCGAAATCACCGTGCGCGGCGTGATGGGACAGCGGTACCTGGGCTGCGCGATGCAGGACAAAAACCTGACCCTGTACGGTACCCCGGGCAACGGTCTCGGGCAGTACCTGAGCGGCGGCACGATTGAGGTGTTCGGCTCGGCGCAGGAGGCCACCGGCGACACCATGAACGCCGGTGAGATCGTGGTACATGGCCGGTGCGGCGACGCGGCGGGCTACGGAATGCGTGGAGGACGCATTCTCATCCGTGACGATGTGGGCTACCGCGCAGGCATCCACATGAAGGCTTACGAGAATCACGAGCCGGTTTTGGTCATTGGCGCGGGTGCAGGCTCTTTTTTGGGTGAATACCTCGCCGGCGGCCTGATTGTGGTGCTCGGCATCGGTCTGGACGGCAAATATCCGGCCGGATTCTTCTGCGGAACCGGTATGCACGGCGGAAAAATCATTTTGCGCTGTGACCGCAAACCCGAGGGATTGCCCGAACAGGTGTGTGTGCATGCGTGCACCGAGGTCGACCGGGCGGAAATGCGGCCGCATGTCGAGGCGTATTGCGAAAAATTTGGCGGTGACCCCGAGACTCTGCTGGGCGCACAGTATTTCGTGCTCAGCCCTAACCCGGAGAAGGGATACCACCGCATGTACACCAGCGTGATTTGATGCTGATTTGTCTGGAAAAATCCGAAAAATAACCGAGAAAAGACCGGTGTTTGTGCAGACACCGGCCTTTTTGTGTGCACAATATTGGGTACAAAATCCGGCGTGCAGACCGCCCTTGTCCGGACAGATTCCACCCGATGCGGATACCTGTTTTTGTCTTTCTGACAAGGACACTTTTCCATATTGTACGCGAACGAGGCAAAAAACTGTAAAAAGGGCGTTTTCAAACTGAAAAAAGTGTGATATACTAGAAAAGTCAAAATTAAGGGAGTTGAAAGAAACACATGAAGAACCTCGTAACCCGTTGGAACGAGATCAGTCTGGTCAAGCGCATCATCTGCGGCCTGATTATTGGTATCGTTCTGGGTCTGGTCGTCCCGCAGGCGACCGCGCTTTCGCTGCTCGGCAATCTGTTTGTCGGTGCGCTCAAGGCGATTGCCCCCATTCTCGTTCTGTTTTTGGTCATGTCCGCGCTGGCAAAGCACCAGGAGGGCAAGCAGACCAATATGAAGCATATCATCGGCCTGTACCTGCTCGGCACGTTTCTGGCCGGTCTGATGGCCGTTATCGCGTCTTTCCTGTTCCCCGTCACTCTGACGCTCACGCAGTCTACCTCGGACATCACCCCGCCCGGCGGCATCGGTGAGGTTCTGAACACCCTGATGATGAATCTGGTCGCAAACCCGGTCGATGCGCTGGTCAATGCAAACTATATCGGCATTCTGGCATGGGCTGTCCTGCTCGGTATCGCGCTGCGCAAGGCACCCGAGGGCGTTAAGGTCGCCATTGAGTCGGTTGCGGACGCGATCTCTCAGATCGTTCGCTGGATCATCAACTGCGCACCCTTCGGCGTTCTGGGTCTGGTCTTCACCACCATTTCCCAGCAGGGCATCGACTCGCTGCTCAGCTACGGCAAGCTCATCGTGCTGCTGGTCGGCACCATGGCCTTCGTCGCTTTCGTGGTCAATCCCATCATCGTTTTCATCGGTATTCGCAGAAATCCCTTCCCGCTGGTGCTCAAGTGCCTCAAGGACAGCGGCATCACGGCTTTCTTTACTCGCTCTTCTGCGGCAAATATCCCGGTCAATATGCGCCTGTGTGCAGAGCTGGGTCTGGACCGTGACACCTACGCGGTTTCCATTCCGCTCGGCTCGACCATCAACATGGGCGGCGCTGCCGTGACCATTTCCATCCTGGCGCTGGCGGCTGCGCACACCCTGGGCATCCAGGTCGACTTCGCATCGGCGGTCGTGCTGAGCGTGCTGTCTGCCGTCTCGGCCTGCGGTGCATCCGGCGTTGCCGGCGGCTCGCTGCTGCTCGTACCGCTCGCTTGCAGCCTGTTCGGTATCCCCAACGATGTCGCCATGCAGGTTGTCGGCGTTGGCTTCATCGTCGGCGTTATCCAGGACTCCTGCGAGACCGCAATCAACTCGTCCACCGACGTACTCTACACCGCAGTTGCCGAGCTGTCCAAGCGCCGCAAGCTGGAAGGCTCTGCCGCTGCACAGTCCTATACCCAGGCATAAAAACCAAAGGAACGCTTTCGGGCGTTCCTTTTTTGTTAGATTTCTACCCATTTCTGCAAAATTTTACAAATGCTTTTCCAAGGTACGATTGTCTTTTCACGCAATGCGGGATATGATGGAAACAGAAATGACAATTCCGTGTGCACGCGATCACCTGACCGTTTTTTTCCAAAGAAAGGGGCCTTTGCCATGATTCCCTGTAAGTCCACCTGTCTGATGTATCAGGAAGGCTGTCACAAGACCTGCCCGGTCTGGCGGCAGCAGCAGAAAAAGCGCAGTGAGGAATATCGCCGCAAGCTCACCTATTTAAAGGAGTATAACGAGATTTGCAGCACGGTCGTCAGTCAGCTCAAACGCATGAGCTGTCATAGGACTTATTTTTAAGGAGGCGGGGAAACCCCAAATGCCCGATACCAGATTTACACAAAACCGAGAACTGTCCTGGCTGCGCTTTAACGAGCGCGTGCTGATGGAGGCCACCGACGAGACCGTGCCGCTGCTCGAGCGCCTCAAATTCATCGCGATCTTTACGAGCAACCTGGACGAATTTTTTATGATCCGCGTGGGCAGTCTGTTCGATCTGTCCCACTTCAAGACGCACACCATCGACCAGAAGAGCGGCTGGACACCCGGCGAGCAGCTGACGCACATCTATGAGGCCGTCCGCGTGCTCTACGCCCGCCGTCAACAGATCTATCAGGAGGTCGAACAGCAGCTGCGCGTGCACGGCATCTGCCAGCTGCATTATGACGAGCTGGCAGAGACCGAGGTCAAGTTCGTGCGCCAGTATTTCAAATCCTCCATCGCGCCCATTCTGTCGCCGCAGATCGTGGACACCCACCATCCCTTCCCGCATCTGCAAAATAAGGCGCTGCACATCGGCGCATGGCTCAAATATAAAAACAATCCCATGTTTGCGGTCATCCCGGTGCCCGCAGCCCTGCCCGAGGTCATCTTTTTGCCCGGCGGCGAGACGCGGTACATCCGCACCGAGGAAGTCATCTTAGAGCACGTGTCCCAGATTTTCAAGGACGACACGATTCTGGAAAAGACCGTCTTCTGCGTCACCCGTAACGCCGATATCAACCCCGACGATGAGGCGTTCGACTTCGACAGCGACGATTTCCGCGGCAAGATGAAAAAACTGCTGCGCCAGCGCCAGCGCCTCGCGCCCGTGCGCCTCGAGCTGTCTAGGCCGATCAGCGAGACCTTCTTAAAGTACCTCAAGGAGCACCTGCCGGTCACGCAGGAACAGGTCTACGTTACCAATGCACCGCTCAAAATGGGTTATGCCTTTGCCTTGCCTGCAAAACTCAGCGAAAACAAGCGCCGCGCACTGACCGACACCCCATTTACACCCGGTGTACCGCATGGGGTGCGCTTAAATGCGCCCATTACACCGCAGGTACAGGCACATGATATCCTGCTGTCCTATCCTTTTGAGGGCATGGACACTTTTTTGCACCTCATCCGCGAGTCTGCGTACGACCCGGATGTTATTTCCATTAAAATCACCATTTATCGACTGGCGCGCAAGGCCAAGCTGGTCGAGTACCTGTGCGCGGCTGCCGAGGCCGGCAAGGACGTGACCGCCTTTATCGAGCTGCGCGCACGCTTCGACGAGCAGAATAATATCGACTGGTCGGAACGTCTGGAGGACGCCGGATGCACGGTCATTTACGGCGTGGAGAACTATAAGGTGCACTCCAAGGTCTGCCTGATTACCCGCCGCAGTCAGGGCAGCGTGCAGTATATCACCCAGGTCGGCACGGGTAACTATAATGAAAAGACCGCTTTGCAGTATACCGACTTGTCACTCATTACAGCCAACCCGGCGATCGGTCAGGATGCAAACCACTTCTTCCAGAACCTCGCCATCGGCAATGTGTCCGGTCAGTATGAGCACCTGATGGTCGCCCCGTCCTCGCTCAAAACTGGCATCATCCGCGAGATCGACCGCGAGATCGCCAAGCGCGGCGAGGGCCGCATCTTCATCAAGATGAACGCCATCACTGATATCGACTTGATCGAGAAACTCAAACAGGCCTCGTGCGCCGGTGTGCGCGTGCGTATGATCGTGCGCGGTATCTGCTGCATTCTGCCCGATATCCCGGAGAAAACCGAGAATATTGAGGTCATTTCCATCGTCGGACGCTTCCTCGAACACTCCCGCGTGTATTGCTTCGGTCAGGGAAATGACGAGCGTATGTATATCGCTTCGGCTGACTTTATGACGCGCAATACCGAAAAGCGCGTGGAAGTTGCCTGCCCGATTTACGATCAGGCCGTCCGCGAGAAGATTCATTATTTAATGGATACCTGCTGGGCGGATAACGTTAAGGCACGCGCTTTGCAGCGCGACGGCTCTTATCGTACCCGTCCGATTCGTGAGACCCCGATTGATAGTCAACAGATGCTCATGGCGAAGGCACTCGAGCCGGACGATCAGATGATCGATCTGGAACCGGATAAAAAGCATGGGTTCATGGATTGGCTCACGGGTCTGTTCCACGGTCATAAAGGCTAAAAGCACCGCACCCCTAATTGAAGTTTCGATCAAACCTTTTCAAAGGTTTGCGGGTTCTCAGGGCAGAGCCCTGAGCCGGACTCCGCAGAGTCCGGAATCCCCTTTTTGATTCCCGGTGTCCGTCCCGGGAATCAATTCAAACAAACAAAAAAGGAAAGACCGTCCGAAGGGACGGTCTTTCCCATGAGCGGCCAATGGCCGCGGGGTATTTCGCTCGCTGCGGCGAGCGATTATTTTTTTATTTTGGTTGATTCCGGTCAAAAGACCGGAATCAAAGGGGAGTTTCGCCCGTTGCGACGGGCGACTTGAGGCTCTGCCTCAAGACTCCGCAAGCCTTTCGAGAAAGGCTTGAGCGAAAGCTTTAATTCGCCTGCGGGCGGGATTAGGCCATCGCGCGGCACAGGTTGACCATCTCAACTGCGCCCTGTGCGCAGTCAAAGCCCTTATTACCCGCCTTGGTGCCTGCACGCTCAATTGCCTGCTCAATGGTATCGGTGGTCAGCACGCCGAACATAACCGGCACGCCGGTCGACAGCGATACCTGTGCGATACCCTTAGACACCTCTGCGCACACGTAATCATAATGGCTGGTGCTGCCGCGGATGACAGCGCCCAGGCAGATGACCGCGTCATACTTACCGCTCTGTGCCATCTTGGACGCAATCAGCGGAATCTCGAACGCACCTGGTACCCAAGCGACGTCGATGTCCTCCTCGCGCACGTCCAGACGGGTCAGGCCGTCCATTGCGCCGCCCAGCAGTTTGCTGGTAATGAACTCGTTAAAACGTGCGGCGACGATGCCTACCTTGATGTTTTGCGCGGTCAGTTTTCCTTCGAACAGATTCATTGTACTCATCCTTTCGGTCATTTTGTGCTTAGTAGTTTAAGATATGTCCCATGCGCTTCTGCTTGGTCTTGAGGTAGAACAGGTCGTGCGCGGTTGCAGCAACCTGAATGGGCACGCGCTCGACGATCTCCACGCCGAAGCCGTCCAGACCATAGACCTTTTCCGGGTTGTTGGTCAGCAGGCGTAGTTCCTTCGCGCCCAGATCCTGCAAGATCTGCGCACCGATCCAGTACTCACGCAGGTCGGGAGCAAAGCCCAGCTTGACGTTTGCCTCGACCGTATCAAAGCCCTTTTCCTGCAGCTCGTACGCCTTGAGCTTGTTGATCAGGCCGATGCCGCGGCCTTCCTGACGCATGTACAGCAGAACACCGCGTCCCTCTTTTTCGATCTGGGTGAGGGCTGCCGCGAGCTGCTGGCCGCAGTCGCAGCGCGCCGAGCCGAACACGTCGCCGGTCAGGCACTCGGAGTGCACGCGGCACAGCAGTTGCTTGCCGTCGCCAATTTCGCCCTTGACCAGTGCGACATGGTGTTCGCCGGTCAGGTCGTTGATATAGCCGTAGATGCGGAAATCACCGAATCGGGTGGGCATTTCGGCGCAGGCCTCGCGCACGACGTGCTTGTCGTGACGGCGGCAGTAGTCCTGCAAATCCCGAATGGTAATCATGGTCATGCCCCATTTTTCCGCGTGCTCGCGCAGCTCGTCGCCGCGCATCATGGTGCCGTCATCGCGCATGATCTCGCAGCACAGACCGCACTCGGGCAGGCCGGCGTGACGCATGAGGTCAACGGTGGCCTCGGTGTGACCCGGTCGGCACAGCACGCCGCCGCGGCGGGCAACCAGCGGGAACACATGACCCGGACGGCGGAAATCCTCCGGGCGGGAAGCCGGGTCGACGCAGGCACGGCAGGTAAAACCACGCTCTTCGGCCGAGATACCGGTCGTGGTTTTGACGTGGTCAATGGACACGGTGAAGGCGGTCTGGTGGTTGTCGGTGTTGACCTTAACCATCTGCTCGAGACCCAGACGCTGGGCAATCTCCTCGCTCATGGGCGTGCAGATCAGTCCCTTGGCGTACTTTGCCATGAAATTGACGTTTTCTGTGGTCGCAAACCGCGCGGCGCAGATCATATCGCCCTCATTTTCGCGGTTTTCGTCGTCGGTGACCAGGATGATCTTGCCCTGTCGCAGGTCTTCGAGCGCCTGCTCGATGGTGTTGTACTGTTGCATAAAAAAGCCTCCCAAATCAGTAGCCGCAGCGGGCTAAGAATGCCTGGGTGATGCCCGCATCCGGGCTGCCCAGCAGTTTTTCGACATATTTTCCGATGCAGTCGGTCTCCAGATTGACCGTATCCCCGACCCGTCGGGCGGACAGGGTGGTCTGTCCCTGGGTGTGCGGGATGATGGAAACCGAGAAGTCGCGTCCGGTGACTTGCGCGACGGTCAGGCTGATGCCGTCAATGGCGATCGAGCCTTTTTCCACGATGTAGCGCAGCAGGGACGGCGTGGCGCTGACCGTATACCAGATCGCATTGCCGTCCGGTCGAATGCGGGTGATCCTGCCCGTGCCGTCGATGTGTCCGGACACGATATGCCCGCCGAAGCGGCCATTTGCGGGCATGGCGCGCTCTAAATTGACCGGACTGCCCGGTTTCAGTGCGCCGAGCGACGAGCGGTTCAGCGTTTCGTGCATCACGTCGGCGGTGAACGCGCTCGATGTAAACGAAGTGACCGTCAGGCACACGCCGCACACCGCGATGCTGTCGCCCAGATGCACGTCCTCGAGTACTTTGGACGCTGCGATGGTGAGCACAGCGTTTGCCGGCTCGCGCCGGATGGCCTGCACCCGTCCGACTTCCTCTACGATTCCTGTAAACATGCAATGACCTCACTTTCCAGCAGCAGATCGTCGCCCAGCTGGGTGACACGGGGTGCGGACAGGCGGACGGCGTCGTCCGGGTAGGCAACGCCTACGCCCTGCACCGGGGTTTTGGCCTGTGCGCCGCCGAACAGCTTGGGCGCGATGTAGGCTTGGACACGGTGAACGATGCCCGCGCGCAGCGCCGCCCAGGCGAGCGTACCGCCGCCTTCCAGCACGATGCTGTCGATACCGCGTGCGCCGAGCGCCTGCATGAGCGCTGCAAGATCGACATGCCCGTCGGCGTCTGCCGGAACGGTCAGGATCTCGCATCCCGCAGCCAGATAGGGTGCATGGCGGTCGGGGTCGGTGCAGCAGGTCGCCAAAATGGTGGTCAGGCTGCCCGCGCTCTCGACCAGACGGGCGGAGGGCGGGGTAGACAGGCGGCTGTCGCACACAATGCGGATGGGGTCACGGCCGCCGGGGATGCGGCAGGTCAGCATGGGGTCGTCGGCCAGCACCGTGCCCACGCCGACCATGATCGCCGTGTACCGGTTGCGGTCGCGGTGTACCTGCTCGCGTGCAATTTCGCCGGTAATCCACTGGGAAGCACCCGTGCGCGTCGCGATCTTGCCGTCCATGGTCATGGCGTATTTGAGCACCACAAAGGGTGTTTTGTTGCGGATATAGTGGAAAAACGGTGCGTTTAAGCGGTCACACTCGTCTTTCAGGACGTTTTCTACCACTTCGATGCCGTGTTCGCGCAGGATGCGCACGCCCTTTCCGGCAACCAGCGGGTTGGGGTCGGACGAGCCGACGACCACGCGCGCAAGTCCCTGTTCGATGAGCGCGTCGGTGCACGGCGGGGTCTTGCCGTGGTGGCAGCAGGGCTCGAGCGTTACGTAGATGGTCGCGCCGCGCGGCGACTCGGTGCAGTTTGCAAGCGCATTGCGCTCGGCGTGCGGCCCGCCGAACATGGCGTGCCATCCCTCACCGATCACGCGGCCATCCCGGACGATGACCGCGCCGACCAGGGGATTGGGGCTGACATGTCCCGCGCCGCGTGCGGCAAGCGACAGCGCACGGCGCATGTATTCCAGATCTTCAGCCGAATGGCTCATAAAATACCGCCTCATTTCTGCAAAAAAAGATGCCCCGAACCTTGGGGTTCAGGGCATGAGACAAAATCGAAAAACAAGCGCATTTGCCAACAAAAAAACCCCGGAATGCAAGCATTCCAGGGCGTAAAAGTTCGGCAAATACACGCAGATCGGTAGATCACGGGGTTTTGTCATCTTCTTTCATCCAGACTGTACTGTCGGCTTCGGAGTTTCACCGAATCATGCCTTGCGGCTCGTGGGCTGTACCACCGGTAGGGAATTGCACCCTGCCCTGAAGATGTATGTTCTATCAACGAGGCCAGTATACGCCCGGATGACGAATTTTGTCAAGCATTATTTTAGCACAGTGCCGTAAAAAATATGTGGGCAGCCCAAAAACGCCGGTCAAAATGAGCGCACAAAAACGGCAGAAACTGTGCGATCGGGCACAGGTTTTTGTATCCGGATGAATGATACAAAACATAGGGAATATAAAACACAGAATAGGGCGCGCGCGGACTAGAACAGCGGTGTGCATTCGGCGGGAGATGAAACATAGAAAAGCTTGACAGAGGTACCTCGGACGTGAGAGAATATAGGAACAATCCATGCTTTCCGCCGGAAAAAATCCGGACGGTTTGTCCGTCCGCACACGGTTTTTGACCGGCTGAAAGTACGTACCCAGGAGGGCAAAAATGGAAATGAATATACATGATTTTGTCCCGTCACTGGAGTTTCTTTACGACGCGGTTGCAGACAGTATTATGGGATATTTGTACCTGGCCGACATCAGGAGTGACCGCATTTGTATCTCGGAAAAAGCAAGGCAGGATTTCGGCTTTTCCGAGCGTGTGATCGAGAACGCACGTGAAACCTGGCTTGCGCGTATCCACCCGCGTGACCGGGGCCGGATCGACGAGTCCATTTCGCAGCTGTACTGCGGACACAAGCAGACCTTTGACGACGAATTTCAGATGCGTGCGACATCGGGACGGTATTTTTGGGTGCGTGCGCGCGGACGGATCTACCAGCCGCCCGGTATGGACAAGCCCACCCACGTTATCGGCATTCTGGAGAACCTCGAGCAGGACGGCGAGGTCGACCGCGTGACCGGTCTGCACACGAGTGACCGCTGCCGCCGGGTGGTCGAGTCGCTGATCGCGCACGGACAGGCGCAGCAGTGCGGCATTCTGCTCTTTAACATCGACGATTTTACCCGCATCAATATGCTGTACTCGCACGCGTTCGGCGATATGGTATTGCGCACAGTCATTCAGGAATTGCAGGCACTTCTGCCCGAGGGCGCCGACCTGTACCGCCTCAACGGCGACCAGTTCCTCGTATTGTGCCGCGCGTGCAATCATGCCAAGATGCGCGAGCTGTTCGAGTGTTTGCAGGAGTACGTCCGCCACCCGCGCAGCCTGGACGGCATCAGCTACCAGTTCAGCATTTCGGGCGGCGTGGCGATGTTTGCCGACAGCGGGCCTGATTGGGCAGGTCTGCTGCGCAACGCGGTACTTGCCATGCGTCAGGCCAAGAAGAGCGGCAAGAACCGACTCAAAATCTTCTGCCCGTCCATGCTGCCAAGCACTTTGCACGAGCAAAAACTGATTCAGGAACTCAGCCAGAGCGTCGCCCGCGGATTTGAGGGCTTTTATCTGGTGTACCAGCCCATTTGCACGGCAGATTCGCTGCGTTTGGTGGGTGCAGAAGCGCTTTTGCGCTACGAAAGCCCGGAATTCGGACGCATTCGACCGGACAGCTTCGTTCCCTTGCTCGAGCGCGAGGGACTGATGAGTGACGTGGGCATGTGGGCATTCCGACAGGCGGTTTCGGTGTGCAAGACTTGGGTCGAGCAGCTGCCCGAATTTACCATGAACGTCAACGTCTCGCTCTACCAGTCGCTCGGCGACGGATTCAGTCAGCGCGTGTTCCAGACGTTAAACGAGATCGGTCTGCCGCCCGAGCATCTGGTGCTCGAGCTGACCGAGAGCTGTTTCGCCGACGAGGAGAGCGGTGTCGCACAGACGCTGTCCACCCTGCGTGCGGGCGGTATCCGGCTGGCAATCGACGACTTCGGCACCGGATATTCCTCTCTCGGACGCTTGCAGCAGCTGCCGAGCGATATCGTCAAGATCGACCGCTCGTTTATCACATCCATTCACAACAACAGCTACAACTACAACTTCGTCAAGGCGGTCATTGCCCTGTGCCACAACGCCGGCTTGCGCGTGTGCGTTGAGGGCATCGAGACGCAGGACGAGCTGCGCACGGTCAACAACCTGTACGCCGACACCTGTCAGGGCTATTACACGTCCAAACCGCTGGACGCGGACACCTTTGCTCGCGAGCTGATCGCCCACCCCGACTGTTTCGCGCCCCGTTCGGCGCGGGCGGATAAGCAGGAGCGCAATAATACCATGCTCAGCGACAGCGATCTGCTGCGCACGATGATGAACGCAACGCCGCTCAGCATTAACGTGTGGAATGAAAAATTCGAGAATATGGCGTGCAATACCGCGGTGGTCGAGCTGTTCGACCTGCGCGACGAGGGCGAATATCTGGAACGCTTCTTTGAGCTGTCCCCACCCTGCCAGCCCGATGGCCGTCCGTCCTCCGAGGTCGCATACGAGAAGATTTCCCAGGCGTTCCGCGAGGGACGCACGGTCTTCCCGTGGATGCATCAAAAGCTGGACGGTACACCCATTCCGGCAGAGATTACGCTCGTTCGGATGCCGTATCAAAAAGGGTACATTGTGGCAGGATATACCCGCGACCTGCGCCCACAGGAAAATTCATCCAAAACCGAATAAGCAAGACAGGATGCGGTCAGCCGATTGTATCCTGTTTTTTTATGCCTTCTATGCCGACGCTTGCGCTGTCCGATCACTATTTAACAAAATCCACATTGTGTTAAATAAAATCCTGTCACCCTGCACAAAAACACAGAAAGACCGCTGTGCATTTTGCACTTTGTCCGTGGGGCTTGCCTGAATTTAACATATTGTAGTATACTGTTTGATAAAGAAAGGATGGGATAGATGAAGACCGTTCAGCCGATCCGCGACCATGCCAAGATCGACGCGATGAAAAAAGCCCTGCTGTGCAAGAGCGAACGCAACTATTTTTTGTTCGTCCTGGGCATCAATGTAGGTATGCGCATCAGCGACCTGCTGCCGCTGCGCATCGGTGACCTGATGGGCACCCATCTGGTCGTGCAGGAAAAAAAGACCGGAAAGCGCAAGCGCTTTTTTATCAATAACCAGCTGCGCCGCGAGATCGAGCAGTATGCCATCGGGCGCGCGCCCGAGGAATACGTCTTTCCCAGCCGCAAGGGCGGGCACATCAGCCGCATTCAGGCGTACTATATTTTAAACGACGCCGCACGCGAGGTCGGTCTGGATAACATCGGCACGCACACCCTGCGCAAAACCTTCGGATACTTCCATTACAAGCGATACAAGGACGTGGCGCTGCTCCAGCAGCTCTTCAACCACGCGTCGCCGTCCATCACCCTGCGCTATATCGGTATTACGCAGGACGAAATCGACGACACCTTAGCCGACTTCTTCCTCTGACCGCACCGAGACACAAAAAACCACCCGATTGGGTGGTTTTTTGTCTGATAGGTAATAGTGAATAGTGAAGAGTGAATAGGTAAGAAGTAAAAAACAAGAACACTTATTCACTATTCACTTTTACTTCTTCCTTCAAATTGCCGGGATTTATGCGCGTGTTTCATGTCGTACATCTGCGAGTCCGCGCGCTGAATGATCGTGTCCAGCGTGTCATTGGGCTGGCGCAGCGCAATACCGTAGCTGAACGCCATCGGCATGTTTGCCTCGGTTTGGGCGAGCGCTTCACTGATCGATTCCAGACGCTGACGGGCGGAATCCCGGGTCATATTGTGGAATAACAGGATGAATTCATCCCCGCCGAAGCGGAACAGCGCGTCCTCATCCTTACGGCAGGCGTGCTGCAGGAGCTGGGACACGGTCAGAATGTACTGATCGCCCTGATTGTGCCCCTGCACGTCGTTGACCTGTTTGAGTCCATCCAAATCGATCAGGCACAGCGCAAAGGGTGTGTCCTGTTCCAGCCAGTGGGTCAGTGTCTGCTGTGCCGCGCGGCGGTTGGGCAGACCGGTCAGAGCGTCCTGATTGGAAGCCGCGGCGAGCTGGGCTTCTTGCACCTGCCGGAAGGCAAGCGCCTTTTGCAGAGTTGTGTTTTGCAGATGCAGGTGGTCAAGGTAGCTCAGGCGGGCGGCGTAGCGCAGCGACCAGTACAGACCGAGCAGGGCAAACAGGCAGGATGCCAGACTCCACAGCTTGGGCAGCGGGGAATAGTCGAGCCGCAAGTACAAGAGCAGGTGCAGGGTCAGCGACACGAACAGCACCACCATAATCCAGAGCAAAAACGGCAGATGCCGCCGCAGGCGCAGAATGCGCGCGAGCGATGCGGCATAGCGGCTGCCAGACAGCCAGCGCAGTCCAAGACCGGTCAGCATGAAGCCGACGACCGCCGAGGACACGCGCAGGAAGTCAAACGGGGAAAAACTGGCCAGCGGAATGCGCAGAACCAGTGAAAAGGCTGCGCGCAGGAGCAGATTGACCGCCATCCCGCACAGGATGCACAGCAGGGTGAGAAAGAATGCGCCCAGCTTGTCCGATGGGAACAGGATGAGAAATTCAATGGACAGGATAATCAGGAATAAAATCCAGTTGGCAATCAGCTCGAGTTCCAGTGCGGCGACCAGACAGAGCACGGAAAAATTGATGGGAAAGACGATGGTCGAGGACAGACGGTTCACCGACCGCGGGGTCAGAACGGTATAGCCGATTTTGAGCGCACCGCCGCAGTAAATATAGTAAGAGATGGCCGTGCACAGGAGAAAGATCAAATTGTCATGCATGATCCGACCGTCCTTTCCGCTCTTTTTTGCGGGTGTACATGCGCTGGTCTGCGCATTCGAGCAGGGTGTGCACGTCGCGCGCCTCGGTCGAGTCCGAAGTACCGAAGCTGAACAGCAGTGCTTCCTCGCCCTGTTCGATCTCGCGTCCGATCTCCTCCATACGCTGGTCGGCCATCACGCGGTCGCATCCGGGCAAAATGAGCACAAATTCATCGCCGCCGATGCGTGCGAGTGCGTCCGAGGGTCGAATATGGTGGTGCATCTGGTCGACAAAGCTGCAAAGGTAGTGGTCACCCTGCTGGTGGCCGTGGGTGTCGTTGATATGCTTGAGGCGGTCGAGATCGAAATAGACCACCGCGAACAGCGTGTGCCGTTCGAGCAGCGTGCCGATGTACTGGAAGGCGTAGACACGGGAAAACGCGCCGGTCAGCTCGTCGTGATAAGTACTGTGGCGCAGGATGCGCAGACGGCTGTCTGCCTGGGCAAGCGAACGGCTGAGTTCACTGTTCGAGTGTTCGGCGTCGCTGGTCAGCGAGATATAATAGATGTTGACCAGATAGCCCACCAGCAGAAAGATCAAAAGCAGGTTGGAGCCGAGCAGAAAGGCCGGAATGAGCAGATGGGTGGGGTCGAGGTCGCACAGGATACTCTGCGCAAAGAGATAGATGACGCTGAGAATGGTAAAGTGCTTGAAAAAGCGAAAATCTTTGATCTGTCCGTGATCGAGAATGGAGCGGTACTGCGGCAGGAAAAGCCGGTTTAAGAGCTTTACCAGCAGGCCGAAGCCCAGCGCAATGCAGATACTGAACACGCGCGAGGTCTGCATGGAAAGAATCTCGTCCAGACTGCGATCGGAATGCAGTGCAAAAATGCTGATCAGGCACAGGTGCACCGCGACCATCTGCACGAAACGCACGATAAAGGTTTCAAATGGCGTGGTGCGTGACAGACGGCACACCATACTCTGTGCAAACTGACAGACGAAAATCAACCCGTAAAACAGAGACAGCGAGAAATAATGCGGGGAAAACAGCAGAAAGGTCTGTGCGGCGACGGACAAAAACTGAATCAAAATCAGAGAGAGCGGACGGGTGGTCAGCGTGTCCATCCGCGACAAAAAGTACAGATGATACAGGTTTTCCGCCAGATTACATACAACAAATAATAAAATCAGGGTCGGCGCGGTATCACTCATGGGTTCCTCCGAATGATTGATCGTGCGGCGCATACGCCGGAATTATTTTTTTTCATTATATCA
Organism: Butyricicoccus pullicaecorum DSM 23266; assembly: GCF_900167005.1. GTDB lineage: Bacteria > Bacillota > Clostridia > Oscillospirales > Butyricicoccaceae > Butyricicoccus > Butyricicoccus pullicaecorum. The sequence goes on from NZ_FUXW01000010.1 coordinate 72,488, forward strand.
GATGCAAACTTTGGGGGAAAGTTTCAGTTTCAATAAATTTCACAAAATTTTCAGTGAATTTTGTAACACATACACAGATATTTTGCGATATAACCAAAAACCGACCCGCAGGTCTAGTAAAATTGCCGAGAGCGGCGGATTTGTATATAAATTCATGCGCAAATTTTCTGCAAATTGTGACACGCTCTGATAAAATGACGGTTTATGCGTGCAAAAAATACAAGAAATGGCAAAAATGGGATTGAGAGCGCGGTGAAATAGGTGTATAATCATTCGGTAAGTTTAAAGTTTTCGGAAAAGGGGGAAACCTGCGTATGAGTTATACGCGCATTTGGATCACAGGCTCGTCCGGCCGTCTGGGCTCGGCGCTGTGCCGCCTGCTGACCAATATCGAATACCGCATCCTGCCGAGCGATCTGGACGTGCCGATCGGCGACAGCGAAGCGGTCAACCACTTTGCAGACGTCAATCATCCCGATGTCATCATCAACTGCGCCGGTCTGACCGACGTGCAGAAGTGCGAGGCCTCGCCCGAGGAAGCGTACAAGGCAAACGCACTCGGCGCGCGCAATCTGGCCATTGCTGCCCGCCGCATTGATGCAAAGCTCATTCAGATATCGACCGACGACGTGTTCGAGGGCACGAGCAACAAGCCGCTGCACGAGTTTTTGGAGCCGCACCCGGTTACGATCTACGGCAAGAGCAAGTATGCGGGCGAGCGTCTGGTACGCGAGCTGACCGACAAGCATGTCATCGTGCGCTCGTCGTGGATTTACGGTGCAGGTGCAAATGATTTCCTGCATCAGGTCCTGGAAGCGGGCAAGAAGGGGGAGCCGATTCAGGTTGCCGGCGACGAGATTTCGTCCCCGACCAGTGCCGACGCGCTGGCCGGTTTCATCCAGAAACTGATCGAATCGCGTGAGTACGGCGTGTACCACGCATCCTGCACCGGTGCGTGCACCCGTGCCGAGTTTGCACGTGAGATTCTGCGCCTGAGCGGCTACGACGAAAATCTGGTGCAGACCACGGTCGCAGGCGAGACCATGCGCCCGCGCTTTACGCTGCTTGACAATATGATGATGCGCATGACCGGCCTGTACGAGATGCCCGACTGGAAGACCGCACTGACCGATTATTTCGGTAAGAAGGGGGCGCGGTGATGGCTAAGACAGAGAAGAAAAAGATCGGCCTGACAACGCGTATCTTTATTTCGCTGCTGCTGGGCGCGATTCTGGGCGTTTTCCTGCACTACTGCGTACTGCCCAATGACGCCGTACAGAATATTCTGGTCGACGGCGTGTTCTATGTGGTCGGACAGGGCTTCCTGCGTCTCATGCAGATGCTGGTCGTACCGCTGGTTCTGTGCTCGCTCATCTGCGGCGCGTCCGCGATCGGCGATACCAAGACGCTTGGTAAAGTCGGCGTGCGCACGGTCGTCTTCTATATTATTACCACCGCGCTTGCGGTCGCGGTTGCGCTGATCGTTGCCCGCATCATTAACCCCGGTGTTGGCATGGATCTGAATACGCTGGAAGTGGCTGAGACTCAGATCGCAACCACCCAGACGTCCATGGTAGACACGCTGCTCGATATCATCCCCAAAAACCCGATTGAGTCGCTGGCAACCGGCAACATGTTGCAGATCATCGTCTTTGCCATCATCGTCGGCATCATTCTGGCCAAGCTGGGCGACAAGACCCAGATCGTGCACAACCTGTTCCAGCAGGGCAATGATATTATGATGGAAATGACCATGATGGTCATGTCTCTGGCGCCGATCGGCGTTTTCTGTCTGATCGCGCGTACCTTCTCGGGCATGGGCTTCGACGCATTCCAGCCGCTCATTAAATATATGTTTGCGGTTATGCTGGCGCTGGTCATCCAGTGCCTGGGCGTTTATCAGATTCTGCTCAAGGTATTCACCGGACTCAATCCCATCCGTTTTATCAAGAAGTTCCTGCCGGTCATGGGCTTTGCGTTCTCGACCGCGACCTCGAATGCGACCATCCCGCTGTCTATCGATACGCTGGAACGCAAGATGGGCGTATCGCGCCGCATTTCGTCCTTTACCATCCCGCTGGGCGCGACCATCAATATGGATGGTACGTCCATCATGCAGGGCGTAGCGGTTGTGTTCATCGCGCAGGCTTACGGCATCGCGCTGACCCCGATGGACTACTTGACCGTTATTGCGACCGCGACCCTGGCGTCGATCGGTACGGCTGGCGTTCCGTCGGTTGGTCTGGTCACCCTGTCTATGGTTCTGACCTCGGTCGGCCTGCCCATCGAAGGCATCGGCTTTATTATGGGTATCGACCGTATTCTGGATATGTCGCGTACTGCGGTCAACATTACCGGTGACGCAGTTTGCACGACCATCGTTGCAAACCAGAATCAGGCACTCGATAAGGAAGTATTTAATAAGAAGGAAGCAGAGCTGGAAGCGTAAGGCTTTGCGCTGCATGGAGAAGTCGGTCTTTGACCGACTTCTTTTTTGCACAAAAAAAGAAGTCAAATTTTGTAAAAAAAGATTGACAACGGTCGGCTGCGGTGGTATCCTATACAAGCTGTCTCCGAGAGGCGGCCTCCACAACGAAAGAAGCGTCACGACGATTTGAAACTTTTTGAATAATGGGTCAAGAAAGTAGAAAAAAGTTGTTGACACGGGCTTTCAGCTGTGGTATTATAAATAAGCTGACCACACGGGCAGCGAAACCGGACGAAAAGTTTGGAAAAGTTCAGATTTAGCGATTCGGAGCGCGAAAAACTTCGAAAAAAGTTAAAAAAGAGCTTGACAAACGAAAGCGAGTCTGGTAAAATAAATAAGCACTTCACCGAAAGGTGAGCGCTTAAAAAAACTTTAGCGGTTGGTACCTTGGTCAATTTCCTGATGAAATTGACACGCGGTACAAAAAATCGCTGAAGGCAAAGATTTTTTGTACCTTGTAAATTAAACAACGAAATGCTTGAAATACGAACCTGAAATTCCTTTTGGGATTACCCAGAAGTAAGTCGGTGGAAGTCGTAAATCCACTAAAAATAAAACGACAAACGTCAGACTCTAAAGTCGATTAA
>NZ_FUXW01000001.1 GCF_900167005.1 Butyricicoccus pullicaecorum DSM 23266
CCTGACCGTACAAAACCTTTACTTGGCTCGCAGTCGTTCCCCAAAGTATATTGTCACAACGCAGTCCCAGCACAACCGGGAGCGCCGGACAGTTCGCACCCGCTGTGCGGAGCTCGTACATTCTCACCCTGTCGGCGGCTGAAATGTACATCTGACGGAAAGGGAAAACGGGGTCACAAAGGGACGAGAGCGCGCCTTAAAATACGCCGTAGGCGTGCGTGCTCGAGGTGAGCGGCGGTACGCGATTTTCGAGCGTACCGTAAAAAATATTCCGGTGGAATATTTTTTAGCGATGGAGGCAAACCGTAGGTTGTCCATCCTTTGGCCTTCGTTCTCCTTCTAAGGAGCCTTGCGGAATCAGAAAATACCCCGGTGGGGTATTTTCCCGTAAGGCTGTGGCCGACTCGTTCGGCCAAGTCATGAACGGAGAACGGGGGTGCGGCGTCAGCCGCTATGGGAAAAACGCTTTAGGCGTTTTTCATGAGCGCGCTTTGCGCGCAAAGAGTCTTGCTCGCTGCGGCGAGCGCTAAAAATTAAATTTTAGTTGATTTTCCCCTGCGGGGGACGGGAAAATCAAAAAAGGGGATTTCGGACTCTGCGGAGTCCGACTCAGGGCGCTGCCCTAAGAACCCGCAGCCTTTCGAGAAAGGCTGGCGAAAGCTTTAGTTCGCCTGCGGGCGGAAGTCCTTTGGGACAAAGCGCAAGCAGGCCGGAGCATCCGGTCGGCGAATCTTAATTCTCGGCATGGTACAATGCCCCAAAACGCGATCATTGCTCTCTGACCGCTTCCGCCTGCTGACATAAAACTGACACGCGCTGCAAGTCGGCAAAACACATCCTCCTAACCGGTAAAACAAGTCTTTTTACTGATTATATGCGTCTGACATCGATGTCGCAAGGTCTGTGTGAAAAAATAAAGCAATAAATTGTGAGAAATCGGGATGTACATTTGATGAACGGGCTGATACAATAAAATAAAGATGGACAGCAGTTCATAGAAGGTGGCGGATTGATATGACAATTTTGAAAGATCACAAAGGACATATTGCGCAGGCGCTGCTGATGGTAATTTTAATTGCCATACCGCTGTTTTATTTCAGTCAAAAGGTACATGATATACGAAGTGACTATTACACCGAGCGTATGACTGCGATTTCCGAGAAAATCGGGGGCGAATTGGAGCGCCAGGTCATCTGGGAAGACAGTAAGGACGAGAACCAGTCGAGCATCATGTACACGGCGTACTATTACCCGCAGGCGCTGTCGGTTGTCTGCCGTACCACGCCGGTCATCTATGTGCGTGATCAGAATACCCCGCCCGGTGCGGCTTTTCTGGTGTCGGATAGTGGGACGATCTATCCCGCAACCGTAGTCGAGGATACCGAGTACAACGCAACGCTGCTCATCTTCGAAGATGTCCCCTCAGAGTTTGTCAATCATCTGGCTTATTTGGATATTGTTCCCTCGCAGGAAGTGCCGGAAAATGGAGTTTATAACCCGAGCCAGGTAATCGAGGATCGCATCCGATACAGTCTGCAAGGCGAAAAGGCGTAAGCAAACGGTCGGATTTTTGTTTGGTTGAATGCCCAACGGCGTTTTGCATAGCCTGACAGGGCGCTTTCACCCGCAAATTTTGACAAAACGCGGGTTTACTTTGGATGTACAAAACGGTATAATGATACATAACAAAAATCAGCAATATGCGGTAAAGGAGAAGACATTATGGCGTATTATTTTTCCGAACCCTCTCGTACGTTCAGCGAGTACCTGTTGGTACCGGGATATTCCTCCTCTGAGTGCGTACCGGCAAACGTAAGTCTGCGCACGCCGATCGTAAAGTTTAAGAAAGGCGAGCAGTCCGCACTGTATGCGAACATCCCGCTGGTCTCTGCGATCATGCAGGCAGTTTCCGATGACAAGATGGCAATCGCACTGGCACGAGAAGGCGGTATTTCCTTTATCTACGGCTCGCAGTCGGTTGAGAGCGAAGCCGCAATGGTAGCACGCGTCAAGGCGTACAAGGCTGGCTTTATCGTTTCTGACTCCAACATCAAGCCCGACCAGACCCTGGCAGACATTCTGGCACTGAAGAAGAAGACCGGTCACTCGACCGTCGCAGTTACCGACGACGGCACCGCAACCGGCAAGCTGCTCGGCATTGTAACCAGCCGTGACTACCGCATCTCTCGTATGTCCACCGAGGAAAAGGTTGAGAGCTTCATGACGCCGTTTGAAAAGCTCATTACGGCGCCGGCAGACACCACCCTCAAGGAAGCAAACAATATCATCTGGGATCATAAGCTCAACTCCCTGCCGCTGGTAGACGAGAATCAGCATCTGGTATACATGGTATTCCGTAAGGACTATGATTCTCATAAGGAAAATGCGCTCGAGCTGCTCGACAAGGACAAGCGCTACATCGTTGGCGCGGGTATCAACACCCGTGACTACGCTGAGCGTGTACCGGCACTGGTCGAGGCTGGCGCTGACGTACTATGCATCGACTCTTCGGAAGGCTTCTCTGAGTGGCAGTCTCGCACCATCGCATGGATTCGCGAGCACTACGGCGACACCGTAAAGGTCGGTGCAGGCAACGTCGTTGACCGCGAGGGCTTCCGCTTCCTGGCAGAGGCTGGCGCAGACTTCGTCAAGATCGGTATCGGCGGCGGCTCCATCTGCATCACCCGTGAGCAGAAGGGTATCGGCCGTGGCCAGGCAACCGCAGTCATCGAGGTTGCAGCAGCACGCGACGAGTACTACAAGGAGACCGGTATCTATATCCCGATCTGCTCGGACGGCGGTATCGTACACGACTACCATGTCACCCTGGCGCTGGCAATGGGTGCAGACTTCATCATGCTCGGCCGTTACTTCTCCCGTTTCGACGAGTCGCCCACCAACAAGGTCAACATTGGCGGCACCTTCATGAAGGAGTACTGGGGCGAAGGCTCGGCACGTGCGCGCAACTGGCAGCGTTACGATCTGGGCGGCGCGCAGAAGCTGTCCTTCGAGGAGGGCGTTGACTCCTATGTACCGTATGCCGGCTCGCTGAAGGATAACGTCACCCTGACGCTCAACAAGGTTCGCTCGACCATGTGCAACTGTGGCGCGCTGACCATCTCCGAGCTGCAGGAGAAGGCAAAGATCACGCTGGTTTCCGCGACCTCGATCGTCGAGGGCGGCGCACACGACGTCGTACTCAAGGATACCGCAGTTTCGGCACACAAGTAAGACTGACGCTCGATGCGTCTGAAAAAAACCCGCTCTTGTCTGAGCGGGTTTTTCTTTGTGCTTGCAGGCAGACATATCTTGCCAGTTTGAGGCGAATATGATACGATGAAAGCACAAGATATGCCGGGAAAAGACCGACGGCGGGGGAAATCGCGACAGCCGGGACGGTCGGAAGAGAGGGGGCGCACAGAATGGATGAAATGGATGAACAGGTAGAGCAGAACGAACAGCAGACAGGACTCTGGAAGCAGATGACCGACGGCGTTTCCCATCGTACCGTGCGGAATGCATGGACTTTTATACGATGGATCTTTTTTTCGTGCCTGATTGGTGTCGTGGTCGGCGTGGTCGGTGTGGGATTTCACCACGCGATTGCGGTCGTGACCGAGTGGCGCGGAGAATATCCTTATATTCTGTTTGGATTGCCGGTCATCGGCCTTTTCATTGTATGGATGTATCGCGCGTGCGACATGGCGCGCGACGGAGGCACTAATCTGGTGCTCATTTCGGTGCGCGATAATGCGCCCATTCGGCTGCGCACCGCACCGCTCATCATCATTGCAACCGTGCTTACCCATCTGTTCGGCGGTTCGTCCGGCCGAGAGGGTGCAGCGCTCCAGCTGGGCAGCTCAATTTCGGCCTCGGTTGGCCGTCTGATGCGTCTGGACGACAAGGACGAGCGTGTGTTCAAGATGTGCGGCATGGCGGCAGGTTTTTCCGCTCTGTTTGGTACACCGCTGGCGGCAGCCGTGTTTGCCATGGAAGTCGTGAGCGTGGGCGTCATGTACTACGCGGCGATGTTCCCATGCCTGCTGGCCTCTCTGGTTGCCCTGATGACCGCGCGTGCGCTGGGCGGCGTGCCCGAAGCGTTTCTGGTCTACGGCATTCCGCAGCTGACCCCGCTGGCACTCGGTCAGGTCATCGTGCTCGGCCTGCTGTGCGCACTGGTCGCGGTGCTGTTTTGTAAGGTGTTCGGCATCATTCAGCGTCTGTATGCGCGTTATCTGCCCCATCCTTACGTGCGTGTATTCGTGGGCGGCTGCATCGTGGTCGTGCTCACGCTGCTGCTCGGCACACGGGATTACAACGGTGCGGGCATGCAGGTGATCTGGCGTGCGTTCACCGGCTACGCGCACCCGGCGGCATTCTTGATTAAGATGGTGCTGACCGCACTGACGCTGGGTGCGGGCTTTAAGGGCGGCGAGATCGTTCCGGCGTTCTTTGTCGGATCGACCTTCGGATGCTATTATGGTGGTTTTCTCGGCCTGTCCGGCTCGTTTGCAGCCGGTGTGGGTATGGTCGCCGTGTTCTGCGGCGTGACCAACTGCCCGCTGACCTCCATTTTGCTGGCCTATGAGCTGTTCGGCGGCGACGGTCTGCTGCTGTTTGCGCTGGGCTGCGCAGTGTCGTACATGTTCTCCGGTTACTCCGGACTGTACAGCGCACAGAAGATCATGTACTCCAAGCTGCGTCCCGAGTTCATCGCGCGTCAATCGGGCGAATAAGATCGAACCTTGACAAAAGAAATCAAAAATTGAGGAAATCCGCCCTTGCAAAGCGTCAGCTCGTCGGGTAGAATAGACATTGCGCCTGTCTGGGGGACAGGTAAACAGTTATATTTCAGAAAGAGGGATTTTTTTGCAGTCGCAACAGAAAATGGGCACCATGCGCATGGGACCGCTCATCTTCAGCATGGCCTTGCCGGCTATGATTTCCATGCTCATCAATGCGCTCTACAATATTGTCGACAGTATTTTCGTCGCACGATACTCGGCCAGTGCACTGACCGCCGTTTCTCTGGTCTTTCCGCTTCAGCAGCTGGTCATCGCAATTGCGGTCGGTACCGGTGTCGGTGTCAACTCGCTGATCGCGCGCTGCCTGGGAGCAAAGGATCAGGAAAAGGCCGACAATGCGGCCGAACACGGCGTGGTACTGTCCATTGTGGGCGGTATCGTGTTTATCCTGCTGGGATTTTTGGGCAGCCGTCCGTTCCTTGCTGGTTTTACCGAGAATGCAGCCGTCCTTGAACAGGCGGTCAGCTATTCGCACATCGCGGTGGGACTGAGTATCTTTGTCATGGTCTCCATCATGTGCGAGAAGATTCAGCAGTCGACCGGTAATATGATCATTCCGATGTGTCAGGGTCTGACCGGTGCGATCGTCAACATCATTTTGGACCCGCTGCTCATCTTCGGCATCGGCCCGTTCCCCGAGATGGGCATCCGCGGTGCGGCGCTCGCAACCATCATCGGTCAGGTCGTCGGTATGCTGATTGGTCTGTGGGGCGTGTTCGTCCATCAGAAGGTACTCGCGCTGCGTATGCGCGGCTGGAAGCCCAATCTGCGCATGATCGGTGCAATTTATCAGGTTGGTCTGCCCGGTATCATCATGCAGAGTTTGTCCTCGGTACTGACGGCAGGCATGAACGCCATCCTGATTCAGTTCTCCGAGACTGCAGTTACCATTCTGGGCGTTTACTTTAAGCTGCAAACCTTTATTTTCATGCCGGTCTTTGGACTCAATCAGGGTGCACTGCCGGTTATGGGCTACAACTTCGGCGCACGCGACCGACATCGTCTGCTCAGCGCCTATCGCATTACCCTGATCTCGGCACTGGTCATTCTGGGCGTGGGCACGGTCATTTTCCAGATTTTCCCTGCGCAGATGATTATGCTCTTTACCCCGGCGAATGACCCGGCAGCAACTGCGGACATGCTGGAGACCGGCATTCCCGCGCTGCGCATCATCAGCCTGTCCTTTCTTGGTGCGGGCTTCGGCATCATCAATTCGACTGTCTTTCAGGCGATCGGCCACGGTCTGGCGTCGCTCGTCGTCTCGTTCTGCCGTCAGCTGTGCATCATTCTGCCGGTTGCAGCCCTGCTCGGCTACTTCTTCGGTCTGGGTGCGACTTGGTATGCCTTCCCGTTTGCCGAGTACATCGCGGTTGTGATTTCCTACGCGGTACTGGCTCGAATCTATCAAAAGGAAATCAAAAATTTAGCGCCCAAGGCGCAGTAAGGAAGCAAAAACCATGCGGACTGTGATCTGGTTTGTGTATTTTTGGCTGTATTTGCTGGCTGCAATTCCGGTCAGCGGCTATATTTGGTGGCTGGAGAAGCGCGGACGGAATGCCCACGCCGACGAGCTGGTGCAGGGCATTGTCCGGCGCTGGGCGCGGCGACTGCTGCGGCTGGCCGGGGCAAAGGTCGAGGTCACCGGACAGGATAACCTGCCCGACGAACCGGCGGTCTACGTCGCCAACCATCAGGGAAACTTTGACATTCCCATCCTGCTGACCGTTCTGCACGAACCGCACGGACTGATTGCCAAACAGGAGCTTGCAAAGCTGCCCTTTGTACGCGCCTGGATGCGCCATCTGCACTGCCTGTTCGTCGACCGCTCGTCACCCCGAGCGGGTGCACAGGTCATTGTGGACGGGGAACGCCTGCTCGAGAGCGGACGCAGCGTGTCCATCTTTCCCGAGGGCACACGCTCGCGCGGCGGCCCGATGCACAGGTTTCAGGGCGGTGCCTTCCGCATTGCCACCCGTGCCGGTGCGCCCATCGTACCGGTCACCATTGACGGTTCCTATCGCCTGATGGAGGCGCAGGGCTTCTGGATTCGTCCGGCGACCGTGCGCGTCACCATCCATCCGCCCGTTCCGACCGCCGATCTGAGCCGGGAACAGGTGCGCAGCCTGCCCGATCAGGTGCATGATACCATCGTATCGGTTCTGCCGTAAAAAATCGATTGTCATTTTGCACGCGGCGAATTATAATACAATCAGAACGCAAATCAGCAAAGGAGCGTATTCATTATGAAGCGAATCGCAAGTTTTGAGGTCAATCACGACCTGCTGACCCCGGGCATGTACACCTCGCGCATCGACGGGGACATTACCACCTACGACGTGCGCATGGTCACCCCGAATGGCGGCGTGTACCTCGAGCCCGCAGCATCCCACACCTTTGAGCATCTGTTTGCCACTTACGTGCGCAACTCGGATTTTGCCGATCAGATCATCTACGCAGGCCCGATGGGCTGCCAGACCGGCTTCTACTTCCTCGTGCGCGACATGAAGCCGTCGGACGCCATCCGTCTGGTGCAGGAAACCATGGACTTTGTCGTCGATTTCACTGGCGACGTGCCCGGCGTGAGCCGCATTGAGTGCGGTAACTACCTGCTGCACGACCTGGAAGGCGCTAAGAAGATTGCGCGTTCCATGCAGCCCGTCCTCAAAGGATGGACAGAGGCCGATCTTGTCTACAAAAAATAAAGTTTTTCCAGCAAAAAAATTCAAATAATGCTTGCAATCTCGTGGAAGGTATGATATTATATTTTTACGACTGTAAGGCATAACCGGAAAGAGGTGAAACAACATGAAGCAGGGCATCCATCCCGATTATAAGCAGACGACCATTCGTTGCGCTTGCGGCAATGTCATTGAGACTGGCTCCACCAAGGAGAACATCGTCGTTGACGTTTGCTCGAAGTGTCACCCGTTCTTCACCGGTAAGCAGAAGCTGGTAGATACCGGCGGACGTGTTGATCGCTTCAAGAAGCGCTTCAATCTGGACAAGTAATGCAAAGCCATCGATTGCGCTCGTGATCGATGGCTTTTCTATTGCTGAGAACGGAAAAAACAGAGAACCCGCCGGGACGCATCCCGGCGGGCTTCCAAAACAGTCGAACTTACATTTGATCCATAAGCGTATCGAGCGCGCGGACTGCCGCGTCAGCCTGCGTCGGTGTCACGGTCTGGCTGGGGGCGAACGCGCCGTCTGTGAGCGTCAGCACCTTGCGGCTGACCAGCGCCTGCACGGCATCCTGTGCCCAGGAGGCGATCGAGGCATTATCGGTGATGGTCACTGCACCGTCCGCCGTCAGCGGATGACCGCACAGCGCAGCGTACCGCGAGAGCACGACGGCCAGTTCCTGCCGGGTGACCGCACGGTTCGGGGCAAAGACGGTCGCGCTGTCGCCCGACATCAGACCGGCGTGCGCCGCCCAGCTGATATAGGGTGCATCGTAAGCGATGATGCACACATCTCCGAACGAAGTGTCCGGGTTATTGAGTGCAGTGCCCGTGCGTGCGGCGTAATCCCGACCAAGCTGTACGGCCAGTGCGCCGCGGCTGAGGTTTGCCGCCGGCTGTCCGGCATCATCGGTGCGGGACAGAATGGCCTGCACAGCCGAGTCAACACCTGCAAGGTAGTCTGTCCGGGTCTGCGGTGCGAGCACATCGGGCTCGAACGGCTGCACGTCATAGGATTGTGCTGCCGGGAGCAGCGGGGCGAGGTCGATAAACTTGGTCGAGCAGCTCACCTGCAAGCCGCTGTGCTCCAACGTGAACGGACGCACCGCGCCGAAGTGATCGACGCTGCCGCCGGACGGCGTACCGACTATGGTTGCGCCTGCCTGCTTGCACTCTACCGCGTTGATGAGTGCGGACGAGAAGGTACCCGAGCCGATCAAGGTGTAGAACGCCAGACCGTCCTGTTTGTGCCGCTCTTCGAGCACATGCAGCAGCGGGATGATGACACCGTCCGAGCCGCCGCCATTGCCGCGCAGGTCGAGGATGACTCGATCATAGCCCTTGTCGTCCAGCTGGTCGACAACCTGCTGGGTAAAGGTCTGCATGGGCAGTTTGGGGTCTTCCTTGCAGCTGTTGTACTGGATGTACAGCGTGCGCGCATCGAGCGCTTTTGCAAAATAGAGTTTCTTTTTGTCCGGAGCCGTTGCCGGAGCCTTGCGTTCCAGACGTGCAAGCTGCATTTTGGACAGGGTGGTGCGGTCGACCGCGTCCACGGTGATCTTCTGCACCTGGTCACCCTGCTGAATGGTCAACTCAATGCCGTTCGGGTCGGACAATACGCCGTAATGGGCTAAAATTTCATAGATATAAAACGCCTGCGAGAATTTCCGGTGCTGATAGACCGCATTATCGCCGCCTAACATGGGCATCATCTTCTGGTAGATTTCGTCCATGGATACACCGTTTATTGCGGTGAGAATGCCGCCTAGCGCGGATTTGTTTGCTTCCGGCAGTCGGGTGAGCAGAATGCCCTCGTCGACCACGGTTGCACCGATGGGCAGCACGCGCACCTGACCGCTGATCTGAGAGCCGATGGACACGCTCGTGTGTGAATCCTGCGCCAGTGCGGCCAGTTCGCAGAGAGCAAGGGCAAAGTCGACGTCGGACATCTGCGCCAGACCGGACTGGATCTCGGCCGCCTTGGAATCAAAAACCTGTTTGCTGTTTGCGTGGTACAGGTCGGGATGCTGGGCGAGGGTATCCAGCAGGGTCTGTAAATCGGCGCGGCGGGCATTTGTCAAGTCGGACGAAGCCCCAGCCGTGACCGTCTGGGTCGTCGTGGCGGCCAGCGCGGTCGGCACACTGCCAAGACACAGCGCCGCGGTGAGCAGACCGGAAATAAGTCGTTTCATGGGTTGATCTCCTTTCTGTTTGGTGCACAGACCGGACGGGGGACGGTCTGCCCTTTTGTGTATTACTGTACCATGTACTTAATACAATAATAGAGCGAGAACAATTTGTCAAGAGGGGACGACCCGGAAGGGGAGCCAATCGAGACCGACACAGACCGGGAAAGGATGTGTAGCACATGATGGAAATGGAATTTGACAAGCCGAAAAAGGAACGCGCCGTGCTGGTTGGCCTGCGATGCCACAGTTTCGGCATGGATGAGAACGCCGACGAGGAGACACTTGCCGAGCTTGCGGCACTGGTCGAGACCGCAGGCGCGGAGACCGTGGCGATGACGCTGCAAACCCGACCGGCGCCCGATGCGCGTACCTTCATCGGTGAGGGCAAGGCGCAGGAAGTCAAGGAGCTGGCCGAGGCCAACGAGGCCGACCTGATCATCTTTGACAACGAGCTTTCACCCTCGCAGATGCGCGTGCTCGAGGAGATGACCGACAAGACCGTGCTCGACCGCTCGGCGCTCATTTTGGACATTTTCGCCCAGCGTGCCCGCACGGGTGAGGGTAAATTACAGGTCGAGCTGGCACAGTATCAGTATATTCTGCCCCGTCTGGCCGGTCTGGGTCATGCCATGAGCCGACTGGGTGGCGGTATCGGTACGCGCGGCCCCGGTGAGAGCAAGCTGGAGTCCGACCGCCGACACATCCGCAGACGCATTGACAAGCTGCGCGAAGATCTCGAGCAGGTCAGACAGGTGCGTGCTGTTCAGCGCCGCCAGCGCAAAAAGACCGAGCTGCCGCTGGTTGCCATCGTGGGTTATACCAACGCGGGCAAGTCCACGCTGCTCAATTTGCTGACCGACGCGGGCATCGAGGCCAATGACCGCCTGTTTGACACCCTGGACCCGACCACGCGCAAAAAGCGCATCTCGGACACCCAGGAAATTTTGCTGTCCGACACGGTTGGCTTTATTCGCAAGCTGCCGCACCATCTGGTATCGGCCTTCAAGGCAACGCTCGAGGAGCTGGCTTACGCCGATCTGTTGCTGCACGTCGTGGACGTGTCCGATCCCAACTGGGAGATTCACGCTGCGACCGTAGACAAGGTCATCGAGCAGCTGGGCGCACAGGAGATTCCGCGCGTGATGGTCTACAATAAGGCCGATAAGTGCGACGAACTGCCGGCCGCACGCGACGGTGTGCTGTTCTCGGCCAAGACCGGCGAGGGCACTGAGGCGCTGCTGGCAGCGATCGAGAAGGCACTCGGACGCGGCAAGCACGAGATGCACCTGTGCATTCCGTACAGCGACGGCGCAGCGCTCGACGTGCTGCACCGAGAAGGTCAGGTCAAGTCCATCGAGTACGGCGAGGCCGGTACGCTCGTGACCGTCATTGTGGACGATAAATTGTGTGGACAGATGCAGAAATATCGGGTGGAAGAGGCATGACAGCAGAGGAAAAGGACTATTTTATTCCGTTTGAAGCCTACGCAGAGGATAGCTTTGTAGAAAAGCGCTCCAAGTTCATTGGCCGCCTGTGGCGGGTCGAGACCCCGGAGGAGGCAACCGCCAAAATCAAGGAAATGCGCGAAACTTACTGGGATGCGACGCACAACTGTTATGCCTACATCCTGCGCGAGGGCAACCTGATGCGCTATTCGGACGACGGCGAGCCACAGGGTACGGCGGGCATGCCCATGCTGGACGTGCTGCGGCACGAGGGACTGGTCAATGTGTGCTGTGTCGTGACCCGTTATTTCGGCGGCATTCTGCTGGGCACGGGCGGGCTGGTGCGTGCCTACACCAAGGGCGCACAGATCGCGGTCGCTGCCGCAGGAATCCAGCAGATGAGCCGGTTTTCCACCCTGCTCATCGCATGCCCGTACAATCTGCTCGGCGTTGTGCAGCAGGTACTGCCTGCGCATGACTGCACGATTGAGGACACCGACTACGGTGCGGACGTGACGCTGACCGTCATCCAGCCGGTCGGCGGTCTGGATGCACTCAACGCGGCCCTGGCCGACGCAACCGCAGGTACGGTCTACGCCGAGGAGATGGAGGTTGCCTTCCGCGGACGACGCATCCGCTGAGCAAAATCACCGTCAGGACAACCGGACATTCCATCGAAAAAGCGAGTCTCCTTGTACAACCTGTACAAAGATAAAAAAATCCCGAAAAAATGGGCTGGAAAAAAAGTTTTTCGGCCATCCATTGCGTATATATATTATGGAGAGATTTTTTCGGAAGGGAGGCGCAGACCATGACCATCCGTCAGCAGTCCGAAGCCCTGGAGCACAGTTTACTGTGTGACTGGGCGACCTTTTCCGACCGCTCACTTGGTCGGGAACAGCCCATTGCGCCCTGTCCCATCCGCACCTGTTTTGCCCGTGACCGCGACCGGATCATCCATTCCAAGGCATTCCGGCGACTGTCCAACAAGACACAGGTGTTCATTTCTCCCGAGGGCGACCACTACCGCACCCGGCTGACGCACACGCTTGAGGTCTCGCAGATCGCGCGGACGATTGCGCGAGCGCTGCGGCTGAACGAGGATTTGGTCGAGGCCATCGCACTCGGGCACGATCTGGGGCACACGCCGCTCGGCCACGCCGGAGAACGTGCGCTGAACGCGGTCTGTCCCGAGGGCTTTCGCCACAACGAGCAGAGCGTGCGCATGGTGCGCCGGATTGAACCGCTCAACCTGTCGCACGAGGTGCGGGACGGCATCCTGTGCCACACAGGCGGGCGGCACGCCCAGACCCCGGAAGGTCGGCTCATTCACTTTGCCGACCGCATCGCCTACGTCAATCACGACATCGACGATGCCATTCGCGCAGGCATTCTGGCCGAGCGGGACATCCCGCAGGACATCCAGAACACGCTGGGCGCAACCCACGGCCAGCGCATCGATACCTTGGTGCGCGCGGTCATCGATTACGGGGTGAAAAACCGCGAAATCGGCATGGATGCCGAGACCGAACAGGCCATGCTGGCGCTCAGACGCTTCCTGTTCGAGCGGGTGTATGACGGCCAGTCGGCCGCGCAGGACGCACGCGCCGAGTGGATGCTGCGCACCCTGTACGATCACTATATCAACCATTTCGATACGCTTCCGGCGGCTTATCAGCGGCTGACCGAGGACGGCGACAGCCGCGCACGCATCGTGTGCGACTATCTGGCCTCGATGACCGACCGCTACGCCATTGCGTGCTGTAAGGATCTCTTCTTGCCGCGCTCCTGGAACCGTACATAGCATATTTTTTCAAGGGAGGTGGACACAATGCCGATCGATCACG
Organism: Butyricicoccus pullicaecorum DSM 23266; assembly: GCF_900167005.1. Classification (GTDB taxonomy): domain Bacteria; phylum Bacillota; class Clostridia; order Oscillospirales; family Butyricicoccaceae; genus Butyricicoccus; species Butyricicoccus pullicaecorum. Next base: position 12,968 of record NZ_FUXW01000001.1, read on the forward strand.
CATTTTTGGACGAGCTGACTGCACGCAGTGACATTGTAGATGTGGTCTCGCGCTATGTCAGCCTCAAACGGCAGGGTGCCAACTATTTTGGCCTGTGTCCGTTCCACAACGAGAAATCCCCGTCGTTTTCGGTCTCGCCCGACAAGCAGATTTATCACTGTTTTGGCTGCGGTGCGGGCGGCGGCGTGATTAACTTTGTCATGCGCGCCGAGGGACTGGAATTTCGCGACGCGGTACAGTTTTTGGCCGACCGCTGCGGCCTGAAAGTCCCGCAGGACACCATCGACCCGCGCACCGCGCGCCGGCGCGAGCGCTTATTAGCGCTGATGAAGGACGCGGCGCGATTTTACTACGATACCCTGTGGCGGCCGGAGTACACGCCGGTACAGCGCTACTTTGCCGGACGCGGACTGTCCCGCAAGACCATGAACCGCTTTGGTCTGGGCTATGCGCCCGACTCCTTCCATGCAACGATGGACGCGATGCAGAAGAAGGGATACACCAAGGACGAACTGCTGGACGCCGGTCTGGTGGTCAAGAACGAGAAGGGCGCGATCTATGACAAGTTCCGCGGGCGCGTCATGTTTCCGATCATCGACGTGCGCGGACAGGTCATCGCCTTCGGCGGCCGTGTCATGGACGACTCAAAACCCAAGTATTTAAACTCCCCGGACACCCGGATTTTCCATAAAGGACGCAATTTGTTTGCGCTCAATCTGGCCAAAAAGACGCAGAATGACTATTTTATCTTAGCCGAGGGCTATATGGATGTCATTGCGCTGCATCAGGCCGGGTTCGACAGTGCGGTTGCCAGTCTTGGCACCGCCCTGACCGACGAACAGGCGCGTATGATCGCGCGTTACACCAAAAAGATTATCATTTCGTATGACGCGGACGGTGCCGGACAAGCCGCCGCCCAGCGTGCCATCGATATTTTAAAGCGTGCCGATTTGCAGGTCAACGTCCTGCGCATTCCGGGCGCAAAGGACCCCGATGAGTTCATCAAGGCCAAGGGCGCCGAGGCGTTCCGCAGGCTGATCGAGCAGAGCGAAGGGCATAATGCCTACCGCTTGGAACAGATTGCGGCAAAGTTCGACCTGACCGAGGACGACCAGCGCATCGAGTTTCTCAAGCAGGCAGCCTGGATGCTGGCGGCCATTCCGCGCGAGATCGAGCGCGAAGTCTACATGGGACGCGTAGCCAAGATGGCCGGTGTCACAACCGACGCACTCAGAATCGAGGTCAAACGCGCCATCGGTCAGCGCAACAAACGCGAGCGCACGGCAGAACACCGCGCCATTCGCGCCGCCGTGCAGAACGCACAGCCCAAGGATCGCGCTTTACACTATCCCGACATCCGCGCGGGACGTGCAGAGGAAGGCATTCTGGGTCTGATTTTTACCGATCCATCCCTCTTAGCCCCGCTGGCCCAGCGCCTGCGGCCGGAGGATTTTTCCGCCCCTGTACTCGCAAAGATTTACGCCCGTGCGCTGGAACTGGAACAGCAAGGCGCGCCGGTATCGGTCAGCGGGTATGAGGGTTACCTGGATGACGGAGAGCTTGCCTTGCTGTCCGAGATTTTATCCCGTCCGCAGGGTTCCGAGCGGCGGCAGAAGGCACTCGACGATTACATAAAGATCATGGACGAGCGGCGCACCCAGCGGCAGCTGGAGCAGGCCGCGACATCCGGTGGGGAAGACCCGATGATCACCTATTCCAAAATGAAAGCAGATAAAATGGGAGGCAAATAAGATATGGCAAGTGCAGAACAGCTCGCGCAGCAGATGCAGGTCGTCAAGGATCTGATGGCAAGAGGTAAGAAGAACGGTAAACTGACCCTCAAGGAGATTGCGGATACGCTGTCGCCGCTGGAGCTTGAGACCGACCAGATCGATAAGGTCTACGAGATGCTCGAGAACGAGGGCATTGAGATCGAGGGGGCAGGCGTGCTCGACGTACCGCTCGGTGACGACGACGAAGAGTTCGAGGCATCGGCAGTCGAGGAAGTGCCCGAAGAAGAGCTGGTGGACACGTCGGCGCTTGCCGAGGGCTTCGCAATCGACGACCCGGTACGTATGTACCTCAAGGAGATCGGTAAGGTTGACCTGCTGTCCCCTGAGGAAGAGATCGACCTGGCACAGAAGATGCTCGAGGGCAATCAGGCAGCTGAGAAGCTGGACGCAATGACCCAGCCGGGTGCGGTTGCAGTCAGCGCGGACGAGATTGCCGCGCTGAATAAGGCTGTTAAGGCCGGCGAGCGTGCCAAGAAGCGTCTGGCAGAGGCCAACCTGCGACTGGTTGTATCCATTGCAAAGCGCTACGTTGGCCGCGGTATGCTCTTCCTGGACCTGATTCAGGAGGGTAATCTGGGTCTGATTAAGGCGGTTGAGAAGTTCGACTGCACCAAGGGCTTTAAGTTCTCGACCTACGCAACCTGGTGGATTCGTCAGGCGATCACCCGTGCGATTGCAGACCAGGCGCGTACCATCCGTATCCCGGTACACATGGTTGAGACCATCAATAAGGTCATCCGCGTATCCCGCCAGCTGCTTCAGGAGCTGGGTCATGACCCGTCTCCCGAGGAGATTGCAGCCGAGATGAACATGCCGGTTGACCGCGTGCGCGATATCCTCAAGATCGCACAGGAACCGGTATCGCTCGAGACCCCGATCGGTGAGGAGGAGGACTCCCACCTCGGCGACTTCATCCCGGACGACGATGCGCCCGAACCGGCTGAGGCAGCATCCTTCATGCTGCTCAAGGAGCAGCTGGTCGAGGTGCTCAAGACGCTGACGCCTCGTGAGGAAAAGGTACTGCGTCTGCGCTTCGGCATTGAGGACGGTCACACCCGTACCCTCGAGGAAGTTGGCAAGGAGTTCAACGTTACTCGTGAACGTATCCGCCAGATCGAGGCCAAGGCACTGCGCAAGCTGCGGCATCCGAGCCGCTCCAAGAAACTCAAGGATTTCCTGAACTAAACCAAATATAAAAGAACCTCCCGCATGGCAAGCAAGATACCGTGCGGGAGGTATTTTTTTAGCTCCAAATGGCCATCGCAAGCGTGCCGATGACCATGAGACACAGACCGAGGAAGGCTTTTTTGCTGAGTTTTTCGTGGAAAAAGATGTAGGAAAAAGCGACGGTGACGACCAGACTGAGTTTGTCGATGGGGACAACCACACTGACGATGCCGTTTTGAATGGCGTAGTAGTAACACAGCCAGGATGCGCCGGTCGCCAGACCGGAAAGCAGGATAAAGATGAGCTCGTGCCGGTCAATTTTGCGGATTTCGCTCTGTTTTCCTTTGAGAAAGACGACAAGCCATGCCATGATGAGTACGACACAGGTGCGGATGGCCGTGCCCAGATTGGATTCGACTTCCGAGATACCGACCTTGGCCAAAATGGAGGTGAGCGCGGCAAAGACAGCCGAGCCGACAGCGTACAGCATCCAGCGGTTGTTCGCAGATTGGACGGTGGATGACTGCTTTTTCTCGATCATCAGGAAAATGCCGACGGCCAGTAGCGCAGTGCCGATGAATTTAACGGCCAGATGTGCGGTCTCGGAGAAGCAGACGATGGCGAACAGAACCGACAGGATGGTGCTGGACTTGTCGATGGGTACGACCTTGTTCACGTCACCGAGGGAAAGTGCCTTAAAATAGCACAGCCAGGACGCACCCGTCGCCAGTCCGGACAGCACCAGAAACAGCAGCGAGCGGGGCGCGATGGACGAGAGCGTGGGCAGGGAACCGACGATCACCACCATAATCCAGGAGAAAATCAGGACAACCAGCGTGCGGACGGCGGTTGCGACATCGGAATCGGTGTGTTTGATGCCGCATTTGGCTAAGATAGCGGTCAGACCGGCAAAAAATGCGGATAATACAGCCATAACAAGCCAAAGCATGGGAAAAGCCTTCTTTCTTTTTTGTTGCGGGATAAAAATTATAGAACGACGATGGTCACACCGTTGTTGTGCCGGTCAAGATCGGGGTCGCGGCGCAGTTCATCACACAGGCGCAGGGCACGCTGGGTGTCTGCGTCGAAGATGGACAGTTTTTCACCGGGGATGCAGCAGGCAATCTGTCCGGCCTGCGCGGCGCGGATCAGTGTCTGACGGACTGCCAGGCGCAGTTTGCCGCCTCGACCGGTCGAGCCGTAACCGTGGATGAATTTGATGACGCGAATCTGATGCGCACGCGCCTGCCGCACCTCGCGGGTGATGCGCTCGGGCATGTCGCGCACGGCGGGTAAGGTCAGTTCCAGGTTGACGACGCGGTAATTTTTCATGGTTTGGGCTTCCTTTGGATAAAATAAGTAAAGAGCGCACTGTGATCGGCCGGGACATCGGTACACAGACCGGGAATCATGCGCTCGGGGTGCCATTGCACGCCCAGAATGGGCAGCGAGCGGTGTTCCAGCGCTTCGATCAGTCCGTCGGCGGCGTAGGCCGCGGCGCACAGACCGTGCCCGAGCTGCCCGACTGCCTGATGGTGGTAACTGCTCGCTTTGAAGAACCCGCCGGTCAGGCGGGCGGTGTGCGTCCCGGCGACGGTTGTGACCGGGTGGGGAATGCCGTCGTGACCGGCGACTTCTTGGAGCAGGGTGCCGCCGAAGGCGACGTTGATGACCTGCATGCCGCGGCAGATACCTAGAACCGGTTTGCGCAGGGCGCAGAACGCGCGCAGCAGCGCCAGTTCTTCGGTGTCACGAACGGGGTCGAGCGACAGCCGGTGCGACTGCGGTGTTTGGCCGTAAAGTGCGGGCTCCAGATCGCCGCCGCCCGATAACAGCAGCCCGTCGCAGCGGCCAGCCAGCGCGATGGGATCACCGCCTGCATACAGGACGCCGGACACTCCGGCACGTGCCAGCGCATCCCCGTACAGCGTGGACGCGGTGCGTTTGGACGAGCGAGCGCCGGGCTCGATTGCGGTCGAAATCAGTATAACAGAATCTTGCATAAAATGCACCTCCCGGAGATTGCGCAAGGAAAAAGATTTGTAAATTTTGTAAGAACAAAGTTTGCGAAAATAGGTTGACATCTTGAAAAGTAAAAAGATATAATTAAGTTGGTAAAATTCGAGGAAAATAAATCGGAAAAATGCGAAACAAATCAAAAGACCGGATCAGAGAAGGAGAGTAAATCATGGGGTTTGATTTGATGAACATTGTGCAGCTGGCCGGAGGCCTGGCACTGTTCATTTACGGCATGACGACGATGGGCAACGGCCTGGAACAGGCTGCCGGTGCAAAGCTGGAGAAGACGCTCGAAAAGATGACGGGCAATATTTTCTCGGCGCTGCTCATGGGTATGGTTGTAACCGCTGTTATCCAGTCGTCTTCGGCTACGACGGTTATGGTCGTCGGCTTTGTAAACGCGGGTATTATGACCCTCAAGCAGTCGGTCGGTGTTATCCTTGGCGCGAACATCGGTACCACGATCACCGCACAGATTTTACGTTTGGACTCTTCGGGCACGATGGGGGATACCTTCCTCATGCAGATCTTGAAGCCCAAGAATCTGGCGTATATCATGGTGCTGATCGGTATTATCCTGCTGATGACCAGCAAGAGCAAGCGCCGCCGCAGCATTGCTGACATTCTCATCGGTTTCGGCGTGCTGTTCATCGGTATGGCGACCATGGAAAGCTCGGTTGCGCCGCTTGCCGATATGCCGCAGTTCTCGCAGATCTTCGCTGCCATTTCCAACCCGATCCTGGGCGTTCTGGTCGGCGCGGGTGTAACCGCGATCATCCAGTCGTCTTCGGCTTCGGTCGGTATCCTGCAGGCGCTGTCTACGACCGGTGCTATTACCTATTCGGCTGCGATCCCGATTATTCTTGGTCAGAACATCGGTACCTGTATCACCGCGTTCCTGTCGTCCATCGGCGGCAGCAAGAATGCACGCCGTACGGCAATGGTACACTTTTACTTTAACCTCATTGGTTCGATCATCTTCCTGACCGCAGTTTATGCGTTTCAGTATACGGTCGGCTTTGGTTTCTGGAGCGAGGCCATCGACAAGGCCGGCATCGCAAATTTCCACACGCTGTTTAACGTCGTTGTGACGCTGCTCTTCCTGCCGTTTACCCGTGTTCTGGTCTTCCTGGCCGAGCACACCATCCCGGCACAGGAGGAGAAGGCAGACCCGCTGGCAAAGCTGGAGCCGCGCCTTCTGGCAACGCCTTCCATCGCACTCGATCAGGCACAGCACTGCATCGCAGACATGGGTACCGCAGCGCTCAGCAACTATGCGCTTGCAATGGACCCGCTGTTTAGCAATGTGCAGCAGAATGCGGAACTCTTCCTCGAACATGAGAGCTTCCTCGACCGTGCAGAGGTTGAGATTGCCAAGTATCTGGTACAGATTCGCTCCGATCTTCCGGGCGGCCTGCGCCGTCAGCACGCCGAGATGCTGCACTCGCTGAGTGACTTCGAGAAGATCGGCGACTATGAGCAGAACATTTTCGACGCAGTCACTTCGCTGCGTGAGACCGGCGGTCACTTCTCTGAAGAGGCGGCAGCCGAGCTCAAGATTATGGCTGACGCCGTTAGCGAGCTGCTGGAAAAGACTGTAAACGGTTATCTGGAGCAGTCGGCTTCGATTGCACGTCAGGTAGAGCCGATTGAGGAAGTCGTCGATATGCTCAAGGCTATCCTTAAGAATCGTCACATTGAACGACTGAACGCTGGACTGTGTTCGATTCAGACCGGTCTGCCGTTCCTCGAGGTGGTACACGATCTGGAGAAGATCGGCGACCACTGCTCGAATATCGCGATTTATACCATTCAGCTGGCAGAGGGCAAGAAGGGCTTTGATACGCACGATTTCAGTAAGCATGCGTATAAGGCATCACCCGAGTTCCGTGAGGCGGTTGAGTATTTCGAGAAGAAATACTTGAGCGGCCTGGAAGCAACTAAGCCGGTGCTCTAAATGAAGTTTTCGCTCAAGCCTTTTTTAAAAGGCTTGCGGGTTCTCAGGGCAGAGCCCTGAGACGTGTCCCGCAGGACACGGAATCCCCTTTTTGATTCCGGTCTTTTGACCGGAATCAACTAAAATAAAAAATGAAAGCGCGTCCGCAGACGCGCAATTCTCCGCGCACAAAGTGCGCTCATAAAAAAGACCGTCCCAAAGGACGGTCTTTTTCTTATGTATGTTTTGATTGATTCCCGGGTCGGACACCGGGAATCAAAAGGGGAGTTTCGCACTCTGCGGAGTGCGACTCAGGGCTCTGCCCTGAGAACCCGCAAACCTTTGAAAAGGTTTGATCCAAACTTTATTTCGCCTGACGGCGGGGTTTACTCCCGAATGCACTGCAAATCCAGAATATTTCCGGTCAGCGAGCGAGCGGCGCCCTGTGCGACGATCTCATACGTATTTTCCGTGCCAACCACACCGACACCCGGCAGGGCGATCTTGGGTTCACACGCAAAGGTCATACCAGCTTCCAGCGGAGCCTTAAATCCGCGTGCGATAACCGGAGCCTCGTCCATGACCAGACCGATCGAGTGCGCCAGGAACTTGCCGCCATTCATAAAGCCCTCGGCAAACTCTGTGGGAATGGTCGGCCACAGCTCCAGGAAGATTTCCTCAGGAATTGCGCCGGGAACCATACGCTCGGCGACCTTGCGCTCGAACTCGGCACAGAAGGCGTAAGCGCGGCGGATGCGATCGGCAGCCGGGTGGCGGTCAAGATCACCGTAGAAGTAGACGACCGACTTGTCGGTGTGGTAACCGTCCACGCCCGACGGGATGTCCAGCAGAACGAGGTCGCCCTCTTGCAGCAGGCGGCGATTGTCGCCGATGGCAGGCATTGCGATGCAGGTACCGGCGTTGCCGTCCGGGCCGTCGAACGCGGTCACGCGCAGACCGTTTTCCGAGAACGCGCACAGACCGGCGACATCTTCACCGAGCAGCTGATTGAAACGAGAGATACCCATTGCACCGCGCTCGAGGAAAGCACGGTAGATGTCCGCGCACAGCACGGCCTCACTCACGCCTTCACGCAGCAAACCGGGCGTGACGCGCTCGAGTACTTCGGCATGGATAGCTCCGGCGCGGCGCATGCAGTCCAGCTCGTATGCGCTTTTGTGCGCGCGCAGATCGGCCAGAATCGGGCTGATGTTCTTGTAGTCGGCAAAGGGCAGATACTTGCGCACCATTCCCAGCCATTCGAGCGACGCGGTCTTGCACTCCAGATAAGCGCAGGCGGGGACAGAATAGCTGCCTTCGAGCACGCGGAAGGACTTCATCGGGCGCAGATCGCCAAACAGGGATTCTTCCTGCGCACGGGGGAAGTAGCGGCGTACCCAGAAGGTCGCCTCGGTGGGGGTGATGACCAGAACGCCATCCTGCATGGTTCCGGTCAGATAGTACAAACTGATCTTGTTGTTGATGAGTACCATTTCCCAGGCCGGGTCACGCGCGGTCAGTGCCGCACGCAGAGCGGACAAACGGGCATCAAGCTCGGATTTAGGGACTTTATTGTGGGTTAGCATGGTCACAGCTCCTTCTGCCTCTGCCTTTCCCGGCAGAAATTGAAATTCTTCTTCCATTATAGCAGAGCGGCGGGAAATTACAACGAAAAAACCACCTCTTACCGGGAATGCAGCGCCGGAGGGGAATTTAAACAGACTTTACACGGGTTTGATTGACTTTTGACAAATGTCGGTTTATGATGATATCAGGAGAAAAATAATGGTTTTGGAGGGGTTATGCTGAAAAAGTTACAGAAATTGATCGCTGACCGGCGCTTTGTCGGCGGTGTTTTGCTGGCAGTTCAGGCGGCCGTAGTGATCTGTGTGATTGCCTTTGTCAGCCTGAGCTGGATGTGGGTCTATCGCATGTGCACCATCCTCAGTGCAATTATTGTCATCTGGCTGATTCGAAAATATGATAATCCAGCATATAAAATCCCCTGGATTGTACTGATTTTACTCTTCCCGATTTTCGGCGGATTGTTTTATCTGTTTTGGGGCAATACCCCGTTCAATCGCAATCGCGCTCGTCATCGTCAGCGTCTGCGCCATCCGGATTTTTCTGCCGTTCCCGAACCGCCTGCAAGCGAGGAGATGGCTGCCGCACTGCCGCGCTATACCCGCGGCGCACGGTATATCCAGAACGAAAGCGCTATGCCGGTCTGGGGAGATACCGCAACGACCTATTATCCGGTTGGTGAAAAGCAGTTTGCCGCCATGTGTGAGGCACTGGAATCGGCGGAGCACTTCATTTTTATGGAGTACTTCATCATCGAACCCGGTAAAATGTGGGATACCCTGCTGGATATCCTGGTTCGCAAGGTCAGGGAAGGCTGTGAAGTGCGCGTCATGTATGACGATGCGGGCTGCCTCGGCACACTCCCGCACAGCTATGACAAATACCTGTGCTCGCTGGGTATCCACGCCGTGCGTTTTAACCGCTTCATTCCCACCCTGAATACCTACCTCAACAACCGTGACCACCGCAAAATCTGCGTCGTGGACGGTAACATTGGCTTTATGGGCGGCATCAACCTGGCCGATGAGTATATCAATGAGCGCATACGCTTTGGCCATTGGAAGGACACCGGTGTCCGTCTGATGGGCCCGGGTGTCGCCAACATGACCGAGATGTTCCTGCAAATGTGGGAGTACACGACCAAAGACCGCTTCTTTGATCGTGACCGCTATATGCCGACCGTTGTGCGCTCGGGTGACGGCTATGTGCAGCCGTTCTACGACAGTCCGCTCGACGACCGCAACGTTGGCGAGACCGTGTTCATGCACATCATCAACCGCGCCCAGCGGTACGTCTATATCACAACGCCCTATCTGATTCTGGATAACGAGATGATCACCGCGCTGACCGTCGCTGCCCAGTCGGGAATCGACGTGCGTATCATCACACCGGGTATCCCGGACAAAAAGCTGGTCTACCGCGTCACGCGCTCGTATTACCAGCAGCTGCACCGGGCAGGCGTTAAAATCTACGAGTATCGACCGGGCTTCCTGCATGCCAAAATGATCCTCTCGGACGATGATGTTGCAGTTGTCGGCACGATGAACATGGATTTTCGCTCGTTCTTCCTGCACTTTGAGTGCGGCACCGTGCTGTATGGCGGCGAGACCATCAGCGAGATTCGCGACGACGTGCTCGACACCATGGGACTGAGCCGTCAGATCGATGACGAGTGGTTCCGCAGTGTTCCGTGGCTGGCCTCGATCGCGGCCTCCATTCTGCGCCTCTTTGCCCCCATGCTTTGACTTTGCAAGCGGGCGAAAATGTGCTATAATAAAGTCCATCGACAAACGGCATAGCGCGCGTCGCTGTGCCGTTTTTTTGACGCATCCGAGGGGGATGCAAAAGGGAGGAACTATGCACATTCGGCAAATCAAAATTGGGGATTATCGCGCAGTTTACCGGCTGATCCGGCAGGCGTTTGCGCAGTCGCGCATCTCGGACGGGTGCGAGCAGGACTGGGTGATCGCCCAGCGCAGCAGCCGTGGTTATGTCCCGGCGCTTGAGCTGGTCGCAGAGCAGGGCGGCAATTTGGTCGGTCACGTACTGCTCACCGAGCGCACTGTACAGACCGAGGAGGGCGCGTGCACGGCACTGTATCTGTCTCCGCTGTGCGTGCGTGCAGACCTGCGCGGTCAGGGCATCGGCGGCGCATTGCTGCGCGAGGCGTTCACGCGGGCAGCAGATATGGGCTATCGCGCTGCTTTTCTGGTGGGTGACCCGGCTTATTACAGCCGTTTCGGTTTCCGACCGGTGACCGACTTCGGCATTGAAAACTGCTCCAAGATTCCTGACCGGTACGTGCAGGCCGTCGAGCTGCACCCGGGCGCACTGGAGGAGATCCGCGGCTCTCTGCACCTGAGCGCGTAAATCCCGCACTTGCACAGACCAAAACCATAGGATATAATAGAGCCATAAAACGATACCTGTGAAAGGGATGAACCGGGATGACATACGTGGCACTGGATGGATACAGTATTTTGATCACCATACTTAACATCGTCGCGATCATTGGCATTGGTGCGCTGGTGGTTTATTTGGTTCGCAAGTATCATAAGAAAGCCTAACGGAATGCCGTACAGTCGGCATAAGTGAAAACCGCCCCCAAAAAGGGCGGTTTTTGTGTGTTCAAACCCGGTATTTGTACGCCTTTCGGCAGGCCAGGGGATTGACATGGAGTGCACTCTATATGGTATCATAACAGCGAAATAGCTGTGATTCGTTTTTTTCGCAATGATGCCATGAACGGCGCACACGCCGAAGATTCTTCTTGGATGTTTGTCTGCCGGTATGGTATAATAAAGTCGAATATAGAACCATAGTTCTGATATCAGAACTATGGCAAAGGAACGCAGATGAAGGAGGCGTGGGCTCAGAGCAATCGAGAGCAGATGCCTTTTGTTTTTTATGAAAGGGTGATTTTTATGACTTTACAAGCCTTTTTTACCCAATATCCCCGGGCGGCAGTCGCTTTTTCGGGCGGTGTCGACTCGGCATTCGTGCTGTGGGCAGCCAAAAAGTATGGCTGTGACGTGCGCGCCTACTATGTACACAGCGCCTTCCAGCCCGCCTTTGAACTGGAGGACGCCAAAAAGCTGGCAGAGCAGCTGGACATTCCGATGACCGTCATCGAGGTTGATATTTTGTCAGTACCCAAGGCCGTGGAGAACGGCGCTGACCGCTGCTACCACTGCAAACACGCACTGTTTACAACGCTGTGGGAGCGCGTCCGTGCAGATGGCTATACCGTCCTGCTCGACGGCACCAACGCGTCGGACGACGCGAGCGACCGACCGGGTATGCGTGCGCTCAAGGAACTCTCGGTATTGTCCCCGCTGCGCCTGTGCGGCGTGACCAAGGCGCAGGTGCGCGAACAGTCCAGACAGGCTGATCTGTTTACTTGGGACAAGCCTGCATACGCCTGTCTTGCGACCCGCGTGCCGACCGGAACCCCGATTACACAGGACAAGCTGACCAAAATCGAGCGTGCCGAGCAGGCGCTCGCAGAACTGGGCTTCACCGACTTCCGCGTCCGGCTTGCGGGCAATACCGCACGGCTGGAGATGACTGCGGCGCAGCTGGCGCAGGCGGCCGCACGATACGAACAGATCATCGCCGCACTGGGTGCGGACTTTGACGCGGTTGTCCTCGATTTGACCCCGCGCCGCGCGTCGAGATAAGAGGGGAGCGTCGATTTTGGACAACAAACACGAGATTTTGCAGCTGCTGCGTCAGGTTGCAGACGGTAATACCACGCCGGAACAGGCGCTGACCGCTCTCAAACGCCAACCGTTTGAGGATTTGGGATACGCAAAGGTGGATTTTCACCGCAGCGTGCGCCAGGGTGCAGCCGAGGTGATTTACGGCGCGGGCAAGACCGCCGAACAGATCATCGGCATTGCGCGAACCATGGGCGAGCGCGGATGCAGAAACATTCTCATCACCCGGTTGGATGCGCAGCCGGCGGAGACGGTCGCACAGGTTATCCCGGTCGACTATCACCCTATTCCGCGCCTTGCCATCGCCTACCCGGACGCACACGCCAGCCGGGGCAAGATCGTAGTCGCAACCGGCGGCACGAGCGACATGGCAGTTGCGGAGGAAGCTGCGCTGACGGCCGAAGTGCTGGGCAATCATGTGGTGCGCCTGTACGACGTGGGCGTCGCCGGGCTGCACCGCCTGCTGTCCCGTTTGGACGAGCTCATGGACGCACGCTGCGTGGTTGCGGTTGCCGGTATGGAGGGCGCGCTGGCCTCGGTCATCGGCGGTCTGGTCGACTGTCCGGTGATTGCCGTGCCGACCAGCGTGGGCTATGGTGCGAGCTTCGGCGGCCTGTCCGCACTGCTGTCCATGCTCAACTCGTGCGCATCCGGGTGCAGTGTGGTCAACATTGACAACGGATTCGGCGCGGGCTATCTGGCCAGCCGCATCAACCAGATGGAAGGATTGGAGGACTGACAATGAAAACGCTGTATTTGGAATGCAATATGGGTGCAGCGGGCGATATGCTGATGGCTGCACTCTATGAATTATTGGACGATCAGCCCGCATTTTTGCAGAAAATGCAGGAATTGGGTCTGCACGGCGTGCAGGTGACTGCCGAACCGGCTAAGACCTGCGGTATCGCAGGTACGCACATGCGCGTGACCGTACACGGGGAAGAGGAACACGAGCCGGACGCGCATGAGCACGAGCACCACCACCATGATCATCATCATGACGATCATGAACATGAACACCATCATCACCACCACGATGAGCACGATCACGAGCATCACCATCATCATCACGATGACCATGACCACGAGCATCATCATGACCACGACCATCATCACGATGACCACGAACATGACCACCATCACGATCATACCCATGCACACGGCCACCATCACCACCATGCAACGCCCGGTCATATCGCGGAAGTCATCGACGGTCTGAATCTGCCGGACGCAGTCAAGCAGCACGCCCGTGCGGTCTATGATGCCATTGCACAGGCCGAGGCCAAGGCGCACGGCTGCCCGGTGGGCGACGTGCATTATCATGAAGTCGGTGCGCTGGATGCAGTCGCAGACGTGACCGGCGTATGCTACGCAATATACCTTCTGGGTGTCGACCGCGTGGTCGTCTCTCCGGTACATGTGGGAAGCGGCACGGTGCGCTGCGCACACGGCGTCATGCCTGTACCCGCACCGGCAACTGCCAATCTGCTGGCTGGGGTTCCGGTTTATAGCGGCAGCGTGCAGGGCGAGCTGTGCACCCCGACCGGTGCGGCTCTGCTGACCCATTTTGCCGACGCGTTCGAAAAAATGCCGGTCATGCGCACCCAGAAGGTGGGTATCGGCATCGGTACCAAGCAATTTGAGGAGCAGGCAAACTGCATCCGCGCCTTTTTGGGCGAGAGCGAAGCACAGACAAACGGCACCATCACCGAGCTTGTCTGCAATCTGGACGATCTGTCCGCCGAAGCGCTGGCGCTGGCCTGCGAACAGCTGCTTGCCGCGGGTGCACTGGACGTGTACACCGTTCCGGGCACGATGAAGAAGGGCAGAGCCGGTCAGGTGCTGACCGTGCTGTGCGAGGACAAGGACACCGCACGCATGGCCGAGCGGGTACTTGCTCTGACCACCACCAACGGTTTGCGCGTGCGCCGCTGTGAAAAATATTTTTTGCAGCCGTCCGCGCGTGAAGTATCCACAGCCTGGGGAAGAGTGCGCGTCAAGGTAGCTGAGGGCTTTGGCATCACCCATGTGAAACCGGAATTTGAGGACGTGGCCGCCATCGCACGGAAAACCGGACTGTCCTATGATACCGTCGCCCAAGCTGTACGGCAGGCGCTGAATAAGGAGGAAAACGCGTGAAAATCCGCAAGATTCTATCCCTGTTTTTGATGCTCTGCCTGCTTGCAGGCTGCGGCGCACAGCCGACTACGCAGGAAACGACCCATGCAGACGATGCGGTTGTGATCGCGCTCGATGTCAATTCCGAACCGGCTGCCGGTTTTGACCCGGCTTACGGCTGGGGCGCGGGCGAACACGTCCACGAGCCGCTCATTCAGAGCACGCTCACGGTCACAAATCCCGATCTGACCATCGGTTACGACCTTGCGACCGGCTACACCGTGTCGGAAGACGGTCTGACTTGGACGGTCACCATCCGGGACGACGTCAAGTTCACCGACGGCGAGCCGCTGACCGCGTCCGACGTTGCATTTACTTATAACACAGTCAAGGAACAGAGCACGGTGAGCGATTTCACTATGCTGGATTCTGCCGAGGCCATCGACGACACGACCGTGCAGTTCCACATGAATCAGGCCTTTTCCATCTGGCCGTACACCATGGCGGTCGTGGGTATCCTGCCTGAGCATGCTTACGATAGTGCGACCTACGGTGCCAATCCCATCGGTTCGGGCAGATACATGCTCAAGCAGTGGGACCGCGGCCAGCAGGTCATTCTGGAGGCTAACCCCGACTACTACGGCGAAGCACCCAAGATGAAGACGGTCACCATCCTGTTTATGGAGGAGGATGCAGCGTTTCTGGCTGCACAGGCCGGACAGGTGGACGTGTCCTACACGTCCGCGACCTATGCTGACCAGACCGTGAGCGGGTATTCGCTTGAAGCCTATCAGACGGTGGACAACCGCGGACTCAACCTGCCTGCCACGCCGCGCACGACCGACGCGCAGGGCCGCACGGTGGGCAATGACTTGACCGCCGATGTGCGCGTGCGCCGCGCGATCAATCTGGGCATTGACCGTCAGGAGATGATCGACAACGTGCTCGCCGGTCACGGCACCCCGGCGTACAGCGTGTGCGACCAGATGCCGTGGTACAGCGATGCGTCCGAAGTTTCTTACGACCCCGAAGCTGCCATGCAGCTGCTCGACGAGGCCGGCTGGACGATGGGCGCGGACGGTGTGCGCGAAAAGGACGGCGTCAAGGCAGAAATGACCATCCTGTACGCAAGTGACGACTCGGTACGTCAGGCGCTGGCGGCTGATTTTGCAAACCAGATGGCCGAACTCGGTATTTCGGTACAGATTGAAGGCGTGGGCTGGGATACCGCCTATGACCGTGCCCTGTCCGAACCCCTTGTCTGGGGCTGGGGTGCGCACACGCCGATGGAACTTTATAACATTTATCACACCCGCGAGGACTCGGACACCGCGCTCTACTCGCCCTATTCCAACCCGACCGTCGACCAATATATGGACGAAGCGTTGGCAAGTGACGATCTGGAAACTGCCTATGCCCTGTGGCAGAAGGCTCAGTGGGACGGCACGACCGGTGTGACCCAGGATGGCGACATCCCGTGGGTCTGGCTGGTCAACGTCGATCACCTGTACTGGGTGCGCGAAGGCTTGCAGATTGCCGAGCAGAAGATTCACCCGCACGGTCACGGCTGGTCGCTGGTCAACAACGTGGACGCGTGGACTTGGAGCAAATAAAGGAGGAAGGACATGAAGCACCGTTTGCAGTTTGCCGGGAAAAAACTGATTCGCATGGCAGTTTTGCTGCTCGGCGTCAGCCTGGCAGCCTTTGTGCTCATGTCGCTGTCTCCGCTTGACCCCTTGCAGACCAACATCGGACAGACCGCGCTTGGCTCGATGAGTGCCGAGCAGATCGACAAGCTGAACGCCTATTGGGGCGTGGACACGCCAGCCGCTGAACGCTATCTGAACTGGCTGTCCGGCGTGCTGCACGGCGATTTCGGAACGTCTCTCCTGTACCGACAGCCGGTTTTGACCGTGATCGGACAGCGATTGGCCGCGTCGGTTGGGATTTTGACTGCTGCATGGCTGCTGTCCGGTGTGCTGGGACTGACGCTCGGCGTACTTGCCGGAGCGTTTCATGGACGGCTGCCCGACCGCCTGATTCGGGGTTACTGTCTGCTCATTTCCAGCACCCCGGCGTTCTGGCTGGCCATCGTGCTGATGCTGATTTTTTCGGTCTGGCTGGGCTGGCTGCCCATCGGTCTGTCTGTGCCCATCGGCATGGAACAGGCAGCAGTCAGTGTGGCCGACCGCGTCCGACACGCCATTTTGCCTGTGCTGACGCTCAGCATCACGGGCGTTGCCAATATCGCCCTGCACACGCGGGAAAAGATGATCGACGTTCTGGCGTCCGATTACGTCTTTTTCGCCCGTGCACGGGGAGAATCCACCCGGTCGATCGTGCTCCGGCACGGTCTGCGCGGCGTGGCGCTGCCCGCACTGACGCTGCAATTTGGCTCGATCAGTGAGATCATCGGCGGCTCGGTGCTGGTCGAACAGGTCTTTTCCTATCCGGGACTGGGACAGGCAGCCGTGACCGCCGGGCTGGGCGGTGACCTGCCCTTGCTGCTTGGCATTACGGTCATCACAGCCGCAGTGGTCTTTGCGGGCAATCTGATTGCCGACTTGCTGTACGGCGTGATCGACCCGAGAATCCGAAGGGGGGCGGCACGCGGTCTATGAAGGCTTGGAACGAACGAAAAAAGACCTGTTTTACGCTGGGTGCGGCAGTCTTGGTGCTGATTTTGGTCACGGTTTCCGGTATGATCCTGTCGGACGAGGCACTTGTGACCGATTTTGCACGCAAAAATACCGCGCCGAGTGCGCATTTTCTCTTTGGCACCGACTGGCTGGGGCGTGACATGCTGGCACGCACGCTGGCCGGACTGTCACTGAGCATCCGCATCGGCTTGCTGACCGCTGGCGTGAGTGCTGTACTCGCGCTTGTGCTCGGACTGGCTGCCGCGACGCTCGGCAGACGGGCGGACGCGGTGATCAGCTGGCTGATCGACCTGACCATGGGTGTGCCGCACATTCTGCTCGTCATGCTCATCGCGCTGGCATTCGGACGGGGACTGACTGGCGTAGTCGCGGGTGTGGCGCTCAGTCACTGGCCGTCGCTCGCCCGTGTCATCCGCGGCGAGGTCATCCAGCTGCGGCAGGCACCGTATATTTTGACCGCGGGCAAGCTGGGCGTCTCGCGCTGGTGCGTCATCCAGCGCCACATGCTGCCCCATTTGCTTCCGCAGTTTGTCGTCGGACTGGTGCTCCAGTTCCCGCACGCCATCCTGCACGAGGCCAGCATTACCTTTTTGGGCTTTGGACTGCCGCCCGAACAGCCCGCGATCGGTGTGATCCTGTCCGAAAGTATGCGATATTTGACGACCGGACGTTGGTGGCTGGCGTTGTTCCCCGGTCTGGCGCTCATGCTGACCGTTTTGCTGTTCGCGTCCATCGGTGACCGGCTCAGACGGCTGCTCGACCCGTCCAGCGCACAGCGGTAAGGAGGGAGGACACAGTGCAAGACATTTTACGCGTCGAGGGCTTGTCGCTCTCGTTTACCCAGTATACTACCGGCCTGCATCAGCGCGAACTGACCGTCCTGCACGATCTGTCATTGACCGTATCGAGCGGTCAGGTGGTCGCGGTCGTGGGTGCGAGCGGTTCGGGCAAAAGCCTGCTGGCACACGCCATTCTGGGACTTCTGCCCTATAACAGCCACATGAGCGGACGCATTTTGTATGCCGGGCAGCCGCTGACGCCAAAACGGGCACAGGCGCTGCGCGGACAGGAGATCGTGCTCGTTCCGCAGGGCACGACCTGTTTGGACCCGCTCATGCAGGTTGGTGCACAGATTCGACGGGGCAGTCGGACAGCCGAGGCCGTACAGAAATGCCGTGAGGCGCTCAAACGGTACGGACTGGGACAGGAGACCGAGCAGATGTATCCGTTCGAGCTGTCGGGCGGTATGGCGCGCCGGGTGCTGATTGCGACTGCTGCGATGGAGCGTCCCCGGTTGGTCGTTGCGGATGAGCCGACGCCCGGATTGGATGCACGGTCGGCCAAGCGTATGCTCGGACATTTCCGCGAGTTGGCCGAGGCTGGCGCGGCGGTACTGTTCATTACGCACGATCTGGAACTTGCGCTGACGGTTGCCGATCAGATCGTCGTGCTGTACGCAGGCGAGACCATTGAGCAGACCACACCCGACCGCCTGCGCCATCCCTACACCCGCGCACTGTGGCAGGCGCTGCCGCAGAATGGTTTTCACACGCTTCCGGGCACCCAGCCCTATCCGGGAGAGATCACGCAGGGCTGCCAGTTTGCGCCCCGGTGTCCCATCTGCCGCGCGGATTGCCGCAAGCGTGCGCATATTCCGTACCGCCAGACCGATACCGGACACATCCGCTGCCTGTATGATGGGGAGGACGAGACATGATCCTGCAAGCAAGCCAGATTGACTTTGGATACCGACATAAAACCGTGCTGGATGATGTGAACCTGACGGTCAAGAGCGGCGAGCGGGTGGGACTGTTCGCGCCGAGCGGCAGAGGAAAGACCACGCTGTGCAAGCTGCTCGCCGGATATATGCAGCCGAAGCGCGGCACGGTCACGCTGGACGGCAAGCTGCTGTCCGACTATCCGGGCGCGTGCCCAGTGCAGATGATCTGGCAGCATCCCGAACTGGCGCTCGACCCGCGCATTCGTCTGCGGCAGTCGCTGACCGAGGCCGGGCCGATCGACCAGCGATTGCTCGACGCACTGCACATCCAGCCTGCGTGGCTCGACCGCTTCCCGCGGGAGCTGTCGGGTGGAGAATTGCAGCGCTTCTGCATTGCGCGTGCGCTGGCCGTACCGGTCAAGTTCCTGCTGTGCGATGAGATCTCGGCCATGCTTGACCTGGTCACACAGGCGCAGTTGTGGCAGTTTTTGCTCGAAGAAGCGCAGGCGCGGGACATCGGACTGGTCATTGTCAGCCATAACAGTGCGCTGCTCGATCATTTGTGTACGCGGATTGTGTCTCTCGAAGGATAAAAAAGACCCAAATGCAACATGTTTTCATTGCATTTGTGCCAGCGTTCGGATATCATAAGAGCAGAAGGAGGGATTGACCTTGAAAATGCGAGATGCCTTCACCTGCCCGCTGGAGCTGGTGCATGATATGATTAAGGGAAAGTGGAAGCCGATCATTTTGTGGCGGCTGCGGCTGGGTCCGACTTCACTGTCCAGACTGGAAAAGGACATTGACGGAATCACACAAAAAATGCTGCTCGAACACCTCAAAGAGCTGATTGACTATGGTTTTGTGGAGAAAAAGACCTTTGACGGCTATCCGCTGCGGGTCGAGTATTCGCTGACCGAGGAGCAGGGAAGAGAACTGCTCGAAGCACTTAAAATCATGCAGCAAATCGGGATTAAGTACCTCAAATCTCACGGCAAAGAAGATGTGCTAATCGAAAAGGGCATCCTGCCCGGATGATACCAACAAAAAAGTGGGTAATTTACAGAAAGCCTCCAAGCGGTTATGATGTTGACAAGCAAAAACCGCATGGAGGTATTTTATTATGTTTGTGACAAGCAAAGGTATTATTGACGGTGTGATCGATCACCGTTTTGGCGGACATGGCACCCAGTTTAACGATCACGGTATGCCTACGTACTCGCTGCCCTTCAAGATCGAGGAGGCACCCGAGGGAACGGTATCGTTTGCCCTGGTTCTGGAAGATAAGGACGCTTATCCTGTAACCGGTGGTTTTGCCTGGATGCACTGGCTGGCTGCCAATATCACGCGCACCGAGCTGCACGAGAACGAGAGTCAGACCGCGACCGACTTTGTGCAGGGAAGCAACAGCTGGACGAGCATGCAGGGCGGCAGCCAGAGCCGTGCGCAATCGTCGTTTTACGGCGGCATGATGCCGCCCGACCGCGATCACATCTACGAGCTGCACGTCTACGCCCTCGACTGCACGCTCGACCTTGCACCCGGTTTCCTGCTCAATGAGCTGCACCGCGCGATGGACGGTCATATTCTGGACAGCTACACCCTCAAGGGCAGCTATCAGAAAATATGATGGGCTTTCCGGTTCGGGTTGGAGGACGCATCTGGAAAACCGTCATTGCGGTCTTTCTGTGTTTCGTCCTCGACACCATCCGAAAGACCGGCGTGCCGTTTTACGCGGCGATCGCAGCCATTTTGTGCATGCAGCGCAGCCAGCAGGACAGCATCTGGCAGGCCAAAAACCGCGAGATTGCGACCATCATCGGCGGCATCTGGGGCATGCTGTTTTTGCTCTTTGAGCGGTATGTCTTTTATATTCCGGTCGAGGTGCTGCGTTATGCCGTGCTGTCGCTCCTGCTCATCCCGATTATCAAATTTTCGGTCTGGATTGGACAGGAAAAGGGCACATTTCTGATGTGCGTGGTCTTTCTGTGCGTCACGGTCACCCATCAGGCCGATGCAAGTCCGGTGAGCTTTGCCCTGAATCGTATTTTGGACACTACGATCGGCATTATCACCGCTTTGGTGGTCAATATGATCCCGTGGGGCAGCGAAGCATAGCACTGAGATAAAAATAAGATACCCGTCTGGTTTCAAACTGGAACTGGACGGGTATTTTTATGCCCGTTGAAAAGCTGGCAAAACCGGGATATAGCCCATCACTTGACAGGACGAGAAGAAGGAATTATACTTAACAAAGTTAACTAAATGCTGGAGGACTGAAAGACAACATGGAATGGACTGATATGATGCACTATCAGCAGCAGATGCAAAAAATCATGCGTTCGCTGCTGCCCGTGCGTAAATTTTTGCTGACAGCCAGTGAATGTGAGCTGTTGGCGCATCTGTATCTCAAGCCGGAGCAGAATACGCCCGTTTTGCTCAGCCAGAGCAGCGGTATGAAGAAAGAGGCGGTGAGCCGGTGCCTCAAGTCGCTCTATGAGAAGGGCTGCATCCGCAAAGAGCGGCAGACGACGGACGAGCGCAGCTATCAGCTGTTTATCACTGAAACCGGTCTTGCCGAGCTCAAAAAAGGATATGAGAGCATTTTGCAGCCTTTTTATGACCTATGGCGCAGCTCGCGCGAGGATTTTGAGGCATTTATGTATTACGCAGACAGATTGGCTGCACAGATTGAGAAAGGACAGGAAAAGACACTTGACCATGAAGTTTTATGATGCGTTGCAGATGGACCCTTCCATACTCAAGCGGAAAATTGCCGCGTGTGAGACAAGGAAGGAGAAAACATATTACTGGGTGGCAATGGCGGTGCGCTCGGCACTGATCGTGGCATTTGCCATCGTGTTTATCAGCCTGTTGTCCGGTATTTTCGGTGCGAATAATACCCCACTGGCTGTCGCATTGTTCTGTATGATGCTGGGCATCCGTTTTGTCAATTTTGAATATTGTGTCGGGGACTCCCTGATTACATTGGCAGCCGTGCTGGCTATCCTGGTATTTGTGCCCAGTCTGGCTGCAGTGCTGCCACCGGTACTGCTGATTCCGCTGCACTTTGCAGCCTTTTTCGCGCTGCTCTACATGACCACGCAGCGGCCTGAAATGGGAAACGGCGGCCTGTACAACTTTGCTTACATTTATTTGACCGGAAACCCGGTATTCGGGGAAGATCTCGTCCGGCGTGTACTTTTGGCCATCGTGGGATACGTCATCTGCGGTGCCATTCTGTTTTTCAAGCATCGTCATCAGCACAAAACCGTCCGTTTTCATCATGTAATCCGAAAGTTTGACCTGACCACGCATGCGCATCTGTGGCAGCTGCGTATGGCACTCGGTGTGAGCCTGATTCTGACTGCCAGACAGGTGTTTGACGTGGAGCGCTTTATGTGGATGGGCTTTGCCTGCGCCTCGCTGCTGTCGGAATATCCGTACTGCGGCAGCACAGCGACCCGTTTTTGGCAGCGTATTGTGGGCGCGATTGCCGGCTCGTGTGCATTTTTTGTCCTGTACCAGATCTTACCGGAATCCATGCACATGCTGATGGGACCGCTGGGCGGTCTGTGTCTGGGATTTTGCGTGGACTATCGCTATAAGACCGCAATGAACTGCTTTGGTGCACTCATGCTGGGAACCGGAATTTATGGACTGCATGGAGCGGTCATCCTGCGTATTGTGGATACCGTTTTGGGCGTGACATTTGCGCTGGTGTTTGCGGCCATTTTCCATCGACTGGCTGCAGTCAGATTACTGCCCGATGCACAGGAAAATCAGGGATGATTAGATCATGACATATCAATAACTTGATGAATTGCAAGAAGGTCGTCATTTGCAGCACGAAAATGTACTGCGGATGACGACTTTCTTTTTGCGGGAGATACAAATATATTTACGAATACAGATTGCAGAAGGATAAAAGGAAAATAAACGACGAAAAAAGAGAACGGCGTGACTATGAAATCACACCGTTCTCTGATTTTTTGAAAGCACCATAGTAGGGTGCTTTCAGTTTTTTGATTTGGCGTCCCTGAGAGGATTCGAACCTCCGGCCTACCGCTTAGGAGTACGGCGTACCACTTCGTAAATTGTTCATATCATATCTTCCCATATTGTTTCTTCGCAAATTGTGCTGCCTGGAGGCAGGTCAATTTGCACAAATTCCCCTGAAATATGCTGCCTTACAACGGCTTTTCAAATGTCGTATTAGCAAGGTATTAGCAGGAACCCCTTGTGACAGAGGGCTTCCAGGGGTCATTTCAAAATGCTGTTAGCACAGATGGAGGATAATCTTATGAGTACCAACACACCCAACGAAAAAGGAACGCCGCAAAGCAGAACATACACCGTGAATGACATCGCAGCCATTCTCGGTATCGGCCGCGCTACGGCCTATAAGCTAGCCAACTCCGGAGCGTTCAAGACGATCCGCATCGGCAACATGATCCGCATCTCCAGGAAGTCTTTTGAAGATTGGCTGAAGGCAGAGGGGTTGGACGACGAAACAGAATAAAAGCAAAAGCTGCTGTAGGCTATTAGCTTACAGCGGCTTTTGTGTATCTATATTTGAATATTGTTTTTTAGATTGGTCAATGTAGGCGAAAAATTTTGTCCTATAAAAAGTGTATATAAATGGGTACCAAATAGTTTGCATTTGTGGTATAATAAAAATGGATTATTATAAGTATTGAAAGAGGGTGATTGTTTGCCGGAAAATAACCTTATTTTAAATCGGTTTTTCACCCAAAATGTCTTTCTCGATATGCTTAGATCAAGTTCAAGTAACAATGTCACATATGGTGCAGTAATCAAGAGATTTATAAATGATCCTGAAAATTTAGAAAATGGAACATTAATAAGTGAGATATATCACTTTATGTCTAAGTCATATAGGAACGAATACTTCTACCAAAACACATTGCTCAATAAACTTTTACTTGGACGACATAGTATAAATACAACAACCGCATTAACACAGATTCCTATAAGCAAGTCAAAGGCTGATTTTATTTTAATAAACGGAAAAGCTGTTGTTTATGAAATTAAGACCGAATTAGATACATTTGACCGTCTTGAAACACAGCTTCGAGATTACTACAAAGGATTCAATCATGTCTGTGTAGTAACTTCTGAAGGTCAGTATGAACGAGCCCGAACAATTCTTGATGATACTCCCGTCGGGATTTATGTCCTAACATCAAAAAACACCATAAGCGCCAAGCTACGGAAAGAACCAGTCGAAAATAACTCTAGTTTAGACCATACTACTATATTCAAGATATTACACAAACAAGAATTCGAACGCATTCTGCTCGAATATTATGGTAAACTTCCAGAAACATCTCAAGCGTTTTACTATGGTGAATGTCTTAATCAATTTTCTAACATTCCAATTCTAGACGCATATGCAATGTCATTAAAACAATTGAAATGCAGAAACCGCATTGAGACAAGCACTTTGGCGCAAATTCCATATGAATTGAAATCTCTTTTTTACTTTGCAAACCCATCTAAATCCGAAATGGAAAAGCTTCGTGAATTTCTAAAACAGAAGTACGGAGGTTAGTCAATATGTATTTTCCTTATTTGCGAGGTCGGCAATACGAATTACTTGCATTACGTGAACTTGCCAACAACAATTTACTTGGAGACTATGTTATTCCAATCATCGAGCCTGTTAAATTGTCCCCTACCCTTGTGAACACTATGGCTGATTTCATTAAAACGAATCATCCTCTTTCTGTAATTCGTAATCCTGCTGTGGGTACATTTATGTCCGATTGGCAAGATGTTCAAGAAGAAACCAAAGAAGCGGGCTATAAACAGCGCTTTGCAGATCAGTATGAAAATCCAATAATAATAAAATCTATGATAATGCAAAGAAATGCGAGGGCATTGCTGAAGCATTGGGACAAACATGGAGTCAATAAAGAGGATCTCCTTGTGATAAATACTGATCGAGACTATTTAGATTTATATGAAACTGCTTTTGGGGAAGTAGTCCCTCGCTTTGCCTTAATGCCAGATGAAAGCGTTTTTAGACGCAAAGTTCGACACCATAAAGTTTTGCTTGACGATAAATTTGAAAAGCAGGAACGTAATGCTGATTATCAGGATGTTGTTGACGAATTCTTTTCAGATGACCATTTGTATTATAAAGAAGATGGATTTGTTGGATTTTCCGACTATTCAGTTGTTGGCAATGAATATTTAGAGGCTGGTTTTGCACCTTATGCTGTAGCAATCCATATTGTGTATTTTGCGAATAATGGATCTTTGAGAGTAAGGCACTTTGTTTCTGATTCTAATGAAGATATTACTAACCCGGCGTTGAAGTTTTATCAAGCCGTTTCAAAACTTGCTGAATGGTATAACGCCGACCCTCACCCGGTTCAATTGACTGAAGGTTTGAAAATCTTTTTGCAGCACTACGAACAGCAGTCTTATCCAGGACTGGGAACAGTCAAAAAACTTTCTCTCATGCATCACCTCGAATTGATGGGTAGATACTTAAGCGAGGTGTAAGGATGTTCTGTTGCAGTAATTGTTTTGCTGATGCTGAAATTAAAGCAATCATCAACGGCAACAAAAAAACAGGAGACTGTGACTTTTGCGGAAAACATAATGTTCCAGTTTATGAAATTGGCAAAGATACAACAATAGCCGAACTTCTTGATGGATTATTGGACATATATTCTCCTGTTTCCGAATTGCCAGATGGATTTCCTCGTGGTCAAACGGATCTAATTAAAAATATTCTTTATAATAATTGGAATATTTTTTCCGTAAAACCAGACGTCATATATCGTCTGATTACAAAAATTTGTTCTAGTCGATATGAAGATCAACCAGAACTATTTGATAGTCCTGTGGGAATTAAGCAAAGTCAAGATCGTGATTACTTAGAGGAGAACTCTATTTTGAAGAATAACTGCTGGTCTGACTTTGTAGAAGGAATAAAAAGAAAAAACCGTTTTCATAGTGACTACATCAATACAGAGCGACTTTTTACATTTTTGCGGTGTGCAGTAAAAACACATCGTAAGGGAGAAACTTTATATCGTTCCAGGATTTGTCATGATGAAAAAGGATACAGACGCACTGAGATGGGGCCACCTCCAGATGACAAAGCAAGGGGTGGGCGTGTTAATCCTGTTGGAATTAGCATATTGTATCTCGCTGATGAAAAAGAAACGACACTATATGAAATTCGAGCCGGTGTGTATGACTATGTTACAGTAGGCAGTTTTAAACTACTGAAAGATATTGAAGTCATTAATCTTGCTAACATTGATCGCATTAGTCCGTTTATTGGCATTGATTATGGTTTTGATTTGACTCAGTATGCCGTAAATATTGAGCACCTAAAAATGATTGCACAGGAGATCGCAAAACCTTTGCGAAACGACAATGTACTAGATTATCTCCCGACCCAGTACATTAGTGATTTTATCCGAAGCAAAGGTTACGATGGGATTGAGTATGGAAGCACCATGCGCAAACAGGGGTTCAATTTGGCAGTTTTTGATCCCAGTGTATTCAAGTGCACTAGCACAAAAGTATATGATGTAAAGTCAATTTCCTACGATTATAAACCAATTTAATTCAAAAAACTAAAATGCCATACTCGATAATAGCGCTACGAAGATAATGTTTGTGCAAAAATTGAATATCGTGTCGAACGCCATGAGCCAAAGCCTATGGCGTTTTTTCATGCCTAGAAATGCCCCTAAAGGAGTCGAAAATCCAATATTTCTTCTCCCACAACCAACCGAAAGGTCGCCGCCCATAGGTTTTCCCCTCCGGGGTGTCCAGGCGGCATAGGGACCCAAAAATCAACACTTTTTAGACCGCCGAAAGGAGGTGATAACATGGCGGTATTTCGCATTGAGAAAACCCGTGACTACACGGTGATGTCCAACCACCACCTGCGAAATGCGGGGCTGTCCCTGAAATCCAAAGGGCTGCTCTCCATGATGCTGTCTTTGCCGGAGGACTGGGACTACACCACCAAAGGCCTTGCCCGGATATGCCGGGATGGAGTGGACAGCATTTGTGCTACGGTTCGGGAGCTGGAAGATGCGGGGTATATTATCCGTGAAAGAGTCCGTAACGCCAACGGGCGGCTCGGCAGCATCGAGTACACGATTTTGGAGCAGCCCAGACCGCCGGAACCTAAACCGGGAAAACCTGAACGGGAAAATCCAGTTCAGGTAAAACCAGTCTTGGATTCTCCTGTCTTGGGAAAACCTGAACAGGAAAACCCCGCACAATTAAATACTAAAGGATCAAGTAACCAAATATCAAATACTGATTCATCAAGTACGGAAGGATCAAATCCTATCCAATCAAGCCCCCAAACCCCCGCAGGGGGCAACAGGGCTGGACGGGACTGGATGCGGGAGCGAGAGAACTATCGGGAACTGATTTTGGAGAATATCGAGTATGACTATCTATGCCGAGATGACCGGCTGGATCGGGATATGCTGAATGAATTGGTGGAGCTCATGGTGGATACCGTCTGTTCCCGCAGGGAGACGATCCGCATTGCCGGGGACGACTATCCGGCGGAGGTGGTGAAATCCCGGTTCCTGAAGCTAAACAGTTCTCACATCGAGTATGTGTTGGACCGTATGCGGGAGAACACCACCTATGTCCGCAATATCAAGAAATATCTGCTGGCTGCCCTGTATAACGCCCCGGCCACCATCGACAGCTACTATGCGTCCCTGGTGAACCACGACCTGTACGGCAGCGGAGAAAGGAGGTAATCACTCATGCAGGAAGAAGTCACCCAGCGCACCGTTGCCCTCTGTGTGGAGGCCACCAAGCTCTCCGCCGGGATGCTGCAACAGGCCATGAAAAAAGTGCTGGACGAGATGCAGAAGGGCGTGACCGGCCACAAGACCAAGCTGCACCACGGCAAGCAGACCCTCCGGCAGCTTATGAAGCACAACACCGGCGTTTCAAACATCGAGATCACCGACCAGAACATCCGGGCCTTTTCCGCCACCGCCAAGAAGTACGGCATTGACTTCGCGCTGAAAAAGGACACCAGCGGCGATATACCCCGCTACCTGGTGTTCTTCAAGGGCCGGGATGCCGACGTTATCACGGCAGCCTTTCGGGAGTTCTCCGCAAAGAACCTGGAGAAAGAGAAAAAGCCCTCCATCCGCAAGGAGCTGGAGCAGGCGAAACAGCAGTCCAAAGCCCAGCACCGCCAGCGGGAGAAGGTCAAGACCAAAGACCGGGGTGTGGAATTATGACGGTTGACTGGAAAAAAAAGCTGATCCCCAACCTCCCGTATCTGCTGTTCGTGTATCTCTTTGACAAGCTCTGCCAGGCGGTGCGCCTTGCGCCCGGCCTTGACGCCTCTGAAAAGTTCCTGCATTTGAGCCAGGGCTTTACAGAGGCGTTTTCTTATGCGGCACCAAGCCTGCATCCGTTGGACCTGCTGGCAGGTATCGCCGGGGCGGTCATCGTCCGGCTGGCGGTGTACGCCAAAGGGAAAAACGCCCGCAAATACCGCAAGGGCATCGAGTACGGTAGCGCCCGATGGAGTGCATAATTTTAAGTGTAAAGGACGCCTATATGGACGCACAGGAGGTTATGCACATGACTGATTATAGCAAAATTACCGCCCTTTACTCCCGCCTTTCCGTGGGCGACGAGGACAGGGACGGCGGTGAGAGCAACAGCATACAGAACCAAAAAATCTTTTTGGAGAACTATGCCAGAGGGCAGCACTTAACCAATATCCGGCACTACATTGACGATGACGAAAGCGGCAGGTTTTTTGACCGTTCTGCCTACTCCCGCATGATGGACGATGTGGAGAACGGGAAAATCGGTGTCTGCATTATGAAAGACCTGACGCGCTGGGGGCGCGACTATCTCCAAGTCGGCAACGCGATGGAGATATTCAGACGGAACAATGTGCGCTTTATCGCGGTCAACAACGGGATAGACAGCGAGAAGCCCGACACATTGGAGTTTGCGCCCTTTATCAATATCATGTCGGAGTGGTACGCAAAGGACATCAGCAAGAAAGTAAAGACCGGCATTAAGACAAAGGGCATGAGTGGAAAGCCGATTGCCACCGAAGCCCCCTATGGCTATGTCAAATCCCCGGACAACAAGGATTTTTGGATAATCGACGAGGAAGCCGCAGGAGTTGTCCGTTTGATTTTCCGCCTGTTTCTGGACGGGAAAAACCGAAACCAAATCGCCGTATATCTGACGCAGGCGCAAATCCCAACGCCCACATTCTACATGAAAGAGCGCGGGCGGGGAACCTGCAAAAACAGGGCGCTCAATGAGGCCAACCGCTATAAGTGGAACAAAGCCACCTTGACCCATATCCTCACGCGGCAGGAGTATTGCGGTGATGTTGTCAACTTCAAGACCACAAAGCACTTCCGCGACAAGCGGAACCACTATGTAGACCGGAGCCAATGGCAGATAACCGAAAATGTGCATGAGCCGATTATTGACCGCACCGACTTTGAAACCGTACAGCGGATTTTGGAAAATGCGCCCGTCAAACGCCCCAACGGGGACGGGGAAATCCACCCTTTGTCGGGCTTGCTTTTCTGTAAGGATTGCGGCGCAAAAATGCACATTCGCATAGATTATCGAAACGGCGGCAAGCGTCATGTTGCCTATTGCAGCGAGTACCACAAGGGGAAAGCCAAAAACCCCAAATGCAATTCCCCGCACATCATTGACGCGGATTTGCTCATGCAGACCGTCGCGGAAGTGCTGAAGAAAATCGAGGACTACGCTATCAGCAACCGGGCGGAGTTTGAAGCCTTAGTGAAAAAGAGCCTTGCCATGCAGCAGACCGACAAGACCAAGAAACAGCAGAAGCGTATCCCCCAAATCACGACGCGCCTTGAACAGATCGACAAGGTGCTGAACAAGCTCTATGAGGACAATGCCCTTGGCACAATCCCGCAAGACCGCTATGAGCAGATGTCGCAGAAGTATTCAGAAGAATACTACGCGCTGAAAACGGAGCTTGCCACGCTCCAAGAGCAGCTATCCGCTTACGAGAACGCGGGAGGACGGGCGCAGAAGTTTTTGAAGCTGACGGAACGCCATGCTGCCTTTACCGACCTGACACCCGCCATTCTCAACGAGTTTATCAGCCGGATTGAAGTGCATGAGCGCGACCAGAAAAGGGCGAGATACGCAATCCAGCACATCAGCATATATTTCAATTATATCGGCAAGTTTGAGAACGAAGTGACACAGCTTGCAGAGCCGACCGAGCAGGAAATCCGGCAAATGCGGGAGGAAATCGAAGAAGCCAAAAAGGAAAAGAGCCGCGCATACCACCGGCAGTATTCAAGGGAGTACCGGGCGCGAAACCTTGAAAAGCAGCGGGAGTATGACCGCATGAAAGCGCGGGAATACCGGGCAAGGAGAAAGGCACAGGCAGCCGCCGCACAGCCCACACAGTAAAACAGAATAACCGTCAACCAAGAGGGATTTTCCGAACTACGGGAAATCCCTCTTTTACGCCCAAAGAAAGGAGCCGCCTATGGCAGAACAGACCCCCGACAGTATCATCACGACCCAGAGGAACGGGCAGACCATTGTTGCAGAGTTATTTTTCAATCACAGCAGCACAGAAACATTCCGCGACAAGTTGCTCAAACTGGTGCTTGCCGACAGTTCGCGTTTATCCGCGTCTGACGGTCAAGAGCCGGAAAAAACGGAAATCACGCGATAGGAGCCGCCCGGACGAAGAATGGTTCATTGGGGCGGGTTCCATTTGAAAATCCCCATTTTCCCCAAGTCAAGAGCCGGGAAAAATCCCTCAAAAATGCCCCTCTTTCCAAAAGAGGGCGCAGAAAGGAGCATTTATGCGAACAGGGCTTACCAAGCAGGAAAAGACCACCGACATTTGGTTTGACGAGAAAGACCCGCTTATCCATATCCGCACCCACAACACCGCCTTGAAGAAACGGCTGCTTGATTACAGCCGCCGCTATCCGTCGATCTGCCAGCAGACCGACGCAGACCCCGAAACGGGCTGTATGGAGTTTGATATTGAGAAAGGTCGTTTCTCTTTCCGTCTGACCGCCCCATACAGCGAGGAAAGGCGGGAAGCGGCGCGACGGTTTGCCAGAGAAAACAACGCCGCCGAC
Organism: Butyricicoccus pullicaecorum DSM 23266; assembly: GCF_900167005.1. Lineage (GTDB taxonomy): Bacteria > Bacillota > Clostridia > Oscillospirales > Butyricicoccaceae > Butyricicoccus > Butyricicoccus pullicaecorum. Next base: position 43,848 of record NZ_FUXW01000001.1, read on the forward strand.
AGGCTGAAATAATGTAGATTTGTTCATAGGTTTGTGCTATAATTTTCTCAAAGAAATAGAGCGATAAATCTTGAAATAGAGATGACAATTACAACGGATAATACGAAATGGAGCAGTTTATTATGAACATGATTTTAAATGAAATTAAAACTATTATGGAACAGAACAAGGAACGATATTTGCCGCAGGTAAAATTCAGCGATTTGGAAGAAAATGGGGCTGTCTATTTTATGAACAGCAAAGATGGAACAGAATTTGAATGGTATGTCAATGATAAGTTGCCGCCTTTTATGATGTTTTATGATGATGAAGCCCAAATGGGTGCTATGAAACTTCTGCTTTATCGAGATGGAACGGTGCGGGTGTTTGTCTTTGACAACGCTGGAAAGAATATGTGCAAAGAGGTTCGTACTCATATTGAGTGCGGAGAAGAACAATTATTGGATTTGGCTGTGCTTTTGAAGCATCAGGCAGAGGACAACAATAAATGGGACGCAAATATAGAAAGCCTCGGCACTAACATTCCTGTCAGCGATGAAATGAGGAATACTTTTTTGAATCATAAAAGTCAGTATGATAAAATTAAAAACATACGCACACTTATGAATCAAGGTGCACTCGTTTCAAGAAGAATTGTAGAGGAAGGTTGGAAAGTAGGCTTTATGTATAGACGTGAGCCAAATAATCCAGCAGACAGCGGATGGACATTTTTGGCAGGAAACGAAGATGAACATTATAATTCAGATATGAAAAACATTGTATTGATGTCGCTTGGTGAAGTGTGCTATGAATTGGACAAGGATGTTTACGAATATATCACTGCTCCCATAGGAGCCGAATTTATTCGCACATCGGAAACGACATTTGAAGTTGATACGAAAAATAAATCCATTTTTCTTACGAAAAGACAAGTGTAGCAAAACTAATAAATTACCCACAAGGGACAGCCGAGAAAATCGACTGTCCTTTTTCTATGCCGATAGGCAGAAAGGAGCGACCACCCATGACGAAACCAAGAGAGAAAACCCGCGAGGAACTGACCGCCGAGATTGAGGACGGGAAGAAGAAAATCCGACAGCTTGAAAACCGGGAAAAGGTGTTGCGGCAAAAGCTGTCCCAAGAGGAACGCCGGACGCGCAGCCACCGGCTGATCGTCCGGGGCGCGGTCTTTGAGAGCATTGTGCCGGAAGCCAAGAGCATGACCGACGAGGAAGCCGCCACCTTTCTCCGGCTTGCCCTGACGAGCGAGGAAGCGCGGGCTTATCTGAAAAAACGCACCGAGGGCGGGAAAAGCGAATAATCCCTTTGGAACAAAGGGCGCACTTATACACCCTTGCGGGCGTGTGCGCTCTGCCGAGGGCTTATCTCCGCACAGGGAACTTTCCCCGCGCTCCGATATGGCGGCTTTGCCGCAACAAGGGGCTGCACCCCTTGCGCCGCTTACGCGGCTATCTCTGCACACCCACAAAAACAGTACACCCGCCTTTGGCGTCTGTACCATTTTTGCGGGTTTTGTTATCCTATCCGGGAGGTGATACCCATAGCCATTTATCATTGTAACATCAGCATTGTCAGCCGGGGCAAGGGCAAATCAGCCGTTGCCGCTGCCGCCTACCGAAGCGGCGAAAAGCTGACAAATGAGTGGGACGGAATGACCCACGACTACACCCGCAAAGGCGGTGTTGTCCATACAGAAATCATGCTGCCGACCCACGCTCCGCCCTCTTTCTCTGACCGTTCAACCTTGTGGAACAGCGTGGAGCTTTACGAGAAAGCCGGGAACGCCCAGCTTGCCAGAGAGATTGACGCGGCACTCCCCATAGAGTTATCCAGAGAGGAACAGATCCGGCTTGTCCGGGAATACTGTTCCTCTCAATTTGTTTCCAGAGGAATGTGCGTTGATTATGCCATTCACGACACCGGCAAAGGCAATCCCCATTGTCACATCATGCTCACCATGCGCCCCCTTGACGAGCGCGGCGCGTGGGCGGCGAAGTCCAGAAAGGAATATGACCTCGATGAAAACGGCGAGCGTATCCGCTTGCCAAGTGGCAGATACAAGACCCACAAAGTTGACCTGACCGGCTGGAACGACAAGGGCAACGCCCTCTTGTGGCGTAAGGCATGGGCGGATATTTCAAACGCCTACCTTGAACGAGCCGGAATCCCGCAGCGTATCGACCACCGCAGCAACGCCGAGCGCGGCATTGACGAGCTGCCTACCGTCCACATGGGTGTGGCGGCTTGCCAGATGGAGAAGAAAGGTATAGTCACCGAGAAAGGCGAACTGAACCGCAATATCCAAAAGGCAAACCGCCTTATCCGGGAAATCCGGGCGCAGGTTGGGAAGCTCAAAGAGTGGATTGCCGACCTGTTCAAAGCGCGGGAAACCGCCCCGGAGCAACCACAACAATCCCCCGGCCTTGCAAATCTGCTGATGAAGTATTTGAGCGTTCAGAGAGAAAAGAGCCGGAAGTATTCGCAGAGTTGGCAAAGGCAGCACGCAGCCGACGAACTGAAAACCGTAGCGGCGGCGGTCAACTATCTTTACGAGCATGGTATCTCTACCCTTGACGAGCTGGACGCAGCCCTTTCCTCTGTCAGCGAACAGGCCGACGCTATCCGGGCGGGAATGAAAACCGCCGAGCAGCGCATGAAAGAGCTGCAAAAGCTCATTGAGTACGGCAGGAATTATCAGACCTACAAGCCCGTACAAGACGAGTACCGGCAAATCCGCTGGAAAGGAAAACAGGAGAAGTTTGCGGAAGCCCGCCGCGCCGAGTTGACCCTTTGGAACGCGGCAAACCGCTATCTCCATGCCCATTTGCCGGAGGGTGTGAAAACCCTGCCGATCTCCGCATGGGAGAAAGAATATGCCGCCCTCAAAACACAGAGGGAAACGGAATACGCCAAGCTGAAAGGCACCCGCAGCGACCTTTCCGAACTTCAAAATATCCGCAGGTGCGTGGATATTGCACTCCGCGCCGACCAGCCGGAACAGACGCAGACCCGCACCAAACGGCACGAACAGGAGAGATAAAGAAAAGGACGGGCAAGCTGTCCGTCCTTTACGCTGTTCAATTAGAGGAGAGGTAATAGCCCTAATTTTTCTTGTCAAATACTCCCCATACTGCAATCGCCAATCCGATAATCGCAACAATGATAGAAATGGTAAATGGCATAACTAAATCCATTCCTAAAAGGCAACCATACCATCCGCCAATACCATTGTAAGAGTACGGATTTAACGGAGATAATACTGTCGCAACAATGATAGAAATTGTGCTGATAGCACCGATTGCCATAACTGCTATACCTAAAATAAGTTTTTTCACTCTTGTTCCCCTCTCCAATACTGATTTTGTCAATTTCATTATACTCAAGAATTATGAATAATTCAACCACAGAAAGCGAGGTATCAGTCATGTACTATACCCAAGAACAAATAGACCGGGCAAACCAAGCCGACCTTGTTTTGTTCCTGCAATCGCAGGGGGAACCGCTGGAACGCGCCGGACAGGAATACCGATGGAAACGGCACGACAGCTTGACCGTCCGGGGCAACAAGTGGTATCGCCACAGCCAGAGCAAGGGCGGCGGCCCCGTTGATTTTGTCATGGAGTTTTTCGGCAAGAGCTTTACCGAAGCCGTTGAACTTCTCACAGGAGAAAAGGGAGCCGCGCCGCCGCAGGACTCCCCTCAATTCCGATTGCCGCCCCGCAGCCCCGACAACCGAACAGCGAGGAACTACCTCACCACAGCCCGCCGCATTGATGAAGATGTGACGGGCTTTTTCTTTGCCAGCGGCGATATTTACGAGGACGCAGCCCACCACAACGCCGTATTCGTGGGGCGGGACGGGGACGGAATACCACGCTACGCCCACAGCAAGGGAACGGCAGGAAACTTCCGGCTTGATGTGAAAGGCAGCGACAAAGCCTTTAACTTCTGCTACCGGGGCGAGGGCGAAAGGCTTTTTGTCTTTGAAGCCCCCGTTGACCTGCTCTCTTTCCTCTGCCTGTTCAAAAAGGAATGGCAGAAGCAAAGCTACCTGTCATTGGGCGGCGTGGGAGAAAAAGCCCTGCTCCGCTTTCTCTCTGACCGTCCGAACATCAAGACCGTTTACCTCTGCCTTGACAGTGACGAAGCCGGGAACGACGCTTGCAGCCGCCTTGTGAAGCTCATGCCGGAGGGCTACACCGTCCACTGCCTTGTGCCGCTTTACAAGGACTGGAACGAAGTATTGCAGCACCGGGCGGAAATCACAGACGGGAAGTTTTTGCGGGAAGCCGTTTACGGCTTGAAAGAGCCGCCGCCACAGGAAGAAACGGTTGAGATTATCCGCATGAGCGAGGTTGACACACAAGCTGTTGAATGGCTATGGGAGCCGTATATCCCCTTTGGGAAAGTAACCATTGTGCAGGGCAACCCCGGCGAGGGCAAGACCACCTTTGCCCTGCGCCTTGCCGCCGCCTGCACCACAGGGGGAACGCTGCCGGGCATGAAGCCCCTGCCGCCATTCCAAGTGATTTACCAGACCGCCGAGGACGGGCTGGGCGATACCGTCAAGCCCCGCTTGATAGAAGCCGAAGCAGACCTTGACCGCGTTCTTGTCATTGACGAAGCCAAGCAGGAACTTACCCTATCTGACGAGCGTATAGAAAAAGCAATCACGCAGAACGGGGCGCGGCTGATAATCCTTGACCCCATACAGGCGTACATGGGCGAGAAAACCGACATGAACCGGGCGAATGAAGTGCGCCCCATGTTCCGCAGGCTTGCCGAAGTTGCCGAGCGTACCGGCTGCGCCGTTATTCTTATCGGACACCTCAACAAAGCTGCCGGAGGGCAGAGCGCCTACCGGGGCTTAGGCTCTATCGACTTTCGAGCCGCCGCCCGTAGCGTCCTGCTGATCGGGCGCGTGAAGCGGGAGCCGAATGTGCGGGTAATCGTCCATGACAAATCTTCCCTTGCGCCGGAGGGCAAGCCCATAGCCTTTTGCCTTGACCCGGAAACAGGCTTTTCATGGATAGGCGAATATGACATTACTGCCGACGAGCTGCTATCCGGCGCGGGCGGGAACACCGCCACCAAGACCGAACAGGCGGAACGGCTGATACTGGACTTGCTTGCAGACGGGAAAGAGCTTGCCAGCGAGGACATTGTAAAGGCCGCAGCCGAAGCCGGAATATCCGAGAGAACGGTGCAGAACGCCAAGCGCAACATGGGCGGCATTTTGGGCGCAAGGCGCGTCGGCGGTCAATGGTACAACTTCATCAAGAAGAAGCAGCCGCCCGAACCCGCAAGCTGAAAACGCAAAGTGCAGACCCTTTGCGCTTTGCACTTTCGCGCTTTCACCTTGATTGTGCGTCAATAACTCAAAATAGCACTTGACAAAACGCTTCATGGGGCACGGCGGCGGATATTACGCCCTATGTCGATCCGGTCCCCGACCGGAACATCCCGCTGACCCAGACGGAAAAGCTCACCATGTCCAGCCGCCCGAAAAATCCCAAGTACGCCCGAAACAAAAACATCCTGGTCATCGGCGGCAGCGGCAGCGGCAAGACCCGTTTCTTCGTCAAGCCCTCCCTCATGCAGATGCACAGCAGCTATGTGGTCACCGATCCCAAAGGGCAGCTTTTGTCTGAGGTGGGAACCATGCTTCGCCGGGGCGCCCCCAAGCTGGACGAGAACGGAAAGCCCATGCGGGATGCCCGCGGGAAGGTCATCTATGAGCCGTACCGCATCAAGGTCCTCAACACCATCAACTTCAAAAAGAGCATGAAATACAACCCCTTCGCCTATATCCGGTCAGAGAAAGACATCCTCAAACTGGTCAATGTCATCATCGCCAACACCAAAGGCGACGGAGAAAAATCCTCCGAAGATTTTTGGGTCAAGGCCGAGCGGCTTTTGTACTGCGCCCTGATTGGGTACATTTGGTACGAGGCGGAGCCGGAAGAAAAGAACTTCCTCACGCTGCTGGAGCTCATCAACGCATCGGAGGCCAGAGAGGACGACGAGGAATTTCAGTCGCCCGTGGATATTCTGTTTGCCAAGCTGGAGAAGGAGCGCCCGGACCACTTCGCCGTGAAGCAGTACCGCAAATTCAAGCTGGCCGCCGGCAAGACCCTGAAATCCATCCTGATCAGCTGCGGCGCCCGCCTTGCCCCCTTCGATATTGCGGAGCTGCGGGAGATCATGTCGGACGACGAACTGGAGCTGGATACCCTGGGCGACCGGAAAACGGCGCTGTTCCTCATTATGAGCGACACGGACACCACCTTCAACTTCGTTATCGCCATGCTGCAAAGCCAGCTATTCAATCTCCTTTGCGACAAGGCGGACGACGTGTACGGCGGCAGGCTGCCCGTCCATGTGCGGTGCCTCCTGGACGAGTTCGCCAATATCGGGCAGATACCCAACTTCGACAAGCTGATCGCCACCATCCGGAGCCGGGAAATCTCGACTTCTATTATTTTGCAGTCCCAAAGTCAGTTAAAGACCATCTACAAGGACGCCGCGGATACCATTGTAGGCAACTGCGACACCACCTTGTTTTTGGGAGGCAAGGAGAAATCCACCCTGAAAGAAATCTCGGAGCTGCTGGGCAAGGAGACCATCGACAGCGTGGGTCAATCCGAGAACCGGGGCAGCCAGGTTTCCCACGGCCTCAACTATCAGAAATTAGGAAAGGAGCTGATGACCCAGGACGAGATCGCGGTGATGGACGGAGGCAAGTGTATCTTGCAGCTTCGAGGGGTGCGGCCGTTTTTCAGCGACAAGTTTGATATAACCCGCCATCCCCGCTACAAGTACCTTGCCGACGCCGACAAGAAAAACACCTTTGACATTGAACGGTACATGAAACGCAGACCGGCCATTGTGAAGCCGGACGAGCCTTTCGATCTGTACGAATTGAAAGCCACCGACCTTCAACCCAACAATTCAACTGAACGAAAGGAAATGTGAATATGAGCTTTTTTACTAACGCTATCGACGTTTTGCAGACTCTGGTCATCGCCCTGGGCGGCGGCCTGTGCGTGTGGGGCGGCATCAACCTTCTGGAAGGTTACGGTCAGGACAACCCTGCCTCCAATGTTCATGTGTGGTAAAGTAACACATAAGAATTTGATAGACAGCAGCCACATTATTCCTTAAAAATAAAAAACTATTGACTTATGTACGAAATCGGATATAATAAGAATGTACGAAATCAGACATATAAAAGGAGGAGGAAGATTTTGCACTATTTAGAAACGGGACAATACACCTATTTAGCAGGAGAGATCAACGCTTTATACCACGAAGTGGCTGTAAAAATGGGTATTTCAGATAGCGTTCAAAATATTCTGTATGTCCTTTGTGAGAAAGGCGGACAATGCCTGCAAAGTGAAATCAGTAAGCTTACAGGTATCAGTCGCCAGACAATCAATTCAGCCATTCGCAAATTAGAAAAAGAGGAAATTGTCTATCTGGAACAAGGGAAAGGCAGAAATACCATTCTCTGTCTAACGGAAAAGGGAAAGAAATTTTCAGCAGAAAAAATAATGCCTTTGCATGAGATTGAGAATAAAATCTGGAATGAATGGACGGCGGAGGAACAACAGCAATATCTGACGCTTACAAAAAAATATCGTGACGGATTAAAAAAATATCTGGAAGCCATGTTATAAAAACAAAAATCAAAATCTTTTGAAGGGAGGTGGCTTGATGTCGGCAGCAGTATAATAAGGGGATTATCACACTTGATATTGTCCCCTGTTTGAAAAACTATTTTGAAAATGAGAGGACAATTTGATATGGAAAAAACACAAAAATGGAAATCACAGTTTATGATTGTAGCATTGGGACAGGCAGTTTCAATGTTGGGAAGTCACGGTGTTCAGTTTGCTCTGATTTGGTGGCTTGCCGAAAAAACATCTTCGCCGTTAATGCTGGGAATATCAGGACTTGTTGCCTATCTCCCAATGACCTTATTCAGTCCGCTGGCTGGAATTGCGGCTGACCGTTATAACCGAAAATTTATCTCTATTTTTTCGGATATGGCAATGGGTGCAGTTGCACTGATTTATGCAGGACTGCTGTTCTTTTTTGACCTGCCTGTGTGGACAGTATTTGTTATGCTGTGTGTGAGAGGAATTGGAAGCACATTCCAGCAGCCGGCAATACAGTCGATCATCCCGCAGCTTGTACCAAAAGACCAGTTAGTAAAAACAAATGGGTGGATGCAGCTTCTCAATTCCGGCTCATTTTTATTGGGACCGGTAATCGGTGCGTCTTTGTATGCGATTTTCCCGATGTCGGTCGTTTTAATGAGTGATGTAGCAGGAGCAATTTTAGCAAGTATTGCGTTAGCTGTTGTTAAAATCCCAAAACTTGAAAAAACAGCGCAAGAAGAACAGCATTTTATCGCAGAGATAAAAGAAGGATTGCAGGTATTCAAAGAAGATAAAAAATTGTTTTATGTCGTGATTGCAGAGGCTCTTTGTATGTTCTTCTATGCGCCACTATCTTCCTTTTATCCGCTCATGACAAGTGACTATTTTAAATTATCGGCAATGTATGGCAGCGTTGTGGAATTGTCTTTTGCAATCGGTATGATGGCATCTTCCCTTTTATTTTCCAGTGTGCTGAAGATAAATCGTAAAATCAGAGTTTCGTTCATCGGTTTGTTTGGAATGGGAATGATGTCGCTGCTTTGCGGTATCATACCGCCTACTTATGTAGGCTGGTTTTTCTTTGCGGGAGGCTGTATCTGCTTAGGGGCTTCTGGTAATGTCCATACAATCCCATTGACTGCCTATATGCAGGAAACCATATCCCCTGAAAAAATGGGGAGGGCATTTTCGGTACTTACCTTAATTTCTTCTGTTACAATGCCGATTGGCTTGCTTTTCAGCAGCCCGATAGCAGAAAACGTAGGTGTAAATGTTTGGTTCTTCATATCCGGTTTGTGTATCATGATTCTTACTGCTGGTATTTTAATCCGCTATTCTTCAAAATGCGGAAAGGAGAAAAGTTGATCCGTGAATTTCAAATGTGAGCATTAGGCCCCCAGGGCACTCACTCTTGCAAAAGGCCCTCATCTTTCCGGGTACTCAAAAGGTGAGCATTTGGTACTTGGGAAAAACATTGCTCACGACATGAAATCTGGTGCTGAAGGTGCTCACTTTTTTGGGGCCCTTTTGCTCACATTTTCGTTTGACAAACACACCATACGGAGTATCATTAAAGGATCTGAAAAGGTCTGCTGATGATACTCCGCATTTTTTTATTTCCAAGTTTATTATAGAGATCTGTGCGGGGGCGTAGCTTAATGCTACGCCTTTTCTCGTTTCCAAAAGAATGTCCCGCTCGGGGATTTTCCGGCAATCCGGTACCTCAAAGGATCCAATGCAGTTTTGGTGATTCTGTTCTCCTTGACCGCAGGACAAACCTCGATGTACTGAATGAGCTCGGCAGCCGTGCGTTTGGTGATGGAGCTATTTTAAAAAAAGCTTAAAATTTGTTAAAGCTGCTTGCAAATCGACGGGAATATGCTATAATTAGGACAAATTTTGCGGCCAAGGCCGCATGGGAGGTTGTTATGAACAAAAAGATTCCCCCGCTACACAGCTTGACATGGCTGTGGTGCAGCTTATTCGCATACAGCGTGCTGTTTGGGTTACTGCAAAAACTTTTGTCTTCTGTTCCCGGCTTGCCGGAGGGTATCGTGCTGCTCCTTAGCTGCGCGGTGGCATCGGCGATCCCCCTGCTCTGGTCCTCACTAGTGAGCGGCGAAGCCCCTCACTTCTCTTCCCAGAAGGCCTCTTTGGGCACGCTGGTTTTTCTCATAAGTGTGGCGCTGAGTGGAAATCTTGCCGTCATGGTACTTACTCCGGTTCTAGAGCGGGTGTGGAACCTGGTTGGCTTCACCGCCCAAGCGGCGGCAGTGGGAGAAGAAATCGCCACACCGCTGCTGGCAATATATATTTGTATAGTCGGTCCTGTCCTTGAGGAACTGATCTACCGAGGAGTGGTGCTGCGCCGCTTGCTGCCAGGGGGGGCGCGGCAGGCCATTTTACTGTCGGCCCTGTGCTTCGGGCTGATGCACCACGATCTCTATCAGGGGTTGTCCGCCTTCTGGTGCGGATTGATTTTCGGCTATGCGGCCCTGCACTACGGATTGGGGACGTCCATCGGACTGCACATCGCCGGAAACAGCATTGCTGTGGCGCTGCCGCTACTGCGCCAGGCGGGCACTCCTGGTGCCCTGGCTACCTTGGCTCTGGTGTTTGTCTCGGTGGTGATCGCAGTGACAGGAGGGATCCGCCTGCTGCTGAAAAGACGGGGACGGAAGCGCGAGAGAAGTCAGGCCGGCGGGAGTAGCGGCGTGTGGAGCAATCCCGCCCTGTGGATGCTGCTGGCCTTTGACACGGTTTATCTCGTTGTGGCCTCATTTACTCACCGCTGAAGTAGTATTTGGATAAAAGCCTTGCTTACAAGCCGTTGATATTACTGGATTTTCACAGATTCTTGAATGCCACTTGGACCATGCGCTATGCGCAGAAAGAAAAAAAGAATATACTTAATCTTGCTGAAGAAGGATACGGAGATAAAGAATGAGCGCCATCATCATTTCGGTGATGGCGCTCATTTTCAGTAGCAGTAGTAGGCGCTGTGGGAATGTGTGTAAACGGTCAAAGGGGCGGAGCTGTGGGAAACAATGTTTGCGGGCTGTGGGAAAGCTTACAGCTTTTCCATCGGGCCGTGAATATTTGTTTTCCATCGGTGAAGCGGCCGTTTTCCACATTTCCCACAGCGGAAAATAGCATGATAGCATACTTGTATATTGCTTTTCTGCAAAAAAAAATTTATAATGCATTATGGTTAGTTTATGCTAACCTCAATTTCGAATCACGGAGGCGGTTATGGGAATATTAAAGGCTTTTTTCAACAATACCCGCAAGCCGAAAGGATTGCTGGGCAGGTGCATGGTGGGCAGCATGAATCATGCCCATGCTGCCCTCGCGGATTGGGGCCTTAGCCATTTGCCCGAAACAGGTCCCACCGAGATTGCGGAGTTGGGCTGCGGTGGTGGGCGGAATATCCGAGCCCTTTTACGAAAATATCCTGCTGCGACTGTCACCGCCTTAGACTATTCAGAAATATCTGTGGAAAAGGCCAAGAGTGTTAACCGCAAGGGGCTGCAAGCCAGCGCTGCCGTATCATACAGGGAGATGTGTCTTGCCTTCCCTTCGAGGATGGTGCATTTGATTTGGTGACCGCATTTGAAACGGTATATTTCTGGCCTGGTCCTACGGAGAGCTTCCGGGAGGTGTACCGCACTCTGCGGCCGGGCGGCATCTTTCTGATCGTCAATGAGTCGGACGGAGAAGATCCCCACGCCAGCAAGTGGCTTTCTGTCATTGATGGGATGAGGATCTTCGATGGAGACCAACTTGCCCGTTTTCTCACCGAGGCAGGTTTTTCTGAGATCATCATAAATCGGAATGCAAAAAAGCATTGGCTCTGCGTTCTGGCGATGCGGGAAAACAGCAGCCTTTTGGAAAACGAAGAACCGAGTGGCATCTCATAAAAAGCGGCAAATGGTGCGGCTGAGCACAGCATTTGACTTACTATTCAACTATTGGGATGCTTCTGATGAAGTGTACCGTATATGCTGGAACCAGCGAAACGGACTTTAAGAAGAATGGAGGGACAGAAGATGTGGAAATACACAATCCAAGTAGACGGCATGATGTGCGGTATGTGCGAGAGCCATGTGAACGATGCGGTGCGGAAAGCCTTTCCGGTGAAGAAGGTCACCTCATCTCGGAGTAAAAAAGAGACTGTGGTAATCACGGAAACGGAACTGGATCAAGAGGCTTTACAGGCGGCTATTTCCGCTACTGGCTATGATGTGGGGGAGATTCGGAAGGAGTCTTGGCAGAAGAAAGGGCTGTTTGGCCGATAAGTATCTGAGACACAGATCAATAGAGGGGAGGCAAGCGGATGCTGGCAGAATGTTTATCAGAACAGGGGGAATGGACCCAAGTGATGCCTGGTGCGCGGGCCTGCTTGTTTTCTCTGTGCGAGAGGACACTTCCTCTGCCCCTTCGGCTGGAGCCTCTGCACTTTGAGGTATTGTTCTGCCTCGCTGGAGGAATCACCCTGACCCGGCGGGGTGGGTCGGTTCTGCGGCTCGGTACCCGGCAGGTGCTTCTCCTCACCGACATTTCCCATCTGACCGATGCCAGAGTGGAGACCGGCTTAAAGGGTGTGCTGGTGGCGGTGGACGCTCGGGGTGCCCGGGCGAGTCTAAAAGCCATTTGTGACCTGCTGGGCGGTTTGGCCTTGAACACGGAGCAAGTGCGGCGGTGGATGGCCAGCCGGGGCGGCTGCGCCGTGGAGGGTTCCTCTCCCTGGAGCCAGGCGGCCTTCGCTGACCTGGATCGTTTGCCCCAGAGCGAGCGGGCACGCTGGTGCGTGTGGAAGTCGGTGGAACTGTTGTATCTGCTATCTGCCCAGGGGGAACCAGCGGCGGAAATGGCCCCGGTGCTGGATCAGGAGCTGACCCGGACCCTGGCAGAAACCCGCCGATACATGGAGGCGCATCTGGACGAACCTCTCTCCATCTCGACCTTGAGCCGCCGTGCCTGCCTCTCTGCAACTACATTCAAGGAGGGGTTCCGTCGCCTGTACGGGTTGCCGGCCCACACCTGGCTGCAGCAGCGGCGGATGGAGCGCGCGGCGGAGCTGCTGCGGGACTCCTCCCTCAGCGTGCTGGGGGTAGCCCAGTCCGTGGGATACAGCAGTGCCAGCCAGTTCTCCGCCGCCTTCCGGCGGCAGTATGGTATGTCGCCGACCGTGTATCGAAAAATGTCTGAACCGGCACAACACCGTCCGATTGGGTGATACACGGGGCATCCCATCTGCTATACTATTTCAGCACACAGCGGGACGCGTTTGTTTCCGAGCAGGAGGAGATCGCAATGAAACAACATCGCTTCTGGGCCTGGGGCGCCGTGATCTGCATGGTCATGGTGATGATTACGGGCTACAAACACAAATAAGCATAGAGCGAAAGGAAAGGTTCCCATGATGAAACACTATGTCAGACTGGCCTGCTTTGTAGGCGGCGCCCTGTTTGGCTCTGCCGGCTTAAAACTGCTTACCAGCAAAGATGCCAAGAAGGCTTATACTCACATCACTGCCGCAGGTCTGCGGATGAAGGAGAGCGTAATGGAGACCGTTACCTCTGTTCAGGAGAACGCCGCCGACATTCTGGCCGCTGCCAAGGACATCAACGAGGCCCGGGACGCCAAGGAAGCCGAGGCTCAGGTGGAAGGTCAGGAAGCCTAAAAACTGCGGAAGGGAGCCGGAAAACGGCTCCTTTTTTCATGAAAGGAGACTTGCATGAGAGCAACCATCGTACACGAGAGCCGGAGCCGGATGCGTCTGCGGCTCCGGCAAAAAAACATGACGATCCGCCAGGCGGATCTGCTGGAAACCTGGCTGAAGGGACAGCCCTGGATCCGGGAGGCCGTGGTCCATGAGCGCACCTGCTGCGTCATCGTGACCTATACGGGAGACCGGGAAGCTGTCCTCTCCGCCCTCGGCGCGTTCACCTGGGCCGGGGCGGAGTCGTCTGTCACTCTGTCCGGCCACAGCACCCGGACTCTGAACCGAGAGTTCCAAGAGAAGCTGGTAGGCAAGGTGGCGGTGAAAGCAGCCGCTGCCCTGTTTTTGCCCGCCCCGCTGCGGATCGCCCGGATTGTTTGGCACATGATCCCCTTTCTGCACAGAGGTCTGCGCTGTCTGGGACATCGTCAGATCAAGGTGGAGATGCTGGATGCGTTGTCCATCGGGATCTCCGTCTGCCGCAGGGACTTCGGTACTGCCGGCACTGTCATGTTCTTGTTGGAGATCGGTGAACTGCTGGAGGATTGGACACGGAAAAAGTCCGTAGCCGACCTGGCAGAGAGCCTGTCTCTCCATGTGGATCGGGTATGGCTGAAAACCGAGGCTGGTGAAGTGCTCACCCCTATCGGCCAGATCAGACCCGGCGACCGGGTCGTGGTTCGAGCCGGAAGCGTCATCCCCCTGGACAGCGTGGTGGCGGAGGGAGAGATCACCGTCAACCAGGCATCCCTCACCGGCGAATCCGTCCCCGTGGCCAAGCGGCCCGGCGGCGCGGTTTATGCCGGCACTGTGGTGGAGGAGGGCGAGTCCGTGCTGGAGGTAAAGCAGGCCTCCGGCCAGAGCCGCTATGACCAGATCGTGGAGATGATCCAGCGTTCCGAGCAGATGAAGTCCGCCGCCGAAGCCAAAGCATCCAACTTGGCAGACAAACTGGTACCCTATACCTTTGCCGGCAGCCTGGTGAGCCTTGCACTCACCAGGAACTTGACCCGGGCCTTGTCGGTACTTATGGTGGACTTCTCCTGTGCCCTGAAACTGGCCATGCCCCTGGCGGTGCTCTCTGCCATGCGGGAGGCGGGGCGGGAGCACATCACGGTCAAGGGCGGCAAGTTCCTGGAGGCTGTGGCCAGCGCCGATACCATTGTCTTTGATAAGACCGGTACCCTCACCCATGCCTGCCCCAGGGTGGCCCGCGTCATCCCCTTCAATGGTATGGAGGAGGCGGAGATGCTGCGTCTTGCCGCCTGTTTGGAGGAGCATTTCCCTCACTCTATGGCAAACGCTGTGGTAGAGGAGGCCAAACGCCGGGGGTTGAGCCACGAAGAACGCCATGCTAAGGTGGAGTATCTGGTTGCTCACGGCATTGCCAGCTCAGTGGATGAAGAGCAAGTGTGCATTGGCAGCGCCCACTTCATCTTCGAGGACGAGAAGTGCGTGATTCCCGAGGGTGAGGAAAACAAATTTGATGCCCTGCCCCCTGAATTCTCCCAGCTCTATCTGGCCATCGACGGGGTGCTCTCCGCCGTAATCTGCATCTCCGATCCTCTGCGAGAGGAGGCGCGGGAGGTCCTATCTGCCCTAAGAAATCTGGGCGTAAAAAAACTGGTGATGCTGACCGGGGACAGCCCCCGTACCGCCGCTTCCATTGCGGAGCAACTGGGGGTAGATGACTTCCGGGCCGGAGTTCTCCCGGCGGATAAGGCTGAGTATGTGGCTGCTATGCGGCGGGAGGGGCACACCGTACTGATGGTGGGGGATGGCATCAACGACTCTCCGGCCCTCTCTGAGGCGGACGCCGGCATCGCCATCAGTGACGGGGCGGCCATTGCCAGGGAGATCGCCGACATCACCATTGCTGCCGACAGTCTGTGGGAGCTGGTGCGCCTGCGGCAGCTGGCCATGGGCTTAATGTACCGCATCCAGAACAACTACCGCTTTGTCATTGGGTTCAATGGGGCGCTGATCGGTCTTGGCGTGGCAGGCATCCTGCCTCCAACCACCTCCGCCATGCTCCACAACCTGTCTACTCTTGGAGTAAGTTTCCATAGCATGGCTGCTCTGCCCCAGAAAAAACAAAATAAAGTTTCCTGACAGAGCCCAGCGCGTATGCGCTGGGCTCTTTTTGTATTCCACTTGACAAACTACCGCCGCAGTCGTATTATAACAGTGTTATATAACGCTGTTATGAGGAGGAGTCCTATGGAAGAAAAATCTAATGTCACTCTGGAAAAAATCCAAGAGGCAGCCATGAGCGAATTTCTGGACAAGGGCTTTCAAGGGGCTTCTCTGCGGCAGATTGTAAAAAATGCCGGGGTAACTACTGGTGCGTTCTACGGCTATTTCTCCAGCAAGGAAGCACTCTTTGCCTCCATCGTGGAGCCACACGCCGCCGCTTTGATGGGGCGGTTCATGGAGGCGCAGACTTCCTTTTCTGAACTGCCGGAGCAGGAGCAGCCGGAGCACATGGGGCTGGAGTCCAGTCAGTGTGTCCATTGGATGCTGGACTATATCTGCGATCACCGGGAGCCGGTGAAGCTGCTGCTGTGCAAGGCCGAGGGCACCAGCTACGAGCACTTTGTCCACAACATGGTAGAGGTGGAGGTGGAGTACACGCTCCGTTACATGGATGTTCTCCGCCGCCTGGGCCGGGAGGTCCCGGAACTGAGCCAGTCTCTTTGCCACATCATCGCCAGCGGAATGTTCAACGGCCTTTTTGAGATCGTCGTACATGATATGCCGAAAGAGCAGGCCCTGCGGGATGTAGAACAGTTCCGAACTTTCTACACGGGTGGATGGCTGAAATTGATGGGGGGATGACCCCTATCTTTTTTGAATATTAGTTAGTTATTACTAACTTGAAGAAGGAGGTTTTTCCATGAAGCAGAAGAAAAAGAGTGATGTTGCGGTCCTGCTGGACTACGCAGGCAGTCACAAGGGGCTGACCTTCCTGGGGCTGGCCCTGTCGGCGGTGTCCATGCTGTTGAGCATGGCACCCTACATTTGTATCTGGCTGGTGGCCCGGGATCTGATTGCCGTAGCGCCGGACTGGACCCGGGCGCAGGACATCGCACAATACGGCTGGCTGGCGTTTGCCTTTGCGGTGGCCGGCATCGTCTTGTACTTTGCAGGATTGATGTGTACCCATCTGGCGGCCTTCCGCACAGCGGCTAACATCCGCAAGCAGGGCGTCGCCCATGTGATGAAAGCCCCTCTGGGCTTCTTCGACTCCAACGCCTCTGGTCTCATCCGGGGACGGCTGGATGCGGCGGCGGCCGATACCGAGACCCTGCTTGCCCACAATCTGGCGGACATCGTAGGCACCATCACCCTGTTTGTGTCCATGCTGGTGCTGATGTTCGTCTTTGATTGGCGGATGGGCGCGGCCTGCCTGCTGGCGGCGGTGATTTCCATGATTGCCATGTTCTCCATGATGGGCGGCAAAAACGCCAAACTGATGGCAGAGTATCAGGCAGCCCAGGATCGCATGACCAAGGCGGGCACCGAGTATGTCCGGGGCATACCGGTGGTCAAGATTTTCCAGCAGACCGTTTATTCCTTCAAAGCCTTTCAGGAGGCCATTGAGGATTACAGTTCCAAAGCGGAGCACTATCAGGGCGATGTGTGTCGTGTGCCCCAGTCCATCAATCTGACCTTTACCGAGGGCGCTTTTGTGTTCTTGGTGCCTGCGGCTCTTTTCCTGGCTCCCGGAACTCTGGCCGGCGGCGACTTTGCGGGATTTATTACAAACTTCGCCTTTTACGCAGTGTTCTCCGCCATCATTTCCACCGCGCTTGCCAAAATCATGTTTGCCGCATCCGGTATGATGCTGGCCAGTACTGCGCTGGGGCGCATTGACCAGGTCATGTGCGCCCCGGAACTGAAAGTGCCTGAACACCCTCAATCCCCCGGAAGCAGCCGTGTAGAATTTGAAGATGTGAGCTTTACTTACGACGGGGCCCAGACCTTCGCCCTCTCCCATGTGTCCTTCACAGCGGAGCCGGGACAGACCGTAGCCCTGGTAGGACCCTCCGGCGGCGGCAAGACCACCGCTGCCAGCCTGATCCCCCGCTTCTGGGACGCCACCTCCGGCGTAGTGAAGGTGGGCGGCGTAGATGTGCGGCAGATCGATCCCCATGTACTCATGGATCAGATCGCCTTTGTGTTCCAGAACAGCCGCCTATTCAAAGCCTCCATTTTGGAGAATGTCCGGGCTGCCCGTCCCAACGCCACCCGGGAGCAGGTGCTCTCGGCGTTGAAGGCCGCCCAGTGTGAGGACATTCTGGAGAAACTGCCCCAGGGCATGGACACCCTGATCGGCTCCGAGGGGACTTATCTTTCCGGCGGCGAGCAGCAGCGCATCGCCCTGGCCCGGGCCATCCTGAAGGATGCACCCATCGTGGTTCTCGATGAAGCCACCGCCTTTGCTGACCCTGAGAACGAGGCGTTAATCCAAAAGGCGTTTACCGAGTTGACCCGTGGCCGCACCGTTATCATGATCGCTCATCGCCTGTCTACTGTGGTGGGTGCGGACAAGATCCTGGTGCTGGAGGAGGGACGCATCGTGGAGCAGGGCTCCCATCAGGAGCTGACTGCCGCCGGCGGCCTCTATGCCCGGATGTGGGCGGATTACAACAAGGCGGTCCAGTGGAAAATCACCAGCGAACAGTGAGAGAGGGGTGAAGAATATGTTCAGCAAAAACTTTCAGAGGAAATATGCCCTCACCGACCAGGGCGTAAAAAATGTCAAAAAGGGAGCCTTCTGGACGGTCATCGTCAACCTTGTCGTCATGGGCGGCATGAGCATCCTGTATCTGCTGATGTACGGCCTGATGGGAACCTTTACAGACGACCAGCCGCTGCCCAACGCAGCCCTCCTGCTCGGGCTGGTGGTTGTATTCCTGATCCTTTCCTTTGTGACTCATCTTCAGCAGTACTACGCCACCTATGGACTGGTCTATAACGAGGTGAGATCCACCCGTCTCAGTCTGGCGGAGCGGCTGCGCAAACTGCCTTTGGGCTACTTCGGCAAGCGGGATCTGGCGGATCTGACCGAGACCATTATGGGCGATGTGAACCGCATGGAACATGTCTGGTCCCATGTGCTGGGCTATCTGTACGGGGCCTATCTCTCCACGGCGATTATCGCGGTGTGCCTGCTGGTGTATGACTGGCGGCTGGCCATCGCCTGCCTGTGGGGTGTGCCGGTGGCCTTCGGTCTGCTGTTCGGCACCCGGAGGATTTCCGCCCGGACCTCTGAGCGGACGAAAAAAGCTGCGATCCGCGTCTCCGACGGCATTCAGGAAGCTCTGGAAAATGTACGGGAGATCCGCGCCACCAATCAGGAGGAGCGCTATCTGGCCGGGCTCAATCAGAAGATCGACGACCATGAGAAGGTCACCATCCAGGGCGAGCTGGGGACCGGCATTTTCGTCAATGCGGCCAGCGTCATCATGCGCCTGGGGGTAGCTACCACCATTCTGGTGGGAGCCGGCCTGATTCTTTCCGGGCAAATTGACTTCATGCTGCTGTTTTTGTTCCTGCTGGTTATTACCCGCGTGTATGCGCCTTTTGACCAGAGCCTGGCTCTCATCGCTGAGATGTTTGTGTCCCAAGTATCCGCCGACCGCATGAACGAGATCTACGACACCCCCACGGCTGAGGGTGCAGAGGTGTTTCAGCCCAAGGGCTACGATATTGAGTTCGACCATGTGGGGTTTGCCTATGACAAGAAAAAAGTGCTGGACGGTGTGAGCTTTACCGCCCGGGAGGGCGAAGTGACTGCCCTGGTGGGTCCTTCCGGGTCCGGTAAGAGTACCTGCGCCCGACTGGCTGCCCGGCTGTGGGATGTAACAGAGGGAAGCATCAAGGTAGGCGGCGTGGACATCTCCACAGTGGACCCGGAGGCATTGCTGACCGATTACTCCATGGTGTTTCAGGATGTGGTGCTTTTTGACGACACGGTGATGGAGAATATCCGTCTGGGCAAGCGAGGCGCCACCGACGATGAGGTGCGGGCCGCGGCCGAGGCCGCCAACTGCGGGGAGTTCATCTGCCGCCTGCCCCAGGGATATGATACCCCCATCGGGGAAAACGGCGCAAAACTCTCCGGCGGAGAGCGACAGCGCATCTCCATCGCCCGAGCGCTTTTGAAGAACGCCCCTATCGTCCTGCTGGACGAGGCCACTGCCAGCCTGGATGTGGAAAACGAGACAAAGGTGCAGGGTGCGCTCTCCCGCCTGTTGGCAGGCAAGACGGTGCTGGTTATTGCCCACCGGATGCGCACCGTGGCAGGAGCCGACCACATCGTAGTGCTGGAAAACGGCCGTGTGGCCGAGCAGGGTACGCCTGCGGAACTGATGGAGTGCGGAGGCCTCTACCGCCGTATGGTGGAACTCCAGAGTGAGAGCGCCCGTTGGCAACTGGGCTGATTATTTCATTTATTCGAGTTCATTCGATTTTTCCTTCGGGAGTACAACATCCTCTGACCGTTCCAGATAAGATACGGACGTTTTGGTTGAGGGTGTCGTACTCCCGTTCTTTCTGTTGAGCCTTCCTGTATTCCGATTGCAGGGCGGTCCTTCTGGCGGTGAGTTCATCCATTTCGGCCCGGAGCCGTTGGGCGGCGGGCAGGGGTACGGCGTTCAACCGTTTCAGCTCCCTTGCCGCCGCCTCGAACAGGATGATCTCGCCCTCATGCCCCCGGAGGAACTTCTCCTTGTCTCTGGACTGGCGGTATTCCTCATACAGGGGCCGGAGCTGGCGGTAGGTGGCAGCGTGTTTCATGGTGATGGTCAGCCGCTCCATTTCCTTTTCGGTTGCTCGGAGATCCGCCTTTACCCTGGCGGTGGCGGCTGCCGCTCCATCGCACCGCTCGGACAATTCCTCTAAACTTCCAATGCCATGCTCCGTCAGGAAGTTCAGCGTTTCCGCTGCCCGCTTTAGGTTCTCAATAGTTGCCCAATGTTTGTAGCCGGCACTCTGCTGGGCTTTGATATTGTTCTGGATGTCGATGAGCAGGCTGGGCCTCCCGGTGCGCTGTTTCGGCTGGCGGTAAGGACTGGGCTTGCCAGCGATCCGGGAGGTCAGGGCTTCCTCGGCGTAGTCGGCGCCCAGGGTTTTCAAACGGGTGAACCGCTCCTGACCCGGAGCTCTGGCAGATATGTACTTGCCCCGTTTCAGTTCATACCCTTCCCGCTGGAGGCGGCGGAGCAGGTCCTCCAGGTCGGTGCAGCCGGGCAGAAGCCGGTCGATGGCGGAGCGGAGCTTCGCCTTATAGCTGGTGCCGTTCTGTTCCGCCTGATGCTCAATATAGCTCTTGCCCTTGTCTTGGCCGGGGACAATGACGGACAGGCCATGCTCTTTACAGATACGGTCGCTGGTACGGCGGATTTCATGGTAGCTTCTCTTGTTGGAGTGGTAGTGCCGGTGGTCCTGGAAACTGACCGCATTGAAGATCAGGTGATTATGGACGTGATCCCTGTCAATGTGAGTGGTGAGGACAAATTCATATTTGCCGCCCAGGACCTCCCGCGCCAGTTCCATGCCGATCCGGTGGGCTTCCTCCGGTGTGACCTCCCCAGGCTCAAACGCCTGGATGAGGTGGCGGCCCAGGTTCGTTCCCTTGTCGATGGCGTGGCGGCGGGTCCAGGCAAACTCAATGTCGGCGGTCTCTGCGGTGCAGCCGAAGGAGGACACCAGCAGTTTTCCATCCGTCTTGTCGGGATTGCAGATATAGTCAATGGCCGCTTTCAGCGTTGACTTAATAGGATGTGTCTTTGTAACTGCCATATCTGCTCCAATCTCTCCCGGATTTCCTCCATGTCGGCCTGATAGGTAGGGCCTCCGGCGTTGACCCGCTTGGCGATCTGATTGATGTTCCGGCCAATGGAGCCCAGGGCTTTTGTCATTTCCTTAATGTCGGTGGTGTCCACCTGGATGATATATCCGTCAATCGCCATCTTGCGCAGATACGCCCCATACCTCTTTGTAGGAAGCTGAGCCATTTTCTCGTCAATGAGCCGTTTCTCCTCCTCTGTGACCCAGAATTTCATCTGGATATTCCGCTTTCGATTTGCCATGCCGCACCGCCTCCGTTCTCATAAGGGTCTGGGACTATCCCAGCAAGCATTTTTGTGTTTAGGGGCAGGGGGTCCCCCTAAACCGAAAATCCACCAGTGGGTACTCACTGGCTGTGCTTGCTATCGTAACCTTTCCTTCGTTCTCCCCCCTATCAATACTACAATTTGAAACGGAGATTTTGGCTGGTTACTGAGAAGAAATCTAAAGTAAAAGCGGTATTATTGCCTTTAACAGGTGATAATACCGCCTTTACTTTTATCTGTTCTCCAAATTCTTTGACCGCCGGTATTCCAGCGGCGAGAGGCCAAACTGCTTTTTGAAAACTGATGCAAATTTGCTTTGATTCATATAGCCGACCAGCTCTGCTATTTCTGCAACGGACAATCTTGTAGAAGTCAGTAACTCTGCAGCTTTTTTCATTCTGACTTCTCGTAGATAAATAGATATATTTTGCCCAAAAACGCCGCGGAAGTAATTTTTTAAGCTGGTTTCGCTAACAGAAAACTGCGCGGCAAGTTCCCAGGCCGGATGATGTTGACGCAGATCAGAAGTAATGATCCTTTCTACCCGCTTTGCAATATCTACCTGTGTTTCTGTGAAAAAAGTGCAGGCTTGTGATGGCGGTATGTCGTTGATGTTTTGCAATAGAGAAAACAGTGCTAATGTGTATATTTTCATTTGTGAAATCGAATATGGGACAGGAATATCAAATAATCCCCAAAGTTTTGTTAATATTTCTTCGCCCTCGGGGAGAACAGATGAAATATAGGTGCCCCCTTCAGGACAAAAGCGGTCAACAATTCTATGAAAGTCAATGGCAAATTCCTTTTGCACCCATGTGCTTTGTTCTGTCAGGGTATCAATATCAACAAAAAATTCCATTCCTTCGTATATGCGGCGGGGATAGACATATTGTTTTTGAGCAAAGCGTTCTGTTAGAGAGATTTCACCGTCCTTTACATAAACAAAGTTTTCGTTGTTCAAAATCATTTCGCAACGACCAGTTACACAGTAGTTTACAAGTAATGGGCCTTTTTCTACGGAGCCATTTCCGCAAAAATTCGGCGCTGTCCAAGTGGGTGAATTTACAAAGATGTAAGCAACAGTAATTCCAGGAAAGAGCGGGAAAAAGGTCATGGAGCCCTTTCCTTCTTTCCCGTTCAAGAGCAGCTCCGCGCTATAATTGCTGCGCTTTAGTGAAATCCCAGGTATTTCAATATATTTTCTAATAATATCATCAATCTTCATTTTTTGCTCCTGTCATTCGATTGCCCGCTTCATAGCTTTGGATTTTAATTATATTATAGAATTGCGAACGAAGTCAGTCAATAAAAAAACTCGTTGCTGTTTGGAGCCAAAAAGATGATTGGTTGTAGAGAGCTACTGCTAACTATGGTATCTTATAGAGAGGTTAGAAAACGCTAACCAGCAAATGAATGGAGGTATTCGTTATGAGTAACAAGTTACAAGCAAAAGACCTGATTAACCTCGGCCTGTTCACCGTTCTCTACTTTGTGATTGGCTGCTGTGTCGCCATTCCCATCGGCTTTGTACCTATCTTTTTGCCGATCCTCGGAGCATTGTGGTCTTTGATTACCGGCATCCCGTTCATGCTGTTCCTGACCAGAGTTAAAAAATTTGGCATGGTTACAATTATGGGAATTTTAAGCGGCCTGCTGATGGGGCTGACTGGCATGGGATTTTGGGGCGTACCGATGGGCGTGATTTTTGGGCTGCTGGGAGATCTGATCTTGAAATCCGGCGGTTATAAAAGCGCCAAGAAGAGCCTGATCGGGTATGCGGTGTTCAGCCTTTGGATGGTTGGTACATATATCCCCATGTATTTCATGGTTGAGGATTCCTGGGCCAGTTTTGCGGCCAGCTTTGGTGAGGAATACGCTGACAGGGTAATGGCTGTTATGCCTATGTGGAGCATTATTCTGGTAATCGCCGGAATCTTCATTTTTGCGATCCTGGGCGGACTTTTAGGTAAGGCGCTTCTGAAAAAGCATTTTGCTAAAGCGGGCATTGTGTGATGAACGGGCTATCATTTTCAGCAACAACCGAAAAAAGAAAAGGAATCCTGCTTGATCCCCGGACAAAGCTCATTCTGCTGCTGACGATTACAACACTGATGTTCAGTACCAGTAACGAAGGAATTATGAACATCGTCAAGCCGTGTCTAAGCCTTGTCCCCTTTGCTCTGATTTTGTCGGAACGCCGTTTCAAAACAGCAGGAAAATATCTGGTGCTATATGCGGTTTGCTTTATACTGGAACGGATTGCCCTTACGAGTTTGAGCGGATTACTCTCGTTCATCGTGCTGGCAGTGACATCTATCATGACGCGGTTTGCGCCCGGCATTATGACAGGTGCCTATCTGATCTCATCCACTTCGGTCAGTGAGTTTATCGGCGCAATGGAGCGTATGCACATCACGGAAAAAATCGTGATTCCAATGTCTGTCATTTTTCGCTTTTTCCCAACCATCAGCGAAGAATATCAGGCCATCCGGGATGCAATGAAAATGCGGGGCATACGATTCGGCGGGAAAAATCCTTTCCTGATGGTGGAATATCGCCTTGTTCCTTTGATGGTGTCCGTTGTGAAGATTGGTGATGAACTTTCTGCTGCTGCGTTGACACGGGGGCTTGGAGCCCCCGTTAAACGTACAAACGTGTGCCAGATCGGTTTCCATGTTCAAGATTTGATTGCGATTCTGTTTTGCGTTATCTGTTTTGCCTTGTTTTTGTTTCAGCAGCAGATTTCTTTTTGACGGAAGGGGGTGAACCTATGATACGGATTGACCATGTGACTTTCTCTTATGGAGAAGAAAACGAGAACGCTGGTGGAGTCTATGATATAAATCTGACCGTAGAGGACGGTCAATGCGTCGTACTTTGCGGCGAAAGCGGCTGTGGAAAAACGACAATTACCAGGCTGATCAACGGTCTGATTCCCCATTACTATGAAGGAAAAATGAATGGAGAAGTGTGGGTAAATGGGGCAAAGGTTTCGGAACAGCCCCTTTATGATACCGCGAAAACGGTTGGCAGCGTGTTTCAAAACCCCCGCTCACAATTTTTCAATGTGGACACAACCAGCGAAATCACATTCGGGTGTGAAAATCTCGGCCAGCCGGAGCAAAGTATTCGGGAACGATTAGATAAGACCATCCGGGATTTCCGCCTGGAGAAATTGATGGGACGCAATATCTTTCATCTCTCCGGCGGGGAAAAGCAAAAAATTGCCTGTGCCGGGGTATCCATCATGGAGCCGGATGTGCTGGTTATGGATGAGCCGTCATCCAACCTGGATGCTTCCTCTATCCTCGATCTGAGAGCAATACTTGCGTTTTGGAAGTCGCAGGGGAAAACAATTATAGTGTCAGAGCATCGGCTCTACTATCTGCGCGGTCTTGCGGATCGTTTTATCTATATTACCGGCGGAAAGGTGGAAAAAGATTACTCCGCAGCGGAGTTTGAGAGCCTGACGGAGCAACAGAGAGCCAAGTTGGGGCTGCGTACCTTTATTCTTGAAGATTTGTTGCCGCCGAAAGCATTGCCCCAGGCCGGTCAGCAAATGGAACTTCGCAATTTCTGCTTTGCCTACAAAAACGAACCGGAAACGCTGCACATCCGGGAAAGTAAAATCCCCGCAAATCGTATTGTCGGGATCATCGGGAATAATGGAGCTGGAAAGTCCACCTTCTCCCGGTGTTTCTGCGGCCTTGAAAAGCGCTGCGGTGAGGTGATCTGGAACGGCAGAACTTATCGGCCTAAAGACAGACTAAATACCTGCTACATGGTGATGCAGGAAGTCAATCACCAGCTTTTCACGGAAACTGTGCTGGATGAAGTCCTGATCAGTATGGAGGAGGAAAATCAGGAGTGGGCTGAGGAAATCCTTGCCGAGTTAGATTTAATCGGCTTCAAAGACAGACACCCTATGTCCCTTTCCGGCGGCCAAAAGCAGCGGGTAGCAATTGCCTCGGCAATCGCATCCAAGCGTTCTATCTTATTTTTTGACGAACCGACCAGCGGTCTTGATTACAAACACATGAAAGAGGTTGCCAATGTCTTGAAACAAGTCAGGGATGCAGGCATTACCTTGTATGTCATTACCCATGATCTTGAGCTGCTTTTAGATTGTTGTACGGATATTGTCCATTTTGAGGACGGTTCCATCATCGACAAATTTCAAATGGATGAGGCCGGTCTTGAAAAAATTAGAAACTATTTCATAAAGGGGGTATCTGTAAAGTGAAAGAAGAAAAGAAGGAGTCACCCATAGGCGTCTTATGGGGATGGGGCAAACTTTATCATGGAAAATTCATCGGCAGCATTATCCTTGCGGTATTAGGCGTGGCTTGCCAGATGGTGCCCTATTTCTGCGTGGCGCATATTGTCACACTGATGCTGTCGGGAGAGCAGGATTTTTCCAGTTATATGACGGCCTGTATCGTTGCATTGTGCGGTTATTTGGGAAAGGTTGTTTTCGCCAATCTTTCAACAGTCATTTCTCACGCAGCAACCTATTACACGCTGCGCGATCTGCGGGAGAACATTACCGAGAAACTTGCCCGTGTGCCAATGGGGACGATTTTGGATACGCCCTCTGGACAGTATAAAACGACGATTGTTGACCGGGTGGAGGGAATGGAGCCGACCTTTGCACACCTGATCCCGGAAATGACCGCAAATGTGCTGGTTCCCATTGTGATTGTCGTGTACCTGCTTATTCTGGACTGGCGTATGGCGCTTTTGTCCCTTGTCACTCTCGTGGTGGGCCTTGTGGTTATGTCCGCCGGTATGAAAAACTATCCCGTCAAGTGGGAGGGCGCAGTCAAGGCGGGCAAGCAGATGGCAGACGCCATCGTGGAATATATCGGAGGCATTGAGGTGGTGAAAGCGTTCAGCCAATCCGCCGGTTCCTACAAAAAATATTCTGACGCGGTGAATTACAACGCCAACTACTATGTGGACTGGATGCGGGAAAATCAGAAAACCATGAGCGCCTATAACGCCATCCTGCCCTCGGTGCTGATCTGCGTACTGCCCTGCGGCTTTGTGTTCTGGCTCTCCGGAAGCCTGGAACTTTCCACCTTCCTGTCCATTGTGATTTTCTCTCTGGGCCTTGTTGGGCCGATTATCGCGGCGTTCACCTTTACGGACGATCTGGCTGTACTGGGGACAAATGTGGAGGAAATCAGTCAGCTCCTAAACGCAGAGGAATTGAACCATAAAGATACGCCGGTCAAATTGGCGGACACAAGCATCTCCCTGGGCCATGTGTACTTCTCCTACGATGGGGAAACAGAAGTCTTGCATGATGTGAGCCTGACCATCCGGCCCGGCACCATGACCGCTCTTGTGGGGCCGTCCGGCTCCGGCAAATCGACGGTGGCAAAGCTGATCGCCGGGTATTGGGATGTCACCTCCGGCAGCATTACGCTGGGCGGGTATGAGCTGAAAGATATTCCGCTGGATGAGATCGCAGACCAGATTTCCTATGTGTCCCAGGACAACTACCTGTTCAACCGCAGTATCCGGGAAAACATCCGTATGGGAAAGCCCGGCGCCACAGATGAGGAAGTGGAACAGGCTGCCAAACAGAGCGGCTGCGATGCCTTTATCCGAAAACTGGACAATGGCTATGATACGGTTGTCGGCAGCGCCGGTTCCCACCTCTCCGGCGGGGAGCGTCAGCGGATTGCGATTGCCCGCGCCATGCTGAAGAACGCGCCGGTTGTCATTTTGGATGAGGCAACTGCCTACATTGACCCCGAGAATGAGGCACTGGTACAAAAGGCCATTTCCGCTTTGACCGTCGGCAAGACCCTGATCGTGATTGCACACCGGCTGTCCACCATCACCGGCGCGGACAATATCGTTGTTGTGAAGGATGGAACCATCCACGCACAGGGTACGCATGAGAAACTGTTGGAAACCTTCCCCCTCTATCGGGATATGTGGCAGGCGCATATTGGCGCGAAAGACCAGATGTAAGGGGGTGTTGTCAGATGTATGGAACATTGAAAAAAGTCTTTGCCTTTGCAGGCAGCAAGAAGGGGTTGCTGAAGAAATCCCTGCTGTTTGCGTTTTTGTCCGGGCTGTTTTCTGCCTTGCAGTTTGCCGCTCTCTTTGTAGTGATCAGCGCGCTGGTATCTGACAACCGGGACAGCAGTGTAATTTGGATTTCGCTGGGGATCATGGCCGTATCTCTCATTGGGCGCATCATCACGACCTATTTCTCCACAATGGAGCAGACGGAAACCGGCTACTGCATGGTAGCGGAGAAGCGCATCCACATCGGAGATCGCCTGCGCTACATCCCGATGGGCTACTTCAACAAGAACAGCATCGGGAACATCACGGCCATTGTCACCACCACTTTGGGCGATGTAGAAAACTCGGCTGCCCGTGTCCTGGTATCTGTGCTGGGCGGCTTTTTTAACTCGGTGGCCCTTGTCATCGTCCTGCTGATCTTCGATTGGCAGATTGGCCTTGTGGCCGCTGCCGGTGTCCTGCTTTACCTCGCTGCGGCAGAACTGGCGCTCCGCAAGTCAGCGGCTCTGAGCGGTGTGCGCCAACATACACAGGAGTCCCTTGTGGAGTCCGTGTTGGAGTACATCCAAGGCATGGGGATTGTCAAAGCCTTTGGCCTGGAACGGGACAGCACGCAATCCATCGGCGGTGCCATTCGGGCAAGCTGCATGGATAACCTGAAACTCACAAAGGCCAGCGTCCCTTATGACGCCATCAAGCAGGTGGTTGTCCGGGTGTTCAGTGTCCTGCTGCTGTTGGCATCGGTTTGGTTCTGGCTGAACGGATCGTTGTCGCTGGCCTACGGCCTGATTTTGGTGATCGCCTCTTTCATGGTGTTCAATGATCTGGAAAACGCCGGAAATATGGCTTCTCTGCTGCAAATGCTGGCGGCTTCGATGGATACGGCGAACTCCATTGACGATACGCCGATAATGGACGAGGAAGGCACCGATATTACGCCGAAGTCCAGCGAGATCGTATTTGACAAGGTGGATTTTTCTTACGCAGACCGCAAAATACTGGATCAAGTCAGCTTTACCATCCCGGAAAAGACAACAACGGCGATAGTCGGCCCCTCTGGCGCTGGCAAAACAACTATGTGCAATCTGATTGCCCGCTTTTGGGATGTGAACGCCGGGAAGATCACCATTGGCGGTACGTATGTGCAGGATTTCAAACTGGACAGCTTGATGAAGAATATTTCTATGGTGTTCCAGAACGTGTACCTCTTTGTCGATTCGATTGAGAACAACATCAAGTTTGGCTGCCCGGACGCCACCCATGAGCAAGTGGTGGAGGCCGCAAAAAAGGCTTGTTGCCATGACTTTATTTCCGCTCTGCCGGATGGCTATAACACTGTGATCGGTGAGGGCGGCGGGACTCTGTCCGGCGGTGAAAAGCAGCGTGTCTCCATCGCTCGCGCCATGCTGAAAAATGCGCCCATCATCATTCTTGACGAGGCCACCAGTAGCGTTGACCCGGAGAATGAGGACGAACTGCAGAGGGCGATTGAGGCACTGACCCATGACAAGACCATTATTATGATTGCCCACCGTCTGAAAACCGTTCGGAACGCCGACCAGATTCTCGTGCTGAATGACGCCCATATTGTCCAGTGCGGCACTCATGCGGAGCTGATCCAACGGGAGGGCTTGTATGCCGACTTTGTATCAGCCAGGCAGGAGGCCATCGGCTGGAGACTTACTCAGTAAAGGAGGTTCAAATGAAACTCCGTGCGTCCGGGGAGGCCTATCTGGAGACTATCCTTGTTCTCCATAAGAAAACGGGTATGGTGCGCTCCGTAGATGTGGCCCGGCACCTGGAGGTCACAAAGCCCAGCGTATGCCATGCGGTGGCGACCCTGAGGGACGGGGGCTTCCTGACGATGGACAGCGACTATTTCCTGCACCTGACTGATGTGGGCCGGGAAGTGGCGGAGCAGATCTACGAAAAGCACCGCTTCTTTACTGACCGACTGATTGAAGCCGGCGTAGACCCGGAAACGGCGGAAAGGGATGCCTGCCGGATGGAGCATGTCATCAGCCAGGAGTCCTTCGAGCGTCTGCGCGATGCCTATAAAACAAGAAAAGAATGATCTGCCCGCATAGCAAACGGGTGAAACAGTAACGCGGCCGGGCACATCGAACCCGACCGCGTTACTCGTCTTTCTGGAAGGCTTCCGCCTGCTTGCAGAGCGCAATATATTTTTCAATCTCTGCTTCGCTTTTCCCGGCAAAGAAGTCCACGACTGTTTTCGAGACTGTCTGATTTACCATTTCCGGGAAAATGGCGGCATCCACGCTGATATTCAATTCTTTGGCGACAAGGACCACCGTTTCAAATTTCGGATTACTTTGGCAGGTCTCCAAATCTATGATCGTGCGGGGGTTCATACCGAGGCGTTCAGCTAACTGTTTTTGCGTCAGATGCTGCCGCTTCCGTTCTGACCGCACCTTCCATGCAAATAGATCCAGCGATTGTTCACTACACATCACCTCTACATCATTGTAGGGTGTACTTCCGCTCATATAAATAACCATAAAGCTCATATCAAGTGAGTTATAACTCATAATTCTGAAGTAAAGGGCGATATAAATGAGAGTGCCAATACAGAGGAGGTCAAAATAAGGCGGGGTTTACCGCTTAAGCGGCGAATGCCCATGCCACTACGAAAAACATTCCAATAACGCAACAGCGAGCCACGCTCATGAAAGTGAGTCGTGGCTCGCTTTTTATATACTGTGGCTCATATTTCGCAAACCCCGTCTCTTTGAGTGCCTGGGCGTGGGCTACCGCTCCCCGCCCCGTTTCGTTCCGGCCTATCAACCCGAACGAAACGAAAGGAGCCAAGTATGAGCGGCAAAAAATTTTTTCAGATAGATCCCGAAAACCGGCCAAACCGGACCACTCGTGAACGAGTAGTGAGCGAAAGGGGAAGAAAAAAACTGCCTCCCGGCACGAAGGGAGGTGAGAACTTGAAACCTGACCGCCACTACGAGCATAAGCAGCACGCCTTTGACAGCTATTGCAAGAGATCCATCAAGAATGAAGCAATGAACGCTTACACGCAGCTTCGGAAACGGAGCCGGCGTGAGGTCTCACTCAGCGAGCTGCCGGAGGATGCAATGGCCTAGCTTGCGGTTTATGACCGCTACTCGTGGGAGTACACGACCTTCCCTGTGAAGGGCGCTGTGATCCTGATCGAGGACGACCGGCTGGCCGAGGCACTTCTGGGGCTGTCCCAGAAGGACCGGGAAATCTTTATGATGCACTGGTTCCTGCGGATGACCGATGAACAGATCGCCAAGTACATGGACATGGCCCGCCGGACGGTCAATACCCGCAGGCAAAAAGCCTATCGGCTGCTGAAGGAGCTGATGGGAGGTGAAGCGGATGATTAAATCTGCGTGCACGCGGGCGTCGCTGATCCCTTATCCGGTGATCGCCGCCGCTGTCGGAGGCAACCCCGAAGCGGTGAGCCGGGTAGTCCGGCACTATTCCGGCTACATCGCCGCGCTGTCTACACGGACGAGCTATGGCCCTGACGGCTATCCCCGTCCCCAGGTGGACGAAGATCTGCGCGGTCGGCTGGAAGCAAAGCTGATTATCTCCATCCTGGATTTTGACCTGAGCTGATCCAGGGCCGGGCGCTGCGTGTTCCCCTTTCCACGCGGCGTCTCGTTATAGCTCCTTTACAAAGAAAGCCCGGCGGGAGGCCTCCGGCGCAGCATAAGGCAGACGGATACGATCTGTCTGCGTGGAGCCGGTCGGCCGGTGCGCCATGACCCTGTTGCAAGTCCGCAGGACGGGACCCCTACCAAACAGGAGAGCGACGAACACCAGGCCGCAAAACAGGTGTGGCATCCTGTGGGCGAGGACGCGCAGGCAGGATAATGAGACTCCCGCGTTGAACGCCCTCAAAGCATTGCGCGGCGCACCCATCAGCATGGGCCGGGGTGAAATTCCCGTGGAGCTGCGGCCAGCAGCCATCCGTTTTCTGCCTCTTTCTTTTTAAGCAATCCTGTTGCTTTTAAGTTTATGGATAATTCATAAACTTTTTGATTAGCAGCAGACAAACCCGGAATGGCGCGTTAGAATGAGGATAGGCAAGTTATGACTTTCCTTCAACGCGCCGTTCTTGTTTTAGAAAGGGGGCTGCCATGTCACAAGCATGGAACGGTACGAAGAAGGAGTCCCCGGAGCGAAGAACTTATACGGTGGAGGACATTACTCAAATCCTGGGTATTGGCCGAACATCCGCTTATCTTCTCGTGAAGGAAGGACACTTCAAAATTGTACGAATTGGCAACGCCATACGCATTTCCAAGCGGTCATTCGATGAGTGGCTGGAGTCGCTCGACCTATGACTTAGAAAGGAAGTATCGTTATGGCTTCGATTATCAAACGCAAAAAGAATTATTCCATTGTCTACAACTATACGGACGAGAACGGTGAGACCCGGCAGAAATGGGAGACCCGCACCTCTTACCAGGACGCATTGAAGCGCAAGGCGGAGATAGAGAATCAGAAAACCACCCGGTCTTTTCTCCCGCCCAGCAATCAAAGTATCTCGGAGTTCCTGCTGGACTTCGTCTCCCTCTACGGAGAAAAGCGGTGGGGCGTTTCCATGTACGACAGCCAAAACTCGCTGATCGCCAACTACATCAACCCCATCATCGGGTATATGAAGGTGCAGGAGGTCACCCCGCGAGTAGTGGACAAGTACATCCAGACTTTGCAGAAAACCCCTGCGGTGAATACCAGGACCCATCACGCAAAGACGGACTTTGTGACCAATTCCACTATTGAGAAGATCATCAAACTCCTGCGCTGCGCGTTCAAGCAGGCGGTGCGGTGGGAGCTGATCTCCAAGAACCCCTTTGAAAATGTGATCCTGCCCAAGACGGAGTATAAGAAGCGGGACATCTGGACCGCTGATATGATCCGCACCGCATTGGACCAGTGTACGGACAGCAAGCTCTATGTGGCCATGAACCTGTCCTTTGCCTGCTCTTTGCGGATGGGCGAGATCCTGGGGCTGACCTGGAACAATGTCCATATCTCCGACGAGGATATTGCCGATGACAATGCCTATGTCTATATCGACAAGGAGCTGACGCGGGCCTCCAAACGGGCCATTGAGATGCTGGGGCAGAAGGACGTCTACCACATCTTTACGCCGCTGTTTCCCAACACCAGCACCAGAGTGATCCTGAAAAAGCCCAAGACGGACTCCAGTATCCGCAAGGTATGGCTGCCCAAGACGCTGGCCTACATCCTGCGGGAATGGAAGAAAGCCCAGGATGAGCTGCGGGGCTTTCTCGGTGACGAGTATCAGGATTATGACCTGGTAGTGGCGCTGCCCAACGGCCGACCCTGTGAGGACCGCATCATCCTGAAGGAGTTTGAGAAGCTGCGGGAGAAGGCAGGGCGACACGGGCCATGCGGAGATCGACATGATTACCAGCGTGTATGCCCATATCCTGGACGAGGACCGCAAGATCAACGCCCAGAAGTTTGAGAGCGCCTTCTATGCCAATCCCAATCTTCGGGAGGTCCATCCCCCGGAAGAACCCAGGGAACAGGCTCCCGCCACATTGGATCTGGAGGCCCTGGTGGAACAGCTCCGGCAGTCGCCGGAACTGGCAAATACCCTGGCTGCGCTGCTCTCGGCGGCACCGGGCGGCAGGTAAGTCCGAAAACTCCAATTAGCAAAGATGGGATTTTTCTTAGCAGGAACGTGGAAATCGTTCGTTTCTTCTTAGCAGGATATACATAGCAGCGCATAAAATTCTCCCGGCCTCAAACGAGCGGCAGGCCGGGAGAAGAAAAATAAAAAACGCTGCAAACCAGCAAAAAATGGCTTGCAGCGGTGCTTTTGGCACCCCCCGGCTGGGTTCGAACCAGTGGCCTGTCGCTTAGGAGTACGGTACATATCTTTATTCAGTCGTTTTCAGCCAATTATATGGCTCTTTGATAGTCCTTTTGCGTCATAAGAGATTACTAGGATGTGGCTGTTAACGAATTTTAGATCTTCGTTGAATAAAATTAACCAGTACCGTTGTCTTTGTAGGCAGAAGTGTAGGATGATATCATAGTATTTTTATTTATTGTACGGGTATGCCATGCTTGCTTGGATTCTTATATACTCTTCAATTGAAGGATCTGTTTTTGCAGCAGCCTTGAGGACCAGAGATGAAAAATTTTCAACTGGAAGGGCGTTAGCTTTTTTATACAAAGAGAGATAACTTTTCTTTGCCGTAGAAAGCTGTTCCGATTTGGATTTACTCATGCGTTCAGCTCCTTTTTTACGTGCGCCAAACAATTTGGTTACAGCAGCAATTCCTAACACACTAGCTGCGATTACAGTGCCAATTCCGGGGATAAACATAAACCACCATACATTTGCATATAAAAATGAGGCTCCTAAAACTGTTATAATAGGTACGCCAACACCGGCGGCAACAGTTGATAGTCCCTGACCTAACTTGGAAATTTCTTTTTCCGTAATATCTTGTCGTAGAATACGATAAGGAATCTGGCAGACAGGAATAAATTTATCGACCATTTCTTTATTTATTCCAATCATTCCAGCAATTTGATCAATATAGTTGGTTTCTCTCACTGTAAGATCTTGGCACCGCCCGCTTGAAAACTGAATTAAAGCGACCATCGATTGAATTAATGCATAAGCAATACTCTCTTCATTCGGATAAGGAGATAACGATTTTAGTTCTGTGATTAAAGAAGACAATTCATCGTCAACATGAGATCCGTGAGCATATACCATAAATGACTCAAAGTTTTTTTCATCCATTTGCAAATCATGTGCGAATCGGATAGTTTCCACCCAATCTAATTCACATTGTTGACTGAATAGGACTAACAGTTTACTGTATGTAAGTTTGACTGCCTGTGGCATATTTTGTATTGCCTCGATGGTATCCGTAGGTGCGGCTGGTAGTTTGGAAGCTGTTTGTAACAATTCGAGAAAGTTTTCAGGATTATCTATATCTAGATGGTATTGTGCGTTTTTTCCTTTTGTACAAAGATAAGTGCCATGTGGAGTTCCATTTTTCGTTCTTGTCACTGTGGTTTTACAGAAGTCTATGTTATTATAGGCAATACCTACTCCCTGGTTGCCTGATATAAAATGAATGCCCCAGGTAGTAAATAAAACAATGGGTGATTGAATCATACCAATGATAGATTTTTCAGCAACTTTGGAAGCATAATTTTTTAGAAAATTTTCTAGAGCTTCTTTCGTTTTTGAATCCTGTTCGAGAATTTTGTGACGGCTACTGATTAAAGCCTTCAATTCACTGTAATCTTCACCGGGAGGCGGCGTGGTTTGCTCTTCGATTGGCTGTTCTTCCCATGCAGGCATCCAACTTTGTAGATCAATATTTAGACTTGGCATTGGAAGGATATATTGTGGATCGACAATTAGAGTTAACATTTTATAGGCACGCAGGGCATCTTCTCTTGTGTTTTTGTCTCGAGAGCTCTGAATGTAGATAGCACTTAATATTTTAGCATTCACTGCAAGGTTATAGTCATTATTGACTAGAATATTAAAAAGTCTTGCAGCGTTTTTGCGATCATTGATTTTTAAATATGCATATGCACATAGTTCTAGTATGTCATTTGCATTGCCGGAATATTCTTCGGCTAATTTTACGAGCTCATGAGCTTTCTGCTTTTCATCGTCCAGAGATAGATCTAAAAGATCAATATACTCCAGTGCCCAAGAAGACGTTAAGATGTCATGTCGTAAAATGCTGAAACGGTTTAATTCATGATATTTTTCAAAGGCGTTAATAGCATGTCGGCGATATTCGTCTTTGCACTGCGCGTCTAAGCCAAAGGAATTGTTCCGATAAATGCTATTGGCTGTACTTCCTAATTGATACCAGAATGGAGGATATACATCAAACTTATTTTTTAAAGAGTAAAGCTTATTAAAACGTTTAATCGAATTTTCCTCTAGTAAAAATTCATCATATTCATGGATTTGTTGATCTGTCAGACGATATTCATCGGGAAATTCATATTCTCCAGCAAGTCGCCACGATGTTTCAAAAAGTTCTTTACTTAGCCCATTCAGTTGATCTATTGCAGCTCTTTTTAATTGCCATTCCGCTTTTTCTTTCCCCAATTGATATTCAGCTCGATTGCGACGGTAATTCATATACCCAGTACCCACTTGAGTTGCTAAAGTAAGTCCTAGCGCGATTGGGTTGCTGGTAGCAAAGATTACACCTACACTCGGAATTGCAGACCAGATGGCAGTTTTTATTCTGTGCTGATATTCGAGATCCACCATTTTTTGGTCGCCTTCTGAGATGCGGAAATAAGTTATGACATCTAAAATTTGCTTGAGTACATTTAAAAGAGCTTCATCTTTAGGAATTTGCTCTAAATTTAAATTGTTTAAGATAGCAGTATACTCTTGCTCTAATACATTGATATCGTTGTAATGAAGGATTTGTGAGACTGAAACTGTGCATAGATTCAGTGCATATGCGGCCTTCTTCTTTTCTTCGATTGTGTAAATACCGTATCCATCTTTCATGAGCATATATTTCCCCTTCCAATTAAAGTTCAATTTCCATCACTATAGGAAGATGATCTGATATGTTTTTCAAATAATATGAGAAATCGCCATCACAATACTTTTCAACTGCATCAATAACTTGAAAGGAAACATCGGAGAAAGATGAATGATCAGGGCTATATGTAAAGTGATCAAAATTATTGGCATAGCCATTTTCTTTCGATTTGAGAGTTGTTTTTTGATCTTGAAAAGTTTGAACGATTCCATATTGAGGAATGCTTATAATTTCTTCATCTACGTTTAAAAATGCTCCTTTATCGTCAGGTAAATCTGTTATATTCGGACGAATAATATTTAAGTTGTAATCACCCATTGCAATGGTATATGCAGGACGAAAGTCTCCATATCTCCGTTGACTAACTTCGGGATATATTTCTTTTACTAGCGTAGCATATTCTTGCTTACGCTTTTCGATATTGGACCAAGTAGAACTTCCGCCATGGTAGATATGGATATTCAGTAAGCGTAGATCAAAAAAACCACCGTATAAAGGTTGAAGTCGGATATAATACGGTGCACGAACAAAACTTGATGCATGTCTTTGTACAATGCGAGGTTCATATTTTCGAATAGCTCCTTGCAGTGTAGTAGTCTCTGTTAGCTTGAATTTGCGTGCGTTCCAAATATATGCATATCCTTCACTTCGTCTGCTTATTGTTTCTTCAATTTTTGTCAGATCTCTTGTTTCTCGAGGAACAGCCCAATGCAGATCCCAATTATAAAGTTGGTGCTTTACATCTTCTTGCAGTAATCTTTTAACTCCAGCTCCTTCACTCCATATTTCCTGAAATGCAACTATATCAAGATCCTCCTCGACAATTATATCGGAAATTTTCTCAAAGTCTCGGGAGGGATTTCTGCCCCAATTTTTCATATTGAAAGAGGCAATTTTATAACGCATGTGTATCACCGTCCTTCATCAGATGTCAGTAAAATTTCTTTGGCAGTGGTTACAAAGTCTTTATATTTAATACTTTATCATTTGTGTATACTCTTTGCAATGATAAAAGGAATATATGAGATTCGATATAGGTGAGGATCATGAGATGAGCGTTATATTCCATAGACGATTGTTCGTATATACAATAGGCAGGATAGAATCATTGGATGTTGAAAAATCGAAAGTTAATTGTTTGAAAATAGCTGTCTCACGCAAAAAATACATGAGACAGCTGTAGTAGTTCAAGAATGTTAATAGACAGTATTTTACATATGAGATTTGTCGTACGGTTAGGTTAAAAATTCATCTATGCCATTGGCAATTCCGGTTACAATTTTTTCTTGGTATGCGTCGGTAGCCATGAGTAAATCCTCCTCGGCGTTTGACATATATCCCATTTCCACAATAGTGGTTGGAACATTGCACCAATTGATGCCGCTCATAGTATCGGTTTCCCAGACATACTCTTTTTCACAGCCTGTCGCAGCGACCAAATGATCCAGCACTAAGGTGGACAACTGCTTACTTTCCTGATAAAGATAACCATTATAGGGGTTATCGCTTGTCTGACAAATTGTCATAGCACCTTTGGCAGCCGGATTTTCAGAACCATTGGCATGAATCCTAATGAAGGCATTTGCATTCTCATCATTGGCGATCGCGGCACGCTCAGCGTTACTGATATTTACATCATTCGATGTGCGTACCATAACTACGCGGTAACCCCGGTTTTCCAATTCGCGCTGGAGTTTTAACGCAACTTGTAAATTCAGTTCATATTCATCCAACCCGCTCGCCGTGCCGCTGGTTCCGCTTGATACTTTTGCTTTCATCTCGCTGGCCCCAGGGCCGATTGGTTCTTTTTCATGATTGCCTTTTTCTTGGTGACCGGCATCAATGACGATTGTATAATCATTGCCAGATTTTTCGGCT
This sequence comes from Butyricicoccus pullicaecorum DSM 23266, assembly GCF_900167005.1. GTDB lineage: Bacteria > Bacillota > Clostridia > Oscillospirales > Butyricicoccaceae > Butyricicoccus > Butyricicoccus pullicaecorum. Next base: position 81,874 of record NZ_FUXW01000001.1, read on the forward strand.
ACTGTATCAGTCTGCGGCTCGTCTACAACAGTGCTGTTATTCACAGAAGAGCTTTCCGTTGTGGTAGGCGGAGTTGGTTCGATTTGTACGTACTCACTGCTTTCAGTGGCTATTGATGTGGAGCTTGCCGGGGCAGTGTCAGTAGAAGCGTGAGGGGCACATCCGACAAGGCTTAAAAGACTTGCGACGAGCAAGATGCGAAAGAAATGTTTCATATTATCGATATCCTTTTTTGGTTTCAAATGTAACAATCAAATCTCTGTTGGCAATTTGATACTGATTTAACATCTCCTCAGAAAAATCCTCGGGATCAATTACAGGAATATACCAATCATATTGCTCGAAATACAGGGTGAGATCCTGCGAATCGAATTTGCGTCCCAGACGAGCATAGATGCTGTTGCGTGCAATCCGGCACATATCTGCGTCAAATGTCTGGATATCAGCTTCTGTAAAGTATTCTGTGTCGCAATGTGCAATAAAATATTGCAGAGCATCTGCTGATGGCAGATAGGAGGCACTTGCGTTAGCAGAGACAAAGTCTTTGTAATAGGACCTGCCATCTATACTGATTTCATCGGCCAAATACGGTGCGCAGAGTGTATGTGTCATAGAAGGATCTGATTTATAACTAAAGTTCATATAAAATGAATTGTCGCGATAAAGCTCCCATTTTGCGGATCGGACATAAATATTACTTGGATCAATTTGCGTACGTTCAGCCGATGATCCAGTGCCCGAATACCATGTACCATACACACATTCGCGCAGACTTGACTCGCATAGCAATGCGGGCATGGGATAAGTGCCATCAAAGTCATGACTATATGAGTTGTTTTTATCGTAGTATAGATATTGCCCATCCTGCCATTCAGAAATGTTGAAAAGCTTTGTTCGATTCATTTCATAGATAGATGTACTGGAAATTTCTGCATAAACCTCTCCTAATGGATTGATCGATAATGTAAGTACAGCTTGTCCAACTTTTTCTCCGGTAGCTGAATTTACCTCATCATATCGGATTTTCCATGTGTCATCTGTATCCTGTATAATCGGCAGTAAAGTATCTCCGTTTATACTTTGATATGCGGGGGAAGATGAAGTATCCAAAGTGCTATACAGATAAGCATAGTATTCAGAATCCAGTTTTACGAGTTCTAATTCTAAGCCTAACAGATCTGTATAAGTACTTGCTGAAAAGGCTCCATTATCATCTGCACTGGTGACATACCATGTTCCTATATAGTCTGACAGTGAGATAGCGTCAGATACTGGCTCTATATTTTGATTATCTGTGTCGTTTATAGGTATGCTGACAGTATCGTGGAAAGGAAGGTCATATCTGTTCAGACCTCCAAATAACAAGCCTATACAGGAATTAACAATCAGCAAGGCGCATATTGCATTTACAATCCCAACATAAAGCCCTATTACAATCGAAGCAATAATCGCCTTGGGAATAGAAGTCTCATTTTGCTTTTTTTTCTGCGGATATATTGCAAGTTGTGTTTGACAATATTGTGCGTAGTGCTGATTGAATTGTTTGCCACAACGAATGGTACAGAACAGATAATAGATAAATAAAGCGATTGCTAAGACAATATACGTGATACCCCAAGGTAATACAATATCATTTGCATTCTTAACAAAAAGAGTCGTGAACACAGAAAACACGATGGAGAATGTTCCGAGTAAAATGTAAAAAGTGAGAAAAAACTCGCGGAATAATTTGCCTCCGCTACGATAGAAACAGAAGATAGGACCAAAGAGGAAAGCAGCCCAGTTGAAATTACTTTGTTTTACAGATGTAATATTGTTGAATTGTCGATAATAATAAGGAGTTCTTTTTTCGATGATAAGTTGTAAAGCGCTTTCGGAAAGGACTCTCCTTTCAAGCTTGCCTTGAAGAAGTGACTGAATTTTGACTAAATCGGCTTTTGTATTATATGGAATACAAGTTTCTTTTCCTGTTTTCTCCGTGATCACTAATTCTAGATGACGAATTTGGAAGGAATAACGCCAGATTCCTGCAATAGTCAAAATAAAGACCAGAAAGGCGATAAGCACTCCACCATTTTTAGAAAAAGGAATGCAAACTGTCAGTGCAAGAAGAGTTCCGAAAAGTGTAATTATAAGAGGAGAATGCTTGGTCTGCACAGCTGTACCTGCGATATCAGAGTAAGGAATTTCAGCCAATGTTTCGCATTTTACTGTATTACGACCCAATCGTTTGCTGATAAGAATGTGGTCACTATATAATTTGGACGTTATTTCTGTAAAAGCGTTCAAAAGATTATAATATGTGCAGGAAAATGATGCCTCTTCGGCTTCCCGCTTTGGAGACTTGGGAGAGGATGGTGCCGTCTCTTGGAATACTGGAATTGCTTGTGTAGCTGAACTTTCATTTGGCGATGTTATTGGTCCAGAAGTTTCCGTTGTCGTTTGCGATTTCGCGATAGTGGTAGGTGCGCCGCAAATCGGGCAAAAGCTGGAATCGTCAGGAATTATTTTGCCGCACGTTTGACAGCGAAAAGCAACCACTTTTGTGCCACATTTGCTACAAAATTGTGCGTCATCATCTAGTATAAATCCGCATTTTTTACATGGTGTTCCCATTTTTCCACCTCATTTTATAAAATATAATATGATTTGAAAATATGCTTGTCCCAAGCCATAGCCGCATAGACTTCCGGTAACAAAACGTCGTATATTTGTGGAAAGCAATAGTTTCATTCGCTGCAAATACCAATCGAGAAACATGATAAAGCAGAGAAAGCTAATCCAGTCTTTTGATAATAGAAAAAAATGACTTGATACAATGCCTAATGTTTGACCAATGAATACACCGGTACATCGAGCACAAACGGGAAATTGATATCCTCTGAGGAAAAAGCTTCGTTCTGGCATTTGGTGGCAACCTGTGACGCGCCCTAAAAGCATAAGATATTGATAGACAGATTTTTTCATTCGCTCATTGCCAGACCGAATAGCAGACCTACAATCAGGCTGATAATGCTATATGCTGCAATTCGGGTCCAGAAAGCTGTGACCTCATGCTCAGGTAAGAGTTTTTCCACAGGCCGACCAGTTACTTCCTCAATCCTTAAAGCGATAGAACCCCAAAGTCCTAAAATGATAAGAATCAAAATGGCAATAATCCATATTGGCTTTTCCGTTTGAACATCCATTGATAAAAATGCACCGATAATTGCAGTATATATTGCTGAACTGCGCATGGAAACGCTGGCCTGCTCCATGGCAGAATGTGTTGCCATAAATTCTTTACCACAATTCTTGCAGACCCACCAAGTGGCACTTTTAATTTTCGTTGTTGTTTGCCCACAGGCACCACATAGAAGTCCTGCTGGCCCTAACAGAATCATGCCACAGCAGCCATCCCAAAAGCTATATCCTCCAGAAGTCGTTATATCTGTTTTGACAATGGGATGACAGAATTCCGCGCCAGAATGGCAATTGGGACAAATAACACCATGATCACAGGTGTTTTTATCTAATGCTGCGTCTTGCTGTTTGGGCGGTAGATTCACGTTATCACTGGAGGAAGCTTCTGCAATAGCTAACGATTTTCCACATTTTTTACAGTATTGATGTTCATCTGAGTTTTCTGCGCCACAGAATCTGCAATACATAGTTATCACCTCGGCCCTACATAAGATAATAAAATATGATATCTTATAACATATTTTAACACGGTGAATCACCCTTTACAATAACAAAAAAGAGGTGATATAGCATAATGGAGAAGCAGCAACTGAGCGAAATCGGTCAGCGTTTACGGAAGCGGAGGCAAGAGCTGGGCCTAACGCGTGAAAAAATGTCTGAGTTAGCAGATATCGGAACGGGATATTATGGTCAGTTAGAGGTTGGCACATCTCAGATGTCTATTGATACATTAATTAAGCTATCACGCTCTATGCATCTGCCGATGGAGTATATCCTGTTTGGAACAGGGTACGAGCCGGGTGACTCATCAGCAGTTCTCGACTTACTCCAACGGTGTACACCACGGGAACTCAAGTTGGCAGAGGAAATACTGAAACTGTTTTTAATGAGAATAGAGTAGAGGCCACAGCGGGGGGCATCTCCGTTGCGGCCTCTGCTTTTGTCTTATCGTAACAGCCATAATCCAGCGATTTATTGCCACCAAGCAGCTAGTTCAACCAAATCCAGGAAACTTTGGAAGTCCTCTTCGTATTCGATTTCTACATTTCGAAATGCATATGTATCTACATTTGTTACATAGACAATAATACCAGATACATCAATATCAATTGGATTGCTTTCAAACGACTCTCCATAGATATCATACAATGTAAGATGCAACTCTAATGACATTTTAACAGGATAAGCGTATCCATCCTGCACCTCATATCGGCTACCTGTTTGCTGAGCCGCTGGATTCTGGCTGATTGGATTTGGCATATAGACGGCTACTTCAATGGTTTCGATATCATCCAGATAATAATGAAAATTTGCATCTTCTAATTGCCGTATGATTTCTTTTTGGGTAATTGCTTCGACAATGCCAGACTCTAGCATTTCTGTAGTGACCTCTTTGGGGGCTGTGCTGCGGAAGAAAATAAACCAAACCAGAAGACTAATGACTAAGAGAATCATAACTGTTGCGGCACAACCGGATTTATTGTCATTTTGAGTTTTTGCAAAATCGCTGATATTTTTGGTTCCTGTTGATTCCTGATGAAATTCGTTTGTATTCATTTTCTCTGCCCCCTTACTTTGAGTATCTTTTATTAAAAAGATATCAAATCTTCCAACAAAAAAGGTTAGCCAACAGCTAACCTTTTTGCGTTATAATAATGTTATTATGGAGCGGGAGGGATCAGAAAAGATGAAAAATACGGATGAACTCACGCATGAAATCCAGATGGCTGATGATATTGTAAGTTACTTTGAAAAAAACCGAGATGAAATGCAGATATGCACTCTGCCGGAGTATCTGCAGGAATGGCTGGAGCGGAAAGAATTGACACGAGCGGATGTTGTGCGTCATTCTAATCTGAATAAAGCCTATGTGTATCAGATTTTCTCGGGAAAGAAATTCCCTTCTCGCGACAAGGTAATTGCGTTGGCTTTCGGTTTGCAATTGACAGTTGGAGAAACACAGAGCCTTCTTAAACAAGCAGGTCATCGGGAACTTTATCCGCGAGATCCCCGCGATGCACTGTTGCTCTTTGCTTTCAGCAAAAAAATGTCTATTATTGATGCCAATGAACTTCTTTATGACCATGAAATCGAAGTATTAGAATAGAAAATCCGCTGACTTTGGGTCAGCGGATTTCTTTTAGTCAGATTTTGGCATCTGCTCGATGGCTGCATAGATCGCGATTACCGCAGGTGCATAATTGTCATATTCATCGATTGTAATGGGCGTTATGATCTGATCCTTTGTGACCTTTACGAGGCTGTGTAATCCCTTATATGCATAAGTGCCGTACCTGATGAGAAATGTAGCGTTCAGACAGCCGAATACCAGTGCACCATCCGTATCCATATAACCAGAATAGAGAATCAACAGGTCTGGATTTTCTGCTTTCAGCAAATCATAGGCATTTAATACTTCTGTTCCGGCGTATTCGTACATCAGGGGAGCGGTACCATCTGCAATGGCTTTTTGCAGCGCTGCGGTATCGATCTGGTCATCTTGCCAGACTTGCGTATCTGACATTCCTAATACAGAAAGCATAGTGACGCGGGAAGAGGGATCAAGAAATACTGAAAGACATACGAATGTAAACAATGCTGCGCACGATAAACAGATTGGACGGATGATCCAACGAAAAAGTCGGCCTCGATATACCGCACGACGGATCTGCGCAGCCGATGCATAGCGATCTTTAGGGTCAAGTGCAGTACATTTTCGCAAAATGTGCTTCCATCTTCCACGGCGAGAGATTGGCCCCAGTAATTGACGAAACGTAGCTCCCAGCGCATAGAGATCGGTGCGGGCATCGGTCTGCGAAAAACCGTACTGTTCTGGCGGTGCATATCCGCGTGTGCCCAGTAAATGCGTATCTTGTACTTGATCGTTTTTTGGCTGACGAGCGGCATCAAAGTCGATCAGGCGAATGTGTCCATCCGATGCCAATAGTAGGTTATCGGGCTTGATATCTCGGTGAAGAATGCTGTGTACGTGAAGAAATTCCAGTACCTGACATAATTCGAGAAAGGCCTTGGTTAATGCCCGCTCGGAAAGAGAGACACGTTGCAGGGATACACCTTCGATATATTCCTCGATTATGTAAGTTTTTCCGTCACGATATTCTACGGAGAAAATCTTTGGCAGATAGGGATGATTCATTGCCCGTAAATTTTCATAGACTGGATGCTCGCCGCGCAGCACCTTTGATACGACCCGCTGGCCGGTTTCCGTATTCAGCATGAGCGTAATCAGGCTCTTTGGCGATTGGTGCAAAACCTGAATCTCTTGAAGCATGGGGCTCACCTCCACCGGCGTGACTATTATATTCAGTTTATCACCAAAAATCTCGGATAGAAAGATATGATGGCAAAAAAAGACAGTCCTTCAAATATAGGAATGGACTGTCTTTGCGTTATTTATGGAGATACCGAACTCGGCGATAAAAAGTGCTGGAAGTCATGTTAAGGCGTTTCATCGCTTCAACAGCGGTAATTTCGCCGTTTCTCCAGCGTTTGACCACCATTTCAAAATCTGGATGTTGGATTGGTTTGCGGCCGGTATATTTGCCCTGTGCTTTGGCAATTGCAATACCTTCGCGCTGACGCTGGAGGATATATTCCCGCTCGAGCTCAGCAACAGCTCCAAATACAGTCAGCATGAATTTCCCAGTGGGGGTAGTTGTGTCGATTGCTTCCTTTTGAGAAACAAACTCTACACCTTTGGCTGTCAACTGTTCTGTTAGCCCTAGAAGGTCGCGCGTATTTCTTGCAAAGCGGCTGATAGACTCAACAATAACAGTATCGCCCTTACGTACATAATCCAACATCTTTTTTAATTCCGGACGATCGGTATTCTTTCCACTCATCCGGTCGATATAAACTTCATCTACTCCCAGTGCTTCCATCATATATTCCTGGCGGATGGTGTTCTGTTCGCGTGTGCTAACACGAATGTATCCGATCTTCAATTGTTATTTCTCCTTTGATGCATGAAAGAAATTCCCATTAGGGTCATCTTTGCATATGGCATATGTCAAAAGCTGAGAATTGACCCTAATGGGATATTTTTTTGCCATGTCAATAGCGTGTACCCTAATGACATATATTCGACCTTTGGCACAATCACTATATTCGATAAAGCTTACAGATCTATCTCATATAAGTACGATTCGATCTCATCGAATGTGAGTCCGAGGGCTAATAGATGGTCTATATCTTCTGAAGAATAGCCAAAGCTACTGGCGACGGATTTCAAATCCTCCAAATACAGCATGTCTTCTGCGGTTGTTAGAGGTGGATGATATCGTTTGGCTCGTCCATTCCGGCAGCAAGTAATTCCACGGAGAGGAAAACGGTTGAGCCATAGATGGTTCATACTGAATTTTGTGCGTGTGATTTGACCAGAGCAGTCAACTTTAGCGATCTCTCCACTGTCCAGTGGAATATGCTCTGGAGCCTCTGAAGGAAGGTGCATATTGGGCATTGCTTTTTCTAAAATTTCCTTCGTAGAAGCATAGATGAGAAGACCTGCTTTGGGGTAACGAAGGATGCATAGGGGATTGTTGCCTTTAATCAGGTACAGATGGTTTGCTTTGTCCAGTACCGTAAAAGAAAAAGAGCCCTCAATCTGTTCTGCCATATTGCGCAGCGTATCCAGATTGAGGGCTTTTTGTTTTTCGATGAGTTGAACCGCGATATAACTATCTGTTTGGATCTTCCTGTGGGGCAACTTACGCGCTCGGCGCAGGTCAGCATCGTTATAGATCATACCGTTGTGAGCCAAGGCAAAGTCCGTTCCACCAGCCTTTCCACGAAAGGGATGGTTATTGTAGTTTTTCTTCTCACTTCCCTGAGTGGTCATTCGGGTATGACCCATCACCACAGAAGCACCGTGTGGAATGCGAAATCGAAGCCTGTGAGCGGGCAACGGCTTTTTGAAAATATGAAGGGATGTACCGGTGTTATAGGCGATTCCGGTAGCATCAATCCCTCGAATCTCACACTCTTTTGCTAAAGCAGACAGTGTTCTGTTTTTCTGGAGATCGCTGAGGAAGCCGCCGTAATCGAAAAGACCGAATAAGCAACACATTAGAGTTCTACCTCACTTTCTACAGGTTCATTTACATAAAGCCTGCGTTCTTTCAGATATTGCACAAGTTCAGGCTGATGACAGTCGGAGACAAAGGTTGTCCAAGACATGGCTTTTAACTCCTCGTCAGAGAGAGAAAGAGCCATATCACAGATGCGATCAACCATCTGCAATGTGGCAATTAGAGTGTTGTATTTCAGCGTGCCTCGGAACATACGAAATTCAATAGTATCATGATTTCGGAGATTTACGCAGGTATATCTGCCGCCGTGATAGCCCTTTTTCGCATGGTCGAGGATATCCATAGGTTGCTCCTTGTATCCATACCGAGCAGCCCAGCGTTCTAGCTGGAGAGCTGTTCTTCGAGAGAACTTGAGCAGTTCTTCCCAATTCTTTTCAAAGAAGTAGAGGATTCGGGCAATACAGGCATCCTGCTGTTCTTCGAGCACTCCGAACGCGCTGCGGCTTACATGGATATGAAGCCCACAGGTTCCAGCCTGATGAGAGCTGTAGCCTAATTCTACACATTTCTGCAAAATAGCTTGCCAGGGCATTTCCTGTTTGTGATAGTCCAGCGCCATTGGATGGGTTACCAATTCAAAACCGTCATTGAGAGACCCATCGTGTTTACAATATAGGGTCTCAGCTCCGTTGCTTTGGGAGACTTCGAGCAAGGATGCGGCTTTTTTGCGGATTTCACCACCGTTGTCTAATTCCAACTCTATCCCATAATAGCGGGGGCCTTCTCCATAGAAAATTGGTTCTGGCTTATAGTTATAATCATGAATTACCCGTTCCAAAGACGAGCGGGTATAGCAGTCGTAGCACAAAGGGGTATCATCATCTTCATCGGTTTCTGCATAGTAAATATCATCCAGATGAATGACTCTGCCGCAGTCGTTGCAAGTGACATAGCTGCGATCATAGCAGCTTTCACATAATGGAATCCGCGCATCACCAGCGTTATCATCGTTGTAAATGCGTTCTCCACATTGAGCACAGAGCACGGTTCTTTCCTCAGCACAAGTGGGGCACAGACAGTCATCATCCAGATAAATGCTCTGGCTTTCGGCAAAGTTTTCGCCGCATAAAACACAAGTAGCCATCGGTTCCATAGACATTATTCCTCCATTCTGAATATCATAAGACCATACTCAGTTTTCAAAAATAGTTCCGGGCTAGAGAACATTTTTTGATATCGCTCCAGCTGGTCGGCAGTTAAGCTTACAAAGGATTCGCTTTCCGGTGGAGCACCACACAGAAACACCGTGCCGCAGAGAATATCGTACACCTCTTTTGTCTCCGGGTGACGGAGAACACGATTAGGAGGCAGTCCGAGCAGCTTACCTTCATCGTTGCAGATTACGGCGACAGGTTCTTCAAAAGGATAGACCGCCTGGATTATGCCTCCCACAAGGGATTGCATGGTTTCCAGACGGCCATCTATTTCTTGTACAACAGGTTTTTTATTTGGTGCGATAGTCAGTATTGTCATAGTTATCCTCCTGTAAAATTAGATCAATCGCGGCACATAAAGCCGTAGCTGCACCGGCAATGACAATAGCCCAGATCTTGCTGGGCGAAAAATTCAGTTTATCATTTGGGATCACGCTCCTTTACAGTAATCAGTTCACACGGTTTGATATACGCGAAATAGCTTCTGTGCCAGTTCCCACAGTACGCTGCGGATAGCTGATAAAATAACATAAAGCATATTGAATTCCTCCTTTTTGGACTCGTAAATATAAATTTTTAGAGAAAAGTAAGCAGAATTGCGAAATTTTCTCCAATAAAAAGACAGACCATTATTCTCGTAAATCACTGGAATTACGGGGATAACGGTCTGTCTATTAAATAATATATGATATGAAAGAGACAAAATAACGCTAAACAAGCTATAAAGAGCACAAATACATTTTATTCGTTATGAGAAGTTAAGGAGGAATTTTTATGAAATATTTTGATATCACTTGCGAACAAGACGAGGAAATGTTGGATGTTGAATATGAGTTTTTAACTCCAAGAGAAGTTATGAATCTCCTTTGCATTGGGAAAAGTACATTTTATCGACTGGTGCATTCGGGAGAACTTCCGGCATTTCGTATTGGCAAGCTCTGGCGCGTTAAGCGTAGTGATTTGAAGAGATTTGCTAATCACTGATTTCCATTGGGCGAATGGGCAGATGGGCAGTATAAAACAGAAAAATCCAACATACAGCAGCCATTTTTGCCTAATTAGGGAAAATTAAGATTTGTCTTTGCCCATTTGTCCATCTGCCCGAGATGATTTTAGTGTTTGTACGGCTTTTTTTAAATCATTTGATTTAGCAATTAAGTTATCTAGTTCTTTTAGTATTGCAGCAGAATTGTCGATGGCATGAGCAATGGTTTTACTACTAGCGTCGGAAGGCGTAATAACCTTACCTAACACAGCGTAAGTGTGAAGTAGTAAATCAAATTGCTTATTATATTTTGTCAAGTGATCCAGCAGGAAGATTGCTTCAGACTTGTCATCGTCATCATCTTCGTCATCCTTATCATCCTCTTCGTTTTCACCCTCGTTATTATCATCAATTGGAGATGCATTATAGCCGAGATCAGAGAGATTAGCCATCTCTAGTGGGGAAAATAGCATATTATCACCGTTGAAATCGCCATAATAATCCTTAAATAGTTTATCTGCCGATTCTTTAGTATCACTTTCTTTAATACATAGCATGTACAGTAGGCGTATACCAAAGGGTATATAACCTAAAGGATAATATAAATCTTTACACAATGCGGCGTTGAGTTTTTCATAAAGATCATTTTTTGATAATGACATTAAATCGTCAAGATCATATCTAAAATAGAGCTTTAACAAGTTTGATTTACTTTCAAACAAATATACGGATGCATGAATATCACAGCGACCCGCTTGATATTCATGAATAATTCCGTTTAGGAAAATATCTAGATACAGAGCATGCCTGAAAAGGGGTTGAGACTCTGCAAGATCCTGCATTTTTTGTGCTTTGAGCCCGGCATGATTTAGTTCAAGAGGGAGAAATACTTGCGCGTACGTTCGGCATTTACTTGGGGGGAGGTTATGGGGGTCGTCCACTAAAATTGAGTAGAGACCTTTTCCATCAATATTTTCTTCATAGGGAATTGGATTGCTTCGAGCCATATATGCAGCAACCAATACAGAAAGAATTTTATTAACATTGGCAGTATCAGGAAGTATCGCAGTTAGGTGTTCGATAACGGTATTCGTTTTGTTCAGTGCAGGAAAGAAAAAATCTTCAATATTCTGTGAATCAATATTAGAATCTTGCTGGTCGGGAGTTGCATTTTGAGTACTAGTAAAGCTACTTTTATGCAACCAATGCAGCCATTGAGGACTAATAGGCTCCCAATGGGCTTGAACTGTATTGCGATAGATAGAAAGCCATTTGAAACGTTGATCTGATTTCTTTTTGAGATGGATATCCTCTCTAGGAAATTGATTCCAGTATGTTACGATATCATTCATTGCGTTTTCGTAGGTATGCTGGTAATCAGAAGTAGGGGTGAAATGCATTTTTTTATTCAGTCCTTAAAAAATTTTTTTGTTGCAAGCTAAGGCAAAAATTATGTGTTAGTCTATAGAAAATTATGGCGAGCGATTTCGCCGTTGAGGAGGAATTTATATGAACAACACAATGCAGAAATTGGTAAACGACATTTCTCTTGGGATTATGCACAACAAATCGTATAGCTTTGGCATTTGCACAATACCAGATCAAAAGCCTGTCTTTGTCACACATGGGCGAAGGTTTGAGATAGTCAAGTTGTGGCTTTACGATTCTGGTAAGTTTTGGAATGAGGAAAGTTTCGATGGATATCTTTTATTGCAACGAGGGAAAGAATATAAAAGATCAGCTGAGTTTGTTCGGACAGATGCGGAGTGGAAGGCACTTTCTTCGTCGCTGGAGGGGACGTATGACCTCACATGTTTGGCTATCTGTGCCGTTTCGTCCCGGGACAGTAATACCGGTAAAACAATGCCGCTTTGTATTAAAGCTCGTTTTACACCGGAAATTGGAGTCGTATGTTATTCGATGGATAGCGAATATATGAAGCTTTATGGATATGAAGGCGATCTATTGCTGAAGAATGCCACTGGTGTACAAATTAGGGAGAGTGATCAAAATCATGAGACATATGAAGTTTATGACCTTGAAAGATGAAGAGTATTCCTCTAATCTATATCATTTTAACCTGATGCCAACAGGAAGTCTTGAGGATATAATCGATTCTAGTAAATTGAATCCAATGCAAGTATTGGATGCAGGGGATAGAATGTGTCCATTACTGCTTTGTCCAAATAGTAATGAAGATAATCTTCTTGATTTTCAAGACTATACAGTGTTATCCAGTGGAGAACCTTATTTTTGGGGCATTTTAGAAAGTAAGGAAGATTCTAAAAAGATTGTAGAATTGAAGGAAATTCAGGAAAATTGTATTCTTCAAGGTGAAGTATTAAGTCAAAGTGAGGTAGAAAGTCTTTTTCGACCTAGATTTGTTATCCCAACCCCTCCTGATATTAGTGAGGGGTTGGGGAGAAGTCGAGAAAATCAAGATTTAAATAAGCTAGAGAAATTTTTAATTGATAATATGACACTTATGGTTTATCGTGAAGAGCTTTTCGAGTTTATACAGCCTTGTTGGAAGCACTTATCTCCTAGAGCGTGCATTGTTCGACAGCGAGAGCTGTTGGATAGCAGTGGTTGTGGAGATGTGTTGACTACTAGGGAATATCAAAAATTATATAATATGCTTCTATCCAATCCTCAGATACAGCAGAGTAAAGAGTTGGAGCCTCCGCCCCATACCGTTAATTTATTGGATGGAACGCTAAATTTGTTAACTGGTGAAGTTTATCCACATAAGCCTGAAGACGGCTTCTTTACATACCTAAATGTTACTGCATATGAAGTTTGTGAAGCATTTTATGGTTCTACATTTGAAAATTTTGTTGCTCAGATTGATAGTCAAAATTTAAATGTGAGACAACAGTTGTTAGAACTTGTAGCTCTTGCAATGACGGGGTATGAAGCTAAAGTGTTTTATGTATTACTGGGAGCCTCTAATACAGGAAAAACACAGTTTGGTCGGTTTTTAGAAGAGTTACTAGGAAGAGAACAGGTAGTAAGCATGGCTGGTGTTCATGACTTTTCCAATCGTTTTACAACATCTACATTAGAAGGAAAGATGCTGGCAACATGTTTAGATCTTCCTGATTCTCCATTACCCTCAATTGCAGTGGGCGTAATTAAGCAAATCGTAGGAGATGATCCAATCAAGGTGGAAGCTAAATATAAAAATAGCCGAACGATTTATCGTAAGCCATTACTCTTATTTGCGGGAAACCATCCACTACGCATAACCAATATTTCAAATGAAAAAGCGCTGTTGAATCGTATGGTGGTTATTCCGTTTTCCAATCCAGTATCCGAGCGGGAAGCAACACCTCAGCTTTATAAATCTCTTCTGGAAGAATCTGCTTATATAGTGGCACAGGCAATGAAGGCATATCAAGACCTGTTTCAAAGAAAATTTGCAGTAACCAGAGTGCCAATACCGGAGGAGTATGCGTCGCGAGATGCTAGAGAAGGTGCTTATTCTATTGAGCGGTTTATATCAGAGTATTGTGTTTTGGGCGAGGATAGATGGGTTACAACCGAAGACCTCTATTCTGCATATTTGAATTATGCAGAAGAACAAGGATGGCCCGGTATTTCTAAAATTAACTTTTCACGATTGCTGGCAGAAAAGTTGTCTAATATGCCCAATGTAACGGTGCAAAAACGCATAGGTGAAATGCAAAAGCGAGGATATTGCGGAATTGGGCTGTCCTCAGAAATTTAGGCGCAAAATTTGGCAAAAAATGGTATGTATTATTTAAAAGTATATAATAGAAAGGAGAATTTTACTTATGATGTATACAAACTTCGAGTCTATGCCTTTTGTCCTTACGGTGGAGGATATTGCAGATACCTTATCGATTGGTCGCAATAAAGCCTATCACCTCGTTAACAGCGGGAAGATTAAGGCGCTGAAACTGGGGAACCATTACCGTATCCCAAAAGAAAACTTTATTTGTTTTCTAAAGGAGGGAACAGACCTCAGGGCCTGATTTTTCGTGGTAAGCACTGCCTGCTGCTTGATGGTGGGCAGTGCTTTTATAGTTACAATCATAATACTTGGGAGGAAAAAGTCAATGGCTATACGAAAAAGAGGTAACCGATATCAAGTTTCATATCGTTGTCCAGGGGAAACTTCTCCGCGCACAGAGACATTCAAATCAGAAGATGAAGCTATAATTCGAGATAAGCAGATTAAATTGGCGAAAAAGAATGGTACCTTCGAGCCGCCAGTTAAAATTAAAAAAGGTACGGTTCGGGAGGCCAAGCAAGAGATTACGGTTAGCGATTTCTTGGACGAATATGTGGAGAACTACGGGTTGAAAAAGAGGGGAAACTCATATTATTCTATGAGTTTAGGACTTATCAAAAATTATATTAAGCCCTATATCGGAGACCGCTACGTACGCTCACTTACAGTTCGGGATATGGATACTTATTACACAATGCTCTTAGATCGACCGGCAGTTGTGGTGCCTGGTCATATGGATACAGGAGCAAAAATTACAGCCCATACCGTTAGTCGCATACATAAGTTGCTCAAAAGTGCTTTTGGAAAGGCTGTGGTATGGGAGTATACATCGGTTAATCCTACGATGGGTGCAACGCTCCCGACGGCAAAGTCAAAGAAGCGGGAAGTGTGGTCTGATGATGAAGCAATTGAAGCTCTATCGGCTTGTGAAGAACAGCCTCTTCGTCTGTGTCTGTACCTTGCACTGGGGTGCAGCATGCGGCTTGGAGAGATCCTAGGGCTACAATGGCGTAATGTCCATATTTCAGATGAAGAAGTTAACGGAGGAGCCGCATATTTGCGAGTAGATCGGGAGTTGCATCGTTGTAACAATAATAGCATTGAAGCGTTAGAACGAGTCAATAGAAGTACGATTCTATACAAATTCCCTAGCATCATGCCTAAACAGGCCACGACGACGTTAGTACTCAAAGCGCCCAAGACAGACAGCAGTAATCGGACGATATATCTTCCTAACGCTGTTGTGGAAGAGCTGCGAAATATTAAGGCGCAACAGGAAGAGCATAAACAGAAGATGGGAGATAGATATTGTGATCGGGATTTAGTCGTGGCACAGATCAACGGGAATCCTTACGAACAGAGAGTCATCGACAAGAAGTTTTATAACTTTATTGCAAAAAATAAGCTGCGTCCAGTGGTGTTTCACAGCTTGCGGCATAGTAGTACTTCGTTAAAACTCAAATTGAGTCGCGGTAATATTAAGGCTGTTCAGGGCGATACAGGTCATGCTGAGGCTCGTATGGTAACTGATACATACGCACACGGATTTGATGCTGATCGTAAGCTGATAGCGCAGGAGATGGATGCTGGTTTCTTTGCAAAAGTAGGTAATGTAGAACAAGAACAGCATGTGGATGCAGATACCGTGCAGCGCATCAAGGCATTACTCAAAACACATCCGGATCTGTTGACTGAATTGCTGAAAGAGATGGATTGAGAGTGCTTGAGAGAGACTGAAATTGTTTAAATGTAGGCAAATGTAGGCAGACGTCAGATTTAGTGACTAAATCAAAATGGAGGGCGTAGGCAAAATATTCAAACAAAAGGGAGATTATGCAATTAGGAAATTTATTGCAAAAAAAGAAAAAAGGAGTCAAAACAATTGTTTTGACTCCTTTTTGGTACCCCCGGCGAGAATCGAACTCACAACTAACCCTTAGGAGTAGACCCGATACGACATCGGGAAGTGGCATCTAATGCTTAAAAATGCTTGGAAATACAAGGTTTTTCAGCATTTCAAATCCCATCTGATACTACGCTGTGATAGCTAATTCAGAGGGATTTTACACCGTCCGATTGGCTCGAAATTAGCAAGTCTTTCGATTTTTGGTGGACGTTGCAAGTGCAAGTAAATGTCACTATGTAACTTCTCGTGATGCGAAATGATAGGAAATCCTATTCATTCTCGTGTGAGGGTGCGGGTGTCCTTAGACACAGATTTCAGTCTGTTTTATATATCATTTCAAAATGAATTTTTCAACCAGAATTATTAAGAATTTCAAAGGTTTTTCAGACTCAATGATT
This sequence comes from Butyricicoccus pullicaecorum DSM 23266, assembly GCF_900167005.1. Lineage (GTDB taxonomy): Bacteria > Bacillota > Clostridia > Oscillospirales > Butyricicoccaceae > Butyricicoccus > Butyricicoccus pullicaecorum. Next base: position 98,365 of record NZ_FUXW01000001.1, read on the forward strand.
CTATGTAATTTAGACCCGCCGAAGCAGGTCTTTTTTTATTTCAGCATAATCTCTCTATCCTCAGCGCCGAGCATATAAGCACCCTTGGCAAAAGCATCCCTTGCAAGAAGCTCTGCTACATCAACCCTATCGAACAGCATCCATATTTCTTTCTCTTTCGGAGTCAGTTCATGGCTATGGTCAAACAAATGCTCAAGTCCCAATCCTTCAAGCAATGCCGACTTTGCTGCTTTGTATTCCTCAGCTCTGCCAACATATTCGTCGTTCCTTTCCTTGGAAAATGCCTCGATATTGTCAGCTCTCAGATGCTCGTAATACTCGTCCATAAAGATTCTATCCATACTCGTTGACCTCCATAACAAAAAAATAAGGGCAGACCCTTTTACAGCTATTGTAGCTATGTAAAAGGATCTGCCCTTGCAGTTACTATAATGTTTTTGCCAGCGACTTCAGGAGTGCTGCCATTTCCGGATTTTGCAGAAGCTTCAGAAGAAGTTCTTTATCATCAGCGGAGCTTTCCGTTGCGGCTGGTTGAACCGGCTCAGGCGTTGCCTGTCTGCCTGAGTAGAACGCAGCTTCCATTCTTTCAGCGTTCAGTCTGCGGTCATCGTCGATGATATGGGAGTAAACATCCGCTACCATCTTGACCTGTGCATGACCGGAATCGCCTTGAACGGATTTCATATCGCCGCCGTTCAGCTTCAGCTTGTAAGTGATACTGGAATGTCGGAGACTATGGAAAACCACTTTCGGCAGTCCCTTCTCCTCAATCAGCTTATTGAAAGCACGGTTGATAACCTGCCCCTCAATCGGCTTGCCATTGGAAGAACAGAAAACCAGATTGAAGTCTACGAACTCGTCACCGAAAAGGTCTTTCAGTTCTTCGATGTCAGCCTTTCGCTGTACCAACATTTCCGCTACGGTTTTCGGTAAGAACACCTTGCGGACACTTGTTTTGGTCTTAGGAGTTTTGAGAACCAATGCGGTATGCGTACTGGCGAAGGTCGGTGGGAACTTGAACATGATGTCCTTACCGTCCAGATCTGCCATCGCTTCACGATTTACTCTCTGCAACTCCTTTTCAACGAAGATGCTTGCCTGACCAAGTTCAATACTGGTGGGGGAAATGTCAATACAGTCCCAGGTAAGCCCCAGAAGCTCGCCCATTCGCAGGGAACAGGAGAAGGCAAGGTTAATAGCCAGACGAAGAATATCATCGTCACAGGCTTCCAGAGCCTTCTGGAGCACTTCTGCTGTCCAGATATCCCTGGTCTTGTGTTCTTCTTTCGGCAGCGTAGCGTGCTCCACAGGGTTTCTGGTCATCAATTCCCACTTGACCGCTTGATTGAAAGCATTTCGCAATGTCTTGTGAACCTCTCGGACAGTATGCGGAGTCAGATATTCTGTACGGGCTTTTACATACTTAGAAGAAACCGCTTTGACAGAAAGCAAATCTCGGTAATACTTGTCCATGATTCTCGGCGTGACATCCTCCAGCTTCATATCACCGATGAGGGGACGAATATAGTTTGCAATCAGGCTCTTTCTGCTTTCATAGGTAGACATCGCCCAGGTGTTCACACCATAGATTGACATATACTCATCCAAAAGATCATTGACGGTTTTAGCAGAAGGGGGAATAAAGGTTCCGGACTCCTGCTCATATTCAACCTGCAACTTCCTTTTCTTTGCTTCGGCATTCGTTTCAAAGGTTTCCCACTTCTGACGCTTGTTGCCGTTCTCATCGGTGTATGTATAAACCACAGAATACTTCTTTTTTCTCTTAACGATAGATGCCATGTAATCAGCTCCTTTCCTGTCTATCTTCCGCTAACTGGTAGCGGGTCTGATTGTGATACCATTTTTCAAAGCTCTCTTTGGTAGCTCGCTTATACCTGCCAACCTTGATAAGCTCAAAATCTTCATTGGCAACGATATAGTAAATGGTCTGACGATGTACCCCAAGCATTCTTGCCATTTCCGGCAGACCGTAGGTGGATGCCATAATATCTGCATCCAGTTCCTGATCCTCTACCGTGCGGTAATCGGTTTGAGAAGCATACCATCTTTCAAAGCTCTCCTTTGTCACTCTGCGCTTGCCCAGGACATCGACCACATCAAAATGCCCTTTGGCAACCAGTTCGTAAGCAGTCGCTTCTTTCAGCCCAAGGCGCTGTCCAAGCTCCTCCATTGAATATGTAGTTTTCTTCAATTCCTCGCCGGGAGGGGTTCCATCGACCTTCTGGTATTTGAACTGATTGGCATACCATTCTTCAAAGCTGTCGATCATCACCCTCATGGTGTTGCCGACAAGAATGGTTTTGAAGTAATTCTTCTTAATGAGCCAGTATGACTCCGTTTTACCAAGACCGAGCATCCTGCCCATTTCCAGAACAGACATACTCGTGCGTTTTCTCATTTCCGCCATCGTACAACCTCCTATGTAAAAAATGTAGCCATGTGTTTCTTGTCATGGCTACATTTTATCGAACTCTCAATATGTTTTGAAGTTTGTCGCCGGGTTGTACGACGCCCTTGACAAATCTTACATTTGATGATCCAACCACTCATCAAAACTCTTTTTGGAGATTCTGATACTGCCACCGATGCGGACGCTATGGAAAACTTTCTTTTTCACAAGGTTGTATGCGCTGGTTCTGCTGATGCCCAGAATATCCTGAATCTCATCAACCGTATAGGTTCTCTTATCAAACTGAACTGCGTTAGCAGCCATCGCTTCTTCGGTGCGCTGATTCATGGCAGCGATTCTTTCTTCAAACATTTATGTTCACTCCTTCGCTCTCTTTGCTTTATGTTTTGGGGAACGCTTTTTCAGCTGTTCCATTGCCAGGCTGACAGATAAGGCTTTCTCAATCGCTACCATTTCACGGGGCGTTACCTTACCTAAGTAATTATCAATCCTGCTTTTATCAATGGTACGAATCTGTTCCAGCTGAACAACGGACGCTTCTTTGAATGCAGGATTGTCGTAAATAACAAAGTGCGTCGGCATATTCGCTTTCTTATGGATTCTGGTGGTGACCGTTGCCACAATCAATGTGGGAGCGTGTTTATTACCGGTATCGTTCTGAATGACGATAACCGGACGGATGCCGCCTTGTTCCGACCCAACTACCGGGTCCAGCTTGGCGCAATAAATATCACCACGGCAATATACCCAATTTTCTTTCATCATGTGCCATGACCTCCTTTCGTTGGCTATGTAATAACTGACTGCCAGAAAGGAATCAGGCAGTCAGTCCAAAAGTCTATGTGTCCCATATTTGCCACGCACCCCTGGGAAAGAGGGCTTACGCCCTCAGGGAATCACCGAACGACTGATTGCGAATCAGTTCCATAGGAATCTAACCTCTGCCGGGTTCTCCGCCAGCTCCGTAGAGAAGTATCTTTAATCCTGTTGCTTTCATGGCCGTATTGGGAGCAACCCAATATTTACAAGCCAGTATTGATCGCTGGCATCGGGAGAGAGACAAGCGCTTAATTTATAGAAGAAAGTCGTTCTGTTTCTCTATCCGATACGTCTCGGCGTACCGCTGATGTGGCTGATGCTCTCGCACCGGCAACAGGAACGTATTCGATGACTGTGTATTCAGTTTTCAAGGATCAAGCAGCCGATTTTCTTTGGCTGTATCTAAATTGTACCTGTTCCTCATGCAAGTTTTTATTGCCTCGTAGGTATAGTTTTGAGGTTATTCACGACCTAAAAATATGTAATCAAGGGTTGTCTCAAAGCGCACAACCAGTTCGATTGCCAAATCAATAGAGATACCTCTGTTGCCGGTTTCAATTCGTGCAATGGTGTTTGCGGCAACACCTAACTGCTCCGCAAGCTGTTCCTGTGTAAGCCCATGTTCCTTTCTCAAGGCTTTAATTCTTTTTCCGCTTTCAACCAAGTCGTAATACATTTTCGTTCCTCCGTGTTTTTGAATTTGTGAAGTTGCAAAATCAAAAACAGCGGGAGGAGATCGTGCCCGATTCTCAATACCCTTTGCCATCTGCCTGTCCTCCTTGCAGGCATAAAAAAAGAGCCGGAGTAAATTACTCCAAGCTCTCGTTCATGCCTTTGTGTTAATTATGGGGGAAAATAGGCAGGTATAAAAAAAGCCCCGTACCCATTACAGGCACGAGGCGTAACTCTCTCTATTCAATTTTATGCCGCTATCTCCCAGCATAGCCATTTTAACACTGGACAAGTCGGACTTTCAGTAGGGGAACCGTCGTATTTTCATCGGATTTTAGTCGGACTAAAATCCTGTCTTAGCATTCACAATAACACAATGCTTCTTCCTCCCGGGCACTTTCCAGGAAATCTTTCAATTTAGGAATGGCTGTTCCCCAAAGTGACAGACCAAATAACAGTATCGCTTCTTTCTTTCGGTCATAGTAGGTGCTGCGTTCCATATTCAAAACCTCCAGCATTTCTGATTCCCTGTACTTGAAGCGGTTGAGATATGCCTTTGAGATAATCTCACAGTACAGAGCGCCTTTATCTGGATATTCTCTGATTTTCAACATAGCCATATCTACCAGTTCAATGATCCACTTTGTCTCAAATAAGCTGCGAATGCGTTCTTCAAATCGTTCTCTCGCTTCATCCGGAGCAAAGTTCTCCAGATAAATCAATGCACCATCTAAGCTGTCACCGTAAGTACAAATAAGGGTATCACATACATCATTCGCACGATCAATGGTAGACCAGCACACCTCTCGATATATGGATAAAATCAGCTTTGCTCTTTCATACAGAACCTTCTCGTCAATGTTCTGCATCCGGCAAAGCATTCGAATACTGCTTAATACCTGTGTATTATATCTGCTCATTCAGAATCTCCTTTCAGCCTAATCCATAAAATAAGAATTCCTTTCTAACTCCTGTCACTTGGCTAAAGGGAAACAAATACCATGGGACAAGAATGACTATAACTTCCGATATTTGATTAAAATAACAGAAGTGAAATCGGAAGTTCTTGACTTTATAAAAGTTCCGATATATAATTAAGTGGAATTAAAACTTCTGTTATGATTCTTATTATAGCATTTTCCAGAAGTTTGTCAACAAATAATCGGAAGTTACGAATAAATATTTTTTGAAAGGAAGGATACTACCATGACATTTGGAGAAAAAATTAAAGAAGCTCGTTTGGCTATGAACCTATCTCAAACGGAGCTTGCCCAGATGACCGGCATTTCCGAAAGATCCCTTTACACCTATGAGCAGCTCGGAACACTCCCCAGAAAAAGCAACATCAGAAAACTTGCTGAAGCACTGCATATCTCTGTGTCCTATCTTTTGGACGAATCTGAAACGGATAGCCAGAGCCATATAGATCAGGATATGTTTATTTTAGAGGCAAAGGAAAACTTCGGTTCAAAAGGAGCAAAAGAAGCTCAGGAAGTGTTGGGTCGTGTAAATTCTCTGTTTGCCGGTGGAGAATTGGACGAGGACGCAAAAGATGTATTCTTCCAGGCGATTATGTCAGTTTATATGGACTCTAAGAAAACAGCACGGGAAAAGTACACTCCGAAGAAATACAGAAAGCATAAAGATAAAGAGTAAAATCCTCAAGCACAGAATATGTTTTCTGTGTGCGATTCGGAGGTGAAGCAAATGAAAACGGCAGAGCATATCATTGAAACTGTCGATAAGCTTGTGCGAAAATATCACACCAGAGACCCTTACGAGCTATGTCAGCTGTTAGGTATCAAAATCCACTATTACGATTTACAGAAGAAATTGAAGGGCTTCTTCTATTACCAGTCCAGACAAAAGAATATCGTGATAGATCACAATGTGAACGGTATCCTGGAGCGTATATTAGTCGCACATGAATTAGGACACGCTGTCCTGCATACAAAAATCGCTATGATGCACGGCTTTCAAGAAATGGAAGTTTTTGATGATAGATCAATCGAAGAAAATGAAGCAAACTTCTTTGCGGCGGAGCTTCTGTTAGAAGATGGGAAAGTCCTGGAATGCCTTTCGGAACACACATTTTTTGAAACGGCTAAAATGCTCTATGTACCGGCAGCATTATTAGACTACAAATTCAGCCTGCTCCACGAAAAAGGAGAGCTGGTAAATTCGATGTATATTCGTAAAGCAGATTTCCTGAAAGAAGATCTTCATGCCTACGATAACGACATTGGTTATGGCGATATATGAATATCTATTTTTATATCTTTACAGAAAAAGTCCACCAGTACGATGCGTAGTGCATCATGACTGGTGGACTTTTTGCTTCTTAAAGAATCAGTATATTGTGCTGCAAAAAAGAACCCCATAGCAGTTCACTCTGTACCGTCAATGGGCTTCTTTTTCATTATATCAATCAAGCTCCGCTTTTTTTATCATCTCTTGCTGGTCAATCAAGACATCAATCAACTTTCCTACGGTTATCAATGTTGTTACATTACACTTTTTCAGTTTTGCAGCAATCTCATTATCAATGATGCTGTCGCATTTTGCATATGGGGTATCCAGTAAAAAATAGTCAAAGTTCTTTTCCAAGACGAATGCCAGTTTTAGAAGCATTGCCAAAGAAACTTTCGTCTGTCCAACTTCAACATGGCTCATATGATTGTTCGAGCAACCAACCAACGCACCCAAATCAGCCTGACTATAACCCTTTTCCAGTCGGGCAGCTCTAATGCGCTGACCAATCTTAACGTAATCAATTTCCGGTTGCGTTTCAATCACCTCCATGCTGTGTATGATTCTGCTATACATTATAAAATGTACCAAAAATCTCAACAACCAACATCGGGTGCAAGTTGCATTTATAAATGCAATATGATAAAATTTTATAGGCAGATTGCATTAAATGATAGAATGAAAAGAACCCCAAGACGACAATATGAGCTATCTTGAGGTTCTTTAAAATAAAAAATTCGTAGAGTACATTACTCCACGAATCGCATTCTTCTCTGTTTTTTTTAGTTTATATCTTTATTTTACAAATTGTCGCACTGTTTGTCAATATGTTAGGGACATAAAACACGAGGTTTTGCACAAAAATCCATCTTAGAAAGTTCCAAAGTCACAATTTGCCGTCAGAATTATAGTCATATTGAAGGAGGTGTACCTTATGGCACGAAAAGGAGAAAATATTTACAAAAGGAAAGACGGCAGATGGGAAGGAAGATACATTAAGTCCCGATCTTCTACAGGCAAAGCCAATTACGGTTATGTTTATGCAAAGTCATATCGAGAAGTCAAGGCAAAACTTATCAGTCAAAGTTCGTGCACGAGTAATTCTGTCACTGTCGATCCAGAAATTAGCTCAGATCAATTTGAACAGGTTGCTATGGAATGGTTTCAAGCTATATGTCCTAAAGTGAAGGAATCTACAAGCAACAAATATAGGAATCTTCTCAGCTCGTATATACTTCCTGTGTTCGGAAGCAAACAATTGCGTGATATAACACACGAGTTTATTGAAACGCAGTGTAATTTTTTCCTTGTTTCTGGTGGATTAAAGGAGAATGGACTTTCCTCTAAAACTGTTTCAGATATTTTATCTCTAATTCGAAATGTCTTACAATTTGCCACCCGAAACGGGAAAGCCATTTCTTGTGACGCACGATCTATACAGATAAAACGTCAAACGAAGGAAATGAGAGTTTTGAGTCGTGCTGAACAGGAAAAATTATGCCAATACTTGTATTCTAATCTTGATTCCTGCAATATTGGTATATTAGTATGTTTATTCACTGGTCTCAGAGTAGGTGAAATTTGTGCGTTACGATGGGAAGATGTTTCATTCTCAGATTACACAATCCACGTGCATCAAACGCTCCAGAGAATCCAAGATAGAACCAACAGTGAATACAAGACAAGGATTGTTGTTACCACACCAAAAAGTGCTTGCTCCATCCGTACTATTCCAGTACCCCATGGCTTAATGACTATTCTTACAGCACACAAAGCTTCTTCTACTGGCTACATCCTAACCAATAGCGATCAGAATCCATTAGAACCAAGAACCATGCAAAATCATTTTAAGAAGGTATTGAAAAACAGCGGAATCACCTCCGCAAATTATCACTCGTTACGTCATACATTTGCTACAAGGTGCATAGAGCTTGGATTCGATGTAAAAAGTCTCAGCGAAATATTGGGTCATGCCAGCGTGAATATTACAATGAATCGCTATGTACACCCATCCATGGATTTAAAAAGAGAAAATATGCAACGGCTTTCTGATTTATTAGCCGTCAAATAAATTGTCAACACCGTCAAATAATGCTGAGTTTTCAGTGTTTGGCGGTGTTTTTTCGTGGAGTAATGTACTCTACGAAAGAGTATACCCAGGAGGAGATTTATTGATTCAATTTGTAGGGCGAGATGCTTATAAGCAGTTTTGGAATTTTAGTAAAGATGAGAAAGAGAACTTGGCCACTCAATTGGCGATTGAGTTACCCGCACTCAGAGGAAAAGTTGGTGCATCACAAGAAGAAATTGCTTCGGCTGTTGGTATTTCACGACAAACTTATAGTGCCTACGAAAATCGGACACGCCCAATTCCATGGAGTTTATATCTAGCACTATTGTTTTATTTTGATTACATTCCAAGTACACATTATATGATTCGCCAGCTTGAATTATTCCCAAATGAAAGAAGTTATGGAAATAAGACTTAGAAGCAAACTTAAGAGTGTGTTGATAGTGCAGTATCTTAAAATTTTGTATAATAGGAATTGAAGTTAAATTAGATGCTAAAAATTTGTAATTAAGAAGGAGTGATTACATGAACAAAAATATAAAATATTCTCAAAACTTTTTAACGAGTGAAAAAGTACTCAACCAAATAATAAAACAATTGAATTTAAAAGAAACCGATACCGTTTACGAAATTGGAACAGGTAAAGGGCATTTAACGACGAAACTGGCTAAAATAAGTAAACAGGTAACGTCTATTGAATTAGACAGTCATCTATTCAACTTATCGTCAGAAAAATTAAAACTGAATACTCGTGTCACTTTAATTCACCAAGATATTCTACAGTTTCAATTCCCTAACAAACAGAGGTATAAAATTGTTGGGAGTATTCCTTACCATTTAAGCACACAAATTATTAAAAAAGTGGTTTTTGAAAGCCATGCGTCTGACATCTATCTGATTGTTGAAGAAGGATTCTACAAGCGTACCTTGGATATTCACCGAACACTAGGGTTGCTCTTGCACACTCAAGTCTCGATTCAGCAATTGCTTAAGCTGCCAGCGGAATGCTTTCATCCTAAACCAAAAGTAAACAGTGTCTTAATAAAACTTACCCGCCATACCACAGATGTTCCAGATAAATATTGGAAGCTATATACGTACTTTGTTTCAAAATGGGTCAATCGAGAATATCGTCAACTGTTTACTAAAAATCAGTTTCATCAAGCAATGAAACACGCCAAAGTAAACAATTTAAGTACCGTTACTTATGAGCAAGTATTGTCTATTTTTAATAGTTATCTATTATTTAACGGGAGGAAATAATTCTATGAGTCGCTTTTGTAAATTTGGAAAGTTACACGTTACTAAAGGGAATGTAGATAAATTATTAGGTATACTACTGACAGCTTCCAAGGAGCTAAAGAGGTCCCTAGCGCCTACGGGGAATTTGTATCGATAAGGGGTACAAATTCCCACTAAGCGCTCGGGACCCCTTGTAGGAAAATGTCCTAAGTGTGGCAACAATATTGTATTAAAAAAATCGTTTTATGGTTGTTCAAATTATCCTGAATGTACCTTCACTTTAGCTGAACATTTTAGAAAGAAAAAACTCACCAAAACAAATGTAAAAGAATTACTAGAGGGAAAAGAAACCCTGGTAAAAGGAATCAAAACGAAAGATAGAAAGTCCTACAATGCCGTTGTAAAAATCGGAGAAAAGGGATATATTGATTTTATCTCTTTTTCAAAATAAGCATAAAAGCCCTTTAAAGAGGGCTTTTATATATTAATCACAAATCACTTATCACAAATCACAAGTGATTAATCACAAATCACTTGTGATTTGTGATTCCTAATGATACAATATTACTATACAAAAAAAGAATGGGGCGTAGTTATGGAGAAGGAAGAACTCAAAATACTTGAAGAATTAAGACGTATTTTAAACAGTAAAAATGAAGCGATTGTTATCTTAAACAATTATTTTAAAGGTGGTGTTGGAAAGTCAAAATTATCGACTATGTTTGCTTACTTGACAGACAAATTTAATTTAAAAGTTTTAATGATCGATAAGGACTTACAAGCAACATTGACAAAAGACTTAGCAAAAACATTTAAGGTAGAATTGCCACGTGTTAATTTTTATGAAGGACTGAAAAATGGAAACTTGGCTTCTTCTATTGTTCATTTGACTGATAATTTAGACTTGATCCCTGGCACGTTTGATTTGATGTTACTGCCAAAATTAACTCGCTCATGGACTTTTGAAAATGAAAGTAGATTGCTTGCTACTCTTTTAGCACCTTTAAAAAGTGACTATGATCTCATTATTATTGATACTGTACCAACGCCAAGCGTTTATACAAATAATGCAATCGTGGCAAGTGATTACGTTATGATCCCTTTACAAGCAGAAGAAGAAAGTACAAACAACATTCAAAACTATATTTCCTATTTGATTGATTTACAAGAACAGTTTAACCCTGGACTAGATATGATCGGTTTTGTTCCTTATTTAGTTGATACGGACAGCGCAACGATAAAATCAAACCTGGAAGAACTGTACAAGCAACATAAAGAAGATAACTTGGTTTTCCAAAATATTATCAAGCGAAGTAATAAAGTAAGTACCTGGTCTAAAAACGGAATTACAGAACACAAAGGCTATGACAAAAAAGTTTTATCCATGTATGAGAACGTATTTTTTGAAATGCTTGAGCGAATCATTCAATTAGAAAACGAAAAAGAATAGAATCACAAATCACAAGTGATTAATCACAAATCACTTGTGATTTGTGATTGTTGATGATAAAATAAGAATAAGAAGAAATAGAAAGAAGTGAGTGATTGTGGGAAATTTAGGCGCACAAAAAGCAAAACGAAATGATACACCAATCAGTGCAAAAAAAGATATAATGGGAGATAAGACGGTTCGTGTTCGTGCTGACTTGCACCATATCATAAAAATCGAAACAGCAAAGAATGGCGGAAACGTAAAAGAAGTTATGGATCAAGCCTTAGAAGAATATATACGGAAATATTTACCTGACAAACTTTAAAAGGAGTGAAAATGAAATGGCAGTTACGTATGAAAAAACATTTGAAATAGAGATCATTAACGAATTATCGGCAAGCGTTTATAATCGAGTATTAAACTATGTTTTGAACCATGAATTAAATAAAAATGACTCTCAATTATTGGAAGTCAATTTATTAAACCAATTAAAGCTTGCAAAACGTGTAAATCTTTTTGATTATTCTTTAGAAGAATTACAAGCCGTTCATGAGTATTGGCGGTCAATGAATCGTTACTCAAAACAAGTTTTGAATAAAGAGAAAGTGGCTTAATATGGCAAATATAGTCAATTTTACTGACAAACAGTTTGAGAATCGCTTAAATGATAATTTAGAAGAATTGGTTCAAGTAAAAAAGCGGTTGAATCGCCAACCGCTTTTTTACTTGGTGGGCAATCAGGGTCAGGGAAAACCAGTTTGCGAAGAAGATGATTGAGCAGGCAGGAACAAAGTGATAAATTCAAATTGTGAGGGAAAATACAGATGAATCAAGGAAGAATTATTGTGATTACAGGCTCACCGGGGACAGGAAAAACAACAACTGCGTCAATTGTCGCAAAGGAATCAGATATGGATAAATCAGTGCATATGCACACCGATGACTTTTTTCATTACTTAAGCAAAGGCGCAATACCACCACATTTGCCAGAATCCAACAAGCAAAATCTGGTTGTCATTGAAGCCTTTTTAGAAGCTGCAAAGCGATATGCTCGTGGCGGATATGATGTAATTGTAGATGGGATTGTCGGGCCATGGTTTTTGGAGCCATGGAAAGCTCTTGCCCAAGAAGATTACGAGGTACACTATATTGTATTAAGAGCGAGTAAAAAAGAAACTATGAAGCGAGCTGTGGAACGCTCAAAATTAGATAGAAAAACAAATATTGAATTAGTGGAAACAATGTGGGAGCAATTTTCCGGTTTGGGGATATATGAATCAAATGTCATAGACACAACTACATTCACAATTAAAGATACGGTTTCCGCAATAAAAGAAAGAGTTGCATGTGGGACGTCTTTACTATCTTAGACATTCCCATTTGTCAGGAAGATAGCAAAGCCAGCCGAGCCAGTCAACGGTCAAGATGAACGGCGCATTTCATGCGCCGCCGTTGACAGTCACGCCCGTCTTTGCTAAAAAGTAATCAAGGCGGGAAAGCCCTAAAATGGCTTCCCGCCCATTTCAATTTTTAGAAAAGAAACGCTCCAAAATCAGAAAGAGAGCGTCCAAGCACTTTGAGGGATTGGCCGCCTTGTCCACCCATTCAGCGGGACAGCGGGCGGAGGTCAAGGCCGGGTGTAAACCCGTTCATTTCAGCTTAGAAACCCTTCATAAAACGGGCTTATTTAGCGATATAAGGCTTTATAATAGAGAAGGAGTGAAACTTCTATTCAAGTTTAGAAACGCCTTCCATTAGTCCGAAAGAGACCTTAGAAAGAGAATTAAATCGTAAAGTATCAGGGAAAGAAATTCAACCGACTTTGGAGAGAATAGAGCAAAAAATGGTTCAAAATCAACACCAAGAAACCCCTGAATTTAAAGCAATTCAACAAAAATTGGAAAGCTTGCAGCTACCTACACCACCAATACCCAAAACACCTAAACTTCCAGGACTTTAAACCTTAAAAAAGGAAAAGAGTAGTTACCAAAAAACGGTAACTACTCTTTTTTTATAAAAACCTTTCCTCATGTTTGAAAAGCTGATCGAGAAATAAAGCACACAACGGTATTCTTTCTTTTTTCAGTTGGTACATTTTGCAGTCTGTAACGTGTCATTTACTGTTTGTTACCTTAACATATCCAGTCGAAAACACAAGGGTATATAAACGAGCAAGCTCGCCCTTGTGTTTTCTTTGTGTCTATGTTGCGTTCTCGTCACAGCAAACGACACGAACACACTGGCGAAAATGAACCAACAAAACGAAAAAAGAAAGGAGCGTATACTTCACAGACGGTGTTAAGGATACTTACCAGATGAAACCGTACATTGCACCGACCGCTGCTGAGTTGGAACAATTTCTTTCCTCTCTAAATTAAATCTTGCCGAAGCAGTGATGTGTCAGACTTTCCTGACACATCGCCGCTTTGCACTTCACAAAATCCGCTGCCAGGAGGTGATGAAATGAGTATGGTAAATGCTGACTCCGTTCAGCTATTCGCAATGCTGAAAAAAATGCAGGATTCCATTTCCTCCATCGAAACTACCAAAAAATCTGTAAAGATGAAATATGAACAGTTAGGTGCTGGATGGCAAGATAAAAAATACAACGAGTTGGGCGTGGTTGTAAGAGACTGCAACAAGGCTCTCAATGACATATTGGTAATTATGCTTCAAGCAGAAAAATATGTGGCTTTACTCGCCAAGAGCCTTAGTGAATACGAAAGTGTTCAACTAGGATCTACAAATGGAATATCTGCAAGCACACCTCAGACCAGTAGTTTTGCTGTTACACCATCAAGTGCAGATACAACCACCTTTGAGTCAAATACCTTTGGTTCTAATCTTGCATTTGTTCAAGACAGACTATCAGCTGAACGATATTTTTCCCGTGGAAATCACTATGAAGAATATCGAGATTATTGGGAGAACGGGAACTATACCTTTTCTCGAAATGAAAATCCAGAACTCGTATACGTTAGAGCAAGGGATATTGAAGGAGTTTATCTCAGTGACCGAGAACTTGGGAACCCGGAAGGATTTTGGACACGGAATGGTCGAGAGGGATGGTCGAGAGAAAACATTCTAAGGCGAGCTTCGCACATCCAAGATGTTCGTCAAAATACTGAGTCAGGAATGTCTTTGGATGAGCTTTCACAAAACCCAGTGTTAGATGATACCATTCGTAGCTATTACAATAATCCTGTCCAGGTTGCGCAGGTAGGTTCTTATTATGTATTTCAGAGTGATGGGCGACATCGAACACTTGCAGCTCAATCGCTTGATACATATATCCCGGTTTTAGTAACAGGTAGCTACACTCGAAATGATTAACAAATGAGGAGGTGAGTGTTTGAGCAACGTAAATGCTGATGCAACTCAATTACTGACAATACTGAAAAATATGCGGACCTCCATTTCTTCTATCGAAACTACAAGAAGTTCTGTGAAGATGAAATATCAGCAATTGGGAATTGGATGGAATGACAAGAAGTACGATGAGCTGGGAACTATCGTAAAAGATTGCAACAAAGCCCTGAATGATATTTTACAGATTATGCTTCAGGCCGAAAAATACGTTGCTTCACTTGCCAAAAGTGTACAAGAATATGATAATGTTAATTTGGACACTCCTTCTGCACGAAATTCTTTCCTCCAGGGTCTGCAAACACCTAATGTTGGTAATTCGTCTTATCAGTATTGCCTTGGCGTGCTAACCCAAGGTAGCACACCAGACGGATATATCGCTGTTATATCACAACGCCATGAAAATGCAGAGCAGAATGTCAGAGAAGTGTTTGACCATTTCGCTGGTAAACTGATGATACAAGATTCTGAATATCCACCGGATCAGACAGCACATTACTCACCGGGAAATTATATAGGGCATTCACGAGGAGTCTACTACAATGCAGCTTCTGATATGACAAATCCAAGAGGTGCAGGAACAACTTATTTCCACGAGCTTGCTCACATGATCGACCATGCTTCGTGCAACTATCGGAGCAATCTATCCAATACTCCAGAATTTGCTGAGGCACTGGTTGAGGACGGACAAAGAATCCTGAGCTTATATAACAATCTTCCAGTGGAAAAGCAAACTGCTTTTCTGACCCGTATTAGGCAGGATTCAGCTCACTCCTTCTCGGACTTAATTGATGCGACAACAAATGGTCAATTGCACGGAAATTATGGTCACTCAAGGAACTATTGGACGAGACCGGGCAATCTACAAGCAGAAGCCTTTGCCCACTTTTTTGAAGCGTCTATGGGAGACCAAGGCAAATTAGAGCTATTAGCAAATTTCTTTCCTACAGCGTTTGGTATTTTTTCTTCAATGATTGATTCTATTAGACCAGATAATCATGTTAGGGTCTTGAGCAGAGAAAGGTAGGTGCATACAATGGACAAAAACAAGAGCGTTGCAGATTTTATGAATAGCTTCCTTAATACACCTGAACCGAAAATTGATAATGAGTATTATGAAATCGAAGAACAGTATTTTCGGCAATTCGGTCATGGTGTCCCAAGGGAAATGTTGCCTGATAGCATTTCAACGGAACAAATTAAACAAGCCATGAAAAAATGCATTCTTTCCAAAAAGGATAATCTCTTTGAACTATTAGGCATCATTATCAACGATAATTATTTATATTAAGAAAAGGAACGACGACATGGATGAAGACAACATTATAACTTTGAATGATGAGAATGGGAACGAAGTTGAATTTGAATTTCTTGACTTAATACCGTATCGCCAGAACGAATATGTTGTCCTGCTTCCTATTGGAGATTCGGATGGGCAAGTTGTTATTTTGCAGCTGAAAGAAATTGACGATGAAACAGAAGAATATGTTGGTGTTGAAAACGAATTTGTGTTAGAGACTGTC
The DNA here is from genome assembly GCF_900167005.1 of Butyricicoccus pullicaecorum DSM 23266. GTDB lineage: Bacteria > Bacillota > Clostridia > Oscillospirales > Butyricicoccaceae > Butyricicoccus > Butyricicoccus pullicaecorum. The sequence goes on from NZ_FUXW01000001.1 coordinate 114,171, forward strand.
TTTGCTCTGTTCAAAGAGCGAAACAAAGATTTCTTTACATTTGAGTAATTAAACAATGCAAGCTCAAACCAACAACACGATAAAAGGGGGGTGCATTATGGATATTTGGCATCGTGTAGGCAGAATTGTTCGCTTCTCAAACTTAGGAACTCTTCTGTTCTTTACTCTTAATATTCTGCTGATTGTTGCTGTGTTCGGTTCGTCAGGAAGCATTGTTGAACTGATTTGTATTTACTTTTTCACAGTAGCTATCAGCTTATCCCCATTAGGCGAAATGTGCCTGGCTGCCTTCGCAGGAGCAAGCGATATAAAAAGAGTAGATATAAAACTTCGAGTTGTCCCGCTGGTTCAATATGTTTTAGATAAAGCAAAAGAGAACACATCATACTGTCCTAAAAAAGTGAAAGTGAAGATTATCCATGATCCTGCTCCAAATGCATTTGCTCTAGGTAGGCAAACACTATGCATAACTGACGGATTGCTTTTACTCTCCGATGATATGATACTTGGAATTCTCGCCCATGAGATCGGACATCTCTCATACGGACATACTGTTATCCAATTATTGATTGGCGGGGGCAATATATTTATATCCGGGTGCCTCCTGTTAATCAAAATATCCTACTGGATTTTTTCTGCAATCATGGGGCTGTTCGCAATATGCTCTCGTAGTGGTGTAATGGGTATAATTACCGCAGTTTTCGCAGGAATATCAACAGCACTTTCTTGGTTATGGGTAAAGTTCTGTATGCTTTTTCTGATGTGGTCTATGAGACAAAATGAGTATCTGGCTGATGAATTTGCTTATAAAATTGGTTTTGGTCTTGAATTAGCGACGGTATTAGACCAACATATCTCAGATGTTCCGCATGATGGTTTTCTCAGTGCAATATACTCAACTCATCCATGCAACGATGATAGGGTTGCAGCATTGCAAAATTTAGGTGTACCCTATTCTCGATACTAAATTCATAATCTCACAAATTGGCAAGCAGTGTAAACCTGTACAGGTTCACTCATTTTCTCGAATTTCCCTTTGGGTCATTCTTCGCAAATTTGCTTGTTGGGGGAGCATCCCCAATCCCCTTTGAACGACATCTTCAATGTCGGCTGCACCTTCGGTTTTAGAGAGTATATTTTTAATGGATCACCGATTCGATTTTGTGTTATGAATGTTTTTAAGATCGCCAAAAGAGGTGGGTGTTGTGCTGATTTACACATTTTCCAGACACCGAGAGGTATATCAAATTTAGAATTTTTGAAAAATTGGAGAAAGTGTTTTATAGAACTTGTCAGAGAATTCTTTCTTTTGAACTATGCAAAAAAGGATTCCGTAACGCTTAACTAACTATGCTTTCATATTTTTTCATAGAACAAAAAAATTGATAATCAATCATGTTGCTATCCAGAGCAAATCGAATTCCATCTGAATTTTGACTGTTCCACTGGCTGATAAATTTATACAGACTGCTCCATTCTTCCGGAGAATATGTGCCTGGTTTATAGTATGCAAGCGTACAATGAAGTGTCAATGGATAAGGAAGGGGACATATTTCATCAACAGACTCATACATCTGTTGAATAGTATTATGAACCTGCTCATCGACCGGCTCAAACAGCATTACAATGGAACTTGCTACCATACTTACCATACCCTTTGCAACAAGGCTGATAGTTCCTTTATCTTTTAGAGAAGGCAAGAATGATTTTATAACGTTATCGTGTGATTCGATCTTTGGTGTTATTTCACTTTTTTTTGTTGATGCGCTTAGATCATGTAGTGTAATGTGCAGTGATTCCTCCGGAAGTATTTCTGATAGGAATTTTCCATGCTCCTGATAAAGCGATTTTTGGATAGAAGAAAGATATTGTTTCATACTTTTTGGAAGTTGAAACACAACGGTATCACCATAAAATGGACAAATTGAACCATCCTCTCTACATTTTTGAACCAGGTTTGGCGATGTTTTAAATTCTTCATCGGCTGGAGGAAAACAAGCTCGATCCTGAATCAAAGTTTGTATTCGATTCACATGATCAAAATAATTCTCTTTCATTTTTATTTTCCCTTTTCAAATATCTTTTCCAATATTTCGTATGAATTTTATAACCAGCATATCCGTTACAAAGGAGTTAGAAGACCATTGGATTTGCCTTCGCATTGCTTCATCTGCTGGATTTACTATTGTCTTCTGTTCAATAAAGTTATCAACTTTTGTATTTACATTTTAATGATGCCATCCTCTACTAGCCAATCAATCCGCAGATCTGGAAGATGCTTATGCGCTTCAAAATATGCAACGCCTAATCCATATGCAAAAATAGGATTATCCTCACATGTTTTTTTGGAGATTCGATGGAAAAATTCATCATAAGTATAATAATTGTAATATGTTCGATCCCCGAACACATCCTTGCCCGGCGATTCAGGTTCGGTATCTGTTGCCAAAAGAAGTACCCTTTCGTTTGACAGCCCCATCAAAAGATACGATTTTTGCAAATTTGGCAAATTGTCAAAACCAATTTCCAGCAGTTCTTCTGCACTATAAGTTCTGCTGCACCCTACCATACTCTTTCCCGGAATAAAATTCTCGATTGGAATGAGTGTATCGGAAGCACGTGAGGGATTACAACGAAGAATTTCTCTAGCTTCTTCATTTCCGTATAAAACTGCCCGTACAAGCCACATATTTGCAATCTTTGCATCGCCGTATTCTGACATTTTAAGCATTGCCTTACTATCACCTTTTCGACAACGTTCCAGCAATAGTGCTTTTCTCAATGTTTTATTCATACATATATCTCCTTATATCGTCCAGTTTACTCTATTCTTGTTTATTCATTCTCACTTCATTCATATCTACAACCCAATCAAAATAATTTTCTATCATAGTTTTTCACCTTTCCTTCCAAATATCTTTTTCGATATTTCAATTGTACATATGACATAATTCTGCCATAGTACACTGGGTTCATTGCACCACCAACAATACCTATCACAGGTAATCCCTGTATGAATTTCATCACCAGCATATCCGTTGCAAAGGTGTTAGAAGTTGATTGGATTTGTCTTCGTATTTCTTCTTCTGTTGGATTTACTATTGTCTCCTGTTCAATAAAGTCATTAACTTTTGTATTTAGCTCACTCCAATTTATTCCTGTTGACATAGATGTTTCCAACATCATTAATATAAACATCTTCTCTACAGGCGATGCATAATCAAATCCATATTTAAGTGCTGTTTCATAAACACCTCGAAGCAGAACCACAACCCAAATAACGATATCCGGCAGACCAATACCAAGTGCTCCTAAAATAATACCCTCCGCTGTTGAAAAAGCCATGTTCAGTGTATTCCCCATAGCCGCATCTCTTTTCATGTTTTTGATTTCTCGTTTACCGCCTTTCAGATCTATTGCGTAATCTTTAATCTTAAAGTCTTTCTCAAACGATTCTTTATCATATGTTTTTTCAATAAGCATATTTCCATTTTCAAAAATAAGAGAGAATGCTTTGCAGAACATCTTTTCCAAGCCAATGATGACCTTATCAGGAATCTTTTCTTCCAACTTTGTTTTCCATAACGGATTATCTTTATTTGTTGCCTTTTTTAATATCTGGTTTTCTCTCTTTTTAATCTTTAGCAATTCTCTTTCGATTGCTCTCGACTTCATATTTGTCATCTCCTAAAGCGAAACCAAACAACATCCATAGCAGTAATATTTCCCCTGGGTTCCGCAGAAGCAATGCGCCAATATCTGTGGATGTTATCAAAAACAGCTCTGCTAAATATCCTAATGCACAAAGAGAAAAGATGGATACCAAAAGGATCTGTGCAAAGGAGTTTTTCCTGATGTTGCTGCTCCTTGAAATTCTTGCAACAAAGTATAGTAAAAGTATTCCTGCTAAAAAAGCAACGATAAACGGCAACCAACCTTTTTGGTATTTAATCCAAAAGAACGAACAGTTATCTACGTTGACGTAAAATGTATCATCTAAAAAAGGAGACATATCGCCAAACCAGGCATTCCAAGCCAAACTCATACGATATCCGATCCAATTATCAGTATGCAAATTATCTATAGGGACGGACGAGATAGGATTTATCAGGCTACTTATGATATTCGATATTCTTTCATGCTTCCAAAATATTGCTAGAAAACTTAATGCGGAAAACATGCTGAGTTCTAAAATGCTTTTCTCTATACAATGCTGCTTTTCTATTATACGCCACGAGGCAATTCCAATAACAAACATAAAAATCATTTCAACAGAATCTCGCCGATAAAACTCTGAGGGAATGAGCATATTTTCAATTAAGAAAATAGCAAGTGTAAGCAGCGCAAAATAAATTCCCATTCCAAGTATATATTGAGTTTTGCCTTTATCTCGATTGATTCTAATAATTTTGCTACCAAATAAATAGGTAAATACCGACCACAAAGAAAGACATAATTCTTTAATAGCATATAAATAATCATAGCAAAACAGGTTGTTTATGATAAAACAATAAAGAATTAATGCACCAATCGCAGCAATCCCCCAATATTTTGTTTTAACTTTATTTTTATAAAGCAAATTCCCCAACACACCGAATACTGCCAGATAAAGGTATTTGAATATATAGTAGAACCCAACATCACGGTTAAAAAAGGAAACGTTTTCCGAAGCACTTAAGAGACTCCAAATGTAAATAGATACGCTTAAAATCGAGCATAAAATAATACCTATATAGTATTTTGGTACATTATGCTCATTCGTATGAATAAAACCAATCATTCTACTATTACCAACCCTTTTCTATCAAAAATCAGATAATATTAACTTCCAATCTATTCGACAATTTTTCGTTTCCTCAGCTTTACTGTCTGTTCATGTATGTCGGAAAGTTTTTGTTCCGCACTTTTGCTCCTCATATCATTTGAAGAATAACTGTGAAGAATCGGTGCTCCCGGAATGAAGTTTAAACAATCATCAACGAACCACCAGTCATAATATATTTCACTCCCATAGCCATCTTCGTCGGGACCATCTTCGCTTTCGTAGCTGTCAACGAGAACAAGACCTTCTTTGTCCACGCAATGGAGGGTATACTCACGTTCTTCCTCGAAATCCAAAAATCCCATGGCATTCAGCAAATATCCTTGCAATGTTCCACCAAGACTGTTTGATAATCTCACAGTACGAAGTCGTTGTCCTGGATGAGCATCAACCCATTTTGCTAAAAACATTTTTGCTTCTTGATTTCCATATTGATAAGCACGATACAGCCAAAAGTTTGCTGCCCTTGCATAAAAGATCACGTCCGGATATTGCAGTGATTTATGGTAGAAATATTCCTTCATTTGATACATAGCTGAGGCATCAGCTTCTGCACACCTTCGGGCAATACTCTGGAATTCTGATTCGTCCCAATGGCGTATCTGTGGCTGATCCGTCCCGCATGGCATAGTTAATCGTTTTCCCTGTATCCGCCAAAATTCATCTGCATATTCCACCGGATCACTTTTTTGCAATCCAGTTACGTCTTTTAGTTTTTCGCAATCATAAAATGCTCCTGCTTCAATATGCTTTATACTTTTAGGTAATGATACGGACTCAAAACCACAGGCAATAAACGCTCTTTCTCGAATAACCTGTAATCCTTCCGGCAAGATTACCCGTTGCAGATTATGCAGTTCTACAAATGCCTGCATTTCGATTTCCCGAACACTTTTAGGAACACTATATTCCGTCCCCGCAGCAGCCTGAGGGCAACAAACCAGAATACGACCATCTGCACTCAAAACCGGTTTCTGCAATCCACTGTCGTAAAAAGCCCAACCCGTGATCTGTTTGATGCTGGCAGGAAGCTGGATACTTTTTAATTTAGTGCAGCCAGTAAAAGCATTGGATTCTATGGTTTCAATGCCCTCGCATAGTGTGATGCTGGTTAAATTTTTACAATTGGCGAAGGCACGCACTCCAATGGTTTTAACACTTTCTGGTACAATTACAGAGCGAATGCGCATATTCCCTTCATAAGTACGTGGATAAATTTGCTCAGTTCCGGAAGGAATAATAAGATGCCCCATTATGATAACTGGTTTCATATTCATTTCTCACTCCTCAAGTATTTTCAAATTCTTTTCGCAAACTCAATACTCTCATTGAGCTATTTTCGTCTTTTCCTGCGTCCAGATGGATTTTCCAAAGGTATCATGCAATTACCTATGCGTTTATTTCTCCTCCAAAACAATATATCTTCCCATATCTTTGAGCTTACGTCTATATTCAATCCGCTCTCTTACAGACATTTCCGCCATAAGTTTTTCATCTTCCGGGTAAAATTGCAACTTTTGACAGTGGAAAACAAGTCCTTGTGTCTCGCTTCGCCGGTTTTCATCGTTATATTTCCAATTATGTAAATGTCTAGATATGAAATCAAAAGAATCTGGTTCGAAGCAGCAAAACACAATTTCCATATTGTAGCAGTAATTCTTTTTCTGCCAGTCAAGAACTGATGTAAAAGCAATTTTAGCCGCAGCAGCTTTAGGAAAAGCAAATTTTCCGGTTGAAATCATCGGAAAAGCAATACTATGGATATCATTTTCTCTGGCAACTTCCAAACAATTGTAATAGCATTTTTTCAGCAATCCTTCTGCATCAGGTGTTCCATAGGCAGGTCCGACAGTGTGAATTACATACTTAGCCTTCAGATGATAGCCTCTTGTAATTTTAGCTTCGCCGATCCGACATCCATTCAGCTTTTGACATTCCTCTTGAAGTGCCGACCCTGCCGCTCTATGAATCACACCATTTAATCCACCACTAACAGCCAGTTTAGTGTTAGCAGAATTTACAATACACTCGCATTCCAGATTTGTAATATCTTGTCGGATCACTTTCATGCGGCATTCAGGGAGGTATTCGCTTAGAAATCCTGCATAAAGTTTTTGCCATACTTTGAGGTGCAGACACATCATATCGAAAGCAATCTGTTCTTCACAACAAAAAATTACTTCCATAGGGCTATTCCAATGTGCATATCGCCATTTACGAGCAGCAAAAAATGCAATCGGAACGGCTTCATAGATTGGATAACCGTGCGTACCAGTCGAGAGCAAAGGGAACGCAATGCTATGAATGTGATTCTCATTTGCTATCTCCAGACAACTTAAATAGCAATTTTCTAACAATGAGTCTTCATCTTCCATTTCATAATAAGGTGCGGCTGTGTTTATGATATAGTCTGGTTTTTCACAGGAATTTTTGATAAGGGTGCAACCACTAACATATTCTCTAATTAGTTTTCCATCCTCCTCTTGAAAATTCGCTGCTTGATTAAGCTCTCTTACGATACATTGGCAATCGGATCTGTTGATATCTTCATTGATAATTCGAAATTTGAATTCTGGTGCAAAAAAAGCTCTGTTTTCTTCCATATTTACCTCCAGAAACGCTTATTTTAAATCCCCACAAACTTTTCCATAAAAATTTTGTCTGTATGAACCCCTTTTACTGTTATAAACAGCCCCTCGCTGCATATCTCAAGTAAAATCACATTTCCTTGCTGAATTTTGCCGCTACCATCTTTCTGAACTGTGGGACAAATGCTTCCATCGTTAATATACATGTTGTTGTGTGTATCATCAAACTCTACAGTAGGAGAGAGGTGGGTATGCCCTGATACTAATATTACATTTCTATTCATATCGAGTATTCCTTGAAATCGCTTATCCTGTTCCGCCACAATGTAGGGTGTCATATCTGTTGTTCTCTGGGGATTATGCAAAATGAGAGGGGGGTGACACATTATAATATGATAATTACAGGAGCTTCTGTTGAGACTTTGTTGTAAAAATTCCAACTGACGACCCTTGTCTGGAAAGAAGAATTGCTTTTGACAATATGTAGGATTCAATCCGATCAAATCAATATGTTCATTGATACATTTATAAAACGCTCCACAATCATCAATAAGCGAAGGATATTCATTATTTACTTTTCTCTCAAACAACCTGTAATTCGTATCATCTCTTGCAGGATTATCGTGATTTCCGCTCACACAATAAACTGCCGCATCATTAAATTGCTCTTTTAATAATGTGAGCAACATATCGTATTGTTTTTCTTCTGCTCGATCTGCAATATCTCCAACTATCAAGAGCAGTTCGATGTCATGAAGTTTTGAAAGTGCTCGCTCAATGTTAGTGGTCTTTTTATATAAATGCAAATCACTGATCAGACCAATTTTTGCGTTTATCATAAATACACATTCTTTCTATAGGCAGCACAACCTTGTATAAAGCAACTCATATAGTTTAGGATCAACACAGGAAAAGACAACTTTAATATCATAATCATCATTTTCCGTTATCCAGGTATGTACAGATTTTACAGCAATCTCACTAGCTTCCTTTTTTGGATAACTAAATTTTCCAGTGGAGATTGACGGGAACGCAATGCTGTGAATGTCATACTTTCTCGCCAAATCCAAGCTTGCCGCATAACATTTTGCTAAATTTTCACGACAATTCTCAGAGGGATATCTGGGACCGACTGTATGGATAATATACTTCGCTTTCAATCGGTATCCCTTCGTTAATTTTGCCTCGCCCACTCGACATCCGCCGAGTGTGGCGCATTCTTCCCTTAATTCCTGACCAGCTGCACGATAGATTGCACCGTCAATACCACCACTGCCGAACAACACCTCATTGGTAGCGTTAACGATACATTCACACCCTGACAGTGTAATGTCCTGATCGCTGATCCATATCCCATCAAACGGACCCGATAAAGAATGATAACAGGAGGATACATCAGATATTCCGTTTTGTCGGATATAATCTCTTAAAGACATGAGAATTTTACCGAGATTATTTTCACCTTCACCAGTTTTTAAATCCACACCCCAATATAAATCTTTCCAGTAGTTTCCCTCTTTTAATATTCGATCCCCTGTATCCAACAAGTCTTGTGCAAGTGTTGGATTTTGTGTAAATTTTTCATACACAACTCGTTTCATGATCTTAAATTTTACATCGTCCCAGTCCGGTCGCATCTCTACCTTTTTTCCAAGTCTTTTAGCTTCATCGGCAGATAAAAGCGCAAACTGCTCTTTGTCTGTTTGTTGTAAACATTTCTGTGCTTGATAAGCCGCTTCCGAATTGTAGTATATAATACCATCAAATAATACCTTCGTTGGATAAAAATTACTCAGGAAGTCATATTCTTCACGAAAGTAGCCGATTTCATCGCATGGAATCTCATAAAAATTCATTATGACTCCCTCCTTGCAGGATGCAGTCAACGGGGTCACTTTAATTGGTGAATTTTGCTTTTTCTGTGTTAGAGTTAAGGCTTTTCTGACAGGCGGCAAAAAAATTCGTCAAAATAGATATCGTCATACTCCCATTCTGCTCCAAATCCGTACTCGTCTGGTGGTTCATAATCGCTCAAATAGTGCAGATCATAAATTCTTTTATCTGCGTCATAAGACAAGCAGCATTCTTCATACTCCTGCGGTACATCGATAAAGCCAATCTCATAAAGGACAGTACTCTTCCAAATACTTATGTAATCTTTACTTTTTCCGGTAAACATATCATAGGGGATATAGGCTAGTTTCTTATAAAGTGAACACTTCTCAATCAATTCTGCTGCATCCGCAGAACCGTACAAAGCAGCTCGAACTGCCCACATCATATAGGCTTTTGCCATTAAACTCAGGTTTTTCCGTGTAGATAGCTTCTCAGCATTCTCCTGTGAAGGCTCATCCTCATACCGTTCCAAAAGTTCAATTTCCTCTGGATTACACTGGCTCCGCATCATATATGCCATTTCGTACATGGCCATTGCATCGCCAGTTTTACACGCTTCGGCAATCCTGACTTTTTTCTGGTTATTCGCCTGTTCTGATAAATGTTCAATGAAATCAATTATTCGACCCATAATCCACCCCTCCTTTTATGAAGCTCCTTCTCTTAGTCCATGCTTTTCAGTTATGATTGCTGTATAATATTTCGATTGTCTTAATATCACGTTTTCCACTATAAAATTTGAAAATCACTTTTCCAAAGACAGAATCATATCCTTCGATTTCTGCGAATAGAGTCATTGACGAACACAATTTTAATGCATCAATACTTCCCATAACGCTATATGGATTATCTGTATTAAGTGTGAGCAATGCTTCACTGATCTCTTTCAACCTGGCTCCGAGAACGGGATGCGCAAGGTACTGTTTTGCTTCTTCGAGATCTTTTATACCATAATATTGAGCTGTTGAGCTACGACCGAGTTCTTTAAGCTGTGGGAAGATGTACCACATCCAATGTGTTTGCTTACAACCACTTTTAATTTCCTGTAGAGCTGCATTATAACTGTGCTCCTGCGCTTTAAGAAATCTTTCCAAATAATAGTCCATGTTTTTCCCCTCCAAGACCATTATTTTTTATCTGGATACATATGTATAATCTATAACGACATAAATTTTTCTGCCAGGATTTTCATTTCCTCATTTAAATTGAACTTGCTGGAAATGCTCCCATCTGCATTGAAATTCAGTCTTAATTCACCTGCTTGAGGTGTCTTATAGCAATAGTAACATACCTGTTTTCCATTATAATCGCCACGAATGATTTCCAGTTGGTCATACGGTAACAAAATGCGGGGGTTTTCTTTAAACCTCCACTTCTTATTCGCAAGGAAGCCATACTGGAATTTTTCAAACACCTCAATAAGAACCCCTTTGTTTGTAATACTTGCGTAAGCGTGCAACCCTTTTCTTGTTTCACCCTTTTCACAAATAGCGCACATTCCTGTGCGGATGTAAAGGAGATTTGGCATTTGTTTCATTGTCTGAATATCCAGTGTTTCTTCTCTCTCAATATAGTCGAAGTGATACCCGCAGTTAACACAATAACGATCCGGTGCCGATACATATTTATACCCACATTTTTTACATTTCATTTCCATAAGTTAATCCTTTCTTTCGTAGGCTTGCATAGTCAAGTCAATCGCATCAACAACACTGGTAATATGATATTTCAACGTAAATAACCTGTCTGATTCCTCGGGATAACAATCCTTTGCTTTTCTCAGCAAAGGCAGAATATAAGTTCTTGTTTCAGCTATGTAAGATTTCAGTTTTTCAACAGAGAATGTGCCTGCCATGCTGGAAACATTATGACAGCGGTCGATGAGCTTAGTGATAACAGCTTCCTTACTCTGGATAAGCATGTTATAGTACCGCTTCTTAGCCATCTCCTTCGTTTCTCCCTCCATTACGATAAAAGTCATGAGCTGCACGCCACGCCGAACATCCTCGTTCACAGGAAGCTCTTCGGGCAAAACACCGCAATCCTCACACACATCGTGGAGCAGAATAGTGGCAATCGTATTATCATCTTTGATTCCCATACTCAAGGCATCACAAGCCATTGTCAGTGGATGTACAATGTACGGATCACCGCTTTTTCTGAATTGCCCCTGATGCTTTTCTCTTGCATAGGATAGTGCTTTCAAAGTTTGCTCCATATGCAGAGCAGTAGCGAATCCTTTGATGTAAGTATACATCTTTTCAGGGTTAAATACCGATTTCCCCATTCCATCTCCTCCTACCCCTGTTGAAAATGTTTTGTATATTTATGATGCTCCAATAAAATTATAGTGTCTCTTTTTTATCTGCTTTGTTCGCAGATAAAGATTTAACAGTAATTTTTACGCCTTTATCAGAAGCGGTGTTTTGAAGTAACTTTACGATTTTATCCTCATATTTATTAATAAGGCTCAAAGCAATATCATCCCTTTGTTCTGGTGAGAGAAATTTGAGAAAACCATTGAATGCTCCGTTAAGTGCCGACTCTGGAACATGATTACCAATAAGTCCACCGAAAAAACCGCCATTTTCACCTAGTTTCTCCTTTACGACAGGCATTGCCAGCTCTGCAATACCGCTATAGTCAATATCATCCAGTTGAATTTTAAGCTCAATCATTTTTGTACTCCTCTCAGTCTAGATTATTCAGAATTTTCATAACCTTACTATTAAAGTCCTCGACAGTTTCATCCTCCATTGTGTTTACCAATTTTTCAAATATAACAATGGAAGGTTTGGAAAAAGAGAACGTCTTCGTTTGAGGAAAAATCTTTCGAATAAGAATAGTAGCGTTTCTTGTATTCTCTACATTTACTTCCTGTCCTCTTGCAGCCAACATAGTAAAGAGAATCCCTAATCTCCAAGTCATTGCTTTTGCACACATCATATTAAAAGGAATTCCTAAAATTGGGATTTGACCGCCAATCTTATCGAACAGCAAATCTGATAAAATTTCTTCGCTACAACCTTCAAGAATAGGTCGGAGAGCCTTTGTATTGATCTCAGGCAGTTCATAGATTTTACGAATATCGTTAATCATCGGACCATAATGGGTAAAAACTGCCCCCACATCGGCAATCGTTGTAAAAGGAAACCCGAGCAATCCGGAAAGGCCTTGCATAGCGAGATTGCTGCCTGCTTTTTGTTCGATAATTGCATAGGATTTTGATGACTTATTAACTGTTAACATATACCCCAACCTCCTTTGTTTGATGCTATGATTTTATCAGGAGGAAATATAAAGTGTGTCAACTCCTCATTTACATCTTTGAAACAGATTGCAATCTACCGTTTTAAGATGTAAGTAAAAGTGTCAGATATCAATATTGACTGAGCATCCGCTGTATAGAAATCGTTTCAGAAATTAGAGTTTCTAAACCACTATGGCATTCCCGATTTCCCTTGTTTTTAATCTCTCTATTCACTGTGGAAATCCTACTATTGATAGTTCTTTTCATCAACGGAACAATCGTATTTCTGATAAAACTCATCGTGTTATCCACAGAGTCGTCAACTATAGTATCCGATGCGCCAATTCCTCTTCCTAACGCTGCACCAATCACACTTCCGACACCTGGAGCAATAATAGTTCCAATCACCGTACCTGCAATTGTCCAGCCATTTTTTTCTCCACTTGTAGCCTTAACTGATTTTTTATGGAGACCGGGAAAAGAAACGCTTTGGAATGCTTGTCTAATAAATTGAACATCATTCTTAGAAAAATAACTTCCGTAATTGCCAATAATTGATTTATATCGTTCAACAAAATACTCCTGAGTTACTGATTTGGTACTATCTTCATAATCGTTTCCTTTGTTTTTACATTCTTGTATTTTTCCGATGAAACTGGAGGTAATCTCAGTAAAGACATTTTCCAAGTTGCTAACCCTTCGATTAAACTCGGCAACTTCAGCTTGTGCAGCCTGAGTGTTTGCTCTCTGCATCTGTCTCAGAACCTCTTCGTGCATACCACTCAAATAAATAATTTGTTGCTTTATTTGCTCAACATAGTTACTTGCCTCAACGGAAAATTCCTCCCGATAAAATACAACTTGTCCATTGCCCGTTTTTTTTCTTACTTTATTAAGCATCGGTAAATTCTTTTGGCTGACAAAATTTTGAAGCCATTTATCAAAGCCATCCAATTCTGTCATTTTGGGTGCAGAACACATTAAATAATATTTCCCCATTCCAGGTATCGAATAGTGCAAGGCACCAAAGAAGCTTTCTGCAAGTTGCTCAACCTGATTTACACTTTCAATAGAATTAAGTCTATTTGTGCAATTAACAGCGTAAACAAGGTTGCCAGACATCATCTTATGTATAGCCTGGGTTCTTTCTCTCTCCTTTTCACTAATCATTGTGCTTGCATCGTAAACGCAAATGCACAAATCTGTATCTCTTAAAGCATTTAACGCAATTGTTTCTAATTTACCATCTTGTGAACTATCATCCATTCCAGGGGTATCTCTTAACTCTATATTTCCCTTAATCCATGGTATCGGCAACTCAAAGATGACCTCAACTGGATTTTGTACATCCGTGACCTTATAAGTAAGAATAATGTCTTTTCCTTCCTCAATACTAATCTCTTGATCTGTGTCTTTTGTTCTTAGCCAACACTTCGGAATCTTTCCATAAAAAACTCTTGTTACCACTGATGTCGCAGTTGTTGCTTTTGTAGGTAATATTTCAGTGCCTATCAAGGCATTGATTAAAGATGATTTTCCAGTTTTGAACCTTCCAACAAAAGAAATAACAAAAGAACACTTTTCACTGACTGGCTGATCGTAAGCAAGAGTTATTGCTTTAATTGTATCGTCAACTTCTTGGCATCTGGCAATAATTTTTTTGTTTAATAATTCACCATTTTTTACAGCCGCCTGTACCGATGGTTTCATGTTCATATCTGCATCCGTGATATACCATTGCTACAGTATATCATTGCTCCTTTCTAATAGATTATCTGGATATGGTTAAACGGAATAGTAACAATACCACCACAACCATGTATTACTGTCCTTATTCTACAATATATTAATATAAAACATGTAAACTACTCATTTACAATTGGAGCCTATTATAAACAAAGGGCAAGCTGGTAGGCTTGCCCTTTGTTGCACCACTTTAATTTACCCCGGAAATTATACGGGCAAGTACTTCACCCTCTTCGTTAAGATGCTCTAAAAAGGTCGAGCAAAGTGCTTCAAGTGCTTCGTTTTTCTTTTTAGACCATATAGTTGCTCCAATAGCGACTCCGATCACTCCGCCTCCAATCGTGCATATCAGAGTGGATAATAAAGTTGGCATAAAGATCTTACCTGCGCCAAACCCCAAAACTACCCCGATGACTACTGCTCCGACTACAATAACCGGAGAACTCTTGATTTCCTGTTGAATTAATTTGATTTTTATACTTTTAAGAGCGTCTTCAAACTTTTGAGCAACTTCAGGGTCGGTTCTTTTCAATTTTTCAAACCAGGCGTTATTGTACTGCCCAGGCAAAAACCACTTCCTTTTTTCGTTTTCAAACAATGACTGAATTCTGTTCCAATCAACATCTCCGTTATTTGCTTTTATAATTTCAGAATTCAAATAGTTGCTTAAGCTTGTCCACTGCTTTTGAAACTCTTGTTCAAGTGTCATTTCTTGACCTCCCAAATCCTAATTGAGGAATATTATTTCTTTTTTTCGTTTCTCGCCAATTTCAAAAACTCTTCTTCTGTGGGCGTGTGTCCATAAAGCTCTTTATGAATGGCATCAATACAATCTCGCATTTGAGCAAGTGTAGAATCAGCACGTTCGTTTTCAGCCTTCATCTCGGCATCACTCATTTTATTTTCATTGAGGAGTTTGTCCATACTCTTCTGATAATCATTTGCCAATCCACTTGCGGCAGCAGCAATCTCTATACCACGATTATCAAACTCAGAAATAATTTGTTCCTTGAATTCAACTTCTCTTTCTTTTATATTTGCTAAAAGACCAGCAAAAGCCTCATTACCAAGGTTTATAATAATGTCATTAGCCATTCTGTTTGCACGATATCCCGTACTGACAACTTCAAGGAACAGTTTAAGAGGAATAAACAAACCTCCGGTTAGTACTGCAAGGGCTATGTCAATACCTGCCTGTGCAGCAAAACGCTTAGCAAAGGTCATCCAATCCGTACCACCCTTTGCCGTGTTTTCGATCATAAAGCTATAGTCACGATTGCCTACAAAAGCAATGATATTTTGAATTCCAGTCTTCAAACCCTCGTCATTACCGTGTCCTGCACCTTTTTCTGTACCGTATGTAAACATATTCTCAGCCGCCACAAGATTTGATGCAAAATCAGAGATTTTCGTATCAAGTTCGGCTTCCATGTCTTGGATGTCTTGGTCAATAACGGTAGGAACTCTATCATTCCAATTTTGCAACTGAGACTTAGTGTAATTTTGAACCGATTCTAAAAAAGGCTGATATACTTCTTCTATCTTTTCACTTTTTCTAAAAAGGTTAGCAGTTGCAAGTTTTAACATTTGTCCCATACCAAACTTGACTCTTTTTGCTTCACCTGAAGCGATTGCGGCAAATTCACGTGGAATATCATTCTGCACAAATGAAAGCAAGTCCAGATATGTTTTATTGGCAATTGTGGTGGCTGATGTTCTAACAACGCTCTTGATGTGCTCAACATCCTGCATTGCTTCATCCAATCTCTTTTGTGCTTTCGCTGCATTAATCTGTCGTTCTTCTTTACTTTGACTTCGCACAATTTTTGCAGCTTCCACACTTCTTGATGCCAACTGATATGTATTTGCCATATTTTGCAGTGTTGAATTAAATGTAGCGTTGATTCTGTCAGGAGAGTTCAAAAATTCACGCAGGGAATTTTCAAACTCCAACATACCAGTATCTTCAATATCAATATCTACAGGTACCTCTTTCTTACCAAGAATAATCTTATATTGCTCGCCAGTTCGTGCACACAGAGCGCCATACGCATTGGTAAAGAAAACACGCTTGCTATATAAAACATCGTCAAAGCGTCCGTTTTGATCAGTAAATACGTCTGCCAATCCCATGCGGACAGAAGGCATAACACTTGCTTCAAGCTGCCCTTCTGTCAAATTATCAATTCGGTTGACAACAAAGAATACATTGCGCATACTCTTTCCAGCAAAATTTGCTGCAATATATTCTTTTTCGGCAGAGGAGAACAGACTCGTTGCAGAAAGTGTAAAGATAATGGCATTAGCTTTCGGTACAAATTCATTTGTAGCCCTAGTTCGAGCTGTTGCCTCTTCAAGACCGGGAGAGTCAATGAGTCTGACACCATCAGCAAAGATTTCATCCCTACTCTGCATTTCTACATGAGACACATTTGCGAACCTGTCAAGCCGACCGCCATCTTCAATATATTGCTGGTCTTCTTCTGAAAGAGCAAATTCATCAGTAAACTGGCGAAGTGTCATTTTTTTAGAATCAGACGAGTCGGAATATACAACCTTTACATTGTCTGTATCGTTACCATATTCTACAGTAGCGATTACAGCGGTGCAAGCAGTGGCACGAGCAGCCATCATTACTTTGCCGACAAGGGCATTGATGAATGTGCTCTTTCCGTTTTTGAATTTACCCATAACGAGCACTTTGAAAACACCGTTCTGGACATCATCAGCATTTTCACGGAAGATCTTAGCTTCCGTGGGCATTCCCATACCGACATCACCTTTTTTTGTCGGTTCATCAACGAGAACAGCATAGTTTCTCATGTTTTTTGCAATGGCTTCCAGTTTGTTTTTTGTTTCTTGATTAATAAATGCCATTTCCATTTCCTCCCTCAATTTGTCTAATTTGCCTCATTTATTTCTGCTTCGATTTGATTCTTTAACCGATTTAACTCGCCCAATTCTTCATCATGGCTTGAAAAATCTTGCTGTTTATTTTTTACTGCTTCTATCATCATGTCAATAACTTGATGATAGCATTCGGCTATACATTGTTCAAAATGACTTTCAATAAACTTGATCATTTGATCTATCCATAAATCCATTTCACTGTGATAATCACTACACATCCTGTATGAAGCATCCAGTAAAGCCTGTTTATTAGTAGAAACAAATTTCTTTTCGCTTTCTTTTTCTACTTTTTTTGACCCAAGGACAGCGACAGCAATTCCAACAATCGGATGAGATAACATTACCAGTGCGACGCCAGATGCCACAACACCATATTTCTTCAATTTAGAATTGTCTTTCGGCAACTCAAAATCAAAGCTTTTGACTTGAATAACGGGTCCATTACTCTTAGGTTGCTTTTTCATATACATTTTTGTCAAGCCAAAAACATAGTTTGCAAAATCTTCTGAAATGCCATCGGCAATATACGAAATAATATCATCATTGATATAATCTTTTAATTCAATTCCAATGGATTCAGAATATGACTGTACACGATCAAACAAAACATTAGCTTCACTTTCCCATTGTTTCTTAATATAGTTAGGAATGATAGCTTCCAATTCTTGCACATCATTGTTTGAAGCTATTTCCTTTTCTAAAGCTTCGTTAAATTCCTGATGGAAAACTGAAACAGCTTCGGACAACTCAATTCGCAGTTTAGATGTATACTTCATTCTTGCTCTACGAAATGCTGATTCTTTCCGATCCGGCAACTTCTGCAACTTCTCACTGAGTAATTCAATTGCATCGTCCAATTTTTCATTATCAGATGAAAGAACTTCAATTTGAAGTTTAAGCTCTGTTAAAAGCTCATTTAATTCAATTTTTCTTGCTCTTTTTTGCCTTTTCTCGATTAGTTTCGCAGATTTTTGGGGCAACTCTTTCAAAAAATACGCCAATCTTTCTTCATCTACATCAGGGAAACGGAAGATAGGGGAAGAATAGTCTCCAAACACCTTTGTCAAAGAAGTCTCTATAAACCCTCTATCATCTGATAAAATCATGTTGTCGTTTGTTAATAAGATACCTAATTCATTACCCATATTGGGTAATAAAATGGTACGCAAAATTTTTCTTTCACACATAGACAACAATGCTGTTGCCGAAAGTGAAAAAAGGACATAATCTGCATTTTTATTGATAAAATTCCAATCAACATCGGCATAATCATTATCTGAAACAATTAAGTGAATATTGATGTCTTTAGCCCATACTTGATTTGTTGTGTATTCAAACCTCAAGTTGTTAATGACATTATCGAATGTTGATAGAACATTTGTCACATATGAATAGTCAACTTCCTTCTTTTCGCTGCTATCCAAATGATACAGTCTTTCAGAATCTCCATAATAAATATCACATTTATATGCTTTTACAAAGTAACCCTCCAGTGTGTTCTTTGGAGTAAAAGAACATGATTCAAAGATGAGTTTAAACAAATTGTGATGTGGTTGTCCTAAAATAAAAAGATTGATTTTATCTTGGTTCGGTGAACTACTAGCTTTACTTTTATTTAAAACTGAGTCAACATTAGCTATGAGTTCATCCATTTTCCGCTCGTTCATGAATAAATTACCTCCTACATAATTTCAATAATTTTTTCTGTTTCAGCAGACAGTCTTTCCTCTGTCAATAATGAATTCGATGCTTCCGACTTGATACCCAATGCCTTTATATATACAATCGAGTTACTAAAAAGTTGTAACGCCTTAATTCTTTTAGGAATAATTGGGTGAGACATGGTTATTTCACCAAATTTTCCTAACATGGTATTTTGCAACACAGTATTGCTTTCATTTACATAAGTATCAATGTCAATTTCGTCAATATTAAGTAATCCAGCCTCTAATTTTAGTAAGCTTTTTGCTGCAATTTCAATGTCTTCACAGCAAATAAGTCCGGCTCTATCAGCGGATATTTCAGATCGTCTACTCCAAGCATTCAGGGGAAATGTGATTGTTTTTGAAATTACATCCCCCACAATCGGAAGCAATTCACTAACAGAACCAACCATATTGATAGCAGTGTGATACACAACGTGTCCCAATGCCAAATGCCCACATTCGTGACCGATTATGAATTTCAGTTCTTCTATATTCATTATCAGTGGAAGCATACTACTTATCGCAATAAACGAAAACTGATTCGTTCCCGCAGTACACGCATTTATTCCCTTTATCTGATCGGAAATAACCACATAAGGAATAGGTATTCCAAGCTTATCGGCACACTCAATAACAATCTTGTATAGTTCCGGATATGTATTCGGTCCAACATGAATACCTGTAGCTAACGATAATCCCCATGTTGCATCGATACCCGTTTGAACTATTTTATTAAATATTGTGTTGATAGCCGGATTATCCAATGTTTTGATAATAGCGGCATCGACAGGGTGGGCAAAGTTCAAGATGTTGTTTCTGGAAGAAATGCTCACCGATGAATTATTTCCATTTTTTAGAGGAGATAATGTGTTTATCAGACCAGTATCACTCCTAACATTATGTTGAACCTGATCATTAGTGCAAATTAAGTCCTTACTTATCCCTCTTTTGAATTCTGACAATGATTGAATATGAGGTTTTCTATTCAATCTCGATTCTCCCCCTTTTATGTTCATTTAAATACTGTTCTTTATTTACATTTTATAACAAGTGCACCTGTTTAAATCCCCATAACTTTGCAATCAATCGAGATGTTCTATTATTCCCAACAAATAGAAAAATGTCACCATTTTCTTTTCTTTTTCTCACAAAGTACCGAATTGTCTTCGAGGAATATGTTTTATTAGGATTCTGTAAGGTATTAGAATCTACAATATAAATATTCTTCATTGAAACATCAAGCATTGCAGAAGCTACAATTTGATTCATCAGCAATTCCGTTATATCGCAGTATTCTTCATAAACACTTGAAACTATAACACCTGAAACTATTGTTTCACTAGCATTAACTATATTGCCATTGTAGGGTATGGTAGCTTTAATATACTTTTTCCCTTTTTTATCCAAAGCGCAATCTCTAATAAGAATAATTCTGTTCACACTAAAATCATCTCCTTTACGGATTAAGTTTAGCATATACAGAGTACGGATACGTCAATTATCTATTTACAATATTAGTTATCAAAAAAAGTTCTTAATCCAAAGTGGTACAACACTTCATTTACCAAGTCAAGATCATACCCCTCAATATTCTTCGTAATGTATGAAATAATAACATCTCTCTTATCATTTGGTTTAAACATATAACCCGCTGCACTAAGAACTTGATAAGCTTGTATATAATTCAATCCCAATCCACATATTATCCACAACACTGTTTCCTTGCCAATATTAGCTGCTTTATTCCGTATTCGGGCAAAATTCTGACGAGACATAAAAATAGAATTATAAAATTCCGCATCGCTTTGAAATCCCCTCTCGTCCATATATTTACAAACGAGCGAGTACAACTTGTTATTAACTTTTTCGCTTTCCTTTAACATGCTTTCCAAAGTTGTAATTGTCTCTTCAGTATTTTCATTTTTGGGGGCGGAAATATTAAGTATCTTTTCTCTTATTATTTCGGATATTTTTGATTTCTTCCCAAACTCTATTTCTAAACCTAAAAGCACCTCTTCATCACAATTTTTCAAGATTGCCAACAATAATTCTGAATCAGACATCATAGTGGAATCGGTTATAAAGCAGCCAAGGCCATATACGTTTTTTAATTGAGTCCTGTTCCCATTAATTAAACTATAAACCTGCGCCTTAACCTCTTGAATCTTAATCGCATTGCTTTGATCAAACTTTCTTCCTCTTATATGTTCTTCTATTTGTTTATATATATCGCCATTAACCATTTTCCCTATCCCCCATTAACGTGTATTCTAAATTATTTCACACCCTTGTATTATGGTAAGAAATGAAATGATACCTACTCTTTATAACCATTACATTCCTCACGCTTATTTTCCTTAATAAAACTTATTATATCCCCCGCATCGCAATCTAACACGTCTGCTATTTTAAGCAATACGGATAGCGAAACTTCTTGATTTCGTCGAAGTTTGGTAAAAGTTGCAGGGGAGATCCCTGCTAATTTTCTCAATTCCGCTTTACTCATTTCTCTATTTGCAAGCATGACCCATAATTTTTTATAACTAACTTCCATTTGCCACCTCTAAAATTATGATTTCTTTAGTATTATACCACTTTTTTCTACACAATTCAACGAAAGATAAGCGCATTCTAAAAAAGTTTCGTGTGTTCTTGATATTCTTTTTGCGTTTATACAATTCATTTAGAAGTATTTAGAAATATATGTCATAGACAGAGCTGCACAACTCTTTGTTCAATAGATGTACGAACGACTATTCCCTAAATTTAGACTCCTGCGATGTGATATAAAATTAATTTATGCCTCCATCTTCTTTGATTGATAGTATTAAAACAGAAAACCTGAGTAGCCATAAAACTACTCAGGTTAATTTTTTATACCCATATATTATGTGATCCAGTTTATAAAAGTAGAGATTTTCTCTAAATCTTCATCACTGAGCATCCGCAGCTGTTCGCAGAGCTTACGATAGGGAGTGTCATTATTCTCCAATGGTGCAAAAAACTCTGAAGGTGTCATATCAAAATACGACATGATATTGAAAAGTTCTCTAAGTGAGGGTAAAGCCGCACCACTGGTTACTCCACGAATATAAGAACCGCTTTTTCCTAAATCCAAACTCATCCGGTGTTCAGAAACATCTTTTGCAATACGCAATTCCGTAATGCGAGTGCGGATAAAATCTTCGTATGGCATATCAACCACTACATCTCCTCCCTTCCATAATTATTTTATTACGAATCAGGAGACGACATTGGTAATACTAAAGTCAATTTATGCTTTCTTCTCCTTTTAATTGGTAGTATAATTATGAATATAGAAAATCATTGGTGATTACATTACTAATCTTTCCTGCGGAGGAGATTTTATGAATATATTTTCGGTCAGCTTTTTCGGACACAGGCAAATCGACAATCCACTTCACATAGAATCACAGTTAGAGGAAATTATTAGCTCTTTGTTAAAACGAGAAGAATATATTGAATTTCTGGTCGGACGTGACGGTGAATTCGACCAGCTCGTATCCTCAACCATACGCAGATGCAAAAGAAGAATTCGGGACGATAATAGTGCTTTGATCTGGGTCATGCCGTATCCGACCGCCGAATTTCGTGATAATGAAGATTCATTTCGTGACTATTATGACGAGATTGAGATTTGCGAACAGGCGGCAACGACACACTACAAATCTGCTTTTCAAATCCGAAACCGGGTAATGGTAGACCGCTCTGACTTAGTGATTTTGTATGTAGAGCATCCTTCCGGCGGAGCATATCAGACCTTTGGGTATGTCCAAAAATCAGGGAAAAAATTTATCAATCTGGCTGCTGAAGAATAGCCAGTCAGTAAGAGGCAGGAGGAACCATGGGGAAAAAACGAAATTTATTTATTCCAGTTATTGTAGTGATTTTATTGATTGCAGTTGCATTTTGGTTGGTAAAATTAAAGCCAGCGGATACCGCATCATCTGATGTTGATGAAATGGTACAGCGGGTAGAAAACGCTTTAGGTGATGACTTCAAGAAACAATCCAAAACAGAAGTGGCGGCAACTTTGGTGTACGGCAACGGAAAAGAAGATGCAAATATCAATTACCATATCCTCAAAACCACCTATTACGAGGCTGATCCCAACGAGATAACCGGTCTGAATATAGATGCCCTCAACGTTCTTTTTAACCCTGAATCCGCCAACAGCTGTGAACAAATGAAAATTCAGGACTGGGATGCCGCACTTTATAAAACAAAGAGTCGTGGCTATTTATGCTGGACGGATTCTCCGGAAGTCAGCTATGTTCTGGAATATAATCCGCAAACAATCGCTGATGAAGAAATCATTAAAATGGCTGAAAGTGCAGAACCATACGAAAAATAAAAAAGAAGCCATAGGCTAACCCAGGAACAGGGCTGCCTATGGCTGTTTCTATTCTACTGTCGATTTTCTTCTTCTCGCTGCTTTTCTTTTTCTTCTCGTTTCTTCCTGTCAATGCCCAGAATATGCTCCACAGTCTGTTTTGCAGTCAGATATTCCTGCATATCTTTTCGGACTTGTCGATACTCAGCATAGGCTTTTTTCTTCTCTGCTGACAACCGATAGAACTCCTCGTTTAAGGTTTTTCTGGACGGAACTTTCTTATCCGGCAGCTGGTCAAATGCCTGCTTGGCAGCTTTATGAAGCTGAATTTCTTCTCGATGTTCTTCAAAGAACTTTCTGCTATATCCAGATTTTCGATAAGCTTCATATACCGGACGGGTTCTGGAATAGTTGTTGATGTGTGTCTGTAATGCTCCAATCTCAACCATTCTTTTTTCATTGGCTTTAATCGTATCGGATAGCTCCGCAAATCGGTGGCTGAGCTGCTCTGTCAAAGCAGTCAATTCTTCATAATTACCGATACCTTTTTCTTTCAAAAGGCAAACTGTCCTGGCAGCTTCTTTGCGGTTATATTTTTTTGCCCACCGCTCGTATCCCGCTGATTTACCTTCTGCCATCTTCGCCTGAATATCTATCAGCAGATTAAACTCTCTTTGAGTATGAACCTGGTTGCTTGCTCTGGATGCTTTCTGAACAGACTTACCGGACAGAATTGCAATTATATCCTCCTGACTGTATCCCTCTCCAAGAGAGCGCAGACGAATAAATCGCTTCTCCCCACTATGCCGGAAAGCCGGTTGCTTTCCATCCTTAAATTCATACCCAAGCTCTGAAAGCTGAAGAACAAAATCGGAAAAATCTTTTGGTTTCTTTTTTAATATCTGGTCGATTGCCGCACACAACTCATCACGCTTGGTACGCTTTCTGGGAAATGTCGTTCTCTTGATCCGTTCCCGGTATGGCTTTGGCTCTATGATTGATAATCCATGCTCAATACAAACCATATCGCTTAATCGCTGAACCGCAAGCCCGGAAAGGAAAAAATTCTT
This sequence comes from Butyricicoccus pullicaecorum DSM 23266, assembly GCF_900167005.1. GTDB lineage: Bacteria > Bacillota > Clostridia > Oscillospirales > Butyricicoccaceae > Butyricicoccus > Butyricicoccus pullicaecorum. The sequence goes on from NZ_FUXW01000001.1 coordinate 138,513, forward strand.
GAATTTACGGGTACAGTCCAAAGAAGTCGAGTTATAAATGATGTGGTTGTGGATATGGGAACGATCAATATGTGTCGCCACGATAAAGGCGTGTTTTCCTTTTGTCCAACGCATTGCTGTTTCATATCCGACCTGGTTGGCTTCTTCTGGAGTAATCTCTCCCGGCTTAAATGACTGGCGTATCTGATAGGCAATGATGTTATTTTTCTGCTGTCTGCCGGTGATATGTTGATATTGCCTCTTTGTCAGAAGAAATTCTTCATCGGCTGTTTTAGGATCGCATTCATAAGAACTGATATATTTTCCATCTTCTGTTTTCGCAGCATTTTGGGAATAATCAGTACGATCTGCCAGACACTGTGCTACCGTTTTACCCTTGTTAATATGAAGGGCGATCAATCTTGTTGCCGCCATTGGTTCACCATCCTCTCAAAATGCCCGCAAGCAGTTTAATTACTTATTAAGTCTGTCATGATACCCTATTGAATATAAGGGCAAAGACAAAAAGACCGCTGATTTCACACACGGCGGTGTAGATCAACGGTTAGTTTTTCATATTTGATTGTGTCGAGTGTACTTAAAGTTTCATTTGTAGATATACCATGTCCGTTAACTGAACACCACATTCAATGATTGGATGGTCATAGTTATCTATGAAGAAATTTTTTATCGTATGCGATTTTACAAAGCCGCACTTTTCATAAAAGGGAATCGTTAATGGGCTGTCACCTGTCCCAACTTGCAGGACAGAATAGCTTCCGTTATATTCTCGAATAATAAATTCAATCAATGCTCTTCTATAGCCCACACCTTGATATTCCGGGAATACGGCAATGTTCTTGATTTCTAAAATATCATCGCTTTCACTTGTGACAACACACTCCGCTTTTATGCCGTTATCATCAAGTACATACATTGCACCTCTTTCAAGATAGCGGTCAATCATATCTTCTTGTTCATCTGCCAAAAGCAATAAATCAAGATATCGTTTTTTATCTTTTAATACTTTGTATATTCTCATTCTTCACCTTAAGTTGACTATCTTACAATAAATCTATAAATTGCATATGCGACCCATATGATCCAAGAAAAAAACCACAAATCAAAAAGAATACTAACTGCTAAATAAATAATAGCAACAGAGATTGCTATCATCCAATTTTTCTTTTTAGTATTTTCCATAATCAACACCTCCACAAATACACAAATACGAATTTATCGTTCACTTTACTCAGTTAAATCATACCATAAACTTGTGAACAATTCCACCGCCAAACGCTGAAGCCTCCTAAGCAGCACAAAAATAAGACTGCCCGCAGGCAGCCTTACAACATATTTTCTTATGAAAAAATAAAATCACGAAGATTTTCCTTTATGTTTTCTCCAATCTCCTGAAATACAACAAAGAGAAACAATGCTGCATAGACCGCCAAGCCGATTCCCACAAGAAGGGCGAGCTGCAACCACAGAGATTGAAAGACACAATAAATACTGCAACCGATGATGTACAGAATCAGTGCGCCTATAAAAAAGGACGATAGCTCAAAGGCGATTTTCGCCAACAAGCAAACAACACCTAAAACCAGTAATACCGGCAATGCAATCAGTTTTAAGATAATCTTCACGAAAAAACCAAGGATTCTCACGGTCACACACCCCTTTCTGTTTTTATTGTACTGCCTTACAGCTGATAACACAACGATGTCAATATGTACGGCTGCGGCAATTTTGTTGCCACAGCCCTTTTTTATGATTACTGAATACTGGACAGTCGCACCAGCACCTCCTTCATATCTGTCCAGATTTCCTCCAATCGTTCCTGCAAATCCTTGATGTCTGACTCATAAATATTGCCGGTTTCATTGGCTCTTTTAGCATACTGATTCAGGTTGTTGCTGCATCTCCTCAGAAGGGAAATCAGCTCTTTCACATCCTGTAAATCCAGGTTGATGCAGTATCCATCCAGAGCCATCTTCCTGAGATATGCCCCCATGCTCCGGATACCCAGCTCATTCATTTTTTCATGGATTCGCTGCACTTCCTCTTTCGATGCCAGGAAGTGAACATCCTGATCCCGTCTGCCCATTACAGCACCTCCTCACGCCCACCAGATGCCCGATACGGAGGAATATGCTCTGACTTGGCTTTCAGATCTGCCAGCACAGAAGGTTTATCCGCCTGTTCTGCTTCCTCACGCTCCGGCATGGAGTCCTCCATATTAAGAGCCGCATCCAGTTCTGCCAGACGAGCACTTTTTTCAGCAAGCTCCGCTTCCTGCGGGAAGGGTTTCCCCAGTTCCGCTCTGGTCGCTTCCTGCTGATTTTGAAGATTGGTGAGCTGTTCATGGGCTTTCTCCAGCTTCTCAGGGATGCTGGAGAGGGCATTGTCCAGTCGGATGATATTTCCCCTGGCATCAGTTCCAAGCGATACACGATGGCTTACAGCGCCTTTCAGGGTAATATCAAAGTCATGCCGGAAACTATCAAAGGAAAGTTCCATCTGAAAGCCACGATAACTGCCAAGAGGGATTGGCTCGGTCGTTTTCATCTCCTTGCAGGCGGCAAGAATCATTTCACCGGCATCCTCTTTTTCCGTATAGTGCTTGCCCAAAATTTCCATACCGCAGAATCCTTCCGCAATCTGGGGATGAGCTGTAACCGTTTGGATGTCTGCTTCAAAGCCACGAATATAGCCTGTCTGCCTTTCAATCTCCGCAGGGAAGTATTTCAGGAGTTTATCTTCCATGCGGTACTGCTGGCTCTGGTGGTCAGCTTTTAGAACCTTAAGCCTTGCCACATCAATGTCCAAGTCCATTTTCTCTTTAATCAGCGGATTTCCGGCACACAGAGCCTTGATTTCGGCATAGGACAGAGCTTGCTCGTCTACATCGTCACAGGAACGGACAGGCGATTTCGAGGTCATAATCTGAGAAATGAATTTTTGCTTGTTTTCCAGTGTCTGATAAAGATACGCATCAAAAGTTCCCTCGGTTACATACTGATAGATCTGCACCTCCTTGTTTTGGTTGCCCTGACGGATAATTCGACCATTTCGCTGGGTCATATCAGAGGGACGCCAGCCCACATCCAAGTGATGAAGCGCCACCAGGCGATCCTGGCAGTTTGTTCCGGCTCCCATTTTCTGTGTACTGCCCATCAGCACACGAACCTGACCAGTACGTACCTTTGCAAACAGTTCTTTTTTCTTTGCTTCAGAATCTGCATCGTGAATAAATGCAATTTCTTTCTCTGGCACACCGGCTGCTATCAGCTTCGCCTTGATGTCATCATAGACATTAAACGTGCCATCGTTTTTCGGGGTGGAGAGGTCACAGAACAGGAGCTGGGTCAGTCTGTCAGCCTTTCCTTCTTCCCAAATCCGCAGCACATTTTGCACACAGGCATTGAGCTTACTTTCTGGGTCATCCGGCAACAGTGGATTGATTAAACGCTGATCTAACCCCAACTTTCTTCCATCGCCGGTAATCTTGAGCATATTGTCCTCGGATGGGTCAACCATACCGGAATGAACCGCCGCTGCACGTTCCGAAAGGTCTGCTACCATGTCCTGCTGATAATCAGAAGGCTGCACAACAACCGTTTCAAATTTCGCATCCGGCACTGGGAGATGAAGCTGGTCGGAGGTTTTAATATCCGCAACTTCCTTAAACATATTCATGAGTTCCGGAAGGTTAAAAAACTTTGCAAATCTGGTTCTGGCACGATAGCCGGTTCCTTCCGGAGCCAACTCAATAGCGGTGGTTGTTTCACCAAAGGTAGATGCCCAACAGTCAAAATGGGTCAGATTCTTCTTTTGAAGTGTCCCGTACTGAAGGTATCGCATAACCGTATAAAGCTCCGTCATGGAGTTCGATACGGGAGTACCTGTTGCAAAAATAACGCCACGCCCGCCGGTCAATTCATCCATATAGCGGCACTTCATAAACATATCCGAAGATTTCTGTGCTTCCGAAGTGGAAAGACCAGCGACATTCCTCATTTTTGTGTACAAAAAGAGGTTTTTGAAAGCGTGGCTCTCATCTACAAACAGCCGATCAACGCCCAGCTGTTCAAAGGTAACAACATCATCCTTTCTGTCAGTAGAGAGAAGTTTATCCAGTCTGGTTTGCAGGGATTTTCTCGTTTTCTCCATCTGTTTGATGGTGAAATTCTCGCCGTTCTGATATTTGAGTTCTGCAATCGCTCCCTCAATCTCATCAATCTGTTCCCGCAGCTGGCGCTCCTGACGTTCCGGAGAAAGAGGGATTTTTTCAAACTGACTGTGACCGATAATGACTGCATCATAGTCACCGGTGGCAATTCTCGCACAGAATTTCTTGCGGTTTGCCGTTTCAAAATCCTTTTTGGTTGCCACCAGAAGTTTGGCACTGGGATACAGATGAAGAAACTCATTTGCCCACTGCAAGGTCAGATGGTTGGGAACAACAAACAATGCCTTCTGGCTCAGTCCCAGGCGTTTACTTTCCATAGCGGAAGCCGCCATTTCAAAGGTTTTGCCAGCACCAACCTCATGTGCCAACAGGGTATTCCCACCATACAACACATGGGCAATGGCATTTCGCTGGTGTTCCCGAAGGGTTATATCGGGATTCATGCCACCAAATCGGATATGGCTGCCATCGTATTCACGAGGTCTGGTGGAGTTAAACAGTTCATTATACTTGGTTACAAGTGCTTCACGGCGGTGCGGGTCTTTCCAAATCCAGTCCCGGAACGCATCCTTGATTGCTTGTTGTTTCTGCTGTGCCAGAGTAGTTTCCTTTTTGTTCAGCACACGCTTCTGCTTGCCATCCGCATCCTCAATGGTATCGTAGATACGAATATCTTTCAGATTCAGAGTTTCCTCCAAAATACGGTAGGCGTTGGCACGTTCCGTACCATAGGTCGTGTATGCTGCCACATCATTCTGGCTCGGAGAACTCTTTCCGTTGATTCTCCATTCTGCTGTCAGTTCCGAAAACTTGACCTCAATCGTGCGGCGGAGATAATACGGGGTTTCAAAAGTTTCCTGCATAAACTGCTGGATATAGGCAGGGTCAATCCAAGTTGCGCCCAGACGGACATCAATCTCAGAAGCATCCAAATCCTTTGGCTGCGCCTTTTCCAGTGCCTGCACATTGATTTCAAAAGAACTGTCTTTCTGTGCCGCCATCTGTGCAATCCTGAGCTTACTTCGTACATCGCCGGAGAGATACTCATCAGCTGTCTGCCAGCCTGAAACAGGGTCATCCGGAGCCATCGGGTCTTTGAAAATCACACCTTGCAGCTCAGTTATAATGGAATCATATTCACCGGGAGTCCCCAGCAGTTCTGCCATATAGGGCAAATCCACCTTGCCATGCTCACCAATAGAAATCGCCAGTGCTTCAGACGGTGTATCCACGCTGTTCACTTTACGTTCCGGTTTAATGGTACGCTTAGTAAACATATCCGCTTTGCTCTTGAGATGACCGTCCTCATCCAAGTTTTCCAGTGAACACAGAAGATAATAGCTGGAATCATCAGCAAAAGCCTGACTGTTGGCTCTGTTGTTGATTAACCCATTTTTTGCGGTAAACGCATCATAAGCAGTATTCAGCTCTGCCTGTTTTGCCTGAATCATATCATCTGGATAGTCCTCCAGCTGATATTCAATCAGTTCATTCACAATGCGGCGAAGTTCCACCATGCCGCTGACACGTTCTTTGGCTTTGTCGTTGAGTTCCACTAACCGCATGACAGAGTTTTCCCGGAAATATACCTCACCGTCTACGACCGTGTAAGAGAAGTTTTTCACGTCTGGGCGGGCAGGAATGGTAATCTGTTCTTTTTCCTGGCTGTCTGCTTCTTCAGTTAGCTCCGCAGGAACATAAGTGCCACCGATCCGGGTAACAGCTTCATGAAGAAGGTCAGCCAGCTCCATATCTTCACGGGGACGGACTGTGAGATCATCCTTACCATATTGGGTACTTTCCATAGAAAGTTCTCCCAAAACCATTTCCGGATGCTCTACAAAGTAGCTGTTCATGGTGTAACCGTCCGGTGTAGTATTCAGCTGCACCCAGTCCGGCATGATGTCGATGGGGTGGTCACGCTTTTGAAGAAAGATGATGTCAGATACAACCTCTGTACCGGCGTTTGCCTTAAATGCCGTATTGGGCAATCTAATGGCTCCCAGAAGTTCCGCTCTCTGTGCCATATATTTTCTGGCATCAGAGTTTTTAGAATCCATCGTAAAACGGCTGGTCACAAATGCAACCACACCGCCCGGACGAACCTGATCGAGCGTTTTTGCGAAAAAATAGTTATGAATAGAGAACCCCAACTTATCATATGGCTTATCCGAAACCTTGTAGTTGCCGAACGGAACATTGCCGACCGCCAAATCATAAAAATCCCGGCGATCCGTAGTTTCAAAGCCTGCCACCTTGATTTCAGCGTTAGGATAGAGTTTCTGAGCGATACGCCCACTGATGGAGTCCAACTCCACTCCATAGAGATTGCTGTTTCGCATGGCGTCAGGAAGCATCCCGAAAAAGTTACCGATACCCATTGCAGGTTCCAGGATATTTCCTGTTTCAAATCCCATCTGTCCGACCGCATCATAGATGGCACGAATAACGGTAGGACTGGTATAGTGGGCATTCAGGGTGCTGGCTCGTGCTGCCGCATATTCTTCCGGAGACAGGGCTGTATAGAGTTCTCTGAACTCCTCAGCCCAGTTTGCCTTGTTTTCATCAAAAGCATCTGAGAGTCCACCCCAACCGACATATTGGGAAAGGATTTCCTGTTCTTCCGGAGTAGCATTTCGCCCATCAAACTCCAATTCTTTTAGGACACGGATTGCATCCATATTGGCTCTGAATTTTGCTTTCGCTCCGCCTTCACCAAGATGGTCATTTGTGATGTGGAAATTGATTGCTGGAATATCCGGAATTTCCTTTGTCTGAATCGCAGTTTCGAGCTTGTGGATAACCTCAAGGACTTCGGGATGCTCCCACCCTGCGACCTTTTTATAGTCCTCAATAATGGTATCCTGACCGTCCTTGCACTGCATAAAGTCCAAACTGCCCGGAAAAGGTTGCGCCGTATTCATAGCGCCCAGAGCTTTCATCTGCGTGGAAGGCAATTCATGATAGGCTCTCAGTGCATCCTCAAAAGTACTGTACTCCTTGAGCTGAAGCGCCCCTCGAACCTGTAAATCTTCTACCACATAGTAGTGGTCAATAAAATGCTCCGGCTCGGACACGACAACGGTTTTTTCCGGCTCTGCACCTGAAACAAATCGGGTATTGCGTTCATCCTGTCTTAAAAGACGTTCAAAATTCTCTTTGCTTTCTGCCCGATAAATTGGGTACACCATTCCTGGCGGCAGCAACTGTACATCAGTAGTTCCAATGGCAGTGATATTGTATACTTCTCCCTCCAGAAAGACAGCATCGCCCACTTGATATGCCGGTTCCTGTGTTGCTTCAAATTTAGAGCGTTCATTGTACAGCCACTCCGCAGATTCTTTTGCAAAAACCGCCTTTTTGACCTCCTGCAAATAATCATTTGCCTGCCACTCACTGGTGAATTCCTCGCTGATACCCTCATCATCTACATAGATTTCATCCCGAATATCATCCCAGACAGCATAACCGTTTTCCGTTTTAATCACGCTAAATCGCTCATAGGATTCTTCTTCAGCAGCAATGGCTTCTGCATCTCGCATAACCTGCTGGACGAATGGACTTTCTTCCATACTGCGCTGTTCCAGTGCTTCACGAATAACAGCTTCATCTATCTGTTCCCAATCTTCAGGTTCAGTAGGATTGTCCTGTTCCACAGCTTGTTGTTCCTGCTGATACTGTTCCAGAGCATCCTTGTCAAAATAACGTTCCTGTTTAATCAAGGAATCAATGCGATTGGCAACCTGTGTCCAGGATAGCTGAACCTTGTCACAGCCGCTTTTGGTGTATCGGATTCCTTTGGCATCGTGATCTTCACCACTGCCAGAAGCACCGGAAAGGGCATGAGAGTGACCGCCTGTCCCATACTCATTTTTCAAAAAATCCGCCTTTTCTTTTGCAGAATGTTCTTCCTGCCAATATTCATAGATACGGACTTTTCCACCGGAGAAACCACTGCCTCCGGACAGGGATTCATTGATTTCATCATCGGTAATGAACTGACGGACAATCGGGGGCATGGTCATACTGCTCTGGTATTCTCTGAGCGGCAGATCAAGCTCCTCCAGCCGCTGTGCCAGGCGTTCCAGCTTATGATAATGGAATCGCAGCAAAGAAGAATCCTCATTGTGTGCCTGTAAAAAGTTCTGATATTCAGCTTTCAGTCCGGCTCTAAATTGACTGTCATTCAACTTTTGAGCCAGCTCTGCCGTTTCTGCCGGAAATCCCACGCTACGGACTTCCTGTAAAGACGGGAAGAAGCCTTGTTCTCTGGCATTATCAGAAAGATCATGATACAAATACCAAAAAGATTCTGCGATCTTTGTTCGCTCATAACCCGGAGCCTCCACCAGCTCTACATTGGTTGCGTACTCGCCATTCTCCAGCAACTTACCGATACGCTCGGCGGCTTCCTGCCAGGATACGATCTGTCTGGACGGTGCAAAACAGGCAGTCTTTCCTCTAGCAAGATGAATACACTGCTCATCAAACCATGCGCTAACCTCATGCCCATCCAATTTAAAGCCATTGCTGCCACGATAGAGTTCAGGCAGACGCTTTGCAATCTCCTCTGTGGATTTTCCTTTCATATATTCCAGTGCCACCATCATTCGGAGATTAGCTTCATTTCCGCCAACAGTGAGCACCTGGTCGATCTGATTTTCAGATAAAGAAAAAGCAGAGAGCGTTTTGCTCTCTGCTTCGTCAATAAAGCTGATTTGTTCTGATTTTGAAAGGAAAAGGTTCAAACTCAGCTGTTGATAAGCTCCGCTGTCACGATTTCCTCTGCCTGTGCTTTCAGGCTGTTCATGTGCTGCACCCATGCCACCTGCTGTGTTGCTTTGTCCGGTGCCGGATTCTTCTCCAGCAGTTCTATCATCAACTGCTCCACTCTGCGGTGCGCTGTCTCGTCGATCTCCTGGAGATGCGGGAACAGCTGCTCGCTGAGAATCAGGTCGTTCAGCAACATCGGATTGTTCTCTTGCAGAAACGCCCTCCGCATTCTGCCGTACTTGCCCAACGGTTTCGTTTCGGTGTTCTTCAGTTCGATGTCCGGAATCCGGTAATCCCCGACCTGTGTGTAAGTCATTTCTTTCATAATCATGGCTCCTTTCCACGGTTTTTGTCTGTTCAAAGGCTTCTATGGCTTTTTCGATTTCTCCAAACATTCGAGAGCTGACTGCATTGACCGCCGTACCAAGAGCATTTACCGTCTGACGGGTATTAAAGTCGAATACATTTTGAAAATCTTCATGCTCAAAATAGTTATCCGGATTCTCGGTAATACGGCTGTACATCGCATAGGAGACACTGTTTGCCACTGCGGTCTTAAATGCTACCTCGATGTTATATTCATCATACTCCTCCAGGAAGCTATCTGCAACGATGTCGAGGATCGGCTTTTTGAAATCGTCCCAATACTCTCTGGCAAGGTTGATTGCGATATTTTCCAGCTGATATTCCAAAATTCCCTCTGACGGAACCTGAAAGACACGTTCCATCTCATCCATTATAAAACGGCGGTTTTCATCGGTCACTCTCCACGATGTAATTGACGGAGAAGAACGACGCACACCTGTGTCCGCCACATCAAAGACATACCGCAGGTACGGTTTATCCTGGTTCATCACAAAAAGGGCAATACCAGTGGAACCCCTTTTCACATAGCGTCGATACTGCTCTGTGTTCCATTCCTCATAAGGTTTGCACAGGGTAGCATTGGGACGCTGTGCATAAATCATCACCTGTTCCGGATAGGTGAAATCATAGTTTCGAGCCATCGTCGCCAGAAAAGAAGTCCAGTTCTCTCGGTTGGCAGTGATTCTATGGATTGTCTCTCTTGCCACACCGGAATAATACCTCTCTTTCGGATTCATTGTTTCCCTCCAATCTTCATAAATTCAGAGAAAGATTCAGCTTTTCAAAGGCTTCATCATCCATATCAGATAATTTCTGTAAAACAGAATTGGTCAAATCCAAAAGTTCTGTTTCATCCTCCTCAAGCTGTTCTTTCATTTGCTGCAATGCTCCATACAGCCCCATTCTGGTTCCCGGACTGTATAAGAGTATTAGCATTTTTTCATCAATGGTTAAATCCATCATTCCATCTCCCTCTCTGAGTGAGCTTTGGGCGGTTTATGGGGACTATCCAGAACAGGCTGTTCTTTCAGCTGTGCCAGGACAGAAGAACGTTCTTCCGTGGCAGGTGCTTTGCCATTATTGATAACGCCATCCAGCATCCCATAATCGTCCTCCATCGCCATCTCTGCATTTTTCAGATAATTCTCCGGCTTCATAAAGCTCTGAAGCTCCTGAAAACCGATAGAATCCACATAATGAAAAGATACCACAGCATCAGTTTTCAGTGCCACGATGTCGCTGACAGACAAACTGTGCCCCCGGAAATCCTCCGGACGCTCCACATTAAACTTTGTGTACAGTCCTTCCAGCATGGCAATCTGGTCAGTATAAGAGGAGAGCGGAGCCATATAGATCACATCATAATGGTCAATGTCCGGCTCTTTTCCCTGATGTTTCAGGGCTTCATAGGATTCAAAGCGTTCATAAACTGTTTCGTCTGTACGGCGCAGCTGCAAAATCGCATACGCATCCGTGGTGCTGTCCAGAAACGCTTGCAGCTTTTCCTCATTACCGAGATTGCCATCGACTTCATTCCAACGTTCAATCTTTTCCTGTGACATAGATTATCCTCCTTATCTTTCGGGTTCCTTGAAGCTGTGCGACATTTTAGATGGTACTGTCTGTCCCGAAATCTGTTTTAACTGATCAATTACGGATTCTTTAGGTCGAGAAACCGCCTTATCCAACTCATTCTTTAACTGTGTTGCTGCCTGTACCACAGAAATTTCATCCGAATCTTCAATAACCTGTTCTAAAAAATCCCGGTACGGAGCAGTGTTTCCATTTGTGAGATCATGATAAATCTCAACAATGTTGCTCTTTTTATCATCAACTCTGTCAGCATATTCATAGTGATCGTACTCATCAGAGAACTGGTCAATTTGTTTTGCCAGGTCAAGCAAAGAAGCATTTACAGCTTCAACAGCCTCTGCTTTTTCCATGACTTCTTCATATACTTGTACTCGCAGTTCTCTCATCTGAAGTCCAAATCCAGCCAGAATTTCAGCTCGTGCTTCCAGCATAGACAGCTCTGGATTGTCCAACTGACCGCCATCAATCTCATGAAATTCTTTATCAAAGAGCGTATAGTCATAACCATCTTCACAGGTCTGGATTGCAAGATACTGATCTCGCCCAACCTGCCATGCAGCTTCATCACCCATGATTTCCGGCTCCGCCTGACAATAGCTTCCGTTACGCTCCAGGAGTTCTGCAAACTGGCAGATGTGGAACACATTGTTTCCAATCTGTGTATGGTACTCATCAATAAACTTGCAGGGCTTAATGACTACCGAATCATCGGAGTAGTGTACCTGAATCGTTCCGCCATCCGGGATGCGAAACAAATCTCTGTAATGGCTGTCAATGAACCGAATGTCCTTGCCATCCGGATTAAACTCATTCATCATTTACTGTTTCCTCCGTTCTCAAAATTCATATTAAACTGCGGTTTACCTTCCTCCGTTACTGTCATCACAACGATTGCATCGTACATTCTGCCGGTCTTAGCAGATTTACATCCTTTGAGCTTAACCTCTCCATTGGACAGGAGCTTTTGTGCCACCGCTGATGTCAGGCTTTTTCCGATGCTCTCGAAATAACGGCTGTTTTTCCATAAGGCGAAATGGCATTCTCTTTTGGAACAGAAAAATCCTTTCTGCCGTTCTGTGACGGAGCTGCCACAGACAGGACAAACCCCCACCGTCTGCACTTCCTTTGCCATCAGCACATCTGACCCTTTTACCTTTTCATAGGTCTGCACCAGTGCGGAAATCATATCCTGAATTTCTTCCAGAAAAGCATTGCTGTCATATTCTCCATGCTCAATCATGAGCAGCTTTGCTTCCCAGTCAGCGGTCATGGATGGAGATTGAATCTGTTCCGGCATCACGGTTACCAGAGCGGTTCCTTTATGGGTGGAAATCAGGTGCTTGGTTTTCTTATCACCTTTACGTTCCAAAAAGCCGATTCGTACCAGCTTTTCAATCGTGGCAGCACGAGTCGCCGGTGTCCCCAGTCCCTTACGTTCCGCATCTTCCGGCATTTCATCTGCACCAGCAGTTTCCATACTTTGCAGAAGGGTGTCCTCTGTAAAATGCTTGGGCGGTGACGTTTTTCCTTCTTTTACCTCAGCAAAATGAACACTCAAGCCCTCACCAACGGTAAGCGAAGGGAGCTGCTTTTCACTCTCTTTATCCTTATCAGCAGGTTTTCCGGAGAAAATTTTCCATCCAGACTGTACTATTGTTTTGCCCTTGGCAGAAAAGATATAATTTCCATCCGAAAGTTCAATCACGCTTTCGTTGTACCGGAAAGGCTCACCGACCGCACAAAACAGGCGGGTTGCAATCAGTCGAAGAATCGCCTGTTCGCCTTTAGGCAGTTCCTCCAGACTGAATTTTAGAGTTTCTTTGGTGGGGATAATTGCGTGGTGGTCAGAAACTTTCTTATCGTTGATCACTTGCTCCGCATGAACCGGAACGTTTTTCACATCCTCCACAGGGAAAATGTTGAAAAGCGACTTTATCAATTTCGGAAGCATATCCTTCATGTCACTTGTCAGATAACGGCTGTCAGTACGGGGATAAGTGACCAGCTTTTTCTCGTATAGACTCTGGGTATAGTCCAGTGTCTGCTGTGCTGTGAATCCCAACACCCGGTTTGCATCCCTCTGCAAAGAAGTTAAATCATACAGGGCAGGCGGCTTTTCAGATTTTTCCTTATTTTCTGCCTTTGTGACATTCAGAACCGAACCAACACACTTCCGGGCAACATCATCCGCAAGAACTTTTTGCTTCATCCGCTCGCCAGACGCAGTGAAGTCCTGAAAAGCCAGCTCTACTGTATAAAAAGGCTCCGGTCTAAAAGCTGAGATTGCAGCTTCACGCATCACGACCATTGCCAGAGTAGGGGTCATAACCCGTCCCACATTCAACGTCTGTCCATAAAGGGTTGAAAAAAGCCGGGTAGCGTTAATTCCAACCAACCAGTCGGCTCGCTCCCGGCATAATGCCGCTTCATACAAAGCATCATATTCTGTTGACGGTTTCAGCTGCTCAAAGCCCTCTCTGATAGCGGAATCCTCCATAGAGGAAATCCAGAGCCTTTCAAAGGGCTTTCGGCATCCAGCCTGCTGATAAACCAGACGGAAAATCAGTTCACCCTCACGTCCGGCATCTGTCGCACACACAAGGCTCTCTACATCTTTTCTTGCCATCAGTTTTTTGAGAATTCCAAACTGCTTTTTGGTGCTGGCAGACACCTGATACTTCCACTGATCCGGAAAAATAGGGAGGTCTGCATACGCCCATTTATTATATTTCTCGTCATAGGCTTCCGGCTGTGACAGCTCCACCAGATGCCCCACACACCAGCTGACCACATAACCATTTCCCTCCAGGTATCCATCCTCACGCTTTGTCGCACCCAGTACCTTTGCAATACTTTGTGCCACTGATGGCTTTTCAGCCAATACTAATTTCATTTGCATCTGCTCCTTTCTGAAAAATAAAAAAGCAGCCATACACCGAAATGTAAGACTGCTATGTAAGACAGCCCGAAGGCTGTCCGCCGATAGTCATTTACACCGGCTCGTTGGTATCTTCCTCATCCAAATACTCCGCATCATCCTCATCTGGAGACTGGTTATCGGATTCCTCATACCCGTAATCTTCCTCATCGACATAATCGGCATCCGGATCAGGCTTTTCCTGGGCTTTTTCTGCTTTCTTACCCTTGAGTTTTTTGAAAGCATAGAAGCCGCCGCCACCGGCAAGCAGGAGAATAGTCAAAATAGCAGGAAGAACATTGGGTTTCTTTTCCGGCTCCGGCTCTGGTTCTTGAACTTCAGTATCAGTCTCCGGCTTGGTTTCCGGCTCAGGAGTTGGCTTGGTTTCCTCAACAGGTTTCAGTTGCTCCAGTTCTCCTTCATCCATCAGTTTCATCAGATCAGCTTCGTCTACCTGGTTCAGGAAGTGAACCGTTTCTTTACCTTCATCATCACGGTCGATAATGAGATAGAAATAATTGCCGGTTTTCGTTACAACAGTGATGAACTGTTTCCCCACAGAAGGATGTTCCCCCTCATCGTCCACCAGTGTCATATTGCCATCCGGAGTAAGCGGCTCCATCGGCTCACTGGTTTCCGGTACGGTTTCTTCTGTCTGCTCCTGCGTAGTTTCAGCAGGAGCCTCAGAAGCATAGGCAAATGCCGTTGTGGAAAACATCCCGATGCTCAAAAGCAGCGCCATACAGGTAGCGCCCAGATATTTAATTTTCATGTGTAGTTTCCTCCTCTTTTACAGATTGAATCGTTTCCGGCTTCGGTGCGGAATCTTCCGCAAACATTTTAAGAAGTTCGGAAAGCTGGTCAGGGGTCAGGTTCGCAGCGTGTACCATCTCGTGAATCTCGGAGTTTTCCTCCTCACGGTATCTGCGCTCCAAATCCTTTACTCTGGAATCCCATTCCGCTTTCTTTTTTCGTGCCTTTGCAAGTTCAGCACCAAGCCTTTCTAATTTTGCGCCCATAGTTCTCCTTTCCGGCAGCTTAAGGGATTCTGCCAAAGCAGTAAAAGTGCTGCTGCCAATAATTTGTTTCAATGGAAGCATAAGAAATCGGGTCGCCGCAGTGAATCATCATCCCATTGCCCACATAAATGCCCACATGAGAAGCGCCCGATGTGCCATAGGTTCCCTGGAAGAAAATCAGATCTCCTGGTTTCGCTTCGGAAGGCGGGATAATAGCACAGAGATTTTTAAGCCCGTTCGCAGTTTGTCTGCCGACACTCCAGCCATTGCCGCAGTTATTGATAACCCAGCTGACGAATCCGGAGCAGTCAAAGCTGGTAGAAGGGGAAGAACCACCCCAGACATACGGATAACCGAGATATTTTTCGGCTTCCCGTATCATGTTGGCAAAGGCAGTATCCGTCAGTGCTTCACCTGGAATATCATAGTCGGTGTATTCACCACCTCCTCCAGGGGCAGAGGAAACATCTTCACCAAACAAATAGGAGCGATTCCCCAAGGTTTCCAGCAGCACTTCATATCGTTCTAGCTGATCTGCGCTCAATCCTGATGAACGAATCACATTACCCAGACCATAATTTCGCAAGGTGACATTGAGAATATAATATTCATATTCGACTTCCACCTCATATTCATATTCTTCTTCCCAAGTCTCTCCGGTTTCCGGGTCAGTGTGCGTTCGAGTGCCGGTTCTGGTTTCTGTTCTTGTTCGGATTTCCACTTCTTCTTCCAGAATCAGTTCATACTGCTGTTCAAAAAGTTGTTGCAAAGTTGCCTGCACTTCTTCACGGGTATAATCCTCAAAGACAACCGTCAAATAAGATGCCAGCTCATAGGGGTTGTGTCCGATTTCATCGAGAGCATAACGGTATTCGTCATATCCCGGATGGGTGGATTCAATATTGTCTACCTGGCTTCGCAAATCATTTTCCAAAGCCGTATAATCTTCATCTGTCCCCAGAATGTCCTCATCTTCCGCAGTAAAGGAGGTTCCCAATACTACCTGCGTACCGCCCTGGAACATGGTTGAGCAGGAGGAAAACATTCCGGATATGACCATGAATAACAGTCCTATTGCCAGAACCCAGAGCAATGCTGTCTTGTGTGACACACAAAAATCGGTAATCTTCTGTGTCAGACTTTTTGCTCCTTTTGCAGTCTTTTCTGCACCCTTTGCCGTAGCCTTTCCACCTTTTCCGGCTCGTGCTGCGGCATATTCTTTCTTGATGTTATGCTTTTGCTGCCATCGTGAAAGAGGATTGGAAGAAGCATTGGGATTGTCCTTTTTGAACTTTTCAAACAGTGCATTCACATTTGCCTTATCTGATTTGCTCACCAGCTTTTCTGCCTTGTCATAGGCTTTCAGCTTATGACTGTAAACCGCATGATCGGCAACATGGCAAGCAGTTTCCGCACCAAGCTCTGTCTGATGGGCTGTCTGAACGCCCACATTATCATCTTCATATCGAGAGATAGATTTGTGGACATTCGCAGACAGGGTATCTACCGGTGCATGAGTTGCCGTTCGTTTGATACCGGAAGGCTTTGGGGGAATATCATCTGCCTTTGCCTTGCCAAAACGAAGTTTTGCAGTTCTGCTAGCGGAAACATCAGCTTCCTGCCGCAGCTTGCGGTGTTTCTTTGGAGTGATTTTATCCACTGCCTTTTCTGCCTTCGATGCGGCTTTTTCCGCTTTTGCAGCAGCCTTTTTTACCGCATCGCTGGACAAATCATCCTCAGTAAAACGGAGTCGGGTAGGTCTTTTCGCCATCTATTACCCCTCCTTTTCTTTGGATACCTCAGACAATTTGGTGGTCATAATACGGTACAGCTCAATGTCCTTCGGGAACCGGTCAACAAACGGAAGAATCACGTTGCCATAAAACAAAAGTCCTTCGCCCTCACCGGAATTTGTGACATAGGAGAGCTGATGGGGAGAGATATTCAGGCGCTGAGCCAGAATGGTTCTGTCCTCGCTTGCCTGGTTGAGCATATAGATGAAGTCCGAATTTTCCAGGATGTTGGCAATCTCCGGACTGCGAAGCAGGTCTTTTACGTTCTGGGTGATGCCGGTCGGAATACCGCCCCATTTACGGAATCGCTTCCAAATTTCAATGGAATAGGTTGCTGTCTGTTCCTCCTTGAGCAGCAAGTGGAACTCGTCGATATAGTATCGAGTAGATTTTCCTGCATTACGGTTTTGGGTGACACGTCCCCAGACCTGATCCTGTACAACCAGCATCCCAATTTTTTTCAACTGATTGCCCAGTTCCTTAATGTCGTAACACACCAGACGGTTCTGAATATCTACATTGGTTCGGTGATTGAACACCTTCAGAGAACCTTTAACATAGATTTCAAGGGCAGTTGCAACATGGTGCGCTTCTTTTTCTTCCTGTTTCAGAAGGGCATTGTACAAGTCCTCCAGAATGGGCATATTTTCCGGTTTTGGATCATCAAAATACCGCTGATAAATCTGATGCACACAGCGGTCAATAACTGTCTTTTCGACCGGCTGCAATCCATCCTTACTGCCTACAATCAGTTCACAGAGAGACAGGATAAAATCAGCTTTCAATGCCACCGGATTATCATCCTCTGAATAATTGATGTTAATATCCATCGGATTGATATAGTTGGTGCTGGAAGAACTGATTTTCACGACCTGTCCATGGAACTTGTGAACCAGGGCAGTATATTCCGCTTCGGGATCACAGATAATGACATCATCGTCCGTTACCAGGAAGGCATTGGTGATTTCTCGTTTTGCACTGAAGGACTTACCGGAACCGGGAGTACCCAGAATCAGTCCGTTTGGATTTTTGAGTTTCTTTCTGTCCACCATAATCAGGTTGTTAGACAGTGCGTTCAGACCATAATAGAGCGTTTCGCCGCCGCTCTGAAACAGTTCCTGTGTGGTAAACGGCACAAAAATAGCCGTAGAACTGGTAGTCAGTCCACGGCGAATCTCTATCAGATTCTGCGCCAGGGGCAGGCTGCTCATCAGTCCCTGCTCCTGCTGAAAATCCAGGCGTCGCAGATTGCAGTTGTGCTTCTGAGCGATACTCTGTGCCTGAAACACGTTGTTTTCCAGCTCCTGCTCAGTACGTCCGGTATTCATAATGAGGAACGTGACCATGAACATACGCTCATTCTGGCTTTGCAGCTCCTTCAGCAGTGCCTTGGCATCCCTTCCATAGGTAGCAAGGTCACTCGGAATGATGTCCATATCATATCCGGCACGAACTGCCTTTTTCTGCTCCTCAATCTTACTGCGGTCAAGCTCTGTGATGGTGCGCTTGATGGTTTTGATAGCAGCGGTCTGGTCTACCGACTGAATGTGCATGGTGACAATCTGACTGGATTCCATATCCAGAAAATCTGCCAGCATCCGGTCGCTGAGATCGGATGCCGTAATAGACAGAAAGGACATGGAGCCATACAGACTACCCATCTGAAAAGTGCGGTTTCCTTTGAACGCAAAGGCGGTAGGGGCAATGAAGTCCTTTACAGAAAGCCCGGATTCCACCAGCCACTTCCAGTCAAAGAAAAACTTATCGTCGTCCCCCATGTGGAACATAGCGTGCATCAGGCGCAGCCGCTCTTTACCATCCATCGGAGTTGCAATGACGCCCAGGCGACGGAAATTGTTGAGAAGGTCATTTTCAATATGAGCCAGTCTCGGCTTTGCCTGACGCATGGACTCTGCTTCAATACCGAAAGTCAAATATTTTGTTTTGGTCAAGCCATTATTTCCCTGAGCAAGCTGCTTCTTCAGCATCTGGCTGTACTCCGCACGAACGGGATTGAACTCGTCCTTCTTAAACGGGATACGGACACTTTTTTCAAAGCTCTCCGCATCAGTCCCCATATTCATAAAGGACAACTCAAAGTGAATGGAACTGTCAAAGAAATTCAGGAAGCTGCACCATTCATCGAAAATGGCAGTTTTATCCTCCTGCTGTGCCAGCTGGTAGTTGATGTCCTGGAACTGAATGGTTTTGGTGTAATAACTGTCTGTTACACGACAAATCCCATCCGGGAACATTCTCTGAAATGGGATAGACTGCTGGGCAGTCTGCGGAACACCACTATCCTTTTTTGCCCGTTCGACAACAGCTTTAATTTCTCTCTGCTGTTTCCGATTGAGATGGGCGGGCATTTTTATTTCTCTTGCCTGGTTTTTCTTCTGGAAAAACAATGCGTTCTACCTCCTTTTCGAGTTGGTACTGACGAAGCAGTACGTCATAGTAGTTGTCAGTCTGATATGGTCGGATTTTAGGGCGAACAAACTTCGCCTGAATAAAGTGGTGTGCGATAACCTCAAGCGGCTGCCCGTCTTTTTCGTACATTGCCAGGAAGAACAACGGAAGCATGACGATAATCATGCCCAATGCTGCTAGACTGACATTGCCAGAAGATTTGAGCAAAAAGAAAAGCGGCACTCCGATGAGCGCCGCTGCCCCAAAGCAAATGAGCTGCCGTTTTGTCAGGTTAAAGAACACCTTGGATTTTACCCTCGTCAGGTCACGAGGGACAGGGATATATGCTGCCAAACAAACACCTCCTCTCTGTTAGTGTGCATTGAATACGCTCTTTGCAAGCGTTCCTGTCTTAAACAGGGTAAAGCAGAGCAATACGGTGTAGCCCATGATACCCCAAATATCCGCAATAATATCATCTGTAAATGCAAGGGACTGTACCAGTACCGCATAAATACCAACACAGATGATGATTAAAAAGCCCTGAAAACCGAGAGCAAACAAAGAACGCAGATAGTTCTGCCCGATCTGATTTTGTTCACGGTTTGCAAAAGTTGAGAACGGAATGGGTGCAAGGCTCACCATTAAATATATTTCAATCATTCTGCCATAAACAATGACAAAAATGATAATGGCAAGGGCAGACATCGTGATCTGCACAACAAAAGATTGCAGCAATAAGCCAATCAGCGGACCTAAGTCCATTGCCTGGAGTGTTTCTTCCAACGCTTCCAGTCCAGAAGCATCTATGGCGGTATTACCGGCGATAATACCGCCGCTTGCATTTACAACGTGTTGTGCCACATCGAAAACTGCCATTGTGATATTAAATGTGTTGGTGATGAGCATGACCGCAACAAAGGTCTTGAAAATCCATTTGAAAAAAATCCAGGTTTCAAAATTAGCAAGGTTGTTGTGGTCGATTATCAGCTGAATCAGCTCATAGCAGGCTATGAATGTGAGAATCAACCCTGCAATGGGAATTATCACTGATTCGGAGATGTTGCGAACCATAGCAAAAATTTCCGGCGAGAAACTCGCCGGAGTTCTGCCCACGGAGGTTGCTATCTCGCCAACCTGATTGTTGACGGACTCAAACATCCCCGACAGATTCCCTATAATGGCACTGATGAGCATTTCTTTCAGCCAGTCTGTGATCTGTTGGAGTATGAAGTCCAAAGGCGATTACCTCCTTTTTCTGTTTAGCCAAACAATCCGGAAAGCAGCGGAACCAGTGTGGTTCCGATCAGAGCGACACCGCCGCCCGCCATTAACTGTTTCATCCCCTGAGACTTTGCTCCCGGATTGTCGTTACCATAGCCCTCAAGCAGGTTGACTGCGCCCCAGATGCCAAGACCGGCACCGAGTGCAATGACCAAAGTCTGAAGAACACCAACTGCGGAAGTAAAAAAAGCCATACGTTTTCCTCCTTGTTATCTCGATAATGATTCATCTTTTAATTGTTTATTTTCATTTGATAGCTGCGAAAGGCGGTGGACAATTTTCCGAATATCCGGATTGCGTTCTGCACAAATGGATGTTTTTTCTTCCGGATCGCCAGAAAGAATCGTGTCCATCAGGTATTCTACATAATCCTTTTGATGAATTGCTTCTACATATCTGGGATCAATCTCCTGTTCCGGACTTTCAGGCGAATACATTTCCAACCACTCTTGCAGCTGACGGTGATAGCGAACCAGCACACCAAAAGTATACCGCTCCCGCTGCTTTTGAATTTGAGCAGCTGTGGCTGTTCGTTTTGGCAGAACATACGGAACATGATTGTCATACTGAAGTCCGAAATCTGCGGCAATCTTTTCAGCTGCATCCTTATTGCTGAGTTGAAACAATCGGGCAACAAAGTCAATCACATCACCTGTTGCACCGCATCCAAAGCAGTAATAATACTCGTTGTTCAGCTTCAAACTGGGGGATTGGTCGGAGTGGAATGGGCATTTTGCCATCCCACTCCGATTTACCTCAATCCCATAATGTTCTGCGGCAGCTATTGTGGTAACAGATTGCTTTACCACTTCAAATAAAGACTGTGCCATTGACCACCCCCTCCTAACTTGTGAACGTTCTGTCTCTTAACCGAACAGACCGGAAAGCAGCGGAACCAGTGTAGTTCCGATCAGAGCGACACCACCGCCTGCCATGAGCTGCTTCATGCCCTGGGACTTTGCTCCCGGATTGTCGTTGCCGTAGCCCTCAAGCAGGTTGACTGCGCCCCAGATGCCAAGACCAGCACCAAGTGCGACTACCAGAGTCTGAAGAACGGTTACTGCGCTGTTGAAGAATGCCATACGTTTTCCTCCTTGTGATAAAAATAGGTTGATGAAATTCCCAGCCCTTCGCCATGTGCACCTGCCGAAAGTCTGAGGATATGAAAATAGCCAGGTAACCGAATAACAGTCACCTGGCTATGTAAGGGCGGCAAATGCCGCCTTCTGAAATTGATTATGTGTTTTGATCAAGAATTGCATCGGCAATGGATTCCAGAGCCTCCGGTACAGAACTGAAAATACCTTCCTTTACTGCACGCCCTACATTGTCCAGCAAAAACTCCGGTGCATCATTGATCGCTTCCGCAATCAATGTCAGTGCCTTGATTTTCTCCAGTTCCAGCAGTTCAGGAACTCCAAACTCCATTCCCAACTCCTTCTGGTAGCACATGAGCGTATATGCCAGTTCATCGGGAACAAGTTCCTTTTCAAACCTATCTTTTCTGTCACTTCCGTAAAGACGCCATTCAGCCATTTTCAAATTCCTCCATATTGATAGATTCATATAGTCACCTATATGTAAACAGGCGGCTTTCGCCACCTGTCGGATTTTCTCCGATAATTAAGAAAACAGGTTCGCAAGCAGCGGAACCAGTGTAGTTCCGATCAGAGCAACACCGCCGCCTGCCATCAACTGTTTCATACCTTGGGATTTTGCTCCCGGATTGTCATTGCCGTAACCCTCAAGCAGGTTAATTGCACCCCAGATACCCAGACCAGCACCAAGAGCGATGACCAGCACCTTCAAAACGTCAACTGCGGAACCGAAAAATGCCATATACTTATCCTCCTAAATCTTGAATTATGAATTTTGAGTACAAAAAACCCCTCCGTAGACCGCTGTTGCGGTTGGAGGGATAAGATTACAGATGTTACACCATGCATTTTTACACAGTCATATATATCACCACCACCTTCCAATTTTCTTTGTGCAGATATTACACCTCACTCTTGGCAAACTCCCGATACACTTTTTCGTTCCTTGCTCGAAAAGCTCCTACAGCACCAGTCGCAGCTAAATCAGGATAAGTCGCCTGTACTTTTTGCCTGCTACGCCTAACCGTTTCAAATGCCGGAAAACCTTTCTGTTCCAGTTTCATCAGGAAATCAGGCACCGAGAGGCGATACAGATCAATCCCTTTTTCTGCGGAATAGTATCGAAGAATTTCCAAATAGAGCACATTATCGCTGTTCCTGGCACCAACATCATCTTCAAGAATCTGTTTAACCAGTGCAGACACAGTTTTCAAATCATTCATCCGCTCAGCTCCTTTCTGCTTATGGTCAATCCGCATCCACTACGACAAATTTATCATCTGCTTTTAGGCGTAAGCGATGGCTGAGAAATTCTTCGATCTTGAATTCATTTCTTTTGTCGTAGTCTGCGGTTAATTTGAAGTTCGGATGTTGCGTGAGATCATATTTGTCCGACAAAAATGGTCGCACACCACGCAACTGCAAGATGCACTTGCTGCCATCGAGTACCGCAAGCTCATCCACGGAAGCAAGGTCTTTACCGAGTTTTTGATAATTCATTCCGTAAGACGGACTGTTACCTCTGGTGTTTGATGTGTTAAACGTATCAATGGTTTCTTTCCCAAGCGCCTGATTCAGCTCTTTCAGAGTAGTAGGTTCAGAGCCGCCAAGAAAGATACGGGAATCCATGTTGCCAATGATGGTATCCGCATTGTCCTTATAGATTGCTTTCAGCTGAGATTGTGCCTGTAATACCAGACAAGCGGAAATTTCACGACTTCGGATTGTGGCAACCAGTTTTTCCAGATTGGGAATCTGCCCGATATTGGCAGCTTCATCAATCAGACAACGCACATGAACAGGAAGGCGACCGCCGTACACGTCATCTGCTTTCTCACACAACAGGTTAAAAAGTTGGGTGTAAATCATGGAGATCAGGAAATTAAAGGTACTGTCCGTATCTGACATGATGAGAAATAGGGCAGTCTTTTTATCACCCAAAGTGTCCAGCTGCAACTCATCATAGGCAGTTACATCCCGGACTTCCTGAATATCAAAAGGAGCCAGACGAGCGCCACAGGAAATCAAAATACTTTTTGCTGTTTTGCCCGCAGCCAATTTATATTTTTTATACTGGCGGACGGCAAAATGGTCAGGCTTTTTCTTTTCCAATGCTTCAAACATCATATCCACAGGATTTTGAAACTCCTCATCGTCCTCACGCACCTCCATTGCGTTCAAGAACTCAATCAAAGTAGAGAAGTTCTGCTCCTCCACAGGTGCTTCATAGTGGATATATCCGATCAACGCACAGTAGAGCAGGGTTTCTGCCTTTGTCCAAAACTCATCCCCGGCTTTTCCATCTCCTTTTGTATTGGCGATCAGTGTAGTCACCAATTTCAAAATATCTTTTTCCGAGTGGATATACGCCATCGGGTTATAGTGCATCGACTTTTTGAAGTTGATAGTATTGAAAATCTTGATGTTGTAGTTGTTCTTCAAAAGGGCATTGCCACATTCGATGACGATACTGCCTTTGGGGTCTGTAACTACATACGAACTGTGCATCTGAAGCAGGTTCGGTTTGAGCCAAAATCTTGTCTTACCTGAACCGGAACCGCCAACAATCAAAACATTTTTATTTCTGGCATTGGCAGGATTTTTCGGACGGTTACTCATCATCAATCGTTCTGTTTTTGTGAGAATCACATTGTCCTCAAACTTTGGAGCCATAAAAGGTTCAATATCTTTGGCGGTTCCCCAACGTGCAGAACCATACTCAACATTGTGGCGGTACTTTTTTGCATTTTTTCCTCGCAGATATACTGCAAGCCGTAAACTGGCACCGCAGACAATACCAATGAGCAAATCAAGTGCGTAAAAGCTCGGCAGAGGATTCCCGAATGCAACAGAGAGCGTAGAAAAAAGGCTGAGGAGTTTTGCAGAACTGTCTGCACCCTCAGCCATACGCCATGCTTCTCCGATATTTGTTGCAATCAATCCCACAATGATATATGGGATATTCAGAATCAGGAGCTTTTTGATTTTTCTTGTATCTATCATAAATCACGCTCCTGTTTCTTTTCACGAATCTTCTTGGGCAGCGACGCCACCAGATTCTTAAATTTACTGAGTTGTGCCAGCACACTCGGCTTTTTATCCTTGGTCATTGTCCTTGCCTGATGCTCTTTGCAGATTGCATCCAAAGCATCCGAATCCTTTGCACGAACAAACACAAAATAGCGGGGAGGATCAACTGTTTTATCCTTTCTTACAGCAAAATCCACGCCGTATTTTTTGGCAAGACGTTCAAAGTCTTTGATGCCTTCTTTTTCAATTTCTGCATTGGCAGCCCCCTGGTTCTGTCCTAACAGCTTTTTGACCGACTGTTTGCCGTGAACAGCTGGATCTCTACCTTTTCGGGCTTTCACCTTTTCACGGTGCTGCAAATATTTGCGGATACCCGCAATAATCGTCCGCACTGTCAACCGAGAAGTGCTGATTGCCAAATTGACTGTTCTATTTTCTACTTCTTCCTGCAATTCTTATCACCTCCTCATAATGAGAATTCTAGCATCAACGAACCTGTTCCTTATGCTCATAATGCAAATTGCCATTTCTGACATTGGCATGACTGATAATTTTAATCTGACCTTTTTGCTGACTCTCCAAAGCCTTCTCATAACCGGTCTGGGAAAGATACAGCCTGGTTCGCTCGCCTTTCCAACCCACAGGCGAATCATTCGTGAGAACATCAAAAATAATCATGTGCCTGGTATCATCGGCAAATCTCTGCAAGTCCATATAAGAATGTCCATGATATTCTTTGGCACCTGCCTTTATTCGCATTTCTTCCATTAACTCTCCAACTGTTTTCCCCGGCATCTCATACCTCCTTAAAGAACATCCCTGTCAGGACTGCTTTTTTGAGGAATGGATTCTGATTTCAGAGGGGCATCCGCAGCTTTCACCTTGTCATCCGGCAAGGGAAGTGCCATAATACTACGCCCCATACGGACAAACATTTCCGGCTGATGGAACTCTTTTTCAAATTTCTCCATTAGTTCAGGAGAGAGGGAAGCAAAGTTCTCCTCACCCAAACCGACAACCAGAAAATCACCGGCGACAATGTCATAAATCTGTCCTTCATTATCCCGTAAAGCCCGGTTCAGTTCGCTACCATTCAGCTTTCCTTCGTCATTAACGATCAATGCCACCGGTTCATTGTAGGGATAGACCGCTTCTATATCGCCGCCAACAGCTTTCTGCAAATCTTCCAGCTCGCCGCCTATCTGAACCGCCTGGGGATACATTCCCGGCTTGACGAGCAAAACATCCAGCTGTTCTTTCTGTTCCTGCACAATTTCACGTTCAGCTTCTGCCGAAAAATCCACACCGGTAAAATTTTCGGAATCGAGGATATGTTCGGAATTGTAATATTCCTCCTCAACTTTTGCTTGTGCAGCTTCCATTGATTCTGCTTTTACAGTTACCGTCTTTTCGAGGGTTTCGGTGATTTTGATGTCATATTCTTTCAAATACATCTACCTCCATTTCTTTCGGATATAACAAAAGCGACTATCCACAAGCCTTACAGCTCATAAATAGTCGCTTCGTTTTCCCACTGGGGAATACACATTTCTTCCAGTTCCTCGGTCAGACTTTCCGGTGTAAAGAACAGGTCGTCTCTTTCCTTCAGCAGTTTCACAATCGAGCGATACTCCGTAGCATAGTAGAAGTCACCGGACTTGATGACCATGCTGACGTTGTGTACCAGAGCAAAACTCATATCTTCCAGCAGCCACAGCTCCCGATTATAGGAAGTATCGGTCATGTCGTAAATGCCGATTTCCATATCCGAATAAATCAGACAAGCTCTCTGCATGAACAGTTCCTTGCCACGGTACTCGAATCCACGGTCGATATTGGTTTTTACGACGTACTCATACGGTGTTTCTGCCCTATCTCGCAGAGCCATACAAACTTCCGGCAGACACAAGGCAGCACAGCCGACTTCTTCTTCATCGTACGCTTCATAGTCCTCCAGCTGAAACAGATCAAATAGCCATTTCAAAGCATCGCTCATTTCTTTTTCTGTAAACATTTATGCGTCCTCCTTATCTCTCCATAGATTTCTCACGTTTTCGCTGCCATTGTTCGAGCAGTTTTATAATGGTGTCCTCCATTTGCTTTGGGGTATAAGATTTGGGGAAATACTTACGAAGTACATCATGTTTAATTGTTACCCTATCCAATTCACCCTTTTTTTCCTCAGACATGATTGCACACATGGCATCCAAACTGCATTTTCCTTCCTGGCTAAATTTTTTCAGACGTTGCGCCTGGGACAGAGAAGGGGTGGATTGTGCATAGTCCATTGCTTCCAGAAAGTCTTGCTGTTCCTCTGGTTTCAGATAAGAAATTTCGACCGCAGGGTTAAAGGCGATCTTCTTTTCATCTACCATATCCAACAGCTCAGGAATGAGATTTGTGAGTCGAATATAGCGTTTTACATTGTCACTACTCATTCCGCTTTCTTCACCTATGATGGCGGTCGTTAACTTCGGTGCAACTTGCACCGAAGTTAAATCAGTGCGCATACCCTGGCGCTTCATTGCATCCAATTTCATTTTGAAAGCAAAAGCTCTCTCACTGGGGAGGAGTGTTTCCCTTTGCAGATTGGAATCTACCATCAAAATTGTAGCTGCATCATCATCCATATCCCGTACAATCACCGGCATGGTGTCTTTGCCAGCAAGCTCAGAAGCATGGTGGCGGCGATGTCCAGCGATTATCTCATATCCACCTTCCGGACGGGGACGGGCGATTGCAGGAGTCATAACACCAAACTGTGCGATACTTTCGACGGTTTTCTGCATGGCTTCATCATCCAGCACTTTGAAGGGGTGTCCCTTAAAAGGGTGGAGTTCAGAAAGTGGAATTTCCTGCACTCGTTCCTGTTGAGCTTCCTCTCGTGACTGGTCGGTCTGGAAAATATCATCGTAGCTGCTCAAGCTGATGTTTCCGCCTTTTTTCGGCATTGCTCAACACCTCCTTCGTCAATACTCGATAGGCATCGGCTACTTTGCCTTTCGGATCATGCTTGAAAATACTGGTTCCTTCTGCACTGATTTCTTCAGCACGAACCGAACGGGGAATATCTGTCTTATAAACTTTGAGTTTGCCACCATAATTTTCCCGAATCAGATTACTGATGTCTTTGGAATAATTCGTGCGACTATCTACCATTGTCAGCAAAATGCCCTCAATTCGCAGCTTCGGATTAATTTGGCGGCGCACCTTATTGACAGTCTGTAAAAGCTGCTCCAAGCCTTTCGCAGGGAGATATGCCGCCTGAACTGGAATCAGTACATTGTCTGCCGCAGCCAGTGCATTAACTGTAAGCATCCCCAAAGAGGGCATACAGTCCAGAAGAATGAAATCATAGTTCTGTTTTACGGTATCCAGGTATTGCTTGAGAATAGTTTCTCGACTCATAGCATTAACCAACGATACCTCCAAACCGGATAACTCAATGTTGGCAGGCATCAAGTCAACACCTTCCGGATGATGCAGAATGCCTTCGCCAGGAGCAATAGGCTGCTCTGAAAGGATTTTTCCCATCATATCCGATAATGTTGGAGAAAGCTGATCCGGAACAGGATGACCGAGGCAAATAGTGAGCGATGCTTGTGGATCGGTATCTACCAAAAGCACTTTTTTACCTTCCATTGCCAAACCAACTCCCAGATTCTCGCAGGTAGTTGTTTTTCCTGTTCCGCCTTTCTGGTTAACTACTGCCATGACGGTTGCTTTTGCCAAAAATCATCACCTTACCTTTCCTAATTGTTTCTCTCATTTCTATATCACCACCTTTCAAATCAACCCAGAAGCCATATCATGCCGTACATCGGCGTCAATTTTTATGTCTATCGTAACTGGCGCATTATACAAAGCAGCAAGAGCATATTGTTTAGGGTTGCGGATTTTGGTTGTGTTGTCCTTAAAGCAGTCTAGTACATAGCGAATGTGCTCGGAATTTAACTTCATCAAACGACTTCGTACAACCTCAGCTGGCTTATCATCACTGGCTACCCGAATTAACTTTCGTTTGCTACATACGGTTTCAACCAATATTTCCAAAATGCTTTCCAGGACTTCTT
Organism: Butyricicoccus pullicaecorum DSM 23266; assembly: GCF_900167005.1. Classification (GTDB taxonomy): domain Bacteria; phylum Bacillota; class Clostridia; order Oscillospirales; family Butyricicoccaceae; genus Butyricicoccus; species Butyricicoccus pullicaecorum. The sequence goes on from NZ_FUXW01000001.1 coordinate 167,038, forward strand.
TATCATAGGGAAATTCCCTGAAAAGATAGTCCATTTCAAGTTCTTCATAAAAATACTGATAGTAGCTCTGAAATTCCTCATCCTTTTCCACATCCCTTCCAGAAAAATCGGAAGATAGGATAGGATCAGTATCACTATACTCAGTATCTTTAATATCAGTATTATTACCTTGTGATTTTGACAACTCTTGAAGTGTTTTATCGACAGTTCCAGAATTGTCCTTTTGACAATTCAAGAATTGTCTTTCCACAGAGTTATCCACAAAGTTTTTTACATAGATATAATTGGGCTTCCCCAGTCCAATACGTTTGCGTTCGATCAAGCCACATTTATTTTCCAACTCATGCAAGAGCTTTACTGCTTTTTTCTCTGCACATCCAAGTGCGCATTTAATTTCTTCAATCGTGAATATGATATAGACCCGACCAAGTTCATCCACCCATCCGTTTTTTGCCGATAAATTCATACGATCAAGCATAATACCATAGAGCAGTTTTGCATCAGAAGATATATTCGAGAATTTTTCGTCTGTAAACAGAACTTTGGGAACCCGATAGAATGAAAATAGCTCTGCCTGCTGTCCGTAGAAATAATCATACATTGCTCCTCCTCACCGCCTTTTTCCTGAATAATCTTTCTGTGCTCAGAGGAGCCATTTTAAGAGTGCCATCCCTGATACGATAAGGACAGCAAACAAGGATCATCGCCAGTAATCGCCACTTCATTTTCCATCACCCCTTTCCGATGACCTCACGCAAGAGCTTTTTCGTACACCACCCAATGCAGGGCTGCGCTCGCCCATAAGGGCATCCATCGCAATCGCTTTTAAGTTTAGGCGGCGATAAAATCCGATAGTAACAGTTTGCTTTGCCCAGACTGCATCCTGTCCTTTTGTTTTTCCAGTAGTAGCAGTATCGACAGTCGCTTGGTTTATCAGCGGCATATTGCGTTTTCATGATTCAAATACCTCCTTTCCTCCAGTCGCTTCAGAAGCAGTCTGGAAACAAAAAAAGAGTGTCTATTCACTCCCTAATAAGGGAGAAATAAACACTCTATGTAAACGAAAAAATATTAGATTGTATTTGGCATAACGACGTAGAACACGCAACAGCCACCTTTTTAATTAGCAAGGTTTTTTGCACCATTTTGGCTCTGATTAGCAGGAATGCCTTTCTGATTAGCAAAAACAGGCTTTTTCTTGCTAATGATTAGCTGGAAATTTTGTTTTTTCACTAGAGTTCGATGTCTGTTTGTGGTGCTACAAAAATTTTTTTGAGTAATCATAGCTCTAAGATCAGATGCGGTGCTCATCTGCGACTGAAAACAAATAAAGCCGAAAACCCTTGAAAACAAAGGCTTTCGGCGTTATGAGCTGGCGTCCATAAGAGGATTTGAACCTCCGACCCCTCGCTTAGGAGGCGAGTGCTCTATCCAGCTGAGCTATATGGACGTGTCTAATATATGATTATAGCCCGACCAGAGTCGAACTGCAATCCCGTACTGAGTTTTTCTGAGTTGTATGTTGTAACGCCACCTTAGGAGGGGCTTGTTATATCCATTTAACTACGGAGGCATATACAGAAATATTCAATTTTTTACAACTTTTGGCGGGCGATCGTACTACCGCTTAGGAGGCGGTCGCTCTATCCAACTGAGCTACAGAGACCTATAAAAATAAGTTTCGTTACCGCAAGATACAGAGGTTTATAACAGCAACTTTGGATACCGGCGATGTATCCCGCAAAAAAGTGTCGTGTTGCGAAAAATAATCTGTATAGAGCGATTGTACGCAGTCTCATTATCATAGCGCATTTGGGGCAGAAAGTCAACAGAGAAGAGAAAAGTTACAGCGATATCCATAATATAATAGAAAGAAACAATCTTTTTTCTGGCAGAGCTGCATAAAAAGGTTTACTTTGCGCGGGATTGTGCTATGATAAAATTAAGTGAGATTTGCATAGAATCTTGCGGAGAGAACGGCAAAGGATGTGACGATTCACCATGAAAATGAAGATTACAGAGACCGTGCTGCGTGACGCCGAGCAATCGCTGATGGCGACCCGCATGCCGACATCTGACTTTGAGGGTATTTTAGACCGCATGGATCAGGCGGGTTACCATTCCATCGAGTGTTGGGGCGGTGCGACCTTCGATGCCTGCCTGCGTTATCTGCATGAAGACCCGTGGGAGCGCTTGCGGATCATCAAGAAGCACATGAAAAATACCAAGCTGCAAATGCTGCTGCGCGGACAGAACCTGCTGGGATATCGTCACTATTCAGATGATACTGTGCGCCGTTTTGTGCGTGCATCGGTTGAGAACGGCATGGACATCGTGCGTATTTTTGATGCGCTCAACGACCTGCGCAATATTCAGACTGCGGTGGAGGCCTGCCTGGAAGCGGGCGGACACGCGCAGGGCACGATTTGTTACACGATTTCTCCCATCCATAACCTGGAGATGTATGTGGGCTTGGCCAAGGAGATCGAGCGCATGGGCTGTCAGTCACTGTGCGTCAAGGATATGGCCGGCATTATGAGTCCGAAGGAATGCTTCGATCTGGTCACCGCACTCAAGCAGGCGGTGTCGCTGCCCGTTTTCGTACATACCCATGCGACGACCGGCCTTGGACCGATGACTTATCTTAAGGCGGCCGAGGCTGGCGCGGACGGTATCGATACGGCAACGGCTTGCTTCTCGGGCGGTACCAGCCAGCCGACGACCGAGGCGATGGTCTACACGCTGTCCCAGATGGGCTATGACTGCGGTGTAGACAGCAAGATTTTGAAGGAAGTCAATGATTACTTCGAGCCCATTCAGAAAAAGTTCCTGGAAAACGGAACGTTTGACCCCTATGTACTGTCCACCAAGACCGATGCGCTGGTTTATCAGATTCCGGGCGGCATGCTGTCCAATCTGGTGGCGCAGCTCAAGGCGCAGAACGCGATTGATAAGCTGGAAGCTGTGCTGGAGGAGACACCGCGCGTGCGCGCTGATTTGGGTTATCCGCCGCTTGTCACCCCGATGAGCCAGATGGTTGGCGTACAGGCCACTGTGAATGTGCTGCTGGGTGAGCGCTATAAGAATATTGGCAAGGAAATCAAGGCGTATATCCACGGTGAGTATGGCAAGGCGCCGGGTGAGATCAATCCCGAACTGATTCGAAAGGTGCTGGGCGACCAGCCGATGGTGACCGGACGCTATGCCGAGACGCTGGAACCGGAATTCTCGGCAGCCAAGGCAGCGCTGGGAGACCTTGCAGAGAGCGATCTGGATGTACTGTCCTATATTGTATTCCCGCAGCCTGCCGAGCAGTATTTCGAGGAGCGTGAGCGCAGGCGTGCACTGGTGACTTCGTACACCATCGAGGAGGTGCGATAAGCCATGCTGGGAAATCTGACTGGTGAATCCTTCCTGATTGCCATTTCAGGTATTGTCATCGTTTTTATCATGCTGGCGGTGCTGTGTGCGTTTATTCCGCTGATCTCACGCTGTGTGCAGATGGTTGAGAGCCGCGGAAGAAAAGCAGCGTCGGCAAAGCCTGCCGCACCGGCAGCACCCGCGCCGCAAGCCGAACCCGAACCCGCTGGCGGTGCGTATGGCGGCGAGGTCATGCTGATCGATGTGGACGAAAAGACCGCAGCCTGCATTATGGCGATCGTCAGCCATGAGACCGGTATTCCGCTCTCGGAACTGATTTTTAAGAAGATCAAGGCACTTTGACACAGGGGGAAGCGTCACCATGAAATATGTAGTCACCTTAAACGGAAAAAAATATGAAGTAGAAGTAGAACGCGGTCAGGCAACCGCTGTATACGCTGGCGAAGCCGCACCGGTTCAGGCTGCACCCGCACCCAAGGCACCGGCTGTACCTGCCGCCGCTCCGGCAGCTGCTGCACCGGCAGGCAAGGGCGAGGTCGTCGCAGCGCCCATGCCGGGTACCATTCTGGATATCAGATGTCAGGCCGGTCAGGCCGTCAAGGCAGGCGAGATTCTGTTTATTCTGGAAGCGATGAAGATGGAAAACGAGATCTGCGCGCCGCGTGACGGCACGGTTACGGCAGTCTGTGTGTCCAAGGCCAGCCCGGTCGAGACCGGTATGACGCTGTGCACGCTGGCATAAAGGGGGATACATGGTATGGAATTCTCCTTCATTGGAACGCTGCAAAAAATCCTGGTAGAGTCCGGATTTGCAGCCTTTGCGGACGATCCGCGCAGCCTTGTAATGATTTTGATAGCGTGCGTCCTGCTGTATCTGGGTATTGTCAAGAAATTTGAGCCGCTTCTGCTCGTACCGATCGCATTCGGCGTACTGATGGCCAACTTCCCGCTCACCGGACTGCTCAACCCACCCGATGGAAATGGCAACGTTGGCCTGTTTTGGGTGTTCTATCAGGGCGTTCAGTACGCGGTCTATCCGTCTATTATCTTCCTTGGAATCGGCGCAATGACCGACTTTGGCCCGCTGATCGCACGTCCGTCGTCCATGCTGCTCGGCGCTGCCGCACAGTTTGGTATCTTCTCGGCATTCCTGCTCGCGCTGGCACTGGGATTCCCGGATAAGGTTGCAGCAGCCATCGGTGTTATCGGCGGCGCAGACGGCCCGACGGCCATCTTGACCGCGTCCAAGCTGGCACCCGAGTATCTGCCGCCCATCGCCATCGCGGCATATTCGTACATGGCACTCATTCCGCTCATCCAGCCGCCGCTTATGCGCGCACTGACCACGCAAAAAGAGCGTGAAGTCAAGATGGAGCAGCTGCGCCCGGTTTCCAAGACCGAGAAGATTGTATTCCCGATCGTGGTTTCGATCTTTGTCATCCTGCTGCTGCCCGAGACTGCACCGCTCATTGGTATGCTCATGCTGGGCAACCTGTTCCGTGAGTGCGGCGTGACCGATCGCCTGTCGGATACCGCACAGAATGCGATGGTCAATATCGTTACCGTGTTCTTGGGTCTGTCGGTCGGCTGTAAGGCCACTGCCTCCACCTTCCTGACCTGGGATACCATCAAGATCATCATTCTGGGTCTGCTGGCGTTCATGCTGTCGACTGTTGGCGGTCTGCTGTTCGGTAAGGTCATGTGTAAGCTGTCCGGCGGTAAGATCAACCCGCTGATCGGCTCGGCAGGCGTGTCGGCTGTCCCGATGGCAGCGCGTGTGTCGCAGGTCGAAGGCCAGAAGGCAAACCCGGCAAACTTCCTGCTCATGCATGCAATGGGTCCGAATGTCGCAGGCGTTATTGGCTCGGCTATCGCTGCTGGCTTTATGATTAAGGTGTTCGGCGGCTAATCTTAGCACCGCACCAATCATTGAAAGTTTCGCCAGCCTTTTCAAAGGCTGCGGGTTCTCAGGGCAGAGCCCTGAGACGCGCTCCGCAGAGCGCGGAATCCCCTTTTGAAACCCGGTGTCCGTCCCGGGTTTCAATCAAAACAAACAAAAAGGAAAGACCAACCATTCGGTTGGTCTTTCCAGAGTATTGCGCGACCTGCGGGTCGCGCTTTTTTTGTTCTTTTTAGTTGATTCCGGTCTGTGACCGGAATCAAAGGGGGAGTTTCGCCCGTTGCGACGGGCGACTTGAGGCTCTGCCTCAAGACTCCGCAAGCCTTTCGAGAAAGGCTTGAGCGAAAGCTTCATTATGGGTGCGGTGGTTAATCGAACAGCTTTCGGATCTCATCCATTCGTTCTTCCGCCAGTCGATATCCTTCGTCATACGCCGCGACTAGTTTATCCACATCGGATTCAAACGAATTGATCGGGGTTTCCGGCTGCAGCAACACCGTATTCTGCGGCTGATACTGCACAAGATGCTCACAAAAGCACACGGTATCGTTATACATCTTGGGTCGATTCAAAATCGCTTCAGCCATTGCCGGGAATTTACGGTGCAATGCCGCCGCGGCAGCGTGGTCACGCCGTTTGATCTTCTTCCGATAGCCCTTGGGCTGGGTCAGGACGATCAGGTTTTTCCGGCTTCCGTCGGCAATCGCCTTGCGGATGGGGATAGAATCCGAGATACCGCCATCGTAGTAGATTTTGTCACCAATGCGAGCGGGTGGGAAGTAGACCGGCAGCGAGCAGGTGGCGCGCAGCATGGTGCACTTTTCATCCAAATCCTTGCCGTCCAGGTATTCACACTGACCGGTCTCGGCGTTGGTCACACCGACCAAAATCTTGCCCTGATAGGCGCGGAAGGTATCCCAGTCGAAGGGGAGGAGCTCGTTTGGGATGGTGTCAAAGACGAAATCCAAACCAAAAATTGAGCGGCATTTGAGCAGATTTGCGGGAGACAGATAGCGCTTGTCGTTGCGGAAGCGGCGGGCGACCTCCAGATTGCGCCCGCGCTGGCGGGAGACATAAGAGAAGCCGTCGGTGATACCGGCAGAGACGCCGATCACGTAGTCAAACATAAGGTCGTGATCGAGCAGCGCATCCATGACGCCGCTGGAGAAAATCGGGCGGAAGGTGCCGCCCTCCAAGATGAGTCCGGGCATTTGGGGTCAGTTCCTTTCTGGGGCAGGGATAAAATCGATCAGACCGGTGACGCGGGATGCGGCGGTCAGACGGACACGCATGGGTGTGCCCATCGTATAGCGTACCCGCGAGCGGCGGCCGATGAGCATCATTTTCTGGTCGTCGAATTCGTAGTCGTCACCCGGCAGATCTTCCACGCGGATGAGGCCTTCGACTGCGTTTTTGAGCGAGACGAACAGGCCGAAGGAGGTCACGCCGGAGACTTCGCCGTCGAAGTCCTGACCGATGAACTGTTCCATATAGGCGGCCAGATACAGCTTGTCGATGTCGCGCTCGGCGGTGTCGGCTGCAAATTCGCGGGTTGTGGACTGGGAAGCCGCCTCTTCGCAGAATACCCAGTCGAATTTGGTGTACTGTTGGCCGGAGATAGCCTTAAACAGCATACGATGTGCAACCAAATCGGGATAGCGGCGGATGGGCGAGGTAAAATGCAGGTATTCCTTGGCCTGCAAGCCGTAATGTCCCAGACATTCGGCATCATACCGTGCGCGTGCGAGCGAGCGCAGCAGCAGGGTAGGCAGGGCACGCTGACGGGGATCGTCCTTAGCGCCGTCCAGCACGGCTTGCAGCTGTGCGGTGTCGTTCGGCTTGGAGGCATCCACACGATAGCCGAACGGACGGGCAAACTGGGCGAAGACACGCAGTTTTTCCGGGTCAGGGCTCTCGTGGACGCGGTAGACGGTCGGATTGTTCCGATGGGTCATATAGCCGGCAACCGCCTCATTGGCCGCGAGCATGAATTCCTCGATCATTTTCTCGGCATCGCCGCGTGCCCGGAAGGATACCTCAACCGGTTCGCCGCTCTCGTCGGTCAAAATCTCGGCTTCGGGCAGATCGAGGTCGAGTGCACCGCGTTCCATGCGTCTGCGGCGCATAGCCTGCGACAGCGCGTGCATGCGGTCGGCAGTCTCGGTCAAAAAGGCGTATTCGGCACGGCGCTCCTCGTTTCCGTCAAAGATTTCGTTCATCTTGCGGTAGGTCATGCGTGCCTTGGAGCGAATGACCGTCTTGGCAAACTGGGACTTATGACATCTGCCGTCCTTGTCGACCTCGAGGAAGGCCGAGAACGCCAGACGGTCGACATCGGGATTCAAAGAACAGATGCCGTTCGACAGGGCAACGGGCAGCATGGGCACGACGTGGCCGGGATAGTAGACCGACGTACCGCGTCGGTAGGCCTCATCGTCGAGCGGGGAACCCGGGGTGACGTAGTGGGACACATCAGCGATGTGCACGCCGAGCAGCATGTGACCGTTTTCCATCGGCTCTAACGATACGGCATCGTCAAAGTCGCGGGCATCGTCGCCATCGATGGTGAAAATGAGTTTTTCACGCAAATCCATGCGGCGTGCCGCTTCTGCCGGGTCTACGGTATCGCCGCAAGCATCGGCCTGACGCAGTACCTCGTCCGGGAAGGGAACGGTGATGCCGTTTTCGTGCAGAATGGCGGCAATGGATGCCTCCATGGTGCCGTTCCGGCCGAAAATCTGGGTGATTGCACCCTGTGCGGAAAGCCGTCCGTCACCGCGGAACATGACCTTGACGGCCACACGGTCGCCCGAGCGAGCGTCAAGGGTACGGTTCTTGGGGATGATGAGGTCGGGATATTTTTTGGAGGCCGGACGGACAAAGACCGTCTTGCCGCGCTGCATGACCGTACCCGTGATCTCGTCGGTGCACAGGGACAGGATGCGCATAACTTCGCCCTCACGCTTATGGCCGCGGGGCGAGTCGGTCAGGTGGACGAGTACCCGGTCGCCCTGCCATGCCTTGCCGGTGGCATAGGGCGGAATAAAGACATCCCCGTTTTCGTCGGGTGTTTCGGGTGTCACAAAGCCGTATCCGCGCTCGGTGGCCTGGAACACGCCGGTCAGACAGCCGTAATGCTCGGCATGGGCATAGCGATTCTTCTTGTTTTTGAGGATCTTACCTTCGTTTGTCAGCTGGTCGAGTGCCTGTCGGATCTGCTGCTTGGAATAGGCGGGCAAATATTTTTTGAGTTCTTCCGCCCGCATGGGACGAGCGAGCAGGGCGTAGAGCCTGGTCTCGAGTTCGTTCATAACGCGCCCCTCCTTTGTCTATGTTTATTACTATTATAACACCGACCGGGTAAAATAAAAGAATAATTGGACAGAAAGACGAATTGACCATTGGCGCAAAATGCGCTATGATGAAAGCAATCTGAAAGAAACGAGGGCATAAGCCATGATAGATTATATGGTGCTGGGTGTGATCGCGGCGCTTGCGCTGCTGGCCTGGCAGATTATCCGCGCCCAGAGAAAGCAGGGCGGCGGTTGTGGCGGCTGCGGTGGATGCAGCGGGTGCAGCAGCGCCTGCCCGTCCCGTGATCGGAAGGAGGAAGACAAGTGAAAGCACTGATTACAGGTGCCTCGTCGGGCATCGGGCAGGAGATCGCCCGAGAGCTGGCCGCACGGGGCTACGAACTGATATTGGTCGCACGTCGCAGAGACCGTCTGGAGGCGCTCTCGCGCGAGCTGACCGTAAAATGCCGCATTATTGAAGCCGACCTGTCGGACGCAGAGCAGTGCAAGATGCTTTACTGCCGCGCACGCAGCGAGGACTTGGAGATCGTGGTCAACAACGCAGGCTTTGGCATGTGCGGCTCTTTTGCCGCGACTTCGCTCGACCGGGATCTGGAGATGATCCGCACCAACATCGTTGCGGTGCACATCCTGACTAAGCTGTTCCTGCACGATTTCCGACTTAAAAATCGTGGCTATATCTTGAACGTCGCATCGTCTGCCGGATTTATGGCCGGACCGCTCATGGCGACCTACTACGCGACCAAGAGCTATGTTCTGCGCCTGACCGAGGCCATCCGCGAGGAACTGCGGCGGGAGGGCAGCGCCGTGCAGATTTCGGCGCTCTGTCCGGGACCGGTCAAGACCGAGTTCAACGACGTGGCCGAAGTCAAGTTCGCGCTGCCGGGCATGGATGCCAAGACATGCGCCAAGATCGCAGTGCGCGACATGCTGCGCGGTCATGCGGTCATCATTCCCGGCTTGGGCATGAAAGCCACCTTGGCAGCCCACCGTCTGGCACCCGACTGGCTGATGCCGCGCATTACATACCACATTCAGCACAACAAGATCAGCCGCAAGCGCAAAAAGTAAATGCAAAAGAACCGGACTTGTCCGGTTCTTTTTGTGCAAAAAAAAATTGCCTGCGCCTGTGGCGCGTATAAAATCTGGTAAAAAGTCGCGACATGCGCGTGACTTTTTACACAGCAAAATGCCCGGAAACGCTCATTTATGCGCGGTTTCGGGCATTCTTCGTCCAGAGCGCTTTGCGCGGCGGACGTCTGATCGTCGAAAAACCGCAGTTTTGCGACGACTCTAACCGGACTTGTCCGGTTCTTTTTTATGCAAAAAAGGAGACGCCCGTATCAGGACGAGCGCCTCCGTGAGAGGTATTTACTTTGCGGTGGTGAATGCAACAGCGCCGGTTGCGAGCGACAGATCGGCATCTGCCAGATCGGCCAGTGCCTGTGCAGGCATCCAGGTGACACCGTCTTCAATGACGGTTGCTGCACCGTAGCTCAGAACCATATCACCTTCTACCAGGTAGGAATCCGAGCCGATGTCCATGACCATGGTAGTCTTGTCGTTCTTCAGGGTAACCTTCTCGCCCTCAGCGGTCTTCTCGTAGGACGCGGTCAGGCTGAGTGCCTTGCCGGCAGCGCTGGCCGGAACCATCAGCGTACCGTTCTCGATCTTTGCGGTCACTTCAAGTGCGGTGCCGTCGACCGAAATGGTCATGTTTTCCTGTGCCTTTGCCGGTGCAACTGCAACATGGTTGGTGGTTGCCTTTGCAGGGTAGGACTGCTCAACCCCGTTATACCATGCGAAGATGCGGGTGCCGACGCGCAGGTCGTCCGCGCCCATGATCTGACGGCCGTTGAAGTCGCCGTATACGGCATCCTTGGCGATGGTCAGCTGCAGACCGCCGCGGTCGGTGGTGACAGTCACGCTGCCGTCCTCATTCTTCTTGACCGCCTCGACCGTGTGCAGCATTGCGCTACCTGCATCCTGCGGCATATTGGTCACGATGGCCTCGGCAAAGCTCTGAGGCGGAATGCTCATGGTAGCGATGGGGCTGTGGAAGACGTAGATACCGTCACCGACTGCCAGCTTGTCCGCAGTCGTGCGGATGCCTGCACCGCTGTCGAGCAGCAGGGTGCTCTCGTCGAGGTGGAAGACGTACGCGCCGTGGCTCTCGGACTCCATCAGCAGGCTGGTGACTGCGCCGGTCTGCTCGTCGCGGGTGATCTCGGTGATCTTGCCGTAGTACAGGTTGCGCTCAGCCAGAACTGCCGGGGTCTCCTGCGCGGTCACGTCGGTGCTCACAGCGGTATCAGCAACCGGCTGCTCAGCAGAAACGGTGTTTACATTTGCGGCGAATGCAGCGCCCGAGCACAGGATCGCGCCACCCAGAATGGCAGCCGCGGTTCTCTTCAAAAACATCATATTTGGTTCTCCTTTCGTTGCCCGGTGGGGCATCAGGGGGTGAATTTCTTGGTTTCTGATAGATTAGACGGCGTGCATTCGGAAAGGTTCCCTGATTTTACAAAAATTTTTGTCAGTCCAAAAACAGCTGGACCCAGGCGCTGCCCGAGCGGGCGATACCGATGCGGGAATAATCCTCGCTCAGGATGTTTGCGCGATGGCCGGGAGAGTTCATCCAGCCGTTCATGACCGCGTTTGCGTCGGCGTAGCGGCTGGCGATGTTTTCGCCTGCGGCGTGGTAAGATTTGATCCCGACTTCCTCAAAAACGGTAAAGCACGAGGTTCCGTCCGGACGATCGTGCGAGAAGTAGGTGCCCAGTTCTTCGGCGCGGATAGCAGCCGCCTTGCACAGATCGGGATCGAGCGTCAGCGCGTCCACGCCCTGCGCGGCGCGTGCTTTATTTACGAGTTCCAGAACCGCCTCGGCCGGCATCGCATGCGCACCGAGTAAAATGGTGTGCGTAGCTTCCTCGTAATCGACCGGGAAGTTCAGCGCTTCGCCCAGATCGCGCAGTTTGAGATAGTTAAAGCCGCCGACCTCGCAGGCTGTGAGCGTAACCGACTGACCGTTCACGGTCAGCGGCAGGGAGATGAGCGCAGTCTCTGCGACCGTGCCGTCCGGGATGGGTGCCAGATCGCCCTGCACGCGGGTGTAGGGCTGACCGGTCGTGAGAGAAATGCCCGTGCCATCGTAGTCGACCGAAAACTGACTTTCGGTGCCATTCAAGATGGTGGCAACGTCGCGCAGTTTAAAATAGGTATAGCCATCGATCTCGTAGCCCGCCAGCGAGACTTCCTGTCCATTGCGGACGATGGGCTGGTGGTTGGGTGTTGCCTGCACGGCGAGCGCCGAAGTCGGCAGCAGCATCAGGCAGGCCAGAGCGGAACACAGAGTGCGTTTCATGCAAGATTACCTCCTCGTAAGATGGACAAAGCGGGGGTTTCGCTGTCTTCATTATAAGGGCGTTTAGGCGTGTGCGCAATACGGAAAAAACGGTCGATGGATGGAGATAAAAAAACGCCTGCCGGAGTGTTCCGGCAGGTGGGAGGCTTATGCGTCCAAGTCGACCATCACGTCGTCGACCGCGACTGCGTTGTGAATCATACCGTTTTCGGTCAGCCAGTCGATGTCGTTCTGCCAGACCGCAGGTTCCTGACTGAGGAAGGGAGCGTCTTCGTGCTCCATGGCAGGCAGGAGGATGGACATGGACTGTTCCTCGACCGAGCGGGTCAGCGGGAAGTTTTCGGCGTTCTGGCGGCTGAGCAGCAGGTCGAGCGAGCCGTCAGGGTCGTTTTTCATGTCTTCGAAGCCCTTTTTGCTGGCACGCAGGAAGGCGCGGAGCAGTTCGGGATCGTTTTCGATGGTATCGTCGTTGGAGACAAAGACCAGTTCATAGTCGGCGGGCACGCCGTAGTCGGACATTTTGAAGTAGTTGACCTCAAAGCCCTCTTCTTCGAGCTGGGGCACTTCGTGGTTGAGCATGCAGCCCAGCGTCACGTCCACCCGACCGGTGGTCATGGAACTCATCAGGTCCATGCCGACATCGGTCATGGTGACTGTGGACGGATCGACTCCGGCGTTTTCCATCATGGTCTTTGCCAGCGCTTCAGACAGGGGAGAACCGCCGTAGCCGACCGTCTTGCCGGTAAAGTCCGCAGCAGAAGTGATGTTTTTTTCTTTGAGCGACAGCACGACGCTCAGCTGTTCCTGACAGACCGCACCGATGGACTTGACCGGGACATTTTGTTCGGCGCGTGCTTCGATGACGTACATGGGATAGTAGATGCCGAGCTGTGCCTGACCGGCAGCGACCAGAGACAGGGCATCATTTCCGTTGGCCGGGAACTGGAGCTGCACGTCCAGACCTTCCTCGGCGTAATATCCCTTTTCGATGGCGTTGTACAGGAAGCAGTGGACGGCGTTGGGGTACCAGTCGAGCACGACATTGACCGTTTTGAGACTATCAGCCGACTGCGTGTCGGTCTGCGCGTCGGACGAGGTGCTGCCGCAGCCGGTGAGCGCGAGCAGCGTGGCCGCCAGACCAGCGGCGAGCATACGTTTGATGTTCATGGGAAAGCCTTCTTTCAATAGATTTTATTATTGTTCGCCCCGCCAATGCACGACTTTTTTTTCGATCAGGGCGAGTATGGAGACGAGCAGGATGGCGACCGCCGACAGCACGACGATGGGGGCAAAGACACCTGCGCCGTCGAGCTGGGTGATCATGCGGCGGCTGAAGTAGCCCAGACCGGCCTGTGCGCCCAGCCATTCGCCGATCGCCGCGCCCACGATGGACATGGGAACGGCCATTTTCAGGGCGGAAAAGAAATAGGGCAGGGTGGCGGGCAGTTTGAGCTTGCGGAAAATCTGAATGCGGCTTGCGCCGTAGGTCTCGAGCAGCTCGATCATCTCCACGCGCACCGAGCGCAGACCGTCATAGACCGTGATGGTGATGGGGAAAAAGGTGATGAGCACGGTCACGAGCACCTTGCTCCAGATAGAGTAGCCGAACCACAACACAAAGAGCGGAGCAAGGGCGGTGGTGGGGATGGTCTGGGAGGTGATGACGATGGGGTAGATGGCACGCGAGACCGCCGGGTATGCGTCCATCAGGATAGCCAGCGCCAGACCAAAGACGATGGAGATGGCCAGACCAATGACGGTTACCTGCATGGTGGCAGGCAGGTGAGCGGTGAAGAGCGGGACGCGCAGTTCCCACAATTTCTGCAAGATCTGGGTCGGAGAGGGCAGAATGTAGGCCGCATTCATGTGCATCGCGCCCATTTGCCACAAAATCAGCAGGGCAAAGACCACGATGAGTGCGGGAAGCTGATTTTTACAGGTGTTTTTCATTGGACACCCCGCTTTCTGAGCAGATCGATGAGCTGTTCGCGCAGTTCGATCATGCGCGGGTCACGCAGACAGGCGCGTGTGCGCGGATAGCCGGCAGGAACCTCGATGGAGGTCAGGCGGCGGATGGGTGTTTCCTCGACGACCAGCACGCGGCTGGACAGAAAGATCGCCTCCTCGACGTCGTGGGTGATGAACAGCACGGTCTTGCGGTCGGCTTCCCACTGTCCGAGCAGCCATTCCTGCATGGAAATACGGGTCAGAAAGTCGAGCGCCGAGAACGGCTCGTCGAGCAGCAGGAGCTCGGAGTCGGTCAGCACCGTGCGTGCAAAGGCCGCGCGCTGGCGCATACCGCCCGACAGCTCGCTCGGCGCTTTGTCCTTGGCATCTGCCAGACCGACCTGTGCAAGCGCAGCGTCCACCCGGGCTTCCATTTCGGCATTCGACAGACCGCCGCGAATCTCGAGCGGCAGGCGCAGGTTCTGCCCGACCGTACGCCAGGGAAAGAGCAGGTCTTTTTGCGGCATATAGCCGCAGTAGCGCTTCTGTGCATGGATATCCTTGCCGCCGACCAGAATTTCACCCGATTTCATGGGCAGAAGCTGGTTTGTCAGGCGGAAAATGGTGGATTTTCCGCAGCCGGACGCGCCGATGATGGATACAAACTCACCGGGAGCAATGTGGAAGGACAGGTCATCGATGATGTTGAAGTCCTCGACCTCATACTGAAAGGTCACATGACGAAATTCCAGCATCTTACTGTTCCATCTTCCAGGCCATGTCCCAGAATCCCTTCTCGTACCGCGCACAGGTACGGAAAATATCAATGAGTTTTTGGGTCTGGGCCTCGGTGTAGTCTGCGGTCAGTCGGTCGACCAGTTCGCACAGCGTGACGTTTTCCTGTGCGTAGCGCTCGGAGGCATAGCCGGTCACCCATGCGCCGTAGAAGGCATCGTGCAGACAGTCGGGCTTGCGGCGCACCATCTCGCGGGCGATGTGCTCATAGCTGACCGCACAGGCCAGAATGGCGGTCAGTGCTTCGACCGGGCCGCCAGCCTGCGCACAGGCCAGCATGTAGGACGTGTAGGAACGGCAGGCGAGTGCGGGCTGAGCCTGACGCAGCGCCTCACGCGAGATGCCGAACGTACCCATGTAGCCCTCGTGGATGTTCATTTCGCAATCCATAATCTGCGCGATGTACTGGGCAAAGACGTGCATCACGTCCGGGTCGTCGGCCTTGCTCATGCCGATGGCGAACACCTTGGCGTAATCGAGCAGGTATAAATAGTCCTGAATGGTGTAAAAACGGAATTTTTCGTGGTCGAGGTCACCGTTCTGGATGCCCAGCACGAACGGATGGTCGTAGTAGGCCTGCCAGAGGTCGGTGGTCGCAGCCAGCATGCGTTCAGTTGTTTTCATTGTCTGTATCCTCCTGTCTCATGCGTTCGGCCTTGTCGCGCAGATCGCGTGCGGCCTGTCTGGGGTCTTCCTGTGCGAACAGTGCGGAGACGACTGCCGCGCCCTGCATGCCGCAGCCGGTCAGCTGCAAGATGTTGTCCGCGCTGATGCCGCCGATGGCGACTACCGGCACATCGACTGCCGAGGTGATCTCGCGCAGGGCTTTTGGGGACAGATGACGGGCATCGTGCTTGGTGGTCGTGCCAAAGACCGCGCCGACGCCCAGATAATCGGCGCCCAGCGCCTGTGCACGTTTGGCGGACTCGACCGTGTTGGCTGACAGACCCAGGATCAGGTCACCGGCCAGCTCGCGCACGTTGTCACCCGGTACGTCGCTCTGACCGAGGTGGACACCGTCCGCGCCTGCCGCACGGGCAAGCTCGATGGAGTCGTTCATAATGAACGGTACGCCGTATTTCTTGCAGACGGGCGCGATCTCACGCGCTGAGGCTAAGATTTCGTCGGGTGTTTTGTCTTTTTCGCGCAGCTGTACCATGGTGGCACCGCCTAAGATGACTTCCTCGACCACTTCGGCCAGCGTGCGGCCGTGCAGCCAGGAACGGTCGGTGACCGCGTACAGCGTCAGCATTTTTGCATCAAATTTCATGGGAAAACGCTCCTTTTGGACTTATCGCAGGCTGACGCGCAGCGTTTTGAGTACGCTGGTGCGCTCCAGTGCGCAGATGACGAGCACGGCGACGATGGAACCGGCAACCGTGTTGAGCAGGAAGGAGGGCACGAAGGCGAAGAGCGCCGAGGTCTTGCCCATGAGCAGGACTGCGATGGGGTAGGACAGCATGGCGCCCAGAATACCGGTGCCGAAAACCTCACCGACGAAAGCGGACGGCAGACGCTGGATGCGCTGGTAGAGCAGACCGGCGAGCAGAGCGCCGACCATGGAACCGGGGAAGGCCAGCAGGCTGCCGGTGCCGATCAGGTTGCGGATGAGCGAGGTGACAAAGGCCGAGCCGACTGCGTACCAGGGGCCGAGCAGGACGGCGGCGAGGACGTTGACCATGTGCTGCACGGGCGAGCACTTTGCTGCACCGATCGGGATGGAGAACATGCCGCCGACAACAGCGATGGCGGTCAGCAGACCGGCGAGTGCCAGTTTGCGGGTAGAATTTGACGATTTCATGGCTTAATCCTCCTCAGAAAAGAACGCGTGGAAGTGGTTTAACGGACCGCAGCCCTTGCCGATGGCGAGCGAGTGGCGGATGCCCTCGGTGACGTAGTCCTTGGCCAGACCGACCGCCTTGACTACATCGTGACCGAGTGCCAGATTGGACGCGATGGCAGAGGACAGCGTGCAGCCGGTGCCGTGGGTGTTCTTGGTGTCGATGCGCTCGTTTTCAAAGTGGTGGAAGGACTGACCGTCGTAGAGCACGTCGAGCGCGTTGCCGACTGCATGACCGCCCTTGACCAGTACGTTTTTGCAGCCCATCGCGTGAATGCGGCGTGCAGCCTCCTCCATGTCGGAAACCGAGTGGATTTCCATTTTGGCGATGCACTCGGCCTCGGGAATGTTGGGGGTGAGCACGGTGGCCAGGGGCAGGATGTACTCGATGAGTGCACCGACCGCATCCGGGTTCATGAGCGGCGCCCCGTTTTTGGCGTACATGACCGGGTCAATGACCAAATGCTTGGGCTGATACTGGCGCAGCTTGCGCGCGACTGCCTGCATACAGGGCGGCGTGGACAGCATACCGACCTTGACAGCATCGGGGAAGATGTCCTCGAACACCGCGTCCATCTGGTCCTCGATGACCTTGGGCGAGATGTCCTCGATGGAAATGACACGCGCCGTGTTCTCGGCGACAACCGAGACGATGACGCTCATGGCGAATACGCCGTGCGCCGACATGGTCTTGAGGTCGGCCTGGATGCCAGCGCCGCCCGAACAATCCGAGCCCGCAATGGTTAATACTTTTTTCATGGTATTTCCTCCCTTTATTTGCCGAACGCATAGAAAAAAGGGATACCCCACACAGGGCATCCCTTTGGTATTTCGTTTGATTCCGCGCTTTGCGCACGGAACGCGCGCAAAAACCGCTTGTGCATCCCTACGTTGGCATTATCCAAATCAGGTAAGGTCGAAAGCGCATAGCTTTCCTCTCAGCTTTTCTAAAAGCTCCCTTGCATATTTTATTGTAGCACGGTTTGTCAGAAAAAGTCAACGAGAAACTTGCTTTCCAGCGGTCATACCGTCGAAAATTGCGTCTGCCAGCACGCAGGCCGGGTCATCCTGTTCAATTTTTCCAGCTGCGGCGGCCAAAACAGCGGCTTGTCCGCAGAGGTCGGACGATGCGAAGTGCACAAAGGCCGCGGTCTCCCGGGCAAGGCGAATGCCCTTGGGCGTGTACAGTTCACGGTTGTCGTCTGAAAGGCCGAACTTGGATTTTTTGGCCTCGGGTGCACAGCCGCCCTTGTCGCGCAGACTGCGGCGGCCTTCGTGGACGAGCTGAAGCACAATGTTATCCACACGCTGTGCATCATTTCGTGCGGCCTGATAGAGTTCGCTTTGCTGCAAGCTGCCGTCCTCTTCCGCCCAACTGCGTACCGCGTCATAGAGCAAGGCGGCAGTGCCCGAGAGCGCGGGGGATTCCTCGGGAAAATACAGCTCGAGCTGCACGTCTGCACCGAACGAACGCAGCTTTTTCTTGGGGGACGAGCGGGTGAAAACCGCCTTTTGCTGTACCCAGTCCACCATCAGCGCACGGATGAGGTCACGCGGCTGACCACCCAGATCGAGCGCACGTAAAAGCGCACCCATCGCGCCCAAATCACCGCCGCACGGCAAAACGTCACGCGCCGGGATGGAATCGGCCTTGACCATACGGCGCAGCTTGGACTCTGTGACCGGCCCGCGCCGCAGGAAAAGCCAGGCCACCAGGACAATGATACCGATGGCCAGCAGATTGGCCAGAATCATGCCCATACCTTGGAGCAGGAACATGGTTTAATACCCCATTTCACCGGCGAGCAACTCGTCGTGATCGACCCACTGCTGCACGTCAATGATGTCGTATGTATCCATGTCGCGGCGGATGATGACCTGTGCGATACCGGCGTTGATAATCATGCGCTTGCACATGGTGCACGAGTTGGCGTCCGGGATGAGTTCACCGGTGGATGCCTCGCGTCCGACCAGATAGAGCGTTGCGCCCAGCATCTGTTCACGGGACGCGTGGATGATGGCGTTGGCCTCGGCGTGTACCGAGCGGCAGAACTCGTACCGCTCGCCGCGCGGAATGCCCATCTTCTGACGGATGCAGGTGCCCAGATCGATGCAGTTGGCGCGTCCGCGGGGTGCGCCGACGTAGCCGGTCGAAACGATGACATCGTTTTTGACGATGACCGCACCATAGTTGCGGCGCAGGCAGGTGCCGCGCTCGCGTGCGACGTCCGCCATGTCCAGATAGTAGTTATGTTTGTCCCGTCGATTCATCTCTGATTCTCCTGTTCCGGGCACAATTTGCCCTCGTGCATTAAAATTCGTCGTTCGGCTCGTTTTGCCGCCTGTTGGTCGTGGGTGATCCAGACAATCGTGCGCCCGTCCGCGTGCAGACGGTCGAATAAGTCCAGAATTTCGCGCGCCGCGCGTGGGTCGAGGTTGCCGGTCGGCTCGTCGGCGAGCAGCAGGTCGGGGTTGGTACACAGCGCACGGGCGATGGCGACGCGCTGCTGCTGTCCGCCCGACAGCATTTCGGGCGTGTGGTGCAGGCGTGCACCCAGACCGACCATGCACAGCGCATCGGCTGCACAGTCCAGTCGTTTTTCCCGCGAGACACCGCGGAAGGCCAGCGGAAGCGCGGCGTTTTCCAGCGCATCCATGCCGGGTACCAGACTGAAGCTCTGAAAGACAAAGCCGATGTGTGCGCGGCTGAGTGCCGCCCGATTGCGTGCAGATAAATCCGAGGTCGGCTGACCGCACAGCCAGTATTCACCGCTGGTCGGACGGTCGAGCAAGCCGATCAGGTGCATGAGCGTGGACTTTCCCGAGCCGGACGCACCCAAAATGGCCGTATACGTTCCCGGTGCGATGGTCACGTTCACCTTGTCCACCGCGCGGACACGTCCTCTGTCATATATTTTACAGATATTCTCCATACGAATCAAGAAAAAATCCCTCCTCTGCCTGCATTAGCATGACACCGGAGGGAAGAGTTTATGCTTTTTTCTGCTTCCAGATGCCCGAGCGGACGAACAGAAGCGAGGCCACTGTGCCGATCAGCCAGCCGACCGGCCAGCTCAGCCAGATGCCGATGACACCGAGACCCAACACGATGGAGAAGACGTAAGCCAGCACCACGCGCAGGATGAGGTCGGAGAAGGTCGAGACCATGAACGGCCCCATCGCACCCGCACCGCGCAGTACGCCGTCGGCGCTGAGTTTGAGCGAAATCATGGCGTAGAACGGGGTAACGACCTGTAAAAACAGCGCACCGGCTGCGATGACACCGGTCTCACCGGCACCGACGAACAGGCGCATCACGAGCGAGCCGCCCAGCGCGAACAGCAGAGAGAAGGGGATCGCGACTGCGACCGAAATTTTCATACCGGCTTTGAGTCCCTGGGTGACACGATCATAGCGTCCTGCACCGATGTTCTGCGCGGAAAAACTGGAAATTGCGCTGCCCATGGCGGTCAGACCGACGATCACAAAGTTATTGAGCTTCATAGCTGCCGAATAACCGCCAACAATCTCCCAGTTGTAGCCGTTGACCAGCCACTGAATGAACAGGTTGCCGACCGAGATAAAGCTCTGCTGGAGAATGCTGGGAACGGCCAGATAGGCGACGCGCAGCAGCATATTGCCCGAAAAACGGCGGAACGGTGCACTTTGCAGACCGCGCAGACGGGACAGCAGGATGACAAAGGCCAGAACGGATGCCACACCCTGCGCAAGGAAGGTCGCCCAGGCGATACCGGACACGCCGAGGTCAAAGAAAGCAACCAAGACGTAGTCTAAGATGACGTTGCCGACCGACGAGCCGATGAGCAGATAGAGCGGCGTTTTGCTGTCGCCGAGTGCGTTAAAGATACCGGTACAGATGTTGTACAGGAAGAGGAAGATCATGCCGTAAAAGTAGATGCGCAGATATTGGTCTGCGTCGGCAAAGATGTAGTCCTCGGTACCCAGACCGCGCAGCATGTCGGTGCAGAAAAGCAGACCGCCGAGCGTCAGGATCACCGCGATGCACAGGCTGGCGAGGATGGAGGTCGAGACCGCGGTTTTCATGCGGTCGTACTCACGTGCGCCGAACAGCTGGGATACTGCAACCGAACAGCCCAGATTCAGACCGGTCGCGACCGCCATAAACAGCATGGTGACCGGATACGATACGCCGATCGCGGCGAGCGCTGCACCGCCGACGCACTGGCCGGCGATCATGCTGTCCGCAATTTGATACATTTGTTGAAATGCTACGCTGCACAGCAGAGGCAGCGCAAAACGCCACAGGATTTTACCGGGTTGTCCCTCGGTCAGGTTGGTTACCATCCGTGACGCGCCCCCTTTCATTTGGCCCTATTTTTAGGACGTTTGGTTTCATTCGGTTTTCATTATACGTCTAAAACACCGTTTGCTGCAAGGGCAGAGGGCGGGAAATCGACCATTTTCAGCAGATGGTACAGTTTTACCGTTCGAGAGACCGGACTTGACAGACAGATTGATCTGTCTTAAAGTGGAGGGAGAACAAGGAGGTCAAAAAATATGCGCGTTTTATTTGTAGATGGATGCATTCGCGGAGCGCAGTCACGCACACGCATGCTGGCACAGACATTTTTGGATACATTGACCGCGAGAAAACCCGGTTGCACGGTGGAAATCGCGGATTTAAATACACTGCGTCTGGTTCCGCTCTTTGGGGACACTTTGGCCGAGCGAGACGCGGCAGTCGCCAAGCAGGACTGGACAAATCCGTGGTTTGCGCAGGCGGTGCAGTTTCAGCAGGCCGATTTGATCGTCCTTGCGGCACCGTTCTGGGAGGGAACCTTCCCAGCAGCCATGCACACCTATATTGAGCATATCTGCGCGGCTGGCCTGACCTTTAAGTATGGGGAAGACGGTTCGCAGATTGGCCTGTGCAAGGCGAAACACGCGGTATTTTTCGGCACCAAGGGCGGTATTTATTCGCAGGGCGCAGCACGGGAAGATGACTTTGCCGCACGATTCCTGAAAACTAATTTGCGTATGCTGGGCATTCCGGAACTCGATGTCGTGGAGGCAGAAGGATTGGATATTGACGGCGCGGACGTGGAAGGAATTCTGGAACAGGCGAAGAATCAGGCGCACGCTGTGGCAGAACGCCTGTAATTCCCGCCCGCAGGCGAAATAAAGTTTTCGCCGGCCTTTTTCAAAAGGCCGCGGGTTCTCAGGGCAGAGCCCTGAGACGGACTCCGCAGAGTCCGGAAACCCCTCTTGATTTTCGCCTTTGCGAAAATCAACCAAAAAGAAAAATAAAAGCGCCGTCCGCAGACGGCGCAATCTCTGGAAAGACCAACCATTCGGTTGGTCTTTCCTTTTTTGTTTGTTTTAATTGAAACCCGGGGCGGGCACCGGGTTTCAAAAAGGGATTTCGCGCTCTGCGGAGCGCGACTTGAGGCTCTGCCTCAAGACTCCGCAAGCCTTTCGAGAAAGGCTTGAGCGAAAGCTTCAACATTACTTTTGCGCTTCCTTTTTCGCCATGCGGGTCATTACAGTAGCGTAGATCACCATGAGAACCGCGCCGACTGCCAGACCAGCCCAGCCGTTCTGCGACAGACCGGCAACCAGATAGCCGACAAAGCTGATTGCTGCAATGGACAGCGCGTAGGGGATCTGGGTGGAAACGTGGTCGATATGGTGGCACTGTGCGCCAGCGGAAGCCAGAATGGTGGTATCCGAGATGGGCGAGATGTGGTCGCCGCAGACTGCGCCTGCAAGGCAGGCTGCAACCGTGATGGTGAGCATCTCGTTTGCGCCGAAAATGCTGACAGCAATCGGAATCAGAATGCTGAACGTACCCCAGGAAGTACCGGTTGCAAATGCAAGACCGAGTGCAATGAGGAAGAACAGTGCGGGCATGAACAGACCGATGGCCGACTCAGGATTCACAAAACCAGCAACGAAACCGCGCAGGTTAAGGTAATCATCCGAGCAGATGCCGGACAGCGTCCATGCAAGGGTCAGAATGAAGATTGCGGGAACCATTGCCTTGAAGCCAGCGGTGAAGGACTCACAGAACTGGCTGAAGGTCAGGATGCCGCGGGGAACGTACATCAGGAAGGTGAAGACCAGTGCGGCAAAGGAGCCGAGAACCAGTGCGTCGGAGGACGAGCAGTTTGCGAATGCGTTGGAAATCGCCTCGAAGGACAGCTCGTGAATACCGCCGCCCGAGTAGATCATCGCCGAAATGCAGGCAACGATCAGGAACAGGATGGGGATGATGAGGTCCTTAACCGAACCCGAACCACAGATGACCGTGGATTCCTCGCCGGTCGAGTCGATCTTGCCGCTCTCCAGAATTTTCTTGTTGTACTTGCCCATCGCCATAAAGTCAACGTCTGCGATCATCAGCCAGAGAATGAATGCCAGCGTCAGCAGTGCGTAGAGGTTGAAGGGGATGGTGCTCAGGAACAGAGTAAAGCCATTGATGCCTGCATCCTCGGGCAGAGAGGAGGTGACGGCAGCTGCCCAGCTGGAAATCGGTGCGATGATGCACACGGGAGCTGCGGTCGCGTCGATGATGTAGGCCAGCTTTGCGCGGGTAACCTTGTACTTATCGGTAACCGGACGCATAACCGTACCGACGGTCAGGCAGTTGAAGTAGTCGTCGACGAAGATGAACATGCCGAGGAACGAGGTTGCCAGCAGCGAGCCGCGGCGGCTCTTGATGACGTGGGATGCCCATTCGCCGTAGGCGCGGGACGCGCCCGACTTGGTCACGAGGGATACCAGAATACCCAGCATGACCAGGAAGATGAGGATGCCAATGTTGTCGCTGATTTTGCTGCCCATGATCGAGAACGTAGTCTCGGTCGCGTGCAGCGGGTTGCCGCCACAGAATAACAATGCACCTGCGAAAATACCGATCAGCAGAGAGGAGTAAACCTCTTTGGTGATCAGCGCAAGCGCGATTGCGATAATCGGAGGCAGAACCGCAAAAATTGTTGCGCTCATGTGTTTTTCTCCTTACTTATAATTTTTGATACTAGTTTCTATCCGTCTAATCATTATACACGGCGCGACATATTTTTACAAGTTTTTTACCTCATTTCCTGCACGGATTATAAGATTTCCTGATTTGGGTTCCATTGGCAGGCGGCGAGGTCGACTCGACCGTCGGGCAGGAAGGGGATGCCGTCGGCTTCCAGCAATGCTTTCTGAATATCGCTGCCGCCGAAGGCAAAGGCACTCGACGTACAGCCGTTGCGGTCGACCACGCGATAACAGGGGATGCCGTCCGGGTCGGGATTGACATGCAGTGCATAGCCGACCACGCGCGCCCAGCGGGGATTGCCTGCCAGACGGGCAACCTGACCATAAGTTGCAACCGTTCCGCGCGGGATACTGCGCACGACGGCATAAATACGTTCATAACTATTCATTCGGAATCCTCCCGTGAAACGTTCTTATTTTGCTTAGTGTACCGCGTTTTGATGCGCAGGGCAAGTATCTGCACGCAATTCAGCCTCAAAAGGCAGAAAGAAGCCCGGAGCACACGAAAGAAATCGCATACCCCGGGCGAGGAGAAGATTGGCAATGTGGAATTTAAGCCTTTCGGGTCAGCGCGCAGCCGATATCGCAGCTGTCGCCGTCGCGGAAGGTGATATGGATGATACAGAAGACCTGGTCATAGTCCTGCTCTCCGTCGGGAGAGAGAAAGGAGACCGGGAACGAGCAGGCGGTCACTTCACCGTCTTCCGAGGGAATCATGCTGACGCTCTGCACCGAGTAGTTGGATAACTCGGTCATCGGCAGACCGGTTTTCGGGTCGTAGGCGGTATTGGGATCAAATTCAACTTCCACCCGTTCGATGTCCTTGCCGGGTGTTTCCAGGGTGAGATTGGTGGCCTGGGGCACGCTGTCCCATTTGCCGGTCATCTCGATCGCCTGTGCCGTGCTCAGCCGATCTACTTCGGCGCTGTCCCACTGGTTGGGATAGCTCTGCACGCTGGTCAGCTCGCCGGTCAGCCCGTCAGGCTGGGAAAAAGTCAGGGAGTAGGTAAAACCTTCCATCAAACCGTCGGCGGTTTTGAGGGAAGTAGAGGATTGCTGTGCCGCATCAAGCGGAATCTGCTGCACGACCGCGTTTTGTTCGGTGGGTGCTGCGGTTGCTGTCGTTTGTGCACGTCCGGGTGCAATCGCTGCAATGATCAGCGCGATGCCCAGGATAATGGGGGCACGGTTCATACCCGATCAGCTCCTTTCATCGAATTCTATCTAATATTAAGACGCGCAGTTGCCGGAAAAAGTTCCGAAAGTCTAAAAAATTTTTTGGTTTTTGTCGGACTGCGAAAAAACTGCACGAAAACCAGCTGTTTCCTCAACACTTTGACCACTTACCGGCGCTATATGACCGCTTACCGCGCAGGACTTGCACATGGGAACGCCAGACTGTATACTGAAGCCAGAACAGGGGGAATGTGCACATGAAGGTCTTGCAAAAACGCATCCCGGCCGAGGCCGAGGAGTACGCCGTCCTGCACCTGCATGCGCAGGATGTAGCGACCGACCGACTGGTACGGTACTTGGAACAGGAATATTTTCGCGCGGTGCGCTTGCTGTGCCGCAAGGGAGATCAGACCGTGCCGGTGGACTGTGAGAACGTCTGCTGCATCGAGACCGAGGGCGAAGTGCTGCGCGTGTGCACGATGGACGACGTGCTGACGCTGCCCGAACGGCTCTATCAGGTGCAGCGTCTGCTACCGCAGAGCTTTGTGCAGGCCGCACGCGGGGTGCTGGTCAACTTAGACCGCATCGAGTGTTTTGAACCCCTGCCCAATGGCCTTATCCGTGCCAGACTGGCAAATCAAGAATATGTCTATATCTCCCGCAAATATGCCAGAGAATTGCGTGAGCGACTGAAGGAGGGGACGTTATGAAGGGATTTTTGCAGCTGTGCCGCAGTCAGCTGCTGTCCGGTATCAGTCTGGGACTTGCCCTGATGGTGTCCGCGCTCTTTGCCGTGTACAGCTTCGGGGACAGCGCGATCTCTGCCCGTTGGATGAACCTGCTGCCATGCATGACCGTACTCTACATGCTGGCCGGTGTGCTGCTGATGGCGTGGCATCGCCGACCGCCGCGCCGCAGACCGGCGACACCATACTTGTCCGGTCTCAATGCGCGATATATCTGGGTGCTTCCGGCATTTCTGTGGTGGCTGCTCTTCCGCCTGACCGGTTTTGACGTGCTGGAGCGCTGCCTGCTGTTCAACCTCATCTTGCTCGCCGTCCTGTGGACGGTCGAATACAGCATGGCGCGACGCATGGCTAAGGCGCTCAATGGCGCACTGGGGACGCGCACGCCGACGGTCATGCCGGCCAGTCTGATCGTTGATCTGGACGACTGCCCCAAGGGAATCGAAGCTTTCTGCATCGAAATCGAGCGCTACTGCATCAAAAACCACATCGACTATCAGTTTATTGAGCGCGACAAACCGGCCATTGTTTTGATGAACGGCGTCAAACACCGGGTCGAGCTGGGTGTCTATTACGGCTATGTGCCCGGGTGGTTCCTGAAATTCACCGAGCTGTGAGGAGGGATTCTCTATGAAATGGCTGCATCCATCGTTCTGGGTGACCTATGACAAATCCACCTATCCGACGGTCGCGGACGCACAGCAGGCGATCGAGCGGTATTGCCGGGAAAACGGTCACACCTGCCGCTTTTTAGAGGATGATACCGTAGAGATCGACGGTGTTCCGCATGAGATTTACCGGGGATATGAACCGGGCAGTCGGGGAAACTACGGCATCAAATGCCGAAAACTGTAATCAGGCCAAAGAAAACCGCTCCTGTTTGAGGAGCGGTTTTTCTATTTATATGGTTCAGAGAGGTTTACCAGCCAAAGAAGTAGTTGAAGGGGTTCTGGTTGTAGTACTGCTGACCGTCCTGACCCTGGCTGTACTGGTTCTGCTCGCTTTCCTGCGTCAGTGCCGGGTCATCGCCCTGCAGGTCGTGCTGATCGTTCAGTGCAAAGGAAACCGTGAAGGTCTTGCCGGTGGACATGCGGTACAGGGTCAGAGTGATCTTGTCGCCTGCGGACAGTTCATCCTTGACCGCGTTGACACCGTCCATGTCGGTGACCTCGGTACCGTTGATGCCGGTGATGATGTCGTTTGCCTGTACGCCGGCTGCGGCTGCGTTGGAGCGAGAGTCAACATTGATGACGCGCACGCCCTGCGGGATGCCGTAGGCTGCCGACTGCTGCTCGGAAACGTTCTGACCGGAAATACCGATCTGCGGACGACCGGCGATGTAGCCGTTCTGGATGAGTTCGTCAACGATGGGCTTTACGGTGTCCATCGGGATTGCGAAGCCCAGACCCTCATAGTAGCTGATGCCCAGCTTTGCCGAGGTGATGCCGATGACCTGACCATACTTATTGATAAGCGCACCGCCCGAGTTGCCGGGGTTGATGGCAGCATCGGTCTGGATGAGGCTCATCACGCGGTCATCGATGGTGATGTCACGGTTGAGCGCCGAGATATGGCCGCCGGTGATGGTGTTGGCGAGATCCAGACCACCGGGGGAGCCGATGGCGTAAACTTCTTCACCAACCAGCAAAGAATTCGAGTCGCCGAACTCTGCCGGGGTCAGGGTGGTACCTGCCGGGTCGATCTTGAGGACTGCAAGGTCGGTCTGCTCATCAAGGCCGATGACCTCAGCCGGGAAGGAAGTACCGTCCGACATGTAAACGGTGATCTTGTCCTGCTGTACGCCGGTGTTTTCATCGACAACGACGTGGTTGTTGGTGATGATGTAGCCGTCCGCGCTCATGATGACGCCCGAACCGGTACCGCCCTCACCGCTCGTCAGGTTGACCGCCTGAATGGAGACAACCGAGGGGGAAACCTTGGCGTAAATCTCCTCGCCGGACAGGCCGTCATTGGTGGAGTTGGAGGTCGTAGTCGGGCTGGAGATGTTGACCGACGGCAGGTTGGAGTTGACCGAGGTCGCCGAAACCGAGGAAGAATTGTTGTCCGCGCCGCCGCTCATCGAGCTGCCGATGGCGATACCGCCGACCAGCAGGACGCAGGCTGCGGCGATCGAACCGGCGATCAGAACGGGCTTGCGGCCAAACTTGCGGTTCTTGCGGCGCTCTGCACGGGCAAGCTTGCGGGCATGCTTGGCAGCACGCTTGTCTTCCTGATGCATCCACTCCTGATAGGTTGCGTAAGCCGGGTGAGACGGCTGGTTCATGGGCTGCTGTGCGTTCGGATCGAACGACTGCTGTGCACCGGTGTTGGTGTGGTACGACTGCTCGGGATTGAGCGGTCGGGGCTGGGTATCCATGCGGTCGGAAGCAATGTCCGACGGCTGCTCGAAGACGCGCTGGTCGGGATATTGTGCGTCGTCCTCAACCGGATGGAATGCGTCGTGTTCGGTGGTGGGTTCATTCTGTGTGGTCTGAGAAGATGTATCGTTGCTTTCCCAGGGATTGTTATTGGAATTGTTTTTATTCTGAAGATCCATGATCTAACACCCTTTCCTTTGATCTGTCTTTATTGTACGCACGGATTGTGATACTTTGTTGTCACAAATATGAATATTCCGTGAATTCTCGCTTTTTTACATAACCGTTTTTTCACACAAAACCCAAGGCCGAAGCCTTGGGCAGTGTACGTTATTTCTTGTTGGGTTTGGTGACGGGTGCGAGCGGGAGGGTGAAGGAAAACTCGGTCTCACCGCCGTCCGAGCGCACCGAAATATCGCCGCCGTGCAGGTTGATGATATTCTTGACGATGTACAGTCCCAGACCGGCACCCGAGCGGTCACGCGAGCGCGAGCGATCGGTCTTGTAGAAGCGGTCGAAGATGTGCGGGATATCGTCAGGCGCGATACCGCCGCCAGTGTTGCAGATGGAGAACTCGCAGAATGCGCCGGCCGGGTAAGCGGTGACGCGCAGCTTGCCGCCGTCGTCGATGAACTTGACCGCATTGTCCACCAGATTGTAGACCGCACGGAAGACGTGGTCGCGGTCACCCATGACCATCAGGCGGTCGGCAAAGTCGACCTCGACGTCGATGTTCTTGGCTGTGATCTTCTGCTCAAAGGACAGCAGAATCTGGCTTGCCATTTCCGAGAAGTCGAAGGGAACCGGGCTGATGATGAGCTCGCCCGACTGGATTTTTGCCGCCGCGAGCATGCTCATGGTCATGCGGGACAGGCGCTTGACCTCCTCGGAGATGACAACCAGATATTTGCGCTGCTGATCCTGCGGGATGGTGCCGTCCAGCATACCGTCGACGAAACCGCTGATGGTGGTCATCGGGGTCTTGAACTCGTGGGATACGTTGCCGATAAAGCCCTGGGTCAGCTCCTCGAGCTGTTCCAGATCGCGTGCCATGTTGTTAAACGAGGTGGCAAGCTCGTCGATCTCGTCGCAGTGGTTGTCCTCGGGGACGCGCACGCTGAAATCACCGGCTGCAAATTCTTTGGCCGCGTTTGCCATGGTTTTGAGCGGACGGGTCATGCGGCTAGACAGAAAGTAGGAGACGACCAGCGCACCGACCAGCGAAATGATGATGATAATGAGGAAAATCTGGGTGATTTCCTGCAGGACACCGACCACACGCTCGCTGCTCGCGGCGATCAGCACCAGCGCGAGATCCTTGCCCGCACTGTCTTCACACAGCGCGCCGACGATGTAGTGCTTTTCCGAGAAGACCGAGCCGAGCGTGCCCACCGAGGAATAGACGCTGTCGCGTGTGATGGCATTGACGACCTTTTGGGGAATGGTGCCGCTGTTGCGGTAACTGCCGGTGTCGGGATCGACGCGCAGCAGGATATTGCCCGACAGGTCGGTCAGGATGATGCTCATTTGGTTCTGCTTGGCGGTGGTGCGCAGCGAGGCATCGAGCACGGCGACATTGAGGCTGTCACCGGTCTGTACCGCCAGACTGGTCAGCTCAGAGATCGATTCCGCGGTCGCGGACAGCTGGGACTCTTTTTCCGACTTGGAATAGCGATCCATCTGATAGAAGAACGCGCCGCCGGCCAGTCCAAAGGCCACCAGAATCAAAATGACCGAGGAAATGAAATTTTTTGCAAAAAAGCTTCGTTTCAACTTGGATTCCCCCTGGTATGCGGTCAGTTTTTGGTCTCAAACTTGTAGCCGACACCCCAGACGGTCTTGAGTTCCCACTTGTCCGACGCGCCCTCGAGCTTTTCACGCAGACGCTTGACGTGTACGTCGACCGTGCGGGTATCGCCGAAGTAATCAAAGCCCCACACGTCGTCGAGCAGCTGGGCGCGGGTGAATACGCGGTTGGGACTCTGCGCGAGGAAGTACAGAAGCTCAATCTCCTTCGGGGGAGCGTCCACATGCTTGCCCGCGATGATGAGCTCGTAAGCCTGCTTGTCAATGATGAGGTTGTCAAAGGACAGTTTGCCGCTGTCGTCGGGGGACAGACGGCGCAGCACAGCGCGCACGCGGGCGACGACCTCGCGCATCTCGAGGGGCTTTACAATATAGTCGTCGGCACCCAGCTCCAGACCGGATACCTTGTCCATGGTCTCGCCCTTGGCCGTGATCATGATGACCGGCATGCTCGAGCCCGAGTCACGGATTTCACGGATGACCTGCCAGCCGTCCATGACCGGCATCATCACGTCGAGCAGCATCATATCGGGGTTTTCTGCCTTCCACTTGGACAGACCAATCGCACCGTTTTCCGCTTCGGAAATGTCATAGCCCTCGCGCTCGAGGTACAGGCGCAGCAGCTCGCGGATATTCTCGTCGTCCTCGACGATCAGGATTTTTTTATTGCTCATGTTGGGATTCCCACCTTTATTCTCGTATGTATCAGGGTGTCGGTCTGGCCGACACATTACCCTATAATATCATTATACACCATCGCCTGCGCGAAAGCATGAAGGATTTGTAAAACACGGACAAAACAGTTCAGCTGGTGTCGGAGACTGGGGATGCGCACAGCGAAGAGAAACGGGGAATATCTGGAAAAATACATTATTTTTTGCACACGCTCTTTCCGTACGCCCTTTCATCCTGTATAATAGAGTGCATAGAAATCGTGTGAAAGGAATGATGAAGATGGCGGACTTTATGACCCATGATCTGCTGGGCGAACAGGCGCTTGCCGTATTCCCGGCTGCTGCCCAGCGCGCTGCGGCTCTGCATCCTGCGGTATTCCGTTGGGGTCTGCAAGGGCCCGACCCGCTCTTTTTCCACAAGGTATACGCCGGCAGTCCGCTGCACAAGCTGGGCAACCGGCTGCATGAGGAACGCACCGACGCATTGTTTACCGTCTTTGCCGAGTCGGTCAACCGCTTGACCGATGAAAGCCATGATATCGCATCCGCCTATTTTTACGGCTTCCTGTGCCATTACGCACTGGACAGTACCATTCATCCTTACGTATATTATCAGGAGCACGAGTGCATCCGCGCCATGCCCGGAGAGAATGCCTCGGCCATCCATTGCCAGATCGAGACCGATATTGACTGCGCACTGTATGACCGCTACAAGGGCGATCACCTGCACCTGCCCACCGCAGCCTATCAGATGAACGACCAGGAGATCGCGGTCGTGTCGGTCATCCTGCATCACCTCATTCGCTGCGTGCTGCGCGTGGACGTGCCGACCAGCGAGCTGCGCCCGGCATTTGCCGAGATGCTGGCCTGCCAGCGGCTGTTCTATCAGGGCGGACGCGGCCTGAGCCGACCGGCACGTACGGTCGAGCGACTGCTGGGCAAGGGTCCGCTGCTGACCTCGCACATCAAGACCGGCCTGCCCCAGTGGGATGCGCTCAACGAGTCGCATTCGCCGTGGCGCAACCTGTGGAACCCGGATGTCGTGTGCACCGAGAGCGTCATCGAGCTGTTTGAACTGGCCAAGGACAAGGCGGCCGAGCTTGCCAGCAGCTACGCAGCACAGTTCGACTCGGGCTGGATGCTCAATCTGTCGTACTATGAGCCGTTTGACAACGGCAATTACCGCAGACAGAAACCGTAAATCTGTACATCAAAGAAAGCCCGCTTGGGAGCGGGCTTTTTGTCTGTCCGAAAGAGGAGAACACCTATGATTCTGCCGTTTGCCTATACCATCATCCGCTCAAAGCGCAAGAGCATCCAAATTCGGGTGAATGCACAGGGACAGGTCGAGGTGCGCGGCGGACGCAGACTGACCAAAGCGCAGGCCGAACAGATCTTGTATCAGCATCAGGACTGGGTACAGACCCAGATCGCGCGGCAGACCGCCCGGGCAGCGCAGCGGCACATCCTGACCGCGGATGAGATTGCCAATCTCACCGAGCAGGCCGAGCGGGATTTACCGGTCAGGACGGCGCACTGGGCGGCGCGCATGGGCGTTCAGCCGACCGGTGTGCGAATCACGGCAGCTGCGACCCGGTGGGGAAGCTGCTCGGCCAAGAACCGCATTTGCTATTCTTTTCGCGTTATGCTGCTGCCCGAAGCCCTGCGCGATTACATCGTGGTGCATGAACTGTCCCACATCCGTCAGAAAAATCACAGCGCGGACTTTTATGCCGAGGGGATGCGCTATCTGCCCGACTTCGTTCTGCGTCGGAAGGAGCTGCGCGCATGGGAGCGTGCGCACCCGCTGGGGTAAGGCATAAAAAGAGCGCACCGAAGGAGGAACGGTGCGCCCTTTGTAATGGAAAACGAGGGATTCCCAAAAGGGCTGCACACCCGTGCAGCCCTTGTTATTTCAAACTATTCAATTGTGCCCTTTTGTTCCGTTTCTCCGCAGCGCCTCGATCTTTGGCCTATCTGCCAGGGTCTTTATCGAAAACTTTCCATCGGCGCGTAGTCTGCCGGAGCCATACTCATCAGTATGCCCATCGGAATGCTCCCAGAGAACGTCGTTTCCGTCGGCTGTTCGGCTTAGTGGGCACCGGCGAGCCGCGCGGTACGGAACTCCTGTTCAATTTCTGATACCATGGGACTCACCCCTTTCAGTAAGATTTCAAATAATGAGAAGATGGTAAGTAGCTTTTGTTTTCACCTCATTTCTTTTGTTGGTATTATATTACCACCGGATAGGGGTACCGTCAAGGACTTTTCGGGCTTATTTTTGTACAAAAAGAACCGTTTAAGTTCTACATTTGCCCCTCTTTTTATTCGCTCGGCAGTCTGTTATAATAATAGTGTCGGGCTGTTTTTTATCACCAGCCCACCTTTTGAAACCCACGCGTCTGAAAAGGAGTCTTCCGATGAAAAACTTCAGTTACTATATGCCGACCCGCATCTTTTTCGGTGCAGGCAGCGTCAAGAAGCTGTCCCGCGCACCGCTGCCGGCAGGCCGCGGTCTGCTGATCACCGGCGGTTCGTCCACCACAAAGCTCGGTTATGTTGATAAAGTCTGTGCGGCACTGGCTGAGGCCGGTCATGAGATGACCGTATACCGCGATGTACAGCCCAATCCCACCATCGAGAACGTGCGCGAGTGCGCTGCCATCGCCCGCGAGCAGGAATGTACCTTTGTCGTTGGTCTGGGCGGCGGCTCGTCCATCGATACCGCAAAGGCTGCGGCTGTTATGGCCACCAACGACGGCGATTGGTGGGACTACGTTTACGGCGGATCGGGTAAGGGTCAGAAGATCAAGAATCAGCCCCTGCCGATCGTGGCGATTACGACGACTGCGGGCACGGGCACGGAAGCCGACCCCTGGACGGTCGTCACCAACGGCGAGGAAAAGATTGGCGGCGGTAATGACAAGACCTTCCCGACGCTGTCCATCGTCGATCCCGATTTTATGATGACTGTACCGCCGCACCTGACCGCATATCAGGGCTTTGACGCACTGTTCCACGCCTGCGAGGGCTATCTGGCGACCATCGCAAGCCCGGTAAGCGAGATGTATTCTCTCAAGGCGATCGAGCTCATTGGCAAGTCGCTGCCCCGTGCGGTACAGGATGGTTCGGATGCCGAAGCGCGCGCCGATGTCGCGCTGGCGAACACCCTAGCTGGTTTTGTCGAGAGCCTGTCCTCGTGTACGTCTGAGCACGCCATTGAGCATGCTATGTCCGGCTTCCATCCCAAGCTGCCGCACGGCGCTGGTCTGATTATGATTTCGCTCGAATACTATAAACTGTTCGCCGACGTTTGCGCCGACAAGTTTGCCCACATGGCGCACGCTCTCGGCCGCGCAGACGGTGATTTTGTCGCGGCTCTGGCCGAACTGCAAAAGCAGTGCGGTGTCGATAACCTGAAAATGAGCGATTACGGCATGGAAAACGGTGATTTCGGCAAGTACGCCGACCATGCATTCGCTGATATGGGCGGTCTGTTCCGCGTCGATGCCAAGCAGCTGACCCGTGATGACGTCATCGGCATTCTGTCGCGCAGCTATCGCTAAACTCGCATTTTTCTCCGGAAGGAAGTAACGCATTATGTCACTCAAACATGTACTTATGATTGCGACCGGCGGCACGCTCGCCTGTCGTGAGACCGGACGTGGTCTGGCACCCTCGCTGACCGGTGAGCAGCTGATCGAGTTTTTACCCGAGCTGCCCAAGATCTGCAAGGTCGTCGTAGAGAATCCGTTCTCCATCGACTCGACCGATATCACAACGGCAGACCGTGTCAAGCTGGCCGGCATCATCCGTGAAAATTATGATCTGTATGATGGCTTTGTCATCGCACACGGTACCGATACGCTGGGCTATACGTCGGCGCTGCTCTATCACATGCTGCGCAACCTCAACAAGCCGGTTATCTTGACCGGTGCGCAGAAGCCCATCGGCGTGCCCGGTTCGGATGCCGAGCGCAACCTGCTCGACGCCTTCCGCGTCATTCGTGCGGGTTATGTTGGTGTCGCTGCCGTGCTGCACGGACAGATTATCCGCGGCAACCACGTGGTCAAGGTGGACTGCGAGAGCATGAACGCATTCCGCTCGATCAACGCACCGCTTGCCGGTACGATCGACCGCGAGGGCAATGTCCGTCTGGATATCGTGCCCAAGCTGGGCGGTGAGCCCGAGTTCGTCGAGGATATCGACTCGGATTTCGTGCTGCTCAAGCTGGTACCCGACCTCGACCCGTCCATTATCACCTTCCTGTCTCGCTATAAGAAGGTCATCATTGAGGGCTACGGCTCGGGCGGTATCCCGATTCGTCTGGAAAAGGTTGTCCAGAAGCTCATCCACAGCGGTACTAAGGTCTATGTCACCACCCAGTGCCTGTCGGGCTCGGTCAATCTGGATAAGTACGAGGTTGGCAAGCGTGCCGAGGCTATGGGCGCAGTATCGCTCGGTCATCGCACGATTGAGGACGCTATCGCGGCCATCCAGTGCGGTGAAATCTAATATTGATAGAAAAGAAAAATCCCGGATCGTTTTGATCCGGGATTTTTTGTCGGTTCTTAACCGATGATACAGTCCTTTAATTCTACATTGAGCGATTGGCCGCTGCAAGTGCCGGTGATGGTGACGGTCTGACCTTTGGACAGTGCGGCTACTTTTTCTGAGATTTCTGTTTCGTCTGCAAAATAACATTGTACGGACAGAATTTCAAAGTCTCCGCCGCCATTGATGCAGATGTAAGTTTGGTCTAAAACGACACCAATATCCGAAATGACGCCGGTAACGGACAATAATTTGTCTTTATACTGGTTGTCTGCATTGACTTCGTTGTTGTCGTAAGCATCCAGCAGGTCTTTTGCTGAAATAGCGAGTGCAGTCTCTTCTGTGACAGCGGGCTGACTGGCTGCAGAAGATTCCGAGGATGCGGTAGACTGTGGCTCGGTTACAGAACTATCCGAATTCGAATCGCCGGAAGAAGCGATTGCGGCTGCGATGATCACAATGACGACCCAGACCCACCACTTTTTGTACCAGGCTTTTTTATGCGTGTTTTCATTTGTGTTTTTCATGAGATTCCCTGCTCCTTTTTCTTTTTGAAATAACCTGAATTCAGTTTTCTCTATCATAGCGCATATAATGACTTGTGTCAACAGTCAAAAGATGTGTGATAAAAGGTTTAATGAGAAAGGCTTTCCCCATACTATCGTTATGAGGTGAGTCAAATGGATAAAAACTATCGAGAGTCCTATCGAAAACTGGGTTTGAATATCGCGTATTACAGAAAAGATCGTGGATATACACAGATGCAGTTGGCAGAGCTTTTGGACATTGACCGGAGCCATATGAGTGCGATCGAATTGGCGACAGTCGGTGTTTCGCTGGATGTCATTTTTCGCTTATGCGAAGTATTAGAACTGAACCCCAGAGAATTATTTGACTTTCGGGCATGAAAAAAGACGCTCCATGCGGAGCGTCTTTTTCAATGAAGTCAGCCAAGATACCCAAGCACCCAAGCCAGTGCGACCAGAATGACCAGTCCCACAACATTGATGAGGGTGAACCAGGCCAGATAACGACCGGGTTTGGCCTCAGGCGTGTGCGCATAGAAGCGGAACGAAATCAGGCTGGCCAGCGAAGCGATGGGCGTACCCAGACCACCGATGTTGACACCGAGCAGCAGCGCCTGCCAGTTTTCGGTGAAGCTGCGTAGCAGGACAGCAGCCGGGACGTTACTGATGATCTGGCTGGCGGCCAGGGATGCCAGCAGGGGAGAGCTGCCGACGATGTTCTGCAAGCTGGTGCGCACGCCGTCCAGCGAGCCGATGTTGCCCGCGAACAGGAAAAAGCACACGAAGGTCAGCAGCAGACCGTAATCGATGCGGCGGAAGATGTCGCGGTCGATCAGGAGCAGCGACAGGCAGACCAGTCCAAGCAGGGCAAGATCGGGAAGCACATGAAAGACGGTGAGCAGGCACAGGATAAACAGCACACCGAAGAAGGTCACGCGCTTGCCGTCGGTAATTTGCTTGGGCTCAGCGAAGCTGACTTGCAGGGTGCAGCTTTTGCGGCACAGTGCCAGTGCAGCGACGCCGACCAGACTGACCAGTGCAAAGGGCAGAACCACGCCGAAGAACTGACCAGCGGACAGCTCATAGCTGGCATACAGGAACAGGTTTTGCGGGTTGCCGACCGGTGTGACCATACTGCCAAGGTTTGCCGCGACCGTTTGCAGGACGATGACCGGGATGAGCAGCGCGCGCTGACCGACCAGACCGAGTACCAGAATGGCGAAGGGGACGAAGGTGATGAGCGCGACGTCGTTTGTGATGGCCATGGAGGTAAAGAAGGGCAGAAGGGTCAGGAGCAGGACGATGGTGCGCAGGGCGTGCCGTCCGGCGAGCAGCTTTTGCGCGAGCAGGTCGAACACACCGTATTTCTGCATGCCGGACACGACCGCCATCAGGCAGAACAGCAGGATGAGCACGCGGGTGTCTATGTAACCAAGATAAGCCGCGGAAGGCGGCGCGAAAAACATGGAGATGACCGCGCAGACCAGAGAGGCGGACAGAACCGGTTCTCCGTGGACGAATGCGCGCAGGGAATGATAGCGCATGGAGGCCTCCGAAAGATATGAAAAAGTGAGACAGACCGGCAGATTTTTGTGTACGCCGGGGAGAGAGACGATAAAAAGGCGCTCCCAGCGGAAGCGCCTTTTGAAAAATCGATTGTCGGGAGGAACTTACTTAGCGTCAACCTCAGCCATGTGCTCGATGAGCATCAGCAGCTTGTTGGAGTAGCCCCACTCGTTGTCGTACCAGGAAACAACCTTTACGAAGGTGTCGGTCAGCTGGATGCCAGCCTTAGCGTCGAAGATCGAGGTGCGGGGATCGCCCAGGAAGTCGGAAGAAACAACGTCCTCGTCGGTGTAACCCAGAACGCCCTTCAGACCGCCCTCAGACAGCGGCTTCTCAGAAGCAGCCTTCATAGCAGCGCAGATGTCCTCGTACTTAGCGGGCTTAGCCAGGTTGCAGGTCAGGTCAACAACAGATACGTCCAGGGTCGGAACGCGCATGGACATACCGGTCAGCTTGCCGTTCAGCTTCGGGTAAACCTTGCCAACAGCCTTAGCAGCACCAGTGGAAGACGGGATGATGTTGCCGGTAGCAGCACGGCCGCCGCGCCAGTCCTTCTTGGACGGGCCGTCAACAACCTTCTGGGTGCCGGTAGCAGAGTGAACGGTGGTCATCAGGCCCTCGGTGATGCCGAATGCCTCGTCCAGAACCTTAGCGATCGGAGCCAGGCAGTTGGTGGTGCAGGAAGCGTTGGAAACGAAGGTCATGTCCTTGGTGTAAGCGTCCTGGTTAACACCCATAACGAACATCGGGGTGTCGTCCTTGGAAGGAGCAGACATGATAACCTTCTTAGCACCGCCGTCGATGTGAGCCTGAGCCTTCTCCTTGGTCAGGAAAACGCCGGTGGACTCAACAACGTAGTCAGCGCCAACCTTGCCCCACGGAATGTTCTTGGGATCCATCTCAGCGAAGAACTGAACCTTCTTGCCGTCAACGATGATAGCGTCGTCGGTGAACTCGATGGTGCCGTCGTAACGACCATGCATGGTGTCATACTTGAGCATGTATGCCATGTAGTCGGGGGTCATGAAGGGATCGTTAACTGCGACGAACTCGATGTTCGGGTTCTTCAGACCAGCGCGGAAAACCATACGACCGATGCGGCCAAAACCGTTGATACCTACTTTGATAGCCATTGCAATATTCCTCCTATTAACAATCCAAGTATTCAACATTGCCGAAATTATTATACAACACACCCCCGACTTTTCGCAATCCCTGTTATGTGAAAGATTTGTCAAATTTGGCCGCCAAATTCCAGGATATTCTTTGCAAACTACACAGCGCCCGTGTTATAATAGTATCAACGTAATCAATTTACCCAAATATTACGCAAAAATAGTGCATAAAATGCGCATATTCAAGTTGCACAAAAATAACCTTTTATTTTTGTGCGGTGCGCGGGATGCCAAAAATCTTGGAGGAAAACTGGATATGGATTTCAGAGATTTTCTGGATGGGCAGGAATGGTCTGTCCGGCAGATGCTCGACGCGCTCGATGCCTCCGACCGTGCGTTTGTCCGGGTGGACGATGCCGGGCGCATTATTGCGCAGACCGACCGGGCGGAAGATCTGCTGGGTCAGCCCGCGCTGCGGCCGATCTACGAGGTGCTCGGCGAGCTGGCTGCGCGCACGGTGCGCATCGCCATTGCCCGCGGTGAGACCATGCGCACACGCGACGTGATCGACGGGCACACGGTGACCATTACCATCTGTCCGGGACCGGAAGGTCATCTCATATATATAGAACCTGAAACACAGACCGGTCCGCTGCTGCGCGACCAGCTGGTAGAACAGCGTCTGAGAGCGGCGCTGTCCGTTCTGGCACTGGACGAGCCGCGTGCACGACAGAAGTCGGTGCTGCGCATGTGCCGTCTGCTGCATGAGATTGAGCAGCTCGACGGCAGAACCACGCTGCCGCGCACCATGCAGCGCTGCGAGATCGGTGCACTGTGCGCGGACACGGTACGCTTTGCCGCACGCTGTACGACCATCCCGATCGAGCTGGAAGGGCGATATCTGACCGCGGTGTGCGAGATGGACGGCATCCGCATGGCGCTTTATCATCTATTGACCAATGCGATTTTGGCACCCGGTGTCAGTCAGATCACCGTGCGCTGGGGCGGTGCACCCGGACATGTCTGGTTTGAGGTGGCCGACGATGGTATGGTGCTGTCCGAGGAGGCCTTCCAGGCACTGTGCACAGCCAGTGCGCGCGTGGGCACGGCGAGCGGATTGCCGCCGGTCATCGAGGGGCATACGCCCGGTCTGGGACTGCCGACCGTGTGCGAGATTGCCATGCGTCACGGCGGCGGTGTGTCGCTGGTCGGTGCACCTGAGGGCAAGGCCGTGCGCGTGACGATAGCGGACGATCTGCCCGAAGACCCCGCCATTCTGCGTGCGCCGAAGTTCGTCGAGGACGGCTACCCGCTCGAGGAAACCGAACTCTCTGTCCTGTAATCAATGGGCACAGCATGAGGTTTTGTGCGTATACACGGATTCAATCCTGCATTCGGTACGGATGCAGGATTTTTTATTTGGAGGGCTGCGAACAGGCTGGAAGGCGATTTTTTGCGGCATTCTTGTGAAAATTGACGAATTGTTTGCCTTGGTTAACACTTTGAGGGGGTAAACCACGGTATTTTATTGAAGTTTTTTGATTAAAACAGTTGATTCTTATGGGGTTTTCTTAGTATAATCTAAGTTGTGATATTACGAGATATCATCTTCTCGTATTCCGCGCATTGTCGGGGGATGGAGAGGTAAAGCAAACGAAACGGGCGTGCGAGCCGGTGGCATTTCCGGCCTGCACGCCCGTGGAAGTACACAAAATATTTGGAGAGGTGAATCTTAAATGGTGTACACGTTTCGTGGCGGCATTCATCCGGGCACACATTCTGACCCCGGATTTAAGGCTGCAACAAACACCAAGCCCATCGAGGCGATGCCCACTCCCGAGCAGGTAATCCTGCCGGTATCCATGCACATCGGCGCTCCGGCCAAGCCGATTGTAAAGAAGGGTGACATCGTTGACATGGGCCAGATGATCGCGGAAGCCGGCGGTTTCGTCAGCGCTCCGGTTCATGCGACCGTTTCCGGTAAGGTCGTCGCGGTAGAGCCGCGCCTGCATCCGAACGGCAGCAAGGTCATGTCCATCGTCATCGAGAATGACGGCGAGGATCGCCTGCATGAGTCGGTGCATCCCTACGATTTCGCATCCATGACCAATGATGAGCGCATCAACCTCATCTGGACGGCTGGTATGGTCGGTCATGGCGGTGCAACGTTCCCGACCCACGTCAAGATTAAGGGTGCCATCGGTGTTGCGGATACGGTCATCGTAAACGCTGCCGAGTGTGAGCCTTACATCACGAGCGACCATCGTCTGCTCCTCGAGCGTCCCGAAGAGGTTGTCGGCGGCCTGAAGATGCTGTGTGACATCATCGGTGCGCAGACCGGTATCATCGGCATCGAGATCAACAAGCAGGACACGTTCGCCAAGATCGAGGAACTGATTAAGGATGATCCGCGTCTGCATCTGTATCCGCTCAAGTGTAAGTACCCGCAGGGCGCAGAGAAGCAGCTCATCAATGCCTGCACCGGTCGTGAAGTACCGTCTGGCAAGCTGCCGGCTGACGCAGGCTGCGCAGTATTTAACGTGGACACCACCGGCGCAATCTACCGCCGCTTTACCACCGGTATGCCGGTCGTTCGCCGTATCGTCACCGTTTCCGGTTCGGCAGTTGCGACCCCCAAGAACCTCGAGGTTCGCATCGGTACGCCGGTTGAGAAGCTGATCGACGCTTGCGGCGGCTTCAAGGCTGCACCGAACAAGCTGCTCATGGGCGGCCCGATGATGGGTGTTGCACAGTTCTCTCTGGACATCCCGGTCTTCAAGGGCACCAACGCATTCCTGGCATTCTGCGAGGACGAGGACAAGCGCGTTGCCGATCCGCAGTGCATCCGCTGCGGTAAGTGCATCGAGGCATGCCCCATGCACCTGCTGCCCATTTACATGAATGTTTACGGCAAGGCAAACGACCTCGACGAGAGCGTCAAGTGCGGTGCAATGGACTGCATCGAGTGCGGTTCCTGCGCATACGTCTGCCCGGCTCGTATTCCGCTGGTTGCACAGTTCCGCCTGACCAAGAGCAAGATCCAGGCCAAGCGTGCGGCTGAGAAGGCAAAGGCTGACGCTGAAAAGGCGAAGGCTGAAGCCGAGAAGAAGTAAGGGGGGTAAAAACTGATGTATGATCTGAGCAAAGTCGTTGTCACCTCCTCGCCGCATATCAAGGCGGCCGATGATACCAGAAGCCTGATGGCTGATGTGTGCCTGGCCCTGCTTCCCGCACTGGTCGTGGCTGTCATCACCTTCGGCGCACGTGCGCTGGTGATCACGGTGGCAACCGTTATTTCCTGTGTTTTCTTTGAGTGGCTGTACAACAAGCTGCTCCATCAGCCGGGCACGACCGGCGACCTGTCCGCTGTCGTTACGGGCATCCTGCTTGCCTTCAACGTACCGGTTTCGGCACCTATCTGGATGCCGGTCATCGGCGGTGCGTTCTCCGTCATCATCGTTAAGATGCTGTTCGGCGGTATCGGCAAGAACTTCATGAACCCGGCACTGGCTGGCCGTGCA
Organism: Butyricicoccus pullicaecorum DSM 23266; assembly: GCF_900167005.1. GTDB lineage: Bacteria > Bacillota > Clostridia > Oscillospirales > Butyricicoccaceae > Butyricicoccus > Butyricicoccus pullicaecorum. The sequence goes on from NZ_FUXW01000001.1 coordinate 208,671, forward strand.
TTTATGATGGCTTCCTGGCCGGCACTCATGACCACCTGGACCCGCGCAGGCGCAGAGCTCCCGCTGTTCGGCAACGTGACCGTTACCGATGCGATCTCGACCGCTACCCCTCTTGCACAGCTTAAGAACGGTGCACTGCCTGACGCAAACTTCCTCGACCTGTTCCTCGGCCAGACCGGCGGCGTGATCGGTGAGACCTCGGCACTCGCCCTCATCATCGGCGGCGCATATCTGGTATGGCGCAAGGTCATCTCCATCAACATCCCGGCCGCTTACATCCTGACCGTTGCTGTTCTGACCTTTATCTTCCCGCTTGGCGGACAGGGTCACTTCGAGTGGATGCTCAGCCAGGTGCTGTCCGGCGGTCTGATGCTGGGCGCCATCTTCATGGCAACCGACTACGTTACCAGCCCGGTCACCCCGAAGGGTCAGATTATCTTCGGTGTTGGCTGCGGTCTGCTGACCGTATTCATCCGTTACTTCGGCGGTCTGCCGGAGGGCGTATCGTATTCCATCCTGCTGATGAACACGCTCGTTTGGGTCATCGACAAGAAGACGCATCCGCGCAAGTTCGGCTATGCACTGGATAAGAAGGAGGCCAAGTAATTATGAGCGAAACCAAAAAGGGCGAAGGCATTGGCCGCCTGATCGTTGTACTGGGCCTGATTACCTTTGTCTGTGCACTGCTTCTGGGCGTGGTCAATCAGGTTACCGCGCCGCTCATCGAGCAGAATGACATTAACACCCGTAACGCTGCGATGGAAGAGATCATTCCGGGCGCAGAGTTTGAAGACCTCGGCGTCGTTCTGAGCGCAGAGGACGTCGCAGCCGCAGGCGTTACCCTGCCGGCAGGCCGTTCGGCTGCTGCCATCTCCGGCGTTTACAAGGCAACCGTTGATGGCCAGGACGCAGGCTACTGCGTACAGGTCAACCCCAAGGGCTTCGGCGGTGAGCTGACCATGATCGTTGGTATCAGCACCGACGGCACCGTAGCAGGTGCAAAGGTCACCGCACACGGCGAGACCCCGGGCCTCGGCGCAAAGTCCCAGACCGATCCTGAGTGGATCAAGCAGTACCAGGGCCAGCCGGCTGACGGTCAGCTGCAGGTCACCAAGGACGGCGGTACCATCAACGCCATCACCGGTTCGACCATCACCTCGCGCGCTGTCACCGACGGCGTCAACACCGCAGCCGCATACGTTGCGACGCTGGGTTAAGAAGGAGGGCTAGAACACTATGAAATTTACAGAACGTTTGAAAGCCGGCGTCCTTCTCGACAACCCGGTATTCATGCAGACCATCGGTCTGTGTCCTGCGCTGGCAACGACCACCTCGCTGTCCAACGCAATCGGCATGGGCGCGGCGGCAACCGTCGTTCTGATCTGCTCGAACGTGGTTATCTCGCTGCTGCGTAAGTTCATCCCGGATAAGATCCGTATTGCAGCATTCATCTCCATCATCGCAACTTTCGTTACCCTGATTCAGATGCTGCTCAACGCATACATCCCGTCTCTGGCAGCTTCCCTCGGTCTGTTCCTGCCTCTGATCGTTGTAAACTGTATCATCCTCGGCCGTGCAGAAGCATATGCTTCTAAGAACAAGGTTCTGCCCTCTGCGCTCGACGGCGTATGCATGGGTCTGGGCTTCACCTTCGCTCTGGTACTCATGGGCTTCTTCCGTGAGCTGCTGGGCGCTGGCACCATCGCTGCTGGCATCATCGGCGACAAGGGCATCCAGATCCCCGGCCTGGTGGACTATCCTGCAACCATGATGATCCTGCCCGCAGGCGGCTTCCTGGTCATGGGCTTTATCCTGGCTGCAATTCAGAAGATCATGTCCGGAAAGGAGGGCAAGTAAATGTCTATTGCATTACCTGCTTCTATGGGCCTGACCGATATTCTGTCGCTGGCAATCGCCGCGATCCTGGTCAACAACTACATCCTGGTTCAGTTCCTTGGCTGCTGCTCGTTCTTCGGCGTATCCAAGAAGACCGATACCGCAGTCGGCATGGGCATGGCGGTTATCTTCGTCATGGCGCTGGCTTCCGCTGTATCGTGGGCTGTCCAGTACTTCATCCTGGACCCCCTGAACCTGGGCTACATGCAGACCATTGCATTTATCCTGGTTATCGCAACGCTCGTACAGTTCGTTGAGATGTTCATGAAGAAGTCCATGCCTGCGCTGTACTCCGCGCTCGGCATCTTCCTGCCTCTGATCACCACCAACTGCGCCGTACTGGGTGCTGCAATCAGCAACATCGACAACGGATACTCCTTCATCGGCTCGGTTGTTTACGGCGTTGCCGCTGGTGTCGGCTACACGCTGGCGATCGTTCTGTTCGCCTCCATCCGTGAGCGTCTGGATCTGACCTCCAAGTGCCCCAAGTGCTTCGAGGGCTTCCCGATTGCGCTGGTTTCCGCTGCTCTGCTGGCTATGTCCTTTATGGGCTTCTCCGGCCTGCAGGTCTTCAAGTAAGCGAGGGAGGAATCGAGAATAATGGATACTATGAATATTGTTTCCGCGGTGCTCGTGCTGTTTGTCATGGGCGTCGTGTTCGCGCTGCTGCTCGGTATCGCGGCGAGAGTGTTCGCTGTCGAGGTCGACGAGCGCGTACCGCTCGTGCGTGACTGCCTGCCGGGTGCAAACTGCGGCGGCTGCGGTTACCCGGGCTGTGACGGTCTGGCTGCTGCAATCGTTGAGGGCAAGGCTCCGGTTAACGGCTGCCCGGTCGGCGGTGCTGCGGCTGCTGCCAAGATCGCTGAGGTTATGGGCGTTGAGGCGGACACCGCTGAGCCCAAGGTCGCACATGTTCACTGTAACGGTGGCTGCAATGCGATCGACAAGGCAAAGTACGAGGGCCTTCAGGACTGCAACGCTGCAATGCGCGTTGCAAACGGCCCCAAGGAGTGTGCATTCGGCTGCATGGGTCTGGGCTCCTGTGTAAAGGAATGTGCATTTGATGCCATCCACATCGTAGACGGCAAGGCTGTCGTAGATTCTGAGAAGTGCGTTGCCTGCGGCAAGTGCGTTGCTGCTTGCCCGAAGAAGCTCATTGATCTGGTTCCCAAGTCCAAGAAGGTTCACGTTAACTGCATGAACCACGACAAGGGCGCTCAGGCAATGAAGGTCTGCACCAATGCCTGCATCGGCTGCATGAAGTGCGAAAAGACCTGTAAGTTCGATGCCATCCATGTAGTCAACAACGTCGCAGTCATCGACTATGACAAGTGCAAGAACTGCAAGATGTGCACCAAGGCTTGCCCGAAGAATGCAATCGAACCCATCCCGACCAAGGAAGAGAAGGAAAAGTTCGATGCCATGATGAAGGCACAGGCCGAGAAGGCTAGAGCTGCGGCACAGGCTGCAGCGGAAGCCAAGGCCGCTGAGGCTGCTCCGGCAGCAGAGGCACCCAAGGGCGAGTAATTTTCGTCCCTGAAATCTGCAAAGTGAAAAGAGGTCTGCTGCGGCAGACCTCTTTCTTTTTGCCCTGGGATACGGTATAATGGTAACGACCCAAAGGAGGGCATGGAATTTGAACGATTACCTGCATTTTACCATGGACGACGCCGACATCGGCCGTCTGTCCTCGCTCGCGCTGGCACATGTCGGTGACTGCGTCTATGAGCTTCTGACGCGCGGCCGTCTGGTCACCGGGGGACTGACCACCGCACGCAATCTGCACAGCCATACAGTCGCGCTCGTGCGCGCCTCGGCACAGTACGAAGCGGCGCAGAAGATTCTGCCGATGCTGACCGAGGAGGAGTCCGACGTCTTCCGCCGCGCGCGCAATACCAAGGTGCACGGCGTGCCCAAGGCTGCGTCCAAGGCCGAGTACGCGTACGCTACCGCGCTGGAAGCGCTGTTCGGCTGGCTGTACCTCAAAGGCCGCTACGAACGCATCAACGCGCTCTATGACGTCATTGCGCAGCCCGAAGCATAAGTAACCGAGAGCCCATACGGTCTGCACGGATGCACACCGCGCGGGCTCTCTTTCACGTTATCGGCAGTTAGAAGAATTCATGCCGTTCTGGTTGGAAGAAGACATACCGTTCTGATTGGTGCAGGACTCGGTCTTCTTCTGCGTGGACTGCTGACTGGACTTCTGGTTTGCTGCCTTCGGATTCTTAGACATCAAAATCACCTCTTTTCGATTGGTTCACCCGTAGTATGGGCGGCTTCTCACCGGATTATGCAATAATTTTTTGCCGGAACCCTTGCATAGCATCCAAATATTTGATAAAATCCTAAAGGATAACATTACATGAATAAGGAGCGTATCGATACAATGTCCGGACATTCCAAGTGGCATAATATTGCCAAGCGTAAGGGCGCAAATGATGCAAAGAAGGCCAAGATCTTCACCAAGATCGGCCGTGAAATGGCGATCGCCATCAAGGAAGGCGGCTCGCCCAATCCCGATATCAATGGCCGCCTGCGCGACGTCATCGCAAAGGCAAAGGCAAACAACATGCCCAACGACAACATCAAGCGTATGCTTGACAAGTACTCGGGCGCAAACGGCAACGTAGATTACGAGGCAATCAACTACGAGGGCTACGGCGTTGGCGGTGTCGCTGTTATCGTCGAGACTCTGACCGATAACCGTAACCGTACCGCAGCTGACGTGCGTCACCTGCTCGATAAGTTCGGCGCAGGCATGGGTGCAACCGGCTGTGTCGGCTGGCAGTTTGACCAGAAGGGCGTTATGATCGTTGACCGTGAAGAACTCGACAAGGACGAGGACGAGGTTATGATGCTGGCACTGGATGCCGGTGCTGAGGACTTCCAGGCCGACGAGCAGACCTTCACCATTTACACCTCTCCCGCTGATTTCGGTACCGTTCGTGAGGCACTCGAGGGCCAGGGCTGACCTTCATCGAGGCCGAGATCGAGATGGTTCCGCAGAACTACATCCGTCTGGAGTCTGCTGAGGATATGGAGAAGATGCGCAAGCTGCTCGACAACCTCGAGGACAACGACGACGTACAGTCTGTTTGGCACAACTGGGAAAACGAAGACGAGTACGAGGGCTAAGAATCGTATCCGTCCGGAAACGACGCGCTTTCAGCCTCTTTTGCACGAGCAAGAGAGGCTGTTTTGCTGCGTTTTGCGACTAAATTACCGAAAGGAGTTTTTGCGTGGATACTTTAAAATCATTTATCCGATACTATAAACCTTATCGCGCGGTCTTTTTCTTTGACCTCATCTGCGCGATGGTCATCAGCCTTATTGACCTGGCCTATCCGCAGATCCTGCGCACACTGACCGGAACGCTGTTTACTCAGCCGGGTGCGGTCATTCTCAAGGCACTGCTGCCCATCGGCATCGGCCTGTTTTTGATGTATGTTGTGCAGAGTGCGTGCAAATATTACGTCAGCTATCAGGGTCATATGATGGGCGCGAACATGGAGCGCGACATGCGCCAGCAGCTGTTTGACCACTATCAGAAGCTGTCTTTCTCTTATTATGATCAGAATAATTCCGGTCAGATGATGAGTAAACTGGTGTCCGACCTGTTCGACATCTCGGAGTTTGCTCACCACGGTCCGGAAAACCTGTTTATTTCGCTCGTCAAGATCATCGGCTCGTTTGTATTCCTGTTCCTCATCAACTGGCGACTTGCCATCCCGCTCATCATTCTTGTCGTCCTGATGTTCGCATTCTCCATGCGCCAGAATCGCCGTATGCAGGAGACTTTTCTGGACAACCGACGCAAGATTGGTGATGTCAACGCCAGCTTGCAGGATACGCTGTCCGGCATCCGCGTCGTGCAGTCGTTTGCAAACGAGAACATCGAGCGCGATAAGTTCCGCCAGAGCAACCATGCCTTTTTGACCTCCAAACAGGCAAACTACCGCTGCATGGGCGGATTTATGAGCAGCAACCTGTTCTTCCAGGGCATGATGTATCTGGTTACGCTGGTGTTTGGCGGCTACCTGATTGCCAAGGGACAGATGCAGGCTTCCGACCTTGCCATGTACGCCCTGTATATCGGTATTTTCATCAGCCCCATCCAGATTTTGGTCGAGCTGACCGAGATGATGCAGAAGGGTCTGTCCGGTTTCCGTCGATTCCGCGCGGTCATGGACACCGAACCCGACATCGAGGACGCACCGAACGCAAAGCCGCTGGAGAACGTGCGCGGTACGGTATGCTACGAGAATGTATCCTTCCATTACAGCGATGACGATACGCCGGTGCTGACCGATGTGTCGTTTACCATCCCGGCCGGAAAGTCTATTGCCCTGGTCGGCCCCTCGGGCAGCGGTAAGACTACCATCTGCTCGCTGCTGCCGCGTTTTTATGATGTCACCGGCGGTCGTGTTACCATCGACGGTCAGGACGTGCGCGAACTGACGTTGGAAAGCCTGCGCAGCCAGATTGGTATTGTTCAGCAGGACGTGTATCTGTTCTGCGGTACGATTGGCGAAAATATCGCGTATGGTAAACCGGGCGCGAGCATGGAAGAGATCGTGGACGCTGCCCGTAAGGCAAACATTCACGACTTTATCCAGAGCCTGCCCGATGGTTACGATACCTTCGTCGGAGAGCGTGGCACACGCCTGTCGGGCGGTCAGAAACAGCGTATTTCCATTGCACGTGTGTTCCTTAAAAACCCGCCCATCCTCATTCTGGACGAGGCGACCAGCGCACTGGATAACGAGAGTGAGAGATGGATTCAGCAGAGCTTGACCGAACTGGCTAAGAATCGTACCACGATCACCATTGCACACCGTCTGTCGACCATTCGCGGCGCGGATGAAATTCTGGTGGTTGCGGATAATGGCATCGCAGAGCGCGGTACCCATGAGGAATTGCTCGAAAAGGATGGCATTTACGCGCATTATTACGAAATGCAGTAACCACCACCGCACCAATAGAATGGGATTCTCAAGGGACGCGTCCCTTGAGCCCGTCCAGGTGGAACCTGGTCGAGCCCGCAGGCTCGAAACACCCCTTTGAAACCCGGTGTCCGTCCCGGGTTTCAACTAAAAATAAACCCAAAAGCACGTCCGCAGACGCGCAACACAAAAAAGACCGCTTGTTTCCAAGCGGTCTTTCTTTATTGCATATTTCATCATCCAAGCGCAGCTCGGCAGCGCTCTACCAGCGCCGTCGCATCATCCGCATTCGGATGCGCTGCCGCTGCCTCAAAGTTGCGCAGCAGCATTTCACCCTTTTCACGGGTCTCCGGGTTCTCACACATCTGCTCATAGCGACGGCGAACACCCTCGTCCATGCGGCCGGCACACATGTACCAGCCCATCACCTGACAGTCAGCCGGCAGTTCGGCCTTGACGCGGTCGATGAGCTGGGAGAAATAGCTGTCGGACGCACCGAAACCAGCCGTACCAAACAGGAATACCTTCTTTCTGGAAAGCTCGGGCAGGACAGCCTTGAGCTTGTCCGAGCAGGTGCCCTTATCCGTCCAGAAGCCGAGCAGGACGCAGTCAGCATCTGTCACCGAGCAGGTATCCGGTGTGCACAGTGCAGCGTCCGGGTAAGTCTTGTGCAGAGCTTCGGCCAAATAAGCGGTATTTCCGGTTGCGCTATCGTATAAAATGGCGATTTTCATACAAATTCTCTCCTTGATCGATTTTATGATTGAAACAGTATAGCAGAAACAAATATGGAAATCAAGGCACAATTTGTAAAGGATTTGTGCGTGGTAAGGGAATTGGGGGGAGAAAAAACCGTTTCCAAAGTGGAAACGGTTTTAGTGAGCGGCCAATGGCCGCGGGGGATGACGCGACGTGCGCGTCGCGTTTTCATTTTTGTTTTAGTTGATTTTCCCTTGCGGGGGACGGGAAAATCAAAAGGGGATTTCGCCGTCTGCGGACGGCGACGCAGGGCGCTGCCCTGAGAACCCGCAGCCTTTTGGAAAAGGCTGGCGAAAACTTTAGTGTTGGGTGCGGAGATCGATCGAGAGATTTCGGCAGAAGGTTTCGATTTCGCTCTGGGATGCCTGAACAGCGCCCTGAACGACGGCAGGCTTGCCACCGCCATGTCCGTTCAGCGCCTGATTGAGTTCCTTACAGATGGGGCGAACGTCCACGCTATGGCTGCAAATTGCGTACTGATATCCGCCGTTCGGCGCTTCGCTGAACACCGCTGCCCATCCGGTCTGTTCGGCCAGAATATCGGCAAACTGGCGAATCTGAACCGGAGACAGGTTCTCGGCAAAACTCCACAGGCGATCCTGATTGCTGGGCAGCAGGGCGGCTTTAAGTCGGAAAATCTGTTCATGCAGGGCGATGACCTCGGTTTTATAGCGGTCATTGCGCGATGCCATGAGTTCGACTGCCTGTGCAACCTCGTGCGGCTTAGCTGACAAGATGTGCGAAATCTCGGTGACACTCTTCTGTTTTTGGTCGTAATCGCGCACAGCATCCCAGCCGATGAGCAGGGTCAGACGGATACCGCCGCGGTGAGGTGTCTGGGTGCCGACCTTGACGCAGCCGACCATACCGCTGCGTGCGACATGCAGGCCACAGCAGGCGCAAACATCCCGTCCACCGGCTTCCACGATGCGCACCGTGCCGGTCAGCTCCTTCTTACTGCGGTAATTCAGCGTGTGCAGCGTGTCCGCGTCCGGGTAGGAAATGACCGTCGGCACATCGGCAAAGACCGCTTCGTTGGTCTGGCGTTCGACCTCTGCCAGCTGTTCGGGGGTCAAAACCCGGTCAAAGTCGATGGTCACACAGTCCCGGCTCAGGTGAAAGCCCACGTTATTGCAGCCGTACAATTCGTGCGCGATGCCCGAAAAGATGTGCTCGCCCGTGTGGCACTGCATGTGCCGGAACCGGCGTTCCCAGTCCAGTTCACCGTGTACGGTCTGTCCGACGGGCAGTTCTGTCTCGCATACATGAATGATTTCGTCCCCGGACAGGCGGGTATCGGTCACACGAACACCTGAAAGCGTTCCGGTATCGCCCGGCTGACCGCCGCCTTCGGGGTAGAATAGGGTGTCGGACAGCGTGACGGCAAACAAACCGTCCTTGTAGGCGCGGCATCCGGTCACGGTCGCGTCAAAGCTGCGCTCGTCGGGGTGATGATAATAGCGTGCATCCTGCATGGGTATCCCTCTTATCGTAGTCTTTTTTATGCTTTCAGTATACCAGAAAATGGTTGCAAAAACCAGAAGCAGACAGCGCTTGACAGCGACAGATGGACATGATAGAATTAGTCCGAAATCGGACGAAATAAGGAGGGCAAGCGAGATGCTGCACGAAGAGGTAATGGAACATTATGAGCTCTGGTGTGAGCTCAATCAGGTATATGCCGACTGGTGTCGCGCACATGGGGTGTCCATCCATCGGCTGACCGTGCTGGAAGCGTTGTGGTTTCAGCAGAAAACTGGGTGTACATTGCGCAGTTTGCAGGATCGGCTCTATCTGCCCAAGCAGACCATCCACACCATTGTGGACGGATTGGTCAAAGAGGGCTATCTCGAGCGCTTGCCGTCACCCGAGGATAAGCGCACCAAGGTATTGCGGCTGACTGAATCCGGCTTGGCGTATGCCAAGACGCAGGTTGCACCGATGTATGAGTGGGAGGGCAAGGCGATGAGACAGCTTGCGCCCGATGATCGCGCGGTCATGCTGCGTACCTATAAACAGCTTATTGATGCATTACGTACAGGATTTGAGGAGGAAGACAGCGTATGATGAAAGCCTACCTGCGCAGCATGCTGCCTGCTGTGCTCGCGTTTGCATTTTCCGGTGTCTATGCCATCGTAGACGGCTTTTTTGTTGGGCAGTATATTGGTGACAGTGGTCTTGCGGGTATCAATATCGCCTATCCCATGACCGCTTTGCTGCAAGCGGTCGGAACGGGCATTGGTATGGGCGGCTCCATTCACATGTCCATCTGCCTCGGACGCGGAGAGGAAGAAGAGCGTCAGCACTATCTTGGAACAACCGTGTGTATGCTCGCCCTGTCCAGTGTTCTGCTGTTGGTTGGCCTGTGGTTTGCTCATCCGACCTTGCTGCGCCTGTTTGGTGCGACGGGCGCGGTCTACGATCGCGGTCTGGAATACATTCAAGTCATCATTCTGGGCACGTTTTTTCAGGTCTTTTCCACTGGCCTTGCACCTATTTTCCGCAATTTAGGACGCTCACTCTTTGCTATGTGCGCCATGATGGCGGGTTTTGTCACCAACATCGTGCTCGATGCCACCATGATTGGCGTGCTGGGCTGGGGCATGTACGGTGCGGGACTTGCGACCATCATCGGTCAGGGCGTGACCGCGCTTCTGTGCCTCATCGTGCTCATTTTTACCGAACGTCACGTCCCGCGCAGTCAGATCCGTCCGACGCGCTGGGCGGTGGGACGCACGCTTGCGACCGGTCTGTCACCCTTTGGACTGACCATGTCGCCCAATCTGGTCATTATGTTTGTGAACCTCGGCGCTGTGCGCTACGGCGGCGAGCGCGCCGTTGCAGCCTATGCCGTGGTCAGCTATGTCGCGGTGGTCATTCAGCTGATCTTGCAGGGCGTGGGCGATGGCAGTCAGCCGACCATGAGTCTGTATCTGGGCGAGGGACGCATCAGGGATGTGCGCTTTATCTGCAAGACCGCGTACACCATCGCGCTGGGCGCAGCGGTTGTGTTCGGTGCGCTGACCATCGTCGGACGCGACTGGTTCCCGGTGATCTTCGGCGCATCGACCGACACCGCGCAGATGATTGCATACATCCTGTGCATCATCGCCGTCGGTTATCTGGGCATCGCGGTCATCCGGGTCACGATCGCCTATTTCTATTCAACGGGCTATAACACCTACGCCTATATTCTGGTTTATGGGGAACCAGTGATGATCGTACTGTTGCTTCTCATCCTGCCGCTTTTCATGGGCGTCAACGGTGTCTGGGCGGCCATTCCGCTCGAGCAGCTCATTATGGCCGGGCTGGCGCTCGCTTTGCGCGCAATGGCGCACCGCCGTCCGTCCTCCATCGCAACCGCTGGTTAAAATAGGATCTGCCAAATCGCACAGGGATTTCCGAACACCTGTGCGATTTTTCTTTTGCATCCGTCACCCTGATATGGTATGATAGATGCATAAAATCCGGACAGGAGGGAAGGCAGATGGCCGATCGCACCATTTTACACAGTGATTTGAACTCGTTTTACGCCTCGGTGGAGATTCGCAACAACCCGACCCTCGCAGACAAGCCGGTCGCCGTGGGCGGCGACGAGCAGGCACGGCACGGCATCGTGCTGGCAGCCAATCCGCTGGCCAAGCAGTACGGCATCCGCACGGCGGAAACGCTGTGGTCGGCGCGGCGAAAGTGTCCCGATCTGGTCATCGTGCCCACGCATTTCGACGAGTACCACCGGTTTTCTCAGGCGGTACGCCAGATTTACCTGGACTACACCAGCCAGATTGAGCCGATGAGCTTGGACGAAGCCTTTCTGGACGTGACCGGCAGTCGGGAACTGTTCGGAGACGGGGAGACCATTGCCCAGACCATCCGCACGCGGGTCAAAGAGGAACTGGGACTGACGGTATCCATCGGCGTATCGTTCAACAAAATCTTTGCCAAGCTGGGCAGCGACTACAAGAAGCCGGACGCCGTGACCATCTTTTCCCGCGAAAACTATCGGGAATTGGTCTGGCCGCAGCCGGTGGGCAACCTGCTGTACGTGGGCAAGGCGACCGCAGCCAAGCTCGCGGGCATCGGTATCCACACCATCGGCGAGCTGGCAGCAGCCGACCCGGCAGCCCTGCAAATGCTGCTCGGACGCATGGGGCCGACCCTGCACGATTATGCCAACGGACGGGATGAGACCCCGGTTGCCGAGTATGTCAACCGTGAACAGGCCAAATCTATCGGCAATATGATCACCGCGCCGCGTGATATCCGAACCCCGGCCGATGCCGATCTGGTGCTGTGGCCGCTGTGTGAGAACGTTGCCCACCGCCTGCGGCGGCATGGCATGTGCGCGGGCAGCGTATCGCTGTACATCCGCGATATTCAGCTGGTTACGCACACCAGACAATGCCAGCTCACACCGCCGACTTGGCTGGCACGCGAATTGATGGAGCACGCCCGTGGACTGCTCGCGCGGCATTACAAGTGGAAGCTGCCCATCCGCACGCTGGGCGTGACGGCAGGAGATTTGGTACCAGCCGATCAGGTGAGTTTACAGCTGGATTTGGACGGAACCGCAGAAAAACGAGACAAATTTGAGCGCATTGAGCGGGCGATGGACAGTCTGAAAGACCGCTATGGATCGGCGGCAGTACGGCGCGGCACCGAACTGCTCGACCCCAAGCTATCCGGCTTCCATCCCCACGATCATGACTAGGAGGAACCTTATGAGAACCATTTACCCGGGACGGCGGTACCGTCATTTTAAGAACAAGCTGTATCAGGTCGTGCTGATTGCGCGCCACTCGGAGACCGGCGAGGATATGGTGGTCTATCAGGCGCTGTATGGAGATTACGGCTTCTATGTACGTCCCTACGACATGTTTGCAAGCGAAGTTGACCACGAAAAGTACCCGGAAGTGAACCAAAAATACCGATTTGAGCTGGTGGAAGACCCCAGATGAACAGGAGAGGTGACAGTGATGAGAAAGGCACGGCGCGCCGATGTGCCAGCGATGGCAGAATTCTTGGTCGATCGATTTTGGCAGACCGAGCATTTTGTATTCCTGCGCGAGGGCATGCAGGCACCGCGTGAGGTGCTGCTGCGGATGACGCGGCGAGAGATGACGTTTTACTGTACGCAGCATGAAGTATGGCTATATGACGACCATATGAGCGGTTTGCTGGGAGTGGATGGTCCTGAATCGGAGAATCCTCTGGCTCAGCTGATCTGTGCAGGGCAAGTGGGGTGGGATGTGCTACACCTTCCGACTCATGATCGTCGTTTGCTGCTGGCACGCAATCGACGCATTGCTCAAATCCACGCGGTCAACTGGCACCGGAAATACACCGAAAAAGCTTACCACATCAGCCAGCTTGCGGTTGCACGGCAGGCCAAGGGCACGGGGGTGTGTCGTGCGCTCATCCAGCCTGTGCTGGATCGTGCCAAGGAGCAGGGAGTGGACGTCGTCCTTGAGACATTTACCCAAGATAACGTGGCTTTGTACGAGCATTTCGGCTTTGTCCTGACCGAGACCCATACCAGCCCGCAGATGCCCTATGCAGAATATTGCATGATTTATCATAGCGGTTCACCACGCGCAAAAACGTAGTTTTACACAAAAATGCCCCGCTGGATCGGCTGACCTAGCGGGGCTGCTGTGTTTATTTGAGCTCATCGACCGCGATTTCTTCCTCTTCAAAGGGAACGGGTTCGGGTTCGGTATAGGTGGGGTCTTCGTCGGGGATGATCGCTTCTTCGGCCTCGAACGGGACCGGTTCGTCCTCGGGCACGGGGTGCGGCTCCGGGGGAGCGGGCGGAACCGGCGGCTCCGGTGTATCCTTCATCTCGGCCAGACGCAGGTTATTTTCTGCAATGCGGCGCTTGCATGCGCGGATGCGGTCACATTCGGTCGCGAAAGCCGGGTCAGGGGATTCGCCGTACAGTTCAAAGTACATCTTGCCAATGGCGAGATAAGCACGGCGCATTGCGTCCTCTTCCGCGATGTTGTCGGTCTTGAGCTTGGCGATGGTAACACCTGCCTGCATCATCTCGGTCGCTTTGTCTACGCCGGTCTGCATCATTTCTGTCGCTTTGCCGCGCAGGTCATCGAGTTTATCGAACAATGCCATAAGGAACCCTCCAATCAGTTCTATGAAATTATTGTACATGTCTTTGTTGAAAACGTCAAATAAAAAGCAGATGCGTACACAAAAAATTCACAAATTATCTAAAAACATCTGTTATAATTTAGTTAGTATGTAGCTGTCCCGGGCAGATGATGCGTCTAAGCGGGGCAGGAAAATAAAGGAGGAAGTTACACAGATGGCAAGAGAGCGCACCTATATTATGCTCAAACCGGATGCATTGGAGCGTGGATTGATCGGTGAGATCCTGTCACGCATCGAGCGAAAGGGCTACCGAATCGAACAGATGAAGATGATTACGCTGGACGAACCCATCCTGCGTGAGCATTATGCACACATTGTGGATCAGCCGTTTTTCCCGGACACGGTTGCCTATATGACCCGCGGCCCGGTGCTGGCGATGGTGGTCGAGGGCGAGAACGCCGTGCGCGGCATGCGCATTTTGATGGGTGCGACCAAGTTTGAGGACGCTGCTGCGGGCACAATCCGCGGAGATTTTGGCCACTGTACGACCGAAAACCTCATTCACGGCTCGGATTCGGTCGAAAATGCACAAATTGAGATCAAGCGCTTTTTCGGCTAAGAGTAAAGGAACAGACCGGACGGACTGCGGTTCCGCCCGGTTTCTGTGTGCCTGCACATAGTCCCAAAAAACAAGATTATCCTATCATTTGAGCGGCAAATTCGGTTGCATTTGTACGAAAGTTGTGATATGCTAGGCAAAAGACATGTGATATCATACTATGCACAGAATGATAGACTGTGCGTTTGTCATTCTATGTGCACGGGCACATTTTTGGTAGATCAGAGAAGTGAAATTTGAGAGGGAGAGAACAAATGGCAGTTACCTTGCGGCAGATTGCCGAGTTGGCCGGGGTCTCGCGCGGTACGGTCGACCGCGTGATGAACAACCGCGGCCACGTCAACGAGGAGGTCGAGGCGCGTGTCCGGCAGATCGCGGCTGAACTCGGATATGAACCAAATCAGGCCGGACGGGCGCTTGCACGCGCAAAAGTAAGCGTAAAAATTGGATTTTTGATTCAATCGGTAGAGACACCGACCATGCAGACCGTGGCCGAGGGCGCAGAGGAGGCGGCAGCCAAGCTGCGCTCGCGTGGGTTGGATGTGGTCATCCGCAAGCTGGAATCGCTGGGCGAACAGCAGGAATTGGACGCGATTGAGGCACTGGTCAAGGAAGGAATCAAGGGTCTGGCGATCACACCCAGCGATTCCCCGGAAATCTATGCCGCACTCGATCGTGTCGTCGATCTGGGCATTCCGGTTATTACGGTCAACGGCGATGCGCCGCGCAGCCGCCGAATGTGTTTTGTCGGTATGGATAATGCACAGGGTGGACGCACAGCGGCCGGTCTGGTGCGCTCCATGCTGCCGGCAGGCGGTAAGGTGCTGACCCTGTCCGCCTATCCCAATAACCACGGTCACCGCGCAAGATATGTCAGTTTCGCCGAGGAAATGGCAAAAATTGCACCGGATATCCAGCTTTTACCCTTACAGCACTGCTTTAACCGCGATGATTATGCGTATGAGCTGACGCTGCGTGCGCTGGAAGAGCATGAAGACCTGGATGTGATCTATGTCACGGCGCATGGCCAGCACGGTGCGTGCGAGGCGATCGAGAAGATGGGACGCAAAGTGCGCGTGGTCGCGTACGACCTGACGCCCCAGAATCGCATCGACCTGGCCGAGAACAAGATCGAATTTGTCATCGATCAGAACGCCCGTGTGCAGGGAACACAGCCGCCGCAGCTGCTGTATGAGTACCTGATCGAGGGAAAACAGCCGACATGCTCGCAAATGTACACGGATATCCTCATAAAAACTCGCTATAACATCTAAATTCAACCAAAATGCACAGGACGCTCGCTTTTGAGCGTCCTGTTTTTTATGCAATTTGTTCACGGGCACGCAGAATACAGATAAGTTGCACAAAAAGAAATTGGGAAATTTGTGATAATATCTAAAAATATGGTGAAAAATGGATTTTTTATTGCGTTCACGGGCACAACTGGATATAATTGAACTTGTGAATAAGACGTGTCGGAATTGTAAACGAATCATGAACGACAGGTCAAAAACATCCAAAAGGCGACAGGAAACCCCTGTTTTCGTCTCGTGCAGTTACTGGGGAGTGCACACGGGACGAACCAAAAAGACCGGACGGGACGCCTTGCCCGACGGGACAATGTGTGTAGAAAGAGGATGAAAGCATGAATCTTATGTTCACAGCTGTGACATTCGTGGCCTTCACCGCGCTTGTCGCAATCATCTCCTGGTGGAAGACCAGAGGTGACAATCTGGACACGCAGGATGGTTATTATCTGGCAGGTCGCGGACTGACCGGCCCGGTAATCGCAGGTTCTCTGCTCATGACCAACCTGTCCGCAGAGCAGCTGGTCGGCAACAACGGCCAGGCTGTACGAATCGGCATGAGCCCGATGGGCTGGGAAGTTACCTCGGCCATCGCGCTGGTTATCCTGGCATTCGTACTGATGCCGAAGTACCTCAAGACCGGTCTGACCACCGTTCCGGAGTTCTTCGAGCAGCGCTATGATGCAGGTACCCGCCGTCTGGTTTCCTTCATTGTACTGCTCTCTTACATCATCATCATGCTGCCGAACGTACTGTACGCCGGCGCACAGGTATTCGTTAACATCTTCGGCATCGATCAGGTCTTTGTTACGCAGTTCGGTATGGACGCAGGTTCCGCTCGTTTCTGGGCAATCGCTGCTGTCTGTGTCGCAACCGCATTCGCAGGTTCCATTTACGCAATCTTCGGCGGCCTGAAGGCGATCGCAGTTTCTGACTCGATCAACGGTCTGGGCCTGATCGTCGGCGGTCTGCTCGTACCGATCTTCGGTCTGATCGCACTGGGCGCAGCGCATGGCGGCGGCTTCATGGAAGGTCTGGATGCATTCCTGAACACCGATAAGACCCTGCTCAACGCGATCGACGCACCCAACCTCAACGAGCCTTACCTGCCCTGGCCGCTGCTGCTGACCGGCCTGCTGGTCAACAATATGTATTTCTGGGCAACCAACCAGTCCATCATCCAGCGTACCTTCGGTGCAAAGAACCTGAAGGAAGCACAGAAGGGTGCTGTTCTGGCAGGTTTCTTCAAGATCCTCACCCCGCTGATCATCGTTGTACCGGGTGTCATCGCACGCCTGCTGTACACCGAGGTTACCGACTGGGGCAACGGCGATACTGCATACCCGATGCTGGTTGCAGACGTTATGCCCAAGTGGCTGCTCGGCTTCTTCGCAGCTGTTATGTTCGGCGCAATCCTGTCGTCGTTTAACTCCATTCTGAACTCCGCTTCCACCATTTATGCGCTGGACATTCACCGTCCGATGTTCAACCCGAACGCAACCGACGCGCACATGGTAAAGGTTGGCCAGAACTTCGGTACCATCGTTGCGATCATTTCGACCGTCATGTCTCCGTTCTTCATGTACATGGGCGGTATCACCACGACCGTAAACTCTGCATTCGCTGCATTCAACACCCCGCTGTTTGTCTGCCTGCTGTGCGGCTTCTTCTGGAAGAGGGTTCCGTCGATCGCTGCAAAGATCGTTATTCCGATCCACGTTGTTCTCTACTTCCTGCTGCAGTTCTATCTGCGCTATCAGATTCCGGTCCTCGAGAACACCCACTATCTGTACTTCACCGCGTTCCTGTTTATCATTGACATGATCATCATGGCAATTATCGTCAAGGTACATCCGCGTGAGACCGATTTCGTCCTGCACGATGCGCAGGCTGTCGATCTGACTCCGTGGAAGAACGGCAAGTACGTTGCAGCCTTCGTTCTGGCTATTATGTGCCTGGCATACGTTGTATTCTCTCCGCTGTGCCTGGGTGCGTAAGCAAAAATACAGATTTTCTGACCTCTCGAAAGACCCTGCCGGGAAAAACCCGGTGGGGTCTTTTGCTGCAAAATGAGACGCATTTTGAGAGTGTAATTGTAAATATTAACTGAATTTTAACCATAATTCGCTGGACACCGACCAGGGATACGCCTATAATAAGGATAACAGCAAGACAGAGACTTTTGAAGTGCGTGTGCAAGGGACGCGCCTTCGTTTCGAGCTCAAAGAAGGAGGAATGATCTATGAAGAGTTCGTATACAAAACGTGCGCTCGCCTTCTGGCTGGCGGTTGCAATGGTTGCGACCAGCGCGCCGATGGCGTTTGCGAGAGAGCCGAATACAACGCAGCCTGTTGTTTGGGCAGGTACACCGGGCGAGGGCGGCGAAGGAGGCGGAATCACTTCGTTAAGTGCAGCAGACATAAAGAAGGTTACCATTACGCCATCAGAAGTTACCGTAGACGGAATCATTTCACCACAAGATATTAAAGTTGAGGTATTCACGGACGAGGATGGAAACACCGAGATTACTGAAAACCTTGGATGGGAGATTGTGGCAACAAACGGAGGAGACGCAAGGCATGTAACAGTAGGTGCAGATGGGGTTGTAACGGTTGATGCGAAAGCTAAGGCAGGAACATATACCATTAGGCCAAGGATAAACAATGAGGATGCATCAGCGTTTGATGTTTTGGAAGTGAAACGCACAGGGGAACAAGAGGTGTTCAAGGTAATAGTTTCGGGCGGTCAATCAAAATTGACCATTCCGGAAAGTGGAAGCGCAACAACGGAGGCTTTTACAGTCAAATTTTTGAACGCATTTGATGAGCCTGTCACGCAAGAAAAGGAAGTTAAATGGAATGTAAAACCGGCAAAATCTGAAAACACGGGTAAGGTAACCATTGATAATAAAGGCGTTGTGACGGTTCAGGCGGATGCCGTAGAAGATACTGTCACGGTGACAGCAGATATAGAAGGCTCAACACCTGGAATAGGTGAAAAAGCAACGCTTACGCTAGAGAAAGCCGCAGTTACATCTAACGAGATAAAGGAAGTTGAACTTTCTCAATCAACGGTCACGGTAAACGGAAGTACAGCGACACCGGATGTTACGGTCAAAGCATATTCTGACGAAGGAAAGCAGCATGACATTACAAGTCAGGTTGCATGGACTGTTGAGACAACAGACGGAAAGCAAGGAGATGTAACGGTATCGCAGGATGGTAAAGTAACCGTTAGTGCGAAAGCCAAAGCGGGTACTTATACCATTAAAGCGGGCGCGAAAGGTTCCATTACAGGAAGCGGCTCTGCTACCTTGACCGTTTCGCGTGCGGCAAGTGAACTGAAATCTATTACAGAGGTTTGGAACAAGGGCACATCGAGCAGCGAAGATGTTACGGATGGTTTGACGCTGGAGGCAAAACAGTCTGCGGAACTGTTTGTCAAAGGTCTTGACCAGTATGGAGACGAAGTGACCGTAACCGATAAGATTACAGTAGAAGCAAAGAGTGGTTCCAGCACAAATCTGGACTTTGCAGTCAATAAGATTACGGCAAAGGAAACCATTCAGGCGCAGACAACTGAGTATGTAACGGTAACGTACGACGGCGGCAAATTGACCAAGGATATCAAAGTAACCGTTCGTCCTGCTAAAACAGTAGGTACCGAAGTTAAATTTGCAACACAGCCAGCCGAAACCAATGTATATGGCGATGCGATTACGGCACCAACTATCACAGTAGATGATCAGCCTGTTGAAGCTGATGCGACCGTTCGCTATGAATACCGTAGAGTACAGCCGAATCCGCAGGACACAAAGGATGTTTTGACCACAATGCCTAAGGATGTGGGAAAATATCAGGTAACGGCATATTATGACAGTAAAGATGGGTCAAAGCATGGTTCTGCAAGCACAACGTTTGAAATTACAAAGAAACCTGTTACTGTCACCGCAGATAACAAGACCATTACCAAGGGCGATGCCATTCCGACTTTGACGTTTACCGTTCCGACTGGGGCATTGGCTTACAATGATACAAAGGATGCGCTGGGCGTTACGCTAACCACCAAGGCAACGAGCACTTCTGCGGTTGGTTCATATGATATCACCGGTACAAGCAACAGCAAGAATTATGCTGTCACCGTCCAGAAGGGCACGCTGACGATCAAGGCAGAAGAAGGTCTCCGAATGTCTGCCAGCAAGGCATCTGACGATAGCAACCGAAGCAGATATGATTTGTCTGTTCGTCGAGGTACAGGATATCTTGATCTGAATGCAGATGCAGACGATTATCTGAATCGTCAGACTGTAGATGGCAGCAAGGACTACTGGATCGGCTTTGATCTGGATGTCTATCTGGATGGTGTATCCAAAAACATTCAGGATCTGTATGTCTCGTCTACCGGAAAGAGCACCGATTGGAAGAAAATTAGCGATCTGAACAATTCCAGACGTTATATCGGCGATTTCTATCTGGATAATCTGAGTGGTACCAGCTTTACGCTGTGGTTTGATACCGATGATGATTCGGACAATAGTGACCGCCTGTATTTCGCAACCAGCAGCTCGGGAGCAAACGAATATTACATTGATGTTGATTTTGATGCGTACAGAGGTTCTTCCTCTTCGTCCTCTGGTTCGTCTTCGTCTGACACCTCCAAGGTAAACGGTGACCGTGTATCCACCACCACCGTCGACAAGACCCCCTCTGTCAAGAACGGCAGCGCAACGGTCACTTTCTCGTCTTCGGCCCTGTCCGATGCACTCGACGAGAACAAGAAGGAAGCAAAGCGCGAGGATGCCGACAAGACTTACATCGAACTCGATGTCAAGACCTCCAAGTCGGTCGATGATACCACCATCACCGTCCCGCGCAGCTCGCTTGATAAGATCGCGGACGAGGATACCGGCCTCAAGCTGACCACCAATCAGGGCACTGTAACCTTCGATTATCGTGCACTGGCTGAAATTTACGACGCATGTGACAAGACCAATATCGAGTTCTACCTCGAGGAAGAAGACGACGATCAGTACGTCCTGCTCATCAAGGACGGTAGCAGCGATGTCATCGACCTTGGCCGCGGCTCGGTTGAAGTCACCTTTGATTACAAGCTCAAGAGCGGCGAAAAGTCCTCGGATGTCAAGGTCTACCGCATCGGTAATGGCGACAAGACCTGGCTGGCAACCTACGGTGGCAGCACGGTCTATGGTGCAGCTGATGTTTACGCAGCAGCTCCGACTTACGTCACCGATATGAAGGCCGATTACTCGTCCTCCAAGAAGAAGGTCACCTTCACCACCGATGCACTCGGTACCTTCCTTATCACCACCGATACGCTCAAGACCGGTTCGGGCAGCACAACGACTACCCCGACCTACAACGCATTTGTTGATGTTCCGTCCTCTCGCTGGAGTGCAACTTACATCAATAAGCTGGCATCTCTTGGCATCATCAACGGCACGGGCGGCGGCTACTTTGAGCCTACGCTGTATGTCACCCGTGAAGAGTTCGTCAAGATGCTGGCAGGCGTTGCCGGCGCGAATGTGACCGGTTATACCTCGTCCAGATTCCCGGACGTTCCGCTGTCTCGCTGGAGTGCACCGTACATTGCATGGGCAGCAGATCGCGGCATCACCACCGGTACGGATGGCGGCAACTTTGCACCGACCATGCGTATTACCCGTGAAGAGATGGCAACCATGATCTACCGCTACGTACAGTCGTCTGGCAAGACCCTGCCTGCTAAGAATGCACCGGTGATCTTTGCAGATGCAAACCTGATTTCCGGCTGGGCACAGACTCCGGTCTCTGTCATGCAGCAGGCTGGCATCATTGATGGCAACGTCACCAATGGCCGCTACACCTTCGATCCCAAGGTATCGGCAAGCCGTGAAGAATGCGCAAAGATGCTCGCAGTTCTGTACGATCTGGTACGCTGATTGACTGCACAAACACGTTCATAAACGAATAACAGGAGAGACCCACTCGCTTATGAGTGGGTCTCTTTTTATACAAATGCGATAAAAAAACCGGTCTCCGTATGGAGACCGGTTTTTACTGGGGAAATAGAAGAAGATAAAAGTACCAGAAAGTTTTATCGACCGAAATGCGTTTCGTTGTACTGATGTACGGCGTGGAAAGCCGCCCAGATATTTTCAGCGCGGGTGTCTCCGACGATGTTGTGGATGGTGTTGAAGACATAGCCGCCGCCCTTGGACAGAATATCCAGACGCTCGGTGACCTGTGCTGCGACTTCCTCCGGGGTGCCGTTGGGCAGCATGTCCTGCGTGTCTACGCCGCCGCCCCAGAATACCAGCTTGTCGCCGTACTTTTCCTTGAGCATGCGTGCGTCCATGCCCTTGGCGGACAGCTGCACGGGGTTGATGATATCCATACCCATGTCGACAAAGTCGTCGAGCAGCTTGACGACACAGCCGCAGGTATGGAAGAAGGTCTTCCAGTTGGTGTTCTGGTGAATCCAGTCGCACACGCGCTTGTAATAGGGTTTGTACAGCTGCTGGAACATGTCGGTAGACATAAATTCTGCGTTCTGCGTGCCGAAATCGGTGCCGCTGACCCAGCAAATCTGGATGTTATCGCCAACTGCCTGCTTGTAAATTTCCAGATTCTTGAGCATGAACTCGGTCTGCATTTCGAAGACTTCCTGTACATACTCGGGATAGAGAATCTGTGCCATGCACCACTCGTCAAACTTGCGGATACCCTGCGGGTGCTTCTCAAAGGGTGCGGGGATGGCACCCGGGTCGCCAAAACCGGCGCCAGCCAGGTTGCCGATCACGCAGTAGTCGGTCTCAGTGAACAGTCGCTTAGACTCCTTTTCATAGTAGCGTGCGGTCTCGTCGCTCATGACCGAGAAGAAGTTCTTGAAATCTTCACGCGGGGTCAGATTGTCCTCGTCGTATTCGGGAGCACGGTCGATGATATCGAAGAAATAGCCGCCGGAGGGCATGTAGATGGACGGGGGTGCATTGCGGTCACCCTGCGGGTACATCTTGACGCCGCCGTCGGGCAGGATGTCAAATTCGTTGCCTGCGTTGATGAGCGTCGGCGTGCCGTCGGGCATGACAAAACGTTTTTTTGCACCGGTGTTCATAATGCCCAGACTGTCTTCGGGATGGTTCATGCCAATGACATCGGATTTCATGATTTTGCGCAGATCTTCATCTACAACGCCCAGCATCTGCACCATTTCAAAGACATCCAGGTCTTTTTTCGGCAGTCCCAGATATTCACGCAGACGATAGAGCGCGCAAACGCTGATACCGGTCTGACCGGTTGCGCCGAAGTCGATCGGTACACGGTCGGGCTGCTGGTGGTTGATGGCGGCAAGGACACGTTCTCTCGAAGTCATGGTCGGTTTCCTCCCTATCTTTTCTCTCTATGCGCCCGTCCGGCGCGCGGTCATCGGTTAAAATCTGCATTTATTATAGTCCTGCGCCAAGGGAAAGAAAATCGGATAACTTGCGCATCACTTTGGATTTCTTGCTGTTTTTACCGATTTGAAAATATTTGGTAAAAGTATGAAATTACAGAGAAAATCAAAGAAATAAATGCTTGATTGACAGAAAAGTTAGAAGGGGATATAATGACAGAAAATGAGTTTTGAATTTTTGATCAAGGGGGTGCGAGCAATGCTGGGCAAGGAACGCGGAACGGTATCGGGATCGGATCTGTATTTTCAGACGCCGTCGGACATGGCGCACCGCATGCTGTACTACATGACCTCGTGCGGATATTACTACACCGATTTTGATTATCGCATTGAACGCGAGGATTATCACAACTATCTGGTGTTTTACATTTGTGACGGTCGATTGTCGGTCACGAGTGGGGACAAAACCATGGTCGCCGGAGCCGGACAGGTGGGCATGCTCAACTGTCACAAGCCGCATGAGTACCACACAATCGGCAACGCGGAATTTGTCTGGCTGCATCTGGACGGTGCGAACACAGACCAGTTTATGACCAGATTATCCAGCAGAAGAAAGGGTTTGTCTTTGACTCGACCAATGCCGCTGAGATCAAGGAGCGACTGTATGAGATGGTGTTTGCCTGCCGCAATGAGCAGCTACCAGGTGAGGTGCGCCTGTCGCACAAACTCAATGGATTGCTGACCGCCTTGCTCGATGACAGTCCGGCGCCAGAGGAGCAGGACGAGGCACGCTCTCCGGTTGCAATCGCGGCCAAGTTCATCCGTGAGCACTATCCCGAACCCATTTCGCTGGCCGACGTTGCGCAGTGTGTGCACATGAGTCAGTACCATTTTTCCCGACTGTTCAAGCGTGAGTGCGGATACTCGCCGCATGAGTACATTATTCTGGTGCGCATCAACCGGGCGAAGCATTTGCTCAAAACGACCGATCTTCCGGTCAAGATCATCGCACAAAACGTCGGATATCAGAACGTGACGACGTTTACCAACGCATTCAGCAACCGGGTGGGACTGTCTCCGAGTGCCTTCCGGCGCTATCCGGTCTGAGGACTGGCTCAAATCATAGATTTTACAAGCGTGGTGTCCGGGTGGCACCGCGCTTTTTGTGTGCTTTGTGCGAAGATTGAAAAAGAATGTGCAAGGTCCATCAAGAATCCGGAACGTTTTGCACAAACGGAAACGATAAAAATTAGAGGATTTGTCTATCACCGGCGGAAGAGAGCAAGATTTACAAAACGCACAGCAAGATTCCTCATTTTCTTTTGTGCCCCGGGAAGTTATCATAGGGTCATCAGGAAAAAGCAGAATGCATGAAAAAATAGGGAATATATCATGCAAAATTGTGCTTTCTTACGAGAAAAAGAGTGTCAAAAACAAACCACAAGAGAAGACAGAGGAGAGATGTTGAGATGAACAAGAAGAGATGGATGGCAGCAGCACTGGCAGGTGCAATGGCACTGACGATGACCGCGTGCGGCGGTGGCGCAGAGGAGACTCCTGCCGACGACTCTGCATCGACTGCGGAATCCACTGGCACCGAGCAGGCCACAGGCGGTGAGGCCAAGAAGGTCAGCGTAATTCTCAAGACGCTGGCAGCTGAGTATTGACAGTACTGCAAGGCTGGCGTTGAGGCCTATGGGGAAGAGCACGGCGTTCAGGTCGATGTCAAGGGACCGTCTTCTGAGACCGCTTTTGAAGAGCAGATTACGATGATCGAGACCGATCTTAACACGGCGGATTATGATGCTTACGTCATCGCACCGCTGCAGGCTGAGACCGTCAAGACGCTGGTTGCAGGCGAGACCCGACCGATCATTGCGGTTGACAGCGATATTCCGGACACTCCGGAGGTTCTGAGCTTTGTCGGTACCGGTAACGAAGCTGCAGCAAAGCTGGGCGGACAGGCTGCCGTAGAGGCTGCAAAGGCTGCCGGCTGGACCGAGATCAAGGCAATCGAGATCTGTGGTGTACAGGGCGAGGCGACCAGCGAGGCGCGTAAGGCCGGCTACATGGCAGGCATCGAGGAGAGCGGCGGCGACTTCCTGGAAGATGAGACCCAGTACGCGGATGCAACAGCTGACCGTGCGGTCAATGCAATGGAAGCCATCATGCAGACCCATCCGGAAGGTGTTGCAATCATCTGTGCACATAACGACGATATGGCAATGGCAGCAGCACGTGCAGCAGCCAGCAATCCGGCTTATGAGAATACCATCTTCATGGGCTTCAACGGCGACAAGTCGGCTTGTGAATCCATCCTGAAGGGTGAGCTGACCATGTCGGTTGCACAGAATGCGTATGACATGGCGTACAAGGCAGTAGAGACCGCTTGCAATGCAGTTGCAGGCCAGACGCCCGAAAAGTTTGTAGACTCCGGTGCAGACATCATCACGCCTGAGAATGCACAGGCACGTCTGGACACCCTCAATGGCTACCTGAAGTAAACAACACGATACTTTCTGAATGCAAACCAAAGGAAAAACCCTCCGTACCGCATGGTACGGAGGGTTTTTCTGTCTATGCAATGGCGTGAGGAGGACGTTAGGAAACCGAAATCATGCAGATGCGTCCGCCTTCGGACAGCGGTGCGTCGGCATAGAGTACAAACGCATCGTAGTCGGCCTTGGCCTGACGCAGGGTGATGAGTTGGTTGGTGCGGGATACAAAGACCGGCACATCGTCTGCGATCGGATAAACACCGGCATCGGTCTTGACGCTCTGGTAGCCGTCAAAGGCCTGGAGCGTGACTGCGCCGACGCGGATGGGCTTCTTAGAGATGAGGTTCATCTCACCGGTGTTGGACAGCGCTGCACGCGGCAGACCGAGCGGGGTGGGCTTGCCCACAAGATCGTCGACCTGATCGACAACGTCGA
Source organism: Butyricicoccus pullicaecorum DSM 23266 (assembly GCF_900167005.1). Taxonomy (GTDB): domain Bacteria; phylum Bacillota; class Clostridia; order Oscillospirales; family Butyricicoccaceae; genus Butyricicoccus; species Butyricicoccus pullicaecorum. The sequence continues at coordinate 234,628 of NZ_FUXW01000001.1, forward strand.
TGGTGTAGGTCTTGGGCTTGCCGTCCTCAAGGGTCGTGATCTTGACCTTGTAGTCGTAGATCGGGATGACGATGCCGCTGCCCTCGACGTTGGGATCACCGCCGACAACACGCTCTTCTACGACAACCGATGCGCCTTCAACCAGACCCCATACCCAGCTCTCGCCGGTTGCGTCGCGGATGATGAGGGCGGTAACCGTACCGGACGGGTCGGTGACGACGGTCTCGATGTTCTTACCGGAGATGACATCGTTCTTGATATCCTCGAGCTTGAGCGGATTGAGCGGGCCATTGTCCGAAACGCGCTCAAAGACCTGTACATCGGGTGCGACCGGCTTGCTGCCCAGAACACCGCGGGAGACGATCCAGTCGCCCGGATTGGTGGTGGTGCGGGTCGCTTCGGTGACGCGCAGGTTGCCGTTCGTATCCTGCGACAGACGTACCATCTGGCCGACAGCCACGCTCTTGACTGCCTTTTCAACCGGGCCCTTGATGGTCAGACCGTTAAACAGCTGCACGGTGACCTCGTTCTCGGTGGTTGCGGTGACGATACCATTCATGGATGCAGACAGTTCGCTCTCGGGCACTGCCGCACGTACCTGACCGCTGACATCGAACAGCAGCGTGACCTTCTTGCCGAGTTCGGTGTTGTCGAAGGTCGGAGCGGCCTTCTCGGAGACCGGGAACTCGGTTGCCAGTACTTTGACCTTTTCCGGGAAGCGGAAGGACGGGGTTGCCTCCTGATATACACCGGTGATGCGGGTGTTGGATACCAGAGCGGTCTGGGTGGTCGGATCGAGGGTGACGACGTCGTACTTCTGGATATCGCCTTCCTGGATGGTCGCACCGTTGCGCTCGACACGGTAGCCCTTGGGGATGGCCACGGTATCGACGCCCCAGACGTAGCTGTCGCCCGAGACGAATGCGTTGTCGACTGCGATGAGTTCCAGATTGTGGTCCTTATCGTAGTAGAGGTTGACCTTCTGGCCCTGACGGATATCAAACCATGCTTCGATGTAGTCCTGCAGAGCGCCCTGCACAACAACCGGAACCTTGCGTCCGACAGCAATTTGACCGCCTTCCTTAGTGACGATCTGCTGACGCTCGGCGCGTACGACTGTGTAGGTCTCGCGCTCGGAAACCTCGGGCAGGAAGGACTTGACCTTGCTTGTTGCGGTCTTGTCGAACAGGACCACGCCGCGTGCACCGACCAGCGCACTGTCCAGAGAATTTGCTGCCGGGCGGGTGACGATCTGGCCACCCTCGTAGAAGCGCAGCTGACCGGCCTGAAGCGAGGAATCGGTCTCGGGGGTCGCGAGCAGGATGGAGTTTTCGACCGGTGTGGAGCCGGACAGCGCGGTGTACAGCTTTTCGCCGCCCTTGGTCGGGGTGCGCAGCGTGTTGCGCAGCATAATGGCTGCATCCGCGCGGGTGATGGGATCGTTGACGCCGTGCGAAGCGGCACCCTTGGTCAGTCCGAGGGACTGTGCCTTGACGACATAGTCGTTCGGCCAGATGGGGCCGACGTCAGCAGTGGTGTAATCGAGCATGCGCAGCAGCATGGTGCACGCCTCACCGTAGGTGACCGGTTTTTCCGGGGTGAAGGTACCGTCGGCGTTGCCGCGGATGATCTGCTTTTTGGCCAGATCGGGCGATTTGACCATGGCCGCGATGTAGCCCGACGCCCAGTGGGTGTACAGAACGTCGGGGAACAGGGTGTAGCTCTGGTAGGCGGTTGCGTCGCCTACGCCGAGCGAAGCTGCGGCGAGCTTGGTGAACTCGGCACGGGTTAGGCTGCGGTTCGGTTCAAAGTTGCCCACGCCATCACCCTCCATGATGGCCAGTGCGTCGAGCGAAGCCGCTGCCTGTGCCAGATTTTCGTCGGTAATATCTTTAAATGCCGCCCCGGCCGTACCCGCAAGCAGCGCGAGCGACAGGGACAGGCAGACAAAAGATCGTCTAACCATATCTTTCCTCCTTCAATTATTGCGTGCGCAGCGCGTCAACCGGCTGCAGTTTGGCTGCCTTGTTTGCGGGGTACAGGCCGAAGATGATGCCCAAGAGCGCCGAGAACAGGAACGCGCCCAGAACCAGCGGAAGCGAGGGCAGGACGGTAAAGTGTTCGATGTCGGGCATCCAGCCGGACATGGCAGCGGTTTGCTGTTTGATGAGCAGGTTACCGATGACCGCCGAGCCGAAACAGCCCAGCGCGATGCCTAAGAGGCCGCCGCAGCAGGATACCGCTGCCGATTCGACTAGGAACTGACCGATGATATCGCGTCTGCGTGCGCCGATCGCCATACGGATACCGATTTCTCGGGTACGCTCGGTGACCGAGACCAGCATGATGTTCATAATGCCGATGCCGCCGACCAGCAGCGAGATGGCTGCAACGCCACCGCCGAGCAGTGCGAGCTGATTGCTCGATGCCTGCGCCTGTTCCTGGAACTGTGCATCGGAATTACATTCAAAATAACCGTTGCTGCCTGCGCGGGACTTGAATTTTCCGTTGATTGTGTCGACGATAGGCTGAATATCGTCCTTGGTCTGTGCCTGAATGATGTAGTTGCGGCTGTCATAGACGCTGACTTCCATCATCAGCGGCTGCAGGGTGTAGGGCAGTACGACCAGCTGGTCACCGGTGTTGAGCTTGCCGCCGTATTTGCCGGCGTATACGCCGATAACTTCGAAGCTCTTGCCGCCGATGCGGATGTGCTGCCCGAGCGGGCTCATCGCACCGAAAAAGTATTTGCGCACGGCTTCACCGATGATACACACACGCGAACTGCGGGCGCAGTCGGCGGCGCTGATGTCACGGCCGGATACAATGCGCATGTTGGTGACCGTACTGTAATCCTGATTACCAAAGTAGATGTTGGTGGTGTACTTCTGGTTGGCCAGGACCTTAGAGCGATACTGCACGCCCTTGGACTGCCAGTCATAGTAGGTGCGCTGGGGAGACCAGCCTTTGACGCGGTCCTTCAGGTCGATGCTCAGCGTATCTTCCAGATCGTTCCAGTCGGCAGATTTGAGGCCATTGCCGTAGATCGTGATTTTATTGGTGCCCATGGCCTCGTATTGCAGGCGGGACAGGGTGGCCATGCCCTGAATGGACGCGACCAGCGAGATGACCGCGCCGACACCGATGATGATGCCCAGCATGGTCAGGAAGGAGCGCACCTTGTTGTTCGAGATGGCCTTGAGCGCCATGCGGATGGTTTGCAGCCAGTTCATGACAGTCCTCCTTTTCCGGGACGGTCGGATACGATGTGACCGTCCTGAATGGTGACGATGCGCTCGGCCATTTCGGCGAGGTGGTTGTCGTGGGTGATGAGGATGATGGACGTGCCGGCGCGGTTGAGTGCGGACAGCTGTTCCATGATCTCGCGGCCGGAGGCCGAGTCCAGGTTACCGGTCGGCTCGTCGGCCATAATGATCGGCGGCTTGGCCGCGACTGCGCGTGCGATGGCGACGCGCTGCTGCTGACCGCCTGACATCTCAGCCGGACGGTGGTGCAGACGGTGGCCGAGGCCAACCTGCTCGAGTGCGGTAATGGACAGTTCACGGCGCTGCGCCTTGGGCATGCCGCGGTAGATGAGCGGCAGCTCGACGTTTTCCAGCGCAGTGAGAGCGGGAATGAGGTTAAAACCCTGAAAGATGAAGCCGATTTCACGGTTTCGGATGCCGGACAGGGTGGACGGACGCATTTCGTTGACCGGCTGACCGCCCAGACGATAGATGCCATAGGTCGGGATATCCAGACAGCCCAGAATGTTCATCAGCGTGGACTTGCCCGAACCCGACTGGCCCAGAATGCACAGGAACTGTCCCCAGGGCACGGCGAGCGAGATATCGTCCAGCGCCCGCACCTCGTTTTCCTTGCCTTCGTGATAAATCTTGCTCAGATGCTGCACATCGATGAGCAGGGAGTCATCAAACTCGGCTGGAGGCGGTGGACTGTGTTTGCGGAAAAACATGAATGTCTCGCCCTCCTTTTAACCGACCGCGATGGCCGAGCCGCCCATATTGTTCTGGTCATACTGATCCTGTGGGCCTGCGAGGAAGACGGTCACGCCCTCGTCCAGACCGGAAACGATCTCGGTGTTCTGGGAGTCGGAAATACCGATTTGTACCGGAACGAGTACAAAGCCGTCGGGCACATCCGAGCCTTCGGGGATGGGCAGGGTGTTCTCGAAGGTCTGGCCTTCTGCGGGCTGTGCAAAGACTGCGACACCGTCGTTGGTGTTGACGACAGCCGTCGAGGGAACCATGATGCAGTCCTCGGACTGTGCGGTGGTGATGCGGTACTCAACCGAGAAGTCGGGACGCAGGGTCTGACCCTCGACCGGATCGACCGAGATCACTGCCGGGAAGGTGGGCATAGAGCCCTGACTGTTGTTGTTCTTGTTGGCTTCCAGACCGACCGACTGAACGGTGCCGGTGAAGGTGAGGGTATCGGTGCCGAGGTTCATGGTGATGGACGCCGGCTGACCGGGCTGTACGCTGGCCACATCACTCATGGAGATGTCAGCGTTGATGACGATGTTATCGGTATCTGCAACGACGCAGGGCGGGGTGTCGCCCAGAAGCTCCTGTCCTTCGGTAGCGTTCATGGACAGCACCATACCGTCGATCGGGGAAACGACCGTGCACTTGGCGATGCGCTCGTTGAGTTCCTTAACGGTCTCCTGGCGGGTCTGTACCAGCTGCTGTGCGGTCTGCAGCGCAGTGGTCGCCTCTTCGCTCGAAAGCGCCAGAATGGTCTGGCCAGCCGAGAACTTCTGATAGCTGGGTGCGCAGTTCGCAGTCGCCTTGCCTGCCGCCTTGACGGTCAGCTTGGTCTCGCGGCTGTACATGAGCTTGCCCGAGCCGGTTGGCGCGATGTTCAGACCGTCGGCTGCAATGGTTGCAGTCGCGTCCATACCCGCCTTGAGCGTGCCCGGGTTGCGGAAGGTGACGGTTGCGCGGAACAGTCGGCCGCCTTCGTTGGAGATCTTTTCGATGCGGTCGATCTTTTCTACCGTGCCGGTGACCGAGCCCATGGTCTGAGGAATGGAGATGGACGCGGTCTGGCCGACCTTGAGCTTATCAATGTATGCGTAGCTGTAATAGAGTTCCAGACGCATGTTGGTGTCGTCAACCAACGTACCCAGAACGGTGCCCGATGCCACGTCGTCACCCTTCTGAATCTTGACTTCTTCCGGACTGGTCGGGGTCGTGGTGGACTCGCCGCTGGTCGTCTGGGTGGTGCTTTCCGAGGTCACTTCACCCGGCGGCAGCAGACGGCCGGTAAAGGGGGCGGTGACGACCAGTTCGCTGAGGGTCTTGTTGGCCTCGTTGACGCTCTTCTGTGCCTCGTTGAGTGCAGTTTGTGCCTGTTCGAGCTCCTTGCGGGTCTCGGCAGGGTCAATGGTCATCAGAACCTGACCGGTCTTGACCGTGTCGCCCGTGTGTGCGTTGATGGTCAGTACCTTGCCCTTGATATCCTTACCCAGTTCGGCGCGGGTCTTGGCAGCCGTGTAGCCGTTGCCCTCGATGTAGGTTTCCAGATATCCGCGGCTGGAGACCGCGGTCTGGATGGTGGATTCGGTGTCAGACTGGCCGGTTTTCTTGACTACATACACACCGCCGCCAATCAGACCGGCCAGAATCAGCACGGTCAGACCAATCCGCAGCGGCTTGGGGAGCTTGCGGTGAGGCTTGTTCATCGTATCGGCATACCGGTTGCGGACGGGAGCGGTATTCTTCTGCGCCTTGTCAGCTTCCGGCGTGACATCCTGCTGGTTGACAGGGGATGGATTGTCGGTCATTTTTGGCATGGGAAAGTCTCCTCTCACTTCTTTTTTTAGACCTTTTCGCTAAACTGTATGAATTATGTTAATACAGTGACAGTATAGGGCGGGGCAGGAGGCATGTCAAGAAAGGTAACTGGATTGTAATAAAAAATCCTGCAATTTCAGAAAATGTAATCGCAGGAAACAGGAAATAGATATGCAGGCAGGGACGGCGTTTTTTGCCGTCCCTGCCTGTCAAACGTGATGTAAGGGGATAGGGAAGGAGGTAAAACCGGGAAAACGTCCGGTTTTATAAGCTGCAAAGTTCGTTGTACAGTGCCTCGTACTTGCGTGCCGAGCTGTTCCAAGAGAAGTCCTGCTGCATGCCGCGTTTTACAATATTATTCCATGCCTTGCGGTTGTCGTAGTAGGTCTGCTCTGCATAGTAGATGGTGAACAGCATTTCGTCGGCATTGTAGTTGCAGAACGAGAAGCCGGTACCGGTCTGCTCATACTCGTTGTACGGCTGGACGGTATCGCGCAGACCGCCGGTCTCGCGGACGATCGGCACGGTACCGTAGCGCAGCGAGATGAGCTGAGTCAGGCCGCAAGGCTCAAAGAGCGAAGGCATGAGCATAGCATCCGCACCGGCGTAAACCTTGTGCGCGAAGCCCTCGTTGAATGCGATGTAAGCGCGTACCTTGTCGGGTTCTACGTCCTGCATGTGGCGGAACAGACCCTCGTAGCGCGGATCGCCGGTACCAACGACAACCAGCTGCACACGGGATTCAACCAGTCGGCCGATGATCCAGTTGACCAGATCCAGACCCTTCTGGTCGGTCAGACGGGTGACCATAGCGATGAGCATGGTGTCGGGATCTTCGGGCAGGCCGAGTTCTTTCTGCAATGCTGCCTTGTTGGCTGCCTTACCCTTGAGGTAGTTGCGGGTGCTGTACTGGGTGTCGATGTCCTTGTCGGTTGCCGGATTGTAGATGTCGTAGTCGATGCCGTTGACGATACCGGACAGCGTGCCGCTCTTGGCGCGCAGCAGACCGTCCAGACCCTCGCCGTAGAATTCGCACTGGATCTCACCGGCATAGGTGTCGGAAACCGTGGTGATGCGGTCGGCAAAGACCAGACCGCCCTTGAGCATGTTGGCATCGCGCTTGAACTCCATGCGGTCGGGGGTGAAGACCCAATCCGGCAGGCCGGTGTACAGCTTGAGGGTGGGAATGTCCCAGATGCCCTGGAAGCGCAGGTTGTGAATGGTCATGATCGTGCGGATACCGTGATAGAACGGGTTATCCTTAAAGAGCGTGTGCAGGAATACCGGAACGATACCGGTTTGCCAGTCGTGGCAGTGGATGACATCGGGATGGAAACCGATGGTCGGCAGGATGGACAGTGCAGCCTTGGAGAAGAAGCAGAACTTCTCAATATCCCAGTGGATGTCGCCGTACGGCTTGGGGCCACCGAAATAGTACTGGTTATCGATGAAGTAATAGGTGACACCGTCGAGCTGATAGGTCAGAATGCCGACATAAACCGAACCCAGACCGCCGAGATCCATATAGAAATGTGAGACGTACTCAAAATTGTTGCGGTAACGCTCGGGAATGGCCATGTAGTTGGGGATGATGACGCGCACGTCGAACTGTTCGCGGTCAAGAGACTTGGGCAGCGCGCCGACAACGTCGGCCAGTCCGCCGGTCTTGATGAACGGGACGCATTCGGATGCGACAAACAAGATGTTTTTCATATAAGAAACCCTCCGTTAAGACTTCCAGATACCGGACGTGCTCCGCGCGGCCGGAAACCGGCTCCGGGCAGCCGACATAGTTTACTAACCATATTATAGCAATCTCAGCCGGGTAATTCAAGGCAAAATGCTGAAAAAAACCGTCTGCATTTGTGTGCAGACGGTAAATACTTACAAAAAATCTGTGATATGAGGCGAGAGGACGGTTACGGCAGGCGAGACCGTTCCGGGAACAGATAGCATGGCGTGATGGCCGCAGGACAGCCGAACGCGTGCGATTGCGTGTAACTGTCCAAAGACCGGACGCGTCAGGTGAGGAAGTGGGTCGAGTGCGACCGAAACCTCGCGCAGACCGTGTGCCAGTCCGCAGCCGGTTTCCTTGAGCACGGCTTCCTTGACCATCCACAAATCGAAAAAAGTAGACGAATCGCGTGCGATCAGTGCTTGCTCGTCGGCATCGAACCATCGCGCGGCAAGTCCGGGACGCACCGGGCGGGGCAGTTCCAGATCGATGCCGACCGGCACATCCGCGACCGCACAGACTACTTGGTCGCCGCTGTGCGAGATGGACAGGTGCAGGTCGGGAAAGTCCGTCAGATAGGGCTGTCCGGACGGCCGTGCGGCCCGCACGAGCGGGAACGCGGTATCCGGTTGAACGTGACGCACAGCAGCACACAACAGCAGGTCACCGGTCAGGGACGCAGCTTGCGCCTGCGGGTGGCTGATGCGCGACAGGGCATCCAACCGGGACGGACAGAGCAGAGTTTCGCACTGATCGAGTGACAGCTGGGTGACCAATGCCTCACAGACTGTGACATGCGGGATCACATCATCACCCCGGGATCGGACGGCCACTGCACAGTAAATACCGTGTTGTCAGATTCGGACGTGACCGAAATGACCGCACTGTGAATCTCACAGATGTGCTTGACGATGGACAGACCCAGGCCGGTGCCCGGAACTTCATGCGAGCGCGAAGCGTCGGCGCGATAAAAGCGCTCGAAGATGTGGGGGATGGAGTCGGCCGGGATGGCAGCACCGGTGTTGGCCACGCGCAGGGTGACACCCGACGCGGTTTTCTTGAGCTCGATGTCCACCGTGCCACCCGGACGGTTGTACTTGATGGCGTTGTCGCATAGGTTGGTGACCACTTCGTCGACCATGGTGGGAATACCACGGATGACGCAGGGCGCACCGTGCATGGCAAAGCGTACCTGATGCTTTGCCGCCTTGTCGCTCATGCGCTCGCACACCGAACCTGCCAGCTCGTACAAATCGATGTCCTCAAAGTTGAGACTGCCGCGGCCTTCATCCAGACGGGACAGCTTCATAATGTCGTCGACCAACGCGAGCAGGCGGGCGGCCTCGTCGTGGATGCGACAGGCAAAACCGGGCACATCCTCGGGCTTGGCCAGACCGTAACGAATCATCTCGGCGTAGCCCAGTACCGAGGTCAGCGGGGTTTTGAGCTCGTGGGTGACGTTTGCGGTGAACATGCGGCGGGACTGTTCGGCAGCGTACTGCGAGGAGATGTCCAGCACCAGCATGACCACGCCGCGAATGCCGTCATCGACGTGCACCGGGCTGAAGGACAGGCGCAGCTGGTTGCCGGCACGCTCTAAGGTGTAGACGGTGGATTCACCAGCCTGCGCGATCTGCGCGGCGTGCAGAATGGCTTCGTCACACTCAAAGGAATCGAGCGGTAAACCGGGTGCGACCGGCGCGTCGAGCAGACGGCGGGCAGCACGGCTGCACGTCAGAACGGACAGGTGCTCGTCAAGTAAAATCAGACCTTCGTCCATGCCTGCCGTGATGGCATCAAATTCGATCTGTTTGCGGCGCAGCGCGGCGATTTGCAGAGAGATCTGCTGATTCTGCGCGTTGAGTCGACGCAAAAGCGGAGTCAGCTCGTCGTATACATCGGTCTTGAGCGGCTTGGTGGGGTCGATGGCGTTGATCGGGCGGACGAGCTGCTCAGTCAGACGAGCCGAGACAAAGGCCGACAGCAGACAGATGATAATGATGACCACGATCATAGCCGGAATGGTGTCGATCAGCGAGCGGACAAGCAGGTCGGTCGTGTTGGCCACACGCAGCACGTCGCCGCTCGGCAGACGCAGCGCGACATAACAGGTCAGCTCGTCGAGCGTGGACGAGATGCGGATGCCCTCACCGGTACCTGTCTCGCGAGCGGCTTCGAACTCCGGGCGATTGGAATGATTTTCCATCGTAGCGGCATCGGCGTTGGAGTCGTACAGCACTGTGCCGTCGGCAGAAATCATGGTCACACGCGAGGTGTCAGAGTTGCCGATTGCGTGCAGCGCCTCATCGGGATCGGCAGCGGCCAGATATCCGGCGGCAGCAATTGCAGCCTGACGGGAAGTCTGTTCGCTCAGCTCATGCAGACCGTCCCGGACACGCAGCGCGAGCATGGCACCACTGGTGAGCAGGGCGATCAGGATGGCCAACGCCAGCATCCGGCGGTAGATTTGTTTTTTCATTTGGGCTCGGCTCCGATCTTGTAGCCGACGCCGCGCACGGTCTGAATCTGTGCACTGGGCGTGCCCAGCTTCTGACGCAGGGTCTTAATGTGCATGTCCACCGTGCGGCTCTCACCCTCAAAGCCAAAGCCCCAGACGGCTTCCATGATCTTTTCGCGGGAGAGTACGATATCGGCGTTCTCCATTAAGTAGTGCAGCAGATCGAACTCCTTGAGCGTCAATACGACCGGCTGACCGGCAGCCTCGACCGTATGACGGGCGGTGTCCAGCGTGATCTCACCCAGCGTCAGCGCACTGGAAGCGGGCTGCATGGGCGCAGCACGGCGCAGAACAGCCTTGATGCGGGACATGAGCTCCATGACCCCGAAGGGCTTGCACAGATAGTCGTCTGCGCCGTCGTCCAGACCGCGTACCTTGTCATATTCGGCGGTCTTGGCGGTCAGCAGGATAACCGGCAGGGAAGCCGTGCGCGGGGTGTTGCGCAGCGTGTGCAGAATGGTCAGTCCGTCCATACCGGGCAGCATGATGTCGAGCAGGGCAAGATCGGGACAGGATTCTTCCACGCGCTCAAAGAACGGTCCGGCACTGTCAAATCCTTCGGCTTCAAAGCCCGAAGCGCGCAGGGCGTACAGTACCAGTTCGCGGATATTTACGTCGTCTTCTACACAATAAATTGTAGGCATGGCAGCATTCCTCATTCGTGAGCGGATTTTGGTTTTTCAGAAAACCTAAATTTAGTATATCGGTTTTGCGCGGTGAGGGCAAGGCAGACCGCGAATTTTGTACATTCTATCATACCGGAATCATGTAAAGGCGAACCGGCAGGAAAAGTAAAATGTAGATAAAAAAGAAAAGTGCTTGACAAGGGGTAGGGTCGATGCTATAATAGAACCTGCTTATTGGACACGTGATACGGAGAGGTATCGAAGTGGTCATAACGAGGCGGTCTTGAAAACCGTTTGTCCGAAAGGGCGCGTGGGTTCGAATCCCACCCTCTCCGCCAATTTTTAATTGGCGGAATATAAAATAGGATTCGAAAGGCGGCTCTTGGAAACATGCCTGTGGCATGTTTCAACCGCCGTGGCTTTTTCCGCAGAAAAAGGAATCCCACCCTCTCCGCCAATTTTTAATTGGCGGAACAAGTGAAAATGGAGAACTACCCAAGTGGTGAAGGGGCTCCCCTGCTAAGGGAGTAGGGCGCGAAAGCGTCGCGAGGGTTCAAATCCCTCGTTCTCCGCCAAAAAAACCGGAACAATTTGTTCCGGTTTTTTTTATTTTCTTCGAGGGATTTGAATGGCCCTGGCCACCTTCTCTTGTGCTGGCGCACAATTCACCTTGGAAAATTTGAGCGAAATCTTGCTGGTGCTGTGTGCGAGAAAATAGACATAAAGAAAGGACGACCGTGATCGTCGTCCTTTGAGTTGTGAAATATGAAGATATCGTAGGAAACAGCCAGGTTACCGGACAATGCTATAATATAACAGTCCGGGAAGATCAAAGCCTTCATAGTCAAAAGAAATAAGCTCAGGGCGCTGCCCAGTGAGGGTGGTCAGCATTTGATCTGCAACCTCCATGGTGTCCGGGTTTTGGATTAAGGCAACTGCGGTAAACGCAGTAATAGAGGATGAAAGCTGCTGTGCTTTTTCAATGTCATTGAATACCGACTGGACAAATCGGTTGGAGTCAGCATTCGCCTGCTCGCATTTCAGTTCGACGGCGGTTTTGTATTCAGTGCCTTTTGTCAGCAATATATCTGTCCGAAGCGCACCATTAACATAGTCGTGTGTTTCCAGTTCGACTTTATATTGCTTGAAGTCGTGTGCGATCCAGTATGCAAGCTCCAATTGAAACCAGCGCTCCCAGCCACCGCGCTTTTGCATCAAAAAGGTGATTTTATCCCGATTGAGCGGATCTTTGATGAAGTTACGAACACGTTCGATTACGCGCATACAAATCCCTTGCCTTCCAAATATTCTTTGAGCTTTGCATGCGGGCAGGAAGTCAACGGCCCATCGGCACTGGAGTCTTTCAGGAGCGCCAGCGTGGCTGCACGAGCCTGCATCATTGCATTTCTCAAATCGGTGAGGCAAATCTCGTAGTTGGCTGCTTTTTTGTGCAGTGGGCCGTCGATATCCTCTTCACAATATTCATCGCTGAACATGAGTGCGTTTAATTTTTCCTGGAATTCAGAGCTTTTCTCCAAACTTCTGTTCATGGCTGTAAGCTGCGACTGCAAATAGAGCACATTGACTTGTGCGCTGCCGAGCTCCGGGGAAAAAATAATTTTGTACTCAATATAATTTTGCAGAACGGTTTTGGAATCGGTACTGGTCTGTCCTTGGAAGGCTTTGTTGAGGAGCAGCAGATGCAGGGTCATACCCGGTCCGACAGAGACATGCTGCTCCTCGATCATATACTCAGCCGACTGACTCCAGGAAAGCAGCGTAAGTACATTAGAAAGCGCAGCGGTAGCCGTCTTGACGGCGCAATCATAGTAGGGCTGGAGCGGATCGATAATGCTCTGCTGCTCCGGTGTTTTTTCAGATGAGCTGCTCTTACCGAAAATTTCTTCGCCCGTCATACGGATGACGTCACTGATGTTGGACATGGTAAAGTCCATCTGCATTTGGTAATCGCGGTGTGCGCCGCTCTCCAGAACGGTAATGTGCTTGAAGGAGTCACCCGTATAAAAATCCTGGATACTCTTCTCAAAATGGCTTTGATGCGATGCGATCGCGTTATCCAGACTTTTCTCCATGGTGTCCATCATAGCAACAAAATTTTGGTCGGTCTTTTGCAGCTCTTTGACTTTATCGGATTTTCCCATAATGGTTCTCCTTTGCTATTGATTTCTAGAGATGTACAGCTCTGTGAATCCAATATATAGCAACCACGATGAAAAAATAACTTGCATAGATGTAATATATTGTTCTATGATGTAAATAGGAGTAGGTTTCAGCATATACCGGAAGCAGGAGAAAGCAATGATTTCGTGGCAGCCATTTTGGAATTTGATGAAGGAAAGAGGAATTAGTACATATAATTTGGAATATGAATATATGCTCAATCCTGCGGAGATATCTCGCCTGAAACATAATCATAATTTCACAATGAGCACGCTCGATCGGTACTGCGGTTTGTTTCATTGTGAAGTGAAGGAATTGATTGTGTATGTTCCGGACTAAACGGGCAATGCAGATTGATGTAACATTTTGATAAGAAGAGAACAATGGATACAAAGACTTGGATGTTCCGGGTCTTTTCTTTTTGTATCTCAAAAAAGTACACCCCGAAACCAATCGGTTCCGGGGTGTTTTTTACAGTGTTTTCAGGTAATGCTCACAGAGTTCGAGGACATGGCGCAGCTCACGCACGTCATCGAGCACTTGTCCGGTTTCCAGCGAGTGATTGCCATGTCCGGTCAGATGCAGCGGCAGTTCCTTCTCCCGGCAGGTCTCAGCGACCAGCTCGGTGGTTGCCAGCGGGTCGGCGGTACCGTGAAATACGATGCCGCGCGGCTGTAAACGTGGCAGGGATGCATCCACAGGGGTAAAGTAAAAGTGGAACGGTGTCAGGCCGTGCCGGTCGGCAAACAGCGAGGCAACCGCGGTGCCGATGCTCTTGGAGATAAAGAGCAGTTCTTCGCACTGGGTGAAGTCAATGCTGCCGAACTGTGCTTCGGCAGCGTCCAGCGCCTGTCGTACGCATGCGAGCATGCGCTCTCTGGAACGCAGCGCATCGTCGGGGAATGGCGCATATTGTATGGTGCGGGTGTCAAATCCGGCATTGCGTGCCAGTCGCGTGCTGTAATAGAGCAGCGGCTTGTCCGCGTGGTAGCCGATACCGGGAAAGATCAAAGCGAGTTTCATAAAAACGGCCTCCGTGGGAGATGTGAGTTTCCTTTATCATATCACAGGATAAGACGAAAGCATACTGCAATCGACAAGAAGACCGATTCTACACAAGAGACTGCGGATAAAACAGCACGCGCAGCAGACCGTCGGAGTCGGTGAACACGTCGGCGTCCACTTCGTACACCGACCGGATGAGCGAGCGGGTGAGTACGTCGCGCGGAGCGCCAGCGGCGACGATATGGCCGGACTGCATGACAAAAATGGTATCGCAGTACATAGCAGCGATGTTCAGATCGTGGATGGCGGCAATGACCGTGCGGTCCAGACTACGCACCAGGTCGAGCAGTTCCAGCTGATATTTGATGTCCAGATGGTTGGTCGGCTCGTCCAGAATCAGACAGGGTGTTTGCTGAGCCAGTGCGCGGGCGAGCAGGACGCGCTGCTGCTCACCGCCGGACAGGGTGGAAAACAAGCGGTCACGCAGCGAGGCAACGCCAACGCGCTCCATCGCCTCATGCACGATCTTGAAATCGGCTGCCGAGTCGCGTTCCAGCGCCCGTTTGTGCGGTGCACGTCCCATGAGCACGACATCCTGCACGGTAAACTCGAAGTTATAGAAGTTGTGCTGCGCAAGCACGGCGATCTTTTTGGCGGAGTCGCGGACACGGTATTCGGAAAGCGGCTGACCGTCCACAAAAACCGCACCCTCGGATGGCTTGAGCACGCGGTAGATGCACTTGAGCAGCGTGGACTTGCCCGATCCGTTGGGGCCGATCACGCCGACCAGCGAGCGGTCACCGGCGGTAAAGTCAATGCCGTGCAGAATCTCCGTGCCGCCCAGCATGGCGTGCAGGTCATCGGTACGAATTTCCATCAGTCTCCACCTCCAAAACCGTATTTGCGGCGTATCATGAGCCAGATAAAGCAGGGTGCACCAATCATGGCGGTGAGCACGCCGATGGGCAGCTCGGCACCCGGAATGAGCACGCGGCAGAGCACGTCTGCCCACAACAGGAAGATGGCACCAAGCAGCGCCGAGATCGGCACGATCTTTTTGTGGTCGGAGCCGAACAGGATGCGCACGATGTGCGGGATGACCAGACCGACAAAGCCAATGAGCCCGGCGGTGTAGACCGCGCAGCCGACCAGCAGAGAGGCGACGAGCAGATAGGCAAGCCGTCTGCGGTGCAGATCGACGCCCAGCGTGAGCGCGGTGTCGTCACCGAGCAGCATGAGGTTGAGCGTGCGGAACTGACTCCAGAAAAAGAGCAGTCCGAGCAGGCTGATGACCAGAATGGGGATGTTGGTCGGCCATTCGGCACCGGCCAGACTGCCCATCGTCCAGCGCATGAGCGTCTGGGCGGCGTTGGCGCTTGCCGACAGGTAGAGTAGAAAGTTGGAGAAGGCTGCACACACCGACGACAGCGCGGTACCGGCGAGTAGCAGCTTGACCGCGTTGGCGCGTCCGCCGAGGTTTGCCAGTGCGACCACGGCGACTGACACGGCGAATGCACCGATGAATGCCAGTACACCGGGCGCGTTTGCGCCGAGCAGACCGGTACCCACACCGGTCAGAATGGCGAGGGAAGCGCCGAGCGACGCGCCCGAGGATACACCGAGCACGTAGGGGTCGGCCAAGGGATTGCGCACGATGGCCTGCATGACCACGCCGGCAAGCGACAGACACATGCCTACGCCGACGGCGAGTACCAGCCGGGGCAGACGGACAAACCACACAATGTCACTGACCGCACCTGTGCCGTAGACCGCCGGGTCGCCCAGTCCAAAGGTTTTAAACAAAATGACGCGGTAGACCTCTCCGATGGAGATGTCTACCGAGCCCAGGGTGACCGCTGCCGCAAGCGAGAGCAGGACGGCAGCAGTCAGAAGCGCGATGACCAACAGATAGGTCGGTCGACCGCGAAGTATTCCGTTTTGTTTCATGGCTTATTTGGCATCCGGGTACAGGTCGGGGTAGAGTGCCTGCGCGAAGTCCAGCACACCGTCCAGCGTGCGCATGCCGCTGCAATAGATGCCCGACAGGTTGATGGGGAAGACCTTGCCGTTCTGCACCGCGCTGAGCGAGGCGAACTTGGGGTCCTTGGTGAGCAGTTCGACCACCTGATCGCCTGCGTAGTCGGTCTCACCGACCGTATAGCCCTCATACCAGACCATAAAGATGGCATCGGGGTTGACAGAAATCAATTCTTCGGCCGAGATGTTCGCCGTGTTGTCGTCTGCACCGACGGCAAGCACGGCACCCACCTGCTCCGCGACGTTGCCGCCCAGCGTTGTGTGACTGTACACGCGGTAGCTGTCACCCTCATCCTCCAGAACGGCGATGCGCGGCGGCTCTTTGTCCTTTACATAGTCCTGGATCTTGACCAGTTCGTCCTGGATCTCGTCCACAAGCTGCTGTGCGCGATCTTCTACGCCGAAGATCTTGCCCAGCGTCATAATGTCTTCCATCTCCTCGGCGATCGTCTGGGGCGCGTCGGTCGACGAACCGCGACATGCGCTGTTGAGCGCCATGTAGGTGTTCACGCCGCGTTCGTGCCAGAAGCCAACATCACCCATGCGCTTGTCGTCAAAGGTGCTGTACCAGCCGGTGATGAAGTCGGGCTGAAGACCGAGCACGGTCTCCTTGCCGGGGAAGGTATCATAATAGTTGATGGTCTCAAATTCATCCTGCAAGTCGGCGCGGACTGCACCGTCCAGGCCGCATGCGCCTACGATCTTGTCGGCAAGACCGAGTGCGAGCAGGATCTCGATGTTATCCTGACCCTGTGCCCATACGCGCTCGGGCGCCTTTTGGAAGGTCTCTTCCACCGGCTGCCGTGCGTAGTTGTAGGTGGTGATGGTCAGGGGATAGCCGGACGACTGCGTCGTCGTCTCGGACGTAGCAGGCGTGGTGGATTGCGTGTTTTGGCTGCTGCCGCCGCAGGCGGTGAGCGAAAAGACCAGACACAGACCGAGTGCGCCGGCTAACAGGCGTTTTCCGAGGTTCATGGGTGATCGATCTCCTTTGATTTTTTGTCGATTTGGGGCACAAAAAAGCCCTGTTCGGTGAGAACAGGGCAAAAGCAGGCAGACCGGCACCACAGATCGGCGCACCGGCCGGCGGGACGCTTTCTGCGGAAGTTCCCACCAGCACAGTTCAGCAGGCTTCCTGGCTTACGTTCACAGCATTTCCGTGCCTTCTCGTCCGTCGGACAATGGCGCTTTTACGGAGACGCTCCCGTTTCACAGTGACCGGATCGCTCGGGATTTGCACCCGATTTCCTATTATCCCATCCCATGTGGATGGGCACTGAACTGATTGGTTAGCCTTATGATAGCCCGCGGCCTGACGAATGTCAATAGAGGGGGTATAACCGAACGGAATAGCCGGAACACATCCGGTTTGTCATAGCTTACCGAGCTGCTTTGACCGGCAGCGCGTGCGAAAAATTGGAGAAATTGAGCGTGCAGCCCGGAACGTGGTCAAGCCCGATGCGATTTTCATCGAAAAGCACCGTGTGCTATAAGCATTTGGCATAGGGTAAGGTCACTGATGGCGCAGAAAGTCCTCGATCTGCTGGCAGGCGGCGCGAACTTCCCAGAGCAGTTCGTTTGCCGTCATGCGCTCGGAGCCGTGACCCAGAATGATGGCCTGTTCCAGACCGTCCGAGGTCGCGACCTTGACGCGGTGGGCGCGAGACAGATCATAGGACGCTTTCTCGATGTACATGTCGGCGGTCTCGGCGGTCTTGGTGTAGACCACGTGGATGCCGTGCACCTTCTCGATCGAGCCGGGATTGTCCTTGACACGGTAGGCATCGAAGACCAGAATGAGGTGACATTTTTTGACGCCCTGATAGTTGCTCAGCAGGTGGATGAGCGCCGAGCGGGCAGCATCCAGATCGTCGTCGGCGAGGGCTTTGAGCTCGTCCCATGCAAAGATGATGTTGTAGCCGTCAACCAGCAGATAGTCGTCAGGCTTGACGCGTGAGAGATTGTCGACCGAGGGCGGCGGGGTGCGCTTGAGGCTCTGCCGGAATGCGTCCAATCCACGGTTTTTGATCGGGCCATAAGTGCGCACAAAGATTTCTTCCAGTTCGGCGTCTAGACCGCTACCGCCCGACCAGACCGCTGCACGCTGCGGCGTGCGCTGAGGTTCGTCCTTGGGCGTGAGAGACAGACCGGAATCGACATGCGCGTGCGCGGGGACTTCGTTCCAAGGAACGAGATAACCCGCACCGTGCGAGCAGAAGACCGAGCCGGTCGGGTTGTCCACATCGCGCTCGGGGTCGTAGCCCGCAGCCTCGATGACTGCATCGGCGTTATGGCACGGACGATAGCCGAGCAGCGTGCATGACAGCTGACCGCGTCCGCTGGTGTATGCGGTGACCTCGGCGGCGTAGCCGCGTGCTGATGCAACCGGAATCTCACCGGTCAGCACGGCAAACTCGCCTTGCTGGATGGGAGATTCAAAAGTACCGCTCATGCGCTGGATGTCGGTCATTGCGCGGCCAACATTGCCCTGCGGCACGCGCAGCGTAAAGGCATACCACGGCTCGAGCAGCACGCTGTCCGCCTGCATCAATCCCTGACGCACCGCACGGTAGGTCGCCTGCCGGAAGTCGCCGCCCTCGGTGTGCTTGACGTGCGACCGTCCGGCCAGCACTGTGATGTTCACGTCGGTCAGCGGCGCACCAGTCAGTACACCCGGGTGTTCGCGCTCGGCGAGGTGGGTTAGGATGAGTCTCTGATAGGACGGGTCGAGCTGGTCAGCCGGACAGCGGGTGTCCAGCGTGATGCCGCTGCCGCGCTCGGCAGGTTCGATCAGCAGATGCACCTCGGCATAGTGGCGCAGCGGCTCAAAGTGACCGATGCCGATGACCGCATTTTGGATGGTCTCCTTGTATACGATATTGCCCTGATCGAAGGTGACCGCCAGACCAAACCGCTCGTCGAGCAGGCGGGTGAGTACCTCGAGCTGCACCTGTCCCATGAGCTGAATGTGGATTTCCTCGAGCGCTTCGCTCCACAGCACACGCAAAAGCGGGTCTTCTTCCTCGATCAGACGGAGTTTTTGCAGCAAGGTATGACTGTCACAGCCGTCGGGCGGCAGCACGCGATAGGTCAGAACCGGTTCGAGCACAGCGGCTTCACCACCCGGGTCGGCGCCCAGCGCCTGACCGGGATAGGTCTGGGTCAGACCGGTTACCGCGCATACCGTGCCTGCATCGGCACGGTCGGTGGTCTGAAAGCGCGTACCTGAGTAAATGCGAATCTGGCTGACCTTTTCCTGCCAGCTCTCGCCGCGAGTCTCACCCGAAATCGCGCTGCGCACGGTCAGACTGCCGCCTGTGACCTTCAAATGGGTCAGGCGAGCGCCCTGTTCGTCGCGGGTAATCTTAAAGACGCGGGCGGCGAAGTCGCCCGAATAGTCGGGGATGCGCGCAAAGCGGGATAGACCGTCCAGAAATTCCTGTACGCCATCGAGCGGCAGCGCCGCGCCAAAGAAGCAGGGGAAAACACGGCGGGAGGCAATCAGACCGGCAATCTGCGCGTCGGTCGGCATCTCGCCTGCAAGATAGCGGTCGAGCAGTTCCTCGTCGGTGGTCGCAAGCGCCTCGTAGAGCGCGTCCGGCGTGTCCGAAAAGTCGATGCAGCCGTCGGACAGCTGGGTTTGCAGGTCGGCAAGCAGCGCGGTGCGGTCGGCGCCCGGCAGGTCCATCTTGTTGACGAACAGGAAGGTCGGAATGCCGCGCCGCTCGAGCAGCTGCCACAGCGTCAGTGTGTGTCCCTGTACGCCGTCGGTACCGCTTACGACCAGAATGGCGCAGTCGAGCACCTGCAAGGTGCGCTCCATCTCAGCGGAAAAGTCCACGTGACCAGGAGTGTCCAGCAGGGTGACCTGCACGTCGTCTCCGAGCGGGAAGACGGCCTGCTTGGAAAAAATCGTGATGCCGCGCTCGCGTTCAATCGCGTCGGTGTCCAAGAATGCGTCCTTGTGGTCGACACGTCCGCGGCGGCGCAGCGCACCGGAAAGATATAAAAGCCCTTCGGACAGCGTGGTTTTGCCCGCGTCGACATGGGCTAAAATGCCAATAACAAGTTTTTTCATCGGTCAATCGCTCCAAAATGTACGGCGGGAAGCTAGAACCCGCCTGATGAGTGGAAAAAGGCTGCAATCAGCCAATATACTACAAAGTATATCACAAAATACGTGGTGTTAAAAGGGACAGACGTGAATACGCGTTGTCAGCACAGACAGGATATGATACAATAAGACGAAAAACATGACTTTTTAGGGGGCGTTTCAGATGGAACAGATCAAAACGGTAGCGCTGATCGGATTGGGCGGCATTGGCTGCTCGCTGTCGCGGGAATTGTGCCGCGCGGTTGGTTATGAGAATTTCCGGGTCATCGCGGATGGTGCACGCCGGGAACGACTGGAGCAGCAGGGCGTGACCATCAACGGTGAAAACTGCCATTTTCAGATCGTATCACCGGGCGAGCAGACCACACCGGCCGACCTTGTGATCGTAACCGTTAAATTTGGCGGACTTGAGCAGGCAATTCAGGACATTGCCGGTCAGGTGGGGGAGAATACCATTATTTTGCCCTTTCTCAACGGTATCAGCGCCGAGAAGATGATTGCAGAGGTTTACGGCTGGGAGCATGTGATTTACGGCATGGTGCGCCGCGCTGTTCTCATGCAGAACGGCGTGTGCACCTACGACCCCAATCTGGGCACCTATTATTTCGGTGAGTCTAAAAACCACGAAATCAGCGACCGCGTCGCACGGGTGCAGGAACTGTTCGACCGCGCTGGACTGCACTACGAAAATCCGGACGATATGATTCGGATTAAGTGGGCCAAGTACATGGCAAACGTCAGCGAAAATCAGTCTGCGGCCATTCTGGGCATTCCCTATGCTGCGTGGTACGAGGACGGAAACGACGCGAACTGGATTCGCGAGGCATCCTGCCGGGAGGTCATCGCGGTGGCGCAGCGTATGGGCGTCGATCTGGGTGAGGATGACCTCATCCGCCAGCGCGAAATGGCAAAGTGCGTGCCCGCGTGGGGCAAGCCGTCCACCTTGCAGGACATTGAGGCGGGCAGACCGACTGAGGTAGAAATGTTTTCGGGAACGCTGTCCCGTCTGGGACGGGAATATGGTGTACCCACGCCCATCAGCGACCTGTTTTACCACATGATCCGCGTGCTGGAACAGAAGAACGCGGGTGCGTTCGATGTTGGACCGGATAAAGAATAAAAAACGTACCAAAAGAAAAGTCATGCCAGATAAAGGCATGACTTTTTGCGTAAGAGCAAAATAAAAGCACTGACTTTTTGCTGGAAATCAGTGCTTTCGTTGCAAATATTTACTTTGCGCGGCGCAGATACTCGTCCACAACCGGAGGGGTCATGCGGTTCGCGTTTGCCAGTGCGTAGAAAAATCCTTCGGCCAGTAAATCAAGCTTCTTGCCCATGATGGTTGCCTCCTTGTGTAGAAGTATATATTTTGTATTGGATGCTTTTCTTGATTACATTTTTAATTATATACAGATAGCACAAAAATACAATGCGTTTCTTGTACAAAATGTCGAGAAACTGTGCGTGCGTTTCCTGGACGTATTACACAATTATAAAGAAACATATTTGTATATAACGCTGGAAAACGAGCGTGTGCGTATCGTGGTTGGAAAACTGTAAAAATTCGGTAAAATCGCATATTGAAAGCGAAAGACAATGCGCTTATACTGATACAGTCGGTTTCAGCCGACACTTTTTTTGACTTTAGACCAAAGGATGGGACAACGTGAAAGACTTGACCAAGGGCAAGCCCTTACCGCTTATCGTGGGCTTTGCCATTCCGATTTTGATCGGTAATCTGTTTCAGTTATTCTACAATCTGGCGGATACGCGCATCGTGGGCAGCTTTTTGGGCGATACCGCGCTGGCGGCAGTCGGTGCAACCGGCTCGCTGAACAGTCTGGTCATCGGTATGATGACAGGACTCACGACTGGTTTTGCCATGATTCCGGCGCGTTATTTTGGTGCCGGAGACCGGGACGAAGTGCGTCGGTCGGTGGGTTCGATCTTTGTGCTTGCCGTTGTGACTGCGCTCACGCTCACTGCGCTCACAGTAGCCTTTCTGCCGCAGATTTTGCGCTTGCTCAACACGCCTGAGCACCTGCTCGCACAGTCGGCAGCTTATTTTCGTATCATTCTGCTCGGCATGCTGGCAACCATGCTCTATAACGCCTCGGCGGCCACACTTCGCGCGGTGGGTGACTCGGTAACGCCGCTGATCTTTCTGGTACTCGCCTCGGTGCTCAACGTTGGACTTGACCTCTTGTGTGTCGGTGTGTTCCAGCTGGGAGTGCAGGGTGCAGCATTGGCGACCGTTGCAGCGCAGGCAGTATCAGTTGTGTGCTGTCTGGTCTATGCCCATCGCAAGTACCCGGAACTGTGGCCGCACGGTGCGGACTTCCGCGTCACACGTCACATGGCTGCCCAGCTGTATGGCGCTGGTCTGTCCATGGCGCTCATGTACTGCCTGGTTAATATCGGTTCGGTCGTGCTTCAAGGTGTCATCAATACCTTTGGTGAGAGCATTATTGTCGCACACACGGCGGCGCGTCGCCTGACAGAGTTGTTTATGCTGCCCATGTCGGTATTGGGTGCGACCATGGCGACCTATTGCAGTCAGAACTTCGGCGCACGCCGTCCCGATCGTATTCGCAAGGGTCTCTGGCTGGCGCTGTGCATTGCGTGGACAGCTTGTGCGGTTGTGATCGTGCTCAGCTATACCATAGTGCCCATGCTCATCCGCATGGTGACCGGTACGGAAAACCAGGAGGTGATCGATACCGCAAGTCTGTATCTGCGGGTCGATACGCTGTTTTACTTTGTCACGGCAGCAATTTCCATTCTGCGCAATGCGCTTCAGGGTGTGGGTGATCGCTGGACACCGCTTCTGTCGAGTGGGATTGAGCTCTTTGGCAAAGTGGCAGTTGTACTGTTCTTGACACCCAAACTGGCATATTTTGGTGTCATCATCGCCGAGCCGATCGTCTGGATTTTGATGGTCATTCCGTTGGTTGTTCAGGTGTTCAAACATCCGGGTTTTCGCAAGGATAGCATGCACGGGATAGCCGATCAGGTGAAAGTATAAGGATAAAAATGTCGAGAAACGCGGGATTTTCCCGCGTTTTTTGTATTTTGGGAGAAAATAGGGTGAGGAAAGAAGAACGGCGGAATGGTTTTTTGGTTTCGGTGCTGGACAAATGGCGGCGGATATCGTATAATAGAAAAACAATATGCGGGTATGGCGGAATTGGCAGACGCGCCAGATTTAGGTTCTGGTGTCCCAGACGTGCAGGTTCAAGTCCTGTTACCCGCACCACATTTTTCATAACAAGTCTTTTCGAGTGTGTAGTGCAGGTTGTGTTTGCGCAGCAGTCCAGACAGGACTTGAACCCTGCGGGATTTCACATTCAAAACACAGTAGTGTTTTCAAGTCCTGTTACCCGCACCACATTTTTCATAACAAGTCTTTTCGAGTGTGTAGTGCAGGTTGTGTTTGCGCAGCAGTCCAGACAGGACTTGAACCCTGCGGGATTTCACATTCAAAACACAGTAGTGTTTTGAAGTCCTGTTACCCGCACCAAGATTATAAAACAAGTCTTTTTGAAACGGCATCGCAAGTTGTTTTTGCACAGCAGTTTGGACAAGACTTGAACCCTGTAAAAGACAGGGATAATTGAAAGAATGATAGCTGGGCGGCGTGTGTAAACGCGCCGTTTTGTCTATTCAAATTTAGGAAGGATGGCCGAAAATAGGCCGAATTGACCCGGTTGGGCAGTGCATAGGACGGTGAACCAGATGGTGAATCCATTTTTGAAAGACGGATATCTGATGCTGCATGCTTCACTCAATAAGCTGCCTATTTTGTGTGCGGACGACACGGCTAAAACGCGCTGTTCTTCCAAGGCCATTCATCACATTGTGTGTGAATATCTGGCGGCACAGGGGCTGGAGAATGATGGAGACTGGCAGGCACGATTCGTGGACTGCCTGATCGATCCCAAGTACGCTTCTTCCGCGCGTGCGCTGGTTGCGCAGGTTGCAGATGATATCGGCTCGATTTTCTGGACGCTCAAGGGCGGACAGGAACACTGTGAGCGGTCGGACTGGGCCCCGGAGCACTGGGCATTTTGGCAGGGCATTCGCCGGTTTTATCTGGCGGGCGGACTGCTGCACGGGCCGATCGGAGCGATTTTGACCGAGGCTGTGCGCCGCAATCTGGAATCTCGCGGACTTTCGGGCATTGAACTGCGCCTGTCGTCACACCCGGCAGTGATTTCGCTCATTGGTGCGGCCAAGTACGCGGCGTTTCTGGGCAAGGATGCGCTGGTATTTGACTTCGGTCACAGTTATGTCAAGCGCGGATATGTGCTGCGTGAGGACGGAAACTTCGTGGTGCATACCTGCATGCGCAAGGCTTCCGAGTGGACACAGTGGGAGTGTGAGAGCGACTGCGCCGAGCGTGAGGCTGCGTATGCGCTGTCTGATTTTATCGAGCGCACCGTGCTGGAAATGCTGGATACCGTGACTGCACGTGGTGCAGTCTGTGATACGGCGGTCATCAGCATCGCGAACTATGTACACGAGGGCTGTTTTGTGTCGCGCGGCGGATATGGCAAGCTCAGACATGTACCTCAGCCCTATGACCGTTATTTGAGCGAGCGCATTACAGCGCATACCGGAAAACCTTTTACGGTATATTTGCTCCACGACGGCACAGCGGGAGCGTATGGCGCACAGGGAGAAAACTGGCAGGAAGAAGCATTTGTGGGCTTTGGTACCTCACTTTCGGTTGGATTTCCGTGCGAAAAGATGGATTTTCCGTTCTCTTACACTGTGGTAAGTGACTAAATACCCGATGGTCGGATACTGACGATGAGGGAGCGGAAAACCCTTCAAAAAATTTTTTCGACAAATTGAAAAATAATGCTTGCAATTTCATAAAAAGCGTGTATAATAAATGATGTTGCTGATAGCGACGCCCCAAAAGAAAAAATGCAGATGTGGCGGAATGGCAGACGCGCTAGCTTCAGGTGCTAGTGCTCGCAAGGGCGTGTGGGTTCAAGTCCCACCATCTGCACCAAAAATCCCGAATGCGACAGCGTTCGGGATTTTTACTTATTACATATTCGCTATTCACTCTTCACTTACTTCCTCTGCCTGCCCGGGATTTTTGGAAGGAATAGGTAATAGAGAAAAGGGAAGAAGTACAGTGTGCTGTTTGTGCAGTGCTGCGAGGTTAAGAGCTGTTGTGTAGGGACACCTGAAGGTGTCTTTTTGTTTTCTGTGACAGAAAAGAGGGAAAGTGCATGGCAAAACTGAGGAAAATGCTGGGCAAGGCCGATGATACGGAGATCGTGACACTCATGCGGCAGATTGAAACCCAGAGCAAGACAACCCTTGCGCGTTGGGCGGCAGACTGTGTAAAGAACTGGTATCTGCCGATTGCGCAGGCAGCTGATCCGACAGACCTTTGTCTAAGTCAACTGCTGGACACGGTTCAGGCATGTCTGGAAGGGAAAGCGACCCAAAAGCAGCTGAAAGAACAACTGCGGGAGGGGAGAGGACTGGCGCAGCGCATGATCGAACCGGCGGCGCAGGCGGCAGCGCGGGCGATCGTGACCGCTTGCGGTGTGCTTCAGACGCCGACCAATGCGCTGGGATTTTGTTTTTATGGCGCGGCCGCTGCGGCATATCACGAGTTAGGCCTAGAACGGTCGGCAGCCGACTATGACAGTCGTGCACATGTTGAGTTTGAGCGCCTATCGCAGACGCTGGAACAGGTCATGGTGCCGGATGAAGCAGACCCGGTGCAGGTAGATTGGAATTGCTGAGGAAATACGCATGGAATACGTATATATATTAGAGTGCGCAGACGGCACGCTGTACACCGGCTGGACAAATGACCTGACTGCGCGGCTCGCAGCGCACAACAGTGGACGAGGTGCCAAGTACACGCGTGGACGTGCGCCGGTCAAGCTGGCGTTCAGCGAGGTGTTTGATGATCGCTCGGAGGCGCTGGGCTATGAAGCGGCGCTCAAGAAGCTGCCGCGGACAGAAAAACTTAACTTGATTGCCGGACGGCGTGCAATAGACGGCGAGTATTTGACCATTCTGGACGCGCAGGGACGCGCATGTGGTGACCAGCCGCGCACAGTCGTGCATCGTCAGGGGCTGCGCCACGCAGTCGTACACCTGTGGGTACTGGAAACGCAGGACGGTGTGCCGGGCGTGTGGCTCCAGCGCCGTGCGCTCGACCGTCCGCTGTATCCGGGACGGTATGATCAGGCGGCGACCGGTCACATCGGTGCGGGTGAGCAGCCGCGCGAGGCGATTGTGCGGGAAGCGCGGGAGGAATGTGGTTTGGTGGTCGATCCGGATGATTTGACCATGCTGGATG
This sequence comes from Butyricicoccus pullicaecorum DSM 23266, assembly GCF_900167005.1. Lineage (GTDB taxonomy): Bacteria > Bacillota > Clostridia > Oscillospirales > Butyricicoccaceae > Butyricicoccus > Butyricicoccus pullicaecorum. Next base: position 261,000 of record NZ_FUXW01000001.1, read on the forward strand.
CGCCCTGTCACCAGCGTTACGCGCGGCCGGATGGCGGACTGGATGACGAGATGGCGTATGTTTTCCTGTACGACCGCAAACCGGGACAGGCCTTCGCACCGGGCAGCGAGGTGATCGGCATGCGCTGGGTATCGCTTGCGGCTTTTGGGCACACGCTCGAGACCGGAGAGCCGCTCATTTGGCCGGATGGCGAAGCGCTGGACGTAGATGGTCTGGCTTGTTATCATCCCGCGGAGTGGAAAGCGGTTAAGCGATGGATTGCCGAGCGGAACGGATGAAAAAATTATTTTTGAAATGCAAATATCTCGTCTGATCTCAGGATAGGGTATTTCAGATTGTCGAAAAAGTCTCCTCGCGCCGCAGCGCGTTTGCAATGGCACAAAAAGTCAGGACATGTGCCTGACTTTTTGTTCAGCAAAATGCCCGGAATCTCTCATTTATGCGCGGTTTCGGGCATTCTTCGTCCAGAGTGCTATGCACGGCGGACGCTGGTTCGTCGAAAAACCGCAGTTTTTCGACGAACTAAAAAATACCCCGTCTGGCATGCCAGACGGGGTATTTTTTTGACTCTTATTCGTTAGCGCAGGGTTGCGCCGATGGCACAGGCAGCGATCAGGAAGATGGCTGCGGCCGCTGCGCTGCACACCGCATAATGGCGGCATTTCTTAGCAGCAGGGGATTCCGTGCCGAGTTTGGCCGTTTCGCTGTTCGGGCCGGTCAGACGGCCGTACTTCATCTGGAAGAAGATGACGAGCAGGGCGCATACGGCGAACGCGGCGAAGAATACGGCAAGAAGCAGCTTCATGTCAGATACAGTTCATAACGACTGCGATGACGACGAAGATGACGCCGATGGCAGTGGTCAGACGGGACAGCGTGCGCTGCATATTGCTTGCCTTGGACTGGCCGAAGAAGGTGTCTGCGCCGCCGGCGATCGAGCCGGACAGACCCTGACGAGCACCCTGCTGGAGCAGGACGACGACGGTCAGGAATACGCAGGCAATGACTTCCACGATGGAAAGGACTAACTTCAGGGTACCCATTTTCATTCCTCCGAAACTATTGCTTTAGATTCTATCTCGAGTCAGGCCCAGGAAAGGGCGCATTTGCATATCTGTCATCATAGCACAAAAATGTATGCTTTGCAAGGGTAAACGGGGAAAAAACGGGGAAAAATCAGGGAAGAGCCGGACGGAGGAGGTTGACGAGCGGAGCGCCCAGACGGTTGGCGTGAATCTTGCCGGAAGAGGCATCGACGACAGCCATACGGATGGACGACCAGCCGCTCTCGGGCGCGCGGTAGTTTACCTCGCTGGCATAGCGGCGCAGACGGCGCAGCGCGGCCGGGTCACATTCACGGCAGACCAGAACGACGCTGATGAGCGTGAACAGGTGGTGCGGGTCGGGCTTGACCAGATTTTTCTGGAGGGTCAGCGCGTACTGCCACCAGTCTTCGAGCGTGTCCTTGTCCAGATGGGGGACGGAGAAGAGCAGACGGTGTTCGTTGCTGTGCAGGGTGGATGCGCCGACCGAGATGAGGCCGAGTACCTTCTGCTCGGCGTAGCTTTCGAACCAGGCGTGCAGAGCGGTCAGGCGACCTTCGACCGATACGTTATGCACCGACTGAAAGGCATCATCCAGACCGTTTTCCATATTATCGCGCAGCTTGGTGAAGTATACGCTGAAATCGACGGGAGTGTTGGTGTTCATAGGCGTTTAGAGATCCTCCGGGTATTGTCCGGCTTCGGTCATCGCGCGCAGCGCCTGCTGTACGGTGGGCTTGTCCTCCTGATAGGTGACGCCGAACCACTTTGCGCTTGTGGTCAGCACCTTGGCAGTTGCCTTACCCTGACGGATGAGGGTATCGACCGCTGCGGGCAGATAGAACTCGGCCTTCATGGGATCGGTCAGCAGCTTGCCGGCGAAGAAGTCGCGCAGCTGCGCGTCCAGCTCACGCAGGAAGGAGGGGGTGAAGCCCCAGAGGTTCATGGAAACCGGGGTGCCGGGCGCGATCTCGCCGCCCTCGCCGTCGGTGAAGCGGATGACACCGTCAGCCTCGCGGGCAATCTTGGTGCGCTCGATGATGTCGGACAGGAAACCGTCGGCATCGGTGGTGCACACACCGCGGGAAACCGTACCGTTTTCGGTGAGGGTATTCTCGACAGCGTAACCAACCATGCAGTAGCGGTACTTGTCGTCGTCGGCAGCCTCGGACAGGAAGTTGTACATCTTCTGGAATGCGTCAGCGCCGTAGAAATCATCGGCGTTGATGACAGCAAAGGGAGCGTCAACCGTGTCGCGGATGCAGTAGACCGCGTGACCGGTGCCGAGCGGCTTTTCACGGCCTTCGGGAACGGTTAAATCGTCCGGAATTGCAGACAGCGTCTGATAAACGTAATCGACTTGCATCAAGCGGCGCGCCTTGCTGCCGATGGCCTGTTCAAAGGCCTCGGTCAGCTCGGGTTTGATGATGAAAACCACGCGGCGGAAGCCGGCGCGATACGCGTCATAGATGGAATAATCGAGAATGATCTGACCGTTCGAACCGAGCGGATCGATCTGCTTGAGGCCGCCGTAGCGCGAACCCATACCGGCAGCCATAATCACCAAAACAGGGGAGTTGGACATATTTCCGGTCTCCTTTCAGAAATTTATGTCTCAAAATGTAATCAAAAGATATCTTTATTATACCCGAATCGTGCAAAAGTGGCAAGTGCGTAAGAGGCAAAATTCACGAATCGACCCAGCCAAAGCAGGGGAATTTTCAACAAGGTGGAAAAAATGAAAGTTTGTATGCGCGAACGCTGAGGAATACATTGCAAAGAACGCGGTAAAATGATAAAATGTGTAAGGTTAAAAAATAATTTTATTGTACGGTTTTTGTTGATTTGTTTATAACGAAGTGAGGTAGATGTTTTTATGATGCGCAGAACAAAAATTATCTGTACGCTCGGCCCTGCAACCGATGACAAGCAGGTACTCAAGGATATGATGCTGGCGGGTATGAACGTTGCCCGTATGAATTTCAGCCACGGTTCGCACGAAGAGCACAAGCAGAGAATGGATCTGGTTAAGGAGTGCCGTGCAGAGCTGGGCCTGCCCATCGGTATCATGCTCGACACCAAGGGTCCCGAGATCCGCACCAAGACTTACAAGAACGGCAAGATCGAGATTCAGGACGGCCAGACCTTTACTCTGACTACCCGTGAGGTTGAGGGCGACGAGAGCATCGTTTCCATCACCTACGAGGGTCTGCCGAGAGACGTACAGCCCGGCACCCGCATCCTGATCGACGACGGTCTGATCGCGTTTGAGGTTCAGGAGATCAAGGACGGCACCGATATCGTATGTAAGGCGCTCAACGGCGGCCCGCTCTCCAACCGTAAGTCCATCAATGTTCCGGGCATCAAGCTGAACATGCCTTTCGTATCCGAGAAGGATCGCGCAGACATCATCTTTGGTCTGCAGCAGGGCATTGACTTCATCGCAGCTTCCTTCACCCGCACCAAGCAGGACATCCTTGACATCAAGGCGATCCTGAAGGAGTACGGCCAGGAGGATGTTCAGATCATCGCAAAGATCGAGAACATGGAAGGCGTAAACAACATCCGTGAGATCCTGTCCGAGTGTGCAGGTCTGATGGTTGCCCGCGGCGACCTGGGTGTTGAGGTACCGTTCTACGAGCTGCCTGAGATTCAGAAGCACCTGATTAAGACCGCAATTGCAAACGGCAAGCGCGTTGTCACTGCGACCCAGATGCTGGACTCCATGTCCAAGAATCCGCGTGCAACCCGCGCCGAGGTTTCCGACGTTGCAAACGCAGTATTCGACGGCACTTCCGCTATCATGCTGTCCGGTGAGACCTCTGTCGGTAAGTATCCGGTTGAGACCGTTCGCACCATGTCCCTGATCGCATCCAACGCTGAGGCAACCATTCACTATGATCGCCGCCGCGTTACCCGTGACGAGTTCAAGGAAATGAACATGAAGGGCGAGCGCAAGACCAATGCGATCGCACACGCAACCTGCACCACCTCTGCTGACCTGGGTGCAAAGTGCATCGTTGCTGTTACTCAGTCCGGTTCCACTGCTTACGCAGTTTCTTCCTTCCGTCCGGGCACCAGCATCGTTGGTGCAACCTACTGTGAGAAGACCTTCCACCGCATGACCATGTCCTGGGGCGTTACCCCGGTGCTGATCAAGCAGGTTAACTCCGGTACCGAGCTGTACACTCAGGCTGTTCGCGCAGCTGTTGAGGCTTGCAAGGTACAGCAGGGTGATATCATCACCGTTACCGCTGGTATGCCGGTTGGTCACGTTCACTACACCAATACGCTGCGTCTGATCGAGGTCACTCAGGCCTACATCGACATGGCTTTCGAGGATCAGTAAGATGAGTGCGCGGCGGCTGTTCCGGATGATACGACGCTGGCTGACCCTGATTGTCGTGGCCGTAGTGCTGTTTTTCGGCGTGCGGACAGGCTTTGGGCTCATCACCGGCCTTCAGTATAACCGGGACACCGAGTCGCTGCGAGGCGCTGACCTTGCAGTGGGTGACAAGGGCGACAGCAGCGTGACCAATATCGCGCTGTTCGGTGTCGACGCGGATAACGACGGCACCAGACGGTCGGACTGCATGATGGTTCTGTCACTGGACAGCAGCCGCGGCAAGGTCAAGATCACCTCGCTCATGCGCGACTCCAAGGTTGAAATCGATAGACACGGAGAGGCCAAGCTCAACCACTCGTACAGCTACGGTGGACCGGCGCTGGCCATCCGCACGATCAACCAGAACTTTGATTTGAATATTGAGCACTTTGTGCAGGTCGACTTCTCGCAGATGGCCAACCTCATCGGCGCACTGGGCGGCGTTGAGATCGACGTCAAGGAGAACGAGATCAAGGAGCTCAACAAGTTTATCGGTGAGTATTGCCGTGCAGCCGGTGCACCCGAGTGCCCGGTCGAGAAATCCGGCAAGCAGATGCTCAATGGCATTCAGGCGATGAGCTATGGCCGTATCCGTAAGGGCGGTACGGGCGATGACTGGGGCCGTGTGGAGCGTCAGGGCATCGTATTGGAAGCCATGTTTGACCGTATCCGTGGCCTGTCCGTTCCAGAGCTCATTCAGCTCGCACCCAAAATGCTCAAATACGTAACCTCGGATTTGTCGCTGACCCAAATTACCGGTCTTGCAATCGGTATGCTCAAACACGGTATGCCGACCATCGAACACGGACGCATTCCGGTTGATGGTGCATGGAGCTACGGCGGCAGTCAGGGACAGTATATCGTCTTTGACGTGGAACAGGCTGCCCAGCAGCTTAACGATTATATCTATAACGATGTTCCGCTGACGAGCAAATAAGGATTATATTGGGTCCGGGCCTGCGGCCCGGCGCAGTCCAGGCGCGTAGCCTGGCCCGTCCAGGTGGAACCTGGCCGCCGTCCGCAGACGGCGGAATCCCCAATTGATTCCCGGTGTCCGACCCGGGAATCAACTAAAAGATTGCTTTTCAGACCCGAGCCTCAGGCTCGGGTCTTTTTTTATTTCTTCAACTTTCCTATAAAAACAGAACGCCGCACCAATCGGTGCGGCGTTTTTGTCTTTAGTCGTGTTCGCGGGATTCGCGCAGCCAGCGGTAGAAGGTGGACACCGAGACATGCAGTCTCTGGGCAGCTTCTTCGGCTGAAATCTGATGCGATTCGTACAGATCACGAATTTTGGAAAAGCGCTTGTCCGAGCACTTCTTGCTCGGTCGACCCAGATTTACCCCTTGTTTCTGAGCCGCGATGCGTCCGGCGCGCTGACGGTTATACAAATCACGCTGCGCAGCGGCCTTCGCCTCTGCAAGCGTGTCTGCAATGAGATCGCAAACGAGCTGACGCAGTGTACCATCGCCGACCGGCTCCTCGAGCGCCTCAGCCGGAATCCCCAAAGCTTCCAGACGCGCTGCGAGCATGCGCTCGATCTTGTCGTGGTCAACTGTTTGATATCCTGGAATCATTGATTGTCCTCCCTTTTCGCCTCAATCAAACACGCCTGCGCGTGTAAGTCTTGAAACTTATCTTATTCTATAACAAAAACTGCCAGAGGACAAGCGGTTCGGACGAAAATTCGCAGAAAAAACAAAATTCAGTTGTCTTTTGCCGAGGCGATGAGATAGCGGTAGATCTGCGGCTTGAACTGTTCGTACAGTCCAAGACCGGTATAAAGTGCGCGATAATACTCAAAAAGATTGAGTTTGGTGGTCAAAGTGCGTCCAATTGTGAGCGCACCGGTCAAACTGCCGCCGCGCTTGCGATAATAGTAGATGGGTGTTTGCAGGGCACAGAAGGTCTGCGCGTAACGAATATACTCCAGATTGAACTGGAAGTCCTCACTCCACTGCAAGGCCTCGTTGCAGCGGATGTCGTGCTCTAAAATGAGGTTACGCCGATAGAGCTTGTTCCACATGACGCCATAGTAAAAGCTGGCCGGTTCGTCGAGCAGATGACGAGCGAACAGACGCTGATCCATGACGCGGGTGGACTGCAAAAATCCATAGACCGAGATTTTGTCATCGACGACCCGGCAGAAGTGGGAGATGACCAAATCTGCGCCGGTCTCCTCGGCGCGTTCGACGAGCAGGCGGGTGGCGTTTGCGTCCAGCCAGTCGTCGCTGTCGACAAATTGCAGGTACTTGCCGCGCGCGCGTTCAATGGCCAGATTGCGCGTCGCGGAAACGCCGCTGTTCTCCTTGTCAATTACACAGAACCTGGGATCGCGCTGGGCGTACATGCGGCAGATTTGCAGGCTCGCGTCGCTCGAGCCGTCGTTGACCAGCAGAACTTCGATATTTTGATAGCGCTGGCGGCGCACACTCTCGATGCAGGTTGCAAGGTCGGGAGCGGCGTTGTAAACCGGGATAATAATGCTGACAAGCGGTGTATCGGTATTCAGGGGGATACATCTCCTTTATCGAATGAAATGGGGTTGAAAACTTTGTGGTACATTTTTGGTATATTTTTATTATAACATAGGATGTGATACAAAAGTTATGGTTTTTTGTAAAATTTTATCGCAGATCGCGCGGAGAAATTGCCTGTCAGCATTGACGGAATGGTCATCAGGCAGTACAATAAGAATACCCCCTAACCTTCGGGGACAGATTCTGAAAGAGAGGTACCAGGAATATGAAGGAGTTTGATTACACGATTCAGGACGCACTGGGCATCCACGCTCGTCCGGCAGGCCAGCTGGTTAAGGTTGTTAAGGGCTTTTCGAGCAAGGTTACCCTGCACAAGGACGGCAAGGCTGTTGACGCAACCCGTCTGATGAGCCTGATGGGTATGGGTGTAAAGCAGGGCGATGCACTGCACATCACCGTCGAGGGCGAGGACGAGGCAGCAGCTTGCGAGGCTCTGCAGAAGTTCTTCACCGAGAACCTGTAATCTTACAATATTACAAAATAAAAAGACAGCCAAAGGGCTGTCTTTTTTTGTGCTGCGAAAACCGGCGATTGAGAAATAGAGACGCTCCGGCCATGAAACCGGAGCCATGCCGGTTATCAGGTGATATCTGCCTTTTGCCAAAAATAATCCGCGCAGATACGCCGAACTTCGGGTCTGCTCCGGATGGAGATGGGGACAGATGCTCCGCCGTCGGTGATCAGCGCGTCCTTTTCAACCGAAGAGACATGGTCGAGGTTGACCAGAAAGCTGCGGTTGCAGCGGATGAACTGTCCGGAAGGGAGACGGTTTTGGATATCCTTGAGCGGCATGTTGGTTTCATGCTGTACGCCTGCGTTGCAATGCACAATACATTTCCAGTCAAAGACCTCGATAAAGTGAATCTCGGAGACCGGGATCTCCAGTCGGGCACGCTTGGAAATGATGCGCAGATGGGGTGGTAGGTTTTCGTTGCTCGGGAGCATATATCCTCACCGCCTTTCTTGTAGGGACAGGAGAAAAAATCCCGACCCTCTCCTTCTGAGGAGTGATATGCTCAGAATATTTTATTGTAACTCTATTCTATCATGTCTGGTACAATAAAGCTAATCTTGCAGGCCATTTTTTTGCCCTGTACCCCTGTTATTTACAAGAAGTATTATCTCTCTCCGTTCAAAATCTGGTGTATTTCCACAAAACCGGTTTTATGATTTGTGCCCCGCCGCTTGACAGAGGCTTGTCAAACAGGTATACTAAAGAAAATATAAGTTTGGTTATCTGACCAAAAATATAGCGCGCAGGGAGACTGAGGCCTATGACAGAAGGCAAATACGCCCGTGAAGAAAACACCGAAGAACGCATACTGGATGCAGCGTTCGATGTGGTCTATGAAAAGACAATCAGCGGCACACGCATGGCACTGATCGCCGAGCGAGCCGGGATGTTCCAATCCAACATTCATTATTATTTTAAATCCAAGCACGAGCTGATGCTCGCCGTGCAAAAGAAGGTCTTTGACCGCTGCGCGGAGTTGCAGGAAGCACTTCTGTCCAGCTGCGGCAGTTCTCTTCCTGAACGCATCGGCGTCTTTTGGGGACAAAAACGTGAGTTCATCGTCAACGAACAGCGATACGACTTCGCAGAGCTCGATTTCTGGGTACAGGCTCGAGTGGACGAGGCGGTCAAGGCGGCGTTTGTTGATTCGTTCCGCGTATGGCGGGGCAAAATTGCAAGTATGCTCAAAGAATTTCAGGTCCCAGATGAGCGGGCGGAAATGCTGGCGGCGGTCATGACCTCCATGATGGAGGGTGCGTCGTTCCAGTACCTGATCGATCCGGCCGCGTTCGATATTGACGCCTATTTCGATTATTGCACGCAAATGGTCATTCGAGAGATTCGAAACGGCTGATTTTTAGAGGACGCGAGCCCGGAAGGGTTTGCGTCCTTTTTGTTTTCGGTAGAAAACGCTAATAAATGGAAGAGTAATTTGTGAGAAACGGAGAAAAGAGGAGGCAATATGAAAAAGCTATTGACAAATGGCACAGTTTTGACCAGGGATGCCGCGCAGCCGATGGTGGAACAGGGTGCAGTCTTGTTTGAGGATGGCGTGATCCTGGAAGTCGGCACGGCGGCTGCACTGGAGCAGGCGCATCCCGACGCAGAACGCATCGACGCCAAGGGCGGTATCATCCTGCCCGGCTTCATCAACGCGCACCATCATATCTATTCGGCTTTCGCACGCGGTCTGTCCATTCCGGGCAACTGCGCAACCGATTTCCCCGGCGTGCTCGAGGGTACCTGGTGGAACATTGACCGTCACCTGATGCGTCCCATGACCCGCATGTCAGCGTACATGACCCTCATCGAGGGTATCCGTTCGGGCGTGACCACTATTTTCGATCATCACGCTTCGTTTGGCGAGATCGAGGGCAGCTTGGACGAGATCGCTGAGGCAGCGACCACCCTGGGCGTGCGCGCCTGCTTGTGCTATGAGATTTCCGACCGTGACGGTGCGGAAAAGGCACGTCAGAGCGTTCTGGAAAATGAGCGCTTCGAGAACTACTGCAAGACCGACAAGTCCGGCCTGCTGGCGGCGATGTGCGGCATGCATGCATCGTTCACCATCTCCGAGGAGACCATGGCCTTTGCGCGTGAGCACACCAACGCAGGCTTCCACATCCACGTCTGCGAGGGCGCATACGATCGCGACCATTGCAGCGCGACCTATCACGAGACCGTTGTACACCGTCTGGCACGTCACGGCATTCTGGGTGAGCAGACCATCTGCGGTCACTGCGTCTACCTGACCGACGAAGACCGCCGCATGCTGGCCGAGACCGGCACGGCAGTCGTACACAATCCCCAGTCCAACATGGGCAATGCGGTTGGCGTGACCGATATCCTCAAGCTCTTCGGTGCAGGCGTGACCGTTGGCCTTGGCACCGACGGCTTCACCTCGGATATTCTGGAGTCGGTCAAGACTGCAAACGTGCTGGTCAAGCACATGAACCAGCATCCGTCCATCGGCTTCGGCGAAGTCATGGATATGGCCTTTGTCAATAATGCTAAGCTGGCCGACCGCCATTTCGGAGATACCTGCGGTGTCATCCGTCCGGGCGCACGCGCCGACCTGATCGTGTCCGATTACCGTCCGATGACCCGTCTGGGCCCGGACAACATCAACGGTCACATCACCTTCGGCATGAACGGCCACAACGTAACAACCACCATCTGCGGCGGCCGTGTCCTGATGCAGGATCGTGAACTTGTCGGCATTGACGAGGAGAAGATCCAGCACGAGTGCCGTGCACAGGCAGATGCACTGTGGAAGTCGCTCGGCGCACACTAAATTTGTTGTTTGAATGGAAGAGAGCATAGAGCAACCACATCATTGCGATGGAGATTTGAGAAGGAGAGAAAAATATGAGTGACAAGATGAGAGCAATCCCCTTTGCGGAGCTGCTGACCACTTCGCTGCACGACTTCCGTGAGAAGAAAGAGCTGTATCACGTTCCGGTCGCAGACAGTGTACCCGACCTTGGCATGACCATGGCCGGCCGTCCGCTGTCCTGCCCGGTTGGCCCCGCTGCCGGCCCGCACACCCAGCTGGCACAGAACCTGATCGCAGGTTTCGGCGCTGGTGCGCGTGTGTTCGAGCTCAAGACCGTACAGATTTTGTACGGTGAGCAGCTGGGCATCCAGAAGCCCTGTATCTGGACGGGCGACGAGGCGTACAATATCGAGTGGAGCACCGAGCTGACCATCGAGGGCGCACGCGACGAGTACATCCGCGCTTACATTATCCTGCACCTGCTGGCACGTGAGTTCGGTCTGGACGACAAGTTCCAGTTCCACGCAAGCGTGGGCTATAACCTCGAGGGCATCCAGAGCCCGACCGTAGACGGTTTCCTCAATGCAATGCGCGACGCATCGGGTACCGATGCCTGGAAGGAAGGCATCGACTGGACCCTTTCGCACCTCAACCTGTTCGAGCATGTAGACGCGGACTTTGTGCGCAGCATTGACCCGTGCGTGACCCAGTTTGTCACCCTGTCCACCATGCATGGCTGCCCGGCAGACGAGATCGAGCGCATTGCGTCCTATCTGCTGACCGAGAAGGGCTTCCATACCTATATTAAGTGCAACCCGACCCTTGTTGGCTACGAGCGCGTTAAGACTCTGCTCGAAGACCTGGGCTACGGCTATATTTCCTTCGACACCACCCACTTTGACCACGACCTCAAGCTGGACGACGCGATCGCAATGCTCGACCGTCTGCGCGAGAAGGCTGCGGCCTGCGGCCGTGAGTTCGGCGTCAAGCTGACCAACACCTTCCCGGTTCAGATTCGCCGCGGCGAGCTGGCTGGCGATGCAATGTACATGTCGGGCAAGCCGCTGTTCCCGCTGGCGATCAACGTTGCCCGCATCCTGAGCGAGGCGTTCGACGGCGAGCTGCCGATCTCCTTCTCGGGCGGTATTGACCTGCACAACATCACCGACGTTGTCGCTTGCGGCATCGCACCGGTCACCGTGGCAACCCTGCTGCTCAAGGCAGGCGGCTACAAGAACCTGACCCGTCTGGCAAAGGCAATGCCCGAGAGCGTTCCGTCCAAGGTAGACGTTGCCAAGCTCACCGCACTGTGCGACGCACTGGTTGCCGATGACTATTACCACAAGAAGGCCGATCGTCCGCGTCCGGCACGTCCGGAATCCTTCCCGGAGGCTTGCTACAAGTGCAGAAACTGCGTGGATGTCTGCCCCAACCGTGCAAACTATCCCATCCCCGAACTCAAGATGGCCATTCATATTGATGCTTACTGCAATGAGTGCGGCAACTGCGCTTGCCTGTGCCCGATCGGCATCATTCCCTATAAGGACAAATTCACCCTGTTCTCCTGCGAGGAGGATTTCAACGATTCGACCAACGACGGCTTCCTTGGCCGCGAGAAGTACCGCTGGCATGGCCAGGTTGGCACCGATTTCGCCCTGCTGCCTGAGGAACTGCGTCGTGCGATCGATGTCGTGCTTGGCTGAGGAGGCGAGCAAACCATGACGACCTGTATTCAAAACGGTACGCTGGTCACGGGCGCGGAGACGCGCCCGGGTGACCTGCTGATCGAAAACGGCATTATTCAGAAGGTAGGCGTTGGCCTGTCGGGAGATCACAACATCGACGCGACCGGCTGCCTGGTATTCCCGGGCTTTATCGACGGACATACCCACATGGATATGCCGGTCTCGGGCACGGTGACTGCCGACGACTTTAAGACCGGCTCGGAAGCTGCGCTGGTAGGCGGTACCACCATGCTTATTGACTTTGCCACCCAGGACAAGGGCGGCACGCTCAAAGACGCGCTGCGCGTATGGCACGAGCGTGCCGACGGCAAGTGTGCTTGTGACTACGGCTTCCACATGGCAGTCACCGACTGGAATGAGCAGACCCGCCGCGAGCTGCACGAGATGGCAGACGCGGGCGTGACCTCGTTCAAGGCGTACTATGCTTATGACGCTCTGATGGTAGACGACCGTGAGATGTACGATCTGCTGTGCGAGATGCGCGAGATCGGCGGCATTCTGGGCGTACACTGTGAAAACGGCCCGGTGCTCGACCGCCTGCGCGAGAAGGCAGTCGCAGCCGGACACACCAGCCCGGCATGGCATCCGCGTACCCGTCCGTCCATCGTGGAGGGCGAAGCGGTGTCCCGTTTCCTGCGCATTGCCGATCTGGCAGGCGCACCGGCGTGGATTGTCCACCTGTCCACCGCCGACGGCCTGAGCGAGATTCGCGCGGCACGCGAGCGCGGCCAGCAGGTACTGGTCGAGAGCTGTCCGCAGTACTTCACCCTGACCGAAGAAGTGTACAACAAGCCCGATTTCGAGGGCGCAAAGTATGTCTGCTCGCCGCCGCTGCGTCCGCAGTCCGATCAGGATGCACTCTGGCAGGCACTGGAAAACGGCGAGATCGACATTCTGTCCACCGACCACTGTTCTTTCAACTTCAAGGGACAGAAGGAGATGGGACGAGACGACTTCACCAAGATTCCCAACGGTATGCCCGGCATCGAGCACCGTCCGACCGTCATGTACACCGCAGCAGTCGCGTCCGGACGCATTCCGGTCACCGCACTGTGCCAGATGCTGGCCGAGAATCCGGCCAAGATGTTCGGCGTGTGGTCGCGCAAGGGCAGTCTGGACGTGGGCAAGGATGCCGACATTGTCATCTATGACCCCAAGGCCGATTTTACCATCTCGGCGGAAAATCAGCATCATAACTGTGATTATACCCCGTTTGAGGGATTCCGCACGGCGGGCTCGGTGCGCGATGTATTTTTGAGCGGCGTACACGCAGTGCAGAACGGCAAACTGGTCGAGACCGGGCGCGGACGGTACATCCCGCGTGATAAAATGAGGTGAAAATCATGTATACGCTGACAATCAACGGCAAGATTTATCAGTCCGAACAGGACAAGCGCCTGATGGATGTGCTGAGAAACGAACTCGGACTCAAGTCGGTCAAGGACGGCTGCTCGGAGGGTGCCTGCGGTACCTGTACCGTGCTCATCGACGGCAAGCCCACCAAGTGCTGTGTACAGAAGCTGTCCCGCGTGGACGGTAAGACCGTGCAGACGGTCGAGGGTCTGACCGACGAGGAAAAGGAACTGTATGTCTACGCGTTCGGCCAGGCCGGTGCAGTACAGTGCGGCTTCTGTATCCCGGGTATGGTTATCTGTGCCAAGGCGCTGCTTGACCAGAATCTGAATCCCACCCGCGACGAGATCGCTTTTGCGCTGCGCAACAACTATTGCCGCTGCACGGGCTACAAGAAGATCATCGACGCGGTAGAACTCGCAGCAGAAATCAAGCGGGGTGGCGGTAAGATTCCCGAAGTTCCGCCCATCACCGGTATCGGTGGACAGCATATCCATCGCATCGACGTGCGTGAGAAGGTACTGGGCACCGGCCTGTACACCGACGACATGGAATTTCCGGGCATGCTGTACGCTTCGGCTGTCCGTGCTGAGTATCCGCGTGCCATCGTGCGCGGCATTGATACGAGCGAAGCTGAGAAGGTGCCCGGCATCGTGCGCATCGCGACCGCTGCCGACATTCCGGGCGAAAATAAGATCGGCCATATCAAGCACGACTGGGATACCCTGATTCCGATTCTGGGCTACACCCATTATCTGGGCGATGCCATCGCGCTGGTCTGCGGCGAGACGCTGGAAGCAGTCGAGCAGGCCAAGAAGCTGGTCAAGGTCGATTATGAGGTCAAGGAACCGGTCTTTGACCCGCATGAGGCCATGAAGGAGGACGCACCGCTTGTGCATCGCGGCGGCAACGTGCTGGCGCATGAGAAGCTCAAGAGAGGCGACCCGGACACGGCGATTGCAAATGCAAAGTACGTCGTGACCCGTCATTACGAGACCCCGTTTACCGAGCATGCGTTTATGGAGCCTGAGTGCGCGATTGCGGACTTTGACCGCAACGAGAACAAGGTGACCATCTGGTCGTCCGACCAGGGCGTATATACCACGCAGCACGAATGCGCACTGATGCTCGGACTGCCCGCAGAGCATGTACACGTCGTCAACGCACTGGTCGGCGGCGGCTTCGGCGGCAAGGAAGATATGTCGGTACAGCATCACGCAGCGCTCATGGCTTACCTGACCGGCCGTCCGGTTAAGGTCAAGCTGACCCGCGCAGAGTCGCTGCTCATCCATCCCAAGCGTCATCCGATGTCCATTGAGTGCACGACCGCGTGCGATGAGAATGGTATTCTGGTCGGCACCCGCGTCAAGGTTGTCTCGGACACCGGTGCATACGCATCGCTCGGCGGTCCGGTTCTGCAGCGTGCCTGCACCCATGCGGCTGGCCCGTATAACTACCAGAACATCGACATTGACGGCACGGCTGTCTATACCAATAACCCGCCCGCAGGCGCGTTCCGCGGCTTCGGTGTCACCCAGACCTGCTTTGCCACCGAGTGCAACCTCAATCTGCTGGCAGAGATGGTCGGCATTTCGCCCTGGGAGATTCGTTACCGCAACGCCATCCGTCCGGGACAGGTACTGCCCAACGGACAGATTGCCTTCGAGGGCACCGCACTGGCTGAAACGCTCGAAGCGGTCAAGGATGTCTTTGAGTCCCATCCGCGTGCCGGTATCGCCTGTGCAATGAAGAATGCCGGTGTCGGTGTCGGTCTGGCCGACTGGGGACGCTGCCGCCTGACCGTAGAAGATGGCAAGATTCACATTCGTTCCGGTGCATCGTGCATCGGTCAGGGTCTGGGCACTGTGCTGACCCAGATTGTCTGCGAGACTACCGGCGAGCCGGCTGAGAACACGGTTTACGTGGCAGCACAGACCAACACCGCACCCGATTCTGGCGTCACTTCGGGTTCCCGTCAGACGCTGGTTACCGGCGAGGCTTGCCGCCGTGCTTGCCAGCAGCTGGTTGAGGCACGCGGCAATGGTACGCTGGCCGATCTGGAAGGTCAGGAGTTCTATGGCGAGTATCTGGCAAAGACCGACCCGATGGGCGCTGACAAGCCCAACCCGGTTTCCCATGTCGCTTACGGCTATGCAACCCAGGTCGTACTGCTCAACGAGGATGGCACGCTGGAAAAGGTTGTCGCAGCGCATGACGTTGGCCGTGCGATCAACCCCAACGCCTGCGAAGGTCAGATCGAGGGCGGCGTTGTCATGAGTCTGGGCTATGCGCTCACCGAGCGCTTCCCGCTCAAGGATGGCAAGCCGACCTTGAAGCTCGGACAACTCGGTCTGTTCCGCGCCAACAAGACCCCGGACGTTGAGGCCATCCTGGTCGAGAAGAACAAGCCCGACCTGGCCTGCGGCGCTGTCGGTATCGGTGAGATCACCTCTATTCCGACCGCTCCCGCGGTACAGGGTGCATATTACAAGCTGGATGGCAAGTTCAGAACTTCGCTGCCGCTCGAGGATACCCCGTATACGCCCAAGTAAAGAAATCGCATAAAGAAAGACCGCTCCCAAGATAGGGAGCGGTCTTTTTGCATTGTTTTTTGGGGATAAAAGAAGTCCCGCTTGTACGAAGCGGGACTTTGAGAAATCGGTTTTATTTACTTCTTTGCTTCTTCCTTGGGAAGGATCAGGTTGAGCAGGATCGCAACGATGGTCGTAACGACAACCGGAGAGCTGCCGAATACGGTGGTAACCCAAGTCGGGAAACCGCCGAGCGAACCCTGTACCTGGGTGATGCCGACGCCGATGGCAACTGCCAGGCCGACAACAGCGCTCGAACGCATGGAGAAACCGTCCGAGGTAATCATGCGCACGCCGGTCATGGTGATGGTTGCGAAAACCGAGATGGTTGCACCACCGATGACGCACTGCGGAATGGTCGTGAGGATCGAGGAGATCTTGGGTACGAAACCTGCGACTGCCAGAACGATTGCGGCGAAGGCAAAGACTGCGCGGTTGATGACACGGTTTACCGTAACGATACCGACATTCTGGCTGTAGCTTGCGGTGGGCAGACCGCCGAAGATTGCGCCGACGATACTCATAACGCCCTGACCGATGATACCACCGGACAGCTCCTTGTCGGTGGGCATACGGTCCATACCACCCATGGTGGTCGAGCTCAGGTCACCGATGGTCTGAACTGCGTTGACGATGTAGACAATCGCGAGCGAGACGCATGCGCTGACTTCGAAGGTGATGCCGAAGTGCATGGGAGCGGGCAGGTTGAACCAGCCAGCAGCACCAACTTCAGCGAAGGATACCATGCCCATCGCGTAAGCGACGATGTAGCCGACGATCATACCGAAGAGGATGGCGCCGAGCTTGAGGACACCCTTGCAGAAGTGGCTCAGAACGGTAACAACGAGCAGGGTAAGGATGGCGACGAACCAGTTTTGGGGCGAACCGAAGCCTTCGGTGCCCGCACCGCCTGCCATATACTTGATTGCGGTGGGATAGAGCGACAGGCCGATGGTAAAGATAACGGTACCGGTGACGAGGGGCGGAAAGAGAACGCGGATCTGCTTGACGAAGATGCCGAACAGGATGGCGACGACACCGCCGACGATCTCAGCGCCCAGGATGGTGGGCAGGTCGAACTGTCCGCCGATGGCCAGAAGCGTGGGGACATAGGCGAAACTGATACCCATGATGACGGGCAGACGGGAACCGATGCGCCCGAAAATCGGGAACAGCTGGAGCAGGGTAGCGAGTGCGGTGACGAGCAGGGAAACCTGAATGAGCAGGGTGCGATCTGCTCCTTCGATGCCGCAGGTGTTGGCTACCAGGATGGACGGGGTGACGATGCCGACGACAGCCGCGACAACGTGCTGAAGTCCAAGCGGAACGAGCTGATTGGCGGCGGGAATTCCCTCGTACTGGAAGATCGCCGTCGCGTCGTGCGGGGTATGTTTGTTCATAATGGACGCCTCACAATCTTTGGTTTTGACAAAAAAATATTTTTTGCACCGATTTCATTAACATTACTATACAGGAATGCAGGGAAACTTTCAAGTAAAACAAAGCTTGTGACGGCCAAATCGCAAGGCCAAAATTTATGTAAAATGCGAATAGACGAAGGAAACGTTTGAATTCACAGTCAAAAACAACGGAAACAAATCGCTAAAATGGGAGTAAAATGCAGGAAACCATGAAAGAAAATGCAGGACGGAAAAAAGAGGCTGTGTTTTCTTGTGGAACGGGCGGGCTTGTGGTACAATGAAAGCTAGACAACCAGCGGGTGTGCGCGTCCGCTGTGAGGAGGAACGAAAAGCATGATATGGCCATTTGGTAATTCGGAAGAGAGAAAACAGAAAAAACGTGCAAAACAAGCGCGTGCGTTCTATGAGGACGCACTCGATCAGCTCGAAGCGCAGCAGTACGACAAGGCGCTCGATCTGTTAGAACAGGCCAAGGAGTTTGGTCACAGCGAGGCTGAGACCAAGATCGCAGAAGTCCGTGCGATGTTTGAGAAGGTGGAGGAGCAGCCGGCTGAACCGGTCCAGTCCACCCTCAAGATCCCGGAGGAAGAGGCAAACGCACTCTATGAAAAAGGTATCGCAGCACGCGACCGCGGCGATTACAGCACCGCTCTGCAGGCGCTGGGCGATGCCGCAAAGGGCGGCATGCCGGCAGCTATCTTTGAGTTCGGCCAGCTGTTCTTCGCCGGTAAGGGCGTAGAGCGCTCGCTCCAGCGCAGCTTTGACTGCGCCATGGCAGCAGCTAAGCTGGGTTATCCGCGTGCGATGCTGTTTATCGGTACGCTGTACGTCAAGGGCCTGGGCTTTGAGCCCAATGGCGAGAAGGCAGTCGAGTGGCTGGGCAAGGCGGCCGATCTGGGCGACGCTTCGGCACAGTTCAACCTTGCACTGCTGTACAGCAAGGGCGATCTGGTAGACCGCAACTTTGATAAGGCCATTCCGCTGGCTAAGGCTGCCGCGGCACAGGGTCACGAAAAGGCACAGCAGTTGCTGGACAACCTGCAGGAGAGCGAGCGCGACGAGTGGATGCGCCAGGGCGTTGAAGCTTATAAGAAGGGCGACTTCCAGAATGCAGCTTTCCTGTTCCGCCAGTCGGCAGGTGCAGGTTCGGCACCGGCAGCGTTCAATCTGGGTCTGTGCTACGAAAATGGTGAGGGCGTGCGTCAGGACTACACCAAGGCGCTGCGCTGGTACACCAAGGCGGCAGAGCTCGGACATGTCCGCGCGCAGTGCTCGGCAGGCGTTCTGTGCGAGAACGGCGGCGAGGGCGAGTTTGAACCCCGTCCCGAGGAAGCATTCTCCTGGTATCTCAAGTCGGCAGAGCAGGGCAACGCCCGTGCACAGCTCCTGCTGGCATCGGCTTACCGCCGTGGCTTCGGCTGTGAGCAGGACCCGGTCGCAGCCGTACACTGGTACACCCGTGCGGCTGAGCAGGATTACGCGCAGGCACAGTATGATCTGGGTCTGTGGTATCTGGAGCGCGCTCGCGATCTGAACCCGGAAATGCAGTCCGAAATGCTCGGCCGTGCGCGCAACTGGCTGGAAAAGGCATCGGCGCAGGGCTTTGAGAAGGCAAAGAAGATGCTGCCCGATATCATCCGTCTGCAGGGCGGCGGTGGTGACCGCTTTGTCGAGGCTGTCGAGGCTGCCAAGGCAGGCGACCACCAGAAGGCAATGGAACTGTACGAACAGTGCGCCGAGGAGGGCATCGCGGAGGCAACCGCAGCACTCGGCCAGTACTATGAAAAGGGCGAGGGCGACGTTGCAGCCGATCCCAAGAAGGCACTCGAGTATTATGCCAAGGCAGCTGAGCAGGGCAGCCCGCGCGGTATGCTGTTTTTGGGTATGGCCAACGAGACCGGCATGTGCACCGAGAAGAATATGCCCAAGGCCATCGAATATTATCGCCGTGCGGCCGAGGCTGGCAACGCACGTGCTATGATCCTGCTGGGCGTTGCTTACGAAGAGGGTAAGACGCTCGAAAAGGACATGAAGACCGCAATGGAGTGGTACCAGAAGGCATACGATCAGGGCGACGACAACGGCGCTATGTATCTTGGCATGGCATATCGCGACGCCAAGGACGAAGGTCTGTGTGATCTGGACAAGGCGGACAGCCTGCTGCGTCCGCTGGCTGAGAACGGCAACGCAAACGCAATGCGCGAGATGGCACTGCTCGAGTGGAAGCGCACCCTCGGTGTGCGTGAGCCTGAGAAGGTACTCGTGCTCATGGAAGATGCGTGTGAGTGGGCCAAGAAGTCCAAGGAAGCGGGCGACAAGCGCGCTGAGGGACTGCTCAAGACCCTTGAGACCCGCCGCGACACCGTGCGCGGTGCAACCCCGGCAGGTCTGCTGTACACCGGTCTGCGCCTGATTGAGGGCAAGGACATTCAGCAGGACGAGAAGACCGGCCTGCGTATGCTGGAAGTCGCAGCAAATGCGGGCAGCGGCCCGGCAGCCGGTGTACTCGGTCTGTGCTACGCCAAGGGTGACCACGTAGAGGCCGACAATGACAAGGCACGTCACTGGTTCGAGCGCGGCGCGGAGCTGAAAAACCCGGAATCCATGATGAATCTGGCATTTATGTACCTGAACGGTGTCGGCATCGAGGCTGACCCCGAGAAGGCGGCTCACCTGTACGAGCAGGCTGCTGAGGCAGGCTTTGCACCGGCAGGCTTCCACCTGTCTCAGATGTACCGCGAGGGCAAGGGTGTACCCAAGGACAGCGCAAAGGAGTTCGAGTGGGCACTCAAGGCGGCAGAGGCTGGACACGTCCCGGCGCAGTATCACGTCGGTGCACTGTACTGGAACGGTGACGGCGTAGGCCGTAACCTGGTCGAGGCCAAGGCTTGGATGAGCAAGGCGGCAGAAGCCGGATTTGCACAGGCCAAGGACATGATGGCACGTCTGGAAAAGTTCGAGCACGAGCTGATGGAGCGCCAGAAGGCTGCACAGGCTGCGGCGCAGGCGCAGCAGGCTGAAAATGCCGACGGCGAGCAGAAATAACCCTGTTAAAAGTTATGAGGAGAGTTGTCCCGAACGGGCAGCTCTCCTCTTTTTTGTCTCTGGATGGACTGCGCGTTATCCCATGAGGCAAATAACGGTTGCTTTTCATTTGACCGGATGATAAAATGAAGAAAACGAGCATGAGAGGAGCGCGTATTGCACGATGAAGACCATCCGAACCGAGGACGCAGTCGGCCATGTGCTGTGCCACGATCTGACCCAGATCATTCCGGGAGAATATAAGGACGCACGATTCCGCAAGGGACATATTGTAACCGAGGAGGACATTCCGGTTCTGCTCTCGATGGGCAAGGAAAACCTGTTCGTCTGGGAGAAAACACCGGGCATGCTGCACGAAAATGAGGCTGCCGAGCGACTGGCCGACCTGTGCGGCACCGAGCACTTTGTGCGCAGCGCAGTCAAGGAAGGCAAGGTCGAGCTGACCGCCGACTGTGACGGCCTGCTCAAGGTGGATACCGCACGTCTCAAGGCGGTCAATGGTGCCGGTGAGGTCATGATTGCCTCGCGTCACGGCAATACGCCGGTCAAAAAGGGTGACAAGATTTTGGGTACCCGCGTCATTCCGCTGGTGATTGCCGAAGAAAAGCTCAAAAAGGCCGAGCAGGCCGCAGGCGACCAGCCGCTGTTCCGCTTGATGCCCTACCGTCTGCGTCGTGCTGCCATTGCGGTCACCGGCAACGAGGTGGAAAAGGGACTGATCGAGGACAAGTTCTCGCCGGTCGTACAGAACAAGCTGGCAGAGTACGGCATGGAGACCGTCGGCGTGCGCCGCGTGGGAGATGACCCGGCACGTCTGACTGAGGCTATTCTGGACTTCATTGAACAGGGTGCTGAACTGGTCGTGTGCACGGGCGGCATGAGCGTTGACCCGGACGACAAGACCCCGCTGGGCATTAAGAACACCGGTGCGGACATCGTGAGCTACGGCGCACCCGTTCTGCCGGGTGCCATGTTCCTGCTGTCCTACTATGGAGAAAACCGTGTGCCGGTCTGCGGCCTGCCCGGCTGCGTCATGTACGCAAAACGCACCATTTTTGATCTGGTTCTGCCCCGACTGGCAGCCTGTGACCCGGTGACCGCTGACGATCTGGCCGCACTGGGCGAGGGCGGCCTGTGCCTGAACTGCCCGGTGTGCACCTACCCGAACTGCGGTTTTGGCAAGTAACAAGAGAGAGGAGGCGGCGCGATGATCGACCGCTTGGGACGAAACATCACCTATGTCCGCGTGTCGGTGACCGACCGCTGCAATCTGCGGTGCCGGTACTGCATGCCCGAGACGGGCGTACCGTTTTTGCCGCATGAGGAAATTTTACGCTTTGAAGAGATCACCGAGGTCGTGCGTGCGCTGGCACAGCTCGGACTGCGGCAGGTCAAGCTGACCGGCGGCGAACCGCTGTGCCGTCACGATTTGCCCACGCTCGCCCGTATGCTGGGCGAGATTCCGGGCATTGAAGAGGTCACCCTGACCACAAACGGCCTGCTGCTGCCGGGTCAGGCGCAGGCACTTGCCGATGCAGGCATCAGTCGGGTCAATCTCAGTCTGGACACGCTGCGCCCCGACCGATACGCCGAGATCACCCGGTGCGGCAAGCTGAAAGACGCACTTTCCGGCCTGCAGGCTGCACAGAAAGCCGGCATGCGGGTCAAACTAAATGTGGTGCCTGTGCGCGGGTTCAACGACGACGAGATCGTCGATCTGGTGCGGTTCGGCCGCGAACACGACTGCCCGGTGCGCTTTATCGAGCTCATGCCGGTCGGACTGGGTGCCAGCCGTCAGGGCTTGTCCAACGCCGAGGTGCTGGACATCATCCAAAAGGCCATGCCGGGATTTACACCCTTCCGAGGCGGCAAGCTGGGCAACGGCCCTGCCGTGTGCTATGGCTGGCAGGACGGCGGTGTGTTCGGCCTGATCGGTGCGGTGCACGACCGTTTTTGCGCTTCGTGCAACCGTGTCCGCCTGACAGCCGACGGCATGCTGCGCCTGTGTCTGGCACAGCCCGACGGGCTGGATCTCAAGCCCTACCTGCGGGACGGCAAAGAGGGCATGCAAGCGGCGATCGAGCGGGCGATTTATGGCAAGCCGACCGGTCACCACTTTAGCGAACACGATACCGCCGACCGCACGATGAATGGAATTGGAGGATAATATGGGAAAGGTCATTGCCGTCTGTACCAGTCCGGCACGCGGCACACAGAAAGAAAATGTTCACAAGGCGACTTTGCGCGTCGATTACGGCGTGGAGGGTGACGCACATGCAGGCAACTGGCACCGTCAGGTGAGCCTGCTCTCTTACGATAAAGTACAGGCATTTAACGCACGCGGTGCGGCGGTCAAGGACGGCGCATTCGGTGAAAATCTGCTGGTCGACGGCTTTGATTTTGCACGTCTGCCGGTTGGCACCCGTCTGGGCTGCGGTGAGGTACTGCTCGAGATCACCCAGATCGGCAAGCAGTGTCACCACGGCTGCGAGATTTTCCAGCGCATGGGCGACTGCATCATGCCCCGTGAAGGCGTGTTTGCGCGTGTGCTGCACGGCGGCGAGATTGCCGAGGGCGACGAAATGCACCTGGTGTACAAGGTTGGTATCATCACGGCGAGCGATAAAGGCTCGATGGGCGAGCGCGAGGACCTGAGCGGCCCTGCCATCGCAGAGCGTCTGCCGAACGATTATCAGGTCGTGTGCACTGAGATCGTCCCGGATGACCGCGCACAGCTGGCCGAGGCCATGCGCCGCATGTGCGATGAACAGGGCTGCAATCTGGTGCTCACGACCGGCGGCACGGGCTTTGCACCGCGTGACGTGACCCCGGAGGCCACGCAAGATGTGATCGACCGTGCAGTCCCGGGCATTGCCGAGGCCATCCGCGCGTATAGTATGCAGTTTACGAGTCGTGCCATGCTCAGCCGGGGAACCAGCGGCATCCGAGGACGCACGCTGATTGTCAACCTGCCCGGCAGCCCCAAGGCGGTGCGCGAGAGCATGGACGCGTTTATCGATGTGATTGGGCACGGCCTGCGGCTGCTGCTGAATACCGACGGCGAGTGCGCCCGCACCTGATCGGAAAGGAGACCCAACAATGGCACATCAGATTACAGCCGACGCGACGCTGCGTATCCTGTCGGACGGCGTGAAGGCCTTCGGTCCGGGCATTGCCCAGCTTTTGGAGGGCATTGAGAAGTACGGCTCGCTGCGCCGCAGCGCGGCAGAGATGGGCATGAGCTATAACAAGGCGTGGAATATTGTCAAGGGCAGCGAGGCCTGCCTGGGATGCACGCTCATCGAGCGCCGCATCGGCGGTGCACGCGGCGGCGGTGCGGTGCTGACGAACGAGGGACGTGACCTGCTGACACGCTACCGCGCGTTTGAAAAGGCAGGCAAGCAAGCGCTGCTAGACCTTGCGGCACGATATTTTGAAGGGGTGTGAGTCTGTGGAGCAGATTCAATTTTGCAGAGGCGGCGGCTGTACGGCAAAGCTCGGGCCTGCGGCACTGGCGAGAGTGCTGGAAAAATTGCCGCGGCCGACCGATCCCAACCTGCTGATCGGTACCGAGTCGAGCGACGACGCGGCGGTCTATCGCCTGACCGATGACCTCGCCATCGTGCAGACGCTGGACTTTTTCCCACCGATGGTGGAAGACCCGTATATTTTCGGTCAGGTTGCCGCGGCCAACGCACTCAGCGACGTGTACGCCATGGGCGGCACCGTGCGCACTGCGCTCAATATCGTATGTTTCCCCGAGCAGATGGATCTCAACATTTTGGGACGCATCTTGCAGGGCGGCAGCGAGAAGGTCATCGAGGCAGGCGGCTCGCTCGCGGGCGGTCACTCGATTGCCGACAGCGAGGTCAAGTACGGTCTGTCGGTGACCGGTACCATCCACCCTGACCGCATC
Source organism: Butyricicoccus pullicaecorum DSM 23266 (assembly GCF_900167005.1). Lineage (GTDB taxonomy): Bacteria > Bacillota > Clostridia > Oscillospirales > Butyricicoccaceae > Butyricicoccus > Butyricicoccus pullicaecorum. The sequence goes on from NZ_FUXW01000001.1 coordinate 285,329, forward strand.
CGCGCCAACAATACCGGACACGTCGGGGATGCACTCGTCCTGACCAAGCCGCTCGGCGTGGGTCTGACCTGCACGGCGGCACGCATGGGCGCGGCCTCGGACGAGGCACTCGCGCTGGCGGTCAAGTCCATGACCACGCTCAATAAGTACGCGTCCGAGATTGCCGACCGTTACCCGGTGCACGCCTGCACCGACGTGACCGGCTTCGGCCTGCTCGGTCATCTGCACGAGATGACCCGTCCTGACCTGACCGCACGTCTGCACATGGCAGGCATTCCGGTCATTCCCGAGGCGCGAGACTACGCCGACGGTTTCTATCTGACCGCTGCTGCCCAGCGCAACCGCAACTTTGCCGAGGGCAGGGTCAAACTGCGCGGCCTGTCCTTCGCAGACGAGGAGATTTTGTTCGATCCCCAGACCTCGGGCGGTCTGCTGTTCGCGCTAGATGCCGACAAAGCCGACGATTTCGTCGCGGAAATCGCTTCCATCGGCCTGCCCTGCGGCAAAATTGGTCAGTTTATCCCGCGTATGGACGCGGAAATCATCGTAGAAGGGTAAAACCTGAATGTGATTCGATATCAAATAAAAAGGAGTTCATCAGTATGGCAACGATTGTAGACGCACGCGGCAAGGCTTGTCCGCAGCCGGTCATTGACACCAAAAACGCGATCAAGGAACAGGGTACGCCGGTCATCACCATGGTCGACAACGATATCGCCCGTCAGAACGTCGAGAAAATGGCACGTCAGATGGGCCTCAATGCCGAGTCGAGCGAGATCGACGGCGGATGGCGCATTCTCATTCAGCCGGTCAGCAGTGATGTGCTGTCGGCAGTCATGAACGATGCCGGTGAGGCACTGGCGAATATCCTGCCTGACCTTGACCCGGTTCCGTGCTGCACGCCTGCTCCGGCAGGCCCGACCGTCGTTGTTCTGTCCTCGTCCTGCATGGGCACCGGTGACGATACGCTGGGCGCTGCACTGATGAAGGGCTTTGTCTACGCGCTGACCCAGCTGGACGAGGCACCCGCAACCGTCCTGCTCTACAACGGCGGTGCAAAACTGTCGTGCGAGGGTGCGGACACCGTGGAAGACCTCAAGGTGCTCGCACAGAACGGCACCGAGATTCTGACCTGCGGCACCTGCCTCAACCATTACGGTTTGGCAGACAAGCTGGCGGTCGGCTCGGTGACCAATATGTACGTGATCGCGGAAACCATGGCAAACGCAGGGAAGGTGATTCGTCCGTGACAAATTGTGTCATTGTACGCGGCGCGGGCGACCTCGCGACCGGTACCATTGTGCGACTGGTGAACAGCGGCTTTCGTGTACTGCTCACCGAGTGCGCACAGCCGTCGGCCATCCGTCGCCGTGCTGCCCTGTCCGAAGCAGTCTATGATGGCGTGACGACGGTTGAAGGCGTGACCTGCCGCAAGATCGATTCGCTTGACCAGATGGAGCGTGTCTGGCAGAACGGGGAAGTGCCGCTCATCGTGGACGAGACCGGCGAGAGCATCCGCAAATTAAATCCGACCGTCGTGGTCGATGCCATTCTGGCAAAGCGCAATCTGGGTACGACGCGGGATATGGCCTGCATCACGGTCGCACTCGGCCCCGGTTTTACGGCGGGTGAGGATGTGGACTCGGTCATCGAGACCATGCGCGGTCACAGTCTGGGACGCATCCTGTACACGGGCGCTGCTATCCCGAATACCGGTGTTCCTGGACTCATCGGCGGCTATGCCAAGGAGCGCGTCATTCACGCACCGGCGGACGGTGCGCTTACGCTGGTGACCGATGCACAGGGTCAGACCGTGGACATCGGCAGCGTGGTGCACAAGAGTGAAGTCATCGCCATGGTCGGCGAGACCCCGGTCTATGCGACGCTGGACGGTGTGCTGCGCGGTCTGATTCGACCGGGTTACGCGGTCACGAAGGGACTTAAGATTGCCGATATCGACCCGCGCATGGAACAGAAGGACAACTGCGATACCATTTCGGACAAGGCACGCAACATTGCGGGCGGTGTGCTCGAAGCCATCCTGCACCTGTCCATGCAGAAGGGAGTTCGCTGCCTTGATCTATTTTGATTCTGCCGCAACCTCATTTTTGAAGCCGCCTGCGGTCAAGCAGGCGGTCAGTGAAGCCTTTGACACACTGGGTTCTCCCGGACGCGGCGGTCATCCGCTGTCGCTTGCGGCCGGCCGGTCGGTGTTCCATTGCCGCACCCAGCTGGCTGAACTGTTTGGTTTGGATGACCCCGCGCGGGTGTGTTTTGCTTATAATGCAACCGATGCGCTGAGCACGGCCATCTTTGGCCTGTTTGCACCGGGTGACCACGTCATCACGACCGCGCTTGAGCACAATTCGGTGCTCCGTCCGCTCTTCTTGCTGCAAGATCAGGGACTGGAATTGACCATTTTACCCGCAGATGAGCAGGGACGCATCTGCTACGACGATTTTGCGTCCGCGCTGCGCGAGAATACCCGTGCCGTGGTGTGTACCCATGCCTCTAACGTCACGGGCAACGGATTGGACCTCGCACGCATCGGTGCATTTTGTCAGCAGAACGGTCTACTGTTTGTCGTGGACGCGTCGCAGTCAGCCGGTGTGCTGCCCATCAACATGAAAGAGCAGAACATTTCGGTTCTGTGTTTTACCGGTCACAAGGGACTGTTCGGCCCACAGGGTACGGGCGGACTGTGCGTGGCCGAGGGCGTGGAGATCCGTCCGCTCAAGGTCGGCGGCAGCGGCATTCACAGCTTTGACCGCCATCACCCAGCCGATTATCCCGAACGGCTGGAAGCCGGTACGATGAACGCGACCGGCATTGCCGGTCTGTCTGCCGGTCTGGATTTTATCGCGCAGACCGGTCTGGATGCCATCCGGGAACGGGAAGAAGCCCTCGCAAGACGCTTTTATCTGGGCATTCGTGACCTGCCCGGTGTGATCGTCTACGGCGATATGGACGCACCGCTGCGCACGGCGGTCGTTGCGATGAACCTCGCAGGCGAGGACGCAGGCGCAGTGGCCGACGCGCTGACCGAGGATTACGGCATCTGCACCCGCGCGGGTGCGCATTGTGCACCGCTCATGCATTATGCGCTGGGCACGGTAGAACAGGGCATTGTGCGCTTTTCGTTCTCGTACTTTAACACCGAGGATGAGATCGATACTGCCATCGGTGCCATTCGTGCGCTGATCGGTGCGTGAAGGAGGTCAAGCATGCTCAGAAAAAAATCACCGCGTGTGGTGGTGACCTTCCACACAACGACAGCAGCCATGAAAACCGAGCAAGCAGCCCGTGAGCACGATGTTTCCGGGCGTTTGATTCCGGTGCCGCGCGAGATCACAGCCGGGTGCGGTCTTGCGTGGAGTGCACCGACTGAAGCAGAGGAGGCGCTGCGTGCGCTGTTGTCGGACATTGGCGTCACTGCACAGAATTTTCACCATCTAACCATCTGAGAGGGATGTTTTATGCAGGAAAATAGCTATCAGCAGCTGGCACAGGCCATTTTGGATGGCCATACGGTGTGCCGCATGACCGTTCTGGACGGCGACGACATGGGAAAGAGCCGGAATGTGGTAGACGGGGTGCCGTTTGTGGACGCCGCAGAGGACATTTCCGCATGCAAGCCGCCATTTATCTGTACTGACCGCAAAACCGGTGCGCGTGTGCTCTGCGAAACGCTGTGTCAACAGAAAACACTGCTCGTGTGCGGCGGCGGTCATGTGTCTATGCCCGTGGTCAAGCTGGGCAAAATGCTGGGCTATCGGGTGCTGGTGGCCGACGATCGCCCGGAGTTTGCTGAACCATCTCGTTTTCCCGAGGCGGACGAAGTCGTCTGCCGGGATTTCACCGACCTGCTTGTCCATCTGGATTGGGAGAGCCTGCCCGATCTGTCGGTTGTCATCGTAACGCGCGGCCATGCTGCCGATACGGTATGCCTGCGTGAGGTGCTGAGGCACACCTGCACCTATGTCGGCATGATTGGCAGCAAGCGCAAAAACAAAGCGGTCTTTGACCTGCTCAGAAGCGAGGGTGTGACCGAAGAACAGCTCTCGCAGGTGCACGCACCCATCGGCCTGTCGATTGGCGCTGAGACACCGGAGGAAATCGCGGTAGCCATCGTGGGTGAACTCATCCAGACCCGGCGCGGCAGCGCCAATGCCGGACTGTCTGAGGCCATGCTGACCGCGCTGGCAGAGGGTCAGACAGGTATTATGGCAACTGTCGTGCGCAAGCAGGGTTCGGCACCGCGCGGTATGGGTGCACGCATGTTCTTCATGGACAACGGGCATAAACTGGGCACGGTCGGCGGTGGACTCGCGGAATATGAGGTCTGCCAGAAGGCGGAGACGCTCAAACAGGAGCGCAAGCCCTGTTTGCTGACTTTCAATATGTCCAATGGTGAGGCCGGAAAATCAGGGATGATCTGCGGCGGTATGATCGATGTGCTGTTCGAGGTGGTCGGATGATCGCCGCAGTCGTGCTGGCTGCCGGATTGTCCCGGAGAATGGGACAGGACAAACTCTTGCTGCCCTTGAACGGTCGGCCGGTTTTCACTTATCCGGTCGATCTCATTGCAGATTTGCCCTTCGATCAGCGCGTTTTGGTTACCAATACCCCGGAAATCAAGGACTATGCCCAAAAGCACGGTTTCGAGGTTGTCCCGTCACCCGATGCCGCGCTCGGTATGGGGCATTCGGTCGCAGCCGGTGCACAGGCTGTGGATGAACGGATGACAGCAGCTATGTTCTTGAACGCCGACCAACCGTTCTTGACCGTCGAGCTTGTCCACACCCTGTGCAAAACATGCCTGGATACGGACAAAATCACGGTTCCCAAGATTCAAGATCGACCGTCCAGCCCGTGTGTCTTTCCAAAACGATTTTTACTGGAGCTGATGACGCTGACTGGTGATCAGGGCGGAAAACGGGTGTATCGACAGTACGCCGAGCAAACAGTTTTCGTAGATTGGACGGAAGAAAGAACGCTTGTCGACCTCGATGACCCGGAAACCTATCAAAGGTATCGTTAAACCACCGCACCCCTGATTGAAGCTTTCGCTCAAGCCTTTCTCGAAAGGCTTGCGGGTTCTCAGGGCAGAGCCCTGAGTCGCTGTCCGCAGACAGCGAAATCCCCTTTTGAAACCCGGTGTACGACCCGGGTTTCAACCTGAAAAGAAACAAAAAGCGCACTCCACAGAGTGCGCAATTTCTGGAAAGACCAACGATTCGGTTGGTCTTTCTTTTTTGGTTTTTATAGGATGCCTTCCAGCGACAAGACCCTAGCCAAATCGCTATCCTCCCGCAAACTGCATGTTTTGCATGTTAACTCCTCGGCTTCCAATTCCCGTACCATAGCCGCAATCTCTTCCACTTTTTCCGTCACTGTGTCAGCCTGATTGAGCAGCACGGTCAAATGCGCATGCGGCAGCCCACACGCATTGACCGCATCGCGTACACAGTCTGCAATCACCGCACTATCTACCAAACGTCCCGGATTCTGCGCCCAATCTTCCCGTAACTGATACCGGTGTATGACCTCGCAGGTCGGCTTGCCCCACGCCGACAAACCTGCTACGATAAAGCAGTGCGCTGTCTCCGGCAGAATCACCGGTTCGGTGTCCGCATGCAGCTTGAGCGGCAGACACTTGGCACCGTCGGCCTCGTAGAAAATCCAGTCCGCACTTTGACTTGCAGCTTGCAAAATCTCTTCTGACAACCCCGTCAGTTTCCCATTTTTGGACGGAACGCCGGCGCAGACGGCACCCGGCTGCGCAAGCGCCTGCGTGATTTCCTCAGCGGTCGGCGCGATACACAACCGGTCGCACACTGGCGGGGAAAAGGGGAAAATATGGGTGGTCGTGGTCAACAGAACCCGTGCTGTGCGGTGCAGATCAGCCAGTTTGGATAGGGTGGTGGTCTTACCGCCTGCGCCGATGACGGCGATACGCTTTGCGGAATCCATAGGGATGGCCTCCTTTGAATGGTTGACAAATATAGGACAAACTTCGTATACTGGAACTATGCGAAGGGAGGGGATGCAGATGCCCAGCGCTTCCAAAACCGGAAAAACAACCCGATCAAAGACCGGAACGACTGCGAAAAAGCGGGTATCCAAAGCCCAAAAGAAGCAAATCATGCAGCGCAGACGCATGATACTGGCCGGTGCGGCGGCAGCACTGGTCTTGCTGTGGTTTGCGCGCATGGCATGGTACCCCATCACAGGCGGTCAGCTGCGCGACTTTGGATGGCAGGGGGATACCTCGTTCGGGGAGGTCTGGCAGCTTAATCATCTGCTGCGCAAGTACAAGATCACATCCCGCCCAAGCCTCACGATGTTCTTTGCAACGGCGGCGAGCGAGAGCGGGAAAGGGCGTCTGACGCTGGAAGAGGGCGGTGAGGACTATTACGCTGCCCATGGATGCAGTACAAACGATCGCGGCGCAGGCTATTTGCAGCTCACCCACCGCAGCGAGCAGCTGGCCTTCTTGCAGGCGATGGGGGACGATTTTGACGGTGCGGATACCGCATCTTACATCGCTGAACGTTATCCGTGGGAATCGGCCTGCTGGGAGTGGAGCGTGGGCAAGACGGCACCCGACCCCAACCCCAATACATACGCCAAGAAGCGTGGCAATACAGTCGAAGTCTTTCTGGCGACGCAGTATGCGATCAACGGCTGGACGATCTCAGACGATGCACTGGGTAAAATCGTCCAGGGTGCAGAGTACACGGTCAGCGCGGACGGAACATCCATCACAGTCGGGGACGAGACCGCACCCGCACCAAAAAACTGGCCCGATCGCCTGGCCTGTTACCAGCAAGCGCTGGAGATCTGGGGTTAAGAATCACAAATAAGGGAGACAAACATTCATGCAATCAAAATCCAAACAGACGGCATTTCTGACGCAGCCGGTCGTGGTCGGACTGCTGGCCATGCTGTGCTGTATGCTGTGGGGAAGCGCGTTCCCGTGCGTCAAGATCGGCTATCGCCTCTTTGGCATCGCGGGAGACCACACGCCCAGCCTGCTGCTGTTCGCCGGACTGCGCTTTACACTGGCCGGACTGCTCGCGCTGTGCATCGGCAGCATCGGTGCACGTCGCTGGCTCATACCAAAACCTACATCTTGGTCGATGATCTTAAAACTCGGCCTCGTGCAGACGGTTACGCAGTACATCTTCTTTTACATCGGTGTCGCGCACGCATCAGGCGTCAAGTCGTCGATCATCGTCTCGGCGAACGTCTTTTTCTCCATCCTGATTTCGGCCATCGTCCTGCGTCAGGAGCGCATGACCGCCGCCAAGCTGCTCGGCTGTGTTGCGGGCTTTGCCGGTGTCGTGCTCATCAATACACGCGGCGGAGCACTGGACTTTTCCATGCAGTGGAACGGTGAGGGCTTCGTCCTGATCTCCTCGCTGGCCTACGCGATCTCGTCGGTCATGGTCAAGCAGTACGCAAAACGGGAATCTCCAGTCACGCTGAGCGGCTATCAGTTCGTGTGGGGCGGTCTGGTGCTGATTGCCGTCGGTCTCATCGGCGGTGGACGCATCTATCCGACCTCACCCGCAGCTTTTCTGCTGCTCGGCTATCTCGGCATGCTGTCTGCGGTGGCATACTCGTTGTGGGCGGTGCTGCTCCAGCACAACCCGGTCAGCCGGGTATCGATCTACGGCTTTATGAACCCGGTCTGCGGCGTGTTCCTGTCCGCCTTGCTGCTCGGTGAACAGGGCGTATTCGGCCCCGCCGCCGGAATCGCACTCGTTCTGGTCTGCGTCGGTATCTTCCTGGTCAACCGAAGCGTCTCACAAACCGAATCCTAACAGAAAGACCGCCTTTTAGAGCAAAGGCGGTCTTGTTTTTATGTTTCAGGGAGCATCCAGCCGTCGTCCTCATCCCAGTCGAGCGCAGTGTCGCCCTGCGAGACGGTCCAATCTGCATCCTCCAGAATGCGGCGGATATCGGTCAGACAGCACATCCAGTAGTCGCGTGACTCGGCATCCTCTGCGGGCAGGCAGACCGTGCCGGAGAAGATGACTTCGGAAGCGTTGGGGTCGCTGGGGTTCACCGTGAATGCGTCAGCCGCTTCGCGGTACTCGAAATCGGACTGGTACCGTGCGATCACAATATCGATGGCCGCGGCCTCGTCTGCGGACAGGGGCTCATCGCGCAGGGCACGGTAGGACAGTACTATGGACATGGGTTTTGGTGACTCCTTTCATAGATCAAAGAAAAAATAGGGCCGACGTGCCAAAATCAGCGGCACGACGGGAGCGGAACGATATCCGCATATCAACTCATATTATACAGAGCCTGTGGGAAAATGTCAAAGAGGAAAAATCAGTTTTCAGACAAAAAATCCAGAATATTTTTGCCGCTCTCGGTCTTTTTCAGATAAAATTCGGTGTAACCGCAGTTTGCACAGCTGATGGTGATAAACTCCCCGTTTGGAATGTCGAAAAGTGCAGCCATCGACCCTTTTGCACCGTAAAACGTGTGATGTGTGAACTTTTTGCAGCCGCATTTGCAGCAGGTATATGTCATCTTTTGCACAAAATCGCTTCCTTTCCAATGATTAACTTTCCTGCCAGCGCGTGTAATCGGTGTCCGACCAGGACGGCTGGCGCTCGTAAAACAGCAGAAAAACACGCTTGTGATAGGAAAATCCCACGGTTTCCCATCTCTCAAGTTCGGCCTGCATCACGTACGATGTCCCATCCTGCTCGACGATCTTTTGCTCGGGCAGGAAAAATGGGATGAACAGCAAGACAGCCGACGCTGCGAGGATGGACAGGCACACGACCGCGGACAGCAAAATAAAGAGCGCTTTGCGTATCACAGTCGTATCACCAATCAACTTGTGCAGTATATGTAGTATCCCGTTTCCGAACAGCAGCAGCCAGATGAATGCCGCAAATAACAAGATGGTCAGTACAGGGGTTCGTACGCCGAGTCCGATTGCGTAAATCCCTGCGTAAACAGCGATAGCCAGAATACCGATCGCACAAAGCCACCGGAAGCGCCGTTCGGTGTGCTGGATGATATCGTGCATATTACACCTTCTTTGCAATGTTTTCTCTATCCTACCATACCGATGTGCCTTTGACAAGCAGCACGTGCGCGGCGTATACTGAACATAAAGTACAATGGGAGGTCGGTGTGATGCAGACAAGAATCGAGATCGTTCAGGGCGATATCACCAAGATCCAGGCTGACGCGATCGTCAACGCGGCTAACACAAGCCTTTTGGGCGGCGGTGGTGTGGACGGTGCCATCCATCGTGCGGCAGGCCCGGAACTTTTGGCAGAGTGCCGCACGCTGGGCGGCTGCCCGACCGGACAGGCCAAGATCACCGGCGGATACCGACTGCCTGCGCGGTACGTCATCCACACACCGGGACCGATTTGGCACGGCGGACAGAGCGGGGAAGATGACCTGCTCGCGGACTGCTATCGCAATTGCCTTGCTCTCGCAGCAGAACACGACTGCCGCACGGTAGCATTCCCGGCCATCAGCACCGGTGTCTATCACTTTCCGCTTGATCGTGCAGCCGCAATCGCGGTGCGCGAGATTCGAGCCTTTCTGCAAACGCATGCGGTGCCCGAGCGCGTCCTTCTGGTATGCTTTGACGCACGCACTGCACAGGCGTATGAGAACGCTCTGCACTAAAAACGACAGCAAAAAAGACCGCTCGTATTCGAGCGGTCTTTTGCGTTGCAGATAAGATTTAGTTGTCGCCGCAGTACTTGTGCAGGGTCTGACGGACAGCGCCCGGACCTGCAATCAGTTCGCGGAAATACTCGGTGACCTTTTCAGCCACACCAACCTCGTACAGGTTGACGCCGAAAATGGGCTTGGAGGACAGAATCGGGTAGAGCTGTGCCTCGGTGACCTTCTCGGTACCCAGCTTGATGCCTTCCAGATGCTTCTGCAGCATTTTCAGGTTGGGGTCGGGGCTCAGTTCAAAGGCCTCACCCTTGTCATCCACACCGATCAGGTAGCGCAGCCAGCCAGCCAGTGCCAGCGGCAGGTACTTGAGCTTGCAGACGCGATACTTGGGCAGGGGGGAATCGTAGTAGCCTTGCAGCGTGACACCGAAACGGGTTGCCAGCTTTTGCGAGGTATCGGTTGCGATACGCTGCGGGGTGTCGGGCATGAAGGGGTTGGGATAGCGTACAGCCAGTGCCTCATGCAGGTACTCGTGCGGGTCGAGAACGCCGGGGTCGGAAACCATGGGCATTGCCTCGATCTCGCTCATGCGGGTGATGAGGTTAACAAGATCCTTGTCCTGCATCTCGTCGCTGATCTTGGTGTAGCCCAGCAGGCAGCCGTAAACTGCGAGGGTGGTGTCGTTGGGGTTTAAGCAGGTGCAGGCCTTCATCATTGCGGTCTTGAGCACGATGTCGCTGCGGGTGAAGATGACGCCGAGCTGCTCAAGCGGCGGATGACCAACCGGGAAGTTGTCCTCGATCAGCAGGTACTGCGGTTGTTCGGTATTGACAAAGGGTGCGTATATGGTGCCCTTAGCGGTGACACAGGGAGTCATGCCTTCCAGACCGTCAGCAGCCAGGTGCTCGGCGATCTTGGGATCGGGATGGGGCGTAATCTTGTCGATCATGGTGATCGGGAATGCAACCTGCTCGGACAGGTAAGACAGCTCTGCGTCGTCAATGAGACCTGCTGCCTTCCAGGCATAGGCAATTTCCATCATCGACCAGCGCAGACGCATGCTGTTGTTCTGGCAGTTATCCATCGATACCAGTGCGATGGGCTTGCCGCAGGTGTGCATACGGTGCAGGCACAGCGAGATGACGCGGCCGATCAGGCTCTGGGTGCCCTTGGGGCCGTTCTCCATGTCGTGTGCGACATCGGGATAGAGGTTCTTATCGTTGTCGCGCAGCGGATAAGCCTTCTCGGTGATGGTGAAAGAAACCATCTGTAAGGAAGGAGCGGCAAAGATTTCAGCGACACGGTCGTAGTCGGTACCGAGAGTCAGCGCCTCAGCAATCGAGCCGACGACTTCCTTCTTCAGGCGGCCGTCTGCGTACAGGGTTACAGCAAGCGACAGGTTGTCGTGTGCGCGATAGCAAGCGTCGATGAGTTCCTCGTCATACGCCTCACAGCAGATGATACCGGTATCGGTCAGACCAGCGGTCAGCATACGCTGTGCCAGAACGGCCGGAAATGCGCGGAACATGCTGCCAGCGCCAAAATGCAGCCAGGTCGGAGCGGCTTTGGTGCGCGCTGCCATTGCGGGAATGTCATACTGCGGCATGCGGTAGCTTTCCCAGGCCAGTTTGTTCTCCAAACTCTCCAGATTTAATTTCATATATTTTCACCAATCCTTTTTGCATATATGATTGTCATGGTACATTTATTATAGCAAATATCCCATCTATATGCTAGTGGGTTTTGTGCATTTCGGCAAAAAATTCTGGTTCATCGCAAAAAAATGGATGAACTTTTGGGTAAATTCCGGGACAGAGGCGGGAATGAGGGTTTTGCATTCAAATTTTAACCGGGCTGTGGTATAATGAGCGTGCACGGAAAGGAGTTGTACTATGCTTTTAGCAGCCGAGCATATTGAAAAAAATTACGGGATGAAGCGCCTTATCCGGGACGCTTCCCTTTATCTGGATACCGGGGACAAGGTGGGTATCATTGGCATCAACGGTACGGGAAAATCCACGTTGCTGCGCGTTTTGGCGCGTGCAGAGGAGCCGGACAGCGGTACGGTGCAGGTATTTCCCAATGTACAGGTGTCGTACATGCCGCAGAACCCGGACATGGACGCGGACGCAACCGTGTTAGAGCAGGTGTTCCGCGATCTGCCGAGCGAATACCGCACGGTCGCAGAGTATGAAGCGCGCACCATGCTGACCCGTTTGGGACTGAATGACCATGACCAGAAGATCGGCACGCTGTCCGGCGGTCAGCGCAAGCGCGTGGCACTGGCATCCGCACTGATTCACCCGTCTGATCTATTGATCTTGGACGAGCCGACCAACCATCTGGATATGGAGATGGCGGCATGGCTGGAAGATTACCTCATTCGCTTCCACGGCGGCCTGATTCTGATTACCCATGACCGTTACTTCCTCGATCGCGTGGTCAATCGCATTGTCGAGCTGGAGGACGGCGTGCTGTACAGCTATGAGGCCAACTACGCACGTTATCTCGAACTGAAAGCCGAGCGATTGGAGATGGAGCAGGCAGGCGAACGCAAACGGCAGGCCATTCTGCGCCGGGAATACCAGTGGATCATGCGCGGCGCACGCGCACGCGGTACCAAGAGCCGTGACCGCATCGAGCGCTATGAGGCGCTGCGCGATCAGGACGCGCCGGTCGAGCGCGAGCGGGTGCAGATGTCCGCACTTTCCGGGAGACTGGGACGCAAGACCATCGAGCTTGACCACGTCACCAAAGTATATGGCGGCCAGACGGTGATCTCGGACTTTTCCTACATTCTGTCCCGCGATGATCGCATCGGCGTGGTCGGTGTCAACGGTGCGGGCAAAACGACTCTGCTAAACCTCATCGCCGGACGTGTCCAGCCAGACAGCGGTACGGTGGAAACCGGTCAGACCGTCCGTTTGGGTGTCTTCTCGCAGGAGGGACGCGAACTTGACCCGAATGCAAGGGTCATCGACTGGATTCGCGATATCTCAAACCGCATCGAGACCCCGGAAGGTACGTTCACGGCTTCGCAGATGCTGGAAAAGTTCCTGTTTTCGGGCGACTTGCAGCATCAGTTCATCGGTAAGCTGTCGGGCGGTGAAAAGCGCCGTCTGTATCTGCTGTCAGTGCTGATGGAAGCGCCCAACGTCCTGCTGCTCGACGAGCCGACCAACGACTTGGACGTAGAAACGCTGACCATTCTGGAAGATTATCTGGAATCCTTCCCGGGCATCGTGCTCGCGGTATCCCATGACCGCTATTTTCTGGATAAGATCGCGCACTCGATTTTCGAGGTCTGCCGCGGCGGCGAGGTACGCCAGTATACCGGCAATTTCTCCGATTATCTGGACAAGCGCGTCCCGGCGGAAAAAGCCGAGCGGGTCAAGACCGAAAAGACCGAGAAGGCACAGAAACCGGCAAACAAACCGCAAAAGCTCAAATTCTCATTCAACGAGCAGCGAGAGTTCGACCACATCGACGAGGAACTTGAGCAGCTGGCTGCAAAGATTGAGACGTGCGAACAGCAAATCGCGAGTGCGGCTAACGATTACGTCAAATTGCAGGAATTGCTCGCGCAGAAGGAAGAGCTGGAGCGTCAGCAGGAATATAAAATGGAGCGCTGGGTCTATCTGAACGAACTGGCGGAAAAGATCGCGGCGCAGAACGAAAAGGCGTAAAAGAAAGGGGCGGAGCAAGGTTTATGAAAAAATGGTACGATGAGGAATATGTGTTCACGGTGGAAGTCACAGGCTTTCTGCGTGGCACACAGACCGAACACTATTGCCGCAACGGCGAAGAAATTGGTGATCGGTATACCTGTACGTATGGCTGTCCGGTCAATGCAGACGGACAGGGGATCTGCTCTAAGACCATGCTGATGCTGTTTCCCCTGATGGAAGCGGTGCGCAGCGGCGGCGATTTGCAGAACGTCGGCGGCGATGGTACGTACAGCAAAACCATTGTATGTCCGGACGGCTGTGTGATCTTTCGTCTGACCGCACAAAAAACCGGAAAGAAAAACTTTTATAAAGGCAAATTTCTGGAATAACTGCCCCATATCAAACAAAAAGCGCTCAGGACACCGGATTCGGTGCTCTGAGCGCTTACTTTTTGTGAAATTACTTGTGATAGAGCTTCTTGGTCTGATGAACGGGCTCGCAGGTCAGGTTCATGCCCAGCTTCTTGAAGACGTTGTCGTCTACCTGAGCCAGAATGACCGAGGAGTGTACCTCACAGCCGCGCAGACCGGACAGGTGATCGAGTGCAAGCTTTGCGACCGGGTTGGTGGTTGCCGAGATGGACAGCGCAATCAGCACTTCGTCGGTGTGCAGGCGCGGGTTGTGGTTGCCCAGACCCTGGGTCTTGAGCTGCTGGATGGGCTCGATGATGAGCGCGGGCAGCAGCGGCAGGTTGTCCGGAATGTGTGCCAGGTGCTTGAGTGCGTTGATGAGCGCAGCCGAGGACGCGCCGAGCAGGGACGAAGTCTTGCCGGTCACGATCGTGCCGTCAGGCAGCTCGATGGCAGCAGCCGGATTGCCGTCGGTCTCCTCCGAGCGCTTGAGCGCTGCGGAAACAACCGGGCGGTCTTCGATGGAGACCTTAGCCTGCTGCATGAGCAGTTCGAGCTTGTGAATGGCAGTATCGTCGCTGCGGCCGTCGCGCTTGTCGCACAGCGCCTGATAATAGCGGCGAATGATCTCCTGGCAGGATGCCTCACGGCAAGCATCGTCGTCGATGATGCACTTGCCGGCCATGTTGACGCCCATGTCGGTGGGAGAGTGGTAGGGGCTTTCGCCTGCGATCTTCTCAAAGATTGCGTTGACGACCGGGAAGATCTCAACGTCACGGTTGTAGTTGACCGTGGTCACGCCGTAGGTTTCGAGGTGGAAGGGGTCGATCATGTTGACATCGTTGAGGTCAGCGGTTGCAGCCTCGTAAGCGAGGTTGACCGGATGCTTGAGGGGCAGGTTCCAGATGGGGAAGGTCTCGAACTTCGCGTAGCCAGCCGAGATACCGCGCTTGTACTCGTGGTAGAGCTGGGACAGGCAGGTTGCCATCTTGCCCGAGCCAGGGCCGGGAGCGGTGATGACAACGAGCGGACGGGAAGTCTCGATGTACTCGTTCTTGCCGTAGCCCTCGTCGGAGACGATGAGCTGTACGTTGCTCGGATAGCCTGCGATGGGGTAGTGGGTGTAGACCTTGACGCCCAGTGCGATCAGACGGCGTTTGAACGCATCGGCAGCAGCCTGACCTGCGTACTGGGTGATGACGACCGAACCGACATACAGACCGATGCCGCGGAATGCGTCGATCAGACGCAGTACATCGACATCATAGGTAATGCCCAGATCCGAGCGGACTTTGTTCTTCTCGATGTCGCCAGCCGAGATGGCGATGACGATTTCGGCCTGGTCGGCCATCTGCGCGAGCATGCGCACCTTGCTGTCGGGTGCGAAGCCGGGCAGAACGCGGGAAGCGTGGTAGTCGTCGAACAGCTTGCCGCCGAACTCCAGATAGAGCTTGCCGCCGAACTGTGCGATGCGCTTTTTGATGTGTTCGGACTGCATGGACAGATATTTGTCGTTGTCGAATCCAATTTTGTTCATAATCTAGGCCCTTCCTTCTATATAACGGTTACTCGATCCGATAAATTTACATACATCATAAATTATAAAGACTTTTTCCGGGTTTTACAACGGCTGTCCGGTAAATTTACATGGAAAAATTCAGCCGGAAAAACTGTGCAAAAATCGTGATTGTGCCCGTTGCAGGACACAAAAAGACCGTCCGACAGGGGACGGCCAAAAAGTTATGCGGCGGCATGCAGACGGGAAAGAGCTGAAAATAACGTATCCGTACCGGATGCAGGAGAAAAACAGACGAAGAATCCTGCACGCAAGGGAAGATAAAGATGTTTGCGATCGACCCAGACGGTAAAAGTTTGGTCATCTTCGTGCCAGAGAGACAGTTCGTATAAGGTTGCGGGCGGTTCGGACGTGATGCGGCGGGTCAGACCACGGAAATGCAAGGTCATATCGCGAAGCGTTTGTCCTACGTCTGCGGCTTGCTCGGCAGAAAGCTCGATCGGAATGAGGGAAGCACCCTGATTGTGTTCACGCAGTGTGCAGCCGCTGGGCTGCGTCAGTGTCTGTTCGCTGGTAAACAGGGTAAATGAGCATGGGACAAATAAGAGAATCAAAACCAGAACGGCCAGCACGATGGTTATGACACGACGTTTCATGTTATCACCCCTTTGGTACGCAGCATGAGTATATATTTATTGTAGGGTATTCCGAATGGCTGTCAAGCATAGATGAGCACGCTTGCGATTTTTTCGCGGGTGCGGTATACTAAACCAAACAGAAACGATGTGATAAGGAGCATTGGAGCTATGACGGTAACAGCAGCCGAGATGAAGGAAATTGAGCGCAAGGCAGCCGAGGGCGGCCTGAGCTACGAACAGATGATGGAGAATGCAGGCCGTGCGGTGGCAGACTTCGTGCAGGAGAAGCAGCCGGTACTGCGCACAGCAGCGATTTTTGTCGGCAAGGGTAACAATGGCGGCGACGGACTGGTTGCAGCGCGTTATCTGCGCGAGCGCGGTGTGCGTGCAGCGGTCATTCTGGTCGAGGGTGAGCCCAAGAGCGAGCAGGCGCGGGCGAACTTTGCAAAGCTGGACGAAAAGACCCCGATCTGGCCGATCGAGGAGCTGCAAATGGATCAGATCAACTGGATTTTCGATGCAGACGCTGCAATTGATGCGGTGTATGGCACTGGTTTCCACGGAGAACTGTCCGACGTGGCACGCGCAGCGACCACCATGCTGTGCCGTTCGTTCGGTATGGTATTTGCCATCGACCTGCCCAGCGGTGTCAACGCGGACACCGGGGAACTGGCTGTCGGTGCCGCGATGGCCGATCACACCATCGCGCTGCATGCCGAAAAGCCGGCGCACAGTCTGGCCAAGGCAAATTGCGGCCTGACCCATGTTGCAGACATCGGCATTAAGTAAGCCATAAAGACAAGAAAAAAAACCGCCCGAATGGGCGGTTTTTTAATGCTTATTCATGCTCGTCCTCATACTGGCGCAGCGTGCCCTCGGTCATGTGGGACAGCGCGGCCAAACGCTCATTGACCATATCCCACATGCACATCGGCAAGTGATCGCGATGACCACGGTGAATGGTCACGCATTCAAAGCAGTTGCCGTGATGGGGACAGGCTTCCTTGCATGGGCAGTGATCGCCGGATTCGCGTACCTGACGGAGAAATTCCATCTTCATTTCATACGCTTCCTGCTTTTTGCCCTGCTGATCGAGCTCATTCTGCTGGATGGCCAGCGGGTTGTTATCGATCTGCATAAATAATGTGTACGATTAGCGGTACAGCTCGGGCTTCTCGATGGTCTCAACCGGGAGAAATACGCCCTTACCGCGGGAGTTGTTGAGGGCATCGCCTGCAACACAAGCAACATAGCCATCCCAAGAGGACGGGCCGGTCAGCTTGCCGTTCTCAACGGACTTAACCCACTCGGTCATCTCGATGTCGTAAGCTTCGATGAAGCGATCCTTCCAGTCGGTCAGGATCGGGAAGCTGCGGGTTGCGTTTGCACGCTTAACAACTGCGTACGGATCGGGCAGGTTGATGGTACCCTTCTCGCAGACAACCTGGCACTGGATGTCGTAGCCGTAGCCGTCAGCAACCTGTACCTCAACGTCGATGCGGCAGCCGTTCTGGGTCTCGAGCAGAACGATCTGCGGGTTATCGTAACCCTTGTTGCTCAGCGAGCTCTGACGAACCTTCAGAACCTGTGCGCTCTTGTACTCGTCGCCCAGCAGCCAGCGGCAGATGTCCAGCTCATGGATTGCAACGTTGGTGATACCCATCTCGGTCTTGAAGCCCGGGCCCTGGGAAACGTTACGATGGCATGCATGGATCATCAGGGGAGCACCCAGCTCACCGGACTCGATGATGCGCTTCATCTCAGCGTAGCCACGGTCGTAGCGGCGCATGAAGCCGACCTGTACCAGGCGCTTGCCATGCTTGAGCTCAGCCTCAATGATCTTCTCGCAGTCAGCTGCGTTCAGAGCCAGGGGCTTCTCGCAGAAGATGTACTTGCCATGCTTCAGACCCTCGAGGACATAGCCAGCGTGGGAGTCGTCAGAAGAAGTGATCAGGATCGCCTGTACTTCGGGAGCGGCAATCAGCTCTTCGCCAGATGCGTATGCACGAATGCCATACTGTGCTGCAACCTTGTCAGCAGCCTCCTGGAAATAATCCGCGCAAGCAACAACTTCTGCACCCGGTACCAGGTCATGCAGACGGCGGATGTGATCGCGGCCAATGGCGCCGCAGCCAATAACACCAATATTTAACATGAGATTTCAACGTCCTTTCCAGCGTTTTTTTCCAACTGATACAGTTGGTTGACTCTCTTACTTAATGATACGCAACTTGTGCGCTCTGGTCAATGTTTTTCGTGTAAAATCGGAAGCTTAACCAAAATTCCGGGCGTATTTTTAGGCAAAGGATGGGGTGTAGAACGGCAGAAAAGGCAGCTTAGAGTGTGCAATGTGCAATTTTGTTTAAAGCACAAGTGCCTCACGCAGGGCACGGAGCGAAGCGATGTGACCGTCGAGCATGGACATGGTCAGATCTTCCATCTCGAGCGCGACCACATCGTCGTAGCCGCACATGCGAACGACCGAGAAAAATTCCTGCCACCACTGTACGCCGTGACCGGCGCCGACAGCGACATAATTCCACGAACGCTTTGCAAAATCATTGATGCCCTTGGTGTCGAGTACACCGTTCGGGCCGATCAGACGGCGCTCCATGCGGGAGTCCTTGCCGTGGACGTGATAGAGTGCACCGGCTTCACCAAGTACACGCGCGGCTTCCATGGGATCGCCGCCCATCCAGAACAGGTGTGAGGGGTCAAGGTTCATACCGATCAGGTCGCTGCCCACTGCTTCGCGCAGACGCAGGCAGGTTTCCGGATTGTATACCAGCTGCATGCCGTGGTTTTCCAGTGCAATCTTTTCAATGCCGCAGTCGGCAGCCATGCGCACGATGTCGCGCCACATGGGGATGGCGACTTCCTCCCACTGATAACGCAGGATGTCCTGTGTCTCGGGCGGCCAGGAGGTCGTGACCCAAACCGGGGTGCGGTCACCCGGGCAGCCGGCAGGCAGACCGCTCATCATAACAATCTTATGGATACCGAGCTGCTCAGCGAGCTGGAAGGTTTTCTGGGTGACTTCCATATCCTTCTTATATGCAAGGGGATTGCCCGAGCAGTTGAGTGCACACAGAGACAGGCCGCGCGAGCGCATCGCGTCGTACCATTTTGTGCGTGCAGATTTGTTCGAAACGACCGTGTCAAGATCGATGTGCGGGGCGCTTGACCAGTTGCCTGTGCCGATTTCCAGGCAGGAAATGCGTTCACGCACACAGAAGTCAAGCATTTCTTCGTAGGGCATATCCAGGGTGCAGGTCTTAATACCGAGTTTCATGGTCATATTCCTCATTTCTGTCTGAAGTATTTTGTGCAATTTGTCTTTGTACGAAATGACGTCAGTCAAAGAGTACAAAAAAAATGAAACGTTAATGTGCAACTTGCACAATGAAAATGGTGATTGTTGGGGAAGTGAGGCGAAAAAACGCAGAATTGTGTGTTGTCTTTTTTATTTTAGAGCAGGGGTGACAAAAATGCAAGCAGAAAGGTCACAACAAAAGACACAGAGAACAATACAAAGAACATCAAAATATATTCAAAAATTTATTGAGATTGCCGAGAAGAAAAGAGAAAAGGCACAAGGCACATAAAAAATAAATCGGAATTGTAAATTTCTTAATCGAATTCCACAAAGTCAGAATCGAAAATTAAGCATACTTACAATAGTGCACAATCTCCTTGACAGCGTCCGGTGGAGGACTTAAAATATAGACAATGACCTGTGTATTTCACAGGGGTAAATTTAGCGTTCCGCACAAAAGCGGGGCGCGTGAAGAAAAGAGAGGTTTGCATTATGAAAGTGAAGAAGTTAATGGCAGCAGCGCTGGTCGGTTCTATGGCTCTGTCTCTGGCAGCTTGCGGCGGTACCACGACTGAGGACACCAAGGGCTCTGAGAGCGCTGACACCTCCACCGCTGAGGCTGGCGACGGCAACTACAACATTAGCGTCATCCTGAAGACCACCGCTTCCGAGTACTGGGGTTATGTAAAGGCTGGTGCTGAGGCTTACGGCAAGGATCATCCGAATGTAAAAGTTGAAGTTAAGGGCGCTTCCTCTGAGACTGCTTATGATGAGCAGTTGGGCATGATTGAGACCGAACTGAGCAATGCCTCCAATGATGGCTTTGTTATTGCTCCGCTGCAGGCTGATATGGTTAAGACTAAGATTGCGGGCCAGACTAAGCCGATCGCAGCAGTTGACACCGATATCGATGCTCCCGAAGTCTTCACTTTCGTTGGTACCGGTAACGAAGCAGCTGGTAAGCTGGGCGGCGCTGCTGCAGTAGAAGCTGCAAAGGCTGCTGGCTGGGAAGAGATTAAGGCAATCGAGATTTGCGGTGTACAGGGCGACTCCACCAACGAGGCTCGTAAGGCTGGTTACATGGCTGGTATCGAAGAGGCTGGCGGCGACTTCCTCGAGGAAGAGACCCAGTACGCTGAGGCTACCGCTGATAAGGCTGTAAACTGCATGGAAGCAATCATGCAGAAGTTCCCGGACGGCATCGCAATCATCTGTGCAAACAACGATGATATGGCTATGGCAGCTGCTCGTACCGGTAAGGCAAACCCGAACTATGCAAACACCATTTACCTCGGTTTTGACGGCATCCAGGCTGCATGTCAGTCCATCCTGAAGGGCGAGCTGACCATGTCTGTTGCACAGCAGGGCTACGAGATGGGTTACAAGTCTGTTGAGGCTGTTGTACAGAAGCTCGACGGCGCTACCGATATCCCGGACTTCATCGACTCTGGTGCAGACGTTGTAACTCTGGACAACGCTCAGGAGCGCATGGACACCCTGAAGGGCTACCTGGCATAATTTAATCCAGCGTACACACTTTTTCTCGACAGTTAATTAGAGAGAGCACTCCCGCCCTGGGCCTGAGGGCTGGGGCGGGAGTTTTATGTCTGCTTCCTGAAAAACTTCTATGGACGGAGCGACAGCCGTGTCCAGTAAAGGGGACGGTTAAGATCGCGCCGAGAGCGATTTTCGAGAATTTGCTCCGCACCCCCATCTCGGAGAAGAACAGGTGATGAATCGATGAGTGAATATGTAGTAGAATTGAAAAATGCGGTGAAGCTTTTCCCTGGCGTCGTCGCACTGAAAAACATGCACCTCAACGTCAAGCCCGGTGAGATTCTGGGTCTGATCGGTGAGAATGGCGCGGGTAAATCCACGCTGATCAAGGTGCTCACTGGTGTACACCAGCCTGATGAAGGCGAAATCTATGTAGAAGGCCAGCTCAAAAAGTTCAAGGACCCCAACGAGTCCGCTGCTGCAGGTATCGCTTGCGTATACCAGGAGCTGAACATCGAGCCCCTTCTGAGCATTACCGACAACATTTTTATCAACAAGTGGATCAAAAAGGGTGGTCTGCTTGACTATCCCACCATGCATAAGAAGGCAAAGGAAGTCATGGCGTCTCTGGGCCAGGACATCGATCCGCACAAGCCGGCGGGTACCTTCGGTATGGGCGTTCAGCAGATGATTGAGATTGCAAAGGCAGTCCTGATCGATGCGAAGATGATTATCATGGACGAGCCTACTTCGTCCCTCGGCGAGAAGGAAGTCGAACAGCTGATGAAGACCTGCCGTGACCTGAAGGCACGCGGCATCGGCATCGTGTTCGTTTCTCATAAGCTGGAAGAGCTGTTCGAGCTGTGTGACCGTGTTACCGTTATCCGTGACGGTGAGTTCATCGAGACCCGAGACACCAAGGATTGGGACAATGACTCGCTGATTACCGCAATGGTAGGCCGCAGCCTGGACAATCAGTTCCCCAAGGAGTTCGGTCAGAAGAGTGCCGAGCCGGTTCTGAAGGTTGAGAACCTGCAGGAGGGCGGCGTACTCTTTGGTGTTGACTTTGAGGCATACGGCGGACAGATTCTGGGCTTTGCGGGCCTGGTTGGTGCCGGCCGTACCGAGACCATGCGCGCGATCTTCGGTGCAGATCCGATTGATGGCGGCAAGGTTTACATCCATGGCAAGGAAGTCAGCATTAAGAATCCGCGTCAGGCCATCAACAATGGCATTGCGTTCCTCACCGAGGATCGTAAGGGTCAGGGTCTGGTTCTGGCACAGACCATTCGTACCAATCTGATCCTTGCAAACATGAAGCGTTTTTGTAATGGTCCCTTCCTGAACGAGAAGAAGATCGTAGAGTCTGGTCAGGAACACATCAAGTCCCTGCGCATCAAGACCCCGTCGATCGATGAGATCGTTGGTCAGCTGTCTGGTGGTAACCAGCAGAAGGTTGTTATCGGTAAGTGGCTGAATGCGGACGCAGACATCTTTATCTTTGACGAGCCGACTCGTGGTATTGACGTCGGTGCAAAGGTCGAAGTATATAACGTCATGAACAGCCTGGTCAAGGCCGGCAAGTGCGTCATTATGATCTCTTCGGAAATGCCCGAGATCCTGGGCATGAGCGACCGCGTTGTCGTTATGCGCGGCGGTAAGGTTATGGCGACGGTTGACCGAGACAGCAAACATTTCAATCAGGAAGATATCATGAAGGCTGCATGGGGAGGAACATTAGATGGCTAAGACGATGACAAAGAAAAAAGGCGGCAATGGTGTATCGCTTGGTACCCTGGCTGCACTGGTAGTTCTGTGTGTGATTCTGGCAATTGCTTCGCCGAACTTCTTGAATTATAACAATATTATGAGTATTTTCAAACAGTGCACATTTAATGCATTTGTTTCGGTTGGTATGCTGCTCTGTTTGATTACTGCTGGCATTGAGCTTTCGGTTGGTGCAAACGCAATTTTCTGCTCGTGCCTGATGGGCATGCTGCTACAGAAGGGTATTACAGATAATGGCGTTGTTATGGTTATCGTTGCACTGGTTGCTGGTACTGCAATCGGCCTGATCAACGGCCTGCTGCTCACCCGCCTGCATCTGCCTCATCCCTTCGTTTCTACTCTGGGTATGAAGAACGTTCTGTGGGGCGCTGCTCTGTTGGTTACCAGTTCTCAGATCGTTTCGGGCTTCCCGGAGACTACGGCTTGGTTCGGTGGTTCGGATGTCGGTGGTTTCCCGATTGCATTTATTTTTGTTATCATTCTGTACATTGTAATGCACATTTTCCTGACCAAGACGACTCTGGGTCGTTCGATCTACTGTGTTGGCGGTAACCCGGAAGCAGCTCGTCTGTCCGGTATCAACTCCGCAAACGTTCTGACTTTCTGCTACACCTTCTCCGGTCTGATGGCGGCAATTGCTGGTGTTTATACCACCGGTCGTTCTGGTATCTGTAATGGTGCCGCAGCAATCCAGCCGTACGATACCGACGCAATCGCAGCCTGCATCATCGGCGGCGCATCCTTCATGGGCGGCAAGGGCACCATGGCAGGTACTATGGTCGGCGTTCTGATCATCGGTGTTCTGCGTAACGGCTTCACTCTGCTGTCTTTTGATACTGCGCTCCAGAACCTGGTACTCGGCCTGGTTATCATCCTGGCAGTCCTGATGGACGTTACCCGTGAGCGTATGGAGGCTAAGGCTCGTCGTATGGCAGCTGCAAACTCCGCAAAGTAAGTTCATACTTGCAAATAAAAAAAGAAGCGCCGAAGCGCTTCTTTTTTTATTTGTTTTCGTCGTGTGCCTGACGCTGCTGCTGGATTGCCGCGTGTTCGGCTTCCAGCTCGTGGTAGAGCGCACTGATACACCAGGACGCATTGGTTGGGGTAACGACCGCCTTGAGGCGCACGCCGCCTGCACGGCGGATCTCCGCCAGAAAGGCATCGAGCTGCGGCTCGGTAAAATTATGGAAGATCAGCATTTCCTGCGTAAAGAGTTCCCCTTCCAGCGGTTCAGCGTCGGCGTATGCGGGCAGACCGACCAGACGACCGAGCGGAAGCGTAAATTCATCCGGCGATACCGTATGGATGCGCAGTCCCAGTTTGACCGCAGCCATCTTGATTTTGGCAGCTTTGGTGCCGTTCAGATTACAGCACAAAACGGTCGCGCGGTTTGGGTGTTTCATCAAAATTTCCTCCTTTTCAATATGTAGATGATTTTAGTATAGCGTATGCTTTTGGCTGTGACAAGAGGCAGCGAAAGTTTATGCAGAGAAGTGTAACAAAAAACGCGGAAACTATGTACAATATACATAAAATTGACGCGATAAACTTGTCTTTTTGCTGAAAATAGACAAAATGCTTGCCTTTTTTGGTTGCCGGTGATATCATTAGGTATCCGAAAAGCAGCTGAGGAAATATGTCTGCTTTTTATGTTGTCGTCCTCTGTGGACGGGAAGTACATCCAGATGTAAAAAAGGAGGAAACATTGATGAGTGACAAGAGAATGCGCAGACTCGCTGCCCTGGGATTGGGCGCCGCACTAGCCATGACGTCACTGACCACAGCGTTTGCAGCGGACAAGGCTGCAACGGCAAAGGTCACGGTTGACAAGCAGCCAGCAGCGGTACAAGGCTACGAGATCGACGGCAGCAACTATTACAAGCTGCGCGATCTGGCAGAAATCCTTGATTTTGGTCTGTCTTGGGATGCAGCAAGCTCGACTATCTCCATTGATTCCACCAGCTCGTACAAGGCAGATGCAACCAAGCTGATTCAGGGCAACTGGGCACCTGCAACGCGTGCACGCATTCAGGCTGTAATCGATGCAAATGCCAACAAGGGTAAGTACGTCGTATTTGATTTCGATAACACTTCGGTTATTTTCGATATTCAGGAAGCGCTTCTGGTTTATCAGATTGAGAACCTGGAATTCAAGATGACCCCGGAGCAGCTGCCCGACGTACTGGCAACCGGTATTCCCGACCTCAAGAAGGAACTGGGCAAGAGCCTGGACGGCAAGACCGTAACGCCCGAGACGCTGATTGCAGATATCACGAGCGATTACACCTGGCTGTATGAAAATTACAAGGGAATGAAGGGTACTAAGGATCTGTCGTACATCCATGCAACCAATCAGTATCAGGATTTCGCGGCAAAGTTGCGCTATATGTACAGCTCGATCGGTGACAACTTTGACCATGCAGTATCCTATCCGTGGGTTACCTACCTGTTCACCGGTATGACGCCGGATGAAGTACAGAAGCTGGCAACGGCATCGCACACCTATTGGGCAAACTATGGCCGCTATGCAGAGGAAACTTGGACTTCGCCTATTGAACAGCCGGGTCAGTCTGGTGTCCTGTCGGTTAGCTTCGTAACCGGCCTGACCTTCACCGATGAACTGCTCGACCTGTATCATACCCTGATGGCAAACGGCATTGACGTTTACATCGTCTCGGCATCTCCGATTGATACCGTGCTTGCAGCAAGCAAGGTAATGGGCTATGACGTACCGGAAGACCATATCTTTGCAATGCGCAACAAGCTCGACGAGAACGGCGTTTACATCAATGAGTATGATTACGATTGGGGCGGCGAAGGCAAATATGCGCAGACCCAGGGCCCTGGCAAGAGCACGATCATCACCAATTTCATCGCTCCCAAGTATGCCGGCGCAGGCCCGCTGATGGTCTTTGGCGACAGCGCAGGTGACTGGAACATGATGACCGATTGGATGGACGAAGGCGACACCCAGCTCGGCGTTATCTTCAACCGTTACCGCAAGCCCAGCGATCCGATTTGGGAAGGCTCGGTAGAGGCATCTAAGACCATCGGTCAGGCAGATGCAAAGTTTGTACTCCAGGGTCGTGACGAGAATACCGGTGAACTGCGTCCGAGCGAGAAGTCGATTATGCTCGGCGAGACCGAAGAAGTTCTGGTTCGTCCGGCAAGCTAAATTTCGTGAAACGTACCATGTGATTGGTAAGTTAGTGAGCAAAAGGGACAGACGAAAGTCTGTCCCTTTTCATGTTGGCGTATGATGATTGTGAATGAGAGAAAACAAGAGGACACTTGTGAAAGTGTCCTCTTGTACTATAAAATCTTACAACAATCGACAAAATCGGTTGTTTTCGTTTTTTTACGGGAAAACAGTCTTACTTAAAGTACTTCACGCCGTTTTCAAAGATGGGCTGGTACTTCTCGCCGTAGATATTCTTACCCACATACGGGCTGAAGCGCTCGGTGTGACCCATCTTACCGAGGACACGACCGTCAGGCGAGGTGATACCCTCGATTGCGCACATGGAGCCGTTGGGGTTGAATGCGATATCCATGGACGGATTGCCTGCAAGATCGGTGTACTGGAATGCGATCTGACCGTTTGCCTCCAGACGCTCGATCTCAGCCTGCGGCGCTACGAAGCGGCCCTCGCCGTGGGAGATAGCGATGGAGTGCAGGTCACCGACCTGGCAGGAGGACAGCCACGGACTCTTGACCGATGCAACGCGCGTGGTGACGTAGCTCGACTGATGGCGGCCGATGAGGTTGAAGGTCAGGGTCGGGCAGGTCTCGTCCAGATCACGGATTTCGCCGTAGGGAACCAGACCCAGCTTGATCAGTGCCTGGAAGCCGTTGCAGATACCGAGCATCAGGCCGTCACGCTTGCGCAGCAGCTCGTGTACTGCGTCCTTGATGCCGGGGTTACGCAGGAAGGAAGCGATGAACTTACCCGAACCGTCGGGCTCGTCACCGCCCGAGAAACCACCGGGGATAATGACCATTTGTGCACGGCGGATGGCTTCTTCCAGCTGTGCAGCAGACTGTGCCAGTGCGTCGGCAGAGAAGTTGCGGACAACGATGATCTCAGCTGCGCCGCCTGCGTTTTCGACTGCCTTAGCAGTGTCGTACTCGCAGTTGGTACCCGGGAAGACCGGAATGACCGCGAGGGGCTTTGCGGACTTAACTGCCGGTGCTGCAACATTGCGCTCGGTGTAGGAAATGGTGTGCAGCTTGTCGTCGGAAGCCGGTGCCTTGGTCGGGAATACCGACTCCAGCGTGCCTTCCAGCGCGTTCTTGAGCTCACCCAAAGTGATGGTCTCGGTGCCCAGTACGATTTCGGGCTGTGCGATGGTGGTACCGATCTTCCAGTAAGCGGGCAGTTCCTCGGTTGCCTCGACGACCAGACCGCCGAAGTTCTTGAGGAAGAGTGCTTCGCTCGGGAACATATCGTCAAATGCAAAACCGATGTCGTTGCCAATGGTCATCTTGCAGACAGCCTCGGATACACCGCCGACCGACAGCGCCCAAGCAGATACGATCTTGCCGGAATGGATGAGGTCGGTGATCTCCTCCCAGATGGGCTTGATGGCCTGATAATCGGGTGCACCGTCCGGGGTGTAAGGTGCGTCGAACAGGTAGACCGGATGACCAGCTGCCTTGAACTCGGGCGAGATCAGGTTGGTTGCCTCTTCGGGTGCAATTGCG
Source organism: Butyricicoccus pullicaecorum DSM 23266 (assembly GCF_900167005.1). Classification (GTDB taxonomy): domain Bacteria; phylum Bacillota; class Clostridia; order Oscillospirales; family Butyricicoccaceae; genus Butyricicoccus; species Butyricicoccus pullicaecorum. The sequence goes on from NZ_FUXW01000001.1 coordinate 312,541, forward strand.
AAGGAAACCAGCGTGGGCGGAACGTCCATATCATCGAACGAACCGGACATGGAGTCCTTACCACCGATTGCAGCCAGACACAGCTCTTCCTGTGCCTTATATGCACCGAGCAGGGCGGATAGCGGCTTGCCGAAGCGGTGCGGATCGCGGCCCAGACGCTCGAAGTATTCCTGGAAGGTCAGATAAGCGGTCTTGTAGTCGCAGCCAGCAGCAACCAGCTTGGCAACCGACTCAACAACGGCAGCAGAAGCGCCAAGGAAGGGGTTCTGCTCGGTGTAGTAGGGATCGAAGCCGAAGGCCATAACGGAAGCGGTCGAGCACTGACCGTTCAGTGCAGGCAGGGTAGCTGCCATGACCTGTGCCGGGGTCAGCTGGTTCTTGCCGCCGAAGGGCATAAAGACGGAGTTTGCACCGATCGAGCCGTCAAAGCGCTCGGTCAGGCCGCGCTCCAGACAGATACCGAGTGAGGACATCTGATGCAGGATCTTCTCACGCGGGGTGTCGCCGTCGGGCAGGTTTGCAGCGTCCGGGATGGGCATTGCGGGAACAATGGCATCGGCATGCTTTGCACAGCCGTTGGTGTTAAGGAAGTCACGGGAAACGTCCGCGATCATCTTGCCGTTCCAGGTCATGCGCAGACGATTGAGGTCGGTGACCTTTGCGACGACGACAGCCTCCAGATTTTCGCGTGCAGCGGCAGCGATGAAGGCGTCTACGTCCTTGGCGCGGACAACGACAGCCATACGCTCCTGAGACTCGGAGATGGCCAGCTCGGTGCCGTCCAGACCGTCGTACTTCTTGGGTACTGCGTTGAGGTCGATGTCCAGACCGTCAGCCAGCTCACCGATGGCAACCGATACACCACCAGCACCAAAGTCGTTGCAGCGGCGAATCATGCGGGTAACCTTAGGGTCACGGAACAGACGCTGCAGCTTGCGCTCCTCGGGCGGGTTGCCCTTCTGAACTTCTGCACCGCAGGTCTCGAGGGAAGCCTCGGTGTGCTTCTTGGACGAACCGGTTGCACCGCCGCAGCCATCGCGGCCGGTCTTACCGCCGAGCAGGATGACGATATCGCCCGGCTCGGGTACTTCACGGATGACGTTCTCGATCGGAGCCGCGCCGACAACCGCGCCGATCTCCATGCGCTTTGCAACATAGCCCGGATGGTAGAACTCGTGTACCAGGCCGGTTGCAAGGCCAATCTGGTTGCCGTAAGAGGAGTAACCAGCGGCAGCCGTGGTGCACAGCTTGCGCTGGGGCAGCTTGTGGGGGAGGGTCTCGGACAGCGGAACGGTCGGGTCACCGGCACCGGTTACGCGCATTGCCTGATAGACATAGGAACGACCGGACAGCGGGTCACGGATGGCGCCGCCAAGGCAGGTAGCCGCACCGCCGAAGGGTTCGATCTCGGTCGGATGGTTGTGGGTCTCGTTCTTGAACATGAGCAGCCATTCCTCGGGCTTGCCGTCCACCTGAACGGTAACCTTGATCGAGCAGGCGTTGATCTCCTCGGACTCGTCGAGGTTCTTGAGGTAGCCGCGCTTTTTGAGTACCTTTGCGGCAGCGGTTGCGATGTCCATGAGGGTGACCGGACGCTTTGCAGCCTTTTCTTCGCCGTATACTTCGACGCGGGCAGCCATATAGCGGTCGTAAGCTTCCTGTACCATCGGATCTTCAAAGGTCACGTTGTCGATCTGGGTGAGGAAGGTGGTGTGGCGGCAGTGGTCAGACCAGTAGGTGTCGACCATGCGTACTTCGGTGATGGTCGGGTCACGGTGCTCCTCGTCGCGGAAGTAGGTTTGGAGGAAGGTCAGGTCGTCGAGATCCATCGCAAGACCGAGGGACTTCTGCATCTCGTCCAGGGCAGCGGTATCCATGTGGATGAAGCCCTCGACCGATGCGACCTCGGTCGGGATCTCGTAAACAGCATGCAGGGTCTCGGGCTTGTCCATCGATGCCTCGCGGGCTTCGACGGGGTTGATGAGGTAACCGCGGATCTTGTCCAGATCAGCATCCGACAGCTCGCCCTCGAGCACATAGACCTTTGCGGCAGCGACGACCGGACGCTCGCCCTGAGCCATCAGCTGGATGCACTGTGCGCAGGAATCGGCGCGCTGGTCGAACTGACCGGGCAGGGGCTCGACAGCCAGAACGGTGTGCGCACCCTCGGACGCGGGGAACGTCTCGTCGTAGCACACGTCGGCCATCGGCTCGGAGAATACGATGTTCTTGGCCTTGGCATAGATTGCCTCGTCCACGCCCTCGACATCATAGCGGCACAGATAGCGCACGCCGGTCAGGGCTTCGATCTCCAGAAGATTGTGCAGGCTGTCAAACAGACCGTGCGCCTCGACGTCAAAGCCGGGACGCTTCTCGGAATAACAACGATAAACTGCCATTTCGGACTCCTTCATGCAAAAAGTGGATTTTGTTCGGGCTTCCGCCGTTTGAGGCCGTGTCGATATTGGTTAAATAACCAAAAAATTACGGGAAACAGCGGAAATTCATACTAATATCATACCCCGAACCGGGGGCATGGCGCAAGCGATAATCTGACGAAACGTCGTTGAAATTACGCCGGAATCGTGTATAATTTAATCAAAGGATATGAGCGATTTGGGGGAGAAGACCCGAATCGCAGGAGAGCGACCGCCGACAGGCGGTTACCGGGACAGTCGGGCGCACGCGCACAGGCTGTCAGACCGGAGCATACAAAGGAGGAATATTCCCATGAAGATCAAGCTTTCTCCGTCCATCTTGTCGGCGGACTTCGCAAACCTCGAGCGTGACATTAAGGTCGCAGTAGACGCAGGCGCGGAGTATGTACACGTAGACGTTATGGACGGCCATTTTGTACCCAATATCACCATTGGTGCACCGGTGGTCAAGTCGCTGCGCAAGGCGACCGACGCAGTGCTCGACGTACATCTGATGATTTCCGACCCGGACAAGTATCTGGACGATTTTATCAAGGCAGGTTCGGATATTATTACCGTGCACTGTGAGGCAAACGGTGACACCCGTGAGCAGCTGCGCAAGATTCGTGCGGCTGGCATCAAGGCAGCATGCGTCATCAAGCCGGCAACGCCGGTTGAGACCGCAATCGAGCTGCTGCCTGAGTGCGATATGATCCTGCTGATGACGGTAGAGCCGGGCTTTGGCGGTCAGGGCTTCATTCCCGAGTGCATGGACAAGATTCGTGCGCTGCGCAAGGCCATTCAGGACGGCGGCTATCAGTGCGAGCTGGAGATCGACGGCGGCGTTAAGCAGAACAACGTGGTCGAGTGCATCGAAGCTGGTGCCGATGTCATCGTAGCCGGTTCGGCAGTCTTTGGCGGCGACATTGCGGCCAATGTCAAGGGCTTCCTCGAGAAGTTTGAGAAAGGTGCAGCAAAGGCGCAGTGGACCAAGTAAAATAGGACAAGAAAAAAGACGCTCGTATGAGCGTCTTTTTTTAACGGAATTTGATTGCGGTGCCGTAGGCCATGACCTCGGCAGCGCCCTGTGCGATCTCGGAAGAGTTGTAGCGCACGCCGATGATGGCATCGGCACCCAGACGCGCGGCTTGTTCTTCCATGCGCTGTGTTGCGATATCACGCGCCTCGTTCATCAGTTCGGTGTATCCTTCCATCTCGCCGCCGACCAGGTTTTTGAGGCCTGCCATAAAGTCGCGGCCAAAGTTCTTGCACTGTACCGTGCTGCCGCGCACCATACCGAGTACGGTAAACGGCTGATCGGGTAACTGTTCAATCGTCACAGTCAACATCTGGGGTATCCTCCTCTGTTTCGGGCGCGGATGCCTCGGCAGATTGCAGGTGCTTTTCCAGCCAGCGGGAGATATCTCCAAAGACATCCAGGTGATTGGTTTCGTTCAGAATCTCGTGGCGGCCATCCTTATAAAAGATGACATCCAGATCTTTTTGTCCGGCAGCCTGATACAGCCGCGCCACCCGGCGCACACCCTCTCCGTATCCGCCGACCGGATCGCGGTCGCCCGAGATCAGAAGCAGCGGCAGGTCGTGCGGGGTGGACTTAAAACACTTGGAGGAGTTTGCACGCTCGACCAGGGTGAATAAGTCGCGGAATCCGGCCGCAGTGAACACAAAGTTGCATTTTGCGTCCGACTGGAACATCTGGACGATATTCTTGTCACGGCTGAGCCAGTCGAACGTCGTTTGCGGGTCAGGAATGCGGCGGTTATAGCTTTTGAATGCGAGATTGGAGAGAAACGCCGAGCGATAGGTCATGCCCTTGGAGTGGGCGACCGAATTTGCCAGACGCACGCCGGTGCGTGCGAAGGGATTGGGGCCGGCAGTACCGCTGAGGATACAGCCGGTGAGGCGGTCTCCGACTTCGGTCAGGTAAAGGCGGGTAATGAGCGAGCCCATCGAGTGACCGAGTACGAAATAGGGAAGGTCGGGAAAACGGGTCTGCATGATATCGGTCAGGGTTTTCATGTCCTCGGTGAGGAAGCTCCAGCCGTCCCGTACAGCGAAAAATCCGAGTTCGGTCGAGCGGGCAGCAGATGCGCCGTGACCAATGTGATCATTGCCGCAGACGATGAATCCGAGCGAGCACAGATATTTTGCGAACACGGTATAGCGCGAGAAGTACTCGCACATGCCGTGGGAGATCTGTACAATGCCGCGCAGTTCTACGCCTTCGGGCATCAGGATATAGTACGCCACGTTGGATCGACCGTTTGAACTTTTAAAAATATTTTGCGTACACTTAATATCCATCGTGCTTCAGTCCTTCGGTTTCCAAAATGCGGATATACAATGTCCGTGTGTCTATCATAGCACAAAAGTATGCGTTCGTCCTGTATTGATGAAAAAGATTTACAAATGATTCAAAAAGATTTGCGTGTCGTTGGGTAAAAAGGTATAATAGAGGTAAATCTACACGACGAGGTGAACAAAAAATATGCCGTATATTTGTGTGAATCTGACAAAGAAGCTGAGTGACCAGCAGAAGGATGCAATCAAGAGTGGTCTGGGAGAAAAGATCAGCCTGATTCCGGGTAAGAGTGAGAAGGCGCTGATGGTGGATTTTTCCGAGGGACACACCATGTATTTTGCCGGAGAGAAGCGCGATCTTGCGTTTGTCGACGTGCGCTGCTATAAGACTGCGGAGTTTGAAAACAAGAAGGCGTTTACCGAGGCAGTCTTTGAGCTGATGGAGAAGGAAACCGGTCTGACGGCGGATGACGTTTATCTGTCGTGGGGAGAGTACGACACTTGGGGAACCAAGGGAAGTATGAAGTGAGAATATCCGAGTATATGATATAAAAAGAGCGCGGCATCAACTTGCTGCGCTCTTTTTGTTTGTTTTAGGATTGCGCGTCTGCGGACGCGCTTCTTTATTATTTTTGATTGATTCCCGGGGCGGACACCGGGAATCAAAAGGGGAGTTCCGTGACCTGCGGGTCACGGCTCAGGGCTCTGCCCTAAGAACCCGCAAACCTTTGAAAAGGTTTGATCGAAACTTTAATTGGGGGTGCGGTGGTTTATTCGAGTGTCCAGTCGATGGGAGCGATGCCGTGTGCCATCAGGAATTCATTACACTGGGAGAAATGGCGGGAGCCAAAGAAGCCTTGATGTGCGGATAGGGGAGACGGGTGGACGGTCTCCAAAATCAGGTGATTGGGATTAGTAATAAGTGCTTTTTTGCTGCGAGCGTTACTGCCCCAAAGCAAAAATACGATGGGTTGTTCGTGGTCGTTAAGCTTTTGAATAATCGCGTCGGTGAATTTGGTCCAGCCGATTTTGCTATGGCTATTTGCCTGACCGCGGCGCACGGTGAGGGTGGTGTTGAGCATCAGCACGCCTTCTTTTGCCCACGGAATCAGGCAGCCGGAGTGCGGAGCGGGCAGTCCCATATCGCTTTGCAGTTCTTTAAAGATGTTTTGCAGGCTGGGTGGGGGAGCGACACCTGGACGCACTGAGAAGCATAAGCCATGCGCCTGACCGGGGCCGTGATAGGGGTCCTGACCGAGCAGAACGGCCTTGACATCGGAATACGAGGTGTACCGCAGGGCGTTGAAGATATCCTGCATGGGCGGGTAGATTTCGTGGGACGCATATTCCTGTTTGAGCGTTTCGCGAATCTGTGCATAGTAGTCCGATTGGAACTCGTCTTTCAGGATTTCATCCCATTCATTGCCGATTTGTACCATATTTTATGTGCCTCCTGTGATGGAAAAGGACGTTTTTCATGTTTACTGATATCATATCATAAATCGCGCCGGTTGCCTATTGACTTTGTAGCATAAAACTGTTATACTTTGACTGTACTAAGATGAATAGTACAGTTAATACACAACAGAAGAAAGGAGGCGCGCAATGCTGGGGATCAATTATCGAGACGGACGACCGATCTATGAGCAGGTCGTGGATGAGATCGAGCAGATGGTAGTGCACGGCGTTTTGGAAGTCGACAGTCAACTGCCGTCGGTGCGCCAAATGGCGGCCGAGCTATCGATCAACCCGAATACCATTCAGCGAGCATATAGTGAGCTGGAAAATCGAGGTGTGATCTATTCGGTTAAAGGCAAGGGAAACTTTGTTTCGCCAAACGCAGGCGCTCTGCGTGAGCGTCGCGTATCCGAACTCAAACAGCAACTGACCGAACTGGCATGTACAGCGCGTGAGTTGGGCATTTCAAACGCACAGCTTGTGCAATGGCTGACAGGGGAGGGGGAAGACAAGTGATTCGTACAGAAAAAGCAACCAAGCAATTTGGCACGCTGCTGGCCGTCGACCATGTAGACACCGAAATCCATGAGGGATCGGTTTTTGGTCTGATCGGTTCGAACGGCGCGGGCAAATCGACGTTCCTGCGTATGCTGGCCGGTATCCTCGCACCTGATGAGGGCATCGTACGCATCGACGAGCAGGAAGTATATGAAAATGAGGAGATCAAGAAGCGCTGCTTTTACATCTCTGATGAACAGTTTTTCTTTCCGAACAGTACACCGGATGATATGAAAAACTATTATAAGACCTTTTATCCGAACTTTGACGAGGCACGTTACCGCATGCTGATGGATGGTTTCGGACTGGACGGAAACCGTAAGATTCGGACGTTTTCCAAGGGCATGAAGAAGCAGGTTTCGGTCATTTGCGGCCTGAGTGCATGTACCGATTATCTGTTCTGTGATGAGACTTTCGACGGACTCGACCCGGTTGCACGACAGACCATCAAGGGACTGTTTGCGGGCGATGTTGCCGACCGCGGACTGACGCCGGTCATCGCATCGCACAACCTGCGTGAGCTCGAGGACATCTGCGATCATGTCGGCCTGCTGCACCGCGGCGGTATCCTGTTCTCGCGTGACCTGGATGATATGAAGCTGGGACTGCACAAGGTACAGCTCATCCTGCGCCAGCCGCCCGAGGGCGACCCGTTTGCGGGTATCGAGGTGCTCAAGCGCGAACAGCGCGGTTCGCTCTATACCATCACCGCCCGCGGTACCCGCGAGCAGCTGGAAGAGCGCATGACTGTGCTTCAGCCTGCATTCTATGAGATGCTCCCGCTGACGCTCGAAGAAATCTTTATCAGCGAAACGGAGGTGGCAGGTTATGACCTCAAAAAACTTCTCCTTTAAGTCCTTGGTGCGGCACAACATGACAAGCCGCATGTGGGCGATTGCACTGAGCGTGCTGGGCTGTCTGGCCGGTCTGCTGCTGCCGATCTTTGCCATCCAACAGAATTACCGGGTGCAGCTCGAGCTTGCAGCCGAACCGGATTATGTGTTCACGGCTGCAGATGTGCTGAAAAATACACAGAACAATATTGCACAGGTCATCTCGTTTGACAGTCCGTTTATCAAGCTTGTGCTGATCGTGCTGGCGACCCTGTGCGGTGTTGCGATGTTCCGCTACCTGCATGATCGCCGTCAGGTGGATTTCTACCACGCACTGCCGATCAGCCGCGGTAAGCTGTTCGCGGTCAATTATATCAGCGGTGTTCTGCTGGTACTGCCGTTTTATTTGATCGTGCTGGTCATTGGACTGATTTTTGTCAGTGCAATGGGCCTGGGCGGCCAGATTACAGGAGCGCTGCTGGCACAGAGCATTCTGGGCAACATTGCGTATTTCCTGCTCAATTACACGGTTGCAGTCCTGTGCACGGTGCTGACCGGTAACACCATCATCACCGTCCTGCTGGGCATTTGGGCACAGCTGGGTATTCCGGTGCTGATGGTTATGGTACAGTGCTATCAGGCAATGTTCTATGAGACCTTTAGCTCTGCCGTTCCGCTGATGCAGACCCTTGTCCTGTACGGCAGCCCGATGTGCAATTATCTCGCAACCATGCAGCATTCGCATACGATGAGCGTTCCGCTGTTTACCAGCACGGCGATGGATACCGCAGGCGGCATGGCCATTCTGCTTTACCCGGTCGTTCTGACCATCGTGCTGGGTGTACTGAGCTACTTCTTGTTTGTGCGCCGCAAGAGTGAAAACACAGGCATGGCGGTTTCGTTCCGACGTGTCAAGGCGCCGATCAAGTGGTTCATGTGCATCTTCTCAGGCTTTGCGTTCAGCCTGATCTTTACAGCGATCTTTACCGGTTCGTCTGGTGGTATGTGGTTTGGTCTGGTCTTTGGTGTGGTTCTGTGTCACATGGTTGTTGAGATCATTTATGACTTTGACTTTAAGGCACTCCTGCACCACTGGAAGCAGATGATTGTACTGGCGATCTTGGCTGTTGTTGTGGTAGCCGGCATCAAGAACGATGTCTTTGGTTATGACAGCTATATTCCGGATGTAGATGATATTGCATCGGCATCGATTGAAAGTCCGTACTATAACATTGACTGGAATTATAATTATCAGGACGATATAAAGAATCAGCTGACTGATGCCGAGAGCATCGAGAAGATTCATCAGCTTGCTGAGCTGTCGGTTGCAAACAATGGCGACCTTGAAGTCGAAGGCAGCAGTCACACGTATACGATTTACTATACACTGAAGAACGGCAACCGTGTATCGCGCCGCTATTCTGAAGTTCCGCAGAAGGTCATCGAGAATCAGATGGTCGATCTGGTGACTAGTGAGCAGTATCTCAAGCAGTATTCTACGCTTCAGACGCTTCAAATTACTGAGACGAATGAGGAAGGTGTGACGCGTCTGGAAGTGAGAAACAGTGCAGCACCCGAAGGTACGCTGCCGCAGGCGACGCTGATCTCGCGCAATGAGATTCAGGAAGTCATTGACCAGCTGCGCGCCGATCAGATCGCGAATGCGGAAGCGCACCTGAAAGAATTCCCGGTTATGCAGCTGACGATTGAAAACGAATGGGCGGAAAGACCGGAAGACAACCGCGGAGCCCTGTATAGTGCAGACCTGATGGTTTACGCAGCAGATACCGATACCTTGACGCTGATCAAGCGTTTGACAGGAGTAGAGCCGGTAGAGCTCACGCATGAAAATGTGAATTCGGTTGAAATTACCCAATACGATGAGCAGGAATATTACGACTACATGAATCAGTACGGCGAGTATGGACAGGATCGCTTCATAGAAGCGCACACCATCACGGTGACCGATCCGGCTACGATTGATGCGCTTTTGGAATCTGCAATTACTGGAACCATGAGCTCCAGAAGCGGATTCCTGGCACAGACCGCGTCGTATGAGAATAGTCTTGCGATCTCGGCTATGATTGAGAATCATCAGGGAAATGAGACTTGGGCAACCAAGGAGAGTCTGTTCTATCCGGAAGGTAAAATGCCGACCGAGCTGATCAACCAGCTGTTTAACGCACAGTAATGTTTGGAAAGTAGGGGATGTGAGATGAGACGCAGAACTAATACAGCGGCAGGCGTGATCTTGCTGGCAGTGTACTGGTATTTTGTGATTCAGCTCACCGGCGGCACGCCTACGAATTTTATCATCATTCGAGATTTTGCACGTACAATCAATCTGTCACTGATTCCGTTCCATGATATCGCGGAGGTTCTGACCACGAATGATGTGGTGGGAAGTGTGATCCAGATTGTTGGCAATCTTGTAATGTTTGTACCGCTGGGCGTTCTGGTTCCCCTGTTTTGGAGTGGATGGCGCAGCCCAAGCCGAACCATCGGTTTGGGGCTGTGTATGTCCCTGTTCATTGAAATCAACCAGCTGTTTACCTATCGGGCAACCTCTGTGGATGACCTGATATTGAACACGCTGGGCGCGGCGGTTGGATGGCTGTGTTTTCTGCTTGTAGCAAGATTGTTTGGAGTTGATACCCGAGCGGGAAAACGGCTGGAAAAACTGCCGATCGTGATTTTGTTTGCTGTCTGGATGTGCTGCATTGCACTGGAGTTACCAACATTTCTAGCTTACTAAAGGAGGTTTTACCGTGATTCGTCTTGCTGTTTTTATGGTACCGTCTATTCAGGTGGTATTGATTGCGGGAGCCTGTTTGATGGGGCTGGAGGCATGGCTATTCCTCGAACGATGACGCATATCTGGTAATAGCACACAGACGCAGGAGAAAGACTCCTGCGTCTGTTTTTTGTTATAGGGGAATGATGAAAGACGTAGTGGTGCAAGGTGAGGGGAAGAGGGGAGCGGTGTGGATGAAGTGACGGGAGGTGGTGTGTTTGCTTCCCTATGGCAAAGTCGTGACTGGTGACAGGCGGCGGTGTGAGGTGAGGCTTAGGGGATTACCAAAGAAGAACGGCAGTATAGGTGAGGTGCCGGGAGGTGGTGTGTTTGCTTTCCTATGGCAAAGTCGTGACTGGTGACAGGCGGCGGTGTGAGGTGAGGCTTAGGGGATTACCAAAGAAGAACGGCAGTATAGGTGAGGTGCCGGTCGGTGGTGGATTCGCTTTCCTGCGGGAAGGTCGTGGCCGGTGACAGGCGGCGGTGTGAGGTGAGGCTTAGGGGATTACCAAAGAAGAACGGTAGTATAGGTGAGATGTCGGGAGGTGGTGGATTCGCTTTCCTGCGGGAAAGCCACGCCGGTTACAAAGCGCCACCGGCGCTTTGTCAAGAGCCGGCTTTCGAATCCACCACAAGCAAAAAGAAACAGATACCGAATGGTATCTGTTTCTTTTTGGTGGGAGGTGGTGGATTCGAACCACCGAAGTCATAGACGACAGATTTACAGTCTGTTCCCTTTGGCCACTCGGGAAACCTCCCATATCAAGTTGTCCTGTCCGGCTGGACAGTGCTGGGGAATTTGAGAGAAGAAAAGATACTCAGCAGAGTATCTTTATATAAAATGGTGGGAGGTGGTGGATTCGAACCACCGAAGTCATAGACGACAGATTTACAGTCTGTTCCCTTTGGCCACTCGGGAAACCTCCCATATGCAGTTGCGCTTCGAGATTTGGAGCTGGTAGACGGACTTGAACCCCCGACCTGCTGATTACAAATCAGCTGCTCTACCAACTGAGCTATACCAGCGTTTTCTCGGTCCACTCGGTTCGGTGAGCTGCTCACCTCAGCGACGTAAACTATAATACCATGAAAACCGAGTGGTGTCAACGATTTTTTTAGAATTTGGACAAAAAACTTTACAGCTTACTTGCTGCGCTTTTCTGCGCTGGTTTTCGCTGCATCCTGCGGCGTGATGCGGTCTGCAACGGCCTGCAGCAGGGTCAGCATGGACGAGGACAGGTTGGGGAATGCGCGGGCAAGATCGGAGGGCTGAAGCGAGGGCAGACGAATCTCCTCGCGGGTCAGGCCGAAACCGCCTTCACCCTTCGCCGCGGCGCGGATACGCAGCTCGGACAGGCTCATGTGCGCATTGCACAGGCCGTCAAAGTGCTCGCTTGCCGTGCGGAAGGCTTCCTCAACGCCGCCGGGATCGGCTGCGTACAGGTAGCGGAATACCTTATAGATCGCCATAGACAGATAGTTATACATCTCGTTCGACAGCTGTTCTGAACCGGTCTTTTCTGCGACCTCGAACAGCATAGCAACCGAATTGACAACCAGACGGCGGCTTTGCTGGATGGCGTTCTCGGGATCGCCCGACTCATCGGAAGCCGCATCATGCATGCGGGCAGCCGGAACCGAGGAACCGTCACGCGCCATCGATCGACCAAGCAGATAGTCGCAGGAAACGCCGTAGTAATCGGCTGCGCGCACGACAAAGCTGAGACCAGGCTCACGCAGCCCGTTCTCATAATGGCTCAGCAGTGCCTGAGAGACACCAAGGTCACTTGCGGCCGTGCGCTGACTTATTTTCTTTTCGCGGCGCAGCAGCGCAAGGGTTCTCGCAAAATCACTTGCCATTTTCGTCAAACTCCGTCATAAAAGTATATATATTATACTCACATTATTACTATTTGTAAAGTAGGTAACGGGTAAAAAGTCAAAAAAGAGGTCGAAAAATCCCCCGATTGTCTCTTTCGGGGGATTTAAAGGTTTAGGAACTGACAGAGCCGGAAAATACTCTGCGGAATTGCCGAAGCACAATATTTGCTACAACCCACAAGATCAGTACCTCTAAGGGTAGTAGGATGAGGTTTTTAAATAGTCTGCCGGGGAGCAATACCCAGAAGCCTTTTTGGTACAGAAGAGCGCTCCAAAGGGTGTTGAGAAACAGGTTGCAGACGATGTTGACCGACAGTTTTGCGACGATGCAGCGGGGGATGGATGGGCGTCCCTTATACAGCCACAGACCGTAGAGCAGGCCGCCGACGATGGCGGTGATGGTGTAGCCGGGGAAGTAACCGGCGTTGTTGTTGGGGCTGAGCAGAAAGCCGAGCACGTCGGTCGAGAAGCCGGTCATCATGCCGACGGTCGGGCCGTAGAGCATGGCAACCGAGGCGTTGCACACAAAGCCGACCGAGACACGCAGCTCAGGGGTCAGATAGATTTTCAGACCCAACAGGTCCATCGTAAGGTTGAGTGCGATGAGCATGGCCGTGATGACCAGTGCGCGAGGGGACTTGAGTTCGTCCAGGGAGCGGCGAAACACATTTTTTTGTTTTTCCATAAAAATACACCTCCAGAAAATTCGAGTGCACGCATTTCAAGAGGTGTAACCGCTCTTAAATTGTGTGCAGCGGGATGCGACAGCTGCACCGCAGGAAGGAATCTTTCCTTTCGTCCGTCGGACAACTCCCCGTTCCGGCGGCACTTCACGCGCAGCAGTCTACTCTGCTAAGACATATTTATTGTAAACTTTTTTGCTGTCTTGTCAAGTGGAAAATCGACAGAATACACCGGGCAAAAAAATACGGCACGCGAATGCGTACCGTAGATCAAAGATTACAGATTGAAATGTGCGCGGATGGCACGGACAACACCGTTTTCGTCGTTGGACGGGACGGTGCAGTCTGCCATGCGCTTGAGATCGGGGTGACCGTTCTCCATCGCGCAGGCAAAACCGGCCTCACGCAGCAGCTCGAGGTCGTTGAGGTAGTCGCCGAAAGCCATGGTGTCGGCAATCGGGATACCCAGATAGTCCGCCATGCGGTGCAGACCCGAACCCTTGTTGGTTTCCGGGTTCATCAGGTCGACCCAGTCCGCGCCTGACAGTACGACGGCAAACTTGTCCTCATACTGACGCAGCACCGGCCAGCAGCCGGTCTCGGCCTTGCCCTGTTCAAACACAGCCAGCTTGAATGCGGGCTGGTGCTCGAGGTGTGCGATCAGATCGGGCACGACGTCCAGCTTTTCATAGTACATGTGCGCGTTGCGCACGAAAACCGGGTCGTCATCGCACTCGATGAACGCGCCGTCATGGGTGCAGAGGACGACGTTGACACCGGGCAGGCTGCGGATGGTCTGGATGGGGCCGACAAAGTAGGACGCGGGCAGCTTGTCGGCAAACAGGCACTCGGTGCCGTCATAGACCGCCGCGCCGTTCTCCGCGATGAACAGCATTTGGTCGGCGATCTCGGAAAAGGTCGCGTATAGGTTGTGATACTGCCGCCCGCTGGCCGCGGCAAAGCGGATGCCGCGTGCGCGAAGCGTACGGATGAGCGGGAACAGGTCGGGCGACAGCCGTTTCTGACTGTCCAGCAGGGTGCCGTCCATATCGGCGGCGATCAGCTGCGTCATTGGGATTCCTCCTCGTTTGTGCGCATATTTGTGCCAGTCCCGTCGGCGAGCAGCGCTTCCAGGCGCTCGATCAGCTCGTCCGAGACAACGTGTTCGATGCGGCAGGCATCATGCTCGGCGACCTCAGGCGAGACACCCAGCACATCGCGCAGGTACTGGCACAGCAGGTCGTGCCGGCGGCGCACTGCGCGTGCGTGTTCCAGACCGGCTTCGGTCAGCACGACCTCACCGTAATAGGCCGGTTCGACCAGTCCCATATCGCGCAGCACGCTCAGTGCCTTAGATACCGATGCGCGGGATACGCCCACGCGCCGCGCGATCTCGACCGAGCGCACAACGCCCAGCTCATGCTGGATGTCCAGGATGACTTCCAAATAATTTTCGCCAGATTCATGGATCTGCCGCATAGTCCACCTCCAAAGATCAGAACAGAAGCATACCGACGTGGTATACGACAAACGCGGTCAGCCAGGCCAGACAGGTCTGGAAGGCTGCGGCACCCAGCGCCCAGCGCCAGCCGCCAAGTTCACGTTTGATGGTTGCGAAAGCCGACATGCAGGGCATGTACAGCAGGATGAATACCAGAAAGGCGTAGGCGGCGACCGGAGAGAATACACCGGACAGAATCGCGCTCAGATCGGCGCTGGCCGATACGCCATACAGTACGCTCATCGTCGAGACAACTGCCTCCTTCGCGACAAGACCGGTCAGCAGAGAGACCGAAGCCTGCCACTCGCCAAAGCCCAAGGGGGCGAAGATGGGAGCGATGAAGCGACCAAACACACCCAAAATGGAGGTCTCGGGCGAAGCCGCGACCGCAAAGGTGGGTGTAAAGTTTTGCAGGACCCAGATGACGATCGACATCAGGAAAATGACCGTACCGGCCTTGGTGATGAAGTCGCGGGCCTTGTCCCACATGCCGCGCACCGTGCCTTTGAAGGTAGGCAGGCGGTAAGGAGGAAGTTCGAGCACGAAGCCCGAGGATACATCGCGGAAGACGGTCTTTTTGAGTACGAAACCGGCAAAGATCGACATGAGGATGCCGAAGACGTACAGACTGATGATGACAAGACCGGCGTTTGCGCCGAAGATAGCGGCCGCGATGAGCGAATAGACCGGCAGTTTTGCACCGCAGGACATGAAGGGCGTGAGCATGATGGTCATGCGGCGATCCTTCTCGTTTTCCATCGTGCGGGCTGCCATGACCGCCGGGGTGGTGCAGCCGAAGCCCATGAGCATGGGCACGAAGGACTTACCCGACAGGCCGATGCGGCGCAGCAGCGTGTCCATGATGAACGCGATGCGCGCGAGGTAGCCGGTGTCTTCCAGCATGGACAGGAAGAAGAACAGCAGGACGATCTGCGGCAGGAAGGAGACGACGCCGCCGACGCCGCCGATGATACCGTCACAGACCAGACCGATGACCCAGTCGGACGCACCGGCTGCAAGCAGGGCGCTTTCCAACCAGGGAGATAACTTGCCCTGAATGAGTGTCTCAAAAATACCCTTGAGCCATTCGCCTACCGGGCCGAAGGTTGTCCAGAACATGAGCGCCATGATGGCGATGAAGATGGGGACAGCCAGCCATTTGTTGATCACGACCTTGTCAATGCGTTCGGTCGGGGTGAGCTTGGGATGAGCAGGCTTGCGGACGCTGTCGCGCACCACGCCTTCGATGTAATCATAGACCGCATCCGCGAACATCATCTCGTGATCGTGTCCGATTTCGTGTGCGCTGAGCGCGTCGGCCAGATCGTCCATTTCCTGTCTCTGTTCGAGCGACAGCTGGACGTGCGAGACGATCTGTGGGTCGTCCTCGAGCAGCTTGGCCGCGTAGAACGGACGGCTGCACGCACGGATGTTGGTCTGCTCCAGAATTTCGGCACCGCGCCGGATGGCCGCGCCCACACCGTGCAGGTAGGCAGGCTGATGGGTGGGCGGCTGCATTTCGCCTGTGACCGCCTCGAGCAGTGCGTCCATGCCCAGACCGCGTCGTGCCGAGATCGGATAGACCGGCACGCCCAGCCGCTCGCGCAGCTTGTTGCAGTCGATATGAATATCCTGTGACTCAACGTCGTCGATGAAGTTGAGCGCGATGACCATGGGCAGACCCAAACC
This sequence comes from Butyricicoccus pullicaecorum DSM 23266, assembly GCF_900167005.1. Taxonomy (GTDB): domain Bacteria; phylum Bacillota; class Clostridia; order Oscillospirales; family Butyricicoccaceae; genus Butyricicoccus; species Butyricicoccus pullicaecorum. The sequence continues at coordinate 328,677 of NZ_FUXW01000001.1, forward strand.
AATCAGCTGCATGGTCAGGTACAGGTTACGTTCCAGATTGGTTGCGTCTACGATGTTCAAAATACCGTCCAGCTCGTCGGACAGCACGAACTCGCGCGCAATGATCTCTTCCTGGGTGTAGGGAGAGAGCGAATAGATACCGGGCAGGTCGACCACGTCGGTGCGCTTGCCCTGATAGTTGATGTGACCGGTTTTTCGATCGACTGTGACACCGGGCCAGTTGCCAACGTGCTGGTTGGAACCGGTCAGACGGTTGAACAGGGTGGTCTTGCCGCTGTTCGGGTTGCCGATGATTGCAAGTGTATGCACGGCTTAACCCTCCAGTTCGATTTTGGCGGCTTCGTCCCGCCGCAGTGATAAACTATATCCGCGCAGGCGCACCGCGATCGGGTCGCCGAAGGGCGCGATGCGCTCAACCGTGATGCGCACGCCTTTGGTGATGCCCATATCGAGGAAGTGCCGCTTGACTGCCCCCGCAGCCGTCAGGCCGTCCACCACACCGGACTGCCCGGGCTTCAGTCCCGCAAGCGTTTTTTTCATGTTTTTTCGATTCCTCCATTTTGTTGCCATAGGTTAACTTCTCATGCATTATTGTAAGCTAAACCTAACCGTTCTGTCAATGTGAAAAGCAACAAAACTCGCCCGGTTCTCGCGGATGCTTCTGTCAGCTGCGCAGAATGGGGCAAAAGACAGCAAAATCAGGCGGATGAAGCGGGTAGAAGAGTTGAAGCAGGGGGTAAAATATGATATGATAGCACCAATCTGAAAAAATTACCCAATGAGAAAGGATGTACAAATATGGCAGATGCATTGGCCTATCTCCGTCAGCGACAGGAGAACGGAGGCTTTAACGAACTGATGGGACTGCGTGTCAACCATATCCGGCAGGGCTACGCCGAGATCGAGCTGCCCGCCAAGCCCGATAATTTAAATCCGCTCGGCAATGCGCACGGCGGTGCAATCTTTGCGCTGTGTGACGTAGCAGCCGGCACGGCAGCGGCATCCTATGGCCGCGTGGGTGTGACGCTCAACGCATCCATCAACTATCTGCGTCCGGGCAAGCAGGGCAAGACCCTGATTGCAAAGACCCGTGAGATCAAGGTCGGACGCACGACGGCGGTTTACGGCGTGGACGTGACCGACTCCGACGGCACCGAGGTCGCAAACGCGACCTTCACCATGTATTACGTGGGCGACAGCGCCACGCTGCTCAAGTGACCGGAGCGGTAACCGAACCGCTGCTCGCGTGGTATGATGCCGGACACCGCGACCTGCCTTGGCGCAGGACGCGCGATCCCTATCGGATCTGGCTGTCCGAGATCATGCTGCAGCAGACGCGAGTCGAGGCGGTTATTCCTTATTATGAGCGGTTTCTGTCTGCCTGCCCGACTGTGCGTGACCTGGCTGATGCCCCTGAGGAAACCTACCTCAAACTGTGGGAGGGACTGGGCTATTACAGCCGGGTGCGCAACCTGCACAAGGCAGCGCAGGTCATCTGCGACACCTACGGCGGACAGATGCCAGCAGACCATGCTGCACTCTTAAAACTGCCGGGAATCGGAGATTACACCGCGGGCGCGGTAGCGTCCATCGCCTTTGACATTGCAGAACCGGCAGTCGATGGCAACGTTCTGCGCGTGGTCGCACGCATTACGGGCGACGAGCGTCCGATTGACGATGCCAAGGTCAAAAAGGACATGCGGGCGCAGGTGGCGGCTATCATACCGCACGACCGCCCGGGTGCGTTCAATCAGGCGATGATGGAGCTGGGCGCGGTCGTGTGCATTCCAAACGGTGCACCGCGCTGCGGAGACTGTCCGCTCATGCACCTGTGCCGCGCCTGCCACGAACAGACCACCGACCGCATCCCGGTGCGCACACCCAAGAAGGCGCGCACGGTCGTGCATCGCACGGTATTGCTGCCGCGCTGCGGCGGTCTGGTCGGCATTCGCAAGCGACCGGACATCGGTCTGCTGGCGCGCATGTGGGAGCTTCCGGCCTACGAGCACCCGCTCGAACCGTCTGCTCTGCGCGACCAACTCGCGGCTGACGGCTGGAAGGTGGAGCGCATGCTGTCGCTGCGTCCGGCAAAGCACATTTTCACACACATCGAGTGGCACATGACCGGCTACTACGTCGAGCTGTCCGAGCCGGTGGAAGACCTTACTTGGGTAACGCCGTCCGCGCTGCGCGGCGATTATGCCCTGCCGTCGGCCTTCCGTGCCTTTTTGAAGGTCATCGAGGAGGAGACATAAATGGAATATACCCGCGTCACCCACAATTTCCCGCCGCTCTTTGCACCCGACTCCCGGGTACTCATTCTGGGTTCCATTCCCAGTCCCAAGTCACGTGAGCAGGCATTTTTCTACGGCCATCCGCAGAACCGGTTCTGGCCGGTGCTGGCGGCCGTGTTTGGGGAGGAAGCGCCCCAGACCATCGAGCAAAAGCGCAGTCTTGCGCTGCGCCATCATATCGCCATGTGGGACACACTGGCGGCCTGTGAGATTCGCGGCGCGAGCGACACGTCCATCCGCAATCCTGAGCCCAACGACCTGCCCTGGCTGATCGCCCAGACCCAGGTCAAGGCGATTTTCTGCACCGGTGCGACCTCGCATAAATACTACCGCAAGCTGTGTCAGGACAAGACCGGCATCGAGGCCGTCTGTCTGCCGTCGACCAGTCCGGCAAACGCCGCATGGTCGAAAGAACGCCTGATTGAGGCTTATCGCGTGATCGCGCAGGCGGTCGAGGCGAACGCATAAGAGCGCAAAAGTGGTGTAACGACTTTGATTCGACAAATGTGAAAACAAAGTGACAAGATCGTACAAAACCAGTCCAAAATGGACTGGTTTTGTTTATTTTATGTAAAATGACAAGACAAAAGAAACAAAAATGCATAATTGAAACCATATATTTTTTGTCCGAAGGCATGTAGCGAAATTGTGCGGGCAGAGCTATAATAAAAGTATCCGATTGCACAGGTTTTGTGTCTGTGCAGCGGTGCATGAATATTGTATCCAAATCGAGAACCCAGCAAGGTAGTGAGAAGACATATAACCCGGTCACCCGGGAGGGACATGAGGAGTTTCGTTATGAATCTGTATATGCGCAACCATGCAATTAACCATTTGCTCGACGTGGACAGCTATGGCTGTATTTTTATGTATGCCACCCACTGTGATTTGACCACAGCACCCAGACACATCATTCGCATGACCGAAACCGTTCAGCCGGATACGCTGCAGGAGGCGCTCAAGATCGCTCTGCTGCGCTTTCCGCAGATGGGTCTTGGACTGACCCGCGGCGACAAGCAGTATCGCTATCGTCTGCTCGAAAAGCCGCCGGTCGTGCTGCCCTTTGACGATATCTCGCCCTATTACATCGGTTCGGACGATAACAACGGCTATTTGTTTACCTGCGGCTACAAGGACAAGACCATTTACATGGAGTATCAGCACTGTACTTCGGATGGCCGCGGCTTCAATGAGTTCATCAAGTGTGTGCTCTATTACTATCTCAAGCTGTGCGGCAAGCCGGTCGAGAATGACGGCTCTATCCGCACGCTGGATACCGATTATCAGCAGGAAGAGAACGAGGACGGCTTTATCAAGCTGCGCAAGGCACAGCAGTCGTCGGAGAATCACTATCCCGATGTGCCCGCGCTGCACCTGCCCGAGTTCGACAACATGGAAGATGAAAACGAGTGGACGGCGGAAATCACAATTTCGTTCCCCAAGCTGCATAAATTCGTAAAAAGCAATGATATTTCGCCCCTGACCCTGCTCATGGCGGCACTGTGTCATGCTCTCTACCGTACCTACTACGTCGGAACCGACCGCACGGACAATATCGTCGCCGAGGTTCCTATGGATTTGCGCACTTATATCCGCACGCCAACCGTGCGCTTCTTTGTCGCGCTGCTCGACCTGCCGTTCCACTACGAGTATTTCAAACTGCCGGTCGTCGAGGCAGCACGCCGTATGAGTGAGTACTTTGACACCCAGCGCGCACTGCCGCACGCAGCCTTCTGGGCACTCAAGAACGCAAAGCGCGTACAGGACGGCCATCAGGCCGACATGCCCATCGCGGAAAAGGAACAGATGATGCGCGAACAGGCGCGTAATTATATCCGCCGAGACAGCTTCATCCTGACCAACATCGGCCCCTTCCGTGTACCGGTCAGCATGGAGAAGTACATCGAGGATTACGGCGCTATCCTGCCGTGCGCCCATCAGCCGCTCGGCGTGCTGGTCAGCTCCTATCGCGATACGCTCAAAATTTCGCTGTCCCAGCGCGATGAACGCCCCGACCTGATGAATCATCTGGTTGATGTGCTCGGTGAGCTGGGATTCCCGGCCAAGACCAAGCGCTACATGTTCCACGTCACCCGCTACGACGGCGAACATTTGGCAAAGTAAAGCAAAAAGCCCTGCATCGGACCGGGATGCAGGGCTTTATTTTTGTATTTAGAGGACTTACAGGCGGTATGCCTTGGAAGCCGTCATGCCGTCGTACCAGGTAACGCGGAAAGGATAGCTGTACAGACGGGTATGAACACCGAGAGATGCCAGATAGTTGCTGAACATGGTCGGCAGATCGAGGTCGTGTCCGCGCTGGGCAATGGAAATTTTCATGTTGCCGTTGTAGGACGAGACCAGCATCGCACACGGCTGACTTGCACAGGGCAGAACCGCACCGTAGTCGAGCACGTAGGGCTTCATGGACTCGGGCAGACGGAACTCGCCGACGTTGGTGATGAGGAAGCTGTCTTCGAGTACGAAGTTCTTGGACAGATTGGAAGCCTCGGCTTCCTTTTCTGCGAGCGGGATGTCGCGCTCGTGCAGTTCGCGGCACACATCGCTTGCGCGCTTGGCACGGAACAGCAGACGTTCGGGCAGCATCTGTTCCTTTAAGAATGTCTTGGTGCGGCGGCAGACTTCCTCAAGCGGCAGATCGTCGTACGATGCCTCGTAGGGCAGGTCGAGGAAGCAGATGAAGTAACGAGTCGTCGCGCTGGGCACATACGGACGCAGATCGACCGGAATCTGAGAGATGACCGGCGCGTCCGAGTCCTTGCCGAATTTCTGACGGAACGCACGGCTGAACAGCGGTGCGATGACGCTCAGCGGGCTGGCGCCCATGGACTTGGCTGCCTTGTGCAGCTGCTCAAAGGGGAAGGTGACCTCGGTGATGACCTCGGGCTGGTCGCCTACGTCGGTCAGCTCCTCGGCGTGCAGCGCGGCAGGCTTCTGATAGATGCCTTCGCTCGAGTAGCTGTCTGCCAGATGGCTGTATGCGTCTTCGCTCTCCTCGATGGTGTAGACCGAGTCCAGGCCGCGCACGGTGCCGTCGTTCTCGACCGGCTTGCCGCACAGCTTGAGGTAGTTAAACAGTACGCAGCGGATGAACTCCTCGAAACCTCGACCGTCAGAGGTGCTGTGCTGGTATTCCATGTAGATCTTGTCGTCCTGATAGCCGACCAGAAACAGGAAGCCGTTGGTGTCCTCGGTGCCGATGCAGTAGCGCTTCCACAGACCGTCGAAGGGCAGAACGACCGGGTCTGCTACGTTGATGCGATAGCGCAGCTGGGTGTCGGTGGCTTCAATGCCGATCATCATATGCGGAAAACGCAGCAGCGCAGCCTTAACCGCCTGCTGAAGTACGTCGGGGCGGACGGGCTCGGACATCTGGATGGTGTGGCGCGGTACGCATGCGCAGTCGTTCGGGGTACAGTACAGGAAAATTTTGCCGTAACTGTCAGTACGCAGATAGGGATGCTGAATCACATCTTTTAGTTCCATAATTGACTTCCTCCTCATAGGCCCAATATGCCTGAAATGCTCAAACTCTCTCTTTGCAAATAGTCCGGAACCCTCTTTCCGGCATAATTAGTTTTATTTGCTAATCTAATTATACTGCGCCGTGCGCTCTGGGTCAATGACCGAGCCGTGTGGATTTCAGCGATCGGCAGGAAAATTCGGAAACAGAAAAACGCCGTCCACAGGGTGTGGACGGCGCAGATGCAGTCAGGGGATAAGGTCGTTCAGGATGAAGTTGCACAGCCGCTCGGTGGCATCGGGATGCGCGATGGCATGCATGGTCTCGCGCACGGTGCGCAGACGCTGGGGACTCATGAACAGGTGATAGACCGCTTCATCGACCGGGAAGGTCTTGGTGACCAGACAGGCCATGCCGTTGTTGAGCAGGAATTCCACGTTGCGTTCCTCGTGTCCGGGAATGGGATTGACCAGAATCATGGGCAGGTTCTTAGCCAGCGCCTCGGAAACGGTCAGACCGCCGGGTTTGGTGATGATGCAGTCAGCGGCGCTCATCATGACTTCAACGTTGGTCACGAAGCCATACGGGTGCAGCGTGCACGGGCCGGTGAGCGTGTCGGCCATGCTGACCATCTCGGCGTACTGTTTTTTATTGTTGCCGCAGACGACAAGCAGCTGGAAGGGAATACCGCACAGACCAAGCTGCAAAATCAGTTTTTTGTTGTCCGAGTATCCCATGCTGCCGCCCATCATGAGAATGGTCGGACGGTCGGGTTCCAGACCCAGCTGTTCGCGTGCATCCTGCTGCGCGATCGGCTGGTTAAACTTGGGATGAATCGGGATGCCAAAGGGCAGGATGCGGTTGGCCTCGATGCCCTTTTTGACCGCGCGATGGGTGAGCAGTTCGCTCGCCGTCACGATGTACTCGATGCGCGGCACTTCCTCCCAGTAAGGATGCAGGGTGTAGTCGGTGATGATGCCGATGGTGGGCACAGTCAGCAGCGAACGCTTTTTGAGGTCGTCCACCAGCTGCGCGGCGAAGACGTGGGTGCACACAATGGCATCCGGTGCGAAATCGTTGACCACGCGGGCAAATTTGGTCGCGCCCAGCGCGTTGACGATGTTGATGATGGACATGCGGGTGGAAAAATAGCCGCTGCCGCGGTTTTCCGCCAGCAGATAGACCAGTCGATACAGTTCCTGCGTGTGCTTGGAGGTGAACAGATAGCCCTTGTCGATGGTTTCCTTGACAATCTTGCTGATGTAAGTGTAAACATCGACGGTTTCTACGGTTGCCCCTTTGTCACGCAGCATATCTGCAACCGCCTTTGCGGTCGCGTGGTGACCAAACCCCGCGGTCACCGATAAGATCATAACGCGCATTGCATTCTACTCCTTCAAAATTTAAAAGCATGTATATTTTAGCGCATTCCGGAGCAGGTTGCAAGCCAAACTGTCTATCCGGCGTGCGCTTCGGTCAGTCGGCGGTACTCTGCAAGCACCTGACGTTCCAGTTCCCGGCGTACGAGCGGGCCGATGGGATGCACGATGTCGTGATATCGTCCGTCTGATGTGCGCCGCGCGGGCATGGCGAGGAACAGATGGTCGTCACCCGCGATGACCTTGATGTCGTGCACGGCGAACACGTCGTCGAATGTGACCGATACCAGGGCAAGCAGCCGTCCCTGTCTGGGAAAGCGGCGGAATTTGATCTCGGTAATCTCCATAAAAGATGTCTCCTTTACACGGTTTTGTTTGGATGCCGCAGCGATGTTCCTGCTTGATATTCTGTCTGCTTTCTCATATAATAATACATAGACCAAATCTATATTTATCATAAATTGGAGGCTATGCGCATGGAATTGTCCATCAAGCCCTTTATTGAACATAAAAAAACCATTCACCTTGTCGGAATCGGCGGTGTCTCGATGAATTCGCTCGGTGAACTGCTTTTGAGTATGGGTGTACCGGTCACCGGTTCCGACCGTGCACACTCGGCTGTCACCGAACGTCTGGAGCGTCTGGGCGCAGTCATTCACTATGGCCATGCGGCAGAGAATGTCGAGGGTGCATCCCTCGTCATCCGCACGGCTGCCGTACACGACGATAACCCGGAGATCGTCCGTGCGCACGAGCTGAACATCCCGGTTATGGAGCGCGCACAGGCGTGGGGCTGCCTGATGACCGACTACCAGGATGTTATTTGCCTGTCGGGTACCCACGGTAAGACAACCACCACGTCTATGATGACGCTTATTGCCATGCAGGCTGCACTTGACCCGACGGTCATGGTCGGCAGCAATCTGCCCGCCATCGGCGGCACGCTGCGCATCGGTGGTCACGAGTGCTTTGTCGCAGAGTCCTGCGAGTACTGCAATTCTTTCCTGTCCTTTGCGCCGACCATCGCGGTTGTGCTCAACGTGGAAGCTGACCATCTGGACTTCTTCAAGGATCTCGACGATATCATCCATTCGTTCCGTGCATTCTGTCAGCTGACCCCGGCCAATGGTCTGGTCGTTGTCAACGCGGACGACGACAACGCCATGCAGGCGGTACAGGGCATTGATCGCAAGATTATGACCTTTGGTACCGCACCCACGGCTAACGTCCGTCCGGCCAATGTCACGCTGAATAACGGTTATTACTCGTTCGACGTGCTGGTGAACAACGAGCTGTACACCCATGTTAACCTGTCGGTACCCGGCCGTCATAATATGATGAATGCACTGGCGTGCTGCGCAGTATCTTCCTTCCTTGAAGTGCGCGGTGAGCTGGTCGCTGCTGGTCTGGCACAGTTTAAGGGTTCGTCCCGTCGCTTTGAGCTGACCGGACGTATGTCCACCGGCGCGCTGGTCGTGGACGACTATGCGCATCACCCGTCCGAAATGCGTGCGACCCTCAACACCGCACGCCAGATGGACTTCAAGCGCATTTTCTGTGCATTCCAGCCGCACACCTATACGCGTACCAAGGCGCTGTTCGCAGAGTTTGTGGAAGCGCTCAAGCTGTGCGATCAGGCCGTGCTTGCACCGATCTACGCTGCACGTGAGCAGAACACGATCGGCATTTCGTCCGACGATCTGGCACGCGAGATCCCGGGCGCAGTCAGCTTGGGTTCGTTTGAGGAGATTGCCGATTACCTCAGACGGGAAGCAGGCGAGGGTGACCTCGTGCTGACTATGGGTGCAGGCGATATCTATAAAGTTGGCAAAATGCTTGTAGAAGGCGAATAATCCACCTTTTTTCACACGCATCTGTTACAGAAACCGGTGCGTGTGAAAAAATTTTTGCTTTCGGTTGACAACTTGCATAATGTGTGCCATAATGATGACAGAAACATTATGCAAGTTTCACATAGAATGGAGGGGTCATTATGGCAAACAATCTCATTATTACTATCGGCAGACAGTATGGCTCGGGTGGCCGCGAGATCGGACGCAAGCTCGCGCTTCGTCTGGGTATTCCATTCTATGATCGGGAGCTGATTTCCCGTGCTGCAAAGAAGAGCGGCTTCAGCGAGGATCTGTTCGAGCAGCTCGACAAGCGTGCAACCAACAGCTTGCTCTATTCGCTGACCATGTTTGGCTCTACCGGTCTTAATGGCATGTCCCTAACCGACCAGCTGTTCCTGGCACAGGCAAACATCATTCGTGAGATCGCAGACAGCGGCCCGGCCGTTCTGGTTGGACGCTGCGCAGACCATGTCCTGCGCGAGTACGAAAATCGCTTTGATTTCTTCATCACCGGTTCGGTAGATGACCGCCTGCAGCGCATCCAGACCCATGACGATTATGAGCTGTCCGGCAAGTCTCCGCGCGCAGCGCTCGAGAAGATGGATAAGCAGCGCTCGACCTATTACAACTACTATACCGGTAAGGTATGGGGCAAGAGCGACCATTATGATCTGTGCATCAATGCCGGTCGTCTGGGCGTCGAGAATTCCATCGAGGTCATTCTCGCTTACGTAAACGCACTCAAGAAGTAATTTTGCATCATATCAGAAAAAGGCAAGAAAAAGTAAGAGAAGGGGAAACCGGCGCGGCGTATCATCGCTGCGCCGGTCTTCTATTTGCATGAAAAAAAGCACTTCCGATTGGAAGTGCTTTTTTGATGGGGCGATTTATGCCTGCTTGGAAGTGTCGCACAGCGCGCTCGGACGGATGACCTGACGCAGCGGCGACCAGATGACCGATGCAATGCCGTAGTCGACCATGGAGTGAACGACTGTGCCCACGCCGACGAGCAGGACGACGCTGACGAAGAAACCCTTTGCCTCGTATGCTGCCATAGAACCACCGAAGTAGAACGGCAGGATGATGAGGACTTCACCGACACCGTGCAGAATACCGATCAGGAAACTGAACAGCAGGGTCTGCGGACGGGTGGGATGCAGGGCAAGGTCGGGATGACGGCGCAGGTAGAGCGCGCCGACGACGGCGAAGACGATCTGGCTGGCAGCACGCAGAACAACCGTGATCGGGAAGCCTGCGAGGAAGAAGCCCAGCGTAGTGCCGATGGATACCGCAACTGCGACACCGGGAGAGACGAACATTGCGAGGAACAGCGCGACATGGCTGGCCAGCGTGAAGGATGCCGGGTCGAGTCTGATTTTAATGGGGGAGAACATGGGGATGAGGATACCGACGGCGCACAGCAGGGCTGCGACGACCATGCGGTACAGCTTTTGACTGGACATAGAAAAAGACTCCTTTTTTGTGTGACAACAGATATTTGACAACCAGCCAGATGACTCTGACTGCAATCTATCATATCAGTTATCAAGATAGCTGTCAAGATATAAAAGAGACAATAAAAAAACTGCCCGGCGGGGCAGTTTTGTGCAGTCAGCGTTCGAGCAGAAATCCCTTGTCCTTGAGTGCCTGCAAGACGCGTGCCTGTACTTCGGCGTTTGGGCAGCGCAGACGGTGCAGATGGATGCCGCCGGTCAGATTACACAGCGGACGTGCGTTCTCGCGCTCCAGCTTGCTCAGGAAGGCGTCTGCGTCAAAACGGGAGTAGATATGCAAGGGGGCACAGATCTGCCCGTAGATCGAATGCTCGACGGTCACGTCGATCAGGGCGCCGCCCAGGTCGACCACGGTGTACAGCTCTTCGGCCAGACGGTCATCTGCGTGCTCGCATACAATGTTGATTTCAAGGTGGTTTTGCGCCTCTGGACGCTCAAGCAGATAGCCGCGGGGCGTTGCGGTGATGTCTGCGCCTGCGGCGCGCAGCAGGGCGATATCGCCGACGATGATCTGTCGGCTGACCGAAAAGCGGGAAGCGATCGCGGTAGCGGACAGCGGGCCGCTCGACTGGCTCAGCAGCTGCAAAATTTGTTCGCGGCGCGTGGCAGCGTTCATAATACATTCACCTCGTTTTCGATACCTTATACTATAACAGAAAAACGGCCTGCGTGCAAGGCAGGTCGACAGGTGTCAAGGCGGGTGAATACCTTTATATATAATGTAAGAGAAGGTGAAAAAACAGGGTCAGGTTTCGGAAAAATACGAGCATGAAAAAAGGACGCATAAGCGTCCTTAAAACTGCACATATTCGGGATAGATCAAGCACCGGCAACCAGGTAAACGGTTGCCTCGTCGATGCCGAGTTTGAGTGCCTGCTCGTGATTGCCGACGGCAATGTCGATCTTGTTTTCCTTGATCGCGCTGCCGACATCTTCTGCGATGAATACGCCGTAACCATCGATGTAAACACGGCTGCCCAGCGGGATGACCTTGGGGTCAACTGCGATGGTACGGCCCTCGGTCACGGTGGTGCCTGACTTGGTCAGTCCGGTGGCGTAAGCGCCGCAGCACTTTTCACAGGTGCAGTAGAAGGACAGACGGAAGGAACCGAGGTTCTTAAAGTTCTGGGTGATCTGGGCATCTGCTGCCAGTGCGTCCAGCTTTTCAACCGTGCGGGTCACGATCTCGCCCGAGATGAGCTGCTGGAGACGGTCGGTAGAGGCCGAAGCTGCGATCACCGGAGCGGCTGCCTTGGCAGGCTGTGTCTTTGTGGTGGCAGCAGCGGTAGTGGAAGTGGTTGCCTTGGGGGCAGGGGTCGTATATGCGAGTTCGGGGTCACCGTTGTAAGCCAGTGCGGTGCCCAGGCTGAGGGAGGCACACAGCGCCAGCGCAGACGCGCCGCGCACAATTGTTTTCACGCTCAGAAATCTCATAAAATTCTCCTCTTAAACTGGTGGGATACGCCGCCTTGCGACGCCGGCAAATGGGCTGCCGTTCGTTTCACAATTGCATATAGTATAGCACAAGATTCCATAAAATGCAAGTTTTCTTTGTAAATAATGAAAAAAGGGCGTTTTGAACGCCCTAAAAGTTGAAAATATATAAAAACGGCTAAATTTTGTAACTTATTTGTAACTTAACCGATCAGGTAAACATCGGCATAATCAATGCCAAACTGGTAAGCGCGGCTGTGATTTGCGACACAGACATCGATGCGGTTGCCCTTGATTGCGCCGCCGGTATCCTCGGCGATAAATACGCCGTAGCCGTCGATGTAAACGCGGCTGCCCAGCGGGATGACGCGGGAGTCAACTGCGATGGTGCGGCCTTCTGCCATCTTGGTGCCGAGCTTGGTCTTGGCATCCGAGCGGCCGTTGCAGGTTGCGCAGGGGCAGTAGAAGGACAGGCGGTAGTTGCCCAGCTTCTTGAAGTTGTTCTTGATGACAGAGTCAGCTGCCAGAGAGCTGCTCTTGCTGATCGAGTGCGGAGTGACCGAGCCGTTCACCAGCTGGTTGATGCGTGCCTGAGCCGCTGCCGCTGCTGCTGCCGCAGCCGCTGCCTCGCGTGCCTGACGCTCTTCCTCCTCGACCTGGTTCTTAGCTGCCTGCATGTCTTCGGTCGCGCTGGCCGAGTCAACAACGGTCTCGGCGGAAGCCGACAGGTAGCCGTAGGGGAGAGCCGCCATGACTGCATCCGCAGCGCTGCCGTTCTCCGTCGTGGTGGTATAAGCCAGAGCGCTTCCGGTGCTCAGCACACAGCCGATGGCGAGCATACCAGCGAAGCGTCTCATGGTTTTCATACATCGAATTTTCATACAAAAAATCTCCTCGTTTTTCTTGGTTTGTGCGTCTGAATACGCATAAATGGACAAAAAACTTGGATTGTAACCGGTTTGTTACCAATCCGTAGGTGCTATCATACCCGCCTCACCCAGCTTTGTCAAATGATTTTTTGAAAAAAATTGAAATTCGATTACAAATAGTAATATATAAAATAAATATAACAGAAATCGCCTTTAAATTTCAAAAATTTTAACCATTCTGTAACTGGATTTTTTTTAGATTTATGCTTGTCGAAATTTTAGGTAACAGAACGGTAACAAAACGGAGCGTCAGCCGCCGGATTTTATGGCATGCCTGACGGTCTGTGTCGACCACGCGCGGACGCACCCCACTGTACAAATCGGCGGAAACGTGTTATAGTAAACACAGTGTTTGCCCCCACGGTGCGGAAAGGGCGGGCTGTGAGAGCCTGCTTTCTGGGAGCAACCCGTTCCATTTTTTTTGATGGTATTTTGAGGCGCGAAGATGCGGCCTCGTCACAAGAGAGAAAGCCGGAAAGACCGGCGTATGAAGATTCAACCAAATTGTAAAACGACAAAGGAAAGTGATATCGAAGTTATGAAAGAAAAACTGAAGATTATACCGCTCGGCGGTCTCAATGAGATCGGCAAGAACATGACGGTCATCGAGTATGGCAACGACATTGTAGTGATCGACTGTGGACTGGCATTCCCGGACGACGATATGCTGGGTGTAGACCTGGTGATTCCGGACACGACCTACCTCAAGCGCAACCAGAAGAAGGTGCGCGGCTATCTGATCACCCACGGCCATGAGGATCACATCGGTGCAATCCCGTATGTATTGCGCGAAGTCAATGCACCGATCTACGCCACTCGCCTGACCTGCGGCATCATCCAGACCAAACTGGCAGAGCACCGCATGCCCGAGAAGGTGCGCATGAACACGGTCAAGGCTGGCGATGTGATCAAGCTCGGATGCTTCACCATCGAGTTCATTCACACCAACCACTCGATCGCGGACTCGGTTGCACTGGCCATCCGCACGCCGCTCGGCACGATCATCCATACGGGTGACTTCAAGGTCGACCTGACCCCGGTCAGCGGTGAGATGATCGATCTGGCACGCTTTGGTGAACTCGGACGCGAGGGCGTTCTGGCGCTGATGAGTGACTCGACCAACGTCGAGCGCAGCGGCTATACGCCCAGTGAGAAGGTTGTTGGTCAGTCGCTGGAGAATTTCTTTAAGAACTGTGACCAGCGTATCATCATCGCAACCTTTGCTTCCAACGTCAGCCGCCTCCAGCAGATTCTGGACATCGCCGCACGTTTCGGACGAAAGGTCGCAGTCTGCGGACGCAGCATGGAGAAGATCACCCAGGTTGCACAGGAACTCGGTTATCTGCACGACGACGGTAAGGTGCTCATCGACGTGAGCACGATCAACCGCTATCCGCAGAACAGACTGTGCATCGTGTCTACCGGTTCGCAGGGCGAGACCATGTCCGCACTCTACCGCATGGCGTATTCCAGCCATAAGCAGGTTGAGGTCGTGACCGGTGACCGCATTCTGATTGCGGCATCGGCGATTCCGGGCAACGAGAAGTCGGTCTCTAACATGGTAAACGAGTTGTACCGCAAGGGCGCAGAGGTCATTTATGATCGCAATGCAGCCATTCATGTATCTGGCCACGCTTGCCAGGAAGAGCAGAAGCTGATGATTGGTCTGTGCAGACCGAAGTATTTCATCCCGGTACACGGTGAGCATCGCATGCTGCAAAAGCACGCAGCTCTGGCCGAGGAGATGGGCGTCGATCCGCGCAATGTCATCATTACCGAGATCGGCCGTCCGATTGAGATCGATGATCGCTCGGCACGCCTGTGCCCGATGGTTCCGGCAGGTCGTGTTCTGATCGATGGATTGGGTATTGGTGATGTCGGCGCAGCCGTTCTGCGTGACCGTAAACATTTGGCCGAGGATGGCCTGTTGGTTGTCGTGGTCACGATCGATAAGGAGAGCGGCGTGGTCATCGCTGGCCCGGATATTGTTTCTCGAGGTTTCATCTATGTCCGTGAGGCCGAAGATCTCATGGAAGAGTTGCGCGTTCAGTCGCAAATGGCTCTGGATCGCTGCTTAGACGAGGGCGTGCGTGATTGGAATGGTATTAAGAGTGCACTCAAGAGTGCGCTGAGTAATTATTTGTTTAAGAAAACAAAGCGCAGCCCGATGATCCTGCCGATTATTATGGAGGTTTAAGCCGTAAGTCTGTTTTTTCGACAGCGCGGATAACCCGGAAAAACGGAAAAATTGAAGCTTTCGCCGGCCTTTTTCAAAAGGCCGCGGGTTCTTAGGGCAGAGCCCTGAGTCGCCATCCGCAGATGGCGAAATTCCCTTTTGAAACCCGGTGTACGACCCGGGTTTCAACTAAAACAAACAAAAGGAAAAGACCGTCCGACAGGACGGTCTTTTCAGAGATTGCGCGACCTGCGGGTCGCGCTTTTCTTTTTTTATTTTCGTTGATTTTCCCTCGTGGGAGATCGGGAAAATCAAAAAGGATTTCGCCCGTTGCGACGGGCGACTTGAGGCTCTGCCTCAAGACTCCGCAAGCCTTTCGAGAAAGGCTTGAGCGAAAGCTTTATTTCGCACACTCGTTTTATTCGCGCTCAGCGCGAGAACGAGGATAGTGGCCTACGGGCTGCGGGCGGGAATGGGTCTGGCGGTTTGGAAGTGTCACAGCCGGACGCTGATTTCACCGGCACGCAGAATGGTCTGTGTGCCATTCTGATCGATAATCACCAAATTACCCTCGTCGGTCAGATCCACACAGGTTGCAGGATACTGTCCCTGTGGAGAGCTGACCATGATACGCTTACGCAGGCAATTCATACGGCTGCGGTATGCCTGCAATAGTTCCTTACTTTCTCCGGCAAGCAGCTTATCATACCACGGTTCAAACGCATTGAGGATGGATGCTGCGAGTTGTGCACGGGTAGGTAAATGGTGGGTTTCGTCCCAGATACCGCCTGCGATGTCTGCAAGTTCAGGATAAGCCTCACGGTCAAATTTTAGATTCACGCCAATACCAACGATCGAAAAGTCCGGTTTGCTGCCGCCGGTCGAGAAGGAGGACTCGGTCAGGATACCCGCGCACTTGTATCCGCGGAGAAAGACATCGTTGACCCACTTGATTTTCGGCCAGATGCCGCACTGGTGCTCAAGTGCTTCGCAGATCGAGACAGCCGAGATGAGCATAAGCAGGGAAATGCGCTCGAGTGGTAAATCGGGATGCAGTACAATGGACATATATAGTCCGCTGCCTGCCGGGGACACAAATTGTCGCCCCAGTCGACCGCGTCCGGCGGTCTGTTCCTCGGCCAGTAGGACAAAACCCTCGTCCTCATTGCCGAAGCGCTGTTTGACCTGGGTGTTGGTCGAGTCGACAGACGGCTCGATTAGTAATTTACGTCCGAGGCGTGTGGTGTGCAGATGCCGTGTGATGGCTTCCGCAGTCAAACGATCTTCCATCCGAAATCCCCTCACAATCCTGTCAGTTTGTATACTTTATTATATAACAATTGAGGGACACATGGTAGAGTGATGCATAGAAAAAATTGCCAGCTTGAAGGCGTCCTTTTAAAATTCGCGCTTAGTGTGGTATAATGGTAAAAAGTCCGGTTTGTGCAGACAGCCGGAATCAGGAGGAATGTATGAAAACCCGCGAACAGGCTGTGCGCGCACTCGCGCAGACAGCAGAGGATAAAATGCTGCTTCAGCAGTTTTTTGATAAGTATGAGGTCAGCCAAGAGCGATCGTACCTGACCCACACGCGCTTTCTCGATCTGCGCGAACGCACGCTGTGCGTCAAGGCCGCACGCGAGACTGGAATCACGGCGCAGACGGTGTTTTGGGGCGGTTACCCGGATGCCGAGCGTGTGATGGCGCTGTTTTTGCCCGACTACCTGACCGCTGAGGACGCGATCAAGCCGGAAAACAGTCCGCTTGCGCTGCTGCGCGCCGAAAAGAGTCCAGCAGATACATTGTCCCATCGTGATTATCTGGGTGCACTCATGGGTCTGGGCATCGAACGCGCGGTGGTCGGCGATATCTTGTTGCATGACGATGGTGCTGAGCTTTTTGTCACCGAGGACATGGCAGAATTTATTCTGATGAACTTTCTGCGAGCCGGACGCAAGCGCGTCATGCTCAGTCAGATTGCGCTGACCGATTTCCGTTCACCCGAGGTCAATGAGGAGGACGGGGAAGGCTCGGTGGCGTCTCTCAGGCTGGACAGCGTGGCCGCGCTCATCTTCCGCCTGTCCCGTGCGCAGATGCAGGAGCGCATCGACAAGGGCACGGTCTTCCTCAACCAGATGCAGTGCCTCAAGCCCGATGCCGATGTTGCACCCGGCGACCGCATCACCGTGCGCGGTCTGGGGCGTGCCCGCATTGTCGAGCTTGGCGGTGTCAGCCGCAAGGGGCGACAGTTCGTGCGCTACACACGCAGTGTGTAAATCGCCGCTTTAGACTGGAAATCGATCACGAAAACTGCTATAATGAACTATCATTCCAGCAACCGGAAAGAGAGGGAACGCTATGATGATGAAAAAAATCGCCCGCAGCTTGCTGACCATATTGCTTGTGTGCAGCTGCGCTGTGACGGCGGCTTTTGCAGCAGATGATATCACCGGCCACTGGTCGGAGCCATATTTCCGATCACTCAGCGCACATGGTGTCATCAATGCCAACGGCAAAGGTGAGTTCACGCCCACGGCTGAGATCTCCCGTGCGGAGTTCATGCGCTACATCAACCGCGCTTTCGGGTTCACCGAGCAGGCCGACGTGAGCCAGTATAAAGATGTCGACTCCGACCAGTGGTACTATGAGTCGGTGCGCATCGCGGTCAAGTACGGCTATATCTCTGGTCTGTCCAGCACCCAGATGGGCCCGGACAAGGCCATCACCCGTGAGCAGGCCATGACCATTCTGGGCAGACTGTGCAAGGTCGATGCCGGAACGGTCACACCCAGCCAGCTGTCCTTCAGCGACAAGTCCAAGATTGCCACCTGGAGCGCACTGTATATTAAGTGGGCGGTCGACAACGGCTATGTGTCGGGCTACACCGACGGCACCTTCCAGCCTCAGCGCAGCGTGACCCGCGCCGAGGCGGCGAAGATTCTGTACTATTTCACCGGTACGATCTTAGATCAGGCCGGCGCGACCTATAACAGTTCGTCTCTCAATTCGGACACCAAAAACGTGACCATCACGAGCGCGTGCACGCTGTCTGGCGTGACCATTCCGGGCAATCTGTACATCAGCGAGGGACTCAACCAGTCGGCAGTGACCCTGTCTGACGTGACCGTCAAGGGTCGTCTGATTGCAGCGGGCGGCACGGTTCAGCTGAATAACGTCACCGCCCCCGAACTGTATATCAGCTCGCCCTTTACCGGACGCGAGGTGAAAGTAACCTCGGCTGGTACGACGAACATCGATCAGGTCACGGTCATGACCACCGCCGGACTGACCCAGACCAGCTTGCAGGCTGGCGCCTCCGGACTCAAGCAGATCAACGTCTACGGCGATAAGAATATGCCGCTGACGCTGAATGGCCGCTTTGGCAAGGTCACCTTGCAGGATGCAAACCGTCTGAGCCTGTCGGCAGGCGCTTTTGTCGAGTCGCTAACTGTTAAGGGGGCAGCAACCATCGAGGGCACTGGTACCATTCAGAATGCAGTCTTCCAGGCAAACGGTGCGGTCAGTGCCATTGAGCCGCAGACCTACTCGTTCAACAAGGGTATGTCGGCGACCATTCAGGGGACGTCGGTCTCGGTTGACCGCAGTCAGCCCAATCACACGCTGACCCCGGCCACGGTCAACCTGCCTTATGCTGGCGATGTGGTACTTGCCATCGTGTCCGAGGATAACGCTACCGTGCGCTCGGTTATGCTGGGCGACCGTGTCCTGCAGGCGGGTTATCAGTATGACTATGACCCGGTCACCGGTTCCATCCGCATCCTGTCGAATGCGTTCAGCGGTCTGTCCAGCGGAACGTACACCCTACAGGTCATTATGAGCACGGGCATCAACCCGACCGCGACCATCTACCTTGGAAGCGGCAGCAGCTCGTCTAACAGCGGTTCGTCTTCGTCCTCGAATTCGGGCTTGGCTAGCCTTGCAACCCAGGCGGTGACCTTCAGCGCGACCGCAGGCAACGCAGCCAACCAGAATGTGACCATCAACATCAACATTGACTCGAGTGTTGTCGTGCAGGCAGTCCTGCTCGACGGCAGTCAGCTTGCCATGGGTACCCAGTACATCATCAGCGGCAATCAGGTGGTTCTGTACCGCACAGCTCTGGAGCCTCTGGTCTTTGGACGCACCGGTACGATGAACATTGTGCTCGTCCTGTCGAACGGCAATCAGCTGACCGTTCCCATGACACTGGTCTAACACAAACATCTTTCCCCGACAGATTTCCCTGTCGGGGAATTTTTTTGCCCGGTCACCCGTTGGACAAAATCTGCCCGTCCGGTCTGCTATCATAGAGAGCAGGGAGGGACAGCATGGTCATTTATCTCGATGTGCTTGCAGCGGTCAATCTGGCAATGGACTATCTGCTCCTGCTTGCCACCGCGCGGATTGCCGGGGTGTTTGTCCCGCGGGTGCGTCTGCTCATCGGTGCGGCGGTGGGCGCGGCCTATGCCGTGTGCGCCGTTCTGCCTGCGACTACCTTTTTGCAGAACGGTCTGTGCGAGCTGGCCGCTGGGATCGGCATGGTCGCGCTGGTGTTTGCACCCTGCAAAGGTCGGCTTGTGCGCGTTTCGGTGGTATTCGGTCTGGTCTCCTGTGCCTGCGCGGGTGCGGTGATGGCACTCGGTCAGGCGACCGGTGCTATGCTGCGCGTCGGAGGTGCGTACTATCTGGATGTGCCGCTGCGCGTGGTCATTCCGTCTGCGCTGTTGTGCTGGTGCGCGAGCGGGCTGCTGTTTCGCGGCACAGCCGGACAGAACGGAGCCGAGCGTCCGAGCGCACAGGCGGAGCTGACCTTTGCCGGAAAGCGGACGACCGTGCACTTGCTGTGTGACACGGGCAACACCCTGTGCGAGCCGGTTACTGGACGGCCTGCGCTGCTGCTCGATCGATACGCGGCGGCACGGCTGCTGCCGAGCGAGCTTGCAGGCGTGGTCAGCGGATTGCGGTCGGACAATGCAGGCGACCAGATGGCCAGTCTGCCCGACGCGTGGCGCACCCGGTTTTGTCTGCTGCCTTACCGAGCGGTCGGACAGAACAGCGGATTGCTGCTCGCGTTCCGGCTGGACGAGGTGCACATGGACGCGGGAAAGACCGATTGCAGGTTGGCGGCAATCAGTGCGCAGCCGATTGCAGGCGGACGGTACGATGGACTCATCGGTGTTTGAAAGGAGCGAGGCGGACAATGAAAAAGTGGCTCAGACGGATTTTGGCGCGCCTGCGTGCGCTGTGCAGCGGGGGCATTTATTACATCGGTGGCTCCGAGGTGCTGCCGCCGCCACTGACCGGACAGGACGAGGCCGACTGCATCGCCCGGCTGATGGCGGGAGACCCCGAGGCGCGGGACGCGCTGGTTGAACACAATCTGCGTCTGGTGGTGTATATTGCACGCAAGTTTGAGAACACCGGTGTGGGCGTGGAGGATTTGATTTCCATCGGAACGATCGGTCTGATGAAGGCGGTCGGAACCTATAAGACCGACAAAAATGTCAAGCTCGCGACTTATGCTTCCCGGTGCATCGAAAATGAGATTTTGATGCATCTGCGTAAGGTGTCCGGGCAGCGCGCCGAGGTATCGTTTGACGAGCCGCTGTCCTCGGACTGGGACGGCAATGAATTGCTGCTCTCGGACATTCTGGGCACTGAGCCGGACAGCGTCATTCGACCGATTGAGGACGACGTGGACCGCGAACTGCTCCGGCAGGCACTGTCTCAGCTGCCGCCGCGGGAAAAGCAAATCATCTGTCTGCGCTTTGGACTGGGCGGACGGCGCAGCATGACCCAGAAGGAGGTCGCAGACCTTCTGGGAATCTCACAATCGTACATTTCACGCCTGGAAAAGCGCATTATTTCACGAATGAAGAAGGAGATCTTGCGCTGGGTTTGACACTCCTTTACCACTCTGCTATAATAAAATGCAGAGCGAAAGAGGAGCGGATCGAGTATGAAGCAATATTACGCCATGATCGCGGCAGCGGGTGCCCTCTGGGGTCTGCTGTCGCTGTTTTTTGAGGTGCTTTCGGCTGCGGGACTGACCTCGCCGCAGGCGGTCGGCGTGCGCACCGCGTGTGCGGCTGTTGTTATGTGGCTTTGGCTGTTTGTGCGTGATCGCCGCGCGCTGAAGCTCAAGACCTGGAAGCATCTGTGGTATTTTGTCGGCACGGGTATGATCAGTCTGGCATTTTTCAATTCTTGCTACTTTGCCTGTATCGAGCGCTCGACCATCGGCCTTGCCGCATTGCTGCTGTACACCGCGCCGGTGTTTGTCATGCTGTTTTCTGCCGTGCTGTTCGGGGAAAAGCTGACCGGACGTAAGATCGGTGCACTGGCGCTGACCGTCGTGGGCTGTGGACTGGCAACCGGTGCATTTTCGGGCGGTTTGTCGGTGCATCCGGCGGCGTTGGCCTTCGGTCTGGCCTCGGGCATCGGCTATGCACTCTATACCGTCTTTGGCAAATTTGCCCTGCGCGATTATGATTCCCGTACCATCACGGCCTACACCATGCTGTTTGCAGCCATCGGTGTTTTGCCCATCTCGCAGCCGGTGCAGGCCGCACGCATTGTGTTTTCCTCGCCGCAGACGATCATTATGGCATTGTGTGGCGGCGTGCTGTGCACTGTCCTGCCCTATCTGCTGTACACCAAGGGACTGACCCGGGTGGACGCGGGCAAGGCTTCCATCGTGGCTTGCGTGGAGCCGGTTGTCGCTGCGCTGGTCGGTATGCTGCTCTTTGGTGAACCGCTGGACGTTGGACGGCTGGGTGGTATGGCGCTTGTGCTGGCAGCCATTGTTCTGCTCAATCTGCCGATTTCGCATTACACACGCACTGCTTCCTGAAGAAACAAAATCCCGTGATCCAAATGGATACACGGGATTTTTTGCATCCGTCTGCACACACTTGTCAGTGCCGCGCGTTTTGTGATATCATGGATACAAAGAAAGGATTGATCGTCATGCTTTTTGAAAATATTTCGATTTTAGCCGATGATTTTACCGTCAAGCACGGCCAGTACGTAGGCGTCAAGGCGGACAAGATCGCGTATATCGGTTCCGAGCGTCCGACCGAGGATTTTGGTGAGACTTATAACGGTAAGGGTAAGCTGCTCATGCCCGGTATGGTCAACGCGCACTCGCATGCGCCCATGACTCTGCTGCGCGGTTACGGTGAGAACCTGTCCTTGCAGCGCTGGCTGAACGAGCGTATTTTCCCGTTTGAGGACAAGCTCAGCGACGCAGCTGTCGCACCGGCAACCCGTCTGGCCATTGCCGAAATGCTGCGCTTTGGTACGGTATCGTTTACTGACATGTACTTTTTCAGCCAGACCATGGCCGATGCCATTCTGGAATCGGGCATTAAGTGCAACCTGAGCCGTGGATTGACCGTCTTTGACGACAGCGATTACGAGCAGACTGCCGCCTACAAGGACAATTGCGACTTGCTTGCGCGTTATCAGAACGCAGGTGATGGCAGACTGAAGATTGACCTGTGCATTCACGGTGAGTACACGACCACGCCCAAGATGGTCGAGGCAGTCGCAAAGCATGCCAAGCAGGTTGATGCACGTGTGCACATTCACCTGTCCGAGACCCAGAGCGAACACGAAGAGTGCAAGGCACGTCACGGCATGACGCCCGCAGCATATTTTGAAAAGCTGGGTCTGTTCGATCAGCCGACCACGGCAGCGCACTGCGTCTGGCTGGATGATAGCGATTTTGCCATTCTGGAGCGTCGCGGTGTGACTGTTGCGTCCTGCCCGGTCAGCAACATGAAGCTTGCGAGCGGCTTTGCGCGCGTACCTGAAATGCTCAAGCGCGGTATCCATGTTGCGCTGGGTACGGACAGCGTTGCTTCCAACAACAACCTCAATCTTTTCAAAGAGATGTTCCTGTTCGCAAATGTATACAAAGGTGCAACCCATGACCCGACCGTTGTCACCCCGGCTGAGGCGCTGGCCGCTGCGACGGTCAACGGTATGCGCTCGCAGGGACGCGATGACAGCGGTCTTGTCCGTGTCGGCATGAAGGCTGACCTTGCGGTGCTGAACGTCGACGAGCCCTGGATGGTGCCGGTTAACGACTGGACGACCAATCTGGTTTACTCGGCACAGGGAAGTGACGTCTGTCTGACCATGGTTGACGGCAAGGTGCTGTATCAGGACGGCGAATACAAGACCATCGATATCGAGAAGGTCAAGTTCGAAGCACAGCGTGCAACCGACGCAATTCGCGCACAGCTGTAAGTAAAACCCGGAAAGGAGCGGTCATTTATGTATGAAAAGATGAGAGAAAGTGCGGCGTTTCTCAGCCGTGCATTCGGTGGGAGAATCCCGAGTGTCGCATTGGTGCTCGGTTCGGGACTGGGCCCACTGGCCGATGAACTCAAAGACCCGGTGACCGTTCCGTTCGGTGAAGTTCCGCACTTCTGCCGTTCCACGGCACCCGATCATGCAGGCCGACTGGTGCTGGGCGAGTTGTCCGGCAAGACCGTCTTGTGCATGCAGGGTCGATTGCATGGGTATGAAGGCTATACCCCGGCTGAGGTGTCTTATCCCATCCCGGTATTCAAGCTGTTGGGTATTAAAACGGTCATTTTGACCAACGCAGCAGGCGGTATCAACCTGGACTTTTCGGTAGGTGATTTTATGGTGATTGACGACCATATCAACCTCACCGGAAAGAGCCCGTTGACCGGTCCAAACGATGACCGTGTTGGTCCAAGATTTAATGATATGTGTCACGTTTACCCGAAGGACTTGCGTGATCTGGCCGATCAGGCCGCGAAAAATTGCGGTTTGTCCCTGCGGCATGGCGTGTATGTCGGCGTGAATGGCCCGCAGTATGAGACAGCGGCGGAAATCCGCATGTTCCGTGCGATGGGCGGCGATGCGGTGGGCATGTCGACTGTGTTTGAGAGCATTGCGGCTGCACATTGCGGATTGCCGGTCCTCGCGGTGTCCATGATTACCAATATGGCCGCGGGTGTGACCGGAAATGCACTGTCGGATGAAGAAGTCAAGGAAATGGCAGCAAAGGGCGGCGAGCAGTTCCAGACGCTCATGCGTGAAATCGTCGCTTTGCTGTAAAACCCACCACGGCACCCCTTACTGAAAGTTTCGCCAGCCTTTTCAAAGGCTGCGGGTTCTCAGGGCAGAGCCCTGAGCCGGACTCCGCAGAGTCCGGAACTCCTTTTTGATTCCCGGTGTCCGACCCGGGAATCAACTTAAACTAAAACCAAAACGCCGTCCGCAGACGGCGCAATTTCCCCCGCGGCCATTGGCCGCTCACAAAAAAGACCGTCCCAATTTGGGACGGTCTTTTTAAATATCTTCCTGCAATACCATCTCGTGTTCCATCGCCCGGAACCCATACCGCTCGTACACCGGTCGACCCATTGTAGTCGCTTCCAGCGTCAGAAAGGTCACGCCGCGGGCGTGCGCATCGGCTGTCAGCAGATCGAGTAGCTTGGTGCAGATACCTTGCCGACGGTATTCCGGCGCAACATAGAGATTCATATAGTATCCCTTTTGACCGGTCGGATTGTCCACCGTGGGCATAACGCGAAAATAGCTGATGCCACCCGCACCAATCCAGCGATCACTGTCAAAGACCAGATAGGCAGTGTGTGAGTCATCTGCCAGCGCGTCGGCATAGTAGATGCGCGATTGCTCTTCAACTTGTGGAAGCGGTGTATCGGACGGTAATTTGTTTGCGGCACGCAGGACGGTGAGGCGCGTCTGGACGAGCAGGTCAAGGTCGGACAGTTGGGCTTTTTGGAAGGTCAGAGACAAGGAAATGCACTCCTTTGAAGTTGTGGGAAAGGAAAGACAGCCGCCCGAATGGGCGGCTGTATGGATGTTTGTTTTGGTTGATTCCGGTCAAAAGACCGGAATCAAAAGGAGAGCTTCGAGCCTGCGGGCTCGACCAAGTTTCACTTGGATGGACTCAAGGGACTCGTCCCTTGAGAATCCCGATTTTCGCCTGCGGGCGGGAAATTACTTCTTAAATACGCCGGTTACGTCCAGAGTTGCGAAGTAATCCTCGGGGGTCTCTGCACGGCGGATGAGCTCGGTCGTACCGTCCTCACGCAGCAGGACTTCAGCCGAACGCAGCTTGCCATTGTAGTTATAACCCATTGCAAAACCGTGTGCACCGGTGTCATGAATGACCAGATAATCGCCGTCGTCAATCTCGGGCAGCATGCGGTCGATGGCAAACTTATCGTTATTCTCACACAGGCCGCCGGTCACGTCGTACTTGTGATCGCAGGGCGCGTCTTCCTTGCCCAGAACGGTGATGTGATGGTAAGCGCCGTACATCGCCGGACGCATCAGGTTTGCAGCGCAGGCATCCAGACCAACATACTCCTTGTGCGTGTGCTTATGGTGCAGGCACTTTGCAACCAGGCAGCCGTAGGGGCCCATAACAAAGCGGCCCATCTCGGTGTAGATGGCAACGTCGCCCATACCAGCCGGTACGAGAACCTCCTCGTATGCCTTGCGAACGCCCTCGCCGATGGCCATGATATCGTTTGCATTCTGCTCAGGACGGTAGGGGATGCCAACGCCGCCGGACAGGTTGATGAACGCGATATGTGCGCCGGTCTCCTCGTGCAGCTCGACTGCGGTCTGGAACAGCAGGCGTGCCAGCACCGGGTAGTACTCGTTTGCGACCGTGTTGGAAGCCAGGAACGCATGCAGGCCGAAGTGCTTGACACCCTTGCTCATCAGCTTGCGGTATGCCTCGGTCAGCTGGGGACGGGTCATGCCGTACTTTGCATCCTGCGGGGTATCCATGATCTCATTTTCGATCTTGAAGTCACCGCCCGGATTGTAGCGGCAGGACATGGTCTCCGGGAACGGAGCGATCTTCTCAAAGAAGTCGATGTGGGTGATGTCGTCGAAGTTGATGATTGCACCCAGCTTTGCAGCCAGTGCGAAATCCTCAGCCGGGGTCACGTTGGACGAGAACATGATGTCCTCACCAACCTGACCGACTGCCTCGCTCATCAGCAACTCGGTGTAGCTCGAGCAGTCGCAGCCGAAGCCCTCTTCCTTGAGAATCTGAAGCAGGCGGGGATTGGGGCAAGCCTTGACAGCGAAATACTCGTGGAAGCCTGGATTCCAAGCAAATGCCTGCTTGATGCGGCGTGCGTTCTCACGAATGCCTTTCTCGTCATAGAGGTGGAAGGGAGTGGGGTACTTCTTGACTATTTCCTGAACTTGCTCCAGGGTAACAAACGGCTTTTTCTGGTTCATTGGGGTTCATTCCTTTGCGGTTTAGATTTATTTCTTTCCTAAAATCCGCTCGAAGCGGCGGCGGGTCATGGCCTCGCGCCGAGCGGTTTCCTCTTCGTCGATTTCAAGAATGCGGTCGCCCTCGTACCAGACGACCATGCCCTCGCCGGCCATAACGGGTGCATGGCTGCGGGGAATTTCGATCATACCGTGATCGGTTTCCAGAATGATAAAATCGCCTTCGAACCGGTCAACGACTGCCTGTTCTCTCATGTGGCGTTGTCTCCTTTATTAGTTGACAGGGGTTGGATAGCGGAAGGTGCCCGAATCGGCAGTGACGTGCACGGATGCACCGTGTTCTGCCAGACGGGCGAGTGTTTCGGGGTGCGGATGACCATAATCGTTGTACTTCCCGCAGGAAATGACCGCGATTTTGGGCGATGCGGCATCCAGAAACGCATTGGTGGACGAGGTGTCGCTGCCGTGGTGTCCGACTTTGAGCACATCACAGGAAAGATCGGCGCCCGAAGCCAGCACTGCTTCTTCGGCCTGCGCTTCGGCGTCTCCTGTGAACAGCACGCGGAAGTCGTCCGCGGCAAGCATGGAGATAATGGAATCGTTGTTTACATTGTCGAATGTGTCATCGGGCGCGGGTGCCAGAAAAGTCAGACTGGCATGGTTGCCGAACTCGAGTACCTGTCCGGGACTCGGAACCTGTACCGACACACCGGTCTGCTCGGCAGCGTCCAGCATGGCCGAATAGGTGGCGGTCAGTGCGGTCTGCGCGGGCAGATAGAGTACGTCGGTCGGGAACGCTTCCAGCACAGCTGCCATGCCGCCGATGTGATCTTCATGCGGATGGGTACCGACTGCGGCGACCAGATGGGTCACGCCTGCCTCTTTCAGATAGGCGATCACCTGATCGGAAGTTGCCGTCAGACCTGCATCCATGAGCACAGCTTCACCGCCGGACACGATCAGCGAACAGTCACCCTGTCCCACGTCGATGAAATGTACGGTGGTCTGCTGCTGCATGGGATCGGAGATGATCTCCTGTCCAAAACTCACAAACAACTCGTACGCGATCACCAAAACGGTCAGGATACACAGGAAAACAATGGACTTTTTCCCGGGCTTTTGCCGGGAAGTGCTGGAATTGTCTGCCAAAACATACCTCACATTCGACGGGTGCAGACCTCCGTATACAACGCAATCATTATACAATGACACCGCTCAAACTGCAAGGATAACGGGGGTATCTTGCAAGATTTTATAACTTTACCAAAATAAACGCTGTTTTGGCCGGTACATTTTCATACTTTTGACAACGAAAGTGCACGCGCCAGTTTGGACAGCGGTTCCGGGGTCAGTGCAAAGCGTGCAGCCTGTGCTTCGCAGGCAGTCTGGAACGCATCCGCGTCGCCTTCTTTGTACTCGCACTCGATCTCGCAGAACGGTACCGACTGCGAACCGCTCGCCAGCGTTCCGATGTCGAGCGACAGCTCGGCAGAGAAGCCGTCCTGCGTCCACATGACCGGTTGACGGTCAAAACAGACGTGCGCGATGGGAATAAGCTCGGACTGTGCCAGATGCTGACACAGCTCGGCCGATGCGCCGTGCGCGGGCAGTTTTTGCAGGCCGTCGATCAGCGTGTCGGCAGCGCACTCGTATTCCTCGTGCACGTGCAGACCGTTCTGCGCCTCGGTGCGCAGCTTCATGCAGCACACACGGCGGCCATTCTCACTGCGCAGACGCAGACCGATTTTTCGGTCGCGCAGACTGTGTGCGGCATCGTCGTAGTAGATCGCGTCCATGTGCAGGATGGTCTGCGGATGGGGATGCAGTCCGAGCGACTGACACAGCGCGTCAAACTGCTGGGCGGATGCCTTCCATTTGAATTCACGTTCCATGTCAGCGCACCTGTCCGTTGCCGAAAATGACGTATTTCTGCGAGGTCAGTGCTTCCAGACCCATCGGGCCGCGTGCGTGCAGCTTCTGAGTGGAAATACCGATCTCAGCGCCGAAACCGAACTCGAAACCGTCGGTAAAGCGGGTAGAAGCGTTGACATAGACGGCTGCTGCGTCGACCTCGTCGGTAAACTGCTGGGAAGCGGCGTAGGACTCGGTCACGATGCATTCGGAATGTCCGGTGTTGTAGCGGTTGATGTGTGCGATGGCCTCGTCGATGGAGTCCACCACCTTGACCGAAATCTCATACGCCAGATATTCCCGGCCATAGTCGTCCTCGGTCGCGGGGACGATGCTGTCGCCCAGAATCTCCATCGTGCGCGGACAGCCGTGCAGGATGACGTGGTCGGGTGCGAGTGCTTTCTGTGCCATGGGCAGGAAGGCCTCGGCAACATCGCGATGCACGAGCAGGCTTTCGGCGGCGTTGCACACCGAAATGCGCTGGCACTTGGCATTGACCAGAATGCGAGCGGCCATGTCCAGATCGGCAGAGGCATCGACGTAGACATGACAGTTGCCCGTGCCGGTCTCGATGACCGGGACGGTCGCGTTTTGCACGACCGCGCGGATGAGTCCGGCGCCGCCGCGCGGGATGAGCACATCCAGATAGCCGTTGAGCTTCATCATCTGGTTTGCGCTCTCGCGGGTGGTGTCCTCGACCAGATTGATGGCGTCCTGCGGCAGACCGCAGTCTGCAAGCGCCTGACGCATGAGGTCGGACAGACACTTGGACGAGTGGAAGGCCTCCTTGCCGCCGCGCAGGATGCAGGCCGAACCGGCCTTGAAGCACAGTGCGGCAGCGTCCACGGTGACGTTGGGGCGGGCTTCGTAGATGATGCCGATGACACCCATGGGTACACGGCGCAGACCGATGCGCAGACCGTTGGGACGGGTGCGCTGCCACAGCACTTCACCGATGGGGTCGGGCAGGGCGGCGACCTGACGGCAGCCCTCGGCGATCCCGGCGATGCGGTCTGCGGTCAGGGTCAGACGGTCAATCAGACCTTCGTTCAGAGCGTTTTCCCGTCCGGCCTCAATGTCCAGACGGTTGGCGGACAGGATTTCGTCGGTATGCGCCAGGAGCGTGTCGGCAATGGCGTGCAGACCGGCGTTTTTGGCGTTGGTATCCAGCTTGGCAACCGCCGACTTGGCCGCTTTGGCAGCCTCGGCGATGGTCATGAGATCGCGCATGGGGATCAAACCTTCTTTCTCTTGAACTTTCGCTTGAACAGGGTACCGACCTTCTTGCCGTCTACGATATCGTAGAGCACTTCGGCGCGGTCGCCCTTGGTGATGAGCATGGAGACACCGTTTTCCATACAGATTTCGGCAGCGGACAGTTTGGTCGCCATACCGCCGGTGCCGCCCTTGGTGCCCGGGCCGCCCGCGATCTTGCGCAGATCGTCGTTGATGGCCTCGACACGGGAGATGAGCTGCGCGTCCGGGTTTTCACGCGGGTTGTCGCTGTACAGACCGTCGATGTCGGTGAAGATAATGAGCAGATCGGCCTTGCACAGCTGTGCGACGACGGCCGACAGGGTATCGTTATCACCGAAGGTCTCAACGCGGCTGAGCTCCTCGGTGGAAACAACGTCGTTTTCATTGACGATGGGCACGACACCGGCGGTCAGCAGGGCGTCAAAGGTGCCCTCGACGTTGGCGTAGTGTTCGGCGGATGCGATATTGTGGCGGGTCAGCAGGACCTGCGCGACGGTCACGCCGTACTCGAGGAACATCTTGTCGTAGATGTGCATGAGTTCGCACTGACCGACCGCAGCGGCAGCCTGCTTCATGCGCATATCACGCGGGCGATCCATGATGCCGAGCTTGTTGAGACCGACACCGACCGCACCGGACGAGACCAGGACAAGTTCAAATCCTCGGTTGTGCAGATCAGAGATGACGCGCACCAGATGTTCGATGCAGCGAATGTTCAGTTTTCCGTTGGGATAGGTCAGCGAAGAGGTACCGATCTTGAGCACCAGACGGCGCGCATCGGAACGAGTGGACATGGGAAAAGACTCCTTTAATAAAGTAGTAGATAGATAAATTTATTCTATCATAAGCGGGCGGCAGAAACAAGAGAGCAGGCCATATCTGGGGCCGGCTTGTGGATGTTGACGCATCCGGACAGGCGGTAACAGCAGTGTGCATGCAAAATCACAAATTCTTGGTATTTTGCGGAAATTTGCGTGCGGGGCAAAAGGAATTGTGTTATAATAATATGCTGTATACCAATGCAACTAACAGGGAGGAAGATCGGGATGCAAAACCGTCTCACCGTAACAATCGCAGGCCAGAAATTCTCGCTGGTCGCGGACGAACCCGAAGCATACATGAAAGAGATCGCGGCCCTGGCAGATCAGAAGATCGCAGAGGCCAAGAAACTGGTTGGCAATACGACGTTTTCGACCGGCGTATTGGCAACCCTGAACATGGCCGACGAGGCCGTCAAGCTGCGCCATCAGTGCGAGGAATACAAGAACCAGGCACAGGAGCAGCAGGAAGCACTCGCCAAAAGCAAGAGCGAGCTGGGCCTGATGCAGGACGAGCTCGACACCATGCGCCGTGCGCGTCCGGATGAAGACCCGGCCGTGCTCCTGGCCGAAATCAAGCGGCTGGAAAAGGAGCTGGACACCGCACACAATCTGCATGACAGCGTGTGCGCCGAGTCCGATGCCGAGATGGCAAGACTCAACGGCCAGATCGACCAGCTGACCCGTGATCGTGACCAAGCCAAGGCAAGACTGTCCGATATGGATGCCTTGCAGATGCGCATTCAGGCGCTGACCCGCGAGACACAGGAGCTGCGCGAGGAGCTGACACAGGCACAGGCCGAAAAGGCTGCTGCGGTGCATGAGCAGGAAAATTCGCTGCAAAGCGAGATCGAACAACTGAACGCTGCACTCGACGCACTGCATGTCAAGGAATCCACCCAGTCGGCCGAGGCACAGGATCAGATCGACGCGCTCAACAAGCAGATCGAGTCGCTCAATGAGGAGATCGAGATTCTGCGCGGCGCGCGTACCGATACCGAACCGCTCTACGCCGAGATTCGCAACCTGCAAAACGCACTCGATGCCAAGGAAAAGCAGGTCAGCGAGAACATTCAGCTCAAGGAAGAGATCGAAGGACTCAAGCACAAGCTGGTCGAGAACGACCCCGAGCCGCTGCGCAATGAGATTCGCAACCTGCAGAATGCCCTTGACACCAAGGAGAAGCAGGTCGGAGAGAACAGCCGCCTCAAAGCGCAGATCGAGGAGCTGGACGAGCGCCTCAAGCGCAACGATCCGGCACCGCTCTACGCCCAGATTCGTCAGCTGCAGGCAGCACTGGACGAGCGCCGCAGTCAGGCCGACGAGAACGCACGCCTGCGCGATGAGATGCAGCGTCTGCGCGATTCGTACCACGACGTGCGCCCGACCGTTGAGTTTGAGCAGCTGAACAAGGAGCTGACCGATGTCAAGGCCGAGCTGTCCAAGGCGAAGATTCAGCTGGCTGGACGAGAGATCGGCGAGATCGGTGAGCTGCGCCGTGAGCTGACCCGCCTGCGTCAGCTGGAGAAGGATTACAACAACATGGAAGACCCCGAACCGCTGCACGCTGAGATCGATCGCTTGCAGGAAGAGGTCAAACGCGCACACCTGGAGACGTTAGAGGCCGAGAAGAAGGCTGCACCGCAGCACGATGCAGGCGATCTGGCCGAGATCGAACGCCTCAAACAGGAACTGGAGAATGCACACAAGGCAGCAGAGCAGCCTGCACCGGCGGCTGAATCGGTAAACGAGCAGCCGGACGAGCGGGATGCACAGATGCAAACCTTGCAGGCTGAGCTTAAGAAGGTCAAGGCCGAGCTCAACCGTCAAATTCAGATCAACCAGTCCCAGGCACCGCGCGGGAAAAAGAAGAAAGGCGGAAAGTAATGCCCGAATTATTAGCCCCGGCTGGTTCCTTTGAGGGCGTGCGCGCAGCCGTGCAGAGCGGTGCAAACGCCGTCTATCTGGGCTTTGGCACGTTCAATGCCCGCCGTGGCGCAAAGAACTTTTCGCGGGAGGAGATGGCCGAGGCCATTGTCTACTGCCGCACCCGCGGGGTCAAAACCAACGTTACATTCAACATCGTCGCCCTCGACCGTGAGCTGTCCGAAGCCATGGAGGACGTGCGATTTCTGAACGAAGCGGGCGCAGATGCGCTCATCGTGCAGGATTTGGGTCTGGCACGGCTCATTCGCGAGCATGCACCCGACCTGCCGCTGCACGCGTCCACCCAGATGACCATTCACACGCTGGACGGTGCGCTGCAAGCCAAGGAACTGGGCTTTTCCCGCGTTGTACTGTCGCGTGAGTGTACGCTGGACGAGATCGAGAAGATCACCCGCGAGGCGGGCGTGGAAACCGAAGTCTTTGTGCACGGTGCGCTGTGCATGTGCTACTCGGGTCAGTGCTACATGTCGTCGGTCATCGGTCAGCGCTCGGGCAATCGCGGCCTGTGTGCCCAGCCCTGCCGTCTGCCCTACACCTACGACTCCGGCAAAAAGGGATATCCGCTCTCGCTCAAGGACTTGTGCGCGGCTAAGTGGATTCCGACCCTGACCCGGATGGGTGTGTCGTCCTTCAAGATTGAAGGACGCATGAAGCGTCCGGAGTACAGCGCGATTGTCACCAAGATCTACGCCGATCTGCTGCGCGAGCAGCGCGGCCCGACCAAGGAAGAAAACGAAGTTTTGCGCAAGGTCTTCTCGCGTGACGGCTTCACCGACGGCTATCTGACCGGCAAGGTGGACGACAAAATGTTCGGCACCAAGACCGATCTGCCCATGAGCGAGGTCAAGTCGCTCTACGAGGAAGCGGCACACCGCTTTGCCGAGGGCAAGGAAGCGCCGCTCGTACCGGTCACCATGTCCTGTACGGTCACACCGGACGGCATTTCACTCGGCGTGTCCGACGGAGAAGACCACGATGCGGGTACCGCTGACCATGAACCGGTCGAGCAGGCCAAGAACCGTCCGACCACCCGCGACATGCTGGTCAAAAATCTGGTCAAGACCGGTGGTACGCCGTTCTATGTCGCAAACCCGGACGACGATCTCATTATTGACCTGCCCGACGGTCTGATGGTTCCGGCCTCGCGTATCAACGCGCTGCGCCGCACGGCGCTGAACACGGTCGCCATGCTGCGCGGCCTGCCGCCTAAGAGAACTTGGAAACAGTTCCAAACTTCACACAATCGACACAAAAACGCCGCATTCGAGGGGTATACTTTAGAGATACGCAAGCTGTCTCAGCTGACCCCTGCCATGCAGGCACACAAGCCCCAGACGGTCTACGTCCCGCTCGCAGAGCTTGCCGGGGAACCGGATACCGTGCGTTCTCTGCTCGCTGCGGGTATGCCGCTCGCGGTGCACATGCCGCGCATCTATACCGATGCCGAGCAGCCCGAAATCGAGCGCATGCTGGATATCGTGTGCGACTGCGGTGTGCAGATTGCCTGCGCGATGAACGTCGGACAGCTGCCGCTGCTTAGGCGTAAGGGATTTACCGTGCACGGCGGCTTTGGTCTTAACGTATGCAACGGCGCGGCACTCGATGCTCTGGCTGAGCTGGGTGTCGTTCGACAGACGCTGTCGTTCGAACTGCGCACGGCACAGCTGCGCGACATCGACAAGCCCATCCAGACCGAAATGGTGGTCTACGGCCATCTGCCGCTGATGATTTTTGAAAACTGTGCCATCCGGCGCAAGACGGGCAAGTGCAGCTGCAAGCAGGGCGTTACCACCCTGACCGACCGCACCGGCCAGCGCTTTGCGCTTCTGCCCGAGTTCGGCTGCCGCAACACGCTGCTCAACAGCAAGCCGCTGTATCTGGCCGATAAGGACGACTGGAAGAAGGTCGGCGCACAGCTCGGACGCATCTGCCTGACCACCGAGTCACCCGAGCGGGCTGGCGAGATCTGGCAGGCGTACACCGAGGGCAGGGAAGTGACCTTTGCCGACGGCTTTACCCGCGGACTGTACGGACGCGGTGTCGAATAAAACGGATATGGGAATGTAAAAGGAGCAATTACTGTAAATGCAACTGATTTTAGCTTCACAGTCCCCGCGCAGACAGGAGCTGCTCGGGCTGATCACACCGGATTTTTCGGTGTGTCCGGCCGACATTGACGAGGGACTGCGCCCGGGCGCCGATCTGGTCGAGGAAGTCGCCAGACTGGCCGCGGGCAAGGCACGGGCGGTCGCAGACCTGCACCCGCAGGCCGCTGTGATCGGCTCGGATACGCTGGTCGTGCTGGATGGCCAGGCGCTGGGCAAACCGGCAGACGAACAGGATGCCTGCCGGATGCTGAGACTGCTGTCCGGACGCACGCACGAGGTCATGACCGGCCTTGCGCTTTACGTCCCCGGTCAGGGTATGCTGACCGACACGGTCGTAACCCGCGTACGCTTTGCCGATCTGTCCGACGAGGAGATCGCGTCCTACGTCGCCTCGGGCGAACCCATGGACAAGGCGGGCGCATACGGTATCCAGGGTACCGGCGCACGGTTCATCCAGGGTATTGAGGGAGATTATTACAGCGTTATGGGCCTGCCGGTGCGCCGTCTGTATGAGCGGATGCGCCAGACAAAGCTGGTCTGATTTTAGGAGAGGGGATCCCACTTGCGAAATATCTTTACCACAAGACTGCTGACGGTCATTCTGCTGATCGCGGCAGTTTGTCTCGGTCTTGCTGCCTATACCGGGGCAGCCGGACAGGACTCGCCGGTTTCGGCGGCGGTCGGCACCGTGCTGTCGCCGCTGCAGAAAGGCGTATCGGTCGTGACGAACAAGGTCGGCCATCTGGTCGATCACTTCCAGAACTACGACGAGATGGAGGCCGAGAATAAGCAGCTGCGCGAAAAGGTTGCAGAGCTCGAGCAGCAGGTGCGTGACGCACAGGTTGCGCTGGACGAGAACGAGCGTCTGCGCGTGCTGACCGGTCTGGTCGAGGCGAACCCGACCTTCCACTATGATATGGCCGAGGTCATCGCGCGTTCTCCCGGACAGTGGGCGACCACGATCTCGATCGATAAGGGATCGCTCGCCGGTGTGTCCGAGAACGATCTGGTTGTGACGGCTGAGGGCATGGTCGGCTATGTATCCATGGTTGCACCGACTTACAGCAAGGTCACCACCGTGCTTGACACCAACATGCACGCCGGTGCGCTGGTCACCCGTACCCGCGAGAGCGGCATTGCACAGGGTGATTACGAGCTGATGGGCAGCGGCATGCTGCGCCTGTCCTATCTGGGCAAGGACAGCGATGTCGTCATCGGCGACACCGTGCAGACCTCGGGCGAGGGCGGTATCTTCCCCAAGGGTATTATGATCGGCACGGTTGAGCGCGTCATGATCGAGGAGAACGGCATGGATAACTATGCAGTCATTCGTCCGTTTGTCGATCCGGCAACGGTCACCGACGTGTACGTCATCACCGACGTGACTTCGGGACAGGTACAGTCCACCGATCAGGCGGCAGCCGATGCCGCAGCGGAGTGATGCGCCATGCAGAGAGACCGCACTACGACCTATAAGATCGTTTCCTACACCATTTTTCTGATCGTACTCTATCTGCTCGAGACGGCAACTCCGCTCGGCGGACTCAAACTGTTCGGTGCACGTCTGGATCTCTTGTTCAGCGTGCCCGCAGCGGTTGCGCTCATGGAAAACCCGGCCGTCGGCGCGGCCATCGGTCTGATCACCGGCATTCTGTACGATCTGGCGGGCACTGGCGTAGAGGGCCTGCTGCCGCTCTACTTTATGCTGTTTGCCACCTTTGCGGGTGCAATCAGCGGACGCTATCTGCGCCGCATCTGGCCGTCGCATCTGCTTTTGACCGCAGGCGGCATGCTCATTCTGCGCGGCTTGCAGTTTGTGCTGTCGGCGATGGTTCGCGTATCCTACCCGATTCTGCCGTTCCTGCAATCCATGTACGGCGAGATTCTGGCCGCGATCGTTTTGTCCCCGTTTATTTACCTGCCCGTGCGCACCATGGCACGGCGGTTTGACCGTATGAAGTGAGGTTTTTTACCCTATGGATAACAAGACAAAGCTGTTACATCGATTGCTTGCACTCTTTGTCGTGCTTGCTTTGCTGTGCGGCGTGTCAGCCGCCGGTCTATATTCTTTGCAGATCATCAACGGTGAACAGTACCGCCTGCAAGCCGAGCGTCACCTGACTTCGACGAGCGTTGTCTCGGCGGCACGCGGTGAGATCCTCGACCGTTACGGTCGGCCGCTGGTCACCAACGAGTCGGTTTACTCCATCCGCTTTGACTACGCTTACTGGGATTTTGACAACCAGAATGACATCCTGCTGCAGCTTGTGCAGCTGGTCATCTCGGCGGGTGTGGACGTGCCGACCGCACTACCCATCACCCAGCAGGAGCCGTACACCTTCACGTGCAGTGCAGATGATACGGTATACACCACGCTGACCTCGTTTATCGACGAGAAGAACGGTACATCGTCCGGTCAGGATAAGCTGGGACTCAAGTCCAAGTACGGTGTCAGCGAGGCCAAGGAGCTGGACGCGCCGAGCGTGCTTGCAGTGCTCAAATCGTATTACAACATCAGCGATTCCTACACCCCGTCCAATGCACGCTGGATTTTGGAACAGCGCTATCGCATGTCGACGTCAGGTTTCTCGCGCACCAATCCGTTCATCTTTGTCGAGGACGTTCCGATGGACCTCATTGCCGAGATCAAGGAGCGCAGCAGCCTGTTCAAGGG
Source organism: Butyricicoccus pullicaecorum DSM 23266 (assembly GCF_900167005.1). Taxonomy (GTDB): domain Bacteria; phylum Bacillota; class Clostridia; order Oscillospirales; family Butyricicoccaceae; genus Butyricicoccus; species Butyricicoccus pullicaecorum. The sequence goes on from NZ_FUXW01000001.1 coordinate 365,723, forward strand.
TGTCAATATCGAGACCTCGACCGTGCGCAAGTACGAAACCGACTGCGCAGCGCAGATTCTGGGACGTACCGGCATTATTTATAAGGAAGACTGGGACAAGTACAAGGACAAGGGCTATTCCATGACCGATATCGTTGGTAAGAGCGGTTTGGAAATGTCCATGGAAGAGTACCTGCGCGGCAAGAAGGGCAGCCGCATGGTGGACACCGACGTGACCGGTGAGGTTACGGGTACGATGGAGGCCACCGCGCCGCAGCCAGGTGACAACGTCATCACGACGCTGGACATCGAGCTGCAAAAGGTTGCGGAGGAGTCCTTGGCAAACGTCCTCTCGCAGATTTCGGGTGCACGCGGCGGCGCGGCAGTCGTTGTCAAGGTCGACACCGGCGAAGTGCTGGCAGCAGCCAACTACCCGACGTACAGCCAGGCAACCTTCCTCGAGGATTCGGCGGCCATCAATGACAATCCGCTCGAGCCGACGCGCAATCGTGCCTTCCAGATGGCTTATCCGCCCGGTTCGACCTTCAAGCCCATGATTGCACTGGCTGGTCTGGAAGAGGGTGTCATCACCCCCAACACAATCATGGTTTGTAATCACTATTACACGAGATTCAGCTCCCGTACCTTTACCTGCCTGGGCTGGCACGGTACCGAGGATTTGACCAAGGCCATTCAGAAGTCGTGTAACATCTACTTCTACGAGACTGGCTACATGCTGGGCGGTGCGACCATTGAGAAGTGGTCTAAGCTGTTCGGCTTCGGTCAGAAGACCGGCATCGAGGTCGGAGAGATTGCCGGTTCGGCCGCAGGCCCGACCTACCGTGCACAGATGCTGGAAAACAACCCGCTGCTCAACCAGTGGCAGCCCGGTGACGTGGTACAGGCTGCAATCGGTCAGAGTGATAACACCATCACCCCGCTCCAGTTGGCTGTCTATGCGGCAACGCTGGCAAACGGCGGTACCCGCTATCAGCCGACGCTGATCAAGAGCGTTAAGTCGTACGATTACAGCCGTACGGTTATGGAGAACGAGCCCAAGGTTGCACAGGAGCTCGACGTGGACCCCAGCAATTTGCAGACCGTTGTAAGCGCCATGCAGTCGGTTGCCGACGAAGGCGGTACCGCAGCGCGTACCTTTGCAAATTACCCGATTTCGATTGCGGTCAAGACCGGTACCGCACAGCACACGGGCGGCAAGGACTTTGACGGCAATACCAACGACCATGCGGTCTTTATCGGTTTTGCACCGGCAGACGATCCGGAGATTGCAGTCGCTATCGTCGGCGAGTGCGCCGGACATGGTTCGGAGGTCGCACCGGTTGCCCGCGATATCTTCGACGCTTACTTCCAGGGCGAAGGAGAGATGGAGTCGGTGCCCGCCGAGTACACCCTGCAAAAGTAAAAAATTCCGCGCAGACGGAAGATCAAAAGCACCTGCAAGATGGGATATCTTGCAGGTGCTTCTATGTGTCCGGAGCAAAATCTGTCGTTTGTACACCCCTTGTGGAAAAGACCAAGGTTTGTTTCGGTGGATGTCGGAAAAAACTTGTAAAAATACACCGCCATAGGCTTGTCACAGACCGCTTTTTGCTTTATACTTGAATGTAAGGTGTGAAATCATTCGGAGGAAGTATGCGCAAGATCATTTTGGTTGCGTCCGGTAAGGGCGGCACAGGAAAAACCTCTCTGACAGCTGCGGTCGGGACCGCGCTGGCAGGACTAGGGAAAAAGGTGCTGGTTGTGGACGGCGACTGTGGTCTGCGCAATCTCGATCTGGTGCTCGGCATGAGCGAACTGGCCGTATTCACGTTTGCCGATGTGGCACGCGGTACGGTATCGCTGTCCCATGCGGCAGCCGCCCATCCGACGACCGGCGGTCTGTACCTGCTGACCGCACCCGCCGATCTTCCCGACCTGACCGCGTCCCAAATGCGCAGTCTGGCCGAGCAGACCGAGCAGGACGGTTACGACTACGTCATCATTGACGGGCCGGCAGGACTGCCCGCCGAGCTGTCGCTCTATGCACAGATCGCGACCCAGGGCATTGTCGTGACCATGCCCGACCCCGCTTCCATCCGCGGCGCTGAGCGCGTCGCCAGACGGATGGAGGACGAGTGCATCATGCGCATTCGTCTGGTCGTCAACCGCGTGCGTCCACGCCTGGTGCGCTACGGCGTCGCCGCTAACATTGACGATGCAATCGACACTTCCGGTTTGCAGCTGCTCGGAATCATCCCCGAGGATGAGGACGTGATCGCCTGCGCCGGCAGCGGAAAGAGTGTTGTAAGCTATAAAAAATCGGGCGCAGCCCAGGCCTACCGCAACATTGCGCGCCGCCTGGAAGGAGAGCGCCTGCCGCTCATGCGGCTATAAGGTATGACTAGAAAGGAGACCAACAGAGTTATGAATATCGCTTTGATCGCACACGATCGAAAGAAAGAGCTCATGGTGCAGTTCTGCATGGCATACTGCGGCATCCTCGCAAAGCACAACCTGTGCGCGACCGGTACCACGGGCAAACTCGTATCAGAGGCAACCGGTCTCAAAATTGAACGATATCTCCCGGGTATGCAGGGCGGTGAGGAGCAGATTTCTGCCCGCGTCTCGTACAACGAGATCGACCTCGTCCTGTTCTTCCGTGATCCCATGTCCAACAGCCAGTACGAGCCCGACATCCATGTGCTCGCGCGCCTGTGCGACATGCATAATATCCCGATCGCAACCAACGCGGCGACCGCAGAAATGCTCATTCTCGGCCTGGATCGCGGCGATCTCGATTGGAGAAATATTGTAAATCCCAAGTCCCGCTGATTCAAACGGACATCCGGCGTACCCGCCCGCCCCGGCGGGTTCGGGTGCGCCTCTTTTTATGCCGCGTCCTGCGGCATTTTGCATGTTCCAGCAGTGGGTAAAATGATAGTCAGAAGGAGTTTTTCGTACAGATGGAAAAAATCAAACCCAGAACACTGTCCGGCTTTATGGAGCTTCTGCCGGCGGCTCAGGAGCAGATGGAACGCATCATGCAGACCCTGCGCGAGACCTACGCGCTCTATGGCTTCTATCCGCTTGATACCCCGGTGCTCGAAGCGTCCGAAGTCCTGCTTGCCAAGGGCGGCGGTGAGACCGAAAAGCAGATCTACCGCTTCCAGAAGGGCGATACCGACCTGTCCATGCGTTTCGACCTGACCGTTCCGCTGGCAAAGTACGTAGCACTCAACTACGGACAGCTGACCTTCCCGTTCCGTCGCTATCAGATCGGCAAGGTTTACCGCGGCGAGCGTGCCCAGCGCGGCCGTTTCCGCGAGTTCTATCAGGCGGATATTGATATCATCGGCGACGGTCAGCTCGACATCATCAACGAGGCCGAGATCCCGTCCATCATCTATAAGACCTTCTCCCGTCTGGGTCTCAAGCGCTTTAAGATCCGCATCAACAACCGCAAGGTGCTCAACGGCTTCTTTGCTATGCTCGGCCTATCCGACAAGGCGAGCGACGTCATGCGCACGATCGATAAGCTCGAGAAGATTGGTCCGGACAAGGTACGTGAGATCCTGACCGAGGACTGCGGCGCAACCAGCGAGCAGGCAGACGAGATTCTCAAGTTCATCACCATTGAGGGCGGTACCCAGGGCATTCTGGAAGCACTCAAGGGTTACGAGGGCAAGAACGAGACGCTCGATCAGGGTATCTCTGAACTGACCACGGTTGCGACCTACATGGAAGGCTTCGGCGTTCCGGCCGATCACTTTGAGATCGACCTGACCATCGCACGTGGTCTGGATTACTACACCGGCACGGTTTACGAGACCACCATGCTCGATCACCCGGAAATCGGTTCGATCTGCTCGGGTGGCCGTTACGACAACCTGGCCGAGTACTACACCGATAAGAAGCTGCCCGGCGTGGGCATCTCCATCGGTCTGACCCGCCTGTTCTTCGTCCTGCAGGACAAGGATTACCTCAATCAGAACCCGCCGGCATCTCCCGCCGACGTCATGATTCTGCCCATGACCGACGAGGTCGGCCCGGCCATCGAGCTGGCAACCCGTCTGCGTGACAACGGCATCCGCGTCCAGCTGCACTGCGAAAAGAAGAAGTTCAAGGCAAAGATCACCTACGCGGATAAGCTCGCCATCCCCTATGTTATCTTCATGGGCGAGGACGAGATCAAAAATAACGTCGTCGCACTCAAGGAGCTCGCGACCGGCGAACAGACCAACACCGGCTTTGACGAAGCGCTTGCGCGCATTCGTGACGGCCTTGCTGCACGTGCAGCCGGTACGGTCATTCTGGATCGATAAGACGAATTTCAATGTAAAGGAAAGTGTATTATGTTTCAGTCTCGAACCCACACCTGCAATGACCTGCGTATGGAGCATGTCGGCCAGACGGTAAAGATCGTCGGCTGGATGGAAAACGTGCGTGAGGTCGGCAGCAGCCTGGCGTTTGTCATCCTGCGCGACTTCTACGGCACCACTCAGGTCGTTCTTGAGACCGAGGAGATGCTGGCATCCATCAAGGGACTCAATAAGGAATCCACCATTTCGGTTGAGGGCGTTGTACGCGAGCGCGACAGCAAGAACCCCAAGATGGCAACCGGCGACATCGAGGTCGTTCCGACCAAGATCGAAGTTCTCGGCCGCTGCCGTTACAATGAGCTGCCCTTCCAGGTTGGCCGCAGCCGCGAGGCCGATGAGACCCTGCGTCTGAAGTACCGTTACCTCGACCTGCGCAACCCGGAGGTCAAGAACAACATCGTGCTGCGCTGCAACGTTGTTGCCGCTCTGCGCGCTGCGATGACCGAGCACGGCTTCCTCGAGATCACCACCCCGATTTTGACCGCTTCCTCTCCTGAGGGCGCACGTGACTACCTGGTACCGTCCCGTAAGCATCCGGGCAAGTTCTACGCGCTGCCGCAGGCACCGCAGCAGTTCAAGCAGCTGCTGATGGCATCGGGCTTTGACCGTTACTTCCAGATTGCTCCCTGCTTCCGCGACGAGGACGCACGCGGCGACCGTTCGCCCGGTGAGTTCTACCAGCTGGATATGGAGATGGCATTTGCAAATCAGGACGACGTATTTGCCGTTCTGGAGGACGTTCTGCCGCCGATCTTTGCAAAGTACGGCAAGTACAACGTTGCATCGAGCGCACCGTTCAAGCGCATTCCGTTCACCGAGGCCATGGAGACCTACGGCTCGGATAAGCCTGACCTGCGTATCGACCTGACCGTTACCGACGTGACCGAGCTGCTCGGTGATTGCGGCTTCGGCCCGTTTGAGGGCAATGTCGTCAAGGCTATTCCGGTTACCGACTTCACCGCAACCCGCAAGCAGATCGACAAGCTGTGCGCAGATGTTGAGGTACAGTCGGGCAATAAGGCTTACTGGTTCAAGCTCGACGAGAAGGGCGAGATTGCCGGCGGTATCGCAAAGTTCCTGCAGGACAAGAAGGATGCCATCATCGCAGCACTCGACCTCAAGCCGAACACCTTTGTCGGCCTGACCGCTGGCAAGAAGGGCGTTGCTCAGAAGACTGCTGGCGTTCTGCGCAGCAAGCTGGGTGCAATGTGCCCGAACCACATGGATACCGAGCGCTATGAGTTCTGCTGGATCGTTGACTTCCCGATGTACGAGATCGGCGAGGAGTCCGGCGAGCTGGAGTTCTGCCACAACCCGTTCTCTATGCCCAACGGCGGCGCAGAGATTCTGGACAAGGCACACGCTGGCGAGGTCGACCCGCTGACCATCACCGCATTCCAGTACGATCTGGTCTGCAACGGTGTCGAGCTGTCCTCTGGTGCGGTTCGTAACCATGACCCCGAGATCATGGTCAAGGCATTCGAGCTGGTACGTCTGGGTGAGGACGCTGTTAAGGCGAAGTTCCCGGCAATGTACAACGCATTCTGCTACGGTGCACCTCCGCATGCAGGTATCGCGCCTGGTGTTGACCGTATGGTTATGCTGCTGGCTGGCGAGGAGTCCATCCGTGAGATCATTCCGTTCCCGATGAACAAGAATGCACAGGATCTGATGATGGATGCACCTGGCACGGTTGAGCAGAAGCAGCTCGACGAGCTGTCCATCGCAATCGTTCGTCACGAAGACGACGAAGCATAAAGCTAAGTAATCACAAACGCACGCTGGAGCCAGTCCGGCGTGCGTTTTTTTGCCTGTGGACGAATCCCTCTAATTGTAAAATTTATGTATTGATATTTTACATATATTTTACTATAATATTACAATAGACTGCGGACGCGGCCTTGTATCACAGAAGGGAGCGTACATAATTATTATGATTACAGCGATTGATTGGAGACTGAACCTGGAATTTTTGTTCCGTCTGGCGTTGGCAGGCGCGTGCGGCGCAGCCATCGGCTACGAACGACTCAACCGACTCAAATCAGCCGGTCTGCGCACACACTTTATCGTCGCTATCGCCTCGGCGCTTATGATGATTGTATCAAAATATGCGTATTTCGACGTGGTGAGCGAGGCCGTCAAGCTCGACCCCTCGCGTGTCGCCGCGGGCATTGTATCGGGTGTCAGCTTTCTGGGCGCAGGCATGATTTTCCGCCGCAATCAGTCGACGGTCACCGGACTGACCACCGCGGCTGGTATCTGGGGCACGGCAGGCTGTGGTATGGCCATCGGCGGCGGACTGTATGTCATGGGCATCGCCGGAACGGTGGCGATTTTCCTGGTGCAGGCGTTCATCCATCGCGATTCTCCCATTCTCAAGAACGCCGTGTCGGCCGAGTGCTTCCACATCGTCATGCGCGACGAGCCGGGGGCGATGACCGAACTGCGCAGCAGACTGCGGATGTACAACGTTGAGATCATGAACATCAAGGCCAAGAAGGAAGGCAACGGCAATGTGTCGATGGATTTGCAGATTCGTCTGCCGCTGCATTTTGACGCGGGCGATTTGATGAATATGATGGAAGAATTTCCGGCCATTCAGGCGGTTGAATATTGAGAAAAAAGCTACATTTTGCTTTTACAAGTGCAGGGTCATGTGGTAAAATAGGGAAAGAGAATTATTAAGAAGGGAAGTCCCTAATATGAGAAGTTATCTGAGACTGGCACATATTGCAATTTATACGACCGATATCGAGCGTTCTATCAAATTTTATGAGACTCTGGGTGCAGAATGCACCATGCGCGACAGCGTACAGAAGCCGACCGGCATCAATCAGTTGGCCATGCTGACCCTGACCAACTTTGAGATCGAGCTCATTCAGCCGGGCGACGGCAAGATGCCCGCAGGTGAGGGTGTCATCCCGCACTTTGCGATTGAGGTTGCCAACCTGCCGCTGGTTGTCAATGAGATGCGCGTTATGGGTCTGGGTGAGTTCTGCACCGAAGAGCCGATCGAGCTGCCCAACCTGTTCGGCGGTCTGCGCAACATCTTCTTCAAGGGCCCGAGCGGCGAGATGGTCGAGCTGATCGAGCATTTTGATGAGAGCACGCGCAGCAAGCGTCTGTAAGACAGAAAAAAACCTGCCTTTTCGGCAGGTTTTATTTTTGCGTCAAAAAAAGAGAGGGTGTGGGATTGCTCCCACACCCTTCTGTTATTTCTGGATGGATGCTCGGATTAATAGTGACGAGCCTCGTACAGATGATCTTCGATTGCCTTGCGAGCGGCCTGAACTTCCGGCTTGGTGGAAACTTCAGCGACGCCTACACGCCACCAGTTCTCATAACCAGCAGACATGGTCTTGGGCAGGACCTTCATATCGATCAGGGTCGAAACGGTCTGCTTCTTTGCGTCCTCGATTGCAGCTTCCAGCTCTTCCTGAGTCTTAACAGTGTAGGTCTTGCAGCCGTAAGCAGCGCCGATTGCAGCGTAGTCGACCTGGATGACCTTGCCCTTGTGGATACCGTTGGTCACGCCCTCTTCGAGCATGTTCTTCTCGGTGCAGATGCAAGCGTTGCCCTGACCAACTTCCAGGTTGTTGATGCAGCCGAAGGAAGCGTTGTCGAACAGCATAACGTTGATCTTGTGGCCGGTCTGGATGGAGGTGATCAGCTCGGAGTGCAGCATATCGAACGAGCCGTCGCCGCACATCGAGTAAACTTCCTGATCCGGGCAAGCCATCTTAGCGCCCAGAGCAGCAGCGATCTCGTAACCCATGCAGGAGTAACCGTACTCCATGTGATAGGTGTTGGTCTTGCGTGCACGCCACAGACCCTGCATGTCGCCCGGCAGCGAGCCAGCAGCAGCAACAACGATTGCGTTGTCGTCGATCATGCGGTTGATGGTACCCAGAACGGTGGTCTGGCACAGCTTGCAGCCGGTGTCCTCGATGTACTTCTCAACGCACTCGCGGTTTGCGTCGTTGATCTCAGGCGTGAAGGACTCCTTGTCGGTGTAAACAACGTGATCCAGACGATCAACCTCGTCGAACCACTCCTTGCGGTAAGCAGCAACAGCCTCAGCGTAAGCAGCGTCGGTGTGATAGCCGATCTTCTTGAGCTCCTCGCCGATTGCGGTCAGAGCCTCGTTTGCGTCAGCAACAACCGGGGTAGCGTCCATCTTGTAAGCCTGGAACTCGGAGGGGTTGATGTTGACGAACTTTGCATCGGTGCGGTACAGCCACTTGGAAGCGGTGGTGAAGTCGGTGTAACGGGTACCAACGCCGATAACAACGTCAGCCTCGTGCGCCAGCTTGTTTGCAGCGATGCCGCCGGTGATGCCCAGACCGCCCAGGTTGAGCTCATGGGTCCACTCGATTGCCGACTTACCGGCCTGGGTCTCGCCGAATGCGATGCCGAAGTCCTCAGCGAACTTCTTGAATACCTTGTGAGCCTCAGCGTAACGAACGCCGCCGCCGCAGATCAGCAGGGGCTTCTTTGCGTTCTTGATGACTTCAACAGCCTGCTCGAGAGCATACTTGGTGATCGGGCGGCGGTCGATGCGCCATACGCGCTTCTTGAAGAAGTCAACCGGGTAGTCGTAAGCTTCAGCCTGTACGTCCTGCGGCAGGGAGATTGCAACAGCACCGGTGTTTGCGGTGTCGGTCAGAACACGCATAGCCGAGATCATGTCGGTCATAACCTGCTCGGGACGGTTGATGCGGCCCCAGTACTTGGTAACAGCCTGGAATGCGTCATGTGCCGAGATGGTCAGGTTGTGCGGCTGCTCCATCTGCTGGAGTACCGGGTCAGGCTGACGGGAAGCGTAGATGTCGCCCGGCAGGATCAGAACCGGGATGTTGTTTGCGGTAGCGGTAGCGGCAGCGGTTACCATGTTGCAGGCACCGGGGCCGACAGAAGAGGTGCAGGCAAAGATCTGCTTGCGGCGCATCTGCTTTGCGTAGCCGATTGCAGCCAGAGCCATGCCCTGCTCGTTCTTGCCCTGGTAAACGACCATGTCCTTGAGCTCCTGCTCTACGCCGTTTGCAAAGCCAACAACGTTGCCGTGGCCGGGCAGCATGAAGATGCCCTTGACGAACTTGTGCTCAACTTCGTTGCCGTCCATGTCGATGTAGCTGACGTACTGGTTCTCGAGGAAGCGAACCAGAGCCTGGCTTGCAGTCAGGCGAACGGTTTCCATGTGCTTCATGTCAATCATTCCTCCTAAAAAAGAAACGGTTTAATCTATATGGTTGGTGAAAAAGGGAAACGAAAATCAGTTACCGGTCGGGCAATGCCAGATGTGATCGTTGGCATCGTCCTCGAGCAGCCACAGATGCTCCTCGTCGTCGATACGGGTCTTGTCCCACGGATCGCCCGGCAGATGGCGGATGCCCCAAGCGTAGCAGCAGGAGTAACCGGGAGCGGTGACCTGAGAGTGCATCTTGTCGGTGATGATTGCAAGACCGTTGTGATGGGTCTCGTAGATCTCGCCGTTGCCCCAGCCAGCGCCGAAGCCCATCGGCTTGTCATAGCGATAGAAGTAGCACTCAGGCTGCGGATGATGGTGCGGCGGGTAGGAAGACCACTTGCCCGGCAGGTTAACGACTTCGCCGAGAACCATGTTGGAGTAGGGCGCGTTGTCGAGGTCGAAGCAGGTGCGAACATCACGCTTGATGCAGCCCATCAGCTCGCCCTGATTGCCGCGTGCCCAGGTGTCGGTGTCTTCCGGCTTGTACATCTTGCTCGGGAAGGTCTTCTCGTTGAGGGTCTTCTGCACGTAGATGTTGCAGGGACCGTGTGCGGTGATCTTGACCTCGACGCCCTTGCAGACATGCAGGCAAGAGGGATTGTAATCGAAGGGATTGGGACGGTCTACATCGTAGGACTGGCCTTCCCACTCGAAGGTGCACTTGCCGTCAAAAACCAGGCAAGCGAGTTCCTTTTCGGCCTCGTTGAAAGAATAGGTGTCGCCGTCCTCCATGACGAGCAGAGCGACGTCCATCATAGCGTCCTTGCCGATGCCCTCATCCAGGCGAATATACTCGTTGTAGCCACGCTTGACTTGCTTATCAATGTACATAGCACATACCTCCAGAAAAAATAGTCCCACGCGTGCCGTAAAAGCCCGCCGCAGGGAGGAGTATTCATAGATACTCGGTTACAGTCATTATAGCATGATACCCAAAAATCATCAACGCTTTTGCGTAATTTTGGAGAAAATATCAAACTATTTTGACATTTTGCACAGGCAATACCACAAAATTCCGTACAAAGTTCCGAAAGTCGTGGTGCGGGCGGTGTGCGTGACCGGGACAAGATAAGGGTGAGAAAGGGTGAGAAGGAGAAAGGGAGAGCCGGGTTTTCCGGCTTGTATCTTGTCTTTCCGGTACATCTTGAGTATAATTATAGTCAAATGTCAGGGAGGATGCTTGCAGTATCTTCCTGTGTAATAACACGATTTTAAGATTTTTGTATTTCTGAGCCGATCAGACAGGGAAGGAGAGAGTGCAGGACGTGGACGCCGCACGCAGAGAAAAGCGAGAGCATGGAACGCAGGGGTTCCCGTTTCAGATTTATTCGGCGCCGCAGGCGCAGGACTCCGATCTGGTGCCGTATCACTGGCATCCGGAGACCGAGATTATCACGGTATTGCGCGGAACGGTCATGGTGACCATTGCCGACCACCGATATGCAGGGCAGGAAGGCGACGTGTTTTTTGTGTCCTCGGGACAATTGCACGAAATTCGGGGCGGTGTGGACAATTTATTCCGCGCGTTTGTATTTCCGCTGGACTTTTTACAGTTTCGGCGGACGGACATTGCGCAAAGTGAGCTGCTTGCGCCTCTGGAGGAAGGCGGCCTGCGGCTGCCGGCCTACGTGTCGCACGAGACTGCGCTTGGGCAGGAACTGTTCCGAGAGCTAAAAAAAATGATCCGCGTATGTGCGGATCAGCCGTTTGGATATCAACTTTTGGTCAAGTCTGCATTGCTGTACCTGATTGGCCAGTTGGCCGCCGCGGGAAAGTTGGAACAGCGTGCCCAGCGGTCGGGTGAGGAGTATAAAGTACAGCTTTTGCGCCGGATCGTGGAATATCTCAGCGAGCACTGTACCGAACGCCTGCGTCTTGCCGATGTCTCGGCACAGTTTGGCTTGTCTCCACAGTACTTTTGCAGCTTTTTCAAGGAAAATCTGGGCAGAACACTGGTGCAGCACGTCAATTTTCTGCGCATTGAGCGTGCCTCGCGTCTGCTGCGCGAAAGCGATCTGCCCATCCTGGAAATCAGTTTGAGCGTGGGCTTTGATAATGTAAGCTACTTTATCAAGAGATTCCGCGAAGTCTACGGCTGTACGCCGACAGACTACCGGCGATCGGTGAGCGATCGACAGTAAATCAGCGGTCGTAGCGCACGCGGATGTTGTTCTCCGAGAAGAAATGCAGATATTTCTCGGGCGGACGGCGATCGGTGATGAACGCGGTCAGATCCTGAAGCTGGCAGAAGGAGATGACAGCGGACTTGTCCAGCTTAGACGAGTCGGCCATCAGATAGATGGACGAAGCACGCTGTACAACGCCGCGCTTGATCTCTGCTTCGAGGAAGGTGGTATTGGTCATGCCGCTCTCGAGCGAAACGCCGGTTGCAGCCATAAATGCCTTGTTGATGGTCATACCGGACAGCATTTCAAAGGTAGAAAGGCCGGTAAAGGAGTCGGTAGCACTGCTGTAAATGCCGCCGAGCGAGATGAGGCTGAGGTTATCGTACTTGGAAGCCTCGCTCATTGCGCCCAGCGAGTGGGTGATTACGGTCACGCGCTTGCGGCCGGACAGGTAACGCAGCAGGCAGACGGTCGTCGAGCCCGAGTCGAGGAAAATGGTATCGCCGTCCTGTACTTCGGCAGCGGCGAGCATACCAATCTGGTTTTTGTCAGCGGAATTCAAGTTGGTGCGCACAGGCATGGGGACAGCGCCGGGCGAGCCGACGGTGGTAACGCCGCCATAAACCTTGGCGATGTGGCCGCGTGCTTCAAGGTCGTTGAGGTCGCGGCGGATGGTATTCTTGGATACACCGAAGACCTCGCAGAGTTCATCGATGGAAACGGTCTCTTTCGAGATAACGTACTGCTCGATCGAGTTGAGACGACTGATTTTCATATATTCTCCCTTTTCTTCCTAATGTCCGTGTGATGAAAGCGCATGGCTTTTCACAATCCCAAATTCTCTGATTGGCCATGGTTTATGTGTAAAGAATCTGCGCGCGCGTATGGCCGGACGCAAAGCGCACAGAAATACAGCTGTCGGCTCCCGACGGGATTAGTCGGAAGGCCGTAGAAAACAAAACAACCCTGCTTATAATTTTATCAGAAAATAACGAAAAAGCAACCAGAATTCGGGCGAAAATCGGCATGTTTCTCCAAGGGGTATTTTTTGGTCGGAATCGGGCGAAAAAGCACGCTTTTCACAGAGGTTTTGGGAATGCTCGAAAATAAAAGTCAATCAGAATGTGACCAAAGTAACAAAAAATTTTTCAGAAAAATCCCCAACTCAGCATTGAAATTTAGCCAGAACGATGATAGACTACAAGTAGTGAGAAGGAGAAAACGGCAGACCCAAAGGCGGTTTGGCCGGTTTTCACATGAATAACTGTAATTATAGGCAGGTGTATGCAATGCAGAAAGCAGAAAAAATGAAGGAACTGCGCGTATTTGCCCAGGAAATCAGAGTTGAGGCTCTGAAGACCATCGGCTCGCTTGGCTTTGGCCATGTCGGCGGTTCCATGTCCGTTGTAGAGGCTCTGGCTGTACTGTACGGCAGCGTTATGAAGGTTGACCCCAAGAATCCCCGCTGGGAAGATCGTGACTGGTGCGTTATGTCCAAGGGTCATGCAGGCCCGGCTATGTACGCAACCCTGGGTCTGAAGGGCTTCTATCCTCTCGAGCAGGCTTATACCCTCAACCAGCCCCATACCAATTTCCCGTCCCATACCGACCGCACCAAGACTCCGGGCGTTGATCTGACCACCGGTTCTCTCGGTCAGGGTATGTCCACCGCAACCGGCGCTGCACTGGCAAACAAGGTTGACGGCCGTACCAATCATGTATTCGTATTCGTTGGTGACGGCGAGTGCGACGAAGGTCAGGTTTGGGAGGCAGCTCAGTTTGCTGCACACTACAAGCTGGACAATCTGGTTTGCTTCGTAGACTCCAACAAGCGTCAGCTCGACGGTTCGGTTGACGACATCATGAGCCACGGCAAGGGCATCGGCGCAAAGTTCGACGCTTTTGGCTGGAACGTCATCGATGTTGCTGACGGCAACGATGTAGAGCAGGTTTACGACGCTGTTGAGGCTGCTTACCAGGTTACCGGCAAGCCCACCTGCATCGTGCTCAACACCATTAAGGGCAAGGGCTGCACCTTTGCAGAGCCGTCCGGCGCACACTCCTCGCAGCCGAGCAAGGAGCAGTGGGACGAGGCGATCGCTTTTGCAGAGGCAGAGCTCGCCAAGGTCAAGGCACAGTAAGGAGGGTATCGAACAATGAGCTTTACTTTGATTGGCAAGCACGAGAAGGATTCCCGTGCAAATCGTGACGGTTACGTAACCGCCATGGAAGAGATGATGAAGGCAGACCGCAACGTCGTACACATCGACTGCGACCTGTACAACTGCATCAACACCGCGAAGCTGGAGAAGGAGTTCCCCGGCCAGTGCTTCAACGCTGGTATCGCTGAGGCTGACGCTGTCGGCGTTGCAGCTGGTATGACCGCTGCCGGCAAGACCGCTTTCGTTCACTCGTTCGGCTGCTTCGCTTCCCGCCGTGCATTCGACCAGGCATTCATGTCCGCAGCATACGCAAAGCTGCCGGTACATATCATCGGTTCCGACCCCGGCGTATGCGCTGCATACAACGGCGGTACCCACATGCCGTTTGAGGATTGCGCACTGTACATGTCCATCCCGGACGCAGTTGTTATCGATCCGACCGACTACGCTATGATTCACTGCCTGACCAAGAAGCTGGCAGAGTCCAAGAAGTTCTCCTACATGCGCATGGTTCGTAAGGGCATCGTAAAGGTCTACGACGACGGTGCTGACTTCGAGATCGGCAAGGGCGTTACCCTGAAGGAAGGCAAGGATGTTACCATCATCGCTTCCGGTATCATGGTAGACGAGGCACTCAAGGCTCAGGAAGCCCTGGAGGCTGAGGGCGTATCGGCTAAGGTTGTTGATATGTTCACCTGGAAGCCCATCGACGAGGAGCTGATCGTAGCTTCCGCGAAGGAGACCGGTGCGATCGTAACCGCTGAGAACCATCAGGTAAACTGCGGTCTGGGTTCTGCTGTTGCACAGGTTGTAGCAAAGAACTGCCCGGTACCGATGGAGATGGTTGGTGTACAGAACCGCTTTGGCCAGGTTGGTGCACAGAACTTCCTGCAGGAAGAGTACAACCTGACTGCAGCTGACATCGTAGCAGCTGTTAAGAAGGCTATCGCTCGTAAGTAATTGATTGGGGCGTAGGCTCTAAGTCAAATAGAAAAGGGATGTCCGTCAGGACATCCCTTTTGTTTTTATGTTTTGGTTGATTTTCCCTTGCGGGGGACGGGAAAATCAAAGGGGGGATTTCGCATCCTGCGGGATGCGACTCAGGGCGCTGCCCTGAGAACCCGCAAGCCTTTCGAGAAAGGCTTGAGCGAAAGCTTCAATTTCGGCTGCGGGCGGGATTTAATCTTCGAAGGGTTCCTGGAAGAGGGTGCAGACGTCATCGCCATCGGGCGTTTCTCCGGTAACTGCGCCTTCGTCGAGGTTGGTCAGACGGAAGACCTGATAGAGGGTATCATTTTTCGTGGTTTCGGTGATGACCAGACGTTTCCAGGAAGTCTCCTTGACACCGCGATCGGATTCCGCAGCGAATTTGTCGGCGCTGTTGTCTGTCTTCAAGGTGTAGGCAGTACCATCGCAGGACAGGGTGGAGACGATGGGGTCGCCTTCGGTGGTGTACTGTTTGATCTGGATGGTTGCAGACTTGCCGACACCGGTTACGTTGAGAAATTCTTCAAAGTTTTCCCGACCGGTGGTTTCACCGGAATTTGGAAGATCGAGCACACCGCAGTCAAAGAAGTCGATTGCGTTGGGGTCTTCGGGAATGTCGGTGGGCTGAGAGGTGCTGGGAGTGGACTGGGAATCGTCTGTGGTCTGCTGGTCGGTCGTCGACTGGGACTGATCGGGCGGCGTGGACGGATTTTCCGCTGTGTCCTTAGGGCCGCAGGCGGTCAATCCGGCGAGCAGCAGGCAGAATATGAATAAAAGTTTGGTTCGTTTCATCGTGCGTCATCTCCTTTATATGCAGATAGACGAGGAAAATAAGAGGAAAGTTCCTCTATTTGTATTGTAGCAGAAGGGAAGTCTTTGTGCAATGCGGCGTGTCGGATATGCCGGAAGAAAAAGCGATTGAGGCGTATTTTCTCTAGGCAAACGCGGCGTGGTGCGGTAAAATAGAGATATACATTACAACACGCAAAACGGAGGTTTCGCAAATGGACGCAAAGGAAAGAGCGCTGCTGGCGCATGAAGAGTGGGGCGGAAAGATCGAGGTCGTTGCACGCTGCCCGGTTGAGAACCGTGAGGATCTGTCGATCGCTTACACCCCGGGTGTTGCCGAGCCTTGCCTCAAGATTAAGGATGACCCGTCCCTGAGCTATAAATACACCCGCCGTCACAATCTGGTTGCGGTGATCACCGACGGTACGGCGGTACTGGGTCTGGGTGATATCGGCCCGGAGGCCGGCATGCCGGTCATGGAGGGCAAGTGTGCACTGTTTAAGGCCTTCGCTGACGTGGATGCCTTCCCGCTTTGCGTCAAGAGCAAGGATGTAGACGAGATCGTGCGCACCATCCAGCTGATTTCCGGTTCGTTCGGCGGTGTCAATCTGGAGGATATCGCGGCACCGCGCTGCTTCGAGATCGAGCGCCGTCTGAAGGAAGTTTGCGACATTCCGATTTTCCACGATGACCAGCATGGTACGGCAGTTTGCTGTGCGGCTGCGATGATCAACGCTTGCCGTCTGACCGGTCGTGACCTTAAGGACATCAAGCTGGTTGTCAACGGCTGCGGCGCGGCAGCGATCGCGGTCACCAAGTTCCTGATGTTCCTGGGCGTGCAGAACGTTATCATGTGCGAGCGTTTCGGCATCGTATGCGAGGGCGACGAGCGCCTCAATCCGGCACAGGCAGAGATGGCAAAGATCACCAACCGCGACCACATGACCGGTACCCTTGCCGATGCGGTCAAGGGTGCGGACGTGTTCTTTGGTCTGTCGGCACCGGGCGTGTTGACTGCCGAGATGGTTTCGACCATGGCCAAGGACCCGATGGTCTTTGCGATGGCAAACCCGGTACCCGAGATCTGGCCGGACGAGGCCAAGAAGGGCGGCGCAGCCGTTGTCGGCACCGGTCGTTCGGACTACCCCAACCAGATCAACAACGTACTGGCCTTCCCGGGCATCTTCCGAGGTGCGCTTGACGTGCGTGCATCGGACATCAATGAAGAGATGAAAATGGCGGCAGCTTATGCGATTGCGCACGTCATCACCGACGAAGAACTGTCGGCGGATAACATCATGCCGCTGGCCTTTGACGCGCGTGTTACGGGTGCTGTTGCCAAAGCCGTTGCAGATGCTGCGGTTCGTACCGGCGTTGCGCGTGTCTGAGTACTTTTTGTCTAAATCGTAAGAAAATTTGGGTACCTTTGCTATAAGATAGTTGACTTTTGTGGTGCAGTCTTATACAATAGAAACATGAAGAGCTTGCGCTGCGCTCTCTGCGTGGTGGTTGCAAATTTCATTACGGAGGTATGAAAAATGTTAGATCCCAAGAAAGTAAGACTCGGTATGTGCCCGATTGGTTGGTCCAACGATGATATGTGGGATCTCGGCGACGAAAACACTTTCCAGCAGTGTGTCTCTGAGATGGCACTGGCTGGTTTCACCGGTTCCGAGGTCGGTCATAAGTATCCCGAGGACAAGGTTGTCCTCAAGCATATGCTGGACGTACGTGGTATGACCATCGCGTCCAAGTGGTTCTCTTCCTTCCTGGTTGACAAGCCGTACGAAGAGGTTGAGGCTGAGTTCATCAAGGAGCTGGAGTACCTGAAGTATGTTGGCGCAACTGCAATCAACATCTCCGAGCAGTCCGGTTCGATCCAGGGCAAGACTGATGTTTCCGTTCTGGACATGGAGAACAAGCGCGTACTGACCGATGAGGAGTGGACTCGTCTGTGCGAGGGTCTGAACAAGCTGGGCAAGCTGTCCCTCGAGCAGTACGGCATCCGTTCCTGCTTCCATCATCACATGGGCACCGTGGTACAGACCGTTGAGGAGACCACCCGCCTGATGGAGAACACCGATCCCAAGTACGTATTCCTGTGCTTCGACACCGGCCACTTCACCTTCGCTGGCGAGGACCCGGTTAAGATGCTGGAGAAGTTCGCTGACCGCGTAGGTCACGTACACCTCAAGAACATGCGTATGCCGATCGTTGAGAAGGTTCGTGCTGAGCACTGGTCCTTCCTGGACGCTGTCCGCAACGGCGCATTCACCGTACCGGGTGATCCGGACGGCTGCGTACAGTTCGACGACGTATTCGAGCTGCTCGACAAGGCTGGCTACGAAGGCTGGATCATGGTCGAGGCTGAGCAGGATCCTGCAAAGGCAAATCCGTTCGAGTACGCAAAGATGGCTCGCGCATACATCAAGGAGCACACTGGTCTCTAATTTTAGCGACCTGCTAACCGAACATATCGAGTCAAAAATGACACCAAGAGAGCCGACCGAATGGTCGGCTCTTTGACTGTTAAAAACACTTACGCCCCGCAGGGCGTGTGTGATTTTGGCAAAAAGACGCGACATGTGCGTGGCTTTTTGCACAGCGAAACACCCGGGACCGCTCATTGATGCGCGGTTTCGGGTGTTCTTCGTCCAGAGCGCTTTGCGCGGCGGACGCTGATTCGTCGGAAAACCGCAGTTTTCCGACGACCTGAGCCGACCGAATGGTCGGCTCTTTTCGTTGCATCTAAGCGGACGTTATGGTATCATAAAAGGCAGAACGAGCAAGGAGGAGAACACTGTGCTGCAGCAATATCGCTATGAGATTGGGCCGGAAGAGTACCTGGCCTATCAAAAATATCATGTGGCGCACGATCGTGCCATCGCGTCGCGTATTTTCTGGATGCGCTGGCTGATCAGCCTGGGCATTCTGCTGGTTGGCGTACTGCTTGAAGCCGTTGGACGGATTGGCCTGATTGCAATTATACCGTTCGCCATTCTGGCTGTCTGTGCCTGGGTGCTCATTCCGCAGTGGATGCGCGACAGCATGCGCAAGACTGCCGAAAAGAAGTACGCGCCGCGCATTACACCCTACACCGCCGTGACGAGCGTAGAGGAGGACGGTCTGCACATCAACGATGGAGAGGAGACCAACGTTCTGCTGTACGACAGCATTGAGCAAATCGGAGACGAGGACGGATATCTGTTTTTGAGCTACGGAGACCGTCAGACCGTGGTCATTCCGCCGTCGGCATTTGTCCGGGGCGAGAGCGAGCGGGCAGAATTTCTGTCCGAATTGCGGCACATGGTACATAAACGAAGAAGTGGAGTTGCGGAGAAGTAAAAATGGAACTGAATTATGTCATCACGCCACAGGATTTTGTGGACTACAATATATACTTTATCGATCATGACCCGCTGACCCAGAAGTCTATCCGGAATATGAGCATCATTCTGGCGGGACTGGTCATCGTCGGCGGTACCGGACTGATGTACGCGCTCAATTCGCTGACGCCTGTCAGCGTTGCGGTGTATCTGATCCTTGCGGTTGCCTGTTTCTTGGGCGGTCCGAAAATGTACAAGCGCAAGGTGCACAAGCATGTGCACATGACCCTCAGACGCGCAACCAATAAGCACATTTGCGGTCCGAAAACGCTCAAATTGACCGATGAAGGCGTGCAGCTCATCGGTGAGAGCGAGGACACCCTGCATCCGTACGCGAGCTTTAAGCGCGTGACAGAGGCAGCGCGTCAGGTGTATCTGTATCTGGACGATCTGGCAGGTCTGATTGTGCCCAACAGCGCGTTTGCCAATGACGAGGAGAAGAAAGAGTTTATCCGTGTGCTGGAAGAGCGCATTGCGCAGGCCAAGCAGAACGCACCGGAAGAGAAGGAAGAGGCGTAGGGAAAGAGAAGGGAAAAAGGAGGAGAGGGTCGCGATGGCAGTGACGCTCAAACAAATCGCTGAGATCGCAGGCGTATCGCGCGGAACGGTAGACCGTGCGCTGCATGATCGCGGACGCGTCAGCCCGGAAGTCGCCGAGCGGGTGCGCAGAATTGCCGAGGAACTGGGTTATCACCCCAATGCGGTCGGTCAGGCACTGGCGCGCAGCCGCAAGCAGATCAAAATTGGTATTATCGTGCAGTCGGCTGAGACACCAACCATGAAAATCGTTGTGGAAGGTGCCGAGCAGGCCGCGCGTGCGCTGCAAAAAGAGGGCGTGGAGGTTGTTATCCGCACCATGGAGTCGGTGGATGCCATACAGGAAATGCTGTACCTCGATGAACTGATGGAGATGGGCATTCATGGTCTGGCCATCACACCGGCAGATGATGCGATTATCTGCGAAAAGCTCAACGAGATTGCCGATCAGGGCATTCCGGTCGTGACGTTCAACGCCGATTTGCCGCAGTCGAGGCGCATGTGCTTTGTCGGACAGGATAACGCCCGTGCAGGCCGCACGGCAGCGGGACTGATGGCGCTGATGGTCGCACAGGACGGAAAGGTCGCAACGATCACCGGACATCTGCGCAATGACGGACACCGCATGCGCTGCACGAGCTTTTCCGAGGAACTGCGCTGCATTGCGCCCGGCATCATGACGCTGCCTATCCAGCCATGTTTTGACCGCGATGACTGCGCGTATGAACTGACACAACACCTGCTGGCAGAGCATCCCGACCTTGCGGGTATCTACGTCGCCGCCAACGGTCAGCACGGCGTGTGCGAGGCACTGCGCGAGGCCGGACGGGACGGAAAGGTGCGCGTCATCGCCTACGACGTGACCCCGCAGAACATCGACGAGCTGCGGCAGGGTACGATCAGCATTCTGATTGACCAGACCGCCCGCGAGCAGGGCAGCCGGCCGCTCATGCTGCTGCGCGATTTTATTCTCTACGGCAGACGGCCCGAGCACTCCTTCTGCTACACCGGCATCACGCTCAAGACTCGCTATAATCTGTAAAGTTTTGGAAAAATGCCCTGCTTTTGCCTGAATTGACACCGGTTTTTGGGCAGGTGTCTGGTTGACAAAGGCGGTGCGCTGGTGTATCATCATTATAAGATTTCATATCGAAAAGGCTTTGAAGGAAACCGCCGGATTCTAACAGGCGGCCTGACAGAGAGTGTCCGCCGTGGCTGGAAGCGGACATCGGGCTGGAGAAAACGGCATACCGGTTCCTGAGCCGCACAGGGGAAAATTACAGTATCCTGTGCCGAATCGCCCTCGTTACGGGCTCCGAGCGGCAGCCGCGGCATGTTGTCATGGCTGCAAGCAGGGTGGAACCGTGGGTTTTACAAGCTCACCCCTGAAATCAATTTCGATTTGGGGGTGGGCTTTTTTGTTCGCCCCAAAGCCACAGAAAGGATGGAACCATTATGTCTGACAATCAGTACACGTTTGAAAACCCGGAATACCGTGATACCTACCGTCATACGGTCTCTCATATCCTCGCGCAGGCAGTTAAGCGCCTGTATCCCGAGGCAAAGCTGGCCATTGGCCCGGCGATCGATAACGGTTTTTATTACGATATCGACCTGCCGTTCTCGCTGACCCAGGAGCACCTGGATGCGATCGAGGCAGAGATGAAGAAGATCTGCAAGGAGAAGCTGCCGCTCGAGCGCTTCGAGCTGCCGCGCGCCGAGGCACGCAAGCTCATGGAAGAGAAGGAAGAGCCGTACAAGGTAGAGCTCATCGACGATCTGCCCGAGGATGCAGTCATCTCCTTCTACAAGCAGGGCGAGTTCACCGACCTGTGCGCTGGTCCGCACCTGGATTCGACCGGTCGTGTTAAGGGCAATGCGCTCAAGCTGACCTCGGTTACCGGTGCTTACTGGCGTGGTGACGCGAGCCGCAAGATGCTCCAGCGTATTTACGGTACCGCATTCCCCAAGAAGGATGAGCTGGATGCATATCTGCAGCGCATCGAGGAGGCAAAGCGTCGCGATCATCGTAAGCTGGGCCGCGAGCTGGGTCTGTTTACTATGATGGACGAGGGCCCGGGCTTCCCGTTCTTCCTGCCCAAGGGTATGATCCTCAAGAACACCCTGATTGACTTCTGGCGTGAGATTCACCGCAAGGCGGGCTATCAGGAGATCTCTACCCCGATCATGCTCAACCGCAGTCTGTGGGAGCGTTCGGGTCACTGGGATCACTATAAGAACAACATGTACACCACGGTCATTGATGAGCAGGATTTCGCTATCAAGCCCATGAACTGCCCGGGTGGTATGCTGGTCTATAAGAATCAGCCGCACTCTTACCGTGAGCTGCCGCTGCGTGTCGGTGAGCTGGGCTTGGTACATCGTCATGAGCTGTCGGGTGCTCTGCACGGCCTGATGCGCGTACGCTGCTTCACTCAGGATGATGCGCATATCTTTATGACCCGTGAGCAGATTAAGGACGAGATCAAGGGCGTCTGCAAGCTGATCGATGACGTATACAGCATGTTCGGCTTCCCGTACCACATTGAGCTGTCCACCATGCCGGAAGATCACATGGGTGATGAGGCTGATTGGGAGATGGCAACCAACGGCCTGAAGGCTGCACTGGAGGAAATGGGTAAGGATTACGTAATCAATGAGGGCGACGGCGCATTCTACGGCCCGAAGATTGACTTCCATCTGGAGGACTGCCTGGGTCGTACCTGGCAGTGCGGCACCATTCAGCTGGACTTCCAGCTGCCCGAGCGCTTTGAGCTTGAGTACACCGGCGCGGATGACCAGAAGCACCGTCCGGTTATGATTCACCGCGTAGTCTTCGGTTCCATCGAGCGCTTCATCGGCATCCTGACCGAGCACTTCGCTGGTGCGTTCCCGACCTGGCTGGCACCGGTACAGGTTAAGCTGCTGACCATGACCGACCGTAACCGCGCATATGCGGAAGAAATTCAGCGTCAGCTCGAGGACAAGGGCTTCCGCACCGAGCTTGACGAGCGCAACGAGAAGATTGGCTACAAGATTCGCGAGGCACAGCTTGAGAAGGTACCGTACATGCTGGTACTGGGCGATAAGGAAGAAGAGGCAGGCCAGGTCGCTGTACGTGACCGTCGTGATGGTAAGACCACTGTCATGCCCATCGCTGAATTCGTCGAGAAGCTGGAATATGAAGTGAAGTCCCGCCTGTGTAAGTAAGAATCAATCAGGCATTCCGCGTGCGGCATTGCCCAAAGGCTTGCCGCACGATTCCTAAATTTACAGAAAAGGTGATTGCACAAATGGCAGATAAGAAGAAACTGGTATCTGAGATCACGTCCATGGATGTCGATTTCGCCCAGTGGTATACCGACATCGTCAAGAAGGCTGAGATGATCGACTACTCGTCGGTCAAGGGCTGCGTTATTATGCGCCCCTATGCACAGGCTCTGTGGGAGAACATCCAGAAGACTCTGGACGGCATGTTCAAGGAGACCGGTCACGAGAACGTGGCAATGCCCATCTTTATCCCGGAATCCCTGCTGCTCAAGGAAGCAGACCACGTAGAGGGCTTTGCACCCGAGTGCGCATGGGTTACCCATGGCGGTTCGGAGAAGCTCGAGGAGCGTCTGTGCGTCCGTCCGACCTCCGAGACCCTGTTCTGCGAGCATTACGCGAAGATCGTTCGTTCCTGGCGTGACCTGCCCAAGCTGTATAACCAGTGGTGCTCGGTTGTTCGCTGGGAGAAGACCACCCGTCCGTTCCTGCGTTCGCGTGAGTTCTGGTGGCAGGAGGGTCACACCGTCCATGCAACCGAGGAGGAAGCACGCGAGGAGACCATGCGCATGCTCAATACCTACGCGACCTTCTGTGAGGACTACCTTGCAATCCCGGTGCTCAAGGGTCAGAAGACCGACAAGGAGCGTTTCGCAGGTGCAGAGGATACCTACACCATCGAGGCAATGATGCACGACGGTAAGGCACTGCAGTCCGGTACGTCGCACTACTTCGGTGATGGCTTTGCACGCGCATTCAACATGCAGTTCACCGACAAGAACAATACCCTCCAGTACATGTATCAGACTTCGTGGGGCGTATCCACCCGTCTGATCGGTGCGATCATCATGACCCACGGTGACAACGAGGGTCTGGTACTGCCGCCCAAGATCGCTCCCTTCCAGCTGGTTGTTATCCCGGTTGCAGCACACAAGCCGGGCGTCATCGACAAGGCAACCGAGCTGTACGAGATGCTCAAGCAGGCTGGCATCCGCACCAAGATCGACGTCACCGACAACAGCCCCGGCTGGAAGTTTGCCGAGTACGAGATGAAGGGCTTCCCGCTCCGTCTCGAGGTCGGCCCGCGTGATATCGAGAACGGCCAGTGCGTTCTGGTTCGCCGCGACAACCGCGAGAAGACCGTTGTTAAGTTCGAGGATCTGACCACCGTTGTGCCCAAGCTGCTCGACGAGGTACAGCAGGCACTGTTTGACAAGGCGCTCAAGAACCGCGAGGAGCACACCTATGTAGCACACTCGATCGAGGACATGAAGAACATCCTCAAGGAGCACACCGGCTTTGTCAAGTCCATGTGGTGCGGCGATCTGGCCTGCGAGGAAAAGGTCAAGGAGGAGACCGGTATGCCTTCCCGCTGCATGCCTTTCGAACAGGAACACCTGGACGACGTTTGCCCGATCTGCGGCAAGCCGGCCAAGAAGATGATCGTCTGGGGCATCGCATACTAAGTTTAAAAACGATCTGTCAGAGGAGGGCCGCGCAGATATTGCGCGGCTCTCGCGCTATCAAGAGAAAAGGAGGACGCAATTATGGAGACCGGAACCAATACCGTATCGGATGCTGCCGAGGCTGTGACCAGCGCGGTCGGAGATATGGCGGAATCCGCGCTGCCCGAATCCTGGTGGTCGGTGCTGTATGATTTTTTCAATGATAATACGTTTGGCATCTTTTTGGGCAAGGCGCTGCTGATTGTCGTTACGATTTTGATCATGCTCATTGCAGTCAAGATCACGAACCGCATCTTCCGCAGAGTGATCGACCACATGAAGGAGATCAACAAGTCGGGCGCGACGCTTGCCGCCTTTCTGCGCTATCCGGTGCTGTTTTTGATCTACTTTGCCGCCTTTGCCATCATCGTTTCCAGCATTCCCGGCTTGAATGAGGCCATGACTAAGCTGCTTGCAGCCGGTGGTGTGCTGGCTGTTGTCTTTGGTCTGGCCGGACAGGAAGCGCTGGGCTCCATTGCCAGCGGCATGATGATTCTGGCATTCCGACCGTTTGTGATCGGAGACGTTGTGAACGTCGTGTCTCAGGGTGTCGCGGGTACGGTTGAGGAAATCAGCCTGCGGCATACCGTGCTGCGCACGATTGAAAACAAGCGTGTCATCATCCCGAACAGCACCATGAACGCAGCCATCGTGGAGAATGCCGACTACGGCGACAAGAATGTATGCCTGACGCTGGATATCGGCATCACATACGAGTCCGACGTCGATCAGGCGCTGGCTGTGCTGGCTGACGAGGTGGGTGCACATCCCGATTATCTGGACCTGCGTACCGAGGAAGCCAAGGCAAACGGCGCACCGCGTGTAACCGTGCGTGTCAATGAGCTGGCCGACTCGGCGGTTGTCCTGCGTGCACTGCTGTGGG
This sequence comes from Butyricicoccus pullicaecorum DSM 23266, assembly GCF_900167005.1. GTDB lineage: Bacteria > Bacillota > Clostridia > Oscillospirales > Butyricicoccaceae > Butyricicoccus > Butyricicoccus pullicaecorum. The sequence continues at coordinate 390,971 of NZ_FUXW01000001.1, forward strand.
GCAAGGACAATGGTACGACCTTTGCCATGCGTGCCGATCTGATGCGCCGCATCAAGAAGCGCTTTGATCAGGAAGGCATTGATATCGCTTATCCGCATCTGGTTGTGATGAACAAGTGACAGGAGGAAGTCAATGAGACGACTGCTTGCAGGACTTTGCGCTGTCGGACTGTTGACCAGTTCGGCGGGCGCAGTGGTGTCCGAGATGACTCCGCCGCCCGAAGAGGTGGTGGAAGAAAACACACCCACGGCGGACTACACCGCGAGTGCAGACGTGCTGTATGAGTTGGGACTGTTTCAGGGCGCAGGTGTAGACCGTTTTGGCCGTCCGGTGTACGAGCTGGAAGAGCCGTGCACCCGTGCGGAGGCAGCGGTTATGCTGGTGCGTCTGCTGGGACTGGAGGAGGAGGCCAAGGAGGCTGCCGGAACACCGTTTACCGATTTACAGGACTGGCAGAAACCGTATGTCAATCTGCTCTACCATCGCGGGATGATTCGCGGTGCAAGCTATGACAAGTTTGAGCCTGAGTCGCCGTGCACCGCGCAGATGTACACCGCGCTCATGCTGCGTGCGCTGGGGTATTCCGATCAGACGGGTGATTTTACTTATGACAACGCGCTGTCGTTTGGTATGCGTGTGGGTCTGATCGACAATTTCTCGTGCGATCTAGACGATTTCCGTCGAGATGATGCGGCACAGATGAGCCGTATGGCGCTGGAGCTCAAGCCCAAGGGCAGCGAGACTGACCTGCTCGGCAAGCTGGTGCAGGACGGTGCGGTGGACGCGAAAAAGGCCGAGTCGGTACACGCCGAGACCGCTCAGATTACTGCGCTGACCAATCAGGTACAGGCGAGTGCACCGTATCAGAGCGACGTGTTTGCCGCCATTCTGGATGACGGCAAGGGCAACAGCATGAGCCTGCACGGCACGCTCATCAACGAGGGCAACCGCTCGCGCCTGGACGGCATGCTGTCGATTGCGTTAAATGGCGGTCATTCGGTGTCTCAGCAGGTCATTGTCCTGCGCGACAGCAGCGGCATTTCCATTTCGCCCTGGACGGCAGGCGATTACCGTGACGATCAGGTTGCAGCCTTCCTGCGTGATGTCAACATTCTGTCGCTTGTGATGACGCCCATGCCGGCACGCAGCCTGATTGGCGATATCACGCAAAAGGGACAGACCTATACCATGACGCTGTCTGAGGGTGCGGCGCAGCTGACCTTCGACGACAAGGGAATCCCGGCCATCAGCTCGCTGTATATGACGCTTCACGATGTGATGTACAGCGTGTCGACCGAGACGGTAAAAACGACAGATGTACCGGCATTTTCTCTGCCGAGCGGCTATTCGAGCTACATCAAGATTTCCAACACGCCGTAAAAATATCTAAAAATAGTTTCTGAAACTGAGAACAGGAATGACAGATGTCCTAAAAGATATCTGATTCATTCCTGTTTCTTTGTAAAAATTTAATGAACAAATGCGAAAAAAGGCCCGCTCGCCTTGCTTTCTTTGGGTAAAGTGCTATAATATCCCATAGGTATCCTGAAGGAGGATGATTGGAAATGAAAAAAGTAATGAAGTCCATGGTAATTGGTTCGCTCGCAGCCGCTATGCTGGCATCGGGCGCTTCTGCCGCTAATTTTACTTCCAGCGCAGATGTTCTGAAGGATCTGGGTCTGTTCCAGGGTTCTGAGGCAGGCTATGATCTCGACCGCGCTCCCGACCGTGCAGAGGCTGCAACCATGATGGTTCGCCTGCTGGGTAAGGAGGCAGAGGCCAAGACTTACTATGAGGCAAACGCAGACAAGTTCCCGTTCACCGATCTGGACAACGGCTACGAGTGGGCAAAGCCCTATGTTGCATGGCTGTACAATGAGGGTCTGACCTCCGGCGCAACCGCAACCACCTTTGAGCCGGGCAACAAGTGCACCGCACAGCAGTACACCACCTTCCTGATGCGCGCACTGGGCTACTCCGATGCAGAGGGCGGCGACTTTACTTACGATAAGGCAATCGATTTCGCAACCGAGAAGGGCGTAGTCGATATGTTCAACATGGACGCTGACGACTTCATGCGTGACGATGTTGTTGCAATGAGCTACACCGCACTGTCTGTCGCTCCGAAGTCCGGCGAGACCGACCTGCTGACCAAGCTGGTGGGCGACAAGGCTGTTGACGCTGAGAAGGCAGCTCCGGTGCAGAAGACCTTTGAGACACTGCGCAACTTCAACGAGGCTTACAAGGCTGTTGCTGCAACCACCTCGGCTGACGCAACCGCTGACTTCACCATGAACATGAAGGTTGAAGATCTGAGCGTTGATGCAGCAGGTAAGTTCAACGTACAGGTTAAGGCTGACCCGGCCAAGCTCGAAGAGATGCAGATGGCTATGACCGGCTCTCTGACCGTAAACGTACCCACCGAGGACGGCAAGACCGAGAAGATGGACGTTCCGATGGAAATGTACGTCAAGGACGGCGTTGCATACACCAACATGATGGGCTCCAAGATGAAGCAGGATCTTGACCTTAAGACTGCACTCAAGGGCTTCGATATGCAGCAGCTGACCGGTATGACCACGATGCCGCTGTGCATGGTAGACAGCATCTCGCAGGATGGCAACACCTACAAGATGAGCTACAACACCGAGGCATTCAACGGCCTGTTCACCGAGCTGTTCAGCCAGATGACCACGCAGGTTGAGCTGACCGAGGAAATGAAGGCACAGGGCCTGACCGAGGATATGTTCAAGCTGGCTCTGGATCTGAGCAAGGCTGACGTTGAGGTCACCTTCAAGAACGGCGGTCTGTACGACGAGAAGGCTGACATGGCAATGACCATGGAGATGCTGGGCATGAAGGTCGACGTTACCATGCAGATGAACATGGCTACCAAGAAGGTTGGCGACGCAGTTGAGGTCAAGTACCCGACCGATCTGGACACCTACAAGACGCTGGAAGAGCTGACCGCTGAGGCTGAGACCGCAGCAGAGGTCGTCACCACCGAGACCGCTCCGGCAACCGAGGTAAAGCCGGCTGAGGAGAAGAAGGACGAGGCTGCAGCAGCTGACAAGACCGCTGAGTCCGTTCCGGCTACCCAGCTGACCCCTGCAACTCCTGCAAAGTAAGATTTTTTGCAAGCACAAGAGACCGTCCATCTGGACGGTCTCTTTTTGCGTCTGTTCAGATCTTCATTTGGTCGAGCAGGGTGCGCAGCTTGGCCGCTGAGGATTCCAGCCGCTTGCGCTCCTCGTAGCTGAGCGGCAGATCAAGCACGGTCTCGATGCCGTTTTTGCCAAGAACCGACGGCAGTCCCAGACAGATTTCGTCCACACCGTATCGTCCCTGAATGACCGAGGACACCGGAAGCACCGAGCGCTCTCCGCGCACGATGGCGCGTGCGATGCGCAGTACCGCCATACCGATGCCGTAATAAGTTGCGCCCTTGCCCTCGATGATGTGGTAGGCCGCGTCACGCACGTTTTGGTAGATGTCATCCAGCACCGACTGCGAAAATTCCTTGCCCGCAATGCGGCAGTAGTCGGGTAAATCCATGCCCGACACGTTGGCCGACGACCAGACAGCAAGTTCGCTGTCTCCATGCTCGCCGATGATGAAGGCGTGCACATTGCGGCTGTCTACCTGCAAATATTGACCGACCAGATATTTGAGCCGCGCAGTGTCCAGCACGGTTCCCGTACCAATGACCCGGCAGGCGGGCAGTCCAGACAGCTTTTGTGCCAGATAGGTGAGCAGATCGACCGGATTGGACACCACGAGCAGAATGCAGTCGGGTGCGACGGCAAGCACGGCATCCAGAATGCTCTTTAAGATCACTTCGTTTCGGTGCAGCAGGTCAATGCGGGTTTCACCCGGTTTTTGGTTGGCTCCGGCGGCCAGAATGACCAGACCGCAGTCCTTGAGGTCCTGATAATCACCGGCGTGCACGGCACAGGGCTGGGCAAAAGAGACACCGTGACTGATGTCGGCGGCTTCGCCCTCGGCCTTGGCACGGTTGACATCGAGCAGAATCAGCTCGGAGAACAGACCGCTCGTCGCCAGTGTGTAAGCGGCTGTCGCACCGACAAAACCGGTGCCGATCACCGCACATTTTTGCAGATTCATCGTCATCCCTCCAATGCTTACAGCATGTCCGATTGCCTGTGGTTTGATGGCTGGAAAAATTTATTTTGTCAGAAACAGAGGGCTTGTGATACAATGGAGAAGAAAAACAGGACAAGGAGGAACTTTTCCGCATGAAACAATGGATGCGCAGAGCGACCGCAGGTGTGCTGGCCGCAGCTGCTTTGACTGGTATGGCCGGTGCGGCTAACTTCACACACTGTGCCGATGCGCTCAAAAATATGGGACTGCTCGTTGGTACGCAGAACGGTTACGAACTCGACCGCACGCCTACCCGCGCCGAGGCTGCTATTATGCTGGTGCGCCTGCTGGGTGAGGAAGATGCAGCGATGGCCGGAAACTATGACGTTCCGTTTACCGACGTACCCGATTGGGCGGCGCCCTATATCGGCTGGCTGTACGAGAACAAGTTGACCGTCGGTGTCAGCGACACCAAGTTCGGCACCCGCGATACGTGCAGCGCACAGCAATACGCGACTTTCCTGCTGCGTGCACTGGGATACGAGGACGGAAATGGATATACTTATAAGACCGCGCTGGACTACGCCGAAAAGCTGGGGGTAATTGACGAGGTCAACTGTGACACCGACCCGTTCCTGCGTGACCATGTGGTTGCCATGAGCTACACCGCACTCAGCCGTCCGACGGCGGACGGAACAGACATGCTGCTCGAAGCGCTCGTGGAGCGCGGCAGCGTCAGCGCGAGCAAGGCATCGGATACGCTGACCCTGTTCCAGAGCTGTCAGGCATACGATCAGATACGCATGCAGAATGCCCAGTCGGGTGCGCGCACCTACGATCTGACCGCAACCATCACCGACAATGCTTATAACGAGGCTGCGTGCAGCGGTACACTGACCGTAGACGGTCAGGATTTCTCGGCTGAACTGCGGCAGGATGGCACGCTCATCATGGGACTGTACCAGAAAAACGGTACGCTCTATCGCTACGAGAACGGAAAAACGGTCAAGGCGGCACAGCCGGTGACGCTGGGCACGGCAGATGCCCGCATTCCGGTCAGTGCGGTCATGGACGTGAGTGCACAAAATGGACGATATGCGTTTTCTTTTATGCCGAGCGTGCTGAATGAGCTGGTGAGCGGTTCCAACGTCGTGCTCAAGCAGGTCGATTACAGCGCGACCGAGCAGGGCGGTGTGTTCAGCCAGCAGACCGGCCGCATTTATGTAAACATGCCGATCGGCGGTCGCACCTCGACCTATGCCATTTCGATCAGCGCTGCCCTGCGCAGCCAGAGCGGCAGCGTGCAGGTGCCGGACGGAATGGACGTATAAAAATTTTTTTCAAAAGAATGGGAAAAACCTGGAACTTTTGGAGAGAGCCTGCGTCTAACCTAACAAGAGAATCCAAAGGAGGACGAAGATTATGAAAAAGAAGCAGATTTTAGCAATGGGCCTGAGTGCCGTACTGGCGTGCAGCAGCGTAGCATTTGCAGCAGATGTGACCGCAGCAGAGACCACCGCTTCGGCAGCCGATAACACCGCCGCAACCGAGACCACGACCACCGCAGTTCCGCAGGTCAAGGAGTCTTTCCGCACCGGTTCGATGGCAACCGTCAGCAAGATCAACATGGACGGCGAGACCGTTTCCTCGATTCTGGTCAAGACCACCGATGAGCAGGACATCCAGCTCAACCTGGGCGCAGACACCCTGATCGTAAACAACGAGACCGGTGCTGCCGCAGCACTGTCCGACATCAAGGAAGGCGACAAGATTTACGCATACTACTCCAAGGCAATGACCCGCAGCCTGCCGCCGCAGTCGGCTTGCGAGCTGATTCTGGTTGGCGTGGGTGAGAATACCCCGGCATCCCTGCACGAGGTTGGCACGGTTTCTACCAACGAAGAGGGCATGACCGAGGTTCTGACCGCAGACGGCAGCATGATCATCCGCATGGACGACAAGACCACTTACGCACCTTACAAGACCAAGAACATCGTAACCAAGGCTGACTTGACCGAGGGCACCCGTTTCCTGGCATGGTACGACATCGTTGCAATGAGCTATCCGGGTCAGGCTTACACCCAGAAGGTTGTCATCCTGCCGGCAGCAGCAACCGAGGAGACCGCTACCGAGACCCAGGCAACCCGTGAGACCGAGCAGACCGCTGCTGAGACCACCGAGCTGACCATTGTTGCTGGCGGCAAGACCCTGGAAGTCAAGGGCGAGATGAAGGACGGCGTTGCAGTTGTACCCGTTCGCGCAGCAGCAGAGGCTCTGGGATGCACGGTCAGCTATGAGCAGAAGGACGGCAAGGAGTACGTTACCGTTGAGAACGACACCCGTTCGATGACGCTGGAGATCGGTACCGACAACTACGTTTCGACCACCAAGATCGAGGATGCAGTTGGCATGACCGCTCCCGCACAGTATGGCGTTGCACCGTACATCGTAGACGGCACGACTTACGCCGCAGCAGACCTGTTCAAGGCTCTGGTTGGCTTTGATGTTGTAACCGAGGCTGGTACGGTCACCATCACCGCACAGGCATAAAAAATCAATTCATATAAAGAATTGCCGCTGTGTTGCGAAAAATACGGCGAAAATCAAGAGCCGCCTTGAATTGGCGGCTCTTTTTTGCAATGATTTCACAGAATATATGGAATCGATTTCATATATCAAAAACTAAAAAATTCGATATATACGGAAAAGATGACTCAAAAGTCTAAAAATTTCGTAACTTTTTGCAAGAAAATATCACCTGAAAAATATAACTTTTTCGGTGCATCTTTGTAAAGGATGTGTAAAATATTGACATCTGATACAAATAATACTTGTAAAATACATCGATATTTGTGCATAATACCGTTGAATGTCGAAAAATGTTTGGATATAATCGAGTTAATGAAATCTAAGATATAGGAGGTCGCACATATGCTGTACGAAGTACGCTTTCGCTGTAATCATGTTCACACAATGGATCTGACTGGCCAGGCCGAGGATCGCTTCCGTAAGATCGCTCTGTATAACCAAATGTTTTGTCCGGAATGCCGGGCACAGTATGCGATCTCCCATACACGGGAATTGCCTCTGTTCCGTGCTTTTGTCATGCCGGCACGACAGATGCAGTAAATCTGCGTGACTCAGAAATTCGTTTCTCCAAAACTCTCCTTCTTAAAATTGCCGTGATCAAGCGGCACCTGATACCCCTGTACAGAAAACCGCAGTCTGAATAGACTGCGGTTTTCTGCATATTCGGAAGATTTTTCGCATAAGAAAAACCGGGTTTTCACTGGAAAACCCGGCGGGAAGATAAACTTAGTCGGCAAAGCCTGCGATGACTGCGGGAAGGTCGCCAATGGTGGGTGCAATGGCATCCGCGCCTGCGCGCTCGAGCTCTTCGCGCGAACCAAAACCGAACAGAACACCGACCGCACGCACCTGTGCCGCGTGTGCGCCCTCGATGTCGTGTCTGCGGTCGCCGATCATCAGGACACTGTCGCGGTCGGGATGACCGAGCTGCGCGAGCGTGTGCTCAATGACCTGCAATTTGGTCGAGATCGTGCCGTCCATGGTCGCGCCCGAAATCAGGGTGAAGTACTGGGACAGGTTAAAGTGATCCAGAATGCGCACGGCGAAGTCCTGCGGCTTGGAGGTCGCGGTACACAGGACGTAGCCTTGTGCCTTGAGATCGGCCAGCAGTCCGGGCATCTCGGGGAACAGACGGTTTTCAAACAGACCGACTACGCGGAAACGCTCGCGGTAGGCATCCTGACACTTGAGCGCGGTCTCACGGTCTACGCCGTGATTCTCCATAAAGCCGGTCACGAGTGGGGGACCGATGTAGGCGGTCAGCGTATCCAGATCGTCTACCTGAATGCCGCATACCTTGTCCAGTGCGTAGGCCACCGACTTGGTGATACCCTCTTTGGGGTCGGTCAGTGTGCCGTCGAGGTCGAAAAAGAGATAACGAATCATGATTCTATGGTACCCTCGCATACGGTGACAGCGGGGCCGGTCATCCAGACGGTCTCGTCGGTGTAGCAGATGGTCAGATCGCCGCCGCGCAGGTGTACCAGAATATCCTCGTTCTTGGGGCAGTGACCGTTGAGCACGGCTGCAACTGCCGCCGCACAGGTGCCCGTACCGCATGCCCAGGTCTCGCCGCTGCCGCGCTCCCAGACACGCATCTTGAGTTCGTGGTCGCCCAGTACATTGATAAACTCGGTGTTGACGCGCTCGGGGAAAGCAGGGTGGTGCTCAAAGTCCGGGCCGATCTTCTCGAGATCCAGACCGTCTACATCCTCCTCCTGGAACAGGACGCAGTGCGGGTTGCCCATACCGACCGCGGTTGCCGCGTAGGTCACACCATTTACGGTCAGATCGGTGCCTGCCTGCTGGGGCAGGGTACAGGGAATTTCGCTGGGGGTCAGGATGGCAGCGCCCATGTCCACGCGTACCTGAACGACCTTGCCGTTCTCCGGGTACAGGGTCAGGTGCTTGATGCCCGACAGCGTCTCGACCGTGATCTCGGTGCGGCCATCAACCATGCCATAATCGTACAGGTATTTGCCCACGCAGCGGATACCGTTGCCGCACATTTTACCCTCACTGCCGTCGGCGTTGAACATGCGCATTTTTGCGTCTGCGACCTCGGACGGACAGATCAGAATGATGCCGTCACTGCCTACGCCGAAGTGCACTTCAGAGAGGCGAATGGCCAGCTCAGACGGGTTTTTGATTGACTGTTCAAAGCAATTAAAATAGAGATAGCTGTTTCCGCAGCCCTGCATTTTTGTGAAAGAAAGTTTCATAAATGGCCTCCTTGGCGGAAAATATGAGATATTACCATGATAAACGGTTTGGCAAGGCGCGTCAAGAGGGGATATCGGAGGAGAGAAGGGTCGGAAAAATGGATTTTTTGCATTTTGCATAGAAAGGAGCGGCGTGGAACGGCTATCCTTGTCGATTGCAGAAAACCGGCGTTCACAGGGCGGTTCTGCGCTGGACAAAGGGAAAAAATGCGCATATAATGAAATTTATAGTTGGTCTGCCGCGAGAAAAACGCAGACCGCACCCGGCCCAAGGGGGGCCGTCTCTCAAAATTTGAACTTGGATTAAAAATAGGAGGCAAACCATGAGCAAAGTACCCGAACTGTTCGGTAGTATGGTGTTCAACGAATCGGTCATGAAGGAGCGTCTGCCCAAAGACGTATTCAAGGCGCTCAAGAGCACGATCACGGAGGGCACCGCACTCGACCCGACGGTTGCAAACATCGTGGCCAACGCAATGAAGGACTGGGCCATTTCGATGGGGGCGACCCATTATACCCATTGGTTCCAGCCTATGACCGGTATCACCGCGGAAAAGCATGACTCGTTCATCACCCCGGGTGCCGAAGGCGCGGTCATCATGGAGTTTTCGGGCAAGGAGCTCATCAAGGGCGAGCCGGACGCATCGTCCTTCCCGTCGGGCGGTCTGCGCGCGACTTTTGAGGCACGCGGTTACACCGCATGGGACCCAACCTCCTATGCATTCATTAAGGATCACACCCTGTGCATCCCGACTGCATTCTGCTCGTACACCGGCCAGATCCTCGACAAGAAGACCCCGCTTCTGCGCTCGATGGAAGCGATCTCCAAGCAGGCTTGCCGCGTACTGCGCCTGTTTGGCAAGGACTGCAAGCATGTTACCACCACGGTCGGTCCTGAGCAGGAATATTTCCTCATCAACAAGAGCGATTATGCCAAGCGTCCCGACCTGATCCTGACCGGCCGTACCCTGTTCGGTGCACCCGCACCCAAGGGTCAGGAGATGGATGACCACTATTTCGGTTCCATCCGTCCGCGTGTCAAGGCATTCATGGCAGAGCTCGACGAGGAGCTGTGGAAGCTCGGCATCTACTCTAAGACCGAGCACAACGAGGTTGCACCCTGCCAGCACGAGATGGCTCCGATCTTTGAGACCACCAACATTGCGGTCGATCACAACCAGCTGACCATGGAGGTCATGAAGCGCGTCGCTGACCGTCACGGCTTCGTCTGCCTGCTGCACGAAAAGCCGTTTGAGGGCATCAACGGTTCTGGTAAGCACAATAACTGGTCGATCTCGACCGATCGCGGCGAGAACCTGCTCGAGCCGGGCAACACCCCGTCCTCCAACGCACAGTTCCTGCTGTTCCTGACCGCTGTCATCAAGGCAGTCGACGAGTATCAGGATCTGCTGCGCCTGTCGGCAGCGAGCGCGGGCAATGACCATCGTCTGGGTGCACACGAGGCACCTCCGGCAGTTGTCTCCATGTACATCGGCGACGAGCTGGGCGCAGTCGTTGACGCGATGGTATCGGGCAAGACCTACCACGCAGCCGAGAAGACCCACATGGACATCGGCGTCAGCGCTCTGCCCAACATCCCCAAGGATACCTCTGACCGTAACCGTACCTCGCCCTTTGCCTTCACCGGCAATAAGTTCGAGTTCCGTATGCCCGGTTCGACCTTCAACGTGGCATGTACCAACACCATCCTGAATACTGCGGTAGCAGAAGAGCTGCGCCAGTTCGCTGACGAGCTTGAGCAGGCCGAGAACTTTGAGCAGGCACTGTCCGAGCTGATCATTCGCGAGATCAAGGCGCATAAGCGCATTATCTTCAACGGCAACGGCTACGATGACGCATGGCTGGTTGAGGCTAAGAAGCGCGGCCTGTCCAATCTGGCTTCCACACCCGATGCCCTGCCGCACTACACCGACAAGAAGAACCTGCAGCTGTTCACCCGTCACGGTGTCTACACCCCGGTTGAGGTTGGCTCGCGTGAGGAGATTCTGCTCGAAGAGTACGCAAAGACTCTGCGCATTGAGGCACTGACCATGCTCGATATGCTGCGCAAGCTCATCCTGCCCGCTTGTGCCAAGTTCTCCCGTGATCTGGCTGAGGGTGTTGCACTCAAGAAGCAGATCGGCGTAGACGCTCCGGCTGAGGTTGAGATGGTACGCCGGGTCACCGACAAGACCGCTGCGCTGTCCGCTGCACAGGACGTGCTGGCGCACAAGGTAGAGGCTGCAAAGGATGTACTGACCGAGGCATTCGCTGTCGCACCCGGCGGCGTGGGCGCGCGCAAGCTGTCGCGCTACTACCGCGACGAGGTTCTGCCGGCAATGAAGGAAGCCAGAAAGCTGGCGGACGAACTGGAGAACCTGGTGTCCAAGGAGTACTGGCCCTTCCCGACATACAGCGACATTCTGTTCTATGTATAAGTTTTTTCAGCGCGCAGCCGTCAGGCTGCGCGCTTTGTCTTATGTGCGGACAAAACCGCACGAATATGGGAAAATTGGACGGTTTTTATAGTCTTTCGTCAAAAGTTGTGATATACTAATTCCCATCAGCAAATGATACGGAGGCCCTGTTGTGAAGATGAAGAAACTATTAGCCGCGGGTATGCTGGGCGCATTGCTTTTGGTGTCCGGCTGTGAGCCTGCGTCCAGTCAGTCGGACTTTTATGCGATGGATACCTTTATGACCGTTACGACCTATGACAAGAACGAAAAGACGGCCGAGGATACAAGGGTAGAGATCGAGCAGCATATCAATGGACTGGATCAGCTCATGTCGCGCCAGCGGGAAGAGAGTGAGCTGTCTGCGCTCAACGCGGCGAACGGTCAGCCGGTCACCGTGTCGGACGAGCTTTACGAGGCGATCGAGACCGCGGTACAGTATGCCGAACTGACGGATGGTGCATACGACCCGACCACTGCACCGCTGTCCGATCTGTGGGGCATCGGTACCGATCACGAACATGTACCGACTCAGGCAGAGATCGATGAGACGCTTAAGAAGGTCGGCTGGCGCAATATTCAGCTATTGGGAAACAATACCGTGCAGCTGCTCAACGGTGCACAGGTTGACCTCGGCGGCATCGGCAAGGGCTGGGCGGCCAATGATGCGGCAGCCATCTGCCGGATGGCAGGCGATACCATGCAGGCACTCGCGCAGCTGGGTGGCAATATCTACGGCATCGGAAAAAATCCCAACAGCGAGGACGGCACCTGGCGCATCGGCATCGCCGACCCGGACAACAGTGCAAGCTCGGTTGCGGTGATCTCCATGACCGATGAATCGGTCGTGACCTCGGGCGATTATGAGCGGTATTTCATGCAGGATGGCAAGCGATACCATCACATTTTTGACCCTTCGACCGGATATCCGACCGATAACGGCCTGCGCAGCGTCACCGTTGTCGATACCGATTCGGCGAAGGCCGACGCGCTGACCACCGGTCTGTTTGTCAAGGGACTGGATAAGGGGCTGGAATTCTGCGCAGAACACGACATCAAGGCGGTTTTTATCACCTCTGACAAGCGCATCATTCCGACCGAGAACGTATTGCCGCAGTATACCTTTATGGGCGAGGAAGCAGGGTACATCGATGCAAGGTAAATTGCGCTGGGGCGATTTTGTGATCTGTGCGGTCGTACTGGCACTGGCGGGACTCATCACCTTGCCCTTTCTCTTTCAGCCCTCGGACAGCCTGACTTGTGAGATCAAACAGGGCGATACCGTGGTCAAGACCATACGCTTGGCCGACGGCTATCAGGACACCATCACGCTGACAGCGGGAGACATCACGAACGTCATCGAGGTGGACGGCAAGAGCGTACGCTTTGCCTCGTCCAACTGTCCTGATCAGGTGTGCGTCCACACCGGCACGCTCACCCGTGCCGGTCAGATGGCGGTCTGTCTGCCTACCCGTGTCGTCGTGCGTCTGATCGGTGAAGATACGACCGTGGACGCGGTGGCACGATGAGAGGAGGCAGGGATAAATGAAGACAAGCAAACGGGTCGCACTGTGCGGTCTGCTGGTCGCGGCAGCACTGGTGCTGTCCCTCGTGGAGCACATGTTTCCCTTACAGGCCGCCGTGCCCGTTCCGGGCATCAAACTGGGTCTTGCGAACGTCGTGACACTCTTTGCCCTGACGCGTCTGAGGCTGCGTGAGACGGTCGCGGTCGTTGTGGTGCGCGTTATTCTGTCCTCGGTGTTTATGGGCAGCGTCACTGCGTTTCTGTTCTCGCTCTTCGGCGGCTTGCTGTCCATGCTGGTCATGCGCGTGCTGCTGTACGGTCTGGGACGGTGTTTTTCCATTCCGGGGATCTCAATTGCGGGCGCGGCTGCACATGATATCGGTCAGATCGGCGCGGCTATTCTCGTGCTGGGCACGGTCGACGTGGTGGGCTATCTGCCCTTCCTGCTCGTGCTGTCCATCCCGATGGGCTTTGCAACTGGTCTGGTCTGCGCGGCGGTGCTCGGCCACCTCAAAAAAATAAATATGGAAATCTGACAGGATTTTTCCGGTCTCGCTTCCGGTTAATGCGCGTACAAAGCACATATACTAGCGCAAAAAGGAAGGAGCGAGATTTGATGAAAAAGCGTATGTTATCTTCTGTCCTGCTGGCGCTGGCGCTCACGTCCATGCTGGCCGGCTGCGGCAATCAGAATGACACCAAGCCGGATAACAATATGACCGACCAGACCACGCAGAACGATGCGGCACAGAATAACGATACCACCGACCTGCCCAACGCACCCGACAACGGTTCGAACGTGCAGGGGGATAAAAATATGGTCGGTGACAATCAGACACCGAGTGACGGCTCAGTGACCCAGGATGCCAAGGATATGGCGGATAATGCGGGTGATATGGTCGGAGACGCAGGCGACATGGTTGGCGACGCGGCCAAGGATGCTGGCAACGCCGTGAAAAACGCGACCGACTCCATGACAGGAAAGAAGTAAAAAATAAGCGGGGTGCAATCCGGTTTTCGGACTGCATCCCGCTTTTGTGATGCGCAAAAATTATTTCTTGTTGAACAGCTCGTAGCCGCCCTGCTTCTTGCTGTAAATGTCGTAGCCGCCCTTCTTGAGCGCCTTGAGCAGACGGTTTGCGTGCTCATCGCCGCTGACTTCGCAGACGACCTCGATGATGGCTTCGTCAATGTCCAGATCGGCAGCAACGCGGTCATGGTTGAACAGGATGACGTTTGCATTCTGCTCGGCCACGATGTGTGCGAAGTTCTCCAGTGCACCCGGAACGTCGGGCATGATGGTCGAGAACTTGATGTGACGGTGACGGGTGACCAGACCCTTTTCGACAACCTTGTGGATGAAGGATACATCGATATTGCCGCCCGACATAACGCAGACGACCTTCTTGCCCTTGATGTCTACCTTCTGATTCAGAACAGCGGCAAGGGAAGCGGCACCTGCGGGCTCGACGACCTGCTTGGTGCGCTCGAGCAGCATAAGAATGGTGGACGCGATCTCGGCATCGGATACGGTGACCATCTGATCGACGTACTGGTTGATGTACTGCATGGTCAGGTCGCCCGGTTCCTTGACTGCGATACCGTCAGCAATGGTGTGTGCGGTTGCAGTCGGACGGATGCTGTCCTGATGGAAGGAGTCCACAATCGCAGATGCGCCCTCGGCCTGTACGCCGATGACCTGAATGCGGGGGTTGATCTGCTTGACACAGGCAGCAACACCCGAGATCAGTCCGCCGCCGCCGGCAGGAACAAAAATCATGTCAACCGTAGGCAGATCGCTCAGGATTTCCAGACCAATCGTACCCTGACCGGCCATAACATCCTCGTCGTTGAACGGATGAATGAGCTCTGCGCCGGTCTGCTCAATGATCTCGCAGGCCTTCTGGTAGGTCTCGTCATAGACCGAGCCGTGCAGCACGACCTTGGCACCGTAGCCCTCGGTTGCTGCGACCTTGGCGATGGGTGCCGAGCGGGGCATGACGATGGTTGCCGGAACGCCGACCGAAGCAGCAGCAAAGGCAACGCCCTGTGCATGGTTGCCAGCGGAGGAGGCGACGACCGCTTTGAGGTTGCCCTCCATGTAACGCTTCATAATCTTGTTGTACGCACCGCGTACTTTAAAAGAACCGGTTTTTTGCTGATTTTCATATTTCAGATAAACTTCCGCGCCGGTCATCGCGGAAAAGGTGCAGGACGTGCTCAGAGGAATGGTGTGGATGACATTCTTCAGGCGGGCCGCTGCTTCCTGGAAGTCATTGACTGTCAGCATATTGATTTCCCTGCTTTCCGAAAAAGGTTGATTATATTTTTACAGTTTAGCATGGTGTCTTGCGAATTGCAATACATCTAGCCGAAATTTGACTGCAAAAAAACCAGAATTTTCGCGAGGGAATAGATTTAAGTTGTGTTTTTTAGAGCATTTTGTTATAATAATCTTGTCTGAATGTAGATAAATCTATGCGGAGAAGGAAACATTATGAGCCAATCGGAAATGGGTTTTCGCACAGCACCCTTTGGGTTCCGGCGGGAAGACGTGCTCGACTTTATCGAGGTTGAAGCCGACCGCCGCAGTGCACTCGAAGAAAAACTGAATAAGGCCGAGCAGGAGCGTACACGCATCCTGCAGGAAAAGGACGAAGCCGATCGCGCCGCACAGGCGCTCATCGCCGACCGTGACCGCATGCTGCAGGAAGAGCAGGCCAAGGAGCAGACCATTGTCTCGCTCAAGGCGCAGGTGCGTCAGGCACAGGATGAGGCCGAGCAGGCAAAGCAGGAGCTTCAGACGCTCAAGAGCCGTCTGGAAGAGGCGCAGAGCGCGCTTGATCACGTGCGTGCGGACAATGCCGAGATGATTTCCAAGTGCGCCGAGTACGATGAGGCACGTGCACGTCTGGCTGAGATCGAGCTGTGCGCACATGGCCGCGCTGAGGAGATTCAGCAGCGCGCTGAGCACGATGCGTGCTCACTGGTCGGTGAGGCTGAGCAGATGGCCGAGCGACTGCTCGCGGCGATTGAGCACACCAAGGAGTCCTACCGACAGGCACTGGCCGCAGCCGAGCGCGAGAACGCCAAGGCAAATGCACAGGCCGCCGAGGCACTGACCCAGCTGGACGAGATTATGACCGGTCTGCGCGGACGCATGTCGGGCACAGCACCCGAGCCCAAGCCGCAGGCGGCAAAGCCGGAAAAACCGGTACACAAGACCGAGGCAAAACCTGTGGTACATACCGAAGAAAAACCGGTCTGTCCGATGCGCGAGAAACCCACGCTTGCCCAGCTTCTGGGCGCGCTGCGCGGCAATAAATGACGGAGGAACCAGCATGGCACACTATGATTTAAAGACCCAAGACCTCAAAGCGTTCGCACCCAAGCTACGGGCAGGCGATACGGTCACGCTGACCGGTACGCTGTATACTGCACGCGATGCGGCGCACAAGCGTATTGTCGCAGCGATGGACGAGGGACAGGCCTTACCGTTTGATCTGGACGGCGCAGCGGTCTACTACGCAGGCCCGACCCCGGAAAAGCCCGGTCAGGTCATTGGCTCGGTCGGTCCGACCACTTCCGGACGCATGGACCCTTATTCGCCCCGCCTGCTCGACGCCGGTCTGACCTGCATGATCGGTAAGGGCGTGCGCTCACAGGCGGTTGCCGATGCGATGGCACGCAACGGTGCCGTGTACATGGTCGCTATTGGCGGCGCCGGTGCGGTCAAGGCAGAGAGCGTCAAGGCACTCGATGTGATTGCATACGAGGATTTGGGATGCGAGTCGGTCAAGCGGCTGACCGTCGAGGGATTTACTGCCATTGTGGCAATGGACAGCGTAGGCGGTAACCTGTACCGCGATGGTGCGGCACAGTATCGCACCGAATAAGGGATGATTTGATTGATTCGGGGAAAGAATTGACGATTTTACGAAAGAGGGGAAACCACCAATGAGAACATTTGAAACCGATGTGCAGCTGCTCAAGTACCGCGTGCTCAAGGCGGTTGCTAAGCGTGCTTACGAGGGAACGCTGATGGAATCCTACTACGAGATTCCCAAGCTCATCTCGCCCGGCCCCAAGCCGACCATGCGCTGCTGCGTGTACAAGGAGCGCGCCATTGTACAGGAGCGTGTACGACTGGCAATGGGCGGTGACCGCCGCAATCCGAACATCATCGAGGTCATTGAGATCGCGTGTGACGAGTGCCCGGTCGAGCGCTACATGGTCAGCGAGTCCTGCCGCGGCTGCATCTCGCAGCGCTGCATCAAGACCTGCCCCAAGCAGGCGATCTCCAAGAAAAACGGCAAGGCACACATCGACTTTGACCTGTGCATCGAGTGCGGACGCTGTGCCAAGGTCTGCCCTTACGGTGCGATCACCGAGCACGTTCGTCCGTGCGAGCGCAGCTGTAAGGTCGGTGCCATCCACATGAACGAGGAGAAGAAGGCCGAGATCAACCCCGAGAAGTGCATCTCGTGCGGCGCTTGCTCGTATGCCTGCCCGTTCGGCGCGATCATGGATAAGTCGTTTATGGTCGATGCCATCAATATCATCCGCAATAAGAAGGAAAACTATAAGACGGTCGCAATCGTCGCCCCGGCTATCGCTGCACAGTTTGACGGTGTGACGCTCGGACAGGTTGCAACGGCCATCCGTCAGCTGGGCTTTGACTATGTGGTCGAAGCTGCAATCGGTGCGGATATGGTTGCCGACAAGGAAGCCGAGGAGCTGGTCGAGAAGGGATTTTTGACCTCTTCGTGCTGCCCTGCCTTTGTCGATTACATCAAGAAGCATGTACCTGAGCTGGCAGACAAGATTTCGCACAATCTGTCGCCCATGGCTGAGATCGGCAAGTTTGTCAAGCTGGGCGGAGAAAGCCCGGTCAAGTGCATTTTCATTGGTCCCTGCACGGCAAAGAAGGCCGAAATGCGTCTGCCGAATGTTGATCTGTGGATTGACAGCGTGCTGACCTTTGAGGAGCTTCAGGCGATGATCGACGCACGCGAGATCGAGATGGAAAGCCTGGAAGAAACGTCCATGAACGATGCGTCCTATTTTGGCCGTATCTTTGGCCGTTCGGGCGGCCTGACCGAGGCTGTGCTCGAGGTCATCAAGGAGAAGGGTCTGGACTTTGAGGTCAAGGCCGAGGCTTGTGACGGCATTGAGGCGTGCAAGGCGGCACTGCTGAAGGCCAAGTTTGGCAAGCTGGACAAGAACTTCATCGAGGGCATGGCCTGTGTCGGCGGTTGCGTTGGCGGCGCAGCATCGCTCAACCACGAGCCCAAGAGCCGCATGAAGGTCGACAAGTACGGCAAGGACAGCGACAAGGAAAACGTCCGCCAGGCGATCGACACCTACAAGGTCGGCGTATAATATGGTATATTCCCATGGTATATTCCCAGAAGCGCAGGTAAACCCTGCGCTTCTGCTTTTTTTGGAAAAGTTCTCTGCGCCTGTGGCGCACATGAAATTTCGTAAAAAGTCGCGACACGTGCGTGACTTTTTACACAGCAAAATGCCGGAATCCGCTCATTTATGCGCGGTTTCGGGCATTCTTCGTCCAGAGCGCTTTGCGCGGCGGACGTCTGATCGTCGAAAAACCGCAGTTTTTCGACGACTTCAATCGCAGGTAAATCCTGCGCTTCTTTTTTGTCTGATGGCTGCATACACTGGAACCGGACAAAAAGGAGGGAAGGAAATGGAACGAACCGGAATGGGCAAGCTGGTCATGCAGATGGCGGTGACCATCGCGCTGCTGGGCGGCATCTGTGCGTGGAATCTGCACCGGGCGGACGAGCGGGTCGCGGCCATGCTGGAGCAGGGCGGGGTACAGCTGCCAGTCATCATGTACCACAGTATCCTCAAGGACGAGGCGCGGGCGGGATCGTATGTACTCAGTCCGGCGGCACTCGAGGCCGATCTGGACTACTTGCAGCACAATGGGTATGAGACTGTGACGATTAGTGAGCTGGTGGACTTTGTTGACGGCAAGGGAGACTTGCCCGCAAAACCGGTGCTGATTACCTTTGACGATGGGTTCTACAATAACTACTTATACGCTTATCCGCTGTTGGCCGAGCGGGATATGCAGGCAGTTGTGTCGGTCATCGGCGAACAGACCGCGCTCTACACCGAAAGTGGACAGGAAAACGCCTATTGGTCGTATCTGTCGGCTGGACGGTTGGTCGAGATGCAGGAGAGCGGCGTGTTCGAGATCGGCAATCACTCTTATGATCTGCACGATGACAGTGTGCGCAAGGGCTGTCTGAAAAAGCGAAGCGAGAGCGTCGAGGAATACCGGCAGATGCTGACTGACGACACGCATCTTTCCCAGACCTATCTTGCTGAATCCGGTCTGACGCCGCCGCAGTGCTATGCTTATCCGTATGGTGCATACAGTGACGAGACCGAGGACATTCTAAAAGAGATGGGATTTCGCTGCACGCTGACCTGTGAGGAGCGCATCAATATCATTTCGCCCGGTGACCCGGACAGTCTGTTTTTGCTCGGACGGTACAACCGGCCGTCGGGCATGTCCACGACCACTTTCTTTGAAAAGGCATTGCCGGGGGAGGGATCGTAATGCGGGAATCCTGTGAGAACAATGTGACACTCAGCGAGCTGCGCTGTCGGGAGGTTATCAACCTGTGTGACGGGGCGCGGATGGGATATGTCAGTGACATACAGTTTAACCCGGACAGCGGGCAGATCACCGCGCTGATCGTCCCCGAGACCGCCGGTGTGCTCGGCCTGTTGGGACGGGGAGACGATGCCGTCATCCCGTGGGAGTCGGTCGAAAAGATCGGCGAGGACATCATTTTTGTCCGCTATGCGTCATCCTGCCCAACTCCCCGGACAAAGAAGTGGTTTTCTTCGTAAAAATCGGGAAAAATGTAAAAATCCCTTTGACAAAGCCACGGGTGGTATGATAGTATATGAAAGTACGAGTACACACATCCCGCGATGCACGCGGCGGGTGGCCGCTCTCGGAGCGGTTGCCGCCTGTCAGATGAAACGGGATGGAGGTTAAAACCAAGGAGGAAACTAAAAATGGCAGTAATTTCTATGAAGCAGCTGCTGGAGGCCGGCGTACACTTCGGCCATCAGACCCGCCGCTGGAACCCGAAGATGGCAGCTTACATCTTCACCGAGCGTAACGGCATCTACATCATCGACCTGCAGAAGACCGTCAAGAAGCTGGAGGAGGCTTACTTCTTCGTTCGTGACACCGCTGCTGCTGGTGAGTCCATCCTGTTCGTCGGCACCAAGAAGCAGGCTCAGGACGCTATCAAGGAAGAGGCTGAGCGTTGCGGTCAGTTCTTCGTAAACGCACGTTGGCTGGGCGGCATGCTGACCAACTTCAAGACCATGCGCACCCGTATCAACCGTCTCAACCAGCTCAAGAAGATGCAGGAAGACGGCACCTTCGATCTGCTTCCCAAGAAGGAAGTTATCAAGCTCCAGCTCGAGATCGCTAAGCTCGAGAAGTACCTGGGCGGCGTTAAGGAAATGAAGAAGCTGCCGGGCGCTATGTTCGTTGTTGATCCCCGCAAGGAGAAGAACGCAATCGCTGAGGCTAAGAAGCTGGGCATCCCGGTTGTCGCTATCGTTGACACCAACTGCGATCCGGACGAAGTTGACTACGTTATCCCGGGTAACGACGACGCAATCCGTGCAATCAAGCTGATCTCCCAGACCATGGCTAACGCTGTTCTGGAAGGCAAGCAGGGCGAGCAGCTCGAGGTTGCAGCTGAGGAGAAGGAAGCTGCTGCTGAGTAAGACGAAACCCGTCTGAAAACAGTATAGAGACTGGATTCTCGAAATTTTTAATTCGCAGGGCGCGACGCCCCCGGCGCGCCGGTCAGTCGTCGCACCCTGCGTTTTTTATGCACTGAAATTTATCTTTTTGGAGGAACTGAAAATGGCTTTTACTGCTGCTGACGTAAAGAAGCTGCGCGAAATGACCAGCGTAGGTATGATGGAGTGCAAGAAGGCTCTGACCGAGGCTGACGGCGACTTCGACAAGGCAATCGAGCTGCTGCGCGAGAAGGGCCTGGCAAAGGCTGCTAAGAAGGCTGACCGTGTTGCTGCTGAGGGCGTTGTATGCGCTAAGGTTTGCGACGAGTGCGGCATCGCTGCAATCGTTGAGGTCAACGCTGAGACCGACTTCGTTGCAAAGAACGCTGACTTCCAGGCATTCGTAAACGACGTTGCTACCGTTATCATCAAGGAGAACCCGGCTGACGTTGACGCGCTGAAGGCTTGCAAGATGGGCGAGCTGACCGTTGAGACCGCTCTGCAGGAGAAGGTTCTGACCATCGGTGAGAACATCCAGATCCGTCGTTTCGCTCGTTTCGACGCAAACACTGTAAACGTTGCTTACAACCACATGGGCGGCGTTATTGGTACCCTGGTTGCTCTGGAAGTTTCCGACAACCTGAAGGACAACGCTACCGTTAAGGAGCTGGGTAAGGACATCGGCATGCAGGCTGCTGCTATGAATCCGGCATTCATGGACAAGTCTGAGGTCGACGAGGCTACCCTGGCTAAGGAGAAGGAGATCCTGCTGGCTCAGGCTCTCGAGGAGAACAAGACTGCTGCTAAGCCGAAGCCGGAGCAGATCATCCACAAGATGGTTGAGGGCCGTATTGGCAAGTACTACGAGGAGAACTGCCTCCTGCAGCAGGCTTTCGTTAAGGAGAACAAGGTTACCGTTGAGCAGCACATCGCAGCTGTTGCAAAGGAACTGGGCGGCGAGATCAAGCTGGTCAAGTGCGTTCGTTTCGAGCGTGGCGAAGGCATCGAGAAGAAGCAGGACGACTTCGCAGCAGAAGTTGCTTCCATGGCAAAGTAAGTTTCTTTTTGAAGCACAATCGGATATGCAAAGAGGACAGGCATGGCCTGTCCTCTTTTTTTGCTGTCTTGACCTTTCCGATACTTTTTCATATAATGAAAGCACAAGCACGATGCTGAGATGATACGGGAGGTGCGCAGGATGGCAGACGATCATGATTATGGATTTTATGGCAAGGGATTGGATGGGTATGTCCATTACCGGCAAGCGATGGAGGAAAGCAACCAGGCAAACCGGAATCGCTATAACAACTCTGTGCAGATGCCTGTATCCAGAGAACCCACGCCGGAAGAGAAGCGCAAGGCGTGTGCCGTGACCCTTGCAATCCTATTTGCGGTGATACTGGTCAGCTGTTTGATCGTAGCCTTTTTGGGCTGAAAAGATGAAAAAGATAACAAAAAAGACACCCATTTGGGTGTCTTTTTCATGGTGCCGGTAGCCGGAGTCGAACCGGCACGGTGTCGCCACCGGCGGATTTTGAGTCCGCTACGTCTACCAATTCCATCATACCGGCGTCTAAAATATTATAGCAGATTTTTAGAAGGCGTGCAAGAGCCTTGAGAAAAAAACATCTGCGTGGTATCATACATATAGATAAAATATACCATGAAAACACGGGGAGGGTGTGGGAAACGTGAACTCAAGAACCAAAGGTATCCTGTTTATTCTGTGCTCAGCGTTCTGTTTTGCACTGATGAATGCGTTTGTTCGGCTGGCGGGTGACCTGCCGCCGGTGCAGAAAAGTTTCTTCCGCAATGCAGTTGCGTTCGTGTTCGCCTTAATCATTTTAATGCGGCAGGGCGGTGGATTTCGCTGGAGAAAGGGCAATTTACCGCTTCTGATCGTGCGTGCGAGCTTTGGCACGATCGGTATTTTGTGTAACTACTATGCGATCGACCATCTGCTGCTGTCCGATGCGTCTATGCTCAACAAGCTGTCGCCGTTTGCGGCCATTATTTTCTCGCTGATCTTCCTGCATGAGAAGGTCAAACCGGTGCAGGCGGCTGCGATCATCGTCGCATTTGGCGGTGCGCTGTGTATCATTAAGCCCAGCTTTGATTTGACCGAATTTTTCCCGGCCCTGGTGGGATTCGTCGGCGGTGTGTGTGCGGGTGCAGCGTATACGGCAGTACGAGCGCTCAGCCAGCGTGAGGAGCGCGGTGCATATATCGTATTCTTCTTCTCTGGCTTTTCCTGCCTGTCGGTTGTGCCCTGGCTGCTCATGCACGGCGAGCCGATGACGTTGGCGCAGACCCTCAGCCTGTTGGGTGCAGGTTTTGCAGCGGCTGGCGGTCAGTTCTCGATCACAGCGGCTTATTCCAACGCACCGGCGAGCGAAATCTCGGTCTTCGACTATTCACAGGTCGTCTTTGCTGCCATTCTGGGATTCTTCCTGTTCGGTCAGATTCCCGACTGGCTGAGCGTTCTGGGCTACTGCATCATCTGTGGTGTGTCCATCGGTATGTTCTGCTACAATCGACGGGCAATCAAATCTTATTAAAACGAAAGCGCACGGTTTATTGAACCGTGCGCTTTTTCTATCAAATATTCTTGTTCTGCGGGATGTCGGGCAGGGAGTTGAAACCAACCTGAAGATCGGCGTCAGTCGGGATATAGTCGTTCATGTTGCCATTCAGATAATTTTCATAGGCAACCATGTCGAAGTATCCGGTGCCAGTCAGACCGAACAGAATGGTCTTGGCCTCGCCGCTCTCCTTGCACTTGAGTGCCTCGTCGATCGCGCAGCGGATGGCGTGTGCGGACTCGGGCGCGGGCAGGATGGTCTCGCGCTTTGCGAACAGGACGGCAGCGTCGAATACCTTGGTCTGCTCGTAGGAGACTGCCTCCATGTAGCCGTCGTGATACAGCTTGGACAGAATCGGGCTCATGCCGTGATAGCGCAGACCGCCTGCGTGGTTGGCAGAGGGGATGAAGCCGCAGCCCAGCGTGTACATGCGTGCCATGGGCGTGACCTTGCCGGTGTCACAGAAGTCGTATGCGTACTTGCCGCGGGTCAGAGATGGGCAGGAAGCGGGCTCAACGGCGATGATGCGGGGATTGGACTTGCCGGTGATCTTGTCGGCCATGAACGGTGCAATCAGACCGCCCAGGTTGGAGCCGCCGCCCGCGCAGCCGATGACAATGTCGGGGTATTCGTTCAGCTGCTCCATGGCAATCTTGCTCTCCAGACCGATGATGGACTGGTGCAGCAGCACCTGATTGAGCACCGAACCCAGTACATAGCGCTTGGAACCGTTGCTCTTGACAGCAGCTTCAACGGCCTCCGAGATGGCGCAGCCCAGGCTGCCGGTGGTGTCCGGGTGCTCGGCCAGAATCTTGCGGCCGACCTCGGTGGTCGTGGACGGGGAAGGGGTGATGCTGCCGTCAAAGACGCGCATGACTGCCTTGCGGAAGGGCTTCTGCTCGTAAGAGCACTTGACCATGAACACATCACAGGTCAGATCGAAGTAGCTGCACGCCTCGCTCAGCGCGGTGCCCCACTGACCGGCACCGGTCTCGGTGGTCACGCCGGACAGCCCCTGCTGCTTGGCGTAGTAGGCCTGTGCAACTGCTGAGTTGAGCTTGTGCGAACCCGAGGTATTGTTGCCCTCGAACTTGTAGTAGATCTTAGCCGGGGTTCCCAGTGCTTTTTCCAGTGCATAGGCACGAATCAGCGGGGAAGGACGGTACATTTTGTAGATTTCCTGGATTTCTTCCGGGATATCGATGTAAGCATGGGTTTCGTCCAGCTCTTGACGGGCGAGTTCCTCACAGAAAATGGGATAAAGATCGCGTTCGGTCATGGGCTGGAGGGTTGCCGGATGCAGCATCGGGTCGGGCTGTTCCTTCATGACCGCACGCAGATTGAACCACTGCTTGGGCATCTGGTCTTCGGTCAAATACAGGCGATGGGGAATCTTGGTCATGATCATACACTCCTTTGAAAATCAGTTGATTGCGGGAAGAAGGCATGAAAAAAACGCCATCGTCCCAAGGAACATTTCTGGGACAAAGGCGCTGAAACCTCTGCGGTGCCACCCGGATTGACGTATGAAATACGTCCGCTCAAATCTGCATCGAGATCAATGCAGGCTCCACTGATAACGGGCGGAGTCCCCGTCTCACTACTGAGGTCAAAATTTGACCCGTTCGATCTGCCCTCCAAAGTCCATTCCCCGAACCATCCTCGACCGCGCTCCCACCATGCCGCGGCTCTCTGTGCGAATCCGAATTTCGGGTACTCTTCTTTTTCATCGGTTTAGGAATTTAATTGAGTACAGTATATAAGCGGAAACGTGATTTGTCAAGCATTTTTTTGAAAAAGTTCAAGAGATAGCAGAAGAATTTATAAATCGACAGCAAACGCTGAAAGTGTTCACAAAAGATTGTTCGCATCGTATACAGCGTACATTTAGTTGCTTTTTCTGCGGGAAGAGGGTATAGTAAATATAAGTTAGTAATAACTAACTATAAATGCTTTTTGGAGGTCATTATGGGAATTTTGAAATCATTTTTCGGTAATACCCGCAAGCCCGAAGGTTTGTTGGGCAGGTGGATGGTTGCCGGTATGAATCGTGCACATGCTGAAGTTGCGGATTGGGGAATGCAATATCTGCCGCAAACAGGAATTGCGGAGATCGCCGAGTTAGGCTGCGGCGGTGGACGAAATGTCAGGGCACTTTTGCAGAGATATCCGACTGCTAAAGTGACTGCGCTGGACTATTCAGAAATCTCCGTGGAAAAAACCAGACGGGTCAATCAGCGCGAGATACAAAAAGGACGCTGCCGCATTGTGCAGGGGGATGTGTCCAAATTACCTTTTGAGGATGCAAGATTTGATTTGGTTACCGCGTTTGAAACAGTGTATTTCTGGCCTGGTCCGACCGAAAGTTTTCGGGAAGTGTATCGGATTTTAAAACCGGGTGGAACATTCCTGATTGTGAATGAGTCGGATGGGATGAAGGCCGGAGATGACAAGTGGTTGTCTGCGATCGATGGACTGCGAATTTTCAACCAAGCGCAGCTGTCGGGCTTTTTGAAAGAAGCTGGATTTTGTGATATCACGGTATATCACGATCAGAAAAAACATTGGCTTTGTTTGTTGGCAATGCGGGAAGACTCCTGATTCGCAAAAATGGCGCTTGTGTGAATTCGGTTCGCGGCGCGATTGAAAGGCAGGTTCGAATGCTGACGAAAATTTATGCAGAAATGAAAAAACAGCATCCAGATTTACTGAATGCTGTAATAGGCTCCGACACGAGCCCAGCGCAGCGGGTCGTGTTGGAAGAGGAGCTGTGACAAAGTGAGCGAGAAGTGACTTTGAAAAAGTCGCTGCGAGGGATACGACGTCCACAGCGACGAGGTCGAGGTGACAGGATTCGAAACACGCACCTTCGGTGTGGTTTCGGCTCGCGGCGCGATTAAAAGCAGGTTCGAATCCTGACGGAAAATTATGCAGATACGAAAAAACAGCATCCAGATTTACTGAATGCTGTTAAGATGGTCGAGGTGACAGGATTCGAACCTGCGGCCTCTTCGTCCCGAACGAAGCGCTCTACCAAGCTGAGCCACACCTCGATTTTTTGTTGTTCGCTGTCGTTTTTTCTTGACTCTCGCTGACAGCTTCTTTATTATATCTATAACAGGCCTTTTTGTCAACACTATTTTTAAAATTTTTTTGGATTTTTTTGGAGGGCGATTTTTGATGCAAATAGAGCGCTTTACCAAGGTACAGGTAGATGCCTTACTGCCCGGCCGGAAGCCGGAGACGAGCAAGAATGATTATGGTCGGGTGTGGGCGTTCTGTGGCTCGAGCGGCTATACCGGTGCGCCGTACTTTGCCGCCCAAGGTGCGGTGCGTATGGGCAGCGGGATTGTGACGCTGGCCGTTCCCGCAGACATCTATCCCATTCTGGCGGTCAAACTCAACGAGCCTGTCATCTATCCCTATACCGAAGACAGCTGGCAGGATGCGCTTCATCGTGCCGAGCGCAGCGCGGCTTGTCTGATCGGTTCCGGTCTGGGACACTTTGCGGCGTTCCGGGAACTGACCTTGACTGCACTCACCTCGCTTCCTTGTCCGATCGTTTTGGATGCCGACGGCATAAACGCGCTGGGCGGACATATAGATAAGTTGTGCAGTACCGCGTACCCGGTTGTGCTGACACCGCACGCGGGTGAGTTTTCACGCCTGACCGGCATTGACCATCCGACGGCAGAGGACGCGGCGGCGTTTGCCATGCGCTATGGCTGTGTGCTGCTGCTCAAGGGACACCGGACGGTCGTAGCTGCGCCGGACGGCACGGTGACGTGTAACACGACCGGAAACCCGGGTATGGCCAAGGGCGGCAGCGGCGATGTGCTGGCCGGTATGATTCTGTCACTCATCGGTCAGGGACTGCGTCCGGCAGACGCGGCGCGAGTCGGTGCATGGCTGCATGGACGCTGTGGTGATGTGTGCGCCAATCGCCTGAGTGAATACGGCATGACACCGACCGATATGCTGAGTGTCCTGCCCGAGGTACTGCACGAGTACAATACAAGGGAGTGGTGACGGCTGAAGCGATTATTTGGGTGTGTTTTGCTGCTCGTTCTGCTCACAGGCTGCGGCAGTTCTGCCCCGCCGGCAGGGGAGACCGTGCGTGCGTATTATGAGGGGTTACAATCAGCGCAAACACACGCTAAAATTTTATCAGATTTCGGTGATTCTGCGCTGGAATACGAGGTCAATTACGAGTATAATAAAGAGGATAACGATTTACTGACAATCACTGCCCCGGAGAGTATTGCGGGCGTACAGGTCGAGATCTCGGGCGAGCATGCGGACGCGTTTACGCTGCGCTATGCTGAGGCTGAGCTGATGTTTAGCGGGGACAACATCCCCGGATTGACACCGGCGGACGCAATCGCCGATCTGCTGTACGATCTGCGCACGGGTGAGCCGACCGAGGTCAGCACCGAGCCGGTCGGGGACATCGCTGCAGTGCGCCTGCACTACGAGACCGCCGACCAGAGTCCGGCTATCGCCAAAACCGTCTGGATAAATCCTGACACCATGGCGCCGGTCTGTGCCGAACTGTACTGCGACGGGGACAAACAGCTGACGCTGTATTTTGAGCAATTCCAGTGAACAACGAGGAGAACCGAAATGGCAATGAATCAGAACCGGGCATGGGCAGAGATCGATCTGTCCGCTCTGGAACATAATTTTGACGTCATCCAAAAACATGCAGGCCGTCCGGTGCTGTGCATCGTCAAGGCAAACGCGTACGGACACGGCGCAGTGCCGGTCGCACACTGTCTGGAACGGCGCGGTGCGGCGTACTTTGGCGTCGCAACCGGTGACGAGGCACTCGAGCTGCGCGCGGCAGGTATCCGCACGCCGATTCTTATTTTGGGCTATGTCGATGTCATTGATATGCCAGCCATCGTGCGCCATGAGATCACCGTCCCGGTCTACGACCGTGAGACCGCCGAGTTGTTCTCGCAGGCGGCTGTCGCAGAGGGCAAGCCGATCAAGGTACATTTTGCGCTGGACACCGGCATGTCCCGTCTGGGCTTCCAGGCAAACCGCACCCAGCAGACCATCGACGAGCTGCTGGAGATCGCCAAGCTGCCCGGCATCGAGGTCGGCGGTGCGTTTACGCACTTCGCGGTTGCGGATACGGCAGCGCCCGAGGACATCGAATTCACTCACAAGCAGCTCGATCTGTTCCGTAAGGTCTGCGACGGTCTGGAACAGGCCGGTCTGCCGCTGCCTATCAAGCATTGTGCCAACAGCGGCGGTGTTGTGCAGTATGCCGACAGCTATCTGGACATGGTGCGCGCGGGCATCATCCTGTACGGCTACCAGCCCGACCCGGCAAATCCGGTGCGCATCAACGTCCGTCCGGTCATGACGGTCAAGACCCACATCGTGCAGGTGCGTGAGCTGGAAAAGGATCGTCTGGTCAGCTACGGCTGCACCTACCGCACCGAGGAGACCATCCGTGAGGCGGTTGTCGCCATCGGCTACGCCGACGGTTATCTGCGTGCCTGCTCGGGCCGTGCGGCTGTTGTCGTGGACGGACAGGCCGTTCCGGTCATCGGACGTGTGTGCATGGATATGCTCATGGTGCGCCTGCCTGAGGGCGTGAAGGCGGCACGCGGCGACGTTGTGACCGTATTCGGTGACGCGGCAGTGACCGCAGACACCCTCGCAGAAGCGGCGGGAACGATCTCTTACGAGGTACTGTGCGCGGTGTCGCACCGCATCCCGCGTGTGTACTTATAAGACACCTAAAAAATTCCGGTTTGGTACGGTTATATCTGCCTCCGATGCGGGGAAAATAGGAGTACAAAGTCCTATTGAGAAAACGGAGGTTGAACAGCGTGGAACATAAAGTCAAACGCGGAGATATTTACTATGCTGATCTCAGTCCGGTGGTCGGCAGTGAGCAGGGCGGTATCCGGCCGGTACTTATTGTCCAGAATGACGTGGGCAACCGATACAGCCCGACCGTCATCGCAGCCGCCATCACCTCGCAGGTCAACAAGGCAAAAATGCCCACACATATCTCGCTCGGTGCGCGCTCGTTCGGACTGACCAAGGATTCGGTCGTCCTGATGGAGCAGATCCGCACACTGGACAAAAAGCGTCTGCGCGAGAAAATGGGTACACTGGACGCAGATCACATGCGGCGGATCGATCAGGCACTGGCGGTCAGCTTTGGACTGGGCGCATCGGGTGCGCCGCAGGGATAAACAGACAACGGAGTGAATGGGATGAAGATAAAACAACAGAGATTTATCACCTCGACGGCAGCCGTGCTCATGGTCTGCCTGCTGGTGTCGGGTTATTTCGCGGTGGCGCAGTCCGGGTCATCGGACGATCCGCTGGTGACGCAGAGCTATCTGGATGCGGTCATCACGCCCAAGGCCATGCAGACGGCTGAGAACGCGGCAAACGCACAGGCCAATACCCTGTCGGCACGCATCAATGAACTGTCGCAGAAGCTCAACGAGAGCATCACAGCGGCAGCGGCAGCGGTTGCGTCGGATGAGACCTTTTTAAAGCGTGTGTCGGCCGCAGGCGGCGGCACGGCGGCGGACAGCGGCACTTGGCGGTCGCTGACCCTGTCGGCGGGACAGAAGGTCTATCTCGCAGCCGGGGCAGAGGTCGTACTGCGCAGCGGTGCGGCGACCTGTGTCGAGAGCGGCGGCCGTGGACTGGTCAACCTGTCCGAGGTGGGTGAGCTGTCCGAGGGCGAGGCGCTTGACCTGTACGCCCTGTACACGGCGACGACCCAGTCGGCGGGCTTGCAGGCGACCGAGCGCACCAAGGTGCTGATCTCGGGCGATTATTCGGTGGCATAAAAAGAACGGTAAGCGCGTATCTATGAGAAGTAGATACGCGCTTTTTGTGTGCGCGGAAAGGGGAGGGCGGCGCATGGAGGTATCGTACCGAGGACAGACGGTGGGACAGATACAGGTCGAGGTGCAGAGTGACGGCGTGCGCTTTGTGGCCGAATGCCGGGTGCAGACCGATGACATCTTGCGGCTGTACGGTCTGCGGGACGGCTGTGCGCCGCTGCGCATCGATGTGGCTGAACCGGTGGGGGACAGTCTGCGCGTCCAGCGCACGCTGTCGTGGTATGCGCTGCGCACGGCAGGATACACCGCAGACAGCCTGCCCACGCGCTACGTGCTGGATGCCGGGGACGGCAGCGGATTGGCAGAAAGCCAACCTGCTGTGACTGGGGATGCCAAGCTGGACGCACTGATTATGAGCGGTGTGGTGCGCTGCCAGCCGGAAGCCGGAGGGTTCTGCATACAGGCCCCTTTTGCCGCAGGGTGGGCATGTCCGTTGGCCTTTGCTCTGACAGCCTGCACGGTTACAGACGGACAGGCGGTTTTGCATGTACGCCGCAAGTCTGTCCCTTTTCAAGCAGAGCGGCAGATGGTAGAATAGGAGGACAGAACAGAAAGAAAAGGAGGAGCCTCCGTGAAACATGCAATGGATCACCCGATCACACCGGCATTTTTGCTGCGCTTTACGCTGCCATCCATCGTTATGATGATTGTACTGTCCATGTACACTGTGGTCGACGGTACACTGGTGTCGCATCTGGTCGGAACCGAGGCGTTTTCAGCCATCAATGTTGTGTATCCCATTCTGGGTGTTGTGGTTGCACTGGGCACCATGTTCGGAACGGGTACGACCGCGATTGTCTCGCGCAAACTGGGACAGGGCGACCAGAAGGGAGCAAATGAGATTTTCTCCTTCGTCCTGTCGGTCACCATCGTCATCGGCATTGCCTTTGCCGCTCTGGTGCTCATTTTCCTGCGGCCGATCATCCGCATGCTGGGTGCCAATGACGTGCTGTTCCCGTACTGCTACGGTTACGCATTCCCGGTCGTTTGCTTTCTGCCCATGAGCATGCTGCAAATCCAGTTCCAGACCCTGATCGTGGCCGCAGGCAAGCCGCAGATCGGATTGATTCTGACAGTCGGCAGTGGCATCGTCAATGTCGTGCTCGATCTGGTGTTTATGGGCGTCTTTGGATGGGGTATCTCTGGCGCAGCCATCGCGACTGGAATCGGTTTCTGCATTCCGGCGATTTTCGGCCTGTGCTATTTCCGCTTTTACTCCAAGGCAGCTTTTCGTCTGGTGCGTCCGACCCGCAACTGGAAGCAGCTGGCGCACGCGGCGGCAAACGGATCGTCCGAGATGGTCAGCTATTTATCCGAGAGCGTGACCACCTTCTTGTTTAACATCACCATGATGCGCCTGCTGGGACAGGACGGCGTGGCCGCGGTCGCGATCGTGCTATACTTGGACTTCGTGCTGGTCGCGGTCAGTCTAGGCTATGCGATGGGCGTTGCACCGCTTATCAGCTACAACTACGGAAAAGGGGACAAGGCCAATATTCGCAAGACTTTCCGTCTGAGCGTGCTGTTATGCCTGTGTGTCGGTATTTGTATGACGCTGGGTACACGTTTGTTCGGCGGTACGCTAGCAACCGTGTTTACACCGGCAGGCAGCGCGGTGTATGTGCTTGCGGTCGAGGGCTTGCGCTGCTACGGCCTGAGCTACCTGTGTAAGGGATGCAACCTGTTTGCTTCGGCATTGTTCACCGCCTTCGGCAATGGACGCGTCTCGGCGTTCCTGTCTTTCCTGCGCACGCTGTTCTTCCTGTCGGGCAGTATCATCCTCATGGCAGCGCTGTTTGGCGTGACGGGCGTATGGTTTGCCGCACCGATTGCCGAGGGATTGGCGCTTTGCGTGTCCATTTTCTGCGTGTGGCGCTATCGATGGATATACCCGTATGGCGGATGAGCAGCGGAAATGCACGAAAGTTGTACAATATAACAAAAACGTGCGCGAAAATTTTGGAGAATATTTGGTTATATAGCGCTTGCAAAAAGAAAAAGACATGATATAATAATAACCGTAGTCAGGAGGCGTCCGGAGCCCCTTGAATCGGATGCGTGCCAACTCCTGACCATCCCCCTCTTTGATATGCTCCCACTGTATGAACGCGTGGGAACATGTTCTACCCCCTGAATCATCCTCAAATTCTAAAATCCTTGTGACAAAGCCACCGGTTTGCCCGGTGGCTTTGTTCGTCTTTGTCAGGTCTTTCACAATGGGGAATCGATTGCATCTTACTGTCTATTTTGAGACTGCACCGTGCATAGATGCTGCACACGGCTGCAAAGACTTTGTTGCAAATTTAACAGATGAATGCTTGTTTCTCACAAAGAATTTTACCATTTGGTCAAAAATCACTTTACATGCCTGCGGGAACGCGGTATACTGGGAAAAACAGGTCAGAGCGAGAGGGAGAGATGGGCGATATGATCGAGCGTTTACAGCACTGTGCCCTGTTTGCAGGGATTACACAGCAGGAAATAGAGGCTTTGCTCGGCTGTCTGCGGCCGGTGCGCCGTACCTATCCGAAGGATGCGGTGATCTGGCATGAGGGCGAGCGGGTACAGAGTGTGGGACTGGTGCTGAGCGGCCGAGCGGTCATCCTGCGCGATGACTTCTGGGGCAATCGGAGTATTTTGGGCGAGTCTGCTGCGGGCGACTTGTTCGGAGAATCCTACGCCTGCGCACCCGGCGCACCGCTCACCGTGAGCGTTATTGCAGCCGAGGATTGTGAGGTGCTCTTCATCAACATTGCGCAGGCGCTGACCATGTGCACCCACGTTTGTGCATTCCATGTGCGTCTGGTCAACAACCTCATGCACATTCTTGCAGGCAAAAATCTGATGCTTTCCCGCAAGATCGATCACCTTTCCCGACGCACGACCCGAGAGAAACTGCTCGCTTATCTGTCCGATCAGGCCGAAGCGCAGGGCAGTTCCAGTTTTGATATTCCGTTTAACCGCCAGGAGCTGGCCGACTACCTGTCTGTTGACCGCAGCGCCCTGTCTCAGGTGCTCAGCTGTATGAAACGGGAAGGACTGCTGGATTTCCAGCGCAGTCATTTTACGCTGTTCACCGACCGATCAGAGTCCTGATTGTGCCGGTGTTCTGTTTATCACAACGAGAATGGAGAGAAAATATTTTAGAGCGAAAGGGGAAATCTTTGGCTTATGAGCAGAATGTACATCGAGACGCCCAGCCGCGCACAGACCGTGGTGGAAGGGCTCTACCGTGACGTAGAACGCCGCATTGCCGCCAGCCCTCCGGGACTGTGTCCGGTCGACATGGCGCTCTCTTTCCTGCGTCTGTGCCACGCGCAAACCTGCGGCAAGTGTTCGCCCTGCCGTATCGGTCTGGGACAGCTGACCCGGCTGGTCGAGTCGGTACTCGACGGTGAGGCAAACCTCGAAACCATCAACCTGATCGAAAAGACCGCGCGCGTCATTGCCGCTTCGTCCGACTGCGCCATTGGCGCCGAGGCAGCCGAGATGGTGCTGCGCGGCGTGCAGGGCTTCCGAGAGGATTACGTTGAGCACGTGGTCAATCATCGCTGTATCACCGGACTGACTCAGCCGGTGCCCTGTGTCTCTCTGTGTCCGGCAGGTGTGGATATTCCGGGCTATATCGCGCTCATCAACGAAAAGCGCTACGCCGACGCGGTACGCCTCATTCGTAAGGACAATCCGTTCCCGAGCACTTGTGCATTCGTCTGTGAGCATCCCTGTGAGGCAAGATGCCGCCGCAGCATGGTGGACGCGCCGATCAACATTTGCGGTCTCAAGCGCTACGCAGTCGAGCACGCGGGTGTGGTTCCGGCTCCGGCCTGCGCACCCTCGACGGGCAAACGCATCGCAGTTATCGGCGGCGGCCCGGGCGGTCTGTCCGCAGCGTATTTCCTGTCGCTGATGGGCCATCAGGTTGTCGTCTATGACCGTTTGGAAAAACTCGGCGGCATGCTGCGCTACGGCATTCCCGATTACCGTTTGCCGCAGGCAGTGCTCGATGCCGACATTGACTGCATTCTGTCCACCGGTGTCGAGGTACATACCGGTGTGAGCATTGGCGAAGATATCTCCTTTGAGCGTCTGGAAGATGAATTTGACGCAATTTATCTGTCCATCGGCGCACAGAACGATAAAAAGATTGGCATTCCGGGTGAGGACAGCACGGGTGTGCTATCGGCAGTCGAACTGCTGCGTGCGACCGGCAGCGGAAAAGCACCCGACTTTACCGGCAAACATGTCGTCGTCATCGGCGGCGGCAACGTCTCCATGGACGCAACCCGTACCGCGCGCCGTCTGGGCGCGGCTTCAGTTACCTGTATGTACCGCCGCCGCGTGGAGGACATGACCGCGCTGGCCGACGAGATTGCCGAGGCAGCCGAGGAAGGCTGCGAGATCATGCCGCTTCAGGCACCGGTTGCCATTGAAGCCGACGAACAGGGCAACGTCTGCGCGATTGTCACCCGTCCCCAGCAGATCGGCCCGGTGGGCAAGGACGGCCGTCCGCGTCCGGTGAATGCCGGTCTGCCCGACCTGCACACGCCCTGCGACATCGTTGTTGTGGCCATCGGTCAGGGCATCGACTCCAAGACCTTCGAGGAGGCTGGTATCCCGACTGTGCGCGGTGCGATCTCGGCGCTGCCCGACTCCTTCGTTAAGGAAAAGTCCAAGGTCTTTGCCGGCGGCGACGCAGTCACCGGCCCTGCAACCGTCATTCGCGCTGTTGCTGCCGGCAAGGTCGCGGCGGCGAACATCGACGCATTCCTGGGCTTCCATCACGAGATCAGTGCAGACGTGACCGTTCCGCCTGCTCGTCTGACCAACACCCCGGCCTGCGGCCGCGTACAGCCCGGATGCCGTCCGGCAGCCGAGCGCGTGTGTGATTTTGAGCTGGCATCTCTCGGCATGACCGAGGGCGAGGCGATGCAGGAATCCTCGCGTTGCCTGCGATGCGATCACTTTGGCTACGGCAATTTCAAGGGAGGGAGACAGGAAAGA
Source organism: Butyricicoccus pullicaecorum DSM 23266 (assembly GCF_900167005.1). GTDB lineage: Bacteria > Bacillota > Clostridia > Oscillospirales > Butyricicoccaceae > Butyricicoccus > Butyricicoccus pullicaecorum. Next base: position 426,143 of record NZ_FUXW01000001.1, read on the forward strand.
TGGTAAACGTAACGATCAACGGAATCACCGTATCCGTGCCCGAAGGCACGACCATCAAGGCAGCGGCGGCGCAGGCCGGGATCGTCATTCCCACCCTGTGCTACCTCAAGGACTTAAACGAGATCGGCGCATGCCGTGTGTGCTGCGTCGAGGTCGAGGGCGAGCGCCGTATGGTGACCGCCTGCAACAACCCTGTGCGTGAGGGCATGGTCGTACATACCAACTCGCCCCGCGCTCGTGAGACCAGAAGAGTTAACGTTGAGCTGATTCTGTCCCAGCATGACTGCCACTGCGCAACCTGTGTGCGCTCGGGTAACTGCAAATTGCAGGAACTGGCGAATGATCTGGGCATTCTGGTCAATCCCTACGAGGAAGACCTGCCGCACGGCATCCACGCCATGTGGACGACTACCTTCCCACTGTACCGCGATGCCAAGAAGTGCATCAAGTGTATGCGCTGCGTGCAGGTATGTGAGAAAATGCAGTCACTCGGCATTTGGGAGCTGACCGGTTCGGGCGGCCGCTCGACCATCGACGTATCGTATAACCGCCGCATCAAGGATGCCGACTGTGCCCTGTGCGGCCAGTGCATCACCCATTGCCCGGTCGGTGCGCTGCGCGAGCGCGACGACGTACAGCGCGCGCTGGACGCGCTGGCTGATCCGGATATCGTGACCGTTGTCCAGATTGCACCGGCTGTGCGTGCAGCTTGGGGCGAAGCCTTTGGTCTGGCACCCGAGCAGGCGACGGTCGCACGTCTGACCGCAGCGCTGCGCCGGATGGGCTTTGACTATATCTTTGATACCACGTTCTCGGCTGACCTGACCATCATGGAGGAGAGCGCAGAATTCCTCGAGCGCCTCAAGAGCGGCGCACTGCGCAACGGTCCCATGTTTACTTCGTGCTGTCCCGGTTGGGTGCGCTTCCTCAAGTCGCAGTATCCCGACATGACCGCACTTCTGTCCTCGGCAAAGTCGCCGCAGCAGATGTTCGGCGCGACGGCCAAGACTTGGTTTGCTAAGAAGATCGGCGTTGATCCCAAGAAGCTGTTCTGCATCTCCATCATGCCTTGTCTGGCGAAAAAGTCCGAGTGCGATCTCAGCACCATGCAGAATGAGGATTATGGCAAGGACGTCGATTTGGTACTGACCACACGTGAGGTCGACCGCATGCTGCGTGCCGATCAGATCAACGTCAAAAATCTGCCCGAGGAGGCGTGCGACTCGCCGCTCGGCACGGGCACCGGTGCGGGTGTGATCTTTGGCGCGACCGGTGGTGTTATGGAAGCTGCCCTGCGTACCGCTTATTATATGGTCACTGGTGAGAACCCGCCTGCCGATGCTTTCCGCGACGTGCGCGGTGACAAGGGCTGGCGTGAAGCCGATTTTGACATCGCAGGCACGCCCATTCATGTCGCAGTGGTCAGCGGACTGGGCAATACCCGCAGACTGATCGAGGCCATGCGTGAAAAGCGCGTCCGATATGACTTTGTCGAGGTCATGGCATGTCCGGGCGGCTGCGCGGGCGGCGGTGGTCAGCCCATCCACGACGGCGAAGAACTGGCATACAGCCGTGGCTCGGTGCTGTACGGATTGGACGAGGTCGCAAACCTGCGTTTCTCACATGAAAACCCTGATGTGCAGGCGCTCTATCGCGAGTACCTGGGACAGCCGCTGTCCGAACTGGCCGAGACGCTGCTGCACACCGAGCACAGCGGCTGGTTCATGCCGACCCATCCCGACTATAACAAGCGCTAATCGATTACTTCTACTTCCTATCAAAAAGGAGTGTCGCACGAGATTGTGCGGCACTCCTTTTGCGTTTACTTATATTTATCTTGTACAGACGGGGGGTAGAGACTGTCAAAGTCGTAGTTTGCCATGAGTGAACGCAGATGGCTTGCCATCGCCTCGACACCCGAAGCGTCAAGCGGCGGATTGTCGGCCATATAGTCGACAATGTAGCGGTTGACCTCGCTGCGGTAGTGCACCATGTCGGTGTAATTGTCGTAGTTGGTGGTAATGGCGTTCTGGTCGATGAAGCTGTAAAACTTGACGTTTCCCTTATCCTTATATCGGTTGGCTGTATCGTAGAGCAGGAACATCATGGCGTCAATCTGACCCTGACGCTTGATGCTGTCAAAGTACAGCGTCGAGTACGGCGGGAAATAGAGGTAGAAGGTGGTCTCGGGGTGACCGTCCACCCACTTATCAATGATTTCCAGATTCTTGCGCAGGTCTTCGTTAAAGACATGGCGGTCGTACTGGAATCCGATATCCTTGGGACGCTCGTAAGACGCGATGGCGACATCCAGGCCGTACTTGGTGCTTTCGGTCTCCCAGACAAAGGCCTCGTCCAGATCGGTATGGGTTCCGGTCAGCGTGGCCAGGACGGTCTGCGCACACGACTCGAGCAGGATATCTTTATTCAGCAGATACTGGATATCGTTGAGCGGGTTGAAGTCGTAGAGATAGGTGGGCATGGACTCGCTGTCCTGCGGGTCGGCAGCCAGCAGACGGGGGTCGAGACTCCAGTAAACGCGCTCAATGTCGTGGGTGGCGTAGATGGTTTCGAGTGCGATGTCAAAGTCTGCGAATGTACCGCCTGGATAGCTGACTTTGAGCGTTTTTCCGCCGAAGCGCTCGTCAAACCAGCTTGCACGGAAGTTGGAGGTGACCGACGAGCCGATGCACACCGAATCATAGTCCTGATTTTTAATCAGACCGGCATTCTGATAGCGTTCATTGGTGTAGGTCGCTTCGATGCCGGGCAGGGGAAGGTGATACTGGAACGCCGGGTCGAGCACAAGTACGGTCGCGGCGGACAGCAAAAGCAGGCCGACGACCACACCGATCAGGCGAAGGACATACTTTCGATACATGGTTGGCCTCCTTTAGAAATTGAAGTACAGGAAGGTGCTCACTCCGGTGAAGGACAGGATTGCCCAGACAAGCAGAATGGACGATACGGCCAGCTGGATGCCGGACGGCTGGAAGCGCTCGCCAAGAGTGCGGTCGAGTGCGTTGCGCGGCATGAGGCAGAGCACGAGCGACAGAACCAGGAAAAAGACGGTTGCGGTCAGACCGAGCGTCTCACTTTGCAGGCCGAGCACCTGATTGACGACCTTGAGTTCGGTGGTCATAAAGCAGGAATATAAGGTATAGGGCAGGCGTGTCCAGCCGGAGAAGAACTTGGACAGGAAGGTCAGCGCCGCGGTCAGGCTGGGTGCACGGAAGAAGACCCATGCGATATTGACAAACAGGAAGGTGATGAACCAGCCGAGCGGACGGGGCAGACGCTTGTCGGTGTAGCGGTCACGAATCTTGGACAGCGTCAGCGCCAGACCGTGCAGACCGCCCCAGATAATGAACGTCCAGCTTGCGCCGTGCCACAGACCGGATACCAGAAAGACAACCAAGGTGTTAATGCAGGTGCGCACAAATCCGCGGCGCGAACCGCCGAGCGGGATGTACAGATAGCGGGTGAAAAAGCGGGTCATGGTCATATGCCAGGTCTTCCAGAATGCGGTGATCGAGCACGAACGATAGGGAGAATCGAAGTTGCGCGGGAGATCCAGACCGATCATGCGGGCGGCACCGGTGGCGATATCGCAATAGCCGGAGAAATCAAAGCAGAGCTGGAAGGTGTAGGACAGCATGGCGACCAGTGCGGTCGAGGTGGACAGACTGCCGACATCGGTCCAGGCGGCACTCACTGCCTTGCCGAGCGTGTCAGCCAGCAAAACTTTTTTAGCCAGACCGTAGCTGACCAGCGTCAGTCCGCGTGCGATGTTCTCCCAATCCAGCGTGCGGCGCTTGGGGTCACGCAGCTGCGGGATGATCTCGCTGTGAAATGCGATCGGGCCGCTCGTGACATAGGGGAAGAAGGAGACAAAGAGCGCGTATTCATCTAATGTATAGCGCTCGGCCTTGCCCTGATAGGCGTCGACCAGATAGGCGACCTGCTGGAAGGTGAAAAAACTGATGCCGAGCGGGAGCAGCAGGGACACCGGGCCGATGGTGGTACCGGTGAGGCTGGACACGTTCTCGAGCACAAAGTTTGTGTACTTGAGCACACCCAGCGTGCCAAGGTTCAAGATCAGTCCAAAAACCAGCAGCGGCTTTTTGGGCGATTGGGTCAGTCGGCGTCCGATGAGCCAGTTGACCACAGCGCTGACGAGCAGGACGATAAGACCGCGCACGTCATTTGCGGCGTAGAACCACAGGGACAGTGCCAACAGAAAGAGCGTGCCCAGACGCGGCGTGCCGCGCTTTGCGCAAAAATACCAGCCTGCGGTACACAGCGGCAGAAAAATCAGCATGAATAAATAAGAATTGAATAACATGATCTCCTCCGGCGCGTATTTTACAGAATATTTCTCATTATATCATAAAACTGGGTGCAGGGATAGGTTTTTGTGCATGCATACGGTGAGGAAAAGAATACAACGAATGAATATTTATACAGAAAAAATGCGGTTTCCGGAAAAAAGCCAGGGATGTTTGTAAAAAACGCCGATTTTGACCGGAAATTCCTTGTAAAAACTGTCTCTTTGGCGGTAAAACTTGTGCAAAAAGCGGTTGCAATTTATGTAAATGGGTGTATAATAATACTCGATCAAACATTGAGGATGTTATCAAGGAGGAAAATACAATGAAGAAGAAGTTAGCAGCACTGCTCGCAATGTCCCTGCTGGCAACCGGCGCACTGACTGCTTGCGGCGGCAGCGAGACCCCGGCTGAGGACAGCACCGCAGACCAGACCCAGACCGAGGGCACCGAGGCAAACACCAGCGCTGAGGGCGGCACCCTGCGCATGGGTACCAACGCAACTTTCCCGCCCTACGAGACTGTAGACGAGAACAACAACGTTGTTGGTATCGACGCTGACATTGCAAAGGCAGTTGCAGATAAGCTGGGCAAGGAGCTCGAGATCGTCAACATGGAGTTTGACTCCCTGATTCCGGCACTGGGCGCAGATCAGATCGATATCGTTCTGGCTGGCATGACCGTAACCCCCGAGCGTCAGGAGCAGGTTGACTTCACCGAGTCTTACGCAACCGGTATCCAGTCCATCATCGTTCCGGAAGATTCCGCCATTGCAACCGTTGAGGATCTGGCAGACAAGACCGTAGGCGTACAGACCGGCACCACCGGCGACATCTACTGCACCGGCGACCTGGGTGAGGAGCATGTACAGCGTTTTGAGTCCGGTGTTGTTGCAACCCAGGCTCTGGTAAACGGTCAGATCGATGCAGTTGTTATCGATAACGAGCCGGCAAAGGCTTACGTTGAGGCAAACCAGGGGCTGAAGATTCTGGACACCGAGTACGCTGTTGAGGATTACGCAGCAGCTGTCAAGAAGGGTAACACCGAGCTGCTCGATCAGGTCAACTCCGCTCTGGAAGAGCTCAAGGCTGACGGCACCATCGACGAGATCATTGCAAACTACATCCACGAGTAATTTGCACAAAAATAGCAGCAAAAACAAGGGACGGCTCATGCCGCCCCTTGTTCCGTCCCTTAACATTTCCCGGAAATAGAAAAAAGGAGGTATGAATCGGTGGGATTTGTAACGTTTGCAGATTGGGTAACGACCATGCCCGCTTGGGTGCAGGGATTGCCTGAGGGTCTGCAAAATATCATCTATCAGATTTTTCAGACATTTGTCTTTGAAGACCGCTGGCGCGTATTCTGGCTCAATGGCCTGAAGACGACCTTCATCATTGCGCTCGGCGCATTGATTTTGGGCATTGTTGTCGGTATTCTCATTGCGGTTGTGCGTTCGGCGCACGACTCCAAGCGCACCCGTCCGGGTGTTGTACTCCGCGTGCTCAATGCAGTGTGCAAGCTGTACCTGACGGTCATTCGTGGTACCCCTGTCATGGTTCAGCTCTTGCTGATGGGCTTTGTTATCATGGTGCCCAAGCTGGGTTCGGCTGAGGCAACCGTCTGCGCGGTCATTACGTTCGGTATCAACTCGGGCGCTTACGTTGCCGAGATCGTCCGTTCGGGTATCATGTCTGTCGATCAGGGACAGATGGAGGCCGGCCGTTCGCTCGGTCTGAACTATGTCCAGACCATGCGCTACATCATCGTACCGCAGGCAATCAAGAACATTCTGCCCGCACTGGGCAACGAGATGATTACCCTGGTTAAGGAGACCTCGGTTGTTATGGTCATCTCGGTACAGGATCTGACTCAGGCAGCAAAGGTTATTGCCAGCAAGACCTATCTGCCGCTGGTACCGTACATCAGCCTTGCGCTGATCTATCTGGTCATCGTTCTGATTATGACCAAGTTGCTGGCAATCTTTGAGAGGAGGCTGCGCGAAAGTGATCGACGTTAAAAAGCTGGAAAAAGCCTATGGTTCGCACTGCGTGCTCAAGGGCATCGACGAGCACATCGAAAAGGGCGAAAAGGTCGTTATCATCGGGCCGTCTGGTTCGGGTAAGTCGACCTTCCTGCGCTGCCTGAACCTGCTCGAGCAGCCGACCGGTGGTACCATCACTTTTGAAGGTGTTGATATCACCGACCCCAAGAACGATATCAACAAGATGCGTCAGAAGATGGGCATGGTGTTCCAGCAGTTCAACCTGTTCCCGCACCTGACCGTTAAGGAAAACATCAAGCTGGCACCGGTTAAACTGGGTCTGATGAGCCAGGAAGAAGCGGACAAGCGTGCACTCGAGCTGCTCGCGCGTGTCGGCCTGCCTGACAAGGCGAATGCTTACCCCAAGCAGTTGTCCGGTGGTCAGCAGCAGCGTATCGCGATCGCGCGTGCGCTGGCAATGAACCCTGACGTGATGCTGTTTGACGAGCCGACTTCGGCACTCGACCCGGAAATGGTCGGTGAGGTTCTGAACCTGATGAAGGAGCTCGCAGACGAGGGCATGACCATGGTTGTTGTTACCCATGAGATGGGCTTTGCGCGTTCGGTTGCAACCCGTGTCCTGTTCATGGACGGCGGCGTGATTGCAGAGCAGAACGACCCCGAGACCTTCTTCCAAAATCCTCAGCACCCCAGACTCAAGGAATTCCTGTCCCAGGTGCTCTAATTTTTCTTCTTGTATTGATAGACCGCGCTTCGAGTTATCGGAGCGTGGTTTTTTTTATGAATGTGCGAAAGTGAAGGGGAAATTGATGCGTCATGTTGCATAAAAGGATTTGAAGAATATATACAAATTGACAATTTACGAGAAGAGAGCGAAGAGGTAAAATCTAATCAAAGAAAAACTTAGAAACAAACATGGCGGGCAGGCCTTTGATCGCATACTGTGTGAGGTGTTTGGGTCGTGAGTGTCGAAAAAATTTGGCTTAAAGCTGGTGTACTGGCGGTCGTTGTGATCGGAGTAATTGTGTATTGGTTTTCTCCCAAGCCAATTGTGTCTGATACGGAAGATACGTGGATTAGCATGTTTCTCGCGCGAAATGCGGATGAAACGGAGGGGCTCTACAAATTCGTTGAGAATTTTGATGAGCAGGCGATTTTGGATGTGCTGCACAAGGCCAAACAGCGCCAGACCTTGTACAACTACCAGATGAACCTAAGTCATCAAGTGGATATTGATTTGATTATATCGGTGCATGAAAAGGAGAAAAGTTACGAGGTACACCTTGGAAGCGAAAGTTTTGTCTTTTATTCGGGCGGCGATTTCAAGCATTGGGTACTCGATCAAGAACAAGTGCTACGCGATGTCGCGACCTTGATTGATCCGGAAGAGTTGAAGGGGACAGTGCTGGAGCAGAAATAAAAAAGGGTGTGGACTGATAGTCCACACCCTTTTCCTGTCTTTAGTTTTTCGGTGCTTTCTTGACCAGCGATGCCATGTTGCTGGTGTACCATACATTCTGGCGAACGATCAGGTCGTCAGCCGCAAACAGACGTTTCTGCACCATCTGCAAGCGGAAGCCGTTGTCACGGACGTTGACGTAGGTGCTGGTGTTGTACGAGCCGTAAGGGTAGGCGAAGAACAATTCCTTCGCGCCTAGTACCGAGCGCAGCGACTCGTAAGCACGTTCCAGCTCGCGGTTGAATTCCGGGCCGCTGACCGTAGTACAGTCGATGTGATCGATGTTGTGGCTGTACACCTTCACATAGCCGCTTTCCTCCATTTCCTTGGCCTGTGCGGAGGTGAAGTAGTTGCCCTGCTCGTTTTCCATCTCGCGCACGATGGTGAAGATGGAAGCCGGAGCCTTCTCTTCAACCAGAACCGGATAGGCGAGGGTGTAGTTATTCATATAACCGTCGTCGATCGTGATGATAAAGTATTTTTTACCCTTTTCGGTCTTGCCCTCGTAGTAATCTTCGAGCGAGATCAGCTCGTAGCCTAGTGCGCGCATATCGCGAATGTCGCAGCGCAGCTTCCATGGGGATGTGTACAGATCGGGCTGTGCAGCGAGCAGGTTGGGGTCTTCGGTGAAGGCGTGATACATATAGACGATGGTGTTGCCCTGTTTTTCAAAATAAGGACGTTCGGGGTTGAGCTCGACGCGCTTTTGCGCACCGTTGTAGACCACCGACCAGTCAAACGCACGGCCGAGGTCGCGCAGTTTGAAGTAGTTATAGCCCGAGATGCTGTATCCCTGAATATCGGTTTTCTGGCCGTTGATATAGACCGTTTGCAGGGTCGGACGGGCGTAGGCCTTGGATGCAGTCTCGACCGGGTTGCTCTCGACCGATGCATCGTAAGATTCACCCGAAGTCAGGGAGATGGAAGAGGTGTCCGGATCGTACACGAGCGAGCAGCCGGTGACACGGGCGAAATCGCGGGCGCGGACGTAATTATTTCCGTTTACATCGTAGGAAGAAAGGTCGGATTTTTGGTTATAAACGTAGATGTTTTGATTGGAACGGGTAGCGGTCAGTGCAGAAGCCGAAGAGACTGTCAGGATGGCTGCACAGACCAGTGCAAGGGGACGGGAAAGACGCAAAACAGTTCATACCTCCTGAAAATGCAACAAAAAAGACGGTTTCCACAAGAAAACCGTCTGTATTTTTGTCTAAAATACACTTGACTATACCTTGGAAAATATGGTATAATAAATCGCTTATCGAAATGAAGATAAATTTTCCGATAACCATCTTCATAATAGCACGCTTTTCAAAAGAGCGCAAGAGTTATTGAGAAAAAATAGCCACGCCTCCGGGCGTATGAAGTCCACGGAAATTCAGAAACGGAGTGATGGGTTCAACATGATGGTGAAAGACGTACAGCACGGCAAGACCACAAGAAAGAGCTTCGCGCGCATCGAGGAAATCCTCGAGATGCCCAACCTGATCGAAATCCAGAAGAAGTCCTATGAGTGGTTCCTGGCCACCGGCCTGCGCGAGGTCTTTGAGGACGTCTCTGCGATCACCGACTACACCGGCAACCTCGAACTGACCTTCCTTGATTACTCGCTCGACGAGCCGAAGTACAGCATCGAGGAATGCAAGGCAAGAGACGCAACGTATGCATGCCCGCTCAAGGTGCGCGTTCGTCTGCGCAACAAGGAGACCGGCGAGATCAAGGAGCAGGAGATTTTCATGGGCGAGTTCCCGCGCATGACCCAGTCTGGCACCTTCATCTTCAACGGCGCGGAGCGCGCAATCGTTTCGCAGATCGTTCGTTCTCCCGGCGTATACTACGGCCGTGAGCTCGACAAGACCGACAAGGCAATCCTGTCGGCAACGGTTATCCCGTACCGCGGCGCTTGGCTCGAGTACGAGACCGATATGAACGACGTATTCTACGTTCGTATCGATAAAAACCGTAAGATTCCGATTACCTCGCTCATCCGTGCGCTGGGCGTCAAGACCGACGCCGAGATCCTCGAGATGTTCGGCGAGGACGAGCGCATCCTGGCAACCCTCGAGCGCGATCCGTCCAAGACCGCTGAGGAAGCACTGATCGAGATCTACAAGAAGATGCGTCCGGGCGAGCCGCCCTCTGTTGAGTCGGCTACCAGCCTGATGGATGCCATGTTCTTCGACACCCGCCGCTACGACATTTCTGCGGTTGGTCGTTACAAGTATAATAAGAAGCTGAATATCGCACGCCGTCTGGTTGGCCGCAAGCTGCTGACCCCGGCTGTTGATCCGATGACCGGCGAGATTCTGGCAGAGGAAGGCACCATCCTGACCCGTGAGCAGGCGGTCAACGTTGCTGCACGCGGCGTAAACTCTGTCATTCTGGAGTCCTCCGACGGCCGTCCGGTACATGTATTCGGCAACGGTATGGTTGATGTCAACGACTTCAGCGATTACCTCGGCGGTATGACGGCTGACGATCTGGGCATCAAGGAGAAGGTTCGCTTCACCGTCCTCAAGGAGATCATCGATTCCGGCGTGACCGGCGACGAGCTCCGCCAGACGGTCGAGACCCGCATCCACGACCTCATCCCCAAGACCATCATCGTCGACGACATTCTGGCAACCATCTGTTACCTGCTCAACATCGGCAACGGTGTAGGCGTGACCGACGACATCGACCATCTGGGCAACCGTCGTCTGCGCTGCGTTGGTGAGCTGCTGCAGAACCAGGTTCGCATCGGCTTCTCCCGTATGGAGCGCGTTATCCGCGAGCGCATGACCATCCAGGATATGGATACCGTCACCCCGCAGTCGCTGATCAACATCCGTCCTGTGACCGCAGCAATCAAGGAGTTCTTCGGTTCTTCTCCGCTGTCGCAGTTCATGGATCAGAACAACCCCCTCGCAGAGCTGACGCACAAGCGCCGTCTGTCCGCACTGGGCCCCGGCGGTCTGTCGCGTGACCGCGCATCGATGGAAGTTCGAGACGTACATTACAGCCACTACGGCCGTATGTGCCCGATCGAGACCCCTGAAGGTCCGAACATCGGTCTGATCTCGTACCTGGCAACCTATGCGCGCATCAACGACTTCGGCTTTATCGAAGCACCCTATCGCATCATCGACAAGGCAACCGGCCGCGTCACCGACGAGGTTCGCTACATGACCGCTGACGTCGAGGATGAGTTCATCGTATGTCAGGCATACGAGCCGCTCGACGAGAACGGCTGCCTGAAGAACGAGCGTATCACCTGCCGTATGCGCGACGAGATCATCGAGGTTGACCGCAAGGATGTAGACCTCATGGACGTATCGCCCCGCATGATGGTATCGGTCGCAACCGCATTCATCCCCTTCCTGGAGCACGATGACGCAAACCGTGCACTGATGGGCGCGAACATGCAGCGTCAGGCTGTGCCGCTGCTCAAGACCGAGGCTCCGGTTGTTGCAACCGGTATGGAGTACAAGGCAGCAGTTGACTCGGGTATCATCCCGCTGGCCGAGGGCGACGGTGTCGTTACCCGTTCGACCGCTCGCGAAGTTGCTGTCCGCTACGACAACGGTGAGGAGAAGTCCTACCACCTGACCAAGTTCCTGCGCTCCAACCAGTCGACCTGCATCAACATGCGTCCGATCGTTGATCTGGGTGAGCGTGTCAAGAAGGGCGACGTTCTGGCTGACGGTCCTTCGACCGATAAGGGCGAGATCGCACTCGGTAAGAATGCACTGATCGGCTTTATGACCTGGGAAGGTTACAACTACGAGGACGCCGTTCTGCTGAACGAGCGTCTGGTACGTGATGACGTTTACACCTCGATTCACATTGAGGAATACGAGTCCGAAGCTCGCGATACCAAGCTCGGACCGGAAGAGATCACCCGTGACGTGCCCAACGTCGGTGAGGACGCACTGCGCGACCTCGACGAGCGCGGCATCATCCGCGTCGGTGCGGAAGTTCACGCTGGTGATATCCTGGTCGGTAAGGTTACCCCGAAGGGTGAGACCGAGCTGACCGCCGAGGAGCGCCTGCTGCGCGCAATCTTCGGTGAAAAGGCACGTGAGGTTCGCGATACCTCGCTGCGTGCACCGCACGGTGAGTCCGGTATCGTCGTTGACGTTAAGGTATTCACCCGTGAAAACGGCGATGAGCTGGCACCTGGTGTCAACATGGTTGTCCGCTGCTACATCGCTCAGAAGCGTAAGATCTCGGTCGGCGATAAGATGGCAGGCCGACATGGTAACAAGGGTGTTATCTCGCGCATCCTGCCTCAGGAGGATATGCCCTTCCTGGCAGACGGCACCCCGCTTGACATCGTCCTGAACCCCCTGGGCGTACCTTCGCGTATGAACATCGGTCAGGTACTTGAGGTGCATCTGGGCTTTGCAGCTAAGAAGCTGGGCTGGAAGGTCGAGACCCCGGTATTCGACAGCGCAACCCTGGAAGACATTCAGGAAATGCTGGTCAAGGCTGGCTACGATGCAGACGGCAAGAGCTGGCTGTACGACGGCCGTACCGGTGAGCGCTTTGACAACCGCGTTACCGTTGGTTATATGTATTACCTCAAGCTGCACCATCTGGTTGATGATAAGATCCACGCACGTTCGACCGGTCCGTACTCGCTCGTTACCCAGCAGCCTCTGGGTGGTAAGGCACAGTTCGGCGGCCAGCGTTTCGGTGAGATGGAAGTTTGGGCGCTCGAAGCATACGGCGCCGCTTACACCCTGCAGGAGATCCTGACCGTTAAGTCGGACGATATCACCGGCCGTGTCAAGACCTACGAGGCAATCGTCAAGGGTCACAACGTTCCGCAGCCGGGTGTACCGGAGTCCTTCAAGGTTCTGGTTAAGGAGCTGCAGTCGCTGTGCCTGGATATCAAGGTACTCGACGAGAACATGGAAGTCATCGAGCTGTCCGAGGACGAGGACGACGAGGTAGATTTCGGCCGTCCGATGGCTGAGGTTCCGGCAAGCGGTTCGGATGAGGAGTTCGCAGCAGCGGGCTTTGCCATCAACGACGCGGAAGATGGAGACACCGATCTCGACGCATTCGACAGCGCAGCTGTAGAAGCCGGTGAAGACGATGATTTCGCCGGAGAAGACAACTACGGCGACGGCGATTTTGACGAATAACGCGGATACAGGAGGAGCTTTCTAAATTATGGGATATAACACGTTCAATGCCATTAAAATCGGTCTGGCTTCGCCCGAGCTGATCCGTGAGTGGTCTTACGGCGAGGTCAAGAAGCCCGAGACCATCAACTACCGCACCCTGAAGCCCGAGCGCGACGGCCTGTTCTGCGAGCGCATCTTTGGACCGACCAAGGACTGGGAATGCCACTGTGGTAAGTACAAGAAGGTACGCTACAAGGGCAAGATCTGTGATAAGTGCGGCGTTGAGGTCACCCGTGCCAAGGTGCGCCGTGAGCGCATGGGCCATATCGAGCTGGCAGCGCCCGTTTCCCACATCTGGTATTTCAAGGGCATCCCCTCCCGCATGGGTCTGATTCTGGACATCAGCCCGCGCATCCTGGAGAAGGTGCTGTACTTTGCAAACTATATCGTTACCGATCCCGGTGACACCCCGCTCATGCTCAAGCAGATCCTGACCGAGACCGAGTACCGCGACATGCGCGAAAAGTACGACGAGGATTTTGAGGCAATGATGGGTGCTGAGGCCATCAAGAAGCTGCTGCAGCAGCTGGATCTTGAGAAGCTGTCCGTGGAGCTGCGCAATGAGCTCCGCGACGCTTCCGGCCAGAAGCGCATGCGCATCATCAAGCGCCTGGAGGTTGTTGAATCCTTCCGCCTGTCGGGCAACAAGCCCGAGTGGATGATTATGGACGTTGTTCCGGTCATCCCGCCGGAAATCCGTCCGATGGTACAGCTGGACGGCGGCCGCTTTGCGACCTCCGACTTAAACGACCTGTACCGCCGTGTCATCAACCGTAACAACCGTCTGAAGCGCCTGCTCGAGCTGGGTGCGCCCGACATCATCGTGCGCAACGAGAAGCGTATGCTGCAGGAAGCAGTTGACGCTCTGATCGATAACGGCCGCCGCGGCCGCCCGGTTACCGGCCCGAACAACCGCGCCCTCAAGTCGCTGTCCGACATGCTGAAGGGTAAGCAGGGTCGTTTCCGTCAGAACCTGCTCGGTAAGCGCGTTGACTATTCTGGCCGTTCGGTTATCGTCGTCGGCCCGGATCTGAAGATCTGGCAGTGCGGTCTGCCGAAGGAAATGGCGCTCGAGCTGTTTAAGCCGTTCGTCATGAAGCGTCTGGTCAAGGACGGTCTGGCATCCAACATCAAGTCGGCTAAGAAGATGGTCGAGCGCGCAAAGACCGAGGTCTGGGACGTTCTCGAGGACGTCATCAAGGGCCATCCGGTTATGCTGAACCGTGCACCGACCCTGCACCGTCTGGGTATCCAGGCATTCGAGCCCAAGCTCGTCGAGGGTCGTGCAATCCGTCTGCATCCGCTGGTATGTACCGCATTTAACGCGGACTTCGACGGCGACCAGATGGCAGTTCACGTACCGCTGTCCGCTGAGGCACAGGCCGAGGCACGTCTGCTCATGCTGTCGGCAAACAACCTGTTAAAGCCGCAGGACGGCAAGCCGGTTACCGTTCCGTCGCAGGATATGGTCCTCGGTTCTTACTACCTGACCATCGACAAGGCGGACGAGCCGGGCGCAGGCAAGATCTTCGCATCGCCCGACGAGGCTATGCTGGCATACGACGACGGCGTCGTTGGCATCCATGCACCGATCAAGGTTCGTATGACCCGCGTCATCGGCGGTCAGACCGTCTCCCGTGTGGTTGACGCAACCGTTGGCCGTCTGATCTTTAACGCACGCATCCCGCAGGATCTGGGCTTCGTCGAGAGAAACGACGAGAATCTGCTCGATCTCGAGATCATGTTTACCTGCGGTAAGAAGGAGCTCGGTAAGATCATCGACCGCTGCATCCGTGTACACGACTTCAACAAGACCGCTGAGGTTCTGGACTCCATCAAGGCAATGGGCTACAAGTACTCGACCAAGGGTGCACTGACCGTAGCCGTCGCCGACATGCTGGTTCCGGACGAGAAGCAGCTGATGGTTCAGGAGTCCGAGAAGAAGGTTGCACAGATCGACCGCAAGTACAAGCGCGGTTTCATCACCGACGATGAGAGATACCGTCTGGTTGTACACGAGTGGGAAGAGACCACCAAGAAGGTTGCTGCAAAGCTTCAGGACAACATGAAGAAGGAGCGCTATAACCCCATTCACATGATGGCAGAGTCTGGTGCGCGTGGTTCGATCAACCAGATTCGTCAGCTGGCAGGTATGCGCGGTCTGATGGCATCTACCTCCGGTAAGACCATCGAGATCCCGATTAAGTCGAACTTCCGTGAGGGCCTGTCCGTACTCGAGTACTTCATCTCTGCACGAGGCGCTCGAAAGGGTATGGCCGATACCGCACTGCGTACCGCAGACTCCGGTTACCTGACCCGTCGACTGGTTGACGTTTCGCAGGATGTCATCATCCGTGAGGACGACTGCGGTGCAACCAAGGGTATCTGGGTTGAGGATATTAAGGAAGGCAACCAGACCATTGAGCCGTTCCACGAGCGTCTCATCGGTCGTTATCTGGTTGACGACCTGTACGACAACGACGGCAATCTGGTCATCTCCAAGGATCACATGATGACCGAGGCTGACGCTGACAAGATCATTGCAATGGGCATCACCCGCATTCAAATTCGTTCGGTTCTGGAGTGCCGCGCACGCAAGGGCGTCTGCACCCACTGCTACGGCATGAACCTGGCATCCGGCGATCCGTGCGGCCTGGGCGAGGCAGTCGGTATCATCGCTGCACAGTCCATCGGTGAGCCCGGTACCCAGCTGACCATGCGTACCTTCCATACCGGTGGTGTCGCAGGTTCGGATATTACCCAGGGTCTTCCCCGAGTCGAGGAGCTGTTCGAGGCACGCAAGCCCAAGAAGGTTGCAACGCTGGCAGAGATCTCCGGTCGTGTCAACATCGAGGAGTCCAAGCGCACCACGCTCAAGACGGTCAACATCGTCAACACCGAGAACGGCGACACCCGTTCTTATCAGCTGGCTTCTTCCTCCGGCATCCGTGTCGAGGATGGTCAGTACGTCGAGCAGGGTGAGCAGCTCAACGACGGCGCACTCAGCCCGCACGACATCCTGCGCGTACGCGATCCGCGTGCCGTTCATGACTACCTGATCAAGGAAGTCCAGAAAGTTTACCGTCAGCAGGGCGTAGACATCAACGATAAGCACATTGAGGTTATCGTTCGTCAGATGATGCGCAAGGTTAAGGTTGAGGACGCAGGCGACGCAAAGGTACTGCCTGGTTCTGTCATCGACCTGCTCGAGTTCGAGGATTACAACAATGAGGTACAGGCACGCATCGACGCTGGCGAGACCGATCTCAAGCTGGCAACCTGCAGCCCGACCCTCATGGGTATCACCAAGGCATCGCTGGCAACCGAATCCTTCCTGTCTGCCGCTTCCTTCCAGGAGACCACTCGTGTCCTGACCGAGGCTGCGATCAAGGGTAAGGTTGACCCGCTGCTCGGCCTGAAGGAGAACGTTATTATCGGTAAGCTGATCCCGGCTGGTTCCGGTATGAGCGAGTACTGCGAAGGCCACTACGAGCAGACCGTCAATCTCGACTGATTGACCTGCTTTCCATAAACGCAACAGCACAGCCCCGAAACCTAAGTTTCGGGGCTCTTTCTAAACTGACAGACAAACTGCATACTGTTTGCAAAACCCCTGTTTTTGTGTCGATCTCGGGTACAAACCCCGGAAACCGACCGCATTCGCCTGAAAAAACCTGAAAAATTCATGTATTTATCAGAGTGAAAAGGGAAAAATAGACAGGTCGGACGGTCTCTGGAGCGATTTTCTTGTGAAAAAAAGGGAATCGAGAAAAAATGCTTGACCTGGGGGCGTTTGGGGGGTATACTGTAGGAGTATGCGGTATAGGAGGTTAGAATATGCTTTCTGAATTATCGCAGGCGGCAAAAGTCGTCGGCGTAAAACAGTCAAAAAAGGCAATCCGCGAGGGAAACGCGCAGACCGTTTTTGTGGCTGATGACGCCGAACAGCGTGTGATCCGTCCGATCCGTGACTTGTGCTGCGAACTGGGTGTCGAGCTTTCCGAAGTTCCCACGATGGTTGAACTCGGAGATGCCGCCGGCATTGATGTCGGCGCTGCCGTTGTCACCCTGCTCAAATCTGCTAATTAAACAGGGCAGCCTGTTTAATATAGAATATCTTTGAAAGAAGGAGGAAATAGAATGCCTACTTTTAACCAGCTCGTTCGTAAGGGCCGTGAGACCGTTGTTGCAAAGTCTACCGCTCCTGCTCTCCAGGTTGGTCTGAACTCTCTGAAGAAGAAGACCACCGAGCAGTCTGCTCCGCAGAAGCGCGGTGTCTGCACCACCGTTAAGACCATGACCCCCAAGAAGCCGAACTCTGCACTGCGTAAGATCGCTCGTGTAAAGCTGACCAACGGTATGGAGGTATCTGCTTACATCCCCGGTATCGGTCACAACCTGCAGGAGCACTCTGTTGTAATGGTTCGCGGCGGCCGTGTAAAGGACCTGCCTGGCGTACGTTACCACATCATCCGCGGCACTCTGGATACCCAGGGCGTTGCAAACCGCAAGCAGGCTCGCTCCAAGTACGGCGCAAAGCGCCCGAAGGCTGGCAAGTAATCCGCATTTCGTTTCCGTATTGTTCGATAGATGACTGCGCGGCTTAAACCCCGCGCCCTCGTCCTCGGTCTCTACGAAAACCTGCCGGAAATTTGTCTGCATCAAAGTCTTTGAGAGCTTTTCACAGCTTCACAAAGCAACCGTTCGGTCTGCCCAAACCTTGAGCAGACCGGCCCACCGCTTTGTCCTGTTTTTCCGAGTGAAAACCCGGACAGGCGCAAAACGGCACGAAAAGAATGTGCCGAGTACCAATGAAATCATTTCTATATGAAGGAGGGAAGTAAAGTGCCAAGAAGAGGAAATGTTCCCAAGAGAGACGTTCTGCCCGATCCGATGTACAACTCCAAGCTCGTCACCAAGCTGGTAAACTCTATCATGCTCGACGGCAAGAAGGGTGTCGCGCAGAAGGTCGTTTATGGTGCTTTTGACATCGTTCGCGACAAGACCGGTCGTGAGCCGCTGGAGGTTTTTACCGAGGCGATGGAAAATATCATGCCGTCTCTGGAGGTTAAGGCTCGCCGTGTAGGCGGTGCTACCTACCAGGTTCCGATGGAAGTTCGCCCGGAGCGTCGTCAGACCCTGGGTCTGCGCTGGATCACCAAGTACTCCCGCGCACGCAGCGAGAAGACCATGCGCGAGCGTCTGGCTGGCGAGATCATGGACGCTTGCAACAATCTGGGCGGCTCTGTCAAGAAGCGTGAGGATACGCACAAGATGGCAGAGGCAAACAAGGCATTCGCTCACTACCGTTATTAATTAGCGGCAGGAATTTGAAAGGAGAGCCAATATGCCTAGAGAGTATTCGCTTGAAAAAACCAGAAATATCGGCATCATGGCGCACATCGATGCCGGTAAGACCACTACGACCGAGCGTATTCTGTACTACACCGGCGTAAACTACAAGATCGGCGATACCCATGACGGTACCGCTACCATGGACTGGATGGAGCAGGAGCAGGAGCGTGGTATTACCATTACCTCCGCTGCTACCACCTGTCACTGGAAGGATCACCGCATCAACATCATCGACACCCCGGGCCACGTTGACTTCACCGTTGAGGTACAGCGTTCCCTGCGCGTACTCGACGGTTCTGTTACCGTATTCTGCGCAAAGGGTGGCGTAGAGCCGCAGTCTGAGACCGTTTGGCATCAGGCTGACGAGTATCACGTTCCGCGTATGGCGTTCGTCAATAAGATGGACATCATGGGCGCTGACTTCTTCAATGTTGTTGACATGATGAAGGATCGCCTGAAGTGTAATGCGGTTCCGATTCAGCTGCCGATCGGCGCTGAGGACACCTTCAAGGGTGTTATCGACCTGATCACCATGCGCGCTGAGGTTTACTATGATGACCTCGGTAAGGACGTCCGCGATGAGGACATCCCGGCTGACATGATGGATCAGGCTCAGGAGTACCACGATGCTCTGCTCGAGGCAGTTGCTGAGCTCGACGAGGACCTCATGATGAAGTACCTCGAGGGCGAAGAGCTGACCATCCCGGAGATCAAGGCTGCTCTGCGTAAGGGCGTCTGCAACGTACAGATTATCCCTGTACTGTGCGGTACCGCTTACCGCAACAAGGGCGTTCAGCTGCTGCTCGACGCAGTCGTTGACTACATGCCCGCTCCGACCGACGTTCCTGCAATCAAGGGCGTTAACCCGGACACCGAGGAAGAGGACGAGCGTCCGTCTTCTGACGATGCTCCGTTCTCCGCTCTGGCGTTCAAGATCATGACCGACCCGTATGTAGGTCGTCTGACCTTCTTCCGCGTTTACTCCGGTACCATCGGTGCAGGTTCCTCTGTACTGAACGCTACCAAGGGTCAGCGCGAGCGCCTGGGTCGCATCCTGCAGATGCACGCTAACTCCCGTAAGGATATCGACATGGTTTACTCCGGCGATATCGCTGCGGCAGTAGGCTTTAAGAATACCACCACCGGTGATACCCTCTGCGACGAGAAGCACCCGATCATCCTGGAGTCCATGAACTTCCCGGAGCCGGTTATCCGCGTTGCAATCGAGCCCAAGACCAAGGCTGGTCAGGAGAAGATGGGTATCGCGCTGGCTAAGCTGGCAGAAGAAGATCCGACCTTCCGCACCTACACCGATGAGGAAACCGGTCAGACCATCATCGCTGGCATGGGCGAGCTGCACCTCGAGATCATCGTTGACCGTCTGCTTCGCGAGTTCAAGGTCGAGGCAAACGTAGGTGAGCCGCAGGTTGCTTACAAGGAGACCATCCGCCGCGACGCGAACGTCGATATGAAGTACGCTCGTCAGTCTGGTGGTAAGGGTCAGTATGGTCACGTCAAGATCATCGTTGAGCCGAACGAGTCCGGTAAGGGCTACGAGTTCATCAACAAGATCGTCGGCGGTGCCATCCCGAAGGAATATATCGAGCCTGTTAACCAGGGTATCCAGGGTGCTATGCAGGCAGGCGTTCTGGCCGGCTATCCGGTTGTTGACGTCAAGGTTACTCTGTACGATGGCTCCTTCCACGAAGTCGACTCCTCTGAAATGGCGTTTAAGATCGCTGGTTCTATGGCGTTCAAGGAAGCAATGCGCAAGGCTGATCCGGTTCTGATGGAGCCCATCATGCAGGTTGACGTAATGGTTCCTGAGGACTACATGGGCGACGTTATCGGCGGCCTGAATGCTCGCCGTGGTCAGATCCAGGGTATGGAGCCGCGCGGCGGCGTAGAAGCAATCTCCGCAGCAGTTCCGCTGTCTGAGATGTTCGGTTACGCAACCGCTCTGCGTTCGAGCACCCAGGGCCGTGGCCAGTACACCATGCAGCCGAGCCACTACACTGAGGTTCCGAAGTCCGTACAGGATAAAATT
Organism: Butyricicoccus pullicaecorum DSM 23266; assembly: GCF_900167005.1. Lineage (GTDB taxonomy): Bacteria > Bacillota > Clostridia > Oscillospirales > Butyricicoccaceae > Butyricicoccus > Butyricicoccus pullicaecorum. The sequence goes on from NZ_FUXW01000001.1 coordinate 446,511, forward strand.
GTCGACGCACGCAATAAAAACGACAACTAATAGTTGATTTTTTTGCGAAAGTATTTTAGAATAGTCTTATCACTGGACTCTTATTCTAGATGATCGTTCTTTGCAATAAGAGCGATTCCAAAAACACACAAGGAGGCTTTCTCAAATGGCTAAGGAAAAATTTGAACGTAATAAGCCGCATCTTAACATTGGTACCATCGGTCACGTCGACCACGGTAAGACCACTCTGACTGCGGCAATCACCAAGGTTCTGGCAATGGCTGGCGATGCTGAGTATCAGGCATACGACGCAATCGACAAGGCTCCCGAGGAGAAGGAGCGCGGCATTACCATTAACACCGCTCACGTTGAGTATCAGACCGCTAAGCGTCACTACGCTCACGTTGACTGCCCGGGCCATGCTGACTACGTTAAGAACATGATCACCGGTGCTGCTCAGATGGACGGCGCTATCCTGGTTGTTTCCTCTGCTGACGGCCCGATGCCCCAGACCCGTGAGCACATCCTGCTCGCTCGTCAGGTAGGCGTTCCCTACATTGTTGTATTCATGAACAAGGTTGACCAGGTTGACGATCCCGAGCTGCTCGACCTCGTTGAGATGGAGATCCGTGAGCTGCTGTCCACCTACGAGTTCCCGGGCGACGACGTTCCGGTAATCCGTGGCTCCGCTCTGAACGTTCTGACCTGCGAGTCCAACGATCCCAACGCTCCCGAGTATGCTTGCATCCGTGAGCTGATGGACGCTGTTGACTCCTATATCCCGGATCCGGTTCGTAACGACGAGCTGCCCTTCCTGATGCCTGTCGAGGACGTATTCTCCATCACCGGTCGTGGTACCGTTGCTACCGGCCGTGTAGAGCGTGGTATCCTGAAGCTGTCCGAGGAAGTTGAGATCGTAGGCCTGATGGACGCTCCCCGCAAGACCGTTGTTACCGGTATCGAGATGTTCCGCAAGCTGCTCGACTACGCTGAGGCTGGCGACAACATCGGTGCTCTGCTCCGTGGTATCCAGAAGACCGATATCGAGCGTGGCCAGGTTCTGGCTAAGCCCGGCACCATTCATCCGCACACCAAGTTCAAGGGTCAGGTTTACGTTCTGAAGAAGGAAGAGGGCGGCCGTCATACTCCTTTCTTCAACAACTACCGTCCCCAGTTCTACTTCCGTACCACCGACGTAACCGGTGTTATCTCTCTGCCGGAAGGCACCGAGATGTGCATGCCTGGCGATAACGTCGAGATGGACGTTGAGCTGATCACCCCGATCGCTATCGAGGAAGGCCTGCGTTTCGCTATCCGTGAGGGTGGCCGTACCGTAGGTTCCGGCGTTGTTGTTAAGGTTAACGAGTAATTTTCGTTTCCTTGCCTCACAATGACAAGATACAAAGTCCCTGCCGAAAGGCAGGGGCTTTTTTTATCCTTTCACGCACTGCACCCAAGGCGCATAGGATGCGGTAAGGAGGTGCGGGCGCATGGGATTTTTTGCACAGTGCGCAGTGGGCATGCTGGCGGCAGCCGGCTTGATTTGCATTTTGAAAACAGTCTATGATATAATCTTTCATAGTACAGTGTGCGTGCGCGGCAAAGCTGAGCTGTATCTCTACCTCGATCCCGACAGCGCCGAGGCCGAACAGCTTTTGCGCCAGATCGATCAGGCCAAACGGACATTTCTGCCCGGTCTGACCGTCATCTGGGTGGATACCGGCACCACATGCGAGGATTTCTCCTGTTCCGGAACGCAGTCCGAACAGGATTGGAAAGGAAACCGACAACGTGCAGGAACAGCAAACAATTTATGGCACGGTCACACAGATCGTGTTTCAAAATACTGAAAACGGCTATGTCGTCTTGCGCCTGCTCGCCCGGGACGGCGAGGAGGTCACGGTGACAGGCATCATCCCCAATCTCGGACTGGGCGAGGAGCTGATCTGTAACGGCACCTGGATCACCCATCCTTCTTATGGCGAGCAGTTCCAGGCAAACAGCTTCGAGCGCCGCCTGCCCGAGTCCGCCCGTGGCGTGGCAGAGTATCTCGGCTCGGGACTCATCCGCGGCATCGGTCCCAAGCTCGCCATGCGTATCGCCGAGACCTTCGGCGCGGAGGCCTTCGACGTGCTGCAAAACGAACCCGAGCGCCTGACCGAGATTCGCGGCATCACCGCACGCAAGGCGCGGGATATCGGCAAACAGTTCACCGAGATGAGCGAAATGCGCCTGCTGATGGACTTTTTGACCGAAAACGGTTTGCCGGTCTCGCTCACGCCGTTGCTCTATAAGCGTCTGGGCGTGGCAGCAGTCGACGCACTGAGCGAAAACCCGTATATGCTGTGTGATGAATATTACGGCATCGAGTTTTATATGGCCGACCAGCTGGCCGCTCATCTGGATATTCCCAGACTGTCTCCCGAGCGGTGTGACGCAGGTATCCTGTATACCATGCGCTTTAACCTAGACAACGGACACACCTTTATTCCGGTAGAAAAGCTGGTCAAGGCGGCAGCCGACCTGCTGAGTGATGACGATGTCGTCATGGAGCCCGAGCGCGTCGAGGAGGGCATCATGCGGCTGGAGAGCAACGGCCAGCTTGTGCGTGAGTTCATCTGCAACCGTGACGCGGTCTATCTGCGCGTCATGCACGAGGCCGAGGACTATCTGGCGAACAGCCTGCGTGTGATGGCTGAGCGCGAATACCAGTACGACTTCGATCTCGAGGAGTTGCTGGCCTCGCTGGAAGCTGACTCCGACATTGACTATGCACCGCTCCAGCGCAAAGCCATCGTGGCAGCGGCAAAGTACGGCGTGACTATCCTGACTGGTGGCCCGGGTACCGGTAAGACGACCACTGTGCGCGGCATGCTGGACTTGTACGAGGCATTGGGCCTGACCGTCCTGCTTGCCGCACCGACCGGCCGTGCGGCCAAGCGCCTGAGCGAGCTGTGCGGCATGGAGGCCAAGACCATCCACCGCCTGCTCGAAGCCGGGTACGCCAACGGCGGCAGACTGGCGTTCCAGCGCTGCGCGACCAATCCGCTCGAATGCGACGTGGTCGTGCTCGACGAGGTATCCATGGTCGACGTGGTACTCATGCAGGCGCTCATCGAGGCCATGCCGCAGGGCGCACGTCTGGTACTGGTAGGCGACGCCGATCAGCTCCCGCCCGTCGGACCGGGTAACTTCCTGCGCGATCTGATCGGCTCGGGCTGCGTGCCGGTCATCGCGCTGACCGAAATTTTCCGTCAGGCACAGCAGAGCGATATCGTTATGAACGCGCACGCCATCAATCTCGGACAGATGCCCGCACCGTCGCGCAAGGACGGTGACTTTTTCGTGATGAAAAAGGACAATGCGGCCGATATCATGGCGACTGTGGTCTCGCTGTGCAAGGAACGCCTGCCGCGCTACTACGGATTGAACCCCAGTCAGATTCAGGTACTGTCCCCGGCCAGACGGCAGGGCGCAGGCACCATTCCGCTCAACCGCATGCTTCAGGAAGCCCTCAACCCACCTGCAACCAGTAAGCCGGAAAAGCGATTCGGTGACACCATCTTCCGCGAGGGTGACCGGGTCATGCAGGTGCGCAATAACTATGATATCGTGTGGGAAAGTCTGGACGGCTCGGAGACCGGTACGGGCATGTTTAACGGCGACGTGGGCGAGATCACGCAGATTTATCCGGCTCAGGAATGCCTGATCGTGCGCTTTGACGACAAATTTGCCACCTATACCTATGATATGCTGGGCGAACTCGAGCTTGCTTACGCCATGACCGTACATAAGGCGCAGGGCAGTGAGTTCGAGGCGGTGGTCGTGGCTGTGTCGAACGGCATGTCCCGGCGTCTGCTCACGCGCTCCATCTTGTATACCGCGATCACCCGCGCAAAGCGTCTGCTCGTGCTGGTGGGCAATGGGGACGCCATCGAGTATATGGTCAAGACCAACGCACGAAACAAGCGCTATTCGGCATTGCGCACCCGTCTGCGCATGATCGACCCCGAACAAGTATGAAGCTGTTTGACTTATTCTTCCCGCCGCGCTGTGTGCTCTGTCACACCGGACTGACCGGAAGCGGTCTTTTGTGCCCGTCGTGTGCACAGGAGGTGCGCGAGCGATACCGAAGCGAACAGGGCAAACCAGTCGAGGGCGCATCCGACAGCGCGGCCGCGCTCCTGTATCTGGACAAGGTGCGCCGTGTGCTCATCGACTGCAAGTACCACGACAAGCCAGCACTCGGCAAGTGGGGCGGTGGTCTGGTCGCGGCTTGCCTGCTGCGCAAACTGCCCGACTGGCAGCCCGATCTCATCACCTACGCGCCCACCACGCTCGGACACTGGTGGAAGCGCGGGTTTAATCTGGCACACGTGCTGGCAAAGCACGCCGCTGCGCGTAGCGGTCTGCCCTGTGTGCGTACCATGCGCCGGGCGTGGTTTGGCAAGTCCCAGCTGCGCATGAAGGATGCCGCGGCTCGCCGGCAAAATGCCAACCGCACCTATGCGCCCGTCCCAGGCTGTGACCTGACCGGTAAGCGCGTGGTGTTGGTCGATGACGTGCTGGCGACCGGTTCGACCGCCGCATCCTGCGTGGATATCCTGCGACAGATGGGTGCGTCCGAGGTGTTTTTCCTCTGCCTGGCACAAACGCCCACATCTGCAAAAAAGTGACGAAAAATGTAGGAAAACAGCCCGCAGAATCGTGAATAATTCGTGAAAATTTCGGTCGAGTCTTGCATTTGCCCAAAATGCAGTTATAATATAAATAGCTGAGAATATATTGCTTCAGAGGCCGGGCATTTGCCCGCAGAATGTGAAAAGGCTGGTTGTCACCGTATGATTTTTTCAAGCGATATTGGTATTGATTTGGGCACGGCTTCCGTGCTTGTTTATGTAAAGGGAAAGGGCGTCGTGTTAAACGAGCCCTCTGTTGTCGCGGTCGATAAGCAGACCGGCAAGATCCTGTCGGTCGGTGAGAGCGCGCAGAAAATGCTCGGACGTACCCCGGGCAATATTGTTGCCATCCGTCCCATGCGCGAGGGCGTTATCTCGGACTATGAGATGACCGAGCGCATGATCAAGGAGTTTATCCGCAAGGTCATGGGCTTCCGTCTGTTTAAGCCCAATGTTGTTATGTGCGTTCCGTCCATCATCACCGAGGTCGAGGAACGTGCGGTCATCGACGCAGGCACGCAGGCTGGTGCAAAGCGCGTGTTCCTGGTTGAGGAGCCGCTTGCGGCTGCCATCGGTGCGGGCATTGACATTGCCCAGCCCAACGGCAACATGATCGTCGACATCGGCGGCGGTACGACCGACATTGCGGTTATTTCGCTGGGCGGTATCGTTGAGTCCACGTCCATCAAGATTGCAGGCGATAAGTTTGACGAGGCCATCATCAAATTCATCCGCCGCAAGCACAATGTGCTCATCGGTGAGCGCACGGCAGAAGAGATCAAGATGCAGATCGGCTGTGTCTATCCGCGTCTCGAGGAGGTTTCCATGGAGATCAAGGGCCGCTGCCTGATGACCGGCCTGCCGCGCACCTTTACCGTCACCTCGACCGAGGTGCTCGAGGCATTCGAGGAGGTCACGACTTCCATCGTTGAGGCGGTACACACCGTACTCGAGCGCACGCCTCCCGAGCTGACCGGCGATATCTCGACCAACGGTATCGTTATGACCGGCGGCGGTTCGCTGATCTGGGGCTTTGACAAGCTCATTGCAGCCAAGACCGGCATCCCGACCCACGTGGCTGAGGAAGCCATCTCGTGCGTCGCTTACGGCACCGGTAAGTGCCTCGATCAGCTGGCATCCATGCAGGATGGCACCATGAATCTGTCCCGTCGCCGTCAGATGATGGGATGATTTTTACACAAATCAAGAATTTTTGACCGCTTTGTCACCCGAAAAGGGCGTGCAGGCGGATATGGCAAAAGCAGCGCCTTTTTCGGCGCTGCTTTTTGCGTTTACGAGGAGGTAAGATGATGGGTCTGTTTGGACTGCGAGAAGAGAAAACCGATAAGGACGTGCAGCAGGAACGGCTGTACGCCGCGAGAAATGCGTACGATGATCGCCGCACGGCGTTCCGTGATGTTGGGGATACGATTGAACTGGACTGCCTCGAGGGGCAGTCGTGGCTGCCCTATGCAGGCGTACAGCTGCCCGTCGACACGAATACATACGTACAGTTTCCGGAAGTCAATTCCAATTATAGATGCGTGCGTCTGCGTATCGATTCGGATGCTTTCGCGTTGTTTCCGGAGGTCAACCCTTATGATTTTTCTGAACCTGAGGCCCTTGACCGACTGATCGAAATTCGCTTGCCGCGCACTGCTTACCGCTTGGAACACACGCCGCCGGTGCGTGAGCCGGTCAAAGAGGAGGGAGACCACCTGTTCTTCCAGTGGCCGAAATTTGAAGTCATGCTGACAGGGGAACAGACCGCTGTACTCAGGGCGCATGATCTGCACCGCGCATGTACGTTTTTTGCCAAATATCCCGATGTTGTATCCGCGCATGCACTGTTTGACCTGTGGGACGGCCCGGACTGTTCGGTCGTCTTTTCCCGAGAAAACCCACCGGCTGGATGCCCGTCCGGACGATATGACATGTGGCGCGAGGGTGACGACCTGTATTTTTACCAGCCACCGACCCTGTACGCGCGCAAGCCGGAATTTTTGGAGGTCTGGCACTGGAAGGTGTCCGCGATTACTTATTACCGGGCACAGGGCGAACTGTCGCACGAGTATATCACCTCGGGCGGAGAAGTCGAGTTTGACTATGGCGCCTGTTGGCGGCCGCACCTGACGCATGTGGGCTTTCTGGAGGATGCTGTTTCGGTCACACCCGTGCACACCGAGAAGATTGAACATGATTCGCGCTACACCGAGCTTATGATGGCAGACGGGCGCATGCTCAAACTGTCGTACAGCTCGCTGGACAGCCTGCGTCAGCTCATGCCCGAAAAGGAATTTGACAAGCTGCCGTTGCAGGCTGCAAAAGTACCGCAGACTGTGCAGGGACGCGAGCCGACCCCGGTGGAACAGCTCAAAATCCTGGCTGATCTGGTCGACCGTGGATATCTGAGTCGGGAAGAGTACGACGCAGCAAAGGTACGGCTGCTCGAAAAGATATAAAAAACCATCCCTCCTTAAAACACAAGTTTTGTGTTTTGGTCAGAGGGATGGCAGAATACACGTATGGGAGATCTTATTTCCGTCGAGCGAGAAAACGCCGTGTTTCGGTGGATACCTCACCTGACAGCGTCCAAAGGCCGATGAGGTTGGGGAAGGACATGCAGGCGGCCGTAATGTCGGTGACGAGCAGGAGTGCGGTCAGTGGGATACAGCCGGCAAGCGCGGCCGAACACACGATCCCGACCGGATAGAGCGACAACAGCGCCGGCCTTGCGCCCAGCCACTTGAGACAGGCTAGACCGTAAAAGCTCCAGCCCAGCACGGTCGAGACCGCCAGAAAGACCACAGTAATCCCGATAAACCACGGTGCAGCATCGCCCAGAACGGTGGAAAATGCACGTGTGGTCATGGTCAGACCGTCGGCACCGCTCTGCCATGCGCCTGTCGTGAGCAGCACCAGCGCGGTCAGCAGACAGACGACACAGGTGTCTACAAATACCTCGACCGCGCCCAGCATGCCTTCGGCACAGGGCGATTCACAGTCCGACGAGCCGTGTGCGATAGGTGCAGAACCCATACCGGCCTCGTTGGAAAAGATACCCTTTGCAAACCCGTCCGAGATCGTGCGCGCGGTCAGTAAACCGATCAGTCCACTGCCGCAGGCAAGCGGTTCCATCGCGTTGGATACGATCAGCGCCAGGGCAGACGGAATTTCGGACGCATGCGTGATCAGTACCCACCCGCCAGCCACAAGGTAGCTTACAGTCATGATCGGGACGAGTACCGCTGACGCGCGCGCAATGCGCTTGCCGCCGCCGCGCAGAATGGGCAGAAGGAGCAGACTGACAGACAGCGCAATCAGACCACGGGGCAGGGGAACGATGGGCGTGAGCGCTTCTGCAATGGCGCTGCCCTGTGCGGCGGCACCCGTGCCCAGTGCCGAGATCACACAGCAGATCGCAAAGACCTTTGCAAGACCGGGCAGACCCGCGCCGCGGGACAGATAGACCATTGGCCCGCCAAGCGGCTCAGGCGTGCGGATGCGGTATTTGACCGCGAGTACAAGCTCGCTGTACTTGGTCGCCATGCCCAGAAAGGCGGCGATCAGCATCCAGAACACCGCACCCGGACCGCCAAGCGTGAGTGCGGACGCAACCCCGGCCAGATTGCCCACGCCCAGTGTACCGCCCAGCGAGGTGCACAGCGCTTGAAAAGGCGTGATGCCGTCCTGTCGGCGCGTGGATGACGGGCGCAAGAGCTGACCGACGCACCAAAATTGTACCCCGCGAGTGCGCAGGGTGAGCAGGAGACCGGTTGCGGCGATGAGCACGACGGTGAACGGTCCCCAGAGCGTATAACGCAGTTTCAAAATCCATTCCATGCTTCTTTTTTATGTGCATGGGCTGGCCGATATGCGAAAAATATGGTATGATAGTCAGGCAAAAACCGACAGGAGGACACCATGACCGAACACGAAAAATTTATGAATGCCGCGCTCAAACTCGCACGCAAGGCGGCTGCCGAAGGCGAGGTGCCGGTGGGCTGCGTCGTGGTGCGCGACGGCGTGATCGTCGGACGCGGACGCAACCGACGGGAAACCAAAAAGGACGCGCTCGGCCATGCGGAGATCGAAGCCATTCACAAGGCGTGCAAAAAACTGGGCGGCTGGCGGCTGCACCAGTGCGATCTGTACGTCACCCTTGAACCCTGTCCCATGTGCACCGGCGCGATCATTAACGCCCGCATTAAGACCGTCTACTACGGCGCACCCGACCTCAAAGCCGGGTCGTGCGGCTCGGTCGTCAATCTCTTTGACCTGCCCTATAATCATAAACCCGAACTCGTTTCAGGTCTAATGGAACAGGAATGCACCGAGGAATTGCAAAAGTTCTTCCGTCAGCTGCGTGAACGCAAAAAATTGGAAAAACAACTGCGCAAACAAGCCCAAATGAACGATCTGAACGAAATCTGACACTGAAGTTTCGATCAAACCTTTTCAAAGGTTTGCGGGTTCTCAGGGCAGCGCCCTGAGCCGTGTCCCGCAGGACACGGAATCCCCTTTTTGATTTTCGCTTCTGCGAAAATCAACTAAAAAAAGAATTAAAAAGCGCGTCCGCAGACGCGCAATCCCAAAACACAAAAAGACCGTCTCTCATCGAGACGGTCTTTCTTTTATTCCGCAGCACTTCCCGCAAACTGTGCGCCACACACGGCTTCCAGCGCCGTTAAAACATCCGCGTCACTGCCAATATACCGCAAAATGATATTGTCCTTGCGATAGAAATGCGGTGCATCGGCCCAGCTGGTTCGTACATTGTATCCTGTACCGTCAGTACTTTCCCGGTCATATCCGGCTCCGTCAGCACTCACACAGGCAGCATCAGCCTGCGCCGCATCGGTGTCTTTATAGACAAACACACCGATCTGTGCACCGTCCTCGGTCGTGTAGGTGTAGGGCGTACCGATCAGGGTCTGTATCCGGCTCTGTGAAGCGGTCTCCACCGTACCGGTCAACCCCTGCGTGTCCAGTGCCTGCGCGATCTCGTCCGCAGTCTGCGTATTGCCTGCATTGCCTGCACAGCCGCTCAGAAGTGCCGCAGCGAGCAGTCCCAAAAACCATTTTTTCATCGATCTCCCACCTTTCTATTTCAATAGACGATAGGACGCGGAAAAAAGTTCCATCAAACACAGATGCAAAATATAAAAACTATAATGCAATATATAGTTGACATAATGGAAGATAAAGATTATACTGTAAGCACAGAGAGAGGTGAGCGCATGAAAAATAAACGGCTCAAGCTCGCACGAATTGAGAAGGATCTGTCACAAGCCCAGCTGGCCGAGGCCGTGGGCGTGACCCGACAGACCATCGGCTTGATCGAGGCGGGCGGATATAATCCCACCCTCAACCTGTGTATCGCCATTTGCAAGACATTGGGAAAGACATTGGACGAACTGTTTTGGGAAGAATGATAGGAGGTCACCAAGATGACACATAAAAAAGTTGTGGATGAACGCATCGTGCACGAGGTTGGACAGGTATACCGCATCGCCTATTATCTGTTTAACGCGGGGCTGTTGATTGACCTGTTTCTCAAGCTGTACAGCGGCAGTGTACCGGCCGGGTTTGAGGCATTCCGGTATATCGGTCTGGAAGTGATCGTAGTCATTGGGGTTAACCTGGCAGCACTTGTCATGCTGTGGCGCAAGGGACTCATGGATGACGAGTCTGGATACGCTGAGGCGGATACCTTCCCGTGGAAGCACTATCTGCTGGAATCGGTCGCCGCCGGAGCAGCCATCGGTCTGATTGCCTGTGTTCTGCGCGCACTCAGGGGAGAAGGTTCGCCGCTGGCTTATGCGATTATGCTGGTCTCGTTTGTGGTCTGTATGGTCGTGTGCGTCATGCCGGTGACTTACCTCAGTTTCCGCATCGCCAAGCGCCGCAGAGCGCAGATGTACGATGCGGAGGATGCGCAATAAATCGCATAAAAATTGCAATTTTGTCTAGACAAGCGGGTGTATTGATGCATCCGCTTGTTTTTTGTTCATAATTTATTCACGAAAATGTGATGGTTTTGAGATGAAAGTGTCGATATCGCGTGGTATTATATATTCATACGATAAAGTACAAAAGAGCAAATGTGATACAAAAGGAGGAGAACTAGAATGCCGCAGGAAGGAATGCTGACGGTTACACCGGAGATCGAGACACTGGCGGGCGTCTGTCGTGAACATACCAATATACCGACCGAACTCTATCGGGAATACGATGTGAAGCGCGGATTGCGTGACCTGGACGGCGTGGGCGTGCTGGCCGGACTGACCAATATTTCGTCCATCATTTCCAGCAAGCAAGTGGACGGCGTCAAAGTACCCATTCCGGGCGAACTGCGTTATCGAGGCTATGATATCAAAGACCTGGTGCGCGGTTTCCTGAAGGATGGCCGCAAGGGATACGAAGAGACCGCATATCTGCTGCTGTTCGGACGACTGCCGGACAAGGCCGAGCTTGAGACATTCAAGTCTCTGCTGGCCAAGGGACGCACGCTGCCGACCAACTTCACGCGTGATGTGATCATGAAAGCACCCTCGCACGACATTATGAACAAGATGTCGCGCAGCGTTCTGACACTCGCATCTTACGATAACAATGCCGACGATATCAGCCTGCCCAACGTGCTGCGCCAGTGTCTGATGCTCATTTCGGTATTCCCGATGATCGCGGTTTACGCCTACCACGCCTACAATCACTATGAAAAGGGCGGCAGTCTGTACATCCATTACCCCGACGATACGCTCTCGACCGCCGGTAACTTTCTGCGTATGCTGCGTCCGGACATGAAGTATACCCCCCTCGAAGCGCAGGTGCTCGACCTCGCACTGGTCCTGCACATGGAGCACGGCGGCGGCAACAACTCGAGCTTTACCACTCACGTTGTCACCTCGTCGGGTACTGATACCTATTCGGCCATCGCGGCCGCTATGGGCAGCCTCAAGGGACCCAAGCACGGCGGTGCAAATATCAAGGTCGTGCAGATGTTTGACGATATTAAACAGCATGTATCTGATCCCACCGATCAGGAGGCAGTCAAGGAATACCTGCGCAAGATCTTGAATCGTCAGGCCTTCGACCAGAAGGGACTGATCTACGGTATGGGCCATGCGGTCTATTCGATTTCCGACCCGCGTGCGCAGATTTTCAAGTCCTTCGTCGAAAAACTCGCACATGAGAAGGGAAGAGACAGCGATTTTGCGCTCTATACCATGGTGGAAAACCTCGCACCCGAGGTCATCGCCGAGGAGCGACGTATTTACAAGGGCGTCAGTGCAAACGTGGACTTCTATTCCGGTTTCGTTTACTCCATGCTCGACCTGCCGTATGAACTCTACACGCCGATGTTCGCCATCGCACGTATCGTCGGCTGGAGCGCACACCGCCTGGAAGAGCTTATCAACGTCGACAAGATCATCCGCCCGGCTTATCGGACGGTTGCCGAAGAACATGAGTATACTCCGCTCAGCGAGCGTTAAAAAAATCCCCCGATCTAACGTCGATCGGGGGATTGCTTTTTGTATGGATTTGTCTTATTCGCCCTTGAATGCGTCCTTGACCTTATCCCAGAAACCCTTGCGCTGGGTCTGGTTTTCATCGGTGGTGGAAGCCTCAAAGTCGCGCAGCAGACGCTTCTGATGGTCGGTCAGATGGGTGGGAACTTCGATGTTGACACGCACATACTGATCGCCGCGTCCGCGTCCGTTGACGTTCTGAATACCCTTGCCGCGCAGGCGGAAGACCGTACCGGTCTGGGTGCCCTCAGGGATGGTGTATTCGACCTTGCCGTCGATGGTCGGCACTTGCAGGGTATCGCCGAGTGCTGCCTGCGGGAAGGAGATCGGGATCTCGCAGATGACGTTGTTGCCATCGCGGGTGAAGAGCGGATGGGGACGGATGGAGATGGTGACGATGACGTCGCCGCTCGGGCCGCCGTTTACGCCGGCGTTGCCCTGACCGCGCAGCTGGATGGACTGACCGTCATCGATACCAGCCGGGATCTTGACCTTGAGCGTGCGGCTCTTGCGCATCTTGCCGGTGCCGCCGCACTTCTTACAGGGCTTGCGGATGATCTTACCGGTACCGCGGCAGTTCGGACAAGCGCCCTGGGTCTGGAACATACCGAGCGGGGTGCGCTGGGTCTGCATCACGACGCCAGAACCGTGACAGTTCGAGCAGGTCTCGACCGAAGTACCCTTTTCCGCACCCGTGCCGCCGCACTCGTCACAGGACTCGGTGCGGTTAATGGTGATTTCCTTCTCACAGCCGAACGCAGCTTCCTCAAAGGAGAGCATGATGCGCTGCTGGAGGGTTTCGCCGCGCTGGGGTGCATTGCGGCGCGAACGGGACGAGCTGCCGCCGAAGCCGCCGCCAAAGAACGAGCCGAAGATATCGCCCAGATCGCCCATGTCAAAGCCGCCGAAGCCGCCGCCAAAGCCGCCCTGGCCTGCGCCGTAGTTGGGGTCAACACCGGCGAAGCCGAACTGATCGTACTTTGCACGCTTGTCCTTATCGGACAGAACCTCGTAAGCCTCGTTGAGTTCCTTGAACTTTTCAGCCGCTTCCGGATTGTCGCGGTTTAAGTCGGGGTGGTATTTCTTGGCGAGTTTGCGGTGCGCTTTCTTGATCTCGTCGTCGGACGCACCCTTTGCCACGCCAAGCACTTCATAATAGTCTCTTTTATCAGCCATGTAGATTTACCTCGCACAGTGGGATAGACAGCGGAAAACGGAAAGGATGTCAGGACATCCTTTCCGCCTTATGTTCCGTGTGTCTTACTTCTCGTCCTTCACTTCGGTGAAGTCAGCGTCCACAAAGTCGCCCTGTGCGCCCTGCGCACCGCCGGCCTGCTGGCCGCCCATGTTCGGGTCACCCTGCGGAGCCTGCTGTGCGTAGATCTTCTGTGCGATCTCGCCGAACTTCTTGGACAGGGAGTCGGATGCCATCTTGATCATCTCGGTGTCGGTGCCCTTGAGAGCTTCCTTCACCTTATCGATCTCAGCCTGTACAGCGCTCTTCTCGTCTGCGCTGATCTTGTCGCCAAGCTCGTTCATTGCCTTCTCAGATTGGAATACCAGCTGCTCTGCGCTGTTGCGTGCATCGACTTCTTCCTTGCGCTTCTTGTCCTCAGCAGCGAACTGCTCAGCCTCACGCATAGCCTTGTCGATCTCTTCCTGGGACAGGTTGGAAGAAGCGGTGATGGTGATCTTCTGCTCCTTGCCGGTGCCCAGATCCTTCGCGGAGACGTTTACGATGCCGTTTGCATCGATGTCGAAGGTAACCTCGATCTGCGGAACGCCACGGGGAGCCGGAGCGATGCCGTCGAGGGTAAAGCGGCCAAGGGTCTTGTTGCCGGCAGCCATCTCACGCTCGCCCTGCAGGACATGAATCTCAACAGAGGGCTGATTGTCAGCTGCGGTGGAGAATACCTGGCTCTTCTTGGTCGGGATGGTGGTGTTGCGCTCGATCAGACGGGTGCATACGCCGCCCAGGGTCTCAATGCCCAGAGACAGCGGGGTAACGTCGAGCAGCAGAACGTCCTTGACTTCGCCGCCCAGGACGCCGCCCTGGATTGCTGCGCCGATTGCAACGCACTCGTCGGGGTTGATGCCCTTGAAGCCTTCCTTGCCGGTGATGTTCTTAACAGCTTCCTGAACAGCCGGGATACGGGAGGAACCGCCAACCAGCAGAACCTTTGCCAGATCGCCGGACTGCAGGCCAGCGTCGCTCATTGCCTGACGAACCGGGCCCATGGTTGCCTCAACGAGGTCTGCGGTCAGCTCGTTGAACTTTGCACGGGTCAGGGTCAGCTCGAGGTGCTTCGGGCCGGTTGCATCAGCCGTGATGTACGGCTGGTTGATCGAGGTGGAGGTCATGCCGGACAGCTCGATCTTTGCCTTCTCAGCAGCTTCCTTCAGGCGCTGCATAGCCATCTTGTCAGCCGACAGGTCGATGCCTTCCTTGTTCTTGAACTCCTGAACCATCCAGTTCATGATGCGCTGGTCGAAGTCGTCGCCGCCCAGGTGGTTGTTACCAGCGGTTGCCAGAACTTCCAGAACGCCGTCGCCGATATCCAGAATGGATACATCGAAGGTACCGCCGCCGAGGTCGTAAACCATGATCTTCTGCTCGGTTTCCTTATCAACGCCGTAAGCCAGTGCAGCAGCGGTCGGCTCGTTGATGATACGCAGAACTTCCAGACCTGCGATCTTACCAGCGTCCTTGGTTGCCTGACGCTGCGAGTCGGTGAAGTATGCCGGAACGGTGATGACAGCCTGGGTAACCGGAGAACCGATGTAAGCCTCTGCGTCAGCCTTCAGCTTCTGCAGAACCATTGCCGAGATCTCCTGGGGAGAATACTGCTTGTCGTCGATGGAAACACGGTAATCCGAGCCCATGTGACGCTTGATCGAGCTGATAGTGCGGTCAGCGTTGGTAACAGCCTGACGCTTTGCAACCTGGCCAACCATGCGCTCGCCAGTCTTGGAGAAAGCGACGACCGACGGGGTGGTACGTGCGCCTTCAGCGTTTGCGATAACAGTCGGCTCGCCGCCTTCCATAACGGCGACGCAGCTGTTGGTGGTACCTAAGTCAATACCAATAATCTTGCCCATAATTCAAGACTCCTTATCTAATAAAAACAGATGTTTTTTTAACAAATTTTAGTTTGCAACCTTGACCATCGCGTGACGGATGACCTTGTCGCCAAGCTGGAAGCCCTTCTGGAAGACTTCCGCAATGACGTTCTCACCGAACGAGTCGTCATCGATGTGCATGACTGCATTGTGCAGGTTGGGATCGAAAACCGTGCCCGGCTCGGAGACGATCTCGGTGACGCCCAGAGACTGGAAGCTCTCCATCATCTGATTGTACGTCATCTCGATGCCCTGCTTGTAGGCAGCGTCCTCGGTGGGCTGTGCCAATGCGCGGGACAGGTTGTCGACGGTTGCCAGCAGCGCCTTGACGGCGTAAGCGACGGCCTCTGCATGTACGCTGTCGCGCTCGGCACGGCTGCGCTTGCGGAAGTTGTCATACTCGGCAGCCATACGCAGGTAGCGATCATTCAGCTCGTCGTACTGCGCCTGCAGTGCGCTCAGTGCGCTCTCTTCCGTTCCTGCCTGGGTCTCAGCGGTTTCATCTGCCGCTTCGGTCTGAACGGTCTCCACTTCCTCTTCGGTCTGGAGATTTTCCTTTTCGTTTGCCATTGCAATACCTCGGTTATTTATTTTCGTCGTAGAATGTTTCAGCGATCAGGCGGTTTAAGCCCTTGGCGAAGCCGGACAGCCGTGCGGACAGCGATGCGTAATCCATACGGGTGGGGCCGACGATGCCGATGATGCCCTGACCAATGTCGCCGATTCCATACTTGGCGTAGATCATGCTGGTGTCGGACAGCGGGTTTTCGCCGTTTTCCGCACCGATGAAGATCTGAACGCCGTCGATCTCTTTCTGTAAGGGAATGAGGTGCTTTTTGTCATCGCTCATGTAGGCGAGCAGCGTCTGCGCCTTGCTGGTGTCGTGGTATTCGGGGAAGCGCAGCAGCTTGTTTGCGCCCTCGAGGAATACCTTCTGACTGCCCAAGTCTTCGATCAGTTCGGAAATGAACTCGGCAACCGGTGCGAGCAGAGCGGTCAGCCCTGCGGCGCGGCGGACGACGTCGAAGCGCTCGGCGGTGATCTGCGCCATGGGGATGGCGGTCAGCGTCTGGTTGAGCACGTAGGTTAAAAGCTCAGCCTGTTCCTTGGTGACCGGCGCGGCTGTGTGGACGAGTTTGTTCTTGACCACGTTGGCGTCGGTGAGGATGACGATGACGTAGGTGGTGTCGTTGACCGGGATGAGCTCAAACTGCCGAATGGTCACACGCGATAGGTGCGGAGTGACCGCGACGGCGGCGTAATCGGTCAGCGAGGAGATGAGCCGTCCGGCCTCCTGAATCAGGCGGTCGAGTTCTTTTTCCTTGAGGGTCATCAGCGCGGTTTGATCGCTCAGACCGGCGGGGAAGACCTCAGGGCGGCGCATCAGATGATCGACGTAGAAGCGGTAGCCCTTGTGGGAAGGGACGCGTCCGGCGGAGGTGTGCGGCTTTTCGAGGTAGCCCATTTCCTCGAGCTCACTCATCTCATTTCGGATGGTGGCGGAGGAGAAGGACAGCTCGGGAAGGGCGGCAAGCGCCTTGGAGCCGACCGGCTCGGCCGTGCGGATATATTCGGCAATGATCGCTTTGAGAATTTGCTGTTTGCGTTCGGAAAGCTCCACTTTGCCAATGCTCCTTTATGTCTGATGTTCTTGTTAGCACTCGGTATCTCTGAGTGCTAAACTTAATTTACCACTGCCGCCCCTTCCTGTCAAGGGTATTATGTGAATTATTTGTGAATCTATATGGACAAATCGTAAATGATCGCACGAAGCACCGAAATAATAAGGAAAAGGTCAAAAAAGACCGCCGTTCGGCAGAACCGGACGGCGGCGGGGAAAATTAGCGGACGACGCATGTCATTGCCAATCAGCGCAGAGGCAGCATGCGTTATACGATCAAGTAGGTATTAAGAGAGTGAGGAAGAAGATGCTGTTTTGACACGGTTTTTTTGACCGCTTTGCACAAATAATATAGTGCAGATCTTAAATTGCGAAAAAACCACCGTCCGGGGAACCGGACGGCGGTATGGGTCTGATAAAATTCGTGGACAACGCGCTTTAATGGCCTCTGCCGTGCTTGGACACGTACTTGGGCGAGGTCGCACCACACCAGAGCATGCTCACGCTCGCACCGGCGCACAGAGCGACCGGAATGGTGAGCGCCGCGGGCTGATGGACGAGCCATGCGGGCAGGGTGGACAGGAAGGGCTGCAAGATCTGTGCAGCAGTGAACGCCGTGCACACGATGAACAGCAATGCCAGCACAACCAGCATGAGCGCAGGCAGACGGCGCAGACGGTAGTAACGGCAGAATGCACGGGCGAAGGTCAGACCGATGAAGAACAGCAGAACCCATTTGAATACACCGACCGCAGCCAACCCAGCAAGATCGGCGGGCAGACGGGGGATCAGTGCGCGCGTCCAGAGGAAATATACGATGGTCAGAATCAAATATGCAATCATTTGTATGTATCACCTCACTGAAATCGACGATTTACGACACCTATCATAGCATATTTCACCGCGCTAAACCATCGGGATTTCAGACAAACCCGGACGGGAAACTTGTATGCCCTGCACAAAGGTAATACCATTTTCCTGCGGAAAATACCAAAAAAACCGGCCCGAAAAGCCGCAAATTCGGCATTCCGGGCAGTGGGTAAAGGTGAGAAATTCTTGTGAGAGGCGTTTTTTTCTGATATAATGTATCCTATCTAATAAAGAAGAACATCAGGGCGCGTATCTTTGCGCCCGATCACTTTACATGAAGGAGTATTTGTGTGAAGAAACAAGAAAATATCCGCAATTTTTCCATTATCGCGCACATCGACCACGGTAAATCCACCCTGGCCGACCGCCTGCTCGAACAGTGCAAGGCTGTCACCCAGCGTGAGATGGAGGAGCAGCTGCTCGATAATATGGATCTCGAGCGAGAGCGCGGCATTACGATTAAGGCACGCGCGGTGCGCATGGATTACCAGGCGGACGACGGCGAGATCTATCACATGAACCTCATTGATACCCCGGGTCACGTCGACTTTAACTATGAGGTTTCGCGTTCGCTCGCCGCGTGCGAGGGCGCACTGCTGGTCGTAGATGCTGCACAGGGCATCGAGGCGCAGACGCTGGGCAATACCTACCTTGCCCTTGAGGACAATCTGGAGATCGTACCGGTTATCAACAAGATTGACCTGCCCGCAGCCGACCCGGGGCGCGTCAAGCAGGAAATCGAGGACATTATCGGCATTCCGGCCGAAGATGCACCGGAGATTTCGGCAAAGGTTGGCCTGAATATTCATGAGGTGCTCGAGCGCATCGTATCCGACATCCCGGCACCGACCGGCGACCCGGACGCGCCGCTGCGTGCGCTGGTCTTTGACAGTCAGTACGACCCGTACAAGGGAGTTATCGTCTATATGCGCTTGATGGACGGTCACATGGAACCGGGCATGAAGGTGCGCATGATGGCGACCGGCGCCGAGTTCCAGGTCATTGAGTGTGGTTATATGCACCCGCTGGGTCTGTCCCCGACGCAGGGACTGTCGGCCGGCGAGGTTGGCTATTTCACGGCATCGATTAAAAATGTAGCAGATACCCGTGTTGGTGATACGGTCACCGGCGTGGAGAATCCGACTCCTGAGGCGCTGCCCGGCTACCGCAAGGCACAGCCCATGGTCTACTGTGGTATTTACACCGAGGATGGTTCCAAGTATCCTGATCTGCGCGACGCGCTGGAAAAGCTCCAGCTCAACGACGCGGCACTGTCCTTTGAGCCCGAGTCCTCGGTTGCACTGGGCTTTGGTTTCCGCTGCGGCTTCTTGGGTATGCTGCACATGGAGATCATCCAGGAACGTCTGGAACGCGAGTTTGACCTCGATCTGGTCACCACGCTGCCTTCGGTTGTCTACGAGATCGTCAAGACCGACGGCACGACCGTTATGATCGACAATCCGCATGAGTATCCCGACCCGGCAGTCATCGACGAGGCGCGTGAGCCCTTCGTCAAGGCTTCCATCATCACCCCGCAGGAGTTCGTCGGCAACATCATGCCCATGTGTCAGGAGCGCCGCAGCGTATTTAAGGATATGCAGTATCTGGACACCAATCTGGTCGAGCTGCACTACGAAATGCCCATCAACGAGATCATCTATGATTTCTTCGACGCCCTCAAGGCGCGTACCAAGGGTTACGCTTCGCTGGACTATGAGCTGAGCGATTACCGCAAGAGCGATCTGGTCAAGGTTGACATGCTGTTAAACGGCGATCAGGTCGATGCTCTGTCCTTCATTGCGCACCGCGAGAAGGCTTACGGACGCGCACGCCGCATCTGCGAAAAGCTCAAGGAGAATATCCCGCGCCAGCTGTTCGAGATCCCGATCCAGGCAGCCATCGGCGGCAAGGTCATCGCCCGCGAGACCGTCAAGGCCGTGCGCAAGGACGTACTGGCCAAGTGCTACGGCGGCGATATCACCCGAAAGAAGAAGCTGCTTGAAAAGCAGAAGGAAGGCAAGAAGCGTATGCGCACACTGGGTACCGTACAGGTACCGAGCGAGGCGTTTATGGCCGTGCTCAAGCTGGATGAAGAATAATTTCGGACTTTATATCCATGTCCCGTTCTGCGCGTCCAAGTGCCGTTACTGCGATTTTTATTCCTTCGCAGGAAAGCAAAGCCAGATGGATGACTATATCGAGGCACTGTTTTGGCATGCGGACAAGTTTGCGCCGCAGTTTGCCGGACGGCAGGCCGATACCGTCTATTTCGGCGGCGGTACGCCTTCGCTTTTGGGAGGAGAGCGCCTGACGCGCATGCTGAACGGTCTGCGCGAGCGGTTTGCCATCCTGCCTGATGCCGAGATCACGGTAGAATGCAATCCGGACTCGATGACCGATGAGCTTTTGAGCATGCTCAAAAGCGCGGGCGTGAATCGCCTGTCGGTCGGCGTGCAGTCGGCACACGATGACGAACTGCGCATGCTGGGCAGACGGCATACCTTTGCCGAGGCACAGGAGGCCATCCGCCGCGCGCAGGACGCAGGATTTGACAACATCAGCTTAGACCTGATGTACGGTCTGCCCGGACAGACTCAGGAATACTTTATGCAGTCGGTCGAGGCGCTGCTCGCGCTGTCTCCGGCGCATCTGTCCTGTTACAGCCTGAAGCTGGAACCGGGTACACCGATGGGACGGGAAAATCCGGTCTTACCCGATGGGGACGCACAGGCAGATCTGTATCTTGCCTTGTGTGACCGCCTGCGGCAAGCCGGATTCGATCATTATGAGATTTCCAACTGGGCGCAGCCCGGCCGTGCATCCCGGCATAACAGCCGCTATTGGACGCTGTCCGACTATCTCGGCCTTGGGCCGGGAGCACACTCTTATGTTGCCGGCCGGCGCTTTGCCGAACCGTCCTCGCTCACCGCATTCTGCGATCATGCACAGGTTGTGGATGAGGAGGATATCCCGGATTTTTCCCCGCACAGCGAATATATCATGCTGCGCCTGCGCACTGCCGCGGGCGTGGACGTGCAGGACTTTGCCGCGCGTTTTGGACGGGACTTTGCACCCTATGAAGCGCACCTTGCAGCTCTGCAAAAACCGGGTCTGACCGAAAAGACCCAAACCGGATGGCGGCTGACCAAAGCCGGTTTTCTGGTTTCCAATCTCATCATCACCGACGTGCTCAGCGTCGATGATATAGAATAAGCGACGGTTATTTTTTCCGTCGACGCCCACACTTTTTCATGTATTTGGAGGATATGAAACATGCGTGCAGTCATCACAGTCGTAGGTAAGGACAGAACGGGTATCATTGCCGCGATCTCCCAGAAGTTATCCGACCATAAGGTAAACATTCAGGATATCTCCCAGAACGTCATGGACGAAATGTTCGCCATGGTTATGTTCGTGGATATCACTGCTTGTACGGTTCCGTTTGACGCGCTCTGCGCAGAGCTGGACGGTGTCGGTACCGAGATGGGTATGAAGGTGCACTGTATGCATGAGGATATCTTCAATGCGATGCACCGCATTTAATCGGAAATCAGTTTGAGGTGCAGATAAATGGCAATGATTAACACAAGCGATATTGTAGAGACGATCAAGATGATCGAGGAAGAGCATCTGGACATTCGAACCATCACCATGGGTATTTCGCTCCGTGATCTGGCTTCGGATGATATCAAGGTGCTCAGCGACAAGATTTACGACAAGGTGACCCGCCGTGCCGAGCATCTGGTCGCAACCGGTGAGCAGATCGAGCGTGAGCTGGGTATTCCGATCATCCACAAGCGTATCTCGGTTACCCCGATCGCCATGATTGGTGCGACCACCAATGCGACAAGCTATGTGCCGATCGCACAGGCACTTGACCGTGCGGCTTCGACCACCGGCGTCAACTTCGTCGGCGGTTTCTCGGCACTCGTCCAGAAGGGCTTTGCCAAGGGCGACGAGGTACTGATTCAGTCCATTCCGGAAGCACTCGCAACCACTAACTGTGTATGTTCTTCGGTCAACGTTGCATCCACCAAGGCTGGTATCAACCTCGACGCGATCGAACTGATGGGCCGCATCATCAAGGATACCGCTGAGATCACCAAGGATAACGGCTCGATGGGCTGTGCAAAGCTGGTCGTATTCGCAAACGCAGTCGATGACAACCCGTTCATGGCTGGTGCATTCCACGGTATCGGTGAGCCTGAGACTGTTATCAACGTCGGCGTTTCCGGCCCGGGCGTTGTTCAGGCAGCAATCAAGCGTGCAGGTGACTGCTCGATCGGTGAGGTCGCAGAGATCATCAAGAAGACCGCATTTAAGATCACCCGTATGGGTCAGCTGGTCGGCTCGATTGCATCCGAGCGTCTGGGCGTGCCCTTCGGCATCGTCGATCTGTCGCTCGCACCGACTCCGGCAATCGGTGACTCGGTTGCCCGTATTCTGGAAGAAGTCGGTCTGGAGACATGCGGCGGCTGCGGCACGACTGCCATTCTGGCAATGCTCAATGACGCAGTCAAGAAGGGCGGCGTTATGGCTTCCTCGAGCGTCGGCGGCCTGTCGGGCGCTTTCATCCCGGTTTCCGAGGACGAGGGTATGATCGCTGCCGTTCAGCAGGGCGCACTGTGCATGGAAAAGCTGGAAGCAATGACCGCTGTCTGCTCGGTTGGTATCGATATGGTTGCCGTTCCCGGCGACACTACCGCAGAGGTTATTTCTGGTCTGATCGCAGACGAAATCGCAATCGGCGTTGTCAATAATAAGACCACCGCTGTCCGCGTCATTCCGGCAGTTGGTAAGAAGGTCGGCGAGGTTGTTGAGTTTGGCGGCTTGCTCGGCTCGGCACCTATTATGCCGATCTCGACCAAGTCCCCGGCCAAGTTCATTCATCGCGGCGGCCGTATCCCGGCTCCGATCCATAGCCTGAAGAACTAAAATCCGCCCGCAGCCCGTAGGCCACTATCCTTGTTCTCGCGCTGAGCGCGAATAAAATGAGTGTGCGTAATGAAAGTTTCGCCAGCCTTTTCAAAGGCTGCGGGTTCTCAGGGCAGAGCCCTGAGTCGTGTCCCGCAGGACACGAAATCCCCTTTTGATTTTCGCGCATGCGAAAATCAACTAAAATAAAAAATCATCGCTCGCCGCAGCGAGCGAAATACTCTTTGCGCACAAAGTGCGCTCATGGGAAAGACCGTCCGAAAGGGACGGTCTTTCTTTTTTGTTTGTTTTAATTGATTCCCGGGCCGGACACCGGGAATCAAAAGAGAGTTTCGGACTCTGCGGAGTCCGACTCAGGGCTCTGCCCTAAGAACCCGCGGCCTTTTGAAAAAGGCCGGCGAAAACTTTATTTTGACTCTCTGAGCAGCTGCCATGCCCGTCGGATAACACAGCATGCCAGCGCAATCCGTGCCAGCATGCAGATGGCAAACGCTGCGCCAAAAATAACCTCGCTGCGCTGTAAAATACCGGTCTCAAACACACCGGCTGCCTCATACACCGCATAGGAAATGGTGCGCGCACCGGCGGCACCAAGTACCGCGCCCGCGCGTAAAACGGTCAGTCCGGCTAGCACCGCTGCACAGCCGGTACCGACCAAAACCGCCCCGCTCTGCGGTAACTGCTCGTCATATCCTGTAAACAGCAATGCCAGCACAGTCACCGGTAAAATCATACGCAGCGGACGAAATAGCCCGCCGAGCGAAAACACACCAAGCGAGGCATCGAACTGCCAGTCGGGGAGAGACAGCACCAGCGACAGCACGATGATTCCGCCAGCCAGCCACGCCATCGGTACCGCCCATAAACACAGCGCAGGCGCACCGCGGGACGCGATCAGCCAGCACAATACTAACAGGACAATCATTCCCGCCCAGGGTGACCACTCAGGCAACGCCGTGTCGTATAAAAATCTCGCACTGTCCCAAGCTGTGTGCACGGCAACCCATGCAGCAAATAAGATTAGTCCCGCTCCAATTCCTTTCTTTGCCCAGCCCGGCACGCGCCGCAGCAGCGTCCAGAAGTCCTGAAACTGCCACCTCTTAGCCGCTGTCAGCCAGAGCATGCTCAGTCCCAGTGCGAAAAGTCCTGCAAGCAGCACGCTCGGCCACGAAATCGCCGGGACAAATAGCACATGCGCCAAAAGCACCAGAAAGAACAGAGCGCCCCGCCCACGGGGAAAAATCTTGTCAGGCAAGCCCTTCACCTCCCGAAAAACCGGTCATGCGGCCCAGCCGAAAATCTGCCTGTCCGGCAGGGATGACGCGCCCGTCCTCGGTCAGCGTCAAAGCAGGCAGAGAAAAGTCTGCGCCCGACAGAATGCGGTCGGATACCCGACAGAGGGGCAGGTCGGGCAGACCGCCCTGCACGGCGTGGGCGTCGAGCAGGGCACCTAGCGCTTCTCCCGGGATTTCCTCGACCACCGCTTGGGCGCGGACGATCTCGTCGGCGGTCACGTCCCGCGCGACGGCCAGCCGCAGCGTCAGGCGTACGTCATCCTGTGCCAGCAGCGTCTGTATCAGCGGCGCGATGCCTTGCCGCGCGACCGCCTCGTCGATGACAAAGGTGCGTGCATGGCTGAGGTAGAGCTGTCCGGCGAGCAGCTGTTCCGCTCCTGTGAATAGCGCCGCTGGATCGCTCCCGGACGTGGTCAGATAGAGCGAGGCCGCGCTGCCTTCCAGACTGTCCTGTCGTACGGCTTCGGCGGTCAGAACCAGCTGACCGTCGGACGATGCACTCACGCCTGCACTCAGGATGGGCAGACGATCGCCCGCACCACGGCCTTTTCCGCCCACACACGCCAGCAGAACGGCCACAATCAAAATTAACATCCGCTTCATGGCTTGTCCTCCTCACGCGCAAGAAAGCGATGCCGCGGCATCTTACGCCAAGAGGCGCGCAGCCAGGTATCGTCGGTGCGAGCAGCGACACGCGGGATGAGGTTGAGCAGATAGGGGGTGCCAAACGAGCGCAGCGTGCACAGATGGGCGACGGCCAGTGCAAGGCCGAACACCAGACCGTAAATCCCGCCCAGTGCACCGGCGGCCAGCAGGGAAAACCGTAGCACCAGCGCCGCCGATTGTAATTTGGGTACGGTCAGACCGGTGACTGCCGCGATGGCAACAATGATAACCGAAGGAGCAGACAGAAAACGAGCCGAAACGGCGGCTTGTCCGAGTACCAGACCGCCAACGATGGACATGGTCGAGCCCATGACGCTCGGCGTGCGCGTTCCGGCTTCCTTGAGCGTCTCGAACACCAAAAGCAGCAGTAGAATCTCCCAGAATGGCGGCAGCGGCACACCCTTTTGCGCGGCAGCGATGGCGAGCAGCAGGCGGGTGGGCAAAAGCTCCTGATGGAAGACCAGCAGCGCGACGTACAGTGCCGGAATCACGATGGATAACACGAATCCAATCGCACGCAGGGCACGGGACACGGCAGCCTGCCGCACGGCGATATAGTAGTCGTCGTTGGCCTGAAAACATTCTTGCAGGATGCAGGGAGCAGACAGGGCAACCGGGCTGCCGTCGGTCAGTACGACCACACGGCCTTCGAGCAGACGGGCGACGGCAACATCCGGGCGCTCGGTCGTTCCCAACGTCGGAAAGGGTGACTCTGGTGCATCACGCACGCACTCGGACACATAGTTTGCATCCAGAATGCCGTCGAGCGAAATCTGCTCAATGCGGCGCTGCATCTCATACACCAGTGTGGGCGGGGTGATGCCCTTCATCCAGCACACGCAGATCACCGTGTTGGTCTGCCCGGCGTAGCGGGCAAAGGAGAAGGTCAGGCGTGGGTCGTTCACCCGTCGGCGCAGCATGGACAGATTCATCATAAAGGACTCGGTAAAGCCCTCGCGCGGGCCGCGCAGGACTTTTTCGCTCTCGGGTTCGGACGGTGAGCGCAGAGAAAACCCCTTGGTGTTGACCACGATGGGGCGACAGTCGCCGTCGACTAAAATCACCGTGTCACCGTAGAGCAGCGCAGACAGCATGGCATCGGTATCCGGAACCACCTTACAGTCGTTGATTTGCAGAAGGCCCTGCGCGACGGCCTCGGCAGTCATGCCGGCGGTTTGCCCATGCACGAGCGGGCGGATGACCGACTCGTTGATGGCGGTGTTATTGACCATGCCGTCGAAGAAAAAGACCGCGCAGGACAGACCGGCCGGACTGCGCACGCGGCGCGTAATAAAGGTATTGTCACCGGAAAATACCGTCTGCATGACCTTGATATTTTCGGACAGATCATCCGTAAACTGGACAGACAAGGAAAAACCCCCTTTCGGGGGATAGTTTGCGCGGGAATTGCCATCTTATGCAAGCAGACGGTCGGCTAGCACATTGCCGAATAATTTGACTGCACGGATGGCCTCCTGCAAGGTATTTCCCGACGAGCCGCACTCGAGCAGGATGGAACCCGATCGCAAATGGGTGTTGAATCGCTGGGAACGCAGATTGACATCGCGCATGAGGTCTGGATACGCGCCGTTCAGATCGGCTTGCAGATTGACGGCAAAGTTCATGTTGTCCCACCAGTTGGGATGTGCCAGACCGCTCGCGTCGGTGCCGATGACCAGCATGAGCTGAGCAACTTCCTGACCGTCTAAGGTGGTAGCGACGCGGTACTGCGACCCGTCGTTGTTCAAAATCGCATCGCGGTGCAGGTCGATGGTGACCGCAATGTCGGGATACTGTTCAAGTACCTGCTCGGCGGCAGTCAGTGAGCGTCCATACGAGCCATTGTATGCCGGATCGTCAAAGATATCGGTGATGTGAATGACACCAATCCCGCGTGATTCCAGTACCTTGGTCAGCTCGGTGCCTACACGCACGACATTCTGGTTGGTGTCGCGCGTGCGGTAGTCGCCCGATGCCGTGTATGTATCGCTGCCTTCCGGCGTGTACGCTTCGGTCGAGTGGGTGTGATAGATGAGCACTTGCGGGCTGCCGTCGGCAGTCACCGAAATGTCAATCGGGTCATTGAGCATGGCATCGACATCGACCGACAATCCAGCATCATTGCGCACGCTGATGCTAGTATCACGCTTGTCCTGCGGGGACGGAAGCGTGTCGGTATTCGTTTGTGCGGTGTCCGCTTCGTCCACAGGGGGCGGAGCACTCTCGACCGCGACCGCCGGGGTCTCCGCCTGCGGTTGTGCCGCAGGTGCGGCAGCTTCCGGGACGGAGACGCCGGTCTCGAGTGCGATCGACGAGGTGATAAAGGTGCGATTGTTCGCAATCGCATCGAGCAGTGCGTCCACCTGCGCATCCCCACCCATGCGGTGACCGATGAGCAGCAGGGCGGCGCACAGCAGGGCGACGGCTGCGGGCACAAAGATGCCGGTCGACTTGCGGGATGGACGACGGGACATAGGGCAGTCACTCCTTTTTTCGATCTCGGTCTAACCTATGTGCCCAAAGGGAAAGGTATGCAGACAAGTTTAACTGAGCAGCAAATCCAGGTCACCGATGGACAGATGGGGCTGAAGTGCGCGGTTGATCGCGTAGCCGATCACCTTGGCCGCGTCGTGCACTTGCTGATCGATCTCGCGCGGGGTCACAAAGACCGGACCGGATAGCTCTTCCAGTTCGGGACATACCGCGCCCTGCTGTTTGGCGTGCCAGAGCAGGCTGGCACCGTCTACAACCGTGGGCAGACCGACTGCAATCACCGGAACCCCGAACGCCTCACGGTTGAACGCCTGCCGTGCATTCTCAACGCCCGAACCGGGTACGATACCCGCATCGGTCACCTGAATGGTGCGCGCCAGATGGGGGAGGGAACCGGCAGCCAGCGCATCGACCACGATGACAGCACAGGGTTTGACGGTATCGCACAGGCCACGGGTGAACTCGGCGGCCTCTACACCGGTCTGTCCCAGGACGCCGACGGCTGCCGCTGAGACTGCACGCCACGAACCGAACTGTTCGGGCAGTGCGCTGCGTAGGTGACGGGTGGCAAGAATGTGCTCGATGCATAGCGGCCCGACTGCGTCGGGCGTAATCGCACGGTTGCCCAGACCGATGACCAGCACAGATGCGTCATCGTCCATGTTTGGCAACAGCTCGGTCAGCAGACCGGACAGCACCTCGACCGCGTGCGGAAACGCCTCGGATTCCCGTCGGGTGAGCGGTGCGAGCGTCATGGTACAGTACGCCCCGCACGGCTTGCCCAGCTCCTCGGCAGCCTCACGGCTCAAAACCTCCACGCAGTCGACCGTAAACCCGTCGATCGTGCGCTGCGTCTGCCGAATCCCGGCAGTATTCCGTAAATTTTTGCTGTGGTTGAGCGCCTCACGCGCCAAATCTGTGCGAAATGCCATGTGTACATCGTTCCTTTCTTTTGCATTTGTGCATTGCTCCTAGACTGTGAAAAAAATTTAGCCGATATGCGAAAAAATAAAAAAAAAGCTTGCAATTTCGTGGAACTAGTGGTATAGTAAAACTACTGATGACTAGAAGCCGAAGGAGGTGGAACCCAATGCCGAATATCAAGTCCGCTAAGAAGCGCGTAAAGGTAACCAAGACCAAGAATCTGCAGAACCAGATGGCTAAGTCCGCGCTGAAGACCGTTCTGAAGAAGTTTGACGCGGCTGTGGCTGCTGGCGATAAGTCTGCCGCTGAGGCTGCTTACAAGGTTGCTGTAAAGGCTGTTGATCAGGCTGCTGCAAAGCATCTGATGCACAAGAACAACGCTGCTCACAAGAAGAGCGCGATGACCCTCAAGCTCAACAACGCACAGTAATCCGTTTTGAGAACACAACACCGTCAGACCATTGTGGTTTGACGGTGTTTTTTTGCATATTTTTTGTAGAAATCTTACAGATATTTGTTGTTTCTGGCGAATGAACCAGCAAAATACAGATATACATTTTCCGTGCAATGTGCTATAATTGTTTGGAAAATCTGATATTTTTGAAAATAGGAGGTTTTTACATGCGAAAAAAATGGATTCGTACCGTGTTGGCCGCACTCATGAGCGCGGCTGTGCTCATGAGCTCGGCATGCGCCGCGGACATGAGCGAGCAGTCCGAAGACATCGCCGCACAGGCTGAAGTTGTGCGCGAAGGCGGCATGGCGTTCATCCCGGAACGATCGGTCTATTTTGCCGATGTCGATACAAATTACAGCTGGGGCTTTCATGCCATTGATTACCTCGCCAACACCGGCGTGGTGTCGGGTACAGGCAATCTGATTTACAGCCCGGGTAAGTCGCTGTCCCGTGCGGACTTTGTACTCATGCTGTACCGTGCATACGATATGGAAAAGTATGCCGAGGGCGAAAACTTCGCCGATGTATCGGCTGACGCTTACTATGCCGACGCTGTACTTGCCGCGCGTGCAATCGGCATTGCCGCAGGCGATGAGAACAACAACTTTAACCCGTCCCAGACACTGACTCGTCAGGACGCAATGGTTCTGCTCAAGCGTACCCTGGACCGCACCGGACTGCAATTTGCGGAAGGTGATCTGTCCGGCTTTACGGACGCGGCACAGGTTGCAGATTATGCGGTCGATTCGGTTGGCGCGCTGGTCAAGGCCGGTATCATCGGCGGCTCGGATGGTAAACTTAACCCGACCGCGCCGGTGACCCGTGCGGAAATGGCGGTTATGCTGTACCGTGCGCTGCACTTGCAGACAGTAGATGGCGTGGCGTTCTATGAGACCCGCCCAGCTGTTCGTCTGGTCTGCGTCGGCAGTACCATTTATCCTGACGTTGAGATCGAGAATTATCAGTCGGGTACGTTCTATGCCGGTCTGTATGAGCTGACGCAGATGACAAAGGACGAAGATGGCTATTCGATCACTTTGGGACAGTCGCAGTCGATCGACGATCAGATCGTCTGGGATGGCACCAATTTGAGCGTTAACGGCGAGGTCATGCAGGTCGCAGCCGATTGCGAGGCCATTGCGGTGGATATGTATTCCAAGCGCACAGCTGGTCTGTGCTCGACTGGCGATGAGTATAAGGCTGGCGCAGTGTCGGTTGTGGATGGATTGGTACAAACAGTCTACTATAAGAAGTAAGACAAGCCCGCCCGCAGGCGACAATCGGGATTCTCAAGGGACGAGTCCCTTGAGCCCGTCCAGGTGGAACCTGGTCGAGCCCGCAGGCTCGAAATGCTCTGATTGAAACCCGGTGTCCGACCCGGGTTTCAACTGAAACAAACAAAAAGGGAAAGACCACCCGTTTGGGTGGTCTTTCTTATGAGCGTGCTTTGCACGCAGGGAGATTGCGCACTCTGCGGAGTGCGCTTTTATTTTTATTTTGGTTGATTCCGGTCTTTGACCGGAATCAAAAAGGGGATTTCGCGGCTTGCGAGCCGCGACTCAGGGCGCCGCCCTGAGAACCTGCAGCCTTTGAAAAGGCTGGCGAAACTTTTATTACGCCTGCGGGCGGGAAAAGAGTGCGGCTTTATTTTTTCCAGGCCTTTCCCAAAGCGTTCACCGCATCAGGTAATTTTTCCGACGGAATACCGGCATAGCCCAAAATCACCGTTGCGGGTGGACAGGCTACTGCGGTATCCACATAATACCCAGACAATCCATACACTCGAACGCCCCGTTTCGCCGCCGATGCGATCAATTCCTTTTCATCCATACCATTTTCCACATGCAGCAGGATATGCAGACCGGCCTCCGCACCCGATACCGTATACATTCCGCGCAGTTCAGACTGTGACAGTGCATCCAGCAGACTTTCCAGACGGGCTTTATATTGAATACGAATGCGGTTGACATGCCGTTCAAAGCTGCCGGTCTCGAGAAACCGCGCGAGCGTGTATTGTTCAAACACCGGGACGGTGGAGGCATAGCCGCCGAACTTTGCCTGATAGGCGGGCAGCAGACGGCGCGGAAGAACCAGATAGCCGATACGCAGCGAGGGTGCCAGACTCTTGGCGAAGGTGTTGAGGTAGATGACTCGATCTTCGTGGTCAAGCTCTTTGAGTGCCGGAATGGGACGGGAAGTAAAGCGAAACTCGGAATCGTAATCGTCCTCGATCAAATACCGGTCTTCGCCCTCGCTTGCCCAGCGCAGCAGGGAAGCGCGGCGGGCAGCCGGGGTGACAATGCCGAGGGGAAAGTGATGGGATGGGGTCAGGTAGGCAACCGATGCCGCACTCTGCCGCAGTGCTTCTATGGACAAACCCTCATCATCCAGCGGAATGGGTGCAGTCTCCGCATCGTTTGCCCGAAAAATCTGGGTCAATTTGGGATAACCTGGGGTTTCGATGGCATAGGTGCGTGTGCGTCCTAAAAGCTGGATAAGCAGGGTGACCAGATATTCCGAACCTGCACCGACGACAATCTGGTCGGTGTCCACCGAGATACCGCGAAAGGCGTACAGATATTGCCGAATCTGCTTGCGCAGTGCGGGTACACCTTGCGGTGCAGCGGCCAGCAGCAGACTGCGGTCGTAATCGGTCAGTACCGCGCGGGAAAGCTTTGCCCAGGTGGAAAACGGAAAGCAATCGGTATCAACGACGTTGGTTTTAAAATCAAAATCCGCGGTCTGTTCGGTCTTTTCCTGCTGCTTTTCCGGTGCAGCCTGTGCACAAGCCGTGCGCGGCAGGGCATCGAGCTGCTGCACGAAATATCCGCTTCTGGGCACGGCACGCAGATAACCCTCGGCGGTCAGCTGGCCATAGGCGGTCTCGACCGTGATCTGACTGACCTTGAGGTGCTCAGCGAGTGGACGCTTGGCGGGCAGCCGGTCGCCGCCAGCGAGCACGCCGTTCATAATGTCGGCGCGGATGGCGCGGTATAGCTGCTCGTAGAGCGGCATTTTTGCAGTGTGATCGAGGTGATAGGTCAGCATACATCCAGCCTCCGCAGATAATATGAGTTCAGAATAGCCGTTTTGCGCGGTAAAGTCAAGTCAAAAAGGCACCGATCGTGCGTGATCGGTGCCCCGGTATGGTCGTTATTGGTCTTGCTGTTCAAAGAAGGATTGCAGCTTTTGCAGACTGCTCGCCAAAAGCGCGGTTTCACTGTCCGACAGCTCGCTCAGTGCGGCCGAGATCATGCGCTCATGAAACTCCTTGTGGTACGCATGGATGGCTTCGCCGCGCGGTGTCAGTGAGATATTGACCACGCGTTTGTCCGCAGTATCACGTGTGCGCTGAATCAGTCCCTTGCTCTCGAGTTTGTCACAGGCAACCGTGAAGGTGGCCAGCGTGACACCGACAGACTTTGCAATGGTGGACATACGGCTGGGTTGCTCGGCAGCGATCTTTTCGATAATATGGATCTCGGTCAGCGAGATATTATCGCCGATGCCGGCTGTCAGGGTGCGCTCCTCGATTTTGTTGATGCGACTCCAAATATCGACCAGAAAATTATTGATGGAATCAAAGTCCGACATGAGACCCTCCAATCTGCAAAAATAGTTAATTTGGCAAACTAAGTATAGCATACCCCTGTGGGAAAGACAAGATGAAGGTGAAAAAAACGGATTTTTGTCGAAAAGAGGACGAAAAAAGAGACCGTCTGACAGACGGCCTCTTGAAGAACCCTTATTCAGCGGACGGCGTAGCGTTACCCTCACCGGACGAACGGCGGCGCTTGGCACCACCGCGGCGGCGACGGCGACGGCGTACCACCTCACCGGACTCAGTGTTCTCGCCAGTCTCCTGCGCGGGCTGTTCGACGGCATCCTTGGGCGGTGCAGCCTTGACCAGACGGGGACGGTCAGAACCGTCGGGCGCTTCACGGCGCGGCTTGCGCGCGGGCGCTGCGGGCTTGTCCTCGGTGCTTTGCGGCGCAGCCTTGACACGGCGCGGCTTTTCGTTACGCGGACGGACGGGCGGCTGTGCGACTGCGACCGGCTCCTGCTCCTGCATGGGGTCGATCTCGGGCTGCTTTTGCTGTTTTGCGCAGTTCTGGCAGCACTCGCCGCCGTGATTATTGCCGTTATTATTATTGTTGTTGTTCTTCTTGGCGCGACCCGAACGAATCATCTGGCAGTCGGTGCACGCGAAAACGCGAGGCTCGTCCGGTGCATCCTCGAGCTGCACCTTGCATGTACCGCGCAGCATCTGGGTAGACAGGACAGTGCCGCGACCCTCCGGGGTCTCAACCAGACTGTCGGTCTTGGGCGTGACCTTTTGCAGCTCGGAATAGACCTCGTGCTCGTACTTGAGGCAGCACATCAGGCGGCCGCAGGTACCCGAAATTTTAGCCGGGTTGAGTGACAGGTTCTGTTCCTTTGCCATGTTGATGGACACCGGCTGAAAGTCGCCCAGATAGGACGCGCAGCACAGTTCGCGGCCACAGATGCCCAGACCACCGATCATCTTGGCCTCATCGCGTACGCCGATCTGGCGCAGCTCGATGCGGGTGCGGAAGATGGCAGCCAGATCCTTGACCAAGCCGCGGAAGTCTACACGGCCATCTGCCGTGAAGTAGAACAGGATCTTGTTGAGATCGAAGGTGCACTCGACAGCGACCAGACGCATGTCCAGCTTGTGTTCCTCGATCTTGCGCCGTGCGATCTGGTAGGCTTCCTTGGCCTGACGCTCGTTTTCGCGGGCGACTTCCAGATCGCGTTCGGTCGCGATGCGGATGATTTTCTTGAGCGGCGAGACGACTTCACGCTCGGACACTTCGGTGTTGCCCATGGCGCACTCGCCGCACTCGACACCGCGTGCGGTCTCCACGATAACGCTTTGTCCGCGCTTGACCGTGATGCCGCAGGGGTCAAAATAGTATACTTTGCCGACTCGTTTGAATCGGACACCAATGACAGTCAGCAATCTAAATGTTCCTCCGTTTCAGTATGCCGCGGATATTATTTGGATGATTGCGGCGGATGGCAGATGGCGTAAGCACCTGCCGCAAGGACAGCGCACTGGATGGGTGCGCTTGCGTTGACCTCAGCGCGGCGGGACAGCAGCGTGAGGTGATTGTAGACCGCGAGGATTTTTTCCGCGGTCAGTGCGCCGGCGAGGGCGCGGGTCTCGGCGGAGAGTGCCGGGACGAGCGGGGCAGCACCGACCGATACCAGAGCGGCATCGCGCAGCGCAGTCCCGAGCAGGGTCATGGCCTGCTGAAAAGCGGCCTTGTTCAGTTTGGCAAATCCATTTGCACCCAGCAGCATGCCGTATTCGTCTCCCTTGGCCATGGCGCGCAGGAACGCGCGGGATGGCTCGAGCAGCTCGGGGTTCTGGTCAGCGGACACATGCGGCGGCTCGAGCTGGTAGATGGCGCAGCGCGAGCGGATGGTCTGGAGCAGGACACCGGGTTGGGACGAGAGCAGGATAAAAAAGACATAGCGCGGCGGCTCTTCGAGCACCTTGAGCAGGGCATTCTGTGCACTCAGATTCATGCGGTCGGCGTTGTGGATGATGAAGACCTTGCGGTCACCGTCGTTCGGCAGAATAGCCGCCTCATCACGGATATTGCGTGCGGTCTCGACCTTGATTTCGCCATCTCCCTCATCAATGACAATTAAATCGGGATGCGTACCGTGCGCGACCTTGTGGCACGAGGCGCACGCGCCGCACGGACGGGGCGAAGCACCGGTGCACAGGAGTGCAGCTGCGATGGTTTGAGCGAAATCGGTTTTTCCGCTGCCATCCGGGCCGGATAACAGAACAGCCTGCGGAAAACGGCGATCAAGCGCAGTCCGCAGGCTAGCTTTGAGTGCGGTATTGCCGGGCAGAGCGTCAAATCCAGGCATTACAGTTTCTCAAACTGCTCGACGTTCAGCACGAATACGGTCGCACCGCCGACCGTGACCTCGACCGGCATTGCCGGATGGAAGCCAACGCCCAGATTTGCCGTCGTCGGGATGATCTGTTTGCGGGTGTTGGAATATTTGCGGATGAGATCCATCGCCTCGTCCAGGCGGGAGTCTTCCAGACCGATCAGGATGGTGACGTTACCGGCACGCAGAAAGCCGCCGGTGGTGGCGAGCTTGGTGATCTGGAATCCGGCCTCCATGAGGTGATTCATTACACTATGCGCGTCATCGGAATTGATGATTGCAAGCAGCATTTTCATAGGGAAACCCTCCTTTTCCGCCTCTCACCGTAAAAAAATCACGGCTGATATACAGAGATGCGGTCAATCGTATTATAACATTGATTTCTGAGAAATACAATGTGTTCGGCGGTGATTTCTTCACCCGGCCAGAGCACGGGAACGCCGGGCGGATACGGGGTAACCGGACGGGCGCAGACCATACCGGGCTGTACATCGTCCAGAAACAGCGTGGAGGCATTGCCGAGCAGAGCGCGGCGCACGGATAGAGCCGGACGGGGAACGGGTAAGGGCGGCAAGGGTGCGGGCAGCGCGGTCTGCTGTACTTCACGCGATAGGGTGTCCAACGCCTCGCGCAGGCGATCCAGATTGTCGTCCAGATCGGCTGGCGTGACGATACATACCATATTACGCGCGTCGCTCATCTCGCATGCCACCCCAAACCGCTCATACAGCGTGTCGGCCAGCTGATCCCCCGTCCAGTCGGTACCGGCGGTCGAGACGGTCAGACGGCAGGGATCGAGATCGTTTCCGGTCAGCGGTCGGAACTTGGTGTGCTCGGCCAGATGCAGGCGCAGGGCGTGAACGGCCTCGGCTGCTTTCTGATAGCTGTCATCCTGCTCGAGCGCATCGCGTGCCAGATCCAGACTGACCATCATGGCATAGGACGGGCTGGACGTGCCGAACAGGGACGCACCCTCACGCAGGCGGTCGCTGTCTATTGTGCCGCTCGACAGCAGCATAGCCGACTGGCCGAGCGCATAGAGTGTCTTGTGCGCACTCAGCGTCGCGAGGTCTGCACCCTCCTGGATGGGCGAGGGCAGGCCGACCGCGGGAAAGTGCGCACCGTGCGCGGCGTCGACCAGTAACTTGGCGCCGTGCGCATGGCAGACCGCTGCGATCGCCGGGATATCCTGCCGCACGCCGTAATAGTTGGGGGAGGTGACGAGTACGGCACGGATGGATGGATTTTGACTCAGTGCCCGGTCAATGTCGTCCGGACAGAGCAGACCGGGAATGCCGAACGGCTCGATGGTTTTGGGAAAGACGAAAGCCGGGGACAGATCGAGCATGGCGGCCGCGTGCGCGGCGGATTTGTGGCAGTTGCGGTCAAACAGCACGTCGGCACCGGCACCGGCAGCCGCGTACAGCATGGTGTGGATGCCCTGAGTCGAACCGCCGGTCAGAAAATGGCAGTCGGGAGCGTGGTAGAAGCGTGCGGCCTGTTCCTCGGCCTGCCGGATGGGACCTTCTCCCGTGTACAGGTTGCCGGTCTCGTAGACCTCGGTGAAGTCCAGCGGCAGAATGGGACCGAAATCGGGCAGAACATCCTTGCCCTTGTGCCCGGGCATGTGAAAGCGTGCGGTATGCTTTTGCGACAGGGCGCGCAGCGCATGATACAGAGGGGTATTCATGGATTGTCTCCTTCTTTGAGGCTCAGATTGCGCCGGAGCGGCGCGGGGCCGCGCCAGGTGAATGCGCGGTCGGGGTATTTTTCACAGAATTGGCGGCGGGTCAGACCGTCCACATCGGCCAGCGTCAGCGTATCAATCGGGGACTGTCTGAAATCCGGGATGTCGGTCTGTTTGGCGTGTTTGTTCATCGGGCAGACCAGCTGGCAGGTATCACAGCCCCACACGAGCGGGTGCTCGCGCACGAGCGCGGCCTGCTCTTCGGTCAGGGTGCCGCCCTGCTGGGTGAGTGCGGACAGACAGCGTTCTTTGTCCAGTTCGACCGGGCAGGCACGGCGGCACGCGCCGCAGTGCAGACAGCCTTGGGGTGTTTGTTCGGTTGCCGGCAGGTCGAGATCGGTCACAATGGTGCCGATAAAGACATAGCTGCCGTAGTCGGGATGGATGAGCAGTCCGTTATCCCCGATACAGCCCAGACCGGCGCAGGCGGCGGCGTAGACCTCGGGCAAGGGGGAGTCGTCGGCCAGCACGACAAAGTGGTTGTCTGGGTATTCGGCTTGGAACGCCTTGGCGACTGCACCTAACCGGTCGGCAATGACCGCGTGATAGTCCCGGCCTCGGGCGTACAGCGACAGGTTGCCGGAAGGTGCGCCGGTGAGGTAGGGGAAGAGGGCAACGAGGACGCTGCGGGGAGAGTCGATCAGACGGGACAGACCGAGCCGCTGCCGGTCGTCCATGTGGGAAAGCAGAGTGCCCATCGCACACACACCACATGCACAGAGTCCGCCTGACACGGACAATCTATCGACAATGTTCAAAATTCCTTCTCCTTCGACGGGTTTTTCTACATTATAGCATAAAGGTTTTGCCAAAGAAACACTTGCGTGCGGCACGGCGGGGGACTATAATAGACTCATTCATACTTTATCCCTATAAAGTATTACGTAATGAAAGGCAGGTCACAAGCGATGACAGAAAGAATCTTCAACTTTTCCGCAGGCCCTTCGATGCTGCCCGTTCCCGTGCTGGAGCGCGCAGCCGCTGAGATGCTCAACTATCAGGGTTCCGGCATGTCAGTGATGGAGATGAGTCACCGATCTAAGGTGTACGACTCCATTATCAAGTCTACGGAAGCCTCTCTGCGTCGCGTGATGGGTATTCCGGACAACTATAAGGTCCTCTTTTTACAGGGCGGTGCAACCATGCAGTTCTCCGCCATTCCGCTCAACCTGATGCGTACCGGTAAGGCAGACTATGCGCTGACCGGTAACTTCGCGAAGAACGCGTACAAGGAGGCCAAGAAGTTTGGCGAGATCCATGTCGCGGCATCCTCCGAGGCGGATAACTTCTCTTACATCCCGTCCCAGGCAGAACTCGATCTGTCCCCGGACGCAGACTATTTCTACCACTGTGCCAACAACACCATCTTCGGCACCGAGTGGAAGTATTGCCCCGAGACCGGTTCTGTACCGGTTGTAGCCGATATGTCCTCGAACATTCTGTCTAAGCCCATTGATGTATCTAAGTACGGTGTCATCATGGCTGGCGCGCAGAAGAACATGGGACCGGCCGGCCTGACCGTCGTCATCGTGCGCGACGATCTGCTGGGCTACTACCCGCAGGACAAGATGCCGGTACTGCTCGATTGGAAGCTGATGGCTGACAAGGAGAGCATGTACAATACGCCTCCGACCTACGCAATCTATGTTCTGGGTCTGGTACTTGACTGGATCGAGAACGAGATCGGCGGTCTGACCGAGATGCAGAAGCGCAACGAGGTCAAGGCAAAGCTGCTCTATGACTATCTGGACAGCCAGTCCTTCTATCAGCCGGCAGCACGTGCCGATTCCCGTTCCATGATGAACGTAACCTTCCGCACTGGCGACGCCGATCTGGACGCGAAGTTTGTCAAGGCTTCGATCGAGAACGGTATGTCCAACCTGAAGGGTCACCGTTCGGTTGGCGGTATGCGTGCTTCCATCTACAATGCAATGCCCTACGAGGGTGTCGAAAAGCTGGTTGACTTCATGCAGAAGTTTGCCAAGGAAAACGGCTAAGGGAGAATCAGGACAATGTATCAGGTCAAACTGTTTAACAAGATTTCCAAGGTCGGTCTGGATCGTCTGGACCCGGCTAACTATACGTGCAGCGAGGACTTCGACCAGTACGACGCCGTGCTGGTGCGCTCGGCCAAGCTGCATGACACCAAGTTCCCGGAGAACCTCAAGTGCATCGCACGTGCAGGCGCTGGTGTCAACAACATTCCGCTCGACCGCTGCGCAGAGGAAGGTATTGTCGTATTCAATACCCCCGGCGCAAACGCAAACGCAGTTAAGGAACTGGTTGTCTGCGGTCTGATGCTGGCTTCTCGTGATATCGTGGGCGGCATCGAGTGGACCAAGTCCCTGGCAGGTACCCCGGACATCGGTCCGGCTGCCGAGAAGGGCAAGTCCAAGTTCGCAGGCCCGGAGATCATGGGCAAGCGTCTGGGCGTTATCGGTCTGGGTGCCATCGGCGTACAGGTTGCAAACGCTGCGGTCGGTCTGGATATGGAAGTCTGGGGCTACGACCCCTACCTGTCGGTTGACGGCGCACTCAAGCTGTCCCGTGCAGTCAAGCACATCACCGATGTCAATGAGATCTTCGCAAACTGCGATTACATCACCCTGCATGTACCGCTCACCCCGGACACCAAGTACATCATTAACGAGGACGCAGTTGCCAAGATGAAGGACGGCGTGCGCATCATCAACATCGCACGCGGCGAGCTGGTTGACGAGGATGTCATGGCGGCAGCACTGGCATGCGGTAAGGTTGCACGCTACGTATCCGACTTCGCTTCCGATGCTATGCTGGCACAGAAGAATGCAGTCATCATGCCCCACCTCGGCGCTTCTACCCCGGAGAGCGAGGACAACTGTGCAAAGATGGCAGCAGCCGAGATCCGCGAGTTCCTCGAGTACGGCACCATCCGCAATTCGGTCAACTTCCCCAACCTCAAGGTACCCTATGAGGGCGGTCACCGTCTGTGCCTGATTCATAAGAACGTACCCAACATGATCGCACAGATCACCTCGACGCTGTCCGCACAGGGCATGAACATCGAGAACATGGGCAACCGTTCGCGCGGCGATTACGCATACACCATCGTGGATGTAAACGGCGTACCGACCGACGCAGTGCTGGATGCAATCCGTGCGGTTGACGGCATGATTCGTGTACGTTCGATCGAAAATCTGTAAGCCGAACGGTTTCTGAAAATCGACGAGCGTTGATGCAAGAATGAAACAAGCGCGTTTCGGAATGTGAATTCCGGGACGCGCTTTTGTGCATTTTGTGAGAAAATCCACGCACCATTTTGGCAGGAGAAAACCGAACAGTATCAAAATTTACAAAAAACTACCTTGCAAACGACCAAGTTTATTGTATAATTTATATAAGGGAGTATTTCCCACAAGGATTTTGATACAAAACGTTTATGAGGTGAATGGATTATGAATTATATGGCTGAGTATGAGCGCTGGCTTGCATCTCCGGCACTGACCGCAGATGAGCGCGCTGAGCTGGAGGCAATCCGCGGCGATGAGGATGCGATCAAGGATCGTTTCTTTGCTCCGCTGTCCTTTGGTACGGCTGGTCTGCGCGGCGTACTGGGCGTTGGTCTGTATCGCATGAACCGCTTTACGGTCGGTGCGGCAACTCAGGGTCTGGCCAATCTGATCGTCCAGAACGGTCCGGAAGCCTGTGCACGCGGCGTGGCAATCGCCTATGATTCCCGTCACTTCTCGCCCGAGTTCGCACAGCTGGCTGCCTGCATCCTGGCTGCCAACGGTATCAGCGTCAAGCTCTACGACGAGCTGCGCCCGACCCCTGAGCTGTCCTTTGCCATCCGTTACTATGGCACCATCGCCGGCATCAACATCACTGCGTCCCACAACCCCAAGGAGTACAACGGTTATAAGGTATACTGGGAAGACGGCGCACAGCTGCCGCCCAAGGAAGCCGACGTTGTTGCCAAGGAAATGGGCGCACTGGATTTCTTTGCTGATGTCAAGACCATGGACTTTGAAGAGGCGAAGGCACAGGGCCTGGTCAAGATGATGGACTGGCAGACCGACGAAGCATACCTCAAGGAAGTGCTCAAGGTTGCCATCAATCCCGACTGCGTAAAGCAGGTTGCCGACGACTTTAAGCTGGTCTACACCCCGTTCCACGGCGCAGGCTACCGTCTGGTACCCGAGATTTTGAAGCGCATCGGCTACAAGCACATTATCTGTGTGCCCGAGCAGATGGTCATTGACGGCGACTTCCCGACCGTAAAGTCCCCCAACCCGGAGAACAAGGAAGGCTTCCATCTGGCGATCGATCTGGCAAAGGCCAACGGCGTTGACCTCATCATCGGCACCGATCCCGACGCAGACCGTACTGGTATCGTGCTCAAGAACGGCGAAGGCGAGTATGTGACTCTGTCGGGCAACCAGGTTGGCGTCCTGCTCATCGACTATGTCATCACGGCTAAGAAGCTGACCGGCACTATGCCCGAGCATCCGGCTGTGCTCAAGTCTCTGGTTACCACCGAGATGGCACGCGCTGCAGCAGAGAAGAACGGCGTTGACTGCTTCGATACCTTCACCGGCTTTAAGTTCCTGGCTGAGAAGATCAAGCAGTTCGAGACCACCGGTTCGCACGAGTACCTGTTTGCATTCGAGGAGTCTTACGGATATCTGGCAGGCGACTACGCACGCGATAAGGATGCCGTCACTGCATCCATGCTGATTGCCGAGATGGCAGCATACTATC
Organism: Butyricicoccus pullicaecorum DSM 23266; assembly: GCF_900167005.1. GTDB lineage: Bacteria > Bacillota > Clostridia > Oscillospirales > Butyricicoccaceae > Butyricicoccus > Butyricicoccus pullicaecorum. Next base: position 487,506 of record NZ_FUXW01000001.1, read on the forward strand.
GCACCAAGGGCATGACCCTGTACGATGCAATGCAGACCATGTACGAGAAGTACGGTTATTACACCGAGCAGACCATCTCGATCACCATGCCGGGTGTTGCAGGTCTGGAGCGCATGAAGGAACTGATGGCTGAACTGCGTGCAACCCCGCTGACCGAGGTTGCAGGCCATAAGGTCGAGTACATCCGTGATTATCAGTCGGGCGTGCGCACCTGCGTTTCCTGCGGTAAGACCGAGGAGATGGAGCTGTCCGGCCAGAATGTACTGTACTATGAGCTGGCAGGCGGCACTTCGTTCATCATCCGTCCGTCCGGCACCGAGCCCAAGGTCAAGGTTTACATCATGGCTAAGGCAGACAGCAAGGCAGAGTCTGACGCAAAGGTCGCTGCACTGGCTGACGCTGCAAAGGAAATCGTAAAGTAAAAAATTAACATTCCGTATGTTCGGACAAGGGGGGCGCAGCGCCATTGCCGCGCCCTCTTGTCCTGTATAGAGAGATAAGGAGGCGAATATGCGGAGATTTATTGGCCCGATCACTGTTTTGCTGTTGTGGGCTGCACTGACAATCGGTCTGAATGTGTGGTTCACGATGAACCCGGACAATTCTCAGACCAATCTGATTGTCTCGATCGTCTATATGGTGCTGCTGCTCGTGATCATTCCGGTGGGACTGCCGATGCACAGCCGTTTGCTTGAAGTATTGCTCATGCTGTATGCGCTTGTGCTGGGTGTGATGGACATTGCCATCTTCCTGAACATGAAGCATACACTGGTCGATACGCTGGGCAATGCTATGCTGGCACCGTTCCATGGACTGTTTTACTTTGAAAACTTCCTGGGCATGGGCAGTTTTGCCATCTATGCCGTGATCGGATTCTTTGCCGCGTTTTTGACCCTCGCCGCCGGTGTCGGCGCGTGCATGGTGCAGCCGCGGGAATAACAACTGCACAGAAAGCTCAAAATAGGTATGAAAAAAGCCGCGCCGTCAGGCGTGGCTTTGCTTTTTTTTGAAAAAGAGGAAATAAAAAACGGCATCCTGTACGACTGCGTACAAAAATGCCGAAAAACACCGGATAAAAAAGAAAACGCGGTTTCAGGCCACGCTTTTGCACAACCCCCACCGCGTATCTAACAAAGTAAACCGTCAATTGATAAGCTGCGCTTTACCTGAGCGCCCTTGCTCAACTGATGTACTCTATTATAGAAAAAAGTTTGTGTGGATGCAATGTGAAAAATTCATAAATTTTCTGTGAATTTTTTGTCGGGATATGTTGCTTCCTGCTGAAGGCTGTTTGTCGGAAACCTCTTTACAAATCGACTTGTTCATGGTATTATAAATGTAATTTGTTTGCCCCTTGCTTAGTATTTCGGGCACAGGACACGTCAGAGCGTGCCGTTTCACCGTCCAATACTCAGCCTGCGGGGACTATTAAAATTTTTTATGAGGTGAAAGTACCATGATCCGTAAGGAAGACAAGAACGCTGTAATCGAAGCTAACCGCACCCATCCGACCGATACCGGTTCTCCGGAAGTACAGGTTGCAATCCTGACTGCACGCATCGGCGAGCTCACCGAGCACCTGAAGCAGCATCCGAAGGACAACCACTCCCGCCGTGGTCTGCTGAAGATGGTTGGTCAGCGCCGCAGCATGCTCAACTACCTGATGAAGAAGGACGTTAACCGTTACCGTGCACTCATCGCTAAGCTGGGCATCCGTAAGTAAGTATCAAAATCGAGGGGGGCATCCGTGCCCCCCTTGCTTGCTACTTGTTCCCATGTAACCCAAGGGCGGCAACGCCGCGGCTTTAGCAATTGGAGGACAGGCCAAACGCTGATTTTTGGCATGCGCTTCAAGTGCTAATGCTGCAATGCCGCCTGCAATTTCCATCATTAAGGAGGCATTCTTAAATGAGCAACATCAACCACTTTGAATTTAAGGACCACCGCGTGTTTGAGACCACTTATGCTGGCCGTCCGCTGGTTGTTGAGACCGGCAAGCTGGCACAGCTGGCAAACGGCTCCTGCCTGGTTCGCTACGGCGAGACCGTTGTTCTGGTCACCGCGACCGCCTCGGCAAAGCCCCGCGACGGCATCGACTTCTTCCCGCTCTCGGTTGACTTCGAGGAGCGTCTGTACGCAGTTGGCCGTATCCCTGGTTCCTTCATGCGCCGCGAGGGCCGTCCCTCTGAGAAGGCAATCCTGGCTTCCCGCCAGATCGACCGCCCCATGCGTCCGCTGTTCCCCAAGGACCTGCGCAATGACGTTTCCATCGTCTGCACCGTTCTGGAGAACGATTCTGATAACTCTCCCGAGGTAACCGCTCTGCTGGGCGCGTCTATCGCGGTTTCTATCTCTGATATCCCGTTCGACTACGTCATCGGCGGCGCAAACGTCGGCATCGTTGACGGCGAGGTTGTCATCAACCCGACCGCTGAGCAGCGCAAGCGCTCCGAAATGGACGTTACCGTCTGCGCAACCGCTGATAAGATCGTTATGATCGAGGCAGGCGCAAACGAAGTACCTGAGGACGACATGTTCAACGCTCTGATGGTTGCACATGAGGAGATCAAGAAGGTTGTTGCCTTCATCGCTGACATCAAGGCACAGATCGGCAAGCCCAAGTTCGAGTACGAGCACCACGACCTCAACCATGAGATCTTCGACAAGCTCGAGGCTGAGTGCCGCGGCAAGCTGGAGTACTGCCTGGATACCGACGACAAGACCGTTCGCGACGCACGCATCAAGGTCGTTCGCGACGAGTTCGAGGCTGAGCTGGGCGAGGAGTACGTCGCTGAGCACGGCGCAGAGATCTCCGAGTGCTTCGACAAGCTGCAGAAGAAGATCGTTCGTAACTGGCTGGTTCAGGGCAAGCGCGTTGACGGCCGTGGTATGGAAGAGGTTCGTCCGCTGGCTGCTGAGGTTGGCGTTCTGCCGCGTGCACACGGTTCCGGCCTGTTCACCCGTGGCCAGACTCAGGTTCTGACCATCTGCACCCTGGGCACCCTGGGCGATGCACAGGAGCTCGACACTATTTTCGACGAAAAGACCAAGCGTTATATCCATCACTATAACTTCCCGTCCTTCTCGGTCGGTGAGACCCGTCCGTCCCGCGGCCCCGGCCGTCGTGAGATCGGCCACGGCGCACTCGCAGAGCGCGCACTGCTGCCGGTTATCCCGTCTGAGGAAGAGTTCCCCTACGCACTGCGTCTGGTTTCTGAGGTCGTTTCCTCCAACGGTTCGACTTCTCAGGGCTCTGTCTGCGGTTCGACTCTGGCACTGATGGACGCTGGTGTTCCGATCAAGGCACCGGTTGCTGGTATTTCCTGCGGTCTGATCACCGACGACGGTCAGGAGACCACCTTCACCGATATTCAGGGCCTGGAAGACTTCTACGGCGATATGGACTTCAAGGTAGCAGGTACCAAGAAGGGTATCACTGCAATTCAGGTTGATATCAAGGTTGACGGTCTGTCCCCGGCAGTCATCAAGGAAGCATTCCGCAAGTGCCGCGTTGCACGTCTGGGCATCCTCGACGAGATCATGCTCAAGGCAATCGACCGTCCGCGTGACGACGTATCCGCTTGGGCTCCCAAGATGATCACCATGCAGATTCATCCGGATAAGATCCGTGAGGTTATCGGTAAGGGCGGCAGCGTGATCCAGAAGATCGTTGCAGAGTCCGGCGCACAGGTTGACATCAACGACGATGGCGTGATCACCATTGCTGCTGTTAAGGCATCCGACGGTGAGGCTGCAAAGTCCATGATCGAGGCGATCGTTAAGGAGCCCGAGGTCGGCGAGATCTACTATGGTAAGGTTGTTCGCCTGATGAACTTCGGCGCATTCGTTAACCTGACTGCAAACAAGGATGGTATGGTTCACATCTCCAAGATGGCTGACCATCGCATCGAGAAGGTTGAGGACGCTGTACAGGTCGGCGACATGGTCTATGTTAAGGTCATGGAGATCGACGACAAGGGTCGTATCAACCTGTCCATGAAGGACGTTAAGGAAGAGGAAAAGCTCTAATTCCGTTTATCAAAGACCACGCTTCGCGCGTGGTCTTTTTTTGTCCCAATACACGCAGCAAAATTTTTATTTTCCTTGTGAGAGAATTCCCGCTTCCGGCTCGTATTGTAGGTGAAAGCGATCAAAAGCCCGATCCTAGGTCAAACGGGCACGCTGGGAAGGAGACAAATCCTATGGAGTCATTCGACCGCACGCAGGCGGAATATCTGGTTTATACCTATTCCGACTTGATTTTGCGACTCAGTTATACTTACCTCAAATCCACACATGACGCGGAGGATATCTGCCAGACGGTCTTTCTCAAATACCTGACCGCAGGGCAGAAATTCAGCGATCGGGAGCACGAAAAGGCATGGATCATCCGCACCGCTGTCAACGCCTGCAAGGACGTGCTCAAGAGCGGCTGGCGCACGCGAACGTGCAACATGGAAGCCTGTGCCGAGGTTGCAGCACCCGAAATGCAGGACGACAGCTTGATGACTGCGGTGCAGTCCTTGCCGGATAAGTACCGCATTCCACTGTATCTGCATTATTACGAGGGCTATAAGACCCACGAGATTGCCGAAATGCTGGGAGAACGTCCGGCGACCATCAACACCCGCATTGACCGCGCACGCGGCAAACTGAGAACCATACTGGGAGGGAAGACCTGTGAACAAGGAGTATAAAGACATGCTGAGTAAGCTGCATTTTTCCGAAGAACAGAAAGAAAACATGGTAGACCGTCTGATGCGCGCTCAGCTCGAGCCGGTGCAGCCCAAAAAGCGCCGCCGTCCGATTGGACGTACGGTTGCTGCAATCGCAGCGGTTGCGGCTGTGATGTCCATGGGCGCAGGCGCTGTGTACAGTGGTCTGGCGAGTGATGCATTTTCTGCGATTTTTGGCACCGAACAGACCGAGATCATCGATAAGATCGGCAAGCCGCTGGGCGTTTCGGATACCGATGCGGGTATTACGGTCACCGCTGATGCGATTTTGGGTGATGAACACAATTTGAACGTTGTGTTTACCTTGACCAAGGACGACGGTAGCAGCTGGGATGTCACGGACGCTAAGCTGTTGTCGTTTGGTGAGGCGACGGTGAGACTGAACCATCTGGGCGGCAGCCATGGCGGCGCGTGGTTCGTCGATGAAGACCCGAACGACAATCAGATTCAGTACGTAGAACAGATCACGGTGGACGATGGAAGCATTCCCATGGGCTCTGCAAAGGCGAGCATGTCCGACCTGACCGTGTACGATAGCCAGACCGGCGACGTACAGCAGGTGATTGAGGGAAGCTGGAACTTGCGCTTTGATGTCCAGTATGAAGACAGCAGCGTGGAATTGCTGACAGACTCTGTGCAGGTTGTGACCGATGCTGGTACGGCAACTGTGACTGAGGTCAGACTGTCGCCGGTTGGCTTCCGTGTGAGCGGATATTACGAAGCATTCAATGCGGAAACCCAGCAGATGGCAGACAATTACGAAGCGGCAAGCGGACGTGAGCCGGATGATTCTCCGTTCCGTCGGATGCGTGATGTCCCGGTCGTGATGACACTGAAGAGCGGCGAGACCGTTGATCTGGGCACCTATGCCGGCGGATCGGCTAATATGTCCGACCGGTCGTTCACCCTCAGCGGATGCTATGAGAGTGCCATTTATAACCTTGACGATGTGGAATCGGTGACGGTAGGCGATGTTACGCTGCCAGTGACTGCGCAGTAAAGCATAGACCCAATATTGCAAGCGGCTGTCCTTTGCGGGATGGCCGCTTTTCCATTCTGACCAGTTTGTGCACAGGCCTGATACAAATTCCTGTTCCGTCTTACGGTGCGATATGCTATAATAAAAACAGAAAATAGATGAAAACATTCGAATCGGTCGGATGTTTGGAACGGTGGAGTTTAAATTATGTATCAGAAAATTACCCTGCGCAACGGCGTGCGTGTGGTCGCCGAGCGCATTGGCCATGTCCGGTCAGCTGCGATCGGCGTGTGGATTGGAAACGGCAGCCGGTTTGAGAGCGCCGAGCAGAATGGCATCTCGCACTTCATTGAGCACATGATTTTTAAGGGCACAGAGAAGCGCACCGCGCGGCATATCGCGTCCATGATGGACGCGATGGGTGGTCAGTCCAACGCATTTACGACCAAGGATTGCACCTGTTACTATATGAAGGTGCTCGATACCCACTTACATACGGCAGCTGAGTTGCTGGCTGATATGTTCCTGTGCTCCAGCTTTGCCGATGAGGACATTGAACTTGAGCGCGGTGTCGTTCTGGAAGAAATCGATATGTACGAGGATACTCCTGAGGATGTCGCAACTGAGAAGCTGTTCGAGGCTTGCTACGAGGGAACTGCACTTGGTCGACCCATTCTGGGCACCGAGGAAACCCTTGCACGCATGGATTCCAAGGCGCTGCACGATTACGTCAGAAAGAATTATCATCCTGAAGATACGGTCGTCGCCCTGTCGGGCAGCTTCAGCGATGCCGATTTGGACTATATCTGTGAGCTGTTTGGTGAGATGCAGGGAAGTGGACGCAACCAGATCGAGCCTGCGCACTACCAACCGCGCGTCGTAATCCGCTCCAAGGAGATTGAGCAGAATCACCTGTGCCTGGGATTTCCGGGCTTGCCGCTGCTGGACGATAAGCGCTACGCATACCAGCTTATGAATGCAATCATCGGTGGCGGTATGTCTTCGCGCCTGTTCCAGACCGTGCGTGAGCGCAACGGCATGTGCTATTCGATCTATTCTTTCCCGTCTAGCCATGTGGACACCGGCATGTTCTCGATCTATGTCGGATTGGGACAGGAGGACGAGGCCAAGGCAGCCAAGCTCATCTGTAATGTGCTGCGTGACTTCTGTGCAGAGGGGCCGACCCGCGAGGAGCTTAGCCGCTGCCGTGAACAGCTCAAGAGCAACCTGCTCATGGGTCTTGAGAGCACCAACGCTCGCATGCATCATCTGGGACGCTATGAGCTGTTCACCGACCATGTGGTCAGCTCGGACGAACTGGTCGCAGCCTATGATGCGGTCACGGCCGATCAGGTGCGTGCACTAGCAAATGAAGTGTTCCGTTTCGATCAGGCTTCGATCTGTGCGGTCGGCAATACCGGAGACGAGGCATATTACCGCAGCCTAATCGGTTAAGATGGACTCAAAAAAATTTTTGAAGTTTGCAGAAAAAACTTGTTGACAAACCCTATCCTGCCGTGCTATTATATATAAGCAGTCAGCGAACAGCACTGCGAAATGCGCCGGTAGCTCAGCTGGATAGAGTGTTTGGCTACGAACCAAAAGGTCGGGGGTTCGAATCCCTTCCGGCGTACCAAAATACATCCGTACGAACAACGCTTTATATTGCAAATGCGGTATTTATCTTGGTTGTTCCTATTGATGAATAGTGGTTAATAAGACCCACAGAGTATTCTGTGGGTCTTATTTCATTAAGAATGAATTATTATGGTATTTGGAGGATTATATGGAGTTGAAGCTATCATCAGGTAATCATACGATTTTAGATTCTGGGACAGTGATTGCGTATAATAATGCTTCTGAAATATCTTTTGATGTTAAGATGGATGATACATTTGGGTTTACAGTTATTTTAAGTTTTGTGGAAGCAGAAAATAAATTGCAGAAGCTGGAGACGAGCGTAGTCGAGAATATAATAACCTTTACCTGTACAAATTTTAATAATCCGATTGGAACAGGGCTTCCTAAAGCTATGGAGTTAGCGACTTTTAATGATAAGAAAGTGTATTTTAATTTTTGGGTATTTGAATTAGGTCAGCAGTCTCTTAAACAAGTTTCATATACTTTTTATATGGAGAAATAAATCAGTATGGCGAACCGTATAAATTCAGAGATTGGAAAAGAAAGCGAATTAAATACGCTACTCAGAAATGATGGTTTTTTGAGTCTTGACAGGAAATCTCGCTTGGAAATCGTTAATAGTATAATGCAGCAAAAGCAGCAAGAGCAAGGAGGTGGATGGTTAGGAAAAATACTAGGAACGAACACTCGTAATGCCGTTATACATATCGGATTGATTATATGCATTATTTTGGTACTAGTGTTGGTTATGGATTGTATGCATGCCTACTGTGCAGATAAAGATATCAATATGGATTTGGTTGATATTATTATTCCTGTGATTACGCTGTATCTTGGTTATATTTTCGGAAAAGGACCTGCGCAGGATGAATAAGTAAGAGAAAAGGGCGACCATTTCGGTCGCCCTTCTTTTATGCTTATTCGTTGGCCTGCAGCGCCTTGATCGCCTCGGGCAGCTGCTCGATCTGGCCGCCACACAGCCGGTCCAGATAAACCATCGGCTGTACGCTGCATTCCTGCACAGCGATCTCGCCCTTGGCATCCACCTTGACGATCTCAGCGTCGATCAGACGCCGGAACGTGCTCTGCGCCCAGTCGGGCATCTGATCGGTGTGGGTATACACTTTCATTTCCTCTTCTTCCTCCTGTTCTTTCCAGAATTCCGTGTACAGTACATTGGTGTCCACCTTACCGGTCACGCCCGGCACGGTGCCGCTATCGCTGTTCTGCCAGACATCAAACCGGCCTGCATAGGTCGGCTTGCTCGCCCACTGTGCCAACCAGATCGCGTCGGCATCAACATTGATGTAATCATCAAACCAGCTTTTGGAAGCGTACACGCCGCACTGGTAGCCCGCTGCGCGGATCACATCGACAAACGCTTGGGTAATCGCCGAGATATTGGCACGTGTAAACTTAAAGTTGTGCTTTGCCTTGTAGCCGTCTGCGTCCTCCATGTCAAACCAGAGAGGCATATCAAACTTGCGGCCGTTGATGACATCCAGCAGGTGCCGCGCCTCTACACGGGCATCCTCGACCGTGAGCGCGTAGCTGTAATGATACACGCCCACGCGCAGCCCTGCTGCCTGTGCGCCCGCCAGATGGCGCTCAAACCACGGGTCAACGTAGGTCTTGCCATATCCGGCGCGGATGATCGCGAAGTCGATTGCGGTGGCGGCACTTGTCCAGTTCACCGCGCCGTTGTGTTTACTGACGTCAATTCCTTTCACCTATACATCGCTCCTTTCTCGTGTCCAAATTGGACACGTTTTATTTTTGCTCGTTTTTGCCCTGTAACTGCTCGATCGCGCTCATAATCACATCAGGCACCGGCAGCCCCATGAGTCCAGCATTCTCGATGATTGAGATAGTCTCATTGACGATGTACGCAATCACGACCGCGTCGCGCACAAATGCTGTGCCCAGCACGATATCCAGACGCGCAGCCACCAAGACGATGATCAGCGTCATACCTTTTTTTAAGAGCCCTTGCCAACATGCAATGCTGCTCAGACTACCAGATGCACTCTTATCCGATGCCTGGAACACTCCTGCGACAATCAGGCCGGACAGGTAATCTACTGCCATAAAAAGCAGCAGCGTGATGAGCGCAGCATCCCAGCCACCAAACGCCTGGCTAATCATACCACCGATCACACCTGCGCCAGTCATGATTGCGGCCTTGGTCTCCGTCAAATGAATCATATATGTACCTCCCTAAATCGTATAGTGTGGGCGCTCTTCATGGAAGAACTTCCAGCGGATGACATCATCCAACACGATGGCAAGGGTGCTCAGTGCCACCCACAGAAGCGCAAACTGCGGGCAGATTTGCCCCAGCAGGTTGCCGGGCATATCTGAGTAATCCCAGATGCCCCACCCAAGCCAGATATTAACGATGCAGCCGGTAATCAGCTCGGCAGCAGTAGCGATCAGCGCACCGGCGACCGCCTGCGGAAACAACCGCCAGCTTGTCCAAATTTCGTTGAGTCCACCAATAATGAGGAATAGGAGCGCCGCGAGTAGGAACATGGTCCAATGGCTGCGCCCTCTCCAAAACACCTCGAAAGTGACATAGCAGCTGCCGCCGAACCAGGCAAGGTAGATGTACTTAGCTGCGCACTGCATCGCTGTCTCCTAACTTGCTGAGCACCGCCTGCATCTGCTCTTGTGCCTCAGCCATGAGCGTGTTGTACTGCTCCAAATAGGTGCCGGTCAACGGCTGACCATAGGTGACAGCCTCGGCCGCCTCCGGGTCCAGCGTCAGCACATACTGCTTGAGCTGGTTATGGTAGGTCAGCTGGCTGGTCTTGTACATGGACAGCGTAGAGTAGATCGCTACGATGTCCGCGACCGGATAGGTCTTGCAGGGGCCGTTGTTGGCGTGGTAGATGTAGCCAGTCGCACCAGCCAGACAGGCGGTAAACATCTCCGAGACGTTCGCCTGGTCAGCCACGGTGTAGGTAAACGATTCCCGGCTGCCGCTGGGCAAATCAACCGACGTGCCCGCGTCGATCGCAGCACTGCAAGCGTCGGCAAGCTCCTCCAGCTTGGTCTTGTCCTTCTCGCCCGGTTTGGGTCGGGTCTGTTTTGTCTCATCATACCATAACGCCATTACTGAAAACCTCCTTGGATAGATACGATGTTGCCGTCCTCTCCGCTCTCACCGCGCTCGACGGTGACGCGGAAGTTAAAAGCCCAGCCGTTGGTCTGGGTCTTGTTGGTAAACGGATGATTGCGGCCAGCCTTAACGTCGGCTGTCGCGTCCTCCCAGACTGGTTCGGCATCGTTGCCGTTGTTGGTCAGCTCGACGAGCTGGGTTGCATCTGCTGGGATTTTGCCAGTGATGGCCAGCACGGCGACCGTGATCTGTTCCTCGACTGCCAGCGGCTCGGAAAGCGTAATGACCGCCTTGTGCACCTTTTTCGTAAAGGTCAGCTCGAGCGTAGAGGACTTGCCCGCCGAATCCGTGGCCACAATCTGTACGGTCTGCTGCCCGTTCAAGATGCGCTGGAAGTATTCGCCCGTGACCTCGAAGGTGTTCTGCTGATCGAGCGTCGGTTTGTAGGTACGCTTGACCAGATCACCCACGCGCTCTACGACCGTTACCTCCTGTTTTTCAGCATCCTTAATTGTATACTGGATACTGAACCCCTCGGATTTCTCGCCCAGATCACCCGACAAATCGCACGCAATGACCGGCGCGGTGTTGTTGTCGATGGTACGACTGGGGCTGGTCGTATAGCTCGAATACGCTGCAAAAGAGTCGTAGGCCCGGACACGATAGGCGACGCTGGTGTGCTCGCCCTTGGGAATGCTGTCCTGATAGGACAAGCCCGCGCCCTTGTAAATCTGGGTAAATGCGCCCGCGTCGTCCCACTGGCGCTCCAGCTCGTAGCCTTCAAGGTTTCCGTCGACATCAGTTGAAGCCGTCCAAGTGATAGTCAGTTTGTCTCCACCTGCCGGACTGAGCGGCACAGAGATCGACGGTGGTGCCGCCGGTGCGCGGTTGTTGACAACCGTCTTGTTGGCACTCGTCCGCCAGCCAGACTTCTCACCATAAGTATCGTAGGCGCAAACGCGGAACATGACCGTTTCGGTGCCGAACGGAATAGTGGTCGTCGTGCTGGTCGATCTTCCCTGATAGATCTGTGCCCAGGATGATCCGCCGTTGTACGAACGCTCAACGATGTAGCCGTCAAGATTTCCATCGGGATCAGTAGAGGCCGGCCAGCTGATCTTTGCATCTGCACCGCCATGAATAGTTTCTGGAATAGTAATAGTAGCTGGCGAGTTAGGCGATGCATTTGTGGTGATAGTGCCATCATCTATGGCATAGAGCGTTGCGGGCAAGATTAACGCAGGACGTATACCAGTAGAATTACTCGAATCCATATTAGAATAGTTTCCGTTGTGGTAAACGCACCACACAGCGTAGCGATCACCTGCATACGGCGAGCGTAACCACCACTCGAGAGGCTCATCATTCAGGCTCGCGATACGTTTGTTATTAGCAGTTGTTCCAGTCCCTAAGTCAAAATAATTCAGTTTCGCTCCGTCCTCTGGAAAATGGGGATGAGAACTGGAAAAACCGACTTCCTGACCAGACAGCAAGAATATCTTACAACTGAGACCATTGGCGCCATTTTGTCCTCCACCGTTTCCGCCATTTGCTATGTAGGGAATCTTTACTTGTTTAATTGCAGCCTGGATTCTTGTATCATATCTGCCCAAAATATTACGACTAAGCCACAGATGGATGGCAGAGTCCTCGAGTATATTGTAGTTGTCATCACTCCAAACATGTTTTTCAACAATGTTTTGTCTTAAAAGCCATGTACCGTCACAGCTATTATCATAAATACTTGATGGTTTTCCCTGATGCACGACAATATAGTTGATCGCTATACCATTTTCTTTCAACTTGACGATCTCACCGACTGCCACATCACCCAATTTTCTTGTAGCCATACCTGTTCACCCCCTTAAAACTCGATCCGCTTGGCATTCTGATTCCAGACACCCGCAACGTCCACGCTGTCCAGATTCTCGAACGTGACTCTAAACGGATTTCCGTTTACATCGGTGCTGTACTGCAATTCTATGAGAGACACGCGGCTGTCTAACTGATCGGCCACGCCCAACAGGTATGGATGCGCTGCCGGATCGGCGTTGTGCTCGGCAATGAGCCGTCGCGCCTCGTCCAAAAACTGTGGCAGAATGACAACAGTGCAATAATCGGCCACGTCCTCAGCGGTCATAAAGGCATCTGCGTTGTATTCCAGGATGACGGTGGGCGCGTTGCTGACGCCAATGGCGACTGGGAAACTTCTGACCTCGACCGCGCCCTGGGTGTAGGGCTGCACCCACTGGGGATAGTCGCCCAGGTTTCCATAGTAGATCATGACCTCTGTACCGCTCTTATCGCGAGCAAAAACGCCGAACTCACGCAAATAAAAGCCGTTTTCCAAACCGCCGTGCAGGTCGTTGCGATATTGAATCGTAAAATCAACCTGTTTGCCGTGCACAAGCGGCTGGGTGCTTGTGGCCTGGGCAATCGGTGCGACCAGATCGGTCAAGGCTGTCGGCTGGGTTTCTGCCGGAACTTGACCGGTGCCGACCATGCACCGGGTAATGGTCAGCGTGTCCCCGGCGAGCAGGCCGGTCAAAAGTTCCATACCCTTGGCCGGAATGATAAATCCATACATATTAAGTGGTCACCTCCATCGGTGGTAGTCTGAGGGTTGTTACGCTGCACATCACGCCGCCCGGATAAGCCGGGACAACGCCATAGGCTGGCAGGTATTGCGGCAGCTGGGTGGTCACCGGCGACGGAATCAGTGCGCTGCCGAGGTACAGGGTTGTGTTGACCGGGATAGCCTGAAGAATAGGCAAATGCGCCGGCTTGGCTTCGTCGATCGCGTCTGCAATTATCCGCCATTTAGATAGTCCGTCCTCACGGTTGATCGTCATCGTGATATAGCCATTGGCAAAACCGACCGCAACGCTGCCGAGGCTGTATGTGTCGCAGATCTCTTGCAGTAAGCTGCGGTCGGCCTTACGGGACATCAGCCACTTGCTGCGCACAGCCGCACGGCGCTCATCCAGCGTCTGACCACTGCGCGGAATCAGTCCCAGCGCACGCTCCCAGATGGGCAGCGCCCATGTCAGGCCGTCAAAGTACCTGTTTTCGTGCAGCGCCTGCAGGTCGGCCTCCAGCTGATCGAGCGAGCCGCCGGCGGCCTGATACAGTACGCCCAGCCACGGGTCACCGCGATAGTCGCGGTGCAGCATATTAAGCAGCTTATCCCGCCACATCCAGCGTCACCTCCCCAAGTACGGCAACTGCACGGTCGCCGATCTGGATATTGGCCGTGCCGCCGCCCAGCAGGAGGCCGGTGTAGTCGATCACGCCCGGAATGTCGAGAAGCAGTGCGCCAATCCGGGCATAGCTGACAACCGCCGTCTGTTTGTCCGCAAAGGGCAGAGCGTACAGATATGCAGTCAGCGCATCGGTCGCTGCGGCCTTGACCGCCTCCAGCGTGTCCGGGGCGGCCAGCGTGAGCGTTGCCGTGACTGTGATTGTCTGCGCGGTTGCCGATGACACATAGCAGTGCGCACCGATGGCGGTGCGCCCATCGCCCAGACCGGTACTGCCCGGATCAATGTGCGCCTGCACGGCAGCAACCAACTCCTCGTCTGCCGGCTGGTGTTTGTCGTTGACGATCACGACATCGACCGTCCAGTTGCCTTGGGCGAGGGGAAAGGTCTTGACCGCGCCGACACCGGCGATTTCCAGCGCCCACTTGCGATAGTCTGCCCGATTGGCGCTGGTGGACGGCTGCTGGATATCCAGATAGTACCGCGCACGCAGCGTGTCGTCGTCTTCTTCGTCATAGCCGCCGGTCATGTCGTCCGGATTGGTCACGGACACGATACCCTGTATGGTGACCGGGATCTGCGTCACCGTCCCCTGCGGCACGTTGCCGGCAGGGCCGGGGAGTACCGCCTGCACCGGCACACTGCCAGAGCCCACGATTTTGACCGTATCGGTCGCAACAAACTGTACGCCTCCCTCGGTCGCAAATAGTACGCCAGTGGGTACCGTGCCGCTGCCGGTGACGGTCAGCACACCCTGCGCATAGGTCGCTGCGCGCCGGATGATATTGCGATACTGGCGGCAAAACCGGGTCAGCTCATCACCGACCAGGTTGTCAACATCCAGCTTGCGCGCCTCCTGCTGGATAGCGTCCTCAAGATCGGCAGCGCCAATCGCAAACGCGCGGGTCAGGTCATAGGTCGGGAAGCCAACAGTCTTTTGGTAGTTGTTTGGGATGTCGTCCAACATCTGTTTGTGTAGCGTGTCAACCGACAATCTCGCTCACCTCCAAGATTTCGCCGGTCGTCTTGAGCGTCACGGTAAACGTGATGTGCAGCAGGCGATCGCGGCGATCAAATGTAAAATTATCTGCCCGGTCGATGGCCGGACAGAGTGCGCATGCCTCGCGGATCTCGCGGGCGAGCTCGGAATGAATAAAACCGGGCGGCACCTGCCGCATACCGATGAGCTGCTCGCCGGTGTGCCCAAAGGCCGTACCCTCGTAGACCGTAAACCGATCCAGATGGGTAATCAGCATCAGGTGAATCCATTGCCTGACCGCAGCGGCGCGGCTGCGCAGGACTGGGGTGCCGTCCACGATGACAAATTGTTTTTTGTCGGAATCAAATGCCAGAGTGTCGCCGATTTGGGCATCCTGGCTCGTATCATCTGCTGGGATGACCGCGATAAAACCGGTGTCATCCGGGAACATTTGTGGCATACTCTCAACCTCCTAATCGGTCGATCGCGCAAAAGGTGCGCTGTCCGACCACGATCATCTGATCGCCGACCTTGAGCGGCGACGGAAAACAGGGGTGATCGCAGTTTCCGCCGCAGTCGCAGCCATTAAAAACACAGGTGGGCAGGGGAGAGAGCAGCCGCTGCACGGTCTCAGACACGCGCAAAAACGGGCCGGTCGCCATAACCTCGCCGTCCATCAGCGCGATGGTCAGCGGCGACAGACTAACCACCGGGCCGATATAGTACCCGGCGGGCGGCTCTTTGCGCCCCATGCGTCGCAGCATGTCGGCAAAATCACTGTCGTAACTCATGGTGCGATTACCTCCAGACTCATGGTGTGCTGCGGCGCATAGGTGTGGGTGACCTGTTTGATGATCCAGTCACCGGTCAGACCGAATGCGTCACTGGAAAAGCGCAGCATCGTGCCGGCGCGTACGTCCGCGCCCAGCAGATTATCAACCTTGCGGGTCCGTGTGAGCCGGTTGAGCTCTCGGAGCTTTTGCGACGCAAGCTGCTGCGCCTGCGCCGCTGTCGTGCCCTCGTCGGCTGATTCCATGTGCTGCAGCCAGCCGTATTTGCTGATGCTGCCGCTGTCAGTCGCGGTTGCCAGAATGCGGGCGGTGTCGCCCTCCTCGCGGTAGACCGATACCTGATTGCGCAGATCGTCCATGCTGTCCTCACCGCTGACTGCGCCCAGACTCCATGTCGGATCAAACGGGCGCAGATTGCGCGCCAGCTGCACGCTGAGCGCGATCGGCGTGGTAGGGTAGGGGTAGATGCACAGCCCGCGATCGGGTTCGACACGGCTAAAATATTTGATGCCCCGCTCGGCGGTGACCTTGTCCAGGATGTCCGACAGGATCGTGCTGGGCTCCTGAGCAATGTATACCTCGGTGATAGTGGTCGGCATACTGGGCACGCTGCCCACGCTGACACCCGCTTTTTGGCACAGCTGCCGGATGGCGTCATCTGCCGCTACGCCGTTGCACTGGAAAATGATCTTGCTCTTGTTGAGGTAAACACCAAAATCATTGGCGGTGATGCTGCCATCCAGCCCGGTTTTGGTGATGATGCCCCGGAAAATCATGGTACTGCCGTTAAACAGCTGCCATTTATCGCCTGACGTAAATGTAAACGCGGGCATCAGCTTGTCGTGCGGATTGCGCACGGCCTTGCAGCTGATCGACATGGACAGCTGCGCAATATCGTCCGTGCTGGTCAGGTCTCCGATGCGTGCGGTGACATCGTAGCCGTTGCAAATTACCTTGTAATCATCCATGCGGCGTCACCCCGTCACCAGATTGTACTCGCGGGCGGTCAGACTGTAACTGATGCGCCCCATGCGGCTGGCAGGCTGCCAGCTGAAGGAATCGATCGTACACGGCATATTGAGGATCTCGCTGCCGTCTGTGGCTGTCCAGACTACGCGCAGCGGGACTCTTGCCTCCCGCCAGCGCCGGAAAAACTGGATATAGGTCTGCGCGCCGATTGGCGCAGACTGGTTGCCAAACCGCAGCCGACGGTCAGGAAACCAGGAATTGATGGTCAGCGTGCGCAGCCTCATCGGGCCGATGAGGTTAATGTCACGTGATAGCCCCGTAAACGTGTCGTTGTTTTGCGGCTCGTCTACACTGGTATCGACCGAGACAAAGGGCAGCACTAGGATTTCTGCCCGGTTGTCCGCCGAAAACGTCATGTCCATATTGCTGCCCTCCTTACATATTTCCGTGCGCGGCCAGGATCTTGCCGACGATGATCTCGCCCATTTCGTCCGCGTACTGTTCGTTGCCGATCATGTTGCCCATGACCGTTACATTGACCGTCACGCCGCCGCCCTGCACCATACGGGTGCTGACATCATGCGGGATGATCTGGGTGCCGCTGGGCAGGTTGATGATCTCGCCGCCGCGCTCGTTTACGCGGGTCAGACCACCGCGCCAGTAGCTCGTGCCCAGTGCATTGCCGGCGAGCTTTCCGGCAACCCAACTGATCGCGCCCTTACCGCCCTCATAGATATTACCGATGACAGGGATGCTGCTGATTTTATTGTCGAGCCATGAGAAAAATCCGGACACCTTTTCTTTGGCGGCGTCAAATGCACCAACGATGCTGTCTTTGATACCGGTAAATACCTCGGTCGCCTTGGCCCATAGCTCGCTTGCCTTGGCTTTGACGGTATCCCAGTTTTGGTACAGAGCCACACCGGCAGCGACCAGAGCACCCAAACCCAGTACGATCCAGCCGATCGGGGTGGCGACAAATGCAGCATTAAGCGCCCACTGGGCAGCCGTGGCAGCGGTTGTGGCTGCCGTCACCGCACCGGTTGCAATGGTAGAAGCCGCCATGCCGATTTTGTTGGCAGCCATCACAGCGGTGTTTTTGACCCAGGCGGCACTGGATACTGCCAAGGCAGCAGTTTGTCCTGCAAGCCATGCCGCACCGGCAGCGGCCTTGTGCGCCAAGAGCGCCGTTTTATTGGCAGTTGCGACCGCAGTGTTTTTAATCCACGCAGCCGTAGATTTTGCCAGGGCAACCGTCTGACCTGCCAGCCATGTCGCACCGCCTACGGCCTTGTGTGCAATCAAGCTGGCACGGTTTGCACCTGCCGCTGCTGTGTTTTTGATCCATGCAGCGGTTGAGGTAGCGAGTGCTGCCGCCTTGGTGCGCAGCGGGCCAGCAACCGCGATCACAGTCTCCTTAAATAGTCTAAGGTCATTGACTGCACGTGCCACGTTGCCGGCGAACTCTAGCACTTTGATAGCACCAAATGTGATACCTAACGCAATAAGTCCGTTTTTTAGCGTATCACTATGAGTAAACATCCATTGCATTGCCGTGGATGCAGTATCAAGTGCTGCGGAAAAAACAGTTCCAAATTGGGATGCCAATGCATCGATCGTGCCGTCACTCTGCCACTGGCTGATTTTGTTGGATAGCGCAGTGACCGCGCCGGTCGCCTTGCCTGCAATGGCTTCATAAAACGTAATGCCGGCACCTTCAACAGCCGATTTGAGCAGCGTCAGCTGACCGCTGAGGTTGTTGTTCATGGTGTCTGCCATCTTCTGCGCGGTGCCATCCGAGTCGGCAATCGCCTGCGTCAGATTATTAAAATCTGCGTCGCTGGCATTAACGATTGCGAGCAGACCGCTCATGGCTTCCTTACCCGCAATACCGGCAGCATACTCGGCCTTTTGTGCATCGGTCAACCCGGCAAACTTTTGTCGCAGATCGACCATCAGCGCAGACAGCGGCTTGACGTTGCCCCGTGTATCGGTTAGGGATACACCGAGCGCATCCATGTATCCAGCAACGGTGTCACTGGGTTTTGCCAGGTTGGTCAGTGCGCCACGTAGCGCGGTACCGGCTTTCTCGCCCTTGATGCCAGCGTTGGCCATCAGACCGATTGCAACCGCAGTATCTTCGATACTATACCCCAATGCGCCCGCGACCGGGGCCACATACTGAAACGTATTGCCCATGAGGGACACGTTGGTGTTGGAGCTTGAGGACGCCTTTGCCAGCACGTCGGCAAAATGTGCTGAGTCGCTCGCTTTGAGTCCGAATGCGGTCAGCGCGTCGGTAACAATGTCAGAGACTTCGGCCAGATCCTCGCCTGATGCCGCCGCTAGATTCATGATGCCGGGCAGACCGCTGACCATCTGGTCGGCTTTCCAGCCGGCCATCGCCATGTATTCGAGCGCTTGTGCGCTCTCGGTCGCGGAAAATTTAGTTTTCGCGCCCATCTCCTTGGCTTTGGCTGTGAGGGTCGCAATCTCGGTTGCGGTTGCACCGCTGATAGCTTGCACTTTGGACATTTGTGCTTCAAAATCCATACCGGACTTAATGGCAAACGCACCAAATGCACCGGCCGCAGCAACACTGAGCACACCTAGCTTTTTGACAGTATCCGTAACCGCTTTGGTAGCTTTATTCTTAAAGCTTGTGACATTTCTAGTAGCACGAATCATTTCAGTTGAAATATTCGCACCGCTTTTTTGCGCTTCTTTAGCAGCCTTCACAAGTCCCTTGGACATATTGTCGCGCAGGTTTAGGATTGTGTTGATAACTTTAGCCATAAAGTTTACCAGCCTCCTTTGCTGCGTCCGGAGACAGTGCCGCGATTACTGCATTGTGTGTGAGCGTGTACGTCTCCTTGTAATAGATCTCGCGTGCTGCCTGCAAAAACGCCTGCTCGGCAGGAGACGCGCCGAGCACATAGGCAGGGGCGAGGCCTCGCGGTGCGTAAAACGCCGCGAGGTTCATCACCCAGTCACGCGCGATCAGTTTTTTGCCGGATTTTCGGGTGCTACGTCCTCGCCAGAGTCATCCTTTGCGTCCTCTCCAGCGTCACCCTCTGCGCTCTCCGAGGAGGGGATGAAACCGAGGAATCGGAACAGATCGCCGCCCATCGTGTCGCGGGTGGGAATATCAAAAAGCGCCGGGACAGTGTCCAACGGATCCTTGACACCGATCGCCTCGCGCAGCTTGGGGTCCTGAAGCTGCTCACAGCAGTGATACAGACCATCGTCTACGACCTGCAGGATATCACCCGTGCCGCTGCGAGCGGCCTGAAATCGTCCATACAGATCCATCATCTTACCCTCGGTCGGCTTGCGGCACAGCAGATAATCTTCTGTGCCGGGCACCGGAATTTTTCCAACCTTCAGGCGATCCGCTTCGCGCTGCGCGCGCTTTGCGACCAGCGCGTCAAAACTGATTTGTGCCATAAGTGCTTGTCCTCCTTAGTATGTAATGACTTCCAGAAACTCAAAATCCGAGAATTTATAGGGGATACTCTCGGTAATGATAGATTTCTTCTCGAAATTGGCAATATTTGCCTCGGTAAAGGTAACCATGCCGATGCGGCAGCGTTCTCTTTTGCCGGTGGACGGGTTTTCCAGCAGCGTGATGATCTCGCACTCGGGGAAATCGCCAGACAGCATCGCCTGTACGATCTCGTGCGCGATCTCAGTATCAACCTTGAGGTATTCCAGCGTGCCCTCGCCCGACCAGCCGTTATACACGGCATAAGTCGCAGGGTCACCGCAGACGTTTACATCCTCAAAATCGCCGGTCATTTTGTTTTCGATTTTCTGTACGGTGGCGAGCTCCTTGCCCCTCCACCAGACGTGACCGTGCGAGCCGCGCAGAATGCGGTTCAGCGCCTGCTGCGTCAGTTTGTTGTTTGCCATAGGTAATGTCCTCCTTATGCCATGTTGACCGTAAATTTGAGGTTTTCCATGCTGCCGAGGATCTTGATGTTGGCCGCAATAAAGACCGATCGCTTAAAGGCCATCTTTTTGACCTTGTCATCGTCCCACTCGGCAGCCTCGTCCTTACCGGTGCCGAGCCATGCCGAGCGCTGCGCCTCAACGTCAATGTCTGCCAGATTGTCATACTCCCGGTCGAGCACATCGGTGCCCGGCTGAGCCAGTTCGCGGAAGTAAGCATTCACCGAGGCGATAAAGAGCATCTGGTTGTCCAGATTATTGCGGTAGTTGCCCAGATAGACATCGCGGAACACCGCACGGATATCGTCCGCGATCAGGTTCATGGCCTCGACCGTCTCGATGTACTGCATATCCTCGGTCGCGGTCGTGCCGTTGGTCGTGGTCAGGCTGTTGCAGCCCGACAGGATTCGCACCTCGTCAACGTCCGCATTGTACAGGACGAGCTTGCCAGCCTTTACTGCCGCCTCACTGTCTTCAATTTCTTCAACGTGGACAAGGTTGGAGCACCGATAGTTGGTCGAGCCGCGCTTGATATTGCAGCTCGCCAGAATGCCGATCAGGCTGGCGACATACCAGTCGCCGGCCTTTTCGCCGCGTGCGTCGGCAAACGTGACCTTGGGGCTTGCAAAGTTCACGATCTGCTTGTTGTCCGGTGCTGCGCCGTTGTAGACGACAGCACGATAGTAGATCTGCCGTTGCTCCTTGGCCTTGATCCAGCTCACCAGCGCCGCCGCGTCCTCGGACTTGGCGTTGGCTACGCCGATCCAGCCGGTCTTGACGTTGCGCTCAATGATGGCCAGCGCGTCTGCCAGCGTGCCCTCGGTGCCGATGCGCACGACATAGGTCATGTACGGGGCAAAAGTCAGCACATCGCGGATCTGCTGGAGGTTGTCCGAGGTGTACAGGGCGCTGTCTGCATCGGCCTCGGGGATGCTGGTATATTTTTTGATGTCAAACTCCTCGTTGGTGTCATCCCGGATGATGAGCGTGGCAATGCCGCGCTCGCTGCGTGCAATCAGGCTGGTTGCACGCTGGATAAACTCCACAAGGATGCTGGGGATAGATGCCATATCATGTCCTCCTTGTCAGGTGTTGATTGTGACGGACAGCTCCTCAATGAGCTCGCCATCATCATGGCTGGGGCGCTCCTCCAGCCAATCGTATTGGATTGTGCCGATCAGCACGCCGTCGGTCGTGTCAAAATCAATGCCGTCCTCGCTGATGATCTCAAAGGTGCCAACCATCAGACTGTCATGCAGCGCACTGCGCAGCGCGTCCTGCATGGCATAATTGGCATCGCGCCATTTGTGAGCGTCCGGGGCAAAATAATATATGCGCGCAGTCAGGGAACGCGCGTCCATGTGGGTCGTGTCCCGGCTCGCTTGATCGTTCGCCAGTTCGATTTTGATGGATGGCCGCACGATCGGCTCGGTCAGATCGCCGGCAATGACCGGCGCTGTGATGCCAGCGTCGGCGCACGCCTGCTCGATCGTCTCGCGCAGGGCGATGTAAATGTCAGTAATACCAATCAAGACTCTACCTCCCGCGCGACCTCGTCCAGAAAGCCCTCGCACGCCCGCTCGAATTCAGGACGAAATTGATTTGCTGTATTCTCAAAAATGTGGTCACCGGGAACAAACTTGACTCGCTCTTTTCCCGGTTGGTGAGTTACCATGTTATGTCCTTTCTCCAGAAGGTGCGCATGAGGTGATGAAGAATAAACTCGAATCGCCTGAACATTCTCGGCGCGAAAATTATAGGGCTTTCCGCGTTTGATGGTATCAACATAATGATCGCTGCCTGCGTACTTCTTAGGCTTTTTATGTTTGCGGCCATAAACCTGCATAGCGCGAGACTTTGTCTTGCTGCGCAATTTATTGCCTTGCTTTTGCAGAAGCTTCTTAGCTCGTTTAGGGTTTCGTTTGGCTGCGGCTTCCAACTCATCGGCAAATGCATACAACTCCGAAAGGTCAAGTCCGTCAGATACCATCGTTTGTCACCTCCACGGGTTTGGTCTCCATCATGCAGATTAGCTCCACACGATCGGGATGTTTGTAGTGCGGCTGCCAGTACTCGACGTTATACCGGTGGCCTTTGTATGTCAGGTACATATCCTCGGCGGGGTGGGGCAGGGCATTTGCGCGGATGGTGACCGTGTGCGAGAGTTGCGCCTGCTGCATATCGCCGGACAGATTGGCGACCTTGCCGCCCGTGGGCAAAATCTTTGCCCAGACCTGCCCTTGGGGGACATAGTCAAAATCTGTGTCCCCCAGCGCAGTGGTTACCTGCTGCCTTGCATACAGCGTCACGCGGCAGGTTAGGTCATTGGTCAGACTCATCCGTGCTCACCTCCGGGTATTGGCTGCACAGTGCAATGTGATGGAGCAGCAGCGTCAGTGTATACGGGATCTCGCGGGTATCGCTGCCGGTCGGCGTGCGGTTGTCGTACCAGTGCGCGGCAAGCATCATAACGGCAATGTCGTACAGCTTATCGTCGGTCGGCGGTCTGGCCTTGCCGGTTGCGCCGATAACGTACTGCTCACTGGAGGCGATCAGCGCCTCCAGCGTGGCAGCGTCATCCTGCACATCAATGCGTGCATAGGCACAAAAGTCGTCGAGCGTTACCATTACGCATCCGCCTTTTCGAGTTTCACGATGGCATCCGCCTTTTCGAGTTTCACGATGGCATCCGACATGGACGGCTTGCAGTCAAACATCGCGCAGCCCAGGAACTTGTAAGAGTTGGTGTCGATGTCAAACGCACTGGTGACCGTGACATCCTCGGGCATATTGCCGATCACCGTGTACAGGTCGCCAAGGTATGCCTCATGCAGCTTGACACGCTCGTCGAGCTGTACCGGATAGCCAAATACATAGTAATTGGAGCCGGACATGGTGACGATGTCATTTTTGCTCTTGTCCTGCAGCGGCATAAAATCCATATAAAGCGTCTTTTTGCTCATCACGAACTCTGCGCGTGCATCGTAGCCGCCGGGAAGCAGGGCAATCAAATTGAGAACGTCCTGCGTGGTCAGACTCGCAGAGTTGGCGACCTGTACCGAGTTGGTGCTCTGATCCCAAACTGCAGCCTTATCGATACCAGTACCCTCATCGCTGCCGGTACCCAACAGGATGGTCTCGCTGATCTTGTCCGCGATCTTACGCGCCAGCATATCGGTCAACCAAGTCTCGAACGCCGGGATGGACATCATAGCAACCGACTTGGAGATCTGCACCAGCTTGGTGATCTCGTACGCACTCAGGGTGATCGACTTGAGCTTGTCCTCCTTGCCCGAGATCGTCGCATTCTGGGTATGCTTTTCGGCGGCGTTTACGGTGTCCTCAACGGCAAAGGTAACCATACCAGGCACACGCAGCAGGTTGATCTTGCTCAGCAAGGGAGCGTACTGGGTGACCTTTTCGAGGATGGTGTTGGCGGTCTGAGTCGGAATTACAGCGCCTGCCGAGCCGGTCACGGTCGTAAATGCACGCTGCTCGGCCTCGGTCATCTGATTAAGCTGATCCGAGATACCGACCGTACGGCGCAGATGCTTGATCCAAGCCGTGCGGTATTCGGGGGAGTCGATGGTATACGTCTCGCTGCGCTGCTCGGGATCGCTGGGCAGCTGCATACCCGGCAGCGGATTGCCGACAGCGCCGGTACCGATCTTACGCAGCAGTGCGGCGCGGGTTTCCGCACCCTGCTTGAGCTGACCACGCTCGGCGATCAGGTTGTCCACCTCGTTGCTCAGCGCCTCGAGGTCTGCGCCCTCCTGATCCATCTCGGTACGGATCTGCGACAGACGCGCCTCGATCTGACTCAGGCGATCGCCTGCGGGCGGGGCTGCAAAAAACTGGAGACCGATAAAGTCTCTGGTGTTTGTACGCTTACGCATTGGCATTGTCCTCCTTTTGGATGCCGCATAATTTGAGTTTGAGCTCGAGCTTGCGCCGCATGGCCTCCGCCTGTGCGTGCTCCCGCGCGGCCTCCGCCGCTGCCCAGGATCTGGCTGCAATCTCGGTACCGTCATAGGCGGGGAAGTCGACCGCGGCCACATCAAAGATGCGCTGGAATGCAGTGATTCGGCGCAGATGCTCCTGCCGATCGTACTCAGACCGTTTGACGGTAAACGCGAAACTCATCTTGTCAATGTAGCCGCCTTGGATCTCCTCGTAGAGCCTCCGCCCCTCCTCGGTGCCGCCCAAGTCGGCGCTGATCCGCAGACCGATCGTGTCAACGGACAGTGACAGCGTGTTGTTTCGCGTGCGGGCGACAGGTTTGCCGCCATGGTTAAAATTCATCACGACATCGGACATTTCCGCTCCCGAAAATGCCTGTCGGTCGATGACTTCCTTGTACTGGATGCCGTCATACTCGTAGAGGACGGTCTCCTCATCAAATTTTGCCGCGTAGCCCTCTACGCGGTAGGTTTTCGCGCCCTCACTGCCGGACTCTGCCGGCAGCGCCCGCACCTCGAATGTGCGATAGTTGCGCGTCTCAGGTGTAATTGCCATGGTGTCAGTCCTCCTGACTATCATCCAGCGGGACAGGCTGCTGCTTGTCCGCATCCAGTTTGTCAATCTCAGTATACTCGCGGCGGATAAAATATCTGTCGCCGCCCTCTACGGGCGGGAGATTGAAAATCTCAAGGCCCATATTGTGGGTGAGAAATCCCCGGTCAAACAGATCAGTCACGATCTGTAGCTTGGTTGAGTTGCTGGCATACTGCAGCCGGTTGGTGGTAGCGAGGATCATGTTGCCGGCAGCCAGATCGGACGGCGCAAAGGTCATGTGACTGAGCACCTGAGAGACTTGGATTGCAAACGGCTCGATCTTGCCCTCGTAGTACGCATCCCACTCGTCCTCGGTGTAGGTGTTGGTCAAAATCTTGCCATTGGTGCCGAAGTACTCATACACACTCTCGCGGATGTACTCCTGCTGCCGGGGATTGACAACCTGCGCCACGCTCTCGAGCTGTTTGACATCGGCAAATTTTGCATCAACCACAAAAATGCCGGTAGCGTTTTGGCGCAGATTGTGATCTGCGAGCTGATCTCTGGCCTCGTCGATGTCCTTTTGCTTAAACTGATTGGCCAGACGCGCCAAAAATCGGATGGTCGTGGCATTTTTGATGCCGTTGATGATGCCCTCATCCTGCGTGTGCGCGACCTGCATGGTGGGAACAAGCGGGCGATTGGTCTCGCCGAAAAAATCGTGCTCATACTGGTGCTGTACCAGCAGGCCCGCCCGCTCGAACTCGACTGCCGCTGTCTGGCCGCCCATAAAGCGGTACCGAAGGTATGGCACGCCGCCATACTCACGTACCTCGGCCTGCTGCGGCAGGACGGGGTAATAACCGAGCAGCCGCCCGTTTGCGTCCTCCAACGGGACGACAAAGGCGTTGTTTTGGATCTCGTAGATGGTCGCCAGCCGCGCCAGAAATTTGCTCGCATCCTGCCAAGGGTTGGGCTGGTGGGCGAGGGTATAGGCCAGATCGGGGCGGCGATCTCCGACGATTTCCAAGTGCAGCTTGCTCGCGTGCCGGGCAAAGGTCGCGATCGCGGCGCGTGTCAGCGCCATTTCATACAGACCGCCCTCGTACGTTGTGTACACCGGCTGGTATGCGGTGAGCGTCTTAAAGTAACTCTGTACCTCCCGTTCGGTCGGCGTGCGTGCCTTGGGCGGAAAGAGCTTTTCAAACAGTCCCATGATTATCTCCTATACACATCTACTCCGGCGACGTTTGCACATACAACAACAACCGGACAGCCAAACTCCTCGCTGAGCGTTGCGGCAAGCGCACGACGATCATCCGTGCGCATTATACTGTTCAGGCGCACAACGATGCGCTCTCCGGGAAGTGCCCATGCACGCAGATGCGGAGGGGTGAACTCAGATTTTGGCATATCAATCATTTATAGGTGCCTCCTTGTTGAGTCTGATGTAGTCGTCCATTTTGTCCTGCAACACCTTGTAGGCACAGATCAGAGCGACTGTACCGTCGATACGGCGGCGGGGATCGTTGGACTTGACTGGTTGGATATTGCCGTTGATGTCGCTCTTCACTTCGGTGTTGAGCAGACAGATCTTGTCGATCGGGTTGTTGTTGTCAACCACATGACCGGCACCCAGATCGGCCTTGAGGTCTTTCATGGGCTGCGACAGGGAGTAGGTACCTTGCCGTACGGGGATCATGCAGCGCTCGCCAAACTCGCCCTTAAATCTGGCGAGTAGACTGTCATCAACGTGCCAAGGGTCGTAGCCGATGTACAGCGTATACAGTCCCTCGTCGCGCAGCTCACAAAACCAGTCCAGGATTACCTGCTTGTCGATCTTGTTGCCAGGCACCGCACGCATGAGACCACGCTTGACATATTGCGAGTATGCCAGGCTGTCGCGCTCGCGCCGGTTGCCGCTGGCGGCATCCAGGTCAAGCACGGCCTGTGGGATCCAGTACATAGACCGGCGGTAGATATGCGGATCACCTAGGCGCATACAGAGTGCGGTCGCCGCGGTTAGATCGATGCTTTCGGACGCATCAAAGCCGCCGATGCAGTAGTCAAACGCAATGTCAAAGGTTGCAGGATTGGAGCACTCTGCCCAGGTCAGCCATGCACTCTGTGCATTTTCTTTCAGGTTAAAATCCTTGACCAATACCGTTGGCAAAAATGATTGGTCATGTTTTGCCTTTTTGACCATCTGCCGCAAAAATTCGCGGCTTTTGATCGTGTCAATGCCAGGATTGGATTTGATCCAGTATTTTTCTTTGGGGTACTCTTCACGCTTGTCCAGCTCGTAGATCCACGGTAAAAATGTGTCGTCGTCAATGCTGCCATCGAGCACGCCGGCGGCGTATTCGTATTGGGCATCAAAAATGCCCTCGCGCACAAAGCCATTGGTCGAGATCGAAAACAGTAACGGCTGCTGCCGCGCAGATTGCGACTGTTTCATGTCGTCGTAGATCTGGCGGTTTTTGATCGCCGCCAGCTCGTCAATTAGGATGCCGTGCGCGTTAAGACCATCCAGACTGTTGGTCGAGCTGGCCAGCACGCGGATAAATCCCATGTTGGGAGCAAAATACAGGTCGCTTTGCCGTTTGCGGATAGCACCGGCAAGCTCAGGGGACTGCTGCCGCATATTGCAGCACGCCTCAAACGCCTTGCCCGCCTGCTCGCGCTTGGTCGCAATGTTGTAGATCTCGGGCGCCCCCTCGCCGTCGTTAACCAGCAGATCGATCTCCATCGCGGCGATCTCGGTCGTTTTGCCGTTTTTACGACCCTCGACGATCATGCACTCCTTGTACTGCCGCAGGCCGGTCGCCTGATGGACAAAACCAAAGATCGCCTGCCAGCGCGCCTTTTGGAATAGCTCCAGCCGGATCGGCTCGCCGAGCCGTCCCTGCGGCTGCCGGCAGAAGGTCTCGACAAAGGTGATATGCCGGTTGGCCTCCTCCAGATCAAAGACGTAAGGGGTGTATTTTTCTGGGTGCCGGATCTTATCCAGCAGCATCGCGCACAGCAGCTTGATCTTTTGGCAGGCGATCAGCTTGCCGGTTAGCACCAGTACACAGTATTGCTCAAGATAGTGCGGGCCCTCTGGCGCAGCCTGTTTTTTTGCCTCCCGCACCATGCGCCGCAGCAGCGCTTGCCGTTTTCGGCGCGGATCAGTTGCCATCTGTGCGCCTCCTTTCCGGTGTCCAATTTGGACACACTTCGGATTGTGATGCTTGCGGCTTGCGCACGACCCGATCGATTGCCTGATGAGGGCAGACGCGCGAGCGCTCAGGCGTGCGCATGGTGTCCCGGCAGTAGCCATACTGGTTGAGCATCGGGCACATCTTGGGACACATCAGCATTTTCGGCGGCCTCCAGTCGTGACAAATTCCAGCAACTTGCTGGCTGCCGGGTTGTCGGTCGGCAGCATTGCGCACAGGCTGTTGATAATTGCCGTGTAATTTTTAATCATCGCGAGGTAGACCTCGACTTCGGGACTCTTCTTGGTGCCAAACTGGTTCTCACCATTCTGGTATTCGCTCGTGACGCCGTTTTCCTGAATAACCGCCCGTAAGTCCTCCAGCTGGACGGCCATAAATGCGGCATTGTCCAGCAATTTGTCAACGGTTTTGCGCCGTTTTTCGTCCAGTCCCTTGAAAACGGCAGAAAGCTCCTCGCGTGCGTGTTTTAATCTTGTTTTCGGGTTGGTCATTGGCCGTCCCATCGTTCGGCCTCCTCTCTGTCAAACTACACCCCTCCTGTGGGAACCACTCAGTGTAAAATGGGTGGCTGATACGGTCAGGAAAGCCTCGGCCTCAGGGCTCGGATAGGGGCAGTGGATTACCCCAAGCATCCAGTCGATAACGCAGCGGTGAGTGATCGCCCAGGTGCTCATCGTTGTGGCAATCCTGGCAAACGTACTCCAGATTGCGGTGGTTGAGTGTGATCGTCGGGTCATTCACGTTGCGCCGGGTGAGGTAGATCTTGTGATGGACGATCTTGCCTGGTTTTCGATGGCAGTGCTCGCACAGACCGCCATCGATCTGGATGCGCGACGCGATATACGAGCGCCGGCAGGCAAGCCAGGCCTGTGAGTGGTAAAACTTACTTGCCCAGTCCTGCATCCGGCAGACACCTCCTCATGCTGTTGATCCCGTAGGCCAGATCGGCGCGCATGGTGAGTAATACCTGATGCTGCCGGTCCAGATCCAGCCGGCGGCGACGGTTCGGCTCAGCAGCTGCGCGTGCTCGGTTGATGGCGATTGCCTGGTCAATCTTGCGCTGGCCGTCCTCGTACTGTGCAATCAAATCCAGCAGACTACTCACCTCAAACACCTCCGTGCAAATAAAAAAGCCCGTAAACGCAGTACCAACGTACTACGTTCACGGGCCAAAAGTCTCTCAGACCTCCCCGGCCAAATTCGGGGTCTTTAATTCGATCTTGCGCCTGCATCTTCGGCAGGTCACATATACGCCGTGGACTTTTGCAGAGGGAGAGCACCAAGCTATGTGCAGTCCGCACTCTGGACATAATATCCAGCGTCGTTCTTGGGGTTGATTATATTTTACCACATTGACATCAGGCTTCAATGCTTCCAGCTCCTTTTCTCTGGGTGTGTCACTAAGATAAGCATGGTTTCGAGTCAAAATTGATATGGACTTTTTTGCGCGAGCGCCGACGGAACGGCGAAGACTGCGCGGGCAGTTCGGGCAGAAGGTACTTGATGTACACAAACTCGCCGAACTCTGTGCGCACGACAGGCGGTTGATCCAGCACTGTGGAATTGAGCGGCGGTGCCAGCGTGAGATCGTCCGATACAATCTCGGACTCGATGACCGGCTTGTTGAGATTACGCGAGGGTGACCAGCAGCGTTTGCCAACCTGAGCCTTGCCGTGCTCCAGCGGCTCTTTGGTCATGTAGCTGGCCAGAGCGGTGACCTGCTTGAGGTCAAATGCGCTGGCATCGGTGTTGCCATCCGTCCACAGGCTGCGGATGATCTCCTCGTCATCGTATCCATTGATGACAATGTGATGATGCAGCCGCTTATCGTGCAGGCCCTCAGTCGTATACACATACGCGACGTCCTGACCGCGCGCCTTTCGGTGACGGCGCAGCTGGCGGATGAAACGCTGGATGCGTTTGACGGCTGCGGCGCGATCTGCGGGCAGGTGGTCATTATCATAGGTCAAGGTCACATAGTAATCGTGATGGTCAAAATTTGCAGCGAGCAGCAGCTCCAGCTTCTGGCAGCTGTATTTGAGGTTGAGTTTTTGCTGTGCAAGGCTAGTGCAGCGGGATTTCTCGGCGCGCACATAATCAGGATCGCGCGGCAACGGCATAGATGCCAGAGTCACCAGACACAATCTGCCGGCGCGGATCGATCTCTTACGCTTCGCCACAAACTCACCTCCCAGAAACAAAAAAGAGTTGAGGCGTTGACTGCCTCAACTCTTGACTTGATATCTATTACTATACAGCTGGAATGCAGCGCCGTCAATAGTGAGAATGCAAACATTGACGATGGACTTGCTCGCGATCCGTTTAATCAAGATCCATTTTTGCACCGCAGTTGCAGTACGGTTCTTTGATGATTTCAACGCGACCACACAGACTGCAACGGTATTTCTTCCAATCAGCACCGTAGGGGTCGATGTAGACTTCTTCTATCCACCTGCTATGCACCACCGGCGCGGCATCAGTAATGGAAGCTATCCACCCGCGGTTGACTGCATGGATTAACATTTGTAAGCAATCTGAATACGAATAAATCGTCTGGAACGAAAATGCAGTTGCAGCATGATTCAAAGAGATATAATCATTCATCCCTATTCTCACTTTGTAAAGAGTTCCAGTACAGATACTTTGTCCGATTGGCGAGATACTCCCGGAACATTCTACCGAGTCGGACGTGTGCCGACAGTTCGTTGACCAGTTTGCGCAGCACAATCAGTGCGATTGCGATCAATGCGATCGCAATAATAAAACTGCCGAGCAGCAAGCTCACATACAGAAAGCAGGTACTCATCATACTAACCCATTCGATCATTATTTTAAGCTCCTTTCTACTTAAACGGCACATCACTATCGTCCAACGGCGCAAAGTCATCCGCGCCAAGCGCATCCGGATCGACTGGCGGCAGCTCCGGTACCAGATCGTTGCCACGCGCACCGGCTCTGGCCTTCTTGGTCTCGCCGAACGTGACCTCATCGGTATTGACCTCGATGGATACACGCTTGTTGCCGTTTCTGTCCTCCCAGTTCCGCGACTGGAGACGACCAACCACGATGGCCATCATGCCCTTGGTAAACCACTCCTTGACGAAATCGCCCTGTTTGCCCCACGATACACAGTCGATAAAATCGGTCTGCCGCTCGCCGTTTGGGCCCTTGCGACCACGATCAATCGCAAGGGTAAACGATGTAACAGGGACATTGGCCTGCGTGTAGCGTCGTTCGGGGTCGCGCACGAGGCGACCCATCAAAATTACCTTGTTAAGCATTCGGTGTTCCCTCCTTAATTGGCTCAAGCAGCCAGCGGGTAATGCAGGCTGCAAACTTCTCGTTTGTACAGTCAACATCTGCGTCGGGATCGGTGGCACAATCGCGTTGACAGACAGAAAGGCCAAGATCATCCCCAGAGTTTGTCTGGAGCAGCAGCTTAGCCAGCGCCTCAGGATGGCGTGCGTAATATCCGATCCGGGTGTTTTCATCCGGTACCCGCTCGAAATCATTTGCACAGTCCCGGCAGAGAACTTTGCCGACCATCAAATTTTTGTTGCATTTGCTGCAATACATAATACTCCTCCTTAAATCCACCCGGTATCCGTTGGATACAGCAGGCACTCGCGTATTTTTGCCGATTCCTCGCGCCAGCGACCGGGCGGGCAATCATACTCGACAACAATAAACCGCCCGCGGGGATGCACCCAGATAATTGTGCCGGTTTTGGTGCCGACATCCATGTAGGCCGGCTTGAATGATATTTTGCGGCCGATCAACGGGTGCGTTTTTTTGCTGCGCATTGTTTAACATCCTCCAGAGACATTTGTTTTGCGTTGGGATCGGGCGTGTCCATTGGTTCCGGCTCGCCGTTGGCATAAAATTCCGGCCACTCGGCGGCAAAACGCTGAATTTCGCCGTTAAACCAGAATTTCAACTTTCCGGTTAGGCCCTCCTTGTTTTTTGCAATCTTGATTCGGCGCAGCGTCTCCTGATCGGACTTTTCTTCGGGTGTTTTGAGCTCACAGTCTGGCGGTATGTACATCAGCAGGATGGCATCGGCATCCTGCTCCAGCTGCCCGCTGCCGCGCAGATCGGATAGATCTGGCTCGGTGTATGCGTCCGTGTTGCGGTTGAGCTGAGACAGGCCGATCACGACAACACTTAGCTCCTTGGCCATCATTTGCAGCGCGCGGGAGGTCTCTGAGATGCGGTCATATTCGGACAGTCGCCGGTTGGTGCTGCACACCAACTGGATATAATCCACAATCACGACATCCAACCGCCGCACGATCGTGTCGCGCCGGATGCGCTCGGGCGTGTAGCACGCAGCGTCAATGATTTCAAACGGTAGTCGGCTGAGCCTGCCAGATGCAGAGGCGAGGTCTGCGACCTGTTTACCGGACAGTTTACGGTGCTTGATCGCGCTCAAAGGGACGTAAGACTGTGCAGTTAGGATGCGTCCAAGCACGCTTTTGGGGTCGGTCTCCAGTGAGAAAAAACCCACGCGCTTGCCTTTTGTGGCGAAATGATGCCCGACTTGCAGGGCAAACGCAGTTTTGCCCACGCTGGGGCGTGCGCCCAGGATGATGTACTCATTGCCGCTGCACAGCAAATGCCGGTTGAGTCGGTCGAATCCCCAGTCGAGGTATACCGGCTGCTCATCGATGTGCGCCATAAAATCCGTACACAGATCGGTGAGCGTGTAAATGTTTTTGGCTTGTCCCGATCCGCCCAACGCACCGACCAGCTGCTCGGCCTGCTGCCGCATATCATCCAGAGCGGGTGTGCCGGACATGGCGTCCTGCATGGCATCGACCAGTGGGCGAGCATGCTCAATCGCAGCGACATCTCGGACGATCTTGGCATAGCTGAGCCAGACCGTTGAGCTGGGCGTGATCATCACCAGCTCGCGGCACATCTGGCAGATCTCCGGGCCCACCTTGGCACCGATTGTGACTGGCGAGATCTCGACGCCGTCGTTGAAAAGCGCGGCAGCCGTCGAGAAGATCGCGCGGTGATCGTCGGCGAGAAAGTCGTCGGCCTGCATGGAGACGATGATCTCGGCAGCGGCCTGCCGGTCGATCAGCATGGAGCCGAGCACGCCCTGCGCAGCCTCGATGTAGTAATTACTCAACATCGTAGTATCCCTCCCGTTGGTAGTCGTACTGGTGGTATCTGCCTGCGGAAATGTTTGCCAGAGTAGTCCAAAACGATTTTACCTGAATACCCAGTGTGGCAGCACACTGCTGAGCGGTGCCGGTAACAATCACATCATTGGTGCCGGCGCGAAAGATCGTGTAAATCATATGCCGACTGCGTCTCGCAACGGTTTTATGACATACCTTGCAGGTCACATGGTAAGCATCGATCCCGCCGATTTTCCGCCACCGACGGCGGTAAAATGTCGCCAGACAGATACCGAGATCCTTTGCGCATTGCTCTGCGGTACCTTGGGTAACCAGTGCGCCGTCTGATTTGCGGCGAATGACATACGAGTTGTACTTTACATTCACAACTCACGCGCCTCCCTTCGGCGAGGTGTAGCCGCTTCGGGGCGCTCCCGCTCGTCCGTCTTGAGGGGGTAAACGGTCTTCCAGCCCATGAGGATCGCCTGCTCCAGCATGGAAATCTTGATCAATCTGTCGTTGGTCAGCTTGTCCAACCGGCTGACTAGCCTCTGTGCAGCACGTACCGTCATCGGCTCGCGGCGATCTTTGCGGTCAGCAGCCAGATCGTTGAGCGCATTGCATAATTCGGCATCCTCTCCGGCATACAGGGCAAACACGTCCTCAACAGTTTTCGGTTCGTCGGTTTTGGGGACTATAGGGGTATTATTCTTACTTGTAATATTCTTCCTATTATAATGCTCCTTAAAATTAAGGTGAGGGTCACCTCGATTTTCAGGTGAGGTCACCTCATTTTTAAGGAGTGGTAAAGCTGGATTTCCTGCAATCCAAATACGGCGTCCGGTTACCTGTCCGCCATCGTCTCGCAGTACCTCAACGCTGATATAGCCGCCTTTGACGAGCTGGGTAATCCAGCCCTGCACCGTCTTGATACTGGCATCGTAAAGCTCGGCAAAATAGGCATTGCCAGCCGAGCAATACCCGGATTTGTTGCACAGGGCTGTGATCTCGGCATACAGCAGGCGCGCCGCTGGGCGCAGCTGTTTGTCGTACCGCACGCTTGCCGGTAAGACGGCATAATAATTCGGTCTTTCCATAGCTGTAACTCCTAATTTTTGAGACAATGGATTTACGCCGCACCTCCTCCGAGGTACGGCGTGATATGTGATTACAACTGTTATGATTCGGTGGACTATCGCAGAGCCGTAGCGTGCTTCCAGACGTTTCCGTCCGGTGCACAACTCTTAGTCATTATTGATCGATATAACTCAGCCATATCAGGGTTATTGTCGTAAAAATACAGATAAATATTGGCGATTAGAGTTTGTACTTCGACTATAATATCATCACCGCGTCCGCCGATCTCCACTTGTTTACAAGGCTTTTTTTCGTTTGAGGCATCAATATAATACTTAATCATGGTGGTATCCCTCCTGTGCAATATCAAGGTCGCGGCAAAGATCTCCGATCAGCAGCACGATCAGCAGGGGTATCAAAACGATCACCCGAACGTGCAGCGGGATCTCCAGTAGCAGCCGGATGAGCAGCAGCACTCCGGCAATCTGTCCGATTCGTTTCATTTTCCAGTCTCCTTTCTCTTGATTCTGGCGGTGTATACCGCCAGAATTTTCCGGCGCTCCATTTTGAGCTTTTGTTGGCGCGTCCACTCTTCGCGCTGCCAGTCACTGAGCATAGCGGCATGGGCAGCTTGATGCGCAAGCTGCTCATGCCTGACGTGATATGGCTTAAACATGGTCAAATGTCTCCTTCGGCGGGCATCCGTATCGGCGGATATGCCACTGGTGGTATGCAGCCTGCGTTTCCGGCTGCTGGAATACACGCGCGCCGAGGGTCAGAATGTAGTCCATAAATCCATCCAGCGTATTTTTGTCGATGGATTCCAGATCGATCTTGGTCTGCATACCGGCGGCCTCCTTACTGTTTCGTGTCCTTACGGTCGTTTTCCTGCGCCTGCTGGGCGCTCAGACCGAGGATAAAGCCCACGGCGAGAGTCCGCTGATCTGTGGGGAGCGCCTGCAAACGCTGGAAAATAAGGTTGGTGTCCATCGCAGAGGTGATGGACGATGTGCTCTTGTTGTTTAACAACATTTGTATCACCTCCTGTTGTATTGCAAATACAGAATAGCACGCGCAAAACGTATTGTCAATACTTTTGTTTTGGAAATGTTCGTATTGACAATACAAAAGACTGTTGTTATACTGTTTGTGAGAGGAGGTGATACCTTGCAGGAACGATTCCGCGAGTTGCGTAAGGCGCTGGGGCTCAGTCAGGATGATTTCGGGCGTAAGCTGGGAGTCACGCGGGGTGTTATCACAAACATAGAGCTTGGGAAAGTCCCGCCGAAGGATTTGTTTGTAAGTCTGGTCTGTGATACATTCGGAGTAAATCGTACATGGATCGAGACCGGCGAAGGCGAGATGTTTAACGATCTCGGCCCCGATGCTGCATTCGAGCGGCTTTGTACCGAGATTGCAGCATCAGACGACGAGTTCCTCAAAAGGGCAATGCGTGCCTACTGGGAGTTATCCGATGATCGCAAGCAGGCCGTCCGGGACTTTATCGATCAGCTCGCCGGCAAATGAGCGCAAAAAAGAG
The DNA here is from genome assembly GCF_900167005.1 of Butyricicoccus pullicaecorum DSM 23266. Taxonomy (GTDB): domain Bacteria; phylum Bacillota; class Clostridia; order Oscillospirales; family Butyricicoccaceae; genus Butyricicoccus; species Butyricicoccus pullicaecorum. The sequence continues at coordinate 523,394 of NZ_FUXW01000001.1, forward strand.
ACCGCCGAAGCGGTCTCTTTTGCTGTCTCGTCAGGCATTGAGCCTGAGCAGGGCAATAGATTTGTAATACATGGCGTTGATGTAGTAGGCACTGCCGGTCGCGATCAGTTGGATCAGGCAGCGTCGGCGGCGCTCAATGTCATTTAGTTTTTGAGATTGCATAAGGGCTCCTCCTGTGATATGTATTACCCTGCGCAGAGCATGCATATAGCATACTCTGTTTCAGAAAAAATGTCTATTGACAAGATCACTCAAAATATTTTAGGGATTTGGCAGAAAATACTTAGAGACAATTTATAAACACAGCATAAAACATTTGTGCAAAACGCAGAAAGTCAGTTTCTGAAATCGACTTTTAAACAGGGTATGTTATAATAGCCATATTAAAATATTATGTTATGGAAGAAATGTGAGGGGCCTGTATGAAAAAGAAACTTATAATATCCGTTTTAGTAGCAGTCACAATGGGTATGGCTACTGGATGTGGGGGAGAATCTGACACTATAGAGCCGATTGCCACTGAGCAACAGTCGGTTGAAACACAGGTGTCTGAATCAGATAAGGCCGAGACTGTATCGTTTGATGTCAATTGGGACCAGTGTCGTGACGATCTGGTGTCGGAGCTAGTATCAGATGATTATCCATATATACAGGATGTCTATTTAGGCGTAGACGATGAAACCCGACGCATTACATTGACGGCTACATTGGACGATGCAACTGCGCCTGATGTCGCGCTTGACTTGGCCGATACGATGATTCGCCGGACATGTGCATTAGCTAATATGCAAGACTCTGACGTTACAATGCCCGGCGCGGACACATATGGCGGGCTTTTCGATGTATACGATTGTATGATTGGCATCGCGCCGATGAGCCAAGTTAATAACAGCGATCAATGGTTTGTCTACGATGCAATCGCGCGAGGCACTAACCAAAAACCAGAGCTAACAGCAGCATATAGATCCTAATGTTTCATGAAAAAAACCGCCCAGTGGATGACAGCACTGGGCGGTTCGAACAGGGTTACAGGGGATCGATGCAGACGAAAGAGATGTGATTGATGCTCGACGCTTACGTATCGGGCTGGAGAGCAATCATATCAACCCTGTGCCCTTATTATAGCATAGCAAGATAGGGGAATACAATGTGAGATTGAATACATTGATGCCGGACGATTGTGCGGTCATCTATGCGCGCTACTCATCACACGCGCAGCGTGATGTGTCGATCGAGGATCAAGTTGCCGACTGCCGGATCTATGCCGAGCGGTTGGGCCTGACCGTGCTGGAGGTCTACGCCGATCACGCGACTACTGGACGCAGCGACGACCGTTGCCAGTTCCAGCGCATGATTCAGGATGCCAAAAAGGGACGATGGAAAACCGTTTTGACATGGAAGACTGACCGCTTCGCGCGCAACCGTTATGACAGCGCGGTGTATAAAGCCCGCCTCAAACGGTACGGTGTGCACGTGCAGTATGCCAAAGAGTCCATTCCGGACGGCCCTGAGGGCATCCTAATGGAAGGAATGCTGGAGAGTTATGCGGAATATTTCTCGGCAAACCTCGCCCAAAATGTGCGCCGTGGCCTCAACAGCAACGCGCAAAAATGTAAGCTCAACGGCCCTGCGCCGCTCGGTTACCGGCGCGGATCAGACGGCGGCTACGAGATCGTAGAGTCTGAGGCAGCCGTTGTGCGCCGGATCTATCAATCCATCACTCAGGGCACCGGCTATGCTGAGCTGGTGCGCGAGCTCAACGCTGCCGGCATCAAAACCAAGCGCGGCAGCAGTTGGACAAAGAATAGTTTCCACAAGATCCTGCGCAATGAGGCGTATATTGGCGTGTACCAATACGGCGAGCATCGCACTGAGGACGCGATCCCGCCGATCATCACCAAGGAGGAGTTTGCAGCTGTGCAAAACAAACTGGAGACCTACAAAAAACATAACGCCCACACAGGCGAGATCCGCGAGTACCTGCTGACTGGCAAGCTGTTTTGCGGGAATTGCGGCGAGGGCATGGTCGGCATCTGCGGCACCAGCAAGTCGGGTGTCCGTCATTACTATTATATGTGCAAGGGACATCAGGCGCACCGTTGCGACCTCAAAAACGTCAAGGCTGCACAATTAGAGGATCAGGTTGTCAGCTACACCATGCAATATGTCCTGCAGGATGATGTGATCGCAGAGCTGGTGGACAAACTGCTGGAATATCAGGCACAGCAGCAGGACAGCGGTATGCTGGAGGCGCTGCGCGCAGAGCTGGCAGATGTGCAGGGGAGACTGGACAATCTGATGGAGGCGATCGAGGCCGGTATCATCACCAAGACCACCAAGGCACGCCTGTCTGAGCTGGAGTCTGAGCAGGAGCGATTGACCCACTCGATCACGGTGGAGACCTGCCGCAATACCGGATTGTCGCGGGAGCAGCTGATCTTCCTGTTTGATATGTTCCGTGCAGGTGATATGCGAGATCTGGATTTTCGGCGTAGACTGATCGACACCTTTGTCAACGCGGTATTTGTTTATGACGATGGTAGGCTCAAAATCGTGTATAATTTCCGCGAGGGCAATGAGACCGTCACTAAGGAATTTGTGGACAGCGTCGAGAGCGGCGCGGTCGATAGTGTTCGTATGGTGGTAAATTCAGTGTACCACGGACATCCGAAAGGATGTCCGTTTTCTTTTTCTCTGAAAGCGAGCAGCCCAATCTCGAACGGAAGATCGGGCTGTTTTAATATTAACATCGTATCAAAGCAGGAAGTTATCGGAGGTATCACTGCCGAGGCTCTTTTGCTCACCGCACCAGACTAATCAAACGCCCCAAAAATCGCGCCGCAAAATTTTTTAAAAAACTAGAAAAATTTCTTGACTTCTTGGTCGTGGCATGATATTATATACAAGCAGTCGACAAACGGCACTGCGAAATGCGCCGGTAGCTCAGCTGGATAGAGTGTTTGGCTACGAACCAAAAGGTCGGGGGTTCGAATCCCTTCCGGCGTACCACGGACATCCGAAAGGATGTCCGTTTTCTTTTTCCCCAAAAGCAAACAGCCCAATCTCGAGCGGGAGATCGGGCTGCTTTTTTAATCTGTAACATGCGGCAGCGGAATTGTGATTAACAATTCAAACATGCCATGCGTGCGCTGCAAGGTCATCGCACCGTGATATCGTGTACAAATCTCTTGCAAGCTGCGCAGACCCAGACCGTGATTGACACGGTCTTTTTTTGTGCTCTGCGGCAGCGTACCCGGCTGCAGCGGGGAACAATCTGCCGTGCGGTTGCGGATGCACAGGACAAATAGCCCCTTGTCGGTGCATGCGCGAACCGATAGCCGACGCGTATCAGGCGGCAGTGCAAGGCAGGCTTCGATCGCGTTGTCCAGACCGTTTGCAAACAGTGCGCACAGATCAATGTCCTGCAAAGGGAGATCGTTCGGCAGCGAGACCGAGAACGCGGACTGGATCTCAGACTGCTCGATACGTGCAGATTTGTTTTGCAGGACGGCGTTGACGATCTGATTTTCACAGTAACGCCTGCGCGGCTGCATGGCCGGCGTGTCGACCAATGCGTCGATGTAGCGATGCAGGGCATCGCCGGATAATTGCTGCATGGTTTGCAGGTGGTTGGCCAAATCGTGCCGTAAGCGTCGAACCTCTATTTGAGATTGTTCCAGCTGGTCATAATACACGCGATTGACTTCATACAGCGCCTGTTCCTGTAATAAGCGTTCGTGTCGTGATAACAGCTGCACGACATAGAGATTGACCAGAACTGAGAGCAAGATAAACGGTGTCATCAGGAAGCTCTGCAAGATAAAGAAGGAGTTAAACGCGTTCTGTAAGGGGGATTCGCCCCAATAAGGCTGAAAGATGGGCATGGCGATGCATAACAGGAGCACCAGGAAGGGAAACACAGCCATGATAAATGCGACGCGCCACAACTTCGGGGACAGCGCGGGATATTCGTCAGGCCAGAGGTGCAGGCGACGGAAACCGACAGTCAAAAGAACGATCAAAGCAAGAAGCACCGCATAGGCGAGCAGGATACCCGAAGGGCGAGCATGCTCAATCGCGGTCACGATTGCACCCAGTTCAATGGTTAGACAGAAAAAGTTCAGGATGAAGGTCAGGCGTGGAAGCGGTGCGCCTTGCAGTGCGTACAGGAGCGCGCCGGAGAATACGGGGAAAAAATAGAGCACGTTGGGGTCTCCAATATAGATGGGGAGGCCAAACGAGACAAAAAAGACGGTGACACCGACGATGGCTGCCGTTCGGGTTTTGCGCTGCGGGATGAACGCGCCCAAGAGTCGCCAGAGCAGGATGGCGCTGGGCAGACCAAAGGCGACTACGATGATGAGTTTATACCAGAATTGCGGTGCGATATATACAGAACCAGAGAGTACGCTCATATTCAGAAGTCCTCCAGCATACCGCGGGCGCAGGCGGCCATGACTGCGGTGCGATTGGCGCGGCTGATGGGCAAGCGCAGATTGCCCAGAAAAACAGCGCTGTCCTCAATCCGATCGATGGCCGAAATGCGAACCAGATAGCGCTGATGGATGCGCACAAATCCCGCACCGAGCGCCGCTTCCACTTGATCGAGCTTGTCATAAAATGTATATTCGGCTGTCCGTGCGATCAGATGCACCTGACGGCGATCACTGTAACAGTAGAGAATATCGCGCTTGGGCACGCGGAACAGGCCATCGGTGTTGTGCACCGAAAAGGTTTCAGGTGCGTCGTTTTCCAGCTCGTGCGCGGCGCGTTCCAGCACAATGGAAAGCTTGTCCATCGACAGCGGCTTGAGCAGGTAATCGAGTGCACGAACGGCATAGCCGTCAAAGACGTAATCGGCATAACCGGTCAGAAAGACAATGTGCAGGCGCTGATCTTGAGCACGGATGGCGCGTGCCACGTCCATGCCGGACATTTGCCCCATCTCGATATCCAAAAACAGCAGGTCGATGGTGTTGGGGTGTTTTGCCAGCCAGGACAGCAGACCCTCGCCCGAAGAAAATTCATAACAGACGCAGCCCGGAGACAGACGTTCCAGTGCGCTGTGCAGTGCCAGACGGGCAGCAGCCGCGTCGTCACAGATACCGATTCGCAGCATAGCGTTAAAAAATCCTTTCCTTGATAAGCTGGTTTCATTATAGCATATCCTTGTCTTTTGTACATGGCACGCCGAACCAGACTTGACAACAGAACGACCAAACTTTACATCGTGGTCAAACCGACTGCAAAAATTTACGGCAGAGGTGCCGAAACTGACGAGGCGGTTTGCGGCATAGTACAGATGGGCGTATGCTGAGGACAGAAAGTAAGAGAGGTGAGCGTATATGCTGCAAGTCAAAAATCTGCATAAATCCTACACGGTAGGAAAACAGCACTACGAGGTGCTCAAAGGGGTGTCCTTATCGGTTGAGAAAGGGGAGTTTGTCGCGGTCATGGGGCCGTCCGGTTCGGGAAAAACCACGCTGCTCAACTGTATCTCGTGCTATATCCCGTTCCAGTCGGGTGAGATTCTGCTGGGCGGCACGGCGCTGGCTGCATTGGACGAGAATGCGCTCGCGCGTGTGCGGAACACCAAGCTCGGTTTTGTGTTTCAGGACTTTATGCTCATTGATGGACTGACCGTCCGCGATAACATCATGCTGCCCCGCATCATCAGTGGAAATACCGGCGGTGACATGGAGCAGATCGCCGACCGACTGTGCGAGCTGTTCGGCATCGACCACATCAAACACAAGTACCCGGCCGAGATTTCTGGCGGTGAGAAGCAGCGCACCGCGGTTGCGCGTGCACTCATCAATCACCCGCTCGTCATTCTGGCCGACGAGCCGACCGGCAACCTGGATTCCAAGTCGTCTCGTGCGGTCATTCAGTCGTTCGAACAGGCGCGGCGGGAGCTGGGCGCAACGATTTTCATGGTCACCCATGATTCGTTCTCGGCCTCGTACTGTGACCGCGTCATTTTGATGAAAGACGGTGTGGTGTACCGTGAGCTGCGCAACGTGGGCGATCGTTCGGCGTTTCAGGATCATTTGCTGGCTGCAATTAAGGAAATGAGCAGGGAGTGAGTCAGATATGAGGACATTTTCCGAAGTATACGCTGCGCTCAGACGGAAAAACCGGGGACATTATCGCATGCTGACCGGATGCAGCTTTTTCTCCGTGCTGCTCATCACGGCTTACGTCACCATGATGCGCTCGCCGACTGTGCTGACCGTCTTGCCGGAGGGCGGTGATTCCCGCAAACAGGTGATGATGGTTTTTGTATTGGCCTGCGTGGGCTGCGCGATGTTTACCCTCTACGCAAGTTCGATTTTCTTCCGCCAGAAATCGCGGGAGACCGGTGTGTTTCTGCTGCTGGGAGCATCCAGAAAGCAGATTCGCGCCCTGCTTTTTGCCGATCTTGCCCGTATCTCGTTCGGCTCGTGCATTGCAGGTGCGGCACTGGGTGCGCCGCTCGCATGGCTGATCTGGCGGGTGTTCCGTCTGGTCGTCGTGGACAGCGAAGAGATGGTGCTGACTTTTGACCCGACGGCTGGTCTGTTTGCACTGTGCTTTTCGGTGTTTGTCATCGTTATGCTGTTTGTCATGGGTGCACGGTTTTTGAGGCGTACCAATATCATCGACGTCGTCAACGAGTCGCACAAGACCGAGCCCATCCGCGAAGTGAAAGCGTGGTATGGAACGGTTGGCATCGTGCTGATGATCGTGGGCGGTCTGCTGGGATATCTTGCACCGAGTTTTTGTGTCCGGGTGCTGCAATGGTATCCGCCGTCTATCGTGAGCGGCATCTGTTATATTCCGCTGTTTATCGGGCTGTATCTGCTTCTGCTGCACACAGTGGTCAATGGATGGCGACGAGGAAAGAGCCGATATAAACACATCATCACGACGTCGATTATGAAGTTTCAAGGCCGTCAGACCGTGCGCAACATGCTGGTCATCACCGTGCTGATTGCGGGTGCGTATTTTGCGTCGTTCTACACACCTATGCTGGGTGTCGGTGCCATGATGGGCTATGCCGAGCGGCCGATCGACTACGCCTATCACTATCGTGCAGATCAGAATATGGTGACCGAATCCGAGGTGCGTGAGATGGCCAAAGAGGAAGGCGTGACCATTACGAACTGGGTGGAGGGCGAAGGCGCCGAGCTGGGCATGGATGGCACGACGCAGATCGAGACCGAAACCCCGGTCGGCACGACGTACACGACTGAGTATGTGGAAATGTTGTCGTCTGAGATCGTGCTGTCCGAGCGCACGTACAATGCGCTGACCGGTCAGCAAATCGATGTGCAGCCCGGACACATCCGCGCGGTTTGTGATGACAACGGGGATAATCAAAACATGTTTGACCCGGATGTTACCCGTCTGACCAATCTGGTGACTGGCGAGGTCATGCACGTCATCCCCGACAGCGATGCGCCGCTGTGCTATACCATGTTGTTTGGCCGTTATGTGCTGGACGATGGAGACTACGAGACCATCACCCGCAGATTAGAGGGACGCAAATGGTTTGACCATATTGTGTTCTTTAACGTCAGCGACTGTGATGCAAGCTATGCGTTTGCCAAACGGCTATTTCATGCCATCGTCGACCGTTCCAGCCCGGAAGTGGAGGTCATAGACGCTTATAACATCGGTGCCGAGCAATACTATCAGTCGATTGGGAAAGAATACGCCATGGCACCCGAAAATCTGGCCAAATATCAGCTCAGTCCCATCGACTACGACCAGCGAGATTCCTCGGACTTCCGGCTGTACTGGAAGTACATGCCCCAGTTCCGTGTGCTCGATCAGAATGACTTTGTGCGCACGATGGCGGTTTATTTGATGCTGTTCATCTTTATTGCAATCATCTGCTTTGCGGCGGTCATTATCATCGCGTACACACGGTGTTTGACCATTGCACTGGCCAACAAGCAGCTCTATGAGGATTTACGCCATCTGGGCGCCAGCCCGGACTATCTGTTCCGCACCGCCCGTGGACAGGTCAGCCGCGTGTTTATCACGCCCTGCATCGTGGGTACGACCGGTATTTTTGCCCTGTATGCCATGATTATGTATTTGAACGACAACCAGTTCACCTTCCAGGAGCTTGTCGGCATGGGTGCTTGTCTAATTATCGTTTTGGCATGTACGCTTGTGATTTACGGCGTGTATCGCAGCGCGAGAAAGCAAGTTTGCCGTTTGCTGGGTATCTGAGATAAAAAACGCTCCCGTTCTGGGAGCGTTTTTTTGTGTGGATATTGGGAAAGCTCTTTACATACCTAGAAGTCCGAGGTATAATGAAGACACAGAATACATAGAACTTCTAGGTATAGGAGAGGAGGATTCTTATGGAACTGGATAAGAACCTGATTGGAGGAAGCACGCGCTTGCTGCTCCTGGCGCTGCTCAGTGAGAGCGATCGTTACGGCTACGACATCATCCGCACGCTGGCCGAGCGTTCCCAGAATGTATTTGCGTTCAAAGAGGGGACGCTGTACCCGGTTCTGCACAAATTAGAGGCCGAGGGCTGTATCCGCTCCTATGAAAAGGTGGTGGATGGCCGCCGTCGGCGGTATTACAGCATTACCGAACAGGGCAAAAAGCAGCTGATAGAGGAACGGCAGCAGTGGACGACCTTTTCGACTGCCGTGGCGCATATTCTGAACGGCCCGGCCTTTGCGTAAGACAGACAGGAGGAATGAGCCGATGACGGCACAAGAGTTTATTACAGCCGTGACCCGGCAAGTACATTTCTTCCCCGATCGCGAGCAAATCGGGCGCGAGCTGATGGATCATCTGGACGACAGCGCAGCCGATTTGCAGGAATTTGAGGGACTGAACGAGCGGGATGCTTATGCACAGGCGGTGGAAAACATGGGCGATCCGGGAGAGATCGGCCGTGCACTCGACCGGGCACATAACACGGTTGGAAATTGGACGTGGTTTGTCAGTAAGGTGCTGTGCATCTTGGTTTGTGTGCTGCTTGGTGCGCCGATGGTGATTGGAACCGTCGTCTCAGCTGGTATGTCGGTCTATTCCATGGTCGATTACAGCAAAGACAACGTGGAATTTGAAGCGCCGGTTGACACTTGGGTTGACGTGGGCGAGACGCTCGAATTGGGCCCCAAGCGTGTGACGATCGACTGGGTGGCGCGACTGGAAAATGGAGATGTGTGCATCAGATATCATTCATACAGTATTGGACGTGCAGCTTGGGGTGTCAGTTCACCGGAAATTCTGGTAGACGATGACATGCATTACAATGGAAGCGGTGCGTGCTACAGCGGAATCATCACAGTCGGCTGGGTTGTTCGGGAAGGCGTAGATGGGAATGCGCACACGCTGACGATTGGCTGGCCGGAATGGAAGGATGCCGAGAAATCGACCGTACAGATTGAGCTGCCCGCGCGAGAGGAGGGAGCCGCATGACACGCAGAGCAAAGACCGTTCGCAATTTTGCTATTGTGTTGGTGATTCTGGCTGCTGTATTCTGGCGAGCGGCACTGTATTTGACGTCGGATGCCTGTGTCCTGGCTTCTGTGGAGGAGCTGGGTTATGGTACTTGTGAAATCATTCGCCGGGATGCGTATGAGGATGGGTATGTTTACGTACTGCAGGCCGTGGATGGCGAGTATGTGTTCCATAAAACCAAGCGCGTCGGACCGTTCTGGCATGCGGGCGGCGGTGGAAGTATGAACTTTGTACCGCAGGATGGCGCACCGATTGATACAACGATGTGGGGGAATAATGAAATTTCCTATGTGATTTGTAAGCGCGATGACCCAGACATTGCCCGGATTGAGTGGGTCTGCAAGGATGGCACGGTAATTGCAGCCGATGACTGGACGCAGGATATTATTTTGACCGTCATATCGAGTGGTTTGGAGAATGCGCAAGGAAATGTTCGAGCGTATGACACTGCGGGCAATTTGGTATATGAAAAAGAAGTGATTGGATAAAGAAAGACCGCTCCGGGAGGAGCGGTCTTTTGGTTGGAATATTTGATTGATTCCCGGGGCGGACACCGGGAATCAAGGGGGAATTCCGCCGTCTGCGGACGGCGGCTCAGGGCTCTGCCCTGAGAACCCGCAGCCTTTCGAGAAAGGCTGGCGAAAGCTCCAATTCGGGGTGCGGTGGTTAATCGTTTTCGCGGATGCGATCGACGATACTTTGTTTATTTGTCGCGTGATAGGTGACGAGCGGGATGAGCACGCCGAGCAGCAAAAAGATGGGGAACATGATAAGAATTGGCGTGACGGTGAAGTGATAGGAGAAGAACCAAAAGACCTGACTCATACCGCGTTCAAGCAGGGGACTGAAGATAAGGTTCAGAGCGAAAGTCACGAGGATTGCGGACAGGGTATACAGGGAACCTTCGATCATGAGCATGGTTTTGAGTTGATGACCGGTCATACCGATGGATTGCAGCACGGCAAACTCTCGTTTGCGGGTGATGATACCGGTCAAGACGGCATTAAAGAAGTTGAGCACGCCGACAAGTCCCACAATGAAGCTCAGCACACCGCCCAGCATCAGGAACATATTGCGGAAGTCCTCAAACTCGGCGGCATAGGTGGCCTTGCTCTCAAAGTCGTAGCTTGACAGCTCATTTTGCGTGGCATCTGCAAGGAAAGTTTCCATGTTCTGTACCGCTGCCTCGTCCTGCATGTCAAAGGCGTACAGCATAATGCTGGATGTACCCGAATCCTGGATAAAGGTCTGGTCGTTGAGGATGAATTCATCCGAACCATAGTAGCGGTAGGAAAGCGGGTAGGGCACGTCAACCAGTGCGGTGACCGTGTAATCAATATCGCGATATTTGATTGCGCGGGTGCGGTAGGGCTGATCGTCCGGGATATTCTCGGGGTCTAAGACCTCGCCGGTAGATGGGTCGTAGAATTCGAACTCTTCGACATAGCGCAGGGTGACGGTATCTCCGATTTTTGCCCAATGCGAGTCCATGACCGGATTGTCATAGTCGTCCGTGGAGTAGACCGCTGCAATATTGCGCGTTCCGGGCTGATCGAGGGTAGACAGGTCACCTTCCAGAACGTTCAGGTGATCGCGGGTGTAATCATCCATGCCGTAAATCTGGGCATCGTCTAAGATTGTGCCGCCTTCACTCCTTTCACGTACGGAAAGCATGGCATTCAGTTCTTCCTGATCGGCATAATGGGACTTTGAAGTGCGGAACCAGTCCTCGGATACAAATTCCTGTACCGATGTCGTGCGGCCATAGACTACACCGCCGTCGGCGATGCCGCCTTGTGCGTTTACGGTGTCGACCACCGACTGCGGCAGCGCAGTATCTGCCGAGAATCCGCCGCCGGTCTGAAAGTAACTGGCTTCTGCTACGACAAAATCACTGATCATATTGCGCGAGATGTATTTGTCCATGTCAAAGCCACTGGTAAAGATCACGGTTAGAGTGAGCAGGACAACAGCCAGCGCGAGCGAGGTGACCGTGAGCACGGTCTTTTTGCGGTTGCGTCCCAGGTTTGCCCATGCCATTTGTGCGATTTTCGCACCGCGTGTCCGGCGTTCCCGGGTTCGCTTACTGCTGCCCTCGGTGTAGCGCACGGCCTCAATGGGAGAGACACGACCGGCGATGCGTCCGGGCTTACGGCAGGACAGGAGTACGGTCAGCAGAGCGAAGAGGGCAGACAGTATGAAAATCACCGGGCTGGGAGAGGTTGCAATGTGCGGGATACCATCCAGTCGGCTGATGACGACCGGGGTGAGCAGCGCCCCCACGCCATAGCCCACAATCAAACCGAGCGGAATGCCAAAGATTGAGAGTAGGAGAGCCTGCTGGCGCACGATACGCCGAATCTGTCGGCTGGTGGTGCCGATGGTCTTGAGCAGACCGTAGAATCGGATATCATTCGTGACCGAGATTTGGAATACATTATATATAATGAGGTATCCGGTAAAGAGAATCAGGAGCAGGACGGCGAGAATCGAGAGGATGGTTCCTGTATCCATATCGGAAAAGAGCGAGGTCGCAGTGTAGCCCCAGTTGACGCCGGTCGAGATATATCCCTCCTCGATGCGTGACCGATCCTGATAACCGTGATTTGCAAGCACAGTGTCCATCTTTTCCGAGATGTTCACGGCGTTGTCAAACATCACATCGAGATTGTAGCTGCCGGTCATGCCGTCCTTACCGGGCGGTGTGATATGCAGTTCATCCAGAACGGCATCCACGCGGCTTTCGGGAATCAGAATGTGATTTGCGACGATGGCCTCGTCGTATTCCCACCAGCCGCACAGGGTAAACGTCTGGGTAGTCTGTTTGCCGTCTACATCAAAGGTGACCGTGAAGGGGGTGCCCAGCTTGGGTTCTACTCCGAGCAGCGCAAGTGTACGGGTGTCGGTCGCGGCCTCGTCGGTTCCCTCGGCAGGCAGCTGACCCTCGACCGGGTTACAGTACATCCAGTGCGCTTGGTTGGCATCGGAATAGCCGATTTCTACATGACTTTTGTTGAAGGGCGCATCAAAGGGCATGCCCAGAAAGCGGCGCAGACCATATTCTTTGATAAGTGGGTCTTCTTTGAGCTCGTTGTATTGTTCTTCGGTCAGATACTTAAAGCCGCCGTGGCTGAATCCGCCGATCTGACGGAAGTTGGACTGTTCAAACGAGTTGTTGATGGACATTGCAATGGTGAACAGCGAGGTAAAGAGCACGGTGGTGAGTAAGATTGCCAGAATGGCAATCAGATTGCGCGTACCGTTGGCACGAAACGCGCGGAAGGACAAGCGCCGAATACAAGCGCGGTTTGCAACATGACGCATGGTGCTCACCTCCGAATCTTGCCGTCTTCAATGCGGATGATGCGGTCGGACAGCTGCGCAATCTCCTCGTTGTGGGTAATCATCACGATGGTCTGACCGAATTTTGCACCGGTTACCTTCATCAGCGACAGCACATCCTGCGAGGTGCGCGAGTCCAGATTGCCGGTCGGCTCGTCTGCCAGAATGATGGCGGGTTTAGTGGCCAGCGCGCGGGCAATCGCGACGCGCTGCTGCTGACCGCCGGACAACTGATTGGGCAGGCGGTGCTGCATGGTGTCCAGACCAAGTACTGACAGGATTTCCTCGACATAGGGTTTGTCGATCGGGTTGCCGTCGAGCTCGATGGGAAGGACGATGTTTTCGTACACGTTTAGGACGGGAACCAGATTGTAGCTCTGGAAGACAAATCCGATCTTGCGGCGGCGGAAGATGGTGAGCGCGTCATCCTTGAGCGAGAAAATGTCCTGACCGTCCACAAAGACCTTGCCGGAGGTCGGACGATCCAGACCGCCGAGCATGTGCAGCAGGGTGGACTTGCCCGAACCTGATGTACCGACGATGGACACAAATTCACCGTTCTCCACCGAGAAATCCACGCCGTCCAGCGCACGGACTTGGGTGTCACCTGTGCCGTAATATTTTTTCAGATGTTCGGTCTGTAAGATTGTCATGGAAAAAGCCTCCTTGAAGCGTTGTGCTGTTTTGTTCTGGCTCTATCATATCAAAACAATCTTACCAGAGCCTTACAAATCGATAGAAAAATCTAACACTTTTGTCACAATTGCGCAGACGCAAAGAAAGCTCCGCATCCGGGAGAGGACTTGGAGCTCAGTTTTTTGGCAAAAAGGCTGAGAAGACCGCACCTTTTCCGGGCGCAGAGCTGACTTTGATATAGCCGTTCTGGGCGCGTAAAATCTGACGGGTCAAGTACAGACCGATGCCCACACCGGGAATCTGCGCGGCAGAAGGCGCGCGGTAGAACCGGGCGAAAATTTTAGCATGCTCGGTTTCCGCGATACCCGGGCCGCTGTCCGCTACACATACGGCACAGTACATGGGCGCGTCCTGCACGGTAATCTGAACCGTACCGCCTTCGGGTGTGTACTTAATGGCGTTGTCGATCAGGTTGCCCACAGATTCGGTCGTCCATTTGGGGTCAAAGTGTGCCGAAACGGTGGTCGGTGCGACGGTCAGCTCGATGTTTTTGTCTTGTGCGGCCGGCAGATAGGTCTGATAGAGCGATTCCAGCATGGGTGCGAGCGGGCTTGTGACCGGATGCACCTGCACCAGACCGGTTTCCAAATGCGAGGTCTTGACCAGAGAATCGATCAGAAACCGCAGTTTTTCAGCCTGCTGACAGGCTTGTTTGACGAGTGCGTGCTGCTCCTCGGTCAAAGGCTCCTCGTCCAGCAGCGAGGTATAGAGCAAAATATTTGCAATCGGCGTGCGCGTCTGGTGGGAAATATCGCCGATGAGCGATTGAATGCGCGCACGATCTTCGTCCAGTGACGTGCGCGACAGCACACTTGCGGACAAATATTGCGCAAGTTTTTGCTCGGTGCGTGAGATTTGACTCTCGTCGTATCGCGTGGGCTGAAATTCACCGCGAATGGCACAGTCGATCATGTTGTCCAGCCGGTCGTGGGTGTTTCGGGCGCGAAAAAACAGTACGACAGAAACGCACAGCAGCACGGCGGCAGCGAGCAATAATAGAATTTGTGCCATCATGCCTCTCCCCAGACGTAACCAATGCCGTAAACCGTGCGCAGATAGACCGGCTTTTTGGGATCGGTTTCGATTTTCTGCCGCAAACGGCGAATGGTGACCGATAGCGTGTTTTCATCCACAAATTCCCCGCCATCCCACACCTGTTCGAGCAGAATTTCGCGGGAGAGCGTCCGACCGGCGTTCTGGGTCAGTAGCCGCAGTAGCCGCTGTTCGGTGCGGCTGAGCGTCAGCGGCTCATTACCGCGCTGAAAGAGCTGACGGGAAAAGTCCAGCGTTAGATCACCGGTCTGGATGACCTCGGTGGGCTGAGCGGAACGCCGCAGGGCGGCGCCGACACGTGCGCGCAGCACGGCCAGACTGAAGGGCTTGACGATGTAATCGTCTGCACCGGCTTCCAGACCGGCGACCTCGTCGTACTCGGCATCGCGTGCGGTCAAAAAGAGGATGGGCACCGATGAGGTGCGGCGCACTTCGCGGCATAAGTCCAGACCTGAGCCGTCGGGCAGATTGACGTCGAGCAGCAGAAGATCGAAGTGCTGGGCAGACAGCGCCTGCCGCGCTGCGGCCAGATCGACACAGGGAACGACTCGACCAGCCGCTTTGAGCGCCAGTGCAATGCCGCTCGACAGGGCAGCGTCATCTTCGAGCAGTAAAATCTGAGGCATAGCCGGTCACCCAATCGTTTTCCAGCGCTCAAGCTTGGGGAGCAGCTCGTGCAGCAGATCAAACGCCTCTTGAATGGTCATATCGGGATTGGAATTTGCAAATACGGGTGCACGCCGTGTGATCATATCTTCCATGGTCAGCTCTTCGGTGAATGCACCGTTCTGATAACAATACATGCAGTAGCTCTCGCTTTTAGAACCGTCGGCTTCGGTGCCTTGCACCTGCGGCACGAGCGGAAGGCGGCAGCTTTGACAGAATTTCATGGGCTGCATTGGGATCATCTCACAATCTTTGTATTTTCCTTTCCATCATACCGCCCGCACCTGTATTCGTCAAGCCGGGCCTTCCTGCGCTTCCATCGCCGTGCGCAGCTTTTGCAGCGCTTTTTTCTCAATGCGCGATACATAGGAGCGTGAGATACCCAGCGCGGCAGCGACTTCGCGCTGGGGCAGTGGGTCGTGACCATTCAGACCATAGCGCAAGGTCAAGATATGCTTTTCCCGGGGAGACAGATTGCGGGACAGACAATCATACATGGTTTGGTAACGGTCACTCATCTCGACCAAATGTAAACGCTCGTCTTCCACGCTGATCGTTCCGAGCAGAGCAAGCGAATTGCTGTCTCCATCACTGTCGGGTGATTCATCCAGCGAGACATCGTTTTGACTCTTGCGTCCTGCACGGAAATGCATGAGAATTTCATTTTCAATGCAGCGCGCCGCGTAGGTCGCCAGCCGTACCCCTTTGTCCGGCTGATAGGTGCTGACCGCTTTGATCAGTCCAATCGTGCCAATCGAGATCAGATCATCCTGCTCAGACGGGTCTGCGTAATATTTTTTGACGATGTGCGCGACCAGTCGAAGGTTATGCTCGATCAGTTGATCGCGTGCCGCGGTGTCACCCTGTGCCATGCGGGTCAGACAGTCCTGTTCCTCATTGGTGCGCAGCGGCGGCGGAAACGAACCGCCTGCACCCTGAACACGGAGCATGAAAAACAGTGCGTGCATCCAAAACAGCATAAAAAACGCTCCTTTCTGTGATAGAGCTACTGTATGAATGCGTGAGGTCGTCCCATGACCGAAACAAGCGAGAAGTACGGTCAAAAAAGACCTGATATTCGAAGATATCAGGTCTTAAAACAGGCGATTTATTTGAGCTGCTTGCCGTCTTGGAAAGCGTTTCCAACCTTGGCACCCAGTTTGCGATAGGTGTTGTGGATGGGATCAAAGGTGATAGGCTCCAGCAGGTCGGGATCGATGCTGCCGTCTGCGTCCAAAATGCGCTCGTCCGCGCTGACGTTTACGATCTCACCTACCAGCCGACAGGTTTCGGGATCGTAGCTGATGAGACGGCATTCCAGCGTCATGGGCAGTTCCTCGATGATCGGAGCATCGACGAAGGTGGAGCGAGTGGTGTGGAATCCGGCTTTTTCCAGCTTATCCGGCGTGTCGTTCGCCGAAACAATACCGACATAGTCGCACGCGACCACGTGCGCGGCATCCGCCATGCTAACCGTAAACGCCTTGCGGGTCAGAATGTTTTTGGTGGTCTTGTGGCCTTCGCTGATGCAGATTGAAAGTTCGTTGGCCTCACTGATGCCGCCCCAAGCTGCATTCATGGCATCCGGGGTACCGTCCTCTGCATAGGATGCGAGAATCAGGACGGGCTGGGGATAAGTCCAGGGCTTTGCACCAAAATTTTTGCGCATGATATTGATTCCTCCTGTCTGAAACGAGAATAGTCAATCAAAAACCAACGGACATCGCAGAAAACGATGAGGGAAGTTTAATTTTATGATACGCGCTTGTCAGGCAGAAATCAATAGTGACAGCCTAGATTGATCATAGGCTGGCTTTGAGTCGATTGAGTGCCTTTTGAAGCGCGGGAATGTCGGTTAGTGCGCGGTATTCGTCTGACTCGGTTAGTCCCTGATAGAGCATCTGGCGCAGTTCACGGGTGGTGGCGTGCTGTTCGGGGTGAACTTCAAAGGACAGACCGGGGCAAAAGAGATCAGCGTCGGGATAAATTGCCGGACCGATGACTGTATCGACCAGACGAACGAGACAGTCTGTGGCCTGTTCCAATTTGCCCTGCTGCTGGTAGATGCTCGAGAGTGGACCGTCGCTCAGATCCAGCAGACCGAACTGCGCGGCAATCGTTTTGTATGCTGTGATGGCTTTAATACCCTTTTCCGGTGACAGCATAAGCTGCGGAGAGGCAAGCATTAAAAGATACTGCTGAACCTGACAGATGGATTTGTAGAGTTGATTTTGCAGCACGTTCAGCGCTTGTTCGCGCTGTTCCTGTTTCAAGTGAAGATGAACGCGAACGAGTGTAGGGTCTCCGGTGTGTGCGGGCAGCTGAGAGAGCAGGTGCTCGGCCTCTTCGAGTGCACCAGAGACGATGGAAAGGCTGGCCAGCTGCAAGGTTGCAAGTGACCAATAGGTCGCGTCCCCAGAGGCACGCACCTGTTCGAGCAGATGACGCTTGCGTTCCCGCCAGTGCGCCTGCTCGCCCGCGGCCGGGAAGAACATGGCGAACGCATCGTAGGCCGTGGCAGCGTGAAACTGAAGTGCGGTGCAGTTGGGATAGCGGTGCAGCAGAGCTTGCAAGCGCTCCTCGGCGGCTTGGACACCCTGCGCCAGTGCGCACTGTACGATCTCGTTGATACGTGCGGTCGCGTCGTCGTCGGACAGGGTGGACTCAAATTGCAGCAGCGTGTCTACATTGGTGCCAAGCGCCCGGGCAAGCGGACAGAGCAGCGTGATGTCTGGGTACGAGGAATCGGTCTCCCATTTGCTAACTGCCGGTGCGGATATGCCGAGCTGGTCGGCCAGCTGTTCTTGTGTCATACCGCGTGCTTTGCGCAAAGCGGCGATTTTTGCGCCCAATTTTAAGGATTCCAGTTGCATGGCATGGTGCCTCGCTTTCTGTCTTGATTTCGCATTGCGCTTTGCGTATCTTTATTGTACGGCAAGCGACCGGACAAGGCAAGCGAGGCAAGGTTAAGTGCGAAGCGAGTTTTCTCAACCAGTGTTCAAGATAGAAAGAAAGACCGGCAGAAATCTGCCGGTCTTTTGTTTATTCCAAGATATAACGCTGATACCACTGACAAGCCTGCTTAACAGCTTTGTGGACGGGCATTCCGGCACCAGACAGGATGGTCAGCCAGCCGATTTTGTCTTCTGGCACATCAGACGGAGCCGGGGACAGGCTGACAACGTTGCCCACGCAGTCGGCAAGCAGCAGACCGGCATCGGCCGTCTGGAGAAATCCCTTGACGCGGAAAGTATCCTCGATAAACATCTCGATGAACTTTTGTAGGTCATAGCGAGAAATTTCCGGGGAAATTTTAACATGCAGTTTGCGCACGGTCAAATCGGCGGTCAAGGGCATAGATTCACCGGGAGCAGGCGTGTGCTGTGCGGACAGGAGATCAAGCAGAGAACCATCAACCTGACCGAAAGATGTCTCAATGATGGGAATTTCAGGCCGTTGGCCGCGAACGAGAGCGCGGGTCTGGTCAAGCTGTTCGTCGGAAGCCTTGTCGATCTTGTTGATGACCACAACATCACTCGAGGCCAGCTGCTTGACACAGGTGCGCGCGGTGGCATACAGCTTGGGAAAACGCACCGCGTCGACCAGGCAGACCGCACCCTGATAATCGATGTGCGGGAAACGGTCGGTCTGAGAGAACAGACGGCGCACGCCGGTGGGATCGGACAGACCGGAGGCTTCGACCAGAATCACATCGGGATGCAGATCGACAGAACCACGCAGAACCGACTCGAACTGATCCAGACGGCAGGAGCAGAAGACCGAACCACCTGAGATTTCCTGCAAGTATGCGCCAAGGCTGGAAAGGAGGGTGCCGTCGACACCCTCCTGACCGAACTCGTTGATAATCAGCTGAATCTTCTGACCGGCGAACAGGTCAAGGAATCGTTTGAGAAAGGTGGTTTTTCCCGCACCCAAAAACCCGGTAATCAGATACAGTTTGCTCATAGGCTTACTTTCTGCTGTCGCAGACAGCGATCGCCTCATTGATGGCAGCTTCCAGCTCTGCCTTGGTGGGGATGATCGAGCGGTATTTGAGCTCACCGTTGATGTACATGGACGGCAGGTTGGGTACACCCATCTTGACGCAGCGAGCGACATTTTCCTTGTAAATAAACTTATATTCGACCATATCGATCTTGTCGCCGAAGGTTTCCTTTGCCTGGTTTGCAGCACCCATCATGTAGCCGCAAGCTGCGCACTGTGCCGAATCGAGGGTGAAGACCTCGACGAGCGGCTTGGTGAGAGAAGCATAGTCGGGAATGACAACGTTCGAGGTGTCGATTTCCTCTGCCTGATAGTTCTTGACCATCTCGCGTACTACGTCGGTCTCGATGGCAGCCTGTGCAACGCCGATGCAGTTTTCAACCGGTACGTTGTAGGGCATGTCGCAGCCGGGAGCCAGGATGAAGTTGCGCTTGTCCGGGATGGAGTCGAGCAGATCGACGGCAAACTTCATGTTGTCCTGCTGGTTGCCGAGCAGCATGATGGAGGTCAGCGGGATGTTGCCGCCAATGGCAACGTTATAGCGGTCGGTGATCTCCTTGGCAGCCAGAAGGTTCACGTTTTCGTCGACGGAAATAGAGTCCGGATTGGTCTGGCACATAACCTCGATGTTTCGGGTTGCATCGCCGCAGACGAAGAACGAGGACAGTGCGCCCTGTGCACGGATGTGCTCGAACAGCTCGGTGTAGGGCTCGGTCATGTACTGCTCAAAGTGTGCGGTGGAAATCTGGGAGATCAGCGGGTCTACCAGTGCGATGACATCCATGCCAGCCTCGATGTAGTAGTCGGCCATCTTCATGCACACGCGATTGCAGAATGCGAACAGGCTCTCGACTTCTTCTTCAAAGTCGAACATATCGGTGAACAGGTTGTTGCCGCGCAGGTGGGAAGCCAGGGTGAAGGGACCGCAGATCAGGCCATACAGTGCGGTGGTGTCGCCGACTGCTTCCTTCATGCGATGCATAACATCGAGTACATAGGGGATGCGTCCGCTCTCCTTGGTCGGGATCTTGCAGTCGCAGGGCGTTACGGGCGGCTCTTCGTCGCTGCCGTCGAGCGGATGGGAGCTGACAGACGGCGGGCAGTCATCGGCCCAGGTCAGGCCGCAGCCCAGGCACTCAGCCTCGATCTGTAAGTCAAAGATGACCGGCTGGCCATCGGGCTTATACAGACGGTTAACTTCCATCAGGGACTCGAACGCCTTGTCAGCGTCGGTCAGCATTTCGGTTGCGGTGTAGCCCTTCAGGTGACCGGCGTGAACGCCTGCGAAGGGAACCCAGGGGGCACGTTCGGTGGACTCGTGGCGCAGGGTGCGGAGCAGCAGATCTTTCATGTGGAACATCCTCCTAAGAATGTAAAATTACGTGTTTTTTCAAAGAGATTGGTCGGAATCCGGTGTTTGCTGTGCACAGCAGCAGGCAGACGGTGCGGGCGTGTGATTGGGACAGGCTGACGTCAGCAAACCGATGACCTCATCGATTCCCTGACGGTAGTCGGTCAGCGTGTCGATCCAACTGTCCATGCAGGCGCGGCCAGCGTCGGTGATGGCAAACACACGCTTGCCCATCGCGCCGCGGGCGGCACTGTCGAGCGTGGACGAGATCAGTCCCCGCGCTTCCATCTCGCGCAGAACACGGTAAACGCCGGTTGCATCCGGTTTTGCATCGCGCCACAGTGCAGTCTGGCCGAGCTTGCGCAGCAGATCATAGCCGTGGTCGGGCGACTGTGCGAGCGCGGACAGGATGATGGGCTGGACGAAGCGCATGAGCGTTCCGCCCTGACAGGCACATTTGGCATTTTTGATGCTCATACCGGGTGACCCTCCTTTGTGTTGGCTCTAGTATAACAAATCGAATGGGCGCGGGATTGTAGGATATTGCTCTGGTTGGTACAATCTTCTTTTTCTGAAGGATTATGCACAAATTTGTGAATGACAGACAAATAAATAATTAGAATTTGTGCAGATGATACGAAAATCATCGAAAAGAAGGACGCGCAATGCGATTTTCTTGCCTGTCCATTGCACAAGACGGCAAGATATTTCTAAAAAAAATAAGATACTGCAAGTCAGGAAAAATCAAATCTGCTATGCTGATGAAACTAGAGTAAGTCCAATATTAGACTGACACGAGATAGCGATTTGCAGACAAAGCAGGAGGGACTGGATATGACAAACTTGGAGCTGATTGCATACGCAGAGCAGAACGCCCAGAGCGGAACACTGCTGACACATGACCAGATTGTACAGCTGTTATCGATTGCGCCGGAGAGCGCAGAATGGAGTGCACTGGGCGCAGCGGCACGCCGGGTTGCACACACATTGACCGGAGATCGGGCTTACCTGTGGGGTGCCATCGGGGTGGATTTCGCGCCCTGCTCAATGAACTGTGATTTTTGCTCACTGGGTGAAAAGTGGGGCATCGTGCGCGAGACGCGAAGCTATGACGCGCGGGAAACCGTGGCGCAGGTGCGCGAGTATGCCGAGGCTGGGGTGCGTTGGATTGTGCTGCGCACGACCGAGTTTTATTCGCAGGATGCGCTGGGTGACATGATCCGAACCATCCGTACAGAAGTACCGGGAGACTATGAAATCGGCCTCAACATCGGAGAATTTGACCTTGCAAAGGCCAACTGGCTGGCCGCATGTGGTGTGGATTTTATCTATCACTCGCTGCGCCTCGGTGAGGGCAAGGACACCCGATTTGATCCCAAGGTGCGTCTGTCCACCTTGCAGGCGGTCAAGGATTCGCCGCTCAAGCTGGTCTTTCTGGTCGAGCCGGTCGGTATTGAGCATACAAACGAAGAGATTGCCGACCTGATTCTGCTGACCGCGCAGTATGGCGCTATCGTTTCGGGCAGTATGGCGCGCATTCCGGTGGCAGGTACGCCGCTCGGCGTGCATCCGCAGGTGAGTGACGCGCGCATGGCGCAGATCATCGCAGTCACCCGTCTGGCCTGCGGCAGCTGTGTCCCGGATATCTGCATTCATCCGGGTACCCGCCTGGCGATGGAGTTCGGCGCAAATGTGACGGTCATCGAGACCGGTTCGGTGCCGCGTGATACCTGCTGCTGTTCGGGTGGTAAGTGGAACCAGTTTGATGCAGCGCGTGCCAAGGAGCTGTTTGCGCAGGCGGGCTACACCGTCCATCAGACTGCATGAGGGAATCAATATGAGATCGTTTTACAAGTGGGTCGCACGACTGTCCTGCGTCCTTTTGCTGGCTACAGCGTTGACCGGTTGTGCATCGCAAGAAGGCAAACAGGAGACCATGCACGCGACGGTCGGAACCTGGAAGACTGCCCAGACGCTGACGCCATACTTTTATCAGGATTATGCGGATATGGCCATTGAGGTCAAACCGTTCACCAATCCGGGAGATCAAAAGACCGCACTGCTGGCTGGCAGTCTGGATATGACCGGCACGACCATTCCGACCGCCATTCAGGCGGCAGCAGCCGGGGAACCGATCAAGATTGTGGCCAGTCTGTGCAATAAATGTTCGGCGCTTGTCGTGGCGGCCGATTCGGACATTCAGACCGCAGCTGATCTCAAGGGAAAGACCATCGCCTATGTGCCGGGTACGATGCATCACGTTCTGCTGCTCAATGTACTCGAGCGTGCCGGTCTTGACCCGGATACCGATGTTAAACTCGTTCGAGTTGACTTTTTCGATATGGGTCAGGCGCTGGCCGGGGGACAGATCGACGCATTCCTGAGCGGAGAACCCTATCCGACACAGGCGGTGCAGGACGGGTACGGCAGAATTTTGGAATATCCGTATTTTGACGACAGCATCGGTACGATCAACGCGGCCATGATCGTCACCGAGGACACCATCGAGCAGCGTCCCGAGTTGGTGCAGAAGCTGGTCGATGCTCATGTGCAGGCGACCCAAAACATGATCGATCACCCAGATGACTGGTTGGATTTGGCCGCATCGATGGGAACCGACCGGGAGTTGCTGACCGCCTCGGCGGACAATATTGAGCTGTGCTGGCAGATTGATGAGGCTTACATCGAACACACCGAGCGATTGGCCGAGCAGATGCAGGCGCTCGGTCTGATCGACACCGTGCCCGACATTCAGGACATGTTCGATTTGTCTTTCCTGGAGCATGCCGCATGAAGACCAGAAAATTCGACCCGGTGGGCTGGATTGTGCCGATTTTGGTGATTGCGGTCTGGTGGGCTGTGACCCGGTTCGGCATCGTCGCACCCTATCAGCTGCCCAGTCCGCAGACGCTTGCGCGGGTGCTGGTGGACTTTGCAACCGGTTGGTACGGACTGACCCCGTATGCCGGGACGATGTTTTTGCACCTGTGGCACAGCCTGTACCGTGTCCTGACCGGGTTTGCACTGGCGGTCGTGCTTGGACTGCCGCTCGGCTTTGCCACCGGACGGGTTCGGCTGCTGCGCCGGTTGTTTGACCCTTTTCTTGGACTCATTCGCAGTGTTCCCGGCATCGGATGGCTGCCCATTGCGATCGTCTGGTTCGGTGTCGGTGAGGGAAATACCCGGTTTCTCATCACGCTGGCGGCCTTCTTTCCCATTTATCTCAATACCATGCAGGGCGCGGCTGGTGTACCCGATTTGACCGTGCGTGCAGGCCGTATGCTGGGTGCTCGCGGTTTGACCCTCTTTGCCACCGTGATTTTCCCGGCTGCATTTTCCCAAATTGCTGTCGGTCTGCGGCTTGGCTTGGGTGTCGCGTGGGCGTATCTGGTGCTCGGTGAGGTCACCGGTGTGACCGAGGGGCTGGGCGCGGTCATGACCGACGGGCGTATGCTCGGGCAGGTCGATATCGTGCTGGCCGCGATGATCGTAATTGCGATTGCGGGCAAACTGACCGACTGGCTGCTGTGTGCGCTGTGCCGCTGCATCAGTCCGACCGTGCGCAAAGGAGGAAGAAACGCATGAATCAGGGACTTGTGATTGACAATCTGTGTCATCGGTTTCATACTGAAAACGGGCAGACCGTAGATGCACTGAATCACCTGTCGCTGGAAGTTCCGGCGGGGCAGATCGTGTCGGTGATTGGTGCGTCGGGCTGCGGAAAGAGTACCTTGCTCAGCCTGATTGCCGGATTTGATCGTCCGACACAGGGAGAGATCACGCTGGATGGCGTGTCGGTCGTGGGAAAGCCCAGTCCCGACCGCTGTCTGGTCTTTCAGTCGCCTGCACTGTTTGAATGGCTGACCGTGCTGCAAAACGTGGCGTACGGACTCAAACGACAGGGTATCCCGCGTCAGGACAGACGTGCACAGGCGATGGATATGCTGGCACGAGTGGGACTTTCCGGCTTTGAAAAGCAGTATCCGCATGAGCTGTCGGGCGGTATGCAGCAGCGCGTCGCGCTGGCACGTGCACTCGTGATGCGTCCGCGCGTGCTGTTTATGGACGAACCCTTTGCCGCGCTCGATGCCCAGCTGCGCCAGCAGATGCAGCAGCTTGTCCGCAGTTTGTGGCGTGAACTTGGACAGACCATCCTGTTTGTGACCCACGATATCCGTGAGGCGGTCGCGGTCGCGCATCGTGTGGTCGTTCTGACACCACGGCCGGGAACGGTCAAGGCGGTCTTTCCGGTGCCGGGTTCGATGGAGAACCGGGAAGCATTTCTGCACACCGATGCATACGAAACGCTGTGCGCACAGATTGGGGACACCCTGTTCGATCGATAAGCAAGGAGAAAAACCATGGAATTTGCATATTGTAAACTGGAAATCTTTATTCCTGAGAGCCATTTGGGAGTATTGCAGCAGGCACTCGCGGAAGTGGATGCCGGACACATCGGCGCGTATGATTGCTGCCTGTCCTATCACCCGGTAACCGGCTGTTGGCGGCCGCTGAACGGGACAAACCCTTATCTCGGAACGGTAGGGGAGATTTGCACCGCACCCGAGCTCAAGGTCGAGGTGACTTGCAAGACCGAGCGCGTCGCGCAGACCATTGCCGCCATCAAAGCCGTGCATCCCTATGAAGAACCGGTCATCAATGCGATTCCCTTATACCAGGTCGGCTTATAAGCAAGAAAAAAGGACGTTTCCGTGTGGAAACGTCCTTTTCTATGTGGTTAACTTGCCATGAACTGATAGAGCATACCGATGGCTTCTTCGCGGGTTGCGGTCTGGTTTGCCGCGAACCGTCCGGCTTCGTCACCGGATACCATGTGCAGTCCCTGCGCAATGGCCGCGTAGCCGTAGTACGCGTCGGGAATCTCATTTGCATCGGTGAACGTGCAGCGGAAAATACCCGGAATCTGTGCGGCGTTGCCGTAGCCGCCGTGATCGAGGATGGTCTTGACCAGCTCGGCGCGGGTGATCAGCTTGTCATCATCCCGGTCACCGCGTGCCAGCAGACCGCTGCCAATGGCGTAATCATAAATTTGATTGGCTGCGTCCTCCTCGGACAGATCGATGAGGAAACCGTCTACGCTGGCCAGGAGCGCCATCAAGTCGAGCTGCGTCAGCGATTTTGTGGGCTGGAGAGTACCGCCCAGCCAGCCGATGCGGTAGGATGCGAGCGCCTGCGCAGCCTGTGCGGCCCAGGTGGTCGAGAGATCGCTGTACGTCAGTGTATCGTCATTGCTGGTGAGTGCCAGCGGCTGTCCGGTCTTGGCATCGATGCCGTACATCATGGTGGGCTGTTCGAGGTAGAATCCAAGGGTCAGACGTTCGACGTAAGGGTATCCCATCTCGGCAAGCTTTGCGCCGTCTGCACTCTGTCCGGCCTCTTCGGGAACGGATAGATAGCCGAGTTTGGTCTCAAAGGTGTCCATCCAGAACGTGTGCGCAGCCTCGGACGAAATCAAGCCGTCCGCGCTGTCAAAGGTGGGCAGTTCGTCAAAATTGCGGGACAGATAGGTGATCGAGCCGTCGCGTGCATCGATCGATACCGCAATGCTGTTTGCTGGGAAGAAGTATCTGTTGACCTTCTGACAGAATACAAAGTCGTGCTCGGTAGAGTCGCCCTCGGTGCTTGCCGCGGTGGACTTATAGAGTGCACAGGTCTTATACTGGTCAGGCCACAGGCGGCTGAGGAAGGATTCGGCTGTTTTCTGCGCCGTGGACAGCGAGACCGTTCCTTTGAATGCCTCATCCGTCCAGTACGAACTAAATACGTCCTCGATTTCTCCGGTCTTAGCGTTTACCGTGATATAGCGATGGTTCAGATTGTTTTCTGCCTTCTGCGTGTAGCGCAGATGGCCATATACCGTGCCGTCCTCGGTGTCAATGGAATAGCTGCACGAAGACAGGGTATAGCTTGTCAGTCCGAGTTCTTTCCAGGTGCGTACCTTGCTGTCCAACGCTTCTTTGGACAGAACGCCTTCCATCTGGGCGATGCCAGCCTGTTCGGCCTCGGACAGACTGCCGTTGGTGGATTCGACTGCCGTATCTGCGCTGCCCGCGGCGCCCATCTTATCATAGAGTTCGCGGGCCTGCTCGGTCAGGTTGACGAGCTTACCGGTCTGCGCATCAACATAGAAGTTGTCAGTCGTGTCGGGAACATAGCGCAGAGAAGCAGTTTTGCGGTCATCATTCAGTACGTATTCAAGGCGCAGTGTTTGCTGCTCTCCGAGCAATGCCGTGGCCTTGTCGTAGGCCTGTTTGTTGACAGAGGGGTCAGCACTCAGACCGAGAGATGCCGGATCGACCGGGGTACCGACATAGCTGGTGTAGCGGTCGGCGCGCGAGAAGCGGAGCAGCTCACCGGTATCCGAATCTACGGTCGCAGATACACTGATAGGCGTGGGCAGACCGTACAGATCAAGTTTGGTCGAAAACGTGTGATCGGACGACGTGAGCGAGGGGGTCCGGTCGGATTCGCTCAGTTCGGCGCTCTCGTGTTCTCCGAGCACCTGATCGATAAAGGTCTGTGCGGTTTTCTGCGCATCCTCGCGGGAGATCGTCGGAAAACTGGGCAGCTGGCCGCTGGAGGACGAGGTCTCATCGCTCGGATTGTACTGATAGCGGTAGATGGTGCCGTCCTCACCGGCGGCCACGGTGAGCGTGGACTGGTCGGCAGCTGTCCAGTCAAGCTCCCATATTGCGCGCAGAGGATCTTCCTGCAACTCGCCGTGGAAGGATGTGTAAGAGTTGTCCAGTTTGAGGATGTCTTTCACCGTCTGGGTGACT
The DNA here is from genome assembly GCF_900167005.1 of Butyricicoccus pullicaecorum DSM 23266. Taxonomy (GTDB): domain Bacteria; phylum Bacillota; class Clostridia; order Oscillospirales; family Butyricicoccaceae; genus Butyricicoccus; species Butyricicoccus pullicaecorum. The sequence goes on from NZ_FUXW01000001.1 coordinate 550,787, forward strand.
TGGGATAAGCGCTGGTCGGCAGTGCTGCTCTCGGAAGCGGCTGCGACCGGTGTGGTCAGCAGCGCGGCGCTGAGCAGCAGGCATAATGTCCGTTTCATACAAAACGCCTCCTTTTTCTCATTCCTTCAAGGTGCATAGGTTCTCTATTTCGTTAGACTTATTTTATACCAAAAAGTTCCGGGTGCAAAGGGGATTGTAGACAAAAGATTTTTTTAGTTTGCCGTACCTGTGCGCTCGGCGCGGACAAAATAGAACAGGTACTGCTGAATCACACCGTTAAACGGTGCATAGCGGTCGAAGGGGAAACCGTTCGGATAGTGGGTGTCCATGACGCGGTTCATCCACACGTCGAGCGGGAAGGAGTCCATGCGGTGAAAGCCGAACAGCATGACGCATTGGGCGATTTTGGGGCCGACACCGTGCAGGGAGAGCAGTTTTTCGCGCAGCGCGGCATCGTCCAGCGCGGCCAGCTCGTCAAAAAGACCAGGATTGTGTGCGGCGGTCTGTGCAGCCTGTCGAAGGTAGGGCAGACGGTAGCCCAGACCGCAGGCGGCAAGGGTATCGTCATCGAGTGCGGCCAGCTGTGCGGGTGTGGGGAAGGCGTAGAGCGTCTGACCATCAGCCTCGCCGATCGGCGTACCCGCCGCACGGGACAGTGCCTCGACCGATTTCTGAATGGCCGGGATGGACTTGCGCTGCGAGAGCAGGAAGGTGATGAGCATTTCGAACGGGTCCTGCCGCAGAATGCGGATACCCTGTCCGCACGCTGCCGATTGGCTGAGATAGTGGTCGTTCGGGTCGATCGACGCACGAATTGCGGTGTAGTCGGTGGAAAAATCAAAGTAATCGTGCCAGAATGACTGAAATTCCTCAGGGGTGCAGTCGAGTTCCAGCGTATCGGGTGCGGTCTGTTTGAGCACGACCGTACGGTCGCGGGCGAAAATACGGCAGCGGCCGTCAGAGAGCGGATACCAGCGAAAACACTGGCCGCTTGCGGCGATCTTGACTGCGTCGAAGTCATCGGTCAGGGTAAAATGCATGAGGTGTCCTCCTGAAAGTCGAAAGATTGGATTTTTGGTCGACTTCAGTATAGCAAACCCGGCTGCCGCGTGCAACCGGGTATCTATTGCCTGACCTGTGGGAACGTGTTATGATGAGACCGGAAACAAGTATTAAAGGAGTGGACAAAGATGCGTATTTTGATTGCCGAAGATGAACAGGATCTGTGCCGATTGATCGTGCAGACGCTGACCCGTGCGGGATACAGCGTGGATGCCTGTCTGGATGGAGAACAGGCCATGGACTGCCTGCGCTGTGCGACCTACGACTGTGTGCTGCTCGATGTGATGATGCCGCGCCGGGATGGTCATGCGGTCTTGCGCGAGATGCGGGCGTCGGGTGACCGCACGCCGGTCATTTTCCTGACCGCACGCGACAGCATTCAGGATCGCATCAGCGGTCTGGACATGGGCGCCGACGACTATCTGGTCAAACCCTTTGACTTTGACGAGCTGCTTGCCCGCATCCGCGCGGCGACGCGCAAGTACGGTGGGGAAAAGAGCAGCGTGCTGACGCTCGCCGACCTGACGCTGGATACGGCTGCGCACACGGTGACCCGCGGCGGCAAGGTAATCAAGCTGTCGGCCAAGGAGTACGCGATTTTAGAGTACCTTATGCACCACAAGGAGACCGTAGTTTCCCGCGAACAGTTGGAAAATCATATTTGGAACTACGATTATGCGGGTGGCTCCAATGTGGTAGACGTGTATATGACCTATCTGCGCCGCAAGATCGACCATGATTTTGACAAAAAATTGCTGCACACCATACGCGGTGCGGGATGGGTGCTGCGGGAGGAAGCATGAAACGGTTATCGGTACGAAAAAAACTGACGCTGTGGATTACGGCGCTGATGATGACGCTGGTGTGTATCGTGATGGCCTTTCTGTTCGGTGTGAGCAGCCGGGTGGCGGTGCAGAGTGCACAGGAACAGCTGGAAAGCTTTGTGCGCGGCAATCTGACCGGCATCACGATGGAAAACGGTACGCTGCAATTTGCCGACAGTGTCCAGTTTACGCGCAGCGGTATGTATTTGCTGGTCTATAACGAGTCGGGCGCGCTGCTCGCCGGTCAGACCCCGCTGTCCTACCCGGCGACGGTCTCCTTTGAAAACGGTCTGATTCGTCCGGTGTCCGACGAGGAGGCCGACGACGTGTATCTGACGCTGGATTTCTGGCTGCCGTTTGGCTGGGACGACGGCGTTTGGGTGCGCGGCGTGGTGCAGCAGCCCGAACTTGACGATGCCATGCACCGTCTGCTCGACCTGTCACTCCTGCTTTTGCCGCTCGTTGTGCTGGTCAGCGGCGTGGGTGCGTACTGCATCGTACGCCGTGCCTTCCGACCGATCGACCGTATTGTCGCAGCGGCTGGGGAGATCAGTGAGGGACGCGACCTGTCCCGACGAATCGGTCTGCCGCCCGGAAAGGACGAGATCAGCCAGCTTGCCGCGGCCTTTGACCAGATGTTTGAGCGACTGGAACGAGCCTTTGAGGCTGAGAGTCAGTTTACGTCCGATGCCTCGCACGAATTGCGCACGCCAACGGCGGTTATTCTGGCACAGTGCCGGGAGGCTGAGCAGCACGCTCAAACGACCGAGGAGTACGCCGAGGCGGTGACGGTTATTCACCGGCAGGCCGACCGTATTTCCGGTCTGATCGGACAGCTGTTGCAGATGACCCGCATGGAGCAGGGCACGGCAAAGCTCAGCGCCGAACAGGCAGATCTGAGCGAGCTGGCTGAGGTGGTATGCGAGGAACAGTGCACGGTCTATCCCGACCGTGACATCCGCACGCGTTTGCAGCCGCATGTGATGGCGTGGTTTGACGTGACGCTGATGACCCGCGTGCTGCAAAACTTGCTGGAAAACGCCTGTCGGTATGGCGGGGAACAGATCACGGTCGAGGTGCGGCAAGAACAGGACGAGGCCGTTCTGTCCGTCCTTGATAACGGCGAAGGCATCCCGGAAGACCAGCAGGAAAAGATCTGGAAACGGTTCTACCGCTGCGAGAGTTCGCGCTCGGGCGGTCAGGGTACCGGTTTGGGACTGCCGATGGTGGCGCAGATCACCGCTATGCACGGGGGAACGGTCACGGTGAGCAGCACACAGGGCTTGGGAACCCGCTTTACCGTGCGCTTTCCGGTGGCCCCGAAAAATATTTAAAAATTCTTTGGATTTTTAATGTTCTTTTAATACGCATTCGGTATACTAAGGTCAAACAACAGAGACCAAGACCTCACAGAGAGGAGTGCGTATGATGCGAAAGAAGATTTTAGCGGCGGCATTGCTGCTGACGTTGGGACTGGCTGGATGCAGCGCAAAGGGCCAGAGTGTACAGACCGATTTGATTGGTGAGGATGAAGCCAAGACAGCAGCGCTCACCGCGAGCGGTGTGGCACAGGACAATGCGACATTCACCAAGACCCAGCTGGAAAAAGACGATGGTAAGACCTACTATGAAATCGAATTTACCGATGCGGACGGCGTGCGGTATGAGTACGATATCGATGCTGTGACCGGAACGGTCATCGCATACGAGAGTGAAAAGAAGGGCACGGCCAAGACGCAGAGCGGTCAGACCACGACCGATGCGAGCGGCGAGATCGACGAGGCGACAGCCAAGCAGACCGCACTGGACGATGCCGGGCTAACAGCCGATCAGGTGACCTTTGTCAAGGTCGAGCGCGAGCAGGATGACGGCGTGACCAAGTACGAGGTAGAGTTCTACGCCAAGGACACCTATACCGAGTACGATTACGAGATCAACGCCCAGACCGGTGCTATCCTTGCGATGGATGCCGATGCCGAGAACTATGCACCGCAGACCAGTGGTACGGTCGTCAGCGAGGACACGGTCAAGCAGACCGTACTCGCCAAGGTGCCGGGTGCATCTGAGAGTGACCTCAAGATGCGCCTCGAGACCGACGACGGACGGCAGCAATATGAAGGTACGATCATCTATGATGAGATGAAGTACGAGTTCGAAGTCGACGCATACAGCGGTGCGATCCGTGAATGGGACGCTGAATCTGTATATGACTGAACATAAACCACGGTAAGAACGAATAGGAGGATTCAAACCATGAAAAAGCAGATTTTTGCAGCAGCACTTTCGGCGGTGATCCTGTGCAGTGCAGCAGCCGCAGGTTGGACGGCTTCGGCTGAGATCCGGCCGGATATCGATGTAGTCATCGATGGCACTGAGCGCACCTTCTACAATGCCAGCGGTGCAGAAGTACATCCGATCAGCTATCAGGACACCACCTATCTGCCCGTCCGTGCGATTGGCGAGCTGATGGGCAAGAACGTCAACTGGGATGCATCCACCCAGACGGTCAGCATCGGCGGTACGCGTGTTACCGGTACGACCGACGGCAAGGTTGATAAGAATGCACGCGCAGATGACATCACCCTGACCGTTCGACCGGAGTATACGGTTGTGATTGACGGCGTGACCCGCACGTTTTACGATGCCAAGGGACGGGAAGTAGACCCGGTTGAGTACCAGGGTTCGATCTACCTGCCGGTACGTGCGATTGGTGAGCTTATGGGCAAGACGGTGAGCTGGAACGAGAACACCCAGACGGTCACCCTGACCGGCGGCTCGACCGTGACCGATTTTGACACCTCCGGCCCGACCGGACAGACCAACCCGAGCACGGGTACGGTGAGCCTGGACAAGGCAAAGCAGATTGCACTCGACCATGCAGGTCTGTCGGCATCCAAGGTACAGTTTATCAAGAGTGAGACCGACCGGGACGACGGAAGAACCATCTATGAGATCGAGTTTGTTGTCAAGAGCGGCAACACTTGGAAGGAGTACGATTACGAGATCGACGCTGCAACTGGTAAGATCGTGGACTATGACTACGACGCAGAGACCAGCTACTCGGGCAGCCAGAGCAGCAATGCATCGATTGGTATGAATCAGGCAAAGCAGATCGCGCTCGACCATGCAGGTCTGTCGTTCTCCGACGTACAGTTTGTCAAGACGCGTGCCGATCGAGACGATGGCAGACTGGTCTATGAGATCGAGTTTGTCGTCAAGAACGGCAGCACGGTCAAGGAGTACGATTACGAGATCGACGCATCGACCGGTAAAATCGTAGATTACGATTACGACGTTGAGAGCACCTATGACTGGGATGACGATCACGACGACTGGGACGATGATGACGACGATTGGGACGACTGATGCCCTGTTTTTTGAACCCCCCGCAGATTTTTCTGCGGGGGTTATGTGTTTTGTGTAAAGTGCATGAGAAATTTTATGTGAATGCTTGCAAACCGTAAAAAGGTGTCGTATAATAAACACAACAGAATGTGTAGAGATTGAGAGACACATGAAGAATGAAAGCGGCGTGATGAACCGCTTGTTCTTCGTGTGTCTTTTTTTCGTACTTTTTTCGAATTTGGGAACAAGACACAACCGTATGGAAGAGAGAGAAAGGAGACGAGGGTGAATGCAGTATGATGTGATCGTCATTGGCTCCGGTGTAACCGGCGCGATGACCGCTTATCAGCTGTCTCAATATCAGCTGCGCGTCTGCGTCGTGGACAAACGCTTAGAGCCTGCGGCAGAGACCAGCAGCGCAAACAGCGGCATCGTCCACGCAGGTTATGATGCCAAGCCGGGCAGCAACAAGGCACGTCTGAATGTGCGCGGCAACGCGTATATGGAGGATGTATGCCGCAAGCTGGATGTACCCTTCAAGCGTATTGGTTCTCTGGTACTGGCTTTCAGTGATGAGGAAGCTAAGACAGTAGAACAGCTTTATCAGTCGGGCGTAAAGAACGGTGTACCCGGTCTGCGCGTCATCGACGCAAACGAACTTTACGAATTGGAACCGAACGTACAGCCGAATGCGGTCTGCGCCCTGTACGCACCGTCTGCGGGCATCGTTTGCCCGTATGAACTGACGACGGCAGCGCTTGAGGTCGCCTGCGCTGCGGGCGCAGAGTACCTGCGCGAAGCCGAGGTCACCGACATTCAGAAGACCGAGGACGGATTCACCGTCACTGCAGGCGGTCAGACGCTGACGGCGTCTGTGGTTGTCAACGCAGCTGGTCTGTATGCCGATCACATCGCACGCATGGTGGGTGACGATCGCTTCACCATCACCCCGCGCAAGGGTGAGTACATCCTGTTTGAAAAGAGCATGGGCAAGACGGTCGGCCATGTGGTCTTCCAGACCCCGGCAGGCGGCAGTAAGGGCGTTCTGGTATCGCCCACTGTGGACGGTAACCTGTACATCGGCCCCAATGCCAACGTCGTCGAGCACAAGGACGATACCTCTACGACCTGGCAGGGTCTGGAGGAGATCAAGACCTGTGCGGCGAAGTCGGTTGCAAAGCTGGATATGCGTCTGGCGATCACAAACTTTGCCGGTCTGCGTGCAACGCCCTCGACCGGTGACTTCATCATTGACAGCCCGGTTCCCGGCTTTATCAACGCTGCCGGTATCGAGTCTCCCGGCCTGTCGGCAGCTCCGGCGATTGCCGAGGAGGTTGTCGGACTTGTTCGCGCAAGCGGCCGGGTCACCATGACCGAGCGGGAGGATTGGACGGGCACGCGTGAGCCGGTCAAGCGTTTCCGTGAGATGACCGACGCAGAGCGCGCCGAACTGGTTCAGGAAAACCCGGCCTATGGCCGTATTATCTGCCGCTGTGAGACGGTCACCGAACAGGAGATCCGTGACGCCATCCGTCGTCCGGCGGGTGCGCGCTCGGTAGACGGCGTCAAGCGCCGTACCAGAAGCGGTATGGGTAAGTGTCAGGGTGGATTCTGCGGCCCGCGTGTTGTGGACATTCTGGCCGAGGAGCTGGGCTGCGAGCCGACCGAGATCACCAAGTTCGGCGGTGCATCCTACATGCTCACCGGTAAAACCAGATAAAGGAGGGGACGGCAATGGAAAAACGCAGTGTAGTCATTATCGGCGGTGGGCCGGCGGGTCTTGCTGCCGCAGTCGCAGCCAAGGAAAACGGCTGTGACGACGTCCTCATCCTGGAACGCGACAGCGATGTCGGCGGTATCTTGCAGCAGTGCATCCACGCAGGCTTCGGTCTGCACATCTTCGGCGAGGAGCTGACCGGTCCGGAGTATGCCGCACGCTTCCATGCACAGGTTGACGAGCTGGGTATCGAGTACAAGTGCGATACCATGGTGCTGAGCATCTCGCAGGATCGTGTTGTCACCGCGGTCAACAGCAAGGACGGCATTCTGACCATTCAGGCAGGTGCGATCGTGCTGGCAATGGGCTGCCGTGAGCGCAGCCGCGGTGCAGTCGGCATCGGCGGCACTCGTCCGGCGGGCGTCTACACCGCCGGCACGGCGCAGCGCTTTGTCAATATCGAGGGTTATATGCCGGGCAAGAAGGTCGTCATTTTGGGTTCGGGCGATATCGGCCTGATCATGGCGCGCCGCATGACGCTGGAAGGCGCAGAAGTCAAGATGGTGCTCGAGGTCATGCCGTATTCGGGCGGCCTCAAGCGCAATATCGTGCAGTGCCTGAACGATTTTGGCATTCCGCTGCGCCTGTCGCACACGGTTGTCGAGGTGCGCGGACGCGAGCGCGTCGAAGGTGTCGTGATTGCACAGGTGGACGAAAAAAGACGGCCCATCCCGGAAACCTTCGAGTATGTACCCTGTGATACCCTGCTTCTGTCGGTCGGTCTCATTCCCGAGAATGAGCTGAGCGCAGCAGCAGATATTCCGATTAACCCCATTACAAACGGACCCTTCGTCGATCAGTCCATGATGACCCGCTGCGAGGGCATTTTTGCCTGCGGCAACGTCGTACATGTACACGATCTGGTTGACTTTGTCACCATCGAGAGCCGTCTGGCAGGCCGCGGCGCGGCAAAATACGCCCTCGGTCAACGCACGGACGGTGCCCATACGCTTGACGTAAAGCCCGGTTTTGGTGTACGCTATGTAGTGCCCTCCACCATCGATCCGGCGGCGCTGAGCTATGACGAAAAGTTCTTGTTCCGCGTCAGCGATGTCTTCACCGACATGGAACTCGAGGTCAAGGTAGACGGAAACGTCGTCTATCATAAGCGCGTGCCGCAGGCGGCACCCGGTGAGATGGAATCGGTGCAGATCACCCGTCAGCTCGCGGAAAAACTCGTGGGTCAGACGGTCGAGATTGGTCTGCGTCCGGCCAAGTGAGTCCTGGGAGGGTGTCTATGGAAACGAAAAATTTAACTTGTGTCGTCTGTCCGCGTGGCTGTGCGCTGACGGTAACGGTTGAGGATGGAAAGATCCTGTCGGTTACGGGCAACACCTGTAAGCGCGGTGCGGCATACGCCGAGGCCGAGCTGCTGCGCCCTGAGCGCATGCTGACTTCGACCGTCACGGTGGAAGATCGCCGCCGGATGCTGGCTGTGCGCACGCGCAGCGCCATCCCGAAAGATAAGATTTTTGACGCAATGCGTGTGCTGTACGGCACGCGCGTGAGCGCTCCGGTGCAGATCGGCGATGTGATCGTAGCCGATGTGTGCGGTACCAGCGTGGATGTCATCGCGTCGGAATCGCTGGCGTAAAGGAACCGATTGACCCGCTGCGGCCGGATGACAGAACGAACGGAAAAGCGGGAGGGAAAACGATGTCCAGTCGAAATTTAAGAGAAGCCCTTGCAAAACATCCGATTATTGCGGCTGTGCATTCCTTTGAGGACGCGGCAGTCGCGGCAGAATCGCCGTGCGCGGTTGTGTTTCTGCTGGGCGGCAAGCTGTTTGACGTCAAGGAAATGGTCAGCCGCTTGCAGCAGAAAGGAAAGATCGTATTTGTACACCTGGATCTGGCCGAAGGAATCGCACGCGATGCCAACGGTGTCCAGATTCTGGCCGAGATCGTGCGCCCGGACGGTGTCATTACGACCAAGAACAACCTGGTGCGTACCATCCGTGAATATGGTATGCTCGCAGCGCTGCGCTGCTTCATCATGGATGGACAGTCCTACCAGAAGGCCATTCAGGTCAGCGGAAACGTGTCGCCCGACTTTGTCGAGCTCATGCCAGGCATTCTGCCGCCCAGCCTGATCGAGTCGTTTTGCCGGGAGACCGGCGCGGCTGTGGTCGCGGGTGGACTGGTGCGCAGTGCGGTGGACGCAAATCAGGCGTTTTCTGCGGGCGCACGGGGTATTTCGACCTCAGATCGTTCCCTTTGGACGCTGCCGATCGGTCAGTCCTGACGCGGCGTACAGGAAAGGAAGGATACGCTATGGCAAAGAAGATTTTAAGTCTGGCTCATCGCGGTTTTTCCGGTTATTACCCGGAAAATACCCGTGTTGCCTTTGAGGCTGCGGTCGAAAAGACCAACTGCGACGGCTTTGAGAGCGACGTTCACTTCTCCAAGGACGGCAAGCTGGTCATCATTCACGACCCGGTACTCGACCGCACATCCAACGGCACGGGCTACGTCAAGAATTACACCTATGAGGAGCTGTGCCAGTTTGATCTGGGCTCCTGGAAGGGCGCAGAGTTTGCCGGTCAGACCATGATGACCTGGGCAGAGCTGCTGGATTTCTGCAAGCAGACGCACAAGGTGTGCAATCTGGAGCTCAAAAACTATGAGGTCTTTTATCCCGGTCTGGAAGAGGCGGTCATCCGTGAGATTGAACGCTTCCAGATGCAGGATCAGGTCTTTCTGTCTTCGTTTAATCATATCTCGATGGAGTCGTGCAAGCGCATGAATCCCGAGATCAAGACCGGTCTGCTGTATGACAAGCCCATTCACAACCCGGAGTACTACTTCTCGCAGACCATTTCGGATGCCATCCATCCGCGCTGGTGCCTGCTGCAATACCAGCGTCATCTGACCGATGCCTATCACACGATGGGCAAGGAGGTCAACACCTGGACGGTCAATACCGAGGAGGATGTACGCGACATGATTGCGCAGGGCGTGGACTGCATCATTTCCAACTATCCGGATATGGCAGGCGAGCTCATTGCCGCACACAACGCTGCACTTTAATTTAAAACCATTTAAGCCGCGCAGATTCTGCGCGGCTTTTTTCAAAATCAGGGGGATATTTTGATGAATCTGTCCGACAAGAGACTGTTTTTGTTCGATATTGATGGAACGCTGGCGGTAGGGGATGAATTGCTGCCGGGTGCGCGGGAACTGCTCGCGGAAATTGAGCGCAGAGGCGGGACCAGCCTGTTTATCACCAACAACTCTACGCGCAGCCGCAGTCATTACGTCAAGCGATTCGCCGAGGTGTTCGGTTTGCAGACCGAGGAACGCCAGTTTGTGACCGCGTCCTATGTGACCGCGCGCACGCTGTGTGATCGGTACGGGACGCAGACCATCTATGCACAGGGAACACAGTCGTTTGTGGAAGAACTGCGGTCGTTTGGCTTGCAGATTGTGACCGAACTCGTGGACAATCCGGCGTGTATCGTGGTCGGATATGACGGGGAACTGACCTATGACAAGCTGTGCAGCACGGCAGAATTACTCCAGCGCACCGACGTGCCGTTTTATGGCACAAACCCTGATTTGCGCTGTCCGGCACCGTTCGGATTCATCCCGGACTGCGGCGCAATCTGCGGTATGCTGACCGCGACGACCGGAAAAGAGCCTGTTTATCTGGGCAAACCGGCAGCGAGAATGGCCGAACTGTGCCTGGAAGAGACCGGTTATAACAGGGAACAGACGCTGGTGGTTGGCGATCGCCTGTATACTGACATTGCGTGCGGTCTGGCTGCGGGAATAGATACCTGTTTGCTGCTCACCGGAGAGGCTGGTTTGGATGATCTCAAAACTACCAGGTTTCAGCCTGATCTGGTGCTGGACGATCCGGCGGCGCTGCTTGCGGCCTTGTGAGCAAAAACAGGCTGTCAAGTTTACAGACATTTTGCAAAAATCTGACAGCTTGTTGGTCGAAATGTGTGCACAATCTGTGGTAGAATACACTTGCCTTCGAGCGGCAGGCAAATCAGCGCCGGACGTTTTTGTACCGACAGGTTGCCGATTTTATAAGGTCATGCTTTCTGGAAACACAAATTAGATAGAATGCCATGAAGTTTAAAAATCAAGGTGTTTTGCAAAGGAAACAATTTGCAAAATAGACAAAGATTTTTAAAAAAATTATAAAAGTCGATGAAATGTCATTTTCTACAAAAATGTTTGCGCAGAATGATTGCGTTTTGGAGGTTTGCATGATATCATGTGCAATGTAGACAGTTCCCAATTCGTAAAAAGTTGTTTGTTGTTTATATTTCATAATCAATAGGCTGTGGACTTCATCACCCCACACCTTTGGTTGCCGCTGCCCATTCGGGCATCTGAAAAACTAAATAACGTACAGCTTTCTCAAACCTGCGAATTGGACCCTGTGAGGACAGTTCCTCACAGATACTTTTGGAGGTGAAGAAACTTGGTACACATTACAGCTCATTCTGGCTGCGACGGCACACCGGATAATTCACTTGAATTCGTTCGCCATGCCTTGCAGACGAATGCGGATGCGCTGGAAGTTGATGTACGGAAAACAAAAGACGGCATCCTTGCAATTTCCCACGACGCAATCCTGGACGATCAGGACGCACCTGCGCTGGACGCGGTGTTTGCACTGGTTGCACCGACTGACAAGTGGATCAATTGTGATTTGAAGGAGCCCGATTTGGAGAATGCTGTGATAGACCTTGCAAGGGGGCATGGTTTGTTACAGCGTCTTATTTTTTCTGGAACTGTCAGCTTAGAGCGTGTCCGTATGGACGAAACTCTGAGAAGGGACGTGCTTATTTACATCAACATCGAAGAACTCATGCCGGGATTATATGATCGGCTGCAGGACGGCGAAGTGCTGACCGAACAGGACATGCAGAAAGCCGCCGACCTGTGTCGCGAATATGGATTCCGCGTGATCAACGTACACGAAAGACTTTGCACACCGGAATTTATGCAGGTCATGGACAAGAACGACATTGTCGTTTCGGCCTGGACCATCAACGATCCGGAGCGGGCGGCAGAAGTTGCCCAGGCAAAGTGCATCGAAAACATCACAAGCCGTGCACCGGAACTTGTGCGCGGTGCGATTGACGGCTGAACCCGGCAGGTTTCCGGGCAAAAAGATCCGCTGTCACCGGCGGACGCAGAGAAAGAGAACAAGAAGAGTAGGTGATCGAAAAGTATGTTCAAGTATTTAAATCCCAAACGCTTCTACTTCGCGGTCGGCAAAAAGAAATTCTGGGAGTTCATCGTTCTGGCGGTGTTTATCCTGTTTTTCTACGGCCCGCTGCTCAACATGATTATGATGGCGTTCGCAAATGAATACGAACCGCCGCACCTGTTGGCAACCGAGTGGGGTACTTACTGGTGGGATTTCATCTTCCAGCAGAACAGTCTGAAATCTTCCATGATACAGTCCTTCGTTGTAGCAATCATCACCACGGTTTGCTCGATGATCATCTGTATCCCGGCAGCATTCTCCCTGGCACGCTTTAAGTATCCGGGCAGAAAGCTGTTCATGCTGTCCTTCCTGCTGACCAACGCCTTCCCGAAGATCGGTATCTTCATTTCGATCGGCGTTCTGTTTTACAAGTATAACCTGATGGGCACCCTCGCAGGCGTCGTTATCATCCATATGATCACGACCATGATGTTCATGGTATGGCTGCCGTCGAGCGCATTCCGCACCGTTCACCCGCAGCAGGAAGAAGCAGCGCGTGACGTTGGCGCAGGCCCCATCCGTACCTTCTTCAAGGTTACCCTGCCGATGGCAATGCCCGGTATCGCGGTTGCAACGCTCTACACCTTCCTCGGCTCCATGGAGGAGGCACAGGGCACCCTGCTCGTCGGCATGGGACGCATCACCACCATGCCGGTCGAGATGTACGGCATCATCATGGACTATCCCGGACAGGCGGGCGCTGTATTCGGCGTGCTGCTGATGATCCCGTCGGCTGTCATGATTTTCCTGATGCGTAAGTATATCGGCCCCGATGCCATCGCGGGCGGCTTCAAGATGAAATAATCTGAGATATGTTGGAGGATTAGACGCATATGAGCGAGAGAAAAATCAAGCTGCAGCTAAAAGATATGACCAAAAAGTACGACAACGGTGACGGTGTCGAACATATCAATCTGGATATCTACGAGGGCGAGATCGTTTCCTTCCTTGGCCCCTCCGGCTGCGGTAAAACCACCATCCTGCGTGCAATCGGCGGCTTCCACGACGTAACCAGCGGCGACATCACCATTGACGGTCAGAGCATCGTCGGTCTGCCGCCTGAGAAGCGCCCGACCGCAATGGTATTCCAGAGCTATAACCTGTGGCCTCACATGACCATTTACGAGAACCTTGCATTCGGCCTCAAGCTGCGCAAGATTCCCAAGGCACAGATCGATGAGGACATCAAGAACATCTTAAAGCTGGTCTCCATGTCCGGCAGCGAGAAGAAGTATCCGAGCCAGCTGTCCGGCGGCCAGCAGCAGCGTATCGCAATCGCACGTTCGCTGCTCCTCAAGCCCTCCATGCTGCTGCTCGACGAGCCCTTCTCGGCACTCGACGCCAAGATTCGTCAGCAGATGCGTGAGGAGCTCAAGAAGATCCAGTCCGATCTGGGCATCACGGTCGTATTCGTAACCCACGACCAGGAGGAAGCAATGACGCTTTCTCACAGAATCGTTGTCATGAACAAGGGTAAGTTCGAGCAGGTCGGCTCGCCCACCGAGATCTATGACAACCCCAATTCCAAGTACGTTGCATCCTTCATCGGCGAGATGAACTTCATCAAGGATGGAGACAAGACCATCGCAGTCCGACCGGAGAATGTTAATGTAGTAGTAGGCGGCAGCGGCATGGTTAACGGCAAGGTGAGAACCATCATGGTCCTCGGACACTACGTATCTGTTAACGTGCAGTGCGGTGACGACGTCATCAAGTGCTTTGTCAACCGCGAGATCTCGGACCAGCTGGAAGTAGGCGATCCGGTCGGTCTGAACTTCGAGAAATACCACACGTTCACCGAATAAGAGGAAAGAGAGGAAGAGATCTATGAATACTAAGAGATTGTTTGCGATTCTGACGGCTTCTGCACTGCTCGTCGGTACGCTGGCAGGCTGCGGCGGCAGCGAGGATGCAAGTACGAGCGAGAGCGGCGGCGAGACCGGTACTGTTAAGGACGTACAGGTCTGGGCAACCGGTTCGGATAACGTTCGTCAGACTTTTGAGAAGCTGGTTTCCGACTTTAATGCAAATTCTGAATATGTAGGTACCTATGAGGCAAAGCTGAACTTCATCCTGTCCGGTACCGGCGGCGGCACCCTGGCTGACCAGCTGGTTGCAGCATACAAGGCAGGCCAGACCGACACCGAGTTCGACGTTGTTGACCTGGGCGACGATGACCTGACCAAGATCCTGTCCCTGACCGACGAGAGCGTCCTGGAAGATCTGGACATGAGCAAGATCCCGAACGCTGAAGGCGTGACCGCAGAGCCGGTAGCAGCTAAGGGCAAGATCCAGCCGTACCGCGGCACCACCGTTATCCTGGCGTATAACTCCGAGACCGTTCCGGAAGACGAAGTACCGACCACGATGGACGAGCTGGTTGAGTGGATCAAGGCACATCCGGGCCGCTTCGCATACAACACTCCGGGTACCGGCGGCGCTGGTGACTCTTTCGTTCGTACCTCTATCTATAACTTCATCGACGATGACAGCGCACTCATGAGCTCTGATCCCAAGTGGATGGAGCAGTGGGATGAGGGCTTCGCATTCCTCAAGGAGCTGCATCCCTACATGTACAAGTCCGGCAGCAGCGTTGTTTACCCGAACAAGAACCAGGGTACTCTGGACCTGCTGACCCAGGGCGAGATCGACATGTGCCCGAACTGGGCGGACATGGTTCTGTCTCAGCGTAAGGCTGGCACCGTTCCCGAGAAGATCAAGATTACCACCATCGAGCCCTCTTTCACCGGTTCTGTACAGGGTATCGCAGTTCCCTCTTACAGCGGCAACAAGGAAGGCGGCTTCGCATTCATCGACTACCTGCTCTCGCCTGAGGCACAGACCATCCTGGTACAGGATATGGCAGCGATCCCGCTGGTAACCGAAGGTGTTGACCTGACTGGCGCAGAAGAACTGATGAGCATGGACGTTTCCAACTTCCGTACGCAGGCCCTGGGCGATCTGGTTACCGACCTGAACGCACGTTGGGATGAGGAGATCGGTACACTCGGTTAACGCCTACAAATCTTGTGTCCGAGGTAATTGATTATGAATAAAACAAATGCTAGAAAGAGAATGCTCATCGGGTACGCTCTGGTATTGCCGGCGTTCCTGGTGGTCATGCTGACCGTTGCCTACCCCATTTTGTCGTCTGTCATCATGAGCTTTCAGGATGGAAAAACGGGCGAATTTACACTGGAAAACTACAAGTATTTCTTTGTAACTGAATCGCAGCTGAAGAACATCGGCTTTACGCTGTATGTCGTTGTTGTAACGGTTGTACTGGCGATCGTGATTGCGTATCTGCTGGCGCTGTACCTGCGCTTTGTCAAGTCCCCGATCTCCCGGGCCATCGGCACGCTCTACCTGCTGCCGCGTTTCATCCCCGGTCTGGTCGCGGTCTACGCAATGATCACCATCATCCGTGATACCGGCGTCATCAACCGTATTGCACAGCTCCTGTTCAATTACGACTTCAAACCGGCCATGATGTATCACGCCAGCGGCCTGATCATCATGAACCTGTGGTTCAACATTCCGTTCGCGGCACTGATGATCACAGCTGGTTTGGGCGCGATCCCGGATTCGGTCATCGAGTCCGCGCGTGACGTCGGCGCGAGCCGGATGCGTGTATTCCGCACGATGATTCTGCCGCTGTCGATGAAGGACGTTGTCGTAGCAGCTACCTTCGTGTTCATGACCAACGTCGGTTCGTTCACCACCCCGTACCTCATTGGCGGCAATAGCCCGAAGATGCTCGGCATCGCCCTGTACGACCAGTTTAACCGCTATCTGGATTACAACCGGTCGGCAGCGTTGTCGGTTATCATGTTCCTGATCTGTTCGGTTTCGGCTGGTATCTATATCTATACCAACCTGAAAGAAAAAGAGTGGGAATAACACATACGCAGTGGAGGAGAGGAGCCAATTTCCGGCTCCTCTCTTTTTTCATCCGCTGAAAAGCAGAGAGACAAAAATCGGGTATATTTTTTGACCGCGGATGCATAAATGACTCTTCCCCTGTGCCGGTACACGGTGTATGATAAGGGTAAGAAAATAGAACGATATTACTTGCAAAGAGGAGAATTCCCAGATGGAAATTTTGCTGCAAAAAGAGTTTGTCTTCCATCCCGAAGATGACCGTACCAACCGTATTATTTCGTTCGAGACCGAACGCAACTACGATCACCTGGAGTTTGTGTGTGAATATAGCCCCAAGACCATTTCCGACCCTGATCTGGTTGCCCGTGAGGTACAGAAGGGTATGGATAAGAGCGGCTGGACCGGACGTAAGCTGTTCCCGGCTGACATGGACGAGTGCAAGGTGCTGATGAACTTTGTCACCTTCTCGCTCGACCACGAGGGTGAGTATGTAGGCTGTGCCCATCGCCATGACCCGGAACAGGTCATTGTGATTTCCGAACAGGGCTCGTCCCGCGGATTTTTTGCACATAAGGCAGCAAAGGGTAACTGGCGCATCGTGCTCAACGTGCAGGCAGCCATCCCGGAACATGAGCTGACCTATCACCTGACCGTCATCGGCTGTGACAAGCCTGCTTATACCTATCGTCCCTTTGAGATGCACTGCCATACGCTGCACTCGGACGGTCGGTTCACGGTACACGATCTGGCGCATGCGGTCAAGGATTACGGCTATGTCGGCTTTGCACTGACCGATCACAACACCGAGGCTGGACAGGCCGAGCTGACACCGGAGCTGGAAGCTGAGACCGTTCCGGCCATCCGCGGCATTGAGTGGACAACCTTCTTTGGTCACATGCTGGTGCTGGGCTGTGAGCACTACGTAGACTGGCGCTTTGCTCTGCCCGAAGATATCGATACCTACACCGCACAGATTCGTGAGGCGGGCGGTATCGCAGGCATTGCACACCCGTTCAACATCGGTGCGCCCATGTGTGCGGGCTGCCGCTGGGATTTTAAGGTCAAGAACTGGGATGATATTACCTATATCGAGGTTTGGTCGCAGGAAGATCCGATGGTGCGCACCAAGAACATCATGGCGATCGAGTGGTGGACAAACCTGCTTAATGAGGGACATCATCTGGCGTGTACGGCTGGCCGTGACTGGCACTGTAAGGACAGTGAGGACGTCATCACCACGGCAACCTATCTGGGACTGCCCGAGGGCAAGGTCACGCAGGAGAATGCGCTCGATGCACTGCGCGCCGGACGCACGTATGTGACCCTTGGCCCCACCATGGACATCGAAGTCCGTCAGGATGGCAAAGAATACAATCTGGGTGATACCCTCAAGACCGGTGCATGCGAAGTGCGCGTGGACGTGCGCCTGAACGAACGCCGGGATATGTGGGAGAAGTGGGGCATCGAGGTGCGCGAGATTGCACTGACCGGCCCTGCGGGTACCAAGAAGTATCCGTACCGCGGCGACCTGTTCTGCGTGCAGGCTGAGGGCGACCGCTGGCTGCGTGTTGAACTGTATGGTGACAAGGACGGACAGTACGGTCAGCTGCTTGCCATGTCCAGCCCGGTCTACTTCGCCTGATTGTGACGCGTTCCAACCAAAAGACAGCGGTTACAAAGTTTTTAGGGCTTGTAATTTTGCCTCCGCTTGTATATAATGGTAGTACTGATGTTATACGGTAGGAGGTGTTTTACAGATGCTGAACAACTATAGCCAGATTTTAGGAACATTCTTGCCCATCATTCTGATGGTCGTGATTTTCTATTTCTTCCTCATCCGCCCGCAGCGCAAGCGCGATAAGGCTGAGCGTGACATGAGAAATTCGATCCAGGTCGGTGATGAGATTTCCACGATCGGCGGCTTCATTGGTAAGGTCGTAAGCCTGAAGGAGGATACCCTCGTCATTGAGACCTCTGCTGACCGCACCAAGCTCAAGCTGTATCGCTGGGCAATCCGCGGTAAGGAGGCAGCTCCGACTGACAAGGTCGAAGAGCCGAAGGCATAATGTCGTCGCCCGCCGAATAGCTTGATAGCAAAGTTCTTTGGGCGGGAGGGACCTCTATGAACAAAAATCAATCCGGGCCGTCGGTACCGGCTGTACTCGGTGCAGCCGTACTGACCGGATTTGCGCTCACGCTGGCCTTGATGGCCGCCTGTGCGCTGGCCGTCCTGATGGGCGGTCTTCCGGCGGACAAGATCGCGCTTTGGGCCGATCTGTGTCTGATGCTGGGCAGTCTGTGCGCCGCGTTCCTCGCGGCCAAGCGTTCCTCTGCGTGGCAGCCCCTCTGGGGTCTGGCTGCCGGAGTGATTGTGTTTGCCTGCCTTGCAATTTTGAGTTTCGCGTGGTTTGGTGAGCAGGTGCAGCTTTCGCGCCTGCTGATCAACGCGATTCTGACCATCGCCAGTGCGGCGGTGGGCGGCGTTTTGGGTGCCCGGCGTCGTCGGCAGCATAAAAAACGCAGAAAATAAACATATTCTAAAAAACGGGAGGTACGTATCATGACCCATATCAAGACCCTGACTTCCGCAACCCTGAAGCAGACTGCAGCACACGGCGGCTGTGGTGAGTGCCAGACTTCTTGCCAGTCCGCTTGCAAGACTTCTTGCACCGTTGCAAACCAGAAGTGCGAGCAGAGCAAGTAATTTCGAGGAATCGAGCTGCGGGGCGTGCCGGATGGTGCGCCTCGCTGTTTTGTGTCAGATGACCCGTACATTCCCAAAATCCTTTTTCCGATAACACAGAACCATCATAGATACGGAGGAACAAGCGATGATCCATCGTTTTACCAAGAAAGGCCTGAATTTCCTGCTGGATGTCAATAGCGGTGCCGTGCACCTGCTCGACGACGTATCCTACGCGGTATCCGGCCTGATCGATGAGAAGATGACCGAAACCTGCCCGGACGCCATTGTGGAGGCGCTGCCGCAGTACGACGCAGCGGCTGTACGCGAGGCATACGCAGAGCTGTACGATCTCAAGAAGAACGGCCAGCTGTTCGCGGACGACGATTACATTGACGTGTCCAAGTACATCCCGGTCGGCGCACCGGTCAAGGCACTGTGCCTGCACGTCGCACATGACTGCAACCTGAGATGCCAGTACTGCTTCGCATCCACTGGCGACTTCGGCACCGGCCGTAAGATTATGCCGTTTGAGGTGGCAAAGAAGGCAATCGACTTTGTTATCTCACGCTCGGGCAAGCGCCGCAACATCGAAGTCGACTTTTTCGGCGGCGAGCCGCTCATGGCATGGGATACGGTCAAGCAGACCATTGACTATGCGCGTTCGATCGAGGAGGAGCACGGCAAGAAGTTCCGCTTCACCATCACCACCAACGGCCTGCTGCTCGATGACGAGAAGATTGACTACATCAACGCCAACATGGATAACGTTGTCCTGTCGCTCGATGGCCGTCCGTCGGTCAACGACGAGATGCGCAAGACCGTTTCGGGTGCTGGCAGCTACGACATCATCGTGCCCAAGTTCCAGAAGCTGGTCGAGAAGCGCGATCCCAAGCTGGACTACTACGCACGCGGTACCTTCACCGGCAAGAACCTGGACTTTGCAGAGGATGTCGTACATATTGCAGACGAGGGCTTTGACCGCCTGTCTGTTGAGCCGGTTGCGGCTGAGGACGGCTGCGGCTACGAGCTGACCGAGGCAGATCTGGACAAGATCTATGCCGAGTACGACCGCCTGACCGATATCATGGAGGCACGCCGCAAGGAGGGCAAGCCCTTCCACTTCTTCCACTTCATGGTAGACCTCAACCAGGGTCCCTGCGTTGTAAAGCGTCTGCGCGGCTGTGGCGCCGGTTATGAGTACGTTGCGGTTACGCCCGAAGGTGACATCTATCCCTGCCACCAGTTCGTTGGCAACGAGGCATTCAAGCAGGGTTCGGTTCTGGACGGTTCGTTCGACATGGACATCGCGCATAAGTTTGCGTCCATGAACATCTATACCCGCGAGAAGTGCGGCGATTGCTGGGCAAAGTTCTATTGCTCGGGCGGCTGCTCTGCGGCAAATCACAATTTCAGCCACGATCTGAACGTCCCGTATGAGATGGGATGCAAGATGGAAAAGAAGCGTCTGGAATGTGCAATCTACCTCAAAGCAGTTGAAGCCATGGACAGCGATTTGTAAGACCAAACGAATTTGTGCGATCTGCGAGAAATTGCATTGCAAAATTTGGTTACTTTATCATATAATATGCGTGGAGATTACACGTTAAGCAATGTTGTTTTGAAAGGCAGAATGAGTTATGGCACATAAGATCCGAATTGCGTGCCTTGGTACGAGCGACCATCTTTCCCGTGCCGTGGACGCACTTTTGAAAGATGATGTGATTCCGGCAGAAAATATTTTTCTGTCCAAGGCCGATGGCCCGGAGATCGAGCGATTTGCAGCCAACGGCTGTCAGCTGCTCACCGATGACATGAATGCAATCATCAAAGGCGAGGTGGTTTTGATTGCCGCACCGTCTGAGGAGATGGCTGCTGTTCTGGCGCCGGTATGCGGCTGTACGTCGGGACGTTATCTGATCGCTGTCAGCGACCGCGTGAGCGTGTCTGACATTGCCGATCGTATCGCAAAGGGTACGCAGATCATGGCAGTTCAGACTGCACAGCAGGAGGACGGCACACTGCACGGTACGGTAGATTACAGCAAGGGATTTGCGTCGTATATGAAGCTTCCCTGTGAGGATATCGCGCGTGCACTGGTGGATACGCTGACCATTTCGGAATAAAAATAGCATATTGAAAACGAGCTGAGAATACCTTGTTGCATGGGGAAGTACCAATAGGAGGGACAGACCATGAAACGACAGAAGGTTCTCAGCTTTTTTTCACTCCGAATCTTGTGGGACACGCCGCATTTGGTGTTCCTGACCGCTATGCTGCTGTGCGGCGCGCTGGCGGGCAGTTGTACCGGACTGCGCAGCGGACACAGCGAGGGTGCGCTGCTCGAGCAGATCGCGGTACAGATGGTGGAGCAGGCCAGAATCGGGGACGGCAATGTGTGGATGCTGCTGGCGCGGACGATGGCAGGTGCACTGGCATGGCAGGGGGCTGCCATCCTGTGCGGCATGCTGCGCGGTCATAGCCTGCTGCTGTCCGGCCTGTGCGCCGCCAGAGGCTTTCTGCTGTCCTTTGCCGCTGGAGCCTTTCTCAGCACCTTGCAGCTGCGCGGATTGCTGCTGGCGCTGATTACAGGAGGCGTGAGCGCGGTCATGACCGTACCCTGTCTTTTGCTGACCGCGTCCGCCTGTTTTCTGGCAGGGCAGGATGCGCCGAACAATCGCAAAGGATATTGGTATGCGCTGGCACGCTTTCGCAGCGCGATTGCACTCTGCACTTTATTGGCTTGCTGCGGCGCGATTTTGCGCATTCCGATGCTGTTTTTGGCCGCAAAAATCGGGCTTTGAAGATGCTAAAAAAATTTTTCAAAAAAATGAAAAAAAGTGTTGACGAAAGGGGATGTATGCGCTATAATAAATATCGTCGCTGAGAGATACGAACGAAACGACAAAGCAAAAACAACAAAATACAGATGGAGAGTTGGCTGAGTGGTCGAAGGCGCACGATTGGAAATCGTGTGTGCGGTAATCCCGTACCCAGGGTTCAAATCCCTGACTCTCCGCCATTGAAAGCACTGAAACATCTCGTTTCAGTGCTTTTTCTTTTGTTTGACTGGGGTGCTTGGAACCTCACACCTTGACGATAAGCTGCAAAAGGGACTGACTTGCGGGTCAGTCCCTTTTTTATATTTACGATTCGGGTATCAGTCACGGGAGAATTGCAGGCTGCAACAGTGAGGGACTTTTAAAGCAATGCTTCCCACCGCTCCATCTGGTTGCTATGTTCATAAGTGTGTGCGTTTGCAGCCTCACAGATGTCGTAGTAGGCCCAGTGAGATGCCGGCACATCCAAAAAGGTTTTGAGTTCGGCGTGATGGGCGATGAAGTCCCGATCAGCGGAGCGACCCAGCATGCGGTTTAAGATGACGGTTGCCTGTGCGCGGGTCACGAGAAGATTGGGACCAAAGGTTCCGTCGGGGTATCCAGAGATCCAACCGTAATCTGCGGCGCACATGACGCTCTCATAAAACCAATCGTCGGGGGTGACATCGGGAAAGGCGAGTCCTTGTCTGAAGGAAGGCTGTGTAAACTTCGTGGCCATCGTGACAAACTCTGCGCGAGTGATCGGTCGGTCGGGCAGGAATTTGTCGTCACCGATACCGGAAATGATTCCCATAGAAGCTAAGGTGTTGACAGATTTGGCGTACCAGGCATCACTCGGCACATCGATAAAATGGGTTGTCGTCGAAATGTCCTGATTTTTCAAGAGAGAATAGAAGAGCTGAGCGGCCTGTGCACGAGTCAAGGCATCCTCGGGGCCAAACTGATTGCCGGGATAGCCGGACACGTAAGCACCGTGCGCTTGTGTATCCAAGACATCGGATACACCGCTTTGGTCTGGCGTGGGCAGTGTACGTACAGGGACAAATTCAGCAGATATGGTGTGGTTTTTGGATATGGGATCAAAACGGTAGGTTTCCTGTGCGCCGATCGACTTTCCGTCAATCAGGACGGCGCGCAGTCGATAACCTTCCTGTGCACGCATGGTGAATTGCGGGGTAGCGCCGCGCTTCACTTGGATTTTACCGTCAGGGCTGATCGTACCGCCTGACGTGGCCTGTGCGGAGATCACAAAGGTCGTACTCGCGTTGCTTCCGCTGCTGCCAGTGTTACCACTGCTGCTGTTACCGGTGTTGGTGCTGCCGCTGCCACCGCTGGTGGTGGAGTCGGGAAAGGTTTGGGTCACAGTCCCGGTGTAATTGCCCTGAAATTCAATGGTGAATTGGACGTTGTTTTCCTGAGACACTAGTGCGGTGGTATAGTCGGTTCCCGGTTGCAGAATCCAATCGCCATGCTTGATGACGATGCTTTCCGCTTCTGCACGGCTGGAAACCTGAGGAATGGGAAGACGCGTGCCGTCATAGGGGGATACGTTTACAACGACAGGAATGTGCTCTACCATTTGGTAGTCGATTAGGTCACTTGGGACGTAGAATGCCAGATGGGTTTGTTCACCGACATTTCCCACGCGCAGACTGTCATTTTCCCAGAAAAACTGAGATTCAAGCGATACATCGGCCAGATAGTCGCCATAAGTTGCCGATTTCATGTTTGGGGCGAGGTATTCCGGACGAGCGGGATAAATCTCAAAGGAAGCGACCGATTCCAGCCCTGCATATTGAGGGGTTTCCTCTACGATTGACTGAACATACCAGGTGCCTGCATGAACGGGGACTTCTGGCTGGAACGGGCCATCAGGGGAAGGTGCGTAGAAGAATTCAGCAGTGCCGAATGCAGGCTGGGCCTGCGGCTGTGCAGCCGGTTCTCCGTAAGTCCAGCTGTCAATGTGCAGCGGAACCTGCCAGTCATTCTCTCCCGTGACGGTCACCGCAGCATCCAGTTCAGCGGCTCCGTCGGTATAGTGATATGTGATGGTCTGATTGGGGTTGTCCAGCTGTATGCGGTTGTCTTCCAGCACAGCGCCGTTGAGCTGGCTTACCTGATCGGCGTCCATCCAGGGAACGAGATCACTCAGAAGAAAACTGTTTTCACCTGCGGGCAAATCGAATGCAGTGGGACGCTGTTCGGTCAGATCGCAGAAAGGATTGATGTCGTCAGGAATTCTGATTGCAAGCAGTTTGTTTTTTCCGGCATAAATGGTTTCCAGCTTGGGGTTGTTGCTGAGATCGAGAGAAGTCAGCTGATTGTCTGTGCAGTTGAGGTAGGTAAGATTGGTTTGATGCGATAAGTCCAGCGTTTCAATCAAGGTGTGATTCCACAGCAATGTGTCCAGATTTTCGTTGTGGGACAGATCGGCGTGGGTCAGATTTCCGCCCAGAACATGCAGGGTGTGAAGATTGGGATTTTCACTCAGATCTAGCTCTTCCAGCGGACTGCCGCCCCAAGCCAGATAGGTCAGGTTTGGTACGTCGTGCAAGTCCAGCTCGGACAGGTTGGAGTGAAAGCAATAGAGGTGCTCGAGTTCCGGGACATCGCTGAGCGTCAGGGTTTCCAGTCTGGGATTTTCATTGCAGGTCAGCGATTGCAGTGCGGGAAAATCTATGATTTCCAGCTCTACTAGGTCGTTTTCGCTGCAATTTAACTTTTCCAGAGATTGAAACCATTCCAGACCGGTCAAATCCTGGATACCCTGCTTGCGCAGATCCATGTTGGTGACAGCGTCTCGTTCGGATTCAGACAAAAAGCCGTCTTCGTCCGCGTCCTGCTGCTCGACCCAATCTAGAAAAGCCGAATCGGGAAAGGTATCAGAATTGATGGGGACTTGGTCGGATTCCACGGCACTTGCGGCACTGATTCCAGCGGTACTGCACAGTGCGACAAGCAGGATTTTCCAGAATTTCATGTAGAGTTCCTCCTCACAAGTGATAGGTGCAGAACGGTGAAGTCGTTTGCTTGATACGTTCATTATGGAGGAATTGGAGCAGAAAATCGGTTGTCCAGACAACGTGTTTGAAAAAATGAGACTTCGGAGACGGTGGAGTTCATTGACAAATACAGCCGCTTTGATTATAGTGGTTTTGTCAGAAGAACGATTGGAAAGGACCGATCAGAACGTGATAGAGCAGGAGAAAATGCTGGAAATTTTGAAAAAAGGGCTGCTGTTTCGCAATATGGAAGATGACGAAATTATGGAAGCACTGGAAACGATGGGATCGCACCGCAGCGTCTATCCCAAGCGTACTCTAGTGATGCGGGACGGCGACGCGATGACCCAGGTGGGCATCATCCTGTCGGGAAACCTGCACTTATTCCATATAGATGCAAATGGAAACAGCAACCTGATGGAGAACCTGGGCGAAGGGGAGCCGATCGGCTTACTCAACGCTGTCGGAGAATACCGCCTGCATATCTCAGCGGAAACCACAGCCGAGACCGAGATTTTGTTTTTGAATGTCAGTCAGCTGCTGCGGAAGAATGTACTCACAGCACCGGTACAGATTCGCTTTCTGCAAAACCTGACGGTCGCGGTCGCGCAGCAGGCGCATCGCCTGACCCGAAAGCTGGAGGACAGCATCCGTCGTTCGATGAGAGACCGTCTGCAAGATTACCTGTCCGGTCAGTTCCATAAAGCAGGGAAGAGAACCTTTGCCATTCCGCTGAATCGACAGGATTTGGCTGATTTTCTGTTTGTAGACCGCAGCGCGATGTCCAATGAACTGTGTAAAATGCGAGATGAAGGACTTTTAAAATTTGAAAAAAGTAAATTTGAGCTCTTAATTGAGATGCCGATTACCGAAGAGGAACCCGACCCCAATCAATAAAGAAATTTACCCTTCTATATAGATGTGCTCTGGAGAACAACATGCAGTCTCCAGAGCACATTTTTTATGTTCCGTTGTCTGGACAACCGTTTAAAAACGCGGCGAATGGTATAATAGAAACAAGTAGAGAACGCGCTGGTAGAAAGTAAAAGCGCACTTGTAATCATACCGAATGGGCACACAGGAATTGTGTAGGAGGATAAAATGAAACAGAAAAATAATTCGTCGTATACGATATTCGATGCAGCGTATGAGCCAGTGGAAGAAGAAAAAGGCGCAGACCGCACTGCACAAAAAAGCGTGCTGGCAGTTGCGCTGATTCTGGCAGTTTTAGGCTTGGCAATCTTCATTTTCCCCGTGGCAGCAGGCACAGGACTTGCATTTTTGATCACCGTAGGTTTGTTCCTGTATGGGTTATCGCAGAGTATCCTCTATTTCCGCTTGCCAAAGGAGCTGCGCAATAGCTGGGCATTGGCAAATGGAATCCTGCTGCTGATCGCATCGGGTATCCTCCTGACCGGAGCCCTTATGAGCACGGCAGGCGTATTGCAGATGATTATGGCCAGTTCCTTTTTGGTAGGCGTGCTCACGGCATCAATTGGACTGAGTCAGCTTGCAGCAGCATTGTCGGAAGCACCCAAAACACCGGGACGCGGATGGACTGCACTGGGCGGAAGTTTGAATGTGCTCTTGAGTTTGTTTATGTGTGTTAATCCGATTTTCAGCTGGTTTGCACTCGCTACAGTGTGGGGCATTTATCTGATGACAGCCGCAATTGTACTGCTGCTTGGCGTATGGTCAACACGAGTACATGCATAGCCTAGGAGGTTTATGATGAAAAAGCTTGGATATCTCCTGTTCCCCTTGTTGACCTTGGGCGTGGGCGCTTTGGCTGGCTATTTCGCCGCACCGGGCATTGAAACCATATATCCTTTACTGGAAAAGTCATCGCTCACACCGCCGGGATACGTTTTCCCAATCGTCTGGACTGTGCTTTACATCTTGATGGGATTAGGACTTGCCGATGTTGTCAGGAGAAGAGGAGAAGGGTTTGAGACGGCAGTGTTCCTTTGGTCCATGCAGCTCGTGCTGAACTTTTCATGGAGCTTGTTGTTCTTTGGATTTGGCGCGTATTCCGCAGCACTGGCCTGCCTGATCGTCCTATGGATCTTCATTTTTCTGATGATTCTCGCCTTCCATCCGATCAGCCGCTTGGCGGCCAGAATGCAGATACCCTATCTGATCTGGGTTGGCTTTGCAGGATATCTCAACTGGGTGATCTGTCAGCTCAATCCATAAGACAGCAGTTTGGGAAAAGTTAGGTTTGCGCTGATGCCAACCGCATTTCGTCCTATAATTCGTCAGAATAAAACAATACAATCGTACAGGAAAGGTGGATTCTATATGAATTCCAAAATGAATACAGCAAAAAACCGGCAGGACAAAGCCGAGCTGCTGAGTCAAAAAATGACCGAGGCCATGATGGCCGCGCTGAAAACAATCCACAGTGCAGCGTCTCCCGATGAGATGGACGCAGAAAGTCTGAACCGTCAGAGAAAAAGTCAGGAAGTCTTGGGACGGCTGGTATCGCCTCTCATTGGCTTTAGCTGGGAACCATTTGTTCTGGGCGAGATGCCTATGGCTTGGGTGCGTCCAGAACGCGGGCATGACAAGAGCAAAGTGATTCTCTATTGCCATGGCGGCGGATACACGAGCGGCAATCTGGGCTATGCCAGAGTGCTGGCGGCGAAGATGGCCAGCGTGACCGGCTATGAAGTTTTAGCATTTCAGTATCGACTGGCACCCGAAGCGCCATACCCTGCCGCGCTGGAAGATGCACTTGAAGCTTGGGAATACCTCATGCATCAGGGCTGGGGCGCCAAAGATGTGATTGTCGTCGGAGATTCCGCAGGTGGAAATCTTGCGCTGGAGTTGACGCTTACACTCAAGGCAGAGCAACGCTTTTTACCCAGTCGGCTCATTCTCTTTTCACCCTGGACGGATATGACCGCGAGCGGGGACTCTTACATCCAGCGGGAAGCATTAGACCCGATGCTGACCGGAAGCTATATCCAGGCGGTACGCAGTGCGTATGCACCGAATGCAGATTACAGTCAGCCGCAGTTTTCTCCCTTGTTTGCAGAGCTGTCCGGATTGCCGCCGGTTCTGATTCAAGTCGGAGAACGAGAGATTCTTTATTCTGACTCCGAGCGACTGCATAGAGCATTGATCGCAGCAGGTGTTCCAAGCGTTCTGCAAAGCTGGCCGGATATGTGGCATGTATTCCAGATGTTTCCGCTCAAGAGTGCAGGAGAGGCGATGAACGCGATGGCGGAATTTTTGAGACAGCTGGCATAAGCCAGATGTATAAAACAGTATTTGACGCTCCTTCATAAAACCGTTGGTGTATAAAAATAGAACCCGAAGGGATTTCCTTCGGGTTCAGTTTATTGCTTACATATTTAGCGTTTCACCAGAATATCCAATAACAGGTCGGCTGCATGGTCGCCTTTATCCGATGCGTGGTTGAAGTGTGCATAGACCTCACGATATTTGAGAATGGTGCGGATATCGTCCTGCTCAAACAGATCGTTCATTGCTTGATGAAAGCGTGCATTGAGGCGGTTTTCCATTTTTTTGATCTGGACAGCGTGCTCATTGCACTGCGCAGGATTGTGTTCCAGCATACGCAGACAGTCAAGCAGACTTTGGGCCATTTGCAGCAATAGATTTGCCATATCACCAATTGCAGGATCGGGGTTAATGTGATAGATGCGCAACTCCTTGACCGCATACCAGGCATAGTCCAGTACGTCATCGATGGTACCGGACAGGCGGAACAAATCTTCACGATCAATGGGGGTGATAAAGGAGTCGTTAATTGCCGCGATCAGACGGCTGCGCTTACGGTCACCCAGCATCTCGAGTTCCTTGATTTGATCACCGCAGGCCTCCTCAGGATGATTGCAGTATGCGCACAGCAGCTTGACACCGCTGACCGTACATTCGGCTTGTTCGATGAGCAGTGTATAGAAATTGGTTTTTGGTTTTTTGTGTAACATCGTAGAGCCTCCCAACTTATAAAAAGATCAGCCGTAGGACAGCCAGTAGCACAGCGCCGATGGCGCCTGCGATGGGGACGGTAATGATCCAGGAAATGAGAATTTTACCTGCAACGTTCCATTTGACACCTTTATAGCGTTCAGCAGCACCTACACCGATAATGGATGAGCTGACGATCTGACTGGCACTGACCGGTGCGCCAATAACCGATGCGCCCAAGATAACCAGTCCGGAAGATAACTGTGAGGTGAATGAATGGATGGGGCGCACGCGATAGATACCGGTGCCTACGGTTTTGATGATCTTGAGGCCGCCGGTCAGGATGCCGAGTGCCAATGCAAAAGCAGCGCTGCCAATTGCCCAGAGGGGAATCTGTTCAGGTGATGCACCGAAGCAAATACCAATCAGGATCATAAGAATACCAGTTGACTTCTGAGAATCATTGAATGAGTGATTGAAGGCCAGAAAAACCATGTTTACGTATTGTGCATAGCGGAAAAACGGGGCGGCTCGGGAGGACATGCTGCGGCCAAGACGTAGCAGCGCTTTCATCACGAGCCAGCCGACTGCAAAGCTGAGCAGTGGAGTTAGAAAGATCATCAGGACCACGCGCGTCCAAAAGTATCCCCATGACACAGACTGCCAGCCGAAAGCCATGATACCAGCGCCGACAACGCCACCGATGAGTGCGTGGGAGGATGAGGACGGAATGGCGAAGAACCACGTGCTCAGGTTCCAGATAATAGCGGCGATCAGACCGGAGGACAAAAACAATAGTCCGATGGTCTGCGCGTGGGATGCGGTGTAAGCCGCCGGATCGATGAGTTTCTGGATGGTACCGGACACACTTGAGCCAATGATTAGAACGGTGAAAGGTGAGAATAGTTCGACAATGGACGCAAAGAGCAGGGCAGGAGCTGGTTTCATGGAGCGGCTGGCGATCAGTGTCGCTACGACATTGCAGCCGTCACGAAAACCGTTTACGTAAGTGAAACAGAAGACCAATAAGGTCAATATCCAGAAAATTGCATGCAAGGATTTCATCTCCCTTTACGATGATGGAAAAGAACGAAAACGTTTACGATAAAGGGAATAAAAAATACCTGGATGAAATGTACAACCAGGTTTTTCTTTTAGTATAGTCGATTGCATGTGCAATGTCAATCGAATTTTTTGCGAAAGACAAGAAAAAGCGCTCTATACAGGATAAAGAGCGCTTTTAAATTACTTGGAGCGACGGTCGTTGTGCGCGAACATCTTGGACAGGCCGGGATCGCAGCCAAGCTCAAACATTGCCATCTTGGTCAGGAAGTTGGAAAAATTCTTTTTCATGTCAGTCAACCTTTCAATATCTTATTTTTTCTGAGTAATATCATACGATAAATTGAAGAAAAACGCAATCGTAAACGTGTACGAAATATACAATCGAGAGATTGTATATTTGTGGAGAATAGATAAGCAAACTGTGAGGATGAATCAAAAGGATACGGGGATTGTGAAAGGTGACCGAGAATGAAGATGCAATGATTATGAACAGAAAAAAGCCGGACAAATGTCCGGCTTTTTTTAATGCATTTTAGGGTGTAGGTTTAGTAAGCTGTAGTGCAGCACAGGAATGACGCTCGATCAGCGCGGGACGAATCATGTGGTGTGCGTATCCGTCGTTGGATGGTTGCTCAATCAGTGAGACGAGCAGACGCACTGCGGATTCGGCCAGAGCAGATTTGCGCTGATCGATGGTGGACAATGTGATTTTGGGTAGCGCTGCATAGCTGATATTGTCAAAGCCAAGCAGTGAAACGTCTTCCGGGATGCGGATATTAAATTCATCTGCTGCCTGAATGACGCCGAGTGCGAGCGAATCGGTTGCAGCGAAAATCGCAGTACAGGTCAGCCCTTGTGCAAAAAGCTGCTTGCCCAGTTGATAACCGGCCTGAAGTGAAGAACTGTTTTCTGGGTTTTCTATCACGTTGAGGGTCAAACCGCGCTGTTCCATTGCACGAAGGAAACCGTGATAGCGCAGCTGGTGGGTAATACTGGACGGGCGGAAACCAAGATAGGTGATATCCCGATGACCTAGCTCGAGCAGATATTCAGCAGCCATGCGCCCGCCGGCGCGATTATCCACACTGACGGCGTTGACACAATATTCATCTTCATCAGAGATGGATGCCCCCAGAAGCACCGAAGGGATGGTCTTGTGGTATTCGTGCAGGCAGGCACGCGCCTCGTTGCGTGAGCTGCCTAGAATGATGCCGTCGACCTGATGACTGATCAGGAAGTCCATAAGTTCCCCGATGTTATTTTCGTAGTGGATGCTATTACACAGCATAACGTTATAATGCATTTGCCGTGCAAATGTTTCGATTTCGAGCGCAAGTTCTGCATAAAATGGGTTAGTGATGTCCGGAACAACCAAACCGATGACGTTGGTTTTGCTGCAGGTCAGGCTGCGTGCAAGTGCGTTGGTACGGTAGCCCTCCTGTTTGCAGATTTCCAGAATTCGTTTGCGGGTCTGTTCGCTGACCTCGCTGGAACCGCTGAGTGCGCGGGAAATGGTTGCGTAGGATACTCCTGCGATGCGTGCGATGTCTTTGATGGTGACACGTTTCATCTCCCGAATCCTCCTATCAAATTTTTCTTAACATTATGATACTGAAAAACGCGGAAAAATACAAGTTTTTTGGGAGAAGAAATCGGGAAAGAACGATTATTTGAAAAATGTATCGCGATATGCGCAGACTTCTGCGGTGGAAGCACGGAGTGGGCCGGGAGATTCCATTTTGAGGGACACTGCAGCAGTGGCGAAGAGCAGGGCATCGGGGATAGGGATATTTTGAACACGTTGTGCTAGATATGCACCGAATACGGTGTCGCCGCGACCGGTACGGCCGGAAAGATTGCGCGCTTTGACTGGACAGGTGTAGAAGTGGGTACCGTCATAGACCAGCATTTCCTGGTTGTGAGAGATCAGGATTTCCTTTGCACCCCAGTCGTGTAGGATCTGGGCGGCTTTGCGTCGGTCATCGGTGCCGGTCAGGATCTCAGCTTCAGCTGCGTCGGTTTTGAGGAAATCAAAGTCGGACAAATGCTCTTTTTTAACCTTCCAGTCGTGAAAATTCATCTGGCCATCCTCGTTATGGCGTAAAAATCCCTGAATATCAGCTGAAAGCATACCGCGTTTTTTCAGTCCGTCCAGCAGTTCCAACGGAAAATCGCCGTAGAGCAGTCCTGCTAGGTGATAGAGCTTGCAGTCGATTGTGGGAATATCAGACAGCGGAATGGAATCGGATTGTGCTAGACATTCGGCTTTTCTGCGTTCCCGATCGGCTGTAAAGTAGGTATTGCGCATAAGCGTAGTCTTTCGTGAGGGGAGCAGCGCGATGTGGTCGGTGTCCAAATCAAAAGCATCTAGGATATCGGGATCGTTGGGACTGATCTTGACAGAAGCGTACACGTTTGCACCGGCAGAACGCGCGGCGTAAGTGCAAAAATAGACTGCGCCACCGATTTCCTCGACAACTTGGCCGGTGTAATCGATGTTGATGTCGCGTGTTGCGGGACCAATAAACATAAGATCATACTTCATAGTGCTTCCATCCTTTCGAAAATGCATTACGAAATCGTTTTCGTAAATCATATTACGATAAAACCAAGTATAGCAGGGTGAGGAAAGAAAATCTATTGTATGATTCGCACAAAAAAGAAAGAACTAAATCGAACAAAACGTAGGAAATGTAAAAACTCGTTGACAGGAAAACAACCTAGTGATAAGATTTGATTAAAGATGTTGGAAACGTTTACGGAAAGCGGAAAAGCAAAAAGGAGGGTAGTTGTGAAGATTCAGGCGGTATTTTTTGATATCGGCGGAACAATTCACGTCCAGGATGCCACACCGGAACAAGATGTCCGATATGCTAGTCTGGTGCATGAGCTTCTGGAAGAACATGGCATAGAGGCGGGAACACCGCATGATTTACTGCAAAAGATAGACTGCGGCGCTAAAAAGTACAAAAAATATGTAGAAGAACATCTGGTAGAACTGCCGGGAGAGCAGATTTGGACAGAGTATATGCTGCCAGGTGTACCGGGATTAGAACCCATCAGTGAGCAGCTGAGTTTTCTGTTTGACCGCTGTCGCAAACAGATTACGCCGCGTAAAGGTTTGCATGAAATGCTGGAGACGCTTCAAGCACAGGGTTATCAGCTCGGAGTCATTTCTAACATTATGAGTCGGACGTTTGTGCCGCGTATTCTGGAAGAATACGGGATTGCAGAATACTTTCAGACGCTCACGCTTAGCAGTGAATGCGGTATCCGTAAGCCGCGTCGGGAAATCTTTGATCTGGCACTAAAAGAAGCTGGAGTTGACAGACAGGCTGCATGCTATGTAGGGGACACGATCTCACGCGATGTGCGCGGTGCCCGATGGGCTGAGTGGCCGCTGATGATCCAGATTGATAATCCGCGCACCTATCATAAGGATCAGGCATTTCGGGACGCAGGATTCGAGCCCGATGTGCGGATTCAGAATTTGATGGAAATCATTCCTATTTTGCAGGACGATCACAAAAAAAGATATCACTTGACCTAACATGTGGATCGGTCAGGAAAGGGGAGGATATTGATGAGAACAAATGCGGAGATTCAAAGCTATTCAAAATCCAAACGGATCAAGAATCAGATTTTGGAGGTTGTGACCAATCCGTACAACGTTATTGTACTGATCGCGATTGCCCTTTTGACCTATCTGATTGTGCTGCCGCTGCTGGACATGATCTCAACCACCTTTGTACTGGCGCAGCGTGATGCACGCTCGGCAGGCGGCACGACCGGCGAATTCACTCTTTACTATTGGCACCGCCTGCTGGCCAGCGAGTTGACAGGTAAGCTGCTGCTCCAGCCGCTACTCAATTCGCTGCTGATCGGTGTTTGCGTTTCGGTTCTGGCGATTACGCTCGGTTCGGTGCTTGCATGGCTTATGGTTCGCACCGACCTGCCGTTTAAAAAGTTTTTCTCGCTTGCAGTTATTATCCCGTACATGATTCCTTCCTGGTGTAAGTCGCAGGCGTGGCTGACCATGTTCAAGACCGAACGTATCGGTGGCGCACCTGGATTTTTGACCAGCTTGGGTGTTAACGTTCCGGAATGGCTGGCATACGGCCCGGTCGCTATCATTTTGGTGCTTTCGCTGCACTATTACGCATACGCATATCTGCTGGTTTCGGCAGCGCTCAATTCGATCAACTCCGAACTTGAGGAGATGGGCGAGATTCAGGGCGCAGGCAAAATGATGATCCTGCGCAAGATCACTTTCCCGCTCGTACTGCCTGCCATGTTGTCGGCAGTCATCCTGACATTCTCCAAGGCGATTGGTACCTTTGGTGTTATCAATTACTTGGGCAATCCGGTCAACTTTGTGACCCTGTCCAGCCAGCTCTATATGAATAACAAGTCACAGAACACCGAAACCGCGTTTGCAATGGCACTTATCCTCATTTGTATCGCATCGATTTCGGTCTTTATGAACCAGAAGTTGATCGGTTCGCGTAAATCCTACGCAACCATCGGCGGCAAGGGCGGACGCTCGACCGAAATCCGTTTGGGTATGCATAAGCCCATTATTACGATCGTACTCATTCTGTTCTTTATCGTCGGTATTATGATGCCTATTCTGCTGCTCATTCTGGAGTCCTTTATGCTCCGTGAAGGCAGCTATGCACTGTCCAACTTCACCCTGCACTATTGGATTGGTGACCCGGATCCGACCATTATGGAAGGTCTGCCTGGTATCTTTAAGAATGATGACTTTATCAACGCACTGCTTAACTCGATCAAGCTTACCTTCGTTACCGGTATTCTCGGTACGATCTTCGGCCAGATTCTAGGCTATATCTGTGCAAAGGGTCGCGGAAAGCTGCACGGCAAAATCGTAGAACAGCTGGTATTCATCCCGTACCTGATTCCGTCGGTCGCATTCGGCGGTATCTTCCTCTCGATGTTCTCCACGCCCCAGACCATCTTTGGTGTGACCATTATTCCGTCGCTGTATGGTACATTCGCTCTGATTTCGCTGACTTCGGTTATCAAGCACCTGCCGTTTGCATCGCGTGCCGGTACGAGCAACATGCTCCAGATCAGCGGCGAGCTGGAAGAGGCAGCTTCCATCGTGGGCGCAGGCTTCTTCAAACGCTTTGCACGCATCGTATTCCCGCTGTCCAAGGGCGGTTTCATTTCGGGCTTCATGCTGATCTTCGTATCGATCATGAAGGAACTCGACCTAATTATCCTGATTATGACCCCCAAGACCACAACGCTACCGTATCTGGCATTCCAGTACGCCAACGGCAACTCGCCTCAGGCATCGGATTGCGTCGCGATTGTTATGTTCTCCATCGTATTTTTGGTTTACGCGATTGCGAACATCTTCGGTGATGCTGACCTGGCAAAGAGCATGGGCGGCTGATGACCGGACACAAGTACAATGACAGGCAGAAATAGAAATGAGGGAGTGTAACGATTATGAGCAAGATTGAACTGCGGCATATTGATAAATATTACGGTAAAAACCATATTTTGAAGGACGTTAACCTGACGATCGAAGACGGCGATTTCATGACATTGCTCGGCCCGTCCGGCTGCGGCAAAACAACTACGCTGCGTGTTGTTTCCGGCTTGGAAAAGCCGCAGGGCGGTACCATTCACATTGACGGCAAGGAGATCGTCAACGCTGCCGAGGCACATTTCGCACCGCCGAGCGAACGCGGACTGAATCTGGTATTCCAGTCCTACGCACTCTGGCCGCACATGACCGTGCGTGAGAACATCTCGTTTGGCCTGAAAATTCAGAAGCTGTCGAAGGAAGAGCAGGAAAAGCGTGTACAGTCGGCACTGAAGCGTATGCAGATTGCGCAGTACATCGACCGCTATCCCTCTGAACTGTCCGGTGGTCAGCAGCAGCGCGTCGCCATCGCCCGTGCGATTGCCTCTGAACCTCACCTGCTGCTGCTCGATGAGCCGCTGTCCAACCTGGATGCCAAGCTTCGTGTAGACATGCGCAGCGAGCTCAAACGTCTGCACACCGAGACCGGCACGACTATGATCTACGTTACGCATGACCAGACCGAGGCACTGACCATGTCGACCAAGATCGCGATTTTCCGCGAGGGCGTCATTGTCCAGATCGCGCCGCCACTCGAGCTGTATAACAACCCGTGCAATCTGTATGTTGCGGATTTCATCGGCAATCCGCGTATTAACTTTGTACAGGCGCAGGCGGAATACGACACAAAGGGCATGCGCGTGCATGGCCCGCTGGGTGACATGACCTTCTCGCGTGAGGACATGACAGAGGATGCACCGACGAGCGGAAGCGGTGCGGTGGTCCTGGGTATTCGTCCTGAGCAGCTGTGCATCAATACCGCACGGCTGTCACCCTCGGATATTGAGGCACATATTTACACCTCCATGCCGGCAGGTTCCGAGACCCTGATTACGGTCAAGAAGGATGATACAACGATGGTCATCAAGGCGCTGGGCATCACTCATTACAACCCCGACCAGACCGTCTATGTCGCACTGGATACCAAGAAGATCAACGTCTTTGACAAACAGAGTGAAAGACTGGTCAAGTATTCCCGTTGAGTCATAATTTAGAAACCATATAACCTGATACGCAGAAAAAAGGAGGAAAAATCAATGTTGCAGCATAAACGATGGATTTCCGCAGCGTTAGCAGCCGTTATGACCTTGTCTCTGACCGCGTGCGGCGGCAAGACCGAGACGGCAGAGGTCAATGAGAACGGTGAGACCGAATGGGAGGCCAATGCCGATATCTTCAACATGGATCAGACCGAAGAAGAGCTCTATGAGCTGGCCAAGCAGGAGGGCAAGGTCACCTTCTACTCGATTTCCTCGCGCTGCACTAAGATTGCCGAGGCATTCGAAGCTAAGTATCCGGGAATCGAGTGTGAATCCTTCGATATCTCTACCAATGAGCTGCTTGAGAAGGTGACCCGTGAACACGAGGCCGGACAGCACACCGCAGATGTCGTGCATATCAAGGATCAGGATGGTTCGCTGTGGAATGAGTACGTACAGAACAAGGTCTTCTACAACTACTTGCCGACCGAAATTGCAGCGCATATCGATCCGGTGTATACCGAGACGCAGGTCCCGCTGTACATTGAACTGACCCAGCTGTTCTATAATTCGGAAGCTTACCCGGACGGTGCCCCCATCAGTAATATCTGGGAGATCACACAGCCCGAATGGAAGGGACGCATTATGATGCAGAACCCGCTCGACAACGTATCCTGGGGTTCCTGGATCACTGGTTTCTGCACGGGAGATGTACCCGATCAGCTGGCAGTGGCATATAAGGAACTGACGGGCGAAGAACTGACCCTGAGTGAGGGCTGTGAGAATGCTGGCTATGAGTTCCTCAAACGCCTGCACGATAATGAACCGATTTTCACCTCGTCTTCGGATGAGATTGCCGAGGCAGTCGGTACCAAGGGACAGACCAATCCGCCGATCGGCTTCTGTGCATCGTCCAAGCTGCGCAAGAATATCGATAACGACTGGTGCCTGGCACCCATCAACCTGTATCCGACGACTGGTATCCCGGCTATCAACACTCTGTACGTTGTAGAAGGCTGCGAGCATCCGAACGCTGCCAAGCTGCTCATTCGCTTCATGTTGGGCGGCACCGACGGCGATTTGAGCGGCTATGAACCCTTTAATACCTTGGGCGGCTGGCCGGTTCGCGACGATATTGAACCCGCAGAAGGCTCGACTCCGTACGAGGAGCTGAATGTCTCGGCGTTCGATCCGGTTGCAATTTACGACAATATCAACGTTGTCCGTGATTTCTGGACACTGCTTGGATAAAAAGTAAGCAGAGGGACGGACAAGATCACTGCAAGGGAGGAGACACAAAATGAGTCTGTTTTTCACAAAGGAAGGTAAGCGCAAGAGCCCGCGCATCCTGTCCTATTTCTTCGGTGCGCTGCTGTTTGCGGTGATCTTTGGCTTAGCCTATGCGCTGCTGACTGTCCCGCTGCAATCTTTACCCATTCAAAACCAAACCATTCTGACTGCGGTACAAATTGTTCTGATTGCCCTTGTAGGGACCCTGTGCTGCTGCCTGCTGTTTTTCCTGCGGGATAAGCGCATCGTACCGTACAGCTTTGCCGGACTTGCCGTTCTGGTTATGATGTTTTACGTTGCCGCACTGGCACTTGATTCCGCCGCGCGTGTGAACATGATTTATCTGGTGTCGCTTTATGGATTGGGGCCTGCGGTGCTCGGCAATCTGATCAGCTGGAGCATTTATCACAGACTCAGCCGCCGCAAGCAGACGAACATGTGGGGATAAGGAGGGCGATGGCATGAAACGGGTGACACTCAAGGACGTTGCCGCCCGCGCGGGTGTCAGCTTTTCTACAGTATCCCGTGCACTCAATGATCGTCCGGAGATCAGTGCGCAGACTAAGGCACAGGTCAACGCGGCGTGCAAGGAACTGGGATATATACCCAATATTGCGGCACGCGGACTGGTCAGACGGGAAACGCGAACGATTGGACTTTTGGTACCGGATATTTCAAATGATTATTTTGCCGGTGTCGCCCTGGCGGTCGAGGAGACCGCCAGGGAAAACGGCTATCGTGTACTGGTATGCAGTTCGCTGCGTGATCCGGTGCGAGAATCTGAAGCCTTGGACGGCTTGCTGTCTCAACAGGTAGATGGTGTGATCTTGGCTCCGGTTTCGGTCACTTCAGCACGGCAGCTAGAGCAGATGCTGCAAAGTGTCCCGCATATTTATCTGGGCAATAATCATAGTGACACATGCAGCTATGTCGTAGTCGACAATAAGCGCGGCGCGTATGAGGCGACACGGTATCTGTTGTGTTTAGGGCATCGCAATATCCTGTTTTTGGGTGGACATACCGATTCATTGACGCGGCAATATCGCGTGCGGGGATTTCGCAAAGCGATGGAGGAGACAGCCGATACGAAAGCACAGGAATTGGTCGAGTGTAATAGTGCTCAGCAGACCGATCGTATGATCGAACATCTTCTGCGCGAAAAAGATCTGCCCGATGCGATTTTTGCTTACTCTGACCGGATTGCCCTGAGGGTTTTGCAGGCGGCGGATGAGTGCGGAATTGCAATTCCCGATCAGCTGTCATTGATGGGGTTTGATAACATTTCGTATGCCGATCTGCCGCGCATCAACCTGACCACGGTCTCGCAGCATAAAGGTCGTATTGGCCATACGGCAGTTTTGCGGCTGCTGGCACAGATTGGGGGCAGTACCGAACAGACGGTGGATGTGCTCAAACCAGAGTTGATGATTCGTGGCACTTGCCGGGCGCGTTCGGTGCGCTGAAAGGCGGAAAATGTACATGGAAAAATTGGAATTTCAAAAGAGAATTGCACTGGGAAAAAGGCTTGCGCAGCAATCGCAGGCGCAGATTATGTCAGAGATATCCCAGTTCACACACACAGAACATATTGACGGGCCAGCTTACCATCCAACGCCTGATCGGATGCTGTATGCGGCGGTATTTAATCTGGAACGCGGCACATACGCAGATGCATGCGCGGATTTTTTGCTGGACTGTCCGGATTGCCGACCGGTCGATCTGATTTTTGCCAATGAACTCGATGACGGATGTATCCGGTCGGGCGGTGGAAATACCACCAGAGTGCTGGCTGAGCGGCTGGGCATGCACGCGGTATTTGGATTGGAATTCGTCGAGCTCAGCGCCGGAGCTGAGGAGAAAGGATTCCATGGCAATGCGTTGCTGTCCCGCTGGCCGATTGTGTGGTCGGAGGTGCTGCGCTTACCCGAGGCATATAATTGGTATTTCGACCGGCAGACCCGGATCGGTGGCCGGTGTGCGGTTTTTGCACGACTGGACTTAGGAGATCGTGAGATCGGCGCAGTATCGGTACATCTGGAAAACCGGACGGACGGTATCGGACGGCGGGAGCAGATGCAGGCGGTCCTCAAGCATGCCGCCCAGGTATTTGACGGCCTGCCCGTCATCATTGGCGGCGATCTCAATACAAACACCTTTGACGGACGGGACACCGATATGATTCGGCTGCTTGCGGACGATCCGGAAATTTACCGCAGCCATCTGAAAGAGATGACCGAGCGGGAGCCGCTGTTTGACGCGGCGCGTATTGCCGGTTATGCATGGCAGCCGGCCAGTGCAATGACGCGGCGCAAGCCGCTGCCCGATGGTCGGACATTAGAATTGCAGCTGGATTGGATTTTGTACCGCGGGGTGCAGCTCGCAGACAGTCGGGTTGCATCTACCCGTGCAGACGATTGGACGTTCACGCGGGAAGGGGAAGCACTCAAACGATTTTCTGGACAGCAATTGAGCGACCACAATGTCGTTTGGGCCAAGCTGTATATTTAGAAAAAAGGAGGGATCACATGCTGGACACGGTACAATTTGACATGGGCGGCACGCTGGAAGATATCTGGTACAACGAGGAAACGGCCGAGCGGGCCGCACGTGGCTTGCTCGATCTGTTGGAACAACATGGACTGACCGTATCATGCGGACAGTCGGTGTTCTGGGAACAGGTTCAGCAGGGGGTCAGTCGATATAAAGCGTGGAGCGAAGGCGCAGCGCTGGAAAAAAAACCGGAGGAAATTTGGCCGATGTATTATCTGGCCAGTCTGGGACTGTCGGATGAAAAAGTGGGAGAAATTGCCGAGGAACTGGCAGATTTCTGGGAAGTGACCTATTATCACCGTGAGCTGCGTCCAGGCGTTCGGGAAACCCTGGAAGCGCTCAAGACACGGGGATATAAATTAGGCGTGATTTCCAACACGGCATCATTGTATTCGGTTTTTAATGTGCTTGAGCATTATGGTATTCGCGATTATTTTCAGGATGTTACGTTGTCGAGTGTGACTGGCTATCGCAAACCGCATCCGGGAATTTTTCAGATTTCCTTGCGGCAGATGCAGAGCAAGCCGGAAAACTGCGTTTATGTGGGCGATACCCGCTCACGTGATATCATGGGCGCAAAGCGGGCTGGCTTTGGGCTTGCCGTGCAGATCGGCTCGGCACTGACCGCGCAGAAGGACATATCAACCGACCCATATTGGCAGCCGGATGCACGGATCACATCCATCCCTGAGCTGCTTGATGTGCTTGCCGCACGTGATGATGCCCTGTAAGCAAAATTCCGGAGGTGATCGACATTGTACAAGATAGAGACGCACCTGCACACGACTTATATCAGTCATTGCGGATGGCTGGGTGCACAGGCGATTATAAAAGCTTATGCCGCAGCGGGCTATGCGGCGATCTGCGTGACCGACCATTACAACCGCGAATGTTTTGACTATGCAGAAATCGACCTGACCACACCGGGCAGCAAGACCGAAGATTTTCTGCTTGGATATCGACGGCTGAAACGTGAAGCTGAACGCTATGGCATCCGGGTATATGAGGGTGCGGAGCTTCGCTTTGATGAATCGGACAATGATTATCTGCTGTATGGTTTTCACCATGCACTGCTCGCCGATCCTGATGCCGTCATGCGGGGTGGATTGGAACGTTTTGTACCGGCCTATCGTGCAGACGGTGCATTGCTTGTGCAGGCGCATCCGTTCCGGAAAAAATGTAGTCCGGCACCGGCCGCGTGGCTGGACGGAATAGAAGTGTTGAACCTGAACCCGCGACATGATAGCAGAAATGATTTAGCACTAGAATATGCGCAGGCCAACCGATTGATTATGACATCGGGGTCGGACTGTCATAGACCGGGCGATGAGGCAAAAGGCGGTATTTTGTCCGATACGCTGCCCGAGGACAGCTTTGCCTTCGCCCAGCTGCTCAGATCGGGAAAATATTCACTCATAAAACCCTGACAAACTTTTCTCTCTTCTCTTCACACCGGATTGGTATGCCCTGCCGAGCAAAAGGCACACCATAATTTGGGATATTTGGTTTTGCGGAAAAACGGTGTCCGCGGGCATACCATCCATCCGGGAATATGCAAAAAAGCGTTCGAGCCTATGGCTTGAACGCTTTTTTGATGTTCCTTTCTTGTGATAGAATCGGAATGAAAATCCTATTTAGTCGTATCATTAGATTTAGAAAAGTATGCGAACATAAACAGAGCGTGCGAGATAATAGATAAAAGAAAACAGCCGCGTCAAGCGGCTGTTTCTTATATCTATGAAATTGTCACATCTCCATGAGCTTGCGCAGGGCACAGATGTAAATTTGCGTCATGCTGCGCAGGCTGTCGATGGATAAGAACTCATTCGGCTCGTGTGCGAGTTCTTCCTCCCAGGGGAAGAGCGGGCCGAACGCAACCGCGCAGGGCAGTGCACGGGCGTAGGTTGCACCGCCGATGGCGAGCGGCTGGCTGTCCCGATCACCGGTGACCTGCTGGTAGGCATCCAGCAGCGTGCGCACGAGCGGGTCGTTGGACTCGAAATAGACGGGCGGCAGGTGATCGACTTCGGTATATCCGAAGCCGGTCAGCGCGCTGCGCACCTGTTTTTGCACGGTTTCCTGACTTGCCGATGCCGGATAACGGATGTCGGCTTGAATGTGGACGGCACCGGACGCATCCATGGAAATCACACCCAGATTGAGCGTCAAAGCACCGGATACTTCATCCTGCATGTCCAATCCCAGCTTGGAGCCGGTATAGTCGCCAGCCTGCACCATGGCCTGCGCGAGCTCGGCGTGAGAAAAATCTGTTTTGAGGGTGCACAGTGCTTCCATCAAGCGCGTAATTGCAGAGATACCCTTTTCCGGTGTCATGCAGTGCGCGCTTTTTCCCTGTGCGCAGACGGTCAGCTGTAAGCCGTCGCGCACAACCTCAACGCCGTCAAGTTTGGTCTGGCAGTCTGTCGCGGTCGCCTCATCAGCGCATAGAAGCATACACTGCGCGGCATCCGGGATCATATTGCGCGAAGTACCGCCAGACAATGCGGCCAGCTGAATGGGTGCGCGATGGTTGGGAACAAATTCGCTGTGCAGGTCGAAATCCAGCAAGCCTTTTTCACAGAAAATCAGCGGGAAATTGCCGTCCGGGACGATGGAGACCGACGGCAGGTCGGTGGTGTGTGCCAGATAGTGCCGGATGCACTGCCAAGATTCCTCCTCGTTGGCACCCACGATCAGACGCAGACAGCAGTCGTCCGGAATCTGGCCGCTTTGCTGCAAATAGCGCATGGCATAGAGTGCACTGATCAGCGGTCCCTTGTCGTCGGACGAACCGCGGCCGTACAACCGTCCATCGCGTTCGGTCAGCGCAAAAGGTTCGGTGTTCCAGCCTGCACCGGCGGGAACGACGTCGATGTGACACAGAATGCCGATCATGCGCGAACCAGTGCCGACCGTGATCTCACCGGCGTAGCCGTCCACATTGCGCACTTGCATATCGAACGAACGACCCAACTCGAGAACCGCCTGGAGTGCATCCGAAACCCCTTTGCCAAACGGCGGATGCTGGGTGTCTTGCGGATCGTATACACTTTCAAGCGACACGAGGTTCGATAACTGTGTGATCATTTCCGACAGATGCTGGTCTACAAAACGTTCCATAGGTTGACTCCTTTTTTTGAAATCTTTTCAATTTCCTTTGTTGATTTTTGGATTCACTCCAAAGAACACCGCGCGGGAATCCAGTATAATGAACAAGAATAAGATAGAAAGCGGTGATTTTCCATGAATCCTTTGTTACAGAATGCTGCGGACAAGCTGATCCGCGAGATTTTTGCCGTTCAGCCCGGTGAGACCGTGGTCATCACAGCCGACGACGATTCGGATGCAGCCGTCGTGCAGGCGGTATATGAGAGTGCCCATGCAGTCGGTGCACATCCGCTCAAGGTACAGATGCCGACCCCGCGCGGCGTGGGCAAGGCAGCCGATCCTGATTTGGCACTCGATGCCCTCAGCGGTATGCTGCTGTACGCCGATGTGTGGATCGAGTTCAATCACCAGTGGCTGCTGTATTCGACCCCATTCGAGCGCGCCGAGGCACAGAACAAGAAGCTGCGCTATATGTGTCTGGTAGATTTCAATGAGGCACTGATGATCCGCACGATCGGACAGGTTGAGACCGCACAGCTGCGCGACTTTATGCTGGCTGTGACCGAGCGCACCAAGAACGCAAAGCACATGCGTGTCACCACACCGGCAGGCTGTGACGTATCGTTCGAAATTGAGCCCAAGCA
This sequence comes from Butyricicoccus pullicaecorum DSM 23266, assembly GCF_900167005.1. Classification (GTDB taxonomy): domain Bacteria; phylum Bacillota; class Clostridia; order Oscillospirales; family Butyricicoccaceae; genus Butyricicoccus; species Butyricicoccus pullicaecorum. The sequence continues at coordinate 594,627 of NZ_FUXW01000001.1, forward strand.
TTATACCGCTTGTGACTGCGGCGACGCTTCCAAGCCGGGCATCCACATGCTGACCGGTCAGATTAACGTCGTACCGCGCTTTGGCACCATTCAGGGCAAGATTGTGTTTGACGGTTCGGTGACGCCGCCGTTTGGTCGCATTCCTGACGCGCCCATCTGCCTGACCATTGAGAACAGTGTTATTACCGAAGTAACTGGCGGTGAGGACGCTGCTGTGTTCCGCAAGCATCTGGAAAGCTTTGAAGACCCGGGCATGTTCAAGCTGGCACATATTGCGTACGGCTTCAATCCGGGTGCAATCCTGACCGGAAACATTGTCGAGGACGAGCGTATTTGGGGTTCTACCGAATGGGGAATCGGCTATGTCAGCCCGTTTGATGCACCGCCGCACGGACAGGACGCCAAGTCGCATTGCGACGGTATCTGCCTGAATTCGTCGGTCTGGCTGGATGGCGTACAGATCATGGACGAGGGCAAAATCGTGGAGGAGGCGCTTGCCGCGCTGGTTCCGCCGCTGCCCAATCGCTGAGTTGGAAAAAGGATCGCATTTGCGATCCTTTTTTGTTTAGTTTACCTGCTTGCGGCGCAGGATCGATTCCAGCACCAGATAGACGATGGCAGCGACCACCATGCCATTGACGAAGGAGACGCCGAACGGCAGGCGCGTGGAAGCAAAGCCGAGGATCAGGGCGATAAAGCCGTTGAGATGCCAGCCGTCGCGCGGCTGATAGAACTTGACCGAGCCGTGCGCCAGCACCCAGTACTCGATCAGGAAGATGCCAACGATGGGCATGAACATGTCGCCCAGCAGATACAGGAAAGCCTCGAAATATCCGGCAATGCCGATGGCAGCCAGTGCCGTACCGATGACACCGAGTACAACCGTCGCAGCCGAGCGCTTGTTTTCCGCCAGACCAAAGACCATGACAGCGTTCAGACCGGCACTGTAAGCGTTGGTGGTATTGGTCGTCCAAGTTGCCAGAATGAGCACAACCATACCCAGAACGGGCAGACCAATGTCGCAGAACACCAGCGAGATATCATACTGATTTGCGATTCGGGTCATGACTGCACCCAGAACCAGCATGGCGATGCCAGCGGGCATGACGCCGATGACCGAGGACAGGAAGGTGTCACGGCGCGTACGCTGATAGCGGGTGAAATCGGGCGCGTTGAGTGCACCGGTTGCCATAAAGCTGACGGTTAAAACCACACCGTCGGCAAAGGACATGGTCTGTGCAATGGGCTCGGACAGTGCTGCCGTGCCAAAACGGGAAATTGCCATCACACAGCCGATGCAGGTGACGACGACCAGGGCAGGAATGGCGAACTTGTTGAGTTTGTCCAGCGCGTTGATGCCGTAGACCGCCGTGATGAGCATGATGACGCCCCAGAGAATGGTGGAGACGGCAACCGGGAGCTCAAAGCCAAAGGCCTGACTGAGCAGGTTGGAGAATGCCGAGCCGCATACACCGTTCTGTACGGCAAACCAGCCGATCATGGAGATCATGAACAGGGCACTGATGAGCTTGGAGGAACCCTGCTGGCCAAAGCTGCCCGAGGCGACGACGCAGGTCGGAACTCCCAGATCGCTGCCGATAATACCGACTGCAACCATCAGCAGTGCGGTGATCAGATAGCCGATCACGCCGGAGAGAATGGCCTGTCCGATCGGCATGGCCTGTGCCAGCATACCGCCCAGCATCAGGCTGGGTACGCAGATCAGAATACCGGCCTGGATGAGTGCGACATCAAGCCAGGATTTGCGTTCTTCCATCGGTACCGGTTGGAGCACAACGCTTTCGGTCTTGTCTGTTGTCTTCACGAGAGAAAAGCACCCCTTTGATTTTTTTCATTAAAACAATACTACAAGAAAATCTCACGCGGTGCTTTATAAAAATTACAAAAAATGATGTTTTATTTTAGGAGATCTTCAAACTCTGGGTCACGGCGTAAAATCTGATGCAGGTGGACGGCTGCGCCGACGGCTTCGTAGAAACGAATGGGGTCATGCTCCATGTTCAGCAGCGTTTTCACGCGGTTGATGCGGTAGCGCACAGTGTTTTCGTGCTGACGCAGCATTTGAGCCGATTTTTTGAAATCACCTGTGCAGTGCACGAAGACTTGCAGGGTGTTCCACAGCTCACGGCATCCTTCGGGGGAAGTACCCGCGCGCAGCGCATGGGTAAAAGCGGCGCAGAAATCCTGTGCTTCGCGCGAGTTGCGCAGCGGAAAGAGCAGCTGTGTGATAGAAAGCGGATCATAGGACTGCTCGCTTACGCCTTCTGCGCAGGCCATGTCCAGTGCAATGCGCGCCTCTTGTACGGCTTTTGCCACCCAGTGACGGGGATAACTGCGGCTGATGCCAAGCACGGTCTGTTCAAAATACTGTGCAATCGTGTTTCGGGTGACATCCAGATGCACGCGGAGCGCGTGTGCGTCATCGGCACTGAGCAAAATAATGCGGCTCTGGTGCTCGTCAATGTAAATGTCGCCCGCACGGCTGAGCCAGAGCGTGTTCCACTCAAAACCGGCGAGCTGCGATTGCAGGCGGCCGAGAAAGCAGACCGCCATGATCTGACTGCCGATTTGCCGGTTCATGCTTTCGAGCAGATGAATGCGCTCGGAAGCGGTGGTTTGATCGTTGCAGATCTTGTCCAGACGAAGCTGGTTGATGAGGTTCAGATTTTCAATCGCGATATAGCGGTTGATGGTGTCCATGATCTGTGCATAAGCGATGTCATCGGACAGATAAACGATTGGAAAGTGGTTTTGATCGCACAGTGCACGGATACGGTCGTTAATGAGTACAGGCTGCTGTGCAATGAGGCAGACACCGCTGCACTGACCGGCAATCAGAACGCGGAACACCTCAAAAAGTGCGTCAGAATCCGCGCTGAATTGCAGCAGACCGGTGACGAAGAAGTCACCCGGAGCGATGATACCCTGTTCAATGACATCCATACCGAACGGACTGTCAAAAACCGATACGCGCTCGACGGTACGGAAGCAGCCATCTGCACCAGCCAGCAGCTGCGCGTGTTCAAAAAGGGGATTTTCCAAGATATAGTGCAGCGATACGTTCATAAATGTTCCATCACCCAGCCCAGCGCTGGCCTCCTGTTGCCTTTTTCTTTCTATTGTAAGACATGTGGCAAAGCTGTCAAGTGATGGTGTAGGATTTGCAGAGAAAATTCTTTCTTCCGCAGAGGAAGCATATAAAAAAGCCCTCAGGGAACGGACGCTTGCCTGATCCCAGAGGGCTTGGTTTATGTTTGCAGAGAAAGACCAGTTATTCGATGTTGAGCAGAGGCATCAGCTGATTTTTGCGGATCCACGCATCGCTGTACTGACTGCGGACGAGGGTTTTTGCGTTTAGGCTGCGGTCTTCCCGCATGAGGTTAACGATCCTGCGGCTGTGCTCCTCGTAGTAGTCTTTTTCCGACGGTGCGTATTTTTCGTGGGTATCAAACCCGAAGTTGCGTGCATCCCATCGCATGAAATAAGCACCCAGCTTGTCGCCTAGCTCTTTGAGCGCGGGGACAGCTTCATTTAAGACCAGAGAGTTTCCGCGGCTGGCGGCTTCGAGTACGGTGAGCCCGAAGGATTCCGAGTAAGAGGGACAGATAAAGAGGTTGGATAGGGTGAACAGTTCGAAAACACTTTGACGGGGAAAACCGTCGGGATATCCGATCTCGGAGGTAAAGAGCATATCCGCGTCGGACAGACCATATTTTTTGCCTTCGGTGCGGATGATGGTTTGATAGACCTTGCTGGAGATATCCGCACTCGGAAAATCGCAGAAAATCACCTTGGTATTCTTTTCGGTCGCATGTTTGATCGCACCGGCCAGTGCTGCGACTTTCTCGAATTTCTTTCCGGTGGTCAGTCTTGCCGGATAGACGGCCAGCACATCGGCGTGCATGAGGTCGATGGCATCGGCTACCGCCTGCACGGGTGCGCTCATGGATGGGACGAGTGGGAGGGTGTTGTACACCACTGCGCATTTTCCCTCGGGAACGTCATACTGTTTGGCCAGCGCAGAAATGCCGGAATAGGTGGGATAGATGAATTTGGTGCGTGGCATGTCGGTAAAACGTGCAGAAAAGGGATATTCCATCTCTTGCGGACGGTTGACCGGCAGGGAGTGGGTGAAGGATAGAAACCGCACATGCGGGAGCTGTTTTTGTGCCTTGCGAATGGCGATGTTGTGCACCAGATGCCAGCCCTGATAGAGAATATCGTGCAGGATGCAGACATCCACGTCCTGCAAGTGTGCAGCGAAATCCTTTGCGATTGCATCAGCTTCCGCAAAAAAAGTCTCGTGCACCGTACCTGAAGCACCCGAATAATCATGCCATACGATTGGCTGACCGTTCAGTGTGTTTGTGATTTTGACCCATTCCAGACGCGCGTCGGAGAAAATACCGGTGCGTTCGCTGTCGGGACAGGTCTCACAGACCAGAACTTTGACCGAAACATTGGCATCGAGCAGCACTTTGATTTGATCCGCCACAACATTGACCAGAGAATAGGTGGTCGACAGGCCGGAAAACATGGTCAAAATGGCAACTTTCATAATTACACTCGCTTTCTGAATGTTTGGCGCAGCAGGAAGACCCCACTGCGCCAAATCTTATTTAGTTACCGTCACCGCAGATGCAGTCACTGAACAGGTCAAGCTTGGATTTCAGGATGGTTTCCAGATTGGCAATGGTATTGACCATGGATTCCACCGATTTATTGGTCAGCAGGATGGTCTGCGGTGCAATGTCGTCAAAGGACAGCACTTTTTGCAGTTTCTCGCCTTCTGCATTGAGAATGTGAGACAGAGCGGCCTGCTGCAAGGCGATGGATTCAAACAGATCGGAGACGGCCTGGATTCTGGGGTTGATGGCTGCGGTGGTGGTTGTCGTGGTGGAAGTCGTAGCGGTGGTTGTGGACGTTGTCGTGGTAGTCATCGTAGTAGAAGTCGTCGAAGTGGTGGAGCTGGTGGTCGTGGAGTCCGTCAACAGACACACGGTTGGCTCAGGCAGTTCGCCGGTAAACAGTTCGTTGTGGCTTTCCGCATTGCCGGTAAAGGATTCAAAGATGATGTTGCCGTTGATCTGACTAAACGTCGTGGTTGCGGCAGCGAAGGGCGCCAGTACCGAGCCGTAAATAGCGGTGGTGCTGTTCGACCAGGTCAGTGCATCGGGATGGTTCCACAGGATTTTACATGCGTCTGCACGCGAAGCGGCGATGCCGTTGCGGAAAATTTGGTAGCTGCCGTACAGAATGTTCGAGCCATCCACGGTAATGAGGATGGTGGAGTCTGCCGGCGCGATAATGTTGATGCCGTTGAGCTGGTTGAGTGCCAGACCGGTGCCGTAGATGTTGGTGCTGTCAAAGCGGAAGATGTTGAGCGTCTCGTCGATACCGGTCAGATTGAGCTGTCCGAAGACGACCGTACCCGTTCCGTTGGGCACCAGTCCGCTCCAGAAAATAGAAGCGCACTTTAAGTATCGCTCGGCTTCTGCAAAGTCGATCGGGGTTGCGGTGAGAAGGGAACCGTTGGGATTGCCCATGGTGTAATTGATCACCGTGCTGCTGGGACTCACGATGGTATTACCGCATGCATTGGAGCCTGCGGATACATCGAGGTCACCGTTGACAACAAGCGATGCGTCCGAACCGGACGAGGGCAGAGGCAGAATGCTTGCGCCGACGCCGTAGTTGCTCAAGGTCGCGTTTCCGCCGACTGCAACCCGGCCTTCTGCATCGGTGTTGCTCAGGCTCAAGTTGCCGAATACGAATACATTATATTCGCCGGCCGAGCCGAAATTGATTGCCATATTTTTATCCTCCATAAAAGTTATGATGCCGCGCGGCATACAGTTCATGTTATGTCCTATGAAGGGGTGTTGTTCCACAAAAAAGGCGGAACTTCGACAAGAAGCTCCGCCCGCAATGTGAAGGTTTTACGGCTGTGTGGTCGAGTCTGCGGCCGGGCACATACAGCCATCAAAGGTGGACAGCTTGGACTGGAGGATCATTTCCAGTCGGGATACCGCATTGACCATGGATTCGACCGACTTGTTGGTGGCCAGCAGCATCTCGGGGGTGACGTCGTCCATCGCGACCATTTTCTGAATCTTCTCGCCTTCTGCGTTCAGAATATGGGACAGTGCGGTTTCTTCCAGTGCGACCGACTCAATGATATCGGTGATCGTCTGCGATCTGGTGGTGATACTGGGGGTAATAACGGGCATGCCCATGATTACTCACATTCCTTTTGAAATTTGATTTTGAGCGTGCGCTCGCAGTATCCTATGTAGATTTCGGGCGATTGGTGACAATCGGTGTCAAATTTTAGGACGGAGACAGGAAGGATGCAATGTTCCAATACGGCACTTAAATTTTGAGAATAACTATGATATAATATGATAACACCATTTCAGACCGATTGAATGCTACCTAATGTTCAGTGCATGATCGGGGAAAAGAGGTTATTATGATCGACCAAACTGTCGTTGCAAGACTGCAAAAGGATGTAAAGCTGTCGCAGACAGAAAAAAGCGTGATGCAGTATCTTGTAGAGAATACAGATGAAGCGATTAAGATTGGTATTCGCGGTGTCGCGCAGAAGGGGTACACTTCGACGGCGACTGTCATGCGTCTGGCGAAAAAGCTGGGATTTGAAGGCTTTCGTGAGATGGTATACTCATTTCGCAATGAAATGAACCAGGCATCCAATACCCTGCCGGAAGAATTGCGCGAACAGATTCATTTTATCTATGACATGCAGAAGCTGGAGATCTTTTTCCGTATTTTGGCACGCAGGGGATTTATTTGCATTCAAGCCGAGGGACACTCGGCGCTGCTTGCCGAATATCTGGAGAAAAAGCTGCTGGGCAACGCGTGTATTGTAATCCGCAAAGAATACTTGGGCGCAGACACCATTGTGCGCAACTTCCGTGACCAACTGGACGCGATGGTCATTATCTCCAAGTCGGGCAATTCGATCGCCGGTGTAGAGGTGGCCAAAAAGTGCAAGAAGGCACAGATTCCAACGGTCGTCTTTACAGGCAATGCGCGCAGCGAGCTCAGCCGCATCTGTGACACGGTGTTCATCATCAAAGACAGCCATCCTTTTGACCCGGAAAACCTGCAGGCCAATTACTTCTTCGGCTACTGCATTTTAGCCTTTGAGGAGATCTTTGCGATCTACAATCATCAAATTTAAATCTGTGTATGAAAAAACAGCCGCATTTCTGCGGCTGTTTTCTTTTGACGGAGTGCGAAATTACTTCAGTTCAGGCCAGTAATCCTTATTTGCCTCCATCAGCTCATCGAGGACGGCCTTGCCCACAGCGTAGGAGGGGACAGTACGGTTGAGCAGGACGGCCTGAAGTGCCTTCTGATAGGAACCGGTCAGCGCAGCTTCGACGGCCAGTTTCTCGTAGCCCTTCTGTGCTTCCATGAGGGACTTGTGGAACTGGGGGATGTAGCCGACCGAAACCGGCTCGATGCCGCCAGCGCTGACGTAGCAGGGAACCTCGACCACAGCGTCGTGGTTAAAGTTTCCGATTGCGCCGTGGTTCATGGTGTTAATGATAAAGCGTTCATGGGTGTTGTTGATGATTGCGTTTGCAATATCAACGATGTAGTTGCCATGTACACCGGTATGCAGCGAGCTGTCCTTGGTAGTACCGGCTGCGATGCAGCGCTCGCAGTCGTCGAAGACGACCTTTTCACGCACATCGAGTACATAGTTTGCACGGGTGTAGTTGGGGTCCATGTGCGAGACGATCTCGTTGTGGAAGTAGTAGTAAGAGATGTAGACGAGCGGGAGGAACTCGGGGTATGCCTGGAAGCCCTCGATCACATGCTGGTACATCTCGCCCCAGTAGTTGTCGTGCTTTTCTTCGGCCTCTGCGTTGACCAGGCTGACCGTCTCGGACAGTACGCGCTCGCGCAGGGCGGGGAGCAGGTCGTTACCGTCCTTGTCGTAGATGTTGGTGAACCAGCCGAAGTGGTTGAGGCCAAAGTACTTGAAGGTCAGATCCTTATGCGGGATACCCAGGAAGTCTGCGATGGTCTCCTCCTGTGAGATGGGCATATCGCAGATGCACAGTGCCTTGGCGTTGGGGTAGGTGCGGTAGATTGCCTCGGAGATCATAGCCTCGGGGTTGCTGTAATTGAGAATCCATGCGTTCGGGCAAATCTCTTGTGCCTTGCCTACGATGTCCAGAATTGCCGGGATGCAGCGCAGTGCGAAGGAGAAGCCGCCCAGACCGCAGGTTTCCTGACCGAGAATGCCATGGCTCAGCGGGATTTTTTCGTCCTTCTCGCGCTGCTGGTTGCAGCCCGGACGAATCTGAACAAACAGGAAATCAGCGCCGCGGAATGCGGTTTCGATGTCTGTGGTGTACGAGACCGGTACGTCCTGCGCATGCTCACGGGCGTATAACTCGCAGAACTGACCGGTGCGTGCAACACGGGCTGCGTCGATATCGTACAGAACGACTTCGCTGAGCTTGAGGTCGTCCTTGCGCGAGAGCAGGACGGCGACGATGGCGGGGGTGTAGGAAGAACCGGCGCCGACGACGACAAATTTATTTTTCTTCATGGGAAAGGCCTCCTGAGTCGTGGAAAACGGTTTAGATGATCTGCTCGATTTCAGCCATAACCTGCTGAACTTCCGAACCAATGATGATCTGTACGCTGGTATCGGACAGGGTGATAACGCCCTTGACGCCCATCTGCTTGATCTTCTCCAGATTCATCAGCGAAGCGTCCTTGGTTTCGACACGCAGACGGGTCATGCAGTGGCCAATATTTTCGATGTTGGCAGCACCGCCCAGGTTTTCGACGATCTTCTTCGCAATGTAAGCGTAGTTCTTGTTGGACAGGGTTGCATTCTTTTCTTCCTCGGTGATTTCTTCGGAATCGATGAAGTCATCCTCACGGCCCAGGGTCTTGAGGTTGTACTTGACGATCAGGAAGCGGAAGGTGAAGTAGTAGAGTGCGAAGAATGCGATGCCAACCGGGATAATCAGGATGACATTGCTGCCCAGACCCCAGTTGAGTACGAGGTCGATGATGTTACCGCCCGAGGAGAAGCCGATGCGGATGCCGAGCAGGTAGCAGACAGCGCCTGCCAGACCGGTGTACAGTGCGTGAACAAAGTACAGCTGAGGTGCAACGAACATGAAGGAGAACTCGAGGGGCTCGGTGATACCGGTGACAAAAGAGGTGATGGCCGAGGAGGTCATCAGACCCTTGACTTCGCTCTTGCGCTTCTTTGCGCACTTGTACATAGCCAGTGCGGCACCGGGCAGACCGAACATCATAACGACGAAGAACATGGACAGGAACAGGCCGGCAGTGGGATCGCCTGCGAGGAAGCGGGTCATCTCACCGGTAACGACCGTGCCGTCTGCCTGGGTGTAAGAGCCGAGGTTAAAGTAGATGTAAGAGTTAAAGACGTGATGCAGACCGACCGGGATGAGCAGACGGTTGAGGAAACCGAAGATAAAGACACCGACAGCGCCGAGCTTGGCAATACCGATTGCGAAGCCGTCGAGTACCATCTGAATGGGCGGCCAGATAAAGCTCAGCACATAGCCGAGACCAACGGTTGCGATGGGAGCGAGGGTGATAACGAACTTTTCACCGGTAAAGAAGTCGAAGATTTTTGGGGTCTTCCAATCCTTACTGTGGTTGAAGATCCATGCGGTGAAGCAGCCGACGATGATACCAGCGAAGATGCCCATGCTGATGGTCTCGTCGAGCGCAGCCAGCGTGGACTTGAGTACCAGGATGGACAGCAAGCTCGCAACCATGGGCGATACCTTGTCCTTCGCCTTGGCGAAGGCAACAACGGCACCGAGTGCAAAGAGAATGTCCATGTTGCCGAATACGATATCACCGGCCGACTTGAGCAGCGGGATATTGAGCATATCCGGGGAAGCGATACGGGACAGGATACCGGCAACCGGCATGGCAGTAACCGGAACGAGCATAGATCGGCCGAGTTGTGCTAATTTTTTCTTAAAACTGTTCAGTGCCGCTTTCATTTGCGTACCTCCTGATAAAATGTTTTATAATTTGCCAGGGAAACGTCTTCTAACTGTTCGATAAATGCCTTGGTGGCCGGGCTGATGAGCAGATCGACCTCACACATGCGGTGCAGGTTGAACGAAGAGTGCAGCATGACGGCGGTATCCAGATAGGCCGGATGGCACATGATCTCAACGCAGTCCAGCGTCTTGAACGCCTTGAGCAGGATGCGGTGCATGTTGGACTCGATCGCCGGTGCATACTCGGTCAGCGGCGTGTGGAAATGTGCACCCGAACCCTCGATGAAATCGACGAGATAGTTCGGACACGGAACACCCTGCACGTGATTGTCGGTGCAGTCGCGTCTGGAATTTCGTACCGGCAGGTCATACTCGCGTGCCAGACGGACAAAAACGTCCTCCAGACCGCGGAACGTATGTACATGGTGGTGAGAATCCAGATGGGTCGGCTCGATGCCGGCTGCAAGCACCTTTTCAATCTGTGCCTTCCATTCACGGTAGACTTCATCTTTGTCTAACGGCTGTTCTTCATTGTGATAGTAAGCCTGGGAATGGAAATCACCGTTGGGTTCGGTGAGGGTTTTGTGGTCGGTCAGTACCGGACGGCCACAGGTCAAGGTCAGGTGCACGCCTACACCCAAGGAAGGATGCGCCTTGGCCAGAGAGACCGCGTGATCGAATCCGGGCATTCCGGCCATGAGCGTGGTCGAGGTGAGCACGCCGCGCAGATGACTCTCGATAATGCCATAGTTGACTCCGTAGGAGTAACCAAAGTCATCCGCATTCAAGATCAGATGTTTCATATTCTCTCCCCTTTGTTTGGACTGACCTTAGTATAGACATTGCCATTTGCAGTGTAAATAGGCCGAGAGGCTTTGGTAACAATTTACAAAAAGATGTTTTTTGTGTCTATGAAAATTGGATAAATCTCATTCTGCTGATTTGTGAAAAACGACATTTTGAGACAGAATGCGGCGAAAAACAGAATGATAGAGCATGAAAAATGGAGATTTCTGGAAACAAAGGGGGATTGTGATAGGAAAGATGCGGTTTCCATCATATTCCTTATGGATATGGAATCATTCTGCAAGATGTTAGAGTAAAAGAGGATACCGGTTACATGTTTATAAAATGGTGTAAATTGCATAAGAAATGACAAGTTTCATGGTAAAAACGTAAAAAATAGAAAAATGAGATTGACAATAAAAGCGGAAAATGATATAATGCAGACAACGATAGGAAAGCGGTTACACATCGAGCAACCCGGAAAAAGGGGAGTGTTATATGGTTACAATACAGGATATTGCCGAGATTGCAGGCGTTTCCAAGGCGACTGTTTCGCGCGTTATCAATCGCACCGGCTATGTCAATGAAAAGACACGTGAGCGCGTGCAGGCGGTGATCGATCAGTACCATTACAGCCCGTCGGCTTCGGCGGTCAATCTGTCCCGGCGCGAGACCAATACGATCGGCGTCATCGTACCCGAGATCGCCAATACATTTTTTGGAGAATTGCTGCACGGCATCGGTGAAGTGATCGACCAGACCGATTTTACCTCGTTTTACTTTGACAGCGACAACAACAGCGACAAGGAAGAGCGTGCCATTCTGGCTTTGGAGCAGCAGCGCGTGCGCGGTTTGCTCATCACACCGGCGCAGGATTCGGACGCGGCGGTCAATCGACGGCTGTATAGCTATCTGGAACGACTGAACGTGCCGACCGTGGTGGTGGATCGTGATTTTCCCGGTTCCAAATGGGACGGGGTCTTCTTTGAGAACTACCAGAGTGGATACTGCGCAGCGGAAGCGTTGATTGCGGCGGGAAACCGAACGCTGGGCATGATTACCGGAGATTTGCGCCTGAAAATTGCGCGGGAGCGTTATGAAGGCTTTTTGCAGGCCGCGCAGGACGGCGGCTACCCGGTGTCCGAACAGCATATTTACCAGGGCGATTTCACCATCGAAGGGGCGTATGCAGCCGCAAAGCGCATGCTGGAATCGGATGACTGTCCGCAGGCTGTCCTGACCAGCAATAACCTGACATCGCTGGGATTTTTGAAGGCAGTCACCGAGAAGGGCCTGCAGATCGGACGAGATATCGCGGTCATCGGCATTGACCACATCCCGGAATTGGATATCTTAAACTATGGATTCAGCTGCGTGGCGCGCGACACCGTACAGATGGGACGGTTAGCTATGCAAGTACTGCTTGAACGCATGCAAAACCCGGACAAACAGCGGCAAATCTGCATGATTCCGCACCGGCTCATTCTTAAGGGCAGCGAAAAAATGGATGGATAATCCATTTTTTTACCCGGATATGTAACCGGTTACACACGAGCGTTTGTTCATACATTTACAAAAATAGAAAGGAAGAGAGACATGATTTACAAGTCGGTCGAAAAAATTCAGGAGAAGATTTCGTGCATTGGTATTGGCTGCTGGAACTTTGGCGGAGACTGGGACAGCAGCGCGGAAGAAAATTCGATTGCGATTGTTCACGCGGCCATGGATTTCGGCATCAACTTCTTTGATGTCGCACCGGTATACGGCTGGGGTGTGTCCGAGCAGATTCTGGGCAAGGCGCTCAAGCAGGACGGCAGACGTGAGAAGGTACTGATTGCGTCCAAGGGCGGCCTGCTGTGGAATGAAGCGCATCAGACCACCAATAACCTGTCGCGTGACAGCCTGATTCGTGAGTGCGAAGACAGTCTGCGCCGGTTGCAGACCGACTACATTGATATCTACCAGATGCATTGGCCCGATCCGAACGTACCGCTTGAAGAGACCGCTGAGGCACTCATCCGATTAAAAGAGCAGGGCAAGATTCGATATGTGGGACTGAGCAACTTTGCACAGGAAGACGTTGACAAGATGATGACCATGGTGTCGGTCGACTGCCAGCAGAGCCTCTATAACATGCTCGAGCGAAACACAGCATCCTATCACGGCATTCCGCTGCCTTATCGCACCGAGGACGAGGTGCTGCCCAATGTCAAAAAGAATGGTCAGGCATTTTTGCCGTATAGTCCGTTGTTCCAGGGACTGCTTGCCGGTCGTTTTCTGGATGGACAGAAATTCTCGGCGCGCGATATCCGCAATGAGAATCCGAAGCTGTCGGGCGAACAGTTTGAGGCGTATGCCGCATGCGCACGGCAGCTGCGGACGCTGGCCGAAGAGATGGGCAGACCGCTCAATGAGCTGGCACTCAACTGGCTGCGCCAGAAACCCGAAGTGACTTCGATCATCGGCGGCGCTTCCAGCTATGCACAGCTCGAAAAGAATGTACACTGCACGACCTGGGAGATCACAGACGAGCAGATGCAGCGCATTGAAGAGATCATCCATCCGTTTGCACATCGATAAACAGTAAGGAGGAAGAAGAACATGATTGCGAAGTATTGCACGGGCTTGCAGCACATTGGCATTCCGACCGATGACCCGGCAGGCACAGAGGCGTTTTATGAGAAGCTGGGATTTGTGACCGTTTATCGCACATCGACCGCGAGCGGTTCAGTGATTTTCACCGAGCTGGGCAATTTACAGATGGAAATCTACCAGCAGCAGCCGGCACGGACGGCGGGCGCAATCGATCACATCGCGATCGACGTGACCGACATTGAGGCGTGCTACACCTGGGCACAGGAAAACGGGATGGACATCATCTCGAACGGGATCGAGTCCCATGCATTTTGGGACAATGGCATTCGCTACTTCATCATTGCAGGCCCGAACGCCGAGAAAATTGAATTTTGTCAGATTTTGTGAGTAGGAGAACGATATGGAACAGATCAAGCTGAATAACGGTGTAATGATGCCGAGTGTTGGCTACGGCACTTGGAAGGCACCGACGAGTGAGATTACGATTGCAGCTGTGCGCGATGCCATCGAGAGCGGTTACCGTCTGATTGACTGCGCAGCGGTTTACGGCAATGAAAAAGAGGTCGGACAGGGCATTCAGGCGGCAGGCGCTGCACGTGAAGAACTGTTTATCGTAGGTAAGCTGTGGAACGACGTGCGCGGTTATGATGAGACCATGGAGGCGTTTGCGCAGACTTGTGCCGACTTGCAGGTCGACTACCTGGATATGTATATGCTACACTGGCCGCGTCCGCATAAGTACCATGACAATTACATCGAGATGAATGCAGCGTCGTGGAAGGCGATGGAGGACTTATTCAAAGCCGGTAAGGTGCGCAGTCTGGCGGTCAGCAATTTTAAAGTGCATCATCTGGAAGAGCTGATGGAACAGGCAGAGATCATGCCGGTGGTCAATCAGGTGGAATTCCACCCGAGCTGCCTGCAAACCGAGATTCGTACCTTCTGCGCACAGCATGACATTGCCGTACAGGGCTACAGCACGCTGGCCAATGGCAAGGTGTTCCAGTGCCCGGAGATCGAGCAGATCAGCCGGGAACTCGGCGTGAGCGTTGCCCAGCTGTGCACGCGGTATGCCATGCAGCACGGTGTCACACCGCTGGTCAAGAGCGTCAATGCCGAGCGCATTCGGGATAATCTGAAGCTGGATTTCACGCTGGATGCACAGATGATGCAGCGCATGGATGCGATCACGACCTGCGGTGGTTCGTACAAGGACAGTGACGAGATTACATTCTAAACAGAAGCATGAAAAAAGACCGATTCTCTGAATCGGTCTTTTTGTGTTTACAGATGCCGTCCCTGCTCGTTGAGGTATTGCAGATAGCGCAGCAGGAGAAATTCGTTGATGAGGAAGATTTGACGCATCGACCAGTAATCGGATTTGAGTCCGGTATTGACCTGATGGGTAAAGAAGGGGATATTGAAGTCACTGAAATAGATCAAGCGGTTACTCTGGATGCGGCAGATCGAAATGACCGTGCGACCCATGCGCTTGAGCTGTTCGGCAACCTGATTGATGAATTCGTTATTACCCGATAGGGAGATAAAGATGATGACGTCGCCTTCCTCGATACGCGGAAGCACTTGCAGCATTTCGTCCGAGCCATCAATGGTGCGCATGAGCCATTTGGTGATAAAGAATACACGGCGCAGATCGTAGGCTGCGAGCTGCTGGATGCTGCCCGAACCAAAGACGTAGATCGTGCGCGCATGCTCAAGCACGTGAAACAGGTCGTTTAGGTCGACCGTGCGAATGTACTCGAGCGTCTGTTGATAGTCCTGCGCGACCTGCTCAATCTCGGCAGGCTGGAAGCCGGCGGGTGCCTGCTGGTTTTGCCAGCGCAGAATAAATTTGAGCTCGCCAAAGCCTTTCAGACCGAGCTTGCGCGCAAAGCGGATAATGGTCGTGTGCGAGATATGGCAGGCTTCGGCCAGATCGTCGATACTCATATCCTGACATGCGGCCTCGTTTGCACTGATGTATTGCCAGATGTGCAAGTCGTTATCGCTCAGCTTGTGGTAATTCTGCTCGATCAGCTCGTGAAGGGTCATGCTCTTTCTCCTTTTTCCTCAGATACTCCAGATATTTCAGATACAGCAGCTCAATCAGGATAAAGAAGGAGGTCGTCGGCAGGTAGGGACGCTGCAGCTTCTGCTGCTGGATGGATATGGTGGTGATGTAGAGCTGGATATCGGAAATCTGGGCAAGGGTGTTGTCGCGCAGCTGGGTGATGGATACGAGCGGGACGTTGCGCACCTTGACCGCGTGTGCCAGTTCTACGATGGTGCGGGACTCGCCGGACAGCGACAGCATGACGACCAGATCTCGGCGGGTCAGGTTTTCCAGCATGACCGAGCCCTCACTCGGGCCGTTGATGGGATAGAACCACTTGTCGGCCGACAGGAACATGCGGCGCATTTCGTTTGCGACGGCATCCTGCACCATGCCCGAGCTGCAAATATAGAGGTTTTCCGATTCGTCGATCAGCCGGAGCAGCTGGGTATAGTCGGCGGTGCTGATTTCATCAATCGCCTGCTTGTAGATGGTGCAGGTCTGTGAAATGGGGTCGGGCGGCAGCTGTTCCTGTTCGCTTTCCATTTCCAGACACACGCGCAGGTCACGATAGCCGTGATAGCCCAGTTTTTTGGCAAAACGCAGGATGGTTGTGCGTGAGACATTGCACTTTGCACCTAGCTGTTCGATGGACAGACTGGAGCAGGTCGCGCGGTGTTTCTGGATATAGTTCCAGATGAGCATATCGGTTTCGCCCAGTTGATGACGATAGGTGTTGAATCGTTCATCCAGTTTCATACGCGGAAAAATCTCCTTTGTGGGATGGATACCGTGCGGATTACGGCAGCTTGCGTGAGATTTGGATACTTTCAGTATAAAGGATTTTGCAGGAGCTGTCCATAGCGTGCATGCGGTAAAAAAAGATGCACCATAAAGCCAGCTTTATGGTGCATCGAACAATTCAGGCTAAGCCTGCATTGGAGGGGACTTTTACTTCAGTTCGGGCCAGTAACCCTTGTTTGCCTCGATCAGATCGTCCAGGATGAGCTTTGCAACACGTGCGCTCGGAACGGTCTTGGACAGCGTCAGTGCCTGCCACAGCTTCTGGTAGCTGCCTTCAATCCAAGCCTCAACCGCCAGCTTCTCAACGCTGACCTGCTGCTCCATCAGACCCTTCTGGAACTGCGGGATAGCACCCTGGCAGATGCGCTCGTAGCCGTTCGAGCCAACGATGCAGGGAATCTCAACCATTGCGGTGCGGTCGAAGTTCTCAACTGCGCCCTCGTTGGGAACGATCAGCAGGAAGCGCTCGCCGGTGTTCTCAGCGATTGCACATGCCAGGTCAACGATGTAGGTTGCGTGTGCGTCAGCCTCGAAGCCGCAGCCCTTTGCAGTGCCCTTTGCGATGATATCGCGGCACATGCCGAAGACATGCTTTTCACGGCCGTCCATAACCTCGTTTGCACGGGTGTACTCCGGGTTGGAGTGCTCAACAACGTAGTCGGGGAACAGGTAGTACTTGAGGTAGGTGTTCGGGATGGTGGACGGATCGACTGCGTATACGTCGCGTGCCTTCTGGAAGGTCTCGATCCAGCTCTGGTCGACGTGCTGGTTGGTGTTGCTCAGTGCGTCAGCAAAACCGTTTGCAGCCATGTGCTCCTTGATGGCAGGCATCAGATCGTTGCCGTCCTTGTCGTAGATCTTGTGCCACCAGCCGAAGTGGTTGAGGCCGTAGTAGCCGACCTTCATCTCCTTGCGGCTCTTCAGACCGACCATGTTTGCCATCTTCTCTTCGAGGTCGATGGGCATGTCGCAGATGTTCAGAATCTTAGAGTTCGGACGCAGGCGGCGGGTTGCCTCAGCAACGATTGCAGCCGGGTTGGAGTAGTTGAGCATCCATGCATTGGGGCTGTACTTCTCCATGTAGTCCAGAATTTCCAGAACGCCGCCAATGGAGCGCATACCGTAAGCGATACCGCCGGGGCCGCAGGTCTCCTGACCAACAACGCCGTACTTGAGCGGAATCTTTTCGTCCTTCTCACGCATTGCGTACTTACCAACGCGGATGTGAGCCAGAACGAAGTCGATATCGGTGAAAGCGGTCTCGGGATCGGTGGTGTAGCCGAACTCGATGTCCGGAGCATTTTCCTTGAGGTAAATCTCGCAAGCCTTTGCAACGGTCTCCTGACGCTCTGCATCGTTATCGTAGAACATGATCTTGCGGATCGGGAAGCGGTCGCGCTCCTCGAGCAGCATCAGAGCGATGCCAGGGGTAAAGGTGGAGCCGCCGCCAGCGACTGTTACTGCATACTTCTTGTTAGACATAAGTCGTTCCTCCTGTACTATGTACATTAGTAAAATATGGGTTGATTTGTTAGCTTAAATTACGCCGACCTGCATCGAAGCGAAGAAGCAGATGCCTGCGAGAAGCAGGACGACGACACTGCCGCCGACCTCGGCGAACAGGCGTCTGGTCTGAATCTTTCGGAACGCGGCCATGGGGCCGAAACCGGTGTGCTTTTTGCAGCGCCAGAGGATGAGGGCGAAACCGATCACGCCGACCGTGCTCATCATCAGCAGTTCCGCGAGGAACAGGAAAGCAAGGTTGACCATCGCGTAGGGAGCGCGGCCATCACCCAGACGGCGCTGGCTGAGAATCAGGATCCAACCGGCATAGGGCTGGATCATCGCCGAGAGGAAGGAGATCGCCATGGTCGGATTGCCGGACAAAACGCCCTGCGAATCCAGACTTGCACCGCCCGTACCGATCCCGACGTAGCCGAGATACAGGAAGGGCATGCAGAACAAGACTATTTTCAAGATCGTAAACCAGCGATTGAGTTTATCGTCCTGCACTGCGGACGGAAGCAATTTCACCATTTTGATCTCCCTTTCTCAGATTGTTACAGCAATTCTTCTACCTGAGCGCGAACCTTGGGAACCGACAGACCGACGATGACCTGAACCGATTTGCCCTTGACCATTGCACCGTGTGCGCCGATGGACTTGAAGTATGTATCGGGCTGAACGATGCTGATGTCCTTGACATTGACACGCAGACGGGTCGCGCAGTTGGTCACGTCTACGATGTTATCCTTGCCGCCCAGACCTTCGAGGATCTTAGCAGCCAGTTCCTGCTTGCTGTTAGCAGCGGCGCCGCCCTTTTCAGCAGCCTGCTTGTCGCGGTATTCCTGCTTGGAGTAGAACTTAACGCCCTCGTCATCTTCACGACCGGGAGTCTTGAAGTTGAACTTGACGATGAGGAAGCGGAAGACCAGGAACCATACCAGCGTGCCGCACAGGCCGATAACCAGCATGAGCAGGTACTGCTTCCAGTGGTTTGCCATGAGCGGAATCCAGTTGAGGGACGCCATCTCGATTGCGCCGCCCGAGTGGATACCGACGATGCCTGCGAGGTACATAACAGTGGACAGGGTTGCTGCCAGCAGTGCATGTACAACGAAGAGCGGAGGTGCGATAAACAGGAAGGTGAATTCGATCGGCTCGGTGACGCCGCACAGGATTGCGGTCAGCGTCATGGGAAGCAGCAGAGCCAGAACCTGCTTTTTCTTCTCCGGACGTGCGGTCTTATAGAATGCCAGCGCGATACCGGGGCAGCCGAATACCTTGGAGAAGCCGGTTGCAGTAAAGCCTGCCTGCGGAACCAGCGAACGCAGCGACTCGGTGGAAGCTGCGATTTCGGGCAGCTTGTTTGCCCAGTAAGAGTACAGACCGCCCGGGACAACTGCGTTGTCGTAGTAGAACGGAGAGTACAGAATGTGGTGCAGACCGAAGGGAATGAGTGCACGCTCGAGGAATACGAAGACCCAGATGCCCAGTGCGCCGGTCGACTTGACGAAGCCCTGGAAAGCGAACATGCCAAGCTGAATCTTGGGCCAGATAAACGCTGCGAGCAGTGCGACCGGAATCATCACGAAGAAACCGATCATAAATACGAAGGTGGAACCGTTGAACGAACCCAGCCAGTCAGGCAGCTCGGTATCGAAGAAACGGTTGTGCAGGTAAATGACGATGCCCGAGATCGCAAGTGCACCAAGCATACCCATATCCAGGGTCTTGATGTTTGCGATCATCGCCAAACCGCTCGTGCCGCCAACCTCGGCACTGAAGTCAACACCGAATACCGATCCCCACTGGGAAAGCATGGTGCTGAGGAAGTAATGGAAGGTGAGGTACAGAACCAGCGCTTCCATGCAGCAGCGTGCGTTCTGTTTCTTTGCCATACCGAT
Source organism: Butyricicoccus pullicaecorum DSM 23266 (assembly GCF_900167005.1). Taxonomy (GTDB): domain Bacteria; phylum Bacillota; class Clostridia; order Oscillospirales; family Butyricicoccaceae; genus Butyricicoccus; species Butyricicoccus pullicaecorum. The sequence continues at coordinate 614,336 of NZ_FUXW01000001.1, forward strand.
CGGCAGAGCGACAGCGAACAGCAGCGGCAGCTGATTGAACACAGTCCAACCACCCTGAAGGACTACGTTCCAGCACTGATAGAACAGGCTGTCCGGGGAAGCAAGGTCACCCATGATTGCTTCGGTTGTGAATAAGGTGCCGACACCGATCACAATACCCGCGAATGCAAACAGCAATACAGGAGTAAACATTGCACCGCCAAACTTTTGAATTTTTTGCATCATACCAGGAGTTCACGCCCTTTCTCTTATCCAATCCAGGTGGCCACCTGAGCTGTTGAACATAGAATATCAGCTTTCTTCCGCCTTTGCAATGCATTTGGAAGAGGATGGGAGAGCGTCGCCTAATTGATATATTTTCACATTTTATGTGAATTTTCACGAGCTGAATTGTGCCGCAAAAGAGATTCCGCAGAGACTGTAAAAGAGGGAGATTCAGAAGTATTTTGCGGAAAATGGTTTTGATTGTGCGGTAAAAGCTAGGTGGGAAGAAAAAGGAAAGCGAAGCACGGCAATATGAAACAAAAAAAGAGATCACCTGACTGTAAAAACAGGGTAATCTCACGAAAGAACGGAAAATGTTAAAGAAATAACGGGTTTTCGGCGGGAATTAAATCAAATTTGCGGCCAAATAAGCGCTGTGTGTGCGCGGTCACGCCTCAGTGAATTTGTAAAAATTCACACATTCACAAATGCGGTGACAACAAAAAAGGTAACGTCAAATGAACTGACGTTACCTTGAAATGCGTTTTGCCAATATGAGATTATGCGATTAAAAATAGGTGTAGTTGCACGGCTTTTCGTCCCATCCAATCGCGTTCTGCACATCCCGTGCAAAGCTTGGGTCACTGAGCTGCACCCGTCCCAGACGCAGGAGCTCGGACAGCGAGACCGCGCCGATGACGAACGACGAGAAGTCCGAAATGTCGGCGATCAGCAGGGTATCCGGTTGGACGTCGGATGATTCGGGGAGCAGGGTGACCGTTTGATCCTGGATGTGCAGCAGGTAGGTGCGTGCGTTGTGCGGGAGAAAACTGTCGCTGATCGAGACACCCAGCACGAAAGGTCGGGAGACCGGCGCACAGGTGTGGGTCTGAACGGCGAAATACTGTGCAACATCGAACAGACGAATCATGTTGCCCATGGTTCGCCGGCCGATTTCGTGGATGCAGCCGTCATGCGCCCGGTTCTCGCCGCTGTCCGGATTGGTAAACATCAGGTGCAGCGCGGGGTCGGGCGAGTAGATGCGTACCCGTTCGATCTGATCGACCTGACTTGCCAGGAAGGTCATGAACTGTTCGAGCGTGTCCAGATCATCATAGATCATTTCGCGCACGCACAGGTCGTGATACATGTCGGTATAGTGGTCGACCGGGACGAATTCAAAGGTCAGATAGCCGGTAATGCGTCCCTCCTTACGGCACAGGACAACATAGGGCATATCAAAAATACGGTGCGGATCCATGAAGTCATGGACGGTCGCGCCGTTGGTACGCGCCGCATACGCGCGGTAGTAGTCGAGCACAGCCTGTTTGTCGGCGGGTTCTGCGTAGCACAGATCCTGTTTGTGCCCGAATGAGCGGATGGCTGAGACACGGGGAGAATAAAAATAAGCCTCCATACAGTGTCCGTAGCCCATTTTTCGATAAAAGGCGGGGTTGAACGGGTGAAGACAGCCGACTGCTGTGCCCAGCTTGCAATAATAGTGCATGAGGACACAGAGCAGGTCGCGGGCGATATGTTCCTTTTTGTGCAGAAAATTGGTGGAGACATAGGCCGCCGCACCCATGGGCATCATCACGCCTCTGACGTTGAGGGTGAAATCCATCATCAGAATGGAGCCAATAAGTGTTCCGTTGTCGTCGAAACAGCCGAGGTAGCGTCCCTCGTTTGGATGATACAGCTCGAGTTCCATCGCTTCCAGAAGCGCGGGCGGCGTTTTGGACGGAAATGCGGTCAAAACATTCCGTTTCAGCTGCTCGACCTCCTGCGGAAGTACGAATCTGATATCCATTTTTTCACTCCTTTGCTGAGTATATCAGCCGGCTGGAACGGCTGATACGCGCACCAGCTGCTTTTATTATGGATGTTTCGCATAAAAAGTCAAGTAGCATTTTGGTGTTATCTGTCAAAATGCTGAAAAAGATTTGTTTTTGCCATTGACGGCGGCGAATAAAAAGGGTATGATATAGGCAAATGGTGGAGCCACGGCGAGGCAGCATGCGGCATTCCAACATCAGAATAGGTGCGATGTAGCGTCTTGACTTCTGGAAAAATTTTAGGGGTTCAAGGCGCCTTTTTGCGCTTTTGAACCAAAGCCCGCATTTTGTAGGAGGCGGTGTGTGTTGGATAAATTCGATTTGCATACCAAAATCTTCATCGGAAGCAAGTCTTTCGATAAAATGTTAGAGCAGAGGCGACGCGTGTTCATTGTCACGGACAAGTTCATGCACGAAAGCGGTCGCGTCAGTTATCTGACCGACAAGATCAAAGCCGAGGGCGCCAAGTGGGAGATCTTCTCCGACGTCACTCCCGATCCGGACATCGAAACGGTCACGGCGGGTGTCGCCAAAATCTTGGAGTTTCAGCCCGATACCGTCATCGCACTGGGCGGCGGATCGCCCATCGATGCGGCCAAGGCTATCGTCTATTTTGCGGCCAAACAGATCGATCTGCGTGACTGTCCCTTTGTCGCCGTGCCGACCACGAGTGGAACGGGCAGCGAGGTCAGTAAATTTGCGGTCATCACCGACCGTGCCCGCGGCATCAAATATCCACTGATTGACGATACGTTATTACCCGACTATGCGGTACTCGACGCCGAGCTGACGTGCAGCGTACCGCCCAAGGTCACAGCCGATACTGGTCTGGACGTGCTGACCCATGCAATTGAAGCATTTGTCTGCACCGAAGCCAACGCATTCACCGATGCACTGGCCGAAAAGTCGGTCAAGCTGGTTGACCATTATCTGTTACTCGCTTACAAGGAACCCGATAACCGGGAGGCAAGACAGGGCATGCACAATGCATCCTGCCTTGCAGGCGCAGCCTTTTCCAATGCCGGACTTGGCCTGTGCCACAGTATGGCGCATGCGATGGGCGCACAGTTCCATATTCCGCATGGACGCGCAAACGCCATCCTGCTGCCCGTTGTTATGAGCTTTAACGCAGGCTGTGAGACCACGCTGACCCCGGTCGCAACGCGCTACGCTGAGCTTGCATCGCTCATCGGCATGGGCGCGACCAGCATGCGTCAGAGTGCACTCAACCTCATCCACATGGTACGCCGCTTGCAGCAGCGCATGGGTGTTCCGCAGTGCATCAAGGATGCCGGTGTCTCGGCAGAGGACTTTGAGGCGGCTCTGGATACTATGGCAGACGCAGCGCTCGCTGATCGCTGCACTGCAACCAATCCCAAGCCGTGCACCAAGGAAGATATCATAGAACTGTACCGTCAGGCATATTCCAAGAGCAATCGGAAGGGCCTGTCATAACAATTGATGCGGTGAGAGAGGAATCAAAATGGTAGAGTTAGACGAAAAAACCCGCATCATACAGGAATTTGTGCCCGGTAAACAGGTCACCCTGGCGCATGTGATCGCAAGCCCGGTCACACAGCTGTATGAAAAGCTGGGACTGATCGACGGCGAGGGCGCGATTGGTATTTTTACCATCACCCCGAGTGAGGCTGCCATGATCGCAGCCGACGTTGCAAGCAAGGCGGCCGACGTTTCCATCGGCTTTGTCGATCGCTTTAACGGCTCGCTGGTTATTACCGGCGATGTCGCGGCGGTCGAGGCATCGCTGCACGACGTTATGTCCGTCCTGTGCGATAAGATGGGCTTTGCTTCGGCACCGATTACCAAGACCTGAGGCAATTATGGAAGAAAAAAGAATCATTCTGATCGGCCGTTCGGCAGCAGGAAAAACCACCTTGTGCCAGTATTTGAGCCATCAGGACTTACATTATCACAAGACGCAGACCGTGCAGATTGTCAATCAGTGCATGATTGATACGCCGGGCGAGTATCTCGAACGGCGCTCTATGCGCGGCGCACTCATGGTGACTTCGGTCGATGCCGAACTCATCGTGCTGGTGCAGGACGCGACCGAAAACGGTACGATGTTCCCGCCAGCGTATAACAGCATGTTTGCAAAGCCCACGGTCGGAATCGTGACCAAGAGCGATATTGCAACACCAGAGCAGATTGAAAAAGCAAAAAAATATCTGAAAATGGCAGGTGCCAGAAAGGTTTTTGTGACAAGCAGCGTGACCGGGGAAGGATTTGACGAACTGGTCGAGCTGCTGGGCTATCCTGAGCGTCCCAAAGACCAAACATAAACCCTAGGGAGGAAGACATGGCAAACCCCGCGCTCCGGATTGTGATTGCCGATGACGAGCCAATCACACGGATGGATTTGAAAGAATTTTTGGAAGAAAGAGGATACAGCGTACTCGGAGAGGCGACCGACGGCTTTGATGCCATCGAGATGTGCAAGAAGATCAAGCCCGATCTGGTGCTGATGGACATCAAGATGCCCTTGCTCGACGGCCTTTCCGCCGCTCGTATTTTGCAGCAGGAGCAGATCGGCGCGACCATCGTGCTTCTGACCGCGTACAGTGAACGGGAATTTATCGACAGTGCAAAAGAGATCGGCGTGAGCGGATATCTGGTCAAGCCGATTGATGAAAAGTCGATCATTCCGTGCATTGAGCTGGCAGTTGCACGCAGCCGCGAGATGCAGAAACTGCAAAAGGACATTGCAAAAGTAGAAGAACGTCTGGAAAGCCGCAGCATCATTGAGAAAGCCAAGGGCAAGATCATGGAGCGCAACGGCTTGTGCGAGCAGGAAGCTTACGATTTCATCCGAAAACTCAGCTTAACCAAAAACCTGTCCATGCGTCGGGTTGCCGAGATCATTTTGCAGGCCGGAGGATAAGCATGGATCAGATTACTTCGCTGTGTAAGCAATATACCGATTTGACCGATCAGGAAATCGCCATGATCGCGGGCATGTCGGGTATGCTCCAGCCGTTGGCCAATCTGGAGGATGCGGATATTTTCATTGACTGTCCGACACGGGACGGTGACGCGATCGTGGTGGCCGAGGCCAAACCCGAGGACGCGCCGTCTTCGTACAAACTCACGGTCGTCGGTCTGCTGGCCAAACCGGAGAACGAACCGGCTGTTGCCCGGACGTTTATGCTGGGTGTGGCGACCAAGCAGGTCAAGGCGATCACCCAGGAGCGCACACGAGTCATTCAGTCGGTCGAGCCGATCAAAAACGGTGACCGCGTGATCGGTGTGCTGATTCAGGAAAAACGAGATGAGACCGGCGCGGTGCGTGACCGTTTGCATCTGTCCGAACAGAGCTTTCAGCGCATGGCCGACATGCTGCTGCACGTCTCGGGTGAGAACAGTTGGCTGCCGGAGTGCATCGACGAGGCGCTTTTGATCGTGGATAAGGAAGGAATGGTCACATTCCGCAACTCACTGGCCCGTGAGCTGTATGAGCGGCTGGGTTATGTGGGCGATATCCTCGGACAGCGCTACGAGAATGTACGACTCATCGACGACCCGGCTGAGGGCGAGGACTCGGACGGTTATACTTCGGTAGAAACCCTGGTCGGTTCGCACGCTTTGTCCATCAAGCGCATTCAAATCCGCTCGGAAGAGGTCGATTTTGGTATTATTATCCGGGATATCACTTCTCAGCGTGAGCAGGAAAAGCAGCTGATTTTAAAATCGGTTGCGATTAAGGAAATTCATCATCGAGTTAAAAATAACTTACAGACCATCGCCAGTCTGCTCCGCTTGCAGACGCGCCGGACGGAAAATGAGTCCACGCGCGAGGTGCTCAGCGAGAGCATGAACCGCATTTTGTCCATCGCCGCCACCCATGAGCTGCTCGCACGCAGCGGCGTCGATCAGGTCATGCTGGGCGAGGTGCTGGTCAATATTAAAAATAACGCGGTGCGCTATTTTGCACCGCAATATCTCAAGCTGCATATTGCAGTCGAGGGAGACGACTTTTTGGTCGACTCCGAAGTTGCAACATCGGTTGCCCTGATTACCAATGAATTGCTTCAGAATTCTCTGAAGTACGCGTTTTTGAACCGGGAAAACGGCTCGATTCGCATTCAGGTAACGCACGGTGACCTGTATTCCACCATTACCGTCGTTGACGACGGATGTGGATTTGATGTAGGCGCTGCACGCAATGACCGTCTGGGTCTGAGCATTGTGCAGACCTTGGTCAAAGATAAGCTGCATGGCCGTCTGTCCATCCAGTCGGATGAGAGCGGTACGACCGTGACCTTTGACTTTCAAACACAACTGATCGACCTGACCGGTGTGACGTAATACCGGCCGGAAACAGAACCGAACGACGCAGTCCGGATGCCGCAGGATTTTCCTGCGCTTCGGACTGTTTTTATTTTTCCAAAAGGCAGGTGACGTCATGCAGGAGATTGTTAAGAGCGTGGGCATCGATATCGGCACATCCACGACACAGTTGGTATTCAGCCGGCTGGTGGTCGAGAACCTGGCCGGAAGCTATGCGGTGCCGCGCGTCTCGATTGTGCAGAAAGAGGTCGTCTATCGAAGCAATATCTACTTTACGCCGCTGTTGTCCGCGACCGAGATTGACGCGGAAGCGGTCAAGAAGATCGTCTGGGAAGAGTACAAGGCAGCGGGCATGACACCGCATGATCTCAAGACCGGCGCGGTCATCATCACCGGTGAGACCGCCCGCAAGCAGAACGCCAATCAGGTGCTCGAAGCGTTGTCCGACCTGGCAGGTGACTTCGTCGTTGCCACCGCAGGCCCCGATCTTGAGAGTGTGCTGTCGGCACGCGGCGCGGGCGCCGATCGGATTTCCGAGGAGGAGCGCAAGACGGTCGCCAATATCGACGTTGGCGGCGGTACTTCCAATATCGCCCTCTATCAAAAGGGAATTTTGAAAGGCGTAAGCTGTCTGGACATCGGCGGACGACTGATTCAAGTTAAAAACGGTAAGATTTCGTATATTTTCTCAAAAATTCAGGCGCTGGCCAAAAAACATGGCATCGACATTCAGGTAGGACAGCAGGCAGACATCCCGACGCTGACCCGTGTGTGCGAGTTCATGGCCGATCAACTGGCACAGGCGCTGTTCCTCAAACCGCAGGATGCGGAACACCGCGGACTGTATACCAATGATGGCACGTCCATCCCTTCGGAGCCGCCTGTGCAGGGCGTGACCTTCTCCGGAGGCGTGGCTGATTATATTTACAATCCCACAACGGAGGATGTATTCCGTTATGGGGACATCGGCGTATTGCTTGGACGAGCCATACGCAGCCACCCGGCGTTTGGGCAGATTGAGCTGTATCAGGCTGCCGAAACCATCCGTGCGACGGTCGTAGGTGCGGGCACGCATACGACCGAGGTGAGCGGCAGTACGATCACCTACGCAGCCGACCGGCTGCCAATCAAGAATGTGCCCATTTTGAAAGTATCGGAGGAAGACGAAGCGGTGCTGGAAACGCTGTCGGCTTCCATCATCAATCAGATGCCGCTCTACCGGCCCGAGGGCAGGACCGAGCAGATCGCCATTGCATTCACAGGACGCGGGCGCACCAGCTTTGCGGACATTCAGATGCTGGCGGAAGCGGTAATCAAAGGCGCGAAGGAGGCGATCGAATCCCCATTTCCCTTAGTCCTGGTGATCGAAAATGATATCGGTAAAGTGCTGGGCAACGCGATTCGGGTCAAACTCGAACACAAAAAGGATGTCATCTGTATCGACGGCATCCGCACGCTGAGCGGCGACTATATCGATATCGGAGAACCACTTGCGAACGGGCACGTGGTGCCTGTTGTAATCAAGACATTGATCTTCAATTCTTGAAAAACTAACGAGAGGTGAGTGAATGTGATACTGAAAACCAAGCTTTTTGGCCATACTTACGAGTTTAAGTCGCTCAGAGAGGTCATGGCAAAGGCCAACGAAGAAAAATCGGGCGACAAGCTGGCAGGCATTGCTGCAGAGGATGCGCAGGAGCGCGTTGCAGCCAAGGTCGTCCTGTCTCATATCACGCTCAATGAGATCCGCAACAATCCGGCGGTTCCCTACGAAGAAGACGAAGTCACCCGTATCATTCAGGATGCGGTCAACGAGACCATCTTCGCACAGTTCAAGAACATGACTGTCGCAGAGTTCCGTGAATGGCTGCTCGACGAGCGCACCGACGGTGAGATGATCCGCCGTGCATCGCGTGGTCTGACCAGTGAGATCGTTGCAGCTGTTTGTAAGCTCATGAGCAACCTTGATCTGATCTATGCGGCCAAGAAAATGCGCGTATCCGCTCATTGTAATACGACCATCGGTCTGCCGGGTACGTTCTCGTCCCGTCTGCAGCCCAACCACACCACCGACGATCCCAAGGGTATCATCGCATCGGTTATGGAAGGTCTGTCCCTTGGCTGCGGCGACGCAGTTATCGGCCTGAACCCCGTTGACGACTCGGTTGAGAGCGTTGCGCGTATCCTCAAGATGTTCGATGAATTCAAGAATAAGTGGGAAGTTCCGACTCAGATCTGCGTGCTGGCTCACGTTACCACCCAGACCGAGGCGGCTGATAAGTTTAATGCACCGATCGACCTGATGTTCCAGTCCATCGCAGGTTCCCAGAAGGGCAACGAGGCCTTCGGCCTGACCGCTCAGATGCTGGACGAAGGCCGCGACATGATGCTCCACAAGGGCACCTCCACCGGCCCGAACGTCATGTACTTCGAGACCGGCCAAGGCTCCGAGCTGTCGTCTGAAGCACATAACGGCTGGGACCAGGTTACCATGGAAGCACGCTGCTACGGTTTTGCAAAGCGCTACAATCCGTTCCTTGTCAACACGGTTGTCGGCTTCATCGGCCCCGAGTACCTGTACGATTCCAAGCAGGTCATTCGTGCAGGCCTGGAAGACCACTTCATGGGCAAGCTGACCGGTATCCCGATGGGCTGTGACGCATGCTACACCAACCACATGAAGGCTGACCAGAACGATATCGAGAACCTGGCAACGCTGCTGGTTGCTGCGGGCTGCAACTATATCATGGGTGTACCGCAGGGTGATGACTGCATGCTGATGTACCAGTGCACCGGCTATCACGAAGCAGCTGCACTGCGCGAAGTCTTTGGACTGCGCCCGATCAAGGAATTTGATCAGTGGCTGGAGAAGATGGGCTTCTCGGAGAACGGCAAGCTGACACCCAAGGCGGGCGACGCTTCGGTCTTTATGACAAAGTAAGAAGGAGGCGCAGACTGAATGGATCAGAAGGATTTAAAAGCGATCATCGAACAGGTGCTTGCAGAAATGAATATTTCGGGTGCTGCGGCTGAGACGGCTGCGTCTGCTGCTCAGGCGGCATGCTGCGCAGGCAGCGCACCGGTTGTAGAAGACGGCTGCATCCCGGATGTAACCGAGGTTAACATCCGTACCCAGTATCTGGTAAAGAATCCCGAGCACGGTGAGGAGTACGCAGAGCTCAAGGCAAACGCTCCCTGCCGTCTGGGCATCGGCAAGGCTGGTGCTCGTTATAAGACCGATCCCATGCTGCAGTTCCGTGCCGCACACTCGGCCGCACAGGATGCCGTATTCAATGACGTCGATCATGATTTCGTAGAAAAGCAGATGGGTCTGTTCATCGTACAGACGCAGTGTGAAAACAAGGACGTTTATCTGACCCGTCCTGACCTGGGCCGTAAGCTGTCCCCCGAGGCAGTTGCAACGCTCAAGGAAAAGTGCAAAAAGTCCCCCACCGTACAGATCTATGTTGCTGACGGTCTGTCCTCTGCGGCAGTTGCAGCGAACGTCGCTGACCTGCTGCCCGCAATCATGCAGGGCCTGCAGAGCTACCGCATCGACGTAGGCACCCCGTTCTTCGTAAAGTTCGGTCGTGTCGGTGTTATGGATGAGATCTCCGAGCTGCTGGGCGCAGAAGTTACCTGTACCCTGATCGGTGAACGTCCGGGTCTGATTACCGCCGAGTCCATGTCGGCATATATTGCTTACAAGGCAACGGTCGGCATGCCTGAGGCACGCAGAACGGTCGTCTCCAACATCCATAAAAACGGTACGATCCCTGCCGAGGCAGGCGCGCACATTGCGGAGATCATCAAGATCATGCTGGAAAAGAAGGCCAGCGGAACCGACTTGAAACTGTAACAGGGAGGCAATAAAAATGAAAAGAGATCCTGTAAGAGCAACCGTTCTGGCATCTAAAATTATTCCGAACGTCTCTCCCGATCTTGCCAAGCAGCTGAATCTGGAACCCGACCAGAAGTCTCTGGCACTTCTGACCACCGACTGTGATGATGTCGGCTACACCGCAGTGGATGAAGCAACCAAGAAGGCGGACGTTAAGGTCGTGTATGCAAAGAGCTTCTACGGCGGCGCAGCAAACGCAAACACCAAGCTGGCCGGTGAGTTCATCGGCATCCTGGCAGGCCCCAACCCGGCAGAGGTTAAGGCTGGCCTGCAGGCAGCAGTTGATATGGTAGAGAACGTTGCACACTTTATCTCGGCAAACGAGGACGACAGCATCGTATACTACGCACAGTGCATTTCCCGTACCGGTTCTTACCTGTCCGAGGGCGCTGGCATTCAGGAAGGCGAAGCACTGGCTTACCTGATCGCACCGCCGCTTGAGGCAATGTATGGCGTGGATGCTGCGCTCAAGGCAGCAGACGTTAAGATGTGCGTTCTGTACGCACCCCCGTCCGAGACCAACTTCGGCGGAGCACTGCTGACGGGCAGTCAGTCGGCCTGCAAGTCGGCCTGTGAGGCCTTTGCAGCAGCGGTTGAGTTCGTTGCAGATACCCCGAGAGTCGAATAATCTCCCAAAGTAATGCGGAAACGAGCATTTCCGCATGGAAACGGAGGGAAAAATTATGAATGCTCTCGGTATGATTGAGACCCGCGGCCTGGTCGCCTCAATCGAGGCGGCCGACGCGATGGTCAAAGCAGCGAGTGTGACGCTCATCAGCAAGACGCATGTCGGCGGCGGACTGGTAACCGTGATGGTGGAAGGTGATGTAGGCGCGGTCAAGGCCGCGACCGATGCGGGTGCGGCAGCAGCCGAGCGCGTCGGAGAACTCATCTCCGTACACGTCATTCCGCGTCCGGCAGCCGATGTCGCGCACATCCTGGACAGAAGACCGGAGCCCAAGCCGGAACCCGAACCCGAGCCGCCGGCACCTGAGCCGGAGCCCGAGCCCGAAGTACCGGAACCCGAACCCGAAGAGGCAGCCCACACCGAGGAAATGAAGGAAGAACAGCCGGAAGAAGCGCACGCAGAGAAAATAGATCTGTCGGAGCTGACACCGGAAGCGCTCGGTAAAATGACGGTTGCCAAACTTCGCATCGTGGCACGCGAACTGGGAACGACCGGCATGTCCAGACGGGACATTCGCTTCGCAAAGAAGGAAGATCTGATCGAGCGCATCACCAAGGCGCTCGGACAGGAGGGATAATATATGCAGCTTTATGACAAGGACCTGCTTTCCATGCAGGAAGTTCGCGAGCTGGTTGGTGCGGCCAAGAAGGCACAGCAGGAGCTTGCGGAAAAGACGCAGGCCGAGGTAGACCGCATCGTGCGGTCGATCGCAGACGCAGGCGTACGCAATGCACGGCGTCTGGCGCAGATGGCGCATGAAGACACCGGATTCGGTATCGTCGACGATAAGGTCATCAAGAACGTATTCGCAAGCCGCGGTGTTTACGAGTACATCAAGGACCTCAAGACCATCGGCGAGCTCGAGCGCGACGAGGAGAAGAAGCTCCGTGTCATCGCAGTTCCGGTCGGCGTCATCGCCGGTCTGATCCCCTCGACCAACCCCACCTCGACCGCACTGTTCAAGGCAGAAATTGCCATTAAGTCGGGCAACGCGATCGTATTTTCGCCCCATCCCAGCGCACTGCGCTGCATCTCGGAGACCGTAAAGGTCATCCGTCAGGCGATCGCGGAGGCGGGTGCAAATGAGAATCTGGTATCCTGCATCTCCATTCCGACCATGCAGGCAACCGATAACCTGATGAAACACCCCGATGTTGCAATGATCCTTGCGACCGGTGGTTCGGCGATGGTACGTGCCGCTTACTCGTCCGGTACGCCGGCAATCGGCGTCGGCCCGGGCAACGGCCCCGCATACATCGAGCGCACTGCCGATATCCCGCTGGCGGTCAAGCGCATCATCGACTCTAAGACCTTTGATAACGGCACGATCTGTGCTTCCGAACAGTCGGTCATCTGTGATGCCGATATGCGTCCGGCCATTCAGGCTGAGATGGAGAAGCAGGGTGCGTACTTCCTCAATCCTGAGGAACGCGCAAAGCTCGGCAAGTTCATTCTGCGTGCAAACGGCACCATGAACCCCGAGATCGTTGGCCGCAGCGTACAGACCATCGCAGAGCTGGCTGGTCTGGATGTTCCGGCTAGTGCACGTGTACTGGTTGCCGATGAAGACGGCGTTGGACGCGGTCATCCGTACTCCAACGAGAAGCTGGGACCCATCCTGGCGTTCTATACCGGTACCGATTACAAGGATGTATGCGATATCTGCAGCACCATCCTGCACTATGAAGGCAAGGGACATTCGTTCTCGATGCACACCAAGGACGAGAAGATCGTGGATTACTTCGCAAAGCGCATCCCGTGTTCTCGTATGATGGTCAACACCCCGAGCGCACTGGGCGGCATCGGTGCAAGCACCGGTCTGATGCCCTCGCTGACGCTGGGCTGTGGTGCAATCGGCGGCAGCGCGACGAGCGAAAACGTCGGCCCGCTCAATCTGCTCAACCGTCGCTATGTTGCGTACGGTCAGTGTGAGCTGGAAGACATCCGCAAGAACGTGCCCGATTGCTCGGACGGTATCTGCAAGGTCAATCCGGCGCCTGAGATGATGGACCCGAAGATGGTCGATGAGATCGTCGCTCGCATCATCGCACGGCTGCAGACCGTAAACTAAACACACGTTAGGATTCTAAGGAGGAATATACAATGGCAACGATGCAGGCATTGGGTATGATCGAGACCAAGGGTCTCGTCGCTTCGGTAGAAGCAGCCGACGCAATGGTAAAGGCAGCCAATGTTACCCTGATCGGTAAGGTTCATGTAGGCGGCGGCCTGGTTACCGTTATGGTACGCGGCGATGTCGGCGCAGTTAAGGCAGCGACCGACGCTGGCGCAGCAGCAGCTGAGCGCGTTGGCGAGCTGATTTCCGTACATGTCATTCCGCGTCCCCACGAAGAGGTAGAGTTCATCCTGCCCACGCTGGGATAAGAATTGAAAGGAGAAACACGTTATGGCAGTCGTACAAGCATTGGGTATGATCGAGACCAAGGGCTTGGTTGGATCGATCGAGGCAGCCGACGCAATGGTCAAGGCAGCAAACGTTACTTTGATCGGTAAGGTTCATGTAGGCGGCGGTCTGGTCACCGTTATGGTACGCGGCGATGTCGGTGCAGTTAAGGCAGCAACCGACGCTGGCGCAGCGGCAGCAGAGCGGGTCGGCGATCTGATCTCGGTACACGTCATTCCGCGTCCGCACAATGAAGTCGAATTCATCCTGCCGACCCTCAACAATCAGTAAGAAAGTCGGTATCAATGACCTTGACAGGGGGTGAATCGCTTGAAGGTCATCACAGAAGCGATCCTGCGCGACGAGCTGCGTGCGTCCGAGCCTGAGGTGTATTATATTCCGGATGGAAAGATCCTGTCTCCTGCGGCCAGGGAATATTTGCAGCAGCGCAAGATCAAAATTTCCAAGGATCAGCCGCCTGTTGTGCAGGCAACCGAGGTTCCCCCAATGCCTACCGTGGACGTGCAGGCTGCGCCGCAGGAGCCGCGTCCCAAGTTTGTCGATTATGAAACCGGGGCGTTCTACATGGAGAAGCCCGAGCATATGACCCATTTGTTTGGCAATACGCTCGTGCCCAAGAATCATCCGCGTATCCTGTTCCGCGGCAAGCTGGACAGCCTGCAGGCCGAAATCGTTCTGATTCAGGCCGAGCTGCACGCACAGGGGGAGAGCCCCAAGCTGATTGGCGACTTGGGCGATATTCTCACTGTCCTGCGCGAAATGATGCGCTGTGACGTTTTGGAGGAACCGTTCAAAAATGAGATCATCATTGGATTGACCCACGCCGAGTTGCGCGAGCGATCCCACGATCCCATGCGATTTTTCCACATCCAGCAGATGATCCTGCCCGATTACACCATGGGCAGAGCGTACGCCATGTTAAACCGCCTGCGCACCCAGGTGCGTGAGACCGAAGTTGCCGCCAATCAGGCATTTCGGGAGGGCAAAAAGTGCACACGTGCCGACATCATTGAGGAACTCAACCGCATGTCGAGCGCCGTGCACATCATGATGTGCATGTATCTGGCTGGTATGTACGATAAGGACAGAAAGTAAGGGGGATTGCGTATGGAACAGATTATTCAGGCCGTATTGGACGCGATCCCTCGTGCCGGACTGGTTGAAGTTGAGGTATCCGCGCGTCACGTTCATCTGACGCGCGAACACCTTGAGATTTTGTTTGGAAAGGGTGCGGAGCTGACGCCCAAGCGTCCGCTTTCGCAGCCCGGACAGTTTTTGTCCGAGGAGCGCGTGACGCTGATCGGCCCCAAGGGCCGCAAGGAGCGCACCGCGATTCTGGGGCCGATCCGTCCGGCCACACAGGTCGAGCTGTCCAAGAGCGACTGTGTCGAGCTGGGTGTCAAAGCACCGGTACGTGAGTCGGGTGACGTCGCAGGTTCGGGTTCGATTTCGATTGAAGGCCCCTGCGGCTCGATCAAGATTGCAGAAGGCGCAATCATTGCCCACAATCATGTACACTTGACCCCAGAGGTTGCGCGCATTATGGGCGTTACCGACAAGCAGCGCGTAAGCGTAGAGGTGTTCACCGAACGACCGGTTACCTTCCGTGATGTCATCATCCGCGTCAGCGAAAAGTTCAGCTGCCGGATGCACATTGACTTTGACGAGGCCAACGCGGCACTGGTGAGCGGATTTACGCTTGGAAAAATCATTAAATAACGCCCAAATTCAGTAAAGGATGCAAGACTTATGATGGATCTCGAACGTGTAAACGCGTATATGGAGCGCGTAAAAGCTTCTGAAACCCAGACGTTCAAGCCGGTGAGCGACAAGCTCAAGGTAGGACTCGATCTGGGTACGGCATATATTGTACTGGTCGTGCTGGACGAAGAGAACAACCCGGTTGCCTGTGAAAAGCAGGCGGCATCGGTGCTCAAGGACGGCGTGGTGGTGGACTATTCGGGTGCGCTGCGCATCGTGCGTGAGCTTAAGGAGAAGCTGGAAGCCCGGCTTTCCGGACTGGAGCTTTTGAACTGTGCGATCGCCATGCCGGCCGGAACCGAATCCAGTGCACGTACCCATCAGTATGTCGCAGAGGGAGCCGGATTCGAGGTCACAAACGTGCTCGACGAGCCGAGCGCAGCCAACTCCATCTATCAGATTGATGACGGTGTGGTTGTGGACATCGGCGGCGGCACGACCGGCCTTGCCATCCTCAAGGACGGCAAAGTCGTCCAGATTGAGGACGAGCCGACCGGCGGCACCCATGTGACGCTGGTTCTGGCCGGAAATTATCATATTCCTTTTGCTGAGGCTGAACAGATCAAGCAGGACTACAAGCGTCATCGTGAGATTCTGCCGGTTGTTCGACCGGTGGTGGAAAAAATGGCCAGCATCGTGGGACGGTACATCAACCGGGATGAGATCGACACCATTTATCTGTGCGGCGGTACCTGCTGCCTGACCGGAATCGAGCAGATTTTTGAAAAGCAGACCGGTATCCGCACGATCAAACCCGCCGACCCGTTCTTGGTAACGCCGGCAGGCATCGCGATGAACTGTAAGATTTGATCCCATCAAAAATACAGAAAGGAGGGAAGAGAGGTGGATTTTAACCAGTTGGTAGAGGAGATTGTGGCACGGGTCGCAGCCAAGATCGAAGCGGAATCGGCTCCGGTCGCGGCTCAAGTGGATTCCGGAAAGCCCAAGCTGCTCATCCTGACCCAGGAACACGGTACGCTGTGTCATCAGATGTTGGAAAGCCCGCGGCTTGCCGAATATTATCAAACCGAATGTGCCCTGCTTCAGGATTACCAGTGTGCGCTTGAGTCGTATGAGGCGGTCATTCTGTTCGGATTGGACTTGGAACTGATGGGTCGACTGAGCGGCGGCCTGTGTGAGACACCGGCTTCCCGATTGGCACAGAAGGCGCTGCTCCTGGGCAAGAAGGTATTCGTGCCGCAGGAGACCGTAGAGCTTTTAAAGTATGCGGACAGCGCACCGGCAGCCTACTACCAGCATCTGTATGGTCAGCTGACGCTCCTGCAGCAGGCCGGTATGACCATTTGCCCGCTTGGTAACCTGGAAGAGGCGATTCTGTCGGGCGAATGCGCACCGGCAGTTAAGCCGCCTGCACCGGTCGAGGTGATTCAGGTTCCGACTGCGGCACCGGCAGCCCCGGCGGCATCGGGTGACTGTGCACGGATTGATAAGCGCATCGTAACCGAGCGCGATGTCAACGCGGTGTACAAGCGCGGCATGACGACCGTATATGTATGCCAAAAGGCGATCATCACCGATCTGGCGCGTGAATATGCACAGGCGCGTGGTGTTGAGATCGTACGAGACTGACGAATAGGTGGAATTGACATGAAAGTTGCAAAGGTGATCGGCAATATCTGGTCGACCCGTAAAGATGAAAAACTCAGAAGCTATAAGCTGCTGGTCGTCCAACCCATCAATTTGCTGACAGGTGCAAAGGAAGCAGCGCCGATTATCGCAGCCGATACCATCGGCGCCGGCGTGGGCGAGACCGTCATTTATGTTGGCGGCAGCTCGGCGCGCAGTGCAGCGGGTGATATGAGCGTGCCGGTCGATGCAACTGTGGTCGGCATCGTCGACGACCAGGAGCTCCACCCGGAAGTATTGGAGTAAGGTGGTGAAGGATCAATGAATCTGCTGGATGCGATCCGGGAGGCAGGTATTGTCGGTGCCGGCGGCGCGGGATTTCCCACGCATGTCAAACTGAAGGCAAAAGCCGAATGGTTTATCGTAAACGCGGCCGAATGTGAGCCGCTGATCGAGACCGACAAATATCTCTGCCGTACATACGCCGACCGCATTGTCGCGGCGGCTGTGATCGTAGCCGGACATTTGCAGGCCGAACATACGGTGATTGCGCTCAAGAAGAAGTACCGTGCCGAGATCGATGCGCTGCGTGCAGCCATCGACAAGGCCGGTGCGGCGATTGAAATTTGCGAGATGGGTGTATTTTACCCGGCAGGCGACGAACAGACCATGGTGCAGTTCGTCACCGGCAAGACCGTACCCGAACGCGGATTGCCGCTCGATGTGGGTGCGGTGGTGGATAACGTTGGCACCCTGCTGGGCATCTACGATGCCATGACAGAGGGCAAGAGCGTTTCGTCCAAGTACCTGTCGGTTGTCGGCGAGGTACGGGAGCCGATCATGATCCATACCCCGATCGGTACCCCAATCACCCAGTGTATCGAGGCGGCAAAGCCGCACTTGACCGATTATGCAGTCATTGTCGGTGGACCGATGATGGGTCGGGTATTGTCCGACCGGGAGGCCATCCGCAATGCAGTCGTGACCAAGACGACGGGCAACCTGATCGTACTGCCGCGCGATCATTATCTGATCACCCGTGCAGGCCGTCCCATGGAGCGCATTCGCGCACAGGCGCGGACGGCGTGCATTCAGTGTCGGATGTGTACCGATCTGTGCCCGCGTTATCAAATCGGACACCAGATTCGTCCGCACATGGTCATGCGCAACCTGTATCGCGAACAGATGATTTCGTCGAACGAAGAATTTCTCCGCGCCTTTGGCGATGCGGCAAACTGCTGCAGCTGCGGCGTGTGCGAGATGTTTGCCTGCCCGATGGGATTGTCGCCGCGTAAGGTCAACGAGTACATGAAGGGTGCGCTGCGTGAGCGCGGTTTGCAGCCCGAGCGAAACATGAAGCCCGAGGCGCGTCCAGAGCTGGATATGCGCCGCATCCCGACCGAGCGATTGATCGCACGGCTGGGACTGAGTGCATACAGCGGTCTGCACGCGCATACCTGTATCGAACTGTCTCCGGACGAAGTATTCGTGCCGTTTGCACAGCACATCGGCAAGCCGGCGCAGCCGGTCTGCAAGGCAGGCGATACGGTAAACAAGGGCGATTTGATCGCACAGGCGGCGGAAGGAGCACTTTCTGCCAACATACACGCCGGTATTACAGGCGTAATCACTGAAGTAAGCGCTGCCGGAGCACGGATTTCCGGCAGGAAGGAGGGGTAAACGGTGGCAACTGCGATTGGTATGGTCGAGCTGACCAGCATTGCCCGCGGTATTGAGACCTGTGACTATATGGTCAAGGCGGCGCAGGTAGATCTGCTGCGTTCGAGCACTGTTTGCCCGGGCAAGTACATGATTATTGTCGGCGGCGAGACCGGCGACGTACGTGCGGCGATGGCGGAGGGGATCAAGCGCGGCGGTGAGCTCGTTGTAGACACGCTGATGCTTCCCAACGTGCATGAACAGCTGATCCCGGCGATCAGCATGACCAACCAGGTCGATGTGCGCGGCGCGGTCGGCGTACTGGAATTTTACTCGATTGCTTCGGCAATCATCGCGGCGGATGTAGCAGCCAAGGCAGCCAACATCACGCTCATTGAGGTGCGTACCGGATACGCAATAGGGGGAAAGGGTTTTGTAACCCTGACCGGCGATGTCGGAGCGGTACGTGCAGCAGTGGAAGCGGCGCGAAAGGATGCAGAATTGCTTGTTGAGACCACGGTCATCCCGCGGCCGGACAAGAAGCTGTTCGACGCGCTGCTGTAACAGATGTGCAGTCCCAGAAAAAAGAAGGAGGAACACACATGAGCGTATTCACCGAAAGTTTGCAAGCCTGGATTTCCGGTCTTTCGATCAACTCTGTCATCATGATGATCATGATGATCTTTATGCTGGTCGGTGCAGTCGATAAGATTCTCGGTAACAAGTTCGGTTACGGAGAAGAATTTGAAAACGGTTTTAATGCAATCGGTGCGCTGGCACTGTCCATGGCAGGCGTTGTTGCTGCAGCTCCTGTCCTGTCGACCGTGCTCGGCCCCATCCTCAAGCCTCTCTACACCGCAATCGGCGCGGATGCTTCCATGTTCGCAACCACGCTGCTCGCATGTGATATGGGCGGCTATCCGCTGGCTATGGAGCTGGCAGCAGATCCTGCAATCGGTAACTTTGCAGGTCTGATTCTGGGCACCATGATGGGCCCGACCATCGTATTCACCATCCCCGTTGCACTGGGTATCATCAAGAAGGAAGACCGCTCCTACCTGGGCGCAGGCGTTCTGGCTGGTATGATCACCATTCCGATCGGCTGTATCGTCGGCGGTCTGGCCATGAACATGACCGAGTACAAGATGGACATTGGTCGCATCCTGATCAACCTCGTGCCCGTTATCGTGATCGCAGCGCTGATCGTTCTTGGTCTGTGGTTTGCACCGGCTAAGATGATCGCTGGCTTTAACGTATTCGGCGCAGGCGTTACCATCGTTATCACCGCGCTGACTGCAATCGCAGTCTTCCAGCAGATCACCGGTATTTACTTCCCGCTGTTCGACGTTATGTCCATCAAGGACGAAGTCACCGGTATCTCTCCGCTGGACTCCGGCCTTCTGGTTTGCGGACAGATCGGTATCGTACTGATCGGTGCGTTCCCGATGGTCAAGTGGATCACCAGAACCTTTGGCGGCGTCCTGAATAAGGTTGGCGCAGCACTGGGCATGAACGAGACTGGTTCTGCTGGTCTGGTTGCAACGCTGGCAAACAACATCGCAATGTTTAACATCATGGGCGAGATGAACCCGAAGGGCAAGATCCTGAACGTTGCATTTGCAGTTTCCGCTGCATTCGTATTCGGCGATCACCTGGGCTTCACCGCAGGTGTTGAGCAGCAGATGGTATTCCCGGTTATTCTGGGCAAGCTGGTTGCTGGTATCACCGCTCTGATTCTGGCGAACGTTCTGGCACCCAAGCTGCTGAGCAAGATCGAGAGCGCGGACAAGTAAGAAAGGATTTGGACGTACTATGAATATCAGTGAATCCTTAATCCGCGACATTGTCGAGCGCGTGCTGCGCGAGGCAGTCGAATCGGAAAAGGCTCCGTTTGAAAAGCATGTCGACCCGAGCGGTATCATCGGCATCAAGACGTCTACGGTCAAGTGCGAACCGTTCGAGCAGGACGGCGTTGCGCTGAAGGATCTGGTGACGCTCGAAGAGGCACCGCGTATGGGCGCAGGCGTGATGGAGCTTGACCACACGAGCTTTGAGTGGACTCTGACTTATGATGAGTACGATATGGTCATCGAAGGCGAGCTGGAGATTGAGATTGACGGACGTATTGTCCGCGGCGGCCCGGGTGATATCATTTATATCCCCAAGGGAAGCCACATCCACTTCCAGACCCCGACCTTTACCCGCTATGCGTACTTTGTCTATCCTGCAAACTGGCAGGAGCTGACCTGAGTTCCGGGGGACTTGTAAGTAAGATGGACCTCCTTGTACTTTTTGTACAAGGAGGTCTTTTTTTGCCGTAAAAATGAGCAAATCAGACAGGAAAAGATACAGATAAACGAGAGAGTAAAAAATACACAGTAAAAGTTGGGCAGAATACCCGGAGATATTTTACTAAAATATATTGCTTTTTTAGTAAAGGGTTTATATAATAAAAATAACAGTGGTTGTATTCATTGGAAGAACATGTGTTGAAGAGGAGACGAGAATTATGAAAAGCCCAATCGCCCTGCAGCAGGATCTGCAAAACGGAGCAATCAATGCACGGCTTCAGTCTCTGTGCGGTCTGGACGGCACCGAACTGGAGGAAAAGCGTCAGCGACTGCTGCATTTGATCCAAGCATACAGTGAAAAATTTGGAACAGACGGAGAAGTATCCCTGTTTTCCAGCCCCGGACGCACCGAGATGGGCGGCAATCACACCGACCACCAGCACGGCTGCGTACTGGCAGGCCCGGTTAATCTGGATATGATGGCATGTGCCGGCGCAAACGGCACGATGACCGCCGTCATCCACTCGGCAGGCTATCCGGCAATCGAGGTTGACCTGTCGGTTCTGACCCCGCAGGAGGATGAGCTCGGCTCGTCTGCTGCACTGGTACGCGGCATCGCAAGCCGTCTGCACGATATGGGTTACCAGATCGGCGGCTTCAATGCCTGTGTAGACTCCACCGTTCTGGGTGGTTCCGGTCTGTCCTCGTCTGCGGCTTACGAGGTGCTGATTGGCATTATTATGAATCATCTGTTCTGCGAAGATGCCATCGACGCGGTTGCCATCGCACAGATCGGCCAGTACGCGGAAAATAAGTTCTTTGGCAAGCCCTGCGGCCTGATGGATCAGCTGGCTTGTGCAGTCGGCGGTATCATCTCGATCGACTTCAACGATCCCGCCGTCCCGATCGTCAATAAGATCAACTATGACCTGCGCTCGTCCGGTCATGTCCTGTGCATCATCGACTCGGGTGCAGACCATGCCGACCTGACCGATGAATACGCAGCCGTTTCGTCCGAAATGAAGGCTGTTGCGGCATATTTCGGCAAGCAGGTACTGCGTGAGGTCGACGAAAAGGAATTCTGGAGCAATCTGGCAGAGGTACGCAAGCAGGCTGGCGACCGTGCAGTGCTGCGTGCGATGCACTTCTTCTCGGATAACCAGCTGGCACTCAAGGAAGCGCGTGCGCTCGAGCAGGATGACTTCCAGTATTTCCTGTCGCTGGTCGATCAGTCCGGTCGTTCGTCTGCAATGCTGCTGCAGAACCTGTTCTGCACTGCACGTCCGCAGGAGCAGGCTGTACCGCTCACCATCGCACTGGCACAGCATCTGCTGGGCGGCGAGGGCGCTGTCCGCGTACACGGCGGCGGTTTTGCAGGCACCATTCAGGCTTACGTACCGGTTTCCATGAAGGACGCATTCCGCGCTGGCATGGAAGCTGTTCTGGGCGAGGGCTGCTGCCACTTCCTGGGCATTCGCCTGGAGGGCGGCGTCGTCATCGCGTAAGTAACATATAGGGTTTTGTTGGTTTGATCGTTTTTTTAGGGGAGGTTTTCTATCATGTCTATTTTGGTTTTAGGCGGTGCTGGTTACATCGGTTCGCATACCGCACGCGCATTGGTTGATGCAGGTCATGACGTTGTCGTTGCCGACAATCTGGAAACTGGTTTCCGCGCAGCCGTTCCTGCAAAGGCACGTTTCTATGAGGGTGATATCCGTGACCGCGCTTTTGTCGATCATGTATTTGACAGCGAGAAGATCGACGGTGTTATCCACTTCGCAGCAAACTCGCAGGTTGGCGAGAGCATGCGCGACCCGCTCAAGTATTATGACAACAACCTGAGCGGTACCAAGACCCTGCTCGAGAGCATGGTTGCACACAATGTACTCAAGATCGTATTCTCGTCCACTGCAGCGACCTACGGTGAGCCCGAGCGCGTGCCGATCCTGGAGACCGACCGCACCGAGCCGACCAACTGCTACGGTGAGACCAAGCTGTCGATGGAAAAGATGATGAAGTGGGTGTCTGTCGCACACGGCCTGCGCTTTGTTGCACTGCGCTACTTTAACGCCTGCGGCGCACATCCGGACGGCACGATCGGTGAGGCACACAACCCGGAAACCCATCTGATTCCGCTCATCCTGCAGGTTCCGAACGGTCAGCGTGAAGCAATCTCGATCTTCGGCAATGACTATCCGACACCCGACGGCACTTGCATCCGTGACTATATCCATGTCTGCGACCTGGCACAGGCGCACATCCTGGCACTGGAATACCTGATGAACGGCGGCGAAAACAATGTATTCAACCTTGGCAACGGCGTTGGCTTCTCGGTTAAGGAAGTCATCGACGAGGCACGCCGCGTGACCGGTCATCCGATTCCGGCCAAGGAAGAGGCACGCCGCGCAGGCGACCCGGCACAGCTGATCGCATCGAGCGAAAAGGCCAAGACCGTACTGGGCTGGAAGCCGGAATATGATGATCTGAACACCATCATCAAGACCGCTTGGGATTGGCACAGCAAGCATCCGCACGGATATGCGGACTGAGAGGGAGGCACACGGACATGATTGATACCGCAGTGGCCAAGCTGGTGCGATATGCCGAGAATACCGGCCTGATCGCACCCGAAGACCATATTTGGGCAGTTAATACACTGCTCGAAGCACTGAAGCTGGACAGTTACGAGGAGCCGGTGCTGGACGATGCACCGATCGACCTGCCCGCAGTTCTGGACGAGCTGATGGACGACGCACATGCACGCGGCGTGATGGAAAATGATTCCATCGTCTACCGTGATCTGTTTGATACCAGCCTGATGGGCCGCCTGACTCCGCCGCCGCGCGAGGTTATCGCAAAGTTCCGTGCACTGTACGCACAGAACCCGGTCGAGGCAACCAACTGGTACTATAAGTTCAGCCAGGATACCAACTACATCCGCCGCGACCGCATCGCGCGTGATATGCAGTGGAAGGCTGATACCGCATACGGTGAGCTGGACATCACCATTAACCTGTCCAAGCCCGAGAAGGACCCCAAGGCGATTGCAGCGGCACGCGACCTGCCGGCAGCAAGCTATCCCAAGTGCCAGCTGTGCCCGGAGAATGCCGGTTATGCAGGCCGCGTCAACCATCCGGCACGCCAGAACCACCGCATTATTCCGATCACCATTGATCAGACCCCGTGGTACATGCAGTATTCTCCGTACGTTTACTATAACGAGCACTGCATCGTGTTTAACTCGGTACATACGCCCATGAAGATCGACCGCGCCTGCTTCCGCAAGCTGCTCGACTTCATCGGACAGTTCCCGCACTATTTCGTTGGTTCCAACGCCGACCTGCCCATCGTCGGCGGCTCCATTTTGGCGCATGACCACTTCCAGGGCGGACGATACGAGTTCGCGATGGCCAAGGCACCGGTCGAGACCGAGCTGCACTTTACCGGCTTTGACGATATCCGTGCAGGCATCGTGCGCTGGCCGATGTCGGTCATCCGTCTGACCGCTGCTGATCCCGACCGTCTGGTCGAGCTGGCAGACCGCATTCTGAACGCTTGGCGCGGTTATACCGATGTAGAGGCGACTATTTTTGCTGAGACCGACGGCGTACCGCACAATACGATTACCCCGATTGCACGCCGCCGCGGCAGCGATTACGAGATCGATCTGGTACTGCGCAACAACCTGACCACCGAGGAGCATCCGCTCGGTCTGTATCATCCGCACGCCGAGCTGCACCACATTAAGAAAGAAAATATCGGCCTGATTGAGGTCATGGGTCTTGCCGTCCTGCCTGCACGCCTGAAAAATGAGCTGGCTGTACTGGGCGAGAAGATGGTCAAGGGCGAAGACCTGCGCGCCGACCCGCTGACTGCATCCCATGCAGAGTGGGCAGAGCGCATCATGCAGGAAAATGAGGTCACCGCGGACAATGTCACCGACATTCTGCAAAGAGAGGTTGGCCTGGTCTTTGCACAGGTGCTGGAGCACGCGGGCGTATATAAGCGAACCGAGGAGGGCAAAAAGGCATTCCTGCGGTTTGCGGAAAGCGTGAACGCATGAAAATTACATGTACACCGTTTGGTGTCACCGCAGCCGGTCAGATGATTGACCGCTACACGCTGACCGATGGCGCGTGTTCGGCATCCATTCTGACGCTGGGCGGTATCTTGCAGTCGCTGATCGTTCCCGATCGCGACGGAAAGCCGACCGATATTGTGCTGGGCTTTGATTCGGTCGCAGCATACGAAGCGCAGGATTGCTACATCGGCGCGCTGCTCGGACGCTGTGCCAATCGCCTTGCGGATGGCCGCATTAAGATCAATGACAAGTCGTACACGCTGGCCTGCAACGATAATGGCGTCAACCATCTGCATGGCGGCATGGTCGGCTTTGACCGTCGCGTCTGGCAGGCTGCTGTATTGCCGGACGGCTTGCAGCTGCGCTACCTGAGTCCGGACGGGGAAGAAGGCTATCCGGGAACCATGCGGGTGACCGCGATCTATCGCCTAGAAGCGGGTAAGCTGACGCTGGAATTCTTCGCAGAGAGCGATCAGGATACCGTCTGCAACCTGTCCAGTCACAGCTACTTCAACCTGAGCGGACATGCTTCCGGCTCGGTCGGAGATCAGACCGTTCAGGTCTGCGCCGAGCGCTATACGCCGCTGGGCAAGACCAACGCACCGATCGGTGAGGTAGCTTTTGTGGAGAATACGCCGTTTGACCTGCGCACGGCCAAGCGTCTGGACGCAGGTTGGGACAGCGATTTTGAACAGATCGTACTGGCTGGCGGTTACGACCACAACTACATTCCGGACGGCGCTGGCATGCGTACCTTTGCGCAGGCACACTCGCCCAAGACCGGTATTACGCTGACCGTCGCATCCGACATGCCGGGTGTGCAGCTGTATACCGGAAACTTCCTAAATGACCATCTGCCGACCGGCAAGGACGGAGCGGCTTATGACCGCCGACATGCATTCTGTCTGGAAACCCAGTTCTGGCCCAATGCGTTTGCCTGCCCGATCTTCCCGCAGCCTGTTTTGCGAATCGGTCAGACCTATCATCACACCACAACTTATCAGTATTCTGTCGACCGCTGAGGTAAATCAGAATCACTGCTCTTCTTTTTCCTTCACATGAGGTACAGCACAGAGTGTAAAAGCTCTGTGCTGTACCTTTTTTATGCAAAAATTGTGCAGCCATAAAGGCCGCACAGACGCGCTGTGAGTGCTTGGAATATGGAAGAGTATTCCCATATGTCTGACACGCTGGGATGGCTCTGGGGGCCTCTCTGAGCGGCAGAGAGAGCAGGAAAATGGCTGCGTTATCTGCATGATAAAACGGCCTGAGAACGGGTAGGAGAGGGCTTTGCCCAGTAGGGGTAAGTTTATACATCAGGCGTACCAAATGCAGCACAGAACGACTCACAGGCCGGCTGTGACAGGGCAGATCACAGGGGAAAGACTGCCTGTAAACAGGATGTTGAAAGTGCCCGGAAGGTCAGGAAAATGAAAAAATCTGCCGCGTGCATGCAGCAGACACAAGAGGACATAAAAAAGTACCGGCAGCTGCTTTCCAGCTGCCGGTAATCTATTGGGGAGTGCAAAATCACTTTTTGCCGAGGTACTTGCGCAGGTCGAGAGCGACTGCGAGGATGATAACGAAGCCCTGTACGATGTAGGTGATTGCCGGATCGACACCCATGAACTGCAGGCAGATCTTCAGGGTCTCAAATACCAGAACACCGATCAGAACACCGGAAACACGGCCGACACCACCGTTGGTGGAAACGCCGCCGATCGTACAAGCTGCGATTGCTTCCAGCTCATAGCCGAAGCCGGTTGCGGTCGAAGCGCCGCCTGCCTTTGCGCCCAGCAGGAAGCCGCCGAGGCCGTACAGAACAGCTGCGAGGATGTAAATGCGGATCAGAGCGGCAGAAACGTTAACACCTGCAACTTCTGCTGCATTCTCGTTACCGCCGATTGCGTACATGTACTTACCATGACGGGTCTTGTTGAACAGAACCCACATGTAAATGCCGACGAGCAGGGCGATGATGGGCAGGTAGGGGATGGGACCCAGGCTGCCGAAAGCGATCTGAGAGTAGCTCTGCTTGAAGCCGCCGAGAGGCTGGTTGTTGGTGATAACCGAGCACAGACCGTAAACGATGGTCTGCATACCCAGGGTAGCGATGAACGGGGGAACCTTCAGGAATGCGATAACGCAGCCGTTGATCGCGCCGAAGAAAGCAACGATCAGCAGAACGATGATCAGTGCAACAGCGACCGGCATGTCAGGCAGCCAGGGCAGCATGCGAGCGGTGTAGGTAACGTCCTGAAGCAGCATAGCAGACAGGCAGGCGGACAGACCAACCATACGGCCGGCCGACAGGTCGGTACCCTTGGTGATGAGGCATCCAGATACGCCGCAGGCGATGATGAATCGGGGCGCGACGTTGATGAGCAGGTTTTTGCCGTTGCTGCCCGTGAAGAAGTTCTGTGTGGTCAGACCAACGAAGAGTGCGAGCAGAGCGATCAGAATAATAATCGCGTTGTTTGAGGCAAATTGCTTGACGCTTTTGGCGTTGATTTTGCCTTTCTGTGCAGAGAGATTAGCCATATTTCTTTTTCCTCCTACTTACTCAAAACGGGTTGCCAGTTCCATGATGTTCTCCTGATTGGCTTCCTTGCCATCGAGAACACCGGTGCAGCGACCGTCACACATAACCATAATGCGGTCGGACATGCCCATCAGCTCACTCATCTCGGACGAGATCAGGATGATGCTCTTGCCCTGTTTCGCCAGATCGGCGATAATGCAGTAGATTTCGTATTTTGCACCGACGTCGATACCGCGGGTGGGTTCGTCCAGAATGAAGATATCCGGATCATTTGCCAGCCAGCGGCTGATCAGAACCTTCTGCTGGTTACCGCCGGACAGCGTCTGAATCAGTGTCTTGGAAGAAGGAGTTTTGATGGACAGCTTGGCAACGTTATCCTGTACCAGCTTTTCGATCTTTTGGTCGTCCAGCAGGCAGCCGCCGATCAAGTACTTGTTGAGCGAAGCGATGGATACGTTATCCGCGATGGACAGCACGCCCATGATACCGGTCGCGCGTCGATCCTCGGTCAGCAGTGCGATACCGCTCTTGATTGCATCGGCAGGCCGATTGATCTTGAGCTCCTTACCTTTATACTTGACCGTGCCCTTGCTGTGGCAGCGCAGACCGAACAGGCCTTCCATCAGCTCGGTACGCTGGGCACCGACCAGACCGGCAACGCCCAGGATCTCGCCCTTGCGGACGTTGAAGGAAACGTTGCGGAAGCTCTTGGGATTGATGGAAGTGAAGTCATTGACTTCGAATACGACCTCACCGGGGTGGTTTTCGCGGTGGGGATACAGATTGCTGAGCTCTCGACCAACCATCTTGGTGATGATCATATCGGTGGTCAGTTCCTTTGCTGCCCAGGTACCGATGTACTGACCGTCACGCATGATGGTGACTTCGTCCGAGATGCGCAGGATCTCGTCCATCTTATGGCTGATGTAGACGATGGAGACACCGCGGTCACGCAGCTCGTTTACGATGGTGAACAGCGCTTCAACCTCGGCTGCCGTCAGCGAGGAAGTAGGCTCGTCCAGGATGAGCACCTTGCAGTCTGCCGAGACTGCCTTTGCGATCTCAACCAGCTGCATCTGAGAAACACTCAGCGTACCCAGCTTGGTCTTGGGATCGTAGGGAAGATGGACCTCCTTCAGTACAGCGGCTGCGTCCTCGTACATCTTTTGATGATCGATGAACGAAAACGGGCCGAACTTCTTGAGCGGGAAGCGACCGGTGTAGATGTTCTCACCGACGCTGCGCTCGGGAATGGGCTGAAGCTCCTGGTGCACCATGGCGATGCCGCGATGCAGTGCATCGAGCGGGCCCTTGATCTGCACCTTTTCCCCCTCATAATAAACTTCGCCCTCGTCCATGTGATAAATGCCGAACATGCATTTCATCAGTGTGGATTTTCCGGCACCGTTCTCGCCCATCAGCGCATGAACCGTACCAGGCCGCAGCTTCAGCTGAGCGTGATCGAGTGCTTTGACGCCGGGGAACATTTTTACCACGCCCCGCATTTCCAAACGATATTCCGACACTTGGCCGACCCCTTTCTATGGAAGATCCTCAAAACATTCCTGTTTTAAAAAATACAGCTTTACTGGCTTATTTATTCGGTAAGGCTGCATTTGTTAGAACAGCAAGGGATAAAGAAAACGAGGTACGTGCGCTAAGCACACGCACCTCGTTCGGATTGCTATGAAGAGAAGAAAGTTCAGAACATTACTTGATGTATTCCTGAGCGTTCTCGGGGGTTACCTTGACGTAGTCAACGTAGATGGACTGCTCGCCAGCTGCAAAGGTCTTGCCGCCGAGGAGGTCTTCCATGGAAGCAACAGCCTGGGTAGCCTGGCCGTTTGCATCGTTCAGAACGGTACCGGTCATGTTGCCAGCAACAACTTCGTTCAGAGCAGCGTCCAGTGCGTCAACGCCTACCAGGTAGATGTCTTCGTTTACAGTGCGGCCTGCTGCCTGGATTGCCTGCAGAGCACCGATTGCCATGTCGTCATTGTTGCAGAATACGACTTCGATCTGATCGCCGAACTTAGCAAGGTCGTTCTGAGCAATTTCCTGACCCTTGTTGCGGTCCCAGTCGCCGCGCTGCAGGTCGAGCTGCTCAACGGTCATGCCAGCGTCGGTCAGAGCCTTAACGGAGTACTCGGTACGCAGCTTGGCATCGATGTTCTCGGGGTCGCCCTGAATCATGATGTAGGAGATCTTGCCGTCGCCGTTGATGTCGCCCTTGTTCTCGGTCTCGAGGATCAGCTCGCCCTGGAAGGTACCGGACTGAGCAGCGTCACAGCCGACGTAAACCAGCTTCTCGTAAGCTGCCATCTGGTCAGCGGTGGGCTCACGGTTGATGATGACGGTCGGGATATCAGCCTGCTTAACAGAAGCGATGATGCTGTCAGCAGCGGAGGTCATAACCGGGTTGATGATCAGTGCGTCAACGCCCTGGGTGATGAAGGTGTTGATCTGCTCGGTCTGCTTAGCCTGGTCGTTGTTGCCGTCTACTACGGTAACCTCATAACCCTTTTCCTCCAGCTGAGCCTGCAGGGCGTTACGGTAGGTGGTCATGAATGCGTCATCGAACTTGTAGATGCAAACGCCAACCTTGAGCTTCTCGCCCGTGGACTCAGCGGTCTGGGTGTCACCCGAGGTGGAGGTGTCAGCGGCCTGGTTTCCACCGCAAGCTGCGAGGGAAAGACACATTGCTGCGGACAGCATCAGCGCAAAAAATCGTTTCATGATAAATTCGCTCCTTTTCACTTTTACTCTTCTTTCTTTTCTCCGAGCAGTCCGTCTCTTTACTCAGGCGGTCTGTTCTTTGTGTTTCCATTGTAGCACTAGGAAAGACGGGATGGCAAGCGTAGAATGTGTTTTTACTAAATTTTTAGTTCCTCTCACAATTTCCTATCTGTGCCTTTGGGAAAATTGCACAAGGCATTTGCTGAATCCTACAATTTATAACTAATGAATTTGACGTTACAGCAAAAAGATGGATAAATTCCTGTGTTTTCGAGCAAATTTTTACTTGATTTTCGGGTGTAGTTCAGATTAAAATGGGTAATAGAATTTACTTGGTAAAATTCGATAACAGTGTAATTGATTAAAAAGGCGGTGCTGACGATGGCGACTCTCAAAGAGCTTGCAGCCTATACAAATCTTTCTATTGCGACCATATCGCGTATCCTCAATAATGACCCCACCATGGTAGCCAGCGAAGATACGCGCCGCCGTGTCCTGGAAGCCGCCGGCGCGTTGGGATATAAGAAGCATAATAAGGGCAAGGTGAGCGCGGTGCTGCGTTTTGGCGTGGCTGAGATGCTCACACCGGCAGAACAGCTGGAAGACCCGTTTTATCTGTATTTGAAAAATTTCGTGGCACAGGAGTGCATGGAGCAGAAGATCGACCTCATCCCGCTTCTGCGGGACGGAGAGAGTTTTACCTGTCCCTATCCGCTGCCGCTCAACGGCATCATTGCCATCGGAATTTTTACCAGAACGCAGATTGAAGCGCTGCACCAGCTGAGTGATACGCTGGTATTTGTGGATTCCTCGCCTGATGAAGCACGCAGCGATTCGGTGGTAATTAACTACCGTTTGGGCATTGAGCACGCACTCGATCACCTGTTTTCGCTGGGACATCGCCAGATTGGCTTTGTCGGCCCGGCAGATAAACTGGATGACTGGAAACAGCCCGCACCCGAGGTGCGCCGCCAGCTGTTCATTCACTTTATGAGTGCGCGCAATGATTACGACAGCAGTTTCCTCATCGATGTGCCAACCAATGCAGCACTCACAGAGCGTGCGGTAACTGAGCACCTGCGTCAGGGTAAACCGTTGCCGACCGCTTTCCTGACGGCAAACGAAGAAAATGCAATCGGTACCGTACGTGCGCTCAAGGCAGCAGGCCTGTCCATTCCGCAGGATGTGTCGATCATTTCCTTTAATGACACGCCGCTGTCTGAGCTCATGGAACCGCCGCTGACCTCGATTTCCACCCGTGTACAGGAGATGAGCAGCATTGCGGTACATCTGCTGACCGAGCGGTCGAGCAGCACGGGGTATTTGAGAGATATTCCGGTGAAATTGATCGTTCCGCCGACGCTGGTTGTCCGTGCGAGCACGGCTGCACCTCCGGTTGGCTCGGCATCTGATGATATGATCGAGATGCAGGATGACTGATGATAAAAGCCTGCTATTTCAAAAAGTATATATTAAAATCCTGATAATGCGTTTTTACAATCCCCGTGCAGCGATGAAAGCCGCACGGGGATTTTTGTCGCATGTTATAATTATACCTGAAATGGAAGGAAAATCCTGTCGGAAACAAGTGTTGTGCACAAAAGTTTTACTTAGATTTTTACTGAAATTGTGGTTACGATTTCACATGTGCAGTTCGGATGGTACATGCTAGATATGGTGTCAATGAAAGATCAGTATTTCGTGACAAAAACAGCGGATTTTTACGCATATCAGCCATATAAAGGTGAGAATGTGACAAAAATGCAATTGACAAGATCTGGAAGCGGTGTTATACTCCTGATTAAGATAAAAGAGTTAGTTAAAGCTAACTACGCGAAGTGGGGTTGCTGAGCGAAATAGCGGGAACCTATCCATGGAGGTTAGTTGAAACTAACTCGAGATTTGAAGGAGGAAGATTTTTGAAGCAGAAGAATTTGATTGCGGCAGTCTTTGCCGCAGCGCTGGTGCTGCAAGCACATGCAGCAGCGGCGGAATTCTCGGATTTTCCGACCGATTGGTCGGCAGCGGCGCTGACACGTGCAGTAAACGATGGTTTATTGTCGGGCGCGAATGGTAAGATCAATCCGAGTGGAAAACTGACCCGTGCAGAGATGGCTGCCATCATGAATCGTGCCTTTGGCGCGACCGAGCAGGCAAAGTTAGACGGGTATCAGGATGTCAGCCCGCAGGCGTGGTATCATACCGAACTGGCCAAAGCGGTGCAGATGGGAACCTTCCAGGGCGGGGACGGCAAATTGCTTCCCGACCGTGAAATTACACGCGAGCAGGCATTTACGGTGCTTGCCCGCGCCTTTGCGCTGCAAGACGGTAAAAGTACGGCATTGAACGGCTTTACCGACGGCGATCAGGTTTCCGACTGGGCAAAGGGCGCGGTCGCGGCGCTGGTGGAAGGCGGATATGTGGGCGGTGCACAGGGCAAATTGAATCCCCAGAGTGGTATCACCCGCGCAGAATTTGCACAGGTCATGTGCAACCTGGTCGGTATGTATATTGATGCACCGCAGACGGTCACGCAGGCTGCACAGGGCAATCTTGTCGTGCGTGCGTCGGGTGCAACCTTGCAGGGCATGACGGTGAGCGGTGATTTGGTGCTGGCCGACGGCATTGGCACCGGAGACGCAACATTGGAAAAAATGACCGTGGACGGCCGTCTGATCGTGCGCGGTGGTGGTGCGGACTCGATTCATCTGATTGACACCAAGATCAAGGGCGGCGTTGTACTGAAAAATCCCAACACGGCAACCCGCTTGGAGATAAAGGACAGCGCGCTCGATCAGGTGGAAGCGACCAGCGATTTGATTGTTGACGGTGACATTGCCGAAATTCGTTTGACCAGTCCGGCCAAGGTGACCATCCGAAGCGGTAAGGTTGGAATGATCACGGTCGATGAGCAGGCCAAAGGCAGTCAGATTGCGGTCGAAAACGGTGCACAAGTGGAATCGATTGCAGTCAACGGTGCACAGGTCGAGATCAGCGGCAAGGGTACGGTCAAGACCGTGCAGGCAGATGCAAATGACGTGACGGTGACAACGCCCAATACCGAGGTCACCGCGGCAAGCGGTACCAGCGGCGTCAAGGCAGGCGGTCAGATGGTCAAGGCCGGACAGAAGGCCAAGATCAGTGCCGACGGCACGGATGCGGCAGTGAGCGATATCAAGCTGGAGGAGGGCGAGACGCCTAAGAGCGATAAGCCGGGCTCGGGCACGGTACATCGTTCGATGAAACGGGATTCCTCTGCGTCCGGCAGTTCGTCTGACACAGCCAGCGGTACGTCCACCCCGTCCAAGCCGTCCGAAAATCCGTCTGGTAAACCGGAAGTCGACCTCAAACTCGCGGTAAATCTGATCGACCTCAAGTATGCACAGTATGTGGTGATCACCTTTGCTGAGAACACCAAGGTGACCGAGTACACGGTGGAAATCGATGGTCAGGCGATTGCCGAGCGTGATCTGCGATACGTTGACCACAGCGGACGGATTGTGAAATGGGAGCCGATGAACGGCTGGAAGCTCAACGATGCACATACGGTGACCGTCACCCGCAAGGCGGACGGCAGTCGTCAGACTGTACCGGTTGAGCTGCTCGAAAAGAAGAAGTAAGGAGGGGAAAAACGCATGAATTGCAAAAAATTCGGTCGTGCAGCGGCATCTATGGCGCTGGTCCTGTCGGTCGTCAGTACGTCGGCTATGGCCGCGCCGGCTGATCTTATGGGTCATGATTCGCTGTACGTCTGGGACTACCATCTGACCAATTACGATAAAAACGGAAGCATTCGTGTCACACCGGAGAAAACCACGTTTGCCCTGCCGGGTGACCAGCAGGACAGCGGTATTCCGGCGTATTTCGCACCCGATGCCGTGATTTCCGAGACCGGCGGCGGTGGATACGGGGTCAGCGGACAGGTCGAGATCCAGCTCAGCTACGAGAGCGAGCGCGACCGGGCATGGGTCGATGCCATCCGCACTGATGACAGCAGCAGCGTGCAGCTGGTATCGTTCGATGAAAACAAGCGCACGGTCAATGCTGCGCTGGGCTGCTCGTTTGAGATCGGTGTCAAATCGGACGACGGACAGCATACGGTTGCCAAACTGACCATCCCGCTCGGACAGACCAATTTTTATTCCAATGGACGGTATTACGTGCGCGTTCGTGCCGAGGGCAAGGAAACCGCACTGATTCCCATTCATGTCGTAAACGACAAGGCGCCGACTATCACCCCGCAGCTTGACCCGGTCTGGACGACCGAGCCCAAGGCGTTTTTTGATGTGTCCGATATGACCTATGGCGTGCTTATGCCGGCCTACGCTGCCGAGCTGAGCTACCCGGACGGCACGACCAAGCCACTGACCATCATTAAGGACTGGTATCTGATCGGCAATCTGTTTGTATTATATAATGATAATGAGAAGGAAGCGCTGTTTACACAGCTCGGCACCTATACCCTGACCGTGCATTCGACCGGTTTTAAGGATATGTCGTGCACGTTCGAGATGGAAAAGGGACAGCCCATTCCGGGATACACCGTAGACCGAACGCCTACAGCAAAGCCCAAGCCCAAGCCGGTGCGTGTTGACGCAGTCAGCCGCGCGACGGGCGGTGGCAGCGGCAGCGGCGGTGAAGGCAGCATGGTCATGCCGGCAAACATTATTTTTAATGAAGACCTGCTGAGCAATGCGCAGATTCTCGGCAAGCTGGGACTGCGCACGCCGGAGAGCAACAGCATCAACAGACGCTGGAGTTTTCTGATGAAGAATAAGTGGGATGCAGTGTATGATGCAGACAGACGGCATGGATACGACTGGATGGATTATATGGATGCCGTGCAGCGTGCCAAGAAAAACGGCGAGTATCTGACTTTTGAGGAGTATGCAAAGCACGGAAAACTCAGCGGCGGCAATCCGTATGCCATCAAGGAAGTGCTGGAAGACGGTCTGCTTGGTGAAACCCAGATGGGCGGCGTTTATCTGGGTAAACTGGCACCGAACATGGAATTGATCGACACAAAGGGACAGAAACGACCTGACCAGCTCGTCCCCGAAGGAGAAGATATGATTCTGTCGTGCGACGATTCGACCTATCTCAAGGCAATCACGGGGATTATGGTCGATGGTCATCAGTTCCCGCGTCTGGAAGAGGGCAGAGACTACAAGATCGACGACAATCGCCTGACCGTTTATGGTCGCTCGCTGGCGGACTTCGATTTTGGTCCCAAGCGCATTACGCTGGATGCCGATGGCTACCGCAGAACCTACCTTAATATCGTTTATGGTAAGAATCTGGAACAGAATGTTCAGCTGGAAGCCAAGAAGCCGACATTTGGACATGATGAGGC
Organism: Butyricicoccus pullicaecorum DSM 23266; assembly: GCF_900167005.1. Classification (GTDB taxonomy): domain Bacteria; phylum Bacillota; class Clostridia; order Oscillospirales; family Butyricicoccaceae; genus Butyricicoccus; species Butyricicoccus pullicaecorum. Next base: position 649,707 of record NZ_FUXW01000001.1, read on the forward strand.
GGTCTTTGTCCGACTCACAAACACCCAGGGTGACTTTATGAAGCACCTGCAAAAGGTTGAGATCATCGATCCCAAGGGTGTGACGACCCAGCTGCTGACCAAGGATCAGGGCGGCGATTCCAGCAACGACTGGTACACGGTCAACGACAACACGACGATTGGCATTCTGCCGGGTGCGTTTACACAAAACGGAACTTACACCGTTCAGGTGACTGCCAAGTATTACGGCATGCGTTCGACCAAGGTGGAACTGAGCGGTGAATTGCCCGCGCTGGGTATTTCTAAGGTCAGCGGTACGCGCACTGCACCGGAAGGAACCTATCAGCTGACGCTGAACGAGGAAAACGGCAAATGGAGACTGAAAAAGTATCAGATTGCGGTCAACGGAACCCGATATCTGGAACAGACCGAGTCGGACACCCTGCGTGACAATATGTTTTGCTGGAATGTCAGAACGGAAAACCAGCCCGTACTCTATCTCAGCCCGAGCGCGTTCAGCAAGGAACAGAACGAGATTCTGATTACGCTGGAAGGCTATGCACCAGTGCGTATGCTGGTAGATGCGGCCAGCGGCTATGCCGTGATGACGCGGGAGGAGACCATGCCTGAGGGCAAGGAAGCGCCGGCATTTGATAGTGCACAGCGTGTGACCGATACGGCAAAGCCCGATCATTACCGCATTCACTTAAACGGTGACGCACAGGATTATCTGAATGCAATCGGCGCATATACCAAGGTGACCGTGCAGCACGGTGATAGTACCCAGACGTACCAGTACCGGGATATTCTGTCGGGCAAGCAGAGTTTTGCGGTGCAGGATGGACTGTTGGAGCTGACCGCGGACGGCTTCCAGACCGGAAAGAACACGGTGACCATCGCGCAGGTCGGTGGATTCAAGCCCCTGACCTTTACGGTTACGGTATCCGAGGAAGCACCGAGCGACGACTTTGACGCACGTGCGCAGATGCCGACAGTGGAAAAGAAGTACGGATATTATAAGCTGAATTATAAGGCGTTCTCCAATGAGAAAGTAGCAGAGTGGCTGCGCACGGTGACTGGCGTACAGGTCAACGAGACCTCGTATACTTCGACAGAGTATGCAAGCGACGTTTACCATGACACCGAATATAATGTATATCCGAAAAAACGAACGATTTATCTGGGTGCCAAAGCGTTCCAGGACGGAAAGGACAACACCATTGTTCTGACCGATGGCAAGGGAACGATCAAGCTGCGTATGAATGGCAGTCTGAAGGTCGAGTTGGTACAGGAAGAAGAAAGTTCGACGGTAGCAGCAACGGTGGCAGCATTTGATGCACATACGCAGATGCCGACAGTGGAAAAGAAGTACGGATATTATAAGCTGAATTATAAGGCGTTCTCCAATGAGAAAGTAGCAGAGTGGCTGCGCACGGTGACTGGCGTACAGGTCAACGAGACCTCGTATACTTCGACAGAGTATGCAAGCGACGTTTACCATGACACCGAATATAATGTATATCCGAAAAAACGAACGATTTATCTGGGTGCCAAAGCGTTCCAGGACGGAAAGGACAACACCATTGTTCTGACCAGCGGTAAGGATACGCTGACGCTGCGCATGACCTCTGATCTTAAAATCGAGGTCGTAAACTAACGCACATATCATAGGATTACTTCCCAATATAAAAAAGACGGCTGACCGCGAGGTCAGTCGTCTTTTTTGGAGTAGTAGGGGAAATTTTATGCTTCAAGCGATGCGATCACTTCATTCCGATAGGGAATGGAGGGGACCGCACCGGCACGAGATACCGCGATGGAAGAAGCCTTTGCGCTCATGCGCAGGATGTCGGGGATTTCCATGCCCTGTGCAAGACCGGCGATGAAATAGCCGGTAAAGGTGTCGCCGGCTGCGGTGGTGTCCACAGCCTTGATCGGGAAGATGGGCTGGAAATGCTTGCAGGACTGGTCGGCGTAGACCGCACCGTCCGAACCCAGCGTCAGCACGACGGCTGCGTGCGGGAAGCGCTCCCGGATGCTGTCAATGATCGCGTCGGGCTCGCGGCAGCCGGTCAGCTGGTAGCCTTCGATCTCATTGAGCAGGAACAGGGAAATCTTGGTCATATCAACCGCTTTGAGCTTGTCGTCGAAGGGGGAGGGGTTGAGTACGATCTTCATGCCCTGAGCATGACCGCGGTCGACGATGTAGGGCAGCAGATTGACCTCGTTTTGCAGCAGCAGGATATCACCCGAGTCAAACTGGCTGATGACTTCATCAACATAGGCCTCGGTCAGTGCCTGATTGGCACCGCCGTAGAGCAGAATGCAGTTTTGAGCGTTTTTGTCGATCTGGATGATGGCATGGCCGGTGCGTGCATCGACCGTGCGGATGTAGTCGGCATGAATGCCGTACTCTCGGCAGGCGTCGAGAAATACGCTGCCGTCCTCACCGATCATACCGCCCTGATAGACTTCCACACCAGCTTTTGCCAGTGCGACCGACTGGTTCATACCCTTTCCACCCAAAAACAGCTGTAATTGGGTGGAGGACTGGGTTTCACCGGGTTCGACGATATGATCGACCGTGTACACATGATCGAGGTTCATGGAACCGATGTTGAGTACTTTCATAAGACACTCCTTATGCGTTGTCCTTGGTAATCAGAGTTACCTCGACGGGAATGGATTTTTCGATGGTCTCGCCGTTAATGAGCTTGACTGCGTTCTCGACAGCGGTCTGACCGATCAGATCGGGCTGCTGTGCGATGGTAGCGCCCATGCGTCCGGCCTTGATGGCAGCGATCGCGTCATCGGTTGCGTCGAAGCCGACCACCAGAATGTCCTTGCCGGCGCCTGCAACAGCCTCGACAGCACCCAGTGCCATCTCATCATTTGCCGCAAAGACCGCCTTGATGTTGCCGTTGGACTGGAGCATGTTCTCCATGACCGTCATACCCTCGGTGCGGTCGAAGTTTGCGGTCTGGCTGGCCACGACGTTCAGCTTTTCATCTGCGATGTTGTGGAAGCCTTCGCCGCGGTCGATGGCAGCCGATGCACCCGGGGTGCCCTGGAGCTCCGCGACCTCGATGCCCTCGCCCAGGGTATCGACGATGTACTGGGTTGCGAGTTCAGCGCCGGCGACGTTGTCGGACGCGATCTGGCAGTCGATGTCAACGCCGTTGACCGCACGGTCGACCGAGATGACCTTGACGCCCTGATCCATAGCAGCCTGCACAGCACCGGTAACTGCATCCGAGTCGACCGGGTTGACGATCAGCACGCTGATGTTCTTGGAAACCAGGTCTTCAATGTCGCTGACCTGCTTGGTGACGTCATCGCCTGCGTCTACGACGGTCAGCGAAACGCCAAGATCCTGTGCAGCCTTTTCCGCGCCCTCAGCCAGGGTGACAAAGAACGGGTTGTTCTGGGTGGAGATCGAAAGACCGATCGCACCGCTCTTTTCACTGGCCGAAGAGCCCGAGCCTTCACCGTCAATGGTGACCATACAGCCGCTCATGGTGAACACGGTCAGTGCACTTAATACGAACGCAATAAATTTTTTCATTGGTAAATCCCTCTTCTCATCTCTTGCTGTCGGACAGTACGGCCACCAGAATGACGATCGCCTTGATGACATCCTGATAGTACGACGTGACTTCCAGAATATTCAGACCGTTGTTGAGCACTGCGATAATCAGGACACCGGCAACCGTGCCGATGATCTTACCGCGGCCGCCGCTCATGCTGGTGCCGCCCAGAGCAACCGCTGCGATTGCATCCAGTTCATAGCCGTCACCCAGCGTCGGCTGTGCGGAGTCGACACGAGAGATCATGATGAGGCCTGCCAATGCGGCGAGGAATCCCGAAATAGAGTATACCATAATTCGCACGCGAGTGGTATTGACACCGACCAGCGTTGCACATTTTTCATTGCTGCCGGTTGCGTAGATGCGGCGGCCAAAGCAGGTGCGATTGAGGATGAAATAGAAGATCGCGAAGACCAGAACCAGAATGATCGCCGGAATCGGGATCTTGAGGTCGGGGTTGAAGCTGGAAGCGATGTTGCCCTTACCGATGAGCTTGAACAGGAATGCACCGCTTTCGCTGCTGATGTTGGCAGCCAGACGGGAAATCGGCTTGCCGTCGGTGATGATCATGGCAAGACCACGGTAAGCGGTCATGGTAATGAGGGTTGCGATGAACGGCTGCAATCTGCCCTTGGTGACCAGCAGACCGCTGATTGCACCGAGCAGCGTGCCGACGATGAGTGCGATGATGATGGCGGCAAAAGCGGGGAAGCCGGCCATGAGCAGCTCGGCACAGACGACCGCGCTGAGTGCGAAGGTTGAGCCGACCGACAGATCGATGCCGTCGGACAGGATGACGCAGGTCATACCGACCGCGATCAGTCCGTTAAACGATGCCTGACGGAGCAGGTTCAAGAGGTTGCTGGGTTGACGGAACTCGGCGCTGATGAGGCTTAAAATGATCACAAGTGCCGCCAGTGCAATAAACGCGCCATATTCGCCAACGATGGCGTTTAATTTTTTACTTTTCTGATTCATGCGATGTTACCCCCAGTCGCTAATGTCATAATCTTTGCCTGATCGGCTTCGGCCGCGTTCACGATGCCCGTGACGCGTCCCTCGCATACGACCATGATGCGGTCGCTCATACCCAGCACCTCGGGCAGCTCGGAGGAGACCAGAATAATGGCCACACCCTGCGCCGCGAGCTGGTTTATGATGTTGTAAATCTCTTTCTTTGCACCGATATCCACGCCGCGGGTGGGCTCGTCGAGAATGAGGATTTTGGGCTGCTTGTACACCCACTTTGCGATAACGACCTTTTGCTGGTTGCCGCCGCTGAGGCTGCCGCATTCCTGATCGGCGTTGAAGCAGCGGATGCGGAACTCTTCGATACCCTGCTTGACCAGTGTATTGCGCTTGGCGTTCGAGATCACACCGCGATTGGACACTCGGTCGAGGTTTGCAAGCTCGATGTTCTGCGCGATGCTCTTGTCGAGCAGCAGTCCTTCGGTCTTGCGGTCCTCGGTGATGAAACCGATGCCCGCATGAATGGCGTCGCGGGTGTTGTGAATCTTGACCTCGGCACCGTCGATGAAGATTTTACCTTCCATAACCGGCAGATTGCCGAAGATGGCCTGCATGATCTCGGTGCGTCCGGCACCCATCAGACCGCTGACGCCCAGTACCTCACCGGCGTGTACCGAGAAATTAACGCCGTGGAAGAGCGATTTGTGAGACAGGTTTTCCACGCGGAGCACTTCACCACCGATGGTCAGGTGACGCTGCGGGAAGCGCTCGCCGATGGTGCGGCCGATCATCATTTGAACGACATCGTCCATCGTGATGTCTTTGATGTAGCGGGTGTCGATGTACTCACCGTCGCGCAGGATGGTGATGCGGTCGCACAGTGCAAAGATTTCCTCCATGCGGTGCGAGATGTACACGATGGATACGCCCTTGGCCTTGAGCGACTTCATGACCTCAAAGAGCACTTCGGTCTCGCTCTGGGTGAGTGCTGCGGTCGGTTCGTCCATGATGAGCACCTTGGCATCGACCATCAGTGCCTTGCAGATTTCGACCATCTGCTGCTGACCGACACTCAGCTCGGACATGACCGCGCCGACCGGGATGTGTACGCCCATCTTGTCCATGATTTCCTGTGCCTTCTTGCGCATGGCCTTGCGGTCGCAGACACCGAACTTGTTGGCAATCTCCTTGCCCATGAACAGGTTTTCCTCAACCGTCAGATCGAACAGGACGTTGAGTTCCTGATAGATGAACACGATACCAGCCTTTTCAGCTTCCTGCGGGTTCTTGTAGCGAACCTCCTTGCCGTCGACCAGAATGGTGCCGCTGTCATATTGGTAAACACCGGTCAGGATCTTCATCAGGGTGGATTTACCTGCACCGTTTTCGCCCATCAGGGCGTGAACTTCGCCATCTTTGAGGAAGAAACCGGCGTTTTTCAGCACCTGATTGGAGGTGAATGCCTTGTTGATCCCCTTCATTTCGATATGCATGGTATCCCTCTCTTTCAATCGGCAAAAATGCAGCCCGACTGTAAAATGATGTTGGCGTAGGGCGTGGTCTCGCCGGTGCGGATGACAGCCTTGCAGTCCGCGGTCTTTGCCTTGAACGCAGTGTGGGGCACAAACTCAACGTCAACCTTCTGTCCCTTGAAAAGAGCCTGGATTTTTGCGAGCATGTCGGGGTTCTGGTCGGTGATTTCCTCGGCGAGGATGATCTTTTCCACCTTCATGTCCTGTAAGACAAGCTCGAGCACGCGGAGGAAGGGCGGTTCTCCGAATGCGAGTGCGAGGTCGATGCGCTCGGTGCTGTCGGGAATGGGCAGGCCGCAGTCGCCGATCGCGATTTGGTCGGTGTGACCCATGTACGACAGAACACGGGAAACATCGCTGTTGAGAATGCCGTTTCTTTTCATGTTTGTGATCTCTCCTTTTCCCTGTGAGATTTAAATACGCCGTAAAAGTTTCTTTGAAACCCGTTTCAAGTGAGTTCATCATACGCTTGACCCGATAAAAAGTCAACAGGTTGATTTACATTTCTACGTTTCCGCCAGATTGGCAAGGTGGTTATTGGCAATTTTAGACAAGGAGATTTCGGACAAAAAAGGTTAAAAAATTAACAAAAAACCAAGCGATACTGTCAATAAACCAGATGTTTTGCGCAGGAGAGGCGGGAGGGAGCATGAGCCGGGCAGAGCCTTCGCGGAGAACGGTCTTTTGCGTGAAAATGTACAGAAAGTTGTCCTTGTTGTGCCTGTATTCCGATGCTATAATGCTAGTGTAAGAGTTATTTCATGGCGAGGTGTGATATGGCCAGCATTCGTGACGTGGCTAAGCTTGCGGGCGTATCGCCTGCAACCGTGTCCCGTGTGATGAACGGGACGGCAAACGTGACAGAGGAAAAAAGAGAAAAGGTACTGCGGGCGATCAGTGAGACCGATTTTGTGCCCAATGAGGTGGCGCGCACGCTGTTTAAAAAGTCCAGCAAGACCATCGGATTCATCATCCCGAGTATTCAGAACCCGTATTTTACCCAGATGGCCGACGTGATCGACCGGGCGGCGAAAGAGCTGGGATTTCGCATCCTGTTGTGCAATGTCGAGCACGATCTCGACCGGGAGCGCTCGGCGATTCAGATGTTGATTTCGGCCAACGCGGACGGCATCATCATCGCGTCCAACAACAGCGAATTGCAGCACGAGCTGTCCCAGTGTGAGATTCCGGTCGTTATCCTGGACTCCCTGTTTCGGACGAAGGATGTCAACGCCTATATCTACTGCAATTATTATCAGGGCGGCATGATGGCTGCCGAGCACCTGCACAAATGCGGCTGCCGCAAGATCGTGTGCATCAAGGGACCGCAGCAGCTGTTCACCGCGCAGGCACGTTATCAGGGATATGTCGATTTTTGCGAGGACAACGGCATCGAGCAGCATTCCATCGAGTGCGACTACGATTTTCACGCCGGAATGGCAGTCACCGAGGAGCTGCTGAGCTCCTATCCCGATGTAGACGGCATCATTGCCTGCAACGACATCGTTGCGATCTCGATTTACAAGATTTTGCACAAGCGCAATATTTCGGTGCCCGAGCAGATTCAGCTCATCGGTTTTGATGACGTGCATCTGTCTTCGCTGATTTCCCCCGAGCTGACCACCATTCATCAGCCGATTGAGGAGATGGGGCGCAAGGCCATCTCGATTATCTGCGACCCAGAAGGACTGGAAAAGCGGGGCAAGCAGTTTGTGTTCCCGGTTCACCTCATCGAGCGCGAGACCACTTGTATGAAAAAACTTTTGTGACATGAAAACAGGACAGCATGCTGTCCTGTTTTTTATACCCGCCTGTGACTTTACAGGAGACCGGGCGATTTGCTATGATAGGGATAGAAACAAATCGCGGAGCGCAATTTTTCTGCACTCTGCTGGAAATTTTCCTGGAAAGAAGGGATTTTTATGCGTCTTTTGCATCTGGCCGACCTGCATCTGGGCAAGCGGGTGAATGGATTTTCCATGCTGGACGATCAGAAATATATCCTGTCACAGATTTTGACCATCATCGATACCTATACGCCGCAGGCGGTTGTGATCGCCGGGGATGTGTACGACCGTACCATTCCGCCTGAGGAAGCAGTCAGCCTGTTCGATCACTTTCTGGTGCAGCTGTCCAAACGCAAGCTGGACGTCTTTCTCATCAGCGGCAACCACGATTCCGCCGAGCGCGTCGCATTTGGCAATCAGCTGATGGAGGCCAGCGGCATTCACGTCTCGCCGGTCTATCAGGGTGAGGTACAGCCCATCGTGCTGAATGACGCGGCGGGAGAGGTCGCATTTTACCTGATCCCATTCCTCAAACCGGTGCATGTGCGTCCCTTTTTCCCGGATGCCAAGATCGAGGATTATACCGATGCCATGCGCACGGTGGTAGACAGTTTGAAACTGGACACAAACCGCAGAAACGTGGCGGTTGTTCACCAGTTTGTCACCGGTGCGGCGCTGAGCGGCTCGGAAGAGTTGGCCATCGGTGGACTGGACGCGGTGGATGCGAGCGTATTTTCTCCCTTTGACTATGTCGCCCTCGGCCATCTGCACGGTGCACAGCGCGCGGGCGGCGATGGCATCCGCTATGCCGGTTCACCGCTCAAATATTCCATTTCCGAGCGCAACCAGAACAAGAGCGTCACGCTGGTTGACTTGGGCGAAAAGGGTACGGTGAACGTACAGCTCATTCCCTTGCAGCCCAAACGGGATGTCTGCCAGTTCTGTGGAACGTTTGAAGATCTGATGGCACGGCAGGAGGTATGCGAGGACTACTGCGAGATCATTCTGACCGATGAACAGGATGTCCCAAATGCGATGAACCGCCTGCGTGCCCTGTATCCCAACCTCATGCACATGGCCTACGACAACACGCGCACGCGCAGTCAGACTTCGGTGTTGGGCGCACGCGCGCCGCTGGCGCAGCCGATCGACCTGTTTGAGGAACTGTATGAGGCGCAGAACGGACAGTCCATGAACGACGAGCAGCGCGCGTACATGCGTGAGCTCATCGCGGAGATTTGGGAGGGAGAGCAATGAGACCGATCAAGCTGACCATGTCGGCATTTGGGCCATATGCGGGAAAATCGGAATTGGAGCTGGACAAGCTGGGGCAAAACGGTCTGTACCTGATTACCGGCGACACCGGCGCGGGCAAGACCACGCTGTTTGATGCGATCACCTTTGCACTGTACGGCGAGACCAGCGGACGCAACCGCAATGCAACCATGCTGCGTTCCAAGTACGCCGACCCCAAGACGCCGACCTATGTGGAATTGGTATTTTGCTACCGCGACCAGCAGTACACCATTCGCCGCAACCCGACTTACGAGCGCCGCGCACTGCGTGGGGATAAAATGACGCAGGAGAATGCCGGTGTTGAGTTGACCATGCCGGATGGTCGGGTACTGACGCGCATTAAGCAGGTAAACGATGAGATTCAGGCGATTTTGGGACTGGATTACGAGCAATTCACACAGATTGCTATGATTGCGCAGGGCGATTTCCGCGAATTGCTGCAAGCCAAGACCGACAAGCGCCGGGAGATTTTTCGCTATATCTTCCAAACCGAGCGTTACCAGCAGCTGCAAGGCTTACTGTCCAAGCGCGCAAAAGAGCTGGCAGACCAGTATCGGAACGTAGAAAATGCGGTCAAACAGTGCGTGCGCAGTGTGCGCTGTGCGGAAGATCACCCGATGGCGCTCGAGTGGGAGGCCGTCCGGGCAGAGCAGCGCAGTCTGAGCCAGACCATAGAGCTGCTGGGACAGATCATCCAGTCCGATTCAGACAAGCAGCAGGGGCGCAAGGAACAGATGGACATTTTGGATAAGCGCCTGCGCGAGCTGGAAGCGCTCATCGAAAAAGCCGAGCAGATTGCGCAGTGGAATCGTGAACTTGCGCACCTAAAAGAGCAGAAAATGCAGGGGGCACAGCAGCTGGAAGCTTTGGGTGAACGCGTTCGACAGGCACAGGGCGAGATGCCCAAGGCTGAGGCGCTCGGCAAGCAGATTGCGTTGGAGCAGGAACAGCTGCCGCGCTACGCGGAGATCGACGCACGCGCAGAACAGCTTGCGCGAGAGCAGAAGGCGCTGCAAGCCGATCAAAAGACGCTGGAAGGCAAGCAAAAGACGCTGGAAACCGACAGTCAGACATTGGAAACACTCAAAAAACAGGTAGATGCGCTCAAAAATGTGCAGACCGAGTGGCAGCAGCTCGAGCACGAGCGTGAGCAGATTGCCCAGCGGCTGGACAGCCTGCGCACCTTGCAGGAAAAGTGGAACGGATGCCAAGCGCTTGAAAAACAGACTGAGCAGGCAGAGCAGCAGCTTGCGCAGGCACAGCAGGCGTGGGATGCGTTGACTGAGCGCCTAATGCGTGACCGCACTGCGCTGGCCGAAGTGCAGGATGCCGGGGAACGGCTGGTCAGAGGGCAGGGTGCACTGGAGCACTTGCAGCGCAGACAAGCTGAACTCGACCAGATTGGCCGCAAACACCAGGATTATATCGCTTTGCTGGACAAACTGCACATCGCACAGCAGAATTTTGTATGCAAACGGGACACTTATGAGCAAAAACAGCATGCGTTTGACGCACTGAATCGTGCATTTTTGAGCGGACAGGCGGGATTGCTCGCCAAAGACTTGGCGGAGGGAATGCCGTGTCCGGTGTGTGGTGCGACCACGCACCCACATCTTGCAAGTTTAGCGGATGAAGTGCCGAGTGAGCAGGAACTCGAGCAGGCCAAACAGCAGGCGGAATGTGCACTCACTGCCGAGCGGGAGGCCAGTGCGGCAGCGTCCGCTGTGCGGGCGACGGTCGACCGTGCCAAGGAGGAGCTGCAAGCTCTGTCACAGGAATTGCTGGACGGAAAATCATTCGATGCACTGGAAGAGTGCCTGACCGCGGCACAAAATACGCTTGAAACCGAGCTTTTAGAGGCCAAACAGGCCGTACGGCAGGCAGAAGAGGCGGCAAAGCGCCGAGATGCATTGACTGAGCAGATTCAGGCGCAGGAGACCCGGCAGCAAGCGCTGCAAAAGCAGCTGCAAGACAGAAGAGACGAGGTCACGTCGGGCAATGAGCGCCTGCACACTGCGCAGGAGGGTGTGCGCGAACTGGCAGAAAAATTGCTGGACGGCTGCCCAATGGAAGCGCTGTCCGAGCGGCTGACCGAACAGACTGCGCTGGTCAATCAGCGTGCGGAACAGTGCCGACAGGTCATGAAGAGAAAACACGTAGAGTGCGAGCGAAAACAGCAGCTTGAGACTGAGATTCCGCAGCGTGAGCAGGCATGCCGCACGTTGGAGCAGGAGATCGGCGCAGGCAAGGTCGAGCAGGCATCCAGAACAACGGCGCTTGCTGAGCGACAGGCCCAGCTTGCCGCGCTGCGTCAGGGATTGCGCTATCCCGATTCGCAGACGGCAGAGCGTGCGATTGCGCAGATGGAACAGGAGAAGCAGACCATCGAGCGCGCGCTGGCTGAGGCACAGGACCGACTGACACAAAAGCAGCAGGAAATCAGCAAGACCGATGGACAGATTCAGACGTTGTCCGGGCAGATTGCGTCCGCGCCGGAAATTGTCCGCGAAAAAATCACAGCGGAATACGAGAAAATCGAGCAGGGAAAGGTGCGGTTGCAGACGGAAAATGAGGAACTTGCCGCGGCATTGGCGGTCAATCAGGATAACCTCGCCCAGCTGCGGCAGATCGGACAGGATCAGTCTGCACTCGAGGAAAAGCTCAAAATGGTGCGCAGTCTGGCCAATACCGCCAACGGCGAGGTGACCGGCAAGGAAAAGATCATGCTGGAAACCTACGCACAGGTGACTTACTTTGACCGGGTAGTCGAGCGCGCCAATATTCGATTCCGAGTGATGTCTGATGGACAGTATGAGCTGGTGCGTAGACAGGAAGCAGGCAACCTGCGCAGTCAGAGCGGTTTGGACATGAATGTCATCGATCACTACAACGGCACCAGCCGAGATGTCGCATCTCTGTCGGGCGGCGAGGCATTCATGGCCTCGCTGTCGCTTGCACTCGGTCTTTCAGACGAGATTCAGGAGTCGGCGGGCGGCATCAAGCTGGACACCATGTTTGTTGACGAGGGCTTTGGCACGCTCAGTGAGGACGCTTTGCAGCAGGCACTTGCCGCGCTGCAAGATCTGAGCGAGGACGGGCAGCGCCTGGTCGGTATTATCTCCCATGTACCCGAACTGAAAGCCAGAATCACCCGTCAGGTGGTCGTGACCAAGGACAAGATGGGCGGCGGCAGTCGGGTATCTATCCGCACCGAGGAATAAGGAAGAAGTAATAGAGAATAGGGAATAAGTGTTGCAGTTCGTTACTTATTCGCTTCTTCGAAAGCGGACACAGTGAGCAATTCTGGACAAAAAAACCACCCAATCGGGTGGTTTTTGTTTGTGTGTGTTTTTTGCTTACAGCTGGAAAATGCAGCCAATCACGGCAGCGGCTCCGATGTAGGCGATAGGATGCAGTTTGAATTTGCGGAGCAGGACGAAGAGAACGACGGCCAGCCCGATGGCAGGGAGATTGATGGCGGACAGGATGTTTGTACCTGCGTCGCTCTTTAAAAATGCCATCTGTGCAACGCTCAGACCGGCAGCGACGATCAGACCGGTGGAAGCCGGGCGCAAGCCGTGGAAGATGGCCGAGACGATGGGGGAGTTTTTAAACTGCTCCATGCACTTGGCGATGAGCACGATAATGACGACCGAGGGCGCGGCCAGCGCGAGCGTCGCACAGATTGCACCGGGGACACCCGAGGTCAGAAAACCGACATAAGTGGACATATTGATACCGATTGCACCCGGAGTGGACTCCGAAATCGCGATCAGGTTCAGAATATCCTGATTGGTGAACCAGCCGGTTTTTTCGGCCATTTCGTACAGAAAGGGCAGGGTCGCCAGACCGCCGCCCACGGCAAACAGTCCGGTTTTACAGAATTCGAACATGAGCTGCAATAAAATCATGCCTGCTTACGCCCCCTTACATAGTAGATGACATAACCTGCAATGCCGGACACAACGACCAGCGCGATGGTGGACACGTTAGTGAAAACGGCCAGCGCACCGATAATGAGGAAGATGGCAATGCCGATTTTGTCGGTGATGGATTTTTTACCCAGCTTGAGCACGGCATCGAGAATGAGTGCGCAGACGCAAATCCGAACCCCGGCAAATGCATGCTTGACCAGAGGAAACGAGGCATAATTTTGCAGAAATGCCGCGATGAGCACGATAATGATGAGCGAGGGACTGAGAAATCCGAGTGTCGCTACGATGGCGCCGGGTAATTTTTTGTATTTGTAGCCGATAAAGGTCGAGGTGTTGAGCGCGATGATACCGGGGGTGCACTGACCGATGGCGTAATAATCCATCAGTTCCTCTTCGCTCGCCCAGTGGTATTTCTCCACGATCACGCGCTGGAGCAGCGACAGCATGGCGTAGCCGCCGCCAAAGGTACAAATCCCGATGCTGAAAAACACCCGGTACAGCTTCCATAAATCTTTCATCTTGTGTCCTCCTTATTTTTTATGTGCATACAGCCTGTGGTCTGCTATAATAGAAAGTAATCGATGCAGAAAGAAGGCTGACCGCTGTGAAACTATCCCAACTCAAGTATTTTCAGGTCGTGTGCAAGCATAACAACCTGACTCGCGCTGCCGAAGAACTGCATATTTCGCAGCCGGGTTTGACGCATGTTATTCATGAGCTGGAACAGGAATTCGGTTTGACCCTGTTTCTGCGGCAGAATAAGGGACTGGTTCTGACCGAGGAAGGCAGAAAATTCCTGGAAGAAGCCAATCTTCTGTTACAGCAGAGCGATTATTTTGTCAGCCGCATGAAATTTCTGGGACAATCCAACCAGATTATCCGTATCGGTCTGCCGCCGGCCAGTGCGACGCTGTTTTTCCCGTCTATCATGCACATGCTGCACAGACAGTCACCGCAGATTAAAATTGACGTTGTAGAGATCGGCAGCCTGACCAATCAGCAGAAGATACTGGATGGAGAGCTGGACGCGGCGCTGATCTCGACCAACACGCCGGTTTCGGCAGCATTTGGCGGTTATCTGCTCGCGCGAACCAGAATTTGCCTGTACGTGGCAGCCGATCACCCGTTTGCCGAGCGGGAACAGATTTCGCTGCGCGAGGTGTGTTCTATACCGCTGGTCATGCCCACAGAGGAATCTTTTTTGACCACAAACACACTCAAAACCTGTGCGCAGAATAAATTAACACCCAATATCATGCTACACACCAACCAAATTGCCATCGTCAGTCAGTTGGTGCAAAACGGGACAGCAGGGACGCTGGTGTTTCACGGCACGCTGCCGGAGTGCGCCGCATATCGCGCCATTCCGGTGCAGGAGTTTGATGACGTGTACATTTATCTGATCTGGAATCAGTATAATCCGCTCAGTACAGCGCTCAAACAGCTCATTCGTGCGACAAAAACGGTCTATCCACAGCCAATGGCCGATTTCTATTGTAGAGAGATCGAAGCGGAAAGTCCAATACTTAATACTTAGTCTGTCATAAAAAAATTCAATACCATGTCCATGTATTTATATCATGGCGTGACACAGCAGGGGGGATTTTTGGGTATCAAAAATCCCCCTGAGCATGCTCAGAGGGATTGGCGTCCGGGATGCTTTGCGTTACATCCGGCGATAGACAATGCTGGGACGGCCGCCTGTGCCGTAATTGATTTCCGACTGCACCCGACCGATTTCGACGAGGTAATTGACGTACCGGCGCACGGTGACGGTAGACAGGCCGACGTGCTCGGAAATCTGCTCGCAGGTGTACTGCTCGTCGGTGTGTGACAGGAATTCCAGAATGTGCTCGAGCGTTTTTGCCTGCATGCCCTTGGGCGCGGGCAGATTGGGTGCTGCAATCGGGTCAGCAGCATCGACAAACAGACGATCTAGGTTTTGCTGATTGACCGAGCCGCCGCGCAGTGCTTCTTTCCGGCGGCAGAAGTTGTCAAGCGCCTGCCGGAAGCGCTCATAGGAGAAGGGTTTGACCAGAAAATCGGCAACACCCAGCCGCAGCAGCGATTCGACAGTCTCGGAGTCGTTCGCGGCGGTAATCATAATAACCTCTGCGCTGACACCGGCAGCGCGCATGCGGTGCAGCAGCTCCAGACCGCTCATCTGGGGCATGTAGACATCTAAAATGACCAGATCGACCGCATGAATGCGCAGATACTCCCAGGCCGCATTGCCCGCTTCAAAGGTACGAATGACATGAAATCGACCGTCTTTTTCGGTGAAGCGCGTGTTGAGCATGGAAATCATGGGGTCATCTTCAACGATCACAACTTGGTACATGTGTGTTCCTCCAGTGTCGGGGTGTGGTTGGGGATGGTGACGACGAAGGTCGTGCCGACCATGGGCACCGACTCGACGCGGATGGTGCCGCCGCACGACTCGATGGCCTCACGCACCAGATACAGGCCGGTGCCGCGCTCCTTGCCCTTGGTCGAGTATCCGCGCTCGAAGATGTGGGACAGTACCTCGGGATTCATGCCCGGGCCGGTGTCGTCTACGCTCAAAATCAGTCCGAGATCTTCCTCACGGATGCTGACCGTGACTTCACGGGACAGCGAAGTCGGCGCGTCGCGGAAGGCATCGAATGCGTTGTCGATCAGGTTGCCGAGGATGGTGATGTACAGGTCGGCACTTAGGTAGGAGCAGAGCGCGTGCACCTTGGTGGCCGGGTCGAGTTTGAGCTGGATGCCGAGCTCGGATGCGTGGCTCATCTTGCCGATGAGCAGGGCGGCGACCGATGGGTCGGCAATGCGCTCGGCGATAAAGCCGATGGACTGAGAACGGGACTGGGTGATGTGCAGCACATATTCCTCGGCCTTATCGGCTTCGCCCAGTTCGAGCAGACCCAAGATGACGTGCAGTTTGTTCATAAAGTCGTGCATGTGGGCGCGCATGGCCTCGACGATGTGGCGTACACCGGTCAGATCTTCGGCCAGACGGGTGACCTCGGTGCGGTTGCGGAAGATGGCGACCGCGCCCTCGATGACGTTTCCGCGGCGCAGCGGGATGCGGTCGGACAAAATATGTACCTGTCGGCCAACATCGACGCTGACGCTGTACGCGCCCTCGCCGGTGCGGATGACGTCGAGCAGTCCGGTGTCGTTGTACAGCTCGTCAAGTGGACGATCCTGCCAGGTTTGTCCTTGCAGGTGGAGCATTTCCTGCGCCGCGGCATTGATATAGATAATATGTCCATTGGTGTCGACAGCCAGCACGCCCTCTTCAAGTGCTTCCAGAATGTCCATGCGCTGACAGAACAGGTCGGTCAGGTCGCTGGGTTCAAAACCGAGCAGCTCGCCTTTGAGGTGTTGAGTGAAGCGCAGCGAGAGGTAAATGCCGACCGCAAGCGCAATGATGGCGACAATGAGGTACTGACCGAGCGTAATGAACACCTGACTGTGAATTTCGCTCAGGTAGACACCGGCAGCGACCATGCCGATGACGTGTTTACCGGTCACGTCATAGACGGCAGCGTAGGCACAGCGCTCCATACCGGCGGGCGCCTTGCCGTCGGCTAAGATGACGCGGTCGCCGTCCTCCAGATGGGTGAGGGTATCCTCGGGCACACTGTTTTCCGCTGTGCCGGACACGCACACGATGCCGTTTGGATCGATGACCGCAATGACATCCAGCCGTGCCAGATCGTTGGCCGTGCGCTGCAGAAAGGCCGAAAGCACCTCAGGGGTATCCTGTCCAAGCAGACACCGGCGGGTGTGGTCCATATTTGCGACGATCTGTGCATTGGTCAAAAGGCGCTGATCGAGCGTGCGCTGTTCGCGCTGCAAGGTCAAAACCAGCGTGCTGCCCAGTGCGATGACCAGCGTCAGCGCGATGCCTAAAATGCTGTATACCATAGCCCGACGGCGCAGCGTCGGCGGGCGATTGGGCTTCATCGGAACATTCCCCCTCTACTCCGTGCAATGATGCATCCATTATAGACTCTTTGTGCAATGTTATCAATTCCCTTCTCTGGATTTTTACTTTTTCGACAAAACGACCCCTTTTATTTTTTTTACTTTTTTAAGGTTGTGTTTCCAGAATATGGGGTCTACAATAGGCGACGTTCAAAAACAAGCAGGGAAGGAGTGAGGATTTTTGGAGGATATCAAGGCAGAGCTTGTCGCGCAGCTGCAAAACAAGACGGCGTTTGAGATCCCGATTTTTGGCGGGATCGCGATTCCGCAGTCGGTGGCAGTGAGCTGGGGCATCATCATTCTGCTGACCGCGCTTGCCATCTTTCTGACACGCGGCATGCAGCTCAGGCCAACCGGCAAGCGGCAGATGATTGCCGAATGGCTGGTCGGATTTATCAACGATTTCTGCAAGGACTCGCTGGGGCATCACTGGCGCACGTTCGCACCGTACCTCGGTTCGGTCGGTCTGTATCTGGCCTGTGCCAACCTGTCCGGTCTGTTCGGAGTCACCCCGCCGACCAAAGACCTCAACGTGACAGCCGGTCTTGCGCTGATGAGCGTGGTTCTGATCTACGGCGCGAGCTTCCGCGTGCACGGTCTGGGAGGCGGACTGAAAAAGTTTGCCGAGCCGGTCGCGATTGTCGCACCGCTCAATATCTTAGAGATCGGAATTCGACCGCTGTCGCTGTGTATGCGACTGTTTGGCAACATCTTCGCCGGTTTCGTCATTATGGAGCTGATTAAGATGGTCATTCCTGTGGTATTGCCCATCCCGTTCAGCCTGTACTTTGACGTATTCGACGGCATGATTCAGGCAGTTGTATTCGTGTTCCTGACGACGCTTTTCCTGGCCGAGTCCATCGAGTGAGCACATCCAAAAACGTAAGTAAACACATCATTTCTAAGGAGGAACTTTATCATGGGTATCGCAATTGGAGCAGGCATCGCCGTTCTGACCGGTCTGGGTGCCGGCGTAGGTATCGGTCTGGCAACCGCAAAGTCTTCGGAGGCAATCGCACGCCAGCCTGAGGCAGCAGGTCAGATCAGCAAGAACCTGATTCTTGGCTGTGCACTGGCCGAGGCAACCGCAATTTACGGCTTCCTGATCGCCATTCTGCTCATCTTCATGAGCTGATTGGAGGCGGCTGACCGTGCTTCTGAATATCAATGCAAATGTGATCTGGACGGTCGTTGACCTGCTGATTCTGTTTTTGCTGATGAAAAAATTCCTGTTCGGTCCGGTGACCGCCATGCTTGACCAGCGTGCCGCAGCCATCAACGCCGATTTGGACGATGCCAAGGCGCAGAAGCAGGCGGCAGACGTACTGCTTGCCGACCATGAGCGTCAGATCGGTGAGGCGAGAGCCGAGGCAGGCCGCATTGTGGCCGATGCCAAGCGCCGCGCCGAGGCAGCCTATGAGCAGAAACTTGCGCAGGCGCAGGAGGAGATTCAGCGCATGCAGCAGCAGGCCGCGCGTCAGATTGAGGCCGACCGCCGTGCCATGCTGGCACAGACCCGCCGCGAGATCGCTCGTCTGTCGCTTTTGGCGGCTTCCAAGGTCGCGCAGCAGCGCATGGACGCGGACAACGAGTTCGCGCTGGTCGATGACTTCCTGTCGGAAATGGAGGATGCGTCATGAGTGAGACCGCGTATCGCTACGCCGCCGCGCTTCGCCGCACCGACTGCCGAGCGGATGTGTTTCTCACATCCGCTCGCGCCATACCTGCCCAGAGCGAACTATGGCAGGTGATGATCGACCCGTCGATCGGACTGCGCGAAAAACATGCGGTCTTAGACCGCTTACCCGAACTCAAAGAGCAGCCCATGCTGCGAAATTTCTATAAATTGCTGGTCGATAAGAAGCGTTTTTCCATGCTGCCCGAGATTGCCGATGCCTACCACGACATTCTGCTGCACGAGCGGGGTGAGAGCGTGTGCACACTGCGCTGTGTGCGCGTTCCCGATGACCAGCGCCTGTCTGCCATCGCCCGCACGCTGTGCCGTCAGCACAAACTGCGCGGCGTGGAGATGCACGTCGTGCTTGACCCCGACCTCATCGGCGGTTTTGTCATCGAGATCGACGGCGTGACCTATGATAAGAGTGTGCGCGGCCAGATTGCAGGCATGGCGCAACGCATTCAAAGAGGTGAAAGAAATTGAATTCTTCCGAAGAGATTATCTCGATTCTGCAAGAAGAAATCGAGTCTTATGATACAAGAACCCAGCGCAGCGAGACCGGTGTTGTGCTGGAAATCGGTGACGGTATCGCCACGGTTTACGGCCTGGACAAGGCGGTATATGGCGAGCTGGTCGAGTTTGACACCGGTGCACGCGGCATCGTGCTCAATCTGGAGCGCGACTGCGTGGGTATCGTCCTGCTCGGCGCCGAGACCGGCCTGCACGAAGGTTCGGTCGTTCGCCGCACCGGCCGTGCAGCAGATGTCGGTGTCGGTGATGCTCTGATCGGCCGCACGGTCGATGCACTGGGTACGCCGATTGACGGTCTGGGCCCCATCGAGACCACCGAGACCCGCCCGATCGAGCACGAAGCCTCGGGCGTCATCTCGCGTGAGCCGGTCAATGTACCGCTTCAGACCGGTATTCTGGCAATCGATGCCATGGTGCCGATTGGCCGCGGTCAGCGTGAGCTGATCATCGGTGACCGCCAGACCGGTAAGACCGCGATTGCCGTGGACACCATCTTGAACCAGAAGGGACAGGACGTCATCTGCATCTACGTCGCCATCGGTCAGAAGGCATCCACCATCGCCAAGCTGCGCGGCACGCTGGCACAGCACGGTGCGATGGATTATACCATCATCGTATCCTCTCCGGCGAGTGACCCGGCACCGCTTCAGTACATTGCACCGTACGCGGGCACCGCGATGGGTGAATATTTTATGAGTCAGGGCAAGGACGTACTGATCGTGTACGATGACCTGTCCAAGCACGCGGTTGCTTACCGTACTCTGTCGCTGCTGCTGCATCGTTCTCCCGGCCGTGAGGCATATCCGGGCGACGTTTTCTATCTGCACTCCCGTCTGCTCGAGCGTTCCTGCCGTCTGACCAAGGAGTACGGCGGTGGTTCCATGACCGCGCTGCCCATCATTGAGACCCAGGCAGGCGACGTTTCGGCTTATATTCCGACCAACGTCATTTCCATCACCGACGGCCAGATTTATCTGGAAAGCGACCTGTTCTTCTCGGGTATGCGTCCGGCAGTCAATGTCGGCCTGTCGGTTTCCCGTGTCGGCGGTGCCGCACAGACCAAGGCCATCAAAAAGACCGCAGGTACGCTGCGTATCGATCTGGCGCGCTTCCGCGAACTGGAAGTCTTCACCCAGTTCAGCTCGGACCTGGATGCTGCGACCCAGCAGGCGCTCGATCACGGTAAACGCCTGATGGAGATTTTAAAGCAGCCGCTGTACCAGCCCAAGCCGGTCAACCGCATGGTTGTTATTCTCTATATCGCAACCGGCGGCCTGCTGTCCGACGTTCCGCTTGACCGCGTGCGCACCTTCACCGAAGAGTTCACCGATGCGTTTGCGGCGGCAAAGCCCGAGGTGATGGACGAGATTGCCCAGACCGGTGCGCTGTCGGGCGCGGCAGCCGAGGTCATCCGCACCGAGCTTGCGGCATATAAGGAACAGGTGAGCGCGCAATGGCAACAATAAAAGAGATCCGCACGCGCATGAAGAGCGTAGAACAGACGCTCAAAATCACAAACGCGATGTATTTGATCTCGTCTTCCAAGCTGCGCCGCGCCAGACAGATGCTGTCTGACGTGCAGCCCTATTTCCAGAAGATTACCGAGACCATTTCGGATATCCTGCACCACTCGCCCGAGATCGAGCACTGCTTCTTCGACAAGCGTCCGCACAAGAAGGGTGCCGAGCGCAAGGTCGGCTATGTCGTCATCACGGGTGATAAGGGTCTGGCCGGTGCCTATAACCATAACATTATTAAACTCACCGAGCAGCTGGTCGCGCAGACACCGGGCGCGATTGTGTTCCCGGTCGGACAGTTTGGACGCAATTATTTTATCACGCACGGCGTGATCGAACAGGATGACGAGAGCTTTCTGTACACCGTACAGGACCCCACGACTCACCGTGCCATGGAGATGAGTGAATTTTTGCTCGGACAGTTTACCCGCGGGGAGCTGGACGAAGTATATATCATTTACACCGAGATGGTATCCTCGGTGCGACTGGAACCCACCGTGCGCAAGCTGCTGCCGCTCGACGTGGATGCGTTCCCGTGGAAGCCGCGCACACCTGAGCTGTATCACCAGACGGTCGAATACGTCCCGTCGGCAAAGAGCGTCCTGAGTCAGCTGGTACCTGGCTATGCAAAGGGCATCCTGTTCGGTGCGCTGGTCGAGTCCTTTTGCAGCGAGCAGAACGCCCGCATGACCGCGATGGACTCCTCGACCAAGAATGCCCGCGAAATGCTGCGCGCACTTTCGCTGGTCTATAACCGGGTGCGCCAGTCGGCCATTACCCAGGAAATCACCGAGATCGTAGGTGGTTCGCAGCAGAAAAAGCAGACACCGGTGCCGAAAAAGCACGAAAACTGTGTGCGCGTGATTCATTTTGACGCCGCAGGCAATGTCCTGCCGTGATCGTTCATTTCAGAAAGTGAGGGAATCCCCTTATGCAACATAAAGGCATCATCGTCCAGGTGCTTGGCCCAATCGTTGACGTCATGTTCGATGACGGCAAGCTCCCGGAAATCAATGAAGCGCTGACCGTGACGCTGGACGGCAGCCGTCAGGTCATGGAGGTCGCGCAGCATGTCGGCGGCGACACCGTGCGCTGCATCATGCTCTCGCCCAGTGAGGGTCTGGGCCGCGGTGTGGAAGTCATCGCGACCGGCAAGCCGATCGAAGTTCCGGTCGGTGAGGAAGTGCTCGGCCGTATGTTCAACGTGCTGGGCGACGCGATTGACAACGGAGAAGCGGTCAAGAGTGCGGAAACCTGGTCGATTCATCGCGATCCGCCGCCGTTTACCGAGCAAAGCCCGGTTGTACAGATTTTGGAGACCGGTATTAAGGTCATCGACCTGCTGGCACCCTATGCCCGCGGCGGTAAGATTGGCCTGTTCGGCGGTGCAGGTGTCGGCAAGACCGTACTGATTCAGGAGCTCATCCGCAACATCGCCACCGAGCACGGCGGCTACTCCATTTTCACCGGCGTTGGTGAGCGTACCCGTGAGGGCAACGACCTGTGGCGTGAGATGAAGGAGTCGGGCGTTCTGAACAAGACTGCACTGGTCTTCGGTCAGATGAACGAGCCGCCCGGAGCACGTATGCGCGTCGCGCTGACCGGCCTGACCATGGCTGAGTACTTCCGCGACCGCCAGAAGCAGGATGTACTGCTGTTTGTCGACAATATTTTCCGCTATGTACAGGCAGGTTCCGAGGTTTCGGCACTGATGGGACGCATGCCGTCGGCGGTTGGCTATCAGCCTACCTTGGCAAACGAGGTCGGTGCCCTGCAGGAGCGTATCACCTCCACCCAGTCGGGTGCAATCACCTCGGTACAGGCGGTTTACGTCCCGGCGGACGACCTGACCGACCCGGCACCGGCAACCACCTTCACCCATCTGGACGCAACCACCGTTCTGTCCCGTAAGATCGTCGAGCAGGGCATTTATCCGGCGGTTGATCCGCTGGAATCGACCTCGCGTATTCTGGAACCCGATGTAGTCGGCAAGCGGCATTATCAGGTAGCACGCGGTACGCAGGAATTGCTCCAGCGCTACAAGGAATTGCAGGACATCATTGCCATTCTGGGTATGGAAGAGCTGTCCGAGGACGACAAGAAGACGGTCGAGCGTGCCCGCCGCATCCAGCAGTTCTTCTCTCAGCCCTTCTTTGTCGCCGAGCCGTTCACCGGTCTGGAAGGCCGTTATGTGCCGCTGTCCGAGACCATCCGCAGCTTTGAGGCCATTCTGGGCGGTGAGCTGGATAAGTATCCCGAGACTGCGTTCTCCATGGTCGGTACCATTGACGAGATCATCGAAAAGGCACGCGCACAGGGGGCGGTCTGATGGCAGCACAGTTTGAACTGGAGATCCTGACCCCGGAACGTCAGTTCTTTGTCGGACTGGCCGAGGCCATCGTCCTGCCCAGCATTGACGGCTCGTACGGCGTGCAGGCCGGACATGAACCGGTCGTCATCGCGGTCGAACCGGGTGAATTGCAGTACCAGATCGATGGTGTTTGGCACCGTGCGGCGGTCGGACAGGGCTTTGCCGAGATCATGCCCGAGTATGTCATTTTGCTGGCTGCGACGGCTGAGCATCCCGAGGAGATCGACGAGGCACGCGCACGCCGCGCCAAGGAACGCGCCGAGGAGCGTTTGCGCCAGAAGCAGAGCTTGCAGGAGTATTACCGCTCCAAAGCCGCACTGGCACGCGCTATGGCACGACTCAAAACCCGCGTCAAGTAAAGACTTGTTTTCTCAGACGGAGCACAGAATTTGTGCTCCGTTTTTTTTGCCGTACAGACCGATCTAGCAGCACACACACGAAAAAATGCGGTTGAGCTGAGCGCAGCATGTGTGATAAGATAACAATAAGTACAGATTGCGGCAAAGAGAGAGAAGCTATGAATTACTTAGAGGGAATGCAGTACAAAATCAAGACGGCAGCCGAGGAAAATTGGCATTTTCACCCGGAATTGGAGTTCATCTTTGTCATTGAGGGACAGATTCGGCTGGAAATGCAGGGTAGAAACGACCTGTTGAAAAAGCATGATGTGGTGCTCATCAATGCGGGCACACAGCATGCCATCCGCGTGCAGGAAAAGGCGATCGTGTGCGTGGTCAATTATTCCTGGCAGCTGCTGTCGACCATGTTGGGCGGAGAAGAGAGCGTGTTTGCCTGCAACAGTGCCGCCGAACATAAGCGCTCCTACCTCAAATTGCAGGCTATTTTTCAGCAGCTGGTCTATCACGCGGTCAGCCGCAAGCACAAGACAAACTGCATCGAGCAGAGCTTGCTGTATCGTCTGCTCGACGAGCTGGTCGAATACTATTTACAGGGCACCAGACTGCATGATTCGCAGGAAGATTTGCGGCTGCACAAAATTCTGCGCTATGTCGGTGCCAATTTCCAGAGCAATATCAGCCTGTCGGCGCTGGCCGACGAGATGTTTGTCTCGACGTCCACGCTGTCGCGCTTCTTTCGCAAGAAGACCGGTATCTATTTTGCCGATTATGTCAATCAGGTGCGGTTGGACTACGCCGCGCAGGAGCTTGGATTGACCGACAAAAATGTGACGCAGATCGCAGTAGACAGCGGTTTTTCTAACCTGTCGGCGTTTAACCGTGTCTTTCGCGAGATGTACGGGATGACGCCGTCCGACTACCGCAAGCAGAGCAAAGAGAGCCTCAAAGAGCAGAATACAGAGGAAACCGCCCTCAAAGAGCAGCTCAAAGACCAACTGGAATTTGAAATTCTGGAAAATACCCAGCGTCCCGCGGCAGCGGTCGTGCAGGTGCAGGCGGATGTCGGCAGGGGAGAGTCGTACAGCAAGGTGTGGAACTTGACCATGAATGCCGGGTCGTGCAATACGCTTTTGCTGTCCAACATGCAGCAGCATGTATTGTATCTGGCCGAACATTTGGGATTTCGGTACGTGCGTATGTGGAATGTCTTCTCGGTGCCCATGATGATCACCGATGGCAAGCACATGGGCGGATATCAATATGATCGACTGGACATTGTGCTGGATTTTCTGGTCGAGCACCATCTGATTCCATTTTTGGATATGGGTGTACGTCCCAACGCGGCAGCCAAGGCAGAGGGCAAGGCGGTCTTTTTTGAGAGCGAGAGCGTGCAGTTTATGTCCCGTGCCGCATGGGAGGCGATGGTCGCTAATTTCATTCAGCATGTCGTCAAGCGCTACGGTGTAGATGTTGTGAGTGAATGGATTTTTGAGCTGGCCTATGACACTGTCCACATTCCCGAGAGTAACTGTTATCAGGATGATGCGTATGATAACGTGACTGCGTTCTGCTACCTGTACCGGCAGCTCAAGGCGGTATCGCAGAACATTCAGGTCGGCGGACCAGGCGCGATTATCGGTTGGCGCGATGCGGATACCCGGGATTTCTTGCAGCGCGTACAGGAAAATGGTTGCATTCCAGATTTCGCCTCTGCCTTTCTCTTTCCCTATGAAACGGCAATCGAAGATGGCAACATCATGCGCCGGCGCGTCACCAACGTCGACAATGAGCGCGAGCAGATCGCATATTTTCGCGAAATGGTCGCGCAGAGCGGCCTTGACTGCAAAATTTATATTTCCGAGTGGAATAACTCGCTGTCCAACCGCGATTATCTCAATGACAGCTGTTTCCGTGCGGCCTATCTCACGGAAAAGATCGAACAGTTGTGGGGCGAGGTGGACATGCTGGGGCTGTGGATGGCATCCGACTGGGTCAGCAACTACTACGACACGGGCAGCCGCATTGCAAACGGCGGCAGCGGACTTTTGACCAAAGACCTCATTCACAAGCCGGTATACTACGCACTCAAGTTTTTGAGCAGCATGGGCGACAGCCTGATTGACAAGGGCAAGGGCTATCTGATGACCCGCCGTGAGCAACAGGACTACTACATTCTTTGCTATAACTTCAAGTGGTACGATTGCAGCTACTTTGTCAGCCGGGAGGACATCGACGACCCGGCGGTGATTCCTACTCTATTCCAGGACAGCGACCCGCTGACCTTCAAATTCCAGCTGCAAGACCTGCCGTTTGATCGTTGCGTGATCAAAAAGCGTCTGGTCAGTCCCAAAGAGGGCATGATTTTGACCGAGTGGAGCAAATTCCAGTATGCACTGACGTTAGATGCGCCCGATGTGCAATATATCCGGCAGGCTTGTTTCCCGCGCATGTCGATGGAGCGCATGCAGGCACAGGGACATACGTTATCATTCGAGACGGTTTTGCAGCCGCATGAGGTCATGCTGATTCATATTTACCGCGATTTTGACTGATTTTTGCCCGATTAGAGCGGCAGCAGGGACAAAACAGAATATTTACCTTCTCAGGGAGCGTGCAACAAATGAATGCCATTTGTTGCACGCTTCTTTTTGTTTTGCTGGATTTGTAAAAATAAGGCAAAGAAATGGAAATGAGAAGGAAGTGAGTTGTGCACAAAGACGATATACTGAATACATCCAAAGGAGATCTCGATACTGGATGCTCGAAGAGAAAGAAAGCATTTGAAAGGAAGTTCAGAGATGGAGAAAAAAATGGCCTCTAAGCTGGCGGTGATCTGCTACGGCTTCGGTGATCTGGCGTCTCAGTTCGTGTGGACATTCGTGGGCAGCTATCTGACGATCTACTACACGGATATCGTTGGTTTGGCACCCGCGATTGTATCGGTTATCATGATGGGCGCACGTATTTGGGACGCGATCAATGACCCGATGATGGGTGCCATCGCAGAGCGTACCCGCAGCAAGTTCGGACGTTTCCGTCCTTATATCGCGTTTGGCTGTCCGTTCCTGGCGATCTTCGCCGTGCTGACCTTTACCAATCCGTTCGGCGGCGGCAGCGCTGCGGGTGCAATCTGGGCGGCAGTTACTTACATCATCGCCGGTATGCTGTACACTCTGGTAAACATCCCCTATGCAGCACTGTCTGGTGTTATGACCGAGGATGCCAACCAGCGCAACAAGATCAACACCTCGCGCAACATCGGTATGAACCTCGGCATGGTCATCGTCAACGCATTGTCCGCCGGTCTGGCACTGAGATTTTCCGGTGAGGGCGCGGAGGTCGCAAACGGCCAAGGCTACATGATGACCGCGCTGATCTACGCAATCATTTCCATCCCGCTGTTCCTGATCGTATTCGCAACGGCCAAGGAGAAGGTGCAGCCCATGCACGGCACACAGGCCTTCTCGTTCAAGGATACGGTCAACAATCTGGTACGCAACAAGTACCTGATGATCATTACCCTCATCATGCTGCTTCAGATGACCGCTTTCATGGGCAGAATCGCGGTCACCAGCTACTACGTCATCTACTGCCTGGGCTCGTTCACCATGATCGCGCTCATTATGACCATCCCATCCCTCGGCGGTATCATCGGTTCGTTCTTTGTTCCGTTCTTTGCAAAGTGTTTCGGTAAGCGTGCCGTACTCATGGGTTCCATGCTCATTCAGGCGGTCGGTCTGCTGGTCATCTATTTCGCACCCTTCGATAACATCACCATGGTTCTGGTCGGCTGCTGGATCTTCGGTCTGTTCAACGTCGGCTTCCCCATGACCCTGTCCATGGTCGCTGACTCGGTCGACTACATGGAGCTCAAGACCGGTATCCGCACCGACGGTACCGCGTATGCAACCTATGGTCTGGCGACCAAGGTCGGCAATGCAATCGGCGGTTCGATCGGCGTCCTGCTGCTGGCAGCATTCGGTTATGTCGCAAACGCCGAGCAGACCGCAGAAGCGATGAACGGCATCAACATCGTGGTCAATCTGATTCCGGCAATCCTGTTCATTCTGGGCGCGGCAGCCTGCCTGCTGTGGGACATGAGCGACAAGGATGCGGATGAAATTCGTGAAAAGTTAAAGGCAAAAAATAATCAAACCCAGGAAACGGTTTAAGGAGGACTTTTATTATGAAGAACGGTAAATTGCAGGTAGCAGTCATCGGCTGCGGCGGTATTGCAAATCAGAAGCATTTCCCGGCACTCAAGTCGCAGGCAGACAAGTGCGAGATGGTCGCGTTCTGCGACATCCAGCTCGAGCGTGCGGAAAAGGCAGCCAAGGAGTACGGCACCCCGGATGCCAAGGTATACAGCGATTACAACGAGCTGCTCAAGGACGAGAGCATCGATGTTGTTCATGTCTGCACTCCGAACGTTGCGCACTGCCCGATCACGGTTGCAGCATTTGAGGCCGGCAAGCATGTTATGTGCGAAAAGCCCATGGCAGCAACCACCGAGGATGCTGAGAAGATGATGGCAGCCTGGAAGAAGTCGGGCAAGAAGTTCACCATCGGCTACCAGAACCGTTTCCGCACCGATGCGCAGATGCTCAAGCGTGCCTGCGAGGAGGGC
The DNA here is from genome assembly GCF_900167005.1 of Butyricicoccus pullicaecorum DSM 23266. GTDB lineage: Bacteria > Bacillota > Clostridia > Oscillospirales > Butyricicoccaceae > Butyricicoccus > Butyricicoccus pullicaecorum. Next base: position 677,850 of record NZ_FUXW01000001.1, read on the forward strand.
AAGCTGGGTGACATCTACTTTGCCAAGGCACATGCAGTTCGCCGCCGTGCCGTTCCGACCTGGGGCGTATTCCCGGACAAGTCCAAGCAGGGCGGCGGTCCGCTGATCGACATCGGTACCCACGCACTGGACATCACCCTGTGGTGCATGGACAACTACAAGCCGGCGACCGTCACCGGTTCGGTCTTTGAGAAGCTGGGTCACCTGCCCGAAGCAACCGAGGGCAACATGTTTGGCCCCTGGGACCCGGAAACCTACGAGGTTGAGGACTCCGCATTCGGCTACATCAAGATGGAGAACGGCGCAACCATTTTCCTTGAGTCCTCCTGGGCACTGAACGTCAAGGACTCCCGCGAGGCAGCAACTACCCTGTGCGGTACCAAGGCAGGCGCTGAGATGATCGGCGGCATGAGCCAGCAGGGATACGATCTGGTGTTCAACGAGACCACCGGCGGCGTACTGACCGAAGAGCACATCTCGGATACCGGTGCTATCGCATTCTTCGAGGGCAACAGCGGCGGTTCTCCTGAGGTCAAGGAGTGCAAGCAGTGGCTGGAAGCCATCATCGAAGACAAGGAGCCGCTGGTAAAGCCCGAGCAGGCATTCGTCGTCACCCAGATTCTGGATACGATTTACAAGTCGGCAGCAGCAGGCAAGGAAATCAAGCTCGGTTAAGGATTACAACGAGGCAGGGGCCCGCTGCAATGGCAGTCGGTCCCCGGCCGGATTTATGAGGAGGAATATACATGTCTAAGATCAAGACCTGCGTCAGCCTGTACAGCTTGCAGGATGAATATTTGAACCACCGCATGAATCTGCGTGAGATCATGCAGTATGTTAAGGAAAAGGGTGCGGAAGGCGTTGAGATTCTGCCCGATCAGATGCTCAAGGGTGCACCGGACGTTTCCGAGGAGACCGTGCAGGAATGGAACGCTATGCTGGCCGAGACCGGCCTCAAGCCGGTGATCGCAGACGTGTTCCTCAACATGAACCTGTACAAGAACCGACTGCTGACCCACAAGGAATGCGTTGATCTGCTGGTCAAGGAGATCAAGCAGGCGCACCGTCTGGGCATTCACCTGATTCGTCTGGTTTCCATGGTACCTTACTGGGTCATCGAGCCCCTGCTGCCGTACTGTAAGGAGTATGATGTCACCATCGCCCTGGAAGTCCATGCAGCGATGGCGTTCGATATCCCGGAGACCCGTGCATTCATCGAGGAGATGAAGCGCGTCAATTCTCCCTATGTCGGTCTGGTCATCGATACCGGTATTTTCTGCCGCAAGTTCCCGCGTGTTGTCCGTGCGTATGAGACCCTGAACGGTACGAGCGAGCAGGTATTTGACTACATCGACACCCTGTTTGAGAAGGGCACCGACCTGCACCGCGTGCTGCGTGAGAACAACTTCCAATACCCGGCAGAGCTCGAAAAAGCCATCCAGTCCGAGCACGACCGCATGTTTGTCCCGCTGTGTGATGGCTACGAAAACCTGGATTTCTCGGTACTCGACGAGTACATGCCGTACATCAAGCACTTCCACTTCAAGCTGTTCGAGATGACCGAGAACGGCGAGTACTCCATGGACTACAAGGGTCTGCTCCAGTACCTGCACGACCACGATTACGACGGCTACGTCGCAACCGAGTACGAAGGCAACCGATTTACGCTTCCCGGCCATCCGATGGCAGAGAAGGAGCAGGTTGCAGCACAGCTGTCGTACATCCACAAATGTCTGGATGAGATTCAGGGCTAAGGAGGAAGACAAAGATGTTTGATAATAACGTATTTAAGGCAAATACCTGCGTCAACGTAACCGAACAGGGCGCAGTCGTGGGCTATGAGCTGCAGACCAACATCACCTACTACCGCGGTATCCCGATGTCCATGATCGAGTACATCAAGGTCGCAGTCGACGGCGTAGAGGCTCCGGCCGAGGATATCCGCATTTCGGTCGATCAGCATGACTGGTTTACGCTCAAAGAGGCCGAGACCGTCACGACCTACAAGTGGGAGTACGGCGAGCCGCTTTACATCCGTGTTTTGCAGGAGGGCGGACTGTCCAAGGGCACGCATAAGGTCAAGCTGACAGTTGCCACCCGTACGGCATACATCCCGGTACCGCTCGAGGGTATCAAAGAACGCGACGTTGTGATTGCATAAGAGGAGAACTGGAAGGATATGAAAAAAGTACTCGGCATTTCGTTTGGCCGTAAGATGGGTAACACCGATGTCATGGTAAAGACCGCACTGATGGAGTGCGAGAAGGCAGGCTGTCAGGTCAAGTTCCTGCGCGGTGACGATTTGGACATCAAGCCGTGCACCGGCTGCATTTCGTGCGTGGTCGGCATGACCACCGGCCGCGGTAAGGGCGGCTGTCCGGTTAAGGACGACTTCCACATTCTGGACGAAGCACTGATGGAGTGCGATGCCGTCATCGTCGGCTCTCCGACCTACGTCCTGAGCCCCACCGGCAAGTTCAAGGTGGTCTGTGACCGAATCGGTCCCTCGCACGACATCACTTTCCGCAAGGCAACTTACGAGGAAGGTCTGGCGGCAGGCAAGTCTCCCGACCAGCTGCCCGACCCGCGCAGCTTCAAAAAGCGCGTTGGTGCGCTGATCTCGGTTGGCGGTGCGATGACCAAAAACTGGCTGGCATTCATGCTGCCAACCATGTATGAGTTCACCATGTCCATGGGCATCGACGTTGTGGACATGCATGAATATCACGGCGCGATGGCATGCGAACACGTACTGGGCAACGACACCCAGATGGAGCGCATGCGCACCATGGGCAAGAACATCGCCGAGGCGCTTGCGGCCGAGACCGAGGAAGAGCGCACCCGCTGGCGCGGTGAAGAGCAGGGCGTGTGCCCGGTCTGCCACTGCAACATGCTGACCGTCTCCGAGGACGGCGCACACATCGAATGCCCGGTCTGCGGTATTTCGGGTGAGGCTTCCATGCAGGACGGCAAGCTCAAGGTAAACTTCAGCGAGGCACAGCAGAAGCGTTCGCGTCTGCACTGGGACGGCAAGCTCGAGCACTCCACCGAGATCAAGACCCAGGCAGTCGGCCCCGGTCAGATTCCTGATCTGGCAGAGCGCAAGAAGGCATACCAGGGCTATGCCGAGCAGGATTGGTAAAGAAAGGAGCACAGGACAGATGAAACTGGGACTTGTAAGCGCCATCGCGGACACGATGGGCTATGAAGAGATGATCGATCTGGTCGCACAGGCCGGTCTGGAATGTGTCGAGGTTGCCTGCTGGCCGGCAGGCAAGGCAGAGCGCCGCTATGCAGGCGTGAGCCACATTGATGCCGACCGCGTGCTGGAAGACGATGCCTACGCACAGCATCTGCTCGATTACGCAGCACAGAAGGGCATCGAGATCTCCTCTCTGGCATACTATCCGAACACCATGGACGCCGATCTCGACAAGCGCACCGCAGCCGTCGAACACCTCAAAAAGCTGATCTGTGCATCGGCTAAACTGGGTGTCAACATGGTCACGACCTTCATTGGTCGCGATCAGACCAAGACGGTCGAGGAAAATCTGGAGCTCGTCCGTGAAGTTTGGCCACCGATCATCGCACTGGCCGAGGCCAAGGGCGTGAAGATCGCGATTGAAAACTGCCCGATGCTGTTCGGTGCAGACCAGTGGCCGGGCGGTCAGAACCTCATGACAACGCCTGCCATCTGGCGCAAGGTCTTCGAGATTCTGCCCAGCGCAAACCTGGGACTCAACTACGACCCGTCGCACTTTGTCTGGCAGATGATCGATTACATCCAGCCGCTCTACGAGTTTAAGGACAAGATTTTCCACGTCCACTACAAGGACATCAAGGTCTATCCCGACCGCCTCCAGCAGGTTGGCATCATGGGCTATCCGCTCGACTTCATGTCGCCTAAGCTGCCCGGTCTGGGTGACGTCAACTGGGGCAAGTATGTATCTGCCCTGACCGATATCGGCTATCAGGGTTACACCTGTATCGAGATCGAGGACAAGGCGTTCGAAGGCTCGGTGGAGGATGTTAAGAAGTCGGTGCTGCTGAGCACAAAATATTTGAGAAATTACGTAATTTGAAGGGAATAGGTGCTTTTTATGGATGATATCAGAATCGGTATCGTAGGCCACGGCTTTATGGGCCACGAGCATGAAAAAATGCTGACCAAGATGGACGGAATCCGCGTGGTTGGTATCTCGGACATTGATCCCAAGCAGCTGGAAGACGTGCAGGAGGGCATCAAGCGCTATGCGTCCAACGATGAGCTGATGCATGACCCGGAAGTTGACGTTGTGCTGATTGCAGCCAACAACAACCAGCATTATGATCTGGTGGTACAGGCCGCCAAGGCCGGCAAGGATATCATCTGTGAAAAGCCGGTTGCCATGACCACCGAGGAGCTGGACGGCATGCTTGCAGTCACCAAAGAATGCGGCGTGAAGTTCACCGTTCACCACCAGCGCCGCCTTGACCCCGATTTCCGCACCATGAAGGCGGTATTCGATCAGGGCAGTCTGGGCAAGGTCTACTCGATCAAGAGCGGTCTGTACGGTTTCAATGGCAACATGCACGACTGGCACGTCTACAAAAAAGAGGGCGGCGGCATGCTGTACGACTGGGGTGTGCATCTGCTCGACCAGATTCTGTGGATGATGCCGGGTGCCAAGATCCAGAGCGTTTACGCTGACCTGCGCAACGTCATTAACTTCGAAGTCGATGACTATTTCAAGATCCTGATGCGGTTTGACAATGGCATCATGGCCGAAGTCGAGCTGGGTACCTATTATCTGACCGATAAGATGCACGACAAGTGGTTCGAGCGTCATTGGATGATCGGCGGCAATCAGGGCAGCGCCTATGTCGACGGCTTTGAGCCAGAGGGCAAGATCGTGCGCACCACCCATCTGCTGCAAAACGTATCCGGTCAGCGCACCATGACCGCAGCAGGCCCCACCCGTTCGTTCGGCCCTCCGGCTGAGGGCACCATCGTGACCGAGCCCCTGCCCACGGTGCCCACCTGCCACGAGGACTACTTCGAAAACTACAAGAAGGCCTATCGCGGTGAGGAGGAATTTCTGGTCAAGGTCGAGGAGACCCGCCGCGTGCTCGCACTGATGGAAGCGGTCAGAGAGTCCGCACGCACCGGCCAGTCGGTCGCATTCGAATAAGAAAAGGGACACCGAGCGGGCGTTTTTTCCGGGAAGTGAAACAATATGCTCGGCAGAAAAAGGGCGCTTGCGCCCTTTTCCCTGTTTCGAGGGAAAGAGAGAAAAAGATGAGTAAAACATACGCATTCGGCGTGGATATCGGTGGAACGACGATTAAAATGGGTCTGTTTGAGACCAACGGCAAGCTGCTCGAGATGTGGGAGATTCCGACCCGCACCGAGGCCGACGGAAAATTTATCTTAAACGATATCGCACAGGCTGTGGACGATAAACTGAAAGAAAAGAAGATTTCTACCCTGGACGTGGAGGGCATCGGACTGGGCGTACCCGGTCCGGTTGGCTCGGACGGTACGGTGTTTAAGTGCGTCAATCTGGGCTGGGACGTGTTCAATGTTGAGCACCGCCTGAGCGTGCTCACCGGACTGCGCGTCAAAGCCGGAAATGATGCCAATGTCGCCGCGCTGGGCGAGATGTGGCAGGGCGGCGGCGCAGGCTACCAGAACATCGTCATGGTCACCTTGGGCACCGGTGTTGGCGGCGGCATCATCATCGATGGACACATCCTGCCCGGTATCAACGGCGCAGCCGGTGAGATCGGTCATCTGCCGGTCGAGGACGACCAGCCCGAGACTTGCACCTGCGGCAATCAGGGTTGTCTCGAGCAGTACAGCTCGGCGACTGCGGTTGCACGCAGCGTCCAGCGCTACTTAGACGAACACCCGGAGGCCGAGACCAGCCTACGTTCTGTGCAGAACATCGAGGCCAAGGACGTGTTTGACGCGGCAAAGCAGGACGACAAGGTCGCACTGGAGCTGACCGAGCGTGCGTGCGCATATCTCGGCAAGGGACTTGCCATGATCGCATGTGTGGTCAATCCGGAAGCCTTCGTCATCGGCGGCGGTATGGCGCGTGCGGGTGAGATTCTCATGGAATCTGTCCGTCGCAACTTTAAGCAGAAAGCCTTCCACGCTTCGCGTGAGACCGAGTTTAAAGAAGCAAAGCTGGGCAATAATGCCGGAATCTATGGCGGCGTGCGCATGCTGCTGGAATAAGATGGAAAAAGCACCGAACAAACGACGTTCGGTGCTTTTTGTGTTTATTTTTTGAGTGCAATCGTCCAGAATACCACATTCATCAGGATGGCGATGAACAGGACAATGGACATGGCAGCCCAGAATCCAAAATTGATGCCCAGAAAGTCCGTGCTGCCGAACAGATGCAGCCAGAGTGCATTTAAATTCATGGAAAAACCCTCCATTTCTTACAGAAGTTCGCCGAAACGGCGGACATAGGCCTTTTTCAAGCTGGTTGCCAGCACCATATAGAGCAGAATGCAGGGGATGAGGTAGGCAAAATAACTCAGGGGCAGGGCAGCCAAGCCCAGCATGGTGCCGAGCGGCGTAAACGGGATGGCGGTCAGTACCAGAATGCCGGTGCAGGTCAGCAGCGTCAGCGGTGCCGACGCGCGGCTCTGGATGAACGGGATTTTTGGGGTGCGGATCATGTGGATAACAAGGGTCTGGCTCCACATGGACTCGACAAACCAACCAGCCTGGAACAGCGCGGCGTAAGCGATCTGCATTTGGGTCAGCTCTGCGCCCGAGAAGTGGTTTGCAAGATCGTTGTACAGTACACCGTGCGACACAAACAGCGGGCAGAACACAAAGTACATGAAAATGTAAGTGGTAAAGTCAAAGATAGAGCTGGTCGGCCCAATCCACAGCATGAAGCTGCCGACCGAGGAGGCATCCCACTTACGCGGTACCTTGAGATATTCCTCGTCCACGTGATCCCACGGAATCGCTGTGCACGACAGGTCGTAGATCAGGTTGAGCAGAATCAGATGAATGCTCATCATGGGCAGAAAGGGCAGCAGTGCCGAGGCAGCCAGAACCGAAAACATGTTGCCGAAGTTGGAAGATGCGGTCATCTTGATGTACTTAATCATGTTGGCATAGGTCTTTCGGCCTTCAATGATGCCCTTTTCCAGCACCATAAGGTCTTTTTCCAGCAGGATGATGTCTGCACTCTCCTTGGCGATGTCCACCGCAGTATCGACCGAGATGCCGATATCTGCCGCCTTCATGGCCGCTGCGTCGTTGATGCCGTCGCCCATAAAGCCAACCGTGTGGCCGCTTTCGCGCAGTACGCGCACGACGCGGGCTTTCTGCTCGGGGGTCAGCTTGGCGAATACGTCAGTCGTCTCGGCAACGCGTGCCAGCGCCTCGTCGGACATGGATTCGATTTCGGGACCGAGCAGCATATTGCGCACTTTCAGACCGACCTGCGCGCAGATGGTACGGGTGACCTTGTCGTTGTCGCCGGTCAGAATCTTGGTGGTCACGCCGTACTCGCGCAGCGCCTGAATGGCACCGGCAGTGGTCTCCTTGGGCGGGTCGAGGAAGGCCAGATAGCCAAGCAGCACCATGTCGCACTCGTCCTTGACGCCGAACGCGCCGACCGGGGACGGATTGCTCTTTTGTGCGATGGCCAGCACGCGGAAACCCTTAGCGTTGAGCTCATCAACTGTACGAAGAATTTTCTGTCGCAGCGCATGGCCGAGCGGCTGCACCTGACCGTCGTACTCGACAAACGAGCAGATGGACAGCATTTCCTCGACTGCACCCTTGGTGACCATCTGGGTCTTGCCGCTCTTGTCGGCCACGACCGTGGTTAGACGGCGGCGGGCAAAGTCGAAGGGAATCTCGTCGACCTTAACATAGTGCTCGGACAGATCGACCAGACGGGGATCTTCGGCTTCGGATTCCTCGGTCTTGCGAATGATGGCAACATCCATGAGGTTTTTGTATCCGGTCTGGAAGTAGCTGTTGAGGTAGGCGTGACGCAGGACGCGCAGATCATCTCGACCGTTTACGTCCATGTGATACTCCAGAACGACCTGATCCTGGGTCAGCGTGCCGGTCTTATCGGTGCACAGAATGTCAATTGCACCGAAATTCTGGATGGAATTGAGGTTTTTGACGATGGTTTTCTGTCGGCTCATGGAGACCGCGCCCTTGGCCAGACAGGTGGTTACGATCATGGGCAGCATTTCCGGGGTCAGACCGACTGCAATGGAAATGCCGAACAGGAATGCGCCCAGCCAGTCGCCCTTGGTCAGACCGTTGATGAGAAAGACCAGAGGAACCATGACCATCATAAAGCGGATGAGCACCCAGGAAACCGCGTTGACGCCCTTGGTGAAGCTGGTCTCGACCGCTTCCTCGGCGACTGCTGAGGCCATCGAGCCAAACAGGGTGTTGTCACCGACGGCTAGCACGATACCGCATGCGCTGCCCGAAATGACGTTGCTGCCCATAAAAGCGATGTTGGGATATTCGGTGATGGCGCAGTCGGTGTCCGGGCTGCAAGCCGGTGTCTTTTCCACCGGTTCGCTCTCGCCGGTCAGACCGGACTGGCTGATAAAGAGGTCTTTTGCCTCGATGATGCGCAGGTCAGCCGGGATCATGTCGCCAGCTGACAGGTGGACGATATCACCGACCACGACCTCGTCCAGACCGATTTCCTGCATGGGATGCCCCTTGCGGTCGACCGTGCAGGTAGTGGTGATCATGGACAGCAGCTTTGCAGCCGCGTTGCCGCTGCGCGATTCCTGTACAAAGCGCAGGACACCGGAAATAAAGACCATGGTGAGGATGATCACGACGGTCAGGCAGTCGAAGTCCTCGGGCGTGCTGCCGAACAGCGAGAGCGCAGGAAACAGCATGTCGGTGACCGCCGAGACCAGCGCGAGGAAGAAGAGAATTGCGGTGAAGGGGTTGATGAAGGCACCGGCCACGCGCTGTGCAAGCGACTGTTTTTTCTGGTGGGTGACCTTGTTTGTGCTGAACTGTGCGCGGTGCGCGGTGACGGTCTGTTCGTCCAGACCGCACAGCATGGTGCCGGTCTGGTCTAAGACATCCTTGACCGGCTTGGCAGCTGCATCCCGGATGCAGTGGTTATACGCGTCGCGCTGGAGCGTACATGCAGGGGTGCCGGAATCCTTCCGGCGGGTGTGCAGGTTAAACATGGGACTTACCTCCTGTTTTTTGTGAATGAGGCAAGTAACGAGCGGGATGAGACAGACCAATTCTGCGGACTGTCTGCGGCTTTGGTTGCTTGCCGATGGGGATTCCCGTCAGAATCCATCTGTTTCACCTCCTGTTTTTTCGCATATTGTGCAGTGTAAGTTTAGTATACCGGAGGGTCGGCGCAGTTCCCATGACCAAAACCTTGCGAAATTCTTGCGATTGGGCAAGAAATAAAAAAGCTGCCGCCCGAAGGCAGCAGCCGGTGTGTTAGAATGTGTCGTTAAACTTGTATCCAATGCCCCAGATGGTCAGAATGTACTCGGGCGCGTCGGGGTTGGGCTCGATCTTTTTGCGCAGTTTGCGGATAAACGCCATGATATTGCTGTCATCGAGCAGATAATCGCCTGACCAGACCGCTTGGTAAATCTGCTCCTTGGTGAAGACCTCGCCGCGGTTGCGGGCGAGAAAGCACAGAATGTCGAACTCCTTGGGCGTGAGCGGAATGTCCACACCGTCCCGGGTGACGCTGCGCGCCTTGGGCGAGATGGTGAGCGCACCGCAGACAATGGTGTCGGCCGGTGCGGGCATGGCTGCATCGTCGGTCAGTTCGAGCAACAGCGAGGAGGCTTCGCCCTCCATGAGACTGCGCACGCCGTCCAGCAAGTCCTGAGCGCTGACCGTCGCGGGCGCTGCGGTGCGCAGTGCATCACACAGCCACTGTGCCAGCGAGGAATCCAAATTGACAAAACCGATGTTCTTTTTCATAGATGGATGCCTCCTTTCTCACAGCAGGGTGTAGTATCGGCGCAGATACCAGGTCTTTGCGACCGTGACGAGCAGCAGATAGAGCACGACCACGGCGGTCAAAAATGCGAAATAGCGCAGGGGAAGTGCGGTCAGTCCGATGAGCGCACCGAGCGGGGTAAAGACCAGCGCGGTGAACAGCACGATGCCGGACAGAGTGACCAGCATGACCGGACGGGAAGGACGGCTCAGCGGAACTTTTTGGGTGCGCAGCAGGTGTAAAATCAAAATTTGTGTCCACATGGACTCCAAAAACCAACCGGTCTGGAACAGAGAGACGAATTGCCGCTGCGCTTCGGGGGAGAGAGCCGAGAAACTTCCGCCGCAAATCTGGGGACACAGCCAGAAAAACAGAAATCCGAAGGTCAGGATATCGAAAAACGAGCTGATGGGGCCAAAAAAGCGCATAAATCGTCCGAGCGTCCGACCCGACCACTCGAGCGGACGGGCGCAGGCTTCGCCGTCGACCTTGTCCCACGGTAGTACTAGACACAGCATGTCGTAGAGCAGATTGAGCAGCAAGAGCTGCACCGAGGTCATGGGGAAGAAGGGCAGGAAGACGCTCGCGATGACGATGGAAAAGATATTGCCAAAGTTGGACGACGCGGTGATCTTGATGTACTTTGTCATGTTGGCAAAGGCGTTTCGACCTTCCAAAATGCCTGCTTCCAGCACGTTCAGGTCTTTTTTGAGCAGCAATACGTCGGCACACTCGCGCACCGATTCGGCAGCGGTATCGACCGAGATACCCACGTCTGCGGCTGTGATGGCGGGCAGATCGTTCATGCCGTCGCCTAAGAAACCGACCGTATGCCCGTTGTCCTGCAAGACCTGCACGATGCGCATTTTCTGTTTGGGGGATAGCTCGGCAAAGACCGTGCAGCGCTCAACACAGACCGGAAGTTCGTTGTCGGTCAGCTGATCGAGGGCTTCACCGGTCAGAACCGACGCGGTGTCAATCCCCAGACGGCGGCAGATGGACACCGCGACGCTCTTCTGGTCGCCGGTCAGCACCTTGCTGTGTACGTGTAGTGCGTTTAGTTTGTCAATCGCGCTGGCAGCGCTGGCCTTGGGCGCATCGAAAAAGACCAGATAGCCGAGCAAGATCAGATCGCGCTCGTCGTTCGCGGTCAGGGCTTGCAGCGTGACCGGACGATAGGCAACAGCCAGCACCTTCATGCCGTCTTCCAGCATTTCGTCCACGACCGCATGCACACTGTTTAGACCATCTGCGCCAAAGGGGTGGAGCGCACCGCGGTGCACGACCTGACTGCACCGGCGGCAGACTTCGTCGACGCTGCCCTTGACAATGAGCAGATTGCACGCCTCGTCTCCGACCAAGACACTCGAACAGCGGCGATTGTAGTCAAACGGCAGCTCGTCCAGCTTGGGATGCTGCACCTGAAATTCGCCCAGCCGTGCGTCCCAGCCGGGGAAGCTACCATATCGCAAAATTGCGCGATCCAAATGATTTTCCACACCGGTGGCGTACCGGCTGCTCAGATAGGCGAGTTCCAGCACTCGCTCGCTCTCGTTGCCCAGAACGTCCAGATAGTATTCGAGCAGTACGGTATCTCCGGTTAGCGTGCCGGTCTTGTCCACACATAAGACATCCATGCTGCCAAAGCCCTGCATGGCGTTGATGTTTTTGACGATGGTCTGTTTGCCTTCCATCGCGGCGCTGCCCTTGGCCAGACAGGCGTTGATGACCATGGGCAGCATTTCGGGTGTCAGACCGACTGCGACCGACAGGGCGAACAGAAAGGCGGCGAACCAGTCGCCCTTGGTCAGACCGACCGCGACAAAGACGATGGGGACGAGTACGGCCATAAAGCGGATGAGCACCCAGGCGATCGAGTTTGCACCACGGTCGAAGCCGTTCTTGCGCCAGAGCGGTGCCTGCATGGTACCGCCCGAAATGGTGTCCTGACCGACGGCCAACACGATGCCCTGACCGCTGCCGCCGATGACCGAACAGCCCTGAAAGACCGTGTTCTGGTAGGATGCATAGTCACGGGGCAGATGGGAGAGCGCTTGTGCGGTTTTTTCCAGCACGGCACTCTCGCCGGTGATGATGGACTGAGAGACGAATAGGTCATTTGCCTGTATCAGACGCAGATCGGCCGGGACACGGTCACCGGCAGACAGGCGCACAAGATCGCCCACAACCAGAGCGGACGCAGGCAGACCGATCCACTGACCATCCCGACAGACCGTGACCTCGGTGTGTGTCAGGTCAGAGAGGTGGTCGGAGATGCGCTTTGCGCGCAGCTCCTGCACAAAGCGCACCGTGCCGCTGAGCAGCAGCATGCAGCATATAATGATGACCGTCGTGGCGTTGCGGCTGAAATTGGAAGCCAGAACGACATCGGTCACCAGAGAGATGACAGCCAAAAGGAACAGAATGACCGTAAAGGGGTTGATGAGCGCACGGCGCAGACGGAAACCGACCGTGTCCGCCGTTCCGCTCGAAACTGCATTGCTGCCAAACTGTGCACGGCTTTTTTCTGCCTGTTCGGTGCTCAGACCGTCCGACGGAACATGTAGATGGTCACAGACCGCGTCGGCTTCCAGCACGGCGCACTGGCGAATGCGCGGATGAACCGAACTGTCCATAGATTCACCTCCGAAAAAACACGTTTCTCTTATCATACCATACAATCTGCGCGCTGCCTGCCCCTAAAATCTTGTTTTTTCCTTGCTTATCTTGATTGAGACAAAAAATCCCTCTGAAACCGGGGGATTCCGATTCCAGAGGGAGAGAAAGTTTAAGCGAGCAGGGTGCTTTCCAGATCGGAGAGCATCAGGTCGAGTGCGGTGATGCCGCCCTCAGCCGTGTACCAGACTGCGGGGTGCGACAGGTACACGATATGACCATTCTTGTACGCGTCGGTGCCCATGACCAGCTGGTTTTCCATAATTTCCTGTGCCAGCTTTGCGCCGTCGGTGCCGACTGCCGCGTCACGATCCATGACAAAGATGTAATCCGGGTTCTTGTCTACAATGAACTCGAAGGATGCTTCGTTGCCGTGGGTGGAGGTGTCGAGGTTTGCGTCGATGCCGATGTTTTGGAAGCCGATCTCGCGGCCAATGATCGAGCAGCGGCCATCGTTGCCCAGTACATTATAGCTGCCGCTGGTGGTCATGCCGATGATGGCGGTCTTGTCCTTGGCAAAGGCGGACAGCGCCTCGATGCGGCCGTCAAAGTCTGCCATCAGTTCGTCGACCTTGCTTTCCATGCCAAACAGGGAAGCGATGGTGGTGGCGTTCTTGCGCACGCTCTCGACCACACCGACCTCGGTGTCGACCGACAGATAGACGACCGGCGCGATCTCGCTGAGCGCGTCATAGCTCGATGCCAGACGGCCGCCGATAAAGATCACGTCAGGTTCGGAAGCCATGACAGCTTCGAGGTCGGCTTCCTTGATGGTGCCGAGATTTGCGACATCGCCGCCAATATAACTCTGTAAGTACTCCAGACTGGTATCCGCCGTGCCGACCACGCGGTCACCGACGCCCAGTGCGTCCAGAATGTCCAGCGAAGCCATGTCCAAAATGGCGATGCGCTGCGGGTCGGACGGCACCTCGAGCGAAATCTCTTCCTTGCTGCCGTTGAGCGAGGTGATGGTCATGGTTTCCGCAGCAGCATTTGCGGAAGCGTCGGAGGTGGATGCGGTCTTGTCTGCGCCGCAGGCGGTCAGACTCAGAACAGCAGCGGCAGCCAGTGCCAGAGAAACAATCTTTTTCATCATTACATGCTCCTTTTTTCAAAAAGTACCGAAAAAATGTGTGTGTGCTTAATAGTAGATAGACAGCGGTTTTCCCTTGATGTTCAGAATCTCGAAGTCTACCTGGTAGATCTCGGACAGATTTTCCTTGGTCATCACCTCCTCTGCGGTGCCGAATTTTGCGATCTTGCCATCCTTGAACGCACAGATATAATCCGAGTAAAAGGCGGCGTAATTGATCTCGTGCAATACCAAAATGACCGTCTTGCCCAGCTCATCACACAGACGGCGCACAATTTTCATCATGTTGGTCGCGTGATAGATGTCGAGGTTATTGGTCGGCTCGTCAAGCAGGACGTAGTCGGTATCCTGCGCGATGACCATTGCAATCAGCGCACGCTGACGCTGACCGCCCGACAGTTCATCGATGAAACGGTCGGCAAAGTCGTGCAGCTCCATATAATCCAGCGCACGGTCGACAATTTCGTGGTCTTCCGGGGTCAGACGGTTGCCTGAATAGGGGAAGCGTCCGAAGCAGACCAGCTCGCGCACGGTCAGCTTCATCTGAATGTTGTTCTGCTGGGTCAGGATGGCCAGACGCTTGGACAACTCGCGGCTCTTCCACTTGTGCATCGCCTTGCCCTCAAATTCGACCAGACCGCTGTCGTGGGCGATCAGGCGGGAGATCATGCCCATCACAGTAGACTTGCCCGCACCGTTGGGGCCGATGAGCGAGATGACCTTGCCTTTGGGGATGGAAAAGCTGACGCCGTCGACGACCGTCTTGTCGCCATACTGCTTGGTTAACGACTGGATGTGCATAAATCAGACCTTCTTTCGTGACAGGAGGAGATAGAGGAAGTACAGGCCGCCGCCGACCGTGATGAAGACGCTGACCGGTACTGAGTAGGTGTAGACGTGCTCGACGATGAGCTGACCGCCAACCAGAACGATCATACCGAACAGGGCAGAGCCTAGAATGAGCTGGCTGTGACGGTAGGTTTTGAGCAGCTGGCGGGACAGGTTTGCGATGATGAGGCCGAGGAAGGAGATCGGGCCGACCATGGCGGTTGCAACCGCGATGCACAGGGTCACGCCCAGAAGCAGACGGCGGATGCAGCGGTCATAGTCGACGCCCAGATTGATGGCCTGTGCCTTGCCGAGGGTGAGCACGTCGAGCAGTGCAAGCTCACGGCGCAGGGCAAAGACGATCACGGCCAATAGGATAAGCGAAAAGACGATGATCTCTGAGTTGATGTTGTTGAAGCTTGCAACCAGCGTGGTCAGCAGGGTGTCGTACTCGTTGGGGTCCATGACGCGGGTGAGAGTGGACTGGATGCTGCCGAAAAAGGAGGTCAGCACGGTGCCCACCAGCAGGACATAGAGTACATTGTGCCGGGTCTTTTTGAAAATCCAGCTGTAAATGAGGGTGGCCGAGATGCCCATGAGCACCACGTCCACGGCGAATGACAGATTGGCATTGGTGGCAATCAGGCTGCCCGAGCCCAGGAAAAAGACGACTGCCGTGTGGATGAGGGTGTACAACGAGTTCATGCCCAGCAGACAGGGGGTCACGATGGTGTTGTTGATGACCGACTGAAAGACAATGGACGCGCCGCCGATGGCGAAGGCGGTAATGAGCATGACGACAAGCTTGGGGGTACGCAGCTTCATGGCGTACTGGAACAGCTTGGGATTTGCAAAGTTTACCTCAATGAGCATGTAGCCGGCGGCACAGAGCACGACTAGAGCCAGCATGATAAGCAATTTGGTGCGATTTGCGCGGACTGCGGACAGATTCACGACATTTCGCCTCCTTTCAGATCGGGGAGCGGCGAACAGCAGCTTGTCCCGGGGTTTTTGCCGAGTCGGACGGCTTTGCGTCCGTTTTTCAGGCGATAGAACAGCAGACCGATGAAGATGAGACTGCCAAGAATGCCGACGATGAGTTCGATGGGCAGTTCGTAGGGGAAGATGACTACACGACCGATCATATCGCAGACCAGCACGAAGAGCGCACCGAACAGCGCGGTGTCGACCAGTGCACCGCGAATCTTATCGCCCTTGAACATGGCGACAACGTTGGGGACGATCAGACCGATGTAGGAGATCGAGCCGACGACGACCACGATGGACGCGGTAATCATGGCCGAGATGGTCAGACCGGCGAACAGGACGAGATTATAGGGAACGCCAAGGTTTTTGGAGAAATCCCGACCCAGACCGACGATGTTGAAGTGGTTTGCAAAGACAAAGGCCAGAATGACCAGCGGAACGGCCAGCCAGACGATCTCATAACGTCCCTTGAGGACAAGCGAGAAGTGACCGACCAGCCAGGTGGACAGCGCCTGTGTCATGTCGTGCTGATAGGCGAGATAGCTGGTCAGACCGCCGATGACGTTGCCGAACATGATGCCCACGAGCGGGACCATGACCGCGTCCTTGAACTGGATGCGCTGAATGAACCAAACAAAGACCCAGGTGCCGAGGATGGCAGCGCCAAAGGCGAAGAGTGCACGGCTCCAGAGTGTCGAAGTCGGGAAGAACAGCAGGGCAAGCAGAATGCCGAACTGTGCCGAGGAGATGGTCGCGCCGGTGGTGGGCGAGACGAATTTATTGCTGCAAAGCTGCTGCATAATGAGTCCGGCGACGCTCATGCCCACGCCGGTGCACAGGATGGCGAGCAGTCGGGGCAGGCGGGAGACCACAAAGACCTCCAGCTGGTGCAGATCACCGGATAATAAATCACGGGGTGTCAGGTCGATGACGCCGACAAAGAGCGAACAGATCGCAAGCACGATAAGGGCGAGCGACAGAAGGATGGTGGAACGATTGGATTTGAGCATATCGACTCCCTTTCTCAAAACAGGAACGGAGGTTAGTTTAAACTAACCATAACACAAAAAAAGACACAGTGCGTTTCTTGCTTGTCACACACTGCATGCCGGTGTGTATTATAGCACGAAAAGTTAGTTATATGCAACTTGTGAAAATCACAGGAATTTTGAGACAGAATCCTTGCGCTTTTGACGGATTTCACGAGGCGATTGGCAAAGCAAGAAGGAAAATATGGAAAATTTGCGGGCGGATATCCGGGTTTTGCGCCATGCGTTCCATTTTCGTTCATTTTTTGATATAATGGATGCACCTGACAGAGAGCCGCAGGGGAAATGTCGGAAGACGAGGAGAAAACTATGGAAAAAGAGACAAAGGGCGTGCGCACCAAGCGACAGCTATACCAGTGTGCGATGAAGTTGTTCCGCGAGCGCGGCTTTGACCGGGTCTCGGTGGACGAGATCGTTCGCGAAGCCGGCATGGCCAAAGGGACGTTCTACATCTATTTCAATACCAAATCGGACATTATTTTGGAGATGCTGCGGCAGTACGATACCTATTACGATCAGATTATGGCCGGTTTGCCGGACGACCTGTCCATCGATGAGCAGATGGAAGAGATTGTAAAGGGTGCGTGCCGGTTTACCGAGGAGGTCATCGGTCTGGACCTCATCCGTGTGCTGTATGTCAAGCAGCTGACCGAAGGGCAGGAACATCCGGGACTGCTCAACGAGGATCGAGCCCTGTTTCGCATCCTGTCCGAGCTGCTCACCGCGGGACAGCGTGCCGGAATCTATGACCCGGCTCTGGATGTGCCCGACACCACCCGTCTCATTCTGCACGGCATCCGTGCGAGCTTTTTCGAGTGGTGTTCCAGTCGGGGACAGTTCGATCTGACTCAGGAATGTCTGTATTTTCTGCATACCTTCTGCCGCGGAATTTATCATACGGCGAAATGAATAAAAATCCGAACGGTGCGTCCGTTCGGATTTTTTGTGTCTGTTCCGCGATTGCGTGCCATGCGCCTTGTAAAGTTTAGCGATCAGAGCGGTTCTGTTGTCCGCCGGTCACGGACAAAAGGGGATACAATCTCACGCTAAATTGGTAAAAAAACGAAAAATTACTTGACGAAGCTCATAAATAGGCATTATAGTATAAGAAAGGAAAAATATGACTATGGTCATATTTTATCGATCACAAAAGAAAGGGTTTGAAAATCAGTATGGGAAAAGAGCGCAAGACGGGTGGTGTCCTGGGCGCCATCGAACGTGCGGGCAATACCTTGCCGCATCCGTTCATATTATTCTTGTATATCACAGCCGGTTTGGCTGTATTGTCGGCTGTCCTGTCGCTGATGGGGGTATCTGCGGTCAATCCGACAACCGGCGAAACCGTTACGGTACAGAATATCATCAGCCGAGACGGTCTGGTGTGGATCGTGGAGAACATGCTGCTCAACTTCTCGGGCTTTGCACCGCTTGGATTGGTGCTCGCCATGCAGATGGCGATCGGCCTTGCAGAGGGTAGTGGTCTGCTTGATACCTTCATGCGCCGCGCCATTCTGGGTGTTCCGCTGTGGGCGCTGAGTGCGACCGTCCTGTTTTTGGGCATCAACGGCAGTATCGCGTCTGAGGCATCCATCATCGTCATTCCGGCACTGGCTGCAACCGCGTTTCAGGCGGTGGGCAAGCACCCGATTGCCGGTCTGATTGCAGGCTACGCCGCCACCAACGCCGGTTTTACCGCGAATATCCTCATCACCGGCACCGATGCACTGCTGTACGGTGTCACCGAGGACGCAGCGCAGATGATCGACCCGTCGGTCACGCTGACCCCGGCCATCAACTGGTATTTTATGATTGTATCCTGTCTGGTGCTGACCGTCGTGGGCGTTTTCGTCAATGACCGCATCATTGTGCCCCGTCTGGGTGAGTACAAGGGCAGCGAAAAGGCAGACGAGCGCACGGCAACCGATCTGGAAAAGAAGGGTCTGCGCAATGCAGGTATTTTCACGCTGATTTATGCAATCCTGCTGCTGATCTGCCTGGTTCCGCAGAACGGCCTGCTGCGCGGTGAAAACGGCAGCATTCTGGAATCTCCGTTCATCACCGGTCTGGTTCCTATCCTGATTGTCTATTTTGTACTGGCTGGTGTCGTGTACGGCAAGACCGTGGGCACGATCAAAGACAGCGGTGATATTCCCAAGATGATGGCCAATTCGCTCCAGTCGCTGACCGGCTATATCGTTCTGGTCTTTGTCATCGCGCAGTTCATCAACATGTTCAGCTACACCAATCTCGGTACGATCATTGCGGTCAATGCGTCCGATGCCCTGCAGAAGGTCGGCTTTACCGGCATCCCGCTTGTCATCGGCGTCATCCTGCTGACCATCTTGGTCAACTTTGTTATGACCAGCGGTACGGCAAAGTGGTACATCTTTGCACCGATTTTCGTGCCGATGTTCATGCTGCTCGGCTATTCGCCCGAGTTTGCACAGGTCATCTACCGTATCGGTGACTCGATCGCAAACCCGCTCACGCCGATCTATCCCTATCTGCCCATCGTCATCGGTATGGCGCAGAAGTACGAAAAAAATACCGGTATCGGCACCATCATTTCCATGACGCTGCCGTACTCCATCGCCTTCCTCATCGTCTGGATTGCGCAGGTCATCGTGTGGATGGCCTTCAATCTGCCGCTGGGCCCGGGCGCATCGGTATTCCTGGCATAAAAACATACAAGGGCTGCGTATCGTGATGCGCGGCCCTTTTCCCATCGAAAGAGGAGAGAAATATGGGTTATAAAAAATTGCTCTGCGGACGGCTGTACGACGGTATCCGAGACGAAATGCAAGAAAATCGAGAAATTTTGATCGAGGATAAGACCATTCTGGAGGTCGGTGCGCATACCGCGACCCCGCAGGGCTGCGAAGTCATCGACCTGACCGCACTGACGGTCACGCCCGGTATGATCGACGCGCACGTGCACGCGGCCTTCTTTGACTGGCGCGAGATTCCCAAGGACGCAGTGTACTACTCGGACGGCATGCGCGCGCTGGCAACCGCCGAATGCGCCCGCCGTGCATTGGCCGGTGGTTTTACCACCATTCGCCACGTCGGCTGGTTCCGTGAAGATTACTCGCTTGACGTGCGCCGCGCCATTGATGCCGGATTCATCGACGGTGCACGCATGGTCGTTGCACCGCACTTCCTGTGCGCACCCGGCAGCCACGGTGACAGCACCCAGAGCATCGCGACCAATCCCGCACTGTCCCGCTTTATGGAACAGCAATACCCGACCATGGGCAGCGGCGCCGAGTTTTTCCGCGATGCCGTGCGCCACGAGGTCAAGATCGGTGCGGATTTTATTAAGATCATGGCAACTGGCGGGTTTTTTACGCCCAATGACTCGCCAGAGGATAAGCAGCTGGCCGATGACGAGCTGCGTGCGATCATCGATACCGCGCACTCGCTGCACACCACGGTGACTGCCCATGCCTACACGGCCGAGCTGGTCACCACCCTGGCACAGATGGGCATTGATGGCATTGAGCATGCGTCCATGGTTGACCGCAATACCATCCGCTTGCTGGAAAAACGGGATATTTACGTCGTGCCGACCTTCTGCCCGTATGACGAGATTATTCTGCTGGATGAGGAAAAACTGGCGCAAAAATCGCCCGAATTCCAGCGCAAACTGCGCTATTATCGCGAAGCGCTGGTCGAAGGTCGTAAGGCACTCATTGACAGCAATCTGCGTCTTGGCTACGGCACCGACCTTGTGGTCGGCTATCAGAACTATGAGTGCGGACGCGAATACTCGGCATGGCTGCGCAACGGTGTATCGCCCTACCGTGCGCTGCGCGCTGCAACGGCGGAAAATGCTCGAATTCTGGGACTTTCCGACAAGATCGGCACCATTGAACCGGGTAAGCTGGCCGACATTTCGGCTTGGGGACGCGATCTGCTGACCGATGACAAGGCACTTTTAGACTGTGCGTTTGTCATGAAGGAAGGCCGGGTGCATGCGCACACCTGCATTTTGGACAATTACCGTTGAGGGAGGCTGAACCATGCGATATCAGGACTGTCTGCACAGTATCCGGCAGTTAAATGAACAATTTCGCCATTATAAGAGCATTGAGTCGCTGTTTGAGCTTGACCAGTGGTCGATGCTGCCCGCCGAGGGTGCGGCCTATCGCCAGCAGACCGCGGCGTTCATCGGGGAACAGAAAAATGCGCTGTACTGCGGAGACCAAGCTCGTCGAGTAGCTGATTTTCTGTCGGGTGTCAAGCTCGAAGAGCTGGACAACGACATCGACCGCGCACTGGTTCGCATCTTTCGCGCACGCTATCGCAACGCCGTGCATACGCCGGTCGATCTGCTGCGCGAATACAATTTGATGAAAGCCGAATGCATGAACGCTTGGAAGCAGGCGCGTCAGGCGCAGGATTATGGGATTTTCCGTCCGTATCTGGCACGCGCATTCGATCTCAAAAAGCAGATTGCCCTGTCGATCAACCCGGATGCACCTGCATTTGAGACGCTGGTGGGCATGACCGACGAGGGCTTGCAGGTGCGCGAGGTGTCCGAACAGTTCGACCGCCTGAAAACCGGTCTGCGCAGTCTGCTCGATCGACTGCAAACCGGTCACGCACCCGAGGCTGCACCCATCTCGGACTGTGACCCCAAACAGATGGAGCGCTTTGCCCAGCGTCTGGCGCGTGAACTGGGCTATTCACCCGAACGCGGCAGCTTCAACAACCGTGTCGTGCACGCATTTACCTCCTTCATGGGGCCGCGTGACGCGCGTGTTTCCACCTATCGAAACGGCAGCTACAACCTGATTTTCACCTATCTGCACGAGGCCGGTCACGCGATGTACGCCAGCGGCAGCAGTCAGGAAATCATCGATGCCGGTCTGTGGGGCGGTGTTGAGGGCGGTTTCCACGAGGCAAATGCACGATTTTTCGAGAATATGGTCGGTCACAGCCGTGCGTACTGGTCACATTATTATCCGCAGCTGCAAGCGAAGCTTGCGCCCTTCCGCGACATTTCACTCGATGCGTTCTATGCCGCGACCCATCAGGTACGACCCACACCGCGCCGCATCTCGTCCGACGAGGTCACATACAGCCTGCACGCCATTTTGCGGTTTGAGCTTGAGCGCGACTATTTCGCCGGAGAACTGTCGGCAGATGACATGGCGCAGGCGTGGAATGATAAGTATGAGCGCTATCTGGGCATCCGTCCGCAGAACGACACAGAGGGTGTCTTGCAGGATATGCACTGGGCGGGTGATTACATCGGCTATTTCCAGAGCTATGCGCTGGGCAACATCTACACCGGACAGATCCTGCAAGCCATGCAGGGGGACATTCCGGACATGGATGCACGCATGGCGCGCGGCGACTTGCAGCCGATTTACGCATGGATGCAGGATAAAATCTGGCAGTACGGCTGCTGTTACACGGCGGGCGAGCTGATGCACCGATTGACCGGAACTGGTCTGGATGCGCAGCCGTTCCTTACTTATCTGGAGCGCACCTATGGTGCACTTTATGGCATTTCATAAAACCAGAGATAAAAAGAGGGCAGTGCGCTTGCACTGTCCTCTTTGTGTATGGATAAAATTTAGATTGCCGGGAAGCGGTAGATGGTCTGGTGCTTAAACAGCGTACCCGGGCGCAGGATGGCCTGCGGCCAGTCGGGGTGGTGGATATTATCGGGGTAGAACTGGGTTTCCAGACAGAAGCCGGCACGTCTTCCGTAAACCGCACCGTTTTTACCCGTGGGAGCGCCTTCCAGCGCGTTTCCGGTGTAGAACTGCACACCGGGCAGGGTGGTTTCCACCTGCATGGTGATGCCGGTTGCGGGAGAAGTGACCTCTGCCGTGGGGGAGAGGAAACCAATCGAGCCGCGCAGGGCAAAGTTATGATCGTAGCCGCCGACGTTTTGAAGCTGCTCTTCCGGGTCGTCCCAGTGTGCGCCGATGGCGGTCGGGGTGCGCAGATCGAGTGCGGTGCCGGTGACCGGTGCGAGCGTACCCAGTGGGATGGCCTCGTTATCAACCGGTGTGAAATAGTCCGCATTTAGGGTGATTTTCTGATCGCCGACCGAGCCTGCGTCGTGACCGGACAGGTTCCAGTAAGCATGGTTTGTCAGATTGCACAGGGTGGGTGCGTCGGTCTGTGCCTGATAGTCGATGATGAGCGCACGGTTTGCCACGGTGTAGCGCACGCAGACCTGTAACGTGCCGGGGTAACCCTCGTCACCGTCCGGACTGGTCAGGGTCAGCACTAGGCTGTCGCCGTCCGTTTGAACATTCCACAGCCGTTTGTCAAAGCCCTGTCCGCCGTGCAGGTGGTTGCGTCCGTCATTTGTGCGCAGGGTGTAGTCCTTGCCGTCGAGCGAGAATTTACCGCGTGCGATGCGGTTGCCAAAGCGGCCGATGAGTGCGCCGATGAACTTGTCCTGCACTTCATAGCTGTGCACATCGTCATAGCCCAGTGCAACATCAACCATCTTTCCGCTGCGATCGGGTACCAGAACCGACTGGATGGTGCCGCCGAGGTTCAAAATACCGACCGAGATCACGCCGTCTGAAAGCCAATATCGCATGATCTCATGGCCGTCCGCTGTCTTGCCGAAGGGTTCCTGTCTGATGCCTGCCATACAAATGCCTCCTTACAGATGATTCTGATGGTATCATAACACTTTATGCGCGAAAAGAAAAGACACCTATGGCTCAAAAAGTATAGGATGCAGAAAAAGGCTGAAAAAAGTGAAAAAATTAACAAAGTGCTTGTGTTCTGTCCGTGGGAATGGTATAATCTCATAAACGAAAAGACTTTTACAAAAGTATGGGGTGTTCCTATGGCACAAAGCCGTAAAATATCAACTGCCGAACTGCGCAGACAAAATAGAAATAACATTTACCGATATTTTTACGATGCACAGACCCCGAAAACCAAGCAGGATATTGCAAATGACCTTTCGCTCTCGCTGCCGACCGTAACGCAGAATCTGCGCGAGCTGATGGACGCGGGATTGATCGAATATGCAGGACTCATCGACTCGAACGGCGGACGGCGTGCGCGCAGCATGCAGATGTGTGCTGACGTACAGTTTGCCGTCGGCATCGAGCTGTCGCCCAAGCACATCCGTCTGGCGGCGGTCAATTTGCGGGCGGACGTGATCGCATACGAGAAGATTGCCTGTCCGTTCAGCAATGATGTGAGCTACCGGCAGCGCATGGCGCGTGCACTGGAAGAATTTCTGGATCGTTTCTCGCTCGACCGCGGCCGACTGCTGGGTGTGGGCATCACGCTGCCCGGCATCATCGACGAGGAAAACGGCATGATCGAAGTCGTTCCGGTTTTCGGACTGCGCAAAATGCGTTTGTCTCTGCTGACCGAGCTGCTGCCTTATCCGGTTTTCGTGGAAAACGATGCCAACGCAGGCGGTTTTGCCGAGTGGTGGAATCATGCGTCGTTTGAGACCATGGCCTATCTGTTTATCGGCAAGGGTGTCGGCGGGGCACTGCTCATTGACGGCAAGCCTTACGTCGGTGTCCAGCGCCGCAGCGCTGAGTTTGGTCACATGTGCATCGCGTCAAACGGTAAGGTGTGCAGCTGCGGACGGCATGACTGTCTGGAAGCATACTGCTCGACTGCACGTTTGAGCGATGATCTGGACATTTCGGTCGAGGACTTTTTCCGCGGTCTGCACGAGGGAAATGAGCAGTATTTTGCCGTCTGGAAGAACTATCTGGACGCGCTTTCGGTCGGCATCAACAACATTCGCATGATGATGGACTGCCCGGTCGTGGTGGGTGGTACGATCACACCCTATCTCGAGGAGTATTTGCCCGATCTGGTCGCGCGTCTGAGTATGCGCAGCAGTTTTGACGATGACGGCAGCTATCTGCATCTGGGACGCTGCGGTGACCGGGCGAACTGCGTCGGTGTCGCACTCCACTTCATCGCAGACTTTATGAAAAGTATTTAACAAAAGTCGAAATTTGACAGAAGCAAAGAGGACGTTCTCACAAGAGAACGCCCTCTTTTTTGTGCACAATGGCAAATTCGGTGGAGATGGAGCGGTAAAAGTTTACAAATACGGAAAAGAGTTTTTTGGCAATCTACTGAAAATGTGTAAAATGGATAAAAACTATTGACTATCTAAAAACGCAGATGTATGATATCACCATAAGTTAAGTAAAGGATATTTACAAAAGTGATTTAACAAATTCCTTTTACTTAAAACCGGGAAATTGAAAAAGGAGAGTGCGGTAAAATGAAAAAACGGTTACTGGCAATGTTGATGGCAGGTACCATGGCGCTGAGCATGACGGCATGCGGAGGCGGCGGTGCTTCCGATGGCGGCGAAGCAGCTGACGGCGGCGAGGCTGCCGAAGGCGCAGCAAAGATCGGTGTTTCCATGCCGACCCAGTCGCTGCAGCGCTGGAATCAGGATGGTACAAACATGAAGGAACAGCTGGAAGCTGCGGGCTATACGGTTGACCTTCAGTACGCTGGCGACAACGACATTCCGACCCAGGTATCCCAGATCGAGAACATGATCGCAGGCGGCTGCGACGCACTGGTTATCGCAGCAATCGACGGCTCGGCACTGACCGAGGCGCTCAAGGGTGCTTCCGAGAACAACATTCCGGTCATCTCTTACGACCGTCTGATTATGAACTCGGATGCAGTTTCCTACTACGCAACCTTCGATAACTACAAGGTTGGTCAGATGCAGGGCGAGTACATCCGCGATGCACTGGATCTCGACAATGCAGCAGGTCCGTTCAACATCGAGCTGACCACCGGTGCGCCGGATGATAACAACGTAAACTTCTTCTTCGGCGGCGCAATGGACGTGCTCCAGCCGTACATCGACAGCGGCAAGCTGGTTGTTCCCTCTGGTCAGACCGAGAAGGCACAGTGCGCGACCGCAAACTGGTCGACTGAGGAAGCACAGAAGCGTTTCGAGAACATCATCACTTCTGTTGGCTACGGCCCCGACGGTGTCAAGCTCGACGCAGTTCTGTGCTCGAACGACTCCACTTCTTACGGCGTACAGAATGCCCTCCAGGCAGCAGGCTACACCGCAGACAACATGCCGATCATCACCGGTCAGGACTGCGATAAGCCCAACGTCAAGAATCTGGTTTCCGGTCTGCAGTCCATGTCCGTCTTTAAGGACACTCGTACCCTGGCAGATGCAACGGTCAAGATGGTAGACGCCATCGTTAAGGGCACCGAGCCTGAGATCAACGACACCGAGACTTACGACAACGGCACCGGTATCATTCCGTCCTACCTGTGTGATCCGGTCATCGTAACCAAGGACAATTACGAAGAGATCCTGATTGACAGCGGCTACTACACCGCAGAGGATGTTGCGTAACCTTTAATAGATTCGGGCGGGCGGTGTAACGCTGCCCCGCCCGAATTTTATGTAAAAACGGGAGTGAAGCAAATGGCAAAGACTCTTCTCGAAATGAAGAACATTGTAAAGCTGTTTCCCGGCGTTCGCGCGCTGGACAACGTAAACCTCAAAGTTGAGGAGGGCGAAGTTCATGCGCTGGTTGGTGAGAACGGAGCGGGAAAAAGCACGCTGATGAATGTTTTGAGCGGCATTTATCCCTATGGCAGCTATGAAGGCGATATCCTGTACAATGGTGAGGTTTGTCAGTTTAAGACCATTAAGGACAGCGAGGCCAAGGGCATTGTAATCATTCATCAGGAATTGGCACTGGTACCCTATCTGAGTATCGGAGAGAATATGTTCCTCGGAAATGAACGAGGAAGCAAGGCACGAATTGACTGGGACGAAACTTACCACCGTGCAGATGAACTGCTGCGGCAGGTTGGCCTGACCGAGTCCAGCCATACGCTGATTAAGGATATCGGCGTAGGCAAACAGCAGCTGGTCGAGATCGCGAAAGCGCTGGCCAAGAATGTAAAATTGCTCATCTTGGATGAGCCTACGGCATCACTCAACGAGTCGGACAGCCAGAAGCTGCTCGATCTGATGCTGGAATTCAAAAAGCAGGGCATGACGAGTATCATCATCTCGCATAAGCTCAACGAAATTTCTTACGTAGCAGATAAGATTACGGTCATTCGTGACGGTTCTACGATTGAGACGCTGACCAAGGGTGTCGATGACTTTTCCGAGGCGCGTATCATCAAGGGCATGGTTGGCCGTGATTTGTCCGACCGCTTCCCAAAGCGCACGCCGCATATCGGTGAGATCGCGATGGAAGTCAAGGACTGGACGGTGTACCATCCGATCTACGAGGGTCGCAAGGTGGTAGACAACGTCAATTTCAACGTCCGCAAGGGCGAGGTTGTAGGTATTTCCGGTCTGATGGGCGCAGGACGCACCGAGCTTGCCATGTCCATCTTTGGCCGCAGCTACGGCTCGCACATTACCGGCACGCTGACCATCGGCGGCAAGGAAGTCCACCTCAAGACGGTCAAGGAAGCCATCAATGCAAAGCTCGCGTACGTCACCGAGGATCGAAAGGGCAACGGTCTGGTACTGACCAACCCCATTCGCGTCAACACCACGCTGGCAAAGCTGGATAAGGTGTCCAACCATGGCGTTATCGACCGGGATAAAGAAGTACAGGTTGCGGAGGACTACCGCAGCAAGCTGCGCACCAAGTGCCCGAGCGTCGAGCAGAACGTCGGCAACCTGTCGGGCGGCAATCAGCAGAAGGTTCTGCTGGCAAAGTGGATGTTTGCCGATCCGGATATCCTGATTCTGGATGAGCCGACCCGTGGTATCGACGTCGGCGCAAAATACGAGATTTACACGATCATCAACCAGCTCGTCGCCGAGGGCAAGAGCGTCGTTATGATTTCTTCCGAACTGCCCGAGGTTCTGGGTATGTCCGACCGCGTCTATGTCATGAATGAGGGACGCATGGTCGGTGAATTCCCGATCGAAGAGGCAACGAGCGAAGCCATTATGGCTCGTATCCTGCAAACAAGCGGAAAGGGCGTGTCAAACAATGACTAAACTGAAGGATACACTGAAGAAAAATACCATGTTGGTGGCACTGATCATCGTCATGGCTTTGTTCCAGGTGCTGATTATGAGCGCGGGCAAGGGCTCGCTGTTCGCACCGACTAACGTTGCAAACCTCATCATGCAGAACAGCTACGTCGTCATTCTCGCGACCGGCATGCTGCTTTGCATCCTGACCGGCGGTAACATCGACCTGTCGGTCGGCTCGATCGTTGCCCTGATCGGTGCGGTCGCCGGTACGTTCATCGTCAAATGGGAGATGAACATTTACCTCGCTATCGTTCTGTGCCTGGTCATCGGCCTGCTGGTCGGTGTTTGGCAGGGCTTCTGGATTGCTTACGTCAACATTCCGCCTTTCATCTGCACCCTGTGCGGTATGCTGATCTGGCGCGGTCTGGCAACCATTATTCTGGACGGCACCACCATTTCGCCCTTCCCGGAAGAATACCTCAAGTACTTTACCTCTTATCTGCCCGGCGCGGATGCCAGCAAGACAGTCATTATGAGCGTCTCGCTCATTGTTGGCGCACTGTGCTGCGCAGCACTGGTCGCTGTCACCCTGTTCGGCCAGATGCAGAAAAAGCGTAAGGGCTATGCAACCGAAGCTGCCGGCCTGATGATCGGTCGCCTGGTTGTGATTTGTGCAGTCATCATGGCAGTCTTCTACCTGCTCGGCCAGAGCAAGGGTATCCCGACCGTTCTGGTTCTTCTGGCAGTCGTTGTATTCATCTATCAGTATTTCACCACCCGTACGGTATCCGGCCGTCATATCTATGCACTCGGCGGCAACATGAAGGCTACTCAGCTGTCCGGTATCGACACCAAGAAGGTTATGTTCGGCGTGTACGTCAACATGGCATTCCTGTCCGCTGTCGCAGCACTGGTCTGCGTCGGTCGTTTCAACTCGGCAGCGCCCTCTGCTGGTACCAACTATGAGATGGACGCAATCGGTTCGTGCTTCATCGGCGGCGCTTCGGCATACGGCGGTGTTGGTACGGTCGGCGGCGCAGTCATCGGCGCAATCTTCATGGGCGTTCTGAACAACGGTATGTCCATCCTGGGCATCGACGCAAACTGGCAGAAGGTCGTTAAGGGCCTGGTACTGCTGGGCGCAGTTGTATTCGATGTCGTCAGCAAGAAGCAGAACAAGTCCCGCTGATTTTAAGAGAAGAGGCGTAACGCATGAATTACTTACTTGGCATTGACGTCGGCACTTCGGGCACCAAGACCGCGCTGTTTGACACCGCGGGCGGTGTGATCGCAAGTGCAACTTATGAATATCCCATGCAGCAGCCGCAGAACGGCTGGGCAGAGCAGGACCCGAATGACTGGTGGGACGCCGTACGCCACGGCGTTTCCCAGGTACTGCGCGACAGCGCCATCCAGCCCTCGGACATCAAGGGCATCGGCATTTCCGGTCAGATGCACTCGCTTGTAATGCTGGATGAGAACAATCAGGTCTTGCGTCCGGCTATCCTGTGGTGCGACGGACGTACAGCCAAAGAGTGCGAGGAGATTCACGAGCGGGTCGGCAAGGAACGCCTGATCGAGCTGACTGCCAACCCGGCACTGACCGGCTTTACCGCCGGTAAGATTCTGTGGGTGCGCAAGCACGAGCCGGAAATTTACGCAAAGTGCCGTCATATCCTGCTGCCCAAGGACTATATCCGTCTGATGCTGACCGGTGAGTACGCCACCGAGGTATCTGACGCGTCGGGTATGGGTCTGCTGGACGTACCCCACCGCTGCTGGTCGGACGAGGTGCTGGAAAAGCTCGAGATTGATAAATCCCTGCTCGCCAAGGTTTACGAGAGCCCGGAAGTCACTGGTCGTGTGACCGCACAGGCGGCAGCCGAGACCGGTCTGTCCGAGGGTACCATCGTGGTCGGCGGCGCGGGCGACAATGCCGCAGCCGCAGTCGGCACCGGTGTCGTGGTCAACGGACGTGCATTCGCGACTATCGGCACATCGGGCGTGGTTTTCGCACATACCGACTCGCTGTCCATCGACCCCAAGGGCCGCGTGCATACCTTCTGCTGCGCCGTGCCCGGTGCATGGCATGTCATGGGTGTTACCTTGGCAGCCGGCGCATCGCTCCAGTGGTTCCGCAACAATCTGTGCCGGGATATCATGGAGGAGGCCGACAAGCGCGGCATCGATCCCTATGTTTTGATGACCCAGATGGCAGAAAAAGTGCCGGTGGGTTCCGAACGTCTGCTGTTTTTACCCTATCTGATGGGCGAGCGCACCCCGCATCTTGACCCCGATTGCCGCGGTGCATTCGTTGGTCTGTCGGCCATCCACACCCGTGCCGAGATGATTCGTGCGGTCATGGAGGGTGTCACTTTCTCGCTGCGCGACTGCATGGAAATTCTGCGCGGCATGAACGTAACCAGCGAAGAGATCGTTGCCTGCGGCGGTGGCGGAAGCAGTCCGCTGTGGCGGCAGATGCTGGCCGATGTGCTGGGCTGCGGTGTCTCGACCGCAGTCAGCCGCGAAGGCCCGGCGCTGGGTGTTGCCCTGCTGGCAGGCGTGGGCGCTGGCCTGTATGAGAGCGTCCCGGCGGCCTGCGAGGCGGTCATCCGCACGAGCAAGCCCCAGTTGCCGAACGAGACCGACGCTGCACAGTACAACAAGTACTACACCCTGTATCAGACTTTGTATCCCGCCCTGCGTGACAGCTATGCCGCGCTGGCTAAGCTGTAAAGGAGAATTCATCATGCAAATCATGAGCGTTTTCGATACGACGTTTGCACCCTATGGCCGTGTGATTGCAGACCTAGACTGCACCGAGCTGCTGGACACGCTGCGCAAGACCACCGACAAGCCGGAGGATGCAGTTGTCTACGTTCCGTCGGCCGAGCAGCTCGAGGCGCTGCCCGTGTTTGACACCCTGCGCGACAGCGTGTACGGCGGTATGCCCATCCAGATCGGCTACTGCAACGGCTCCAACACCAAGCTCAACTGTGTGGAGTACCACAGAGACAGTGAGATCAACATTGTGGCCGACGACATGGTCTTTCTGGTCGGTTTGGAGAGCGATATCACAGACGGCAAGCTGGATACCGCGTCCATCCGTGCATTCCGTGCACCGGCTGGCACGGCGGTCGAGCTGTACGCTACCACGCTGCACTATGCACCCTGTGACGCAGCCAAGGGCGCAGGTTTCCGGGTTGCAGTCGTTCTGCCACGCGGTACCAACACCGAAAAGCCCGACGGCACCGGTGCACTGGGCGAGGACAAGCTGCTCTGGGCACGCAACAAGTGGCTGATTGCACATCCTGACACGAACGAGGCAAAGCAGGGCGCATTTGTCGGCCTTGAAGGTGAAAATCCCGACATTGCACCGCTGATCTGAATTTTTTCATCCGCAAAGAGATGAGAACGGAGGAACATAAAATGACCAACATTCCTGAACTCAAACTTGGTATCATCTCGGTAAGCCGCAGCTGCTTCCCGATTACACTGTCCGAAAAGCGCCGCTCCAACGTTGCCCGTGCGTTCGGCGAGGGCCTGTACGAGTGCCCGATCTGCGTCGAGAACGAAGTTGATGCACGCAAGGCGGTTGACGATGTTGTCGCACACGGTGTCAACGCACTGTGCGTATTCCTGGGCAACTTCGGTCCTGAGACCCCCGAGACCATGATTGCCGACTGGTTCGACGGTCCGATCATGTACACCTCGGCTGCCGAGGGCGACGGTGACTTGCACGACGGCCGCGGCGACGCATACTGCGGCATGCTCAACGCATCCTACAACTTGGGTCTGCGCGGCAAGCGCGTGTACATCCCGGATTATCCGTGCGCAACCGCAGAGGAAGCTGCACAGCAGATTCGCGAGTTTGCACCGATTGCCACCGCGCTGATCGGCCTGAAGGGTCTCAAGATCTTCGCATTCGGCCCGCGTCCGAACGATTTCCTGGCCTGCAATGCGCCCATCAAGGCACTGTACGACCTGGGTGTAGCAGTCGAAGAGCACTCCGAGCTTGACCTGCTGGTTGCCTATAACAAGCACAAGGACGACCCGCGCATCCCGGCCAAGATGGCTGAAATGGCTGCTGAGGCTGGCAACGGCGAGAGCAAGTTCGCCGGCATCCTGCCCCGTCTGGCACAGTATGAGCTGACCCTCGAGGACTGGATGGCTGAGCATCTGGGCACCAGCAAGTATGCAGCCTTTGCAAACAAATGCTGGCCTGCATTCCAGACCGAGTTCGGCTTCGTGCCCTGCTACGTCAATTCCCGACTGACCGGCCGTGGTATTCCGGTTTCGTGCGAGGTTGATATTTACGGCGCACTGAGCGAGTACATCGGTATCTGCGTATCCGGTTCGGCAGTCACGCTACTGGATATCAACAACTCGGTACCGGCTTCCATGTATGAAGAGTCCATCGCGGGCAAGGTTCCGTACCGTCATCGCGAGACCTTTATGGGCTTCCACTGCGGCAACACCTGCCCGAGCCTGCTGCGCAACCCGCACATGGGCTACCAGCTGATTATGAAGCGCGACCTCGAGCCCGATCTGCCCGAGCCCGACATCACCCGTGGCACCATGGAAGGCGACATCAAGGCCGGTGACATCACCTTCTTCCGTCTCCAGTCCACTGCATCCACCCAGCTGCGTGCATACGTTGCACAGGGCGAGGTACTGGATGTTCCGACTCAGTCCTTCGGTTCCATCGGTATCTTTGCAATCCCCCAGATGGATCGCTTCTACCGTCATGTGCTCATCGAAAAGCAGTACCCGCATCACGGTGCGGTTGCCTTCGGTCACTACGGCAAGGCGCTGTTCGAGGTCTTTAAGTACCTCGGTGTGACTGATATCGCCTACAATCAGCCCGCATCCCTGCCGTATCCGACCGAGAACCCCTTTCACTAATTAAACACGCTTCATTGCGAAACTGATCTTCTACTCTTCTTACCCTTTTCGAACGCCCGGACGCCGTCTGTATTATGCAGGCGGCGTTCGGGCGTTTTGATATTTATATAATAAGGAGTCGATTTGCGCGTCAAGTGCGCGGCGTGTATAATGAAAGAAAACGCAAAAATTTTTTGAAAAAGTTTGAACGGATTTGTCTGCCTCAATCGTATGAGAAGTGAAACCACTCATACAAAGGAGGTCAATACGATGAAAAAGAGATGGATGAGCGCTGCGGCAGCGGCAATGGTGCTGATGATTGGTGCGACTAGTGCAGTGGCTTGGGGCGGACAGAGCCGGTATGTCGATGCAAATGGCGACGGCGTGTGCGACAACCGCACGGTGAATTGGGTTGATACCAACGGTGACGGTGTTTGTGACAACTGTGCGGGTAATGGCCAGTGCATTGGATTTGTGGACGCCGATGGAGACGGCATCTGTGACAATCGAGGAACAAATGGACAGGGCGCGGGCTATGTGGATGCAGACGGCGACGGTGTGTGTGACAATCGTGCGGCTGGCGGCGGTATGATGCGCGGTCAGGGGCGCGGCATGGGTCGAGGTGCAGGAGGCGGCTGCATGCGGTAATACTTTGGATGGGGGTGAAGGTATGAGAAGTGAGCAGGAGACCAACGAGGCGGTCGAGCGATACGCCGATCTGGTGCGTCGACTGTGCATGATTCATCTGAAAAATCATGCCGACACCGAGGATATCTTCCAAACTGTATTTCTGAAATATCTGACCAGTACGACCGTGTTTGAGAGTCAGGAACACGAGAAAGCCTGGATTATCCGCGTGACGCTTAATGCCTGCCGTGACCTGCTGCGCAGCTTTTTTCGCAGCAGAACGGTGTCGCTGGACACCCTGCTCGACCAACCTGCCGACCTCGCACCTGCGCACAGTGAAGTGCTCGAAGCCGTTCTGTCCCTGCCTGCACAGTACCGGGATGTCGTGTATCTGCACTATTATGAGGGATATACCGCACCGGAGATCGGGAAAATCCTGGGAAAGAACGAAAACACCATTTATACGCGCCTGACC
The DNA here is from genome assembly GCF_900167005.1 of Butyricicoccus pullicaecorum DSM 23266. Classification (GTDB taxonomy): domain Bacteria; phylum Bacillota; class Clostridia; order Oscillospirales; family Butyricicoccaceae; genus Butyricicoccus; species Butyricicoccus pullicaecorum. Next base: position 711,421 of record NZ_FUXW01000001.1, read on the forward strand.
CGGGCGCGTGGACTGCTGAAAGAAAAGTTGGGAGGGGATGACGATGCGTGAGCGCGTGCGGGATGCGTTTGACCAGATTACCGCGGATGAAAAATTAAAGGAACAGACCAAGATGTTTCTGGTACAAAAGTGCAGGCAAGCACCTGCGCGCAGACCGGTTCGGCGCATGGCGGTCGTTCTGGTCTGTCTGATGTGTCTGATGCTGGGTGTGGGCGGCTGGGCGTATTTGACCCCGACTTCGGCCATCAGTATTGAATCGTCCGCAGCGCTCGAGCTCAGCGTCAACCGCTTTGACCGCGTCATCGCCGTGCGCGGTACCGACGAGGCAGGCTGTGCGCTGGCGCAGTCGCTGCAAGTCGATCACATGCCTTATTTAAGTGCCCTGCAAGTCGTGCTGGACGCACAGGCGGACGGGGAAGGGGTGTCCATTGGCGTTGCTGGGAAGGATTCTGGCCAGTGCGAGAGCATGCTGCAAGCTGTGCAGAACTGCACCGCTGCGCAAAAGCAGGTGCAGTGCTATATGACCGATGCTGATACGCTGGACGCGGCCAGAGAGAGCGATCTGCCGCTCGGCAAATACCGCATGCTGCTGACCTTGCAGGCACTTGACCCCAGCCTGACAGCCGATGACGTGCGCGGACTGTCCATGCCGGAGCTGCGGCAACTGGAGCAAACACTGTCGGAAACCGATTCGACCGGTCAGACGAGCGGACGGGGGGCACAGAATGGCAGAAATGGTCAAAATGGCAATGGAAACGGCCAGAATGGCGCTGGAAATGGTGCTGGGAACGGCTACGGAAACGGAAAAGGCAATGGACAGGGCAACGGTGCAAGACACGGCCAGACCGGAGGTTGAATGCACGGCCTTCGCCAGACTGCACAAGTTCTGCACAAATTATTTGTCAGACTTGCTCGTTGACTTTGTCCTGTGAGTTTGATAGAGTAATTACAGCAATTGAAGACAATGGCTGTTACTGGTAATGCAGGCAAGACCACACAAAAAATCATCGGATTCGATGGTGCTTTTGTTGTGGTCTTTTTTTGTGCCCGCAGAGAGGTTTTGCGCAAGGCGCCGGTGCGAGTCCTAAACCGCAGACAGCCAAAGAAAGGGGATTTTTATGGATTACAAAAAACTCGCGTACGATCTGATTCCGCTGGTCGGCGGCGTACAGAACATCAGCAAACTGACCCATTGCGCAACCCGTCTGCGCTTTGAGTTCCATGACCGCAGCAAGGTAGACGCAGCGGCGATCGAAAAAACCGCAGGCGTCATCAGTGTCGTGGAGAAGGGCGGACAGTTCCAGGTCGTTGTCGGCAACGACGTACCGGTGACCTACCGTGCCCTGATCGATGAGATGGGCGGCACGGCGACCGGCGGCAACACCGCACAGGACACCACACCTGAGAAAAAGCCCTCGATCATCAACCGCATCGTCAGTGTCATCTCGACCACCTTCACACCGGTCATCCCGGCGCTGATCGGTGGTGGTATGATTAAGGCGGTTCTGTCCATTCTGGTTCTGTGCGGCCTGAGCGATAGCAGCTCGACCTACCAGATTCTGAACTTTATTTCGGACGCAGCCTTCTACTTCATGCCCGTTCTGCTGGCTTACGGTGCGGCGATCAAGTTCGCATGCAATCCGGTGCTGGCAATGACGCTGGCCTGTGCATTGCTGCATCCGTCGTGGAGCGGCATGGTCAGTGCAGGCGAAGCCGTCGATTTTTTCAGCATCCCGGTGCGTCTGGTTGACTACTCGTATTCGGTCATCCCGATCATTTTGAGCATCTGGATTATGTCTTACGTCGAGCGTCTGGCAGAAAAATACACGCCATCTATCATTAAGTTTTTCCTCAAACCGCTGATCATTCTGTTCATTTCGGCACCCATCGCGCTGCTGATCGTCGGCCCCTTCGGTGCCTTCCTCAATACGCTCATCGAGAACGCTGCAAACGCCATCAACGCAACTGCAAGCTGGCTGCTGCCCATGCTCATGGGTGCGCTCCAGCCCTTCCTTGTCCTGACCGGTACGGCCTGGGCAATGACCCCGATTGCAACCGTGCAGATTTCCTCTCTGGGCTATGAGATCGTCAACGGCCCCGGTATGCTGGCCTCCAACATCGCACAGGGCGGCGCAACGCTGGCCGTTGCCTGCAAGTCCAAGAACCATCAGCTGCGTCAGCTGGCATTCTCCTCTGGTTTCACCGCTGTCATGGGCATCACCGAGCCCTGCCTGTACGGCGTCATCCTCAAGCTCAAGAAGCCGCTCATCGCGTCCATGATCGGCGGCGGTATCGGCGGTATTTATGCAGGCCTGTCCGGTCTGGTGCGCTATGCGTTCGTATCGCCCGGTCTGGCAGCGCTGCCTGCATTCATCGGTGAAAATCCCATGAACATCGTCCATGCAGTCATCACCTGCGTGATCTCCTTTGTCGCAGCCTTCGTCGCAACTTGGATTATGGGCTTTGACGATCCGGCAAACGAGGAAGACAAGGCAGCACCGTCCCAGCCCAAGGTACAGGCAGAGGCTGCACAGGCAGTCGCTCCGCTCGCAGGCCACGCCATCCCGCTCGAGGAAGTCAGCGACGCCGTATTCTCCCAGAAGGTCATGGGCGACGGTCTGGCCATCCAGCCGACCGAGGGCAAGGTTTACGCGCCGTTCGACGGTGAAGTCGCTTCGATCTTTGACACCAAGCACGCCATTGGCTTGAACGCTGACAACGGTATGGAAGTTCTCATTCATATCGGTATCGATACGGTCAACTTGCAGGGCCAGTACTACGAGGCACACGTTAAGGCGGGTGATCGCGTACACAAGGGCGATCTGCTGATCTCGTTTGACAAGGACGCCATTGAACAGGCCGGATACGAGACCGTTACCCCGGTCATCCTGACCAATACCGACGATTATTCGTCCATCGAGACGGTCACCGGTCGGGATGTCAAGCCCGGTCAGACCGTTCTGACCGTGAAGTAAGAAAGGAAGTCCATTTATGATCTATCAGAAACTGCTCGATTTTCCGCAGGATTTCCTGTGGGGCGCGTCCACCTCGGCCTATCAGGTCGAGGGTGGATGGGATGCCGACGGCAAGAGCCCGTCTATTATTGATATGTATGAGCATCCGGCAGGCTATGCCGATTTTACGGTCGCAAGCGACCATTATCACCGCTTTGAGGAAGACATTGCGCTGTTTGCCCAGATGGGACTCAAAGCATACCGCTTTTCTATTGCTTGGACGCGCATTCTGCCGAACGGCACCGGAGAAGTCAACCGAGCCGGTGTTGAGCATTACCGTGCGGTCATTCGTGCCTGCCGCAAATACAATATCGAGCCCATCGTGACCATGTACCACTTTGACCTGCCGTGGTGCTTGGAACAGCAGGGCGGCTGGCTCAATCGCGCGACCATCGACGCGTTTGAGGCGTACTGCCGGGTACTGCTTGAGGAATACGGCGATGCGGTTAAGTATTGGCTGACCATCAACGAGCAGAACACCATGATTCTGCATCCGGGTGCCATCGGTCTGCCCAAGGGCGGTGTGCTGCCCAGCCGCCGCGAGCTGTATCAGATGAACCATCACATGATGCTCGCACAGGCACGGGTCATGAAGCTGTGTCATGCGATGTGCTCGCAGGCTAAAATCGGCCCGGCGCTCAATCTGACCGCCATGTATCCCGAGACTTGCCGCCCGGAGGATGCCATTGCGGCACATAACTGGGAAGTGCTGCGCTGCTGGAACTTTGCCGATGTGCCGGTCTTTGGGTGGTATCATCCGCTCGCCGTGCGCTATCTGGAAGACCGCGGCCTGATGCCCGACGTGCAGCCGGGTGACCGAGAGACGCTCTCGGGTGCACATCCCGACTTCATCGCCATGAACTACTACTCGACTGCCACCATTGCTGCCAGCCGCGGCGATGCGTCCGACGTGTCCGCGCGTGCCGGTGACCAGCAGATTATGCTCGGTGAGGAAGGCGTATACCGTGCAGCCGAGAATCCCTATGTCGGCAAGACCAAGTATGGCTGGGTCATCGACCCGACCGGTTTCCGCTACACCCTGCGCAAGGTGTGCGAGCGCTACCATCTGCCTATTCTGATTACCGAAAACGGCATCGGTGCACCCGACGTGCTCGAGGACGATGGCAGCATCCATGACCCGTACCGCATCGAGTTTTACGAGCAGCACCTGCACGCCATGCGTGAGGCCATCACCGACGGCGTGGAGATGATGGGATACTGCCCGTGGTCTGCACTCGACGTGGTGAGCACCCATCAGGGCTATGCCAAGCGTTACGGCTTCATTTATGTCGACCGTGACGAACAGGACTGCCGCAGCATGCGCCGCCTGCCCAAAGATAGTTTCTACTGGTATCAAAAGACCATTGCTGAAAACGGAAAAAACCTGTAAAATAAGGAAAGGAGAATTTTCCGCATAGAAGGGGTAAGGGCATGATCGTACAAAAGATCTTGAACAACAATTTGATCTTGGTCTGCGATGAGAACGGACAGGAACAGATCGTCATGGGTAAGGGTCTGCGTTTTTTCAATCAGGTGGGACAGGAACTGAGCCGTGAGCATGTGCAGAAGGTGTTCGTGCTGCGCGACGAGGGCGCTGCACAGCGCTATATGCAGCTTTTGCGCGATGTTCCGGCCGAGTCGGCCGAGGTGATTGAGGAAGCATTGCAGCTGGCTCATGAGCAGTTCCCCGGACGGCTCAACGATCAGATTTTTGTGACCCTGTTCGACCATCTGGTCTACGCCATCGAGCGCTGTCAAAAGCACATCGTCCTGCCCAATCGTCTGCTCTGGGAAGTACGGCGTTTTTATCCGCAGGAGTACGCCGTCGGACAGCAGGTACGGGATTTTCTGAACGAGCGGCTTCAGATTGAGCTGCCCGAGGAGGAAGCGGGCAACATCGCCTTCCATCTGGTCAACGCACAGACCGAAAATCCCGACATGGAGCGCACCATGCAGGCCATGCGCATGCTCAAGGACATCTACGGCATCATTCAGCTGTCCTTCGGCAGGAAGATTGACGAGAATTCGGTGCATTATGCGCGATTTTTGACCCACATGCAGTATTTTATCGAGCGTGTACTCGATCGAAAGATGCTGGGCAGTGAGGATATCGCGGTACTGGAGCCGGTACTCGAACAAAATCCCGAGGCGTACGCCTGTGCGCGCAGAATTGTTGGATATGTGCAGAAGAACCTGGGTGTGGAGATTCCGCGGGAGGAACTGATCTATCTGACCATCCACATGACCCGTATTATGATGCAATAAAGAGAAGCGAGCGGTGCACCGGGAGGGCATCGCTCGCTTTTGTGCATTGATATTGGTTGGAATAATCGAAAAATGCATAGACTGAAGACACATGCCATATATAAATAAGGAGGCAGTCGTATGAAAGAACATCCCATGTGGGAAGCCGGATGCAGCGCACTGAGTTGGAGCACGCAGGACGGCAAGCACCTGCTTGCGCGCAATATGGATTTTACCGGAATGGCACCCGGCACCAGCGTGACCTTTGCGCCGCGCGGGTCGGCGTATGAGCTTTGCAGCGGACAGCCGTCGGGATACCGTGCGCAGTATGCCGCGGTGGGCATTGGCTTGATGGCCGGTCAGCCGATCCTGTACGAGGGCGTCAACGAGCACGGGCTCACGGGTGCACAGCTGTATTATCGCTGCTTTGCGCACTATCCCGATGTGGCGCAGCCGGACACCAAACCAATCCAGCCGCCCATGCTGGTCTATCATCTGCTTGCCCAGTGTCAGAGCCTACACGAGGCAGCCGAGATGCTCGAACACGACCTGACGCTGGTGTCTGTACCCATGATGGGAGCGGTACCGACGCTGCACTGGATGTTCAGCGACCGAACCGGGGAGAGTATGGTGGTCGAGTCCGATGCGGATGGTCTGCATATTTATCGAGATGCGGTTGGCGTGATGACCAATAGCCCGAGTTACGCATGGCACCGACTCAATCTGCTCAACTATGCCGGAATACGCGATCTGGATTACGGAGAACGTACGCTGTGCGGTAACCATTTGGAACCTTGTTTTTCGGGAAGCGGTGCGCAGGGACTCCCCGGAGACTGGTCGTCGCCGTCGCGCTTTGTGCGCCTGTGTATGCTGCGCGAGTATGGCAGAAAGGGCAAGGATGAGCAAAGCGGCGTTGCGCGTATCTTCCGCCTGATGGAGAGTGCAACCTTCCCGCTCGGCATGGTGCGTGTGAATGATGAACGGGAGGACGACAGCGCGTTTGACGCGACGCTTTACACCTCGGTCGCGTGCGCGGAGTCCGGTCGGTTCTACTGGACGACTTACGAAAACCAGAACATTCAGTATGTGGATTTGAAAACCCTGTGCGAGCGGGATACGCCGGTACAGTTTGACCTCAAAACCGAGCCCGATTTCCAGCTGCGGTGCGAGTGAGGCGCGTGGTTCACGCTTGCAATCGATGGCAAAAAATAGTAATATAATAGGTACGTCCTGTGGTGTGTGAGACAAATGGGACGGGAAAATTCCCCGGAATAACAGCCGGGGGATTTTTTTGAGCACCCGGCGCATCAGCCGGGGAGGAACCGAGAAAAAGGAGAACATTGTATGCAAATTTTGGAACTGATTCTGGTTGCGATCGGTCTTTCCATGGACGCGCTTGCCGTGTCCATCTGCAAAGGCCTGTCGGTCAGCCGCGTGCAGCCCAAACATGCGCTTGCAGTCGGATTGTATTTCGGCGGCTTTCAGGCACTCATGCCGCTCATCGGCTACCTGCTGGGCATCCGCTTCCAGACACTCATCAGCGCGTTTGACCACTGGATTGCCTTCATTCTGCTGGCACTGATCGGCGTGAATATGATTCGTGAGTCCCGAAGCGACGACGAGGACGCACCGATGGACGCTGCATTCGGCCCGCGTGCCATGGTGCCGCTTGCGGTGGCGACCAGCATCGATGCTTTAGCCATCGGCGTGACTTTTGCTTTTCTGGATGTGTCCATCGTGCCGGCTGTTATCCTGATCGGCTGCATCACCTGCGCGATTTCGGCGGGCGGCATCTATCTTGGCCGCGTGGTTGGTGAGCGTTTCCAGTCCCATGCCGAAGCTGCAGGCGGTATCGTGCTTGTTTTGCTGGGTGTCAAGATTCTGCTGGAGCATTTAGGTTTCCTGGGTGCTTGAAACCAGTTCCATAAAATAAATTTTCGTGACAGGTAAAATTCCTCTTGCATTTTCTTTCCAGTTGTGATTAAATATGTAAATGTAATGATTAAATATTCACCGCTTGGGGTATCGCGTCAAACGGCGAAAGTAAGGGGAATGATTTATGAAAAAGAAGACGACAGCAATGGTTATGGCCTCGCTGATGGCGCTGACTTCCATCACCTCGGCCTTTGCATGCACTGGCACCATTGTAGGAAGTGATTGGACCGACGACGGCAGCACGATTGTTGCACGTACCGAGGATATTTCGGGCAACCATGCCAAGAACTACATCGTTCATCCCCGTACGACCTATAAGGCCGGCGAGATGTTCAAGGATGTGACCACCGGCTTTACCTATCCGCAGCCCAGCGTTGCATATCAATACACCTCTGTGCCGGATACCGACATTCAGGACGACGGCTACTATGGTGAGATCGGTTTCAACGAGTACGGCGTGAGCGTCGATGCAACCGTCTCTGCAAGCGCGAATGAGAAGGCACAGGCTGCCGATCCGTACGTTGAGGATGGCCTGCGTGAGGCTGACATTGTCGATGTCATCCTGCCCCGCGTCAAGAGCGCAAGAGAGGGTGTCAACCTGGTTGTCGATATCCTGAACGAGAAGGGCGCAGCAGAGGGCAACGTATTCACCATCTCGGACAAGGACGAGGTTTGGTACATTGAGATCTACACCGGTCACCGCTTCGCAGCATATAAGGTACCGGACAACGTGGTTGCTGTATTCCCGAACTGCTTCATGCTGGGCTATGTTGACCTCAACAACGCAGAGAGCTATGTTGCTTCCAAGGATCTGATCGAGTTTGCAAAGCAGAACGGCTTCTATCAGGAGTATAACGGCAAGTTCCATGCTGCTCTGTCTTACTCTGAGCCGATTTCCGGCGGCAACCGTGACCGTGTCTGGGCTGGTCAGAACTTCCTCGGCCATGCAGTAGACTACGACGCACCGGTATTTGATCTGTTCTTCACCCCGGACGACGGCGAGAAGATTTCGGTCAAGGACGTTATGGAGCTGCAGCGTTACCGCAACGAGGGCACGGAAAAGACCCCCGAGAAGGACAGCACTGTCCGCACCATCGGCACCGAGCGCAGCGCAGAGGCACACATCGTACAGTTTAAGGATGAGTATCCCAAGGAGCTGGGCGGCCTGCTGTGGATGACCATGGGCAACCCCGAGCATTCGGTTTACCTGCCGTCCTTCGGCAACATCAATGATACCGCAGACGCATACCAGATCGAGGCAATTGATTACAATGCAGATTCTGCTTACTGGAAGTTCCGCAGCCTGTCCGCGGTTGCTGAGCTCAACCGTGAGATGTACGGTGCAGGCGTACGCGCATACTGGGATGCTTACGAGGATGCACTGATCGCACAGCAGGAGCAGACCGACGACACCGTTGTTGCACTGATGGCAAAGAGCGAGGATAAGGCAGCAGCTTACACCACCGAGCTGGCTGAGACCATCGCAAATGATGCAATGAGCAAGGCTGATCTCATGTTCAGCGAGCTGATGGGCTACATTGCAAAGAATAAGACCACTGATGCGTTTGTACCGTCGGTTATGGCTGAGTTCGAGGCAAAGGAAGAGACGACTGAGACCGTTCCGGCAACCGAAGTCGCTCCGGCTGAGACTGCTGCTGAGACGACCGCAACGACCGAGACCGCTGCAGAGGCTACCACTGAGGCAGCTCCGGCAGCCGAGGCAGCTGCAAAGTAAGGAAAACCCGCCCCGTGGGCGAAATGAAGCTTTCGCTCAAGCCTTTCTCGAAAGGCTTGCGGGTCCTCAGGGCAGAGCCCTGAGTCGCCATCCGCAGATGGCGAAATCTCCTTTTGATTCCGGTCAACGACCGGAATCAACCAAAATAAATAAAAAAAGCGCGACTCGCAGCGAGCGAAATACCCCGCGGCCATTGGCCGCTCATGGAAAAGACCACCCAAACGGGTGGTCTTTCCTATTATATCCGTTTTTGCGGATTTCTGGATTCGATAGCGGAAATCAATCGGGGTGTCTTGCGCTCTGCGGAGCGCGCTTTTGAACGAAAGTTTCATTGAAACCCGGGGCAGACACCGGGTTTCAAAAGGGGATTCCGCCGTCTGCGGACGGCGTCTCAGGGCTCTGCCCTAAGAACCCGCGGCCTTTCGAGAAAGGCCGGCGAAAGCTTTATTTCGCCTGCGGGCGGGATTTGGGCGGTGCTTAGAGTTTATAGCGTGTGGTATCCGCGTCCCAACCGTCCAGCGGATAGCGCTGAATTGCGCCGAAGATACGCTCGCGCAGGCCATGATTCTGCTTTTCCAACATCTTGAGCAGGTCTTTGACCTCCTGACGCTTGGTATTGCCATCAGCAGGGCAGGGGTTATGCACAATCGGCAGGTTATTACGGGTTGCAAACGAGCGAATATAATGTTCCGGGGTATAGATCAGGGGACGAATGAGCGTGACACCGACGCGGTCAAGGTAGGTGGCCGGCTTAAAGCACGAAATACGGCCCTCATACATCAGAGACAGCATATAGGTCTCGACAACGTCATCGAAGTGATGACCGAGCGCGACCTTCTTGCATCCAGCCTGCAGGGCTGCCTCGTGCAGTGCGCCGCGGCGCAGCTTGGCGCACAGCGAGCAGGGATTCTCTTCTTTACGGATGTCGAATACGATCTGCTTGATTTGCGTGGGAATACGGATGTATTCTACTTCGAGTTCATCGCACAACGCCTGAACAGGGGAGAAGTCCATGTCATCATAACCCATCTCCAAGGTAATTGCCACGACTTCAAACTTTTTGGGATAAAACCGGCGCAGGCCGGCCAGTGCAGTCAGCAGCGTCAGAGAGTCCTTGCCGCCCGATACACCGACCGCAATGCGGTCGCCTTCCTCGATCATGTGATAATGGTCTACCGCACGGCGGGTGAAAGATAATAGTTTTTGCAGCATAGGTTTTCCTTTCTATATGCGTCCGGATTTTGGTCTAAAGGAAATATAGCAGAAATCCACCGACAGGGCAAGAGGGTAAAAAATAAATTGAGTTGTGAGAAAACGGGAGTATAAGTGAGAATAAAAGAGATTGAGCGAGATTGTCCGAAGATAAATTAAAAAACGAAAAAAAGCTGTTGACTTTCCGATTTCGGTATGGTTTAATAAATAAGGCTCCTCAAAAGCCGCTTTTGATTGCAAAAACAAATCAGCTGAACCACAATATTCGCTGTAAATTATTTTAAAATATATGGAGGAAAGCATCATGTCCACTTTCATGGCAAAGGCAGAGACCGTTGAGCGCAAGTGGTATGTACTGGACGCTGCAGGCAAGCCCCTCGGCCGTACCGCTGCTACCGCTGCTATGCTGCTGCGCGGCAAGCACAAGGCTACTTTCACCCCTCACGTTGACTGCGGTGACTTCGTCATCATCATCAACGCTGACAAGGCAATTCTGACTGGCAAGAAGCTCGAGCAGAAGTATTACCGTCATCACACTGGCTGGGTTGGCCACCTGAAGGAAGTTCAGTACAAGACCCTGATGGCTGAAAATCCGGAGAAGGCTATGCAGCTGGCTGTTAAGGGTATGCTGCCTAAGAACTCGATCGGCCGCCAGTCCGCGACCCGTCTGAAGATCTACAAGGGTGCTGAGCACGGTCATGCAGCTCAGAAGCCCGAAGCATGGGAAAAGTAATCTTGTAAGGAGGATAATGAACAATGTATACGCCTAAGAAAGCATATTTCTACGGTACCGGCAGAAGAAAGTCCTCTGTTGCAAGAGTTCGTCTGTTCCCGGGCGGTACCGGTGAGATCAAGATCAACAACCGCACCATCGACAACTACTTCGGCCTCGAGACCCTGAAGCTGATCGTTCGTCAGCCGCTGGAGGCTACCAACACCACCGATAAGTTCGACATCGAGTGCACCGTTGTCGGCGGCGGCTTCACCGGCCAGGCTGGTGCAATCCGTCACGGCATCGCTCGCGCTCTGCTGCAGGCTAACACCGAGGAGTACCGTCCTACTCTGAAGGCTGCTGGTTTCCTGACCCGCGACCCCAGAATGAAGGAGAGAAAGAAGTACGGCCTCAAGGCAGCCCGTCGCGCTCCCCAGTTCAGCAAGCGCTAAACTTTTTCAAAATGTATCAAAAAGCCCGGAAAATCAAGGTTTTCCGGGCTTTTCCTTTTGGCATGGTTTGATAAAGTTTGATGTAACAAGACCCATTTTCACCCAATTTTTAGTGGTTACCAAGTGGATAACCGGCAAAAAACAGGCCAAAAAGAGGGCCAAGTGGTTACCAAATAGGATAACCGAAGGCCGTTTTTTGCCCTTTGGAGAGGTGACTTTTTCTTCTCCTTCATCGACCATTTTCATCTGATTAGTTTGAGATAATTTGACCTAATTTGAATACAACAGAATAAATCTAATCGCCAAGCGCTCAGTATTTTTCTACTGGGCGCTTTTTGCGTTTCCGGGGAATTTCATTCCGGGATAAGAAAAGGCCGTCACTTTTAATTTTTGAAGTGGCGGCTTTTTCTATTTCCAGAAGCCATAGAACAATTCAGAAATGAGGTGAAGTCATTGAACACGCAAATCATCGCCATCGCCAACCAGAAAGGCGGCGTTGGCAAGACAACCACCTGCGCGAACTTGGGGATCGGGCTGGCGCAGGCCGGGAAGAAAGTGCTGCTGATTGACGGGGACCCGCAAGGCAGCCTGACCATCAGCCTGGGCCATCCCCAGCCGGACAAGCTGCCTTTTACCCTGTCCGACGCTATGGGCCGTATTCTGATGGATGAGCCAATCAAGCCCGGTGAGGGTATCCTGCACCACCCGGAAGGCGTTGACCTGATGCCTGCTGACATTCAGCTCTCCGGCATGGAGGTCTCCCTGGTGAATGCCATGAGCCGTGAGACCATCTTGCGGCAATACCTGGACACGCTCAAGGGACAGTATTCCCATATCCTGATTGACTGCCAGCCTTCCCTGGGTATGCTTACGGTCAACGCACTGGCAGCCGCCAACAGGATCATAATCCCCGTCCAGGCGGAATATCTACCCGCCAAGGGCCTGGAACAGCTGCTCCAGACGGTCAATAAGGTGAAGCGGCAAATCAATCCCAAACTCCAGATCGACGGCATACTGCTGACGATGGTGGACAACCGCACCAACTTTGCCAAGGAGATCGCCGCCCTGCTGCGGGAGACCTACGGAAGCAAAATCAAGGTGTTCGGCACCGAGATTCCCCATTCCGTCCGGGCAAAGGAAATCAGCGCCGAGGGCAAGAGCATCTTTGCCCATGACCCCAACGGCAAGGTGGCCGAGGGGTACAAAAATCTGACCCAGGAGGTGATGAAACTTGAAAAGCAGCGCGAAAAAAGTAGAGCTGGCCTCGGTAGATGATCTGTTCTCCACCGAAGAAGGCCGTCAGGATGCCAAGCTGGAGAAGATACAGGAAATCCCGCTGTCTGAGCTGCATCCGTTCAAGAACCACCCCTTCAAAGTCAAGGATGACGAGGCCATGCTGGAGACCGCAGATAGTGTGCGGCAGTATGGTGTTCTGGTTCCGGCGATTGCCCGCCCGGACCCAGAGGGCGGCTATGAGCTGGTAGCTGGACATAGACGGCACAGAGCCAGTGAACTGGCTGAGAAAGAGACTATGCCGGTTATTATCCGAGACCTGGACGATGATGCCGCCACCATCATCATGGTGGACAGCAACTTACAGCGTGAAAGTCTGCTCCCCAGCGAGAGAGCATTTGCCTACAAACTGAAATTGGAAGCCATGAAACATCAGGGTGAGCGCAGAGATTTAACTTGTGCCCAACTTGGGCACAAGTCAGATGGGAAGAAATCAAGAGACATTTTGGCTGAACAAGTCGGGCAAAGTAAAAATCAGATTCAACGATTTATCCGCCTGACGGAGCTGATTCCCGAACTGCTGGATATGGTCGATGAACGGAAAATCGCTCTCAATCCGGCTTATGAGCTGTCTTTCCTCAAAAAAGAGGAACAGAGGGATTTGCTGGACGCGATGGAAAGTGAACAGGCTACCCCCTCTCTCTCCCAGGCCCAGCGGCTCAAGAAATACAGCCAGGAGGGACATCTGACCCTCGATATGATGCGCGTCATCATGGGCGAAGAAAAGAAAAGCGATTTGGACCGGGTAACTTTCACTTCTGACACCCTGCGAAAGTATTTTCCCAAGAGCTACACGCCCCAGCGGATGCAGGAAACAATTATCAAACTGCTGGAGGCATGGCAGAAGAAGCGCCAGAGAGACCAGGAACGATGAAAGGAGCCGCCTATGAGGGATATTTCAGCCCGTGAGCTGAAAGGACACAATATTTTGGCCGTAGAGCGTTTTCAAGATAACACCCGCTGGATGATCGAGTTTTCCGTTCAGCGTCCCTGTTCCTACGGCAGCCCCGGCGATGAAATGCGGCTGTTTCTCACGGAGGACGGGTATCAGGCCGCCCTTCACAGCCAGAAGCGCCGGGAAATCAAAATCAAGCGGTATGCCCGTGTCATTGAGGGCCATGTTCTCGACTTCAAACCGGACAAGCGCCGCCGCCACCCGTAAATTCATCATCACTACGAAAGGAAAGGAATGAATATGTGTACTGTCCAGAGCATCAAAGATGCCATCCGGGAAAATTGTCAGTCCCAGTATGATATGGAATCCACCGACATTGACCGGGTTTTGCAGACCCTCCCGTTTTCGGAGCATGAACCGATGTTCAGTCATCCGCCGAAGTACAAGCGTCCCTACCGGCCCTGGCAGAACAACAAAAACAGCTGAAAGCCACAGTCTTTTTCACGAAAGATTGTGGCTTTTTTCATGCCCTGAAATTAGAAAGGAGTGAAGTCAATGGCCGTTTTTCGCATTGAACGGACCAGAGATTATACCGTGATGAGCAATCATCACCTGCGAAACCATGAACTGTCCCTCAAGGCCAAGGGACTGCTTTCCATGATGCTATCCCTGCCGGATGACTGGAACTATACCACCCGTGGCCTTGCAAAAATCTGCAAGGAGGGTGTTGACGCCATTGGTAATGCGCTGCGGGAATTGGAAACCGCCGGTTACATCGTGCGGAACCAGCTGCGGGACCGACAAGGCCGGATCAGCGACACTGAGTATGTCATCTACGAGCAGCCACAGCCGAAGAACCCGGATACGCCCCAGCCAGATACGGCTTCACCAGATACGGAAAACCCGGATATGGAGAAACCGGATACGGAAAAGCCCGCAGAATTAAATATAGAGAAACCAAATACCCAAAAACAAAATACTCATAGAGCAAGTACCGATTCCATTCCCTTCCGGGAGACAGCGGCGGTAAGACCGCCGGAACGGAAAGGAAGGGATGCGATGTCTGTCTCAGAGATGGAAAGCTATCGGGATTTGATTCTGGAGAACATCGAGTATGACTATCTGTGCAGAGAGTTTTCGACCTACCGTGAGGACCTGGACGAGATTGTGGAGCTGATTGTGGAGACCGTTTGTGCCAAGCGTAAGACAACTCGGATCGCTGGCAGCGACTTTCCCCATGAAGTCGTGCGCTCCCGATTTTTGAAGCTGGATAGCGAGCATATCCGGTTTGTCATGGACGGTATGCAGAAAAACACCACCGAGGTCCGCAATATGAAACAGTATTTGCTTGCAGTGCTGTTCAACGCGCCCACCACCATCAGTAATCACTACACCGTACAAGTCAATCACGATATGAATGCAGGCGGCTGGTAAGAGCCGCCTTTTCTCATACCAAAGGAGGCACGACATGAATCAGATAGAAATTTTCAAAAACCCGGAGTTTGGAGCCATCCGCGCCGTAGAAATTGATGGCGAACCCTGGCTGGTGGGCAAGGACATAGCTCTGGCGTTGGGGTACAAAAATGCCAAGGATGCACTGGCTACCCACGTCGATGCTGAGGACAAGCGGATTATCCAAAGGTCGGAAAACACGACCTTTGACATCCCGAACCGTGGAATCACCATCATCAACGAATCTGGTTTCTATTCCCTGGTGCTGTCCAGTAAGCTGCCCAAGGCAAAGCAGTTCCGCCGGTGGGTCACGTCTGAAGTACTTCCCACTATCCGCAAGCACGGAGCCTACATGACCAGGGAAAAGTTGTGGGAGGTTGCCACTTCCCCGGAGGCGCTGCTGAAACTCTGCTCCGATCTGCTGGCTGAGCGGGAAGCAAATGCGGTGCTGCGGGAGAAAAACGCTCTGCTGGAAAGCAAGGCCGCCTTTTATGACCTGTTCATCGACCTCAATCACAGCACCAATCTCCGCACCACCGCCAAAGAGCTGGTTGTGCCGGAGCGCCGGTTTGTCCGGTTCCTGCTGGAGCAGCGGTTTGTCTATCGCACAGCATCCGGGAATGTACTTCCCTATGCAAAGCCCTCCAACAATGGCCTGTTCTGTGTCAAAGACTACTGTAACCACGGACACATCGGTTCCTACACGCTGGTGACGCCCCAGGGCAAGCTGTATTTTGCCCAGCTGCGGGACAGTATCCTGCTGATGATATAATGGCCCGTTATCTTTTGCGGCGGCTGGTGGTCCCGCCTTAGTTTGAAGCGCCACCCCTGCAAAATCCGTGGAAAGGAGGCGATGACCTATGCAGGAGGAAGTGGAAAACAGGACTTTGACGCTGGTAGTCAGCGGAACAAAGTTTACCGGGCGGTTGTTGAAAGCCGCCATCACCAAGTACCTTGCCCACCGCAAGGAAAAGAAGCTGCAAAAGCAGAGAAGCCGTGACGCGCCTGTGAAGCCCCAGGGCAAGCAGACGGTAAAACAGCTGATCGGTCAGAACCAGGGTGTTTCCAACATCGAGATCACCGACCCCTCCATCAAGGAGTTTGAAAAGATCGCCCGGAAATATGGTGTGGACTATGCGGTGAAGAAGGATCGCAGCAGCTCCCCGCCCAAGTATCTGATCTTTTTCAAGGGGCGGGATGCGGACGCCCTGACAGCTGCCTTTACCGAATATACCGGCAAAAAGGTAAGAAAGGCAGAGAAATCCGAGCGCCCGTCCGTGCTGGCAAAGCTGAGCCAGTTCAAAGAGTTGGTGAAGCACGCCGTCGTGGATCGGAACAAGCGAAAGGAGCTGGAACGATGAAAAAGCAGCTTGACATCAAAAAGCTCCTTGTTTTGAACCTGCCGTATATTCTGATGGGCTTGTTTGCCACCAACTTCGGTGAAGGATGGCGGATGGCCGTGGGCGCGGACGCTTCGGCAAAAATGCTCTCGTTCTTCTCCACACTGCCGGAGGCGCTTGCCAGCTGGTGGCCCAGCCTGCACCCGTTGGACCTGCTGGTGGGCCTGTGCTGCGGCGGTGGCCTGCGGCTGGCGGTCTATCTCAAGAGCAAGAACGCCAAGAAGTACCGGCATGGCATGGAGTACGGCTCCGCCCGCTGGAGTGCATAATCTTAAGTGTAAAGGAACTCTACATGGACGCACAGGAGGATATGCACATGAATGATTACAACAAAATCACAGCCCTTTACTCCCGTCTTTCCGTAGGGGACGAGGACAGGGACGGCGGCGAGAGCAACAGCATACAGAACCAGAAAATCTTTTTGGAGAACTACGCCAGAGGGCAGCGGCTGACGAATATCCGGCACTACATCGACGACGATGAAAGCGGCAGATTTTTTGACCGTTCTGCCTACTCCCGCATGATGGAGGACGTTGAAAACGGGAAAATCGGCGTTTGCATTATGAAAGACCTTACCCGCTGGGGGCGCGACTATCTCCAAGTCGGCAACGCTATGGAGATATTCAGACGGAACAACGTGCGTTTTATCGCGGTCAACAACGGCATTGACAGCGAGAAGCCCGACACATTGGAGTTTGCGCCCTTTATCAACATCATGTCGGAGTGGTACGCAAAGGACATCAGCAAGAAAGTGAAAACGGGCATTAAGACCAAAGGCATGAGCGGAAAGCCGATTGCCACCGAAGCCCCCTACGGCTATGTCAAAGACCCGGACAACAAGGATTTTTGGATAATCGACGAGGAAGCCGCCGAGGTTGTGCGCCTTATTTTCCGTTTGTTTATCGGCGGGAAGAACCGCAACCAAATCGCCGTATATCTGAAAAACGAGCAAATCCCTACCCCCACTTTCTACATGAAAGACCGGGGACGGGGAACGTGTAAAAACAAGGCGCTCAATGAGGATAACCGCTACAAGTGGAACAAAGCCACCTTGACCCATATCCTTACGCGGCAGGAGTATTGCGGCGATGTAGTCAACTTCAAGACTACAAAGCATTTCCGGGACAAGCGGAACCACTATGTAGACCGGAGCCAATGGCAGATAACCGAAAATGTGCATGAGCCGATTATTGACCGCGCCGACTTTGAAACCGCACAGCGGATTTTGGAAAACGCGCCCGTCAGACGCCCCAACGGGGACGGGGAAATCCACCCTTTGTCGGGCTTGCTTTTCTGTAAGGATTGCGGCGCAAAAATGCACATCCGCATAGATTACAGAAACGGCGGCAAGCGGCACGTTGCCTATTGCAGCGAGTACCACAAGGGGAAAGCCAAAAACCCCAAGTGCCATTCCCCACACATCATTGACGCTGACTTGCTTATGCAGACCGTCGCGGAAGTGCTGAAGAAAATCGAGGACTACTCTATCAGCAACCGGGCGGAGTTTGAAGCCTTAGTGAAAAAGAGCCTTGCCATGCAGCAGACCGACCAGACCAAGAAACAGCAGAAACGTATCCCGCAAATCACGACACGCCTTGAACAGATTGACAAGGTGCTGAATAAGCTCTATGAGGACAACGCCCTCGGCACTATCCCGCAAGACCGCTATGAGCAAATGTCGCAGAAGTATTCGGAAGAATACTACACACTGAAAACGGAGCTTGCGGGACTCCAAGAGCAGCTATCCGCTTATGAGAACGCGGGAGGGCGGGCGCAGAAGTTTTTGAAGCTGACGGAACGCCATGCCGCCTTTACCGACCTCACCCCCGCCATTCTCAACGAGTTTATCAGCAGGATTGAAGTGCATGAGCGCGACCAGAAAAGGGCGAGATACGCAATCCAGCACATCAGCATATATTTCAACTATATCGGCAGGTTTGAGAACGAAGTAACGCAGCTTGCAGAGCCGACCGAGCAGGAAATCCGGCAAATGCGGGAGGAAATCGAAGAAGCCAAAAAGAAAAAGAGCCGCGCCTACCACCGGCAGTATTCAAGGGAGTACCGGGCGCGAAACCTTGAAAAGCAGCGGGAGTATGACCGTATCAAGGCGCGGGAATACCGGGCAAGGAGAAAGGCGCAGACCGCCGCCGCACAGCCCGCACAGTAAAACAGAATAACCGACAGCCGAGAGGGGATTTTCCAACTACGGGGAATCCCCTTTTTCGCGCCCGGAGAAAGGAGCCGACTATGGCAGAACAGAACGGGACGCCCACCGAACCCCGGAACCCCGACAGTATCATCACGACGCAGAGGAACGGGCAGACCATTGTTGCGGAGTTATTTTTCAATCACAGCAGCACAGAAACATTCCGCGACAAGCTGCTCAAGACGATACTTGCCGACAGTTCGCGTTTATCCGCGTCTGACGGTCAAGAGCCGGAAAAAACAGAAATCTTGCGATAACAGCCGCCCCGACGAACCATTCCCCGTCCGGGCGGTTTTTATCGTCAAAAACGCCGTTTTCTCCAAGTCAAGAGCCGGAGAAAACACCCGAAAAATGCCCCTGTTGCGTAACAGGGGCGCAGAAAGGAGCTTGCATGAGAACAGGGCTTACCAAGCAGGAAAAGACCACTGATATTTGGTTTGACGAGAAAGACCCCCTTATCCATATCCGCACCCACAACACCGCCTTGAAAAAGCGTCTGCTTGCATACAGCCGCCGTTATCCGGCGATCTGCCAGCAGACCGACGCAGACCCGGAAACGGGCTGCATGGAGTTTGATATTGAGAAAGGCCGCTTCTCTTTCCGTCTGACCGCCCCATACAGTGAGGAACGCCGGGAAGCAGCGCGGCGGTTTGCCAGAGAGAGCAACGCCGCCGACAGGCTGAAATAGAGTGGAAATGTTCATAGTTTTGTGCTATACTTTTTCTAAAAGCAGAGTAATACTGCGGAATTGATTGGAGGACAACACAATGGTTACATTTATGAGATTAAGATAAAACCGCGAGTTATGTTGCGGTTATCCGTACTGCATAACTCGCTTATTGAAGCAGAGATGTAATTACGGAGGAAAAACAAATGAATAATAATTTATCACGCTTTGCAGACAGCAAGGTTTATTTTCAATGCCCAATTTGCACAAAATCAATGGATATACAAGGCAATAGCCTAATTTGTAGACATGGACATTGCTTTGATATTTCAAGATATGGGTATGTAAATTTGTTGTTAAAATCATCGCCCAAAACCAACTACAGCAAGCGGTCTTTTGACAACCGGCACCAAATTTTGGAGTATGGCATGTATGATGTTGTGTTGGAGAAAATCATACAGTTTATTTCTGATACGCCATCTATAAGAAACATTTTAGATGTTGGTTGCGGCGAGGGTTTCTATGCAAGGCAGATACAGCAAAGAACAGAACGAAACATCTTTGCTTTTGACTTGTCAAGGGAGGCAATACAGATTGCATCAAAAAAAGACAAGCGCAAAGCAGTGAAGTGGTTTGTTACTGACTTATCAAAAATCCCTTTGAAAGACGGAAGTATGGATTGTATTTTAGACATATTTTCGCCTGCACACTACAAAGAATTTCAGCGATTGCTATCTCCTAACGGATATGTTGTGAAAGTAATTCCTACGAAAAATCATTTGAGGGAAATCAGGACTAAAGTGCAAGCACACTTGAAAAATCCAGATTATTCAAATGAGTCTGTCGTTGAATATTTTGAGAAATATCTTAAAACCATTTCAAGAGAAACGGTTTCAGCCACCGTACAGTTGTCATCAGAACAAAGAATGTCGTTTATTGAAATGACGCCGCTTCTCTTTTGCGTTGAAAAAGATTGCGTTGATTGGTGTACTCTCACACATTTGACAATCGAAGCTGATGTTTTAATAGGAATGTATTAAAGGGCGTATTGATATTTAATATTCCCATTTATTGAGCAGAACGGAGTAAACCAAACACCCTAATCAAAAGGACAGCCGAGGAAATCGACTGTCCTTTTTCTATGCCGACAGGTAGAAAGGAGTGACCACCCATGACGAAACCGAGAGAAAAAAACCGCGAGGAATTGCAAGCCGAGATTGAGGACGGGAAGAAGAAAATCCGGCAGCTTGAAAATCGGGAAAAGGTGTTGCGGCAAAAGTTATCCCAAGAGGAACGCAGGACGCGTAGCCATCGGCTGATCGTCCGGGGTGCGGTCTTTGAGAGCATTGTGCCAGAAGCCAAGACCATGACCGACGAGGAAGCCGCCGCCTTTCTCCGGCTTGCCTTGACGAGCGAGGAAGCGCGGGCTTATCTGAAAAAACGCACCAAGGGCGGGAAAAGCGAATAATCCCTTTGGCACAAAGGGCACAAAGGGCGCACTTATACACCCTTACGGGTGCGTGCGCTCTGCCGAGGGCTTGTCGGCACAGAGAGAAAGCCGCTTGCTTCCCTCTCTGACCGACATTGGCAGCTTTGCCGCAACAAGGGGCTGCACCCCTTGCGCCGCTTACGCGGCTATCCCTGCACACCCACAAAAACAGTACACCCGCCCCGGCGTCTGTACTATTTTTGCGGGTTTTATTATCTTATCCGGGAGGTGATACCCATAGCCATTTACCACTGTAACATCGGCATTGTGAGCCGAGGAAAAGGCAAGTCAGCCGTTGCCGCAGCCACCTACCGAAGCGGCGAGAAAATCACAAACGAGTGGGACGGAATGACCCATGACTACACCCGCAAGCGCGGCGTTGTCCATACGGAAATCCTATTGCCGCCCCATGCCCCGCCCTCTTTCTCTGACCGCGCTACCCTATGGAACAGTGTGGAGCTTTACGAGAAAACCGGGAACGCCCAGCTTGCCAGAGAGATTGACGCAGCACTCCCCATAGAATTATCCAGAGAGGAACAGATCCGGCTTGTCCGGGAATACTGTTCCTCTCAATTTGTTTCCAGAGGAATGTGCGTTGATTTTGCCATTCACGACACCGACAGCGGCAACCCCCATTGTCATATCATGCTTACTATGCGCCCCCTTGACGAGCGCGGCGCATGGGCGGCGAAGTCCAAAAAGGAATATGACATTGACGAGAACGGCGAGCGCATACGCTTACCAAGCGGCAGATACAAGACACACAAAGTTGACCTCACAGGCTGGAACGACAAGGGCAACGCGCTTTTATGGCGCAAGGCATGGGCGGATATTTCAAATGCCTACCTTGAACGCGCCGGAAGCCGGTCGCGTATCGACCACCGCAGCAACGCCGAGCGCGGCATTGACGAGCTGCCTACCGTCCACATGGGCGTAGCGGCTTGTCAAATGGAGAAGAAAGGCATAGCCACCGAGAAAGGCGAGCTGAACCGGAATATCCAAAAGGCAAACCGCCTTATCCGGGAAATCCGGGCGCAGATTGGAAAGCTCAAAGAATGGATTGGCGAACTGTTCAAGGCGCGGGAAAACGCCCCGGAGCAGCCCCCGCAATCCCCCGGCCTTGCAAATCTGCTGATGAAGTATTTAAGCGTTCAGAGAGAAAAGAGCCGGAAGTATTCGCAAAGTTGGCAAAGGCAGCACGCCGCCGATGAACTGAAAACCGTTGCAAAGGCAGTAGGCTATCTTTCCGAGCATGGCATTTCCACCCTTGCGGAGCTGGACGCTACCCTTTCCTCTGTCAGCGACCAAGCCGACGCTATCCGGGCGGGCATGAAAACCGCCGAGAAGCGCATGAAAGAATTACAAAAGCTGATTGAATACGGGAAGAACTACACCGAGTACAAGCCCATTCACGACGAGCTGAAAAAGCTGAAAAATGGCTGGACGAGCAAGCGCGACAAGTACGAGGAAGCCCACCGCGCCGAGCTTACGCTATGGAACGCAGCGAGCCGCTATCTCCATGCAAATCTGCCGAAAGGGACAAAGAGCTTGCCTATCGCTGAATGGGAAAAAGAGTACGCCACCCTCAGCGGGCAGAGAACAGCGGAATATACCAAGCTGAAAGAAACCCGCGCCGAGGTTGCCGAGCTGCACAATATCCGCAAGTGCGTTGATATTGCGCTGAAAGCCGACCAGCCGGAGCAGACCCGCACCAAGCAGCACGACTTAGAACGATGAAAGGAGTTGAGATTTTTGTACTACACCCAAGAACAGATAAACCGGGCGAACCAAGCCGACCTTGTTTCTTTCCTGCAATCACAGGGCGAGCAGCTTACCCGCGCCGGGAATGAATACCGCTGGAAACGGCACGACAGCTTGACCGTCCGGGGAAACAAATGGTACAGGCACAGCCAGAGCAAGGGCGGCGGCCCCGTTGATTTTGTCATGGAGTTTTTCGGCAAGAGCTTCACCGAAGCCGTGGAACTTCTCACAGGAGAAAAGGGAGCCGCACCGCCGCCGGACAGACCTTGCCACGCGTCCCTTTCCGACTTCCGGCTACCGCCCCCAAACAACGACAACAGAATAGCGAGGAACTACCTCACAGCAGCCCGCCGCATTGATGATGATGTGACGGGCTTTTTCTTTGCCCGCGGCGATATTTACGAGGACGCAGCCCACCACAACGCCGTATTTGTGGGGCGGGACGAGGACGGAATACCGCGCTACGCCCACAGCAAGGGAACGGCGGGAAACTTCCGGTTTGATGTGAAAGGCAGCGACAAAGCCTTTAATTTCTGCTACCGAGGCGAGGGTGACAGGCTTTTTGTCTTTGAAGCCCCCGTTGACCTGCTCTCTTTCCTCTGCCTGTTCAAAAAGGCGTGGCAGAAGCAGAGCTATTTGTCATTGGGCGGCGTGGGAGAAAAAGCCCTGTTGCGTTTCCTCTCTGACCGCCCGAACATCAAGACCGTTTACCTCTGCCTTGACAGCGACCAAGCCGGAAACGACGCTTGCAGCCGCCTTGCGGAGCTTGTGCCGGAGGGCTTGACCGTCCACCGCCTTGTGCCGCTTTACAAGGACTGGAACGAGGTATTGCAGCACCGGGCAGAAATCACAGACGGGAAGTATATCCGGGAAGCGGTTTACGGATTGAAAGAACCGCCGCAGGAAGAAACCGTCGAGATTATCCGCATGAGCGAGGTTGACACACAGACCGTTGAATGGCTATGGGAGCCGTATATCCCTTTTGGGAAAGTAACCATTGTGCAAGGCAACCCCGGCGAGGGCAAGACCACCTTTGCCCTACGCCTTGCCGCCGCCTGCACCACCGGGGGAACGCTGCCGGGAATGAAGCCCTTGCCGCCATTCCAAGTGATTTACCAGACCGCCGAGGACGGGCTGGGCGATACCGTCAAGCCCCGCTTGATAGAAGCCGAAGCCGACCTTGACCGCGTGCTTGTGATTGATGAAGCCAAACGGGAGCTTACCCTCTCCGACGAGCGCATAGAAAAGGCAATCACGCAGAACGGGGCGCGGTTGATTATCCTTGACCCCATACAGGCGTACATGGGCGAAAAGACCGACATGAACAGGGCAAACGAAGTGCGCCCCATGTTCCGCCGCCTTGCCGATGTTGCCGAGCGTACCGGGTGCGCCGTTATCCTTATCGGACACTTGAACAAAGCCGCCGGAGGACAGAGCGCATACCGGGGCTTAGGTTCTATTGACTTCCGCGCCGCAGCAAGGAGCGTCCTGCTGATCGGGCGCGTGAAGCGGGAGCCGAATGTGCGCGTTATCGTCCATGACAAATCTTCCCTTGCGCCGGAGGGCAAGCCCGTTGCCTTTTGCCTTGACCCGGAAACAGGCTTTTCATGGATAGGCGAATATGACATAACCGCCGACGAGCTGCTATCCGGCGCGGGCGGGAACACCGCCACCAAGACCGAGCAAGCCGAGAAGCTGATACTTGACCTGCTTGCAGACGGGAAAGAACTTGCCAGCGAGGACATTGTAAAGGCCGCAGCCGAAGCCGGAATATCCGAGAGGACGGTACAGAACGCCAAGCGCAACATGGGCGGTATTTTAGGCGCAAGGCGTGTCGGCGGTCAATGGTATAACTTCATCAAGAAGAAGCAGCCACCCGAACCCGCAAGCTGAAAGTGCAAAACGCAGACCCTTTGCACTTTGCACTTTCGCACTTTCACAAGAATTTGCGTCAATAACTCAAAAAAGCACTTGACAAAACGCTTCATGGGGAACCCATGAGGATATTGCGCCTTATATCGACCCGGTATTCCAGAACAATGTGATTCTGACCAAAACCGAGAGCCTGACCATGAACAGCCGCCCCAAGGACCCCAAAACGGCGCGAAATAAAAATGTTCTGGTAATCGGCGGCTCAGGTTCCGGTAAGACCCGGTTCTGGCTGAAACCGAACCTGATGCAGATGCACAGCTCTTATGTGGTCACAGACCCCAAAGGCACCATCCTGGTGGAGTGCGGCAAGATGCTCCAGCGCGGCACACCCAAGCTGGGCAAGGACGGCAAGCCCATGAAGGATAAGCACGGCAAGGTCATTTATGAGCCGTATCGGATCAAAGTCCTCAATACCATCAACTTCAAGAAGTCCATGCACTATAACCCCTTTGCCTACATCCACTCCGAAAAGGACATCTTGAAGTTGGTCACGACCCTAATTGCAAACACCAAGGGTGAGGGCAAGGCCGGGGACGATTTCTGGGTCAAGGCGGAAACGCTTTTGTACTGCGCCCTCATCGGGTACATCCACTATGAGGCCCCGGTGGAGGAACAAAACTTCTCCACCCTCATCGAGTTCATCAACGCCATGGAGGTCCGGGAGGATGACGAGGAGTTCAAAAACCCCGTGGACCTGATGTTTGACGCATTGGAAGCGGAAAAGCCAAACCACTTTGCCGTCCGCCAGTATAAAAAATACAAGCTGGCGGCGGGTGTTGTATGCTCTAAAAGACTTCTTAATCAAGCGGTTGGGAAGTCTCTTAGAACACACAACCTAAAACCGAAGAAAGGAGCGCAAGTTATGAGAAAAAACGAGAAAATCACAGCTTTGTACGAGCGACTGAGCCGTGATGACTTTGGCAAAGATGATGACCAGCAGCGTGAGAGCAATTCCATATCCAATCAAAAAGCAATGTTGGAGGAGTTCGCCGCACGGCAGGGCTTTACAAACATTGTCCATTTCACGGACGATGGCATTAGTGGTACTTGCTTTGACCGTCCCGGATTTTTGGCAATGATGAAAGAGGTTGAAGCCGGGAATGTGGAGTATCTGTGTATCAAGGACATGAGCCGCATGGGTCGTGACTATCTGAAAGTCGGTCAGATTATGGAAATCCTGCGTCAGCGTGGCGTTCGCCTCATCGCCATCAATGACGGCGTGGACAGCGCCAGAGGTGACGATGATTTTACCCCTTTCCGCAACATTATGAAGAACATAAGCTGTTTGGGAAGGGTGTTCTGCTGAATCACTCTTTTTCGACAAAACGATGCGGTTCAATCGCAAACCGTTTTCATAGAATGTTGTCAGGTGTATGCCCGGACTGCGGATGCAGCCGGGTCTTTTCTTTTTCCCATTATACCACACCAACAAAGCGGTAAAAGATTTTAATGTCCTGACGGCGCTGACCGTCTATAACGGAGCGTTCTCCGATCTCGATGTGGTCAATCAGTTCCTCAACGATTTCCCGGTCAAGCTCCTGCACATTCAGGTAGCGGCGGACGATGCCTGCCCACTGTCGGATATTTTCAACCTCCTGCCGGGCTTTTCGTTCCTCTGCCAGAAGAACCTCCAGACGCTCTGCCTTTTGGATGCGTTCCTGTTCACTTTTTTGAATCAGGACAGCAAAGGTGTCGTTGTTGATTATGCCGCTGACCTTATCTTCATAAAGTTTAGCGGTCATGTGTTCCAGCTCTCCGATACGCCGCCGCAACCGGCTGATTTCCAGTTTGGAATCCTCCTGTCTGGCTGCGCTTTCGGAAAGTATCTGCTGTTTCAGCTTGTCCAGCACGGCATTTTCATCCTGTGCTACCGCCCGGCTGTGCGCCCTGATTTCATTCAGCACCAGCGTTTTCAGCGAGATTTCATAAATCCGATGCCAGGAACAGGCGCTGCGTCCGGTGGTGGCAAAGTGGGAGCAGATATAGGAAACATATCGCTTGGATGTCCCATTTTTTCTGCGCTGGGTCTCGCGGGTGGCTGCCAGAGGATGCCCACAATCGGCACAGACCAGTTTGCCGGTGAACAGGGCGGGCAGAGGGGCGGCATGATTTGCCACCTGCTGTTTGACTGCCCGGTTCTTTTCCTGAACCGCCTCCCACAGTTCCCGGTCAACGATTGCTTCGTGGGCATCCTCGTGGCAAATCCATTCCGTTTCCGGCTTCTGTATCATGGTTTTGTCCTTGTAGGAATGGGAGCCGGTGCGGTTCTGTGTGACTATGCCGAGATAAACAGTATCGTTCAGGATGTTTTTTACCGTGGCATAGGTCCAAAGTTTGGAGTATTTGCAGCTGCCCTTTTTTCCGTAGTGCAGTTCCCAATGCCAGCGGGGAGAAAGGATGCTTTTCTCGTTCAGTGCCGCCGCAATCTTGCCGTAGGCCATGCCGGAGCAGCGCATCCGGTAGATTTCCCGCACCACAGCGGCGGCTTCTTCATCCACCACCAGCCGGTGTTTGTCCTCATCGCTCTTGCGGTATCCGTAAGGAGCGTAGGCGGTCAAGTATTGGCCGCTTTTCTTTTTGGCGTACAGCACCGATTTGATTTTTCCCGACAGGTCTTTCAGATGGTAGTCGTTCATCAAACTGCGGAAGTGCAGCATATCGGTGTTGTCGCCCTCGCTGTCCAGACAGTCCAGCACAGATACAAACCGGCAGCCCAGGGACGGGAAAATCACATCCGTATAGCGGCCCACCTTCACAAAGTCACGCCCCAGGCGGGACAGGTCTTTAACCAGAATCAGGTTAATCAGGCCGTGGCGGGCGTCCTCCAGCATTTCCAAAAATCCGGGCCGCTGAAAATTCCCGCCGCTGTACCCATCGTCCCGATAGGTCTTGACCTCGATCCAGCCGTTGAGCATGACAAATTTGGAGAGAATTTCGTACTGATTTTCTATGCTGGCCGATTCATCGCCGGGGATATAGTTCTTTGCCTTTGCGGAATTGGAGGCATCGTCCACGCTCAGGCGGCAGTAGATGCCGACCTTATATTGCTTCTTCAAGTGGCTGCCTCCTTTCCTCCTGTGACAGCGCCGCGTCCACATTGCCCACATAGCGGTAGTAAACACGGAGGTCACAAATCCGCTGTCCGCCCAGTTTTCGAGTTTCTCCAACCTCAATGCGGTCCACCAGTTCAAAGAGGATGGATTCGTCCAGCTCCGTAATCTCTGTGTACCGGCGGATAACGGTCAGCCAGCGATTTGCGTCCGTGCGGTTCTCCAGGTAGCTTTTGACCTTGCGCTCCAGTTCCGGGATGGCTTCGGACTTTTCCGCCCGTTCCGCTTCGTATTTGTGCATTAAGGTCTGAAAAACGGTCTGCGGAATGGTTCCGGCACATTTATCCTCGTAGAGATTCTGCATCAGCCGTTCCAGTTCGGAAAGCCGCGCCGTATATGTTTTCAGCTCCTGCTCGCAGGAGGAAAGGCGGCTTTTGGCTTCCTTATCCTTCAGGCGGATAATCTGCTGCACCAGTTGTTCTGGGTCATATTCCGCAAAACGGGCCTTTTCCCGAATGTCCTCCAACACCAGCTGGGTCAGCACATTTTCATAGATGGTGTGAATTGTGCAGGCTCCCTTTCCGCTGCGGGAGTAGTTCCCGCAAATAAAGGAGCTGTACCGCCCCGGTGTCCCGTCCTTATAGGTGAATCGCTCCACCTGATTCCGCATTTTGAAACCGCAGTCCGCACAGTACACAAGGCCGGTGAAGATACTCTTATAGCCATCAGCGGAAGAAGATTTCCGTACCTTCTTTTTGTCAATGCTGACCACGGTATCCCACAGCTCCTGTGAGATAATCGGTTCATGGGTCCCTTCCACACGAATCCATTCTTCCTCCGGTTTGCCCACGAGTTTGCGTGACTTATACGACAGCGTTCCGGTCTTTCCCTGGACCATGTTGCCGATATAAACCTCGCTGCGGACGATGTTTTTCACCGTCTGGTCTGCCCATTTGTGGTTGACCCGGCGCGGATCGCTCTGTCCCTTGCGCTGGTAGTACAATACACCGGGGGACGGGATGCCTTCCTCGTTCAGCATAACGGCGATGGCGTGAAACCCTGTTCCGGCTGCCCGCATCTCAAAGATACGGCGCACAATCGGGGCGGTGTCCTCATCAATCACCAGGTGGTGCTTATCCGCCGGGTCCCGCTTGTAGCCGTAGGCAGGGTAGGTTCCCATGAATTTGCCGCTTTCAGCACAGGCTTTTTTGACCGCCTTGACCTTCTTGCTTGTGTCGCGGCTATAAAATTCGTTAAATAAATTCAAAAAGCACATGACATCGGTGCTGCCATTGGCGCTTTCCGTGTCAATGCCGTTGTTCAGAGCGATAAACCGACAGCCCAGGGACGGAAACAGGTAGTCTGTGTACTGTCCAAATTCGATGTAGTTACGGCCAAAACGGGACAGGTCTTTGACCAGGATCACATTGATCCGCTTGGCCTTGGCGTCCTCAATCAAACGCTTGACCCCAGGACGGTCAAAATTCGTACCTGAATAGCCATCGTCGATATAGGTATCAATTTCATTCCAGCCCCGCTGCCGTACATAGTTCTGAAGCAGCAGCTTCTGGTTCTCAATACTGACGGATTCGCCGTCGCGTTCATCGTCGTTACTTAAACGGCAGTAGATGCCGACGTTGTATGTTTTTGTAGTCATCTTTATTTTCCCTCCCGACAATTCAGATTCCATACCTCGTGCGGCGTGATGGCTCCACAGGGAATCTCCCTGTATGAACATCGTAGCGGAGAATCCATCGCCGCGCAAGGATGCGGCAAGGCCGGGAGGATAGTGTAACTATGTAGCCGTGTGTGCGGAGCAGCCGACAGATGTGGAAACCTCCGACATGGCGCGCCGGACAGCCAGCTGCTCCAAAGTCTTTCCCAGCTCCTTTTCGCCCGAAAAAAAGCTGGTCACACGGTAAATGGTTTTCCCAATTTTCACCTCTTTGTAGGAGGTTGTAGGGGGATTCTTCTGATCCATACTGACGCACCTCCAGTCAAAAACTGCTTCTTCATAAGATATGAGGAAACATTTTGTCTCAATTCATATAAAAAAGCAGCCGTACCGATAAAGTTGAGGGGATATGCTAACCAGTCAATCGGTACGGCTGCTGTATGATAGTTTGGTTATTGCTCGCCACATTTGCCACGCACCCCTGACGATGGGGACACTTCTGGTCTCCGCTGGCGCGGCTGTCATAACTCCGCAGCGTCGTTTTACTCGTGCGCCGCAGGGTTCCTCCCAAGTCTTTAGGAGGCCGTGAGGAAGTATCTTTAAGCCCCCATGCAGTCACCGCGCCCTGAAGTGCCACCTTCAGGTTCCAAGCTTACGTTGATCGCTCAGGACAGCCGATTCATCACCTCCTTGGCTTGTCCTTCTTGGCGGCGCGCCTGATTCGCTCATACATGGGTTATGTACCAGAAATGCCGTCTATTCAGTTGTCAATGTGCCAATGAAGGGGAAGAATTGTCCTTCTAATTACGCTGACAAAAAAGCCGCAAAACGGGCGCGTGTAAGAAGGACTTATCAAAAAAGTTTAGCAAGGTGTTTCAACCCCCGGCGAATGCTATCTCGGACACGGCTGACATCCACTCCCTCAGCCTTAGCAATTTCAGTTGGCGTCATGCCCAGGTAGAACCGGGCATAGATCCGCTTGGCCTGCTTGTCCGGCAGCGCCATCACCGCAGCGTAGAGCTGTTCCCGCCGTTGTTTGTCCTCCAAGATTTCCTCCGGGGTCAGTGGGCGATTTATTACGGTATTTTCAATGCCATTGTCATGGTCCAGAGAATAGTATGCCTTATAGCGATACATCTGGCGCTCATAGGCAGCGTCAGCTCGTTTGTCTGCCAAAAACACAGCGTGTACTTCATCGGTCACTTCCAAAAAAACGTCTGTTTTATATAGATCGGGATACAGATCCCGAAGATTGATTTTCTGCATTATGTACCTCCATTTCGGTTCACAGGTCCAGTTGACGAGCGAGCCGAAATGAGGTGGAGAACGGCAATGGTAAGGTCCAGGCCGCTTTTCTAAAAAAGCGCAAACAAAAGCGCCAGTCTCCCGCAAAAGGAAATTGGCGCAGCAAAATACACTATGATAATGCCGAAAATACTG
The DNA here is from genome assembly GCF_900167005.1 of Butyricicoccus pullicaecorum DSM 23266. Classification (GTDB taxonomy): domain Bacteria; phylum Bacillota; class Clostridia; order Oscillospirales; family Butyricicoccaceae; genus Butyricicoccus; species Butyricicoccus pullicaecorum. The sequence continues at coordinate 741,985 of NZ_FUXW01000001.1, forward strand.
CCATGATAATGCCGGTGGAGGGGCATGATGTATCCAGGCAAAACTCAGGCTTTTTTTGACAAGATGGGTCTTGTCGTTTTGTGTTGAAACACTTTATAGTGCATGGCGGCATCCTCCTATTGCCGCCGTGTAAGATTGCAAGGTGTAGGGTCGTCGTTACCCTTTGGGCAAAAAGAAGCGGCGGCTCAAATTAGAGCCGCCACAAAGTAAAATAGGCGTATGAATACAACTGCTATGCAACGGCTTTTTTTCTTTACCGCCGCATGGCAGTTGATCCAAATACTATTATTTTTTTATTCTAAAACTGAATTGTTGCAGAATTGTCCTAACGCCCACTTCTTTCGACAGAAAAACAGCCCGAATTGCTTCACTTTTGTAGCAATTCAAAATTTATTGCATTTCAGACCGCAAAATAACCCGTTTGAGCAGGAACATGGTTGCGCCAAAATAGTCAGGTATATGGCACAGAACATTCAAAAAAGCCGATAACCACAAGGAAATCGGACCTTGTGAGTTATCGGCTCTGCGGCTGTGCGTCTGGCGCTTTGATAACAGTTATATGAAATTGTTCAATATCAATCAGACACTCGCTTTTGCATTTAGGACAAAAGAGAGGAAAGTTTTTTAGGATGGTATCCTCCCGAATTTTGTCCCGTGTTTTATTTCCACAAATGGGACAGCGGATGAACTCGGTTTTCTCCATATCGGTCATTTTGCATCCCGATCCTTATCTTTTTGCTTCTTTTCCTCTCGATACTTACGGATCAGCTTGTTGCGGACGGGAATACCGACACCAATCAGAAGAACTACCGCTAAAATTGTGAAATCCATATTGCTCACCTCACATTTCTTTGTTTTCCATGATCCGAATGGAGAACCAGATCGACACAGCATACATGACAACGACGAGTACAAGCACAAGACCGATCAGCAGCACCGGGGAACTTACAACCGTAGTCACAATGGGATTGTCTGCGGGCATCTTGGGCAGGAAAAACAAGGTCGCCAAAAATCCGGCCACAGGAATATACATGAACACACGGCCTTTAATGGCTCCATATTTGTAATAGCCCGGAATTTGAAATACGGTATAAAGGGCGAACAGGAACAGGCCGCCGATGGCCGCGCTGATCATATCAAATGCTCCAACACGTTCACCCATTGCCCGCAGCACAATCGGCTGTGTGATAAGAGAAACCACCAGAGCTATCGCGCCCAGCGCAAGAACAAAGAGATACCGGCCTGTCACCATTTCGCTTTTCTTGATGGGTAAAATCCCATACAAACGCTCCATGCTGTTTTTCTCCGTTACCGAGAAAGTGTAGCCTGTGGTCATGGCGATAAAGCACATGGCAAAGGAAACGCCGGTCAGGATGGAACGGTTAATGGCTGCAAAAGCGATAGGAAGAAGCATGGTAAACCCGATCACCTTGATATAGGGCTTTACCAGCGAAAAGTCCAATTTTGTTGCTTTTAATGTATTACTCATAATCGTCACCTTTCTTGCTCGTGAATACAACGATTTCATCAATGGTCGCCGGTTCAATACTCAAAGAGGAAAAAGCGACCGTATCTTCGGTCTTGACCAGAGCCTCAAAGCCTGTGGGGAATGTGCGGACACCGACCGCTTTTTCCTTCAGGTCAGCAGACAGTTCTTCTGTTCCTCCTTTGACAATGCGGAACAGATCGACAAATTCATCCTTGCTGCCGCTGAAAAACAATTCTCCATAGCTGATATAAGTGATATAGTCAGCAGCGCGTTCCAGATCGCCGGTGATATGGGTAGAGAACAGTACACTGTGTTCTCCATCCTCAATATACTCCGAGAGAATTTGCAGCAGTTCATCTCTGGAAACCGGATCGAGGCCGCTGGTGGGTTCGTCCAGGATCAGCAGCTTTGCGTCGTAAGAGAACGCACAGGCCAGCATCAACTTCATCTGCATACCCTTTGAGAGTTCTTTCACTTTCTTGGTGGGAGCGATGTGGAACTTCCGCAGCATCTCGGCAAACCGTTCCGACTTCCAGTTGGGATAGAAAACGGAGATGGATTTCTCTACCTGCGTTACCTGCCAATCATCGCTGAAATAGTTGGTATCAAATACAACACCGAGTTCCGCTTTTGCTTTCTGCTCGTCAGCGATATTATCCAGCCCCATGATCTTGATTTCGCCGCCGTTGCGCCCCAGCATATTCAGAATGAGTTTGATGGTGGTTGTCTTGCCGGAGCCGTTTGGCCCGATCAGCCCCATAATATATCCCTTCGGCAAGGTGAAGCTGATATTGTGAAGCTGGAAACTGTCAAAGGATTTCGAGAGGTTTTTCACCTCTAAATAGTTAGTCATCTGTATTCGCCTCCAATAAAATATCTAAAAGACGGTGCAGTTCTTCGCTGGGAAGATTTGCGATTCTTGCCGCCTTGATTGCGTCGGTCAACCCATTTTCCACTTTGCAGATAAGCTGCTCTCTCATCAGTTCAGAGCCACGGTCCATGACAAAGCAGCCGCGTCCCTGAACATTTTTGACAAATCCCTCTTGCTCTAATTCTGTATAGGCCCTTGTAACGGTTAGGACGCTGATTTTCAAATCTTTTGCCAGCGTTCTGAGGGAAGGTAAGGCTTCGTCCTCTTTCAGTTCTCCAGATAGGATTGCCGCCTTGACCTGCTGCTTAATTTGCTCATAGATGGGTACGCCTGATACATTTGAAATAATTAGTTTCAATCCATCTCACCTTCTTGCTGTTTTAACTGTTATGCTATTATATATAACACTATAACACGAGATGAGTAAAAAGACAATATAGTTTAAGAAAATTTACAAATAGCAAAAACTGGTCGGAATAATTTTGCCATTTCGATTAGCCATTCTCTCAATCATTCTGCGGCAATTCAAAACAATCCATTTTATCTATTTTTAAGGAGTGTTTTCCTTTCCCATTTTCTATTTATAAAATAGAGTAAGCCTACAATAGCTGGTAAGATCGGAGAAAGTGCCTGGCCGTAATAAATTCCTATAAATCCCATATTGAGTGAAAAGGCCAAGAACCAGCTCATAATCAAACGCACAATAACTGCGTCCAGTAAAGCGTTAATCATAGCGACATTTGCCGCACCGACACCAATAGCAAAGGAATCCAAAGTATACATAATGGCATAAATCAAACTGTTTATACTGCAACAGACACGCAGATAGTAAACTCCATCGTTTACTGCTTCCGGGTTGGTACTACCAAAAAGCAAAATCAATGGTTCGGCAAAAAGCTGTACGCTTATTACGACAACGAATGTTACGGCAACATTCATCACCAAACTAATTTTCACTACCTTTCGGGCACGGTCGATTTGTCCAGCCCCCATACACTGGCCTACCATTGCCGTTACTGCCTGTCCAATAGCCCAACAGGGCATACCAGCAAAGGTATTGATTTGTAAACCTACATTTGATCCAGCGGACACTGCAGTTCCAAATTGATTAAGCATTCCCGTAACAAGCAGATAGGCGGTGTTGACTACGACCATCTGGATCGCTGTAGGTAGGCCGACTTTTACTATGGCGATTAGCTTATCCCATTGAAGCGTAAACTTTCTGTGATCCTCCATAGATAAAAATATCCTGTGTCGCTTCAAATAGAATAGGGAAATCACAAAGGAAATTCCCTGTGCGGTAATCGTTGCGTAAGCTGCTCCTGCTGTTCCTATTCCTAACGGACCTACCAAAACAATGTCTAAAATGATATTGATAATGGTAGCAACTCCTACAAAGTAGAGGGGGGATTTGGAATCCCCCAACCCTTTCAGTACAGAGCAGACAGCATTATATCCAAAGACAAATACCGTTCCACAGCAAAAGATTTTCATATAGTTGCAGGCTTCTGGATATGCGTCTGCTGGAACGTTTACCATTTTGAATAGTGGCTGGTAGGTTGCCAAACTCACAACCGTCACAAGCAAAGAGGATACCAGAGAGAGTAGAGCCAACATTTGAAAGGATTCTGCCTGCCCTCTTTTATCGTCTGCCCCTTTATACTGAGCAATTAACACTGCTCCCCCCATCGTCATACCAATACAAATTGAATTGATGATATAACACAGTTTAGAGGCATTGCCAATGGCCGCAAGACCTGTATCACCTACAATTTGGCCGACCACAAGCATATCTACTACATTGTAAAACGATTGCAGTAGATTTGCTGAAAGTAATGGGAAAGCGAAAGAGGCCAGTTTTTTCGGCACACTCCCGGTCAACAAACTATGTTCTTCAGTCATATCTATTCCTCCAAAAAGAAAAAGGGACACACTACATCGTGCGCCCTTTGCATAGTCACTTATATAAGCATAACAAAAGGCCACAAACAAAACATCGTCTGTGGCCTAAACAATCAATTATCTATTGTTGATCTGATAAAAAGGGTATAAAAACCAAAGGCAGTCCACTCTGCCTTGACCTTTTCATTTTATAGATCAACTTTCCGAAAAGGCTCCGCACAATGTTTTGTGGTATAAACTTGTGTGGAGCCGAAGTCAATACAAAATTTTCCGAACAACATCGTACTCACCTCTCGTTACATAACGAATCATTTTTAGTATAGCTAAATCACTGTTAATTGTCAATCAAACTGTGGAAAAATTGAATATGCCAAAATAGCAAAAAGAATGGCCGGAACAGAAATTTTCTGTCCCGACCAATTTTCTTCTTGAAAGTCAGTGTTTATTCCGCCCTCAGATTTTCAATCAGACTTGTTTTTTCGATTGAACGACAGATGCAATAGCTGACAAGAATCTGTAACCCAATCAGTACAGCAGCAAACAAGAGAACAGGTAATGGATCAATGGCGAAGATAACGAATTTCAGAGCCATCACCTTATTTGCCAAATAGCACAGAAGTCCACCAATCGTAATACCAAAAGCCGCTGCCAATAGTGCCGACTTGATGCTGACACTCATACCCTCCCGGTAGAGCATTTTTCGCAGCTGCCGGTTTGTCATCCCGACAGCTTGTAGCAAAGCAAACTCCCGCTTGCGGATGATGGCGCTGTTAATCAGCATATTTATCATATTGAGCAATCCAAATATCACGACAAAGGCAGATACAGCATACAGGCTACTCATTGTCACATTGATAAACCCTGCAATCATAGAATATTCTTCCGAATATACTTTGAGCCGCAGATTTGGATTTCCGCTGATAAGAGATGCCAGTCTGTCCTTTACAGGCTCCGTATAGTTTTTATCACAAAAGATAGAGATGTGTGTTGTATTATTATACGGGGAAATCTGCTCGATTGCTTCTTGAGTGCAATAGAATAATCCCGTCGAAGGAAAATAGGCAATACCTGCAACAGTAAACGTTTCTTCTATGATCTGTCCACCGACTTCAAAACGGAATGTCAAAGAATCTCCAACTTGCAAATCGCCATAGTTGAGTTCACTTCGATCTGTGCGGTATTTATTGATTACAATTTCATTCGTACCTAAATCATCATAGCTAACAGTTCCACTTGCGATTTCGCTGACATTGGCAATCAGTTCTGGTGACAAGCTATTCAGCAGTTCCAAGTTATCTTCGGGCGAGGTATAATTTACAGCCGATTCAACCAAACGGCCTATAACACACTCGTCGAGAACGATTTTCTGGACACCAGGAATATCTGTGATTTGTCCCATCAGTTCACCGGATAATGGATTGTTCTGAATAATTGTCGGGAAGCGTTCGTAGAAATTGTCCATTTGGATGCCAATTTGAAAATCTTCATCCATAGGATAGCTTTGCCGTATCATTGCCGGAAGATTGATAGAGGACACAAGAATGGCTAATGCGATCATCAATGTTCCACTGATACTTAGCGAAATAATTGACATTCGATTTTTCTTCCGATTTGTGTGCAGATTGCTTTTTGCTAAAGAATCAGGGGTGATTTGCTTTAGTGCCTTGTGAGAACCAGCGGTTTCCCCATCCCTGAATTTCATAGCTTCAATGGGTGAAGCATTTGCCAAAAGTTTTGCGGGTTTCCTCAGTGCAAATTTAATAACGACATAAATCAGCAGGATCGCAAATAAAGTAATGAGAGCATCATACAGAAGCCATTGTACTCCAGAGATTAAGACAATGAGCAAAATAGAAATCAATGCTCCAAGCGGTATAAATCTCACTGCCAACATATTGCCTTGCGTATTTAAGAATCGGCGCAGTTGCTTTTGTGTTGTGCCCAATGAGATCAGTTGGGCATACATTGGCATGGAATTTACGATGGAAATATAAAAAATGCTGTATATCACAAAGCTGCTGGCAAACATCAGGAATATGGTGAAAAAGATGACAGCAGCGATCACAGTTCCATCAAAGTAAACTCCATCAATGTAACTCTCATTTATAATAACATCAAAGCTGGGGATGCCCGCAGACTCGCCTTTGCTTTTCAAAAAGTCTTTTTGGGTATCGGAACCTGTACTGGAATAATCCGAATTGAGTAAAACAAGTACATCAACCGTGGCAGCGGTTTCTGTGCTGAAATCCGAAGTTATTTGACTGTATTGTTGGGCATATTTCATTCGGAAACTGTTTGATGTTACAACATAAAACTGCTCTCCACGTTCTTGTTCCTTGTTTTGAATCGTACCACATACAGTAAATTCTTCTTCTCTTTCTTCATTGGTCAAGCTGTCAACATAAGCAAACCGGAAAGTATCTCCTACCGACAAAGCACGATTCTTTAAGTAGGTTTCGGACACAAGCACCTCATTTTCACTGTCCGGGATTACGCCATCTACAAGCCGGAACCCCATAAAGGCCAGCGTCTGCTCGTCCATATATGCCAGATCGGTACGGCCATCACGGTCAACCTGATTTCCAAAAGATTTGTAGATGCCTACGGCTTCAAAATCTTTATCCGATTGAAGTGTGGTTTTGGTATCTTCGTTTACTGCCCGATACATAGCATGGTATGGAGCCTGATTCGCTTGATCCAACGCATCATTCACCAAAACCGAAAAAATAGTTGCCATCAGGCAGGTAGCCAGAATAATAATGATTGCAGTTAAAAATGTTTTTAATTTGTGTGTTTTCAGATCAGCTTTCGCAAGACCATGTATTATTCTGCGCGTATCATTTTCAAATGGTAATGTCATATCCGCCACCTCCTTACGCCTTGATTTTTCCGTCCTCAATGCGCACAATACGGTCGGCAAGCTGGGCAATCTCGTTGTTATGGGTAATCATCACAAGCGTCTGGTTAAACTCCCGGCTGGTGCGCTGGAGCAAGCCCAGCACATCGGCGCTGGTCTTACTGTCCAGGTTGCCAGTGGGTTCATCGGCCAGGACAATAGCCGGTTTGGATACCAGGGCGCGGGCAATCGCCACACGCTGCTGCTGGCCGCCGGAAAGGTTGTTGGGCATATTCTGGAGTTTGTCCTGAAGGCCCAGCATCTTTACGACTTCATCCATGAATTTCTGATCCACGGTGTCGCCATCCAGTTCCACGGGCAGGACGATGTTCTCATACACATTCAGGATCGGCACCAGATTGTAGTTCTGGAACACAAAGCCGATGTTGCGGCGGCGGAAGATGGTAAGCTGCTCATCGTTCATCTTCGCCAGTTCTTTATCCCGAACCACCACACTGCCGGAAGTGGGGGTGTCCAGGCCGCCCATCATGTGCAGCAGGGTGGATTTGCCGGAGCCGGAGGTGCCGACCACCGCCACAAACTCGCCTTCCTCCACGGAGAAGGTCACGCCGTCCAGGGCGCGGGTAATGTTCGGCTCAGTGCCGTAATATTTTTTCAGATCAGTTGTCTGCAAGATACTCATAAGAATACCGCCTTTCTATATTTTCAATATGAATGTAGTCTAAAACTGAATTGTTGCAGAAATGTCCTAAACGCCCTTTGGTTTTGGACTGAATTGCTTCAATTTTGAGATATTTCCATTTTGGGTAATTACACAGTTTCGTCCTTTAGGACTTCAACCACAATGTCTTTCCGAATCTGTCGGGACGCAAAGGCATAAATCCCACTGATAAGCAGAAGGGTGAGGACAATAAATGCCAGCAGCCCCCACAGGGAGAAAACTCCCAAAAACTCACCAAAAGTGACATCCTGCATCCACAACACAGCGCCAATGATAAAGAGCAGAACCGGCAGGCCGAACAAAATTGGCTTAGACGCAAGCAAAAACCCCTCAATGGACAGCAGACGGTGAAGCCCTTTCTTATCCAGGCCCACAGAGCGCAGCATGGCAAAGTCTTTCCGCCTTTGGTACAAGCTGTTCAGAATCGCTGATGTTGCAGAGGAAATTCCGACGATTCCAAAGAGTGCGGTCAGGCTATACACGACAAGCATGGTAGCGTTCGTCAGCTGATCGCGGGTGATTGCCCGTTCTGTTTTGCTTGAAGTATAAAAGTCATCGGAACTTAAATAGGCGCTGCATATTTGATCCGCGTCCTTTTGGATTTGGGCATCTAATCCATCTTCTATCGCAAGGTTCATGTAAGTGCGGTAGTTGTAGACTGCCCGATCTTCCGAAAAATTCCCAATAATGCGGTAATACTCATCCATAGGAACGAGGATGGGGAGCGTATAGAACGCCGTGTGCAATCCAATGTCAGGCAATTCTTGGATCGTCGTACCCACATTCAGGTCAAATGTGTAATTGCCTTGAATGGAGTCTAAAAACTTCTCTGTGATATTCAAGGACTGCCCCGTTTCCAAATTGAGATAAGAGGTCATTTCTTTTTTGGCTTCATAACCTCTGGAATCGGGGTTCTTTACAACAGAATTTACTACGATTGCCGTCCCGTTTTCCAACGGCTCCATGCCTGCTTTTGCAAGGCAGGCATCATAGGAATCCTGTTCCAGTCCAATCAGCACGCAGGGGATTCTGTATTGCCCGTCACGATTTACGACATACTCGCCAGCCGCCTTTGTACCAAATCCACCGGAGGTGACAAACTCGCTGGACAGGTCATCATCCGATACCCAAATCGCGCAGTTTGCCATTGTATAAGTGGCTTCATTTGTGACATGGGGAAGTGCTTTTAATTCCTGAATCAGCGCCTGATCCACCTGCTGACCCGGTTCCATTGTGATATTCACATCAAAGTGATTATCCTGCTCCGCTTTGGTATTGTTCACATCAGAAATTGCAAAAACAGCCAGGAAGCTGAACATCAATACCAGACACAGGCAGAGCGTAGCCGTACAAGTACGGAACAGCTTTCGATTCGCAGCAATCGAGTTTGCTGATAGTTTTCCAATAAAACCAAACCATTTTTTCAGCAAAGTATGTTTTTTCGATTTTTTGAGTGTCGTGAGATTCCAGCTTTCTTTCACTGCTTCAATCGGCCGGAACTTCCCCACCTGTTTTGCAGGGCCTGAAGCTGCCAGCAAAACCGTCAGGAACGATAACACCATCGAACCGAGCGCAACCCACGGCGAAAAGGACACAGTAATCGGATGCTCCATTGCATCGCCTACCAGCGCAGAATAACCAGAAAGCACACCATAAGAAAACAAGTATCCCAGCCCCACAGAGAGCAAAATTGGAAGAAAAGCTAATTGCCGGGCTTCATAAAAAACCATCCGTTGAACCTGTTTTGAAGTCATACCAATCGACTTTAATATCCCAAGTTCTTTCATTTTCCGCTTGGCAGAAATAGAAAAGGCACCACGGATAATATAAGAGAACACCGTCATGGAGGCCAATGCGACCAGGACAACAGCAAGAAACAGCTTTGGCAAATCGCTGTTCCAAAAATGTCCCGGCTCATAGATTCCATACAGCCCCAACAGAGCCGTGTGATAGCGATAAGGATAGTCGCCGTATTCGTCTGCTTTCATTTCAATCGTCTGTGCAATTTGAGGAATGGTATCAAAGATCGCAGAGGGATTTTTGACCTGAAGGTATGCTACAAGGTCGGTATCCCCAGGCAGCACAGAGGGATCAAGCCAGCCGTATGCCGGATAGCCGTTATATGCAGAAGAAACCGTCATATCAATTTCGCCAACAATAGTGTATTGAGCTTCTGCTACTTTCTCAAATGTTTCCCCGCTTTGTGTGGGTGACAGAAAATCGACTGGTTCCGAACTGACTTTTCGTTCTCCCAAAACCACGGAAACGGTGTCCCCAATCTGATAGGATGGATTTTGTTCAAAAAAACTCTTGCCTACCACGATTTCACCGGGCGCCTGCGGCACACGCCCGTGAATCATCAGGTTTTTTTCGTGCATGGAATCCCAATATTGGGCATCACAGTTTTGAACCAGTAAAAACGGCAATTCTGTTCCATCAGGCAACTGCGCGGTTTGATTATTTCCTTTCGCCATGATTTTCTGAACATTGTCGTTCCCTTGGATTTCCGCCAGTTGTCCTGCCTGAATGTCCAAAAGCTGTGCATCCCAATCACCAGCTTGATAGATTTCCTGCTGGATGCTTTGATTCCAATAACTTTGAACAAAGGTAAACAAGGCACATAGAAAGGTGGACGCAATGAGAATCGCCACCATAATAGAAATAGAAGTGCGTTTGTTCGCCTTGATGTCCTGTTTTGCCAGCTTCTTTACTACTCGGCTGGTATCGTTTTCAAAAGGTAACGTCATACCCACCAACTCCTTTCCATCGTAGTCTAAAACGGAATTGTTGCAGAAATGTCCTAAACGCCCTCTAATTTAGCGGCGAATTGCTTCAATTTTAGGACAATTCATGTTTGGCCGTATTTTTTGTAAAGCCAAACGGAAAGCAAGCCGGTAATTGCCAGTTGAATCACCAAAAAGAACAGCACAAGCCAGATGCTCTCATAATAGAATAGCTGTGTCTGAAAGACAGCAGCATCAATCAATGCCACTATTCCAGCTGCCCATCGGATATGCTGGACAAAGAAGAACTTGAAAACACCCAGAACAATTATAGGCGGCAGGCAGAGCAGAATCGCATTGAAAATCAATGTTCTTGTGATAGCCATGTGACTTTCTCCTCTCATCGTTTGAGAAAAGCCTACCTCCCAAATGTTGCAGAAATGTCCTAAAATCCAAATAGCATAAAAATTTTTTGAAAAAAGCGGCAGCCTGCACAGGCCGCCGCTTGATTACTCTTGTGGCAGGAACACCGAAAAGGTGGAACCTTTTCCAACTTCGGAAGTCACCAGAATATACCCGCCCTGCATGGTGATGATCTCACGGGCCAGATACAAGCCAATGCCGATGCCATCCACCTCATGCACCGCTTCTTCCCGGTAAAACCGCTTGAAGATCGTGGCCTGTTCCTGTTCCGGGATGCCCCGGCCTGTGTCGGTCACATCAATTTTCCAGTACATTTCCCAATTCTGAACGGACACATGGATGCTGCCGCCAGCAGGCGTGTACTTCACCGCATTGTCCAGCAGATTGAACAGAGCCTCGGAAGTCCAGCGGCTGTCATGGGAAATGGTCAGTCCTTCCGGGCAATCTACGGTCAGTTCAATGTTCTTCTTCTCCATCGGAGCCAGAATCCCGTTGATGGCGTTCACCAGCGTTTCCTCAATTAAAGCATCCTTTTTCTCCAGTGTAATCACACCGGCCTCCAGCCGGGAAGTTTTCACCATTGCCTGAATCAGAAAGTCCAGCTTGTCAAGCTGGCTGCCGGTTGCCTGCAAAAACTCCCGCCGCTGTTCCTCCGAGATCGGACGGGTCAACATGGTTTCATTGAGCATTTTCAGATTGGCAATGGGGGTCTTGGTCTGGTGGGAAATGTCCGACAGCAGAGATTGGAGATCGGCCTTTTCCTTTGCGACCGTGTTCCGGTCTTTCTGCATGATGTTGTAGAGCCGTTCCAGGCGGTGGCTGATCCTCGCCAGCAGCGTTTCCGCTTCATAGTCCATTTCCGGCCGTGCGGCGCTGTCCATCATGTCGTCCAGCGTCCGGCACAGGCTGTCGGTGAACAGGGTCAGTTTCTTTTGAAAGTAGTGCAGGAAGATCCCGCCCCATACCAGAAACACAGCGGTCAGCAGCCCGCCGTACAAAACCACCCGCAGGTTTTTCGTAACCAGAAACAAGCCCAGCAGCACCAGGAAAGAGGTGGCCAGCAGGCCAACCGTAATGAGCCGCAGAAACTTTTTGACAGATAAATTTTCCAGCTTCATGCCTGCTCACCGCCGATCCACTGATAGCCCATGCCATAGGCTGTCTTGATATACTTATGTTCGTCTGTTTCGATTTTTTTGCGGATACGGCTAATGATGGTGGTCAGGGTATGCTCGTCCACAAAATCTCCGTCAATGTCCCACAGCTTCTCTAAAATCTGCCGCTTGGTCAGGATAATCCGGGGGTTCTTCACGAACAGGAACAGGGTGCGGTATTCCTTTGGAGTGAAGTCCAGCGGCTCTCCGGCAAGGGACGCCCGCTGCTCGGAAAAGTCGATTTTCAGAAAGCCATCGTCAAACAGATCGTGCCGGGGCGTGCGTAGTTCCAGATTGGCAAAGACCGCCGCCACCTTCCTGCACAGCACTGTCACCGAAAAAGGCTTCGTCACATAGTCCGCGCCGCCTGCTTCATAGCCTTTGAGCATATCGCTTTCCTTGTCGTTGGCAGTGATGAAAATAATGTAGGTGTGCTGGCCTCGCTCCCGGATTTCTTCGCAAAGGTCAAGACCGCTGCCATCCGGCAGATTGATGTCCAGGAGCGCAACATCAAACTCGGTTTCCTTCAAATGGGAAACAGCGTCCTTGTGGTTATAGGCCGCTGTGATTTCATATCCATCAGACGCCAGATTGTATCCCAGCGTCCGGTTCAGGAGAATGTCGTCCTCCACGATCAGTATCTTTCTCATGCGTTCACTTCCTCTCTTTTTCGTCTGTATCACTTATCTTAAAACTGAAATGTTGCAGAAATGTCCTAAGAATCAAAAAAGTTTTTCATTTTCTCCTCATATTAAGATACTTACCACTTTATCATACCTTATTCTTTTGCCTGCAACAAGTATATAAAGCTGTCTCCCTATCAAAAATCGGCATAATCATACCTATTTACCGGCAATATAAGGTTATTCCTTAAATGAATCCGGAACGATACAATATTATTGAGGTGAATGATAATGCCGATTGATGAATTAACCATATTGGGGGATATGCTTCGAGCTGCACGAAAAGAAAAAAATTTCACACAGCAGCAACTGGCAGATGAATCGCATATTTCAATTAAAGAAATTGCCGATATTGAGAAAGGCAGAAGAAATCCATCCTACCTGATTATGAAAACATTAGCGAAGGTTCTGCACTTTTCTCTCGACTCTCTTATCAGGCCGGAGCTGACACCAGATGAAGCTGGGCAAAATGAGATGAAGCTGCTCTATCTGAACTGTCCGCCAGAGATGCGGGAAACCTTGTTGAGCCATACTCGTGGATTTGCGGAGGAACTAAAGGAAATTTCTAAGAAACTTGAAAAAGAATAGGCCAGTGAGTGAAACTTGGAAGTTTCTCTCGCTGGCTGTTTTTGTATCAGCAAGAAAGTGGCAAGCAATGCCGGTGTTAATACACTCGGCCCGCAGAGGGAAAAATCCTGCCGTGATTTTCCCCTCCGCTTTGCTTGTTGAGGGCAGCGCCCCCAAACCCCTTTGAACACAGAAATTCATTCTGTGGCTGCGCGTTCTGCGAACGCTTTGGACCATGACCGGCTCACCGCTGGCCGTGGTCTTTTTCCTGTTCCTTTTTCTGTTCCTCGTCCATTTTCAGCAGCCGGTCCACATTCGCTTTGGCCGTCAAAAGCTCCCGCATTTCTTCACGGGAACGCCGGTACTCGGCGTAGGTTTTCTTCTTTTCCTCCAGCAGTTTGGCATACTCAGCTTGCAAGTCCTTAACCTTGGGCAACTTCTTCACACCCATCTCGTCAAAGGCATTTTTGGCTGCCTGATGGAGCAGGATTTCCTGCTCATGTTCCTCGCGGAATTTCTTGGAGTAACCAGCTTTCCGGTAGGCTACATAGGTCTCGCGGGTCTTGGCATAGTTGATGATATGAGTTCGCAGGACGGCGATCTCCGCTATGCGTTTCTCCGCCGCCTTGATCTGCGCCGACAGTTCGTTGTGGTGGGCGGTAGCTGCCGCCGCTTTTTCTGCCAACTCCGCATAGTCCAGCAGCTGATGTTCGGTAAGAAAATTTACAGTCTGCGCCATCTGTTTCAGGTTAAAAACCTTGGCCCAGCGTGCATACCCAGAGCCTTTCCCAGCCTGTAATTTTGCCTGAATGTCCACCAGCAGATTGACCCTGGGCGGCTCCGGCTGCACGGTGGATTTTTTACGAGGTGTATGCTGTTTTTCTCCGGCCAGCACCGCACGGATTTCTGCTTCACTGTACCCGGCCCCCAGCTTGTCATCCATGCGGGCTACATTCTTCCAGCCGGGTGCTTTGAGCCGGATCGCTTTCCCGCGCCGGGATACTTCACAGCCCATTTCCGAAAGCAGCTTCAGCAGCGCATCAAAGTCCGCCGGTTTCTGCTCCAGCGCACGGTCAATCATCACCCGCAGCTGCTCCCGATGGGAGGGCTTGGCCTGATCGCCCAGCCATTTGTTGTAGCTTTTTCCGTGGGGTTTCGGGTCCTCCACAATGGACAATCCGTTCTCGATACAGATGGTATCGCTCAAGCGTCGGACGGCTCTGGTGCTGCCCCAAAAGTTGCGGAATTTTCGGTCACAATCCGTATTGACCGCCGACCAGATGATGTGATTATGGATGTGCGATTTGTCTATGTGAGTGCAGACCACAAAGGCGTGATTGCCCTTGGTGAACCGCTTGGCAAATTCCACGCCCAGGCGGTTGGCTTCCTCCGGGGTAATCTCACCGGGTTTGAACGATTGGCGCACATGGTAAGCGATCACATCGTCCGCACCGCGCACCCGCCCGGTGGCGGCGATGTACTGCCGCTTTGCCAGCAGAAACTCTGCATCGGCGGTCCGGCTGTCACAGCCATAGCCGGTAATTAGTTTTCCGTTGTCGGTCTTTTGCGGATTTGCCACATAATCAATAATGTCGCTGATTGCCTGACTTTCGGTGCGGCCCTTGCCGATATGCAGCGGCATGATGCGTGTGGTTGCCACAGAGGGAACCTCCTTTCCAAAAGAAAAGGACAGCTGTGTGAGCTGTCCTTTGGTTAATCTAAATTTTTGGCTGCTGTGCTTTTAAGACTGCAATCCGTTTGGTATCCACAAAATGAGTTGCATACCATTTCTCAATTTCCAGATTTCCGCTTTTGCTGAACCGCAGCGGAATCACCGGCTTATGTCCCTGCCCATTTTTCTTTTTTACACCCCACTGCTTGTAGTAACAGAAGGAGGGTTTTAAGCCAGTTTTCTGTGCGTACACCCGCATCTGGTGCATGATGAATGAGAGTTTGCGCAGATTGACAGTACATACCCGTTCCAGATAATCAACCCGCCCAAACCGCCAGTCCTCATATTTCTGTTTTGGTAAGACACCGACCTCCATCAGTACATCTACCGGAGTCGCATAACCACGGCGCTGGCATTGATGATAGACCGCTGAATGTACTTTTCCAATCAGTTCTTTTTCAGTCATGGCAGTTATCTTTCTTTTCGTGCCAGTTTTTCAAGACAGCCTCTACCTGAGCAATCAGCTGTTCCTTGTCCGGCATATAGAGAACATACCGGGATGCGAAGATATTGTTGGACAGACCGCCCAAGGCATATTCCGCCGCGATGCTGTCTTTTTCCGTACAGAGGATAATACCGATAGGCGGGTTATCGTCAGGGTCGTTGACTTCTGCCGCATAGTAGTTTAAGTACATATTGAGCTGACCGGCAGCCTCTGGTGTCAGTTTTTTCGTTTTCAGTTCAATCAGTACATAAGCACGGAGAATTTTGTTGTAAAATACCATGTCCACATAGTAGTGGGTATTGTTCAGGGTCACGCGCTGCTGGGTTCCAACAAACATGAAGCCCCGTCCAAGTTCCAAAAGAAACTTTTCAATCTGTACGACAAGAGCTTTTTCCAAATCGCTTTCCAATATGGGTTTGTTCTCCGGCACACCCAAAAACTCAAACACATAGGGATCACGGATGATGTCAGCTGGCTGATTGATTTCAATCCCTTTCTGCGCCAGAGAGAGAACCTTTTCTTTATTCACATCTCCGCTGGAAAGTAGCAGCCGTTCATACAGCGAGCTGTCAATCTGCCGTTTCAGCTCCCGAACTGACCAGCCCGAATTGATAGATTCTTTCTCGTAAAAGCTGCGTTTGTTCTCATCCGTAATACTCAAAAGTTCACAGTAATGAGACCAGGACAATTTGCCAGACACTGTCTGGCATTTTTCATAAGCAAGATAAAATGCCCGCATATTTTGCAAATTAGAACGAGAAAAACCTTTTCCAAATTCCCGTGTCAGCTCTTTGGAAAGTTCCCTTAATGTTTGTTTTCCATAATCTGCGCGAATCTGATTTTGCTGTTCATACTCCACGATAATCCGGCCAATGTTCCAATAGGTTGTCAAAAGCTGCGTATTAACCTGTTGTGCAACATTTTTTCTGGCATTCTCCAGCAGCTCTCGGATTTCCAAAATCATGGAGTTGTTTGGCGTTAATTGATTTTCCATACACGCCCTCCTTTATCTAAAACTATCCGCACTCGGCGGCAGAATATATTCTTATATAGTATATCCTATTTTTTAGGGAAAGTAAAATAACATCAGTGGCATATTTTATCCATAAACCAAATCCTGAATGGCAAACTTCAAGTCCTGTACCTTGCCCAGCAGCCAGATAGCAGCCATTGGCAGACCAAACGGACTGATAAGAAATGCCATCACCAGCAGGATAATGCCGTTTTGCAGGGAACAGGTCAGCAGAACCGCCACGCCCAGCAGGGCGATTACCATGCTGATAAGCCCCAGCACCAGACCGGAGACATAGACGATCCCTACACAAATCCAAACGAACAGGGTCAGCGCCAGAATCACCGGAGCCGCTAAAATTTTCAACAGCAGTTTCAGAATGAACCAGATCGCCCTCATGTTTCTTCCTCCTCCCATTGTTTCCGAAAGCTCTGGCAAAGAAGTTCCGCCTGCCTTTCATCTTCTTCCGTTACTTCCCGGCGGCCTTTGGTCCGCTTCATCACCTCGTAGCCGCTATAATCGGAAAGCAGCACTTCAAACAGCTCATCCGGTGTCCGGCTGAGAAGTCCGTCCACACAATAGCGGGAATCCCCATTCCATGTTACGCGGAGATACCCATTCCTGCAAGGGAGGACTTCTTCTTCCAGATCACAGTCCAGATAATCCCGAAATATCTCCAACACTTTTTCAAAGGTTTTCATCTATTCTCAACTCCTTTGCGGCAATCTGTTTTCTATCCATATTATCCTGCCGGTACAGCCAAAAGGCAAGGATACGGGCAAAAGAAAAAACGGAGGAAGGCGCGGCGAAAAGAACGCCGTTCCTCCCTCCGCAGATGGGGTATTTGTCCCGGTTACGAAAGTTTGGAGAGCCGGGTCAGTATCTCCTTAACGCCGTCCCATAACTGTTCCTGCCGCTGGGATATATCCTCCAGGTCGGCATCATAAATCCGCCCAGTCTCATGTACCTTGCGTGTCAGCTGGTTTAAGTTGTTGCTGCTCCGGCTCAACAGGGATACCAGTTCTTTCAGTTCCGGCAAATCCAGCTGCACCACATAGCCGTCCACAGCCATTTTCCGCAGATAGGCGCTCAGGTTTTTTGTCCCAAACTGCGCCATTTTCTGTTGAATCAACTCCATTTCATCAGCGGATACCCAAAACAGAACCGGCACATCCCGCTTGCGCTTTTGGCTGCTCATCGCTCCGGCTCCCGTTTCTTCGGGGCGGCAGGCTTGCGGACAGGCGGTTCCTGTCTGAGTTTTTGCAGGACAGAGCTTTTCTGCTGTTCCTGCATAGTTTTTCTGGCCTGCCTGATAAACAGATCGGTCAGACCGGGATTGACCCCATCCACAACCAGATAGGCACAGTGGCGGGAAGCGCCGCTGTCCTCCGGCATGGGAATGGTTTTTGCCCAGGCTTTATTGTCCTGAGAGATACGCCCATCGTGGTTTTTATGCTGGATGGTGCTGGCAAGAATAAACTGTACCCGTTCCGTCCCGAACTTTTCCAGCACATCTTTGACCGCCGCCTCCGTATCCAGCCGGTTCTCTGCATAGTGAGCGCTGATGGCCTGTTCAATGGCTTCTTTGCAGGCGCTGTTTGCCTGATAAGAACGGTTATATTGTGCCATCTCTCCATGCTCGGACGCATAGGCGGCAGAATGGGGGTAGAGAGGGGCAGTCCGTAATTCTTCCTGCGCCCTGCACACATCATCCGCCCGGTTTTCAATGCTGTCCCGGATCACATCCATGTAGCCGGTCTCCAGCTTTTCAAAATAGCGGTACACATCTGCCAGCGGCGAGGGAGAATCCAAAAGCGCCTGGGCCTGTGCGTCGGTCAGTTCCAGCTGCTCCATCGCCATCACGATGTCCTCCCGGACCGTGTACTCATAGGTATGGTGCAGGATTTCCTCCGGGGGCTGGCTTTTCAGCCAGTCCCGGTAGTTGTCCTGTTCAGCGGTCATCTTTTCATAGAGAGCCGTATTCAGATCGTTGGTATTCATGTTATCGTACCTCCTCGTGTTGTTTCGGTTTCTTTTCAGGGCTGCGGGGCGGCACCGGGCGCTTCAAGCTGTCCAGCACCGAAGGCCGCGTGCTTTTGGCAACTACGGTTTCCGGCGTAGATTGTCCTTTGCCGTCAATGTTCAGCAGCGTGTCCAGTTCCACCAGACGGGCGGACTTGACCCGCAGATCGTCCTCAAAGGGGAAAGGCTTTCCTACTTCCTCCTTGGCTGCGGCCTGCTGCTGGTAAAGGTTCTCCAGCTGGTTTTTGACCGCTTCCAGACGCTGGGGCATTTGCGCCAGTGCATTGTCGATACGGGTTAGGTTGCCGCGTGGGTCTGTACCCAGGGTTGCCCGATGGGTCATTTGCCCTTTCAGCAGGAGCGTATATTCCTGTTTCCACGCTTGAAATTCCACCGACATAGTGAATCCCCGGTAACTGCCGATCTGCACCGGATCGGAGGTTTTGACCTCCTTACAGGCATCCAGCAGGGCTGCACCGGCATTTTCTTTGTCGGTCAGCACATCGCCCCGGATCTCCATACCGGCAAAGCTGTCCTCTGGGTGTGGGTGGGCAGCCAGTGTTTCCAAATCGGCTTCAAAGCCCTGGATATACCCCTTGTTGGTTTCAATTTCCTGCGGGAAGTATTTGAGCAGCTGGTCCTCCAGACGGTACTGCTTGCTCTGGTGGTCGGCTTTCATCAGCTTCAGCTTGGCAACCTCCACATCCAAATCCATGCGCTCCTTGATACGGGGGTCTCCGGCACACAGGGCCTTAATCTCGGCAAAGGAAAGCGCCGTTTCGTCCACATCATCGCAGGAACGAACCGGGCTTTTGCTGGTCATAATCTGGCTGATGAATTTCTGTTTGTTCTCCACCGTCTGCCAGAGATAAGCGTCAAAAGTTCCCTCCGTGACATAGCGGTACACATGGACCAAGGGGTTTTTGTTGCCCTGTCGCTCAATGCGTCCTTTTCGCTGGGCAAGGTCTCCGGGCCGCCACGGGCAGTCCAAATCATGGAGCGCCACAAGGCGGTCCTGCACATTGGTTCCAGCGCCCATTTTGGCAGTGCTTCCTAATAGGACACGCACCTGCCCGGTGCGGACCTTGGAGAACAGTTCCTTTTTCCGTACCTCTGTATTGGCTTCGTGGATAAAGGCGATCTGCTCGGCAGGCATCCCCTGGGCGATGAGCTTCTGGCGGATGTCCTCATAGATGGTAAAAGCAGGCTCCGGCTCATCCAGTGGGATTGCTTCTTCCAACCCGTGAAGCAGCGGATTGTCCAGCTGTTTGGCTGCCTTTTTGGATGGGGCTGCCTGGGGCGTGGAAATGTCGCAGAACACCAGCTGGGTCAATTTATCCGCGTCCCCATCCTGCCAGATCTTCATGATGTTGTCCACGCACTGATTGACCTTGGTTCCCGGTTCATCGGGGAGCAGTTGGTTGATGATACGCTGGTCCAGTCCCAGCTTGCGACCATCCGAGGTGATTTTGAGCATATTATCTACCGACGGGTCCACACTGCCTCTGTGTACTTCGGAAGCGCGCTCGGAGAGTGCTTTCACCATCTCTTTCTGGTGTTCGGTAGGCTGGGCCACAATGTTGTGATATTCTACCTCCGGGGTGGGCAGGTTCAGCTGGTCGGCGGTTTTGATGTCCGCCACCTCTTTGAACAGGTTCATCAGCTCCG
The DNA here is from genome assembly GCF_900167005.1 of Butyricicoccus pullicaecorum DSM 23266. Lineage (GTDB taxonomy): Bacteria > Bacillota > Clostridia > Oscillospirales > Butyricicoccaceae > Butyricicoccus > Butyricicoccus pullicaecorum. The sequence continues at coordinate 762,254 of NZ_FUXW01000001.1, forward strand.
GCAGGTTAAAGAACTTGGAAAACCGTGTCCTTGCCCGGTAGCCTGTTCCTTCCGGAGCCAGTTCTAGCGCCGTGACGGTTTCTCCGAAACGGCTGGCCCAGCAATCGAAATGGGTCATGTTCAGTTCTTGCAGGCGGTCATACTGGAGATACCGCTGCATGGTGTAAAGCTCAGTCATGGAGTTGCTGACCGGAGTGCCGGTGGCAAAGATAACCCCTCGGTTGCCGGTGATCTCGTCCATATAGCGACACTTCGCAAACATATCGCTGGACTTTTGGGCATCGCTGGTGGAGAGACCTGCCACATTCCGCATTTTGGTGTATAAAAACAAGTTTTTGTAGTTGTGTGCCTCATCCACGAACAGCCGATCAACGCCCAGCTGCTCGAATGTCACCACATCGTCCTTGCGGCTCTCGGCCTGCAATTTCTCCAGCCGGGCTTCCAGGGACTTCTTGGTGCGTTCCAACTGCTTGACCGTGAAACGCTCACCGCCGCTGTACTTCACCTCGGCAATGCCCTCGGTGATCTCGTCGATCTGCTCCTGAAGGAGCCGTTCCTGACGCTCTCGGCTGATGGGGATTTTCTCGAACTGGGAATGGCCCATGATGATAGCGTCATAGTCACCGGTGGCAATCCGGGCACAGAACTTCTTGCGGTTGTGGGTCTCAAAGTCCTTTTTGGTGGTGACAAGGATATTGGCGGAGGGATAGAGCCGCAGAAACTCCGAAGCCCACTGCTCGGTCAGGTGATTCGGCACAACAAAGAGGGATTTCTGGCACAGCCCCAGACGCTTACTCTCCATAGCGGCAGCCACCATTTCAAATGTTTTGCCCGCGCCTACCTCGTGTGCCAGCAGCGTATTGCCGCCGTACATCACATGGGCGATAGCGTTCAGCTGATGTTCCCGCAGGGTAATGGACGGGTTCATGCCGCCAAAAACAATATGGCTGCCGTCATACTCACGGGGGCGGGTGGAGTTCATTTCCTCGTTGTACTGGCGTACCAGAGCTTGACGGCGTTCCGGGTCTTTCCAAATCCAGTCTTTGAAAGCGTCCCGGATGGTCTGCTGTTTTTGGGCTGCCAGGGTGGTCTCCTTGGCGTTCAGCACCCGGCGCTCTTTGCCGTCCGCGTCCTCCACAGTGTCATAGATACGGACATCCCGCAGGTTTAAGGAATCCTCCAAAATCTTGTAGGCATTGGCGCGGCTGGTTCCGTAGGTGGTATAGGCTGCCACATTGTTCTGGCTTACAGAGCTTTTGCCGGTAATCTGCCACTCTGCTGTAAACGGGGTGTAGTTGACCTGGATATTCCGCTGCATATAAAACGGGGTATCAAAGGTCTCGTACATAAACTGCTGGATGTACTCTTTGTCGATCCAGGTTGCGCCCAGACGCACCTCAATTTCCGAAGCGTCCAGGTCTTTGGGCTGGGCAGCGGTAAGGGCTTCCACATTGGCGGCAAAGGACGGGTCCTGCTGTGCTGCCCGCTGTGCCTGACGCAGCTTACGGCGTACATTGCCGGACAGGTATTCGTCGGCAGTCACATAATGTGGTGTGCCGTCTTTCTCCAACTGTCCCGGCACACGGAAGATCACGCCTTGCAGCTCGGCGGCCAGTTCGTCGCTGGTCTTGCCAGTCAGCTCCGACATATACGCCATATCCACACAGGCTTTCTCCGCGATGGAGACGGCAAGGGCTTCACTGGCGGTATCCACGGTTTCCACCGCCTTGTGTGGCTTGATGGTACACTTGGTGAACATATCCGCCTTGCGCTCCAGCTTTCCGTCCTCGTCAATGACTTCCAGCGCGCAGAGCAGATAGTAGCTGGAATCATCGGCAAAGGCCAGTCGGTTCGCCCGGTCATTGATAAGACCATATTTTGCGGAAAAGCTGTCATAGAGCCGGTTCAGTTCAGCCTGTTTATCCCGGATGGCGCTGTCCGGTGTGGCAGCGTCCATTTGCAGGTCAATGAGCTGCTGGACACATTCCCGCAGACCCACCAGCCCTTTCACACGGACTTCGGCGGTGGCATTCAGGTCAGGCCGTACCATGCGGCTGTTTTCACGGAAATATACAGCGCCGTCCACCACGGTGTAGGAGTAGTTTTTCACATTGGGGTCGGCGGGGATAGAGGTGTCGATGGCTTCGCCCTCGCCCAGCTCTGGCAGCTCGGCCTCCTGGTAAGTGCCGTGAATGTACTTCACGGCATCATGCAGCTGATCGGCAAGCTCCAGCCCCTCGATGGGATTCACGGTGTAGTCCATGCCATGAGCGGTGCTTTCCGGTTCCTGTCGGCCCAGCACCATTTCCGGGTGGTCCAGGAAGTAGCGGTTAATGGCAAATCCATCCTGCGTCTGTCCGGTCTGCGTCCATTCCGGTACGATGTCCAGTGGATGGTCACGCTTTTGCAGGAAAATGATGTCTGAAACCACCTCGGCACCAGCGTTTTTCTTGAAAGCGTCATTGGGCAGACGGATGGCTCCCAGCAGCTCGGCGCGCTGGGCAAGATACCGGCGCACAGTGGAATCCTTGGCATCCATCGTGTAGCGGCTGGTGACAAAGGCCACCACGCCGCCCGGACGCACCTGGTCCAGCGCCTTGGCAAAAAAGTAGTTGTGGATGTTAAAATTCAGCTTATCATAGGCTTTGTCCCGAACCTGATACTGACCAAACGGAACATTACCCACCGCCAGATCGTAGAAATCCCGCCTGTCGGTGGTTTCAAACCCGGCCACGGTGATGTCGGCCTTGGGATAGAGCTGTTTTGCAATACGCCCGCTGATGGAATCCAGCTCCACGCCGTACAGACGGCTGTTTCGCATTTTCTCCGGCAGCATACCGAAGAAATTGCCCACACCGCAGGACGGCTCCAGAATGTTGCCGGTCTCAAATCCCATGCGTCCTACGGCTTCATAAATTGCTTTGATGACCGTAGGGCTGGTGTAATGGGCATTGAGAGTGGAACCTCTGGCGGCAGCGTATTCCGACCGGGTCAGCAGCTCCTTCAGCTGAGCATATTCCGCAGCCCATGCGGGTTTCTCCGGGTCAAAGGCATCGGCAAGACCGCCCCAGCCTACATACCGGGATAGGATTTTCTGCTGTTCCGGTGTTGCCTGCCCGGTGGTTTCCTCCAAATATTTCAGCAGCTTGATTGCCGTGATGTTGGCCTGAAACTTGGCTTTCGGACCGCCTTCGCCCAGGTGATCGTCGGTAATAAGGAAATTCTCAGTGGTGCGGCGCAGGTTGGCCTTGTATTCCTCATAAGAGGCTTCCTCGGCAGCTTTGACATTGGGGAAGGTCTGCCACTCGCCGTTTACCTGAATGGAAACGGGGTGTTCGTCCAGCACTTCATCCAGAGTTTTTTCTGGCTCTGTGGTAGGCGTGGGCGGCTCTGGTTCCTGCTCCAAATGCTGACGGATTACTGAAATCGGTTCCACCCGGAAGATGGGGAATCCCACCGCATTTGCAAAGGTCACATCTTGAAGTTCCACCCGGCCAACATCCGGCTCCAGCTTGCTGACCCGGAAAGTGCGCCCATCCAATGCAAAGGTGGTCTCGCCGGGAATTAGGTTGTGACGGGCATACTCAGCATCGGAAAGCGGTTGGTTCGACTGCTCCTGTTCTTCAGCGGCAATCTGCTCCACATCCGCCATCACGCGCTGAATGAATGGGTCATTGTCCAGCTTTTCTTCGTCCACCAGCTCGCCATTCACAATGCCGCGCTCGGCCAGCGCCTCCCGGATGGCGATGGGGTCGATGTTGTCAAACCGGTCCTGTTCCGCTTCGGTGTAGAACCGATCCTCCTTGATGAGCTGGGCAATCCTGCGCTGCACCTTGGGCCAGGGCAGCTCAATTCCCTCCGGACTTCCGGCGCGGATCACAAACAGGCTCTTGCTGTCACTGCCGCTGTATTCCTGAGCCAGCCATGCGGCGGTATCTTTTTCCCGTCCATGCTTTTCCATGTAGCGGACAACAGCGTGTTTGCTCTGAATATCACCATTCCATGCACGGATGGCATCATCAATATCATCCTGTGAGAGAGGACGCAGCATTTCATGGAGCCGTGGATAGGTCTCGTCAATAATTTCCCGGTGCAGGCGCTGACGGAACACCAGCACATCGGAATAGAGCCGAATCAGCTCCAAATCACTGGAGCCAAGGATGGCACGACGAATCGCGGCATTGCCCTCAATCACAGCATTTTCGCGGTCGCTGTGACCGCAGGCGTTGCGGTATGGTACATCCTCCATAACGGCGGCAAGTACAATGGGCTTGTATTTCTCATGCAACTCCCGGATCGTAGGGGCTGCTGCTTCGGTCTCCTGGAACACTCTGATTCCGTCTGCGCCAAACTCCGCTTCCTGAGCGTCGATGGCCTGTTCCGCCTCATGGTCGATGGAGGGCATGGAATATTCCTGACGCTCCCTACCGCCCTCCGGGACAGCGGAAATGGTCACATCATGCCGATCCCGCAGCTGTTCCACAACCTGTTCCAGCCGGTTTGCCGGAAAGCCGCACATTTCCACACGGCCACCGCCGGGGATAGCGCGGGTTGTAAGGTTGAATCCCAGCTCCGCAGCGGCGGTTTTGGCATCCTCGCCGTACAGCTCAAAGAAATCGCCCATTTGATACAAAACCATATCATCCGGGTGACGCTCCTTGACCCCGTTGTATTCCCATATCTCCGGGGGCGGCTGCTGGGCTTGCAGGGCATCTTCTTCCGCCAGGGCCTTTTCTTCCTGGATTTTGTCGTACTCCGCCTGTTCCTGTTCGGTGAGATAGCGGCCCTTTTGAATCAGATCGGTAATCCGCTTGGCGACTTTCTCCCATGTGAAATGCACATCCGGGCAGCCATCCTTTTTGTAGTGCAGACCTTTTCCATCGTGATCTTCCCAGCTGCCCCCAGCGCCGGACAGGGCGTGAGAGTGGCCGCCAGTGCCGTACTCATTCTTGAGAAAATCCACCTTTTCTTTGTCCGTATGGGGGTTCTGGAAAAAGGTGAAAATCCGGCCTTTACCACTTTCAAATCCGCTGCCTCTGGTCATGGCTGCGTCGATCTCGTCCTCTGTGATGAACTGCTTGACCGCAGGTACTTCCATCAGCTGAGAGGTAAAGGCAGTGCGGGGCAGGGACAGGTCTTTCAGGTTTTCCCAAATCTCTCTCGGTTTGTGGTAGTGGAAGCGCAGCAACTCCCGGTCCTGCTGGTAGGCCGTCCAGAAGGCGGCGTATTCTTCCGCAAGGGTCTGGCGAAACTCCGGGCGGTTCAGCTGTTCGGCAAGCCATGCGGATTCCTCCGGGAAACCACGACCCGGATTACCTGCGAGGCTGGGCAGATACCCGGCTTCTCTGGCTTCCTCGCTGAAATCGTGGTACAGATTCCAGAACTTTTCCGCAAGGAGGGAGCGTTCATAGCCTGCCGCCTCGGTCAGCTCCACCTTGGCGGCAAACTGGCCATCCTGCAAAAGCTGGCCGATACGCTCGGCGGCGCTCTCCCAGGAAATGACCTGGGCGGACTTGTCGTAACGGGCTGTTTTGCCGTGGGAAAGATGGATGCCGTCCTCGGCATACCATGCGGTGACGCTGCCGATCCCGTTGCCGCCGTGATACAGATTTTTCAGAATGTCTGCGATTTCGGCGGTGGTTTTCTGCTTTTCAAAGGCTGCAACCACACGCTCCCTCTGGCGGTCCGTGTTGCCGCCCAGCCGCAGCACATGGTCAATATCCGCCTGGGCAAAAGAAAAAGCAGAGGATGTTTTCACATTCTCTGCTTCGTCTATGATTCGGATTTGTTCGTTTTCGGAGAGGAAGAAACTCAGCTGTGAATAAGCTCCGCCATCAGAATCTCCTCGGCCTGTGCCTTGCAGGTGTTCATCAGGCCCACCCACTTCATGGGGTCGCTGGCTTTCAGCTGCTCCGTCGCGCCCGCGTCTTTCGCCAGCTGGGGCATCATCTGCTCCAGACGGCTCTGTGCGGTCTCGTCGATCTCGATGAGGTGCGGGTACAGCTTCTCGCTCATCAGCAGCTGGTTGTAGAGGATGGGACGGTGTTCCTTCAGGTATGCTTTCCGCATCCTGCCGTACTTGCCCAGGGGCTTCGTCGGCTGTTCGCTCAGCTTCAGGTCGGGAATCAGGTAATCGCCGTTCTGGATGTAGTTCATGGGATTCTTCATGGTGATTGCTCCTTTCCGCGAGTTGTTCGCGCTCATAATTTCGGATGGTAACGCCGATCTGCCGCAGCACCTGTTGATTGATCTGGCTGACCGCCGTTCCCAGCGCACCGATGGTGGCCGGGGTGTTGAAGTCGAAAATCGCCATAAAGTCCTCGTGGGTAAAATAGCGTTCCGGCTTCAATCCGCAGCGGGACATCAGGGCGTAGGAAATGCTGACGGTAGCGGCTGCCTTAAACTGTACTTCGATGTTAAATTCATCATATTCCTCTAAAAAGGAATCGTCAACGATATAGAGCAAGTCCTGACGATGCTCGTTCCAGTATTCGCCCGCCAGCTTGTGAGCCACTGCCTCCAGCTGCTGGGCAAGATTATCGCCGCTGACCTCGTAGTTACGCTCCAGCATGGCAGACACAGGCTCCTGATACGCTTCCTTCATCTTCCACAGCCAGGGAGTGCGGGAATGTTCGCGGGTCCCGGTGTCAGAAACGTCAAACACATAGCGCAGCCGGGGCCTGTCACCGGAATCGTCCACCAGGGCGATACCCTTGGAGCCACGGCGCACATAGCGGCCCATTTTTTCATTCCATAAATCATACTCCGCACAGGCGGTAGCGTCGGGGCGTTGGGCATAGATCAGCAGCTGTTCATGGAATGGATACTTGTAAAGGCGGGCAGCGGTGGTCAGAAACCCCGCCCACTCCTGCCAGCTGCCGGTGAGCTGGGTTGCCACATGGTCGGCCATCTGCCGGTAAAATTCTGTTTTGGATGGCATGGTTGTTGTCCTCCCTTCGTGTTAAATGGAAATGGGGCGGCATTTTGCGCCGCCCCGTTGGGTGTTTATGAAATGCTTATTCATCAAAATCCGGGTACAGTTCCAGCTGGGCAAACTCGGCATCGCTCATAGCCTGGAGCTTCATCAGGGCGCTGTCCGTCAATTCTCGCAGTTCCGTTTCCTCCGGCGAAAGTTCGCCGCGCATCTCGGTCAGAGCCTCCATCAGTCCGGTGCGGCTGTCGGTGTTGTAAATGCACATCAGGTTCATTTCTTCAAAAGTAAAGTTTCCCATATCAAAGCTCCCTTTCCGCGCTCTTTTTAGGCGCTGTCTTTTTGTGTTCCGTCCGGGGCTGGCTTTTCAGCTGCTCCATGACGGACTTTTTCTTGTCCCGTTCCTCCCGGTGGACAGCTTCCGCTAAATCCATGAGGGAAATAGGCTGGCCGCTGCGGGCCTGCTGTTCCAGCTGCGCCACGGTCGGCTCTTTTGGGCCGTTGTTGATGATGCCGTCGATCATGCCGTAGTCATCCTCCAGCATCATTTCCGCATTTTTCAGCGGATTGTCCGGCAGGAATCCGGGAATCTCGGTGAAACCAACGCTGTCGCAGTAATGACAGGATACCTTACCGTCCTGCTTGATGGCAACAATGTCACTGACGCTCAGGGACGGGCTGTGAAAATCCACCGGCTTTTGCAGGTTGAACTGTTCATACAGCGTTTCCAACTGCTCCATAGTGCTGCCGGAACCGTTCAGCGGGGCAGTGTAGATTAAGTCATAATTGTTTCGATCCACGGCCAGATTGTGCGATTGCAGCCAGTCCAGATTCATAAACCGCACATTCTGCGGATCATCCCGGCTCACCTGATAAATGGCAAAGCAGCTGCCCTCATGGGAGAGAAACGCCTGCTCCCGTTCCAGCTGCCGGTCCTGCCGTTCCAGCACCTTTTCATGGAACGCCGGACTTTGCTCCCATTCCTCGTGTTCCACGCCGAAAAGTCCGCCATGCTCCATGATTTCCTCGGTGTCAAACACCATGCTTTCCGTGTTATCTTCATGGAGGATATAGACGGTCAACCCGGCAGCGTCCAGTTCCAGCGCCCGTTCTCTGGTGACAGGCAGCATCCCATCGTAAAAGTAGCCGTATCCCTGCATATCCGAAACAGATACTTCGCTGTCGGGCATGGGGTACTCATCCAAAGACTGTTCCTGAGCATCCGGCAGCTGGGTGTCGGCAGTTTCTGCGGTCTGCTGGCTGACCTGTTCCTGCATCTGCTGACAGGCTGCATCCTGCAAGGTCTCAATCATAGACAGCGGGGCATCCTGAACAGACGGATTTTCCAGTTCCAGCCCCTCACAAATCTGCCGGACAGCGGCGGAACGGGACAGTTCCGGGGTATCCAGCTGGCCGCCGTCCAGTTCTTTCATGGTTTCTTTGTCATAGAGGGTATAGTCCCAGCCGGTATCGCACGGCTGAATGTGCAGATAGGTGGCATCGTTCAGAAGAAACAGAGCCTCGGCGGGTTCTGACAGTTCCTGCGGGGAATGTTCCGCATTGGCGGAAATCTCCTGATACTCTGTGCGATAGAGAGACGCAAGCTGTGCGGAAAGATGTTCCGGGTCCACAAAATTGCTGTTATCGGCATCCGGGGCAGCGCCATTGTCCAGAGCCATCTCCATTTCTTCGTCCCGTTCCCATTTTGCCTGTTTCTGTTCCTCCAAAAAGAGAACCATATCCGCGATGTCATGGTGCAGGATTTTATCCGTGTATTGGGTAATTTGCGCCTGAATCTCTGTTTCTGAAAGGGTTTCGACACGAATTGCCTGTGCATACAAGACATATTCGCGGGCAAAGGACTCTGCCTGTTCTCTTGCTGGCGGCAGAACCACCGGAACAGTTTCTTTTTTCTGGGCGTTCAGGTCAATGCCGCGCTCCTTGCAGATTTCCTTGTAGTTGCGCTCGATGTCGTTAATCAGCTCGCAGGAAGTCTTGTTGATGGTCTCCAGACTGGCCCGTAATTCTTTCAGGTCCTTGTCCTTGCTCCAGGAAGCGATATAACCGAAACTGTTCTCGCCGGTCTGGATGCCAAAATACTGGCAGACTGCATAGGAAATACTTTCTGCTTCAACTTCTTCTGTGTTGCGGTCTTTGGGTTTTGGCTGGTCAGAAGCATTGTCTCCGGCAGCGGAAGTTTCCTGTATCTTTTGCCGGTCATGGAGCTTGCTGTGTGCAACCTCGTGAACAGTAGCAGAAACGGTCTGCACCTCGCTCATGCCTTCCCGGATGGCGATGCGCTGGCGGTCGGGTGAAAAATAGCCGTCCGTGTTGGCGGCCATCGCCTCAAACTCGATGGGAACCGAGGCAGAGCGCCGCACTGCCTCCAGAAACGCTTCATAGTGCGGAACCGTCCCGGACAGGGAAGAAGCCAGTTCCGGCAGGGGCTTGCCGTCCGTCTGGCTCACATCAAACACCTTGACCGGGCGAAACATGGGGATTTCGATTTCCTTTTCCTCCATAACTGCCTTGCCGTCTGCATCCAGAATGAGGGCATGGGTGTCCGGGTCTCGCTTCATTTCCTCGATTTTCTTTTTGTAGGGCGTGGGGGCGATGATGGTGATGCCATGCTCACCCTTTTTCACATGGCGCTCAAACTGGTTTTTCCACTTGTTGAACCCGGCCACCAGCGTAGCTTCCGGCTTCTGCATATAGATGAGCATGGTGTTGTTGACCGAATAACGGTGGAACTTGGACATAACGGACAGATAGCGTATATACTTTTCGCTCTCGAACAGCTCCTTGATGCCCTGTTCGATACCCGCCGTGATTTCCTGCAACCGTTCCCGGTTGGTGGGCTTATCAGCCATGATGTTCACTCTCCTCTCTAAATTAGCGATTGTTGATTGATGTTCAGCGATCCACAGCTTTTGTTCCTCTGGGCTGTCCTCCAGAAAAGAATCCAGCAGATAGCCGATATAATCCTTTTGCTGCACCGCCTCTAAAAAACGGGGGTGCATGGGTTCCACCGGTGTTTTGGGTGTGTAGCCCGTTTCCCACTTACGGAGCAGATGGAAATAGTCCGCCAAAACCCGAAAGGCATGGTCCCGGCTCTCCTGAAACTTCTGCGCCTCGGTTTTCTGCCGGACATAGTTCCGCCGGGGAGGGGCCTGACTGTCATAGATAAGGCCAAAATCCTGCGCCAGCTTCTCGGCGGCTTCCTTTGGGGACAGGTTGTAGATCCGGGCGGTCAGGTCTATCACATCGCCGGTGGCTCCGCAGCCGAAACAGTAGAAATATTCCTCGTTCAGCTTCATGCTGGGATTTTTGTCATCGTGAAAGGGGCAGCAGGCCATGCTGTTCCGTCTGACCTCAATCCCATATCGTTCTGCGGCTTCCCGAATGGTGACAGACTGCTTGACCGTCTCAAATACATTTGCGCCCATCGTCAATCAGATTTCGATTTGGGGATGGGCGGCCTGTACCCGGCAGCCTTGGCCCGTTCACTGGCAGCCTTGCGGCGCTCGGCGCTGTATGGCTCCCGGACGGACACACAGCGTTTGGGAACTGTAAAATTGTGCTTATCCTTTTTACAAACCTGTTCCGGGTGCTTTTGGGAAAGGCGGGTCAGCTTCACCATCAGTTTCCGGTCATGGGTATAAACTTCGGCGGTGTCCTCGGCCTGGTTGTAGAGGAGAATGGTTTCCTGTTCATAAAGGGAGAGCTTCATTTTGCACCGCCTTTCTGCCGGTCAAATTCCAGCTTGAAGTTGGCGTACCGCCCATCGTCCTCCAGAACCACTGTGGCATCATAGGTCTTGCCGGTCTTTTCGGAATAGCAGCCGGTGATCCTTGTACGGCCATCCTTGAGCAGTGCTGTCACCAGTGCCTTGGTAGGCTGCTTTTTCTTGGCTGCCCACCATTTGTTGTTTTTCCAGATGGCAAATTTGCAGGATTCTGTCTGGCAGAAGAACCCTTTTTGCAGTTCCGCCACATCACCGCCGCAGCGGGGGCATTTGCCCACCACTTCGCGGGGCGGCGTGAACAGGTACTCAGTCCCCTTGATGACCTGATAGGTTCTCACCAACTCCCGGAGCATGGCACAGATCCCGCCCATGAAGTCCTCCGGGGACAGCTCGCCGCGCTCGATCTCGCTTAAACGGTGTTCCCATTCAGCGGTCAGCAGGGGCGATTGCAGCTGTTCCGGCAGAACGGTAATCAGGGACACCGCATCTTTGGATGGCATGAGCTGCACAGCTTTCTTACTCTTTTTTCGCTCCAAAAAGCCGGTGGACACCAGCTTTTCCAGAATCCCGGCGCGGGTGGCCGGGGTTCCTAAACCCTGACGCTCCGCATCCTCCGGCATATCGTCTTTCCCGGCAGTTTCCATCGCGGAAAGCAGCGTATCCTCGGTGAAGTGTTTGGGCGGGCTGGTTTTGCCCTCCTTGACGGTAGCGCCGGAAAGGTGCAGCGTCTGACCCTCGGACAGTTCTGGCAGACGGCCTCCGTCCGGCAGGGCCTTGTCCTCGGTTTCCTTGTCCGGCTCCGCATTTTTCAGCGCAGCACGGTAGGCAGCGTCCAGCGCCCGCCAGCCGGGGCGCTTCACCGTTTTGCCCTTGGTGGTAAACTCCGCACCGGCACACTCCACGGTGACAGCAGTTTCTGAGTAAGTATGCGGTTCCGCCACCGCGCACAGCAGGCGCAAGGCTACAAGTTCCAAAATCATCCGTTCACCCACCGGCAGACTGGACAGGTCGGCGTTTTGGAGATTGCGGGTGGGGATCACTGCATGGTGGTCGGTCACTTTTTTGTCGTTGATGACCGCACCGGCATCACAGGAAATGGCGATCCCTTTGCGAAACGGCATGGCGTTGGCAACCAGATTGACCAGCACCGGCAATCCCTCTGCCATATCCGAAGTCAGATAGCGGCTGTCTGTGCGGGGATAGGTGCAGAGCTTCTTTTCATACAGGTTTTGCAGATAATCAAGCGTTTGCTGGGCCGTATATCCCAACAATCGGTTGGCATCCCGTTGGAGGGTAGTCAGGTCATAGAGGGCGGGCGGCTTCTCGGATTTGTCCTTGCGCTCCACCTTTTTGACCGTCACATCCGCACCCTGACAGGCAGTTTTCAGCTGCTCGGCGGCAGCCTTATCCGCCATGCGTTCCCCGGAAACGGAAAACTCAGGTAGCTCCAGGACTATCGTGTAAAACGGAACCGGCTTGAAGGTGTCGATCTCGGCTTCCCGCTGAACGATGAGGGCCAGCGTCGGGGACATGACGCGCCCAATATTCAAAGTGCGGTGGTACAGCACCGAAAACAGTCTTGTGGCGTTGATACCAACCAGCCAGTCTGCCTTGGCGCGGCAGAGGGCCGCCTGATGCAGACCGTCATAGTCCGCACCGGGGCGCAGGTTCGCAAAGCCCTCCCGGATGGCGGAGTCCTCCATTGAGGAAATCCAGAGCCGCTTCATGGGTTTTTGGCATCCCGCCAGCTCATAGACGCTGCGGAAAATTAACTCACCCTCGCGTCCGGCATCGCAGGCGTTTACCACCTCGGTCACGTCCGGGGCGTTCATCAGCTGTTTCAGGACAGCAAACTGTTTCTTTTTGTCTTTGCCCACCACCATCTGCCAATGCTCCGGTAGGATGGGCAGATCGTCATAGCGCCACTTGGCATAGTCCGGGTTATATACATCGGCATCGGCCAACCCAGCCAGATGCCCCACGCACCAGCTGACCCGCCAGCCGTTTCCTTCCAGATAGCCGTCCTTGCGGACAGTCGCGCCGATCACGGTGGCCAGACTTTGGGCAACAGACGGTTTTTCAGCGATTACCAGCTTCATGGTTTGTTTTCCTCCTTTTCTTGAGCCATCGTTCCATCTCACGATGGCAGACTCCCACGCAGGGCTGCCCATAATTCCCACAGCCATAACAGGGGTGGCTTTTGGGTAAAGAGAGAGGACGGGAAGTGTCCTTCCCGCCCTCCGGCCTGCGTGTCATCATGCGTTCATAGGGGCTGTCGGTAAACCGGGTCATGGGGTCTCATCCTCACTTTCTTCACCGCCGCCCCTGTCAGAGTCCAGCTCGTCCGATTCCTCGTCCTCCAGTTCGATGTCTTCCTCGTCCGGCAGTTCCTCGCCGTCCTCATAGTCATAATCGTCTGGATTGCTGCTGTTTTTGTGGTTGGCTTTACCCTTAATAAATTTGAAGTAGGCAAAGGCAGCGCCGCCCATCACAGCCAGCACCAGCAGCAGGACAGCCGGGTTTAGTCCTGCGGATTCTTTTTTCTCAGGCTTCGCAGGTTCCTCCGGTGTTTCCGGCTCCGGTTCCTTGCCGGTACAGCCGGTCATGTCCGTACTGCACACCTCGCATTTGGTGTTGACTGCACCGGCTTCACATTTTTCCGTGCAGTTGCAGACAGCGGGCGGTTTCTCGGCGGATTGCCCGTCCTCCATCAGCGCCATCAGGTCGGCCTCGTCCACCTGATTTAAGAAATGGACGGCGGTTTCCTTGTCCTCGTTGGCCCGGTCAATGAGGATATAAAAATAGTTGCCCGCCTTGGTGGTGACGGTAATGAGCTGCTTGTTGCCGCCGAAATCGTCCACCAGGGCAACGTTGCCCTCCGGGGTCAGGGCAGGGCTGTCCTCGGTTTCCTCCACCACCACATCTTCATCGTTGGTGGCATCCTCTGCCGGGGGCTGCTCCGTTCCCTGGGCAAAAGCGGTGACAGAAAAACCGCCCATCAGCACCAGTGCGGCGCAGAGGGCGGAAAGGGTCTTAAAAATTCTCTTATTCTTCATGGGCGGTGTCCTCCCGTTCGTCATGGACAGCCATACCGGGGTGCGTGCCGCCGGACAGCATGGCGCTTAACTGCTCAGGGGTCATACGCATAGCGCGCACCATCTGGACGATCTCCAGATTTTCCGCTTCAGTTTTCTGCGCTTCCAGCGTTTTCAGCTTTTCCTGATACTCTGCGATCTTCTCACGGGTTTTCGCAATTTCCCGGTCAATGCGTTCAATTTTCGTAGCCATAATCAATCACTCCTATCAAAAGATTTGTCACCAGTTCATCAGGCCGTAGCCCTTGATGCACTCGTAGTTCACATCGTAACTTCTGATTTTGCAGGCATCGCCGCTGTTTCCCTCTACGGTATAGACCCGGCTGCCGTCTGTGCCGATGACGATGCCCACATGGTCGGCGCTGCCGTCCAGGTCCCAATCGAAGAAGATGGCATCGCCGGGGGCCAGATTGTCATAGCCCCGCGCGCCCCATTGTCCATGAGATTGGAACCAGGGAACCCCTTGGGACTGGCAGCCTGCAAAGCGCGGTTCAGACAGACCCATCTGGCCGTAGCACCAGGACACGAAGCAGGCGCACCATTCCACACGGGAATTGAAGCCGTACCAGCTCCAGTAGGGCTGCCCGCCCACATTGCCCACCTGACGTTTGGCCAGTTCCACCAGCTCCGGGTTGCCGGGGCGTGTACCGTTGATAAACTCCACACCCTCCAAACTCTCGGAATCGCTGGTATTTGTGGAACCGCCGCCGAAGATCAGCGGCTTGTTGCCCAGGGTGGTCCGGTACACCTGATACATTTCCAGCTGGTCCGGGGTCAAAAGCTCCGTGGCAACGGAGGAAATGGGTTTGCTGGTAAGCGTTACATTCAAAATGTAGTAGTTATAGGGAACCTCAACGGTATAGCTGTTGCCCTCGCTGTCCGTCCGGGTTTCCGTCCGGTAGCGCACCTCGACTTCCTCGGTAAGCGTCAGCTGATACTGTGCGTTGAATACGCGCTCCAGCTCCGCCTGTGCGCTCTGTCGGGTGTAGCCCTGCAACACGGCAGACAGGTATGCCGCAAGCTCATGGGGGTCATGTCCGATCATATCCAGGTCATAACGGTATTCGTCATATCCCAGATAGCTGCTCTCAATGTTGTCGATCTCGGCTTGCAGCGCCGCTTCCTTGGCGGCGTAATCGGCCTCCACCGCAACAAGTTCCGGGTCATCCGACGGATAGGTAGAACCGGAAATGGCAGAACCAATGCTCTGCGCCATCATGGAGCAGGAGGACATGGTATTGAGCAGCAGGCAGATGAGCAGAAAAATCGCGCCCACAAGCAAGAAGCCTTTTTTGTGACGCATAACAAATGCTCCGGCCTGCTGTGCCTTTTCCTTGACCGTCTTGGCGGCTTTGCCGGTCTTTTTTGCGGTGTTGGCGGTGTTTCCGGCAGCTTGACCGGCGCGCTTGGCGGCGGCGTATTCCTTTTTAATGGCCTGTTTCTGCTGCCAGCGTGAAAACGGATTGCTGGTAAGCTGGGGATTTTCCCGCAAAGACTTCTGGTACAGGGCGTTCACATTGGCCTTTTCCAGCTTTTGTTCCGCCTGTGCCGCCTTGCGGTATGGCTTCAGCTTGTGACTGCGGTAGCCTTCCTGGACCAGCCGCGCACCGGTTTCAACAGCTTCCTCAGACTTGTGGGCGCTCTCCACGCCCACATTGTCCTGTTCCGTTTTACGGATTTCCTTGTGAAGTTTCCCCAGCGCCGCATCTCCCGGAGCATCCCGGACCGCCTGGGACAGCTTGGAGGGCGGCTTTTTCTTATCCTCCAGCACCAGTTTGGTGGTCACTTTGCCGGTCTTAGGGTCCACCGTTTTTTGCCGCACCTGCTTTTTGGGGATTTTCGCCTGCGCTCTGTCTGCTTTGGCGGCGGCCCGGTCTGCTTTACGGATGGGCTTTTCCAGCGCCGGGTCAGCGCGTTCCTCGTCTGTAAAGTGCAGGCGCGGTTCCTTACGCATACCAGCCACCCGCCATCAGGTCATCCAGCAGCACACAGGTTTCCGCATATACTGGAATCTGAATGGTTTCTGCCGGAAAAACCGTTGTGGACAGGAAAAGCGCCATCAGGGTTCCTCTTGCCATGTCCCGATCCTGAATTGGGCTGCCAATAAACAGCTTGGGAACATCCGGTATGCCCTCTGTCCAGATATGGTGAATCCGGGTAAATCCGGCATAGCCCTTGGGCGTGAGATTTTTTGCTGTCTTTTCCTGCTCATAGCAGTAATGGACGGCGGCGCGAAGCAGTTCCACCATCTGCTCACAGCCGCTGACAGCGGCCAGAAGCAGACCTGCGCCTTTTTCAATTTCTTTCTTTGTCATGCTGTTCATCCTCCTTTTTTAAGTCCAACGGTTTGGTGGTCATGATACGGTACAGTTCCGTATTCTTGGGGAAGTGGTCCACAAACGGCAGGATCGTGGAACCGTAGAACAAAAGCCCTTCGCCCTCACCGGAGTGGGTCACATAAGATAGCTGGTGTGTAGAAATACCCAGCTGCTTGGCGAGAATCTGCCGGTCTCCGCCCGCCTGGTTGAGCATATACACGAAGTCGGAGTTTTCAAAGATGTTCTCAACCTCGCGGCTGCTCAAAAGGTCTTTGACGTTCTGCGTGATACCGGTCGGGATGCCGCCCCATTTACGGAATCGCTTCCAAATCTCCACCGTATAGGCGGCGGTCTGTTCCTCTTTCAGCAGCAGGTGCATCTCGTCGATGTAGTAACGGGTGGACTTGTGGGCGGCGCGGTTGATGGTGACGCGGTTCCACACCTGGTCCTGCACCACCAGCATCCCGATTTTCTTCAGCTGCTTGCCCAGTTCCTTAATGTCATAACAGACAATGCGGTTGTTGATGTCTACATTGGTCCGGTGATTGAACACATTGAGGGAGCCGGTCACATAGATTTCCAGCGCCGTGGCGATGTACTGTGCCTCTTTTTCCTCCTGCGCCCGCAAGAGATTATACAAATCCTCCAGAATGGGCATATTCTCTGGGCGCGGGTCGTTGAGATAGTCCTGATAGACCAGCCGCACACAACGGTCGATGATGGTTTTCTGCACCGGCTGCAAGCCCTCCTTGCCGCCCACGATCAGCTCGCACAAGCTGAGAATGAAGTCAGATTTGAGTGACAGCGGGCTTTCATCGTCCGAGTAGTCCAGGTTCAAGTCCATTGGGTTAAGATAGTTGGTGGAGGTGGGCGAAATTTTGATAACCTGCCCATGCAGACGCACCACCAGAGGGGCATATTCCGCTTCCGGGTCCAGGATTTCCACCTCGTCGGAAGTCAGCAGGAAGCAGTTGGCGATCTCACGCTTGGCGCTGAAAGATTTACCGGAACCCGGTGTGCCGAGAATCAGCCCATTAGGGTTTTTCAGCAGCTTGCGGTCCACCATGATAAGGTTGTTGGACAGGGCGTTGATGCCATAGTACAGAGCTTCTTTGCCGTTCTGGAATAATTCCTGGGTGGTAAACGGCACAAAGATTGCCGTGGAACTGGTGGTCAGTCCGCGCTGAATCTCAATCTGGTTGATGCCCAGGGGCAGGCAGCTCATCAGCCCTTCCTCCTGCTGGAAGTCCAGCCTTGTCAGCTGGCAGTTGTATTTCTGTGCAATGGAACTGGCCTGGAACACATTGTTGTCCAGCTGGCGGGGGTTATCCGCCGTGTTCAGCACCAGAAATGTCACAAGGAACATTCGCTCGTTGCGGCTCTGCAAATCCTGCAAGAGCTTTTTGGCCTCAACACCATAAGTGGCAAGGTCGGAAGGAATGATGTCCATGTCATATCCGGCACGGACAGCCTTTTTCTGTTCCTCAATTTTGCTGCGGTCCAGATCGGTGATTTTTCGCTTGACCGTCTTGATGGCCTTGATCTGATCCACCGACTGGATATGCAGGCTGACAATCAGGTTGGATTCCATATCCAGAAAATCAGCCAGCATCCGGTCATTCAGTTCCGGGGCGAGAATCTGCACGAAAGAAACCGCCCCGTACTTTTTACCCATGCGGAACTGCTTGCCGGTGCGGAACTCAAAGGAGCTGGGTGCGATAAAGTCCTTGGTGGACAGGCCGCTGATGGGGAGCCAGTCCCACTCAAACCGGAACGGCAGCTGCTCGTCCATGTGGAAGATACCATGCAGCTGGGCAAGCCGCGCCTTTCCGTCCAGCGTTTCCGCCACCACGCCCAGCCGCTTGAAGTTGTTGAGAATGTCGGTCTCAATGCGCTCCAGACGGGGCTTGGCCGCCTTGATGCTGTCTGCGTCAATACCAAAGGTGAGATACTTGGTTTTAATCAGGCCGTTGTTGCCCTTTGCCAGCTGGTTTTGCAGCATGGTCATGTACTCGATACGGATGCTGTCAAAATCGTCCCCCTGGAGAGGGATGTTGATGGCGCGGGCAAAGGTTTCCTCCGATGCTGCAAGGTTCAAAAAAGACAGCTCAAACTGAATCGAGCTGTCGAAGTAGTTGAGGAAATCGCACCAGCCCTCGAAAATCGCGGTTTTATCCTCGTTCTGTGAAAGCTGATAGTTGATGTCCTGAAATTGAATGGTTTTTGTGTAGTGACCGTCTGATACCCGGCAGATACCGTCCGGCCACATTCGTTCATAAGGGATACTGTCCTGCGCCGATTTTTCCTTTTTGTCCGTGCGGTTGGCACGGGCAATCGCAGCTTCAATCTGCTTTCTGTCGGCGCGGGACAGCTTTTTCTTTGTTTTGACCGGCTGCACAGCTTTTTCCTCGTTTTTTCCGAACAGCCGGTGCAGCCAGTTTTTGATTGCCGTAAACAATGTGTGACACCTCCTCGTCGAGATTTGCCTGCCGCTGCAACACGGCATAGAAGTTATTGGTGCGGTAGGGGCGCTGCCTGGGGCGGATCACCGTGACGCGGATGATATTGCCCACAATCTTTTCCAACGGCTGACCATGCTTTTCATACATCGCCAGCAGGAAGAAGGGCAGCATCACGAACATCATGCACAGGGCTGCCGTACTGTTTCCGGCAGAGCCACGGAGCAGAAAGAACAGCGGTACGCCCAAAAGCGCCCCTCCGCCGAAGCAGACTAACTGCCGCTTGGTTAAGTTGAAAGCAACCTTGGTTTTGACTTTCGTCAGGTCTTTGGGTACAGGTACATAGGCCATAGAAACTCCCTCCTTCTTAATGAGCCTGGAATACAGCTTTTGCAAGGCTTCCGGTCTTAAAGAGGGTAAAACACAGTAAAACCGTATAGCCCACACAGCTCCAAATCGCCATAATCACATCTTCCTCGGTAGCGATGTCCTGTACCAGTACAGCATAAATCGCCACACAGACAATGATGAGAAATGCCTGGAATCCCAGCGCCAACAGGGAGCGCAGATAGTTCTGGCCCATGCCGCCCCATTCCTTGCCCATCATGGCAGCCATAGGGATGGGCGCAACGGATGTCACAAGGTAAATTTCAATCATACGGCCATAAATCACGATGAAGATGCAGATATACAGCGCCCACATGGTAACGCCGATAAACATACTCTGGAACCAAAGCCCGAACAACGGACCCAAATCCATTTCCATCAGCCGAGGTTCCATGTCCGTAAGGACAGAGGAAATATCAATGGCTGCATCCGAAGAAATGATCCCGGATGCCTGTGCCACCACACTCTGCGCCATATCAAACACGCCCATGACGATATTCCATGTATTCGTGACAAGGAGTATGGCTGCGGCTGACTTGAACACCCATTTGAAAATCATCCAGGTGTCCACATCATGCAGGTTGTTTTTGTCGGTAATCATCTGGATCAGTTCCAGCGTCATTACAATCGCCAGAATCACACCGGCGATGGGAACCATGATGGAGTTGGAGAGGCTCTGGATCATGCTGAAAATGCCGCCGTTCCAGCCCTGCGGCGTTTGCCCAACCTGCACGGATATATCTCCGACCTGCTGGTTTACAGAATCGAACATCCCGGACAGGTTGCCCATAATGCCGCCTACAAGCATTTCCTTGAGCCACTCAGTAAGCGCGTCCAGCAGAAAATCCATACAGTGTGACCTCCTTTCAGCCCCTCCCGATTATTACGGGAGGGGCAAGGATTTTTCAGGGACAGTTTAGACGGCAAACAGGCCGGAAAGCAGAGGTACGAGGATCAGGCCGACCACAGCCACACCAGCGCCCGCCATGAGCTGCTTCATACCCTGGCTCTTTGCACCAGGGTTGTCGTTTCCGTAACCTTCCAGCAGGTTGATAACGCCCCATACGCCAAGACCAGCACCAAGGGCAATCACGAGGGTCTGCAACACATTGATCGCTTCATTGAAAAATTCCATAAATCATTGTTAGCCGGAATCGTTTTGATAAAGTTTCAGTCGTTCATAGGCATACAAAAGCCGGACAATCCGCCGCCCGGTTTCCGGGGGGTGATTCCGGCTGTCCTCCTTTTTTCATTGTTTTTTGGTGATTGTCCGCCTTGTACGCCAATGGCCCCAAAAGGGCAGTTGCGGCGAATAGATAAGACCACTCCTTTCATAGCGGAACAGATTTAAGCGCCCTGAGTATCTACTTCGTACACGTCGCAGACCTCATTGGGCTTGAGTTTCAGCCGGGTGGACAGGAACGCTTCAATGTCAAAAGTGTTCTTGTCGCTTGCGTCGGCTGTGTATTTGAAATTGGGGTGCTTGGTGATGTCGTACTTATCCGAAAGGAAAGGACGCACACCGCGCAGCTGGAGGATGCACTTGCCGCCGTCCATAACGGCAAGTTCGTCCTGGCTCATCAGCTCTTTCCCCAATTTTTGATAGTTGAACGAGTGGGAAGTTTCCCGCCCACGGCTCTCTCCGGTGTTGTAGGTGTCAATGGTTTCCTTGCCCAGCACGGCGGCCAACTCCTTGAGGGTAGTCGGCTCCTTGCCGCCCAGGAAAATGGAGGTATCCATATTGCCGATGATGGTATCGGCGTTGTCCTTGTAGATGGCTTTCAGCTGGCTTTGCGCCTGCAAGACCAGACAGGCGGAGATCTCACGGCTTCGGATGGTGGCCACCAGCTTTTCCAGTTTGGGAATCTGGCCGATGTTGGCGCACTCGTCGATAAGGCAGCGCACATGGACCGGCAGCCGCCCGCCGTACACATCGTCGGCTTTTTCGCAGAGCAGATTGAACAGCTGGGTGTAGCACATAGAAATCAGAAAGTTAAAGGAATCGTCCGTATCGCTCATAATGAGGAACAGGGCAGTTTTCCGATCTCCCAGAGTGTCCAGCTCCAGCTCATCGTAGGAAGTGACCTCCCGAAGCTCGGCAATATCGAACACGGCAAGGCGCGCACCGCAGGAAATCAGGATTGATTTTGCAGTTTTGCCAGCCGCCAGCTTGTATTTTTTATATTGGCGGACGGCAAAATGATTGGGCTTTTCCGCTTCCAGTGCGTCAAACATCAGGTCCACCGGATTCTTGAACTCCTCGTCGTCCTCCCGGACTTCCATCGCGTTGATGAACTCGATGAGAGTGGCAAAGTTTTGTTCTTCCACCGGGGCCTCGTAGTGGATATATCCGATGAGGGCGCAGTACAAAAGCGTTTCTGCCTTGACCCAGAAATCGTCCCCGGCTTTGCCTTCTCCCTTGGTGTTCGCTATTAAAGTCGTGACCAGCTTCAAAATATCTTTTTCGCTGTGCAGATAGGCAAAAGGATTATAGTGCATGGACTTCTTGAAGTTGATGGTATTGAGAACCTTAATTCGATACGGCTCATAGACCACTTTGCCGTTTTTGTCCTTTACGGTCTCATAAACCGGATTGCCATGCCGGTCCCTTATTGGCTGATGGTCCTTGCCCAGCTTGGGACGCATTTTCGGCGTACCGCGCTGGAGCATCTTGCCGCACTCCACCAAAATCGTACCTTTGGGGTCTGTCACCACATAGGAGCTGTGCATCTGCATCAGGTTGGGTTTCAGCCAAAACCGTGTTTTACCGGAACCGGAGCCGCCGATCACCAGCACATTTTTATTTCGCGCCGTCTTGGGGTCCTTGGGGCGGCTGTTCATGGTCAGGCTCTCGGTTTTCGTCAGAATCACATTGTTCTGGAAAACCGGGTCCACATAAGGGGCGATGTCCTCGTGTGTTCCCCAGCGGGCGGAACCATACTCCATGCCGTGGCGGTATTTCTTCGCATTTTTGCTTTTCAGATATACCGCCAGCCGCAGACCACCACCGCAGCAGATTCCCACCAACAGGTCCAACGGGTGCAGGCTGGGCCACCAGCTTGCCAGCGCCACCGGCAAGACAGAAATCAGGGAGAGCGCCTTTTGAGAAGCGTCCGCGCCCTGCGCCATCCGCCATGCTTCCCCGAAGTTGGTGGCAAACAAGCCCATCAGGATATAGGGCAGGTTCAAAATCAGGAGCTTTTTGATGTCAAGCTGCTTTTTCATCGTTCCAGCTCCTTTCGCCTGGTGCGGTCCACCACGGCATTTTTGACCAGCTCTTTGAACTGATTCAGCTTTGCCAGCACAGACGGACGTTCTGTTTTCTCTGCTTTTTTCACTTTTTTGCCGGTGTACTCGGTAAAAGCGGCGGTCAGCGCATCCGCATCCCGTGCCTTGAAAAAGATCAGGTACTTGGGCGGGGAGGTACTGCGGTCTTTTTTTACCGCATAATCCACACCGTATTTCCGGGCAATCTTTTCAAATTCCTTGATGGAAGGATCGGTGATTTCGATATTGGAAACGCCTTGGTTCTGACCAATGAGCTGCTTGACCGTCTGCTTACCCTGGGGCTTCACAGGCGCGTCCCGGCTTCTCTGCTTTTGCAGCTTCTTTTCCTTGCAGTGGGCAAGGTATTTACAAATGGCGGCCTTAAACAGCCGCCCGGTGAACTTTGTGCCGTTGACTACCAGCGTCAAAGTCCTGTTTTCCACTTCTTCCTGCATGGGGTAACGCCTCCTTCCTGTGAAAATTTGCAGGGGTGGTGCATTTTACTAAGGCGGGACCACCAGCCGCCGCAAAAGATACCGGGTAATCATATCATCAGCAGGATGCTGTCCCGCAGCTGGGCAAAATACAGCTTGCCCTGGGGCGTTACCAGCGTATAGGAGCCGGTATGCCCGTGGTTGCAGTAGTCCTTGACGGTGAACAGGCCATCATTGGCGGGCTTTGCATAAGGCAGTACATTCCCGGACGGGGCGCGGTACACAAACCGCTGTTCCAGCAGGAAGCGGACAAACCGGCGCTCCGGCACAACCAGTTCCTTGGCGGTGGTACGGAGATTGGTGCTGTGCTTGAGGTCAATGAACAGGTCATAAAAGGCTGCCTTGCCCTCCAGCATGGCGTTTTCCTCCCGCAGCGCCGCATTTTCCTCCCGTTCTGCCAGCAGGTCGGAACAGAGTTTCATCATGGCTTCCGGGGAAGTGGCAACCTCCCACAGCTTTTCTCTGGTGATGTAGGCCCCGTGCTTGCGGATAGAGGGCAGCACCTCATCAAACACCCAGCGTTCAAATCGTTCCGCAGAGGGCAGTTTGCTGTGAACGATCAAGCGGTATAGATTTCCTTCCGAAATAAACCGGGTTTGCTGGGTTCTGCCCACGTTGTCGATGAGTGGGTAAAACGCCCACCCATCGGAAGTACAGTGCGCTTTCAGTGCTTTAGCCGAATCTTTGTAACCGAGTGCGGCAGTAACATCCAAACCGCAGAACAGGTATTTGCCATTTTCTTCGATGACCCGAACAGAACCAAACTCCGGGTTTTTGAAAATTTCCATCTGGTTCATAGCGTAACCTCCTGTAAAAGTCGTTGTTGTGGGATGAAAAAAGACGGCCTTACCAGCCGCCTGCGTTCATATCATGATTAACCTGTGAAGTGTAGTGGTTGCTGATGGTGGTGGGTGCGTTAAACAGCACCGTCAGCAGGTACTGCTTCATGTTGCGGACCTCGGTGGTGTTTTTCTGCAAGCTGTCCATGACAAACCGGATATGTTCGCTGTCCAGCTTCAAAAAACGGGAGCGCACCACCTCATGGGGGAAGTCGCTGCCTGCAATCCGGGTGGTTTTGCGTCTGGCACAGACGGTTTCCACCATCAGCTCCACGATCTCGTCCAAATCCTCCCGATAGGTGGCAAACTCCCTGCACAGGTAGTCATACTCGATGTTCTCTAAAATCAAATCCCGATAACTTTCTATCTCGGAGACAGACATCGCATCCCTTCCTTTCCGTTCCGGCGGTCTTGCCGCCGTTTTCTCCCGGAAGGGAATGGAATCGGTACTTGATCCATGAGTAATTGATTTTTGAGTATTTGATTTCTCTATATTTAATTCTGCGGGCTTTTCCGTATCCGGTTTGTCCATATCCGGTTTTCCCGTATCTGGTGAAGCCGTATCCGGCTGTGGCGTATCCGGGTTCTTCGGCTGTGGCTGTTCGTAGATGACATACTCGGTATCACTGATCCGACCCTGCCTATCTCGTAGCTGATGACGGACAATGTACCCGGCAGTTTCCAGCTCCCGCAGCGCGCCGCCGATAGCGTCCACGCCCTCTTTGCAGATGGCGGCAAGCCCTCTGGTGGTATAGTTCCAGTCCTCCGGTAAGGACAGCATCATGGAAAGCAGCCCCTTGGCTTTCAGGGACAGTTTCCCGTTGCGTAAATGGTGATTGCTCATTACGGTATAATCTCTGGTTCGTTCAATGCGAAATACGGCCATTGACCTCACTCCTTCCAAATTTCTCAGGATATGAAAAAAGCCACAATCCTGTAAAAAGAATTGTGGCAGTCAGCTGTTTTGTTCACTTTTTCTGCGCCGGTAGGGGCGTTTGGGAATGGGCGGTTTATCCAACAGGTCATTTCCCTGAGAGAATGGCAGAGTTTGCAGAACACGGTCAATCTCCATAGATTCCATATCATGCTGGGAATGGCAATCCTCCCGGATTGCTTCCCGGATTTCCTTTACAGTACACATTTCAATCCTTTCCTTTCGCAGTAATGATTTGTTTATGAGTGGCGGCGGCGCTTGTCCGGCTTAAAATCGAGGATATGTCCCTCAATCACACGGGCATACCGCTTGATTTTGATTTCCCGATGCTGCTGGCTCAGGAGGGCAGCCTGATAGCCGTCCTCCGTAAGAAACAGCCGCGTTTCATCACCGGGACTGCCGTAGGCACAGGAACGCAGGACAGAAAACTCGATCATTCGGCGGGTGTTGTCCTGAAAACGCTCCACGGCAAGAATGTTGTGTCCTTTCAACTCACGGGCTGAAATATCCCTCATAGGCGCTCCTTTCTCAGCGTTCATGTTGCTGTTGGCGTTTTTTCTGCCACTGTTCCAACAGCTTGATAATGGTTTCCTGCATCCTTGCCGGAGTATAGCTCTTGGGAAAATACTTCCGCAGGGTGTCTGAGGTGAATGTCACCTTGTCCAGATCGCTTTTCTTTTCCTCGCCCATAATGGCCCGCATCACATCAATGGATAAATGCCCCTCTTGGCTGAATTTCTTGAGCCGCTGAGCCTGGGAGAGAGAAGGTGTGGCCTGTTCGCTGTCCATCGCGTCCAAAAGCTGCACCTGTTCCTCTTTTTTCAGGAACGACAGCTCATAGGCCGGATTAAAGGCGATTTTCTTTTCATCTACCATATCCAGCAGTTTGGGAATCAGCTCCGTTAGACGGATATATCGCTTAATCTGCGACTTGCTATCCGGGCTGTTCTCTGCGATTTTTTCTGCCGCAGTCAACTTCGGCCCAACTTGGGCCGAAGTTAAATCTGTTCTGGCTCCTTGGTGTTTTACAGCCTCCAGTTTCATCTTGTAGGCAAAAGCTCTTTCGCTGGGTAGCAGGCTTTCACGCTGCAAGTTGCTGTCCACCATGATGATGGTGGCAGCGTCATCGTCCAAATCCCGGACAATGACCGGCATGGTTTCTTTCTCAGCCAGTTCACTGGCTCTGTGCCGCCTGTGTCCGGCTACCAGTTCATAGCCGCCCTCCGGGTCAGGTCTTGCAATCGCCGGAACCAGCACACCATACTGTCGGATACTGTCCGCAGTTTCCATCATGGATTCATCATCCTTGACTTTGAACGGATGGTTCTTAAAAGGGTGCAGCTCAGACAGCGGGATTTCCAGCACCCGTTCCCGCTGTGCGTCGGCACGGCTTTCCTCGGTGGAAAACAGGTCATCTACCGATGCCAGCTCTACTTTTTTCGCGCTGCTTTTCAAGTTTCGTCACCTCCTGCGTCAGATTTTTGTACCCCTCGGCCACCTTGCCATTGGGGTCATGGGCAAAAATGCTCTTGCCCTCGGCGCTGATTTCCTTTGCCCGGACCGAATGGGGAATCTCGGTGGCGAACACCTTGATTTTGCTGCCGTAGGTCTCCCGCAGTAAGGCGGCGATCTCCTTGGCGAAGTTGGTGCGGTTGTCCACCATCGTCAGCAGGATGCCGTCAATCTGGAGCTTGGGGTTAATCTGCCTCTTTACCTTATTTACTGTTTGGAGCAGCTGTTCCAAACCCTTGGCGGGCAGATATTCCGCCTGGACGGGGATTATGACTCTGTTGGCGGCTGCCAGGGCATTGACCGTAAGCATCCCCAGGGAGGGCTGGCAATCAATCAGGATATGGGAATACTGTCCCTTTACGGTGTCCAGATACTGCCGCAGGATGGTCTCACGGCTCATGGCATTTACCAGGGAAACCTCCATGCCGGAAAGCTGGATGTCCGCAGGCATCAGGTCAACGCCTTCCGGGTGGTGCAGGATGCCCTCGCCGGGTTTGAGTGGTTCATCCATCAGAATACGGCCCATAGCGTCAGACAGGGTAAAGGGCAGCTTGTCCGGTTGGGGATGACCCAGGCTGATGGTCAGGCTGCCTTGCGGGTCCCCATCAATCAGCAGCACTTTCTTTCCAGCCTGTGCCAATCCAATCCCCAGGTTGGCACAGGTCGTTGTCTTACCAACGCCGCCTTTCTGGTTGGCGATGGTGATAATTTGTGTGTTCACTTTGCAATCACCTCGTTTCTGGAATAAAAAAAGGGAGAATGTGACATAAATCAACATTCTCCCTGAGAAACGATATGCGATTGTATTGCTGCTTGTCTTATTTGTGTTCAGCTTTTGGGGAGCCATCCCGCCGCAAACCCGCATGAATACTGGATTTCTGCTTGTTTGTCTTTCCCTTTCCCGAATAACCTCTGTTCAACGAGTATTACGCCAGAGACACCAGCCGTAAAATCCGTTCCACTTTCCAGTCCAAAGGCAAGTCCGGCAAGCACCTCACAGGCACGGTTATTTACGGCTATCTCTGGAACGAAGCAAGAGACCAATGGTTGGTTGACCCCGAAGCCGCAGAGGTGGTCAAGCGCATCTTTGCCATGACGATTGAGGGCTACGGTCCGTATCAGATCGCCAGCAAACTGAAATCGGAAAAGGTGCTTATTCCGTCTGCTTACCTTGCCCAACACGGCGAGGGCGTGAACAAAAACAAGACTTTCAAAGATGTGTACGGCTGGGGTTCTTCCACCATCTGCAACATTCTTGAAAAGCGTGAATATCTGGGACACACCATCAATTTCAAGACCCGAAAGCACTTCAAGGACAAGAAAAGCCATTATGTCCCGGAGGACGAATGGACAATTTTCGAGAATACCCATGAGCCTATCATTGACCAGCAGACCTTTGACCTTGTGCAGAAAATCCGTGGGAATGTCAGACGCTACCCGGACGGCTGGGGCGAAGCAGCTCCCCTCACAGGCTTGCTTTATTGTGCCGATTGCGGCGGCAAGATGTATGTCCACCGTACCAACAACGGCAAGCGTATTTCTCAATATACCTGTTCCCAATACAGCAAAGTCCCAGTTGGAAAGCTCTGCACGACACAGCACCGTATCAATGAAGATGTGGTACTGTCCCTTGTCTCTGAAATGCTCAAAGCCATTGCCGAGTATGCGAAGCATGACCGAGCCGAGTTTGTCCGTGTGGTGCAGGAAGCGCAGTCCAGCCAGCAGACAGCAGAGGTTAAGAAACAGCGGATACGCCTTGCCACCGCAAAGCAGAGAGTGTCCGAGCTGGAAGTCCTGCTCTGTAAAATCTATGAGGACAACATTTTAGGAAAGCTGTCCGACAGCAGATACGCCACTCTGGACGCTCAATACGAAAAGGAACAGTCCGAGCTTACCGCCGAAATCTCTGCTCTGGAAAAGGCTGTCAAGAGCTATGAGAAGCACGAAAAGGACGCTGATCGTTTTATCGCTCTGATTGACAAGTACGAGAACTTCGACAAGCTGACCATTGCCATGCTCAACGAGTTTATCGAGAAAATCCTTGTGCATGAGCGTGACCGCAAAGGCAGTATACAGACCACACAGGAGGTCGAGATTTACTTCAATTTTGTTGGGCGATTCGTTCCCCCGGCGTTTGGAGAAGTGGAGCTGACCCCGGAAGAATTAGAGGAAATCCGCAAGCGTGAGGAACGCAAGGACAGGCTTCATCAGAACTACTTGAAGCGGAAAGCCAGCGGAGCGCAGAAGCGATACGAGGACAAAATCAAGGGGAGAAAAAAAGCAGAAATCGAAGCCAAGAAAGCCGCCATTCGTGCAGAGGACATTGCAAAGGGCGTGTTCGTCCCTGTCAGCAGTTTACCGCAGAGAGAGCCGCAGAAAGGAGCGCAGATAGCATGAATATCACTTACAGGCAGAACGGCGATTATCTTATCCCGAACATCATTATCCGCAAGACCAAGCCCATCGGACACTACGGCAGACTTCGCAAGGCGTATTTAGAAATGCACCGCCCGATACTGTTCAATGAACTGGTGCTATCCGACAAGCTCTTTGAACATTGCGCCGAGATTGAAGAAGCGGCACGAAACCGCATGGAGCTGATCGTGCGGTCACTGGCAGAGCAAAACGGCGTGACCGAGCAACTGAAAGCTGAAAACCAAATGGAATGGGTGCGGCAGATGAACGCTTGCAAGGCGCAGGCAGAGGAAGTTGTGAAAGCAGAGTTGATTTATAATTGAGCGAGGAAGTCCGGGCAGAAAACTGTTCGGACTTTTCTCATATAGTCCAAAGTTGCGGTAGAATTGTTCACAAGTTTTATGGTATAATTTGAATACGAAATTGAGCAACAAATCGGAATTTGAAAGGAGAAAACTCATGTATCCGTTAATATCTGTTTTTATTATAGTAGTTGGTGCGCTACTATTGGTTTTTGCAAATAAAATTATAAAAAATAACAAGGTTAATCGAATTGGCATTAAAGTGGTTGGCGGTATTCTAATTATAGTTGGTTTACTTCTGCTGTATTTTTTATTATCAGGAAAATTGACATTGCCATTATCTAAGTAAGTGAAATTCAAGTTTATTGGGAAGTCGCAGAGAACGAAAAATCGGAATTTTGCGGAGATGATAAGATGGTCAATATAACAGATGTAAAACAGATTCTTCAATTTGCAATAGATGCGGAGATTAAAGTCTTTCTTGATGGCGGCTGGGGTGTAGATGCTCTTCTTGGATATCAGTCAAGAGCCCATAACGATATTGATATTTTTGTAGAAAAGAAAGATTATCAGAACTTTATAGAGATGATGAAAGCTAATGACTTTTATGAGATTAAGATGGAATATACAACATTGAACCATACTGTATGGGAAGATGCGAAAAACAGAATTGTTGATTTGCATTGTTTTGAATATACGGGCGAAGGTGAAATTCTTTATGAGGGGGATTGTTTTCCGATAGAAACTTTTTCGGGCAAAGGAAAAATTGAGGAGATAGAGGTTTCCTGTATTGAACCATATAGTCAAGTAATGTTCCATCTGGGATACGAATTTGATGAGAATGATGTGCATGATGTGAAGTTATTGTGTGAGACATTTCATATCGAAATTCCAAATGAGTATAGATAACTACAAATTTCAGTTTGTCGCACTGATAAAATCCCTTTAGGAACTAAAGGGCGCACTTCTATACTCTCCTATCGGGAGTATCGTGCGTCCTGCGGAGCTTCATTCTCCGTCAGCAGAAGAAAACTGCTTGACCGAGAATGTTGCGTCACTTCGTTCCGTCAAGGTGGCTACACCCCCTTGCGCCGCTAAAGCGGCTATCCCTTGTGGACTTGCCGTCCGCAAACAGCATAAAATGCTGTTCGTCGCCAGCAAGTTTGAAAAACTGAATACCGAAAAACTGACCGTTGACTGGTCGCACTATGCGAAAAGTTGACGGTCTTTTTTTATCCCCAAAATCAAAAAAGGAGGTCAAGCACAATGACAAAACCGAAAACCCTTGAACAGCTCCGAGCCGAAAAGGAACGAGCTGAGACGCAGCTTGCACAGGAGAAGCACAAGCTCAACCGTCTTGAGAACAGAAAGAAATATCTGGAGAAAGGCGAAAGGCAGAAACGCACCCATCGTCTTTGCAATCTGGGCGGCACGATTGAGAGCCTTGCCCCGGAGGTCAAAGATCTCACACGCACCGAAATGACAGAGCTGATGGAGTACATCTTTTCTCTGTCCGAAGTCCAGCGAGCCGTCCGTCACATGGCGATTACCCACATCAAGCAAGCAAACAGAGAAAAGGAGTTGAAAGCCAATGGCGCTATTTCATCTGAGTGTCACACAGACTAAGCGAAGCGCAGGACAGTCCGCTATTGCTTCTGCCGCCTACCGTGCCGGGGAGCGATTGTATAGCGAGTATTACGGAGAGTACAGCGACTACACCCGAAAGGGCGGCGTGATCTGCTCTGACATTCTCCTGCCGTCCCATGCACCGCCCGAATACGCAGACCGCCAGACGCTATGGAACGCCGTGGAAAAAGCCGAGCGTGGAAAGAACGCCCAGCTTGCATACAGCTTTGACATTGCCTTGCAGAATGAATTTTCCCTTGAGGAAAACATCGCTCTTGCAAGGCAATTTTTGTTGGAGAACTTTGTGAGCCGTGGCATGGTGGTTGACTTCGCCGTACACCAGCCAGACCGTGAGGACGGCGGCATACCAAACCCGCATTTTCATGTGCTTTGCCCTATCCGCCCCATCGAGCAGGACGGCAAATGGGGGCTAAAGCAACGCCGGGTGTATGAGCTGGACGAGGACGGCAACCGTATCCGAGACCAGAACGGCGAGTTTGTTTTCAACGCCGTTCCCACTACCGACTGGGGCAGTCCCGAAACGCTGGAATACTGGCGGCAGACATGGGCGGAGCTATGCAATGCCAAGTTTGCGGAAAAGGAGCTTGACGTTCGTATCGACCACCGAAGCTATGAGCGTCAGGGCGTGGAGCTTCTTCCCACCGTTCATGAGGGCGCAACCGTCCGGGCAATGGAGAAGAAAGGCATACGCACCGAGAAGGGCGAGTTCAACCGCTGGATCAGAGCAACCAATGCCGTTATCCGTGACATCAAGAAGAAAATCACTCTCCTGTTTGATTGGATTGCCGAAGCAAAAGCGGAGCTTGCCAAGCCGCAGGCACCCGACCTTGTTTCTCTGCTGAACGCCTATTACACCAGCCGCAGAGCCGGGGCATATTCGCAGAAAGGCAAGGTCAGCAACCTAAAGGAGATGAACGAGACTTTCAATTATCTCCGGGCAAACGGCATTTACTCTCTTGAGGATTTGGAACGCCGTGTCAGCGAACACAGTGCTGCCACAGAGAGCTTGAAGAAAACGCTGGACGAACAGACCGCTCGAATGAAAGCGATTAAGCGGCTCTATGACAGCTCTGCTGCTTTCCAGAGCTTGAAGCCTGTCTATGACGGCTTGCAGAAAATCAAGTTTGAGAAGCCCAGAGCCAAGTACAAGGCAGAGCATGAAACGGAACTGAAACAGTTCTACGCCGCCAGACGAAAGCTGATCGGGGAGTTCCCGGACGGCAAGGTGGATATGAAAAAACTGTCCGACGAGTATGACGAGCTGGAACAGGCGCACGAAACCACCTATGGCGAGTTTAAGGCTGTCAGAGACGATTTACACCGCCTTTGGAAGGTCAAGTCATGTGTAGATACTGCCGCCCGATTTAACGAGCGCACAGAGGAACAAAAGCTCCAAAATCGACCCCAAACACGACACAAAAAGGAGGAACTATCACGATGAATTACACCCAAGCGCAGATTGACCGGGCAAACACCGTCAGTTTGGAAGAATTTCTCCGCACACAGGGAGAGACGCTTATCAAAAGCGGACGGGAATACCGCTGGAAAGAACATGACAGCCTGACCGTCCGGGGAAACAAGTGGTTTCGCCATAGCCAGAGCAAGGGCGGCTATCCCATTGATTTTGTCATGGAGTTTTACGGCAAGTCCTTTCCCGAAGCCGTCCAGATGTTGACAGGCGAAAACGGCGAGGGACAGACCGAAGCCACCACAGCACCGCACACAGCGTTCCACTTGCCCTTGCACAACCGAACAGCCGACAGAGCAATTCAATATCTTTGCGAAAGCCGAGGTCTCAACAAAACGCTTGTTGAGGCTTTTCTTCTTTCCGGGGATATTTACGAGGACGCAAAGCGGCACAATGTTGTGTTTGTCGGCAGAGACCGAAACGGCACACCGAGATACGCCCATGTGCGAGGAACGGCAGACACATTCAGACAGGATATTACCGGGTCTGACAAGTCCTATCCGTTCCGCTATGAGGGAAACGGCAACCAGCTTTTTGTTTTTGAAGCGCCGATTGACCTTTTGTCCTTTATCTGCCTTTATCCGCAGGATTGGCAGACAAGAAATTATCTTGCCCTGGGCGGCGTTTCGGGCAAAGCCCTTGACCGTTTTCTTTCTGAACGCAAGGACACCCGAAAAGTGTTCCTCTGCCTTGACAGCGACACCGCAGGAAGTGAAGCCTGCACCCGGCTGGCACAGGACATTCCCGGCGAGATCGCCGTCATTCGCCTTGTCCCGGCAAGAAAAGACTGGAACGATGTTCTCCGTCAGCAAGGGGACATTCCCAGCCGCAAATTCATAGCCGAGACAATCACGCTGCGAGAGCTGCCCACCGCCCAGCCTGTCCCCATGCTCCGTATGGCAGATGTGGAGCTGACGAGCGTGGATTGGCTATGGTTTCCGTATATCCCCTTTGGAAAGCTGACGATCATACAGGGCAATCCCGGCGAGGGCAAGACCTACTTTGCCATGCGTCTTGCGGCGGCTTGCACCAACCGAAAGCCCTTGCCCGGTATGGAAACCCTTGAGCCGTTCAACATCATCTATCAAACCGCCGAGGACGGTCTGGGCGATACCGTCAAGCCCAGACTGATGGAAGCGAACGCAGACCTTGAACGAGTGCTTGTCATTGATGACAGGGACGCACCTCTGACCCTTGCCGATGAGCGCATAGCAAGGGCAATCCGTGAGAACAACGCAAGGCTTGTTATCATTGACCCGGTACAGGCGTTTCTGGGCGCAGATGTGGACATGAACAGAGCAAACGAGGTGCGCCCGATATTCCGCAGTCTGGGAGACATTGCACAGGCTACCGGGTGCGCTATCGTGCTGATCGGACACCTCAACAAAGCCGCAGGAACGCAAATCACCTACCGGGGATTAGGGTCTATCGACATTACGGCGGCAGTCCGCAGTCTGCTCTTTATCGGCAAGCTGAAGGACAGCCCCACAACGAGGGTGCTGATCCATGAGAAAAGCTCCCTTGCGCCGCCCGGACAGTCCCTTGCCTTTTCTCTGGGAGATGAGAAAGGTTTTGAGTGGATAGGGGCTTATGACATTACCGCTGACGAGCTTCTTGCCGGGACAGACACCGCCAAGACCGAGAGCAAGACCGCACAGGCGCAAATGCTCATTCTGGAACTGCTTGCGGACGGAAAGCGTATGCCGAGCGCAGAGTTGGAAAAGGCAGTCAATGAGCGTGGGATTTCTTCACGCACCATGAGAACGGCGAAGAGCCGTATCGGGGACAGACTTGTGACCGAGAAAGATGGCACAGCATGGGTCTGCTATCTCCGAGACTGACAACAGGAACACGGCAAGCGTGGCAAAGACGGCAAGGGTTTTATAGATACCTTAATGTTGCCGCCTTGCCTTGTTCCCTCATACTGACACCGCTCGATGATGAACAGTCACCGGGCATTTTTCATTTACAGGAGGATTTTGAATGAACAATACCGCAACCAACACCGCCCCTTGCCCGACTGTCAGAAAGCAGATCGGAAAGACAACCTATATCGTCCGTGTGCATTTCAGCCAGACCGCAAAAGAGACGATGGAGGACAAAATCAAGCGTCTGCTTCGTGAGGAAGTCCGCAAAATGTAACTTCTTTTTGAATTTGATGAAAAAGTCCTTGACTTTTCGTCTCTGGCAAAACGGCAAAATCCATCCTGATTTCCTGTGGTGCGCGCCTTGCCGTATTCGACATTGCGGAGCTGCGGGAGGTCACTTCCTACGATGAGTTGGAACTGGATACCCTGGGAGATCGCCGGACTGCATTGTTCCTCATTATGAGCGATACGGATGATAGCTTTAACTTCCTAATCTCCATGTGCTACACCCAGCTTTTCAATTTGCTCTGCGAAAAGGCTGACGATGTGTATGGCGGTCGGCTGCCGGTCCATGTGCGCTGCCTTATTGACGAGTGTGCCAACATCGGTCAGATACCCCGGTTGGAAAAGCTGGTTGCCACCATCCGAAGCCGTGAGATCTCCGCCTGTTTGGTCTTGCAGGCACAGTCCCAGCTGAAAGCCATCTACAAGGACAACGCCGATACCATCATCGGCAACATGGATACCTCTATCTTCCTGGGCGGCAAGGAGCCGACCACCCTCAAGGAGTTGGCCGCCGTACTGGGCAAGGAGACCATCGACACCTACAACACCGGTGAGAGCCGTGGGCGGGAAACTTCCCACTCGCTCAACTATCAAAAATTGGGGAAAGAGCTGATGAGTCAGGACGAGCTGGCTGTTATGGACGGCGGCAAGTGCATCCTCCAGCTGCGCGGTGTGCGGCCTTTCCTTTCGGATAAGTACGACATCACCAAGCACCCCAATTTCAAATACACAGCCGACGCAGACGAAAAGAACGCTTTTGACATTGAAGCGTTCCTGTCCACCCGGCTGAAACTCAAGCCCAATGAGGTCTACGATGTGTACGAAGTAGACGCAGAGGGCGCTTAAATCTGTTCCGCTGTGAAAGGAGTGATCGTATCTATTCGCCGCAACTGCCCCGGATGGGGCCATTGGCGTACAAAGCGGACAATCACCAAAAAATAATGAAAAAAGGAGGACAGCCGGAATCGGCCCCCGGAAACCGGGCGGCAGATTGCTCCGGCTTTTGTATGCCTATGAATGACTAAATCAACCTTTTTCAAATGATTCCGGCTAACTATAATTTATGGAATTTTTTACTCAGGCTATCACTGTTCTGAAAACTCTCGTTATCGCTCTGGGCGCTGGTCTCGGCATCTGGGGTGTCATCAACCTGCTGGAAGGTTACGGCAATGACAACCCCGGCGCGAATGCTCATGTACGGTAAGGAAGCAAGCAACCGAAAACAAGAGATAGACCGCCAGCACTACACTATTCCGAACCAAAGACCAAAAGATAAGCATTGTGGGAAAATCTAAACTTTTGGATTTTCCTACAATGCCAACTACGGCGGAATCCCTCCCACTCCTTATATCTTTCTGTATACATTGAATTTGTATTTAGTAAAATGCAGACAACACCACGGATCGGCTTTTGGTTGGACAATTCCAACCAAACACCACAGCAGACAGCAGAAAACATTCTGAACGCTAGGAAGCCGGTATGATTGTTACATATAAGGGGAAGAAAAATTTCTTTTAGGTACTTGCTTTCCTAAAACTGATGTGATACAATGATTTAATCCAGAAAAGGAGTAAAAAATATGCGGCAAGGTATTCTTAAATAAAACTATAATCAAATAGTGGGAACAAAGGATTATGATAGCTCCTTTTGTAGGGGCTTAGTTTTTTGTACCCAATTTAAGAATACTTTTGCCTTATCAATTTTGACATATCCCCAAAAACAGCAATCACAAACAGGTGTATGCTGTATATGTGTATGTCCGCAACTTATAATCCCCAGTGGTAAAAGTATTTTACTGCTGGGGATTTTTATGCCCTTTGGGGCTGTAAAGGGAGGACAATCACATGAAAATAATCAATATTGGAATTCTTGCCCATGTAGACGCTGGAAAGACGACCTTGACGGAGAGCCTGCTATATGCCAGCGGAGCCATTTCAGAACCGGGGAGCGTCGAAAAAGGGACAACGAGGACGGACACCATGTTTTTGGAGCGGCAGCGTGGGATTACCATTCAAGCGGCAGTCACTTCCTTCCAGTGGCACAGATGTAAAGTTAACATTGTGGATACGCCCGGCCACATGGATTTTTTGGCGGAGGTGTACCGCTCTTTGGCTGTTTTAGATGGGGCCATCTTGGTGATCTCCGCTAAAGATGGCGTGCAGGCCCAGACCCGTATTCTGTTCCATGCCCTGCGGAAAATGAACATTCCCACCGTTATCTTTATCAACAAGATCGACCAGGCTGGCGTTGATTTGCAGAGCGTGGTTCAGTCTGTTCGGGATAAGCTCTCCGCCGATATTATCATCAAGCAGACGGTGTCGCTGTCCCCGGAAATAGTCCTGGAGGAAAATACCGACATAGAAGCATGGGATGCGGTCATCGAAAATAACGATGAATTATTGGAAAAGTATATCGCAGGAGAACCAATCAGCCGGGAAAAACTTGCGCGGGAGGAACAGCAGCGGGTTCAAGACGCCTCCCTGTTCCCAGTCTATCATGGCAGCGCCAAAAATGGCCTTGGCATTCAACCGTTGATGGATGCGGTGACAGGGCTGTTCCAACCGATTGGGGAACAGGGGGGCGCCGCCCTATGCGGCAGCGTTTTCAAGGTTGAGTACACCGATTGCGGCCAGCGGCGTGTCTATCTACGGTTATACAGCGGAACGCTGCGCCTGCGGGATACGGTGGCCCTGGCCGGGAGAGAAAAGCTGAAAATCACAGAGATGCGTATTCCATCCAAAGGGGAAATTGTTCGGACAGACACCGCTTATCAGGGTGAAATTGTTATCCTTCCCAGCGACAGCGTGAGGTTAAACGATGTATTAGGGGACCAAACCCGGCTCCCTCGTAAAAGGTGGCGCGAGGACCCCCTCCCCATGCTGCGGACGACGATTGCGCCGAAAACGGCAGCGCAAAGAGAACGGCTGCTGGACGCTCTTACGCAACTTGCGGATACTGACCCGCTTTTGCGTTGCGAAGTGGATTCCATCACCCATGAGATCATTCTTTCTTTTTTGGGCCGGGTGCAGTTGGAGGTTGTTTCCGCTTTGCTGTCGGAAAAATACAAGCTTGAAACAGTGGTAAAGGAACCCTCCGTCATTTATATGGAGCGGCCGCTCAAAGCAGCCAGCCACACCATCCATATCGAGGTGCCGCCCAACCCGTTTTGGGCATCCATAGGACTGTCTGTTACACCACTCTCGCTTGGCTCCGGTGTACAATACGAGAGCCGGGTTTCGCTGGGATACTTGAACCAGAGTTTTCAAAACGCTGTCAGGGATGGTATCCGTTACGGGCTGGAGCAGGGCTTGTTCGGCTGGAACGTAACGGACTGTAAGATTTGCTTTGAATACGGGCTTTATTACAGTCCGGTCAGCACGCCGGCGGACTTCCGCTCATTGGCCCCGATTGTATTGGAACAGGCATTGAAGGAATCGGGGACGCAGCTGCTGGAACCTTATCTCTCCTTCATCCTCTATGCGCCCCAGGAATACCTTTCCAGGGCTTATCATGATGCACCGAAATACTGTGCCACCATCGAAACGGCCCAGGTAAAAAAGGATGAAGTTGTCTTTACTGGCGAGATTCCCGCCCGCTGTATACAGGCATACCGTACTGATCTGGCCTTTTACACCAACGGGCGGAGCGTATGCCTTACAGAGCTGAAAGGATATCAGGCCGCTGTCGGTCAGCCGGTCATCCAGCCCCGCCGTCCAAACAGCCGCCTGGACAAGGTGCGCCATATGTTTCAGAAGGTAATGTAAAGATACATAATCGTCAAGACGGCAACAATCAGAAGTTATGGAGGGTAACAATGGAATATAGTAAGGAAGATTTAATGGAAGCAAAAAAGCAAATTTGGGGAGTGGGAGAGAACATGGGAACAGAGGAAAGTAAAAAAATCTGGGAGGAGAACGCACAATTTTGGGATAATGCAATGGGTGACGAATCTAATGAATTTCACAGAGAGGTAGTGCGTCCCAAAGTAACGGAACTTCTATCTCCTAATCCTGCGGATTACATTTTGGATATTGCGTGTGGCAATGGAAATTATTCTTCGTATCTTGCACAAAGAGGCGCTTCGGTTGTCGCTTTTGATTACAGCAAAAAAATGATAGAATTGGCTAAAAGACGGCAATCACAATATGCAAAACAAATTGAATTTTGTGTGGCGGATGCGACCGATAGAAAAAGTATATTAGAATTAAAAAGAAATCGAGCCTTTACGAAAGCAGTTTCTAATATGGCAATTATGGATATTACGGATATTGAACCACTTCTTATGGCTGTTTATGAACTGTTGCAGGAAAGCGGAATTTTTGTCTTTGCAACGCAACACCCTTGTTTTGTCACGTTGACTGAAAAATATATGACACCGCACAGTTACTATGATATAGCGATTGAAGGGCAACCGAAAGAGCAGATTTATTATCATCGTTCCATACAAGATATTTTTAACCTTTGTTTTAGAGCTGGATTTGTCATTGATGGATTTTATGAAGAATGTTTTAAAACCAACAAAGAAATTCCTATGGTAATGATAGTAAGGCTTAAGAAGGTAAAACGTGATAGCTTAAAATAAATTCAAGTTTGTCGGGTAAATAGCAAACCCAGCCGAGCCAGTCAACGGTCAAGATGAACGGCGCATATGCGCAGCCGTTGACAGCCCCGCCCGCCTTTGCTGGTAGGCAATCAAGGGGCGACAGCAAGAAGTGCCACCGCCCCGCACTATTATTCAGAAAGGGGAATTTCCATGACCGACCAGATAGCCTATCAAGAATATATCCAGCGCAGGTACAACGCCTTTTGCAAGACTGTTATCCGCTGTGCCGCCTTGGACAAGATTTTGAAGCTTAAACGGCAATGGGAACGGCAAGTTTCCCTTGACTATCTGATGAACGAGAAGTTTGTCCAGTTTGCCGCGTCGGAGCCGGACGAGGAATACCCATTTACCGTCTGCGGTCAGACCGTCCTGCTCTGCAACGCCGCCCTTGCCGACGCGATCTCTGTTTTGCCGGAGCAGACGCGGGAAGAAATCCTGCGCTATTACTTTCTGCGCCAGCCGCAGCGCGTGATCGGCGCGTGTATTGGCCGGTCACGCAGCACAGCGGGGCGGCATATCCAGCTTGCCTTGCAGCGGCTACGCGAAGAAATGGGGGTGAGCCGGTATGAGTAGACTTCTCCCCTATGAAACAATCCTCAAAGCCCGTGAGGGCGACCCAGAAGCCGTGAACGCTGTCCTGCTCCACTACGCCGGATATATCCGCTATTTCTCAAAAGTGAACGGGCAGGTCAACGCCGAGGTGGAGGACTATGTAAAGCAGCGGTTAATTGACTGTCAATTCAAGTTCCGGCTTGACGAACCACCGGACAAGTCATAAAAACTGAATACCAGCCGCCACCGACGCGGCCAGCGAAAGCAGTAAGTCTTGAAAAAGATTTACTGCTTTTTTTGTTGTCCGGCTCCGCTCCCGGCCATTTTGCCCCCTGCCGGTTGTAGTAGTAAGCGAGGAGGGAATTTTTCTGCCCTGGTGTTTGGCATTTGGAGCATTTACCCGTAGTAGAGGGCAAAGAGAAAGGATTTCTCCAACACCGGGTAGAAACCACTGCGTCCGGTGTCATTTTAGCGAAAGCGGGCAGGAATGCCCTTTACAGGATTAGTAGTAGCAGAAAAAGAGAAACAAACTTTTGTGGTTGCAGTTTTCCAAAAAAGTGGCGGACGGAAGTGAGAGAAAGTTTGCAGTCACGGAGAGCAAGTATCGACCAGTGTACCAAATTTCGCTTTTCGCTCATTTGTCCCCCGGTCAGATACTTGTTGGGGTTGCCACCCCAAACCCGCCTTTTGCGGCTTACGCCGCCGAAAAATCCCCCGCAAATATTTTTTGGATTTTTCAAAAACAGTTCCGATTTACACCCTGTTTTTCTCCTATCAGTGAGAGGACAAACCGCAGCAAACGAAAGGAGATGAGCCACCATGACACGCAAGACCTACAACACCCCCAAGCGGAAATGTGTTGTCAAAACCCGGCTTACCGAGGACGAGCGTAGAGCCTTTGAGGACAAATGCGCCGCCCTCTCCATGAGCCAGTCCGAGTATATCCGGCAAGCCGTTTTTTACAGCCGGATTTCCCCTGTTATCCGGGTGACTGCTCACAGCGAGGAAATGCTCACCGCCGTATCTTCCCTTGTGGCGCAGTACGGGAAAATCGGAAGCAACCTAAACCAGATCGCCCGGTATCTGAACGAATACGGCGCACCTTACAATGCCCTGTCCGGCGAAGTGAGAACCGCCGTTTCCGACCTTGCCGCCCTCAAATTCGAGGTGCTGAAAGTGATAGGTGAAGCCTATGGCAACGATCAAGCATATCAGCTCTAAAAATGCCGACTACGCAGCCGCCGAAGCCTATCTGACCTTTGAGCATGACGAGTTTACCATGAAGCCCACCCTTGACGAAGCCGGGCGGCTCATTCCCCGGCAGGACTACCGGCTGGACACATTGAACTGCGGGGACGAAGATTTTGCCCTGTCATGTATCCGGGCAAATCTGCGGTACGGCAAGAACAGCAAACGGGAGGACATCAAGAGCCACCACTATATCATCAGCTTTGACCCACGGGACGCAGCCGACAATGTCCTGACCGTAGACCAGGCGCAGGCGTTGGGGCTGGCCTACTGCAAAGAGCATTTTCCCGGACACCAAGCCCTTGTCTGCACCCACCCGGACGGACACAACCACAGCAGCAATATCCATGTGCATATTGTCATCAACAGTCTGCGGATTGCCGAGGTGGAGCGCAAGCCCTACATGGACAGGGCCAGCGACACCAGAGCCGGGGACAAACACCGCTGCACCGCCGCAGCCATGCGGTATTTCCGCAGCGAAGTCATGGAGATGTGCCACCGGGAGGGGCTTTACCAGATCGACCTCTTGAACGGCAGCAAGAACAAAGTGACCGAGCGTGAATACTGGGCGAAGCGCAAAGGGCAAGCCAAGTTGGACAAGGAGAACGCTGCCCTGCTTGCCGAGGGTATCACACCCCGACAGACCAAGTTTGAAACTGACAAAGACCATCTGCGGCAGACCATACGCAAAGCCCTTTCCACCGCCGTCAGCTTTGACGAGTTTGCCACGCTCCTGCTGCGGGAGGGCGTGACCGTCAAGGAGAGCCGGGGGCGGCTGTCCTATCTCACACCGGACAGAACGAAACCCATCACCGCTCGGAAGCTGGGGACGGACTTCGACAAAGCCGCTGTCCTTGCTGTTTTCCAGCAGAACGCCCTACACAGGCCGGAAAAGGGTGTCGTGAAGCACAACCCCCATGCCCCGACACAGGGCGCAGGGTACGGACGAAAACCCGTCCAAATCACCCCCAATCCCGACAGCCCGCAGCGGCTTGTGGATATAGCAGCCAAACGAGCCGAGGGAAAAGGCATCGGCTACGAGCGTTGGGCGAAAACCTTTAACCTCAAGCAGATGGCAAAGACCATGAATTTTCTTTCCGAGCATGGCTTTACCAGCCCCGAAGAAGTGGACGCAGCCCTTGAAGCCGCTATTTCCGGGCAGCACGCCGCCGGGGAAAAGCTGAAAGAACTGGAATCCAGAATTACCGCCAACAAGGAACTCATGCACCAGATCGGCGTTTACCGCAGAACCAAGCCCACCCATGACGGGCTGAAAACCGCCAAGAAGCCAGAACGATACCGGGAAGCGTTTCATGCAGACCTGACGCTGTATGAAGCGGCGGTTCGGTATTTTCGAGAACGGGGCTTGAAGAAGCTGCCCGCCACTTCCAGACTGCAAGCGGAAAATGAAGCCCTGATTTCCGAGAAAAACGGGCGTTACACCGAATACCGGGAGCAGAAAGCCAGAGCCGCCGAGCTGCAAAAGGTCAAATCCAACCTTGCCGCCATGCTCCGGCAGGAACGGACAAAAGAGATGCGCCGGGATTGGGAGCGGTAAGGGGGTTCCGTTTTGTTCCACCC
The DNA here is from genome assembly GCF_900167005.1 of Butyricicoccus pullicaecorum DSM 23266. GTDB lineage: Bacteria > Bacillota > Clostridia > Oscillospirales > Butyricicoccaceae > Butyricicoccus > Butyricicoccus pullicaecorum. Next base: position 804,204 of record NZ_FUXW01000001.1, read on the forward strand.
CCTACCGGGAAAGGGGTTTCCATTTTGGACACCCCCTTGCTATGGGAAATTGACCGCTGAAACCCGCCCCGAAATGATACCGAACTTTGACAAACTCGCCCCTTGTATCTACCCCTATCCGCAATATCACCCGCCTTTTTCAAGGGGCATACAGAGGGGAAAATCCCCGAAAATGACACCGAAACGCTACACCAAATACCGCCTATCCCGTTACACCGACAGGACAGGCAGAAAGGAGCCGCCATGCCGAGAATGAGCAAGAAGCGCAAGGAAGAATGGGCGTTCTTTCTCAACGAGCGCAACCGTATCACCTACAACCCCCTTTGCCGCAAGTGCCGCCGCACCTGCAAGCAGAGTTTCCGGGCTATCATCATCGAGTGCCCGCCGTTTCGCTCCAAGCGGGCGAAGCCATGAAGCCGGACAACACGCAGGAAACCATTTATGTAGGGCTGGACACCGGCTTGCCGCCCTACCTGCCATATCCCCGGTTCCTGCTGAAAATGGACATTTCCCAGACCGCCAAGCTGCTCTATGCGCTGCTGTTAGACCGCACCACCCTGTCACAGCGGAACGGCTGGCAGGACGATCAGGGCAGCACATTCATTGTCTATCCCATAGCGGAGATTGCCGAAATGCTGGATAAGGGGCAGACCGCCATTAAAGCCGCCTTGAACGAACTGGACGCAGCCGGACTTCTGGAACGGAAACGGGCGGGATTTTCCGCAGCCAACCGCTTGTATGTGAAGCTGCCGCCATTAGTACGGATTTCCGACCCTATGACAGTCGGAAAAGCGACCCTCATAAGTGCGGAAAACCGACCTACTGATGGTCGGAAAAGCGACCTTATGACGGTCGGAAAACCGACCCCTAACAACCTTACTATAAACAACCTGATAGAAAACCAAACAATGGGAGTGAGTGGAGAGCCGCACAAACCGTTTGGCAGATATGAGAATGTTTTTCTGACCGAAGCCGAGTATGACCAGTTGCAGGCAGAATACCCGGACAGACTGGAACGGTTCATCGAGGAAATGAGCCGCTACCTTGCCGCCAACGGGAGAACCTACCAGAACTATGCCGCCGCCCTGCGGATCTGGGCGGAGAACGACAAAAAGGACGCCCCGAAACAGGGCGTCCCGGACTACACCTGCAAGGAGGGAGAAAGTTTATGAACAAAATCGAGAATATCAATCTGCTGCCGGATACCGAGCCGGACAGCGGTGACTACACAGGCGAGGACGGTTTGCTGTACTGCGGAAAATGCCGCAAGCCCAAAGAAGCCTATTTCCCGGAGGGCAAGACGCTTTTCGGACTTGACCGCCACCCGGCAGAGTGCGACTGCCAGAGGGCGCAGCGGATTGAGCGTGAAGCCGCCGAACAGCAGCGCAGACACCTTGACACCGTAGAGAACTTGAAACGCCGGGGATTTTCCGATACCGCCATGCGGGACTGGACATTTGAAAACGACAACGGCAGGAACCCGCAGACTGCTGTTGCCCGGTTCTATGCGGAGCATTGGGACACCATGCAGGCCGAGAACATCGGCTATCTCTTTTGGGGCGGTGTGGGAACTGGAAAAAGCTACCTTGCGGGCTGTATCGCAAACGCCCTGATGGAGAACGAAATCCCCGTCCGCATGACGAATTTTGCCGCAATCCTCAATGACTTTGCCGCCAGCTTCGAGGGCAGGAACGAGTACATCTCCCGGCTCTGCCGCTATCCGCTGCTGATTTTGGACGATTTCGGCATGGAGCGTGGAACAGAATACGGGCTGGAACAGGTTTACAGCGTCATTGACAGCCGATACCGCAGCCGCAGGCCGCTGATCGTTACCACCAACCTGACCTTGCAGCAAATCCAGAACCCGCCGGACACCGCCCATGCCCGTATCTATGACCGGCTGCTGGAAATGTGCGCCCCCGTCCGTTTTACGGGCGGCAATTTCCGCAGAGAAACCGCACAGGCCAAGCTGGAACGGCTGAAAAATCTGATGAATGAGTGAAAGGAGTAGCCTATGGCAGATAACAAGCAGATCACCCGAACCAATTCCCGCCGCCCCGACTGCGTAACGGAAATCCGCATGGGCAACTCTGTCCTTGTGGTGTCCGGCTTTTTCAAGCAGGGCAGCAACGAAACCGCCGCCGACAAAATGGCAAAGGTATTGCAGGCCGAAGCTGCTACACAAAAACCGGCGATATGACGGGACATAGAAAAGCGGTCACGCCGGGGAATGTGGCCGCTTTTTATACCTTTCAGAAATTAAACATAGGGCAATCTTTGTATCGCTCTGGTATTGGTAATTCATCAATCCCTATTGGACCAAGATTTTCAATAAATACCGATTGCTCTTTGGGAAATATGAATCTATTGAGATACTCAATGAAATCCCGTTCATTGTAACATAGGCCACCGTTAAACCTATACTTTTTTGCGTGGGGACTTGTTTTAAGCCATTTGTCACAAAATTCAATGCAGTATTCAGTTAGATTGTCAGCTACAATGTTCGGAACAGAATAAACTATCCTATCGCCATCGGCGCTAATGATTACATTTTTCATTTCTCCACCCCGTAAATTTGTTTTTTATATCATATCACGGATTTGTAAATATTTGCATAATAAAATGAAAACAATAAATTGCTACAAGAAAAATGACAATTTGACAAATTATAAAGAAGCAGATTTGACGCTTTCACCGCTATACAGACAGCCGCCCCATGTGGTATGATAAAAATACGGAATAGTGGGGCTGGCTGTCGGAAATGGAGGATTTTATGTTAAGACAAGCCACCCAAAACCTGATTACCGCCCTTTATCCGAGATTATCCAAAGACGATGACCTGCAAGGCGAGAGTAATTCCATATCGAATCAGAAAAGGATACTCGAAGCCTACGCAAAACAGAATGGATTTACCAATTTGCACTGGTACACCGACGACGGTTATTCCGGGGCAAACTTCCAAAGACCCGGTTTTCAAGCCATGCTTGCGGACATTGAAGCTGGGAAAGTAGGCACAGTGATCGTCAAGGATATGTCGAGGCTGGGGCGAAATTACCTGCAAGTGGGGTTTTATACGGAAATGCTGTTCCCTCAAAAGGGAGTGCGGTTTATCGCTGTCAACGATAATGTGGACAGCGCAAACGGCGGCATGGATAACGATTTTACCCCGCTGCGAAACTTATTTAACGAATGGCTGGTGAGAGATACGAGCAAGAAAATCAAAGCAGTGAAAAAGTCAAAAGGCATGAGCGGTAAGCCTGTTACCAGCAAGCCGGTTTATGGCTATCTCATGGACGGGGACGAAAACTTCATCATAGACGAGGAAGCCGCCCCGGTGGTACAGCAGATTTACCAGCTTTGCCTTGCCGGGAACGGCCCGACCAAAATTGCCCGTATGCTGACCGAGCAGCAAATCCCCACGCCGGGGACGCTGGAATATCAGCGGACAGGCAGCACCCGCCGTTATCATCCCGGCTATGAGTGCAAATGGGCAACCAACACCGTGGTGCATATCCTTGAAAACCGGGAATACACCGGCTGTCTGGTGAACTTCAAGACGGAAAAGCCCTCTTACAAGGTCAAGCACAGCGTAGAGAATCCCATTGAGAAACAGGCGATTTTTGAGAACCACCATGAGCCGATCATCGACAAGGAAACATGGGAACGGGTGCAGGAACTCCGCAAGCAGCGCAAGCGCCCCAACCGCTACGATGAAGTGGGGCTGTTCTCCGGGATTTTGTTCTGCGCCGACTGCGGCCATGTGCTGTACCAGCAGCGGTATCAGAACAAAGACCGCAAACAGGACTGTTACATTTGCGGCAGCTATAAGAAGCGCACCCGCAACTGTACGGCGCACTTTATCCGTACCGACCTGTTGACCGCCGGTGTCCTGGCAAATCTCCGGCAAGTGACCGAATACGCAGCCAAGCATGAGAGCCGGTTTGTGAAGCTGCTTGTCCAGCAGAACGAGATCGGCGGCAAACGAAAGACCGCCGCAGCCACCAAGCAGCTTGAACAGGCGCAGGAACGCATTTCTGAAATCAGCCGCATGATTAAGCGGCTGTATGAGGACAATGTAAACGGCAAAATCAGCGACGAGCGTTTCATAGAACTGTCACAGGACTACGAAGCCGAGCAAGCGGAACTGAAAAAGAGAGCCGCCGCCCTGCAAGCCGAACTGGACAAGTCGCAGGCAGCCACCGTCAACGCCGAGAAATTCATGGGCATTGTCCGCAAGCACCTTGCCTTTGAAGAACTGACCCCCACCCTCTTGCGGGAAATGATTGAGAAAATCGTGGTGCATGAGTGCAGCTATGACGAGAACGGCACCCGCAGGCAGGACATTGAGATTTATTACAGCTTTGTCGGCAAGATTGACTTGCCCGAATAACCGCCCGACCTATCCGACACAATGGCCAAGTGCCGGATAGGAACGGCAAAATTTTTTACACTTCTATTGCTTCTTTATCACACACAAGAAAAGTCCCAGGGTATGAAGCAGCTCATGGCTGGCGCTGGCGTCGCCGTGGTCGGCATGATCCTCGTACCCCTGCTCTCCAACCTGTTTACCGTTTAATCGCTCACGCCGTTAAGCTGTCATAAGAAATCCTTGCCGCCCCTGCCCCCAAGCGGGGGCGGCTGAAAGGAGGTTGACACCGTATGGATTTCTTACTGGATGCCCTTACCAACTGGCTCAAGGAAATGCTGGTGGGCGGCATCATGGGAAACTTATCGGGGATGTTCGACAGCGTAAACCAGCAGGTTGCAGACATTGCGACACAGGTGGGTCAGACCCCCCAGGGCTGGAACGGTGATATTTTTAATATGATTCAGAGCCTCTCCAACTCCATCATGGTGCCGATTGCTGGCGTGATCCTGGCTATCGTGATGACGCTGGAGCTGATTCAGATGATTACCGACCGAAACAACTTGCATGATGTGGACACCTGGATGATTTTCAAATGGGTGTTCAAATCTGCCGCCGCCATTTTGATCGTCACAAACACATGGAATATCGTCATGGGTGTGTTCGACATGGCGCAAAGTGTGGTAGCGCAAGCGGCAGGTATCATCGGTTCTGATGCTTCCATCGACATCTCCTCTGTTATGGGCGATATGGAGACCCGGCTGATGGAAATGGATTTAGGTCCGTTGATTGGCTTATGGGTGCAGTCGCTCTTTATTGGCATTACCATGTGGGCGCTTTACATTTGTATCTTTATTGTGATCTATGGCCGTATGATTGAGATTTACCGCGCGTCCAGAAGCGCCGCTTTTCATCCAAAGGCGGTGTGCGGGCATTTTGGGAACCCGGCTTTAGCAAGCCGGTAAAGAAAAGTATCAAAGACGTGAAAAGCGTCACTTTAGCGTCATCCGATTTACCTCGGAGGGAAACCACAAGGGGGACAATAGCGTATCGGAAAAATCGCAAGTTGGGAAAACCATCTACCCACGACTGAGCGGCAAGACGCAACATTGTGAATGAGGAGCAAGGCTAAACTGCTTTAAGGGCAGTCCGAGGCGGGATACTCGACCCGACGGCGCAGGATGGTTGTATTCGCCGTATGTCATAGCGGAATGTGACAGGTAAACACAGACCGCACGATACTTATGACAGCCAGCCGCAGTAAGCGGAAAAGGACGAAAACCCACTACCGACATCACAATACGCTTTTCCCAAAGTGTCTAACTGGAGATTGCCTAAACCGGAACGCCGGAACTATCCGGCTATGCGTAATGCCGCAAGGCGATAAATTTCAAGGGGTAAAAACCCAAGAAAGATGACGCTGAATATCCGGCATGGCAACGGAGCCTCCGTAGTAGTCCGAGGGCGGGAAAGCCGTCTACATGGCGAAGGGAGGCAGGATGTCAACCAATTCATAAAAAGGAAAGGTGCGTGAGGCATTATGAGAAGTCCTGAAAATGTGTTGGAAAGCCTAAAATCCAAGGCGTGTAACAAGAGTTACAAGTACGAGCGGTTATACCGCAACCTGTACAATCCACAATTCTATCTGCTGGCATATCAGCGGATACAGGCGAAACCAGGCAACATGACAGCCGGAACAGACGGCAAAACCATTGACGGAATGGGAATGGTAAGGATAAACGCCCTCATTGAAAAGATGCGGGATTTTAGTTATCAGCCTAACCCGGCAAGGAGAACGTATATCCCGAAATCCAATGGGAAAATGCGTCCTCTGGGGATACCGTCATTCGACGATAAACTGATACAGGAGGTGGTGCGGCTCATCTTAGAGAGTATTTATGAGCCAACCTTTAGCGACTATTCCCACGGTTTCCGTATAAACAGAAGCTGTCATACGGCACTCAAATATGTGCAGAAATATTTTACGGGGACAAAGTGGTTCGTTGAGGGAGATATAAAGGGCTGTTTTGACAACGTAGACCATCATGTGTTGATTGCTATTTTGCGAAAGCGGATTGCAGATGAACATTTCATCGGTCTGCTCTGGAAGTTCTTGAAAGCTGGATATATGGAGGATTGGAATTATCACAATACTTATTCCGGCACTCCGCAAGGCTCCATCATCAGCCCTATCCTTGCAAACATCTACATGAACGAACTGGATAGCTATATGGCAGAGTATGCAGAGAAATTCAACTGCGGAAACCGCCGTAAAATCAATCCTGCGTTCAAGAAGAAGCTGGATGTCTGCCGGGGGAAAGAACAAAGGCTTAAAAGAAATCTCTCTAAAATGAGCGAGGAAGAAAAAGAGGGCTTAATTGCAGAAATCCGGGAACTGCGGCGTAGTCTGAAATCTATGCCGTATAGCGACCAGATGGACGATAGCTATAAACGGATTTGCTATATCCGATATGCCGATGATTTCTTAATTGGAGTTATCGGCAGCAAAGAGGACGCAGAACAGATTAAACAAGATGTAGGCTGCTTTATCCGGGACAAACTCCATCTGGAAATGTCCGAGGAAAAGACATTGATTACTCATGGACACGACGCTGCGAAGTTCTTGGGATATGAGGTCACAATCGCCAAAGGCGAACACAACAAAAAGACCAAAACCGGGGCTACCAGACGGGTAAACAATGGAAAAGTCTTACTTTATGTTCCCCATGATAAGTGGGTAAAACGACTGTTCTCCTACAATGCCCTCAAGATTAAATACGACAAACAAAATGGAAACAAAGAGGTTTGGGAACCTGTCCGGCGCACTCGCCTGTTGCACTTGGACGATTTGGAAATCCTAAACCAATACAACGCAGAAATCCGTGGATTGTATAACTACTACCGACTTGCAAACAACGTGTCTGTACTCAATAACTTCTACTATGTAATGAGATACAGTATGCTCAAAACCTTTGCTGGAAAATATCGGACACGAATCAGCAGAATTATCCGCAAGTACCGTCAAGGGAAAGATTTTGTTGTGGAGTATCCGAAGAAAAACGGCAAGGTGGGAAAAGTGCTGTTCTACAATGACGGTTTCCGCCGGAATACCAAAGTAGAAAGCGGAAATCCCGATATAGTAGCACGAGCCGTTGAGAATTATGGACGCAACAGCCTGATTAAAAGACTGCAAGCGAACCAATGCGAGTGGTGCGGCGCAGAAAATGTGCCGCTTGAAATACACCATGTACGAAAACTCAAAGATTTAAGTGGCAGAAAACAATGGGAAATCGCCATGATTGGGCGTAAGCGCAAGACAATGGCACTCTGCGTCTACTGTCACGATAAGTTACACGCTGGGAAATTAGACTGACATCTGGAGAGCCGGATACGCTGAGAGGTGTAAGTCCGGTTCGGAGGGGAGTTCTCGGAAACCTACCATAGCAATATGGCAAGGCGCCGGGTTCTTACCCTACTG
>NZ_FUXW01000011.1 GCF_900167005.1 Butyricicoccus pullicaecorum DSM 23266
ACATCGAAGCACGCTACAAGAAGTATCGTAAGCTGGCAGACGAGTCTGCCGACTGATCGGATGCACTCCCCAAATTTCGGCTATAAGGCGGTATCACGTTGACGCGGATTGCTATGCTCCGTGAAAACATCTCCTACTCTTCCAATGAAAAGCAACCCTCACCAAAACTGCGTAAGCCAACAGAACCGATATATATGAACCGAAACGCAGTTCCTCTTTTCAATTCAACCTGCACACCGCGTTAACCTACCGCCTTTTATGGCGAAATTTGATCGAAGTACAACCCATAGGCAAAACGATACATTTTGCATAAAAAACGCATCCCCCAACGTGACCATCATCGCGTTGGGGGATTTTGTATGTCTGTAAAAATAATATCGCGCAAAAAAGAAGAGGTGCTGCTGTGTGCAGCACCTCTTTTGCGTCGATTTTTATTGCAGTTTGAGGGTCATGATCAGCTCGCCGGCCTTGACGGTCGAGCCTTCCTTGATGAGAACCTGATCGACCGTACCGCGGATGCGGGCGACGATGTTGATTTCCATCTTCATGGCCTCGATGACCGCGACGACCTGGTTTTCCTCGACCGGGTCGCCCGGCTTGACGTTCAGCTTGGAGATCATGCCGGGGATGGACGAGCCAACCTGGCTCTTGTCGTCGGGGTCGGCCAGCGTGACCGGACGCACCTTGGATACGGCGTCCTTATCGGGCACAGCGACCTCGCGGCGCATACCGTTGAGCTCGAACTGCACGTTGCGCGTGCCGTCCTCGTTCATATCGCCCAGACCGATGTACTTGATGACCAGGGTCTTGCCGTCTTCAATGTTGATCTTGGTGGTCTCACCGAGCGCCATACCGTTGAAGAAGACGTGGCTGCCCATGCGCATGATGTAGCCGTAGGACTGACGATAGCGGCAGTAATCTTCGACAACCTTGGGGTAGAGGCACCAAGAGATGACCGAGCGGTTGGTGGGATTGGGCGAGAACTTTTCGACTTCACGGCGTGCCGCGTCAAAGTCGATCGGCGGCAGCAGTTCGCCCGGGCGGCATGTGATGGGCTCTTCACCCTTGAGCACGATCTTCTGCAGATCTTCGGGGAAGCCCCACGAGGGCTGACCCATCATGCCCTTGAAGTAGGCGACAACCGAGTCGGGGTAGGTCAGTGCGCTGCCGCGTTCGAGGATATTTTCCGGGGTCAGACCGTTCTGCACCATGAAGATTGCTAGGTCACCGACCATCTTGGAGGAAGGCGTAACCTTAACAATATCGCCCAGCATGTGGTTGACCGAAACATACATGTTTTTGACATCCTCGAACTGGTGGATCAGACCAAGGCTCTCGACCTGAGAGCGCAGGTTGGTGTACTGACCGCCAGGCATCTCATAGCGGTAGATGTCGGTCGAGGGATTGCGGATGTCGGCTTCGAACTGGGTATAGCGCTTGCGCACATCCGACCAGTAATCGGACAGGTACTGCAGCTGATGCGGGTCCAGTCCGGTGTCACGCGGCTGACCCTGCAAGGCGGTGACGATGGCGTTCATGGACGGCTGGCTGGTGGTCGAGGACATGGAGTCGATTGCGCAGTCCACGATGTCTACACCGGCCTCGGCAGCCATCAGGTAGGTTGCAACCTGGTTGCCCGAGGTGTCGTGCGTGTGCAGATGGATGGGCAGACCGACCTCGTTTTTGAGTGCGGTGACCAGTTTCTTGGCTGCGTAGGGCTTGAGCAGACCGGACATGTCCTTGATGCACAGCAGGTGCGCACCGCGCTTTTCCAGTTCCTTGGCCATATTGATGTAATACTGCAAGGTGTATTTATCGCGCTTGGGGTCTAAGATATCGCCGGTGTAGCACATGGTCGCCTCAAGCAGCTTGCCCTGTTTGAGTACCTCGTCCATGGCGATTTCCATGCCCGGGATCCAGTTGAGCGAGTCGAAGACGCGGAATACGTCGATGCCCGACTGTGCGGCCTCGCGGACGAAGGCGCGGATGAGGTTGTCCGGGTAGTTGGTGTAGCCGACCGCGTTGGAGCCGCGGAGCAGCATCTGGAAGGGGATGTTGGGAATCTTCTTGCGCAGCAAGTCCAGACGTTCCCAGGGGGATTCGTGCAGGAAGCGGTAAGCCACGTCGAAGGTCGCACCGCCCCACATTTCCAGCGAGAAGCAGTCGTTGAGGATTTCTGCCGTGCCGGGTGCACCCTTGACCATGTCGCGGGTACGTACACGGGTGGACAGCAGCGACTGGTGTGCGTCGCGCATGGTGGTATCGGTAATCAGCAGCTTTTTCTGATCGAGTACCCAGTCGCGCACAGCCTCGGGACCCTTGGTGTCAAGCAGCTGCTTGAGGCCGGTGCACTTCGGCGGCGTGCTCTGATAGGGTGGGAAGCGCGGAATGTCCAGCTGACGGCGCTCGGCAGACGGATTGTCCACCTGAATCTGTGCGATGTAGCGCAGTACCTTGGTAGCGCGGTCGCGGCCGGTCTGGAACTCAAACAGCTCGGGCGCTTCGTCGATGAACTTGGTGTGACACTTACCGGCGCGGAAGGTCGGGTGGTTTAAGATGTTGGTGACAAACGGGATGTTGGTCTTTACACCGCGGATGTGCTCCTCACTGATAGCACGCAGCGCCTTGCGGCAAACCATGTCAAAGGTACGGTCCCAGCAGGTGACCTTGACCAGCAGCGAGTCGTAATAGGGCGAGATCGTCGCGCCGGTGTAGGCGTTGCCGCCGTCCAGACGTACGCCGAAGCCGCCGCCCGAGCGGTAGGAGGTAACGCGGCCGATGTCGGGCGCGAAGTTGTTGGCCGGGTCCTCGGTGGTGACGCGGCACTGGATGGCGTAGCCGTCCATGCGCAGGTTGGACTGATCGCCCATGCCGATCTCGGGCACGGACAGCGGTGCACCCTGTGCAATGAGAATCTGTGCGCGCACGAGGTCAATGCCGGTGACCATCTCGGTGACCGTGTGCTCGACCTGAATTCTGGGGTTCATCTCGATGAAATAGTGGTTGCCCTGCTTGTCCACCAAAAATTCCACCGTACCGGCCGAGATATAGCCGATATGACGGGCAACCTTGATGGCATCCTCGTACAGTGCCTGACGGGTTGCCTCGGGCACCGACCAGGCCGGTGCGAACTCGACGACCTTCTGGTAGCGGCGCTGGAGCGAGCAGTCGCGCTCGCCGAGGTGAACGATGTTGCCGTACTGGTCTCCTAAAACCTGTACTTCGATGTGCTTGGGCTCGACAAGGTACTTCTCGATGAAAATATCCTCATTGCCGAACGCCTTCTTGGCCTCGCTCTTGACGCGCTCGAACGCGGGAGCGACCTCTTCCGGGGTATCACAGCGCCGCATACCGCGGCCGCCGCCGCCACCGGCTGCCTTCAGGATGACCGGGAAGCCGAACGAGATTGCCTTTTCGAGCGCTTCGTCTGCGTCGCGCAGCGGCTCGGTGGAACCGGGAATAGTGGGGACACCGCAGGCCTGTGCGATGGCCTTGGCCGTCAGCTTGTCGCCCATCTGGGAGAGAATGTGCGACGGAGGGCCGATGAAGGTGATGCCGGCTTCCTCGCAGGCGCGGGCAAAGTCAGCGTTTTCGCTCAGAAAGCCGTAGCCGGGATGGATGGCATCAACGTCGTGATGCTTGGCCAGATCGATGATGGACGGGATGTCCAGATAGGCCTCGAGCGGACTTTTGTTTTCACCAATGAGATAGGCTTCATCGGCGCGGGTACGGAAGAAACCATAGGTATCTTCGTTGGAATAGATTGCGACAGTGTGCAGTCCAAGATCGTAACAGGCGCGAAAGATGCGGATTGCAATTTCGCCCCGGTTGGCGACCAGAACTTTACGGAATGAGCGCTCGGTCATATGGAATACTCCTTTCTGAAAGTGGGGTCATCAACTGGATGCGCGTGCACAGGCGCAGCGCTTGTCAATCGGGAGGTGTCTGGCGGAAGCTCTGCATTTTGCGGACGATGGTCGAGGCATTGATGCCCAGAGCCGCGGCAGCCTTTCGGGTCGAGCCGTACTTGGCGAGCGCCTTCTCGATGAGCGATTTTTCAACCTGTTCCACGGCATCGCGCAGGGGAATGATGTGCTCGAAGTCAAAGGATTGCTCCTCGGCTGTGGTGAAGAACTTGTCGGGCAGATCCTCACGGGTGATGATATCACCCTGTGACACGATCATCAGGTTTTCCACCTGATTTTCCAGCTCACGCACGTTTCCGGGCCAGGGGTAGCGCTCGAACAGCGGGAAGATTTCCGCCTGTACGCTCTTTTGCATGCCGTATTTCTGGTTGAAGATGCGCAGGAAGTGGTGAATGAGCGGAATGATGTCCTCCTGACGCTCGCGCAGCGGCGGAATCTGGATGGAAACGACGTTTAAGCGATAATACAGGTCTTCGCGGAAGGTGCCCTCGTGTACCATCTGTCGCAGGTCGCGGTTGGTCGCAGCGAGGACGTGCACATCGAGCGGAATGGGGTGCGAGCCGCCCACGCGGGTGATTTCCTTCTGCTGTAAGACGCGCAGCAGCTTGACTTGCAAGTGCAGCGGCATCTCGCCGATCTCGTCGAGGAAGATGGTGCCGGTATTTGCAGCCTCAAACAGACCTTTTTTACCCTTGCTGTCCGCACCGGTGAAGGCGCCTTTTTCGTAGCCGAACAGCTCGCTTTCGAGCAGATTTTCCGGGATGGCACCGCAGTTGATGCGGATGAAGGGCTTGCCCTTGCGCGGACTGTTTTCCACAATGGTTTCGGCGATCAGCTCCTTGCCGGTGCCCGATTCGCCCAGAATGAGCACGGTTGCGCCGTCGTAGGGTGCGACGCGGTGGGCGAGCTCGATGACCTTGCGGAACGACTGGCTGTGTGCGATGAGTTTACCCAGTCCATAACGGGAACGCATCTCGTCGATTTGCTTTTTCTGAATGCGGATGACCTCGTCATAGTCACGCAGGCTGTCGCGCATGCGGCTGAGTGCGGTTACGTCGCGCACGTTGTTGACAATGTATTGGATATTGCCGTCACGATCCAAGATGGGGGTTGCGGTTGCAAGCACGTCCAGACCCGTGCGGTAGTTATGGCTGGTGTGGGTGGCGCGCTGTCCGGTTTTCAGGGTGCGCAGAATGACAGAATCCGAAAAAATGTGTTCATCAAGCAGTTCCTGTGTCGTTTTGCCTTCCAGATCGCGCTTGCTCACGCCGAGCAGAGCTGCGTTTGCCGTGTTGGCGTACAGGATACGGCCTTTGCCGTCGGTAATCCAAATTCCATCAAAGGAATGTTCGAGGATTTCCATTAAACTGTCATACGGAATGATCATTTTTCCCTCCTTGGTGTGATGCGGAATACCATTATATAAAGTATAACATATAGCCGAAGTTTTGACAAAATGCCTGCCGCAAAAATTTACGGCAGGCATTCATTTTCGAACTTATCCGAACTTATCCGAGCAGTCCCATCATCTGGGGCAGGAAGAGCGAGATTTGCGGGATGTAGGTAATGATGATCAGAACGACGATCATAGCGCCGATCCACGGCCAAATGGTTTTGGCGAGAGTCTCGAACTTAACACGCGAAATTTCGCTTGCCATGAAGAGGTTTGCGCCGAGCGGCGGGGTGATGAAGCCGATCGCAAGGTTCAGAATCATAATCATACCGAAGTGGATCGGGTTGATGCCGAGCGCGGTCACGATGGGCAGCAGGATGGGGGTCAGGATAATGATAGCAGCGTTGGTCTCCATGAACGTACCGACCAGCAGGAGCAGCAGGTTAATCAGGATGAGCAGCAGGACGGAGTTCGAGGTGATGCCGAGGATGCCTTCTGCGATCATGCTGGGCATCTGGGTGATTGCCAGAACGCGGCCAAAACCGGTGGATACGCCGATGATGAACATGACCGGTGCGCTGATGATGACCGAGCGGAACGCCATGTAGGGGATATCGGACAGCTTCACTTCCTTGTAGACGAATACGCTGATGATAACGCCCAGAACACAGCCAGCAGCAGCGGCCTCGGTGGGGGTGAAGATACCGCCGTAGATACCGCCGAGGATGATGACCGGAACCAGGAAAGAGGGGATTGCCTCTACGATGGTCTTGACCCAGTCCTTTGCGGTATACTTGACATAAACCGGCTTGTAGCCGCGCTTACGGCAGGACAGTGCGCAGTAGATGCACAGAACAGCGCCGACCAGAATACCAACCGGGAAGCCGGCGGTGAACATTGCGGTAACCGAGCAGCCGGCAGCGATTGCATAGACGACCATGCAGATACTGGGCGGGATGATGGTACCGATGGTACCAGCGGTAGCGACCAGAGAAGCGGAGTATGCGCGGTCATAGCCGGCTTCCAGCATCTCAGGAATCATAATCAGACCGATTGCAGCAACGGTTGCAGAACCGGTACCGGAGATTGCAGCGAAGATCATGCAGGCAACGATGGAAACGATGCCCAGACCGCCGGTGCGGTTGCCAAGCGAGAGTTTTGCAACGTTGATCAGACGCTTGGAGATACCGCCCTTACCCATGATGTCACCGGCGAAGGTGAACAGCGGGATAGCAACCAGAGTGAAGGAGCTGAAGCCGGACATGATGGCCTTGGTGAAGCTCTCGAGGGAGAGCGGTGCGTCGCCGAAGATCAGGAACATCGAGGCGAACGACTGGGAGACTGCAATCGGGAACGAGCAGGCCAGCAGTAAAATAAATGTGACAAACAGTGTAGCGATCATGCTTCCTTACCTCCTTCGTGGCTGTACTTCTTTTCCTCTTCGACCAGCTCAGCATTCATGTGCTGTTCCTCGTCGTCGCGGAAGTACTTGGGCATGAAGCAGATCTTGGTCGCGCCGGAGTACAGACCGCCGCGGTTTTCAAACAGCTCGTAGGAAGCGCCGAAGTGACGGATTTTCCAGACGATGGTCTGAAGCAGACGGATCATGGAAAGGAAGTAGCCGACAACGGCTGCGGTGTAGCAGACGTTGAGGGAGACCTGTACGGAAGCTGCCATGTCGTTGTACTTGGCTGCGGTCATTACGTTCTGTACTGCGCCGTACAGGAACAGACCCATCAGGACGAGCATAGCAACGTCGATCAGCAGAACCAGAGCCTTGCGGGGCTTTTCGGGCAGCATGTTGCGCAGGAAATCTACGCTGATCTGGCGGTTGTTGCGGAAGGCATAGGAGATGCCCAGGAAGCACAGCCAGACGAACATGAAGGTGGCAAATTCTTCGCCCCAGGCAAAGCCGGAGCCCATGAAGAAACGAAGGATGACCTGCAGGCAGATCAGGCAGGTCATGGCGATGAAGATCACCATAATCAGCAAAGGCTCAAAGTTGATATCGAGCCATTTTAACGTTTTTTCATATTGATTTCTCCCCTATCTCAATTCGATCAAAACCTTAGCGGGCTTCGTCTACGTAAGCCATGACCGTGTCAAAGGCTTCCTGACCGCAGATACCAACGATGCTTTCCTCGGTGATACCGCCCATGATTTCGCGCATCTCCTGGAAGGTCTCGGGCGGCAGCTCGTTAAACTGCGTGCCATGCTCTTCTTCGAGCTGCTTCATCAGTTCGTTGGTCTGACGGATCATCTCTTCCTGCTGGAACTGCTCGGCGATTTCTACTTCGCCCAGGATGAACTCACGATCCTCGGGATCGAGTCCTTCCAGCCATTCCTGATTTGCGACCAGGATATCGGTCGAGAAGGCGTGCTGAGTCAGGGTGACGTATTTCTGAACCTCGTAGAACTTGGACTCGGAGAAGCTGGTCAGTGCGCCTTCCTGACCGTCGATGAGCTTCTGCTGCATCGCGGTGAACAGCTCGTTCCAGGTGACCGAGCTCAGGTTACAGCTGACAGCTTCCCAGGCTGCGATCTGGATGGGGTTATAGCCACGGATCTTGAGGCCCTTCAGGTCGCTGAGCTCTTCAATCGGACCGCGGTTGTTGGTCAGATTGCGGAAGCCGAGTGGGAAGAAGGCCACGCCCTGCAGGCCCTGCTTGTTGTATGCGTCCAGAATGTACTGTCCGCCTTCGCCGTTGCAGAAACGCAGCGCATGATCCATGTCATCAAACATGAAGTACTGGTCAAAGGTTGCCAGTGTGGGGATTGCGGTGTTGATGTTCATGGGGTTTGAGGTTGTCATGTGCACGTCGCCGATGCGGCACTGATCGATGCCGTCGGTTTCGTTGCCGAGCTGACCAGCCGGGAAGAGCTGTACTTCCATCTCACCATTGGACTTTTCTTCAATGTTCTTTTGAAGAAGTTTGAGCGCCTGAATGGTCGGACTGGTTTCACCAGAAATTGCGGTCGAGATACGGATGACCTGTTTGTCGTCCCCGTCTGAGCCGCAGCCAGCCAGCAGAGTTGTGAGCGACACGGCCAACAGACCGGCGACAACCCTTTTTCCAATCGATGTCATATTCAATTCCTCCTCAATTTTGTGGGTTTGGAAGTTCCGCCAGACGCAAACGGCGAACTTCATCCAAAATTCCTACAGCCCTGCAATTAGCCGAATTGATGCCAACATGTCATAAATTGAGGAAAGGAGACATTTTTTGTAGCAGGTGTCAATGCGGAGTGGGGGAGATTGTACAATATGTATATAGAGCGTATGGATTCTATACACAGATTTTACAATATGTGCAAGAGTGAAACACTGGTGATGCACTGATGCAACAGGATAGCACAAAAGGACATCTTTGAGAGATGTCCTTTTGCGCGTTAAAGATAGGTGTATGTGGTGAAGGAAGTAGAAAGCAATGTATGGAGTAGAGAGTGAGTAGCAATGAGGATCACTTGGAGATCTTGCGCTCGTCGGCGACGCGCATCATGGCGCGGATGTTCTCCAGCGGTACCTGATTGATCGAACCGGCAGCGCTCAGCACGCAGCGGGGATTGCCCTGGAAGGAGTCGATGACCTGATTGCAGACATCGATGGTCTGCTCGACGGTGTAGCCTGCCAGCTCGACCGGATTCAGACCGCCCATGACCGTGACCTGATTGCCGCAGCCCTCGGCAGCCTCCAGCGGCTGGAGTACGGGGCCGTACTGCCAAGCGGAGAATCCGCCCTTGGGGATCTGGGAGACGATGTGACGGGTGGTCGAGTCGTTGTGCAGCCAGCGCTGGGTGTTCGGGAAGTCCGCGAACAGACGGTCGTACAGCGGCAGAATCAGCTCCTCATACATCTGGGGATTGAGGAACGCGGACAGGTCATCACAGACCAGAACGTGATGCAGCGGTGCACCGAGGATCTTTTCCTGTGCGTGCAGGAAAGCGATCTGGGTTTGGATGACAACGTCGAGCAGAGCATCGACCATTTCGGGCTCTGCGATGGTGTCGGCACAGAAATCGCTGATGCCGCGCAGCTGCGCTGCAACGGTGAAGGGACCCATGATCGGATGAGCGTTGACCTTCATACCCTTGGGGCAATGCTGTACCATGTACTCGAGCTGCTCGAGTGCGATGCGCATGTAGTTATCGCCGTAGGGATCGGCGGGTTTAATCTTGATGACATCCTCGTACTCTTCGATTTCGGCCTCGTGTACCGAGATAAAGCCGTGCGAGTCGAAGCGAACCTTGCCGCCCAGACCGCTGCACTCAGCGACTGCGCCGACGTCGGGCATGAGGTTGCCGCAGTTGTCGATCTTGTCGAGAACCTCCAGCTGTGCTTCGAGCATCACAGCCGGATTGTGGAAGTATTCGTTGAGGGGAACATTGCTGTGCTTGTGGAAGAATGGATAGGTGTAGAAATTAAAAACGGCATGGCTGTCGATGGGTGCGCCTGCGATGCTATTGCGCAGACGTTCAGCATTGCGCTCTCTTAATGTAGACATAAGGATACGTCCTTTCTCCGCTCTTTTCTCAAATTTTCTCAAATTCCGTATCATGTATCTTTGTTGGAACCGATCGATCTAAGACATCCGGAAAACGGCTTGTCTGTTCCCGAGATAACTTCTGCCTTTATTCTAGCACCGGAAATTCCCCTTGTCTTGTGCCATTTTTTGCCAAATACATGGAAATTTTGCTGAGTTGCTGTCAAAGTGATGCGCATGCGCAACGATGTTGCAGCAAAGCAGCAACACCGGGGGAGAAATGGACGGGAAAGCCGACTGGCTGGAGGGAGGAGGCAAATTTGGACGGGAGAGGTATGAGCAAGTTGACCGAGAATCAGAAATGAAATTCGTGTAGAAAGGAGAAAATAGCATGGAAAAGAAAAAATGATTGCGCTATCATATGGATGATAGTACAATGAAGAAAAAGAAGGAGGTCGGGCGATGGCGAGGAAGGCACAGCCTGCAGGCGGATATGCAACAGGCAAGGATGTAGCGCAACGCGCAGGGGTTTCCACCATTACGGTATCGCGCGTTTTTAACCCGGCATGGGAAGGAAAAATTCGACCGGAAACGGTAGAACGTGTGCGGCAGGTTGCGCAGGAGCTCAATTATCGACCCAATGGCGTGGCGCGCAGTCTGGTCAATCGACGTACCAATATTATTGCGGTTGTCATCGGTCAGAGCGCAGGATTCTTTTACTCGGAGATCCTGACCGACCTGGTGCGGCGCATTCAGAAGAGCGGCCGGCAGGCGCTGGTTTTCTCGCTCGATCTATATGATAATGTCGCCCGGATTTTGGAGCAGGTTGCCCAGCATCGCGTCGATGCGGTCGTGGTCACATCCTCGGCTTTGCGCACCGATGTCATGCGTCCGCTGGAAGATATGGGCATGCCGGTCATCCTGTTCAAGCGATCGGCCGAGCAGACCAACATCAGCGGGATTTGGTGCGATGAGCGCCAGGGCGCTTTGCTGGCAGCCGATTGTCTGCTGCGTACGGGATGCCGTCAGATCGGCATTGTCGCTCATCCGCACGGCGGGACCGGTCGCGCACAGGCGTTTGCCGAGGAGCTGGCGCGGCAGAATATCACCCCGGTACAGACGGTGTGGGGCGATTACAGTTATGAGTCCGGCCAGCAGGCGGCGAGAAAGCTGTTGACCGATCATCAGCTGGATGCGATTTTTTGTGAAGAGGATACGATGGCGATGGCATGTCTGGACGTTGCGCGTCAGGAATTCGGACTGCGTGTGCCGGACGATCTGGCTATCATTGGCTTTGATAACAATACAGCGGCCGCTCTGCCGGCTTACAATATTACAACGGTTGCCCATCCCATCGTGGACATGCTCGATGCGCTGATGGAGGCCATTGAGCAGGTGACGTGCGATCCGCATACGCCGGTGCGCCGTCAGTTTGAAATGTCGCTGCTGGAGCGGTCAACCACAAAGTGACCGTTTGGGACAAACAGGAGCAGTCTTTCGCAGGAAAGATTGCTTTACACAAAAATGATAACGCTATCATTTGGAGGTGAATGACGTGGAGATCGGATTGTGTGCGGATTTGCACGTCGGTTTGAATCAGCAGCAGGTACAGTCGCTGCAAATGCTGGTGCTCAGCACGACAGAGCTGGAAGCGATGCTGCGGGAAGAAGAGATGGACAATCCATTTTTTGAACTGCGGGAAAGCAGCGTAATCGAGCAGCAGGCAGCATGGCTGGACAGCAGCCGCCGTCCGCGCACAACGCTGGCAGCCGAGGACGAAACCCTGCGGCAGCTGGCCGCACCCGAGGATGACGCGCTGCGCAATCACCTGTGGGCACAGATTGATTGGGATGCACACACACCGGATGAGCAGAGGTTGCTTCAAATTCTGCTTGAATGCCTGGACGAACAGGGCATGCTGACCGACTCGGCGCAGGAGCTGGCAAAGAGCACCGGATACGCGGTGCACATGGTCGAATGGGCGCTGGAAGTTCTGCGCGGACTGGAACCGGCTGGTGTTGCAGCCGAGAGCGTGGGACATTGTTTGATGTTACAGCTCGCACGACAGGGAGAACAAGACCGCGCTAAGCTGGATGCGGTGCGCAACTGTCTGGAAGATCTGGCACGCGGCCGATTCGGCGTGGTAGCGCAGAAATGCGGGTTGCAGCCGGCGCAGGCGCGTGACCTGCTGCGCCGGGTGAAACTGCTCGATCCCAACCCGACCGCAGCCTTTCAGAACCAGCAAAGCCGGTACATTTTGCCCGATGTCATCGCCGAACAGAACGAGGACGGATGGACGATTGAGATTAACGATAAATGGATGGGCAGCGTTGGTCTGAGCGACTATTATTGCCGCATGGCGCATCAGTCGGACGACCCGCAGCTGCGCGAGTACGCGGTGAAAAAGATTGCCCATGCGAAATTTGTGATTTCGTGCGTGGAAAAACGGCGCAGCACACTGGAACGCGTGGTACGCTGCATCGTACAAAAACAGGAAGGCTACCTGACCGGTCAGGGAACGTTGCAGCCGTTCAGTATCCGCGACATCGCGCATCAGCTGGACATGCACGAGTCCACGGTAGGACGCGCCATCCGCGGCAAATATCTGCAATGCCGACGCGGCTGTTTTGCACTCTCCCGACTGCTGACCGCAGTGGCCGGAGAGAGCGGCAGCAAGACGGTCGGCAAGGCCGAAGTGCTCGAGCGCATGCGCCACATGATTCAGCAGGAAGATAAGAAAAACCCGATGAGCGACGAGACCATCTGCGCGGTGCTGACCGCACAGGGCGTGCGCATCTCGCGGCGCACGGTCGCCAAGTATCGCGAGATGATGGGCATCGCCGGTATGTTTCAGCGCAGAGTGGTCTGAGTTGGCACGAAAAATGCTGTCAGGTACGGTGAGAATATTTGCCGGGATACACAAGGAGGAATCGGTGTGGAAATCAAAAAAATTGGTGTAATCGGCACGGGAAACATCGGTGCGTGTCAGGCAACACTGATCGTCGGCAATGGCATTGCGTGCAGCGTGATTGCGCACTCGGAAGCGGGTGCCGAGCGATGCCGGGAAACCGTGCGGCGCAACTTTGAGACGTTCATCGAACATGGACTGGCAACCGAGCGCAACCGGGACGCAGCGATGGAGCTGCTGACCATCAGCCATTCGTATGATGCGCTGGCCGGTGCCGATCTTGTCTTTGAGGCGGCAGCTGAAGATCTGAATGTAAAGCATGCGATCTATGCGGCGATCGAGGCGGTAGTCGATGCAGACACGCCGATCGCTTCGACGACCTCGTCCATTCCGGTCGATGACCTGTGTGCAGGCATGCAGCACCCCGAGCGTATGCTGGTCGCGCACCCGTTCCAGCCGGTACACATCCAGCCGCTGGTCGAGCTGGTCGGCGGCAGCTGCACAGCACAGAGTGCACTGGAACGCACCTACGAACTGCTCATCGCCCTCGATCGCAAGGTGGTACGGCTCAAAAAGAGCGTTCCGGGCTTTGTGGTCAACCGTCTGGCGCAGGCCATGTTCCGCGAATCGCTCTATATGATTGAGCAGGGCGTTGCGGATGCAGCAGATATCGACCTTGCCGTTCGCTATGCGGTTGGTATGCGCTACGCATCCATCGGTCTGCTGGAATATTTTGACGACGTTGGATTTGATTTGGAGAAGGCGATTGCACAGACCGTTTACCCCGATTTGTGCGCTGTTGACAGCGTGCAACAGATCGTGCAGGACGGTATCGCAGCCGGAAATACCGGTCGACGCGCCGGCCTTGGCCTGTATGACTGGTCGAAAAAGGACGACGCCGACTATTTACGCCGCAAAACGGCTCCGTTTTTGAATGATATTCACTGGAAGCTGCCCGAGTAAGAAGAGAAAATGCAAGCGCGTTGCATGATTGCAACACCATGATGCGAGGATGCAGCGAATCCGGCAGGGGGACGGGAAAAAATCCCCGAAAAAACCGGAAAAATCCCCCAAAACAGACTTGGCACGAAAAATGCTGTAACACAGTAAATGAAAACACCGTCCGAAAAAAGATGGACGAAAGATGTAAGCCCTGAGGGGCGTGGAGGCGATACCATTGCGGGACAATTTACTCAAACAAAAAATTAAAAACGGCGAGAGCGCAATCGGCACATTTGTAAAGATGACCGATCCGTCGGTCGTCGAGGTGCTGGCACTGGCCGGTTTCGATTTCTTTGTACTCGATACCGAGCATGTAGCCATCGACCGTGAGCAGCTGCTCGGCATCCTGCGTGCAGCGGAAGCGTTTAACATCACGCCGCTCGTTCGTGTCAGAGAGAATCAGCAGGTCGAGATTCTGCAGAATCTGGATCTGGGCTATATGGGCGTACAGGTGCCCAACGTAGACACGCCCGAGCAGGCAAAGCGCATGGTTGAGAGCGTCAAGTACACACCGCTCGGCGTGCGCGGACTGTCTCCGAGTGTACGCGCGTGCGGATACAGCACCTGCGGCGTACAGGAATACATTGATCATGCAAATGCACACACCATGGTTGTTTCGCACTGCGAGACCAAGGAGTGCGTAGATAATCTGGACGAGATCCTCAAGATCGACGGCATTGACGTCATCTTCATCGGCCCCATGGACCTGTCCCAGTCGCTCGGCGTACCCGGCCAGACCGGCAGCGAGCTGGTAAAGAGCACGATTGATACGATCTTTGAGAAGGTTGGCAAGTCGGACAAGGCCATCGGCACCACGGCAGGCACGCCTGAGGCAGCGCTGGCACTGATCGAGCGCGGCGCACAGTACATCCTGCTGAGCACCGACCAGGCAATGCTGCTCAAGTGGGGCAAGAGCGCGATCGATAAGATCCGTGGAAAGGAGTAACGCGCCGTGAAGATTTTTCTGACTGAAAAGATTCATGCGGATGCCGTTGCCATGATGGGCGAGCATGTGACCGTCGTACAGGGTACTTCGGTCGATCCCGATGAGATCGTCCGCCAGGCACAGGATTGCGACGCCATTCTGGTGCGCTCGGCACGCATTACCGCAGAGATGATGGACAAGCTGCCCAAGCTGCGCGCAGTTGCCAAGCACGGCATCGGCGTAGACAACATTGACGTCAAGGGCGCAACCGAGCGCGGCATCCTGGTCGTCAATGCACCGTTTGCAAACGTCAACGCGGTTGCAGAGCACGGTCTGGCACTGCTGATGGCAGCATCCAAGTTCATTCCGCAGCTCGACCGCATGACCCGCGAAGGCGGATTTGCACGCCGCAACGAGTTCGTCACCACCGAGCTTGCAGGCAAGACCATCGGTCTGGTCGGCCTCGGCCGTATCTCCTCGCTGCTGGCTAAGAAGCTGTCCGGTTTTTCGGTTCGCATTCTGGCATCCGACCCCTTTGTCACCGAAGAGCGTGCAAAGGAGCTGGGCGTAGAGCTGGTAGACCTGGATACCGTGCTGGCTGAGAGTGATTTTGTCAGCCTGCACACCCCGCTGCTCGACTCCACCCGTCACATGATGGGCCGCGAACAGTTTGCCAAGATGAAGAAGACCGCATGGCTGGTTAACGTTTCCCGCGGTCCGGTCGTCGATGAGGAGGCGCTGATCGAGGCGCTGAAGGCGAAGGAAATCGCCGGTGCAGCGCTCGATGTCTTCGAGCAGGAGCCGCCCGCAGCAGACAACGCACTGTTTGCACTGGACAACGTCGTCCTGTCCCCGCACAATGCCGCGCTGAGCGACAACGCACTGCGTGCAATGGCGATGGACAGCGCACAGGGACTGGTCGATTATCTGGAAGGCCGCCGTCCCGAGTTCCCGGTCAACCGCGAAGTACTCGAAAAGTAAGTTAAATTTAAAAAAGAACATAATACGTTTCCAAAATACATGGAAGGAGAACAGAAAGATGTCTTTTACTAAGGTATATCGCTTTCAGGATCTGAACGGCTATGAGTCGGTCATTTCCAAGGGCAACTCTGAGATGAAGTTTATGGGCTTTGGCCGCATCCTGCTCAAGGCTGGCCAGACCTTTGAATACGAGGTAGTCGGCGAGGAGCATGCAGTCGTACTGCAGAGCGGTGACTTCACCGTAACCGTAGAGTACGACGGCAAGACCGTTATCGACGGCGAGAAGGGCGTACGCGGCAACGTATACGACGATCTGCCGACCGCTTTCTATGCACCTCCGCGCGCACGCGTTCGCCTGTACTCGGAGAACGGCATGGAGGCACGTGTCTTCACCGCTTACTGCGAAGAGGGCAATGCACCGTACTTCTGCCCGCCGGAGAACGTCGAGGAAGGCGAGCCGGGCGAGTACATCTACAAGAGAAAGTACCGTTACATCTTCGGTCAGCCGGGTAAGCACAACGGCGACATCACCCGCCTGCTGATCGTCGGCGAGTCGGTTTCCGTACCGGGCGGCTGGATTGGTTTCCCCGCACATCGCCACGACTACCAGATCGAGGGCAAGGAGTGCGTACTCGACGAGATCTTCTCCTTCCAGGTGAAGTCCGGTTCGGAGAGCGGCCAGGGCGGCCTGATGCAGCATGGCTACGATCTGACCGCAGACAACGAGAAGATCTGGGATGAGGTCAACGTGATCGAGTCCGACAATACCGCAGTTGCGCTGCCGGTTGGCTATCACACCACGGTTGCGCTGCCCGGTTCGACTGCATACCTGCTGTGGGGCCTGGCTGGTCCGTGCAAGCAGTATAAGGTGCAGTTTGACGAGCGTTATTCCTGGCTCGAAGGCTGCCTGTATTGATTAAAAGTGCCGAACGGTACGGAGGGAGGAAAGGCAATGAGCCTCGCGGAAGAAATTCGTGCATGTCAAGTAAGAGAAGGTGAGCTGGCATTGTTCTGGCTGGGGCAGGCAGGATTTCTGCTGGTCGACAGTCTGGGGCAGCAGCTCGCGATCGACCCCTACCTGACAAATTGCGGGGAACGCATCCGCGGCTTCAAGCGTATTTCGCCCATGATGCTTTCTCCTGAGGCGTTTCATCCCGATTATTACATTACGACCCATACGCATTTTGATCATTTCGATTACGATGCCATTCCGGTGATCGCGCGCAATGGGAAGACAATCTTTCTCGGGCCGGAAAGCTGCCAGCAGGAGATGGATAAGCTGGACATCGCTCACGATCACCGCAGAAAGCTGTGTGTCGGGGACACGGTTACCTTCCCCGGCATCACCATTACCGCTTGCCGGGCCGACCATGGCACCATGGCGCCCGATGCAATCGGACTGCTCGTTGAGATGGGCGGGCATCGCCTGTACTTCTCGGGCGACACCGCCTTCCATGCCGACCTGTGCAAAGAGGTTGCAGCCTTCGGGCCGGAAGTCGCAGCCCTGTCCATCAACGGTGCATTCGGCAACATGACAGCCTGGGAGGGCGCAGAGGCGGCCAATCTGGTCGGCGCATCCATCGCCATTCCCTGTCATTTCTGGACATTCACCGAGCATGGCGGTGCACCGTGGGTCTTCAGCGAATTTTTGAAGAAAATCGGAGATTGCGAGCCGGTTTGTATGCGGCAGGGAGAAATGCTGCTGCTTGCGCGAGAGGCCTGAGTTTCGTGTTGTGCAACACATAAGGAGGATTTTACAATGAAGGCGATTCGTTTTATGGCGCCGGAGACCATCGAGGTATCGGACATTCCGATGCCGGTATGCAAGGACGATGAGGTCATCGCAAAGATTGCCTATGCAGGCTTCTGTGCGACCGATATCGAACTGCTGACCGGTGAGATGGTACATATCAAAAACGGAAATACCACCTATCCGCTCGTGCCCGGTCACGAGTGGGCAGGTACGATCGTTGCCGTTGGCAGCAAGGTGCGCGACCTGAAGGTCGGCGACCAGATCACCTCGGACGTCAGTCTGGGCTGCGGCGAGTGCGATTACTGCCGCGAGGGACGCTACAACCTGTGCCCCAACCGTGAGGTAGTTGGTTCTTACCGCAACCGTCAGGGCGCGTTTGCTGAGTACATTGCAGTACCGCAGCGTCACGTTTACAAGGTTCCGGAAAACCTGAGCCTGGAAGAGGCAGCACTGGCTGAGCCGGCAGGCACGGCAGAGTACGCGGTCCGCCGCGCACGCATCCCGGCAGGCGCACAGGTTCTGGTCATTGGCGACGGCCCGATCGGCCAGCTGGCTGCACAGCTCGCCAACATCGAGGGTGCACGCCGTGTCATCATGGCAGGCAGCTGGGATGAAAAGCTGGCGATCGCAAAGGAATGCGGCGTCAGCGATGTCATCAACTACCATCGTGAGGACGTTGCAGAGCGTGCCAAGGAACTGACCGAGGGCGAGGGCCCGCTGATCATCATTGAGACTTCGGGCAACAAGACCGCACTCAATCAGGCCATCAAGGCACTCAAGCCGGGCGGCCGCATCGTTATGGTAAGCTGGTACAACGGCGATGAAGTCGCAGCCATGCTCAACGCGACGATTGCAAAGGATGCAGAGCTCATTGGCACCCTGGCAAGCCCCAACACCTTTAACACCGTCCTGGGCTACATGGCCGAGGGCAAGCTCAACGTCCGTCCGCTCATCACCCACGTAAAGCCCCTTGAGGAGCTGGATGACGTAGTCAAGATGGTACGTGCAAAGAAGGAAATGCGGATTAAGATTCTTCTGAAGCCGTGATCCGATAAATCAAAGAATCCATACAAACATCTCCATTAAAAAAACATCTCAAAAACCAAAGATCGCCGCGCAAGCGGCACAAAGAAAGGAACAACGATTATGAGCGAACTGAAGAAGCAGACCGAGTTCAAGCTGTATAAGAGAGATTCCGTGTTCTTCGATCAGAACACTGCACCTGTAAACATTGACTATGCAAGAGAAGTCAACGACGTAGCAATCCTGCCTCTGGGCGCAATCGAGCAGCACGGCCCGCACTGCCCCAACGGTCTGGACAGCTTCAACGCAATCTGCCTGGCAAAGAAGGTCGCTGAGAAGTCCGGCGCAACCGTTCTGCCCTGCCCGATGTACGGCGGCCATCCCTACATGCACATGGGCATGCCTGCTACCATCGCACTCAACTATGAGACCAACATGGCTCTGATCCATGACATCATCGCTGGCGCTTCCAACGTAGGCTACAACAAGTTCATCCTGCTGGTTGCTCACGGTCAGGACAGCTCCTTCATTCCGGCGGTTCATAAGCTGGGCATGGAGGGTTACTTCACCGTAGCTTCCACCTGGTACGACTTCCTGGGCGACAACAAGGACGTTCTGTCCGACTACATGTGGCATGCAGACGAGGCTGAGACCTCTATGGCACTGTCCCTGTACGGCGATCTGGTACACATGGATCTGGCAATCGATGGCGGCGGCACCACCCTGGTAGACGGCAAGTGGAAGAAGGCACCGGGCGAGATGTCTCATCCCTTCCAGTTCTATCATTTCGATGGTACCTTCGCTCTGATGGAGAAGGACGACCTGGATTACGGTGTCATCGGCAACCCGACCAAGGCAAGCAAGGAGAAGGGCGACGCTCTGGTAGAGAAGGTCGTAGAGGGCTACAGCGCATTCATTAAGGACCTGCTCGAGAAGCATCCGGTTGGCGTAAATCCGCTGGGCTTCCGCAACCCGCTCGGCTTCAACGGCTTCAACGGCGGCGCTTACCCCACCTTCGACAAGGATCACGACGCGAAGGGCCGTCCGCTGTACTACAACAAGTAAGTTTATTACCCCTTCATATTCACAAACCAACCCTTTTCTCTCCGTAAAGCAATGTGTTGCCGTACGGCAGCACATTGCTTTCTAACAATCCCTATGTAATGTGCCGGTGTCAAGTGACTGATTTGCACCGGCACATTATTTCATAACATTTGCGTCGAGGCTTATGGCATCAGGATGCACGCGAGATCAAACAGGAGGATGACAATGCAGGACAGAAAACCATTAAAGACCCGCACCTATGTGCATGATCCGTCTTTATTTGCGCGGGAAAACCTGTTTTATGTCAAGATGGCGGGAGAATACCATCGCGTCAGCGATTATCGGATTGAGCGGGAACGGATGGAGAGCCTGCTGGTCATCTACGTGACAGAGGGCGAACTGACCGTATGCCTGGGCGGCGAACTGATGACAGCGCCGGCGGGATCGATCGTGCTGCTTGACTGCCGACGGCCGCACAGCTATTTTTCCAGACAGCCGGTGAGTCTGCGCTGGGTGCACATCCAGGGCAATGCTGTTTTTGCCTATGCGGCACAGCTCAGACGGAGAATGGAAAAATGCGTGATCGAGCAGCCGGACGGCCTGGCTTGTCAGGCATTTTTGGGACTGTTCGGCCTGCTGCAAGCCGATCATTATTTAGAGAACAGTGTCTCGGTCGCAGTGCACCGCTTTTTGGGTGACCTGCTCGAAGAATTGCAGGAGAAGGAATACAGACCGGCAAACCACATCATGCGCGCTGCCGCGTACATCCGGGAAAATTATATGAAGGACATTTCGGTCAACGATGTGGCAGAGCTGCACGGGATGAGTGTCTACCATTTCATTCGGATGTTCGGACGGCAATACGGCATGCCGCCGCATGAGTACCTGACCGTCCAGCGCATCGCCTGCGCCAAAAAGCTGCTGCTGTTCAGCAATCAGTCGGTCAAGAATATCGCACAGACGTGCGGATATCAGACGGCTGCGGCGCTCAACCATGCCTTCCAGAAGCAGCTGGGTCTGTCACCGTCGGCATTTCGCGCACAACAGCGATGCCAAAATGCAACATTCAACTCCTGACAGCGTCGTTCTGCCCATGTGATCCAACGCGCGGATCGGAATGGGCAGAATTTTTTTATTTGTGTGGGCTTGCAGACCGGGGAAAGACTGTCGCACATACGCACAGGATGTTCCGAAATGCAGCGCACAGCGCGTCAAAGACCGTCGATTACATGGGAAAAAGGCAAAAAAGCAGGTCGTGTTTTGAGTTGGCACTTTTTCGGCTGATACTGGAACATGTATATGCTTTATGCAGAATTGGGTGAAATAGATGAACAAAGACATAAAGATGGAAAAACAAGCACAGCGGCCGTACTGCCTGCTGAACTTCAATCAGGCAGAGCCTGCATACGAAAAGCAGATCAAATCAACCACCACACTGTATCAGCATTTGGACGAATTATTTCACGAGCCCGAACTTGCCAGTCAGGCGCAGTTTGCCAAAGAGGTGGCAGAATGCCGGGAGGATGATAAGCGGGTGATCTGGAACGCGGGCTGCACCTATGCGATGCCGCTGGCCGTGCTGGGTGAGGATGAATTTTTCATCCGTGTCGTCACCGAACCCGAACTGATGCGCGAGCTGTGCGAGCGCTACGCCATCCGCAAGGCCGATGCCATTGTGCAGACCTTGCAGGTGATGCAGATTCGGCCCGAGGTGCTGCTGTTTTCCGATCCATTTGGAAAGTCCGGCCTGCCGCCGCTCAGACCGGCAGTTTTTCGGACATTGCTCAAATCTGCACAGCAGTTTTTGGTCAGACGCATCAAGCGTGCCTACCCGGAAATCAAGATCTGGTATCGCTGCTGCGCGGCGTCTTATCCGCTGGCGGCGGACTTTGCCGAAATCGGGTTTGACGCATGGATTCCGAGCGGCAAAACCGAGCCGTTTGCACAGGAGCTGGAAGACTGCCGGCAGTTTATTCAGGATGAGCTGGAACTGCTGTCGGTGACCCAAGGCCAGTGGGACAGCCTGAAAAAAGGTACAACAACATGTGTCTGATGCGCAGCGCGGGAACGTGCTGGCAGAGCCACAAAAGAGAATAAAAAATTGAAAGGAGTTTGACCCAAATGAAGCGCATGGTGTGGATGCAGCATGTAGAGGAAGATGAATTGCTTGCCGAGCAGGATGTTCTGCTGCGCAGCGAATCGGTTTTGCTGGAGGAGGAGCAGCAGCGGGAACGCTTTCAGCAGATTTTGCTGTTCCAGGAAGATCAGGAGCAGGCCGAATGGATTGCACAGTGGGAACAGCGGCAGAAAAAGCACTGGAAAACCTATCTGGAGCACTGTAAGCACAGAGTGATTGCCCGTCTGCTGGGAGAACCGCTCAATACCTTCCTTCCGCATGTGGGTACCGAGTGCGGTGCACGGCGTGCGCGTCATTTTGGGGTCAGCGAGGCCGAGCTGGAGCAGCGCGTGCAGATGCTGCTCGAGTTCAATCCCAGACTGGGCATGCGCGGCTGCCGTATGGCCATCGAGTACGATGCGCTGCTGGATATGCAGCTACGCGCACTGTTCGGCGCGGTCACCGAACGGGGCGGCGATCGCATTGACATCCTGATTCCCTTTGTCACCAGCGCACAGGAGACCCGGACGATGAAGGACAGAATTGCCCGCGTAGCACAGGGCTACCCGGCACTTCAGGTCAAGATTGGCGCCGAGCTGTCCACACCGCGCGCAGCCTGCGTTGCCGGAGAGATTGCCGGATATGTGGACTTTGTCGTGTTTGATACCATGGAGCTGACACAAATGCTGTATGGTATGGACTGGCAGGACACCCGACGGGTCATCAACCGCTATTTGGAGCTCAAACTTATTGAGCAGAGTCCGTTCCGCCAGCTGGACACCGTGGCAGTGGGCTCGCTGTTGTTGATGGGATTGGCCGATATCCGCAAAAAACATCCGAACTGTGAGGTCGGTGTGAGCGGACAGCCGGTCACCAATGAAAAGAGCTGTAAATATTGCGAGGAAAACGGCTTTGACTTCATTGTTTTGCCTGCCGTGCTTCCAAACTGGCTGGATGACAGCGAAGAAATGACGGGTGAGGATATGGTGAGTCAATAAAGCGGCAGCGAGGTAGAAAACCTCTGATATCGAGACAATTTCAGACATGAAAAAGCACCGCGACTGCCTGACAATCGCGGTGCTTTTTTGGTGAAGAAGTAGAGTTTATTTGCCTAACAGCTCGTGCTGGATGCGCTCGAGTGCTTCGGGAGCCTGCTTGTCCATCTTTTCCGGGAAGCCGAAATAAGAGACGCAGATGATGTTGTCGCCGCCAACCTTGGGCGCGTTGGGCTTCAGCTGCTTGTTTGCGAAGTCCATCTCGCGCAGGGTTTCGAAGATGCCGTCGAAGTCAACCTCGCCTTCGCCCATAGCGGTGTGCTGGTGGATGGTGACATCAGCGCGGCCGCGGCTGTTGAGCCAGGGCGGATTCAGGATGTAACGGCAGTCTTTGGTCTGGTTCCAGGTATCGGCCAGCAATACATGGGTCAGCTCATCGCCTGCATACTTGAGCATGTGGCGCACATCGCCCTTGCCCTGATCGTAGAAGAAGCCGTGCGATGCGGAATAGACATAGCCGAGGTTCTTGGAACGGAAAGACTTGACGATATCACAGGTCTCGTCGTTGAGCTCGCAGAAGTCGTAGGGGTGGGACTGGATCTCAACGCGGATGCCCTCACGCTCGATGATGGGCAGCAGCTCTTCCATGGACTTGTAGAACATGCCGTTGCAGATTTCCTGCTGGTTGGGATCGCCGGAGAACTCGGTGTTGATGACCGGAACACCCATGTTGACCGCAATCTCGATCATACGCTTCCAGTTTGCAACTGCATGCTGACGCTGTTCCTCGGTCGGGCCGGACCAGCGATAGACGACGATAAACGAGGAGATTTCCACACCGGTTTCCTTGAGTGCCTGACGGTATTCCTGCTCACACTCTTCGGAGAACAGCGGATGCTTGTAGAAGGGGTTGATGCGCGGGTGGGGGGACTGCTCGATGTATTTGTATCCCCAGTCTGCGACTTTGTGCACATACTCGCGAATGGGCATCTGCTTGGCGAGTACGTCAACGTCAAAGGCGATTTTCATATAGAATCCGCTCCTTTTCTGGTAAGATTGAACCTGCTTTGGTTACTTATGTTGGCTTTATTATACGATACCTGCCTCTGATTTCCAATGATGCAAACCACCCAAAACCTGCGAAATCCTGCTGTTTTGTGCTTGCGATTTTTTGACCCTTCGGGTATGATAAAACTAAGGAGGCGATCGTTATGTTGATAGCCGAGGCCGGCGTCTCTCAGCGCTCGGAACGCTATTTTTTCACCCCTTCTTCGCTTGCACGCGAACTTTTTTATTATCCGACACGCTGCGGTCATTATTTCTGCGATCACCGCTATTCCTTTAGTCACAGCTCGGAGATTGCTCAGGAGGGCGACCACAACCGAAATATTATGTTGTTTCTCATCCAGGCGGGTGCGATGGAATTGACCCTGTCGGGCAAAACGGTTTTGAGCGGTGCCGGACAGGTAGTTCTGTTTGATTGCCGCAACCCTTACCGCTACACGGCATCGGACGGTCTGGAGTTTACTTGGCTGCTGTTTAACGGTCTGAACGTGCGCGAATATTACCGACGCATTCTGCACGGACACGGAGGCCGACCGTGTTTTTCGCTGCCTGCCGGGTCAGAGATTCCGCAGATTTTAGACGGTCTGCTCAGCGGCTGCGCGGCGGACGAGCCGCCCAGCGAGGCCGACTGCTCGCAGATGATTCACCGCCTGCTGTGTCTTTTGCTGCTCGGAGAACAGACCTCGGCGCAGAACCCGGATGACAGCATCGCGCGGTCGATCCGCTACATGAACCAGCACTTGTTTGAGTCGCTGAGCGTGCAGCAGGTTGCGCAGGCGGTCAACCTTAGCCCTTCGCACTTTTCCCGTCAGTTTAAGGCACGCACAGGCTATTCACCCTATGAATATATCGTTCTGCGGCGCATCGACAAGGCCAAATATCTGCTGACTTCCACCCGGCAGTCGGTTAAGGAGATTGCCTATCAGATCGGCTATAACAGTGAGGAAAACTTTATCCACAGCTTTCAAAAGCATGTCGGAATTTCACCCGGACTGTTCCGTAAATATCCCATTTAATCAAAATACAGCAAAAAGCAGACAGGTACATCGTGTTCGATGTACCTGTCTGCTTTTGTGAATAGGTAGTAGATAGAAGAAAAAAGAGTTACCAGTACTTTGCAACGTGTGCGCGGGTGACTTCGGCAGCCTTCTTGATGTTCTCTTCATTGGACAGCTTGTAGTAGTCCGGACGGAAGACTTCCATCGTGCACACATCACCCTCGAAGCCAATCTTCTTGAGCGTATCTGCATAGCGCTTGTGATCCAGGCAGTCGCCAGCCTCACCCGGCCACAGACGCTTCTCGTCGTTGTTGTATGCTGCGCCGCAGGGCATGTTCTCCATGCCATTGAGGTGCCATACAAAGATCTTCTTGCCGTCGGCCTTCTCCAGTGCATCCCAGCCCGAAGCCATTGCATGGAAGTGGTACTGGTCGAGGGTGATGCCGACGAGCGGGTGGTTGACTTCCTGTACGATTGCGTAAGCATCCTCGAAGCGGTTGATGGACATGGTCGGGCAGCCGCAGAACTCGAGCGACAGCTTGATGCCGTGCGGCTCAACCTTCTTAACCATCTCGCGCAGGACAGCGACAGCGTCAGCACGGATGTCATCCAGCGTTGCGTGTACGGGCAGGTCCATGGAGGGAACAACGACGATCATCTTGCACTGCAGCTTGAGGCAGTCTGCGATGATCTGGTCGAGCTTTGCCATGACAGCGTCCTTTTCTTCCTGGGTCTGCTTCATGTTGAAGAATACCAGTGCGTTGTAGGACAGCATGCGCAGCTTGTGTGCCGGATCGGCAAACCATGCAGCCAGGTCGTCGATGGTGTACTTGCCAGCCGCGATTTCGCGGTCGAGGCATTCAGACTGGATATCGATGTAGTCAAATCCGTACTTCTCGCACAGGTCGAGGTCTTCGAGTACAGAGTGGTTTTCGCAGAAACGGTTGCAGCCTTCGTTAAATCCGATTTTCATGACAGGTTCTTCCTTTCAAATTTTACTTCTTGTAGAAATCCGGGGTGCCGCCGGTGACAACCTTCTCGAAGGTGCCGGAGGTCTGAGACTTGACCAGTGCGTCAGCGGTGATGGATGCGACATAGCCGTCCCATGCGGACGAGCCGCCGGTCTCACCCTTGACTGCATGATCGACCCAATCCTGAATCTCAACGTCGTAGGAGTCGATGAAGCGCAGAATCCAGTTGTCTTCGATCTTGGTGGAAACATTGTTTGCGTAGCGAACGGTCGGGAAGGACGGGCAGGGCAGGTTGACAACGCCGTTTTCACATACAACCTCGCAGTTGATGTCGTAGCCGAAGCCGCAGTTTACGTTGACTTCCAGGATGTTTACGATGCCGCCCTTGGTCTTCATAATCATGACCTGGGGGTCCTTCAGACCTTCGTGTGCCTTGCAGGAAGTCTTGGGCATGATGCACTGTACTTCGTCCCACTCGTCGTTTACCAGCCACGGCAGAACGTCGATCTCATGGATTGCGGTGTCGGTGACAGCCATTGCGGTGGTGTAGTCAGGAGCAACGCCGTCTGCGCGGTGGGTGCACTTGATGACCATCGGTGCACCGAACTTGCCCGAGTCGAGCAGCTCCTTGACCTGACGGTAGCCGCGGTCGTAGCGGCGCATAAAGCCAACCTGTACCAGATGCTTGCCGCCAGCCATCTCGGCGTCGACGATCTCCTTGCAGTCAGCAGCGGTGTTTGCCAGCGGCTTCTCGCTGAATACCGGCTTGCCAGCCTGAATAGCTGCGATGACCGGCTCCTTGTGGAATGCACCCGGGGTGGTGACGACAACTGCGTTAACCTCGGGATCGTTGATTGCCTCGTGGAAATCGGTGTAAACCTTGGTGCCTGTGCCGGCGATCTCGGCGCCCTTCTTTGCACCTTCCTCAAATACATCGCATACAGCGACAACCTGTGCACCGCGGATACGGTTCTGGATGCGTTCGATGTGTTCGCGGCCGATCATGCCGCAGCCAATGAGAGCGATTTTCAGGGACATAAGAAATACCTCCAAATTAAAGTTTCAGATTGTGGTGGGTGTTTGTGTTTGCTGCGTGCAGTTTGGCGGGCTGCCGCAGAACAATAGAGAATATTGCGTTCACTGCTTGTTTTCTTCTTCGAGATGATTATAACACTGCGTTCACGAGAACACAACACCGAAATATCGATAAAATCCACAAAAATTCAAAATAAAACTGTGCAAACAACACAAAAGCAGTCGGCAAAGATGAGGAAATTGTGCTGTATGCGAGATGAATGGCGTGCGTTTTTGTGGAATCTAACAACAAATATGCGTGCATTTTTAAAAATGAACGCAGGGGATCAGAACATAAAAAAATCCGTCCAAACACACCGGCTGGTGCGCTTGGACGGATATGAAAACGTGCGGTTAGTGCACTTCTGCGCCCTTGCCCTCGCGTGCGAGCAATTCACGCATCATTTTGTCATAGGTCTTGTCCAGCTTATAGCAAGCGGCGATCAGGAACATGATGACCCACAGCGCGATCGGGACATAGAGATAGAATGCCTTGATCGTAGCGATTGCTTCAATCGTCTGCTCGGCAGCGGTCGCCTTCAGGCCGTCAAATGCAGCCATAGACAAAATGCCGCCCATGATTGCCGAAGTGAAGCCCGAACCGGCCTTCTGTCCCATGCTCATAGAAGAGAACATCAGACCTTCTACACGCAGACCGTGCTTCCAGTGACCATATTCGATGGCATCGCCGGGCAGAGAGTACTGTACGCCGTAGAACGGTGCAATACCAAAACCGCGGATGATGCACGAGACGACACCGAGCGGAACGCTGGTGATGTTCAGCAGGAAGAGCAGCTGACCGACGACACCCAGTGCACAGCCAAAGCAGATCAGATTACGCTTGCCGTAGCGCGGCAGCAGCTTGGGCAGCAGCGCAATGCCAATGATGGTGCAGACCTTTTCCGCAGAAGACAGCGGCATAACCAGATTGGCATCGCCCAGAACGTACTGGCAGTAATACGTCAGGTCGGTACCAATGATGACCTGGTACGCGGTGTAAGTGATCATCAAGCCCAGGGCGATGAGGAAATACCGGTTGGTGAAGGTGATTTTGAAAGATGTCCAGAAGGGGATGTTTTCCTTTTTGGTCTGCGGAGCGGCCTGAACACGTTCGGTACAGGTGGAATAGGTGTTAAGCAGAACAAAAACCGAGACGATTGCATAGCCGCTGGTGACCAGAATCCAAGACAGCTGTTCCTTGCCGGTGATATCGGCAACATAGTTAATCAGCGGAAGCGTGAAAGCGGTAATAATCATGCTTGCGGTGATCGACAGCATCATACGGATATTGCTGATCGTGTCGCGGTCGCGGCGGTCGCGTGTCATCAGAGAACCGAGCGCATGGAACGGCTGGCTGATGGCGGTGTAGACCACCGTGTTCATTAAGTTATAGGTAACGAATGCGTAAAGGATTTTACCCAGATTACCGACGTCCGGCATGGTAAACAGCAGTACGGCGGCAAGGGCATAAGGTACGGCTAAACGCAGGATCCAAATGCGGGCTTTTCCGTATTTGGAGTGCGTGCGATCGATGATGGTACCCATTGCGACATCAGAAAAGCCGTCAAAAATACGTGAGATGAGCATGATCATACCAACGGCACCGGCTGAAAT
The DNA here is from genome assembly GCF_900167005.1 of Butyricicoccus pullicaecorum DSM 23266. GTDB lineage: Bacteria > Bacillota > Clostridia > Oscillospirales > Butyricicoccaceae > Butyricicoccus > Butyricicoccus pullicaecorum. The sequence continues at coordinate 28,270 of NZ_FUXW01000011.1, forward strand.
ACCAACGACATTGGTATAAAAGTAGATCAGCAGCGTAGATGTCATGGTGTACATCAGCGTCAGCGCGGGGTCACCGAAGCAATATGCCAATTTCTCGGAGACAGGAACTTTGATAAACTCGTCCATGTTTTTGTTTTTCTGCTTAAAGTTGAGAAGCTCTGCAATTCCGCCTTTCATTGGTTACACTCCTTCTTTTATTCCTTATTGTGTGCTGCGGGGATCGTGTCGATTGCACTTTAGAGCCAATGCCAATGCTCTGAAGCACCAGGTGAAGAAGAGAACATTTTCGTGTGTTCACGAGAACACAACAGAAAGCTTTTACGTTGATCTGTAAACAGCAGATCAATTATATTCGGGAGTAAATTACTTTCTATATAGAGGATATCACTGTTTTTGTGCGCGTTCAAGGGGCGAAAAGTACGGGAAAATTTTTTCGTGGAAGGAGACAAAAACCCGCACGCCCGATTGTGAAAAAGACAAATAGTTTTGGACTTTTGCGTGCATTTGCGTTCTTCTCAGTGTGCAATCTTGCACAAATCGCCCAGCGGTTTTTGTATATTATGATTTTGTATGGATTTATGCAAATTTTAATTAAAAATATCGTTTTCAATGTGCGTGCAATATGATATACTAAACATACCATGAAAATAGCAGGAGGGACTCTCATGGCAGTAACTGCACAGCAGATTGCGGAATTAGCGGGCGTATCACGCGGCACGGTAGATCGTGCGCTGCACAATCGCGGCCGCGTCAACCCGGAGGTAGCAGCGCGTATTTTCCGGATTGCAACGGAATTAGGATATAAGCCCAATCTGATCGGACAGGCGTTGGTGAGAACCAAACGTGATTTCAAAATCGGTGCGATTTTGCAGTCGGCCGAGACGCCTACCATGAAGATCGTACTCGAAGGCCTCAAGCAGGCAGCCAATGAGCTGCGTGCATCGGGTGTCGAGGTTGTCATCCGGGAACTGCGCGGCCTGGATGAGGAACTTTTGCTGGAAAGCATCGAAGAATTGGTCTTGCAGGGCGTGCAGGGACTGGCGATTTCGCCCAATAACACACCAGAGCTGCGCCAGTGCATCGACCAGCTCGATCAGCAAAATATCCCGGTTGTCACGTTTAACTCCGATGTTCCGGGAAGCAAGCGTATTTGTTTTATAGGTATGAATAATTACCGAGGGGGACAGACTGCTGCCAGTCTGATGTGCCAGATGATTCCGGTTGGCAGCAAAGTCTTCCCGCTGACCGGGCACCTGAGCAATACGGCACATAATAATCGACTCAATGGGTTTTGCGAAGCCTTGCAGCAGGAGACCGATTGTAAGATTACGATCCTCCCATTCCAGCCCTGCTTTGACCGAGATGATTATGCCTATGAAATCACGCACCATATGCTGCGCGCAAATCCGGACTTAGCGGGCATTTATGTTGCTGCGAATGGACAACAGGGTGTGTGTCAGGCAATCGAAGATCTGGGGTTGAGACGTAAGGTGAAGGTCATTGCCTTTGACTTAAATGAGATTACCATGCAGCTGCTACAATCAGATCGCTTAAGCTGTGTGCTCGATCAAAAGGCATTTGAGCAGGGATACCGTGCGCCCTATGTCTTGTATGACTATCTGACGTACAAGAGACGCCCGCAGAATGCGTTAATTTACACCGATATTGCTATCCGCAATAAGTATAACAGTGATTTGGAAAGTTCCATGTGCCCGGAGAGTGTGCCCAAGCGATAATCGCTTGGGCACATTTTTTTGGATTTCAGAGCAAAACAAAAAGCGCCGGAAACCGGCGCTTTTTGGTGTGAAAAGAGAGTGGAAAGTAGATTGTTTGGTGATGATACAATGCTGTGAAAGGATTGGAATGGAACAGGGAAATCCCTGAAGGGAATTGCGTGCATTTTAAATCGAGGTCGATTATGCCTTGCGTGCATTTTTGCGCATATCCAGAATAACCGAACCGACGATGATCAGGCCCTTGACGATATTGGTCATATTGTCGTCGACCTTGAGCATAACCAGACCGTTGTTGATAACGCCCAGGATGAGAATACCGGCCAGAACACCGGAAACACGGCAGATACCACCGGTGTGCGAGGTACCGCCGACCGTTGCGGCAGCGATGGCGTCCAGCTCGTAGTTCAGACCGGAGTTTGCCGGGTCAGCCGAACCCGAACGACCGGCGAGCAGCATGCCGGCGATGGCAGCGCAGACCGAGCACCAGATATAGACCAGAATCAGGTTCTTTTCGACGTTGATACCAGCGACGCGTGCGGCCTGATCGTTGCCGCCGATGGCGTATACGTTCTTGCCGAAGCGGGTCTGGGTGAGCAGGAATGCCGAGATGGCGAACATGATGAAGAATACGATGATGATAACCGGGAACGAGCCAATCTTGCCAGAACCCAGATAGCGGAAGTCCTCGGATAGGTTGGAAACCGGGCGGTTGGTGTAGATTTTAGCGCTTGCACGGCAGATGAGCTGTGCGCCCAGGGTTGCGATGAAAGGCGGAATCTTGGTGTAAGCGATGATTGCGCCGTAGATCGCGCCGATACCGGCACCCAGTGCCAGACCGATCAGAAAGACAACCGGAGCGGGCAGCGTGCCCACGCCCGGCAGGATGGCATTGGCGTAGTCAGCGGGCTGCACGAGCGAAGCTGTGATACAGGCGACCAGCGCTGCCGATGCGCCGATGGTCAGATCAATGCCCTTGGACAGGATGGCGAACATAACGCCGAAGGCCATGATGCCCTTGACCGCTTCGCCCGACAGCAGGGTCAATAGGTTATCGACCGAGAAAAAGCTGGGCTGTGCGATACTCATAACGATGACCAGTGCGAGCAGCACCAGCCAGATCGAGTTCTGTGACAGGAATTTTTTGGAATTGAATGTCTTTTGCATGGTGTCCTTTCCCCCTTTGGGTTAATCCTGCTGCGCAGCCGGGTCATAAGGCTGCTCGCTGGTCGCGTATTTGAGGATGAGCTCGGACGAGAAATCCTTGCGGTCTACGATTGCGGTCATCACGCCCTCATGCATGACGACGATGCGGTCGGACATGCCCATGACCTCGGGCAGCTCGCTCGAAATCATGATGATGGCCTTGCCCTCGCCGGCGAGTTTGGTGATGAGCGAGTGAATCTCGGCCTTGGCGCCGACATCGATACCGCGGGTAGGCTCGTCGACGATCAGAATATCCGGGTTGGTCAGCAGCCAGCGGCCGACCAGTACTTTTTGCTGATTGCCGCCCGACAGGTTTTGAATCGGGGTGTCAATGCTGGGCGTTTTGGTGTTGAGTTTTTTGACATATTCCTCGGTGTCCTCACGCATTTTCTTATGCCGGAGCGGGAAACCGTACGATTTGAGGCTGGCAAGGACGGTGTTGTCCTTGATGCTCAGCAGACCGACGATGCCGTTGCCGCGGCGGTCTTCGGTGAGCAGGGCAATCTTGTTTGCGATGGCCTGCTCAGGCGACTTAATGTGCAGCTCTTTGCCGTCCTTGTAGATCTTACCGCCGGTGATACGGCGCATGCCGAAGATGGCTTCAGCGGTCTCGGTACGTCCCGCGCCGACCAGACCGGCCATGCCCAGAATCTCACCGCGGTGCAGCTCAAAGGATACGTTCTTAACCGCACGTCCGGCGGCCAGATTCTCCACCTTGAGGATGGTTTCGCCGATGGGACAATCGACCTTGGGGAACATGTCGGTGACCTCGCGGCCAACCATCAGCTGAATGAGCTTGTCGACGTTGAGGTTCTCGGCGCGATCGGTCGCGATGTATTCGCCGTCACGATAGACGGTGATGTCGTCCGAGATGCGGAAGATCTCGTCCATCTTGTGCGAGATGTAGATGATGGCGACGTTCTTTTTCTTGAGGTCTTCGATGATGCGGAACAGGTGCTCGACCTCGGCGTCGGTCAGGGATGAGGTCGGCTCGTCCATAATGACGATGCGGCTGTCGTAGGAGACTGCCTTTGCAATCTCGACCATCTGCATTTTTGCAACGGTCAGATTGCCCATTTTTTCATCCGGGTCGACGTCCAGGTTCAGACGCTGGAACAGTTCGATGCTGTCACGGCGCATTTTCTTGTGATCGACGATCAGACCCTTGCGCGGAGCGCGGCCAAGCCACAGGTTTTCACAGACGCTGCGCTCGGGGACCGGGGATAGCTCCTGATGGATCATGGAAATACCGGCGTTCAGGGCTTCGAGAGTGTTTTTGAAGCGAACTTCTTTGCCCTCGAAGAGGATGGTGCCCGAGGTGGGTGGATGAATGCCGATCAGACACTTCATCAGCGTGGATTTGCCCGCGCCGTTCTCGCCCATGAGCGTGTGCACGGTGCCGGGGCGCACCTTGAGCTCGACACCCTTGAGTGCACGCACGCCGGGGAACTCCTTGGTGATGCCGGTCATCTCCAGGATATATTCTTGACTCACTGTGTTTCCCTCCCTGTCGGTGATGTCGGGTTTGGAGTGCGGAAGGGACATGGAACATGTCCCTTCCACGGTGTCGGATTATTCGTAGTCTGCGACGTTGTCCGGGGTAACGGGCTCAAAGGGAACCCAAACGATGTTGGCGTTTTCGTCATCGACTTCGTAATCGGTGCCCTGGTTGATGGGGTTGCCCTCGATCATGTTCTTAGCTGCCATGACAGCGCCCATGCCCTGACCGTTCGGATCCTGGAAGACGGTCATTGCGAGCGTGCCGTCCTTGATGGCCTGAATGCCGTCAACGGTTGCATCGATACCGACGATCGGGATGGAGGTCGGGTCCATGCCCTGTGCCTTCATCGCCTCAACAGCGCCGAGTGCCATGGCATCGTTGTTTGCGATGATGCAGTCAAACTCGGTCGTGCTCAGCAGCGGGGAGATCATATCCATTGCGTTTGCACGGTCGTAGTCGGCAACCAGCGGAGCAGCGGCTTCGATCGGATTGAGTCCGCCGTCCTTCATGTGCTGGATAACCGATGCCGAGCGCTGCTCGGTGTGTACCAGACCCAGCGTACCCTGCAGCATCAGGTACTTGACATCGGTCTTGCCCTGTGCGGTGAAGTACTCGGCCAGGAAATCACCCTGATAGCCGCCCGAAGTCATCTCATCCGAGCCGACGAAGGCAGCGTTTTCGTTCAGAATGGAGGTATCCGCCGGTGCACGGTTGACAAAAACGACCTTCATGTCGCCAGCGGCGTCGATGCACTGCTGTGCGGTCTCGGCATCGACCAGGTTGACCAGAACGGCGTCATCGCCTGCATTGCGTGCCGATTCGATGTACTGAATGAGCTTGCTGGTGTCGTTCTGTGCGTCCTGCGTTGCCAGATTTACGCCAACTTCGGACGCTGCGTTCTTTGCACCGGTCTCAAGTGCGCTCAGGAACTCGTCACGCAGGCTCATAATGAGCGTCATGTTGAGGGTGCCGTCGTCCTCGCCGGTAGAAGCAGTGGAAGCGGTGTCGCTGGAAGTGTCGCCGCCGCAGCCAGCCAGTGTTCCGCATAACATTGCGCCTGTCAGCAGCATTGCCAAACCGTTTCTCTTTTTCATAACAAATCCTCCTTATGATTGTGGGATTTTTGCGCAAAATGATTGCTGTAAATGCGCATTTTACCCGGTTTTTCTGAACTGTGCTCGTTCACAGATTTGATATATTAGTTTTATCACCGCTGCCAGAGATTGTCAATCAGCCTTTGGTGGATTCTCCATTTTACTCAGAGAATCCGTTTTGTTTTTATGCAATTCCGACAAGAATGTTATAAATCTCAGTCATTCTGCCCAACTGCTTGCACTGGTTTCTCAGCAAAGCAGACAGGAGTTTGTGTAAATGTGCGCACGCAACTGTGAACGAGCACAGATTGTTAAAACTTTATCTATTTGTGAATTTTACAGGGTTTTATTGCGTAAAAATGTTGAATTCTTGGGAAGAACCGGATTTGAAGAGCGCGGACGGACGATTTTGCACAAATTGATCGGAAAAGTGGAAAAAGTATACAAAAATTTCGGTATTTTCTTGCATTTGCGCATCGTGGCGGGCTGTGTTATAGTAAGAGTACGAAATCCCATGACACAATTAAAGGGGTTATAGTATCTGAAGAAAAGGAACGATTGTCTTGCCAATTACCATTGCTAAAATCGCAGAATTGTGCGGCGTATCGCGTGGAACGGTAGATCGAGCGCTCAATAATAAAGGAAATGTGCGTCCGGAGGTCTGTGAGCGGATCAAACGGGTCGCGGAGGAACAGGGATATCGACCGAATCGTGCAGGACGTGCGCTGGTACGCACGCGCGATCCCATTCGAATCGGTGTGATCGTGCACTCTGCGCCGACGGCCTTTATGCAGACGCTGCTCTATGCCTGTCAAGCGGAGGCAGCCGAAGCGGCTGGCCTTGGCGTACAGGTCATTTTCCGCACCATGAAGGGCATGGACCCGGAGGATATGGTGCTCAAAATCAACGATCTGGTGGAAAATGAGCACGTCGGTGGACTCGCCATCTCGCCGCTGGCACATGTGCACGTGCAGCAGGCACTGACTCGCGTGATTGATGAGCTGCATATACCGGTTGTCACGTTTAACTCGGATTTACCCGCGATTAACCGTCTGTGCTACGTTGGACAGGATAATATTGCGGCCGGACGCACCGCGGCTGGCCTGTTGGGGCTTCTGCTGGGGCACGAGCCTGCCACCGTGCTGGTCATTACCGGTTCGACAACCGTACACCAATCGTATAACGAGCGCGTTTTCGGTTTTTGCAACGAGCTGAGTCTGCAATTTCCCAATCTGACCCAACTTGCCGTGCAGAATTGCGAAGATCGTGTGGATTTGGCTGAGCAGATTGTGCTGGACACCTTGGAACGCGTACCTGAACTGAGCGGTATTTATATCGCCTCGACTGGATACGAAGGGGTGTGCCGTGCGCTGACGCATACGGGCATGCAGCGCAAGATTCGCGTGATCGCGCACGATCTGGTTGCACATAATCTGGTCATGGCACGCCGTCAGGTGCTGGATTTTGTGCTCGGACAGGACGCGCAGAGTCAGGGTGCGCTGCCGATTCGCTATCTGCGCGAATTTCTGCTGGACGGCAAACAGCCGGAACCGGCGGTACAGTATACCGACATTGAGGTCAAATTCCACTACAACATTACCGAGCGCGACTGTGCAGACGCAGAAGGCCGAACGGTCTCTCTGCACGTGGAAAGCTGACGTTGCAGTCGTTCATCCCTGAAAACATAAAAGCGCATGCCGTTGCGGCATGCGTTTATTTTTATATTTGCTCACTGTAGAATGCTGATTCTGCGGTGAATTTTTTTGCGCCAAAATCCGAGAGTGGAATGCGCGCTAGGCGATCTCAGTGTAGACTCAGCCGAGCGGGACTTCGCGGAAACGTCGGGGTGAAATACCGACTTTTTCGGTGAAAGCGTTGGTGAAACTGGATTCGGTTCGGTACCCAACTTCACGTGCGATAGCTTTGATCGGTTTTGAGGTGGTTTTGAGCAGATATTTGGCATGATTCATACGGGCAAGGATGACGTATTCATGGGGAGAATGTTGGAACTCCTGCTGGAACAGTCGGATGAGGTGGGAGGGGCTTAGGTTTACAATTTGAGACAAGCGCTGTAAGCTCAAATCCTCGTTTAAATGGGATTCAATAAACTTTGCGGTCTGACGTGCCGGAGTATCGACCGGTGCGTTTTCCTGCGGGATGGCATCGGGCATAAGATTGCACAGGATTGCGTGCAGAATGCGGGAATGGTCGGAGTCAGAGAACGGCTGCTCGTTTTTGTACTCGGACAACAGATGACGAATCATGACGGCGTTTTTTTCGTTGTTTACCGTGCGATGTACCACACCGCGCGCACGGGTCAGATGGTCGCATAACTCAAAGCTGTTGACACCCAGAATATGCATCCAGAAAAATTCCACATAATCAGGCGTGTCGTAATATTGGGGCAGGGTGCAGTCCATGAGAATGATGTCGCCGGCATGTGCATCATAGCTGCGCCCCTCGTACTCGACGTGCATGGTGCCCGATTCGATATACATGAGCAGCAGGTTTTCAATGCTTCCGCGGCGGATTTTGTACCCGCGTTCGCAGTAATAATGCCCGCAGGAATTGATGTAGTAGAATAGACGACGCGTTGTACTGCCGATGGTGGAGAAGAAAAGCTCGGAACCAGGCAGGACGCCGGTCTCATTTTGACAGAGCATAGATACAGCCTCCTTGCGCTGCGGCGCAGACCGTTTTTCTTACTATAGCAGATTGCTGCGCAATGTGCAATCGGCAGCAGATTGAAAGAACAGACCGGATACCGAAGGATAAATAAACTATTATATGCTTTTCTTAAACGCAATACAATACCGGAAAATGGGAAATACTTGCGGAAAATGCGCAAGATTTTTGTTCAGAAAAAAATACATCGAACGGTGCAGACAAGTGCACGCAGAGCGTCATGGTCAGATTGCAAAAGTAAATTTCGGAATCTGCACGAAATTAGATATTGTGTCTAAAAATATAGGAGAAAATTGGAGAATTGGCACAATCATAAAAGGATTTTGCACGGTGTGCACATTGCACAAAAGAGCGTATCTTGAGAATTTGCGCCCGTTGCAATGCAAAAAATTCAGTGCTATGATGGGTGCACAAGATCCGAACGGAATCTGCAATTTGGCCAAATTGCGAAAAATATGCAAACATGTCCCAAAGTCTGGATGAGCAGCGGGGGAGCGGAGCGTTGGACGGCGTTCGACAAACCGAAAGGAGTTTACTTTTATGAGATTCGATCAGTGCACAAACGGAAATATCTTTATGCATGGCTGGACGCTGGAACAGTGCGTGATGAGCGAGCACGATAAAGCCATTCTGCGTGAGCTGGCAAAGAAAATGCGATCGTACGCAGAACAGCCGGAAGAGCAGGAGAAGTTCCAACTCTGGCGTGATCACAATGATCTGAAAGAAACGCGTCCGCTGATTTATCTGGACCTCGAGAATGGCTGGAACGAGCTGCTTCCGCAGGAGTTTACCTGCCAGTGCGAAGGTGAAATGGCACAGGAATGGGAGATGTGGCTGCATAAGGAGCTGATCTATGCAGAAAAAATTAAGTGCGATAAGCCGATTGAGGCCAAGTTCTACATTCCCTACATGGCGCATGACACCATGTGGGGCATTGATAAGAAAGTAATCGGCGATGCGCACAGCGGCGAGGCTTATACTTGGGAAAGCCCGATCACCGACGAGATGATGGAAGAAGACGTGGATATGTCTACCATCATTAAGACCCCGCAGATTACAATCGACTGGGAGGCAACCAACGCGTTTACCGCCATTGCACACGATGTGTTTGACGGAATCTTGGAAGTGGAGCGCCGCCATTGGTGGTGGTGGGGCATGGAACTGACCCATCCGTATGTTGATCTGCGCGGGTTTGAGAACATGCTCGTGGATTTTTACGATTATCCCGAGAAAATGCACGAAATTCTCGAGTTGTTCACCCGGGGCTATGAGGCAAAGCTGGATTTTCTGGAGCAAAACCACCTGCTGACACCCAATACCGGCAACTGCTATGTCGGTTCGGGTGGACTGGGCTTGACCAATGATCTGAACTCGGGTGCAGCCGTACCGAATTCCGCGATGGACATTTGGGGTTTCCATGAGAGTCAGGAGACCGGCGAAGTTTCGCCCGAAATGTTCAAGGAATTCATTTTGCCTTATCAGCTGCGGCTTGCCAAGCGGTTTGGTCTGAATTATTACGGCTGCTGCGAAGGTCTGGATCGTCGGTTTGAGTACGTCAAGCAAATCCCGCGTCTGCGTCGTGTTTCGGTGTCACAGTGGGCAAATATCCCGCTGATGAGCGAGATGCTGGGCGGCGATTACGTGTTCTGTCACAAGGTCAGTCCGACCGATATTGCCGTGCCGCAGATCGATGAGGAGTACATTCGCCGCCGCCTGCATGAGGTACTGGTTAAGTGCAAGGCTTGCGGCAATCATGTAGAACTGATTATGAAGGATAATCATACCATTGCTAATACGCCGTATAACGCTTACCGTTGGGTAGAGCTGGCACGGGAAGAAGTTGCTCGTGTATATGGCTGAGGTGAATCATTTGTGAATTTGAGAGATGGAAAAGAGAGTCAATGAAACGGGAGACCGTTTGGAAAGGAGCACGTTTATATGAAGTATCAGCACGTATGGAAGCGCGTTAGTGCGATGGTTTTGGCGGGTATTTTGGCAGGAACAATGACTGCATGCGGCGGTCAGACTGCGGATGAGAGTGAAACCGCACAGCAGGCGCAGACCGACGAGGCATCGGACAAGGAATATCAGGTCGGCGTGATTGTTAAGACCACGGCTTCGGAATATTGGAGTTATGTAGTAGCCGGTGCCGAAGCGGCAGCGGAAGATCTGGGCAATGTGGATGCACAAATTTACGGTGCAACAGCTGATACCGATTATGAAGGCCAGCTCAATTTAGCAGAAACCATTTTAACTTCGGGCACCAAGCAGGCGATTGCCATTGCACCGCTGAACTCCGGTATGGCGGAAACCGTGCTCAGTCAGGCAACCATCCCGGTTTTGGCGGTTGATACCAATTTCGAGGGCGCTGAGACGTTTATCGGCACGGCACACGAAGATGCGGCATATCTGGGCGGACAGTATGTTGCCGAACAGATTGGCCAGGGCGGCAAGGTTGTCATTTTGGCGAATATTCAGGGTGAATCTACTTCGGAAGCTCGTGTCAGCGGCTATAAGAGAGCGCTGGAAGAAGGCGGCTGTGAAATCGTTGAGATTCTGTACACCGATGGCGTAGGTGATAAGGCAGTCAATGTCATGGAAGGTGCGCTGCAAACCCATCCGGATATGGATGCCGTGGTCTGCTGCGCAGATGACGTTGCACTGGGCGCAGCCCGTGCGATCGAGGCCGCAGGCCGACAGGATGACGGCATCATTGTCTGTGGATTTGATGGTATTTCCTCCGGTGTACAGGCGGTTGTGGACGGAAAGATTTCGTGTACGGTTGCACAGGACCCGTATAATATGGGTTATCAGGCGGTTGAGAGCATGATCGATGCTATCAATGGCGAAGAACTGCCGGAATTTATCGACACGGGATGTCAGATCATTACACCGGACAATGCCCAGGAATATCTGGATAAGCTCAACAGTCTGGTATAAATATATCTGAACTTCTTCTTTTTCTCACACATACAGAGAGCGTGGCCTGTAAAGGCTGCGCTCTCTGTTTGTCTGTTGGGGATAAAGGTCAGTAAGAAAGCCCCCGAATATTTTTCGGAGGCTTTAATAGCGAAGTTATAATATTTTATGCCTTGTGATAGCAGTCACAGAAGATCTTGAGCTTATCCCGCAGCAGCTGTTTGGTTTCTGCATCGCAGAAGCTTGCGCGGATGGCATTTTCCTGCAAGCGGATGAGGTCGGATGCACCCCAACCGAACGCGTTGGCGGACTTTTCAAGTTCGGTGCACAGATCGATGCTCATAAGCATGGGATCGTCGGTGCTGACCGTGACCGGAATGCCGAGTTCGTACAGCTTTCCGAGCGGGTGTTCTTCCAGACTGGGGTACAGTTCCATCAGGTTGGAAGTCGGGGTGATGTTAAGGGGGATGCGCTCGTCGGCCAGACGGCGCAGCAGGACAGGGTCGGTAATAGAGCGCACGCCGTGATCGATGCGCATTGCGCCCAGAATGTCAAGTGCTTCCCAGACACCCTCGGCCGGGGAGGACTCACCGGCATGTACCGTGATGGCAAACCCGGCGTGCTTGGCTTCCAGAAAGGCGTCGCACAGTACGCGATTGGACTGCTTGGAAACTGCTTCGTTGCCGTCTACCGACAGACCCATCAGGCGCGGATGACGGTGAGCGGTCATCCAGCGCACCAGCGCCAGCGACTCCTGTTTGGTCTGCGAGCGCAGCAGGGAGACGAGCAAGCGGCAGTCGGTGTAGCCGTCCTCGTAAGCCTGATCGAAGCCTTCCAGAATGCCGGGAATCAGCTGCTGGTAAGAGAGCGCTTTCCAGTGTGTGGGATTGGTGATTACTTCGGCGTACATGATGTTCTGCGAAGCGGCGTAGCGCGCGTAGTCGTATGCCAGACGCTTGACATCCTCGGGGTTTCTGACCAGAGAACAGATCCAATCCAGTCGATCGAGAAAATCGGCCAGACCGGTAAAGGAAAAGAGTTCATCGGCCGGCTTGGGCAGCGGCGTCTGTGTTTTCTCTGCAAGTTCCTGAATCAGTTCCAACTGGACGGTGCCCTCCAGATGAATGTGCAGCTCCACCTTGGGCAGTTTTTCGATGAATGCGCGTCCCATAATCTAAATAACCTCCTGTCAGTGACGGGTGTAATGTCTCAAATCAGTCTGTCTTTTTATTGTAATGGATTTTTTTCAAAAGTCTTGGGATAAAATGAAGAAATTCGTTTCGGGGACAAGCGGGTGACGGGATGCGCGGCTGGGGTGCAGTCTAATTTATCCTTTGAAATTCTCGCAATACTCGATTTTTTACATTTGTTGGACAAATTGAGCGTTCTTTTGCGATATATAAAAGGGGAAGCGTATAGAATTGTAAATTATTTGAGGGTATGATATACTCACTACAAGACAGGAAGCGGGAAAGAGGGCGAAGATTGTGTTGTTGGTGCAGCTGAAAGAGATGAAGAACTTCACAAATCACGAAAAGGATGTAGCAAACTATATTCTGACGCACATGGATGAAATCCCGGATATTTCAGCCGGAGAGCTTGCCAAGGCGTCGCTGACCAGTAAGGCAACTGTGGTTCGCCTGAGTCAGAAGCTTGGACTGTCCGGGTATCAGGAATTGAAGCTCAAATTGATTGCGGAAGTCAACCAGAATGAGCGCATCGGGCAGATTCTGGCCAATGAACCGATCACGCCGCAAAGTTCGTACTCAGATATCATCCACACCATTCCGGGACTGTATGACAAGGCGGTTACCAATACGCGGCTGACGCTGAACAAGACCGACATGCTGCGCATCAACCACTTTTTGCAGGAAGCCGAGTGCATTGATATCTACGGTACGGGCATCAGCTACACGCTGGCACAGGCTGCGGCGTTTAAGTTTGCAACGCTCGGCGTGGAGAGCTCGGCCTATGAGAGCATTAACGGTCACTATCTTGCCGCCCGAAAGCACAAAAAGACGGTCGCCTTCGTCATCAGCTTTACGGGAGCCAATCGCACGGTGGAGACCATGGCCAAGTATCTGCGCACGGCTACGCACAACCATGTGGTTGGCATTCTGGGACCGCACAACCAGAGAACCCGTCCATGGTGTCATGAGGTCGTGGAAATTCCCAATCGTGATTCTATTCTGAGCTTGGATGTCATCACTTCGTTTGCCGCAAGCAATTATGTGTTTGATATCTTTTTCTCTCTGCTGCTCTCGCGCTGTCAGGAACAGCACGTGCAGTCCTCGCTCGAAATGGTCCGGCACAGGAACCTCCTGCTCAACGAAAGCTTTGATGCGTAATCGCGTTTTGAACCGATGTTTCACCAGCATCGGTTCTTTTTTTATCTATTTTGAACCGACGGACCGAAATGCATTTTGCACATTGTATTCGGTGAAAATATGTATTATTTTAGTGTTACCGCACAGAAAGACGGAAATAGAAACAGGAGGTAAGACATGGGAAAGTATGATGGATTGGCCAAAGACATTGTAAAAAATGTCGGCGGAAAGGAAAATGTAGCAGGACTTGTCCACTGCATTACGAGACTTCGTTTCACGCTCAAGGATGAAGGAAAGGCCAACGACGAAGTGCTCAAGGCGATGAATGGTGTTGTCACGGTTATGAAGAGCGGCGGACAGTATCAGGTCGTCATCGGCAATCATGTAGCCGAGGTGTACGACGATGTGTGCGCGGTGCTGGGCATGAAGGAAGACAGCGCGGCACCGGCAGAGCCCAAGAAGGGCAAGCTGCTCGACCGTGCGATTGACGTCGTATCGGGTATCTTCCAGCCGATCTTGGGTATTATGGCTGCTTGCGGTATGCTCAAGGGCTTTAACACTCTCTTTGCAACGCTGGGACTGTACGAAACGACCAGCGGTGTCTACTTAATCATCAACGCGGCGGGTGATGCACTGTTTAACTTCCTGCCGCTGTTCCTGGGCTATACAGCCGCGAAAAAGTTTAATTTGAAACCGATGCTGGGCTTGGCGATTGGCGCTGCGCTGTGCTATCCGGCCATTCAGTCAAGTGCACTCGCTGCGGCAGGTGAACCACTTTATACACTGTTTGAAGGCACGATGTTTGCTTCGCCGGTGTACATTGACTTCTTGGGTCTGCCGGTAATTGCGGTCGATTATACCGGCACAGTCATTCCGGTTATTCTCTCGGTCTGGTTTGCATCCAAGTGTGAAAAATTCTTCAACCGCATTGTACCGGAGCTGGTCAAGTTCTTCTTTGTCCCCATGCTCACCCTGCTGATTACGCTCCCGGTTACGCTCATGCTGCTCGGACCGGTTGCAACCTTCGGCTCTACGCTCATCTCCGAGTTCACCCTGACCATCCGCAGCTTCAGCCCGCTGGTTGCCGGTGCAATCGTCGGTCTGACCTGGCAGATTCTGGTTATCTTCGGCATGCACTGGGGCTTTATCCCGGTTTATATCAATAACGTCATGACCCTAGGCTACGATAACGTTATGATGCCGTTCTTTGCCTGCACCTTTGCAACTTCTGCGGTTGTTCTGGCGATTTTCTTTAAGACCAAGGACAAGAAGCTCAAGGAAATGGCAATCCCGAACTTTATTTCCGGTATTTTCGGTGTCACCGAGCCGGCGATTTACGGTATTCTGCTGCCGCTCAAGAAGCCGTTCATTATCAGCTGTATTGCAGGCGGTATCGGCGGTGCATTTTATGGACATTTCAACTTCCGCAAGTTCATCCTGGGCGGCATGGGTATCTTTGAGCTGCCCAACATGATGAACCCGGACGGTTCGATGGGCAACATCATCGTTGCGCTGGTTGGTATTGCAATCTCGATGGCAGTCGGCTTTGTGCTGACTATGGTATTCTATCGTGACCCGGAAAAGGCCGTGGAGACTGCACAGCCGACCCCGGTAGCATCTGAGCAGACTGCGGTAATCGAGGCCGAAAAAATGGTCATCGCAAGCCCGGTCAAGGGCAAGGCCATTGCCCTCAGCGAGGTGCAGGACGAGGCGTTCTCCACCGGTGTACTGGGTCAGGGCGCTGCGGTCATCCCCGAGGATGACACCATCTACGCCCCGGCAGACGGCACGATCGCCAATATGTTCCCGACCGGTCATGTCATCGGTATGCTGACCGATACCGGCGTGGAAATCCTGATTCATGTCGGTATGGACACCGTTCAGCTGGACGGCAAGGGCTTCGAACCGCTGGTACAGTCGGGCGATACGGTCAAGAAGGGACAGAAGCTTCTGAAGTTTGACCGCAAGCTCATCCAAGAGGCTGGATATTCTCTGGTGACACCGGTTATCATCACAAATTCCGATGATTACGCCGCAGTTATGCCTGCAAACATCGGAGCTGTCGACGCGGGCGATCCGCTGCTGACACTTTCCTAAACAACGGTCGGAGGACAACTATGCGAAAAGATTTTTTATGGGGTGGTGCAACTGCTGCCAATCAGTGTGAGGGCGGCTGGCAGGCAGATGGCCGCGGCATGGCGATTGTAGACGTACTGCCTCAGGGAGAAAATCGTTTGCCGGTAATGCAGGGTGTGATGGATTATCGCACCCTGCCCGAAGGCACACGCTATCCCGGACGGGATGGCATCGATTTGTACGGTCATTACAAGCAGGATATCGCACTGTTTGCCGAGATGGGCTTCCGCTGCTATCGCTTTTCCTTCTCCTGGTCGCGTATTTTTCCGACCGGTGAGGAAGCGCAGCCCAATGAAGCTGGTTTGAAATTCTACGAAGACTTCATCGATGAATTGCTGCGCTATGGCATTGAGCCGATCGTGACCATCTGTCATTTCGACCTGCCGCTGCATCTGGTGGAAAAATATGGTTCTTGGCGCAGCCGCGCGGTGATTGATGCCTATTTGCGTTACTGTGAGGTTATTTTCCGCAGATTCCGCAATAAGGTTCGCTACTGGATTACCTTTAACGAAATCAATATGCTCATGCACCTGCCGTTTATGGGCGCGGGTATCCGGTTTGAAGCGGGAGAAAATCCCCTCGCAGTCAAGTATCAGGCAGCGCACCATGAGCTGGTTGCATCCGCACTGGCAACCAAGCTCGCGCACGAGATCAATCCTGATTGCCAGGTGGGCTGCATGATCGCAGCCGGCAGCGTGTATCCGTACAGCTGCCGCCCGGAAGACGTGTGGGAGAGCATGCAGAAGGATCGCGAAGCCTACTTCTTTATCGATGTGCAGGCGCGTGGTGCGTACCCGAACTATGCGAAAAAGCTGTGGGAGCGCGAAGGCATTACGGTAGACGTGACCGAGGAAGACGAACGCATCCTGAAAGCAAACACGGCAGACTTTATTGCACTTTCTTACTATAACAGCCGGTGTGTGCGCACCGACGGACAGGGCGAGGCCTCGGGTGGCAATGTGTTCGCGTCGGCAAAGAACCCGTACCTGACTTGCAGCCAGTGGGGCTGGCCGATTGACCCGATGGGTTTCCGCATTACGCTCAATGCCCTGTATGATCGATACGAAAAGCCGCTCTTTGTGGTGGAAAACGGTCTGGGTGCAGTTGACGTACTCACGCCTGAGCGCACGGTAGAAGACGACTACCGAATCGACTACCTGCGCACCCATATTCAGGCCATGATGCAGGCTGCCGACGAGGATGGCGTAGATATTATGGGATATACACCGTGGGGCTGCATCGATCTGGTCAGCGCCACCACGGGTGAAATGTCCAAGCGATATGGCATGATTTACGTGGATCAGGACAATGACGGTCACGGTACGGGCGAGCGCATTCGCAAGAAATCGTTCTACTGGTATCGCGATGTGATTGCCAACAATGGCGAAAACCTGTGACGTTCTGTCAGTTTTTCAAAATCCATAAAGGAAAAGCACTGACTGATTTCTGAACAGGTCCAGTAAAACCGGACAACAGACAAAAGGCCCCCTAATGTAGGAAAATAGAACTACATTAGGGGGTCTTAGTATGTCTGGGAAAAAAGGGATGAAAAAGTATCCTGTCGAGATACGGGAAGAAGTCGTGTCACGAATTCGTGCAGGAGAAAGCCAATATACGTTGAGTCGGGAGTATGGAATCTGGTGCCGGACACCATTCGCCTGGCCATGAAGCAAGCGAAAAAGAGGGTCGCACCTCCACAGAGACCAGGGGGTTCAGTACACCTCGCAAGCATACTTTGACCTGACAAAATCTTATGGAATTATACCCTCAATGTCAAGACGAGGAAATTGTTATGACAACTCTATGGCGGAAAATTTCTTTTCTATCCTCAAGACAGAGTGTATCTATCGCCGTAAATCAGACTCATTCTGTGAGGCCAATGAAATACTTGACCGTTATATTCATTTTTACAACGATGAGCGCATTCAGCTTAAAACTGGAGTGGCGCCGCTTATGCTGCGCCACTCTAGTTAAAACTTCATATTTTTCTACATAGCGGCCTTTTTGTACTGTCCGCACAATCTGGAGCAGTTTAAAATCCTTCGGCTTTTATGTTATCTGCTTAGCAGCCAACCGATACCCGCAGCAGTGCGCTCGGTTGCATGATTGTAGTGATTGCCAGAATTTTGCTGAAATACGGTATCGACACCTTTTTCCTGATAAAAAGTTTGAATTTCCTCGGTGTTTGATTGCACGCTTTGCAGAATAGGATTGCGCGTTTTACTCTCTTTATCGCCCAGAGAAAAATACATATAATCTGGCTGACATTTTGGTTCGTGGGAAAAGATGTACTCTTTTATGCCCGGAAACCATAGAGAGCCGGACATACTGCCCACGCGGGAAAACAGGTCTGTCTGATAGATCGCGTACACGGCGAACAATCCTGCCAGAGAATATCCGGCGATGCCGCGCCAGCAGGGAGGACCCGCAAGATTATTTTCTACCGCAGGGACAATCGTTTCGGTTAGTAGTTTGAGATAATCGTCTGCACCACCTGTGCAGGGCGGTGTGTTTTTAAAGATTGGCGGGCAGTCCCACGGAGCCATATCGTGATCCCAGTCCAAGTCGCTGATTGCGACCAATGTAAACGATGGATAGTGCGCATCTTGTGCCGCTTGAAAGATTTTCTGTCTTTCGCCGGAAAAGGTGTTGAGGTAAATCACGGGAGCATTTGGCGCAGAACTTGCAAAAACGGATATGGTTTTATTGGCTATGGAAAATGTGCGCATTTGACTTCACCTGCTTCTGTTTTCGATCATAGATGCAAATATCGCCTTTGTTGCAACACTTACGCACCTAACGTATCGATCAGCTCCTGCAATTCATTGATGAAGCGGCTGGTGTGGAATCCATCACAGACCGCATGGTGCACCTGTACAGACAGCGGAATATAATATTTCCCATTGTCTTGCTGATATTTTCCAAAGGTGAAAATCGGCAGAAGATAGTCATATCCGTTTTTCAGATTCAGATTAAACCCTTCAAAGGTAGTCCAGGGAATCATAGAGACTGGGAAGGTGTTCTCCGGAGGATTTGGCTTTGCCATCATCCCTTCTGTATTGCCGTAATGCTCCATATCTTCCTGATATCGCGCGCAGAACTCGGTATAGTCAGCCGTATACGCCGTCCAGAGATTGGAAAACGTTTGTGTATCCTTGTGGAAAATCGTATAGCACGGCATCATTTCGGAAAATACGCCGACCTGCCCGTTTTCATTCATTGCGGTGCGGAACTCCTCGTGTCGATTGACGATCGTAGTGAGTCCGTACAAAAGGGTAGGATACAGCTTTTTATCTTTCAAAGCGGTAATATCCAGTTTTACCGTTATGCTATACGTGCAGGGAACGTGTTTAAAGTAATGATCAAAATATTCTTTTCGCTTCCAAGCTTCCTGTTCAATCAACTGAAAGTCCATTGTATCCTCCTGTTTGGAACAAATCAATAAGTATCGACGTTTTGTATTCAGTACCTCTTTTATTATAGAAG
Organism: Butyricicoccus pullicaecorum DSM 23266; assembly: GCF_900167005.1. Taxonomy (GTDB): domain Bacteria; phylum Bacillota; class Clostridia; order Oscillospirales; family Butyricicoccaceae; genus Butyricicoccus; species Butyricicoccus pullicaecorum. The sequence goes on from NZ_FUXW01000011.1 coordinate 47,357, forward strand.
TTTTGTGCAGCTGAAACAATATATGCGGGAAAAAACATGCGTTCGTCAAGTGGGGTTGAGAAATTGCAAGATTATCACTATAATGAATACAAAATCTGTGAGTACCTCGTGCTGTGGAAAATAAGAGATGGAGATTGATATGCGGATTTTAGTGATTGAGGATGAAAAAGAATTATTACAGGATATTGCCAGAGGTCTGAGCTTAAAAGGATATGCGGTAGACCAGGCTGACAATGGCAGGACAGGCTGTCAGATGGCGATTGATGAAGCGTACGACCTTGTCGTATTGGATTTGAATTTACCGGAAATGGACGGTTTTTCTATTTTAAAGGAACTTCGCCGGGAAAATCCGCAGACGAAGGTATTGATCTTATCAGCCAATTCGGAATTGGACAGCAAACTGTCTGGTTTTGAACTGGGAGCCAGTGATTATCTGACAAAACCGTTCCATTTTGCCGAGCTGGAAGCGCGTATCCGTGTCTTATTAAACCGCAAATTCGTTCAGCAGTCCAACTGTCTGACCTATGAAGCAATTGTACTGGATACTTTGAATCGAACCATAGAAATCCATGGGATACCGGTTGGCCTCACTACAAAAGAATTCGCTATTTTAGAGTATTTTCTTTTGAATCAGGGACGTTTGATTACTCAACAAGAGCTGATCGATCACGTTTGGAACGGAGATGCCGACCCGTTCAGCAACTCCATTCGGGTTCATCTGTCCGCTTTGCGGAAGAAATTGAAGAGTGCACTGGGACATGATCCCATTCAGACAAAAATCGGAGAGGGGTATCGTTTGTGCTGAAAAAGATTCCGCTGCGCATCCGCTTTACGCTGGTTGCCAGTTTATTTTTGCTGATTTCCTGCGTCACATTGATGCTGCTCTCTAATGTATCAGCCGTGCACATGATAGAAGCGGTCGCAACGACACCGGCGCTGGAAGACGGCTCGATGCCGATCTTATCGTTGGAACCCGCGATGTCGGTTGAGGAACCGTACTATGAGATGTTCCAGCAGAAAACAGCGATTGCTACGGTTTTAATTGTTTTGGTTGGAAGCGTGGCCACTTACTTCGCGGCAGGATATGTACTGAAACCGATTCGCGATTTATCCAGCGAGGTGCAGAAGCGCAATATCGAAAACCTGGGAGAACCGATCGAACTGCCGCAGAGTGCCGATGAAATCCGGCAGCTGACGGTGTCGTTTAACCAAATGATGGCAGATTTGCGGCGGTCTTTCCTCTTGCAGAAAGAGTTTTCCGCCAACGCCGCACATGAGCTCCGAACACCTTTGGCAGTCATGCGCGCGAAGTTGGATGTCTTCTCTTTGTCAGAACAGGTCGATCACGGGACGCAGGAAATGGTAGATTCCATCAGCCAACAGCTGGAACGCCTGTCCGTCTTGATTGAAGATTTGCTGTGGTTCAGCAAGGATTTACCGCTGGAAGAAATGACACCCGTTCCGCTGTATCCGCTGCTCTGTGATGTGGCGGAAGAACTGTCCAGTGTCGCCGACGAGAAAACAATCGAAATTCAGATTGAGCAGACAGATTGTTATGTTTTGGGACAAGATCGACTGTTAGAGCGGGTGTTTTATAATCTTTTGGAAAATGCGGTGAAATACAGCCCGGCGGGCAAACAGGTTCGTATTTCGACTCAAAAGGAACAAGATTGCGTGCGGGTACAGGTTGCCGATCAAGGCGAAGGCATTCCAGAGGAGTGCCGGAGTGCGATTTTTGAACCGTTCTTTCGCGTAGACAAATCCAGAAGCCGTGCCGTCGGCGGAAGCGGTTTAGGACTTGCGGTGTGTAAGAAGATATTGGAGCGCCATCACGCACAAATTACGGTTTTGCCCAATCAGCCCAACGGCAGTATATTTGAAATTATCTTTCGATCTTAACAGCAGCTTTATATGAGATGTGCTATACTCCTTCTGCAAATCAAACAGCAGAAGGAGTTATTTTTATGAAACGATTGGCAGCAATTCTTTTGGCGATGGTCTGCGCATTTTCTCTGGCAGCCTGCGGCAATCAGACACCTGGTTTGGATGAAGTCGAGCAGGCGATTGAGAGTGGAAGCCTGACCCTGGAGGATGCAGTGGATCAGGGATGGGTCACGCAGGAATGGGCAGACACGTACGTGGAACAGCGGAGCGTCCCGGCCAGCAGTAAGACAGAAGCTGGTGCCATTGGCGCGTTCACGACCACGACGCTGTCCGGGGAGAAGTTCACCCGCGAGAACATGGGAGGTGTTACCCTGTTTGCGTTTGTAGACCCGAACGACCCGGATGCAGCAGCTTTTTATCAGGCTTTGGTCGATGGATATGAGGGCGTCAAGAAAAACGGTGCGGAAATTCTGGTATGCACCAAAAGTGAAGATGGAAATGAATTGTTTGAGGACGCGCCGTTTCCTGTGATTCGCTACAATGATTCGCTGAAAAGTGCCACGGAAAATCACACTGGGATGATAGAGGGACTGCCCAACACGGCTTGCTGGTGTGTCAATACGTCGTTCTATTCGGCATGGTTCTCTGCTGTGGAAGCTGAGGAGCTTGCAAACTCCGCGGCGAGCTTTGCGGACATGCAGAAGGAAATGACCGGTGAGAGCAGCGACGAAGGAAATGCGATGGCGGTGATGGGATGAACCTGCGAAAAGCACCGCTGTTCTTTCTGGCAGCTGCCATTGTGATGATTGGAATTGGGGTCTTGCGAGGCGAAGCGGATACGGTTCTCAGCAAGGGAATCAATCTGTGTTTGGAGTGTGTCGGCATTGGCTAAGAATCAACATAGGTGGAAAATCCAACTGGCGGCAACCCTTGCTTCCAATCCGTTTTTTCTGAATTTTTTCCAGGGAAAAATTTATAAAGGAAGTCTCAAAGGTGTCTGTGTACCGGGATTGAACTGTTATTCCTGTCCGGCGGCTTCTGCATCCTGTCCCATTGGCTCTTTGCAGGCCGTGATCGGCTCGTCGAAATTTCATTTTGCCTATTACATTGTGGGCATTTTGATTTTCATCGGCGTACTGCTCGGGCGAGTCGTATGCGGTTTTCTGTGCCCGTTTGGATGGTTTCAGGAGCTGCTACACAAGATTCCCACCAAAAAGTTCAGCACCAAAAAGCTGCACGTGCTCACCTATCTCAAGTATGTCGTTTTGTTGGTGTTTGTGATCGTCCTTCCCATGACAATCGTGAATGAGGTGGGATTGGGTGATCCGTTTTTCTGTAAATATATCTGTCCCGCCGGCATTCTCGAAGGCGGTATCCCGCTGTCCCTCGCAAACGAGAGCATTCGCGCCAGCTTGGGAGAATTATTTACATGGAAAAGCTGCATTCTGTTGGGAGTTATTATGCTCGCGGTATTTTTCTATCGTCCGTTTTGCAAATGGATTTGTCCGTTGGGAGCATTTTACGCACTGTTTAACAAGGTATCCCTTTATAGATTCCACATCAATGCAGATCGGTGCACATCCTGTGGAGCTTGCAGCAGGGTGTGCAAAATGGACGTGGATGTGTTTCGTACACCAAACCACGCAGAGTGCATTCGGTGCGGAGACTGTATTCGAGCGTGCCCACATCAGGCAATTGCAAAAACATTTTCTATGAAGTCGGACACTGAAAGAAGGTAAAAAATATGCGAAAAATTATTTGTCTCTTTCTGGTTTTGGTGATGAGTACCGCCTTATTTGCGGGCTGTGGTTCACAAGAGCAGGAGTTGGTTTCAAAAACGCCATTTCCTGAATTTACAGAGACCGACATGGAAGGCAATACCATAACCAATGATATTTTTGCAGAGTATGATGTCACCATCGTCAATTTCTGGAACAATGGATGCGGAACGTGTATTGCAGAAATGCCGGAACTAGAAGAGATGTACCAAGATTTTAAAGAAGATAATGTCAATTTGATTGGTGTGGGAGCAGATTCTGGAGAGAGTCAGGAACAGTTGGACCTTGCTCGGAGTATTTTGCAGGAAAAAGGCGTGACCTATCAAAATATCTCTCCCAATCCGGACAATGCTTTTTATAAAGAATTTGTTGCCGATATTGCCGGATATCCGACCACCTACATTGTAGATCGGGAAGGAAATATCATTGGTGCACCCTTGATTGGCAATGTAAAAGAACAAATGGACACGCTGCAAAATCGGATTGACCAGATTCGAGGAACTGAGAAAGAATAAAAAGAAAAAGCTGCGACATTGCTGCAGCGATAAAATAAAGGTTTCGATATCAAGGGAAATCTCTTAAAAAGAACACCGGACACAGAATATATAGCTCTGTGTCCGGTTTTGTGCTTCGGTTTGGATAAAAACAATAGAATGATAGCAACAGTCTCTGTAATATTGGAAAATAGATTGCAGCCAAGAGGATTTTTATAGAAAAACGCGGCATAGGATTTTGTTTGTGCGTAAGCTTTTTTGGATTCGCATAGATTTGCTCAAGACCACTCATCTCCCTGATGTTGGGCACGAAACTCCTGAGGTGTACAGCCGACACGGTCGGTAAACTGTACAATGAGGTTGCTGCTGTTGGCGTAGCCAACCTGTTTGGCGATTTGCGGCAATGTTAGAGATGTACTGGACAAAAGTGATTTTGCCTGATCAATGCGTGAGTATGTGATAAAGTTGCTCGGTGATAATCCGGTAATATCTTTAAAAATATGCGAAAAATAGTAATCGCTTAACCCACATAGCTCGGCCAGCTCGTGTAGGGTTATTTTTTTGCCGACATTAGACCGAATATATCGCACGGCTTCGTTGATCGCATCGCCATGCTTTTGCAGCTGCGGAGACATCACCGGATTGTCCAACAATGTCAAAACCCGATAAATGCGTCCTGAGCTTGCCATTACACTTTCGCTGTTATTGTCCTCATAGAACTGAATCAGATCGCGCAGCTCATCGTGCACTTTTTCATTGTTCGGTCCGTCTATGACCAGACCGCTCGTACGATTGATATATCGGCACAATTCATGTGCCTGTGCTCCGTCGAAATGCAGAAAATAAAACTCCAATGCATCGGTTGCATAGTAGTGATGCGGCTGCGTACAGTCAAATAGCAGAATCTGACCATCACTCGCCTGATACTTTTTTTCTGATAATTCCAGATAGAGCGTGCCGCTGCACACATAGACAAGCAGTAGCCTGGGGAAATGCTTTCGTTTGATATAGTATTCCGCAGTGCAGAAGTAATGTCCGCACATGGTTGGATACAGAAAGATTTCCTTTGCTTCGGTGTTTGGTGAAAAAGAAAAACAGGTGGATTCCGGTAAGATACCGATTTCAAAGTTTCTCATAACATACCCTCCTGATTGGGAATCGACTTAAAATAACGAGGTGGATAACCAGTCACTTTTTTGAACAATCGTGAAAAATAATTTGCATCATAGATTCCTACACGACTGGCGATTTCTGATATCGATAGATTGGTGACCTGAAGCAGTTCAAGCGCTTTTGAAATCCGCACATGATTTAGATAATCGATTGGTGACATATTGACAATGGATTTGAAAATTGAGCGAAAGTAGGTCGGCGTAATGCCTTGACTCTGCGCAAAGGCGTTAAAATCAAATGGAATAGTGATATCTGCCTCAATCTGACTTAAAACTGAATTGACCATATCTTCCTTCCATGAGTGATAGTCCATCGTGCTTTTAGACTGTCCCTCAAGGATGCGGTTTAACGTAATCAGTAGTTGTTCCAAGTAGCACTGCTTCATGCCTAGATATCCCACGTCCTGCGTGTTCTGTTCGGTTTCGAGTGCCTGCAAAATTGAAAGAATGTGATCTTTATCTGTGCCAAGCAGTTGGAATCGGTGACTGTATTTTGACTGCTTTTGACTATCGGGCGGCGAATCTCCGTCTGTCCATGATAACATATACTCTGGATGACTTTCGGTTAGAGAGATCGGAGCACGATCTTCGAGCAATCGGTTGAGCTTTTCTGATGTTGCATTCCGATCAAAGTGGCAGGTATAAGCTTCGCATCCTGTTCGAAGCGATACCGCGTGTGCTTCTTCCGGCGCAATAAATACCAGACTTCCGGCCAGCAGCACAATATGTTCTCTGCAATAAAAAAGCTCGCCGTATCCCTGTGATATAAAAATAATCTCACAAAATTTATGCCGATGCAATGATGTCATACGATCTGGTAAGACAGGTCCTGTGTACTGTGCGATCGTTATGTCTGACGAATCCGCCTTCACACGTTCTTGGTATGCAATCACAAGATCACCTCAAAAAAACAAAATAAATTATTCATGGTCATACAACACAAGCGAGAGAAAGCAAAATTATAAGTATTGCACAATGAGAATAAAGAATGTTTTGGATTGTGCTAGTTTATGATGTTTCTATTCTAACATATTTTGTTTAAAAATGATATAATAATTTCACAAAATACATGATTTTTAGAAAAGCTTCTAGATTCAATGCTTTTCGCATGGAATTTTAAAGCTTATACACATTACGCAAAATAAATTATACTTGCGGAACGGCATTGCAAAAATAAAAGCAATATAAATTATTTTACTGCTAGAGAAAAGGAGTGGCACATGATTACAGAAAAAGAAAAAGCCGTCATTCGAGATCTTGCTAAGCGGCTGGCAGAGTTGGCAAACCTTCCAATTATGGAAGAGCGCAGAAAATTATGGTACGCGCACAACGACCTCAAGACCGATCAGCCGGTGATCGATTGCTCGCCTGAAGGTGCATGGCGTGAGGTGATTCGGCCAGATAGCTTGGAATGCCAGGATGCAATGGCCAGAGAAATCGAGTGGGAACTGCGTGCACGTATCTATCGTGCCGAGGTCATCAACGACGATGTACCGGCTGAACTGCGCTGGGACTGCCGCAAACTGATGTCCGACACTGGCTGGACGCTAGACGGACAGGCAGCACACAACGCCTTTACCAACGAATCGGTACACGTCCCGACGATTTCCACCATCAATCCCTTCTGGCGTCCGGACTACACATTCGATGAGACCGCAGCGCACTTTGAGCCGCTTATCAGCGATGACGACATGGAAGATGAAGACATCGCATCTCGTTTGATTGCGCCTCGGGTGATTTATGATGAAGCTGGCTCCAAGGAAAAATTAGAGATTCACCAGGAGCTGCTTGGAGACATTTTGGATGTACACTGGACGGGCAACACCTACATTGCATTTTCCTGGATGGAGACTTACACCAAAATCCGTGGTTATGAAAACGCACTGTACGACCTCTATGATTATCCCGAGCAGATGCACAAAATCCTTGCTGTGCTGGAAAAGGGATATCTCAACCTGTATCAGCAGCAGCTCGATCTGGGTCTTCTGGATATGAACCATGGTTGTCAGTATAATGGAACGGGCGGCTATGGCTACACCCACGATCTGAGTGCTCCGGCGCCGGGTGAAAAGCTGACCTTTAAAAATCTGTGGGCGTATGCCGAGTCGCAGGAATTTGTTTCGGTCTCTCCCGAGATGACTAAGGAATTCGCCATCGATTATGAAAAGCGTCTGCTGTCGAACTTCGGACTTTCGGCATACGGCTGCTGCGACAATCTGGAAAACAAGCTCAAAGATGTTTTGACCATTCCCAACATTCGCAGAATCTCGGTTTCCCCGTGGGCAGATGTCCGTTCCATGCGTGACCAGATTGGCATGAAGGCTATTTTCTCGTGCAAGCCCAATCCCTCTTATGTTACAAGTGGCTGGGACGAGGATTTCATGCGGGATTACACCATGAAGCTGATGCAGGACGGTAAGGGTACGGCCTTTGAGATCATCCTCAAGGACACCCATACCATCCAGAACGACCCCAGCCGCCTTAGAAAATGGACCGATCTTTGCCGTGAGTGTGCAGCTAAGGTATTTGGTTGATGCATTCATTATCTTCAACCAGCAGGTATAAACCAAATATGCGCGGCTGCAAGTCGTGGATATGCTTGGTTGTCTGAAATATTAACACCCAAAAGGTGGTATAAAGGAGAAAGAGAAATGAAACAGAGCAAAAAAAGAGTCCTCGCAGCAGTCCTCAGTGGTATGTTTATGATCGGCTCTTTCGCTGGATGCGGCGGAGGAACCACCACAGATTCCACAGCCGATTCCCAAAACACGACAGCCACCGAAACGACGACCAAGGATCGTTCGGACATGACGATCAAGGTTGTGTTGAAAACGCTTGCCTCTGAGTATTGGCAGTATGTCCAGACCGGCTGTAAAGCGGCTGGCCGTGATCTCGGCGTAAACGTTGAAGTTTTGGGTGCAACCTCCGAAACTGCTTACGAGGAGCAGATCCAGATCATCGAAACCACGCTCAATGCCTCTGATACCGACGCAATGGTCGTGGCTCCGTTACAGGCCGACAGTGTAGCAAATCAGATCGCAAACACATCGATTCCTGTTGTAGCAATCGATACGCAGGTTGATTCCGATAAGGTTTTGAGCTTTGTTGGTTTCGATAACGAAGAGATGGCTGAACTCGGTGGTAAGGCTGCGGCAGAAGCTGCTAAGGAAGCTGGTTGGACGGAGATCACGGCAATTGGTATTGCAGGCGTACAAGGCGACTCCACCTCTGAAGCACGTATGAAGGGTTATCAAGCTGGTATTGAAGCAAGTGGCGGCACTTTCCTGATGGACGAGCTGCAATATGCGAACTCCACCGCCGATCAGGCTGTAACTTGCATGGAAGCCATCGTACAGAATCACCCTGAAGGTGTCTCGATTATCTTTGCCAACAACGATGACATGGCAATCGCAGCGAAGCGCGTTGTCGAAGGAAACCCCGCTTACGAAAACACTATTTTCTGCGGATGTGGTGGTAATACCGCTGCAATGGAAGCAATCCTCAACGGTGAAGAAACCATGACGGTTGCAGTTGACGGTTATGACGTTGGCTACCGTGGCGTGCAGGCAGCGGTCGAAGCACTGGAAGGCAAGACTCCTGAGAAGTTCATCGCATCTCCCGCAACGATTGTTACGATTGAGAATGCAGAAGAGCATCTCGCAGAAGTACAAAAGAAGGAAAACGATACCGTATAAACCCATATAATCTTTTTTCAGGAACAGCATACTCTCTCTTTATCCACATAAAAATGTAAACTCTCTCTTTCTTAATGCAAACGAACTCCGATGTCGTGCGATTGTGCGGCATCGGAGTTTTTTGTGCATAAGATCTGCTGGATTGGAACAAAAAGAGGGATAAAAAATCACTCCGCCCATGTAGAATGCGCAGACGGGGTGGTGAAAGGATGGATTGGTATTTGAATCCGATTAAAAATGAGAGAAATGATGAGTGCAACCACAAAACCAGTGGTACCAACAATGGTTTCCATCATCGTCCAGGTCTTGAAGGTGGCCTTTTCATCCAGGCTGCACAATGACTTAACCAGCCAGAAGATAGAGTCATTGAAGTACGAGAATACCAGTTGGATCGGATTAGATGATTCGAACGGCTGGATTATGACCTTTTCCGGTTTTTCTCGAATAATGAGATCGACTTACAGATGCTTGTCTTCATCTTTGATTAATACATGGAGGCCTTTATATGGGGACTCTTCTTTTTTGAAATAGGACGACCGATATGGGTTGCGCACGGTCGGTGATATCGGATGACGTGGTGCTGATGGATAATATCAATTGCGGTGAACCCATGTGCATTGGTACACCGGAGGACGTGCGTCGTCAACTGCAGTCCATTATTCAGGCGACCAAGGGACGCGGAATTATCCTCAGTTCAGGCTGTACACTCGGTGCCAATACCAAGCCGGAAAATATGGAAGCCCTGATTCAGGCAGCACGTGAGTTCGGCACAGAAGAACGACTAAAAACTATGGAATATAGCCAAATTTAATGGCCTTGCAATTGTAACATAAAAAGGGTATTCTAAGGGAAAATAAGGCCATAAACAGGGCATATACGGTATTTGTTTATATAATTTGTTTCACGTGCGTATTGCATGTATCGGTCTACTGAAACTACCTGGATAAAGGAGAATTTTCTATGAAACGTTCGGAGATCAACAAGGCATTGAAAGAGCTGGAAGCAATGTGCGAGAAGTATTGCCGCAAGCTTCCACCGTTCTGCCATTTCACGCCCGAGCAGTGGCAGGACATCGGACACGAATATGACGAAGTCAGAGATTGCATGCTGGGTTGGGACATCACCGACTACGGCATGGGTGACTTTGACAAGATCGGCTTTTCGCTGATTACCATTCGCAACGGCAACCAGCATATGAAAGACAAGTACCCCAAGGTATATGCGGAAAAGCTGCTGTATCTGAAGGAAGGCCAGTATTCGCCCAACCACTTTCATTGGTATAAGACCGAGGACATCATCAACTGCGGCGGCGGAAATGTACTGATTAAGGTTTATAACAGTCTGCCTGACGAGGAGATTGACTACGAATCCGATGTCACCGTACATACGGATGGCCGTACTTATACGGTGCCGGCTGGCAGCGTCATTCGTTTGACGCCTGGCGAGTCCATCCACATCCAGCAGTACATGTACCATGACTTTAACGTAGAGCCGGGTACTGGCAGTGTGCTGCTGGCCGAAGTGAGCCAGTGCAACGACGATAACACGGACAATCGTTTCAATCCGCCGGTTGGACGTTTCCCTGCAATCGAGGAGGACGAGCCGCCGTATCGTCTGCTGTGCAATGAGTATCCCGCAGCCAAGTAAAGGGGATTCCTATGCTCTATGCCATTCAAAATAGCAAGCTGCTTTTAGCGGTAGATTCTCTGGGTGCGCAGATGATGCACTTGCAGACCGCAGACGGACAGGAATATCTGTGGCAGGGCGATGCGGCGTATTGGCCTGACCGTGCACCGGTGCTGTTTCCGTTCATTGGACGACTGACTCACAATCGTTATCGATATGAGGGACAAGAGTACCCGATGGGCATTCACGGCTTTGCGGCACAGCAGGAATTTACCTGCCGCACCCTTGACCCCGACCGGCTTGTGCTGGAATTGACCGATAACTCGGAAACACATACGCAGTATCCCTTTTCCTTTTCGCTTGCCATTACCTATCAGCTGGTAGAAGATCGCGTTGAGATTTCGTACCAGGTTGAGAATCACAGTGAGAAAGTGATGTGCTTCGGCATCGGCGGGCACCCGGGATTCCGGGTACCACTGGAGGAAGGTGAGCAGTTCACCGATTATCTACTGGAATTTACCGGCAGCTGTCAGCCCGATCGAGTCGGCTTTACGCCCGAGGTCTACCTGAGCGGCCATGACCAGCCTTATTCGCTGGTCGAAGGTAAACTGCTTCCTCTGCGGCATGACTTGTTTGACGAAGATGCGATTATTTTGAAAAATATGTCTCGGGAAGTGACGCTGCGCTCGCGCACCTCTGCGCATGGCGTGCGGGTGACTTATCCCGACATGCCCTACTTGGGAATCTGGCATTGGCCTAAGACCGATGCGCCTTATGTCTGCATTGAGCCGTGGACATCCTTGCCGGCACGTCAGGATATCATTGAGGATTTTGAATGCAAAAGTGATATGATTCATCTCATGCCCGGAAAGACGTACACAAATTGCTGGTGCATTCGTATCTTTTAAACGATGGACGTGATTGCATTGTGTGAGCTGCTAAAGATTGGGAAGTCGATGGAATGTCAGGGTAATCAGAACTGAAGCAGATTGTTCGGTTGCAGCTAGTTTGTCTACAGAAAAATCCGGTGATGTTCTATCCACCCCTGAATATGAAGAAGTTATCCGTACAGGGAAAATTTGATTTATCCGTGCGAAAGTGAGTCTAAATGTGATATGCAGAGGACTGGGAGCAAAAAAGAGAGCATTAGCTCTCTTTTTTTGTTTGTCCGATAAAACGTTATATCACAATTTTTCAAATTTTACGTGAATCTCTTCGGCGTGGATTAGGAGTAGGCTGTTGCTGCGTGTAAAATATAAGGTTGTCGTTGCGGTTACAGGGGGCGAAAGAGTCAACTGACTACGGATAGTTGTTAAAACTATCTATCGATGTGCAATAACTAATACGGTGTGCTCTGACAATATCAACCTTGTTAGACGTGTTCAACTTGAGTTTATGAGCAGAGGGCACTTGAACATTTTAGTGCTGTTGCTAAAGTTATAACGATACTAGTCGTATTTATGCTGCGTACTTTGCATTTCTTTTGATAAATATTTACAAATGTCTTTCACCGCGTTATCAGTGCATTTTGATAGTCGATCAATCTTAGCGGGATGAATATTTGCTCGCTTTCTCATACATCACAAGGTGCAATGGTATTTTGGACTTGTAAGAGGGTACAGGAAATAGAATCCGGAGGACTTTCCTTTGGGCTCACTATCATAGTATGCGCGCAGATTGAATTGGACTTTAATATATAACAATGTATTTGAAATACTGCATGAGCTCGATTTTTTTAATAAAATGGATATAATAAGTTCATATTTATGAAACAGGAGAGATCGTCATGCGAGATAGAGAAAATCAATTGTTCGCTTTTGTTGACCACCTTCGAGGAGAAGAACGTAGCGAGGGAACGACGCAAAAATATTTACGCGATGTACGCAAGTTTTTAAATTGGCTGCAACAGAGAATGCTGAATAAAAATGAGGTTTCAAATTGGAAAGCACAGCTTTTATCCGACGGCTATGCGCCGGAAACTGTTAATTCGATGGTTGTTGCCCTCAATCGCTTTTTGAGCTTTATCGATCGAACTGATTGCCGCGTACGAACCTTGCGTATTCAAAGGAAGCTGTTTCGCCGTCAGGAACGCGAGCTGACCCGGTCGGAGTACGAACGACTGGTAGAGACTGCCAAAGGAACGGGAAAAGAGAGGCTTGCCCTGCTGTTGGAATCGATCGCGGCAACCGGAATCCGTGTGTCTGAGGTGCAGTATCTGACAGTGGAGGCTGCTAAGACAGGACGGACAGAAATCTCGCTCAAAGGGAAAATTCGCGTCATTTTACTGCCGCATAAACTATGCCGTAAGCTGTTAAAGTATGCCAGAAAGCAAAAAACCGTCTCGGGACAGATTTTTCTGACCAGAAACGGAAAGTCGATGTCGCGCAAACAGATTTGGGCGGAGATGAAAGCGTTATGTAAAGCTGCGGGGATTGCAGCAGACAAGGTGTTTCCACACAATTTGCGTCATTTATTTGCAAGAGAGTTCTATAAAATATGCCGAGATGTGGTAAAACTTGCCGATATTTTAGGGCATAGCAGTATAGAAACAACTCGCATTTACTTGCTCTCGACTGGTGAGGAACATGTAAAGCAATTATCTCGATTAAGACTGATTTCATAAGCATATAAGACAAAATCTATATTTTGTCTCTAAAAGTACATATCATCACACAGTTTTCTTGATTATTAAGAATATATTATCACGATTTTGTTCATAATTCAAGATTGGGATTGATTCTGAATATGCGGAAAAAGGCCAATCAAAAGTTACTTTTTTGATTGACCTGTTTATCATGCCTTCTCGTGCGTATCCAAACGTGCAGAAGGCCTTTTTTATTCGATTTTTTCCATTTGTTATATAAAACCGCAAGTAACCGTAGACAAAATATAGATTTTGTCCTGTTTTGCATTTTGTCGGAATGATGCTGCAAAGTGAATTACATAAATAAAAGAGGATGAGAGGAGATTCAATCTTTGCGTGAAACTTTTTGGGATTATTGCCTGCGAACAGATAATCAAGTTTTATTGGCGCAGTGGGATGAGGCGCGAAACCTGCCGCAGACACCCAAGGCCATCAGCTATGGCAGCAAACAAGTTGTGTGGTGGAAATGTGATAAGGGTCATAGCTGGCAGGCAGCTGTGACGACTCGCACTGCAAATCACAGCGGATGCCCGTACTGTTCCCATCAGCGTGCATGGCCGGGAGAAACTGATCTCGCAACGTTGTATCCCAAGCTTATAAAAGAATGGGATTTTGCAAAAAATGGTGATTTGCAACCTGATCGGCTATTGCCCGGTAGTTCACGTAAGGTCTGGTGGAAATGTGCGCACGGTCATAGCTGGCAAGCTGTTATTAAATCTCGCGTACAGGGAGCAGGCTGCCCAGTATGTACTAATCGAACCATTTTATCGGAAGAAAATAGTTTACAGGTTACCCATCCAAAGCTAGCTGAACAATGGGATTACAAAAGGAATCAATTGCTCACACCGCAGGACGTTGTCGCGGGTTCACATCGGCGGGTGTGGTGGTTGTGTGAGCATGGTCACAGTTGGCAGGCATCTATCGTTTCCCGGGCACACAGCGGTGCAGGCTGTCCGGTCTGCGCGGGAAAGGTCGTCATTCCAGGAGAAAATGATCTTGCCAGTCAGTTTCCGCAGGTTGCGCAGGAGTGGGATGCTGCGAAAAATGCACCGTTGACTGTGCAGCAAGTCTCGGCATACAGCAATTTGCGCGTCTGGTGGGTTTGCAATCTTGGACATGAATGGAAAACATCGATCGCAGCGCGTACGCACAATATGACTGGCTGCCCATATTGTGCAGGGCGATTGGTACTTGCAGGTTTCAATGACCTGCAGTCCTGTTTTCCAGAGATCGCAATGCAATGGCACCCAACGCTTAACGGTTCGCTCACACCGGATACAGTCACTTATGGCAGCAAAAAGAAAGTCTGGTGGCAGTGTCCGGAAGGACATGTCTGGCGGGCGGTGGTTTACTCGCGCACTGGGGCAAAGAAATGCGGCTGTCCGGTCTGTGCCGGACGTGTCAAGCAGCATAAGCAAATAAAATATCGGAAAATGATCGGGGAACAGCAGCTTGCCCCTGCTGGGTCACGTTTTGAATAGATGAAATTTTAAGAAGGAGGGCAATAATTATGCGATTAAAACGATTGATATCGGCGTTCATTGCGTGCGCAATGCTCGTAACATTCATGCCGATGCAGGCGTTTGCGGCACCAGAAGTGGATAACGCTGTTACGGCCACTAAAACTCTGGTAAGTGAAACGCCTGATGCGGATGGTAATTATACAATCCAGTTAACAGTGCAGGGCGATCCAGTTACGTCTACGACTACCTCCAAGGCGGATGTAGTTCTGGTTGTGGATAACTCTGGTTCTATGGCGAGTAGTGTAGGTGAACCTTGTAAAAATCCAAAAGAAAACTTTGAAGAAGGCGAAGGATTTTTAGGTCTCTGGAAAATTTACACTTGCAAAGAATGCGGTGCAAGATATTCAAGTAGCTTATTAGGATGGCTGTGGGATACACGACCTGATGAGTGTACAGGTCAGATTGGTAGGGCACCTCGTATCGATACTGCAAAAGAAGTTAGCGAATCTTTTGCAAATAGCATTTTAAGTGGAGAAAACGAAAACAAAATGGCAGTCATTGGATTTTCACATTACAGTGATCACGGTGGAGCCAATGACAATAAGGCATTGTATGTTGAACAAGAGTTAACAGATAACTTGCCCCAAGTAGAACGTGCTATTGGTAAAATGTATGCTAATGGTGGCACGAATTACTCTGCAGCTTTGCAGCAGGCATATAAGTGGTTAGTAGAAGAACGTGAAGATGCTACTCGTCCAGCTTATGTCATTTTCATTTCGGATGGTGCTCCTGGCTTAAGTGGTGAATCCATTGGCAAGGAAAGATGGGATGGCTCGGAACAAGCAGCTGCTCTGAAGGATGCGGGTGTGAATCTGTATACGATTGGCATTGCTTTGGACGAGGATGAGGACGAATATTTGGAGTCCTTGGCATCAGATGCTCAGTACTATCGTAATGTAACAGGTGCTGACTATGATGAGGAACTGTCCGATATTCTCGATGAGTGGGCAGATGAAATCAATACCGTTCCTGCTGGTACGGATGCAGTCATGACGGATGTGATTTCTGATGACTTTACGTTGGTTTCTGGCAGCCAAAGCAAAGAATTGACGGTTGGTGATGATGGCAAAACGCTGACTTGGAATATCGGTGACATTCTTGAGAAAGAGACAAGCGTTCAGTTCAAGGTTCATCCCAATGACGGTCTGTCTGGTCAAGATCTTCACACTAATGCAGGCGTAGAACTGACATATATCGATGCTGAGGGTCAGGAGCAGACGCAAGATAAGGAGGATATTGGCGATCCTGTCGTTGATATTTCTGCTCCTGCTCAGAAACATGAAATTACAGTTGAAGTTGTAAATGGCTCTGCTAAGTACAATGATCAAGCCGTTTCTTCGCCTATTTCTATCAATGAGGGTGACGATGCTACAATCTCGTTTGAGGCGAATACTGGTTATGCACTGGATGCGGTAACGGTAGATGGACAGCCGGCTGAGTTGACCGTAGGTGAGTACACTTTTGAGAATGTGACGGCTAACCATATTATCAATGTCGTTTTCGCTGAGGATAAGATCGGTGGCGAAAATGGCGGCGGCGATGGTATCCCTGACAAGTACCAGGCAACTGCAACCTATAAGGTAGAGCATGGTGCTTGGAACGATGAAACAACTGAAGATAAGACTGAGGTTGTTACTCTGCTGGATGGTAATGGAAATTGGTCTGAATCCGGAAAGGGCACGTTGCAGCATAAGCCTGAGGTAGGTAATTGTCCTGCTGAAGGCTATGAAGAAGGCTCGTGGAATAAGAACGATACTGAAATCACAGCGGATACAGAGTTCATTTATAGCTATCGTGAAACTGGAGAGATTGATCCGCCGGTAACTCCTGAGTGGGATACTTCCAAGTCTAAAACCGCAAAGAATTTGGATGCAAACTATGAGTCTCAGGTGACTCTGTCCCTGCCGTCGGCGCAGGAAACTTTGGAATCTGATGTTGTCTTTGTACTCGATAAGTCCAGCTGTGAGGAAGAAGTAACAACGGAAGCACTTGCAATGCTGAAGGATCTGTATGCGAGTGTACAGAACAGCGGTGCAACGATCAATGTCGGTGCAGTCCAGTTTGCTGGCCGAGCTGTAGTCTCCTGTGAACTGACACCTTTGTCTGAAGAAGCAATCTCTGAAGGTGGCGCGATCTACTCCGGTCTGAAGGAAACCAAAATTAAGAGTGGTACGAATTTACAAGCTGGTTTGCTGGAAGCACAAAAGTTGCTTGCTACGGACACTGCCGTTGCAGATAACAGAAAGTATGTTGTTGTCATTACGGATGGTTTGACCCGGCAGTTCTTAGAGGGTGATACCCTGATGACGGTTTATAATGCTCTCGAGGCAGATGGAAACCGTGTGTGGGGTAGTCCGAGTGGCTGGTGCATTGCAAACGGATTTGTGGATGGAGTATATCAGATTCCGGGTGGAGACTGGGATACTTATTTTGCGGCAGTAAAACAGAATGTTGCAAGAGATGGAAATCTGTATGCTCATAACTATGACGTGTATGGCTCGACTCCAGAGGGCGAAAACATCCCATCTTCGTATGTACCAGCAGAAGGAAACAGCTTGAGGTATGCCCTTTGCCTTGACCGCGCAATTTATGAAGCGGAGAAGGTCTACCGTGAGTTGGAGGCAGATGGATATCGTTGTTATACTGTTTTTGCTGGAAAATCGGACAATCAGCTGGGTGATGCCTTTGTAAAGCATTTGAACAACGGAAATCATCTGGACTTTGCTGATATTCATGATGATATTTATTACCTGTTAGATGCGGGTTCTCAGGTTGTTGACGTAATTGGTTCTGGCAAGGATGATAAGGGTAATCCTTACAACTTTGATTTTGTCAATGACATTGATAAGCTGGAGCTCACAGTCAATGGCATCGCGTTGGATAAAGAAAAGATTGATGAGTATACGTATGGCTTCGGTAAGCTCGAAGTAAACTCCAATAGCGCACGCGAAGCAAACTATAAGTTTATTCTGAGATATTATCCTGCGGGTATTGAAGGAAATTCGGAATGCTTTATCTGGTATATCAATGTTCCGGTCAGCAATTTTGCTCCGGTACAGCTGAATTACACCGTTAAGCTGACCAATCCGCAGGATAAGCCGGGTACTTATGGTCAATACGATATTGATGGCAGCAAGAACTATCAGGGACTGTACACCAATAACAGTGCAACTCTGTATCCGGTAGATTCCAATGGTATCGCAGGTGCTGCTGAGACCTTTGCAAAGCCGACAGTATCCTACACTGTTCCCGAGAACACCGTAACTGTCACTTTCAAGCCTGGCGCTCATGGTGATCTGCGCGGTGCAGCAGGCGAGAATATCAGCTATGAGATCAAAAAGGATTCTCAGCTGGAGGATAATCCGGTTCCGCGCGTTGACGAGGACGATGATTGGGACTTCACCGAGTGGCTGTGTACCGAAGGTTCGGACAATATGAAGGGTCAGGCTTACACAGCAGCAGAGATTGCAGATCTCGTCTTTACTGTCGATACGGACTTTGTTGCACAGTACGAGGAAGAATCTGGAGGTGGCGGTGCACACCATCCGGATGCCGGCGATGGCGACGATGATGACAACGATCGCGACGACGACACCGAAGAGATTATCGACGAAGAAGTACCTCTGGCTGAGACCCCGTGGCTGAACACGGAAGATCATTATGCGTACATCATCGGTTACTCTGAGGATGGCACCGTTCGTCCGAACGCAAACATCACCCGTGCAGAGGTTGCAACGATCTTCTTCCGTCTGCTGACCGACGAAGCACGCGATCAGTTCTGGATGACTTCCAATAATTTCTCCGATGTTCTGCCGAATGACTGGTACAACAATGCGGTATCTACCATGGTTAACATGGGTATCATTCAGGGTTATGAAGACGGTACCTTCCGGCCCAATGCAAACATTACTCGTGCAGAGTTTGCTGCAATCGCAGCGCGCTTCATGGCTTCGGGTTATGGTGTTGAGGATGACCTGTTCACCGACATTGCAAATCACTGGGCACGCGAGAGCATCAACGATGCAGCAATGGCTGGTTGGATCAACGGCTACGAAGACGGCACGTTCCGTCCGGATGCTGCAATCACCCGTGCAGAAGCTGTTACGCTGGTTAACAATGTGCTCCAGCGCAAGCCGGATGCAGACCACATGCTCGATAGCATGATCAAGTGGCCGGACAATCCGGAAGGCACTTGGTACTATGAGGCAATCCAGGAGGCTACGAACTCGCACGACTACGACCTGTTTGAGGACGCAGAGTACGAGACTTGGACGGCTCTTCAGGAGAACCGTGACTGGGCTGCACTGGAAAAAGATTGGGCAAATGCACATAGTGCATAAAACTAAATAAACAAGGAAATTTAAAGTAAAAACATAAATTTTCGAATCTGGGAGGTGGCAGGCTGATACGGCCTGCCACCTTGCCTTTTAAGCATATAAGTAGACTTTTAAAAAATAGATAGTGTGAGACTGAGCGGGTACTTAGAATGTTGAAGATGCGATCATGTTGAAAATTCATGTGGAGCGATAATCCATCATGGTAGCTCTGCATTTTAGATAGATAAATTTTTAGAAGGAGGATGCGTAAGCATGAAAAAGAAACGTTTGCTTGCTAGCATCGTGACTGCCACAATATTGTTCACGATGGTTCCTATGAACGCTTTGGCGAGTGATAATGCGATCCAGAATGTAGATGCTGAAGTGCTGGATACACAAGAAAGTTTAAAACCTGTAGTAGATATTGAGGAAGAGGTATCTTCAAATGTGGATACGGCTGAAATGCCAGATAACATGACAGAGGAAGAAGATACACAGCAATTGGAATCATTTGTAGACTCCGAAACTGCGAAAGAATACACAGACCCAGAAACTGCGGAAGAATATATACAACAGCTGGAAGAAATTGCGGATGCACTTCCTGAAGACTTGGATGACATTACGCTAGAAAATGCATCTGAGTACCGCACACTGTTTGAGCGCTATAAGCAGCTAAAGGGTATGATTATGGATTTCTTTAGCGGCATTTTCAATGATAACAATTTAAAAAGTAGATATAATGCCGCTACAGCGGTTCTAGATGAGTTTGCAGATAAGATGGCGTTATATGCAGATGATGTGCAGGAGTATTTAATACTGGCGGCTGAAATGCCGAATCAGGAAGATTTAACAGGAGAAATCACTTCAGAATATGCGCGTGAAATACAACAAAAGATTCAGCGCTGCGAAGAATTATATAGTGATTTTGATCAAGCAGCAAAACAGTTAACAGAAGTAAGGAATGCCAGAACAATCATTCAAAATATCGCTAAGACCTTAGAGGAACTGGGATTTATTTTTGCGCATGGTGATGGCTGGGAGATTGAACAAAATGTATTGACAATTAGTAAAAATTTTCCAGTAACGGATAGATACTATAACGTTAATGCTCTGCCGTGGTATAGCTCTAGTTCCCCGTCGAGACACAAAAAGATTACGAAGGTTGTTGTTACAGATGACGTAACAATTCTTCCGTATGGCATTCTTAGCCATCTATCCAATCTTCAAGAGATTGATTTAGGATCTGGTCTGGAAGAAATTGGAATCAATGTTTTTGACCAAAAGCGCGGGCTTTTTGAGTCTGGTTATCAACCAACTGGAGAATTGACACTTACAGTTCGGTATGAAAATGTAAGTCTGGAAGATATTTTAGGACATAATGAGCCGGTAGAAACGTTGATTTTAGATAATCCGGATTTGGTTGTTGCTGATGAATATCAACCGGGCGATGATTTTTATAGTGTATGTTCTAACAACCATTTGAAAACATTAGTGGTGAAGAATGCAAAAAGAATTGGAAATGGTGCGTTTGAAGGCATGGAGAAACTGGAAACGGTTGAGTTTGATCAAATTGAAACCATTGCCTACCGAGCTTTTTTTGCGTACTATAATAATGAATTTAATCTAACACGAGTACAGTTTGCCCCGGACTGCAAGCTTAAAGAAATTGGACAGTCTGCATTTGAGGAATGTCAAAATTTGCAGGGAAGTATTGAAATCCCTGAAAGTTGTGAGTACATTGCTTCGTATGCATTCCAGAATTGTAATTCAATTACCGAACTGACGATACCCGATAAAACAAAAATTGGATACAGCAATATTTTTTCCAAATTTGAGGATTTGAAAAATCGTATGGTTGCCATTTTGGATGGCCAATTCCAACTGGGGGAAGTTAGCAATGATGATATCCTTACCGTCCCAGACGGATGGGAAAGTAGCCGACTTGGCAAACAGAATAGTGCATCGTTAAATGGAACGCAGATAACGAAAGCAGCGCGTTGGATTGATGAGGACAAAACGCAGGCTCAGGTGCAGCTCCAATTCTCTTACACAAAGGTGCCGGGAAAAGATTTTATCTTTATTGTGGATTATAGCGGTTCTATGGCGGAAATCGGTAATTTAAACGAAAATAATGATTCTCGATTTTCGGATATGCAATCAAAACTCCTGGATGTAAGTGATCAATTGCTAAATACTGCAGGATATGATAACCGTGTTGCAGTTCTCTCCTTTGACACTGAAACAGCAGCTAATTCGGAAAGCTTTACAAAGAACCTCTCGGATGTTGAGAACTTTCTGTTGAGTGATGCGCCGTATGGATCTACCAATTACGCGGTTGCATTGCAAGAGGCTAAAAATTTGATTGATTCCCGCGCGGACAAAAGCCGCGATGCAGTTGTAATATTTATCTCAGATGGCAAGCCGAACAGAAATCTGGATAATACAACTTCTAACTCTGATATCATTTTGTCAGAACTAGAACAAATCGCTGATACAATCAAAGATGAAGGGATATCTATATATGGTGTCATGCAATCGGTGCCCGAGAGTGAGGAAGAGCAGAGTCGCCGAGCTATGCAGTTAGTCTGCACAGATGGATTGTTTTTCCATGCGAAGGACACAGCGGAATTTAGTGAAGCAGTCAATAAAACAATTGGTGCAGCATTTGGTAGATATATTTTGAAGGATGTAGTGCATGAGAACTTTACGTTGGACACGGACAGTCTGCCAGACGATGTAAGTTATGATGCAGATACTGCAACAATTACGTGGGATTTGACAGGAGCATTACCTTATACAGACTATGTGTTGACGTTAAAAATCACATTAAATTCTGAAGATACAGAAAATACTACTTATCCTGAAGGTGACTTTGATACCAATCTAGGAGATGCAGTGCTGTACGATCGAGTAATGCAAACTTCAGTAAACACCGTTTCTACCCCCGTACTATCGCGAGGCAATTCCGAAGGCGGTGGCGGAGCGCATCACCCTGACCCGGATCCTGATCCCGACCCGGACGATAATGATGACGACGAGGAAGAAATTATCGACGAAGAAGTGCCTCTGGCTGAGACGCCGTGGCTCAACACGGTCGATCACTATGCTTACATCGTCGGCTACCCCGAGGACTATGTGACTGGACAGCCGACTGAGGATGAAAGCCGCTGGCCGGTTAAACCGCAGGCAAATATCAGCCGTGCAGAGGTTGCGACGATCTTCTTCCGTCTGCTGACCGACGAAGCGCGTGACCAGTTCTGGATGACCACCAACAACTTCCCGGATGTTGCACCGGACGCATGGTACAACAACGCGATTTCGACGATGGTTAACGCAGGTATCATTCAGGGTTACGAAGATGGCACCTTCCGTCCGAATAACAACATTACCCGTGCAGAGTTCGCTGCAATCGCATCGCGCTTCATGTCTTCGGGTTATGATGTTGAGGAAGACCTGTTCACCGACATTGCAAATCACTGGGCTCGTGAGAACATCAATGATGCAGCAATGACGCAGTGGATTCATGGCTATCCGGATGGAACCTTCCTGCCGGACCAGGCGATTACCCGTGCAGAGGCTGTTACGCTGGTTAACAATGTGCTCCAGCGTAAGCCGCACAAGGATCACATGCTGGACAGCATGATCAAGTGGCCGGACAACTCGGAGAGTGCTTGGTATTACGAGGCAATCCAGGAGGCTACCAACTCGCACGATTACGACCTGTTCGAGGACGCTGAGTACGAGACTTGGACGGCACTTCAGGAGAACCGTGACTGGGCTGCCCTAGAAAAGGATTGGGTTAACACCCACCGTACCGGCGGCGAAGTAGCGTAAACAGTCAATCAAACGATTGATAACACACAAAAATGGAAAGAGGCTGACCTTATGGTCAGCTTCTTTTCATATTTATGGTGTTCATGCAATTTAGAGTTTGCAAACCAAAATTAAAAAATGCGCTATGCTATTTGTGTATAAATAACTGTGCAGAGAACGGTTAATAAATTTCTAATCAATCTACGCCTAAAAGCACATAAAATATTTCATATACTTATGTACTACTATATTATATGGTAAAATAAGAGAATATTTTGTATTTAGGTCAGACTACTCAAATGAACAATGTTTTCAGGAGAAAAGACGGCTCGGTATGAGAAAGACTATAATGAAGAAGACACGTTTTTATTAGAAATAGCTAGATTGTCGATCTATGCATTTGAAATTAAAAAACTTACAAAAAGTCAACAGAAATACTGCAAAGAATAGATGCATGATCGAAATAGGATTTTTGTAGGGCATGTATCTATAAATTGTTATATTATATTTAATTATAGGAAAATAAGTATCATATCTGTAAACACGTTGATCAGCATTTTATCGATGTTCAGTTCGGTCGGGTCAAGGTGAGTGAGAAGTGGATTATCGGATTGAAATACGATTCCCCCGGCTAATATGCTAATATATAGAATGCAGCGTCAGTAATTGGTGAATCAAATGTTGATGAGTGCGGGGGAGTGGATTTGGGGTAGAAGATCTGCTTGAAAGATACATATACTGGAATTCGGTTGGATTCTTCTGTGGAGAACTCTTTACAGGGTAGATTACCGAGCTAGTGAGCTTGCTCTAGATGTAATTTCTATTGTCATTACATACTAAAAAGTGAAACCATTGGGAGTCTTATGAATTTAAAAGGTGCGTATGTAATTAGATATCTGAAGTATAATGCTATGGGACCGAGCACCTACCAAATAACAAAAACCCTCTGATGTGAGATGAACGTCACACCAGAGGGTTTTCTTATGCCGTATTAAATTGGTTAGAAGATTGCATTTAGCTTAAATATCCATTGAGGGTATCCAGGCGCTCCTGTGCATTGTCCTTGGTAACGACAGCAGAACCGGAATCAATAAACTCAGGCAGCGTCTCGCCATCAATGAGTCTAACCGCTGCGTCAACCGCCTGATAAGCCATGTTGTACGGGTCCTGTGCAGCTGCCATGTCTAGCTCACCGTTCAAAATGGATTCACATGCCGATTTTACGCCGTCAAAGCCCAGGAAGATGGTGTTTTCATAAGCCGGATTGGAAGCTGCGGTACGAGCCGCTGCGATTGCCATATCATCGTTATTCGCACAAATGATAGCAACACCTTCCGGATGCATCTGCATGATGGCTTCCATACAGTTAACTGCACGATCAGCAGTTGCGTCAGCGTACTGTACCTCATCGTCCAGGAAATCGCCGCCATTTTCTTCGATGCCCGCCTTAAAGCCAGCTTTACGTGCTTCATTGGTCGGCTCGCCCTGTACACCGCAAATCTCGATTGCCTTGATTTCGGTCCAACCGGCAGCCTTTGCCGCCTCAACGGCTGCTTCCATACCCTGTTTTGCGGCAGCTTCGTTGCCCGTACCAACGAAGGTCTTAACCTCCGGTGCGTCTGCAATATTGCTGTCGAGGGCAACAACCGGACGGGTTTCGCCTGCAATCATGGTCTTGACCGTATCCGGCTGCAGCGGTGCGATGACATACGCATCAAAATCAGCCGTACTGATATCGGTCTCAACCATAGCCATCTGTTCCTCGAATGCAGTTTCCGAAGTCGGACCCTTGATGGATACTTCAACATCGTCATGCTCTGCATCATACGCCTTTGCACCTGCCTGAATGTACTGCCAGTATTCAGCAGACGAGGTTTTCAGAATGACGCTGATTTTCTTCACATCGTCTCCCGAATTACCAGATTCTGCGGTCGATGTGCCGTCTGCATTGCCGCCGCATGCGGTCAATGTGAGTGCCATTGCGCCGGCCAGGGTTGCTGCCATCCATCTTTTTGCATACATAATCATACGCTCCTTTATCTTTCTACTACCATTTCACGCCGATACGTGAAAAATATCTTTTCGTCATGCTCATATCCTGATCGATATGAAACGAACACCTATACACCTTAGTTATGATTATTGAGTGCTGCCGAAGCCATTCGGGGTAGGGAAAAACGATCTTTGCGGGGCGCAAAAATTTTGCGGATTACTCAGTTGCCATAATTGCCTGAACAGCGGTAGCTGTGTCCACCTTAGGAATCAGCTCATAGCCGATGCGTCCGGTGTATCCACACTCTGCCAGGCAGGAGAATACCGCATGGTAGTTGATTTCACCAGTGCCGGGTTCGTGGCGACCGGGTGCATCCGCAACGTGGATATGACCGATCTGGTCGGCATACGCGCGGATGGTGTCGCAGAGAGAGCCCTCGTTGAGCTGCATGTGGTAGACATCATACAACACCTTGAGCATGGGCGAGCCGATCAGACGAGTCATTTCGGCTGCCATCTGGGTGTGTGCGAGGAAGTTGCCGACGTGGTCGGTTGTGATGTTGAGCGGCTCAAGATTCATGGCAATGCCGCTTTCCTCGGCGATTTTGGCACACTCGAGCAGCATGTCATACATCGAGCACAGCTTAACGGTATCACTCAGATCATCATAGTGATTGACGACGATGCCGCCCTCGCCGAGTGCGTTGGAGTGGATGGTCACACTCTTCGCACCAATTTTCTGTGCAGCTGCAACCGACTTGCGCAGAAAATCCAGATACTTTTCCTTGTGGGTGGGGTCGATCAGAGAGTAGTCTGCATCACCGTTAAAACCCGAAATACCGATGCCGGCAGCTTCAGCTGCTGCCTTGACTGCATCCAGATCCTTATCGGTCCAGCTCCAGAACTCTACATATTCAAAGCCGTCGTTTTTCGCAGCCTGAAAGCGATCCAGAAAAGGAATTTCGCTGTACATCGGTTCAATGCAGGCAGAACGCTCAAACTTCATAAGACTCAAACCTTTCTTTTGATATGGAAATTGGGAAAATTGCGCGGCTACAGAGTGCCTATAACCGCGCGAGAATGAAGAGAAAAGAGATTGAATTAGCCGTTTTCAATTTCTGCAATGCGAACCGGACGGCCTTCCTTGAGCGACTTGGTTGCCGCAGCAGCCATCAGTACCGGATACAGACCGTCTTCACCAGTCACCGGCGGCTGCTTGTCGTTCACAACTGCATCGGCAAATGCCTGCATCTCGGCAACGAATGCACCGGTGTAACGATCGAACATAACCTTGTAGGCCACGCCGTGTACTGCACCATCAGCAGTAGAGAGCACAGCCGTATTCGGGATATCATTCTGATCTTCTGCGCAGCCCTCAGAGCCAAAGACCTCGACGCGCTGGTCATAACCATAAACTGCCTTACGGCTGTTGTCGATAACACCGATTGCACCGTTTGCAAACTTCAGAGTGACCAGCGCAGTATCTACGTCGCCAGCCTCACCGATGCCGGGATCAACCAGTACCGAACCGATTGCATTGACCTCGGTAACCTCGCTGCCAGCCAGGAAGCGAGCCATGTCAAAGTCGTGAATCATCATATCATAGAAGATACCACCAGATACCTTGACGTAATCGACAGACGGCGGCTCGGGATCACGCGAGGAAATCTTGACAATGTTGACCTTGCCGACCTTGCCATCGCGTACCATGTCATAAACTGCACGGTGGTTGTGGTCAAAGCGGCGGCAGAAACCGATCTGCAGCTTAACGCCTGCTTCCTTGGCAGCATTGATTGCTGCATGCACCTTCGTGAGATCATAATCGATCGGCTTCTCGCAGAAAATGTGCTTGCCTGCGTGCGCAGCCTCAATGATGTACTTGGAATGGGTGTCGGTCGAAGAGCAAATCAGAACTGCTTCGATTTCCGGATCGTTCAGGATATCGTTTGCATCCTTGGTGCAATTCTGGATGCCATATCGCTTGGCAAACGCCTCGGTCTGCTCATTCATGAACGGGTCTGCGATGGTCTTGATTTCCATCTCCGGTACAAACATGGAGATATTCTTTGCATGAACCTTGCCGATACGGCCTGCTCCGATAATACCAACCTTCATTTTTATCTTCCTTTCTGAGTGATGT
>NZ_FUXW01000007.1 GCF_900167005.1 Butyricicoccus pullicaecorum DSM 23266
AGTGCGTGTCAATGGTGATGAGGGTACACCTGTTCCCATTCCGAACACAGTAGTTAAGCTCATTTACGGTGACAATACTTGGCTGGCGACGGCCCGGGAAGATAACTCGACGCGCACACTGAAAAGCAGTCTGTATAGACTGCTTTTTGTTTTATCTGAAAAAGTAGTATAAGATTTAGATACAAAGACTAGAAATCTATGAATGCGCATTCACAGCGCAGTTTCAGCACAAACGGGAGCGCCGGACGCTACGCACCCGCTGTGCGGAGCTCGTACTTTCCCACCCTGTCGGCGGCTGAAATGTATATCTGACGGAAAGGGAAAACGGGGTCGCAAGGGGTGGAAAACCGTAGGTTGTCCATCCTTTGGCCTTCGTTCTCCTTCTAAGGGGAACCTCCAGTCCTCCCGGCTGGTCGGGAAATGGAAACAGCAGCGGTTACGGTGTAAGCCGCTATGGGAAAAACGCTTTAGGCGTTTTTCATGAGCGCGCTTAGCGCGCAAAGATTCTCGCCGCCTGCGGGCGGCGCTTTGAACGAGAGTTTAGTTGATTTTCCCTTGCGGAGGACGGGAAAATCAAAAGGGAATTTCGCGTCCTGCGGGACGCGACTCAGGGCTCTGCCCTAAGAACCCGCAAACCTTTGAAAAGGTTTGATCGAAATTTTATTAAGAAAGCTCGTTGGAAAATGCTGAAATAGATACTTTCTGACTTTTGGTTGCAATTTTTTGCATTTTGCTTTATAATAGAGCGTGATTAAGAGGATTCGATACAGGAGTTGACAGGTATTATGATGACAAAATTCCTTTTGGCGCTCAACCGACTGTTCCCGTTGCCGGTACATCCGTTTAATTTACAGAACGAAGGCAAAGAAAGCTATGCAATGTGGCAGTATGAGCGCGGTGGAAATACCATTGCGTTCTACACCGAGCGCTACACGACAGAGGAGATGTTTGCGGATAAAACCGTACTGGATGTCGGCTGCGGCGCAGGCGGTAAGACCATGTACTATGCCTCGCAGGGTGTCAAAAAGATCGTAGGCATGGACATTGTAGCGCACTACAAAGAGGAAGCTGAGGCGCTGGCGGAGCAGCTTGGGTATGCAGATCGCTTTACTTTTGTGGTTGGCGATGCAGCCAATACCGGTTTCCCGGACAACAGCTTCGATACGATTATCATGAATGATGCGATGGAGCATGTAGACCGCCCCGATCTGGTATTGGCAGAGGTACGTCGTGTGCTCAAGCCCGGCGGACGACTGTATGTAAACTTCCCGCCATATTATCATCCGTTTGGTGCGCATCTGTCCGATTTGATCGCAATTCCGTGGGTACACATGTTCTTTTCTGAGGACACGCTGGTTGACGCTTACAAGGAATTGTGTAAGACGGTTCCGGACGGTGATGATCGCATTAACTTCCGCATTTCGACCAATGCGCAGGGTAAGGAGTATTTCTCCTACATCAATCACATGACCATTAAGCGCTTTGACGGTTTGCGTGCAAATGCAGGAATGAAGCAGGCATATTATCGCGAAGTGCCGCTGCGTGGCTTCTTGGCACCGCTGGCCAAGCTGCCGCTGCTCAAGGAATGCTTTGTCAAGATGGTTGTATGCGTATTTGAAAAGGAATAAGACAAAAGACCGCATGTTGTCATGCGGTCTTTTTTATGTTTACCAGGGTTTGTGGCCGGAAAACCAGCCTTGCACCTCCCAGTATTGCAGATCGGTCGCAGTATTCATGTGCGGCAGCAGACGACGAAAGAAGCCAAACATCAGGCGCACATACAGGCGAGGTTTGACAGGACGATCGACGCGCAGGCGACGGCAGGCCTTTTGCACATCGCGCTTCAGACGTGAGCGTGTGGCAGGGGAGACCGAATCCCAAGTCAGTGCGTGAACAGCTCTGCCCAGACGCACCACGCGGCCCACACCCCAGAAATTCATGCTGTCCTGCAAATCCTGCAAGGTACGGCGCATACCGCCGCCAGCGGCTGTTGTCAGCAGAAGCGCTCGTTTGGTGAACATGGATGGGCTGGGACGGTGCAGCATCCAGCGGCAGCCAAAGTGATCCAAAAAGGATTTCATTGCGCCTGTGACGTGATAGACGTAGACAGGAGATGCAAGGATGAGTACGTCGGCTTGGTCGATGGCATCCAGTATGGGTGTAATTTGTACGTGTGCGGGAGCGCAGCAGGGAACTGACGCAAAGAAACAGGCATTACAGCCGGTGCACATGTGATGAAAGTCACGGGGCAGAAAAAACTCGTGCACCTCATCCGGCTGTAAGGTCTCAATCGCCATGCGCGCGAGGTGTACGGTGCTACCCACATGTTCTGTGCCGTAAATGGCAGTTACAATCATAGAAAATCCCTCCCGAATTGCATATCTTATGCGCAGCATAGGCAAAATAGAATGCTGCGATCGCGGTAAGAGATTGGGTAAAAGAAACGGTCATCCGAATGGATGACCGTTTTTGACATGCAGAATATTTTACTGCGCATCAGCGAGCAGCTTTTCTTCGATGATACGTGCAGCATGGCGGATGCAGTCGTCGCACGAGCACAGCGGCTTGCCCGTATCGCGGCCTTTGAGCTCGGAGCACAGCAGCGAGCCGGTTGCCTCTGAAAAGGCTTCTCCCAACATGCGGTCAATCTTGTAGGTTGCGGCCTTGGTAGAACCCGGCGTTTCTACACCGGCGCTGTTCTGAAGACCTGCCAGCATCAGACCGCCGGTCAGTGCACCGCAAACTTCCATCATGCCCATGCCAAAGCCGAATGCTTCGCTCATCTTGTAAGCGGTCTGCTCGTCTACGCCGAACAGGTCAGCGTAGGTGCAGACAATGGCCTGAGCACAGTTGTAGCCCTTGTGATGTCGGGCGATTGCCTGTTCAATTCTCGATTCCATGTAACATAAACTTCCTTTGCGTGGGATTTCAAAATCAGTACGGATGGGTCTCGAAATACTTCATGATCGCATTGTACTGTGCAGTAGCCTGCTTGTCCAGGTTCTCGGTATACAGAAGCCACAGCTGATCGTCTGCGTTGCTCATAAAGCAGAACTCACTGATAAATGCCAGTGCGCCGCCTTCCTGAGCTGCACGCAGGACGAAGTAATAGTCCTTCGAGGGATCGCTGCTGCTGCGCTGGAAGACAAAGCGTCTCCAATCCTGGCCTAAACTGGTGTACTCCTGCTTGAGCAGGTCGCCAAACTCTTGTCCTGCACCGCCGTTCTCGTAGGCAACCTGAATGAGCAGCTCGGCACCCTTGGGGGTGGACGTAGAATAACCGTTCTGATGAACGCTGAAAATCATGTCGTACCCGCCGCCTTCGGTGCTGAACAGCTGCTTACGGGTCGTTGCGTCTACCGTCGAGTCATCCTCACGTGTCATGCGTACCTCAACACCGGCCGCTTCCAGCTTGTCGCGCAGCATGAGCGAGACAGCAAGGGTAAAGTCCTTCTCGTAGATCTTTGTGTTGCCATCGTGGTGTACGCCCCAATAGTCATCGAAGGGGATAGCCGAAGTTGCAACATTGCCCGAGTCGGCGCCGCCATGACCGGGATCGATCCAGATCTTGAGCTTACCGTCGATTGCCGAGACCGAAGGAGTCGGTTCCGGCTCTGCGGGTGTTTCGGGTTCCTCAGGGGTCTCTTCGGGTGTTTCCGGAGTCGGCTGTTCTACGGTCGGGGTTGTGATGACGACCGTGCGCGTTTGGGATTCATAGCCGACATCGAAGCCCAGCGCATCGCCCAGATCGACCAGCTTAAAGTAGTTGTAGCCGTCGACGTTGTAGGCGGTCAAAGAGGCCTTGATGCCGTTGATCAGAACGGTTTCATTGCATGTCTGTGCGGTCGCGTTCTTGGTCGGGATCGCGCCGAGCTCACCACCGACGGCTTCATAGCTGCTGCCGGGTGTGAGGTTCATGGAACGGGTGCTCTTGTCCCAGGTCACGCCGAACTGAGCGGTCGTACCGTTGAGGATGAGGGCGATATCACGCAGCTTATAATAGTTGTTGCCGTTGATGTTGTAACCCACCGGCTTGACCTGCTTGCCGTCAAGCATGACAGTCATGGTAGCCGGATATGCAGTAAGAGAAGCGGCCATGACGGACTCGCTTACGGTCTCGCTGACTGCCGTGGCAGTAGGAGCAGATGTACCTGCGGCTTCCGGGTCGTATGAGACAGCGCCTGCGGCCGAAGTCAGCAGGGCTGCCGTCAGAATGCCTGCAACCAATCGTTTCATAGATGCGTCTTCCTTTTTTTCGTCCAGGGGTGAATGCGAATACTAAAGTTAATTATAACAAACAAACGGCGGAAAATCAAGAAAAACACCGGAATATGTTGGATTTTGGCAGGTTTTTACAAAAATAAGCGATTAGAGGAGGGCCGCGCCGATGATACCGGCATCGTTGCCGAGGGTGGCTGCGACGATGGGCGTGCCTTCGGGAGCGATCTTGAACTGCTGTGCATGGACGCGCTCGCGCAGCGGCATGAGCAGCTTTTCACCGTATCCTGCAACACCGCCGCCGATGACGATGGCATCGGGCTGGAATACGTTGATGAGGTTGGTCAGACCGCAGGCCAGATAGTCGCAGTAATCATTGAATACGCGGTCGGCCAGTGCGTCACCGGCATCGCGTGCATCACAGACCATCTTAGCAGTCAGCTTGCCGCCGTTTTCCTGTACCATGGCGTGCAGGCAGGTGTCGGGGCACTGCTCCATTGCTTCGCGTGCCAGACGAATCAGACCGGTTGCAGACGCGTAGGTCTCCAGACAGCCATGACGGCCGCAGTTGCAGGGTGCACCGTTCGGGACGATAACCATGTGGCCGATCTCGCCTGCGATGTCCTCGCGGCCGGTATACAGCTTGCCCTCGAGAACGATACCGCCGCCTACGCCGGTGCCCAGCGTGACCATCAGCAGGTTGCGGGTGCCGCGGCCTGCGCCGCCGTAGAACTCGCCCAGTGCAGCACAGTTTGCATCGTTGTCGATGTTGACCGGGCAGTTAAATTCCGGCTCAAACGCATGCGCAAAGCAGACGTTGGACATGCCGAGGTTGGTGCCGAAGGTCAGGGTGCAGGTTGCCTTGACGAGCGTACCGGGCAGACCAATGCCGATCTGTTCGATCTCGGAATAAGGAATGTTGTGCTTGTCGCACAGATCGCGGCACAGGTCGTGCATGACCGCACACAAGCCGTCCGGATCGCCGGTCTTGGTGGGAGCAGAAATTTTATCCATCAGTACACCGTCCAGGGTGCACAGGCCAACAACCGTGTTGGTACCGCCGAGGTCAATGCCGAGTCTCATCATAATTCAGGATTCCTCCAGTCAAATATTTTGTCAAATTCCGGTGGTTTTGCCTGCCGGAGCGTGGGAAAAAAGGCAGGGGGAAGCCCTGCCTTTCTCGGGAGTTCATTAGTTGCCGCCGAAAGACTTGAGCATGCGCTCCTGCAAGTCCTTGGCCGCGTTGTAGCCCATCTTCTTATAGCGGTCGTTCATTGCAGCGACCTCAATGATGACGGCGAGGTTACGGCCGGGGCGAACAGGAATGGTCAGAGAGGGAACAGTGATGTCCAAAATGCTGGTGGTCTGACCCTCGAGGCCCAGGCGATCGTACTGCTTGCCTTCCTCCCAGGGTTCCAGATTGATGACCAGCTCGACCTTTTCGGTCAGCTTGACCGAACCGACACCAAAGATGCGGCGCACATCGACGATGCCGATACCGCGCAGCTCGATAAAGTAGCGGATGACATCGGGCGAGGTGCCGACCAGAGTCTTGTCCGACACGCGCTTAATCTCGACGGCATCGTCTGCGATCAGACGGTGACCGCGCTTGACCAGCTCGATTGCGGTCTCGGACTTACCGACACCGGAGTCACCGAGCAGCAGAACGCCTTCGCCGTAGATCTCGACCAGAACGCCGTGCAGGGTGATGCGCGGCGCGAGGGATACCTTGAGGGAAGCCACGAGCGCGTTGACGATGGTGGACGTAAACTCGTTGGTGCGCAGCAGCGGTACGTTGTACTTCTGCGCGGCTGCGAGGCACTCGGGGAAGACATCCATGTTGCGGGAAATGATCATAACCGGGATGCCCGAGCCGAACAGCTTGTCAAAGCACAGCGCACGCTCTTCATGGGTCATCTTTTCCACAAAGGTGTTTTCAACCTTACCCATGATCTGGATACGGTTGGGGTCAAAGTAGTCAAAGAAACCTGCCAGCTGAAGCGCCGGACGGCTGACGTCGGTCTTGGTGATCTCGACGTGTTCAAAGTTTTCCGGGCCGTAGACGACCTCGAAATCAAATTCCTGGATCAGGTCGCCAAGGCATACACCAAATTCTTTTAATTGCATGTTTTCGAATCCTCCTACCGTACGCGAGTAAGATACCTTTATTATAACGGAGCGATACAGGCTTTTCAATGGCTGCATGAAAACGGTGAAAAGTTTTTTTGTTTTTTTAAAATAAATTGAAAGAAAGGCTTGCATTTATGCCGGACTTGTGCTAATATAATATCCGTTACTCAATGCCTTTTAGATAAGGAGGTGCAGGAAAAATGGCAAAGTGCGATATTTGCGGCAAGGGCGTGACCTTTGGTATCAAGGTTTCCCACTCCCACAGACGTTCTAACAGAACTTGGAAGCCGAACGTTCGTCGTGTTAAGGCTCTGGTCGACGGTACTCCCCGCCATATCAACGTATGTACTCGGTGCCTCCGCTCCGGCAAGGTTACCCGTGCCATCTAATGTTGATTCATTTGAAAGCGCCCGCGCATTCTGCGCAGGCGCTTTTTGCGTTTTTACGCACATTTTACCAGTATCCGTATTGCGCGCAAAATGAGAAAAATCTCTCATATCTTATGGATTTTGCCGATATTTTCCCACAAATCTTGTAGGGAAAAGCAGGAAATATAGTAAAACATCATGTGTATATCGACAAAAAGTGACACAGCATATGGTGGCTGCGTGCTACAATAGGAGCAGAAAGGGGGAAGCGTTTATGTATCCCTGCTTCGCTGTGATTGAGTCTGTCCCCGTGCCGGAGGATCGGACACACACATTCGGCATTGCGATGCTGAAAAACGGCTGTCTGCTCGATATGCTGTCTGATGTGACGGTAAGACGCGCAGATGCCGAGAAAATCGTGTGCAAACTCAATCAGAATCGAGTCGCTGCGATCCATTTCCGAGATATCATCTATGACTGGATTACAGAACAGGCGATGCTATGACCACGCAGGAAGAAACCAAAAGGGGTGGTTTCTTCTTTTTTTGTCTCAAAAAATCGGACTGGACAGATGATAAAAACAGAGGAATGTGTAACCATGGGGATGGGATAAACTGTTCCATACAGAGAAAGTACATATAATACATTCACTAGGTAGAGCTTTTGCGCGTATAAAGGGAGAACAGGCGGCAAGCCTTGTCCTTGAAGGATAGAAATGGTATAATAGCCGGGAGCAGCTGTACACAATTACAGCTAATTGAGACAGAAATTTTGAAATCTTGGAGGCCTTTCATGCTTGACCCCAATGAAGCCCAGTGGCTGACCGTGAGCGACTTGTATGAACGCGGTTGGACTGACCCGATCATCAAGCGCTTGCCCGCACCGACACGGGGCACAAATCCGCATCATAAGAACAGTCCCAAGGCCGTGCGGCTGTGGTCGCTCGAGGACGTTATGCGGCTGGAAAACCGACCGGATATCCGGGCGCAGCTGGAGCGCGTTGCCGGACGGCGTGCAGGCCGTGCCGAGCGGCGCAGAGCGCAGGAATTACAGCGGCAGAACCGGGCATTTCTGGGCGGTCTGGCATTGGAGCAGGCCTTTGACACGCAGGCGTTGGAAACCATGACCGAGGGTGACCGCACGGCGATGTTGCTGGTACGCCGTCTGCATCAGGCCATTTTGAGCGCACTGTATGACACACAGCCGGTGCGATCGATCGCCGAGGCGCAGGACGGTCTGCGCACGGTCATGGAGATGACCGGAGCCGATGTGCGGCACAGCCGTTACCTCAAAAATCCGCAGCTTCTGGCATCCTGTGCGCCGTGGCTCGGACGGGGAGAGACCAAGCGCGAGCGCAGCTTGCACAATTTACTGCAAAAGGGTTATACAGCGTCGCTGTTGCGCGTGGCGGCGGTTATATTATATGAGTACGCACAGCGCGGTGAACCGGTTCCGGCCGAACAGATCTTAGCGCTGCCCGATTTCCCGGTGCGCAAGCTCATGGACAGTTCGCTGTACCAGATTTATCTGGTCGACTTTATCCCGGCCATGATTCGCAGTCAGCTGTCTGACCTCATCACGGTTGATCCCAAGGACGAGTATCCCGAGGCACGTATGATGCAGCGCCGGTTTGTCATTCATGTCGGCGGAACCAATACGGGCAAGACATACGAGAGCCTAAACCGTCTGGCACAGGCCGAGAGCGGTGTTTATCTGGCACCGCTGCGTCTGCTGGCGCTCGAGGTGCAGGAGTCTATGCTGGAACGCGGCGTGAATTGCAGTATGCTGACCGGCGAAGAGGAGGACATCCGACCGGGTGCGACGCACATTGCATCCACGGTGGAAAAACTTGACCCGCATCGCGTGTATGACGTAGCAGTCGTGGACGAATGCCAGATGATCGCAGACCGCGAGCGTGGTTTTGCATGGACACGTGCGATTTTGGGATGCTGTGCCCGAGAGATCCATCTGTGCACCGCACCCGAAGGACTGGACATCATCGTCCGGCTGATTGAGAGCTGCGGGGAAGCGTATGAGATCGAGCACCATGGACGCAAGTGTGACTTGATTCTGGTCGATCAGCCGATCGCCTTGGAAGATGTACAGGACGGCGATGCGTTCATCGCGTTTTCCAAGCGCAACGTGTTGTTATTGGCCGAGCAGCTGCGCCAGATCGGCGTACCGGCCTCGATTATTTATGGTGCACTGCCGTATGCGACGCGTAAGTTGCAGATGGAGCGATTTTTGCGCGGTGAGACGCGCGTGCTGGTGGCGACCGATGCCATCGGTATGGGACTGAATCTGCCCATCCGACGCGTCATTTTCACCCGTGACCGCAAGTTTGACGGCCTGCACAATCGCGCATTGCGCCCGGAGGAAATCCGCCAGATTGGTGGACGTGCCGGACGGTTTGGTGTATATGATGAGGGCTTTGTGACCGCAACCATCGACAGTGAGACCATCTGGCAGGGCTTTTCCGCACCGGTGGAACCGATCAGACAGGCCATGTTGGGATTTTCCGATCTGGTTCTGCGCGTCGATCACGATCTGCTCGAAGTTTTGCAGGTGTGGAACAGCATCCCAGCGATCGAGCCGTATAAAAAAATGCCCATCGACCGATACATCTTTATTTTGAAGACCTTGCAGGAATGTGGACTTGCGCTGGATAAGGAACAATCGCTGCGGGCGGCGACCATTCCGTTTGACGAGCGGGAAGAGGAACTGATGGACTATTTCCTGCTGTACTGTGGGCAGTACCTGGCAGGACGGGAGATCGAATGGCCGCGGCGGGGCAAAAGCTCGCTCGATGGACTGGAATTATACAGCCAGATGCTCGATCTGTACTATTCGTTCTGTCGTGCATTTCGCCAGCCGGTCGATTTGGACTGGCTGCGCACCGAAAAAGAGAATACTGCGCTGCAAATCAACGAACTTCTGGTGCGCGAGCTATCCCAGAAGGGCAAAAGCTGCCAGGTTTGCCATGCACCCATGCCGATTTCTTCCAAATTCCGGGTATGTTATAAGTGCATGATGAAGCGAAAGAAACAAAGTCATATCCAAATGCACGGGAAAAAGTCAGGGTAAAATTAGCAAATTTAACCAAATTTTTGTTGACATTCTCTAAAGGGCGCAGTATAGTGAAGCTGAAAAGACGTGCGGCGCACCTTGCCGTGTTTGAGAAGGAGAAGACGAGTACTATGAGAAAGCAGTATACCGGCCCCTGGCGCATGGCGCATCGCGGCATCAGTCAGGCTGCTCCGGAAAATACGCTCGAAGCCTTTCGCGCGGCCTATCACGGCGGAATTGAAGGACTGGAAATCGATATCCGTATGACCCGGGACGGGGTGATCGTCATTCATCACGACGAGACCCTGGAGCGTCTGACCTGTGGTTCGGACCATCCCTGCACCCGTGCGGTGCGGGACTGTACCTGGGCGGAGCTGGAAGCGCTTGAACTGCCTTATGCCAATCACCTGATGGATAACTGGAAGGATGAGGGCATGGAGGAGCACGAAGCGGTGGACGTTGCGCGCCAGCTGGGACAGGACCCCGATCATCCGTATGAGATCGAACGGCAGAAAGATCCGCGTATGGCCAAGCTGATGCGTCTGTCCGACCTGTTTGAGTGGATGGAGCAGCTGACCCGCCGTGTGATTTTGGAAATTGAGTACAAGGCACCGGGAATGATGCCCGAACTGTGCGCACTGCTCGAAGGTTTTTCCGGACGCAGCGACTGCATTGTATTTTCGGGCGAACCCGAGCTGATCGACGAAATTCAGGATTATGCCCGACACAATCGCCTGCCCGAAGGCGTCAAGCTGGGCGCAAACATTCGCCGCCTGACACCCGAGTGGAAGGAAAAGATTCCGTCCATGAAGTTGTTCGAAGTTGGCCTCAACATCGAAGCGCTTGAGCGCGAGGATATTGAATGGCTGCGCGGACGCGGCATTCTGGTGTTCTCCAATCTGGGAGACACGCCGGGCGGCTGGCAGAAGATTTGCACACGCAGCCTGACCGGCTTTAAGACCAATTACACCGGGCCGTTTAACGCCTGGTGGGACGAATGGAAAGAATAAACGAAAAGACCGCTCTGAAAGAGCGGTCTTTTTTTGACGGATTTTTTAGTCTTGCAGCAGGGTTTCCAGTTCAGTAACCAGAGAATCGAACAGTTTGAGCGCAGCGGCAACCGGTTCGGGGGAAGCCATATCCACGCCTGCGCCGCGCAGCAGGGTGACCGGATCGGCCGAGCAACCCTTGGACAGGAAGGACAGGTAATCCTCCACCGCGGGTGCGCCCTCTTTGAGGATGCGCTGAGACAGCGCGATGGCTGCGGCATAGCCGGTCGCGTACTGGTAGACATAGAAGTTGTAATAGAAGTGCGGAATGCGTGCCCATTCCAGTGCGATTTCGGGATCGAGCACGATGTCCTCGCCATAGTAATCGCGGTTGAGCTGCTGGTACTTGGCCGACAGCGATTCTGCGGTCAGCGGGATGCCCTGACGGGTCTGCTCGCTGCACCACAGCTCAAACTCTGCGAACATGGTCTGACGATACAGCGTACCGCGGAACTGTTCGAGGAAGTAGTTGACCAGATAAGCGCGGCGGCGCTTGTCCTGGGTCTTGTTCAGCAAATGCTGCATGAGCAGCGACTCATTGCAGGTCGAGGCCACTTCCGCGACAAAGATCACATAGTTTGCATAGGTGACCGACTGGTGCTTGTTGGACAGATAGGAGTGCAGCGCGTGCCCCATCTCATGCACGAGCGTAAAGACATCGTTTAAGGTGTCGGTGTAGTTTAACAGGACGTACGGATGGGTACCGTACGGGCCGGCAGAGTACGCGCCCGAGCGCTTGCCCTGATTTTCGTATACATCGATCCAGTGGTTTGCAAAGCCTTCTTCCAGCATAGCACGGTATTCGTTGCCGAGCGGAGCAAGTGCCTCCAGCGCGGTCTGCTTGGCCTCTTCGTAATCGACTTCGACATCCTGATCGGCAACGATCGAGGTGTACAGATCGTAGAAGTGCAGCTCGTCTACACCCAGCAGCTTTTTGCGCAGACGCACATAGCGATGCATAGCGGGCAGACCGTCGCGGACAGCGGAAATCAGATTGTGATAGATCTCGACCGGTACTTCGGTGCCGTCCAGGGCGGCGTGCAGGGCAGAGTCGTAGCGGCGTGCATCGGCGAAGAATTGCAGCTGCTTCATCTGTGCGCTGAGTACGGCGGCCGAGGTGTTGCGGTACTGGCCATACACGCTGTACAGCGAATGGAAGGCGTTTTCACGCAGTACACGGTCGGGAGACTGGAGCAGGGGAACAAAGGTGCCGTGGGTGACCGGATGGGACTGTCCCTGACTGTCCACAGCGTCCGGGAAGGTCATGTCGGCATCGTTGAGCATGGAAAAAATGTCATCCGGGCACTGTCCGAGCTGACCGGCAGCAGCCAGCAGCGCTTCGCACTCGCGCGACAGCGTGTGCGGCTTTTGACGGCGGACGCGGTCAAGTACCAGACGGTAGTGCGACAGACCAGACGCAGCCTGATAGAAGCTGTCCAGCGTCTCGTCCGGGATGGCGAGCAGTTCGGGCGTGGAAAATGCGTCAGCCTGACCGACTGCGACAGCCAGATTGGTGAATTTTGCGGTCATCTCCTGATAGACTGCGTTTCTCGTGTCCTCATCGCTCTTGCGCTGCGCGTAGTTACCGAGCGCGTCCAGCTTTTCGCTGAGCGTATCGCCAAAGCGCAGATATTCGAGCAGGGTGTCGGCGGAGTCGGACAGATGACCCTCAAAGCCGCGCAGCTTGTCCAGCATGGACTGCGCCTCGGCGTAGCAGGTGCTCCAAGCTTCATCGGAGGGGAAAATATCGGTCAGCGCCCATTGAAACTGCGGATCGACATCCGCACGGGCGGGAACGGTTTTGGGCATAGGGATTCCTCGCTTTCGGATTCCGGCATACCGGAAAAATTTGTAAGTCCACTCTAACACGGATGTGCCGCCTTGTCAAATACAGACCGTGCAATCGGGAAGGACAAGGACGGGAATGGGATAGTTTATGAAGATTTGATGAACTTATACACCCTGTTTGTTGACTTTTTCCGGGTAAAAACCTATGATAGAAGAAAAGAGGTGATCGTTTTTATGAATACCCAGGACTGTATTTTAACCCGCCGCAGCGTGCGTAAATTTACCAATGAGCCGGTCGCACCCGAGACCGTCGAGCAGGTAGTATCGCTTGCCGCTTTCGCGCCTTCGTGGAAGAATACGCAGGTGAGCCGTTATCTGGCCGTCATAGAGCCTGAGGACCGCGCGCAAATCTGTCAGTATGTACCCGACTATAACGCGCGCATCATCGATCAGTGCTCGGTGCTGCTCGCACAGACCTTTGTGAAGTCGCGTTCGGGATACGAGCGGGACGGCTCTTTTTCGACCGATCGCGGCCCGGGATGGCAGTATTACGATTGCGGCATCGCCGCACAGACCCTGTGCCTTGCCGCACACGATATGGGACTGGGAACGGTCATCATGGGTGTGTTCGACCGCCCGGCGCTCGAGCGTTTTTTAAACATTCCCGCAGACCAGGAACTCATGGCGCTGATTGCCCTGGGTTACCCGGATGAGACGCCGCCGGCACCACGACGCAAGGACGTACAGACATTATTGTCCTTCAAGCGAGGACAAAGTACCATATAAGATGGACAGAAAAACGATCAGGACCTGCCAAAATTGGCAGGTCTTTTGCTTTCCTGAAATTGTATGCAAAATGACAGCAGATGGATGTAACGAAAAAGACAAAAATGTTGGCAAACTTGGTCAAATTACCGGTAAATAATGGGTAAGATATGAGAAAGGGATTGATAAAATGTTGGAAAACTATTATACTATGAGAGCGAGATTGAAAGAATATTGAGGAATCGTGAAAGGAGTCTCTGTATGCGCGGAGTTTATACCAGCATTAACGAGATTCGTCGCCG
This sequence comes from Butyricicoccus pullicaecorum DSM 23266, assembly GCF_900167005.1. Lineage (GTDB taxonomy): Bacteria > Bacillota > Clostridia > Oscillospirales > Butyricicoccaceae > Butyricicoccus > Butyricicoccus pullicaecorum. The sequence continues at coordinate 13,687 of NZ_FUXW01000007.1, forward strand.
CGTTTATACCGAAATTGCGCGTATGGCGTATGAGAGCGACGATTATGCAAAGACCATGGAGGGGCTGCCCTACCAGATCCTGCCCGGTGAGCGTGCATCTTACCGCGACAGCATTTTCTTGGAGCGTGCGATTGTAGGCGAGCGTCTGCGTCTGGCAATGGGTATGCCGGTGCGCACCGCTGCGGCTGACAAGCCGATCTCGGACGGCATCGAAAAGTGCTTGACCGAGGAGCAGTACTATGAGCCGCCGCTCATCAACATCATTAAGTTTGCCTGCCATGCCTGCCCGGAGAAGCAGATCGTAGTCACTGAGGGCTGCCAGGGCTGTCTGGCGCATCCCTGCACCCAGGTTTGCCCCAAGGATGCCATCCACATCATCAATGGCCGCTCGGTCATCGATCAGGAGAAGTGCATCAAGTGCGGCCGCTGCCAGGAGGCATGCCCGTATAATGCAATTATCAAGCAGGAGCGTCCGTGCGCCAAGGCTTGCGGCGTGAACGCAATCCATTCGGACGAGAACGGCTGCGCAGAGATCAACTATGACAAGTGCGTATCCTGCGGTATGTGTCTGGTTAATTGCCCGTTCGGCGCAATCGCTGACAAGGCACAGATCTTCCAGGTCATCCAGGCCATCAAGAAGGGTGAGAAGGTTTACGCGGCTGTTGCACCGGCATTTGTCGGTCAGTTCGGCCCCAAGGTTACCCCGGAGAAGCTGCGCGCAGCAATGAAGGCACTGGGCTTTGCCAATGTCATCGAGGTTGCGGTCGGCGCTGACCTGTGTGCAACCCAGGAAGCCATCGACTTCCTTGATCATGTTCCGGAGAAGATTCCGTTTATGGCAACGTCCTGCTGCCCGGCATGGTCGATGATGGCAAAGCAGGAGTTCCCGGAGTACAAGGAGTGCATCTCCATGGTACTGACGCCCATGGTACTGACCGGCCGTATGATCAAGAAGCGTCATCCCGAGGCAAAGATCGTATTTATCGGACCCTGCGCGGCAAAGAAGCTGGAAGCACGCCGCCGCTCGGTACGCAGCGACATTGATTATGTCCTGACGTTTGAGGAAATGATGGGTCTGTTCAATGCCAAGAACATTGATCTGGAGTCCATTGAAGCGGAAGAAGCACTGTCCAAGGCAAGCACCGACGGCCGTAACTTTGCGGTCAGCGGCGGCGTTGCAAAGGCAGTTGTCAATAGCATGAAGAAGCTGGAGCCCACCTGCGACATCAAGGTTGCAAGCGCACAGGGTCTGGCAGAGTGCAAGAAGATGATGATGATGGCCAAGGCAGGCAAGTATAACGGCTACCTGCTCGAAGGCATGGCTTGCCCGGGCGGCTGCGTCGCTGGTGCAGGTACCATGCAGCCCATCGCAAAGTCTGCGGCATCGGTCGGCATCTATGCAAAGAAGGCACCGGTCGAGCTGTGCTGCGATACCCCGTATCTGGAAGATCTGGACGATATTCTGGAGGAAGACGGCCTGTAAGGTCACCTTTGACCAACCCTGCATGACTGCATGCAGAATGAAAATCAGCCGAACAACGCTGTCAAAGGCGTATGTTCATACCTGTCTTTTTTCAGACAGCAGACACAAGAAAACCGCTCTCGTTTGAGAGCGGTTTTCTGTGTTTTAGATGTAATTAAAATTCCATAAAGGACATGCAGTCGACGTATGCGTCCATAAAGACCGGGCTGGCCGACAGCGACAGTTCACAGGCTTCCTGTGCCATGCGTTCGCTGATCGTGCGCAGTTCGCGGTTCATCAACAGCATGGCTGCGCCGCCGAGTGCACCGTTTCCGATGAAGTGCGTCTTGCGGGTCAGTGCTGCCGGGAACAGGCCGATGGCGGCTGCCGAATCATAGTTGATGCTGCTGCCAAAACCACCCGCGACGTGGAAGCGTGCGACCTCATCGGCGGTAATACTGCTCTCCTGCATGAGCGTGAGCAGTCCGGCACAGATGGCAGATTTGGCAAGCTGGATTTGCCGGACGTCCTTTTGGGTGATGGCAACTGCGCTGTTACCGATGGTGTAGCTTTCCTCATCTTCGGTTTCCAGATAACCGGTATCGTCGATGGTTTCCTGCTCGAGCATGACGCGCAGGGCATCCAGAATACCCGAGCCGCAGATACCGACCGCCGGACGGTCGCCGACCGTTGTGTAGGTCACCTGATTGTCCGATAACTCGACTGTGCGGATGGCACCCGGCGCGGCAGGCATACCGCAGCTCAGTCCCGCACCCTCGAATGCAGGTCCGGCAGCCGTGGCACAGCACAGCAGTTTACCGTCCTTGTACAGCGCCATTTCGCCGTTGGTACCGATGTCGGTCATGAGCTGTACGCCATCCTCATGCAGCATGTCGGAAGCCAGAATGGAACAGGTGATATCCGCACCGACATAAGCGCCGATGCAGCGGGGCAGATAGACCGGCGCACCGGCAAGGGTGTGACGGCTGGTCGAGCCGAAGAAGGTGGACATGGTGAAGGGGACGACAGCCAGTGCCGACGGGTCAATGCCCTCGTACAGATAGAGCATGGTGCTGTTGCCGGTCACGACCGCCTCGTCAATGTGCGAGATACCGGCTTCGGTTAAACAGTTCTGCGCCATTTGTTCCAGCTGGTCGCGGATGAGCGCGGACAGCGTGTCCAATCCGGCTGTCTTGCAGGCTTCAATGCGCGAGATGACATCTGCACCGTGGCTGCGCTGGGCGTTTTCGGCCAGCTGCTCGGCCAGTACGGTGCCCGAGGCACGGTCAAACAGCTGCATGGCGACGGTGGTCGTGCCGATATCGACCGCAATGCCGTAACCGGTCTCGGTGCGTGTGAACGTTGGAATTTCATTCCAAGCCAGAATCTTGGACGGCCCAGCCGTGTGTACAGTGACCGTCATATCACCGGAAATCCGGCAGGAACAGGCCAGTCGAATGCCGTTTGTGCGGTCATCGGCAGACAGGAACGCTAGTTCATGTGCGTCAGGTTCGGAAACCTGACCGGACACCTGTACGCGGCATTTGCCGCAGGTGTGGTTGCCCGCGCAGGGCAGCGCGAAGGACGGTAATTCCGATTGAAGCACAGCAGACAGCAGCGTTCCGGCCGGTGCCTGGGTGTGAATTTCACGGTTTGCCGTTAAAATGGTGATGGTAGGCATAATGGATCAAAACGCCGTCAGTCGGCGTTATCCTCCTTTGCTTCGGGATGTACGTAGGTGCTTGCGGTTGCCGAGAGGTGGGTCGACAACTTGGTGCCGTCATAGCAGTTGTCGGTCGTATGGAAGGTCACCCGGAGTTCACCCACTGCGCCCTGTGCGCGCACATTCTGTTCGGCCTGTGTGCGCAGACAGGATTTGCAGTAAGCGACTGCATCTTCTGCCTGAGCAAACCAGCGGGTTTCCAGACCGGGAATGATGACCTGAAACTCGGAGGTTTCAGCCGAGCGGGCGTGCACGCGGACTTCACCGGATACCGTCGCGGTGATTTGTCCGGTGACTGCACCAACCGCATTTGCGGTGGAAGCATGGGCGGGGATGACGCAGGGGGCATGCAGCGCATCGGCTGCGGCTTTGAGGAACAAGTGGATGGGGCCGCCGATGCCGATGAGCGTGGCCGGAGTGGAACAACCGAGATGCAGCAGGCCGGACGGCTCTTTGTGCCGCTCGTTCCATTGCAGTTCCAAAACGGCCTTGATGCCCTCGTCCAGACCGTTTTTGCGGAAATAGGGATGGGTATGTTCGAGCAGCATCTGCGAGACACCCAGAAAAATGCGGCACTCGATCTCGGTATATACCCGACGGCACAGCGTTTCGGGCTGTAAATCCAGCGAAGCCGCGGCAAAGGAAACTGCCAGACGCGCGCATTCGGTGTCGTATGCGGTGAAGTCTCCGCGCACGTGCATCACGTCCGTGGGAGTCAGTCCAGCACGCACGATAGCACCCGACTGTTCCAGTGCCGACGTGTCCAGCAAATACTTGTCCAGATGCAGCAGGTTTGCCGCTTGCTGGATGCTGAGCGGGCCGCGTGTGAGTGCACGGCATAACCGTTCCTCTTCCGGTGTCATGGGGATGGTTTCCCAGTCGGTGCGCCCGAGGGTCAGGAACTCGTGCATGGGCAGCGAGTGGGTGGGTGTTGCGCGAATCTGGTCGCGCAGCGTTTGCACGATCTCGGGGTACTGTACCGCCAGTCGGCAGAGCGGAATGACGCGCTCAGGGCCGATGGTGAGGGCGTCGAACCGCCAGCGGATGACGCTGTCACCGCCGAGTGCAAAGGAGGTCGAGAATAGACCGTGCACCAGTGTTTTCCAGTCTCCAACCCGGATGCCATCCTCACACAGAATGGGTAGACGGTTGTCAATCAGTGCAATATCGGTCGTGGTGCCGCCCATGTCGACGATAATAGCTTGATCGGCTCCGACCAGTGTGCTGCCGCCAAGTGCCGAGGCGGCAGGACCGGACAGCAGGGTTTCGACCGCGTGGTTCATCGCAAAGGGGCAGCTCATCAGGCTGCTGTCCGAGCGCACGACCATGAGCTCGGCAGAGATGCCGCGGGCGCGGAATGCCTGCTTGGCAGCGTTTAGAAAGTCACGGGTGATGGGGATGAGTCCGGCGTTGAGCAGTGCGCTGGCCGCGCGTTCCAGACTGGACAGGTCACCGAATAGGGTGCTGGAAACCACGGCCGGCAGGCCGGTTTCCTCCTCGATGATCTGTGCAGCCTTCTTTTCCACAACACCCTCGTTGCGCACGGCGAAAATTTCGCACACGGCGACCGCTTCCACGTCAGAAAACCACTCTCTGGCGTGCTGGCGCAGGACCGACCAGTCGGGCTCTTCGAGTACTTCACCGCGGATGGTGGTGCGGCAGGGTAGATAGCGAATATCATCCGGGTCATTGAGTCCGAATCGAGCGCCGTTGCGCGCGATACCCTGATGATCGATGCCGAGCAGCAGCAGACGGGATTTGCGCGCCTTGGACTCGACACAGGCGTTAGTTGCGAGGGTGGTGGACAGACCGGCAAGCTCAGCTTTGCGGCACAATTCGGGATTGAGCCCATCGAGTGCGTTCAAAATGCCGGCCATCAGGTCGTAATGGGTGGTCAGCGCCTTGGAAGTGTCCAAAATGGCGCGGGTGTCCAGATCGATCAGGACGGCATCGGTCGAGGTGCCGCCGGTGTCGATGCCAATGCCGATACGCATGGTATGTTGCCCCTTCCCGTTTTCAGATACAGATAACTAATTTCAGTATAGCGGTGCGTGCGTCCACTGTATAGGACAATTTGCGCAGAATTTTGGATAGAATGGCAAGAAAGTACAAAAATGAAAAAATGCCTGGAAGCGTGAAAAAATTGCTTGCCAGCGGGCGAAGTCGTGCGTATAATGGAGGCAAAACCGGACAAGAGGGAGAGAAAGGAACGATGAGAACGGCATTTATCGGCTGTATGGTGATGAACCGGGAAATCAGCCATCTGGTCAGCGAGAGTCAGAACCCGATCCGTACCTGGTGGCTGCGGCAGGGACTGCACGACACACCGGACATTTTGCGCCATGAGCTGCAGCGCATCATTGACGAGATCGAGCGGGAAAATGAGATGCTGCGCGAGAACCAGCGCTTTGAGGTCATCTGTCTGGGATACGGCCTGTGTTCCAACGGCGTGGTCGGTCTGCGTCCGCGCTCGCTTCCGCTGGTCATTCCACGCTGTGACGACTGCATTTCACTCTTTTTGGGCTCGGCTGACCGATACCGCAAGCTGTTTGCCGAACACAAGGGCATTTACTGGTATAATCCGGGCTGGATCGAGCAGGCATTTACGCCGTCGACCGAAAATTACCGTGTGCAGCGTGCGCAGTATGCCGAACTGTATGGCGAGGAAAATGCCGATTTCCTGATGGAAAGCACCAATTCCTGGATGCATGGGTATGAGAGCTGTGGATATATCACCTGTCCGCTGCGGCGCTATCCCGAATACGAGGCGTACACCAAACAGGCGGCGCAGGATTTCGGCTGGACGTACTTTGAAGAGCCGGGAGAAATGGGCTATTTCGAGGCGCTGCTGCATGGCCCGTGGGATGAAGAGCGCTTTTTGGTTTGTCATCCGGGAGAACGGGTACAGGCTGACTATTCCAACAAGAAAATTTGCGCGGTCAAGATTGACGAGACCGAGGCATGATGCAATGAAAAAACCGCTCCGAACAGGGAGCGGTTTTGTTGACTTTCCGAGAGCTCAAAAGATTTACTTTTTGCTCTTTCTGTACTGACCGGGTGAGACGTTGGTCAGCTTTTTGAAAATACGGGTAAAATAACTCTGATCGTCAAAACCGACCGCGTAGGCGATATCTGCAATGGACATGGTGCTGTCGCGCAGATACAGCTTGGCGCGCTCGACGCGCAGATGGTTGACGTACTCGGTGAAGGTGTAGCCCAGCTCATCTTTCAGAACGCGGCAGAAGTAGGACTTGGACAGCGATACATGCTCTGCGGCATCCTCAAGTGTCAGTTTTTCGGCCAGATTTTCTTTGATGTAGGCGGTGGTCTGGTAGATGACGTTGTGGTGCTTGATGTCGTTGAAGTCGAAGACGAAGTTGATAAAACGGTGCAATACCATGCTCAGCCAGCGGTTCAGTTCTTCCAGATTGCGCAGTTTTTCGATTTCTGGCTCGTAAGACTGACTCAGACGGAAGATATCGTTGACATCGGCGCCGCCGTCGATGGCTGCGCGGGACATCAGTACGAGCAGGGAGTGCACATGCTGTTTGATTTTGGCCAGATCATTGCCGCAGGCCAGATACAGACCGGACAAGAGCACGTTGAGCAGCCGCTGAGAGCCTTCCTTGTCTCCGGCGCGGATGCTCTGCTGGAGCTGACGCTCGCTGTCGATGGGGTATTCTGCCGCCTCAGCCGAGGAATAGAGATCGTACATGGTGTTGAGCAGCTGTGCCTGACGGCCGGAGTCAACGTTCGGCGCACGGTCTTCCTGACTAAGATAGCCGACGGCAGCGCGTAACAGCTCACTCAGCGCACGGGTCTGCTGGGTGGTCATGCGCGGGATGCCCTCGACGTTTTCCAGCGAGAGGATGTTGTCCTCGTACGGGTCATCAAGTGAGTTCGCCATAACGATGGGGCCGGTGATCATGCACAGATCACCCTGATTGTCCGGGTCATGCACCATGGTGGCGATAAACACCAGACCACGCGGGCAATAATAAATATATTTTCCGTCCCAGCGCTCGGCCTCGTATGCACCGTACAGGTGGGTATGCGAGGCGTTGCACTGATAATTGTCACAGACTGTGCGGAAGGGCTCGCTGCAAAAAGAGCCATCCGGAATGCGGATGAGGGTACAGTGTGTACCCGTCAGCGTTTGCACAAAATTGCAGTAGTGCAGGCATTGTTGCTGGAAGTCCATGCTCAGAAACCTCCTGGGGAAGACAGTTTAATTTTTTTCAATATAGCAGATTTTTTTGTGATATGCAATGTGAATTTCAATAAAATGCAAAGAACCTTGCGGTGCGCGGGCACTGTATACTTGCCCAAGAACGCATGAATTTTGAAAGGCACTCCTGTGAAAAGTGATAAGATAGTACAAAAAAGCGCAAATGAGTTCAAGAAAAAAAGACAGGGGACTGGTATGATACATACAACAGATCGGGGCGGCAGCGCGGACAGCCGAGCGGAAAGTGCATCCGCTGTGCGCTGGAGTTGCACGCGCCTGAAAAGGGAATCCAAACGATAAGATTGTGAAAGGGAGAATATAATTATGAGCGCTATTTTGACTGATATCAGCTCCTGGCTGCAGCAGGGACGTGCACCGAAGGTAAAGGCTTGCGTACAGCAGGCACTTGACGAAGGCATTCCGGCAGGCGACATCCTGGAAAAGGGTCTGCTCGATGGCATGAACATCATCGGCCAGAAGTTCAAGAACAACGAAGTTTTCGTTCCTGAGGTTCTGATCGCAGCACGTGCAATGACCAAGGGCATCGAGCTGCTCCGTCCTTACCTGGTAACCGAAGGCGTTGAGGAGAAGGGCACGGTTGTCATCGGTACGGTCAAGGGTGACCTGCATGATATCGGCAAGAACCTGGTTCGCATGATGATGGAAGGCAAGGGCCTGAAGGTCATCGATCTGGGCGTTGACGTACCGGTTGAAAAGTATCTGGACGCAGCGCGTGAGAATAACGCGAACATCATTGCATGCTCGGCTCTGCTGACCACCACCATGACCGAGATGCGTGAGGTTGTTGAGGCAGTTAAGGCATCTGAGCTCAACGGCAAGGTTAAGATCATGATTGGCGGCGCACCGATCACCCAGGCATTCTGCGATTCCATCGGTGCAGACTGCTACACCCCGGACGCAGCAAGCGCAGCTGACGCAGCGCTGGCGATCTGCGCATCGTAAGTACCATATAATTTTACTTTTGTGGCCGCTGTCGGGCTGACACACCGCAGGTGTGCGAACGGCAGAGGCTAAACAAGGGAAGAGGGACGTACCCCACAGCTTATCGCTGCTGAAGCGCGAGTCCGTACCGCTGAAAAGGTGAAAACCGGTCACTGGGAAACTGGGAAGGCTGCGGTACTAAGACGTTGAGCGGCAATAACCGCTCTGAAAGCGTGAGTCAGAAGACCTACAAAATGCACTGCACTTTGCTTGCAAAGTGATTTGTAAGATTCCCAAAACAGCCGTCGCGGCAATTTGCGCACGGCTGTTTTTTCTGCCTGAAAAAGCCCCCGGACATGGATACCGTCCGGGGGTCTTTTGTTGGTCGAGGTTATTATAAATTTTCTGCGCAGAAAATCGAGATGTTGGAACCGGGCTGCTGAGCCGCGGGAGATTTGCCTTTTTGAAGCAAGTCACGCAGCAGAATGAGCGGCAAATAGCCCTGCTGATAGATGTCCTGCGAGATGGCAAGGTCTACGTCGCCGCTGCGCAGCAAACGCTTGGTGCTCTCCGAGATATCGTGACAGATGACCCGGATACGTGCTTTGGGCGTGGCAGCGTGAATGGCTTCGGTGCAGCCGGCAACGCTCTGATTGGCCATGTAGATGGCAGATAGATCGGGGCAGCGGCTGAGGGATTCGAGCACCTTGCGATAGGTAGTGTGGTAATCGTTGAAGGTCTCGACAATTTCAATCTGACCGTTATCAAATCCCAATTCATGCATGCGCTCACAGAATCCGTCCAAACGGGTGCGGTGACCGTCAAATTCCAGATTGCCGACGGCAGCCAGAATTTTGCCCTTGGGATCGATGCACTTGCTCATCAGTTCGGCGGCAATACGGCCGCTGCGGCGGTAGTCCTGACCGATAAAGCACAGACGTTTGCTGTTCGGAAGATCAGAGTTAAAGGTAATGGTCGGAATTCCCTGTGCCGCCAGCTGGTCGATTTTTGCCTCGATGGCGATATTGGCGATGGCGCACATGGCGATGCCCTGCGCACCGTCTGCGACCAGTTGGTCGAGCAGTTCGATGACCTCACCGGGAATGTCGGTCTGACAGTGGCAGAGCATGACATCGACGTGAAAGTCGGTCAGCTCAGCGCGCGCGGTCTGGATGCCGCGCTGCACTTCATTTCTAAAATGATCATCCGGCCAGTTGGGCAAAATGACACCCAGACGAATGGGAGAAAAACGCGATTCACTGAGCACACGCTGGTGCGCATCGCGCGGGGAAACATAGCCGAGTTCCTGCATAGCGGCCAGGATGCGGGTGCGCACTTCGGCTTTGACATAAGAGCGATTGTTGAGGACACGGTCGACCGTACCGCGAGAAACGCCGGCGCGATCGGCGACCATCTGAATGGTGGGACGCTTTCCCATACTGGATCACTTCCTTGTTGCTTCGTAAAAAGCGCACCGTACCAGAGTGCGCTGACAGAACTGTTTTCAGTATACCATAGATTCTGTGCGGTGCACATGCTTTTTCAAAAATATTTACAAGAGATCAAAAAATTCGGGAAATCCTGTGCATTTTTGGATGCGGATAGAGTATGCACGGGGTAAGAAAGGCAATCTGTGCGAGTGTCGAGGGGAATGGGTAAAAAAGAGAAAAAGTCATGCAAATAAGATATAAAGATACAAGGAAAGTGAAAACGATATAACCAGATTAAAGATGCCGGGAATAGAAATGCACACAAAAATTGTGCGGGTTGAATAGAAAGACAGGGGTAGAATGGGGAAAGTGCATAAAATGAACTTAATTCGTACAGATATTACAGAAAAAGTGGGAAAATAATTACATATCTGCCGAATAAAGTGAAAACTTTGAGAATAGGCGAAAGGCGAGCGGGAGAAAGCACATTGACAGGCTGTGGGCTGTGTGCGTATAATAGCAATAAAGGCACAGTGTGTGTAAAAACACATAAAATAGAGAGAAATTACAGGGAAAGTTTGTGTACGGATAATCGTTTTGAGGAGGTTTTGCTATGAAATTCATGCGCTCTGCTTGCATTGAACCGATGTATTATGAGATTCCGTTTCTGGATCGCTTCCAGGCGGCAAAGGACGACGGATTTGAGTACGTAGAGTTCTGGAGCTGGACAGACAAGGATTTGGATGCAGTCAAGGCTGCGGCAGAAAAGGCAGGCATCGGAATTTCCGGTTTCAATGGAGACGCTGACTATTCGCTGATTGATCCCACCCACAAGGAGAAGTATCTGGACTTTTTGCGCCAGTCGGTTGCAGCAGCGCAGAAGATCGGTGCAAAGTCGGTCACCATCCATTCCAACGCACTCGGTGACGGCGGCATCGTGGTCAATCACTATGACGATCTGAGTGATACGGTGAAGCTGTGCTCGATGTACGACATGCTGCTCGAGTGCGCCAAGATTGCCGAAGAGAGCGGCATTGCCATGAATCTCGAACCCCTTAACATCACGACCGATCACGTCGGAAACTTCCTCGCACACACCCAGATGGCTGCAGAGATGACGCGCCTCATCGGCTCGCCCATGCTCAAGGTGCTCTATGACGTCTATCACATGCAGCTCAACGAAGGCAGTCTGTGTGACACCATCCGCACGTATGCCGATCAGCTGGGACATATCCATGTTGCCGACGCACCCGGCCGCCATGAACCGGGAACGGGAGAGATCAACTATCATAATGTATTCCAGTGCCTCGAAGAGGTAGGATACACCGGCCGCATTGGCTTTGAACTGATGCCCAAGACCTCGACCGCTGAGGCCGTCAAGGCGATTATGTCTTACTAATGTAAAAACAACAGGCAGACACGTTTGTGCCTGCCTGTTTTATTATGCGTGATTCCATTCAGATTGAAACTGTGCTTCCAGCTTGCGCATGGTGTCGGGAGACAGTGCACGCTCAGCAAAGGGATAGATTGCACCGTTTTCCTTCTCAATGTGGCGGCGCAGCAGATGAACATAGTCCATCGCCTGCGAGAGGATTTCCAGCTTAAGTGCAGGAGAACGGTCGGTCTCGTAGGCATTGACCGCGGTTTCCAGCTCCATGACATACAGTCGGGCTTGATCGTGCTCGACCAGCATGCCATGTCGGATGAGATTTTCAGCCACCTGGCCAAGTTCGTCCAGCATCGCGCGGAACAGCAAATCTTCTTCTTTCTTGTGGTGCGTCGCATCGGCATAGGTGCGGATATATGCGATATCAGCCCGGAAGCTGTCGGCATCAAATATGTTATGCTCCATCAGATCGATGCACTTCTGGGTCATCTGTTCGGTGAATGCCCAGATTTCGTCGTGCTCTTTATATAAGGTTTCCATCAAAGTCATGGTGTTAGCCCTCCTGGGTCAAGCGGAAAGTGTTGTCATTGAGCATTTCCAGACGCAGGTGCAGCTTGGTGCAAAATCCCTGCATCCAGTGGATGCGCAGCGTCCAGTAATCGGGTGTCGGGTGCTGACCGTGCACACTCCAGATGACTTCGTCCGGTTCGGTCTGCAAGAACTGCACGCCGCCGTCGCACGGCATACCGTCCAGCCAGTACGTGTCCATGGTTTGCCACGCGGCGACACAGGATTCGGTCGTTTGCGGTGCGGCCTGTGCACCCTGATTTTCCATCAGCGTGCACAAGTCCTGGATATGTGCCGCATCGGATGCGATTGCATGAGTCACGGCGAACGCCAGACGGCGCTCGGCCTGATCGACCAGACCGCTCAGCGAGGCGTGAATTTGCGACAGGTCAATGACCTGCTCGAGCGTACCCGACGGTGCGGGCAATGAAGCCCGCAGGTCGGTCAGCAGGGCACTTGTCCAGCTCTGCGCATCGGAAAAGGCGGCGATGGTATCGGCCAGTGCGTTCACCGCCTGCACCTTGCCATACATTCTGGCGTGAATGGGTCCTAAAAATGCACTCATCGTGTTTTCCCTCGCAATCAGTCATTGAGCATGGACAGAACATCCTCGATGTTCAGACCGTGCACCATGCATGCATCCTTGAGCGACTCCATCTGTGCCGACGGGCAGCCCAGACAGTGCATACCGCACGACATGAGCACTTCGGCAGCCTTGGGATGGGTCTTCAGGATGTCACCGACGTGCATGTCGGCATGAATTTTGGTCGGTACTGCGTCGCCAAAGAACAGACGCAGATCGTCTTCGACCGTGGTGATGCCTGCGATGCCGAAGTTTTCGACCAGAACCTTGGCGACATTCTCGGACAGGAACGCGGGCAGGGTGGGGCCGAGGTGGATGTTCTTGACACCCAGATGCAGCAGAGCCAGCAGGACGATGACCGCCTTCTGCTCGTACCATGCAATGTTGTAGACGATGGGCAGATCGTTGATGTCGTCCAAGCCAAATACTTCCTTGAGCTTGAGTGCGATGACTGCGAGCGAGTAGGAGTCGTTGCACTGACCGGCATCCAGAACGCGCGGAATACCGCCGATATCGCCCAGATCGAGCTTGTTGTACTTGTACTTTGCGCAGCCGGCGGTCAGGATCACGGTGTCCTTGGGCAGCGCCTTGGCAAAGTCGGTGTAGTAGTTTCTGGACTTTGCACGGCCATCGCAGCCTGCCATGACGACGAACTTCTTGATGGCACCCGACTTGACCGCATCGACGACCTTATCTGCCAGTGCAAGCACCTGATTGTGTGCGAAACCGCCGACGATTTCACCGGTTTCCAGCTCGGTCGGAGACGGGCAGCGCTTGGCGTGTGCAATGAGCGCAGAGAAGTCCTTGTGACCGTTTTCGTCTGCCTCGATGTGCGCACAGCCCGGGAAACCGACTGCACCGGTGGTGTAAACGCGGTCGCGGTAGCTGTCCTTGGGCGGTACCAGACAGTTGGTGGTGAGCAGGATGGGGCCGCCGAACGCCTCAAACTCTTCCTTCTGCTTCCACCATGCGTTGCCGTAGTTGCCGACAAAGTGCGGATACTTCTTAAATGCCGGGTAATAGTGTGCAGGCAGCATTTCAGAGTGAGTGTATACGTCCACGCCGGTGCCTGCGGTCTGCTCGAGCAGCATTTCCAGATCGTGCAGATCGTGACCGGAAATCAGAATGCCCGGATTGCTGCGCACACCCAGATTGACCTTGGTAATCTCGGGGTTACCGTATGCCGAGGTGTTGGCTTCGTCCAGTGCAGCCATCGCGTCCACGCCGTACTTACCGGTCTCCAGCGTCAGTGCGATCAGATCATTTACCGACAGGCTGTCATCACGGGTCTTGGCGAGTGCCTGCTGCAAGAAGGCATCGACCGAGGCAACGCGCTTGCCGTAAGCGTTAATGTGGTGGTTGTATGCTGCCATACCCTTGAGGCCGTAGGTGATCAGCTCGCGCAGGCTGCGCACGTCTGCGTCGTCGGTTGCCAGAACGCCGACGGTCTTTGCACGTGCGTCCCAGTCACCCGAGCCGTCCCACAGTGCATTCTCGGGCAGACCGGATGCATCGCTCAGCTGTGCACGCAGCGCCTGGGTGTGTTCGATGGTCTGGGAAATGCGTGCGCGGATGGCATCGTTATCGAAATTTGCATTGGTGATGGTCACGAACAGGTTCTCGGTGACCAGCGTGTCGATCACGTCGGATACCGGCTTGCCCTCGGCGCGCAGACGTGCGGTCACAGCGCACAGACCGCGAGTCACGTCGATCAGCAGGTCCTGCAGATTTGCAGTCTCGGCGGTCTTGCCGCATACACCGGCACGGGTACAGCCCGAGCAGCCTGCGGTTTCCTGACACTGGTAGCAAAACATCGTATTTTCCATATTTGAAAACTCCTTATTTCTCGATCGGTTGGTTGAGGTTTGGTGGCTTATCTTACTGTTTGGGACGATCTCTCGTCCTGACAGAGCAGATTATACGGCAAAAATAAAAGACTGTACGTTGGAAATACAACGCACAGTCAAAAGATCGAAAAAATTTTTTTATTTTGCCTCACCGCGATGGCGCAGCTGGCAGATGCCTTGGGTCATTGTGCCCATCGGACAGTACACGCACCACGAACGGGGCTTGAACAGCGCCATGGTGATGAGTCCGAGTACGGTAGAGGTCAGCATGACACTGTAAAAACCGAACGCGAACTGCGCAACCCACGGGGTGACCGATGCCGCAGACGAGGCAGCAAAGTGCCAGGGCAGACGGAATGTCCACAGCAGCGTGACCACTTCGCGCAGGCTGGATGCACCGGCTGCGACCAGATAGGTGGTAAACAGCATGTTGAGGAACATGGCGAGGAAGAAAATCAAAAATCCATAGCGGAACCATTTCTGCTTGAGGAAGCGCGGTACCGGACGGTTGCGGGACAGACGCAGGCGTTCCCCGAGCAGCTGAAAGAGCTGACCGCGTCCGCAGTAGCGGTTGCAGTACGCCTTGTTTCCGCTGATGATTGCGATGGCAAGCGGGACGAAAAAGCAGATGAGACCTAGCCATGCAAATAGGATGTTGAAAAATCCCAAAATTAAGTAGAGTGCAGACACAATCCACAGGTAGTCATACCATTTTTTTGCTTTTTTCACGGTGTCTCCTCCTGCATGATCTCGATGACCGATGCCGGGCAGGCTTTGGCGCATAAACCGCAGCCCACACACTGCGTGCGCGCAACCTCGGCAAAGATGCCCTTGGGGACGGTGATTGCCTGACGGGGACAGACCTTCACACAGCATCCGCAGGCAACGCAAAGTGCGGTGTCCACCACCGCAAAACGTTTTTTCATCGTTTGGTTTCTCCTCTCGATTGGTCTGTAAGGAGTATAGCAGATTGCAGGTTGAGATTCCGTGACCCGGTCACAGAACAAAAACACGCCTCCGGTCATACCGAAGGCGTACAGTTAAAAGTGTCTGCGGATTTCCTGTTTTAAACGGTGTTTGGTGCGCGAAGCGCGGATTTTTGCTGCGCCAAGCGAGATACCCATATCGTCTGCAATGGTGCGGAAAGGTTCGTTTTCCACATAAGCTCGGCGCAATAGCTCGAGATCTTCGTATGGTACTACACCGTCATAGAGCGTGTGAAGGTCGATCAAATCGTCCATCCAGTAGGCAGCTTCCTGCTCAATGGCTTCCAGCGTGAGGTGTCCTTTTTCGCGGCGGCGTTTGCAGAACACAATCAGTACTTTACAATATAAGGTACGGCATAACCAACTGCTGGGATTTGCGCAGGCCAGCAGCTGATCGGATTTTTGACAGGCAGACAGAAACACCTGCTGCACGATCTCCTCAGCGGATTCCGGGTCGTGTACCAGACGCAGAGCCATTTGCTGCAATTGCTCTGCCTGCGCGTTCCAGATTTGTTCTACCTGTATTTTTTGCGATTGGTTCAAATACCATCCATCTCCCCGTGTGGACGGATGTGCCATTTGTCCCCGTGCTGTTCCGTCCTGTTTCTATCTGTTATCATGGAAATTGTACTTGTCGGATTTTCGCATTTCTCGACAAAATTCGAGTTGTATCGATATAATACGCTTGGTTTTTTTGACTTCTGCTGCATTATATCATATTTTGATTGCGCTGTCTTTCGTATTTTTTCACCAACATATTGGCATATTGTTTTCCTTTTTCATCGGAAACGTTATGAAAGCCTTTTCACTGTCACTTGACAAACCGAAAGACAGGTGGTTTAATGGTACAAATACGATCAAAAGGAGCGATTTGCCTTGTCTCTGACACATATTGATGACAACGGCGCGGCGCGTATGGTAGACGTTGGAGAAAAGGAAGTGACCCGGCGTTCGGCTTCGGCGCAGGCGGTTGTGTCCATGCAGCCTGAAACGTTGTCCCTGATTTTGTCGGGCGGTATGCCCAAGGGAGATGTGTTCGCCTGTGCGCGTATTGCCGGAATTATGGCTGCAAAGCGTACTTGGGAGCTCATTCCGATGTGCCACCCATTGCCCATCGAGGGCATTGAAATGGAGATTACTCCGATTTCAGACACCGATGTGCGCATCGTTTCGACGCTGCGCTGCACGCATAAGACCGGCATTGAAATGGAAGCATTGACGGCGGCTTCGGTCGCAGCGCTTACGCTCTATGATATGTGTAAGGCGGTTGACCGCGGTATGGTCATTCGGGATGTCATGCTGCTGCGCAAGAGCGGCGGAAAATCGGGCGATTTTTGCCGGGAAGTGTGAGTAAAAAACAGCGTCAACATGGTTGACGCTGTTTTTTGTATGCAGGATATTTTATTGTGACAGACGCATGAGCAGCGCTGCGGTTTCGGCACGTGTCACCGCTGCGAGCGGGGTACAAGTGCCCTCTGCGTTGCCGTACAGAATGCCCGACTGATATGCCCAGCACATCGCCGGACGCGCCCAGTCGGAAACCGAGGAAAAGTCCGAGAAGGGAAGTGTGGTCTGTATAATGGGTGGCATGCCGCAGAAGCGATAGAGCAGAGCAATACATTCTTCACGGGTAACGGTGTCGTAAGGACGGAATCGACCGTCTGGTTCACCGATGGCAATGCCGGCAGCTCGTGCCCAGATGGAAGCCGAATAGTATGCACTGTCAGACGGAATGTCGGTAAATGCCGGAGCCCAAGCGGTCGGCTCACCAGCCATGCGATAGAGCGCCGTGATGAGATCGCCGCGTGCGGCCGGAAGATCGGGACAGAATTGCCCAATGAGCAGCGGCGTCATGAAGCCTTGTTCAACCGCTTGCAGGACAGCCTCTTGATACCATGCATCGTCCGCCACATCGGAAGGCAACGTGGGCTCATCATCCGGGACAATTTCCGAGTCTGTCTCCGTGCGCACGAAACGTGCGGTGACACGGACGTTGGATGCGGGCATGGTGAAGCGCAAGGTGTCGCCGGATAAATCAAAATCAATCGAGCGGCCGCGCGCATCCAGCACGTCCAACGTGTCTAATTGGTAGTCATCATCAGGAAGTACCGTGATTTTGACGGTTTCACCTTGTATGGCTTCGGATGGTGTGCGGAGACGCAATGTTCCGTGCGTGTTTGCACGCAACGTGATTGTGTAATATGTCTCCTCCGGCTCGGTTGGTTCTTCAGGTTCGGTCGGTGGGTCGGGTTCTTCCGGGTCTGTTGACCCATCAGACTGTGACAGTGTTAGCTTGATCGTGCCCAATTCCGAGAGCGTTACGTATGCATATTTTTCCACTGAGTACTCAGGAAACAAAGTTGTGGTTGCCTGGTTGATAGTGGCCTGTACAGATTCGCAATCCTGCGTGGGAAGCGGCAGACGATAGGTACCGTCACCAGCTACGACCGTTCCCTGATCGGTGCGCAATTCGGTTTCAAATGTGAGCGATTGCACCTGTTCTTGACTGTCAAATTCCCACTCCGTCAGCGTGCTGTGAACAGAAATTGTCTGCTCGGGATCGATTTCTGTGCCGTCGACCGATATGCCGCAAATGGGTTGATTGGCAGCTGTATTCTGTGTCATCAGCGTGCGCAAGGCATCGCTGCCCGGAGGATCGAGCGTTTGGGACAATGTAACGGTGCTGTTTGTGGTGTTGCATTCAATCCCTGCCCAGTAGACGTGCCAGGCAAGCTCCATGCGGGATTGCTGAACTGGAGAAGCCGATAAAATAGCATCGCGCTGTGCGTCTGTGGTGCTCTGTGATAAGCGGGTGCAGAGTGCACGCAGTTCTTCTGCGTAGGAGGTGAGTGCATTGCCGTTCGTCAGTGGATCAAATGTTTCCAGCGTACAGCCCGGAATGGCTTGGGACAGAATGTTCTGTATTTCGGTGATAAAGTAATCGATTTCCTGCGCTGCTTGATCGTCGGGAACCTGTGTATATACCAGCTCGGTAAGGTCTGCATCGGCATATAAAGGAGAGGTCATGGCACTTGCCGGCGGCGATTGCGTGCCCCAATAATTGCGCGAGAGGTCACAGTCTGCCACGCAGTCGACCGCACTGTTTGACAGATCCAGTTCGTGAATAACGGTACCGGGAGCACGGAGGGCAAGAGAGCCGGAAAAGGAAGCATGCTCACCGAGGATGGTTACTGGTACCTGCAAGTCAATTGCACCGCTGACGGCTCCGCGCAGCGTCACGGTATCTCCAGCTTGCCATACAGGTGCGGCGGTGGACAGTGAGGTGGATGCGTTGCGCAGACGATCATCAGCGTCGTACCAGACGATTGGAAAGGCGGATAAGTCTACACTATCATCTGCGGATACGTGGATTTGTGTGGAAAGCTTGTCCTTTGCATGAATCAAGTCCACCATGTCCGATGCGATGGACACGGTGGAATGGTCGCCAATGGATATGTCATTTTGTGCGTTTTGAATGGAAAATACACAGGAAAACGGTGATTCTGAACCGCTTTCAAGGCTTGTATCTACAATCGAACACGTGTTATCTTGTGCGGTTTGCTCTAAAAACAGTAAGCCGGAAAATTTGTTTGCGTTGGTCTGTTCGTCATTCAAAGTACAGTCAGAGATTTCGTATGAGCCGTCGGAAGCGCAGATATAAAGAGGCGTAGCTGCATATAGTTGACAGTTGCTAAGCGTAGTTTGAAGACCGGTCTGCGATTCACCACTTGCAAGCGCGGTAAAAGAAGCTTCAAGCGTACAACTGTCTGCCGCGATTTCGACTGAGCCGCTTGCATCTGCATGGATGGCAGCACCACTAGATACGGAATTGGATTGCGGCGTGATGCGAATGTCTGACTCGGATAGAGAAAGAGTGCTGTCTGAGCAGTCTCCGGTTAGCAGAATACCGGTTGAGTGATCGATAGAGCTTGTAAATTTGCAGCGCTCCAGAGTTAGAGAACTATTTTGTGCCGAAAACGTGAGAAGTTCGGTGCTGGGAGGGGGGCGTGAAATATCGGGGCAGTCAATAACAACGTTACTGAGTTCATATTGAGCATGCTCACCGGCCAGTGTAAAGGGAGTATCGGAACGTGCATTTCGGTTCATCAGTATGCTCAGGTTGCATAGCGTCAGATCACCCGACGCTTGCAAACACGCTGTACTGCTAAGCGTCAGCTGATAATGATAACCGTCAAGCGTGACGCCAGACGGAAAGATGATCGTTTCACTGACGGTACAGTCGGAAAGCAGTTCGATGACATCACCCTCTTGTGCCTGTGCCACTGCATCGGAAAGCGTGGAAAAAAGCTGATCTCCAATTTTGACTGAGGCCTGCGCAGCAGATGCAGGGAACAGGGACGAAGCCAAAGTCAGGAGCAGAACAGCGGAGATGAGTCGATGCAGAGGATGTTTCATCGGAAGAACTTCCTTTCAGAATATCCGCAGAGGTGGATAAAGGGATGAATTTGAAAATATAAGTATATAAATTCATTATCAGAAGAAAGGAAAACTTCGTCAATTCGCATTCTGACCGCGAACATTTGTACCAAACCTGATTTGAAAACATAGAAACAAAAGAATTCGACAAAATATGACACAATTTGAGTTTCTGGAAACATTTGCCATACAAAGTACAGGGTGGAAAATATTTTCGAAATACAGTATTTTAGTGGTAGATAACTAGAAAAGTGAGGGAGAAAACAAAAAAAGAACCATCCGTTTGGATGGTTCTTTGGGTGGCGGAGAAGGTGGGATTCGAACCCACGTGACGTTTTACCGCCAACTCGATTTCGAGTCGAGCTCGTTATGACCACTTCGATACTTCTCCATATTCCATTGGGCTGTCGTTAACAGCTTATTTATTCTATCACGGAATTGTGTATTTGACAAGCCCTTTTGGAAAAAATTTTTTAACCTACGAAATAGGTATCGAGTACCTGGCGTGCCTGTGCAATGGCCTGAGCATCGGTGCGCCAGATTTCAAATTCACTGATTCCGGGCAGTCCCATGGGGACACCTTCGCGGCGGTAGGTCATTTGGCTGTCCAGCGTGCGCTTACCTGACATGTGGAAGGCGTGTGCGCCGGTCACAGGCAACAGATCACCAATCACCGCTGCATTGACACCCGCACCGATCAGAATTTCTACATCGTCTCCTGCACGGTGTACCAGTTCGGTCAGCAGCGGAGCGCCCTGCACACAGCTAGCAGCCTGTCCCGAGGTTAAGATGGTATTAACACCGAGCTTTTTGGCTGTTTTCAGAGCGGTAAACGGGTCGCGGCAGACATCAAATGCGCGATGCAGGGTGATTTTGCAGTCGGGATTTTGCGTCCGTGCAGCCTCGATCAAACGTGCCATACCATCGCGATCCAGCGCACCGTCCGGAGTCAGCATGCCGATGACGACCGCACGTGCACCATGGGCTGCAAACCAGGAGGCTTGCTGCTCCATGAGCATAAATTCTTCGTCAGTATACAGAAAATCACCGAAACGCGGGCGGATCAGGACATGGATGGGAAGGGTACAGCTCTCCTGTACGCGGGAGAACAGGAAGGGATCAGGAGTTGTACCGCCGATAATCAGGTTACCGCACAGTTCAAAGCGGGTGGCGCCGCCTGCCTGCGCCGCGCGAGCGGATTCGACCGAATCCACGCAGGCCTCTAATACAAATTTCATTGTGTTCCTCATTTCCGGTAAAAGCCGTATTCTTATCTAATAGTATATCGTGGTACCTTATAAAATGCAATCGGAACGCACTCGCGTAGAGGCAGACTTCTCGAAATGGAAAATAAAAGTTTTTGTTGACAACGGGCAGGGCAGCCTGTATAATAAAATCACTGTCATGGGGGCGTAGCTCAGCTGGGAGAGCGTTTGAATGGCATTCAAGAGGTCATGGGTTCGATCCCCACCGTCTCCACCACCAAGTGCATAGCGTGGACATTTAGCTCAGCTGGTAGAGCATCCGCTTGACGTGCGGAAGGTCATGGGTTCGAGCCCCTTAGTGTCCACCATAGAAAATAAATCCGAATCTGTATCGATTCGGATTTATTTTTTTGCTTTGACGGGCAAAACAGTATAGGGAAGAGCAAAGCTGCGCATAGAAATATCAGCTTGAAAAAATTTTTTCAAAAAAGGGTTGACACAACGGTTAGTCTATGCTAACATATGTCCAGAGGTTAGCCAAGACTAACATCTAAAGGATTCACCCCCTTTCTCAAATTCTCGAATCGTTCCCCGCCGGACGGTGCCCGCAGCACCGTCCGTGTGGCGGAAGAATTTAGATAGGTGGGTTAGTCTAAACCAACAAATTGGGAGGACGCACGATGTACTCTTTTGATCTTCTGCTTGCCGAGCACGGTGCGCCCGTGCTGGCAGGAATTAAAACTGCAAACCTGATCACCTGCCGCAGAGCATGGTATCCCGATTTACCCGAACTTTTGAAAACCTATCAGGCGGTCTTTCACGATCGCGGCGTGCGCTTTCGCATTCTGTGCGCCTGCGATTACCGTTTTCTGCTCCTGATCTACCGTCCGGAACGACTGCTGAACGATCTGGCTTCCCAGGAAGCGCGTACACTGCTCATGCAGAACGGTTATCCGATGGAAGAGGGGCTGGATGCGCTGCTGGAGCATCTGAGCGAGCGTATTATGACAAATCGCGAGTTTCCGCATGAGATCGGCCTGTTTTTGGGCTATCCGGTTGAGGATGTGCGCGGATTCATCGAGCAGCGCGGAAAAGACTGCAAGCTGAGTGGATATTGGAAGGTATACGGTGACGAGCAGGCGGCAAGACGCCTCTTTCACCAGTTCGACCGCTGCCGGGATACGGCACGCGGCTACATAGAACGCGGAATGACGATCTTAGAACTTTTCGCGGCATAATCCAATTCAAATTACACCATTTACACTGCAAAGGAGAACGATTATCATGAGTCAGATCGCTGTGATTTACTGGAGCCAGACCGGCAACACCGAACAGATGGCGAATGCAATCTGCGAGGGCATCAAGAGCGCAGGCGGCGAAGCGGTGCTGCTGCACGTAGCAGACACCAGCGCGCAGGAAGCTGCGAAGTATGGCCGCATGGCATTGGGCTGCCCGGCGATGGGTGCCGAGGTTCTGGAAGAAGCTGAGTTTGACCCGTTCTTCACCGAACTCGAAGGCAATCTCGGCGGCAAGCGCGTCGCACTGTTCGGCTCCTATGGTTGGGGCGATGGCCAGTGGATGCGCGACTGGGTCAAGCGTGCCGATGACGCAGGTGCACTGCTGATTGGCGATGGCCTGATGGCGCACGAAACCCCGGATGATGATGCACTGGCAGCATGCCGTGCACTGGGCGAGTCGCTGGTCAAGGCGTAAGCCAACCCATTCCTTTTGGGAACTCCCGTTTACGGATTCCACATAAAACTTCTCATCTCGATTCCGGAAGACCGGCTGTCCACACACCGGTCGGTCTTCCAATCCTCCACTTGTAACACACACGGAAAAAGCAGCTGGTCTGTGGCACGGAAACGCGGACCGGAACAACAAAAGCCGTCAGCATGATGCTGACGGCTTTTGTCATCCTTATTTAAAGTAAGGGAACATCAAAATAAGGTGCAAGGACAGGGACTTGCTGTAAGGCCAACGCGGCATCGGGGAAATCTCGCATGAGCCGCTTGGCACATCTGGTGCAGAACCCGTCATACTGGGCACGATCGGCCATCATCTGCTGTTTGAATCCCCAAACATGGGTAAACCAGGTTTGTCCGGATAAAAACAGCTCGGGCAAATCCATGAAGAAGTCCAGTGGGACATGCGCACGGGCTGCCAGCATGGCGAGCAGCCGCTGTTCGGCAAATACCATATAGGTCAAACCGTTGTCAGCCGGGGAGGCTGCCTGCATGAAATCGAGTGCCGTCTGTACATACTGTTCGGTAAATGCACGGTCACCAAAATAGGAAAGAGCGGTGTTGGCCGGACGAACCGTCCAGTCAAGGGATGCCAGATCGAACGGTTTGTGCAGGGTAAACGCCTCGGGACCCGGGTAAATATCGGGCATGATATCCTCGGAATGAATGGTCATCAGTTTATGTCCATCCAGACGGTCGGACAGATTGCGCCAGACGATAAAATCGGTATCGATCATGACACAGGGCGCGCCGAAGTGCTGCAAGGCATAGAGCTTGCCAGCCGCCCAGAAGCAAGTCGCGTCGATTTCCTGGGGAATATCTTCCAATACGGCATGAATGCCGTCATCCCACAAAAAAGTAAGGCCAAGAGAGGTGTAATAGTCCTTGGCCGTGTTGTCGCATAACATCGCAATCGAGCCATTTTCCCGCCGCCAAGTCAGCGCGGACAACGCTGTGGTCAACAACTCAAACGGGGGAACGGTATAGACTGCATCCGCACCGTTTCGGGCGAAAAATGGACGCGTCCAGTTGGAGTGAAAGGCACGCACGGCTTAGATCAGCTCCAATCCGTAACCACCGGCCAGCATAGCCGAACCCGAGCCGATAAACGATCCGAAAGAACCCGAAGTCGTGTACCAATACGAGCCCGAACCCCAATACCAGCTGGTCATCCACGAGGTCGTAAAGGATGTCATAAATGAGGTCATATAAGAGGATGCGAACGAGCCCGAACCACCGCCGGCATAATAGGTCACGGTGTTCATCTGCTGACCTTGCTGAGGCTGCACCGCACCGGCCATCACCGGATAGGACGGGCCTTCAATCTGGATGGGATACCAGCCGATGTGCACCGGATCACAGAGGAAAACCGGAGCGGGCATCGCGCCGGTTTCGGACGGTGTCTCAGACTGCTGCGCGGTCTGTGCCTGTGGTTCAGCTGTCTGTGTGGTCTGCGTCGGCTTGTGGGGCGCGGGATGCGGCGCACAGTGCCGGGCGAAGCTATCAAGATCGAACACAACGCCGTCCACTTCCCGGAAGTGTTCGGGGTCCAGTTCGAGAATACGGTTTCTTTTTTTGTTCGCCATACGAGCGCCCTCCTTGCCATTCTGCTTTTATTATAAAAGACCCCGTGCATTTGCGCAACTGTTTTGTGCAAATTTATCATACTTTACAGGCGAACCGTTTTCGCGTATAATGGAGAAAAAAGACGAAAAGGAATCGAAAAATGGAATTTATACAGGAAAAAACGAGTGTATGGGAGCGTTTGCAGCAAGAAGACCGCCCCATTGCGCTCTACGGTATGGGAGACGGCGCGGACAAGATCTTGCGCGTGTTTGCCGACAAGGGAATCAAGGCCTCGACGGTCTTTGCGAGCGATGAATTTGTGCGCGGACATAGCTTTGCAGGCTTTCGCGTGCAAAAACTGTCCGAGGTTGTCGAGCAGTACGGCGAGGACATTGTGATCGTGCTGAGCTTTGCCAGCCAGCGCCCCGAATTACTGGAACGTTTTTATGAACTGGACGCACGGTTTGACCTGGTTGCACCCGACGTACCGGTTGCAGGCGGTGGCCTGTTTGATCTGGACTTTGTGCACGCACATGCTGACGAATTCCAGCGCGCCTACGATTGGATGGCAGACGAGACGGCAAGACAGGTGTTCTCTGATATTGTCAACTTTAAAATCAGCGGAAAAATTGACTATTTGAGACATTGCGAGACCGATAAGGACGAGGTGTTTCGAAACATTCTCAAGCCGCACGGTCACGAGTGCTTTGCCGATCTGGGCGCGTACAATGGCGACACCATCCGCGAGCTGCTGTCTTATACCGACGGCGCTTACGACAGCATCACAGCGCTCGAGCCGGATAAGAGAAACTTTAAGAAGCTCAGCCGCTACGCAGAGGAGAGTCTGACCGGAAAGGTCGAGCTGGTGCAGGCAGGCGGTTGGTCGGAGGATACTGTGCTCACCTTCGCGGCCAAGGCCGGACGCAATTCTGCGCTTGCAAAGCAGGGTATCCCGACTCAGATGCGGTCGCTTGACAGCGTGCTGGGCGGTGCGCCGTGCACCATGCTCAAATTGGACGTGGAGGGTGCTGAGCACCAAGCACTTCTGGGTGCGCAGCAGACCATCAAGACCCATCATCCTCGTCTGAATGTCGCTTGCTATCACCGCAATGAAGATTTGTTTGATCTTCCTGCATTATTAAAGGAATTTGACCCGTCCTACAAGCTCTATCTGCGCCATCATCCTTACGTTCCCGCATGGGATGTGAACCTGTATGCCGTGTGAGGTGCTTGGACAGGATTGTGAACTTTTGAGGAAATGATGCACAAAAGACTGGAAATTCTGGTGTAAAAGTGGTATGCTGAAAACAGAATACCGCCGCGCGCGGAAAAAGGAGACAGAGCATTATGGCAACTGGTTGTTTTTACTGTGACGAGCATCACGAGGGTCGCGAAGCGATCATGTTCAAGGTCGGCGACATGAAGGCCGGCACCCTGTACCTGTTTAAGGATCAGGCACATAAGGGCCGCTGCGTTCTGGCACTGGGTTCGCACAAGAAGGAGCTGTGCGAGTGCGACGATCAGGAGCGCACCGATTTTATGGAGGATCTGGCACGTGCTTCGGGCGCAGTTAAGAAGCTGTGGGGCTGCACCAAGCTCAATCTGGGTTCTTATGGCGACAGCAATCCGCACCTGCATTTCCACATCGTACCCAAGTACGAGGGTGGTTTTGAGTTCGGCGGTTCGTTTGCCATCACCAATCCCGAGCCGGTACACCTGACGCAGGCAGAGTACGATGAGATGATCGCAGCACTCAAGCAGGAACTGGGCATCTAAAATCCAATCGTTCAGAGCATCCAAACGGGAGTCGTTACGGCTCCCGTTTTTTGATTTTTCGACCGGTTTCTGTTTGCAAACGGTTTGTTAAATTTGCGGTTTTCGTTGCAAAAAGGTATGAAATCCACTATAATGGGAATGATCAGTTTATCTGGAGGAAATTTACTGTGTTACTTCGATCTTTGCTGAGCGGAGACCTGCGGGAGTTCGTCATTACGCTCTGTCTGGTACTGCCCGCGGTTGTCATCTGTCTGACCATTCATGAATGTGCACACGGTTTGACAGCGCGCGCACTGGGTGACCGGACGGCCGAGCGTGCCGGACGACTGACGCTTGACCCCATGGCGCACATCGATCCCTTCGGCTTCCTGTGTATGATGCTGTTGGGCTTCGGCTGGGCGCGTCCGGTGCCGGTCAATGTGTCCGGTTTCCGCATCAAGAACCGCAAACTGGGCATGGCGCTGGTTGCACTGGCAGGCCCGGTGTCCAACCTGCTGCTCGCGCTGGTCAGCTACATTGTGGCGCTGCTTCTGACTTATAAGGTAAACAGCGACATC
This sequence comes from Butyricicoccus pullicaecorum DSM 23266, assembly GCF_900167005.1. GTDB lineage: Bacteria > Bacillota > Clostridia > Oscillospirales > Butyricicoccaceae > Butyricicoccus > Butyricicoccus pullicaecorum. The sequence continues at coordinate 40,128 of NZ_FUXW01000007.1, forward strand.
ATGTTCCTGGAAACCCTGCGTATGTTTTTCACCTACATCGGCATACTGTCGGTCGGCCTGGGTGTATTCAACCTGATTCCGGTGCATCCGCTGGACGGCTCGCGTGTGCTCAATGCCTTTCTGCCGTACCGGCTTCAGGTCAAGATGGAGCGCTATCAGTCGGTCATTCTGCTTGCGCTGATCGTCATTCTCTACTTCGGCCTGTTCGATTTGGTCATCGAAGGTGTCGACAACTGGGTGCTTGATCTGGCCATTCGGGTGGTGCGTCCCCTGTTATGAATGAAATGACCTTCCATCTGTCGGCGTTCGATGGTCCGCTCGATTTGCTGCTGCATCTGATTGCACGCAATAAGGTATCTATTTATGATATCCCGATTGCGTCCATTTTGGAGCAGTATTTGGAGGTGCTGCACACGGCAGAGGCGATGGACTTGGACGTAGCCGGTGATTTTATCGCGATGGCGGCGCAGCTGGTATATATTAAGTCCAAGATGCTGCTGCCAAAGCCCGAAGCCGAGGAAGAGGAAGACCCGCGTGCCGAGCTGGTCGAGCAGCTGCTTGAATATCAGCGCATGAAGGAGATGACGCCGTATTTCCGCGATCATCTAGACGTTGGGCGCGATGTGATTGCCAAGCCGCCCGAACCGCGTGGCGAACGCGGACCGGTCGAGTACCATCATCAGCCGTCCGATCTGGTGCGTGCTGCCCGTGCGCTTTTGGAGCGTGCCCAGCGCCGCACGCCGCCGTCAGCCGCCGCCTTTCGCGGCATTGTCGGTCGTGAGAGTGTGCCGGTCGGGGTCAAGATTGCAGCCATCCTCAAGCGATTCCTCGGACAGACCCGACTGCGCTTTACCAGCCTGTTTGAGGGTGCGAAAAGCCGGTCGGAGGTGGTTGCCACCTTTTTGGCTGTGCTTGAGCTGTCCAAGGAACGACGCATTGTGCTGGAAGGCGATGGGGAACAGACCGAACTTACACTGGTGGAGGACGATAGGGCATGACAAAACTGGAAGCAACGCTGGAGGCCATTCTGTTCGCGGTTGGCGATGCCGTACCCGTTGCGCGCCTGGCAGCGGCAGCCGATGCCGAACCGGCACAGGTTGCGCATGCGCTGCACACGCTGGCGGCACACTACGACCAGTCGGGCAGCGGCATTCAGCTTGTGCGCATGGAGGATAAGGTGCAGCTGTGTACCCGTCCGGCCTACGCCGCAGCCGTGCGCCGTGCGACCGAGAGCCGCAGACCGCCGGCGCTGTCCGCGGCAGCACTCGAAGTGCTGACCGTTGTAGCCTATCGCCAGCCGGTCACCCGCGCCTATATCGAACAGCTGCGCGGCGTGGACTCGAGCGGTACGGTGGCCAGTCTGCTGGATAAGGGACTCATCGAGGCATGCGGTCATCTGGACGTGCCGGGAAGGCCGACTCTGTTCCGCACGACCGACGTTTTTCTGCGTACCTTCGGCATCAGCGGTCTGTCTGAATTGCCCAACCTGCCCGAACTGACCGAAGGGGAACAGCTTGTGCTCAAGGAAACGGAGTGAGGGCGGATGATTGTGCTGAAGATTGTCGGCTACATCGCAGGCGGACTGGCCGCAGTGCTGCTGATCGTGTTTGTGCTGGCATTTTTGCTGCTCCTGCCGCGCGTCGGCATGGATTTGCACGCGCAGGACGGCACGTTCACCGCGAAGATCCGATATGGATGGATTTACAAGACCATCAGCTTGCCGAAAGGCAAAAAGAAACAGCCAAAACAAAAATCCGAGAAACCGTCCAAACCGGCCGAAGAAACATCGAGCAAATCGGGAATGGGAAAGGATATCCTGTTCAAACTGGATTTGGGAGATGTGATGTGTGAGGTGCTGGATTTTCTGGACGACGTGAAGGATCGCCTGCGCATCGATGTACTGTATGTCCATGCGGTGCTGGCGACCGGAGACGCGGCCAAGACCGGACTGTATCTCGGTTATCTCTCGGCGATTACGGGTATCATTTACCCGTTTCTCGCCCGTAATTTTACCATCAAAACCCTGGAAATCGTGTTAGACGGCGATTTCGAGGGCAGTAAGACCCGATATGACCTGCGCTTTGCCTGCTCGTTCCGTCCTATCCGCATGTTGGCGGCGGGCGTGAAGCACGGCTTCCGGCTGTATCGGATGATTCGACAGACGCAAAAAGTGGAGGCGAAAGCAAAATGAGTGAACATCATCCCATCCAAGACCTGATGAACGGGACTATGGAAAAGATCAAGAGCATGATCGATGCCAATACCGTTGTCGGCACGCCCATCACCACACCGGACGGCACGACTGTCATCCCGGTTTCGCGTGTGACCTTTGGCTTTGGTTCGGGCGGCACCGATTTCCAGAGCCGTCATTCCAAGGAGACCACCCCGCTGAGCTTTGGCGGCGGCGGTGCGGCTGGCGTGACCGTGACGCCGGTTTGTTTTCTGGTCATCTCGCCGACCGAGGGCACGCATGTACTGGGCATCAATGCACAGGCTGTCAATACCGCAGACCGTCTGGTCGAGATGATTCCGGGTGCAGTCGGCAAGGTGTCGAGCTTCCTGGCCAAGCGCATGGGCGAAGACCCTGAAGAGACCGCCGAGGAGCTCAAGACCAACAAGTCCGAAACGACCGAGCCGTAAAATTTTTCCGGTTTCTCCCGTATATTCCGCCGAACCTACTCGTATGATACATGGGTAGGTTCTCTTTTTCAGGAAAGATCGGGAGGGACGGAAATGCGAAGATGGCGGACAAGGGTTTTGATGTGTTTGTTTCTGGTGCTGTTATGCGGACGCGCCGGAGCGATGAGCGCACAGAGTGCGGTGGTGATCGATGCCGATACCGGCGAAGTGCGCTATGAGCACAATGCGGACGCCGTGATGCCTATGGCGTCAACCACCAAGATTATGACCGCTATTGTCGCCATCGAACAGGGAGACATTGACCGAACATACACGGTCAAACCGGAGTACACCCAGACCGAGGGCTCGTCCATGTACCTCAAACCGGGAGAGACGGTCAGTATTCGGGATACCTTGTATGGACTCATGCTGATGAGCGGAAACGACGCGGCACTTGCCATTGCGGGCGAGTGCGGCGGACAGGAAGCCTTTGTGCAGGCGATGAACGACAAAGCCGAGACGCTGGGGCTTACAAACACGCATTTTGAAAACCCGAACGGTTTGGACAGGGAGACCCACCATACAACGGCGCGGGAGCTGGCTGAGCTGACAGCCTACGCGCTGCAAAATCCGGATTTCCGGGAGATCGTCAGCACCAAAAACATCACTTGCGCCGGGCGCACGATGGTCAATCATAATAAGATGCTCAGTCTGTACAAGGGTGCAATCGGGGTCAAGACCGGGTACACCAAAAAGTGCGGGCGGTGTCTGGTGTCGGCTGCCGAGCGCAATGGTCGCACGCTGATTGCCGTGACCCTCAACGATCCGGATGACTGGAACGATCACTGCACCATGCTGGACGAGGCATTTGCACAATATACCCCGGTGACCCTGCATGAGGCAGGGGACACGGTAGGGGAGGTCACAGTCGAGGGCGGGACGGCGCAGTCGGTGCCACTCATTGCCGGGCATGAAGTGACCGCCTACCTTGCACCGGGAGAACAGGTCACGGACAGCTTGCGTGGCCGACCGTTTGTGTATGCGACCGTGGCAGGCGGAGACTATTACGGTGAGATCGTTTATCAGATTGGCGAACATATTTTGAAGACCGATACCCTGTCTTATGCGTACGATGTGGAGCAGCTTCCGTCGCGCAAGGGTATTTTGGAACGGTGTCTGGACTTTGTCCGGGGACTGTTCGATTAAAAGATCAGTTTTGAAGGAAATAAGAGGATAAAGATATGAAAGAACGCATTCAGAAAATTATGGCACAGTCCGGTCTGTGCTCGCGCCGCGCGGCAGAGCAGATCATCCGCGATGGCGGCGTGACCGTCAACGGCCGTCCGGCAGGTCTGGGCGACTCGGCTGACCCGGTACGCGATAAGATTTTGGTTAACGGCAAGCCGCTGCGCCGTGCAGAGGAGAAGGTTTACCTCATGCTCAACAAGCCGCGCGGCTATGTGTCCACGCTCAAGGACGAGCGCGGCAGAAAGACCGTCCGTCAGCTGGTTGCGGGCTGCCATGCCCGCGTTTATCCGGTTGGTCGACTGGACGCCGATTCCGAGGGTCTGCTGCTCATGACCAACGACGGCGAATTGACGCTGCACCTGACCCATCCGTCACACGAGGCGGGCAAGACCTATCTGGTCAGCGTGCGCGGTGACCTGCGCCGCCTGTCCGGTCTGGAGCAGCCTATGGATATCGACGGCTACACCGTCCAGCCTGCCAAGGTATATATCCGTGACCAGGCTTCGGATACCGAAGCGCATATTGAAATGACCATTCACGAGGGCAGAAACCGCCAGATTCGTAAGATGTGCGAGAAGTGCGGTCTGGAGGTTCGCCGCCTCAAGCGCATCGCGGTCGGTGAACTCATGCTTGACCCCAAGCTGGCACCCGGAAAGTGGCGTGCGCTGACCCCGGAAGAAATTGCATATTTGAAGGAATTTTAAATTCATCTTGCAAAAAACTTGCAAACGCTCTTGCATTTTCTCCACATATTTCATACAATGAATTTAGACCGCTGCACCATCTGCCGGTGCAGCGGTTGCTTTTGCAATGAAAACGCGCCGGATATGTGAAAAACGGCGTGAATAGAGGAGACAAACAGGCAACGCCATGAATGATTTGATGAACCGGATTCAGTGCAATCTGCCCGAATTTTCCAAGGGCCAGAGGCTGATTGCACGGTATATCACAGAACACTATGACAAAGCGGCCTTTATGACCGCGAGCAGACTGGGCGCGACGGTGGGCGTCAGTGAATCGACCGTCGTGCGCTTTGCAACCGAACTCGGCTATGACGGATACCCGCATCTGCAAAAGACCTTGCAGGAGATGATCCGCAACCGCCTGACCGCTGTGCAGCGCATGGAGGTCACCAACGACCGCATGGGCAACCGCGATGTCTTGCAGACCGTGCTGTCGGCAGATGTGGAAAAAATCCGCATGACGCTCGATGAGATCGACCGCGAGGCGTTCCAGAGTGCGGTGGAAGCGATCTCCAACGCCAACCGTATTTACATCCTGGGTGTGCGCTCGTCGTCCGCGCTGGCCAACTTCCTGGGCTTTTACTTCTCGCTGATTTTCGACAATGTCAAGCTGGTCAACACCAATACGGTCAGTGAGATTTTCGAGCAGGTACTGCGCGTCGGCAAGGGGGATGTCTTTATCGGCATCAGCTTCCCGCGCTACTCCAAGCGCACGCTGTCGGCTATGAAGTATTCCAAGGATCAGGGTGCACAGGTCATTGCCCTGACCGACTCCCGTCTGTCGCCGCTCGCACGCTATGCCGACCATGTACTGGTCGCCAAGAGCGACATGGCTTCTTTCGTGGACTCTCTGGTCGCACCGCTGTCCGTGCTCAATGCGCTGATCGTTGCGGTTGGTATGAACCGTCAGCAGGAGATCGAGGGTACATTCAACAAGCTGGAGTCCATCTGGGACAAGTACCAGGTCTATGAGAAGCTGGAGGGCGAATAAATGACGATTGCAGTCATCGGCGCGGGCGCTGCCGGACTCATGGCCGCAGGTGCTGCGGCAGAGGCGGGCGCACACGTGCTGCTGTTCGACAAGAATGCCAAAGTCGGACGCAAGATTATGATTACGGGCAAGGGACGGTGCAACGTCACCAACAACTGCGACGTACAGACCGTTCTGGCCAATGTGCCGGTCAATCCCCGCTTTCTGTACTCGGCGCTGGGCGGATGCAGTCCGGCTGACGTGATGGACTTTTTTGAAAATGAGGGCGTACCGCTCAAGACCGAGCGCGGCAACCGTGTATTCCCGGTGTCCGACAAGGCGCTTGATATCGTGGACGCGCTGTTTTTCTACGTCAAGCGACTGGGCGTGAAATTTGAATTTGAACATACCGTAGAAAAGATTCTGACCGGGGAAGACGGTGCGGTGTGCGGTGTGCAGGCGGACGGTAAGACCTACGAGGCCGACCGGGTCATCGTCGCCACCGGCGGCGCATCCTATCCGGCGACCGGTTCGACCGGCGACGGCTATACCTTTGCTAAGGCACTCGGTCACACGGTCGTGTCTCCGCGTCCGTCTCTGGTTCCGCTGGTTGCACGCGGTGACGTGTGCCAGAAGCTGATGGGACTGTCGCTCAAAAACGTGCAGGTCACGGTCTACGAGGGACAGAAGGCGGTCTATGAGGACTTTGGTGAGATGCTGTTCACCCATTTCGGCGTGTCTGGCCCGCTCATCCTGTCGGCATCGGCGCACATGCGCCATTTCGGCAGCAAGGAGTACCGCATCGATATCGATCTCAAACCGGCATTGGACGAAAAGACGCTGGACAAGCGTCTGCTGTCCGATTTTGAAAAGCACAAGAACAGTGACTTTATCAACGCGCTCGGCGAACTGCTGCCGCGCAAGCTGATCCCCGTTGTCGTGGAGCGCTCGGGCATCGATCCGCGTGTCAAGGTGCATTCGGTCACCAAGGCACAGCGCCAAGCGCTCGTGCGCCTGCTCAAGGCGTTTCCGGTGGAGATCACCGGTGCCCGTCCGATCGCCGAGGCTATCGTTACGACCGGCGGCGTGTCGGTGCGTGACGTCAACCCCAAGACCATGGCGTCCAAGCGCACCCCGGGTCTGTACTTTGCGGGCGAGGTGCTGGATGTAGACGCATACACGGGCGGCTTTAACTTACAGATTGCCTGGGCGACCGGTCGGCTGGCCGGCAAGAGCGCGGCAGAGGAGGAACAGAAATGAATCAAGACGTGATTGCAGTCGCGATTGACGGGCCTGCCGGTGCGGGCAAGTCGACCATCGCACGAGCAGCTGCCGCACAGCTGGGCTTTGTCTATGTAGATACCGGCGCACTGTACCGTACCATCGGTCTGGCTGTCTGCCGCCGCGGCATTGATGGCACCGATGTACCGGGCATCCTTGCGACGCTGCCCGAAATTCAGGTGGGACTCACGTATCAGGACGGTGCGCAGCATGTGCTGCTGGACGGTGAGGACGTGTCCGATGCCATCCGCACCCCGCAGATTTCGACCTATGCTTCGCAGGTCTCGTCGGTGCCTGAAGTGCGTGCCTATCTGCTGGATTTGCAGCGCGATCTGGCACGCCGTCAGTCGGTTATCATGGACGGACGCGACATCGGTACGGTCATTCTGCCCGATGCAAAGGTCAAGATTTTCCTGACCGCATCGCCCGAAAAGCGTGCGGCACGCCGCTGCGCTGAGCTGCGAGAAAAGGGGCAGGACGTGACGGTCGAGGGCATTCTGGCCGACATGGAACGCCGGGACGCGCTGGACGCTTCGCGTGCTGTGGCACCGCTCAAGCAGGCGGAAGATGCCGTTCTAGTGGATACCAGCGACCTGACTTTGGAACAGAGCATTGAGGCCGTCCTGACGGTCATTCGTGACAAGATGAAAGGAGCGTGACCGGGGTGGCTAAATATCATCGCTGGTTTCAGCGTTTGGCGCTGCCCTTTGTGCAGCTGGCATTTCATATCCATTTTAAGCTGCACATCGTCGGCCGCGAAAACATTCCGGAAGGCGGCTGCGTGGTTTGCCCGAACCACAAGCACAATTCCGACCCTCCGCTGGCTGCGTGCGGTATTTCCAACCGTCACAGCATCCGCATTATGGCCAAGAAAGAGCTGTTTGAGATTCGCGGCCTGAGCTGGCTGATTACTTGGCTGGGTGCGTTCCCGGTCGACCGCTCGAGAGCCGATCTGACCGCGATCAAGACCGCACTGCAAGCGGTCAAGGACGGCAACAAGCTGCTCATTTTCCCGCAGGGCACACGCGGTGCCAGTGAAAACGAGGCCAAGGACGGCGCGGCAATGCTCGCGCTCAAGACCAAGGCTCCCATCGTTCCCATGTACATTACCGAGAAGAAGGAAAAGCATGGACGGGTCAACGTCATCATCGGCAAACCCTTCCTGCCTGACCCGAAGAGCAAAGATTATGCAGCGCTGTCTCAGGAGATCATGCGCCGCATTTATGAGCTGAAGCCGGAGGAAGAGCGATGAGTCGGGTCACGGTTGCCCAGTCGGCGGGCTTTTGCTTTGGCGTGCGGCGCGCGGTGGATTTAGCCGAGCGGGAAGCGGCCAAACATCAGACGCTGTACTCGTACGGCGAGATTATTCACAACACCCATGAGACGCGGAGACTGGAAAAGCTGGGTGTGCGCACTGCCGAATGCACAGCCGACATCCCGGACGGCGCAGCCGTTCTCATCCGCGCCCACGGCGTGACGCGGGCGGTCTATGAGACGCTCGAAGCCAAGGGATGCACGGTCTACGACGCGACCTGCCCGTTTGTTGCCAAGATTCACCGGATTGTCGAGGCAGAGTCCAAGGCTGGCCGGAGAATCATCATTTTGGGCAGCAAAAACCACCCGGAAGTACTCGGAATTGCCGGTTGGTGTCAAAATGCGGCGATTTATGAGAGTTCAGAGCAACTTTTGCAGGCTTTGGACGAACTCGGCCTTCCGCCCGAAACCCCGGTCAGCGTTGTGGGTCAAACCACACTCAATCGGGCAAGTTGGAATATTTCTGTGAAGATTCTAAAAAAAAGGTATACAAACTGCAAAATATTTGATACAATATGTAATGCTACGGATGAGCGCCAGACAGAAGCTCGTTCGCTTGCCGGAAGATCGGACTGCATGGTTGTGATCGGGGACAAAAAAAGCTCGAACACCAAGCGCCTGTATGAGATCAGTGCGTCTCTTTGCCCACACGTCCTCCACATCGAGGACGCGACAGAACTCGGGACGTCGGATATCGAGGCACTTCGTGGCCTAACAGTGGGCATCACCGCAGGCGCGTCTACTCCGGCATGGATAATTAAGGAGGTCAGTAACATGATGAGCGCAGAAACTAGAATCGAAACCAATGAGGATTTCGCAGCAATGCTGGAGGAGTCCTTCAAAACTTTAAATAATGGAGATAAAGTCACCGGCACCGTCATCGCCGTTTCCCCGACTGAGGTACAGGTTGATCTGGGCGTAAAGCACACCGCTTACATCCCGGTATCCGAGCTGTCCGACGATCCGTCCTACAAGGTTGAGGAGCATGTAAAGCCGGGCGACGAGATCGAGGCTGTTGTCGTTCGCGTCAACGATCTCGAGGGCACCGTTGCTCTGTCCAAGAAGCGTGTTGATCAGCTGAAGGGCTGGGAGACCATCGAGGCTGCTAAGGAAGAGCACACCCCGGTTGAGGGCACCATCATCGAGGAGAACCGCGGCGGTATCGTTGCAACTGCTCACGGCGTTCGTGTCTTCATCCCCGCTTCCCAGACCGGTGTTCCGAAGGACGAGTCCATGGCACAGCTGGTTAAGACCAAGCAGACTTTCTACATCACCGAGATCAACCGTCAGCGCAAGCGCGTTGTTGGTTCTATCCGCCAGATCCAGCAGGAGGCTCGCAAGGCAGCTGCTGAGAAGGTTTGGGAGACCATCGAGGTTGGCGCAGAGTACGAGGGCACCGTTAAGAGCCTGACTTCTTACGGCGCATTCGTTGACATCGGCGGCGTAGACGGCATGATCCACATCTCCGAGCTGTCCTGGGGCCGTATCAAGCATCCGTCTGAGGTTGTCAGCATCGGCGACCATGTCAATGTATACGTAATCGCACTCGACCGCGAGAACAAGAAGATTTCCCTGGGCTACAAGCGTCCGGAGGACAATCCGTGGAACATCTTTACCACCAACTTCCAGGTTGGCGACACCGCTACCGTTAAGATCCTGAAGTTCATGCCCTTCGGCGCATTCGCAGAGATCGTTCCGGGCGTTGACGGCCTGATCCACATTTCTCAGATTGCTGATCATCGCATCGCAAAGGCTGAGGAAGCTCTGACCATCGGCCAGGAGGTTGAGGCTAAGATCATCGACATCAACGATGAGAAGAAGAAGGTTTCCCTGTCCATCCGTGCACTGCTGGACGGCACTGACGAGGAGTAATCCTGTAATATCGCTTCATAAGAGAGCACCCCATTTCGGGTGCTCTTTTTTTGCCCTGTGAGGACTACCGCCGCAAAACGCGGCATAGAGTACCCACGGGGAGGGATGCGCGGATGAGAGCGAGACGAAATTATCGCAGGATGGGGAGAGCTTACCTGCTCGCACTCATTCCGCTTGTCTGCGCGGTGGTATATACGCTTTTTCTGCATGCCATCCGGCCGGTTTTGTTCGATCATGCGGAAAATTATGTCGTGCACGAGGCATCTTTTGCACTCTATGACGTGCTGACGGATACAGTCTATGAAAATCGGGCAGAATATGCCAATCTGGTGCAGTTTGAACGAGACAGCGAACAGAACGTGACCGCACTCAAAACCGACGGGATTCTGGCCAATCATCTCAAAGTGCAGGTATCGCAGGCGGTCTATGAAGCGCTCGACGAACTCGAACACAGCAAGGTACAGATTTCACTCGGTTCGCTGCTCGGACCCGACCTGTTCGGTGGTTTCGGCCCGGATTTTCAGGTCGGTATCTCCAGTCTGGGCTATGTGCAGGCCGATTTCATCAGCGCGTTCACCGATGCGGGCATCAATCAGACACGACATCAGATTATTTTGGAGGTCACAGCCGAAATGCGCATCCTGACTGGTCTGGGCGGTGTGGACACGGAAGTGACCAATCAGCTTGTCGTATCCGATACGGTCATCGTCGGCCATGTCCCCGAACAGTACACCTATATCGACGACACTGAACAGGGTCTGCTGGGAAAAATCAACGATTATACCCCGTAAACGCGAGAAATGAGAAATTCAGTCTTTCTAAATCGGGGAAAGTTTGATATAATACTAAGGTATGCTGGTCGGTCTATGCGCATCGCGCTCCTGGCCAGTAGAAAGGAGCCGCTATGGACGTTCAGCAGGAAATCCTGTCACTGCGCGAGCAGCTCAGGTATCACAATCAAAAATACTACGACCAGGACGCGCCCGAGATTTCGGACTACGATTATGATATGATGCAGCGCAAACTGCGCGCGCTCGAGACCGAATATCCCGAGTTTGACGATCCTGATTCCCCGACCCACCGCGTAGGCGGTGAGGCCGACGAGAAGTTTTCTAAGGTCACGCACGCCTATCCGCTCGAGAGCTTGCAGGATGTGTTCTCGTTCGACGAGCTTTCCGAGTTTTATGACCGGGTTGCCGGTGCCGGACAGCAGGCGGCGTACGTCGTGGAGTATAAGATCGACGGCCTTTCGGTTGCGCTCGAGTATATCGACGGCGTATTTGTGCGCGGCGCGACCCGCGGCGATGGCCAGGTGGGTGAGGACGTTACCGAAAACCTGCGCACCATCAAAGACATTCCCAAGACCCTCAAGGACGCACCCCATCGCTTGATCGTGCGCGGTGAAGTCTATATGAAGCGCTCGGTTTTCGATGCGCTCAATGCCGAGCGCGAGCTCAACGAACAGCCGCTGCTTGCCAATCCGCGCAACGCGGCAGCCGGTTCGCTGCGTCAGCTCGACAGCAAGATCACGGCATCCCGTCAGCTGTCCATCTTCTGTTTCAACATCCAGAACAGCGACGAACTGCCGCTCACCAGCCACACGCAGGCGCTCGATTATCTTAAACAGCTCGGGTTCCCGGTCAGCCCGCGTTATCCGGTCTACACCGACCCGGTTGACGTACAGGCCGAGATCGAGAACATGGGAGAAAGCCGCGGCACGCTGGATTTTGACATCGATGGTGCGGTCGTCAAGGTCGACAGCTTCGCGCAGCGCGAAGCGTTGGGCTCGACTGCCAAGTTCCCGCGCTGGGCGGCGGCGTATAAGTACCCGCCTGAGGTCAAGGAAACTCTGCTCGAGGACATCACCATCACGGTTGGCCGTACCGGTGTGCTGACGCCCAATGCGGTGCTCAAACCGGTGCGTCTGGCAGGTACGACGGTATCCCGCGCAACGCTGCACAACCGCGATTTTATCCGCGGTCTGGACGTGCGCGTGGGCGATACCGTACAGGTGCGTAAAGCGGGTGAGATCATCCCCGAGATTATCGGTGTCGTGATGGACAAGCGTCCGGCAGATACGGTACCCTTTGAGATGCCGCAATTCTGTCCGGTGTGCGGTGCGCCGGTCTATGAGGACCCGGATGAAGCCGCTATCCGCTGCACGGGTGCTGAGTGCCCGGCACAGCTCTTGCGCAATCTGATGCACTTTGCATCGCGCGACGCGATGGATATTGACGGACTGGGCGAGGGCGTACTCAATACGCTGATTGGTGCAGGACTTGTCAAGTCGGCAGCCGACCTGTACGGCCTGACCGTGGAGCAGATTGAGCCGCTTGACCGCATGGGCCGCAAGTCGGCAGAAAATCTGGTTGCCGGTATTGAGGCGAGCAAGACCCGCGATCTTTCGCGTTTGCTGTTTGCCTTCGGCATCCGGCATGTCGGCCAGAAGGCCGGCAAGGTGCTGTCCGATCACTTCGGATCGCTCGACGCACTGCTTGCCGCACCGGTTGAGGAAATGACCGACATTCGAGATATCGGCCAGACCACTGCCGAGAGCATTGCGGCATGGCGGTCGCAGGAACAGTCTCACCATCTGATCGAAGCGCTGCGCGCTTGCGGCGTGAACTTCACGGGTGAAAAGACGGTCAAGAGCGATAAACTGGCAGGACAGACCATCGTGGCGACCGGTTCGCTCACGCGCTTTACGCGCAAGCAGATCAACGACATCATCGAGTCCATGGGCGGCAAGGCGTCCGGCTCGGTCTCCAAAAAGACCAGCCTGGTTGTCGCAGGTGAAAATGCGGGTTCTAAGCTGCAAAAGGCGGCAGAGCTCGGTATTCCGGTTGTGGGCGAGGACGAATTTGCACGCATGATCGGTTTGGACACCGAATAAATCATCGCAATCTAAACAGATTTCACATACAGGAGGACATCAAGTCATGGCAATCACCAGACAGGAAATTGAACACATCGCCGTGCTGGCGCGTCTGGAGATGAGCGGCGAGCGCTTTGACCATCTGGCAGGCGATATGCAGAATATCGTCGGCATGGTCGATAAGCTCCAGCAGCTCGATCTCGGAGACATCACCGACGTCATCAACACCGAGCGCAAGAACGCGCTGCGCGAGGACGTCGTCGAGCAGGATTACACGCCTGAGGAACTCATCGAGCCCAATGCGCCCGACTTCCAGGCAGGCGGCGTAGCCGTACCGAGAGTTGTGGAATAAGAGGTGAAGAGCATGGAATTATTTAAGAAAACAGCGTCCGAGCTGTCCGAACTGCTCGCAAAGAAGGAGATCAGTGCGGTAGAGCTGGCAAAGGACGTTCTGGAAAGAACCAAGGCGGTCGACGATAAGGTCGGCGCTTACATCACGGTTGCTGAGGAGTCGGCACTGGCACAGGCTGCGGCAGTTGACGCAAAGCGTGCTTCTGGTGAGGAACTGTCTGCGCTGGCAGGTATCCCGGTTGCCGTCAAGGATAACATCTGCACCAAGGGCACACTGACCACCTGCGCGTCCAAGATGCTGTACAACTTTAAGCCCCCGTACAATGCAACCGCAGTGGACAAGCTGGCGGCACACGACATGGTTGTCACCGGTAAGGTCAACATGGATGAGTTCGCAATGGGTTCTTCCTGCGAAAACTCGGCTGTCAAGCTGACCCACAACCCGCATGACCTCAGCCGTGTACCGGGCGGCTCGTCCGGCGGTTCTGCGGCAGTTGTCGCAGCAGGCGAAGTACCGCTGGCACTGGGTTCGGATACTGGTGGCTCCATCCGTCAGCCCGCATCCTTCTGCGGCGTTGTCGGCCTCAAGCCCACCTACGGTGCAGTTTCCCGTTACGGTCTGATCGCGTTCGCATCCTCGCTCGACCAGATTGGCCCCTTCGGCCGTTCCATCGAGGACGCAGCAATGCTGCTCGATGCCATCACCGGCTATGACCCGACCCACGACTCGACCTCGGTTAAGACCCCGTTCGAGGGCTCGGTACGTGCAAACCTGAACCCTGACATGAAGGGCAAGAAGATCGGTCTGCCCAAGGAGTACTTTGGCGAAGGTATCTCGGAGGAGGTACGCAAGGCTGTTCTGGCTGCTGCTGATTCGTACAAGGCAATGGGCGCAGAGGTCTTCGAGATCTCGCTGCCGCTGGTCGATTACGCACTGCCCATCTACTACATCCTGTCTTCGGCTGAGGCATCTTCCAACCTGGCACGTTTCGACGGTGTCAAGTATGGCTATCGCACTCCGAACGCAGGCGATGACCTCATCGACCTGTACGTCAAGTCCCGTTCTGAGGGCTTCGGCGAGGAGGTACAGCGCCGCATTATGCTGGGTACCTACGTGCTGTCTTCCGGTTACTACGACGCATACTACAAGAAGGCACGCGCAGCACAGCGCAAGATCAAGGAAGAGTTCGCGTCTGCATTTGAGCAGTGCGACATGATTCTGACCCCGGTTGCACCGACCACCGCTTACGAGATCGGTTCCAAGACCCAGGATCCGCTGGAGATGTACGCGGGCGATATCTGTACGGTCAGCGTCAACATCGCAGGCCTGCCCGGTCTGGTTCAGCCCTGCGGTTTTGACAGCAGCAAGATGCCCATCGGTATGCAGCTGATCGGCCGTCCGTTCGGTGAGCAGGAACTGCTGAACGCTGGTCTGGCATTTGAGCAGGCATCCGGCCTCAAGAACATCATCGCGGCACTGTAAGGAGGAGAGACATCAACATGAAATACGAAGCTGTCATCGGTCTCGAGGTGCACGCGGAACTGTCCACCAAGAGCAAGATTTTCTGCGCATGCTCAACCGAGTTTGGCGCACCCATCAATAGCCACACCTGCCCGGTCTGCACCGGTATGCCGGGCGCACTGCCCGTGCTCAACAAGCAGGTTGTACATTACGCGGCAAAAATGGGTCTGGCGACCGGCTGTACGGTCAACCGCCTGTGCAAGTCCGACCGTAAGAACTATTTCTACCCCGACCTGCCCAAGGCATACCAGATTTCCCAGTTCGACGTTCCGATCTGCGAGAACGGTGAGGTATTCTTCTATGTGGACGGCGAGAAGAAGTCCTGCCGTCTGGAGCGTATCCACTTCGAGGAGGACGCAGGCAAGCTGCTGCACGACGAGATCGACGGCACGGTCGTTGACTTCAACCGCTGCGGCGTACCGCTGATCGAGATGGTTACCAAGCCCGATCTGCATTCCTCTGCCGAGGCCAAGGAATTCCTCGAGATGATCAAGACCACGCTGTCTTACCTCGATATCTGTGACTGTAAGATGGAGGAAGGCTCCATCCGCTGTGATATCAACGTTTCCATCCGTCCCGAGGGTTCGACCGAGCTGGGTACCCGTGTCGAGATGAAGAATGTTAACACCTTCTCGGGCGCGGTTCGCGCAATCGACTACGAGATCGCACGTCAGATCGACGTTGTTGAGCACGGCGGCACCATCCAGCAGGAGACCCGCCGCTGGGATGACGTCAAGCTCAAGAATACCGTCATGCGTACCAAGGAAGATGCGCAGGACTACCGTTATTTCCCCGATCCGGACCTGATCGCTGTCGAGATCGACGACGAGTGGATGCACCAGATCGAGAGCGAGATCCCCGAGCTGCCCATCACCCGTTACGAGCGTTACCTGAACGAGTACGGCATGACCGCAATGGAAGCTCGTCAGCTGATGGATTCCTTTGCTAAGGCGAGCATGCTCGACCAGGCGGCTGCATCGGGTAAGATCAAGCCCAAGGCTGCTGCAAACTGGATTCTGTCCGATATTTCCAAGTACCTCAACGACAAGGGTGTTGAGCTGGGCGATACCAAGCTGACCGCAGACAAGCTGGTTGACCTGATCGTGCTCATCGAGGGCGGCACTATTTCGGGTGCAGCGGGCAAGAAGGTGCTCAAGGCACTGTTCGAGACCGACGAGACCGCAGAGCAGATTGTTGACCGCATGGGCCTCAAGCAGGTATCCGACGAGGGTGCAATCCTCGCGATCGTTCAGGACGTACTGGCGAAGAACGAGAAGGCAATCGCCGACTACAAGGCTGGTAAGAACGTCACCGGCTTCCTGGTTGGTCAGTGCATGAAGGCATCGCGCGGCCAGGGCAACCCGCAGATCATCAACAAGCTGCTCGCACAGGAGCTGGCGAAGCTCTAAGCGAACGAAAGGAGTTTTCTACGATGGCGGATAATCGAAACGACAAGGAACTCGACCTGGGCAAGCTCCCGGTGTTTGAGCTGCGCATTCCGGCGGACATGGAGTTCGTATTTGGCGTAGACTCGGTACACCCGTACGGTGAGCACACCATTCTCGCAGGTCAGGTATTCCGCGGCGAGATCGTGCCGGGCGCAATCGTCTCTTACGGCGAGATCGGCCCCAAGCATGTGCCGGTTGAGTCCTTCGCTTGCTATATCAGCAGCGTACAGGCACCCAACGAGGAGAAGCAGACCATGGAGCCTGTCGAGCGCGTGTCCAAGGACAGCGCGATGGGCGGCCGCTGTGCACTCGTTGTGACCGGTCGTGAGGCCAAGCACTTCAAGGAAGGCGGCATTGTGTTCGCACGCAGAATGGAAAAGTAAATCACAGAAAGCGGCGCATCTGCGCCGCTTTTTTGTATTTTGCGGGAGGAAAACGACATGAAACAGATTTTGTGTTTTGGAGATTCCAATACTTGGGGTTACGACCCGACGAACGGGGGACGATACCCGTATGACGTGCGCTGGACCGGACGATTGCAGCAAATGCTGCCCGACTGCCGCATTCTGGAGTGCGGCCATAAGGGACGCACAACCGTGTTTCACGACGATCTGGAACCCGGACGGGTGGGGTATGACATTCTGCCCATCGAGCTGAACATGCACGAACCGCTGGACTTGCTCGTCATCATGCTGGGTACCAATGACTGCAAGCGTCGTCTGGGCGCCGGAGCGGATGAGATTGCCAAGGGACTGGAAATGCTCATTCGCCTGACGCAGTCGCCGCTCATCTGGGGCGGAAAGTCGGTGCCCCAAATTTTAGCGGTGGCATCCATCCCGATGGATGCCGCACACATTCCGGGCAGCGATATGGAGAGCATGTTTGATGCGGCCTCAGCTGACCGCTCGGCGCGTTTGGCGCAGTCCTATCGTGCGGTCTGTGAGCGTTACGGCGTGGCGTTCTGGGACGCGTCCGAGGCCGTGCCGCATGTAACATCGATCGACGGTGTGCACCTGTCTCCGGCAGACCATGCGGCATTTGCACAGGCCATCGCGCCGCAGATCGAAGCGCTGCTGTAAAAATTTTTTCTTTGCAAAATCAAAACACATCTTCCAACACTCTAATAGGCAAAGAGACAAAATACAGAGAGGGGGATGCTTATGGAGCGGGAGGAATTTGCCGCACGGGTACAGGATATTCGGGAACAGCTGTACCGCACGGCCTACGGTTATCTGGGCAATGCGCATGACAGTTTGGAAGCTGTTGACGAGGCGGTCTATCAGGGCTTTCGGGCACGCAAGAAGATCCGGCAGCCCGAATTCTTCACGACCTGGATGACGCGCATCTTGATTCATGTATGCTATCGGGAGCTTAAGCGCCGTACCAGACAGCAGGAAGTGCCGATGGAAGAACAGGGCGCAGAAGATTACGACGGTCTGCCGCTCCGTGAAGCCATCGAGCGCCTGCCGGAAGAACTGCGCCAGGTAATCGTGCTGCGGTACTTTACCGGACTGACCCAGACCGAGACCGCACAGGCATTGGAAATTCCGCAGGGGACGGTCGTGACGCGCCAGCGCCGCGCACTGGCTCTGCTCCGTGTTGAACTGGAGGAGGATGTGTGATGAAGCGAAACGAAGCATGGGAAGACCTGCTGACGCAGGCGGAGCAGATCCCGGAAGAACTGGAAACCCGTCTGAATCAAACCATCGCACGGGCAGAACGACGGGAAAAACGACGCAGATGGCTCAAACCCTTAATCGGCGTAACTGGAACGGCGGCAGCATTTGTACTGTTGGTCAACAGTTCGGTTACGTTTGCATTGGCGGCCAGCCGGGTGCCGATCGTGCGCGAGCTGGTCGAGGCGGTTGCGTTTGACCCCAGCCTCAAGGCAGCGGTTGCACATGATTATGTGCAACTGGTGGGCGATACTTACACGCAGGACGGTGTGACCGTCACGATCGAGTACCTGATCGCCGATCCGATGAATGTTTCGGTCTTTTACAGCCTGTCTGATGAACAGGGAAGAGAGCTGGAATTGGTTCCAGATTTGTTCGATGCAGACGGGAATTCCTTACCGGTCAGTGTAAGCTTTGGTGAGGAAAGAATCGAGCGAAATGAGAGCGAAAAGGGACTTTTTGACACAATACGGGGGTATTTGGGTCTTGACAAAGTGCAGAAAACCCTGTATACTTGGAGACTCCACGCCTCGAAAGAAGGCGTGATCCAAACACAAATGCAGCTCAAAGTAGAAGTACGTAATCTGGAGCACTGGAAGGACGCCGAATGGAATGCGTTCGATGAACCGGATGCTCAAGAATCCCGTGCACCGGAAGCAATGTTTACGCTGGACATTCCCTTAACGATTGAACCGCAGTTCCTCAAAAGCGGACGGGTATTCCCGGTGAATCAGACGGTGGACGTCCTTGGACAGAAGCTGACCATTGACGAGATTGCGATCTATCCGTCCAACACGCGCATTATCTGGCATACCGATCCGGAAAATGATGCGTGGCTGACCTATCTGCCGTTCTATCTGACCGACGAGCACGGAAACAGGGTGGATGGTATCCAAAACGGTATCAGTGGAACCGGAAAAGACAGGGGATATGGCGGCGGCACGGTCTGGCTGGACAGCGCGTGGTATGACACCGCGGAGCATCTGACGTTGCATCTTGACGATGCAGCCATCGTGCCCAAGGATCAGGACACGGTTCTGCTTCAGGCGGACGGACAGCTGGTTGGTCTGCCGGATTATATCGAACAATTGGAACCTGACCCTTACGGCGATGAAGCCGCGTTCACCTTCCGCATTCGGACACAGAAGGGAACTTATCACACCAATACGTCCTCCTTTAATGGATACGTAGACGCGGACGGACAGACCGATTCGTTTGACAGCATCTCGACGTATGTCATGAGCGAAGCGGAGAATACGTTCACCAACAGCTATCCCATGCCGCAGGGTGTGCGCTATCCGCTGACCTTGTTCGTCGATTTTGCACCCGGTCAGAAGCTGGAACACCCGATCGAAGTCCATACGTAACCGAAAAACAACGCAGCCTTTGTCTGACAATCGGCGGTGTGCCTAAAAGCGCACCGCTTTTTTGTGGTTCGCCTGTGGAAAACTTATGAACGATTTGCGAATTTTCCACTGGAACTGTTTACTTTCTTAAAGTATTGTGTTAGGATAAATTTGAAGTAAAGCTATGGAGGCTACGCGATGAACAGCAAACTGAAGGACGCTCACATGGATGAGCTGTTTGAGGGCGTGCTTTCCCTCACCTCGGTGGAAGAATGCTATAATTTTTTCGAGGATCTGTGCACGATCACCGAACTGCGTGCAATGGCGCAGCGTTTCCAGGTCGCAAAGATGCTGGATGAAGGCCAGATCTACAGCGATATCGTCAAGGAGACCGGCGCGAGCACGGCGACTATCAGCCGTGTCAACAAGTGCCTGATCTACGGTACCGACGGCTACCGCATGGTGCTTGACCGCGCAAAGGGCAAGGCATAACCAATGGACAGTTATCGTTTTTTGTCCGCCTACTATGACCGGTTTACCGATGATGTCGGGTACAGTCGGTGGGCGGACTATTTTGAGTCCGTTTTTCAGCGGTGCGGGTTCCGTCCCGAACTGGTGCTGGACTTGGCATGCGGTACGGGTACGCTGACCGGCGAGATGGCGCGGCGCGGCTATGAGATGATCGGCGTGGACGCATCGCCTGAAATGCTCATGCAGGCCATGAACAATACACTGGACTGCGACATCAGACCGGTATTTTTGCACCAGAGAATGGAAGAACTCGACCTGTATGGCACGATACAGGCCGTTTTGTGCTGCCTGGACAGCGTAAACTATGTGACAGATCCGTCCGTCCTGCGTGAAGCGTTTCGACGCGTGTCGCTGTTTTTGGAGCCGGACGGCGTTTTTGTGTTTGATGTGAATACCAAGCGCAAGTTTGACCGCATGAACGGACAGTGCTATGTGCGCGACGATGAGGACGTATACTGTGCTTGGCAGGTAGACTTTGACGGTGCACTGTGCACCTATGATTTTGATATCTTCGAGCGCATCGGTGAGAAAAACCGGTGGGAGCGCATGGAAGAGAGCCATCTGGAGCGATACTATGCACCGGAGGAGCTGTGCGCGCTGCTGGAAGAGAGTGGTTTTGACCGGATTGAACTGCATCCCGAATTGTCGTTTGGAGAGTTAGACGGCAGTGAGGATCGTATTTTTATCATTGCAAGAAAGAGGAAAGCATAACATTATGGATCGAAGAATTCGTGCGATCACCGCAGACGCAGCCATTCAGATCACGGCCGTCGAGACGACGGGCATGGTTGAGCGGGCGCGTAATATTCATAAGACCCTGCCGCTTGCGACGGCAGCGCTGGGTCGAACCCTGACCATTACCTCGATTATGGGCAGTCAGCTCAAGGTAGACGACGGCTCGGTCACCGTGCAGGTGCGCGGCGACGGCCCGCTGGGCACGATTGTGTGCGTGTCGGACAGCGAGGGCTATGCACGCGGCTATCTGCAGAACCCGGCAGTCGATCTGCCGCTGCGTGCAGATGGCAAGCTGAACGTCGGCGCAGGCGTGGGCTATGGTCAGCTCATGGTCATTAAGGATATTGGACTGAAAGAGCCGGTCAGCGGCATGGTCAATCTGGTCAACGGCGAGATCGCTGAGGACGTGACCCGCTATTTCGCCGAGAGCGAGCAGATTCCGTCCGCGTGTGCGCTGGGCGTGCTGGTCAATACTGACCAGAGCGTGCGGCAGGCAGGCGGCTATCTGGTACAGCTCATGCCCGGTGCGCGTGATACCGACATCGACCAGCTGGAGCGCAATATTCAGAAGGCTGGCGCGATGACTACCATGCTCGATCATGGCATGACGCTCGAGGAGATTGTGGGCGCTGTTCTCGAGGGCTTTACCGTGCAGTTCCTCGATGAGGCCGAGATCGGCTACCGCTGCAATTGCAGTGAGTCCAAGGTCACCCGTGCGCTCATCAGCTTGGGTCAGCAGGAACTCTGCGATATGGCAGACGAGGAGAAGCCTGCCGAGATTACCTGCCAATTCTGCGATAAAGTGTACTCTTTTTCGCCCGAAGAGCTGCGTAAACTCGCAGTAAATGCCAAGAAAAAATAAATTTAAAAAATTTAGAAAAATGTGTTGACATCAGCGGTGGTTTTAGATATAATAATAACCGTCGCTGATGACACCACGGAAGTTTAGCTCAGCTGGGAGAGCATCTGCCTTACAAGCAGAGGGTCACAGGTTCGAGCCCTGTAACTTCCACCACTTGGCCCGGTAGCTCAGTTGGTTAGAGCGCTAGCCTGTCACGCTAGAGGTCGTGGGTTCGAGCCCCATCCGGGTCGCCACTTTCTCTTCTCCCAGAGAAAGCGGCCAACAGTAACTGAAGATGCCTCTGTAGCTCAGTCGGTAGAGCAGGGGACTGAAAATCCCCGTGTCGGTGGTTCGATTCCGCCCGGAGGCACCACTTACTTTCTTTTGAAAAAGAAAGTAAGTGAAAAAACTTAATATGCGGATGTAGCTCATCTGGTAGAGCGCCACCTTGCCAAGGTGGAGGTAGCGAGTTCGAGCCTCGTCATCCGCTCCATCTGGTACCATAGCCAAGCGGTAAGGCGTGGGACTGCAACTCCCTGATCCCCAGTTCGATTCTGGGTGGTACCTCCAGTAAAAGACCTCATGGATTCCATGAGGTCTTTTCTGTTTTGCGCAAAGAAAGCATTTACTCTAACTGCATCATAAATTACCACATACTATCTTAAAATTCGACCATTCCTGTGGTATACTATATAGCATAGACACAGCGTACGCCGTGTCGGCTTTACCGATAGGGGGAGTTTGCGTGATCAAAAGAATATTCGCCGCACTGCTGTGCGCAATGGCTGCGGCGTGTCTGTCGGGCTGCGCGGAGCAAACACCGCCGCCTGAAGAACATACAGGAACGCGCATTGCGCTTTCTATGGCGTCGAGAGATCAGTTTCTGGTCACCGTCGAGACTTCGGTGCTCGAACATGCAGCAAAAAATCAGGTTGACTGCACGGTATGGGATGCGGGAAACGATTATGTAGTGCAGATGCAGCACGTCAAGGATGCCAGAGAACAGGGTTATGACGCGCTGATCGTCAACGAGGTATCACCCAGCCTGACCCGTGGTATTCTGCGTGAAGCAGAGGACATGCCGGTCGTGTTCGTCAACCGTGAACCGGAGATGAGTGCGCTGACCGTGGGAAAGAACGCTTATGTCGGCTCGGACGACAGTGAACCCGGACGATTTCAGGCAGCATGGCTCAATGACTATGCCGAAGAGAAGGGACTCGAGCACCTGAACATCGTCTATCTGACCGGTATCGAGGGTCAGGCGTCCACCATTGCCCGCCGGGAGAGCTTGATGGATCACCTCAAGGTCGACCATGACTTTGTGTATGACTCCACGGCACAGTTTGACCGTGCCAAAGCGCAGGTACAGGTCGGCATGCTCATTGAGGCCGGAAGATCGTTTGACGCGATTGTCGCACAGAACGACGAAATGGCGATTGGTGCTGCCATGGCAATGCAGGCAGCGGGCAAAGAGCTGTGTCCGATTCTGGGCATTGACGGTACGATTGCGGGCTGTCAGGGCATCCGAGACGGTATGCTGTCCTTCACCGTGCGTCAGCCGGGTGATGAACAGGGCAGAGCGGCGGTCGATGCCGCACTGGCGCTCATCGCCGGAGAGAGCCTAGACACGGTGTCTGGTGTGACGCTGGGCGAGGATGAGCTGTCTCTGATGATTCCATACGAACCGGTCGATGCTGAAAACGTCGAGGAATATATTTCGTAACACCAATCTTGCCGGATTGTGGATACACAGTCCGGCTTTTTATGCGTCATATATAAATCCGAGCGAGGTTGTTTATATTTTCGATGAGATTGACGTGGGTATCTGGACAACGACCCCGGACGCATTATAATGGAGAACGAAATAACAGATAAAAGGGGATTTTGATTCATGGCAGCATCTGGTGTCAGCACGGTGCAGGAACGGGGAACGGCACTTCCGATCCTGATTACCCGTGTTGCAATTTGTATTTTTGCCGTCTCACAGACCATGCTTTCGCCGCTGATTACACAGATCGGCGCAGCGTTCGGTCTGGGACTGGGCGGGTCGGGCTTTCTATTTACCGCCTACTATATTTCCAATATTTTCTTCTGTCTGGTGACCGGACGCATCATCGCGATGATCGGAAAGCGCACGGCGATGAAAGCCGGACTGATTTTCTATGCGCTCGTGACCTTTGCGTTTGCCCATACCCACAGCTTTGCCATCGCTTGCGTGTTCATTTCGTGCATGGGCGCGCTTGCAACCTTCATTGAGGCGGTCGGCATGGATTTGGTCGACGATATGTCACCGGTGGATGCCGCCTCTAACCTGACCATGACCCACGGTATTGCGGGCATTGGCATGGTCGGCGGCGTGGTGTACAGTGGACTGATGCTGAACGCGGGTTATGACTGGCGTACCATTTACACCATGATGTCTGTGGCAGTTGGTGCGGTTGCGGTTGTATTCTGTGTCGTCCGCTTTCCCAAGATGCACCAGTCGGCAGCGGGCGGTCTGGCCGAACTCAAACACTGGTTTACCCGTCGCGAGCTGTACCCGACCTATTTGGCGCTGTTCCTGTATGTCGGTGCAGAGGGTGCGGTGACCGGCTGGATGGCGACCTTTATGACCGCAACGCTGGGCTATTCCTCCTTGCTGGCCTCGCTGGGCACAGCGGCGATCTGGACGGTAGTCACCGTTGGACGTATCGTCTGTGCCGGACTGGTAGGAACCCGATACACCGTGCGTGCGCTGGTGTCTTTCCTGTGTACGATTTGCGTGATCGGTATTTTGCTGACCGCAGGTGTGACCATGCCGATTCTGTTCTGGGTGGCACTGCTGCTGGTCGGTGCGGGACTGTCCGCGCTCTGGCCGCTGATCGCCTCGACGGCGCTTGATGCGGGCAACAACGGCGGTACGGTCATGTCGCTCATTCTGTTTTTCGGCTACTTCGGTGCGGCTGTGATTCCGTACCTCATCGGACTGATCGGTGACGCAGCAGGACTGCGCATGGCGCTTATTGCGTCGGCCATTGTCTTTGCAGCGCTCGGTCTGGTTGTCCGCTTTGTGATGCCGCGCAGCGTGTCCGAAAAACGCACACAGGGATAAATTTGCAACCACTGGTTGCCAAATGCATCCGACGGTTGGTTGAAAACCGGCAGGAGATCGGGTATCATGGAGAAAACCAAACCGAACAGAGAGGATGACCGATATGAATTTTGCCGAACGACTGAGCGATGCAAGAAAAAACGCCCATCTGACCCAAGACCAGCTGGCCGAACGTCTGGATGTGTCTCGGCAGACCGTATCCAAATGGGAAGCCGGACAGGCGCAGCCCGAGGCTGGACGGATTGCAGCGCTGGCCGATGCGCTCGGCGTGACCTGTGACGCGCTGCTGCGCGATGAGACGCCGCAGACCGTGCAGGTGCAGATGACCGGAAACAACAGCTTCACCATCGACTGGGCGAGTCTGTATCCCATCCTGACGCGCTATCAGTCCGAGATGGACTGCGACCGTTACGCCAAGGTGTTTCGTCAGATGATTCAGGAAACGGCGGATACGTATGGGTACAGCTTGGAAGATGCCATGTTGGCGCTCAAGGATTTGTTCGCTCAGACCTACATGGATATGATCAAAAAGTAAGCAAGAGAGTACAAACGCCCTGTATCGTGATGATACAGGGCAAATTTTATGCGCAAAAAGCCGGTTTCAAGCGGGGACTGCCTTGCAATGCGCTATGCGTATATGATACAATATACATTACCAGACTATGCCTGTGCCGGCAGTTGCGGCAGGCACATTTTGAAATTCGGAGATGGAGCGATACCATGGATTATAATTTGCTCGCGGAAAAGCTGTTTCCGCACATCACTAAGACCCCGGAGGATATTCTGGCGCAGTACCCGGCACGTCAGTTGCCGGAGGGTGCGAAGGTAACTCGTATGGGCCCGAGCCCGACCGGTTTTATGCATCTGGGCAACCTGTACGGCGCACTGGTTGATGAGCGTCTGGCACATCAGTCGGGCGGTGTGTTCTACCTGCGCATTGAGGATACCGATAAGAAGCGTGAGGTCGAGGGCGGCGTACAGACCATCATCGGCGCATTTACCTCGTTCGGTCTGCCCTTTGACGAGGGCGCAACGATGGGAGAAGATCGCGGTGCATACGGCCCGTACCGTCAGTCGCAGCGCGCTGAGATTTACCAGACTTTCGTCAAGTCGCTCGTACAGCGCGGCATGGCATATCCGTGCTTTGCAACCGAGGAAGAGCTGGCTGCCATGCGCGAGAAGCAGGAAGCTGCAAAGGAGAACTTTGGCTACTACGGCAAGTATGCGGTATGGCGTGACCGTCCGATGGAGGACATCGAGGCAGAGCTGGCCAAGGGTACGCCGTATGTTGTCCGTTTCCGCTCGGAGGGCAGCATTGAGCATAAGGTGCGTCACGAAGACCTGGTCAAGGGCAAGATGGAAGTCACCGAGAACGACCAGGATGTCGTCATCCTCAAGTCGGACGGTATTCCGACCTACCACTTTGCACACGTTGTGGACGATCATCTGATGGGCACCACCGTCGTTGTACGCGGCGAAGAGTGGCTGGCAACTCTGCCGGTACACCTCCAGCTGTTCCGTGCCATGGGCTGGAAGGCTCCCAAGTACGCACACACTGCACAGCTGATGAAGATCGACGAGGAGACCGGCTCCAAGCGCAAGCTGTCCAAGCGCAAAGACCCCGAGCTGGCACTGACCTTCTACAACCAGCAGGGTTACCCGGCACCGAGCGTGCTCGAATATCTGATGACCCTGCTCAATTCCAACTTTGAGGAGTGGCGCAGAGCAAACCCGGACAAGCCGATGAACGATTTCCCGTTCTCGACCAAGAAGATGAGCGGTTCGGGCGCACTGTTCGATATCGACAAGCTCAAGGACGTATCCAAGAACGTTATTTCTCGCATGTCGGCTGAGGACGTTTACGACGCAGTCGCAGCATGGAGCGAAAAGAACGATCCCGAGTTCCACGCACTCTTTACCCGTGAGCCGGACAAGACCCGCGCATTCCTGGCCATCGGCCGCGGCGGCAAGAAGCCTCGTAAGGATCTGGCACTGTGGTCGGACGTCAAGCCCTATATGGATTTCCTGTTCGACGAGCTGTTTGCACCCGATTACACCATGCCCGAGCACGTATCCAAGGACGATGCCAAGGCAATTCTGAACGAGTTCAAGGGTCAGTTCGACGAGAACGATACCCCGGACGATTTCTTTGCCAAGATGAAGGCCATCGCAGAGCAGCACGGCTTTGCTGCCGAGACCAAGGCATACAAGCAGAATCCCGAGCAGTACAAGGGTCATGTCGGTGATGTATCGATGGTTGTCCGCATCGCGGTTGCAGGCCGTCAGAACGCACCGGACATGCAGAGCGTCATGCACATCATGGGTGCAGAGCAGGTTAAGGCACGACTGGACAAGTGCATCGCCGCACTTGGTTAATCCGCTCTCTTAAAATTGAATTGTTTGGAGGGATATTTCCATGAAACACCGTCGTTTATTTGCGGTATACGGTCTGTTGGCAATCTGCCTGACCGGATGTACCCCGTCTGATGCACAGCAAACCGAGCAAAGTCAGGAAGCTGTGGGTGTGCAAGCGCCGCAGGAATTCCTGGACACTTTGACGCTGGAAAATCTGGTCACTGCCGTAGACGATGATTCCCAGACCATTGTGCTGGGAACACTGGACGAAACCGAACTGGAACAGTTTAGTGCATACTGCACGCAGGTTCTGGACAATGTGGACAGTGCAGAACTCAAGGACGCAACGGTGTCTTCTACGCTGATCCAGTATGATCCAACGGTTGAGATGACCGAGATCAGCGATCTTGAGGGATATCTGTCCATCCATTCGGAGATTCCTGATACCGGACTCACCGATCAAAATTTTTGTTATCGCATTGAAAAAACATAACCGAGGGGGTTATTGAATCCATGGAAGAAGTCAAAAACTTTCTGACTGATATCATTGACGCCGACATTGCGGCTGGCCTCAATGAGCAGATCCACACCCGTTTCCCGCCCGAGCCCAACGGCTACCTGCACATCGGCTCGGCTAAGGCGATCTACATCAACTGGTCGATCGCTCAGAAGTACAATGGTAAGTTCAATCTGCGTTTTGACGACACCAACCCGGTGCGTGAGGACGACGAATATGTACAGTCCATTCAGGAAGATATCAAGTGGCTGACCGGTGAGATGCCCAACGGCGGTATTTTCTACGGTTCGGACTACTTTGAGACCTGCTATGACTGCGCGGTTGCACTCATCAAGGCTGGCAAGGCATACGTGTGCGACCTGACCCAGGACGAAATCCGTGAGTACCGCGGCACGCTGACCGAGCCGGGCAAGAACAGCCCGTACCGTGATCGTTCGATCGAGGAGAATCTGCAGCTGTTCCAGGACATGCGCGACGGCAAGTTCCCGGACGGTTCCAAGACCCTGCGTGCCAAGATCGATATGGCGTCTCCCAACATGAACATGCGTGACCCGGCGATCTACCGCATCGTCCGCGCACACCATCACCGTCAGGGTGACAAGTGGTGCATCTATCCGCTCTACGACTTTGCACACCCGATTCAGGACGCACTGGAAGGCATCACGCACTCCATGTGCTCGATCGAGTTCGAGAACCATCGTCCGCTGTACGAGTGGGTTGTCGATAACTGCCCGCTGCCGCACCATCCCAAGCAGCGCGAGTTTGCTCGCCTGAACGTGACCAACACGGTCATGTCCAAGCGTTACCTGCGTCAGCTGGTATTTGAGCATCACGTTGAGGGTTGGGACGATCCGCGTATGCCCACTCTGTGCGGCCTGCGCCGCCGCGGCTACACCCCGTCCTCCATTCTGGAGTTTGTGCGCCGCGCTGGTATTGCAAAGGCAAATTCGCTCGTAGACATCCGCCTGCTCGAGCACTGCATCCGTGAGGAACTCAACGAGACTGCAATCCGTCGTATGGCTGTCACCGAGCCCATCAAGATGGTTATCACCAACTACCCGGAGGATAAGACCGAGGTCTTCACCCTGCCCAATAACCCCAAGGACGAGACCGCAGGCAGCCGTGACGTACCGTTCACTCGTGAGCTGTATATCGAGAAGAGCGACTTTGCAATGGTACCGCCTCCGAAGTTCCAGCGCCTCAAGCCCGACGGCGAGGTTCGCCTGATGGGTGCATATATCGTCAAGTGCAACGAGGTTATCACCGACGAGAACGGTGAGGTCGTTGAGCTGCACTGCACCGCCGATCTGGAGACCGGAAACGGTATGCCGGTAGATGGCCGCAAGGTCAAGGGTACCATTCACTGGGTATCGGCTTCCCATGCGATTGATGCAGACTGCTATCTGTACGACAATCTGTTCACGCTGGAGAACACCGGTGACGTGCCCGAGGGCAAGGACTATCTGGATTTCCTCAATCCTGACTCGCTCAAGAAGCTGACCGGCTGTAAGCTCGAGCCGTCGATTGCAGCGGTGCCGACCGGTACCCGCATGCAGTTTGTGCGCATGGGCTACTTCATCAAGGACACCGAGGACGGACGTTACAACCGTATCGTCACCCTCAAGGACAGCTTCGCAAAGACGCTTCAGGGCAAGTAAGCGAAAAACTGTAAAAAATGCCAAAAGGGCTTCCGGTTTGGAAGCCCTTTTTTCTGCGATTTTGGGACAAAACCGCGCTTGTATCGGGGTGAAAACGGTCGTATACTAGTACAAGATGAAAAAATACCAATAGAGGGGGAAATACTGGTATGAACGATATGACAACCGGCTCACCGCTCAAAATCCTTGTGACCTTTTCGCTGCCCATGCTCATCAGCATGATTTTCCAGCAGATGTACTCGGTCGTGGATACCATCGTAGCCGGACGATTCATCAGCGCCAATGCGCTTGCAGCAGTCGGTGCATCTTATCCGATCACCACGCTGTTTATCGCATTCGCCACCGGCGCGAGCGTGGGATGCTCGGTTGTGGTGTCGCAGATGTTTGGACGAAAGGATTACCGAGAGGTCAAAACCGCATCATGTACGGCGATTTTGTCTATTCTGGTGCTGGCCGCTGTGCTGACTGTGATTGGCTTGCAGGCAGCCGACCCGCTGCTGCGTGTGATTGGCACACCGAGCAAGATTTTTGCAGCAGCCTCGCTGTATCTGAAGGTTTACCTGCTCGGTCTGATCTCGCTGTTTCTGTATAACACGGCGACTGCATTGTTTAACGGCCTGGGAGATAGCTTCACACCGCTGTGCTTTCTGATCTTTTCCTCGGTGCTCAATATTGCGCTCGACCTGTTTCTGGTCATCGTCTGCAAGTGGGGCATTCTGGGTGTCGCTTGGGCGACCTTCATCGCACAGGGATTGGCTTCGCTGCTCGCAACGGCAACCTTTGTCCGCCGCGTGCTCAAGCTCAAGAGCGAGGGCAAGGTGAAAAAGTTCGACCGCGCCATGCTGCCGATGATGATTCGCATTGCTGTGCCGTCGGTGTGTCAGCAGTCGTTCGTGTCAGTCGGCGTCTTTCTGGTGCAGGGACTCATCAACTCGTTTGGTGAAATCACCATCGCATCTTTTGCCGCAGCGCTCAAGGTCAATACCTTTGCCTGCATGACCATGAACACGCTGCCGACCGCGCTGAGTTCGTTTGCATCGCAGAATATCGGTGCGGGCAAGATGGATCGCGTGTATCAGGGACTGAAAATCTCGATCATCATTGCGATGGTGGTCGCGGCATGCTCGAATATCCTGTTTTTGGTCTGCGGTGACCCGATCATTGGTTTGTTTGCCGATGATCTCGACCGTGCAGCCATCATCAAGGAAGGCATGCAGTTCTTACATATCTGCGCACCGTTCTACTTCTTGATCGCGGTCAAAAACTGTTGTGACAGCGTACTGCGCGGCGGCGGTGCGATGGGACAGTTTATGACGACCACCTTTGCAGACCTGTTCTTGCGTGTGGTCATTGCGTACATTCTGGTGTTGTGCTTCCAGATGGGCTACAGCGGCGTGTGCTGGTCGTATCCGATCGGCTGGATTCTGGGCACAGCGCTTTCGGTCGTATTCTTTAAGAGCGGCAAGTGGAAACTTGCACGTTTGTGAGCAGAGAGGAGAAAATGTATGAGACTGCAATGGATTCCAACCGATAAAAAGCGATTTTTATCGCTGTTGCTGCTTGCAGATGAGCAGGAAAGCATGATTGACCGTTATCTGATGCGCGGTACGATGTACGCAGCGGTCGAAGGAGAGCAGACCTTCGGCGTGATGGTGGTGGTACGGCAGGCACAGAATGTGTATGAGCTCAAAAATCTGGCGGTTGACCCGGCACACCAGCGCAAGGGCATCGGTAAATGGATGATCGACGAGCTGAGCCGTATCTGCCGGGAACGCGGTGCGAATACGCTGCGCGTCGGAACCGGGGAGAGTCCCAAGACGTTGGGATTTTATCAGAACTGTGGATTTGCGGAATGCGGCCGTGAACCCGATTTCTTTACGAAGAATTACGATCATCCGATCGTAGAAGACGGCGTGACCCTGCGGGACATGATTTATCTGGAAAAGAAACTGTAATATGGAATAAAAAAGGACTGGCTCTCAATCGGAGCCAGTCCTTTTCTTGTGGTGGGATGCTGGATAGGGTGCTGGTTGGTCGGTCTGATCCAGC
The DNA here is from genome assembly GCF_900167005.1 of Butyricicoccus pullicaecorum DSM 23266. GTDB lineage: Bacteria > Bacillota > Clostridia > Oscillospirales > Butyricicoccaceae > Butyricicoccus > Butyricicoccus pullicaecorum. The sequence continues at coordinate 71,170 of NZ_FUXW01000007.1, forward strand.
AGATAGTCGATACTTGTGCCGTAGAACGCTGCAAGTTTAATTAAAATTGCGGTAGGAATATCGTTTTCACCGGTTTCGTACTTGGAATATCCCGTTTGCGACATGCCAAGAATTTTTGCGAGTTTGGTTTGTGAAAGTTCTCGATCCTCTCGAAGATCACGCAGTCTTCTGTAAATCAAAATTTCTCCTTTGCCCATAAAGCCAATCCTTTACAGATTATTATATGCGGCGTGAGAAATTGCACTTGCATTTTAACCTGAATCAGGTTAAATAAGATTAACCTATTTCAGGTTAATAGAAGGAATAATAGGGAGGATGAAGTTGATGGACGCAGTGATTTGTGTAGTGCTCATTGTTTATATTGTGCTGGGCATTCGATGGGGAATCAGATATATAGATGGCAGGTGGGCTTGGTTGGAACAACCGACAAATAGAGTTGTGAAGTGGATAGTTGCAGTCGGGATTGGTGTCATGTTTGGAATCTTTGGGATGCTTGCACGTGTCATGAAATTCATTCTCGTAGATTTACCAGCTATGATGCGCTAATGAGGTAAGGCGATTGGATACGGAAAGAAGGGATTTCTATGTCGTTAGACCAGAGATTGCGTGAAGCGAATTACATAAAGAGAGGAGATGACAGTCAGGAAGCGCGGGACGGCGGACAATGTGGATTACTGCCGTGTGACTACTCCAGAATTGTTGAGAATGAGCAGACTGGCGAGAGTTTTCGTATATGCGATCGATTTGGAATTCGCGTGGGAGAGTATGACTCCTGCAAGTATTATAGCGATGCCAATATGAAGGAACTGATTGGTCAGATGTCCGTTCTTTTACAGGAAGAGCAGCAGGACAAGGAACGAATTGCGATGCAGAAACAAGCGCCAAAGTCAAAAAATAGAGGACTTTTTCTGTTTGTGATTCTTTGTGCAGTGATTTTCATTTACTGGTATATTGCGTATTGAATGAAATGAATTTTTACAAGGAGGTGAAACCATGTCTTATTCGGAAGAGTGCTGTAAGTGCATCTATTGTGAACGTGACCCGGGTTCTAATAGCGGCTGGTATTGTACCTGGAGACAAACACATGTAGGTGCAACCGAAAGCTGCTATAAGTTTGAATCCAAATATTAAAACGAAAAACCCCCGAAGGAAATCCTTCGGGGGTTTGCTTTTTCAGATGATCAGATCGCAGATGATCTTAAGCCTCAGCCTTGATCTTCTTCAGCTTAGCAAAGCGCGGCAGGCCGTTCTCCTTCGGACCTACGTTGTCGCCAGCGATCAGCGGCATAGCGTAGTCGATGAATGCCTGAGTTACGCCGTTGCCCTCAGCGTTGATCCACTCACGCGGAACCTTCTTCTCGGTGTTAGCAACCTGAGACAGGGGCAGCAGCTCGATCTCGCACTTGTAGCCGTTCTCGTCGCGGGTGCACTTGAAGCCGGGCATGTAGTCGGTCTTGCCAGCAACAGCATTCTCGACAGCAGCCTTACCGGACATGTAGGACTCGTCAACATCGGTCTTGGAAGCGCAGTGAGCAGCGCAGCGCTGCAGCAGGGACAGCTCGATGCCGCGAACCTTAACGCCCAGCTCGCTCTTGATCTTGTCAGCCAGCATAGCAGCCAGGCCGCCCAGCTGAGCATGACCGAAACCGTCGGTTGCGGAGGTCTTAGCCTCGGAAACGAAGGTGCCGTCAGCGTAGTGGATGCCCTCGGAAACAGCTACCAGGCAGTTGCCCTTCTCAGCGTAAACCTTCTTAACGTCAGCCATGAACTTGTCCATGTCGAAGTCGGTCTCGGGGAGGTAGATGAGGTCGGGACCAGCGCCCTGAGCGGTAGCCAGACCAGCAGCAGCGGTCAGCCAGCCAGCGTGACGGCCCATGATCTCAACAACACAAACCATGCCGGTGTCGTAAACGCGAGCGTCCTGATAGATCTCCATGCAGGAAGTAGCGATGTACTTGGAAGCGGAAGCGTAGCCCGGGCAGTGGTCGGTGCCGAACAGGTCGTTGTCGATGGTCTTCGGGATGCCCATAACGCGGCAGTCGTAACCGGACTTCATCATGAACTTGGAGATCTTGTTGCAGGTATCCATGGAGTCGTTACCACCGTTGTAGAAGAAGTAACGAACGTCATACTTCTTGAAGATCTCGAGGATACGCTTGTAATCGGTATCGTCAACGTCGGGATCAGCCAGCTTGTAACGGCAGGAACCGAGTGCAGAAGACGGGGTGTAGCGGAGAAGCTTGAGCTCTTCGCGGTCTTCCTTGTCGATGTCGAGCAGCTGGTCGTCGAGCACACCGCGGATGCCGTGAGCAGCACCCAGAACGCGGGTGATAGAGGGGCAGTCGAGAGCGGTCTCGATTGCGCCGAGAACAGACGTGTTGATGACGGAAGTGGGGCCACCGGACTGGCCGATGATGCAAGCGCCCTTTAATTCACTCATTGGAAAAACCTCCTAATGTTAATGAAAAATAACCTTGTCGGATATTTTGCTACAAAAAAATCATATCATATTGTCTAGCAAAAATCAATTTCTTTTCCATGTAAAAGCTTCCAAAATTTCCACCTGTTACACAAAGATATATTTGGAAAACATGGGTCTTGATTTTGACCGGTATAGCTGGTAAAATAACCATAGAATATCCTGGTTCCAAGTGGAAACAGAATAGATAGTGAAAGGAAGTAATCAAAATGCCGTTAGTTACTACTACTGAGATGTTTAAGAAGGCATACGACGGCGGCTATGCTGTCGGTGCATTCAACGTAAACAACATGGAGATCGTTCAGGGTATCACTGAGGCTTGCCAGGAGCAGAAGGCTCCGGTTGTCCTGCAGGTATCCAAGGGCGCTCGTGCTTACGCAAACCACAACTATCTGGTAAAGATGGTTCAGGCTGCTGTTGAGAACTGCCCCGAGATCCCGATCGCTCTGCATCTGGATCACGGCGATTCTTTCGAAGTTTGTAAGAGCTGCATCGACGGCGGTTTCACCTCCGTTATGATCGACGCTTCTTCCAAGTCCTTCGAGGAGAACATCGCTCTGACCAAGCAGGTTGTTGAGTACGCACACGCACACGGCGTTGTTGTCGAGGCTGAGCTGGGTACCTTGGCTGGCGTCGAGGACGAAGTTTGCGTAGAGGCTGGCAACGAGAGCTACACCCGTCCGGAAGAGGTTGAGGAATTCGTTTCCCGCACCGGCTGTGACTCCCTGGCAATTGCAATCGGTACTTCTCACGGTGCTTACAAGTTCACCGCTGCACAGTGCACCCGCAACGAGGAAGGCATCCTGGTTCCGCCTCCGCTCCGCTTCGACGTTCTGGAAGAGTGCATCAAGCGTCTGCCTGGTTTCCCGATCGTTCTGCACGGTTCTTCTTCTGTTCCGCAGGAGTTCGTCAAGATGATCAACCAGTACGGCGGCAGCATGCCCGATGCAATCGGTATCCCGGAGGAAGAGCTGCGCAAGGCTGCAAAGCTGGCTGTCTGCAAGATCAATATCGACTCCGATATCCGTCTGGCAATGACCGCTACCATCCGCAAGTACTTTGCTGAGCATCCGGATCACTTCGATCCCCGTCAGTACCTCAAGCCCGCTCGTCAGGCTGTTAAGGACATGGTTACCCACAAGCTGATCAACGTTCTGGGCTGCAACGGCAAGGCGTAAGCGTCTGCACGCGCAATTTAACAATTTTGCTGACAAAGACACCTTGGTTTTCCAGGGTGTCTTTCGTTTTTTTATGCGTTTCCGCTTTCCGTAAAATCTGCCTCCGGCGGCGGCTGTGTTCCCGCTCTGCCAGCATTGGGCACGGCTCACAGGCTGCGCTCTGCGGCATACTAGCCGATGAGGAGGTGGAAGTATGCAAATACGCAATAAATGGCTTGCACGCAGCTGTGCGGCCGCTCTGGTGCTGGCCTTGTCGGTGGGTACGGCACTTGCTGCACAGAGCTTGATTCCGGTCGGACGCGCGGCGGGTATCAAACTGCATGCCGACGGTGTCATGATCGCGTCTCTTGATCCGGTTACGACCGCGGTTGGACAGGTCAGTCCGGCTGAGGCGGCTGGATTGCAGCCGGGTGACGTGATCCTGACCGCAAACGGTCAATCGGTAGACACCAATGACGCTTTACAGGAGATCATTGAAGGCGCAGAAGGCCAAGCGATCACGCTGCATGTGCGGCGAGATGGTGAGGAGCTGGATGTGTCAGTGACTCCGGTGCAGGACACCAGCGGTCATGATCGGTTGGGCGTGATGATTCGTGACGGTATGGCCGGTATCGGAACAATCACCTACGTTGATCCGGAAACTGGAGCCTATGGTTCGCTGGGACACGGCATCTGTGACGGTGAGAGCGGTGTGCTCGTTCCGCTTGCAGAGGGTAGTCTGATGGAGGCTTCGGTTGCAGGCGTGCAGAAGGGTGCATCTGGCGCACCGGGTGCACTGCAAGGTGAATTTAACTTGCAGGAAGACATGGGAACGGTCGAGAAAAATACGGATACCGGTATTTTTGGCGTGCTGACCGATGACAGCTATTATGACGATCTGGATACGCTGCCCATCGCGGACGCACAGGAAGGTACCTGTGAGATCTGGTCGAATGTTGAGGGTGAGACGGTCGGACATTATACCGCTGAGATTACCAAACTCTATGGCGAAGGCGGTGAGAATGACCGGTCTATGGTCATCCATGTCACCGACCGGAAACTGATCGAAAAGACCGGTGGTATCGTGCAGGGAATGAGCGGCAGCCCGGTGATTCAGGACGGCAAGCTAGTGGGTGCGGTCACCCATGTTTTGGTGAACGATCCCACAAGGGGATATGCTGTCGAAATTGAGAAAATGCTGGAAGCACAGACTGCGGCATAAGGCTGGAAGCTGGAAAGCGTGGGAGCGGGATTCCCGCGCTTTCCGCCATTTCCAGACACGGACATAGACTATGAAGAACCCGGTAAGATCGGGGAAGACCTTGGTGAACCCAGTCGATGACAGACGGGAAATGTCGAATTTTGTCGAACACAGTCGCACGAAATCTGGCCGAAAACACGCAAAATCCATTGTGCGAGCTGGAAAAATATGGTAAATTAAGGAAGCCGCACGAAAGCAACCACAGAACAGAACAACGGCAGTCAGAACAAAAAATTTGTCAGGAAGGCAGTGAGTGACAACATGGAACGGAACATTCGAGTAGTAATCGCAGATGGAGACCAGGAATTCCGCACAGCGCTCTCGGGCGCCTTGCAGGCGGAGGATGGAATTGAGGTCGTCGGAACGGCGGCGAGTGGTACTGGCGCATTGGAGCAGGTGCGTGAGCTGGCACCCGACCTGCTGCTGACCGACCTGATGCTGCCCGAGCTGGATGGACTGAGCCTGCTGCATCGCATCGTGGACAATGGATACAAGGTCGGGGTATTCGTCATCTCGGCATTTGCCAGCGATATGGCAGCGGCAGAGTGCAGTGCGTTGGGCGTCAGCCATTTTCTGCGCAAGCCGGTAGGCCCGGAAGTGCTGGCAGGACGCATTCGCCAGTGGGGCATGTCCCGACAGACCGCATGCGTGCGCGAGCCCGAAATGCCGGCTGAGCTGGATTTGGAACTGCGCGTGACCGAAGTTATCCATCAGGTTGGCGTACCGGCACACATCAAGGGCTATCAGTATCTGCGTGAGGCGATCATCATGGCCATCCGCGATATGGAATCGGTTGGTGCAATCACCAAGATCATGTATCCGGGCATCGCAAAGAAATTCCATACCACAGCATCCCGCGTCGAGCGTGCTATTCGCCACGCGATTGAAGTTGCCTGGGATCGCGGAGATATCGAAACTTTGCAGTCGTATTTCGGCTATACGGTATCGGGCGTTAAGGGCAAGCCGACCAATTCCGAATTTATCTCGATGATTGCAGATCGTCTGAGACTGCAAATGCGCAGAGGTTAAATCTCGCACGAGAGTTATCTCGCAAACGGCATTTTGAAAACATCTTCTATCTGAATGAGGGCAAGATCGGAAAAAATCGTGCGTTATCGGTATCATTTGCAAAACAGTGATAAAAGCTTGTCATAGTGAATCAATCCCTGAAACACGCAATGGATGACCGAAAATAAGCCTGCAAACTTTTTCGATCATTGCCAATCAATTCCTCGGTTTATTGGTTTCGAAAGAACGAATAAATCGAGGTGTTTTTTTATCTTTTTGTAGAATGTGAAATCGATATCATGTAAGATATTTTGCATCAAAAAAAGACGGAAATTCACGCTTTTCCCGTTCTGCCTCTGGTAATGATACTGTTTTTGCCGTATAATAAAACCAATAGCAAAAAATTCGGACATGCGGCAGCTGTATGCGGCCGCAGGAATGATGAGGTTAACGATGAAATTCATGGTGATTGACGGCAACAGCATCTTAAACCGTGCGTTTTACGGCGTACGGCTGCTGACCAACCACGACGGCTTACCCACGAACGCTATTTACGGCTTTTTGTCGACTCTGTTCCGCTTACAGGATGAATATACCCCCGATCGCACGATCGTATGCTTTGACGTGAAGGAGAAAACCTTCCGTCACCAGAAGTTTGACTCTTACAAGGCGACCCGAAAGGGCATGCCGGACGAGCTCGCGGCGCAGCTGCCGGTCATGAAGGAAGTGCTGGACGCGCTGGGCATTATCCGCTGTGAGAAGGGCGGATATGAGGCTGATGACCTGATTGGTACGATCAGCCGCAAGGCGGAAGAGCAGGGAGACGATTGCCTGATCGTGACCGGTGACCGCGACAGCTTGCAGCTGGTGAGTGCACATACGACGGTGCATCTGGTATCGTCTAAGGGTGGACAGGATACCAGTCGAGATATCACGCCTGAGGCGTTCCGAGAAGAGTACGGTTTTGATCCCATTCGCTTGATCGATCTCAAGGCGCTGATGGGAGATAGCTCGGATAATATTTCGGGCGTACCGGGTATCGGAGAAAAAACGGCAATGAATCTGCTGCACACCTTTGGCAGCTTGGACGAAGTATATCGCCATCTGGATGCACCGGAAATCAAAAAGGGTCTGCGGGACAAACTGACGAACGGCGAGCAGGCCGCACGGGACAGCTATTGGCTGGCAACGATCGAGCGGGATGCACCGCTGCCGATCGACATGCAGGCGCTGCCCGATGTGCAGATGGACCGCGATGCGCTGTATGATCTGCTGACCCGTCTGGAATTTAAGTCTTTCTTGACGCGTTTGGGACTGAGCAAGACCGAAGCACCGGCACCGACCGCAGCGGAGCGCAAGCGCGTAGAGCTGACCGACTTGGAAAGCGCACAGAAGCAGCTGGATGCACTGACCGAGCTTTCGGCTGTACCGCTGTTTGCCGCACCCGGACTGCGTGCATTTGCGCTGCTTGCACAGGATACGGTGTATTTACTGTCGTTGGACAGCTTTTCAGTAACAGATTGGGACACCGTGACCGCACGTCTGTTTGCCGGAGAGATCAAGCTTGTCATGCACGATGCCAAGCCGACCTATGTCGAGCTGCTCGAAGCAGGACTGGCGGCGCAGGGCGTGCTGTTTGACACCAGCATTGCGGCTTATCTGCTCGATCCCACGGCATCGGCTTACGACCTCGAGCGTGTTGCGCTGTCCTATCTCAACCGCGAACTGCCCAAGGTCGACCTGACCGCAGAGGACGCATTTTCGCCGCTCGGCGGACGGGACAGCGCGCTTGCCGCGATGACTGCCAATGTGGAAGCGATTGCAGATATTTACGCGGAGGCATCCGCACGACTGGAAGAGCAGGGCATGCACAAGCTGTTCTTCGAGATGGAGATGCCGCTTATGACCGTGTTGGCTGAGATGCAGCAGGCAGGCTGCAAGGCCGATGCCGACCAGCTGTGCGCCTTTGGTGAGCAGCTAGACACGCGCATTGCTGCACTGACCGCGCAGATCTATGAGGCTGCCGGACATGAATTTAACATTCAGTCGTCCAAACAGCTCGGCGTTGTGCTGTTTGAAGAATTGGGACTGCCGTACAAGAAAAAGACCAAGACCGGTTACTCGACCAGTGCTGAGGTGCTGGAATCGCTGGCTGGCTATCATCCGATGATTGCCGACGTGCTGGAATACCGTCAGCTGACCAAACTCAAGAGCACCTATATAGACGGACTTTTGAAGGTCATTGCACCCGATGGCCGTATCCATTCGCACTTCCAGCAGACGGTCACTGCAACCGGCCGTCTGTCGTCGGTCGATCCCAATTTGCAGAATATCCCGGTGCGTACCGAGCTCGGACGCGAGCTGCGCCGCATGTTTGTCGCGGAGCAGGGACGGGTTCTGGTCGATGCCGACTATTCGCAGATCGAGCTGCGCGTGCTGGCACATGTCGCAGACGATGACGCGATGATCGAGGCTTTCCGCGGTGGTCAGGATATCCATGCAACCACGGCTTCCAAGGTCTACGGCGTACCGGTGGAAGAGGTGACTCCGCAGATGCGTTCGAGCTGTAAGGCGGTCAACTTCGGTATCGTCTACGGTATTTCGGACTTTTCGCTTGCACAGGATATCGGTGTGACTCGTAAGGAGGCAGCAGCTTTCATTCAGAGTTATTTGGACACCTATCCGGGCGTGCATCATTATATGGAATCCATCAAGCAGAGTGCACGGGAGAACGGTTATGTCGAGACGTTGTTTGGTCGCAGACGCGCGCTGCCTGAGCTGAACTCCAAGAACTTCAATCTGCGTTCGTTCGGTGAGCGTGCTGCAATGAATACACCCATTCAGGGCACGGCGGCTGATATCATCAAGATCGCCATGCTGCGCGTGCGTGACCGACTCAAGGCCGAGGGCTTTGAAGCGCGCCTGATTTTGCAGGTACACGACGAACTGATTCTGGAAGCACCCGAGCACGAAGCCGAGCGCGCGGCAGCCCTGCTGCGCGAAGAGATGGAGCATGCAGCCGAATTGCGTGTGCCGCTCGTGGCTGAGGCCAAGATTGGACACAGCTGGTACGAAACCAAGTAAAAGAGCAAGACCATCCGGCAGCGGGTGGTCTTTTTTTATCTGTACATGGTCAGGACGGACGGATTTTTGGGAATGGTCATAGAAAAATAGAGCGTTCTGTGGTATAATCAATACGTTCATCATGGGGACGTATACCGATTTGGCGGTATCACCTCAAAACGGATGATTCAGCCGAACATCCGGAAAATGGATATGATCGGCTGTCTGGAAAGATTCGAGGAATATCGTATTATGGATCAGATCATTTTTGTATGTACCGGAAATACCTGCCGCAGTCCGATGGCAGAGGGTTTGTTCCGTGCGCTGGACGGTGAGGCGCGCACTGGCTTGACCGCGCAGTCGGCTGGTTTGTTTGCACATGATGGCCTGCCGGCCTCGGAAAATGCAGTCAAGGCAGCGGCTGAGCTGGGCGCAGACCTGTCCCAGCATCACGCCCGTCAGCTGACCCCGGAGATGGCCAAGGAAGCCAAGTATCTGGTGTGCATGACGGCTGCGCACTACGACCGGCTGGTCGAAGCGCTGCCGTGGGCGGAGGATAAGGTGTTCACCCTGTCGCCGGTCGATGTTGCCGACCCCTTCGGCGGTGACCTTGCCACCTATCGTGCGTGCGCGGCGCAGCTCAAGGATGCAGTCGGTGCGCTGATCGGAAATTTGGAGAAAGGACGCGCATGAGTCAGATTCAGATTGTTCCGATGGACGAGCGACATTTGCCTGCACTGGCCGAGATCGAGCGGGCGTGTTTTCATGCACCGTGGAGCGAGAATGCACTGCGGGAAGAACTTGGAAAAGGTCTGTTTCTGGTCGCAGAGGATGAAAACCAGACCGTGTGCGGCTATGTCGGCTGTCAGACCGTGCTCGACGAGGGCTACATTACAAATGTCGCGGTCTCGCATGATTTTCGCCGTCAGGGCATTGGCCGTCTGCTCATCCAGACCCTGACCGAGCGGGCGCAGCAGGCACAGCTTGCGTTTGTGACGCTCGAAGTGCGTGCGTCCAACGATCCGGCCATCGCGCTGTACACGGCAGCCGGATATGAACCGGTTGGACGGCGCAAAAATTTTTACCGCGCACCCACAGAAGACGCGATTTTGATGACGTTACAACTGCGTGATGCAACGTGAAAGGGGAAGAGGATCATGTTGTTTGACAAGCGCGAAGTGTTTGTAAGTTATTCCGAGCGTGATCTGTACCAAATGCAGCATGCACTCGAGCAGGCGGGCATTGACTATGTGATCCGGCAAAAGGATATTCGACCGCATGGCGGTGCGCGCATGCGCTGGGGCGGCAATCAGGATGCCGCGATTGAGTACCGCATTCTGGTAGACAAAAAGGATGAGGAGCAGGCGCGCCATGTGATTGGACGGTGCTGATCGTCCGCATACCAAACTAGAGGAGACTGTATGAAGATTTTAGCAATCGAGTCCTCCTGCGATGAGACCGCGGCAGCGGTCATCGAGGACGGACGCAAGATTTTATCCAATATCATTGACTCGCAGGTCGAGACACACGCGCTGTACGGCGGTGTCGTACCCGAGATCGCTTCGCGCCGTCACATGGAAGCGGTCGTGCGCGTGACCGAATGTGCACTGGAACAGGCAGGCATGCAGGCGGACGAGGTGGACGCGGTCGCTGCGACCTGCGCACCGGGACTCATCGGCGCAGTGCTGGTCGGTGCAAACTTCGGCAAATCGCTGGCGTTCTCGCTGGGCAAACCGTTTATTCCTGTACACCACATCCGCGGACACATCGCGGCCAATTATCTGGAATTTCCCGACCTGAAGCCGCCCTTTTTGACGCTTGTGGCCTCGGGTGGTCACTCGCTGATCGTGCTGGTGCGCGATTACACCGACTTTGAGATTTTGGGCGGTACCAGAGACGACGCAGCGGGCGAGGCGTTCGACAAGGTTGCGCGTGTACTGGGTGTCGGCTATCCGGGCGGCCCCAAGATCGACAAGATGGCAGTCGGTGGTGACCCGAATGCATACAAGCTGCCGGTCAGCCATGTCAAGGACGCGCCGATGGACTTTTCGTTCTCGGGACTCAAGACCGCAGTCATCAACCTTGCGCACAACGCCGAGCAGAAGGGCGAGACCATCGACAAATCCGGTCTGGCGGCTTCGTTCTGTCGTGCGGTTGTCGATACCCTGGTGCCCAGACTGGCGCATGCGATCGACGAGACTGGCGTGAAGGACGTCGTTTGTGCAGGCGGTGTTGCGGCGAACTCCTGGCTGCGTCAGGCACTGACCGACATGGCAAAAAGCAAGCGCGTGCAGCTGTATCTGCCGCCGCTCTCGCTGTGCGGTGACAATGCGGCGATGATCGGTGCGCAGGCGTATTACGAGTTTTTGGCAGGTCATCTGGGCACGACGGCACAGAATGCCTTTGCAACCGCTGAGATCAGCGAAGAGGTCTGTCGAAAAATCCGCTGAGGCGGCAAAATATTTCTGGTAAATTGTGCTGAAATGCGGTACAATAATAAAAGGTTTTGCGCTTTGTGACAAAGCCTCATTTGATAAAAACGATTTGGGCACGGAGAAAACCGGTGTTTTCTTCGTGGAGAAGGCTGTGGAAGCCGCCATTTTGCTGCGTTTTCGGAAAAACGCAGGGCACGGTATGTCTGACACCCGTGTCAGGGACAAAAACAAGGAGCGATTTGATATCATGGGCATGACGATTGCAGAAAAAATCCTGAAAGCACATCTGGTGGATGGCGAGATGGTCAAGGGCGAGGAGATCGGTCTTCGCATCGACCAGACGCTGACCCAGGATGCGACCGGCACGATGGCTTACCTGCAATTTGAGGCAATGGGCGTCGATCAGGTCAAGACCGAGCGCTCGGTGGCCTACATCGATCACAACACCTTACAGTCCGGTTTTGAGAACGCGGACGACCATAAGTACATCGGCACAGTGGCCAAGAAGCACGGCATCTACTACTCCAAGGCGGGCAATGGTATCTGCCATCAGGTACACCTCGAGCGTTTCGGCGCACCGGGCAAGACCCTGATCGGTTCGGACTCCCACACCCCGACCGGCGGCGGTATCGGTATGCTGGCTTTCGGCGCAGGCGGTCTGGATGTCGCAGTCGCAATGGGCGGCGGCGCATACTACATCCCGATGCCGAAGATGGTTCGCGTCACGCTGACCGGCAAGCTGAAGCCCTGGGTTGCAGCAAAGGATATTATTCTGGACGTACTGCGTCAGATGACCGTTAAGGGCGGCGTCGGCAAGATTGTCGAGTATGCAGGCCCCGGCGTTGCAACGCTGTCGGTTCCCGAGCGTGCAACCATCACCAACATGGGTGCAGAGCTGGGTGCAACCACGTCTATTTTCCCGTCTGACGAAGTGACCCGTGCATTCCTCAAGGCACAGGGACGCGAAGAGGTTTATGTGCCGCTGGCATCCGATCCGGACGCGGTTTACGACGAAGAATACATGGTCGATTTGGACAATCTGGTTCCGCTGGCAGCGATGCCGCACATGCCGGACAATGTAAAGCCGGTTTCCGAGATCGGTGAGATCAAGGTCAACCAGTGCTGCATCGGCTCGTGCACCAACTCTTCTTACTATGATATGATGAAGGTTGCAGCCATCCTCAAGGGCAAGCATGTACATCCCGACGTTTCGCTGACCATCAGCCCGGGTTCTATGCAGGTATTCAACATGCTCGCAAAGAATGGTGCGCTGTCCGACATCATCGCAGCCGGTGCGCGTATCCTCGAGTGCGCTTGCGGCCCCTGCATCGGCATGGGTCAGTCGCCCGAGTCGGCAGGCGTATCGCTGCGTACCTTCAACCGTAACTTCGAGGGTCGTTCTGGTACTCAGGACGCACAGATTTATCTGGTTTCTCCCGAGGTTGCAGCCGCTTCGGCGCTGACCGGCGTGCTGACCGACCCGCGTACGCTGGGCGAGGCACCCGAGATCCAGATGCCCGAGCACTTTGACATCAACGACAGCATGATCATCCCGCCCGCAGAAGATCCGTCCACGGTTGAAGTACGCCGCGGTCCGAACATTAAGCCGTTCCCGCTCGGTCACGAGCTGGAAGACAGCTATGCCGGCAAAATCGTTCTCAAGACCGAGGACAACATCACCACCGACCACATTCTGCCCGCAGGCTCCAAGCTGCTGCCGTATCGTTCGAATATCCCGTATTACTCCAACTACTGCTTCATCAATGTCGATCCCAAGTTCCCGGCTCGCTGCCAGGAGCAGGGCGGCGGCGTAATCGTCGGCGGTGCAAACTATGGTCAGGGTTCGTCCCGTGAGCATGCTGCACTCGTTCCGCTCTATCTGGGCGTGCGTGCGGTGCTGACCAAGTCCTTTGCACGTATTCACAAGGCAAATCTGGTTAACTCGGGTATCATCCCGCTGACCTTTGCCGATCCGGCAGATTACGACAAGATCAATCTGGGAGATGTCATTTCTCTGCCCAACATCCGCGAGGAGATCGCGGCAGGCGGTCAGGTTACCGTCGTTTGCGGCGGCCGTACCTTCAAGGCAGATTGTGACGTTTCCGACCGTCAGCGCGGCGCACTGCTCGCAGGCGGTACTCTGAATTACGCAAAGAAGCAGCACTAAGGAGGATTTGCAGATATGTTACCCGAAAAGACTCGTGAGCAGTTTGAAAAAGTAATCGAGAGCCAGCTGGCTCGCATTCAGGCTATGAAGGATCAGGGCGATTTTATCGATTATTCCAAGCTCGATAAGATCATCATCGGCGTTTGCGGCGGCGACGGCATCGGCCCGATGATTACCGGTATGGGTCAGCACGTCCTCGAGACGCTGCTGGCAGATAAGGTCAAGGCTGGCAAGGTTGAGTTCCGCGTGATTGATGGCCTGACCATTGAGCGCCGTGCTGAGCTGGGCTGCGCTATTCCGCCCGATACCATGGAAGAGCTCAAGGCTTGCCATGTTATCCTGAAGGGACCCACCACGACCCCGCGTAAGGGCGATCCGTGGCCGAACGTCGAGTCGGCAAACGTTGCTATGCGTAAGGCACTCGATCTGTTCGCAAACGTGCGCCCGGTCAAGGTACCCGAGCTGGGCATCGACTGGACCTTCTATCGTGAGAACACAGAGGGCGGCTATGCAGTCGGTTCGCAGGGCGTACAGGTTGGCGACGATCTGTTCATCGATTTCACGGTCGCTACCTCGCAGGGCTGCGAGCGTATCGCACGTCTGGCATTTGACTACGCACACAAGACCGGTAAGAACCGTGTATCCTGTGTCACCAAGGCAAATATCATCAAGACCACCGACGGCAAGTTCCTGGATACCTGCCAAAAGGTCGCTGCTGAGTATCCGGACGTTGTATTCGACGACTGGTACATTGATATCATGACCGCAAAGCTCATTGACGACAAGCGTCGCCGTGACTTTAAGGTATTCGTTCTGCCCAACCTGTACGGTGATATCATCACCGACGAGGCGGCTGAGATCCAGGGCGGCGTTGGCACCGCAGGTTCTGCAAATATCGGTAAGCGTTACGCAATGTTCGAGGCAATCCACGGTTCTGCACCGCGTATGGTACAGGAAGGCCGTGCACAGTACGCCGATCCGTCTTCGGTTCTGCGTGCATCGGTCATGCTGCTCGAGCATATCGGTGAAATCGAGCTGGCGAAGAAGCTCGATCGTGCGCTGGATATCTGCATGTTTGAGAAGAAGAAGTATGTGATCACCGGCCGCGACACTGGTGCGACCGCACAGCAGTTCACCGACTATGTGCTGGAGACCATTGCGTCGCTGTAAATGATCAAATAAACCTGACAGGAGGTTGTCCGGATGGAGAAAAAACAGAATGTATCCCGCGCGGTGATTCAGCGCTTGCCGCGGTATTACCGGCACCTATCCTCTCTGCGGGCAAAGGGCGAGACGCGCATTTCTTCGCGTAAGTTAGCGGAAATGTTGGGTCTGACCGCCTCCCAGATCCGTCAGGATTTTAACTGTTTCGGTGGTTTTGGCCAGCAGGGCTATGGATACAGCATCGAAAAGCTGTGCGAAGGGCTGGAGGACATTCTGGGACTCAAGCGCGCACACACCGCGGTACTCATCGGTGTGGGCAACTTGGGCCGAGCGCTTATTAAGAATTTCAGCTTTGAGAGCAATGGATTTAAATTGCTGTGTGCGTTTGACAGTGACCGTATGGTCATCGGCAGCGGCATGAACGGCGTGACCGTGCGTGACGTGTCCGAACTGTACGCGTATGTCGATCAGCATAAGCCAGATATTGCGGTTTTGACCGTACCGCATGCAATCGCACCCGCGCTTGCGCGTAAGCTGGTAGAGCACGGTGTGCGCGGACTGTGGAATTTCACAGGCGAAGATTTGCACTTGGAAAATCTGGGTGTACCGGTTGAAAACGTGCATTTTTCAGACAATTTGATGACGTTGTGCTACCAGGTCAATCAGACCGAGGAAAAGTAAATCAAAAGACCGCTGTTCCATACGAAGCAGCGGTCTTTTTTTATGTGATTTTGGGATAGAATACCAGAAAAAGGGTAAAATAAGAGGCGGAGGAAGTCCTCCGCCTGCGGGTTATTGGATGTGCTCCTGACAGAAATCGTCCACGACGCGAAATCCCATTTCACCGGGGGACGCTAGGCGATAGGTGCGGATGCTGGCACTATCGGTCGTGGGACACAGCCGCTTTTCCGGTTCCAATCGGAAACAGGTCTGCTGTACATGCGGTCGCTTTATCATATTGCATCACCTCGGATGCAGTATGTGCACGATCGGGCGAAAACATGAGCTTATTTTTCAAAATCCTCAAACGGATCGTCGAAAGATTGCTCGGCGCTCAGATCGTACGGCGTGGTCTGGTAGACGTAGTAGTTGAGCCAGTTGGTGTAGAGCAGCTGACCGTGCGAACGCCAGGTGACCTTGGGCTCTTGCGTCGGGTCATCATTCGGGAAGTAGTGACGCGGGATCTGCGGTTCCAGACCGCGGCTCAGATCGCGGAAATATTCCTGCTTGAGCGTGTCGCGATCATATTCCGAATGACCGAGCACGAAAATCTGACGGCCATTGCGTGCTTCTACAATGTAGACGCCGGCCTCATCGGAAACCGAGAGCAGACGCAACTCGGGATGCTTGGTGATATCGGATGCACGCACTTCGGTGTGACGGCTGTGCGGGGCAAAGAAGACATCGTTGAAGCCGCGCAGCAGACGCTCGGTCGGCACCAGAACACGGTGCTCAAAGATACCGCTCATCTTTTCGGGCAGAACGTACTTGGGTACATGGTAATGATGATACAAACCGGCCTGTGCACCCCAGCAGATATGCAGGGTGGAATGTACGTGGGTCTTGGTCCATTCCATGATCTCGACCAGCTCATCCCAGTAATCGACTTGTTCGAAGTCCATCAGCTCAACCGGTGCACCGGTGATGATAAAACCGTCATATCGATTATGCCGAATGTCGTTGAACGTCTTGTAGAATGTCAGTAAATGATCTTCCGGCGTATGAGTGGACTTGTAGGTCTCGGTCTGTACCAGATCGATTTCGATCTGAAGGGGGGTGTTGGACAGACAGCGCAAGATCTGGGTTTCGGTTGTGATCTTGAGCGGCATCAGGTTGAGCAGAGCGATGCGCAGCGGACGGATGTCCTGTGTAATTGCGCGGCGCTCGGTCATAACGAATATGTTTTCCGATTCCAACACCGCGCGTGCGGGAAGACTGTCGGCAATTTTGATCGGCATAAGCGGATTCTCCTTTAACGGGAATATAGTACTTTACCATTATAACGCAGTAGACAGAAGAATGGAAGATGGCCGGCAAGTAAGATCGCAAAATAGAATAAGAAGAAAGAGGGAAAATGCAAAAAATGAGAAAAAATAGTTGACAGATGTCAAAGAGAGTGATATTCTAATTAAGTCAACGAATTGTGTCGTGACTGCCATACGATGAAAACTGTAAAGTTTAGAACCCTGAAAACAAAAAGTTTTCAGAAAGTTTAAAAAACTTATTGACAGAGGCTCTTCGGTGTGGTATTATAAATAGGCTGACCGATTGATCAGCGAAACCGGACGAAAAGTTTGGAAAAGTTCAGATTTAGCGATTCGGAGCGCGAAAAACTTCGAAAAAAGTTAAAAAAGAGCTTGACAAACGAAAGTGAGTCTGGTAAAATAAATAAGCACTTCACCGAAAGGTGAGCGCTTAAAAAACTTTAGCGGTTGGTACCTTGGTCAATTTCCTGATGAAATTGACACGCGGTACAAAAAATCGCTGAAGGCAAAGATTTTTTGTACCTTGTAAATTAAACAACGAAATGCTTGAAATACGAACCTGAAATT
>NZ_FUXW01000012.1 GCF_900167005.1 Butyricicoccus pullicaecorum DSM 23266
CTGGGCTGCAATTCTTTCCTTGCAGCGATGGTTTCTTCTATGCTGGTCTATCCCAATCTGATTACCTTGCTGAGCAGTGACACGCCGACCTATCTGTTTGGTGTCATCCCGGTCATGCATGGCAGCTACGCTTCGTCGATTATCCCGGCCATGCTGGCGACCATCCTGCTCAAGTATGTCGAGATTCTGGTCGATAAGATCACGCCTGACTGGTCGAAAAACTTCTTAAAGCCCCTGCTGATTGTCATTATCACCGCACCCATCACGCTGTGCCTGCTCGCACCGCTCGGTTTGATGATTGGTAATGTGCTCCAGGTCGTCATCAACACCATTTATGGCTTTGCACCGTGGCTGGCAATGCTGCTGTTTGCGGGATTTATGCCGTTTATTGTCATGACCGGTATGCACTGGGCCTTTGTTCCGGCTTGCCTGATGTCTCTGGCAGACCCTGGTTTCGAGCTGATGCTGCTGCCTGCCATGCTGTGCAGCAACACCGCCCAGGCCGGTGCAACCTTCGGTGCAGCGTTTAAGACCAAGGATAAGGATATCAAGCAGATGGCATTCCCGGCAGCAATCTCGGCACTGCTGGCTGGCGTTACCGAGCCTGCCATGTATGGCGTTACCCTGCGCCTGAAAAAGCCCATGATCGGCGCTTGCATCGCAGGTGCGATCGGTGGTCTGATTGCAGGTTTTGTAAACCTCAAGGCATTCGCATTCGCAACTCCTTGCTTGACCGCAATTGTTCAGTTTATCTCTCCCGAGGGCGGCAGCAATTTCATGTTTGCTTGCATTATCTTTGCGGTTGTTCTGGTATTGTCGTTTGTTCTGGCCTTTATTCTGACTCCGGCAAATGCAGAGGAGGCATCTGATACGCCAGCAGCGCCTGAGACCACTCCCGCATCTGTACCGCTTTGTGATAAAATAGTAATTGAAGCACCCATCCCGGGTGAGGTCATTCCGCTGACCGAGGTGAAGGATCAGACCTTTGCCAGTGGTGTGCTGGGCGAGGGTTATGCCATTGTTCCGTCTGAAGGCAAGGTGTATGCACCCTTTGATGGCACCTGTGACAATCTGTTTGATACCCTGCACGCAATGGGTCTGGTATCCGACAGCGGCGTGGAGCTGCTCATTCATGTCGGTCTGGAGACGGTGAAACTCAACGGCGCACCGTTTACCGCACATATCAAGAGCGGAGATACGTTCAAGAAGGGCGATCTGCTGTTGGAGTTTGACATCCCGGCCATTCAGGCTGCGGGCTGTGAGATTCAGACACCGGTCATCGTAACCAATGCTGAGGATGTAGGAGACATTTCCATCCAGGGACGCAATATCGTAATAGGAGGATAATAATGGTACTTTCCAAGGATTTTCTGTGGGGTGGCGCGACGGCTGCCAATCAGTGTGAAGGCGCTTGGGATCGCGACGGCAAGGGCATATCGGTTTCGGATATCTGTACGGGCGGCAAGTTCGGCCAGAGCAAGCGCATCACGCCGGTACTCGAGCCGGATACCTTCTATCCGAGCCGTGAAGCCATCCAGCATTACGACCGTTTCCGTGAGGATATCGCACTGTTTGCCGAAATGGGCTTTAAATGCTATCGTTTTTCCATTGCATGGGCACGTATTTTTCCCAATGGCGATGAGGCTCAGCCCAACGAGGCTGGTCTGCGCCATTACGAGGAAGTCATTGACGAATGCCTCAAATACGGCATCGAGCCGCTCATCACCATTTCGCACTACGAAGTGCCGTTCGGCCTGACCAAAAAGTGCAATGCCTGGGTCAGCCGTGACATGATCGATTATTTCCTCAACTACTGCCGCGCAATTTTCACCCGTTATAAGGGCAAGGTTAAGTACTGGCTGACCTTCAATGAGATTAACAGTGCGTCCGCGCCTATGGGTGCGCTGCTCAATCAGGGTATTTTGAACGATCTTGAGCATCCGACCGAGTTCATGAACCAGCCGGATATCCCGCAGCAGCGTTATCAGGGGCTGCACCATATGTTCGTCGCAAGTGCACTCGCCGTGCAGATGGCGCACGAGATCGACCCCAATTACCGCGTGGGCAATATGATGATTTATTCGGCCAGCTATCCGCTGACCTGTGATCCCGATGACGTACTGGCTTGCCAACATTACAACCGTCTGTACAATTACTATTGCACCGACGTGCAGGCACGCGGCGCATACCCGGCGTTTGCTGCCCGTATGCTCGAGGAAATGGGCGTCAAGCTGGATGTTCAGCCCGGAGACGCAGAGATCCTCAAAAATGGCACGGTAGACTTTATCACCTTCTCGTATTACATGTCGTCGTGTCAGACTGCCAAGGATATTAAGGGCGGCGAGGGCAATATTCTGGGCGGCGTGCCCAATCCCAACCTGCCGTCTTCTGATTGGGGTTGGCAGATTGACCCCAAGGGTCTGCGCTATGCGCTCAATGACCTGTATGATCGCTACGGCCTGCCGCTGATGGTGGTAGAAAACGGTCTGGGCGCTAAGGATGTCATCGGGGCAGACGGTTCGATCAACGACGATTACCGCATCGACTATCTGCGCCAGCATATCGAGCAGATGAAGGAAGCGGTCAAGGACGGCGTCGATCTCATGGGCTACACGCCCTGGGGCTGCATCGATTTGGTCTCGGCTTCGACCGGTGAGTATGCAAAGCGCTATGGATTTATTTACGTCCGTCGTTATGATGATGGTACCGGAGACTTTGCGCGCCTGAAGAAAAAGTCGTTCTATTGGTATCAGAAGGTAATTAAGACCAACGGCGAGGATCTGGCCTGAGGTCGTGATAAGCTCGGTCGCGATTGGTATTGCAGAGGATTTGACATGCATACAAAAATCATTTTTTTGGACGTAGATGGCACGCTCGTGGATTATCAAGGGCGTCTGCCGGACTCGGCCCGACTTGCCGTACGCCAGGCGCGTGCAAATGGACACCGCGTATATATTTGTACCGGGCGCAGCCGTGCAGAAATCTATCCATTCCTGTGGGAGATCGGACTGGATGGTATGATCGGCGGTAACGGAAGTTATGTCGAGGATGCAGGAGAGGTTATTTTGCATCAGATGATGACAGCTGCGCAATGCCGCGCGGTGGTGGATTGGCTGCAGGCGCGTGGACTGCCGTTTTATCTGGAAAGCAACAGCGGTTTGTATGCGAGCGTGGATTTTGCGAGCGGGGCTGCAGATGCAGTGCGGGAGTACAGCTGCCGCAAGAATGGTGATGACGGAACAATGACCGTACAGCAGGCATTTCCGGACATGATTTATGATGGCGAATTGTATCGAGCGGATGTCAATAAAATCAGCTTTGTATTGCGGAGTATACAAGATTATGAAGATGCAGCGGCGGCGTTTCCTGATTTAAAAGCGGGAACTTGGGGTGGAAGCGGAGAACGTGCGCTGTTTGGTGATCTGGGCGTCAAGAATATCACCAAAGCCCATGCGATTGATACGCTGCTGAACCATCTGCACGCTGACCGGGCAGATACCATTGCCTTTGGCGATGCGAAAGTAGATATTCCGATGCTGAAATACTGCGCATACGGGGTCGCAATGGGCAATGGTGGCGATGAGATCCGTGAAATGGCGGATTTGGTCACAGATGATGTAGAGCAGGATGGCCTGCTGCATGCGTTTTGCCGGTTGAGGCTGATCTAACTTCAAAATTGCACTCCGCTTGTTATGCAGTATCATGTACTGATAATGGGTGGAGTGCCTTCTTTATGCTAAAGTATAATTGTGGGCGCAGTAAGAAACCGGATTTTTCACATCAGCATACCGGGTTTCGTGTAAAACGTACAAAAAGTTTTAAAATATTTGTTCACAATCGCAGTAGACAAGTGTTCATAAAGTGAATATACTATGTACAGTAATCAAATACTTGGATTGTCACTGGTAATGCAGGCAAGACCGCTATGAAACCTCGTATTGGGAGGTTTTTATGGTGGTGCTTGCTTTTTTTGTATTCTTTTTTAGAAAAAAGAGGGGGATTTGGTTGGGAAACTTTATTGTGCGGCGTATCCTGAACAACAATGCGTTTGTGTCCACGGACGAGCAGGGACAGGAGATCGTCGTCATGGGCAAGGGCATTGTGTTTCAAAAAAGCGCTGGTGACCGCGTTCCATTCGCGAGAGCGGAACAGGTCTTTCAGCTCTCACAGGAGAACACCAGCCGCTTTCAGGAACTCATCGCCCGGATTCCGATGAATTACATGGTTCTCAGCGAAAAAATCATCCAGATGGCCGAGGATAAACTCGGAAAGAAGCTGGATGAGAGCATTTACATCACCATTACCGATCATATTTATTCGGCTGTCCAGCGCTATCAAAATGGCCTGGTGATTCGCAATACCATGCGCTGGGAGATCCAGCGCTACTACCCGGATGAGTACGCTGTCGGCTTGCAGGCCGCGCAGATCATTCGGGAAGCCCTGTCGGTTTCTTTTGCTGAGGACGAGGCCGCATTTATGGCGCTGCATTTTGTCAACGCCGAAACCGGCATCGAGATCGGACAGATGTATGAAGTAACCGAGTTGATTCACGCCATCTGTGATCTGGTGCACCAGCACTTCCAGATGGATTTCGATACGACCTCTATGGCCTACTACCGTTTTTTGACACACGTCAAATTTTTCGCTCAGCGCCTGATGCTGGGCACCTATTACGAGGATGACGACAGCGAGTTGCTGGACGCCGTCCGCAGCAAACACCCAGAAGCCTACGCCTGTACGCAGAAAATCGCGGCTTATATCGCTAAGACCCGCGGTCAAAAACTGGGCGAGGAAGAAGAACTCTACCTGACCGTGCACATCGCACGCGTCGCCAAGTCCTGATAAGAAAACCGATCTCAAGCGCGCGGAGGTTTGGTTTTTTGATAAAAAACAAAAAGTTCCTCTGTCTTCAGAGCAGAAAGGTTGAATCGTTCATGGATTGGAAAGAAACAGCAAAATTGATCACCGAGCGGGTGGGCGGCAAGTCCAACATCCGCGGTGCGACATATTGTACCACTCGTCTGCGCCTGACACTGGCCGATGAAAGTCTGGCCAATGACGACGCAGTATCCGAAGTTCCCGGCGTCATCAGCGTCGTACATGCCAGCGGCCAGTATCAGATCATCATTGGCAATCGCGTTCCCCGCGTCTTCCAGGCAATGCAGGAACTCGGTATTCTGGATCAGGCTGCCGCTCCCGAACCCGAAAAGAAGAAAAAGAGCATTCCGGCTGCCATGATGGACGCCCTGCTGGGCTCCATGACCCCGGTTATTCCGGCGGTCATTGGCTGTGCCATGATGAAGGTTCTGCTCGTCCTGCTGCCCATGCTGGGTGTGCTGACAAGTGAGAGCATGACCTATCAGGTATTGACCGTCATCGGTGATGGCTCGTTCTACTTCCTGCCCATTCTGGTCGCCGCATCGGCTGCCCGTTACTTCAAGGCAAACCTGTTCCTGAGCATCACCATTGCAGGCATTCTCATTCATCCGACCCTGCAAACCCTGTTTTCGTCCGGTGACCCGGTATCGCTCTTTGGTATCCCGGTAACCGCTGCAAACTATCCCTATTCCATTCTGCCGGCCATCATTATGGCTTGGGTACTGTCCAAGGTAGAAAAGGCAGTTGACCGCATTACCCCTGCAATCACCAAAACCTTCCTTGATCCCATGCTGATCGTGCTCATCTGCGCACCGATCGCTCTGTGGATTGTCGGCCCTGCCGGTGCCATCGCTGGCGATGCACTGTCCGGTGCACTGGTATGGATTCAGGAGAATCTGGGCTGGCTGGCTGTCGGCATCATCGGCGGTATCTATCCGGTACTCGTTCTCTTTGGCATGCACCACGTCCTGACCCCGATTGCCATTGCATCCCTGAGCTCTCTGGGCTTTGAAACCATCGTTATGGTCGCACAGCTGGGCGCAAACCTGGCACAGGGCGGTGCTTCGATGGCTGTCGCACTGCGTTCCAAGAATAAGAATATGCGCCAGACAGCTGCCGACGCTGGCTTCTCCGCACTGGTCGCTGGTATCACCGAGCCTGCCATGTACGGTGTTACCCTGCGCCTCAAGCGCCCCTTCATTGCTGTTCTCATTGCATCGTTCACCTCGGGCTGCTTTGCCGGTCTCATGCAGCTCAAGAGCTTCTCGACCGCATGCCCCGGTCTGGTTACTACCATTCAGTACATTGAGGCTGACCGCCCGATCTCCATTCTGTACATCGCACTGACCTGCGTCATCGCGATCGCAGTTTCCTTCGTTCTGACATTGATTCTGGGCTTCCGTGATCCGGAATCGGCTTCCGCAGAGACCGCTCCGACCGCTGCTGCACCGGCAGTACAGCCGTTAACCACCGAACGCCGTCTGGTCGATTGCCCGATGGATGGTAAGCTTATTCCGTTGGGTGAAGTTGCTGACGAGACCTTTGCATCCGGTGTTCTGGGTGCAGGCGTCGCACTCGAACCCACCGACGGTACGGTTTACGCACCCTTTGACGGCACGGTTGAAACCCTGCTCGACTCGCATCATGCCATCGGCCTGCGCAGCACGGACGGTGTGGAACTGCTGGTACACATTGGACGTGACACGGTTGCACTGAATGGCCAGCACTTCACCGCCTTTGTCAAGGTAGGCGACACCGTGAAAAAGGGTCAGCGCCTGCTCGCATGCGATCTTGACGCAGTGCGTGCAGCTGGATATGATATTACTACCCCGGTAATCGTTACCAATACCGACGAATTTCTGGATATTGTCCCGGTACAGCAGCCGGCCGTCAAGCACGGAGATCGCTTGCTGACCATTCTGTAAAACCAATCGGAAAGGAAAGATAATCATGCAGATGCAGTTTCCAAAAGATTTCCTTTGGGGCGGCGCGACCGCTGCCAATCAGTACGAAGGCGGCTGGGATGAAGGCGGCCGCGGCCCGTCGATCGACGACGTGTTTACCGGTGGTTCGGTCAATACTGCTCGCCGTATTACCATCCCGCCCGAGGCGGATGCTTTCTATCCCAACCACGAGGCAACCGACTTCTACCACCACTGGAAGGAAGATATCGCACTTTTTGCCGAGATGGGATTCAAGGTCTATCGTATGTCGATTTCCTGGTCGCGTATCTTCCCGAACGGAGATGACGCACAGCCCAACGAGGAAGGCCTGGCATTCTACGATGCTGTGTTCGACGAGCTGGCAAAGTACGGCATCGAGCCGTTGGTCACGCTGTCGCACTACGAGAATCCGCTGCATCTGACTACGGAGTACGGCGGCTGGAAAAACCGAGCACTCATTGACCATTTCGTGCGCTATGCGGATACCGTTCTGCGTCGCTATCGCGGCAAGGTGCGCCGCTGGCTGACCTTTAACGAGATCAATATGCTGTCGGTTCCCTTTGGCTCGTTCATTGCAGGCGGTATGCTGCCTGAGACCTGTACCGCACAGGATCGCTGGGATGCGATGCACAATCAGCTGGTTGCCTCGGCGCGCGCTGTACGTCTGGCACATGAGATCGACCCGGAAAATCAGATGGGCTGCATGATTGCTTATATGTGCGTCTATCCTCGCACCTGTTCTCCTGAGGATCAGCTTACCCAGCTGTCTGTCGATCGCCTGCACAACCTGCTTGCCGGTGATGTGCACGTACGTGGCGCATATCCCAGCTATGCCGAGCGCCTGCTGGCAGAGGAGGGCGTGACCCTGAAGGTTTCTGAGCAGGATGCAGCAGACCTCCGTGCGGGTACGGTTGATTTCTATACCTTTAGCTATTATGATTCCCGCTGTGTCGGTACGGCGCAGGAGGGCGATCCTTCGACCGGTAACGGCGCACTGGGCGGTCTGCGCAATCCCTATCTGCAAGCGACCGAATGGGGCTGGCAGATCGATCCCAAGGGCCTGCGCTGGGTGCTCAACCATCTGTATGATCGTTACCAAATTCCGCTCATGGTCGTCGAAAATGGCCTGGGTGCAATGGATGAGGTCGCGCCGGATGGTCGGATTCACGATCCCTACCGCATCGACTATCTGCGCCAGCATATTGAATCCATGCGGGAAGCCATCACCGATGGCGTCGATCTGATTGGATACACACCCTGGGGCTGTATCGATCTGGTATCGGCCAGCACGGGCGAGATGCGCAAGCGTTATGGTATGATCTATGTGGATAAGCACGATGACGGAACGGGAGATCTTTCCCGCCATCGCAAAGATTCGTTCTATTGGTATCAGAAGGTGATTGCAACTAATGGCTCTGATTTGAATGATTGAGGTCATCTTTTTAAAAGTGAAAACGAGATAAAAATAGAACCCTCGGCTTAGCCGGGGGTTCTTTCTGCTTATGCGCGGCGGGAAAAGTAGAAATCAGAGATAGAAGCTACAAAAAACTATTGATTTTTGTGGGGTTATGTTATACTGACCCTATAAATGTATGCTTGATTTTGCGATAAATGAATCTGGGTCAGTTGGGCTTGGTGATTGAAGAGGTCAGAAGGAGGTTGTGTATGCCCGGTGTCTTATATAGTTTAACGCTGTTCAATCAATGGCAGGAAGGATTTTTTATTGGACTGTTTGAGTCGCATGAGTACGCGCAGCAAACAGCAGAGCGTTACTTGTCTGCCGTCCCGGGGTTTCGAGACTATCCGTGTACTTATGAGATCACAGAAAAATCGGTGGTTGGTTCTGTAGCGCCATCTGGGAAAATCTATGTGGTCTGGGGATGGAATGAGAATCAGGAAGGATATGATACGGATATTTGGTGCAGTGACTGCTATACAGATCGCGAAGAAGCAGAAAAGGTTCTTGCAGATACGAAGCAGTGTCTGAACAGGCAGGAGTGGAGTTTAGATGGCTATCCAATAAATCAGTGTCATTGGACGGATGGTTTTGTGCGAATGTTTTATTAGAACAGAAGAAAGACAGGACTGGAAAAATATTAAAATGGTAGAGTTTACTGCGAAAGGAAGAGTGCTGTGCGAAAAGAATTTGAAATTCAAGGATGCATTGAAGTCTCACTCGAAGTAACAGAAGATGAATTTTGGAATGCGTTTATTGGATTTGTGGAGTCCAAAGGCTGGTCATTTGGCGGCGGCATCCGAGAAATTCAAGATGGATACTATATTTTGGCTGATGGCAGCCGAGGGCAGCGGGTATTGGACGGGTAGAGGATACAACCAAGATCTCTTAGCTTTTTGGGGATTTGTCTTGAATATTGGGAGATGTGATTTTTGTGAAGCAAATACAGATGCAAATGACAGACTATTCGGTATCATCAGAATGGTGGAAAAAACTGATCACACATTTTATTCAAACCAATGATGAAATAGAAATTCGCTGTTGGAAAGAGGAAATTTCAGAAATTGCACAGGCTTCTTTGTATGGAACACCTGTATCTGACGGTTGGGAGGTATCCATTAGAACGATAGTTACGAGAAACCTTTTGCAAGAATTACAGACAGAAAACCCGACTGATAAAAGCATTTACAATAAAATGACAAAATATTGCACACTCCGTGTAAAAAATCCTTCTTACTCGTTTGTCAGCGAACACTATGGAACGGAAATTTATATAGCTGTGAGTTCTGATTGTGCCGTTGTTTGTTTCACTGAACTCATTCATCCGTATACAGATTGTTTCAGCATCAATATCACAGGCAGTTAAAACGTTAGATGTACTGTTCGTTGCGGACGGTTTGCTCATGTGCATAACTTTAGACTAAATAAAAATCCCTCCTGCATTTTTAATAGGAGGGATTTGCTTTACTTCATTTTTATTGTAAAGCTGCGGATGATCGATCCTGCACCAGCAAATACTCGATCAGGTTTCGAGTTGGTCTGTATTTATAACTCCAATCTACGATTTGCTTGAGCTGAAGTTCGATCTCTTTATCGCCCAAAGTGCTTTGTTGAGTGTAAAACAATCTGCGTGGATGAAACAGATATCCAGAAGGTCTTGCAGCCACTTTTGCTTAGTATGGATAGGATGCGTTCGTAATGTTCATCACGCGTAATAAGTTCAAGCATAGATAACTCCTTTGACACCGTAAAATTGCGATACGAAGGGGATATTTCTAAACGTAACTATATCATATTATTTGTTCTTGTAAAAATTAATACCGAATCATGTGTTTCACGAAATATATCTGTCAAAATACGCGTGCTTTCAATCGATTCATGTTTGACGTATATGCAAGCAAAGCTGTTTTATGCAAAAATAAATGCGGTGGAGAGATATTCCACCGCATTCTGATAAAATGTTGACATTCCTCCAAGTGCCTCTGGTGTAGATGAGAATAGCGATCATCATACGCCGAATAAGGGTATGCTGATGAAGCACATGCGTTATTTCTTTTCCACAGGCAGCCAGATCTCGCAGTAATAGTCTTGATCTTGAGCACCGTTTTCAAACTTGCTGGCATCGCTGTACAGTTCTACGTTGATACCGGCGGCAATTTTGTAGTCCGGATTCGTTGGCAGCCACTGAGAGAAAATCTCGTGGTTCAGTCCCTGGAGGGCTTGGGGCATTCGGCCGGTGCAGGGGAATACCGCCCAAGTGTGGGCGGGAATGGTACGGGTCACAAAGCCGTCAGGAATTTCCTTGGCGGGATCGTAATTGTCGGCAATGAGGTATTCAAACTCGTTGCCGCTCATGCTCTCGTCCAGGTTGATACCGTACATACCACATACTACCTTGCCGCCGCCTGTGCTGAAGTGTTCCGCCCAGAACTGAGGAACCTGTACGGCAGCATCCTCATACTTAAAAGTTTTTGCGCGGCAGAGCACGGTAAAAGCATCTTTTTTCATAATCTTACAATCCATGTTTTGACCACCTTCCAATGTCACTTTGATTCGAAGCGGAGCAAAGGAACGCACCGCGCCTCCGCTTTTTCTGAGTGCGGTAGGCGTGAGACCGTGGAAGCGGGTAAAAGCTTTGGTAAAGCTATCCGGTGAATCATAACCGAACTCGAGCGCAATGTCGATAATCTTCCGGTCCGTCGTGAGGATCTCCAGACCGGCGACGGAAAGCCGGCGCTGACGAATGTAATCACCAACCGTAATACCGCATAGCATGGCAAAACCTTTCTGAAAATAAAAAGGGGATAGAGCTGCTTGCTGTGCAATATCGCGGATGGATAGTTCCTCCCGGAGATTGTTCTCGATATACTGAATCGCTTGATGAATACTTGTTACCCAATCCATAGGCTACACCGTCCTTCTGTATTCAGCATACTCGCAATCAAAGTGCGCTGCCCGATTTTTTGTGCGAAGGTTTGTCCAATACGTAAGTTTGGTGATTTACCGCTTCAAAATGAATTCCTGTACAGGATAGCCAAACTCTTCGGTCAGTTTTCCTGCTGAAAAACCTAAGTTTTTGTACAAAGCTCGTGCGGCAATACCGTTCGGATCGCCTTCGCGATAGGTGAAAACTGTGATGTCCTTGTGAGCGCCCATCTGCGTCAGCATAAATGATATCATCTGCTGCGCAATGTGCTGTCGCCTGTACGTGGGATCTACAGCTAAAAAGCATAGTACATTATCTTTTCTAGAAAATAAGAGGGTGCCGACAATATGATTTGCCTTTACTGCACAGATGGCAGATGCGTTTTCCATAAAATGCAAAACTGTTATTTTGTGTGCCTCCAGAGCTTCCTGGGTTTCTAGTCCCGGAAAGCTATCTTTCACGCATTCAACCAGTTCCATCCATGCGTCAATGTCTTGCGTTTGAGCAAGTCTAATTTTCAAACAAGGATATTTCAGAAGCATTAAATACTCTGTGCCTTTCTCCTCTAAAATTTGAAATCCTGCTCTTTTGTACAAGTGAAAAGCAGGATTTTTCTTTTGGACAGAGAGGGATACCTGAGAAAATCCCTTTTTATAAAGCAGAGATAACAGGTTGCTTAATAGCTTTCTACCAATACCTTGGCCACGATATCCCGGCAGCAGCGAAATGGCAAGAGAAGGCGTATCTTTGTCAATGTGGCCATAATCCTCCATGATACGGCTCCATGCAGCGCCTACGATTTTCCCGTTTATCTCAGCTACAAGGCAGTGATCTCCGAACCGAGTGCCAAAGTCGGCAATATAGAGTTGTAACTCGGGCAGATCGATAACCGATCGGGACGGAGGCACTGTCCCCTCGGGAAGAAAAATCGCCTGATAGAGAAATTCTCGTAGGAGGGGATATTCTTCTGGTTGCATTGCGCGGATGATAAAGTCTGATTGTTTCATCATTCAGCCCTCCTTTTGGCTCTTATCATAGTATATCATACAGAGGAATGGACTGTCTCGAATATAACGAAATCATATCAAGTCCATGGATAGAAAGGACGATCTTTGAAAAGCAATCGAAGAATAAGGTGTTTGCGAACCCAGCAGGATAATCGGACGATTTAGAAGAGTGCTTGAGACCTTCTCAAAAGGTGTGTTAAAATGAAACCAGCTTGGCGGGTATACTTGTCGATTCAGTCGTTGTGGGGAAAGGAGGAACCGGGTATGAAAAACCATCAGTTACAGCATCGCCTGCTTAAATATTTTATTTTTGTGGCGATCGTGCCTGCCGTATGTATTGCACTGCTTTATTTCGGTATTACGCAAGCCGACACACGTGCGCGTCTGGAACAAGACTGCAATCAACGTCTGACGCACGCGATGAATAAGATCGAGAACAAAGTGACTCAGCTCAATGAGTTTACCGGATGGATTTTCCGTCAAGAGGACTTACAAATGCTGCTTGCCCGCCCGGAAGCGCAGGCCAGTTGTTATGATGAAGTATTCCATCAGGCGGTACAGGAATTGCGGTCTCAATTTTCATATCGACCGGTCACACGGGGTATTCTGTCTCTGTTTTTAATCGGGGACAATGGGGTAGACATTCGAGCGGGCAGCGAGGCATCGCTCATCGATCCGAAGGATTTGACCGATCTTATCACTTGCAGTGACGCATGTGATACCTACTGGGGGTGTTTGACCGATAATCTAACTGCTTTCACCGACCATCCGCAGGTGCTTTTTTATCGCCATCCAATGATCGATTCTGATACCGGCGCGCAGACCGGTTGGCTGGTGCTGTTGTTTTCCAGCGATCTGTTCCGGGACGAATGCGCTGATTTGTTGACCAATGCTGAAAATCAGGTCATACTGTCCAATCAAAACGGCGGCACGCTGGCTTGTTTCGGTTCGCAGCAATCGCAGGAAACCCGACTGGAAGGCAATGTGGAGTCACTGTCTACTGGTTGGACATTGTCTGTGCAGATGAGCGCCGCAGCGCTGGGGGAACAACGACGGACTGCGCTGTGGATGACGGGCCTGATCTTTTTGGTGGCGCTCATTATGACGGCTATTTTGGCCTGGATGCTGTCGCGCAGTCTGGCTCGTCCAGTCGAACGCATGATGCAGACTGTGACCCGCATCTCACAGGGCGATTTTTCACGCAATCATCCGGTCGTGCTTGGCGGCACAAGCGAGATGGACACGCTGGAACGACATATTGGAGACATGGGAGACAGTATGGAGCGCCTGCTGCACATCCAGCTCGAGCGCGAGCAGGAAAAACGGGCACTGGAGATTCGGATGCTGCAAAACCAGCTCAATCCACATTTTCTGTACAACACACTCAATACGATTAAGCTCATGGCGGCACTGCAAGGCAAGACTGCGATCCAGAACATGATCGAGGCGCTCGGCCGACTGCTGCGTGCCAATTTGTCAGCCGGAGAGGAACAAATACGCCTGTCGCAGGAACTGGACATGCTGGACAGTTATTTGTACATCCAGAATACAGCCAAAAAGGGCGTTTTACATCTGGTGAAGGAGATTTCAGAGCCGGATGTGCTGGAATGCCTAGTGCCAAAGTTTCTGCTTCAGCCGGTGGCCGAAAACGCGATTGTGCACGGATTGGTACAAAATCCGTTGGGCGGGACGATTACGCTATCGATTCAAGCTGTTGAGCATACGCTGCATTTGATTGTGTCTGACACCGGACAGGGGATGACACCAGAGACGTTGGATGCGCTGCGTCATCGAATACGTGCTGCCGAACCGCCTCGCACTGACGGAAAACACGGTTTTGGTTTGTGGAGCACGGCGGCACGGCTGCGGCTGCAATATGATGATAAAGCGGGGATATCGATCGACAGTCGGGAAGGACACGGGACAACCGTGCATATTTGGCTGCCGGTACAGCGGGGAAGGAGGACACAGGATGCCAAAAAGGAATAAGCGAGTATTGCTGGTGGATGATGATGCTATGGTTCGCATCGGTCTGAAAACGTTGGTAGACTGGTCAGGGCACGGCTACCAGCTCATCGGTGAAGCGGAGAACGGTGCGCAGGCGCTGAAAATCGCACGTCAGGAACAACCTGAAATTGTGATTACCGATATGAAAATGCCGGGAATGGATGGTGTTGCGCTTATCCGAGCCCTGCAAGAGATACAGCCGCCGCTGTATGTGGTCGCGCTAAGTGGTTACGATGATTTCCCACTGGTACGCGAGGCTATGAAGCAAGGTGCTAAGGATTACCTGCTCAAGCTGGAACTGACACCTGAGACTTTGCTGCAAAGTTTGGCTGGTGCGCCTGATACACCGACCAATGATATACCTCAACCAGACCAAACTATGCTGCGCAGTCGAGTGCTGCGTGATTTGGTTTTCCATTTTTATTTGAACGAGGACGACTTGGAAAAGCGCATTCGAGAAACTGGGATTTGTTGGACTGGGGAGACCGTTTATTGTCTGCTGCTCAAAGCCGGAGAATTGTTTCGATTTGAAGAGGCCACCGAGGAGGAATGCCACACTTTGCTGTTCTCTATCCGCAACATTGCGGAGGAAATTGTGGGAGCTTGTCTGGATACGGTCAGCACCGAGGGCAAGACCGGAGAGCTGTATATTTTAGGTGCATTGCGGCCTGAACTGACAGGACAGGATGCCGACGCGTTGGTCGAACAGACTGCCCATCGTCTGCATGATATGCTTCAGCAGTATGTTGATGTTTCGTGTACGATTGGAATCGGACAGGGCGAGAATACAGCTGGTGGTATGG
The DNA here is from genome assembly GCF_900167005.1 of Butyricicoccus pullicaecorum DSM 23266. Lineage (GTDB taxonomy): Bacteria > Bacillota > Clostridia > Oscillospirales > Butyricicoccaceae > Butyricicoccus > Butyricicoccus pullicaecorum. The sequence continues at coordinate 15,021 of NZ_FUXW01000012.1, forward strand.
CAGAGGCGTGTAACCGGGCGGCGGATGCCATGCGCAGCCGGTTTTATCGGCTGAACGATCCGGTCATCTGGTGGCAGGCCGATCTTTGTCCACAGACCGAACCAGAGACTTTTTCTACAGCCGAAGCCCGCAGGCTGCTCGCTGAGGGGATTTCTTCGCTGTCGGCTGAGACTGTCGATGAGGCTATCGATCTGGTGCAGAAAGCAGCTGCGCGTCAGCATTGGACACAGCGCAACGCCTATGCGGTCGCCTTTGCACTGGCGGTCACGGTGCAAGACTGTCTGGAAGCGTATGGATTCGATATTCCGTCCCAAATGCCGCGCAGTCATGGCGATCTGCTGCGCTGGATGGATTTACACCATATGGGAGATGTCCGTGATTGGCTGGAACGACTGCGTCAGGATCTGCTCGAGTACATTCAGAAGGAACGTGCGGACGGCAAACAGGCGGTGGTGCGACGTGCACAGGATATCCTTACGCAGCGTTTTGGTGGAGAAATTACTCTGCCGGAGTTGGCTGAACAGTTGGATTTAACACCGGGATATTTAAGTGCGCTGATGAAGAAGTATACCGGAAAGACCTTTTCCGAGTATCTGACCTATTTGCGCATTGAGCAGGCCAAAAAGCTGCTGCGTGAGACCAATGATAAGATCTATGCGGTGGCAGTAGCGGTCGGATATGAAGATGCATTTTATTTCAGTCGCATTTTTAAGCGTGAGACCGGAATGACGCCGGGAGATTGGCGGAAAAGGGCAGAGCAGAGGGGAGATGCCCTATGAAACGACGTATAACGGTGATTTTTCTGCTCTGTGTGCTGACGATTGGAGTGACGGCTGTTTATCTGTTGCCTCAAAAGAGAACGGAGGACGACCAAACCGTCCATACGCTGCGTGTCGCGCTGTGGGATTACGGCACGGTCAGTTATGACCGCCGTATCATCGAGCAATTCACCCAAGAATATCCCAATATTCAGGTTGAAGTGGTCAGCTGCTCGCCTGAGTATTATGACAGCAGTCTCGAATCCATGCTGGACAGCGGAGAACGGTTGGATGTGATCTTTGTCAATCAGCTTCCGCAGCTTGCCAAGTTGATTGCACGAGATATCGCATTGCCGCTGGATGATTATGTCGAGCGGGACGTGATTGATCTGGACGTTTATCCCGACACCGATGTTCTGCGCGATCCGGATACCGGTGCCTTAATGGGATTGCCGTATCGCCAAGATAAATTTGTGCTCTATTACAACAAGGATTTGTTTGAACAAACTGGATGTAGCATCCCGGAAAACGGCATGACTTGGGAGAAATTTGCCGATCTGGCGCAGACGCTGACTGAACGGCTGCAAAAGACACAGGCGAATCGGTGGGGCGCGACGCTGATTTTGGAGCCGAAGCATATTTTATATTATATGAGCCAGCATGCATTTGACTGGTCACAGGATGATTTTCAAAATTTAGCAGCGGGATTACAGTTATGGCTGGACATGCAGGATAGCGGCGGCGTTGCGGATATTGTAGGCAATCAGATGCGCTTGGATTCGCAGCGTATGTTTGAAACCGGGCGGTATGCAATGTTTATACAGGGAAGCTGGTATATGAACTTCTTGCATATGGATGCCCAAAGTGGTCAGCTGGATTTTTCGTGGGGTGTGATCGAACGACCGGTTTGGTCGGAGGAACAGCCCAATGAGAATGATGCTTGGATCACACCGCTTATCATACACCGCGACACGACTGAACCCGAAGCGGCTTGGACATTCTTAAAGTTTGTGTGCGGAAAGCAAGGTGCGGAGATCCTGACAGATGAATGGATTTTACCAGCTTATCAGGATGCCGACATTAGGGCGCAGCTGCGTCGAAATATGCAGGCAGAAGGTATTGATGCAGATATTTTTTTAGAAGGTTTGTCCGATCCGCGGCCCCTGCCAACTCAGCAGGAGCTTGCGCTTTCCGAGCAAATTTATGAACTGTATCGGCGGGTGTTGCTTGGATTGGATACAGTGTCGGAAGGCATCGAAAAGATGGAGCAGACCCGACAAAATTGGAAAAATGCAGGCTAGTGTGGATTTGTACAAAAAATCGTTTGATTCTCCATGTTCTTGTTCCAGCCTTTCCCGTATACTGAAATCAGCATCTAAGGATGCAGATGAAAGGAGGATTTCTCATGAAGAAGGGCTGGAAACGAGTAGGAGCGGTTGTTCTGACTGCTTCAATGTTAGTTACAGTGGCAAGCGCTGCGGCACAATATGGAGCGGTGGACCCCAATGATCCGTATGCGCCGCCGGTCAGCGGTATGTTCCACGAGCAAAAGATCAATGCCGATGGCTTAGTCGGACAGTACAGCGTATATATTCCGGAAAATTTTGAGCCGTGCACCGATGGCGTGATGATTTTGACTCCGGATGGCATGACGGCTAAGAGTTTTGTGGAAAGTGAAGAAGGACAGGCGTGGAAGGCTCTTTCAGACGAGCTGGGTATCGCGACCGTCTATGTAGAGCCGCAGGATGGACAGACTTGGAATCTCGATCTATCGGACGACGATCGTGACGATCAGGCGTTCTTAAAGAAAGTTTACGATACTATCCGCAGTAAGTCTCAGACATTGGATGCGCCGTTTGACATGGATGAGCGTGCGTTTTATCTGGTTGGATATGAAGAAGGCGGTGCTTCTGCACACGAATTTGCAATGGCATGGCCGGCAATCTTTGCGGGTGCAGCTTCGGTCGGCGGCAGTGCCGTACCGGAAAGTGCGATTGATACGCTGGGTGATGCGTTGAGTTATCCGTTTGCAGAGGCAGATAGCTTGGCAGGACAACAGGAAAATGCGATTCCAAACTGCGATGTTCCGGTTCCCATGTGGATCGTTGAGTCAGAGGATGAAGCAGATAACAGTGATGCAGTGGAAGCTTACTGGGCTACGGCCAACGATGCTGAACAAACAAGTGCAAACTCGTATGCACAGACCGTATATGTCAGTGAAGAAAATGACCGGCAGCGCGTCTGGGTGACAGACGGCGCAAAGGCTGATGAGATGACACCAGAAGTTCTCTATGAAGAGTTTCTGTCTAAGGTGCAAAGATTTGTTGGCGATCCGGAAGGTCGTCTGGAGTGGACGGTCGAGCATACCAATGACGGAAAGACGGGATTTTTCACCTATGAGCAGATGATTGATGGCAAGCAGCGACGCTGGATGGTATATGTCCCCTCGTCTTATAACAGCAGTGAAGCAGTGCCGCTTGTAGTCGCGACGCATGGCTACTCCAGCGCAATGACTGCGTTTACCGGAGATAGCCGCTGGCAGGATGTTGCAGAGGAAAACGGTTTCATTGTTGTGTTTACACAGGGATATCCGACTGATGGCGTCATGGGTAATATTCCAGTACCGTATTGGAATAACCCGCTGATGGGCCTGACCGTCGAGGAACCGGTTGATGAACTGTCGTATTTTCGTCAAGTCGTTGCACAGGTTAAGGAAGACTACACGATTGACGCGACACGCGTTTATGCGACCGGACATTCCAACGGTTCTTGCATGACATGGCTGTTGGCACTGAAAGAAAGTAACTTGTTTACCGCATTTGCTCCCATTGGTTCCAATATGGGTGCTTATTATGAGACGATAAAGATGAATGATGTTGCTGTCCCAGTTTGGAATATGAAGGGTGAGTACGACAATGAAGACGGTGCGTCGCTGGCAGAGGGCACGCTCAGTCATGATACCATTTCGTACTGGACGCAGGCCAATGGTGTAAGTGCAACAGCAGTCGAACAAACCGATGAAACTGGCCGGTATGTGACGCAGGAATATCAGGATGCAGATGGTGTGCCGCTGGTTCGGTTCACGGAGGTCAAAAATTCTCCACATGCATATCTGCCTGCGCAAGCTGAGATGATCTGGGAAGACTTTTTCTCCAAATATAGCAAGAAGGACGGCGTTCTGTACTATGAAGGTAAGGCTGTCACAACGCCTGAGGCAGCACCGAGCGAGTTTACCGACATTGACGGTCATTGGGCACAGGATGCGATTGAGCAGGGCGTAAAGCAGGGCCTGTTCAGCGGAACTTCAGCTACACAGTTTAGCCCGGAGCAGACGGTAGATCGTGCAATGGCAGTCACAATCTTGGGCCGCAGTGCAGGCACTGCAGGGAACGCATCTGCTGCCGCAGCTTATACTGATGTAAGCGCGGATGCGTACTATGCACCGTATGTCGGTTGGGCAACTCAGCAGAGCATTACCAACGGCACTAGCCAGACGACTTTTGGACCGACTGAGGCGGTAACGCGGGAACAGATGGCCGTTATGCTGAGCGCATATGTCAAGGCCCAGGGTAAGACACTGCCCGTAGCCAATGAAGCTGCAGCTTATGCGGATGATGCTTCGATTAGCAGTTGGGCCAAGGACGCAGTTGCGCAGATGCAGACTTCGGGTATCATGACCGGTAAGGAAAACAATCAGTTTGACCCGGCAGGTGCAGTTACCCGTGCGGAACTGGCGGTTGTTATGCAGCGTATCGCAGCTTTGTGATATCATACATCCCCCTTTTTTACATTCTGGATACCCTAGGTGAAACGGCGCTATATTATAGCGCCGTTTTGCTTTTGAGAGAGGTGTTAGGATAAATGGTTTATGGAGACATATGGGAATGAATCGGGTTATAGATCCGAGTGAATAGGTAAGTACTGGAAAGAGGAGATGTAATAGCAGATGCTTTTGATAAGTTGTGAGTGGGGAAGATGGATTGGTACAGGCAACTAGACTTGTGTGAATGTGATTTCCTTGCAGATCTCGGCTGAATATGCTATCATTATATACAACGCTGTCAGGTGTTGGAATTGGCCTTGGCGGTACGAATGTATGGATCAAATGCTCTGCCGCATGGCAGAGCATTTTTTTGTATACTCCGCCTCTGACGAATTATACAGAAGCCGCCTTTTAGGAGAAGATCAAGGATGATTTGCGCAGGTGTACTTCCTGTTGCTTTTCGGCCAGCTTTATAAAAAGGCAGGCCTGGTTTTACCATTCAAGGATATAGCGGCTGCTGTGGAGCGAGGGCGTACAGGTTACTTCCACCTGATATGATTCGCGTTTTACATCAGATACTTAGTTCGACACAAGAGATCAAAATTGGTCGCAAGCAGAATAAGACAAACTGGTTGATGAATTTCATTCTGGGATGAAGTTATCAGAAATAGCAAAAGAACACGAAAGAAGTCGTGGATCGATCGAAACCAAATTGGCGCACCTAGGTTTGCTTGAAAACGCTTACTATAACAGAAAATAGAGTTGATCTATATGCTTATCTACTACTTTATCGCCGGAAATGGTCTAAAGATTTGTTCTGTGACTGATTCTGGACTTTACAGATGGAGGGTACCATCTAAATGAATCAAGAGATACTGAAAAAAATGAAAAGTCGCCCGGAAGTGGCTGTCAATTCCATCCGTCGTGTTGTCAGTCAATATAAGGAATCCTTTGAAGCCTGGTTTCCAGAAGAAATGTATAAGTGGCGGGCAGTCCAGTGCTTTCAGGAGCATTGGAACCCGGAAAGAGTGGATTTTGCAGAAATGCTGAAGGAATCTCTGGCACAGGCGGGCAATCTGATGGACACCAATTACGCGTATCCCTGCAAGATGATCGCATTTTTTGCGGAAAAGGAGCCTAATACGGTTCGATTCATGTTTCAGCGACTTCTGGACCCTCAAGCAGATGTGGTCGAGCAAATACAGAGCTTTGAGAAGAGCGCAGATGGTTTGTTAGCCAAGTATCAGTTCAAAGAGAGCATGAAACAGCATTATCAAGGCGATCGAACGATCTGCACCTACCTGTTCTTTGCGCAGCCAGACCGGTATTTTCTTTATCAATACGGTAAACTCAAGGCTTTTCTGGCAGAGACTGGCTTGCGCGCCACCTGTAAAATGGGAGATATCCAGAATGTACTTACCTACCAGGAGGTTGCCAATCAAGTTCTCTCTTGTGTTCGGCAGGACAGTGAGCTGCTGAATCTGTTTGAAACAAAACGGGCGGAGTTGGGAAACTCGTATTATCCCGATTCTGAGCATCACCTTTTAACGGACGATATTATCTACTTTGCAAGTCGGCTTTATAAAAGCGGCTACTGGCCGGCTTCGGCAGAGTATGATCCGGAGATCAGTGCAGAACAGTGGTTAGAACTTCTTGCAGACAGATCGGTCTGCACAGCAGAAAATTTGGAGATTCTGAAAACCATGCAGGAGTTGGGAGGCGAGGCGACCTGTAAACAGCTGAGCTTGCGATCTGGAGGAAGTTCTGCCCATTATAATGGCAGTATGATCCAGTTGGCCAGACGGGTACAGGGAAAAACCGGTTGTCCATTAGTTCAGAGTAAAAATGAAGATCAGAAATGGTGGCCGATTTTGTTTGTGGGCCGCACGGCCCTTCCCGATCAGCCTGGTACATACTCTTGGAAACTTCGCGATGAATTGGCAGAGACGCTGGAACTTCTGTCGCAGAAAGAGGTGAATAATCCCATGCCTTTTGCAAAGAATACAATTCTTTATGGTCCTCCTGGAACGGGCAAGACTTACCAGACAGTCAACTATGCTGTAGCGATCATAGAGGGAAGAGCCCTGGAAGAAGTTCAGACAGAAAACCATGAGGAGGTTTTGCAGCGATACCGAAAGTATCGGCAGGATGGGCGCATTGAGTTTACAACTTTCCACCAGTCTTTCGGCTACGAGGACTTTATTGAAGGCATTCGCCCGGTTTTTGCGGAGGATAACGAAGAGGAAAACGGTGACATTTGCTATGAGATTACAGATGGTGTGTTTAAGAAATTCTGTGCGACCGCGCAGCCTCCAGCAGTAGACCCAAATCAAAACCCCTACGGCTTCTCAGCATCTCCCACGATCTGGAAAGTGTCGCTTGGAGGTACAGGGCAGCACCCACTTCGGGATTACTGCATGGCAAATAGCTGCATCCGCATTGGATGGGATGAATACGGAGAGAACATTACCGATGACATGGACTACCATGTAGGCGGAAAAACGGTGTTGAACGCATTTTTGTACAGAATGCAGCCTGGAGATATTATTCTTTCCTGCTATACCGCGCACTCCATTGATGCGATTGGTGTCGTAACTGGAGAGCCTGAATGGCATCCAGAATTTGACCACTATAAGCGGCTGAGAACAGTGAGATGGCTGATTCAAGGCCAAAACATCGATATTGAAGAGTTTCGACTAGAAAAAAGTCTGACGCTGTCCACGGTTTACCGGCTTAACACGACGGTTGAAACGGTCATTGAAGTTTTAGGCAAGCATGGATTTTCAGGTGCAGCCCCAGTAAAGGGCACCAAAGGCCCCTATGTATTTATTATTGACGAGATCAACCGCGGCAACATCTCCAAGATTTTTGGAGAACTCATCACTTTAATTGAGCCTTCCAAGCGCCTGGGGCAGAGTGAAGAATTGCAAGCCAAGCTGCCTTACTCTCACAAAGCCTTTGGAATCCCTGACAATGTCTATTTGTTGGGTACCATGAATACAGCGGATCGCTCTATTGCTCTGTTGGATACTGCCCTCCGTCGTCGGTTCAGCTTTGTGGAAATGATGCCGGACAGTGGTGTTCTGGATGACGTAAAAGTCGAGGGTATTTCCATCAGCGGTCTGCTTACGACACTAAACCGCCGGATCGAGGTGCTGTTTGACCGGGAACATACGCTCGGCCATGCTTTCTTTACGCCTCTGCGTCAGTCTCCGACGATTCAGACCTTAGGTGAGATCTTCCGAGATAAGGTTGTTCCGCTTCTTCAGGAGTATTTCTATGACGACTATGAAAAGATCTGTCTGGTACTGGGGGACAGGAAACGGCCAGAGCAGCAGCAATTTTTTAAGGTTGAAACAGTTGATTTGCAAAGCTTGTTTGGCGTGGAGCCAGAGTTTGAGGTAAATCCCACATACCGTATCAATCCAGATGCCTTCTTTGATGCGGAAGTATACCGAAATCTCTGACTGGTGCATTCCATTGGGAGGTGAGCTCCGTTGAAACAATATACCATTCGGGAATATATGGGTTTTAGCCGAAATGGACCACCGCGGGCAGGTATAGTCTCTCTGCCGGAACACGCCTTCGATCAGCTGGAGCAGTTTATTCTATCCAATCGGGATGCAAATTCCGGAGCCGAACCACTGGAACTCATGAGTCTGAGTGCCAGGCAAGGTTTGGGTAAGGTGATTACTGCCAAAAATTATGTAGGAGTTATCACCACTAGAGACGGAACTGAGATCGAAATTCTGCCCAAACTGACGTTGGCAGGGGACAACAGTGACCAGGCTGTTCGTAAAGTGTTTCTTACTATGCTTCGAACGGTTCAGGAGGCTCCGTTCAAGGCATTTCGCACTGCCCACTTGAATACCTCTCGCATGCACTTATTGGATCTGTTCGTGCGCATGTTTTTGGACGAGGTACATCGGCTGATTAGGCGAGGGTTGAAATCGGATTACACAGCAAAACAGGATAATGAAACTTGTGTCCGCGGGAAAATCGTATTTTCGGAGCACATCCGAAAAAATCTGCTGCACCGGGAACGAGTCTTCGTGGAGTACGATGTATTTAGTGTGGATTGCCCGGAAAATCGCTTGGTGAAGTCTACGGCGCTCTACTTACAGCGGAACACCACGAATTTGCAAAATCGCAAAGATCTTCGGAAGGTATTATCCGTTATGGAGCAAGTCCCGGTGTCCCAAAATGCAGAGCAGGACTTCCTACGCTGTGGTCAATCCCGCACCATGGCAGACTACCAGCGACTGCTGGAGCTGTGCCGGGTATTTTTACAGGGTAAGAGTTTTACCGCATTTTCTGGCGGACAGGCTGCCCTAGCGCTTCTTTTCCCTATGGAGCGAATTTTTGAGAGCTATGTGGCAACGGTTTTACGACGGTGTTTGGATGCCAAACAATATCGTGTGCATGTGCAGGCGAAAGGCAAGTATCTCTTTGAGTTGCCTCGGAAACAGTTCGCTCTGCGGCCGGACCTCGTCATTGAAGATTTGAATAGCGGGGAGCAGACCATATTAGATACCAAGTGGAAACTATTGTCTCCTCAGTGGCACAATTATGGAATTTCGCAAGCAGATATGTATCAGATGTACGCATACCAGAAGGAATATCAGGCGAAACAGACGGTGCTGCTTTATCCAGATTGTGATGCAATGGCAGGTCAAAAGGTGCCGCTCTGCTATTCTTCTACTAGTGGGAGCCTAGTCAGGGTGCAGACCTTGCATTTGGACGATCCAATTGCCGTAGTCGAAGCTGTAAAACAGCTGTTGGATTTATGATACCCATATCACCCAGAGAAGGGGGAAATACCCAATAAAGATGATCTACTTTGCATGCTGCTATTGACTGGGTGCGGCGGGAATACTACAGATGATTCCTATGGAAGCTAAAGAAGTGATGGACACGCAGGAAGTCATTAGCCGGTTGTGGCAGCAAACGAGTTTCCGCTGAATCTGTTGTAGGAAACGGAATGAAAGCATTCCAAAGCCAAGTGAGGAAGAGCTCAATGCCATGTATATGGACAGTTTAAATTCTGTAAGCAGCACAAAATCTATATTGCCGAAACAAAGAATAGGGGACTGGCCGTACAGGCCAGCCCCTTTGTTATTGTGGTCCCTTTGCCGCTTCTATCGTTATGCTAGACATGTCCTCGGCTTTTTTTGTAAAGATCGATATAATTACCCATGAATAAAATTTCAATCATACGCGATCTGTTGCATTCCGTGGATACGCTACCTGTCGGATGCGGACAAGACTTGCCGGAGCAGCTCGACCGCACTCTCCTCGCTGGGGTCATTGGTGCCGAGTTCGCCGCGGAAGGCACGGGCGAGGATGGATTTTTTGATGAGGTCAATCTGTTCGAGAACTTTTTCGGCGGCTTCCTTGGCCTGCTGTTCTTTGGTGAGGAGGTTGTTGAGGATGCGGACGATTTCAGTTTGTTCATAGACAGAAGGTGTTAGTATAGGAATCCTTGACAATGCTTGACCTGTTAGATGTTTTATAGTTGTTCCCGTAAAATATTTTGCCAATGTTCCATTGATACTCATAAAGTATAAATTGTAACAAAGGAATTCACTGATAACTTTTTCATTTGGACGAAATCTATGTAATGCTTTTTGGAAAATCAAGCGTGCATCAGGTCCTTTCCAAATTGCACACCTACCCGGTTCACCACCTTCGCATATAAATAAATCTCCATTCTTTACAGAAAGCAATTTTATTTCCTCTTCGGTTGCCTGCATCAAAGATACATCGCCCATATCAAAAGAAAACCAACGAACATTAACATTACGCAGATAAGGAACCATATCTCCTTTATTTTTTGCTTTATCCAGCATTTTACCTAACTTTGAAATTCCAAGCTCTGAATATGTAAGATGTTTCCAACTCTCCATCCCCACGCCATGTTCTTTTCTCCACTGGGCAGTGAGTTCACCGGTAAAGGCTTTGTGGAGAATGGCAGCTTTGCGAGTTTCAAAGCTATCCAGTGCATCCTGTGCCTTTTGCTTGGCCTCATCCAGTTTGGCGAACAGGCTTTCAATGCGGTCCACAATGCGCTGCTGTTCTAGCAGAGGAGGAACTGGGATGGGGTAAGTTCGCACATGATCCATGCTGATACGCTGCTGACCAACGGTTCCACTATATGTTGCAATACCGCCACGAATAAACTGTTCCTGAGATATAAACCAGAATGTATATTTTTGATTCATGTGTGATTGGCGCAGTATGACAAGCTCAGTTGTACCCCCGCCGATTCCATTAGGCAGATTGTTTAGGAGCATAGATTTTCGATTTTCAAAACATGGGGAAATCTTTGCAAAAGCAACATCACCATCTGCAAATTGTGTGTGTCCTTTTTTTGCTTTACACCATGGCTGAACATCAAACGAATATTCGTTTACAAACCCCGGTGCTATCTTTTCCATAGGTATAAATGCTGCATCTACGAAATCTTCTGCAAGATTTTTGGGATTTATTTGATACAACTTACCTAAATGAATCCAACACCAATTCTCCGGAATCTTGTACGGCTGCTCGCTCTCGGGCACCAATGCCGCCTGTAAGAGCTCTTCCGGCGTCAGGTTCTCTTTTTTTCGTCCTCTCGCCATCAGTCCTGCACCTCCAGCGCACGCAGTTCCTTCACAACGCTCATGAGCAGGTCGACAGCCTCTTCCAGGTTAGCTGCCGCTTCCTCTGCACTTTCTGCCGGGTCTGGCAGGTCGTTGTAATCGAGGACCGAGTCGTCCCGAATCAGTCCCAGATCTAGGCTGTTGCCCTTTTCCGCGATCTGCTCCCGCGTGAACACGCTCCAGCGTTCGTTCTGTACTGCGTGACGGTCTTTGGCTTCGTAAGCCTCTTCAAAGTTTGCAAAATGCTCAGCTTTCAGTGGTGTGTTCTTGCCAAAGCTGGGCATATTGGTGCGCAGGTCATAGAACCAGACCTCTTTGGTGTTTCCCTTGTCGGTCGTGCCGCGCTCAAAAAACAGAACGTTGGTTTTGACACCCTGCGCATAGAAAATACCAGTCGGCAAGCGCAAAATGGTATGTAAATTGCACTTATCCATCAGGTCACAGCGAATCTTTTCGCCGTCACCGTCGGCAAAGAGCACGTTATCCGGCAGTACGACTGCTGCGCGTCCGGTTCCGTCGGTCACCAGACTGCGGTAGATATGCTGTAAAAAGTTGAGCTGCTTGTTGCTGGTCGGATAGGTGAAGTCGTCACGGGTCGCACGCTCACCGCCTTTTTTAGTGCCGAAAGGCGGGTTGGTTAGCACCAGATGATATCCGTTCATGCTCCTGCCAATGTTGGACAGGGTATCTCCAAGGATGATCTGACCCTCAATGTCGTGCAGCATGGCATTCATCAGCGCCAAACGGTGGGTATCATGCACCAGTTCGCAGCCGGTAAACGCCTGCTTGCGCTCAAATTCTGCTGTTTCGGCATCCAGATCGTAAAATTCATCGGTTTGATCTTTCACGTACTGGCTGGCCGCAATCATGAAACCGAACGTACCACACGCCGGGTCATTGCAGCGCTCACCCAGCTTGGGCTTCATCAGACGGGTCATAACGTCGATCAGCACACGGGGCGTAAAATACTGCCCTGCGCCTGATTTCTTTTCGTTTGCGTTCTTTTCCAGCAAACCTTCGTAAAGATTGCCCAGACCTTCTTCCTTGGCCGAATACCAATCCAGTTCGTCGATGGTCGTGATGATCTTTTCCAGATTCTTGGGCTCGTCGATATTGGTGGCAGAACCCTGATAGATTTCGCGCACACGACCGGTGCACTCATCGCCCAAGTGGGTCAACAGCTCCTTGTAAAACTTTTTCAGCTCAATGCCGCTCTTTGCCCTGAGCTTGTCCCAGCGGTACGCCTCTGGAATCTGACGCTCTGCACCGGTCTCCTTAGCCATCTTGAGAAACAAGATATAAGTCAGCTCGGTGACGTACTGGTGATAGGTGATGCCGTCATCTCGCAGTACATTGCACAGATTCCACAGCTTGGATACGATTTCTTGGGTTGTCATGCGATGGTTCCTCCATCATCGTACAGGTATCCGTTCAGCTCCTGCACGATGCTTTCTAATTGATTTTCAAATATTTTATTGATTTTTGCAAAACCGCCTCTATTGCGAAAACGGCCGTCTTCGTCAAATACCTGAACGCTGAAGACCGATTCTTCTAACAGATATTTCTCCATACGTCCGATCCAGGTCAGCTCCTGTTTGGAGAAGTCGTGCGCCTTCTTGAGCTTGTCCACAGCTCTGTGAATGCGCTCCTCATGACCGACCAGCACTGAGCCGATGGCATAGCGGCGGATGAGACTGATGAGGTCTGCCGCGATTTCCTCGCTGGTCAGTTCAGAAATTGCCGTGTTGAGCTGCTGCACGGTGAATCCTTCTCGATCGAGCGCCAGTCGCAGCGATTTCAGGCTCTCGCGCGTGAGATCGCTCGGTCGGGTGCAGACCAGATTGAGCGCCGTGATTTCGTCGCGGTGGTTCTGGACATACTGCGCAAATGCATCTAGATAATCTTCCGGCCGGCTGCCCTTGCCATAGCTGCGCGTATGTGAGAGCAGTCTGTCTTCCTTGTCGGAGATTACAACCGTTCGGCCGCCGCTGGGCTGCATCTGCTGCACCATTTGGAATAAGTCCCGGCAGGAAAGCAGACGGTTCCGTGCAGCGGCAGGCGACTCGTGTTCAATTTCGGCGATAAACTGTGACGGGTCTTTTCCACCGGTCATCGCTCGGAAATGCTCCTGCGTATCCTTGCTCATACGGCGCTTTTTTCGCTGGAGCTTGGCAATGATCTGGTCAATCTGGTTTTGAATCTTTCGGTTATCGTTCAGCACTTCCAAGCCGTCCAAAAGCTCATCAAAGGTCGCCGAAGGATTGACAACGACCGGCTTCATAGTGTTCACCGGATCGAGCGCGTCATATACGCCAACCGCGTCGTAAATCTCAAAATGTGTCTTGTCGATCTGCGGGCATAAACGGGTCGCGCGTCCCAGCATCTGCTCAAACAGAATACGAGACTTTACGCGACGCAGAAATACCAGCGAGGTGATCTGCGGTACGTCAATGCCGGTGGTCAGCAGGTCAACCGTGACCACCATACTGGGGTAGCGCTCGTTTTTGAAGCGCTTAATCATTTCCATGATTCGCTTTTTATCGCCGCCGCCAGCTTTGCCGGTGATCTTCATGATTGCATCGTTATCTACACCTTGCTCCGCATAGATTTCCTTCAAAATCTTTACGATCAGGTCAGCATGGTCGTCATTGACGGCATAGATGAGCGTTTTACCCTGTTCTTCCGGGTTTTCTGGATCAATCTCACGGGCAATTTGGGTCAGAACGGTACGGTTAAAACTCTCGGTGATGACTTTGCGGTTAAACTGGTCGATGTCAAAATCCAGTTCATCTTCTAGAAGCTCACTGTTGGTCACCTCGCCCGTAACCGGGTCATAAAGCGTGACCGTATCGCCAAGCTGATAATAGATTCCTTCCGTACCCAGCTCTGTTGTGTAATAATGCGGCGCATCGTGGTCTACCAGATAGCCTTCGATGACCGCCTCACGATAAGTATACTTGAACACCGGTTCTCCGAAAATTCGGGTTGTCTGCAAGGCGGGTGTTGCGGTCAATCCGATTTTAACCGCATCAAAGTAGTCGATGACCGCACGGTATTTGCTCTGGTAGTCGGTCTGATCTCGGTATAACAGCTCATCATCGCTCATGTCACGGTCAAGAATATATCCACGGTGTGCCTCGTCCACGATGATGACGTCGTAGTCGGTGACAGCCGGCATGGTGTCTCCATCCTGATACAAAATCCGCTTGACCATGCCCTGCACGGTGGCAATCTGAATACGCGTTTCCTTTTCGATGCTTTTATCTTCCAGACCCTTGATGTTGTAAATGTCGTCCAGCGTCATCAAGTCTTCCAGCTTGACTTCCTTGAATACGTCCATAGCTTGCTCGCCCAGCGCGGTGCGATCGACCAGAAACAGAATCCGGCGAAAGCGCTTGGTGGTCAGGAAACGATAGATCATACCCAGCACCGTGCGGGTTTTACCGGTGCCGGTTGCCATGGCAATCAACGCAGTCTGTCTGCCGGAGATGATTGCCTGCTCGGTTGCACGAATGGCTTTGATCTGGTATTCACGCAGGTTTAATCCATCCGGATCGCGCAATAGATCGTATGACAGCGCCTGCAAATTGGCATTGCCCGCAGCAATGTCTTTTTGCAGCAGTTCCTGTATGCCCGTCGGACTCATCCAACCGCGCAGCGCTCGGGGCACATTGGAAGGACTGCGCAAGTCCAGAAACCAGATGCCGGATTTGGTTTGCAGCTGCTCCAGATACGGTCTGCCGTTGGTGGCAAAGGTAAACGGGACCTTGTATTCTCCCCAGGTGCCAATGGTGTATTTGGTATCTTCTGCACGGATATTTCTGGGATATTCCTTGCCCTGATAATCGATGACCGATGGAATGTCCTTGTGAATGGCTTTGGCCTCAATGATTCCCACAAGCTCTAGGTCGATGAAAAGCGCATAGTCCGCAAATCCGCGTTTTCCGATCTTGGAATCGGTCGGCCATTCTGCAATGGCACGGTAATGCCCGCGTGCCGGACGAGTTCCTTTGGAATACCGCAGGTTTTCCGTGTCCGCTTCCCATCCGACCTTTCTTAACTGCTCGTCAATTAAATAGCGTGTTTCTGCTTCTGATTTCTGTCGTTGACTTGCTGCTCGCTTTGCACGTTCTTTGCGTTCAGGAAAGGGAATAACCGAGGCAAATTGTACCTGATCTTGTGCCTGCTTGGCGAGCCTAGCATCTTTTTCATTCTCTGCATCCCGATCTTTGACGACCGCATTTTGCTTTTGCGGCATCACGAAATTATGGTGCTGGTAGTTCCAATCTCCGTATGTCTGCATAAACCATTCGCATAAGCTATGTGCCATTTGCAGCAGAGATTTCGCATCGGAAACAGAAGCATAATTTTCATGGGCGGCTTTGTTTCTGACTTTACGCAGCGAATGGAGAATGTCGCACAGCTCTCGGTCGATGAGGCCTTCACGAAACAGAATATCGATTTTGGACGCAGCGGTCTGATCGAAAGGAAGGGGGAGTTTGTCATAGGCAAACATTAGATTTACGATTGTTTCACCGATCATGCCCAATTTCATCAGACAAGAATTGGGATCTGAGTAACAATATCGCTCTGCCAGACAGCCGAAATCTGCGAGAACGGGAAATTCTTCTTTCAAAAAGTCAAAATTAGAAGGCATGTTGTTACTCCTCTCTTTTGTTTCGATGCAAGCGAATGATAAAGCAGTAAATCTATAATCGCGCATACTATTAAAATTGTATCATGAATGTATGGTGTTCTCAACAGAGAGCACCTAGCTTTCATAATTTGAAGTTATTTTACCATGATTGTTCTAATGTGGAAGATAAGGATTGCTCTAATGTAATGCAAATTTTCACCTCGTTTTATATCCGGAATGTTCTCTATTTGTGCAATAATCTAGTTGATAGCATTCTCTATTGTATTCCCAACAAGTCCGCATATAAAAGCACGTAAAATCTCCTAAATACCTTCTTATTTCCATATTATCAGATAGAAATAAGGGGGTATTTTTTGCACGCAGATCGAATAGTTTGATAAAAAAGAGCATAATTTTAAGACCAGAGGGTGCCCTGAACAAAAAAATTTATATCACACTGTGCATCGACTGAAAAAATCAGCAGAATTTTGGATAATGCTCTCCACTTATATTATGTTCTTAACTCGTATATTTCAAAAATGACAATGCCCCTTGATGCAACAATAAATCTATTGCATCAAGGGGCTGTATCTTTAAATTTAGATGCATTTTAAGAAGCATCCTAGCCGTGTGTGAGCATATGTAAGATCAAAATTTCACGATTAAAATTGACCTAACTTCGGGGGAGAAGGAATGAGAAAACGCAAGGGGTCAAAAAAATATAATGAATCTAAAAGAAAAGGAACGGCGCGAAATAAATAGGGACGGTATAATGGACACAACAAGACAACCTTTTGGATGATCGGTTGATAGAAAGGAATGAGGCTGTATGTATAAGGTGATGGGTATTACGGCAGGGCGCAAGAACAGCAACAGTGAAATTTTGCTCAAGGAAGCGCTCATGGCCTGTGAGGAAGCTGGCGCAGAGGTGACGATGATTAACCTGCGTGACTATAATATTCTGGATTGTACGGGCTGTACGGCGTGCACCAAGGGGATGAGTCAGGGCAAGAATGTGGGCTGCGTGCTTGACAGTAAGGATGATAAAAAGAAGATCATGGAAGCCATGCTGGAACAGGACGGCGTGATTATTTCGGTACCGACCTATGATCTGATGCCGGCATCTCCGTATCTGACCTTTGCGCAGAGAAGCCTGAGTTATGAAACGTCATTTCTTGAGACCATTGGTGCGATTGCGCATAAAGATCGCGTTGCCGGTTTAATTGCGGTTGGAGGTTCGACGCGGTCGTGGCAGTCGATGGCGCTTGAGGGCTTGCAAGCGACGATGTTTACGACAGACTTGAAAGTCGTCGATATGCTGCTGGCTACCCGGGTACCGGGCAATGCACAGTGCCTGCTGGACGATGCACTGATGGCACGCGCGAGAAAAATGGGTGAGCACATCATGCAGGTAGTACAGACCCCGCCGGAGGAACGCACTTGGCTGGGTGAGGAGGACATGGGTTGGTGCCCAAACTGTCACAGTAACGCACTGGTACTGGGTGAACCCCAGTGGGATGGTCTGCACTATCCGATCGAGTGTCAGGTTTGCGGTGCAGGCGGAACGCTGGAGCAGGTAGATGGCAAGTGGAAGTTTGTCATTGCTGAGGACGGTCTGCTCAAGGATCGTACGACGGTTGCCGGACGTGCCAAGCATCTCGAGGAGATTGCAGCCACCCAGGGGGGCTATTATGGCGATCCAGAAGCTATGAAGAAGGTACAGGAGCGCAAAGCAAAGTATGTACGCAAGACGTTTCCTGCAGTTTGAGTATAGAGCGTGCAATAAATGACGGTTGATTATTGCGCGTGCGGATAACCGTATGAAACAAGATGTAAATATCGACAAGAAAATAGAAACGAGAAGGAAGTGTGCGCGCGGATTGGCTGATATACTGAAATATAGAGAGAATATCGGCAACCCGGACGGTATGTGACCGTGCACATCGGTTCGGAACGCACTTTTGAGAATGCTTTACATGGAGGATTGTCTATGATTACACTCCAGATTGATGGAAAAACCGTGACCGTCCAGTCCGGAACCAACGTGCTGGAGGCTGCGCTGCAAAATGGGATCTATATCCCACACTTGTGTCATCATCCCGACCTGCCTGACATCGGCTCGTGCCGTCTGTGTCTGGTCGAGGTTGAGGGCAGGGAAGGGGTCGTCCCTTCGTGCAAGCTGATGGCCGAAGAGGGTATGGTCATTCGCACGGACAGCCCGGAGATTTCGCATCTGCGCCAGCTGTCCATGGAACTGATTCTGGCTGCCCATCCGGAGGACTGCTCGACCTGTCCCAAGTACGGACGCTGCGAGCTGCAAACCCTTATCCAGTATATGGGCACCTCGGCAACCCGTATGCATACCCGCGTTAAGGGTTTTACCCGAGATGAGCGCAATCCGCTTTTGATTCACGACATGAACCGCTGTGTTCTGTGCGGTCGCTGCGTGCGCGCCTGCCAGGATCTGCGCGGCGTGGGCGTGCTACAATACAATCAGTCGAATATGGAAACCTACATCGGCACCCTGCATGATAAATTACTTAAAGATGTCGATTGCCGGTTCTGCGGTGCGTGCGCCGAGGTCTGTCCGACCGGTACCATCCGTGACCTGATCAACTACACCCCGACCGAAAAGCGGGACACGCTCATTCCCTGTCAGGCGACCTGTCCGGCGCATACCGATGTACCGCGCTATGTCCGCTATGCCAAGGAGGGAAAATTCGAGGAAGCCACCGCGGTTATCCATGAAAAACTACCGTTTCCCGAGTGCTTGGGACGTGTATGCGCCCATGCGTGCGAGACCAAGTGCCGCCGCGGGGATGTCAACGAGGCGGTGTCCATCCGCAACATCAAGCGTTATGTCGCCGAGCACGCCGAGAATGTGCTGTGGAAGAAGAACAGTAAGCGTTTGCCTGCGACCGGAAAAAAGGTATGTGTCGTCGGCGGCGGCCCGGCAGGCATGACGGCAGCCTTCTATCTGGCGAAGCAGGGATATGCGGTCACACTCAAAGAAGCATACCCCAAACTGGGCGGACAGATGCAGTACGGCATTCCGTCCTATCGTCTGCCGCGTGAGGTCGTAGACAGAGAGGCGGCTTATCTGACTGAGTTCGGCGTAACGGTCGAGACCAATTGCCGAGTCGACCATCCAAAAGAACTGCTTGACCAGTTCGACGCAGTCATTCTGGCAGTCGGTACCCATCAGGGCGTGCGTCTGCCCATGACCGGCAGCAATCTGCAAAATGTCCTGCTCAATACCGATTTTCTGCGCAACGCGTCCATGGGTCTGCCGACCGGCATGGGCGACAAGGTCATCGTGCTGGGCGGCGGTAATGTCGCCTTTGACTGTGCCCGCACGGCCAAGCGGCTGGGCGCACAGGAAGTGCACGTTGCCTGTCTGGAAAAGCGCGAAGCCATGCTGGCTGATGACGAGGAAATCGAGCAGGCACAGGAAGAGGGCATTGAGGTACATCCAGGACAGACCTTCGAGGCCATCTGCGGCGAAACCGCAGTCACCGGTGTCAAGTTCTGCAACGTCAAGAGCTTTACTTTTGATGAAAACCGTCGTGCGATCATCGAGAAGGAGGAAAACTCCGAGCACGAGATTGCAGCGGATACGGTCATCTTTGCGGTCGGTCAGCGTACCGATCTGGCAGAGGATTCCGGACTGGAGCGCGGACGCGGCAACTGCATTGCAGCCGATCCCGAACACTTCACTACCAATATTTCCGGTATTTTCGCCTGTGGCGATGCCATTTATGGCACCAAAACGGTCATTCAGGCGGTGGAATCCGGCCGAGAGATTGCGTCCGTGGTTGACCGATACTTGGGCGGCGACGGCGATATCTCCGAGGTTCTGGCACCGGTCGAGAAGCCCGATCCCAAGATTGGCAAGGTCGAGGGCTTTGGTGATCTAAGCCGCGCAGGCGAGGATTTCGTTCCGGCGAACGACCGACAGGACAACTTTAACCCCATCAGCCGGGGCATCTGCGACAGCAGCCTGTGCGGTGAGGCCGCACGCTGCCTGCAATGTGATCTGCGCTTCACCATCACGGGCAGCCGCCTGTGGAGCGATTACCATACGGACAAGGAGGCGTAAGAAATGAGCATGATGCAGAACAACGCGCAGGCGCTGGTCAAGCTGCGCGGTATGACCCGTGCAGATTTGGAGACTCGATTTGACACCTATGCACCGGTACAGGGTAAAATTGTCGGCGCACTGTACAACGCGGACACCGATGGCATGAAGAATATCCTGCTCAAGTTCAATCCGGCGGGTGTTGTGGCCGGACTCAAGATTTTGACCGTGCTCACGGGTGCGGAGAGCGCCGAACTGAGCGTCAACTGTGAGGTCAACGCCCAAGAATTGCAGGCGAATGCCGGACAGGTTGACCTCAAACTGACCGTCACCGAGGAAAAGATGGTCAACAAGCGTGCACATCAGAATGATCTGCTGGTACCTTTTGATACCCTGACCGCACTGGCTGTGCGCCTGATGGATGAGCAGCCGGGCGTGCTGGTGTGCGTGGATGACCAGACCCCGACCGAGGTTGCCCCCGAGACTACACTGGACAAGCTGGTGGGTGAGGACATCAAGGGCGTGCTCACCGACCATGTATTCTACGCGCCTGAGCAGCTGGCAAGCGTGCGTGCGGACAGTCTCACAAGCGGCATGATTCATACCCTGAAAAATGAGCACTGCATGGTGCATGAGACGGGTGAGGAACTGCTGCGCCTGCGCCAGAAGAGCTGCGGCAAGTGTATATTCTGCCGAGAGGGACTTTATCAGCTGTCTCAGGTTATGCAGGACGTATCCGAAGGACGCGCCAAGGCAGGCAATCTGGCACTGGCTGAGGAGATCGGCAGCGCCATGACCGTATCTTGCAACTGCACACTCGGCGAGAGTGCAGCACAGCCTGCGCTGTCCGTGCTCAAGTCCTTTGGCCGAGAGGTGGAAACCCATTACAAGAACAAGCAGTGCCCGGCAGGTGTGTGCTTGTCACTGACACAGATCTATATCGACCCGACGCTGTGCAAGGGCAGCGGCGCATGCGCAGCTGTCTGCCCCGAGCAGTGCATTCAAGTGAAAGATGGCTATGTGTCGGTCATTGATTCCTTTGACTGCACGCGCTGCGGCAAGTGCCTCACCGCCTGTGCGCAGGGCGCGGTCAAGAAGGTGTCCGGCCGTGCACCCAAGCTGCCCGACCGTCCGGTGCGCATCAAGGGTGCCAAGGTGGCAGTAACCACCGAAACCACCGAAAAGACGCCGCGCAGGAGACGGCGCACCGCGCTCAGGATCGAGCGTCCGGTACACACCCAGAGTCAGCCCATCCAACAAACAGAGAAAATGCAGGTGAAGATTATGAAGACCATGGAGACAGATGTAGTCATCGTAGCAGGCGGCCCGGCCGGTCTGGCGGCAGCCATCACGGCAGGCGAGCGCGGCCTCAAGTCGGTGATTCTGGAGAAGTCCAGCGCAACCGGCGGCGCAGCCAATATGGGTATGGGCCCCTTGGGCATTGATACCCGCATCCAGCGCGAGCAGTTTAACGACATCAGCGTGGAAAAGGCGCTGCACATGCACATGAATTACACTCATTATCAGGTCGATGAGGATCTGGTACAGACTTACTTCAATAAGTCGGCTGATACCATCCAGTGGCTGGAAGATATGGGCGTCGAGTTCGCCGGTGCATTCCGCTACTTCAAGGAATCCGAGGCTACTTGGCACATTGTAAAGCCGGAAAATGGTGTCATCGGCCCGCGTGCGGCTAGTGCCATGGTCAAGGTGATGACCCAGCGGGCCAAGGAACTGGGCTGTGACATCCTGCTCGAGACCCCGGTCACTTCGCTCATTCAGGAGGATGGTAAGGTCTGCGGCGCGGTTGCGGTCGACAAGGATGGAAACGGCATTGAGGTGCGTGGCAAGGCGGTCATTGTGGCAACCGGCGGCTTCGGCAACAACAAGGACATGATTGAGCAGGAATTCGGCCTGCATCTGGGAGAGGACTTCTTCCCGTTCCAGATTCCGGGCATCACGGGCGACGGCCTGCGCATGATGTGGGATGCAGGCGCAGCCAAGTTTGGCGCGAACATCGAGGCAATCTATCAGATTCCCGACAACCTCAATTGGTTCCTGCTCGATGCCGTCCTGCGTCAGCCCAACTTGCTTATCAACCAGTGGGGCGACCGCTTCATGAACGAGGGTGACATGGGCAACACCACCTATGTCGGCAACGCCCTGCGCTTGCAGCCGGGCAATTACGGCTACTGCATCATGGACGAAGGCATCCTCAAGATGTACAAGAAGAATGGCCCGGATATCGCGGATATCGTCCATCCGGCTGACGCCTTTATCGCCTTTGACGGACAGGCAGCCAAGGCAGTCGAGGATAATTACGAGGGCTATATCGAGGCTGAGACGCTGGAAGAGCTGGCCGAAAAGCTGAACATCGACGCAGACAAGCTGCGCGACACCATCGACACCTACAACGAGATGTGCGAGCGCGGCGTGGATACCCAGTACCACAAGCCCCAGAAGTACCTGCATCCGATCACCGGCCGCGGCAAGTATCTGGTCGGCAAGTACTACGTTGCCGCTTACGGCACGGTCGGCGGCGTGCGCATCAACAAGTACTGCGAGGTACTGGACGCAGACGGCTGTCCGGTTGACGGCCTGTACTCTGCGGGTTCGGATGCCAACACTATCTACGGCGACAGCTATAACTTCACCCTGCCGGGCAACACCATGGGCTTTGCGGTCAACAGCGGTCGTATGGCAGGCGAGAGTGTTGCCGATTACATCGCGGAATGTGAGGGCTAAGACAGGATGGAACGCGGAAAATGGACGGAAATCTGGACGCTTGCCCTGTGCATCGCCCTGTTTCCGCCCATCTGGGCGGTATGCGCCCCATATATTCAGGTAACGACCGGCAGCGTCGCACTGATTTGTGCCGGATTGTACGTTGCCCACGGCAATAGCGCCAAAAACGCACTGAAAATCAGCATCGGCTTCCTGCTGGGCGACCTGTGGGCGATTGCGGCACTGCGTCTGATGGCAGCCTTGCCGGTTTCCCAGAGCGCAGCCCTGTTTGTGACTCTGTTCGTCATGGGCGGTCTAGCCGTGCTGATTTCGGGATTTATACCCAAGTATATCGATACCCCGTCCTGGCTGTGCGGCTGGGCCATCGGATTGACCATCCTGTCACCCGTACCCCAGACCGAAGTGCTGTCGCTCGCATGGCAGATTGCGGTCGCTATGCTGGTCGGTGTGTGGTACGTCGGCGTGTTCGTCGGCGCGGTACAGAGCAAGATGGTCGCAAAATTTACAAAGGAGTGAGCGAATATGGCAAAGAAAGTTGGCGTTTGTCAGGAAGAACGCGGACTGCCGTACTTCAAATATTTTGAGCAGGATTTAGCCCCCATCCCGCAGGAAAAGCTGGATGTCCTGCACGCAGGGCCATCTGAGCAGATGGGCGTGCCTTTTGCCGACAAGAACCTATTTCTTGCAGGCAAGGACGATGATTACTGCCAGGTCGGCTTTGGCGTCTACGAGGACGGTACAGCATTTGTGTGCAATACCACGTATATGCCGAATGTGACCGGCGAGATGCTGGACTGGTGGTTCCCGTGGCACAGTGTGGGCTCCGATCTGCGCTATAAGATTTGGGATCCGGAAGATCACTATTTTGCACGTGCAGACAACGCAGCTTATGTGTGCGACCCAAACGTACCCATGCACCAGAAAACCTGGGGCGTGAACCACTATGTGCTCGAAGACGTCGGCGGTGGGCCGGATGCACTCAAGCTGTGCTTCAAGAGCCCCAAAGACTTCGGCTATGATCCGAACCAGGTCGGCACCGACGTGTGTCAGTCCATGGTTTGTGCGGTCGGTGAAGGCAACTGCGCCGCAGCAATGACACATAAGTGGTATCCGTACCGGGACGGCGTGCTGTTCTGCTCGCGGTTCTGGATCGGCTACGGCATGGTGGACGGCAAGATTCAGAAGATCGTACCAGACGACGTGCGCATCCCGGACTTTGTCCCCATGGGACTGTTTGCCCATAACATCAAGGAATTTACCAATCTGGCCGCCATTTTGCCGGTGGTTTACGCGGAAAACCGCGATCAGTTCTGATTTTTTGGCCGAAAAAGGACGACTCCAACCTTTTTGCAAGGGCTTTGGGCACGATTCCTGTTCACCTCCTCTCAAATTTGCATAGAAAGACGGCTGTACCGTGCGGTTTCTCTATGTGAACGCCCAAAACATCGAAAAACCTCGGTACACAAGCCCCCTTTTTGTAAGTTATTCATAAGAGACTCAAAGCTCCAGGTCAAAAAATATATACTCGCAATGACCTTTTTCCCACGTCCAATGGCGTTTTACGGAAAAAGGTCATTTTTTATGCCCTCTGACTGCAAGAAATCCGAAGTCAAAAATGGCGAAATATACTATCATTAAGACAACAAAAGACTGGCAGAAAACAGGAGAAAGCGCAGAAAAGACAGAAAAGGAGCTGACGAGGATGAACGTAAAATTAGGTATTATCGGTTTTGGCGGCATGGGCAAGTGGCATGCACAGAACGCGCCGCGTGCGGGCGTAGAGATCGCGGCAGTGTGTGATATTGACCCGGTCAAGCAGCAGGAAGCGGTCGAAATGGGATATAAAATGTATCCCTCTGCCGAGGAATTGCTGAGAGATGACAATGTCAATACCGTTATTTTGACCGTACCGAATTATCTGCACAAAGAAATGTGCATTAAGGCCGCGGAGGCAGGCAAACATGTCATCACCGAGAAACCGGCGGCGATGAATGTGCAGGAACTGGACGAGATGGAGGCTGCATGCAAGAAGGCTGGCGTATTTTTCACCTCTCACCAGAACCGCAGATGGGATAAGGATATGTTGATCGTTAAGAAAGCATATGACGAAGGCCTGCTGGGCAACATCTTCACCATCGAGTCTAAGTTACACTCGGGCAATGGTTACATGCATGAGTGGCATATTTATAAGAAGTACGGCGGCGGTATGATTTACGACTGGGGCGTGCATCTGATCGATCAGATTCTGTTTATGATGCCGCAGGCCAAGATTAAGTCGGTTTACGCCGATATCAAAAATGTCCTGCACGAGGAAGTAGACGACTACTTTAAGATCATCCTCAAGTTGGATAACGGAGTAACCGCACATATTGAGCTGTCCACCTACATTCTGGAATATCAGCCGCGTTGGCTGGCAGCTGGTGATAAGGGTACGCTAGTCGTCAAAAACTTCGGCTGTGAGGGCAATATCTACCGCACTGGCAAGATGCTGGAAAAGCTGCCGCCGCAGATCACCGAGACCGAGGCCGGCCCAACCCGTCAGTTCGCACCGGTACCGCCCGGAGGTATCGTCACCGAACCGTTGCCCACGGTCGAGACCGATTGGGTGAATTTCTACCGCAATGTTGTGGACGTACTCAACGGCAAGGCCGAGTCGCTCATCAAGATCTCCGAAGTACGCCGTGTACTGTCGGTGATGGAAGCGGCATGGAAGTCTGCCGAGACCAATGAAGCGATTTTGTTTGAATAATAGAGGAGGAACTTACAATGAAACTGGGTTTTATCACCGCGATCTGTGATGGTATGAGCTTTGAGGAAGTCGTGGATTTCGCGTCTGAGAACGGTCTGGAATGTCTGGAAGTTGCCTGCTGGCCGCAGGGCGGTGCGCAGCGCAGATACGCAGGCATCAGCCACATTGACGTTGCGAATCTGACCTCGGAAAAGGCAGCGGAGATCAACAAGCTGTGCGCTGATAAGGGCGTAGAGATCTCGTCTCTGGCATACTATCCGAATACTATGGACCCCGATCCGGTCAAGCGCGAGAGCTATATTGCGCACCTGTACAAGCTGATTGACGCATCGGCTATGCTGGGCGTGAACATGGTCACCACCTTCCTCGGCCGTGACCCGCACAAGACGGTCAAGGAAAATCTGGAGATGGTCAAGGAGATCTGGCCGCCGATCGTTAAGTACGCCGAGGACAAGGGCGTTAAGATTGCGATTGAAAACTGCCCGATGCTGTTCACCGACGATGAGTGGCCGGGTGGTCAGAACCTCATGACCTCGCCTGCAAACTGGCGCAAGGTGTTCGAGATCCTGGACAGCCCCAACTTCGGCATCAACTACGACCCGTCGCACTTTGTATGGCAGCAGATTGATTACATCAAGCCCATTTACGAGTTCAAGGACAAGATTTTCCACGTCCACTACAAGGACATCAAGCTGTACCGCGACAAGCTGGCTGATGTTGGCATCATGGCAACGCCGCTCGAGTACATGTCTCCCAAGCTGCCCGGCCTCGGCGATGTCGATTGGGGCAAGTATGTATCCGCGCTGACCGACATTCACTATAACGGCTATACCTGCATTGAGGTTGAGGACAAGGCATTTGAGTCCAGCTTGGACGATGCCAAGAAGGCGGTTGTACTGAGCGCCAAGTACCTGAGAAATTTCGTCATCTAAGCGACAGACAGAAGGGGAAGAACATGAGCAAAACATACGCATTCGGCGTGGATATCGGCGGAACGACCATTAAAATGGGTCTGTTTGAGACCAACGGCAAGCTGCTCGAGATGTGGGAGATTCCGACCCGCACCGAAGCCGACGGCAAGTTCATCTTAAATGATATTGCACAGGCTGTGGACGATAAGCTGAAAGAAAAGAAGATTTCCACCTTGGACGTGGAGGGCATCGGACTGGGCGTACCCGGTCCGGTTGGCCCGGACGGCACGGTGTTTAAGTGCGTTAATCTGGGCTGGGATGTGTTCAACGTCGAGCATCGACTGGGTGTACTGACCGGCCTGCGCGTCAAAGCCGGAAATGATGCCAACGTCGCGGCATTGGGCGAGATGTGGCAGGGCGGCGGTGCAGGCTACCAGAATATCGTCATGGTCACGCTGGGTACCGGTGTCGGTGGTGGTATCATCATCGATGGCCGCATTCTGCCCGGCATCAATGGCGCAGCCGGTGAGATCGGTCATCTGCCGGTCGAGGACAACCAGCCCGAGACCTGCACCTGCGGCAATCAGGGCTGCCTTGAGCAGTACAGCTCGGCGACTGCAGTTGCACGCAGCGCCCAGCGTTATCTCGACGAGCACCCGGAGGCCGAGACCAGCCTGCGCGGTGTACAGAACATCGAGGCCAAGGACGTGTTTGACGCGGCAAAGCAGGGCGACAAGGTTGCACTGGAGCTGACCGAGCGTGCGTGCGCATATCTCGGCAAGGGACTTGCTATGATCGCATGCGTGGTCAATCCGGAAGCCTTCGTCATCGGCGGCGGTATGGCGCGTGCAGGTGAGATTCTCATGGAATCGGTTCGCCGCAACTTCAAGCAGAAGGCCTTCCACGCCTCGCGTGAGACCGAGTTTAAGGAAGCAAAGCTGGGCAATAATGCCGGAATCTATGGCGGCGTGCGTATGCTGCTGAGCTGAGAGAGGAAGAAAAAGACGTGAAAAAGATGAAAAGATTTGCCGCTTGGGTGCTGGCGGCTGCCATGCTGACCGGCCTGACTGCCTGTGGAGGCGGCAGCGAAGAGCAGGCTGACGCGGGTGAAAACGCGGACAAGACCCATATTTATGTGCTGACCGCAGCCGAGGATCACGGCTGGACGGGTTCGGTTGCAACCTTTGCCAAGGAAAAGGTTGCCGAGATCAACGAGGAAGGTAAGTATTCGGCAGAGGTTATCACGGCCTCCGATGCTGCCGAGCAGATCACCAAGCTTGAGGATATTGCAGCTTCGGGCGGCGAGAACATCGCGGTTGTGATTCAGCCGATGGACGACACCGTACAGTCGGCCATCCAGCAGGTCATCGAAGCGGATATCCCGTACGTCACTTTTGACCGCATCATCGATGCGGTCGCACCGCAGGCAGTTTCCAACGTCAAGGGTGACAATCAGGGCGTTGGCGCGGGCGCTGCGGCCTACTTCGTATCGCTTGGCTTGACTCCTGGTGAGACCGTCTATGTCTACGAGGGCGATACCTCGTCGGTTACCACCCTGCGCAATCAGGGCTTCACCCAGTACCTCACCGGTGAGCTGGAATTTGACGGCCAGACCATCCCGGAGGACAAGAAATGGAGCGAGGACGATCTGAATGCGATTGTATATTCGGGCGCGATGAACTGGAGCCGCTCGGAGACCAAGGAGTCCTTCGAGTCGCTCATGGGCGATACGGCTAACACCGCGATCAAGTGGTTCTATGCCGAGGATGACGAGCTGACCATGGGCATTCTGGAAGCCCTTCAGGGCGGCGGCATTGCCGAGGATGCCAAGGCGGCATTTCTGGCAAATAAGCCGGTCATTACCGGCTGCGGCGGACTGGGTGAACTGTACGACGTACTCAAGGGCGAGAGCTATCAGGATATTGCGTTCCAGCTGGGTGGCTTGATGTCGGTTACGTACAGCCCGGCCATGATCCAGACCGCGATCACCGACATGACCGATTATCTGGACGGCAAGGCGGTCGAGCAGGATCACGTCATCGCCTGTGAGAATGTCACCGCGGAGAATGTAGACGAATACCCCGCATTCTAAACTTTTGGGAGCCATAGCAATATGGCTCCTTTTCTATGACAGGAGGAAACCATGAAACTGTTAGAGATGCACGGCATCTATAAGTCATTTTGCGGGGTGCCGGTGCTGGAAGATGTGCCGCTGAGCGTCAAACGAGGCGAAGTACACGCGCTGCTCGGAGAAAACGGTGCAGGCAAGTCCACGCTGATGAATATTCTGACCGGTGTACATAGCCGAGACGAGGGCACGATCTATTTTGATGGAGAAGACTGTCAGCACATGACGGTCACGCAGGCCGAGAAGCTGGGAATTGCATTTGTGCATCAGGAGCTCAACCTGTTTGAGGACCTGACCGTGTGGGAGAATATTTTTCTGACGCGAGAGTACACCAAAGCGTTTGGCCGGGTGGATAAAAAGCGTATGGTGGAGCAGGCGCAGGCATTTTTTACCCGGATGGGGGTGCACTTGGACCCGCTGGCGCTGGTCGGCGACCTTAAAATCAGCGAAAAACAGCTGCTCGAGATTGCCAAGGCGCTGTTTTTCCAAGCCAAACTGCTCATTTTGGACGAGCCGACTACTTCACTCAGTCAAAATGAGATTGCGCACCTGTTCGACATGATCGGCAGACTCAAAGAAAAGGGCATTTCGTTCCTGTTCATCTCGCATAAGATGCCCGAGATCTTTCAGATTGCAGACCGGTATACCGTGCTGCGAAACGGTAAATTTGTGCGCACGGGCGAGATTTCCGAGATCACGCCGGACGAGATCACCGCGCTCATGGTGGGAAAATCCGGTCTGACGAACGACATTTACCGTCCCCGTCCGACTGGAGAGACCGTGCTCAAACTCGAGCATTGGAGCGGAGACGGTTTTGCCGACGTCGATCTGGAAGTCAAGCGCGGTCAGATCATCGCGCTGACCGGCTTGCAGGGCTCGGGCAGCGGGGAAGTGCTGCAAAGTATTTTCGGCTGCCGTGCAGTGGACGGCGGCACGATGGAGGTCTTTGGAAAACAAGTGCAGCCCGGTTCCATCCATCGCGCCATGCGGGCCAAGATCGCTATGCTGCCTGGTGACCGCAAGGAGAACTCGGTCGTACCCGACATGAATCTGCTGGAAAATATGTATCTGGCTGAGCATACGCTGTCGCTCGGTGATTTTTGCATCCATAAGCGGCTGGAAAACCAGCGTTTTGACCACTATCGAGAGCTGCTGCATATTCGCATGAACCAGCCCGCGGACAGCATTCTGTCACTCAGCGGCGGCAATCAACAAAAGGTATTTTTAGCCCGCTGGCTCAATACCAACGCTGAGCTTTTGCTGCTCGATAACCCGACGCAGGGCATCGACGTGGGTGCCAAGGCTGAGATCTACGAGTTGATGCTGGAGCTTGCCGCGTCGGGAAAGACCATCTTGCTCAGCACACAGGAAATTCCAGAGATTTACAAGACCGCCGATGCCTGCGCGGTGTTTTATAACGGCAGGCTGATGAAAATACTGGCGCATGACGAGGTCGACGAGGAGACCGTTATGCGCTATGCAACAAATGCGAATGAGGTGTCGTAACCATGAGCAAACAGAATCGATTGTCGCCATCCAAACTGTTGGCGCAGTACCACTATGTGGTCGTGTTTTTAGTCGTCTTTGCCGTGTATGCCGCGGCAAGTTCCAGCCTGACGTGGAATGGCATGATGAATATTTTCCGTCACTCGGCGGTCATTGGTATTTTGGGCTTGGGTATGGGACTCATCTGCCTGACCGGTGAAATTGACCTTTCGGTCGGCTCCATGCTGGCGCTTTTGAGTGGATTTTCGGTCGTGGTATTTAACCTGACCGATAGCATTGCCGTGACCTTGCTGTTTGCCGTGGTGTGCGGTGCATTGCTCGGACTGCTCAACGGTTTTTTGGTCGGCGTTGCCGAGATGCCTGCATTCATCGTCACCCTGGCGACCATGCTGATTTATCGCTCAATTGCGCAGTACGCCTGCCAAAATCTGGATAAGGAACTCATTGGCGGCGGCAGTTCGGTGTATCGCATGATCACCGATCATAACAGTTATCAGAGCTTTTACCAGCTGGGCAATGGCCGTCTGCTGACTATCCCGGTGGTCGGCATCATTCTGACTGTGATGACGCTGGTACTGGTCTATGTCACTACGAGCACCAAGTACGGCAAAAAGCTGTATGCTGTCGGCAGCAACCAGAAAGCCGCACGTCTGGCTGGTATCAGTGTGAGCAAGATCAAGCTGTCCGCCTTCGTGCTGACCGGTATGCTGGCCGGCTTGGGCGCATTTCTATGGATTGTCATGAACGCCTCGGCAGATCCGGCGACCACTGGCAACAGCTA
Source organism: Butyricicoccus pullicaecorum DSM 23266 (assembly GCF_900167005.1). Classification (GTDB taxonomy): domain Bacteria; phylum Bacillota; class Clostridia; order Oscillospirales; family Butyricicoccaceae; genus Butyricicoccus; species Butyricicoccus pullicaecorum. The sequence continues at coordinate 45,717 of NZ_FUXW01000012.1, forward strand.
TGAGATGTACGCCATCGCTGCTGCGGTACTGGGCGGCATCAGTATGTCGGGCGGCCGCGGCCGGTGCCTGGGCGTGTTGTTCGGCGCGATGTCTTACACGGTCATTGACAAGATCATCGTTGCTCTTAAGATGGATTCGCTCATCAATGACGCGATCAAGGGCGTTATCCTGCTGCTGGTTATCTTCATTCAGGTCGCAGGTCCGCGCATGCGTTCCAGACTGCACGGCAAAAAGTCAGTGTAAGTTACTGCAAGAAAGCATAGGTTATGGTATAATACTGTCAGGAATACATCATAGAGATAAGGGTACATAAAGAATATGAGTGGAAATTTGAAAAAAGAGATTTTGCCAATTTATATTTCCAATGTCCAACAGCAGTTTGACAGTTTTCATCAGGATGCCGAACTGTTTTATGTGCTCGAGGGCAGTATGGAAATTACGATGGGAGATTATCATACCCATCTGAAATATGAAGACATTTTTGTGGTTAATTCTAATCGTGGATACAGCTATAAGGCATCCAAAGACGTGCTGTTTGTCAAGATATCCATTCCGTATCAGATTATAAGCAGCATAGTCAAGAGCACGGATGTGGTTTTCTTGTGCGACTCCACTCGAGATGAGAACCATCAGTACGATGTCCTGCGCCGCTTGTTTAAAAACCTGCTCAACCGGTATTACAGCGTGCGCGATCGGGAGAATGATTTTGGCTACAAAGCGCTGTGCTATCAGGTACTGGACATTCTTTCCACACATTTTCTGCTGCGCATCACCGACCAGGGCAGTACAGATGATAGGGAGCGGTTTGACGACCGGATTGTGCAGATCAATAACTACATCCATGCCAATTATAATCATCCCATCAGCTCAAAAGATCTGGCAGACAAACTGCATTTGTCGCAGAGCTATTTGTCACGTTTTTTCAAAAAGACCTATGGCATGAGCTTTACCGAGTATTTGACCAACATTCGGCTTTATCATGCGATGGATGACCTGCTCTATACCAATACCCCCATCACGCGCATCGCCTTTGACAATGGATTTGCCAACATTGCGGCGCTGACCAAGGTGTTTAAGGACAGTTATGGGGAAACGCCGTCCTCCATGCGCAAGAACCAGAAAAACAAGGCACAAGGTGCAGAGCCTGCGGATAACAGCCCGGTGGTCAAGCAGCGTCTGGAAAATTACCTGCGTTCGAGTGGGGAAGAGCAGGAGCTTATCCCGGAAAACAACGACCAGACCGAGAACTGCTCGGTGGCTGCCAGTCAGCCGCTGGTTGGATTCTGGGGAGATACCATCAACATCGGTGCGGCAAGCGACCTGCTCAAGTCCGAAGTGCGCGACCATATTATTATGCTCAAAGAGCTGCTGGGTTTCCGGTATGTCCGTTTTTGGAACATCTTCTCCGAGGAAATGTTCATTCAGCCCACGGTTGAAACAGATGATTATAATTTTTCCAAGCTGGATGCGATCATTGATTTTTTTGCTCGAGCACGAGCTCAAACCCTATATTGAACTGGGCCTGAAACCCAAACGCTTGTATCGTGACGTGCAGAATGCTATTATCGAGGAGCGCCATAACATTTATCACATCGAGGTACCGGCGTATCGCAAGGTCATCAGTGCGATGATGCGCCATTTCCACAATCGATATCGCCGTAGTGAGCTGAACACCTGGCGTATGGAATTATGGTTCCATGAAGATCAGTGGGGGAAGAAGGGGGCAGCGGAACGGTATTTTGAACGCTTTGAGGTCATCTATGAGACGGTTAAGCAGTATGCCGATCATCTGGAGGTCGGCGGCTGCGGCCTGCGCATCGGCTTTTCCGACATTGAAAGCCAGACCCTACCGTTCCTGCGCCAGTGGAGCGAGCAAAATTGTCCGCCGGATTTTATCTCGGTGCTGTATTATCCGTACGAGCGAGGCGAGGTCAATCAGGACCGGTATTCCAGACGGTCGTCAGACAATGAAGGCATGATGCATAAGGTAGCGGTGATGCGGGAAATCATGGGCAAGGCCGGAATGTCGCGCACCAAACTGTATATCACCGAGTGGAATCTGACCGTTTCCGACCGCAATTATATCAATGATACCTGCTTTAAGGGTGCATATATCGTCAAGAATATCATTGACAATTATGGACAGCTCGATCTGCTGGCTTACTTTTTCGGCAGTGACCGTGTGTCCGAGTATTTTGACTCACGCGGTTTGCTGCACGGCGGATCGGGCCTCATCAGCAAAGATGGTATTTTGAAACCTGCCGGGTATGCCTTCCGTTTTCTGAGCTGGTTGTACAATTACTTTGTCGTGAAGGGCAAAAACTTTATTGTAACGACGGACGGACACGATTCCTACGCCATCGTGTGCCATAACCAAAAGGCGCTTAACTATAATTACTATCTGACCCGAGAGGATGAGATTCCCAAGGACAGCATCTGGAAATATTTCGAGGATCAGGAGAGCCTGCACCTGAATTTACAGCTCAAAGATGTCAAAAACGGGAAGTACCAGGTCAAAACCTATCAGATCAACGAAAAGATCGGCAGTCCCATTCATTTCTGGGCGGAGATGGGGTTCGAGACCGAGCTGTCGCGCAAGGACATTGCCTACTTGCAGCGGGTGTGCGGGCCGCGCCTGACCATCCGCACCGAGCAGGCATCCGAGCACACACTGCCGATTGTGTGCAACATGAAAGCCAACGAATTCTGCTTTATTCGCGTGCGAAAACTATCATAATGGAAAAAGAGCCGTCGCGGGCATTCGCGGCGGCCTTGTCTTTTGCCGGAGAAGGTCAAAAAACAGCGATTGTTTTTGACCTTTTTTTGTGCCTGTTTGCAGGGAAGTCTAAAACAAGTCAAATTTGCTGTTTGTTTAGGTTGTTGCAAATGAAGTGGATAAATAAAATGTTTGTTATAATCATTGTACAAAGAACGAAGAAAAACTTCCCACAAGGAAAGAAAAATGAGGAGGTCACATTTATGAGTAAGTTAAAGATTGGTGTCATCGGCTGCGGCGGTATCGCAAACCAGAAGCATTTCCCCGCACTCAAGGCAAATGCCGATCTCAATGAGATCGTAGCATTCTGCGACACCCAGAAGGAGCGTGCAGAGAAGGCGGCGCAGGAGTTTGGTGCACCGGGCGCAAAGGTTTACACCGATTACCATGAGCTGCTGGCTGATCCCAATGTCGAGGTCGTTCATGTCTGCACGCCCAATGTTGCACACTGCCCGATCACCGTTGCAGCGTTCGAGGCTGGCAAGCACGTTTACTGTGAGAAGCCCATGTCTCACTCCACTGCTGAGGCTGAGAAGATGGTCGAGGCTTGGAAGAAGTCGGGCAAGCAGTTCACCGTTGGTTATCAGAACCGTTTCCGTCCCGAGGTACAGAACCTGCATGCAGCTTGCATGAACGATGATCTGGGCGAGATCTACTACGGCAAGGCACATGCTGTTCGTCGCCGCGGTGTTCCGACTTGGGGCGTATTTATGGATAAGGCACAGCAGGGCGGCGGTCCGCTGATCGATATCGGTACCCACGCACTGGACATCACCCTGTGGTGCATGAACAACTATGATGTAGACAGCGTCAGCGGTTCGGTATTCTACAAGCTGGGCAGCCTGCAGCAGGCAACCGAGGGCAATCTGTTTGGACCCTGGGACCCCAACACCTTCGAGGTTGAGGACTCTGCAATGGGCTTTGTCAAGATGAAGAACGGCGCGACCATCAATCTGGAAGCCAGCTGGGCACTGAACATTCTGGAGTCCCGCGAGGCATCTACAACCCTGTGCGGCACCAAGGCCGGCGCTGAGATCCACTCGGGCATGAGCTACTCCAAGAACGAGCTGATCTACAACCGCGGCCGCAACAATCAGCTGATGGAAGAGACCCTGTCTCCGGTCGGCGGCGTTGCATACTTCGGTGGCGGCGGCGGTGAGGAAGGCACCATCGACTGCCGTCAGTGGCTGGAAGCAGTTCAGAACGGCACGCAGCCGCTGGTCAAGCCCGAGGAAGCACTGGTTGTCACCAAGATTCTGGACGCAATTTATCAGTCCGCCAAGGAAAACAAGGAAGTCAAGTTTTAAGGGGGCATCGTGATGGGATTCGCAATGCGCATGCAGCTCAACGAAGAGATCATCAAAAAGGCATCATTTCAGGACATGTACATCAACGGTCAGAAGAACGGTTTTGAGTTTGATGTACAGCTGGCCTACTATCGCGGCCATTACCTGTCCGACATCGACCTGCTCGAGGTCTATGTGGACGGTGAGAAGATGCCGCAGGAAGCGGTAACGTTTGAGCTCAACGGTAAGGAAATGCCGGTCTATAAATTGACTTACGCGGTGACCGAGTTCTGGAGCCAGGTTGAGCCGGCTAAGATCCGCGTCATCAAAAAGGGCGGCCTGACCGCGGGCGAGCACGAGATCGAGCTCAAGCTGATGCTGCGCGTTCCGTACATGCAGATCGGCCCCGATCATTCCTTTATGCCACTCGATAGCGGTGATAAAATTACGGTAACGGTTGCGTGAGGAGGTACAGCATGAGCAACATTAAGCTGGGCGCGACGCTGTTCTGCTACGGAACGGAGTACGCGAGATATCAGTACGATTTTGAAGAGTGTGTCAAGCAGGCGGCGGCAGCCGGTGCAGAGGGTTATGAGATTGTCGGCACGCAGATGCTGCCCTCTTACCCCAATGTCAGCGATGAGTTTCTGGGTCTGGTGCAGGATCTCAAGAACAAGTACGGCATTGGCCCGGTCGGCTATGGTGCAAACAATGATAAGGGCATGATGCACGACCGCAACCTGACCGACGATGAGATGCTGGCCGATACCATCATCGACCTGAAAGCAGCCAATAAGCTGGGCTGTAAGGTCATGCGCAGTCAGTACATGCTGTCCCCGGCGGCATTCGAGCGCCTTGCACCGTACGCTGAACTGTACAATGTCAAGGTCGGTATCGAAATCCACAACCCGGAGACCCCGACGTCCCCGGTGATGCAGGAATACCTGGAGGTCATCAAGCGCACAGGTTCCAAGTATCTCGGCTTTGTTCCGGACTTTGGATTCCTGTCGGTGGCACCCAATAAGCCCCAGTGGATGAAGGCCGTTCAGGCGGGTGTCAAGGAAGAGCATCTGGAAATGGCGGCAGAGATGCGCCGCACCGGTGTTCCGCAGGAAGAAGCACAACGCAAGCTTATGGAAGCGGGCGCACATCCGGCGATTAACGGCGTGCTGGCTGGTATGTACGGCTTTGTACAGTTTAAATCCAAGGACGCACTGCCCGGTCTGCTTCAGGAACTCAAGGACATCCTGCCGTACAGCTTTGAGATGCACGGTAAGTTCCATTACCTGAGTGAGGACTGTGTTGAGCCCAGCATTCCCTACAAGGAAATCCTGGATATGCTGGTGGATACCGATTTTGACGGTTATCTGATCTGCGAGTACGAGGATGAGCTGTACTGCGGCGGTACCGAGTTTACCAAGCGTCAGCTTGCAATGGAGAAGAGACTGTTAGGACGATAAAAACGACGGAAAAAGCGACATGGGCCGGTGCCTGCCAGCACCGACCCACGTCTTAAGAGTGATAAATATAAAGAATTTACCGGATTTATTTTATCTCTCTTATATTTGCTTGTCAATCGTCATTCACGGATTCTGCGGAGAATCGTGAGAATCTCACAAAAAGATACACTTTGATAGCTGGCGCAGTTAGAGACGCCGGGAGAAGTGGAAATATGGATAAGAGAGGGCGTAGAACAGAGATGAAACTTTCAAAACGCACATTGTTTGCATACGGTGTCGGCGACTTTGCCAGTAACCTGTGCTGGACGTTCATCGGCAGCTTTCTGAGTATTTATTACACCGATGTTGTCGGTATCACACCGGTGGCAGCGTCTGCGATCATGCTGATCGCCAAGATCTGGGATGGTATCAACGACCCGATGTTCGGTGCGATTGCCGAGCGTACCAATACTAAGAAGGGCCGTTTCCGTCCGTACATTTTCTATGGCGCACCCGTTCTGGCGGTGCTGTCCGTACTGGCATTTACCACCTTTGGCACCGGTCGTACGGCAGTCATCTGGGCAGCTGTTACCTATATCGGCTGCGGTATGGCGTACACGGTTGTTAACCTGTCATATGGTTCGCTGTCCACGGTTATGACCACCGACCCCGAGGATATCGCACAGCTCAACAGCTACCGCATGATGGGCACCAACTTAAGCTCGGTTCTGCTCAATGCAATCACCTCGCCTATGCTGCTGTACTTCTCCGGTTCGGAAAACTACACCAAGCAGTCTTACCTGTATGTTGCAATCATCTTTGCAGTTTGTGCGCTTCCTCTGTTCTACTTCGTGTATGCAAACTGCAAGGAAACCATCCATCCGGTTTCGGAAGGTCAGAAAATGCCGGTTCGCATGAGCATCCGTGCTGTTCTGACCAACAAGCCTCTTATGCTCCTGTTCTGCATTCAGCTCCTGGCCATGACCGCATTCTTTGGCCGCATGGGTGTTGTCATCTACTACCTGATGTACAACGTACAGAGCTTTACCCTGATTTCGGCCTTTATGTCGCTGCCGTCGCTGTGTACGGTTATTGGTATCTTCGTAACCAAAAACTTTGTTGTTCGCGTGGGCAAAAAGAAGATGGCTGCGATTGGCTACATCGGCGCAGGTGCAGCACTGATCGTTATCTATTTGGTTGGCTGGACGAATATCCCGCTGCTTCTGGCACTGCATTGCATCTATGGCTTCTTCTGCTTCTCGTTCCCCATTCCCATGGCGATGATTCCGGATGCAATCAACTACGAGGAAGACCGCATTGGCGTTCGCGCAGACGGTATGTCCTATGCAGCCGTTTCGCTGTCGACCAAGTTTGGTTCGGCATTTGGCGTATCCGGCGCTCTGCTGATTATGGGTGCATTGGGATACGTTGCAAACCAGCAGCAGACTGCTCAGGCACTGTTCGGCATCAACCTGACCACCAATCTGGTCTTTGGTATCATGTATCTGCTGTGCTTGGTTCCGCTCTTCTTCTATCCGCTCAATGAGAAGAAGAATGAGGAGATCATCAAGCGTTTGGAAGAAAAGCGCAACGCAATGGCCGCAGAAAAGGCATAAAGCGAGCTGGCTGGATCGCTGCGGGGATATCCCTGCGGCGATCTCGTCTGCCTCATGATGAACGCCTGAAAATGGTGCAAACCGTTTCAAATTTATAAAAAACACAGACAGAGAGGGAATTTATGTACATTCTGGGTTTATCTTTCGGCAGAAAGATGGGAAACACTGACATTCTGGTCAAGGAAGCACTGTTCGGTGCGCGTGAGGCAGAGCCGGACGCTGAAATCAAGTTTATCAACACCAATCGCCTTAAAATCGACCGCTGCATCGGCTGCGGTGCGTGCTCGGGTAGTCTGGAAAAGGGCGGCGATAACGACTGCATCATCAAGGACGATATGCAGATGGTTGAGGATGAGATCCGCAAGGCCGACTGCCTGATCGTGGGCGCACCGGTCTATGTCCTCCAGCCGGTCGGTCAGTTTAAGAACCTTGTAGACCGTTTTTCTTGCCGCCATGACGTATCCGCGATCAACTGGGTGCTCGACAAGCGCAGAGCGGGTCAGGCACCCGGTGACCCGGATGCCTTCCCGCAGGAGCGCTTCAAGCGCAGAACGGTCTCCTATATTTCGGTTGGCGGCGCTACCACCAAGAATTGGGTGTCTATGGGTACAGCAACCATGCATCTGTTCGGCTTCCCGGCAATGATGAAGGTGGTCGGCAACTACGACGCGCATCACATGGGAACTACCGGCAATCCGGTGCTGGATGAAAAGCTGATGAGCGACATTCACGAGATGGGCAAGCAGACCGCGCTGGCCTATCATAAGAAGGACGAGGAGATCGAGTGGTTCGGTGAGACCGGAACCTGCCCGGTGTGCCATCAGAATCTGCTGATGATGAACGGTACCACCACGGTTGAGTGCCCGATCTGTGGTATTGAAGGCAAGCTGAGTGTGGACGGCGACCGGGTCAAGGTCACCTTCTCCGAGCAGCAGCAGGCGCGTGCACGCGGTACCTTTGCCGGACTGCGCGAGCATACGGTCGAGATTCAGGGCTTTGGCGCAATCTGCGGTCCCAAGCTGGCGGCAGTCAAGGATGAACTGCCTGAAATGCTGGACAAGTACAAAAACTTTGACGCATATATCAATCGATAACAGATTTCTTGTCATACAGGACATGATTATTCTCCCCAAAAGCCGTGCAGACGTGTGCTGCGCGGCTTTTTCTCTGCATAAAAGAAAACGCAGAGACCGGAAACGATCTCTGCGTGCGTTCTTGCTGTTTGGGATAGATTAGCCGCGGGTGATGTTCATGCACTGCATGTACATTGCGAAGCTGATGGGATCCTTGGAGACATCCTTCCACTGGCGGATCTGCTTTCTGAGCTGCTGGTTCATAATCAATAACCTCCTCGTGTGAATAGGTGAATATGGTGGACAAGATAAATATCTTGTGTTTGACGTGTGTTTATATCTTGTTTACTGCGTTTATATTAAACCATTTTTTTGAACTTTTTTCAATGGGTAAAGTGCACAAATGTGTTTTGAGAATTGCGTATTATTGAATAATAATGATGGTTTAATAGGGAATATATGTGAAATATAAGTATAATATAAATTTTAATATGTAAAAATGGTATTGCGCTAGAAAAGTAAAATTGAACTTTTTGCGGGTAAAATGAAATCAAATAAAAACAGAAATTCTGAATTTTGTTTAGAAAACATATTTTGGAATTATGAGGCCGAAATGTGTCCATATAAAAATAATAAGGGATGTCAAGCAAAGGGATAATACGGAGAGAAAGAAGAATTGACTTTTCATTGTGGGCGGGCATCAAGCAAATGGTTGATCAGACATATTATCTTATGCATGAATAACGAAACAGCAAAGCCCTATTGTATTCCCAACAAATCCGCACGTAAAAGCACATAAAAATCCTCAAATACCTTCTTATTCCTATGTTATAGCATAGAAATAAGGGGGTATTTTTTTACACACAGATCAGACAGTTCAATAAACAATATTTCAGTAAAAAAGGACTGTTTGAAATGAGCAAGATTGTGACAAAGAAAGCACGTTTTATGCTAGAAGCAGATGGATTCTCCATCCATACATTTGAGATTTCCAGAAAACTGACAAAGAGTGAATGGAATTGCTGCAAAGAGAAACTGTACGATCAGAAGCAGGTTTCTTCCAAGGCATATGTTTACAAAGAGTCGAAAGGTGTATATCGAGTATCACAGTACGAACAGTATGGTTTGCGTATCACATTGGAGCACGCACACGATCAGGAGAACAGTCGTGGCTATTATGTGCGCATGGTGATTAATCCTCGCAAAGTCATCGATCCAGATGCATCCTACATCGGTATTTTCCCACCTGAAAAGTCCAGTATCACTGAGCTGCAAGCAGCGTTTCATGCACTTCTGAAGCGATCAGCATTCAATGACCAGCTGGATGACTACTATCTCAGTCGAGTTGATCTATGCGTGAATATCCGCTGTGACCATAAGAAAATCTTCCGCGAAGTTGTCCGTGTATTGCGAAAACTGCCCACGCCGCCAAAGTACAAGCGCGTGTCCCGCAAAGAAAAGGACAAGAAGAAGGCGAACAAATACAACAAACACTACATCAAGTTTCAGTGCGGTACACATAGCCTCGTCATTTATGACAAGACCTATCAGGTAACCGAACAAGGTTTGCGAGTCGATTATGAGGATTTACCCGGAGGTGTTCTGCGATTCGAAGTGCAGTATCAGCGTTCTGTGCTGCGTGGTTTGGAAAAGAAGCTCAACACGGATAATCCGAGTGAATTGTTATGGTATCTGATGCGGAAAAGTGAAAAACGCATCAGCAAGCACTTCGAGCAGTGCTTTGCCGATGTTCAGTTCTGCCAGATCGAGGAGATTGAGAAGCGGATTGTGGATTCAAAATACGAAGATGGGACCAAGCAAATAATGCTGGAACTTGCCCATAGAATGCAGCGCAAGCAATCGGTCGATCAAGTATTGGAGGAAATGGCATCCGAAGGCTTTGCGGTAGACGATCTACTCCGAAGGGTACATAAACTGGGTTTCAGCCCTATTCCGTTATGGAAGAACTTCTGTGCCCAGCAGATTCCCGGACCGGTGTCCTTGCTTCGGATGATTTCAGAGGGTGAGGTTGTGATTGCGTACCAAAAAGTAAAGTAATGGAACCACGTATAGCTTCCACTTAAAGGCAAGCAATATTTGAGTAGATATACACTTTGTGCGGCTAAATAAAAATCCCCCCGGTGTGGATTGATCCGACACCGGAGGGATTTGCTATGTGTTTTGAATTGCTCTGGAATAGAACAATCAGCTTAAATATCCATTGAGGGTATCCAAGCGCTCCTGTGCATTGTCCTTGGTAACGACAGCAGAACCAGAATCAATAAACTCAGGCAGAGTTTCGCCATCAATGAGTCTAACCGCTGCGTCAACCGCCTGATAAGCCATGTTATACGGGTCCTGTGCAGCTGCCATGTCCAGCTCACCGTTCAAAATAGATTCACATGCCGATTTTACGCCGTCAAAACCCAAGAAGATGGTATTTTCATAAGCCGGATTGGAAGCTGCGGTGCGAGCCGCTGCGATTGCCATATCATCGTTATTGGCACAAATGATAGCAATACCTTCGGGATGGGTCTGCATGATTGCTTCCATGCAGTTAACTGCTAGATCTGCAGTCGCGTTTGCATACTGGGTCTCTTCTTCAAGGAAATCTCCACCGTTTTCTTCGATACCTGCCATGAAACCAGCTTTACGTGCTTCATTGGTCGGCTCACCCTGTACACCGCAAATCTCGATTGCCTTGATTTCGGTCCAACCGGCAGCCTTTGCCGCCTCAACGGCTGCTTCCATACCCTGTTTCGCAGCAGCTTCATTGCCCGTACCAACAAAAGTCTTGACTTCCGGCGCATCCGGGATATTGCTGTCGAGGGCAACAACCGGACGGGTTTCGCCTGCGATCATGGTCTTGACTGTATCCGGCTGCAACGGTGCGATGACATACGCATCAAAATCCGTATTACTCAGATCGGTCTCAACCATGGACATCTGCTCATCAAACGCGGTCTCTGAAGTCGGACCCTTGATGGATACTTCAACATCGTCGTGCTCTGCATCATACGCCTTTGCGCCCGCCTGAATGTACTGCCAGTATTCAGCAGACGAAGTTTTCAGAATGACGCTGATTTTCTTCACATCGTCTCCCGAATTACCAGATTCTGCGGCCGATGTGCCGTCTGCATTGCCGCCGCATGCGGTCAATGTGAGCGCCATTGCGCCGGCCAGGGTTGCTGCCATCCATCTTTTTGCATACATAATCATACGCTCCTTTATCTTTCTACTACCATTTCACGCCGATACGTGAAAAATATCTTTTCGTCATGCTCATATCCTGATCGATATGAAACGAACACCTATACACCTTAGTTATGATTATTGAGTGCTGCCGAAGCCATTCGGGGTAGGGAAAAACGATCTTTGCGGGGCGCAAAAATTTTGCGGATTACTCAGTTGCCATAATTGCCTGAACAGCGGTAGCTGTGTCCACCTTAGGAATCAGCTCATAGCCGATGCGTC
>NZ_FUXW01000013.1 GCF_900167005.1 Butyricicoccus pullicaecorum DSM 23266
GGGCGACGCTCATGGAATCCGTTCCCGTCGGAACGGATTCCCCTTCCCTGCCCTTCGTGCGTTCCCTCCGTTTCGGCTGCCGCAATCAGGGCAACCGACAACGGGAAAGACCGTCCCGAAGGACGGTCTTTTCCATGAGCGCACTTTGTGCGCGGAGTATTTCGCTCGCTGCGGCGAGCGATTATTTTTTTGTTTTGATTGATTTTCGCAAGGCGAAAATCAAAAAGGGGAGTTCCGGACTCTGCGGAGTCCGTCTCAGGGCTCTGCCCTGAGAACCCGCAAACCTTTGAAAAGGTTTGATCGAAACTTTATTTCGCCTGCGGGCGGGAGTTTGTTTTTCCGCGGTGCTAGTTTGAGACCCTTCCCTTTTCCACGTGGAACACGGTACCCGCGTGGAACCGTGCGGCAGTTTCCTCTTCACAGCACGTAATAATCACCTGACCCTGCCCCAAATGATTGAGCACGAAGTCCTGGCGGGAGCGGTCAAGCTCGCTGAGCACGTCATCGAGCAGCAAGACAGGATAGACATTATCCTCATCAAAGAACAATTCCCGCTCTGCGAGTTTAAGCGCGAGCGCAGCCGTTCTGGCCTGACCCTGTGACGCGAAGGATGCAGCGGACACGCCGCCGAGGTTTAAGATCAGATCGTCCTTATGCGGGCCGGACAGGCAGGACTTGGCCGCGATCTCAGCCGCGCGGTGGTTCATGGCATGGCTTTGCAGCTGCGCCTCGATGACGGCAGGCGATGCGTAGGGGTCTGAGACGCTCGAGACGGTGTGATAGACGCATTCGAGTGTCTCATGGGGTGCGGCCTCGGCGTGGAGCGTCTGGGCGCGTCCTGCGAGCTTACGGATATAGTACGCGCGGTAGCGGATGATGAGCGCACCCAGACGGCACAGACGCAGCGTGAAGTCGTCGAGCAAATCCAGCATTGCAGGTTTTTCCTCGCCGTCCTTCAAAATACGCAATTTGTGTGCAAGCACTCTTTCATATTCTGCAAGTGCACTTGCATATTGCGGTCGTAATTGACACAGGGCAGCGTCCAGGAATTTGCGGCGGGCAGCCGCACCGGCGCGGACGAGGAACAGGTCGTCGGGGCAGAATAATACAGTGCGTAATAATCCCCTCGCCTCACCCTGCCTTCGCAGACGGATGCCGTTTTTGTAAAGCTCCATGGCGCGGTCGCGGTGCAGGCGCAATTCCAGTTCGACTTCCATGCCCTCGGTGTCGAACGAACCGCGAATCAGACCGTGATCGCAGCCAAAGCGCAGACCTTCTTTTTTCTGCGCGGTGCGGAACAGCTTGATGGTGGACAGCGCCGCCGCAGCTTCGAGCAAGTTGGTCTTGCCCTGGGCGTTTTCTCCGACGATCAGATTGACCGCCGGGTCGAAGCACAGGTCAGCCCGTTCATAATTACGAAAATTTTCCAGCGTCAGCGTGCGGATCAAGCGTCCGGCCTCCTTGTCGGGTGAAGAATTTGAACTGTTTCACGTGAAACAATGGGGATTTTAGATGATTTTGACGGTTTCGCCGTCCAGCGTGACCGTATCGCCGGGGCGCAGCTTTTTGCCGCGCATGAGGCAGGGCTCACCGTTGACCAGAACTTCTCCCTCAGAAATGCGGATTTTGGCCTCACCGCCGGACGAAACAAGGTTTGCAAACTTCAAAAGTGCATCGAGCTTAATAAACTCGCTCTGAATCTGAATCTCACGCATCGGCTTTCAACCTCACAGGCAGGACGAGGTAAGTGTACTTTTCGCCCTCGGTCGGGGTGATGACGATGGGGTTCAGTGCGCCCTTGATGGACAGCTGGATGGTGTCATCGCTGCAAGCGCGGAGCGCATCGAGCAGATAACGGCTGTTAAAGCCGATTTCCAGCGGGTCAACCGAGCCATTGATGGCGCATTCGTCGTAAGATTTGCCGACGGCGGTGATGCAGGTCATCTTCATAACCGAGCCATCGAAGGTAATACGGACGGGATTTTTGAGTTTTTCGGACACGAGCAGGGATACGCGCTCAAGGCAGGTGATGAGTTCGCGGGTATCTGCGGTGACGGTGTACTCAAAAGAGGCCGGAATTGCTGCATTATAGTTTAAAAATTCGCCATCGATCAGGCGGCAGACCAGAGTGGTCTTGCCCAGTGCGAACAAAATGTGCTTTTCACCGGGGCAAACGGTTGCAACCGAGTCGCCGTCCTCGTGCAGAATGCGTTCGATTTCGCGCAGCGCAGTGCCCGGAACGACGAATTTCATGTCCTCAGCCGGTGCATTTTCCAACATTTCGCGGCGGATGGACAGACGGAAGCCGTCAACTGCGACAACAGTCAGCTTGCCGTCGGTCAGCTCGAACAAACAGCCGGTGTGGATGGGCTTGGCCTGGTTGTCGGAGACCGCGAAAACGGTCTGGTTAATCATCGATTTGAGTACTTTTTCGTGCATCGGGATTTCGCAGGCAGCGTCAACTTCGGGCATGGCCGGGAAATCGTCGGAAGCCGAGGCCACGAGGTTGAAAACCGAGCGACCGCACTTAATGGTGGTCAGCAGTTTGTCGTCGGTTTCGACATAAACAACATCATTGGGCAGCTTGCGGACGATGTCGCCGAGCAGCTTTGCACTCAAAACGATCTCGCCGGGTTCTAAAACGTCGGCATCGACCTGGGTACGAATGCCCATCGACAGGTCGTAGCCGGACAGAGTCAGGGTGTCGGCCGCGGTCAGGCGCAGACCTTCGAGAATTGCGATGGTGGATTTTGTCGATACGGCACGAGATGCAATCGAGATTGCGTCGAGGAATGCCGATTTTTCGCAGGAAAATTTCATGGTATTTGGTAGTCCTTTCTTTATCCACAGGAGATGTGGAGATTACGCCGCATTTCCCGGGTAATGGCGGAAAGAAATAGAAGGATAATTTTATAGTCGTAGTAGTAGAGCTGTGGAAGCTGTGGAAAAGCCGAAAAAGTCCATGAACGTCATGGGATTTTTTGTCCCCATGCGGATGTGGATGGATTTGGACGAATTGTGGGGAGAAATTTGGGGAAATGTTTATCCACAGTTTGTCCATCCACAATCCACAGGCAGTGTGGATAAAATTTCGGCCGAAAAATCCCGCTGCCGCAGCCCAGCTCGGGAGTCCAGAGGGACTGCGTTCCTCTGGTCCGTCCAGGTGAAACCTGGTCGAGCCCGCAGGCTCGAAACTCTCTTTTTGAATCCCGGTGTTCGCCCCGGGATTCAATTTACCTGTCGTTCGTATCTATATAATATAGAGACTGGCAGTAATCTAGGGGTGAAAAAACCAATCCAGCAGGTTGGTTTTTATGAGCGCGCTTCGCGCGCAGGGGAATTTCGCGCTCTGCGGAGCGCGATTTTGTTTATTTTTTGGTTGATTCCGGCCTTCGGCCTGGAATCAAAAAAGGGATTTCGGACTCTGCGGAGTCCGACTTAGGGCTCTGCCCTAAGGACCCGCAAACCTTTGAAAAGGTTTGATCCAAACTTCAGTGATTGGTGCGGTGCTTATTTACAGATTCTGAATATTTTCGATCAATGTCTTAATAATATCCTCGAGTTCTGCATTTTTCTTACGATCACCGTCGATTTTATCGCACGCATGCATGACCGTGGTATGATCTCGACCGAAAACCTTACCAATTTCCGGCAGCGAATAATTGGTCATCTTTCTGACTAGATACATTGCCATCTGGCGCGGCTGAACGGTGTCTTTGGAACGACGATCGGACAGAATCTGATCGACCGGAACCGAGTAGAAGTTGGAAACGGTCTGCAAGATCATCGGCGGGGTGGGATTTAAACCGGGGCTGATGGACTTGACCTCTTCGATGACCTTCTGGGTCATGTCGATGGTGATGGCCTCGCCGCCGAGCTCGTGTTTTGCCTTGATTTTCTTGACCGTGCCTTCCAGCTGACGGACGTTGGACTGCAAATTCTCCGCGATGCAGTAAATGACGTCCTTGGGCAGATCGAAACCGAGCTTTTCCGCCTTTGCATTGATGATCGCAACACGGGTTTCAAAGTCCGGCGGCTGAATGTCGGCCAAAAGACCCCATTCAAAACGGGTTTTCATGCGGTCTTCGAGGGTGTTCATCTCCTTGGGCGGACGGTCGGAGGTCAGAACGATCTGACGGCCAGCCTCATAAAGCGCGTTAAAGGTGTGGAAAAATTCCTCCTGCGTGCGCTCTTTACCGGCGATAAACTGAATATCGTCAATCAAAAGCAGGTCAGCCATGCGGTACTTGCCGCGGAAGGACTGCACATCACCTTCCTGAATGGCGGTGACCAACTCGTTGGTGAAATCCTCGCCTTTTACATAAATAATGCGGAAATTCGGGTGCGTACCGCGAATGACATTGCCGATTGCATGCAAAAGGTGGGTTTTGCCCAGACCGGACTGACCGTAAATAAAGAGCGGGTTGTAGTTTTCAGCCGGATGATTTGCGACCGAAACGGCAGCCGCATGGGCGAACTTGTTGGACGAACCAACAATGAAGTGTTCAAAGGTGTATTCCTCGTCGGGGGAAAGACCGATAGACTCACCGGTTTTTTCCGCGGACGGAACCTGATCGCCATAAACGACCGAAAGGGTGATAGGTTCACCGAGCAGCTCGGTCAAAGCCTGCTGTAAAGGCGCGGTGAAACGAGATTCGATGATCTCTTTTTTGAATTGGTTGGCAGCGCGCAGGACGAAGCTAGTGCCCTCGAGGGAGACGGCTTCGGCGTCGTCAAACCAGGCCGAAAGGGTGACCGGGCTGAAGGAACCTTCCATGCGCGACAACGCCATTTTTAATAAGTCGTTGTTGCTGTTCAAAACATTTCCTCCTAATTCTGCCGATTCTTATTCACTGTACATAGTATCATATTTGACAAGGGATTTCAAGTTATCCCCATGGGAGTCCACAGTTGTGGAAAAAATAAACTGCAAACCCGCCCGCAGGCGTAATTGAAGCTTTCGCCAGCCTTTCTCGAAAGGCTGCGGGTTCTCAGGGCAGCGCCCTGAGTCGCCCGTCGCAACGGGCGAAATCCCCTATTGAAACCCGGGGTTCGGCCCGGGTTTCAACAAAACTTTCGTTCAAAGCGCTCGCCGCAGCGAGCAAGACTCTTTTGCGCGCAAAGCGCGCTCATGAAAACCAACCTGCGGATTGGTTTTCAATTTTGCGGCCGGCGCCGCAGCCCGCTCTCCGTTCATGACTTGGCCGAGCAAGTCGGCCACAGCCTTACGGGAAAATACCCCACCGGGGTATTTTCTGATTCCGCAAGGCTCATGAAAAACGCCTAAAGCGTTTTTCCCATAGCGGCTGGCGCCGCACCCTTGCCGTTTCATTTCCCGAACAGCCGGGAGGACCGAAAACTATCCTTAGAAGGAGAACGAAAAGTTCCTTTAAAAAAGGAACCGAAAACCAAAGGATGGACAACCTACGGTTTTCCTCTCCATCGCTAAAAAATATTCCACCGGAATATTTTTTACGGTACGCTCGAAAATCGCGTACCGCCGCTCACCTCGAGTGCGCACGCCTGCGGCGTATTTTAAGGCGCACTCTCGTCCCTTTGGGAACCCGTCTTCCTTCCTCGTTAGGGTTACTGTGTACCGCCGATAGGGTGGGAAAGTATGAACTCCGCGCAGCGGGAGCGTGCCGTCCGGCGCTCCCTGTTGTGCTGGGACTGCGTTGCGAACGCGAAGTTTATGGGACAACTGCGAACCAAGTACAGGTTTTGTATAGCTCAGGCGCTCCGTGCGGCAGTACGATCTGCTCTTGCGGTGCTGATCTGCGCGCCTGGTTTGGACTTCCCTGCTCCTCCGAAAAAATTTGTCTCATCCTTTTCTATTTGACCGCATTTTGTATCATTCGCGGTTATCCGTCTGTCTGCATGTGTGTGAGTCGCTGACGATTTGCCCTGTTCATTAGGCCGCTCATCCTTCTTCACCCATCCGACCCGCTGCAAACCTGTCCCAAAATTCGGGAATATTTGGTACAAAAATTACACAGAGTAAAGTAAAACCCCTTGCCAGTGAAAGGGGGAACTTTTTCCCCCGTCAAAACTGCGCATTTTCAAAAATTGCCCTTGACAAACTCCCGGTCACCTGACTATAATATATCTGATTCGGAGTATTACGGACAGGCAGCGGCATAAGCCCGATACCTGGTTATTGGACCTGTGCCGGTGCCCATTCAGATTCTTAGGATAATAGGAGGTGTGTGGTAAATGCTGAGAACTTATCAGCCCAAGAAGCGTCAGCGCAGCAAGGAGCATGGCTTCCGCAAGAGAATGTCTACGAAGAATGGCCGCAAGGTGCTGGCTCGCCGTCGTGCGAAGGGCCGCAAGCAGCTGACCCTGTAATCTTTGCCCATTCCGCAGCGCAAAAGAAAAAACAGATCGAGCCGCCCAGTATGAGCGGCTCTTTTTTCTATGTTGTCCACGCCGGGGGTCGTATGTTTTCGGCCTGCCGCACCCAAGACCCGGCGCATCGGACACGCGGACCTTTTTTCCAGACCCTTCTGGAATCCTTTGGACGGCGGCAGGCAGGCCGCGCAGGGCAAAAGTTTTGCCTTTCCGGATTCGGCGCGGCGGGAGCGCGCCCGGGCATCGGCCCGCTTCCCTCTCACAAAAAAGCAAGAACGCTTCTGACTTTTGGGAGCAAAACACATGAAGAAAACCTATGTGATCAAACAAAACCATGAATTCCGCAGACTGTACCACCGGGGCAAGTCGGTGGCAAACCGCTATCTTGTGCTGTACTGCCTGAAAAACCGGCTGGGACACAACCGTCTTGGTCTGACAGTGAGTGCAAAATACGGCTGCGCCGTCGAGCGAAACCGCGCAAAGCGTCTGTTCCGCGAGGCTTACCGGCTGCACGAGGCGGAGTTCAAACCGGGATTTGATTTCGTGCTGGTTGCGCGCGCGCGGATGCAGGGAGCTTCCTGCGCCGACGTGGAAAAGGCGCTTTTGAAGGCTGCCCGTGATCTGCACGTCGTACAGGACGTGAAAGAAGGAATGAACGGTTGAAACGGCTGCTATTGGCACTGATCCGGTTTTACCGCCGTGCCATTTCACCTTATACCGCACCGAAGTGCCGCTATATCCCGACCTGTTCGCAGTATGCCCTGGAGGCAATCGAGAAATACGGCGCACGCAAAGGCGGCTGGTTGGCGTTCAAGCGCATCTGCCGCTGTCATCCGTTCTCCAAGCGCGGACCTTACGACCCCGTACCCTAAGCATTTGGGGAGATCCTGCCCGGAAAAGTACGGAAGGAACAAGAACGGACGGGAAGAATCGCCCGTCTGAAAAACCATTTGGAGGAACAACGATTTGGCTAAGCTCTTTGGTTTGTTGATCGTGCGTCCGTTTGGTATGCTGCTGATGGCAATCTACAACCTGGTAGATTCCTACGGCCTCGCGATCATCCTCTTTGCCCTGCTCTGTAAGTTCATCCTGCTGCCGCTCACCATTCACAGTAAGAAGAGCATGCGCAAGATGAGTGCACTGTCGCAGAAGCAGCAGGCATTGCAGAAGAAATACGGAAACAATCGCGTCAAGCTCAACGAGGAGATGCAGAAGCTGTACGAGCAGGAGGGTGTAAACCCGATGAGTGGCTGTCTGCCCTCTTTCCTGCCGCTCCCCATCATGATGGGCCTGTACTACGCGATCGAGAAGCCCATTACCTTTATGATGGGCATTACCGACAAGGACTTTGTGACCGAAGGCATCCCGGATTCGGTACAGCTTCTGATCGATTACGTTCAGAACAACGGCCTTGCCGACCTGTCGGGGTACAATGATTACTACGTCCAGATTCCGCTGATGGAGACGCTCAACAAGCTGGCAGACTCTGCGGGCAACTTCCCGGAGTCCATCACCAGCCTGTCTACCGAGATTGCACAGCATCTGGTACCGCTGAACTTTGACTTCTTTGGCTTCAACCTGGCGCAGACCCCGAATATTAAGGAACCGGGTCTGATCTGGCTGCTGCCCATCCTGTCCGGTGTGACCGCACTGCTGTCCTCGGTCGTTATGCAGAAGATGCAGCAGAAGACCAACCCGGCAGCTGCACAGATGCAGGGTTCGATGAAGACCATGCTGTACATCATGCCGCTGTTCTCTGTATATCTGGGCTTCATCCTGCCGGCAGCACTGGCAGTGTACTGGATTACCAACAACCTGTTCACCATGATTCAGGAAATCGGCCTGACCTGGTACATGAATAAGTACCATCCGGTTGAGGTTGAAGATCCGAAGAAGAAGAAAAAGAAATTGCCGAAGGGAGACGCGTAAAGATGCAGAAGGAACAGATTTTCTCCGCGGCCACGGTAGACCGCGCGATTGAAAAGGCGCTGACCGAGCTGCACATGGATCGCGATGCCGTTTCGGTAGAGGTCATCGAGATGGGCCGCAAGGGCTTTCTGGGTATTGGCGCATCGGACGCCAAGATCCGCGTGACCTATGAAGTACCGGACGAGGTAAAGCCGGCCGAGAAGCCGGCGGCAAAGGTGGAGGAGAAGCCTGCACCCAAGGCCGAGGTCAAGACCGAGGCAAAGCCGCGCCCGGCACAGAACGAGACCCCGCGTCTGGTCAAGGCTGCACCGCAGAGTGCAGAGAATAAGAAGCCGGTACAGCGTCCGGCAGCCCGTCCGGCACAGGACGAGGAGAAGCCGCGCCTGGTACGCCGCGCGAGCGGTGAGAAGGCTGAGCAGCCGGCAGCAAAGCCGACCGAGAACAAGAAACCGCGCCGCGAGCAGGCTGAGCCGACCGTTTTCGTCAAGCCTGAGGAAAAGCCCGAGGGCGAGTGGAGCGCAGAGGCAAAGGCAGCGGTACAGTTCATCGACGGCCTGCTGGTCAAGCTGGGCGTTGAGGGCCGCGCATACGTGACCGCACAGTCCGAGGACGATCACCTGCGCATCGAGATCGAAGGCCCGGACATGGGCCCGGTCATCGGCCGCCGCGGCGATACGCTGGACGCTATCCAGTACCTGACTTCTCTGGTGCTCAATCGCGGCACCGAGGAACATGTCCGCCTGACCATTGATACCGAGAACTATCGCGGTAAGCGTGCCGAGTCTCTGGAGAGACTGGCAAGAAAGATGGCGGGTAAGGTTGCGCGCTATCATAAGCCCATGACTCTGGAGCCGATGAATCCGTATGAGCGCAGAATCATTCATTCTGCACTGCAGGATTACCGCGGTGTGACCACCCATTCGACCGGTACCGAACCCAACCGTCGTGTTGTGATTTCGCCGGAAGGCGGCAGACGCTACGCGGGTAAGAGACCCCAGCGTCCGCAGCAGTAAGGGGAAAAAATTGAAGCTTTCGCCAGCCTTTCTCGAAAGGCTGCGGGTTCTCAGGGCAGAGCCCTGAGCCGGACTCCGCAGAGTCCGGAACTCCCCTTTTGAAACCCGGTGTTCGGCCCGGGTTTCAATAAAACTCTCGTAAAAAAGCGCGTCCGCAGACGCGCAATTCTCCGCGTGCTTAGCACGCTCATGAAAACCGTTCCATTCGGAACGGTTTTCTTTTTTTGTATATTTTGGTTGATTCCGGTCTTTGACCGGAATCAAAAGAGATTTTCGCCCGTTGCGACGGGCGACTCAGGGCTCTGCCCTGAGAACCCGCAAACCTTTGAAAAGGTTTGATCGAAACTTCATTGCCGCCCTTCGGGCGGTCTACCCTACCCTTTTTTCCCAGAAAAAAACCTCCGCTTCGCGGAGGATGATGCATCAAACCAGATATTCCGTTTTATTTTTCCTGAGACCCCTTATCTTCTCGCGTGCGGAATCAAGATCTTGACCAAGATCCCGTCGTCGCGCTCTTCCTTTTCATAACTGGTGTTGACCCCGGATTCCTTCATCATCCCCACCGCCTTGTCCACTGTATTGAGGAACAAGCGCACATCCTTGATGAGCCGCCGCATGGTGCCAGCCGGTTTTTCGGGCGGGGCTGTGAGCAGCTGTTCGATGTATTGCTCGGTGCGATTGACGTTCCATTGGTGCTGGATGATTGCCTGGGTTGCCTTTAACCGTTCTTCCTCGGTGGGCAGACGCAGGAGCGCACGGGCGTGACGTTCGGATAACCCACCCTCACGGATGAGGCGCATATTTTCCTGCGATAATTTGAGCAGTCGCAGCTTGTTTGCGACCGCAGATTGCGTTTTTCCCACCTTGCGTGCCGCTTCCTCCTGCGTCAGACCGTAGCGGTCAATGAGACGGCGGAAACCGGCAGCTTCCTCGAAGAAATCCAGGTCACGGCGCTGGAGATTTTCGACCAGCGCGATGGCGGAGGAGTCTGCCTCGGTGGCGTTCATTACCAGACAGGGCACTTCGGAAAGCCCGGCCGCACGCGCCGCACGCAGTCGGCGCTCTCCGGCGATCAGCTCGTAGCCGTCGGGCGTGCGCCGCACGGTCAAGGGATTGAGTACACCGTATTGGCGAATGGAGTCTGCCAGTTGATTGATCGCCTCGGGTTCAAAGTACCGCCGCGGCTGGTTGGGATTGCGAGAGATGAGCGCGGCCTTAATACGCCTGAGCTGTCGTTCGTTTCCGTTTCCGGGCAGATTAAACATCGGTGTCATGGTGGGAAATAGCCTCCTTTGTTGATTTGGTTCGCTCTATCTACAAGGTTACCAGAAAATGGCGGGATGTAAAGGGAAATCGTCCGCAGATGTTGCACTTTCAAGACGGCATTCAGCGGCATTTGGGCAGAAAACGGCAGATTTTCTATTTTTCGGCAGGAAATAATTCCCAAGCACTGCACCCCTGCTGAAAGTTTCGCCAGCCTTTTCAAAGGCTGCGGGTTCTCAGGGCAGAGCCCTGAGCCGCGCTCCGCAGAGCGCGGAACTCCCCTATTGAAACCCGGTGTCCGACCCGGGTTTCAACTCAAACAAACAAAAAAGGAAAGACCAACCATTCGGTTGGTCTTTCCAAGAGAATTGCGCATCCTGCGGGATGCGCTTTTATTTTTTATTTTGGTTGATTTTCGCTTTGCGAAAATCAAAAGGGGATTTCGCCATCTGCGGATGGCGACTTGAGGCTCTGCCTCAAGACTCCGCAAACCTTTGAAAAGGTTTGATCGAAACTTCAATTATTGGTGCGGTGCTGTCCCTTACAGCGGCGCCGCCGAGATCTTCTGAAATCTTCTCGGATACTTCGCCGGGGTACTCTTGATCTTCTTGACAATCACCAGACGGCTCTTTCTACCCTCCGACATGGGCACGGTGTAATCGATCACGCGCTCTAACCTGCCGCCCAGAATGGTGATCGCGTTCTTGGCCTCCTCGATTTCCTCATCCGAACCGACCGCCTTCATAGCGATGAAGTACCCGCCGACCTTGACGAGCGGCAGGGACAGCTCTGCGAGCACATTGAGTCGTGCGACGGCACGGGAAGTCGCAAGGTCGAATTCTTCGCGGTGGTCGAACTCCTCTGCACGGGCATGGACGGCCTGCGTGCCGGTCAGACCCAGTTCGTCAATGACCTCCTGCAAGAACTTGATGCGCTTGCCGAGCGAGTCGAGCAGGGTCACCTTTGCATCGGACAGAATCGCGACCGGGATACCCGGGAAACCCGCGCCGCAGCCCACGTCAATGACGGTCTTTCCGGCTGCATAGCACGCGAGGGGTGCGCAGTCGAGGAAGTGGCGGGTCACGACCTCGAGGGGGGCGGTGACGGCGGTCAGGTTCATGACCTTATTTTTTTCGAGTAAGAGGTCGGAGAAGGCGAGCAATTTGTCCACAGCCTGTGGATCGTGCTGGCCGAGTTGTTCCAGACCGGAAGTAAGCAGTTCATGAGCAGTCATGCGTCGTTGCCTCCCTTTTCGAGGTTGAGATAGATCATCAGAGCGGTGATATCGGCGGGGGAAACGCCCGAGATACGACCGGCCTGACCGAAGTTGAGCGGACGGATGTCCTTGAGTTTCTGTCGTGCCTCCAGACGGAGCGAGGGCACAGCATCGTAGTCGATGTCCTGGGGCAGCGTGCGGGCTTCGAGCTTGCGGAACTGCTCGACATCCTTTTGCTGGCGGGCGATGTAGCCCTCGTACTTGATGCGGATTTCGACCTGTTCGCGGATGGCGGGGTCGAGCGCGGGGCGGTCGGGGTCAAAGATTGCGAGATCGTCATAGCTGAGTTCGGGACGGCGCAAGAGATCGATCATGCGGCATCCGGCCTTGAGGGGTGTGGAGTGGTGTGCGGTCAAAAAGTCCTGCATTTCACCCGTGGGCTGTACACTGACCGTGCATAAACGGTCGATTTCCTGCTGCACGCGCTGATATTTTGCCTCGGTGCGTGCCAGACGTTCGGGACTGTTGAGTCCGACGCGTGCACCGATGGGTACCAGACGCTCGTCAGCATTATCCTGCCGGAGCAGCAGACGGTATTCCGAGCGCGAGGTCATCATGCGGTAGGGCTCACGCGTGCCGCGGGTGACCAGATCGTCGATCAGCGTGCCGATGTAGCCGTCGGCGCGGTCGAGGATGAGCGGGGACTCTCCCTTGATCTTGCGTGCGGCATTGATGCCCGCGACCAGACCCTGCGCTGCGGCTTCCTCGTAACCGGACGAGCCGTTAAACTGTCCTGCACCGTATAAACCGGGTACTTTTCGGCATTCCAGCGTGGGAAGCAGCTCGGTGGGGTCGACGCAGTCGTATTCGATGGCGTAGGCCGGGCGCATGACCTCGGCGTGTTCGAGTCCTTTGATGGTGTGCAGCATTTTGAGCTGCACGTCCTCGGGCATGGACGACGAGAAGCCCTGCACATAGATTTCCTCGGTTTCCAATCCCATCGGCTCGAGGAAGAGCTGGTGACGGGGCTTGTCGGCAAAGCGCACGACCTTGTCCTCGATGGACGGGCAGTAGCGCGGGCCGACACCCTCGATCGTGCCCGAAAACAGGGGCGAGCGGTCGAGATTGTCGCGAATGACCGCGTGCGTGTCCAGATTGGTGTACGTCAGATGGCAGACCGCCTGATTTGCAGGCGGGTGCTCGGAATCAAAGGAAAACGGGATGATCTCCTTCTCTCCCTCCTGCACTTCGAGGCCATCGAAGCAGATCGACCGGCGGTTGACACGCGGCGGCGTGCCGGTCTTAAAGCGCTGGAGACGCAGACCGAGCTTGCGCAGACAGCCGGTCAGTTCCTTGGCCGGGAACATGCCGTCCGGACCGCTCTCCTGGGTAAATTCGCCGATGATGATGCGCCCGCCGAGGAAGGTACCCGAGCAGATGATCGCGGCTTTGACCGCATACTGCGCACCGGTGGCCGTGGTCACACCACACACCGCACCGGTTTCGTCCACCTCGACCGACACGACCTCGGCCTGCTTGAGCGAGAGGTTTTCGGTCGTCTCGAGTACGTGCTTCATGTACGAGCGATATTTCACGCGGTCGGCCTGCGCACGTAAAGAGTGCACCGCAGGGCCTTTGCCGCGGTTGAGCATGCGGTATTGAATGCATGCCGCATCGGCTGCATGCCCCATTTCGCCGCCGAGCGCATCGATCTCGCGTACGAGATGCCCCTTTGCCGTGCCGCCGATGGCGGGATTGCAGGGCAGATTGCCGACGGCATCTAAGTTGATGGTAAAGCACAGCGTGCGCAGTCCGAGACGCGCACCGGCCAGCGCAGCTTCAATGCCCGCGTGACCGGCACCGATGACCGCGATGTCGTAAGTGCCAGCAAAATACATGGATGTTCCTCCGAAAATTTTTGTGCACATCTGTTGATAACTCTGTGCATACTTGGGATAACTGTGGATAGATAGCTGAAAAATAGAATACGAAATGTAATATAGAGAAATAATATGTCGAAATGTAATGTAAAATTGTGGTAGAAAAGCACGAGCGTCCACAATGTGCACAAGGGGATTGTGGATAACTTTTTTGGGTGAGGATTCCCGCCCGCAACCCTCGACTTGCGGTGAACCCATCCCGCCCGCAGGCGAAAACGGGTCCGGGCCTGAGGCCCGGCGCGGTCCAGCCGCGCAGGCTGGCCGCCGTCCGCAGACGGCGGAATCCCCTATTGATTCCGGCTAAAGCCGGAATCAACAAAAACTTATTTAGAGCGCCGCCCGCAGGCGGCAAGACTCTCTTTGCGGCTGAAAGCCGCTCATGAAAACCGTTCCGAGGGAACGGTTTTCTATTTTGTATATTTTAGTTGATTTTCGCTCCGCGAAAATCAAAAAGGGGGTTCCGCGTCCTGCGGGACGCGGCTTGAGGCTCTGCCTCAAGACTCCGCAAGCCTTTTGAAAAAGGCTTGACCGAAAACTTCAATTATGGGTGCGGTGCTTTATTTTCCAACGCAGAAATTCGCGAAGATATGATCTACGATATCATTCTGGACACTCTGACCGGTGAGTTCTCCCAGACTCTCAATCGCGCCCTCGATATCATATACCACGGCATCGGGCGAAAAACCGGCTTTCAAGTGTTCCGCAGCCAATTCCAGACGTTCAGCCGTCCGTTTCAAAGTCTCTGCCTGCCGGATATTGGTAATCAAACCGCCGTCAGAGGGCAGATCACGCACGCCGGTGAGGGTGAGCAGGGTGTCGGTGAGTTCGGACAGACCCTCGCGGTGCTTGGCAGACAGGGGTACGACGGCGCGGAAGCAGTCGGACAGCTCTTCCCAGCCCTCTGCGCGGAGCAGGTCAGCCTTGTTTAAGATGGCGACGGCACGGGCAGCGTTTTTGGCTTCGCGCATGACCATGCGGTCTTCCCCGCCGACCGGTTTGCTGCCGTCAAACACGGCGAGTACGACACCGGATTCGGCTGCATGGCGCACAGCGTCACGGGCACGGGACACACCGATTTTCTCGACCGGGTCGTCGGTCTCGCGCAGACCGGCGGTATCCTGGAGACGGAGCACCAGACCGCCGAGGCACAGCGTTTCCTCGACCGTGTCGCGGGTTGTACCGGCAATATCGGTGACGATGGCGCGGTCGTAGCCGAGCAGCGCATTGAGCAGGGTCGATTTTCCGGCATTGGGACGGCCAATGATGGCGCAGGGCAAGCCCTCGCGCAGGGCACGGCCACGGGAATAGCTCTCGTGAAGGGCGTTCAGACGAGCGCGCATGTCGGACAGGGTCTGACCGATTTCGGTGAGCGGCAGGTCTTCGATCTCCTCGTCGGGGTAGTCGATGACGGCGAGGAACTGGGCGCAGACCGCAATCAAACGCTGACGCATGTCGGCAAATTCGGTCGACATGTGCCCGCCGAGCTGGGAAACCGCGAGCGCGGCGGCCTGTTCAGAGTGCGCGGTGACCAGATCGCCGACCGCTTCCGCGGCGAATAAGTCCAGCTTGCCGTTTAAGAACGCGCGGCGGGTGAACTCACCGGGTTCGGCCTGACGCGCACCGAGGTCAAAGAGCGCGGACAAGACGGCCTGAAGGACAGCCGACGAGCCGTGACAGTGGATTTCGGCCATAGGTTCCCCGGTGTAGGTCGCGGGTGCGGGGAAAAAGACGGCCATCGGCCGGTCGATGACCCGACCGTGCACGGTGAGCACGCCGTAGGTCAGCACGCGGGGCTGTAGATCGCGTGAGCCGACCGGGGTGAAGAGCGCACGCAGACAGGACTCGGCAGCATCGCCCGAGATGCGCACGATACCGATCGCACCGCCGGGGGCGGTGGACAGCGCAGCGATGGTTTGCGCCATAGATCGAACCTCCCTGAAAAATACTTGATATTATTTTATTTTACCATAACAGCGTTCCGAATGCAAAAAATACACACAAAAAGCCCGAAGAAAAACTGGAACTGCCGGGGAAAGCATGCTATAATGGGTGGCGTAAGAAAATTCACAGACTGTGGAGGAACGTGAAACCATGACGTTAAAGAAAGCATATCCGGTGCTGGCGATCGTGCTGGGCGCGACCGGCGGCGTGCTGCACGGATTGGATCTTGTGCAGGGCTATGACAGCGCCGATCTGCCGACGGGTGCACCGTGGCTGACGATGTTGTACGTATTGAGTGCGATTGCGGTGGTTCTGTGCGTCGCAGCGGCATTCACCTACCGCAAGACGAGCGACCGATACAAGGCATTCGAATCCTACCTGACCGGCGGCGGCACGCGGCATAAGACGGTCGCAGTGCTGAGCGGTGAATTGTTTATCGTGTTCGGCCTTGCCGGTTTGTATTATACCATGACGCACATCATGGAAATGACCATGTTTGACCGCGTTACCCTCATTCCCTTGTACCTGCTGGCTATCGTGTCGTGCGTCGCTTTCATGCGACTGGGCGGCAGCGCGGTACGCGGTACCGTGACCGAGGACGACGCGAATATGATCTTTATTCCGATCGCTTGGGCAGCGCTTGACCTGGTCAATACCTTTAAGGAGAACGGCAACGTGCCGATGGAAGGTAAGTTCGTGTTTGAACTGCTGGCAGCCGGCGGCTTGCTGTGCGCATTGCACGCATACGCAAGATTTTTGTTCTCTACCCCTCGCCCGCGCCTGCTCGCCGGATTTGCCGGAATCGGTACAGTTTTTGGCCTGACCGGCGGTATCGGTTTGATTATTCAGTATGTCATGACTGATTTGAGCGACTTGCAGCGCGTCCCGCGTGCGGGTTGTTATGTGATCTGCGCCCTGTGGCTGGCATATCAGCTCAGCCGTATGGCACTGTCGGATGAACCCGAAGGCCCGAAGCTCAAAAGAGGAAAGCCGGTCAACGAATAAGCACCGCACCCAACGCTAAAGCTTTCGCCGGCCTTTCTCGAAAGGCCGCGGAGTCTTGAGGCAGAGCCTCAAGTCGCATCCCGCAGGATGCGAAATCCCCTTTTGATTTTCCCGATCCCCCGCGAGGGAAAATCAACTAAAATTAAAAAATAATCGCGCTCCGCAGAGCGCGACATACTCCGCGCACAAAGTGCGCTCATGAAAACCGTTCCTTTGGGAACGGTTTTCCTTTTGTACTTTACCCAAACTGCGGACGAACAGATTGAGGGTGTGCAGAAGGGTTTAGGGAGAGGCGTCCGTTTCCAAAGAAACGGACGCCATGAGCGCACTTTGTGCGCGAGAGATTGCGCCGCCTGCGGGCGGCGCTTTTATTTTCTATTTTAGTTGATTCCGGTCGTTGACCGGAATCAAAGGGGGAATTTCGCGGCTTGCGAGCCGCGACTCAGGGCGCTGCCCTGAGAACCCGCAAGCCTTTCGAGAAAGGCTTGAGCGAAAGCTTTAATTATGGGTGCGGTGCTGGTCGTTTCGCTTTTCTTTTCCCCGATTTCTTGCTATACTATAAAAAAACGCGAGTGCGGAGGACAACGCATGAAACAGGTAACGATTTACACCGACGGTGCGTGCTCGGGCAATCCGGGACCCGGCGGTTGGGGAGCAATTTTGCAATACGGCACGGCAAAAAAGGAGATTTCGGGCGGCGACCCGATGACGACCAATAATAAAATGGAACTCATGGGCGTCATTTCCGCCCTGGAGCTGCTTAAAGAGCCGTGCAAGATCGATCTTTATTCCGATTCCAAGTACGTCATCGACGGCATCACCAAGGGTTGGGCGAAGGGCTGGAAGGCACGCGGCTGGAAGAAAGCGGATAAGACCCCGGCGAAGAATCCCGAGCTGTGGGACAGACTGCTGGGGCTGTTAGAGGTGCACGCGGTAACATTTCATTGGGTAAAGGGGCATGCGGACAATCCATATAATAACCGCTGCGACGAGCTTGCGGTAGCAGAATGGAAGAAGTACCGCGCATAATTTGACAAAAGAACTTGCGGAAGAACGTCCACCGGGAGAGAGACCGAGCAGTCTTTCACCGGTGGACTTTTCACAGAGTTGTCCAAAATTGCGGCTTTTGCGGGAGGATTTTCCGTTTAGATTGGGAGCGTGTCGCAATTGTTAAAAATTTATGCAAGTGAAATATAAAAATCCTGCAAAAATGTGAAAATAGCCATTGACGGCGGGGGCATTTGCGAGTATGATAATATCAGGAGTGAATTGGAACACCGGCGCGGAGCTTTTCGGCGCTGTGTGTTTACATCCCGCGGCCGCGGCGAGCGTCCGGCGGGCCCGGTAAGGAGGACCTGAATATGCATCGATTTTTGAAGAAGTTCACATGGACGCCTGAGCTGATCGAACTACTGGACGAGTGCAAGGGCGTGTACGTACCCACCAGCAAGCAGGAGCTGTACGAGTCGGTATTCGGTACCGGCCGTTCGGGTAAGTACGATGTCGTATATGACGTAGCAGGCCGCGGTGAGGTGTGTGAAGCGACCGTCGTACGCGCAAAGAACGGCGTAGTCGTCAACTACCCTGAGGATTACATGCGCCGTCGCGATCCCGACTGCATGCGCATCGGTGATGACAAGCCGACCGACAAGCCGCGCTTTAAGGATGTTTACGGTTATGACTTTGCAAAGTGCAAGGCAGATACCCTGAATTGGCTCAAGACTCAGGAACTGATCGTGATGCCCTTCAGTTCGGGCGGCAACGCATACGGTTACGGTTCTATGCTGATTTGCCCGCGCAACGCAGCATTCTTTGCGTATGCAATGGCAAACCTGCAGGGCTTTGTCTCTGCTGAGGAGTCCGAGGGCTTCAAGCCCCGCGCGATCGTTTACGTAGCGCCTCCGTTCCGTCATACCCACTTCAATGGCCGTCAGGTTGTCGTACACAACCGCCTCGACGACTGCCATGAAGTATTCTCTTATAATCTGTATCCCGGCCCGTCTGCAAAGAAGGGCGTATACTCTGTCCTGCTGGACATCGGCGAGCAGGAAAACTGGGTCACTGCACACGCATCGTGCGGCAGAATGGTCACCCAATACGATAACGAGCTGGTTATCATGCACGAGGGCGCATCGGGCGGCGGTAAGAGCGAGATGCTGCAGGACATCGCACGCACCGAAGATGGTCGTGTCGTCCTGTCCACCAACACCGTGACCGGTGAGCAGACGCTCATGAACATGGGCCGCACCAGCCACATCGAGCCGGTGTGCGATGATATGGCAACCTGCTACCCGTCTCTCCAGAACGACAGCGGCAAGCTGGTACTGGTAGACGGTGAGGACGGCTGGTTCCTGCGCATGGACGGCGTTACCCACTACGGCTGTGACCCGGTATACGAGCGCATCTGCACCGAGCCGGACGAGCCGCTGGTATTCTTCAACATTCAGGGCGTGGTCGGCGCGACCAGCCTGATCTGGGAGCACACGCTGGATTCTGACGGCAAGCCCTGCCCGAACCCGCGTGCGATCGTTCCGCGTTCCAAGGTACCGCACATCGTCAACGAGCCGGTCGAGGTCGACATTCGCTCGTTTGGTACTCGTATGCCCCCCTCTACCCGTGAGAACCCGAACTACGGTATTATGGGTATGCTGCACTTCATCCCGCCCGCACTGGCATGGCTGTGGCGACTGGTCGCACCGCGCGGCTTTAAGAACCCGTCCATCGTTGGCGGCGGCGAGCTGAAGAGCGAGGGCGTAGGCTCTTACTGGCCGTTTGCAACCGGTCTGCGTGTTAAGCAGGCGAACCTGCTGCTCCAGCAGATTGTAAGCTGCCCGAACACCCGTTATGTTCTGATTCCGAACCAGCACATCGGCGTATACCATGTCGGCTTCTCCGCTGAATGGATCAGCCGTGAATGGCTGGCACGTCATAACGGCCATGTTAAGAAGGATAAGCTCGAGCCGGCACGCTGCCCGCTGCTCGGTTACGCACTCAAGGAAATGGTAATTGAGGGCCAGCCCATCCGTTCCAAGTACCTGCGCACTGAGACTCAGGATCGCATGGGTAAGGACGGCTACGATGCAGGCGCAAAGATCCTGACCGATTTCTTTGCCAAGGAGCTGGATAAGTTCTATACCGACGATCTGGACCCGCTGGGTCGTGAGATCATCGATTGCTTCCGCCGCGGCGGCACGATCGAGGACTATTGCAAGCTCACCCCGATGAAGCTGTAAGAGAGAAAAAGAAAAGACCGAGGAAGAAATTCCCCGGTCTTTTTTGTAAAGAAAACCACCGCACCCCTAATGGAAGCTTTCGCCGGCCTTTCTCGAAAGGCCGCGGGTTCTCAGGGCAGAGCCCTGAGCCGCGCTCCGCAGAGCGCGGAATCCCCTTTTGATTCCCGGTGTCCGACCCGGGAATCAATAAACTCTCGTTTTAACCGCCCGTCGCAACGGGCGGAATCCCCTCTTGATTCCGGTCAAAGACCGGAATCAACCAAAATAAAAAGAAAAAGCGCCGCCCGCAGGCGGCAAGACTCTTTCGCGCACAAAGTGCGCTCATGGAAAAGACCGTCCCTTCGGACGGTCTTTTCAGAGAATTTCGCTCGCTGCGGCGAGTGATTATTTTTTTGTTTTAGTTGATTTTCGCAAGGCGAAAATCAAAAAGAGAGTTCCGCGTCCTGCGGGACGCGTCTTAGGGCTCTGCCCTAAGAACCCGCAAACCTTTGAAAAGGTTTGATCGAAACTTCAATTATGGCTGCGGTGCCGATTTTGAGCATGAAAAAACCTCTCTGCACGGACAGAGAGGTTTCTCATTTTTTTCAGATATCCTTCAGGAAATTAGCCCTGAGAGATAGCACCTACGGGGCAAGCACCAGCGCAGGTACCGCAGTCAACGCAAGCGTCAGCGTTGATTACGTACTGGCCGTCACCCTCGGAGATTGCGCCTACCGGGCACTCACCTGCGCAGGAACCGCAGCTGATGCAAGCGCCAGAAATTACGTATGCCATGGGAATAGCACCTCCAATTCAAATTACATACTTATTCTATCATAAGATTTCAAAAAGGCAAGTGTTTTGCTTAATGTTAGCTATATGCAACTTGAAAGGGGTCGGAAAAGTTCCAAAATCTGACGTTTCCCACTCCCCAGCGAGGGGTATACTAAGGTCAGAAAGGTCAGAAGGTCAGAAAAAGGTCAAGAAAATGAAAAAGTGAGAAAAAACGAGATTCAGAGAGAAAACAAGAGATAACACCGGATTCTGTAAAACAGATCGAACGCAAAGGTCAGAAAAGATCAGAAATTTCGCTTGCAATTTTGGCGGGAAGGATTATAATAAGAATCACAAGGTCAGGAAAGGTCAGGAACCGAACCAAAGCCTTGAGAAAAAGAAACGAGGTCACGCTTATGAAAATGTCAGATACGATCGCAGCCTTTATTATGGACTGCTTATCCGATGGCGGCGGTGTCGCGGAATTACAGCGGCGCGGCTTGGCCGAGCGGTTTTCCTGCGTGCCCAGCCAGATCAACTACGTCATCGAGACCCGCTTCACCCCGGAAAACGGCTATCTGGTCGAGTCCCGGCGCGGAGGCGGCGGATATATCCGCATCGTGCGCGTACAGGATGATAAACAGCGCATGCTGCTCGAGGCCGCACGGGCGGCGGGCGGACAGCTGACACAGAACGAAGCCGCAAGACTCATCCGTTCGTTCCTGTCTATCGGCCTGCTGACCACCCGCGAGGGAAAATTGCTGATGGGAGCCTGCACCGACGGTGCGCTGTCCGAGATTCCCCCGGAGCACCGCGACCGCATCCGTGCAGCCGTGTTCCGGTGCGCGATCCTGGGCATCACCACTTAAAATAACGTTGTAAACAAAATCTTTTCGTGTATAGATCAAAGGAGTTGAGCCTTTATGCTGTGTCAGAACTGTGGTAAGAATGAAGCCACCATGTATTTCAGACAGACGGTCAACGGGCAGACCAAAGAGATGCATCTGTGCCCGGAATGTGCCGATCAGCTGGGCGTAAACAATCAGTTCGCCCAAAATTTCCATTCCAGTTTCGCAAAACCGTTCGGTTCGTGGTTTGACGACGATCCGTTTTTCACCCAGCCGTTCCAGTCGCTGTTCGGCGCACCGTTTTCGCAGACCGCACAGCTTGGCGGCGGCAGACGCTGCCCGACGTGCGGCATGACCGAATCGGAATTGCAGCGGAGTGGCCGCGCAGGCTGCGCCGACTGCTATAAGACCTTCGAGGACATCTTAACGCCGTACATCCGCAAGCTGCAAGGCGCGACCGCACACGTCGGCCAGGCGCCCAAGGCACAAAACGATGCACAGCCTGTGGAAAACCCGACGACCTCGCTCAAGCAGAAACTGACCGAAGCCATCAAACAGGAAAATTATGAGGAGGCCGCGCGGCTGCGCGACGAAATTCGTCGATTGGAGGGTGAAAACCATGCGTAATTATGCCATTCACGGCGGCTTTACCGGACTTGCCGCTTCTACTCGCGTCCGTCTGGCGCGTAACGTCAAGGGTTACCCCTACCGCAATTTAACACCCGGTCAGCTGACCGAGATCGCAAATAAGGTCTGGGACGCACTCTCTGCCGCACCGGCAGTCGCAAACGGCCTGCACATGACCGATGTCCGCGCAGGCAGTCAGGAAGCCATGCAGCTGATTGAAAAACACATGATTTCCCCGGAGTTTGCCAAGAAGGGCGGCAAGCTGATCGCCTCGGACAGCGGCGATATCGCCATTATGCTGGGCGAGGAAGATCACATCCGTTTGCAGGTCATGGGCACCGGCTTGTGCCCCAAGGAGTGCATGGAGACGGCAAAACGCATTGCCGATCTGATCGAAAACCGTGTCCCCTTTGATTACAGCGACCAGCTGGGCTACCTCACCGCTTGCCCGTCCAATCTGGGCACCGGCTTGCGCGTGTCGGTTATGCTCCACCTGCCTGTTTTGACCCAGTCTGGCGCAGCGGAACGACTGGTCGGCTGGGCTGCTCGACAGGGCTTCACCGTGCGCGGTGCGTACGGCGAGGGCACTCGCGCCGCAGGCGGTTTCTATCAGATTTCCAACCAGATCACTCTGGGTCTCAGTGAGGACGCAATTGTCGATAAACTCATCACCGCCGCAACCGAGGTCATCGATCAGGAGAAAAAGGCACGCGAACAGCTCAGAAGTCAGAACGAAGATGCTCTATTTGACCGTATCGCTCGCTCGGCTGGCGTCCTGCGCCACGCAAGATTGCTGCCCAGTCAGGAAGCAGTCACCTGTATTTCCGATGTGCTTATCGGCTTGCAGATGGGTTATCTGACCGGCGTTTCCCCGGAAGAACTCATCGAGACAGAACAGATGACCCAACCGGCTCTGATCGCCGGCGCTCCGCATGAACGCGACCGCGTCCGCGCACAGAAATTGCGTGAAGTCACTGAGAACTTGAGAATTCAGGGCTAAGTACGCACCCCTAATTAAAGCTTTCGCCAGCCTTTCTCGAAAGGCTGCGGGTTCTCAGGGCAGAGCCCTGAGACGCGCTCCGGCCCGTAGGTCACTATCCTTATTTCCGCGCTGTGCGCGGATAAAATGAGTGCTAGAGCGCGGAACTCCCCTCTTGAAACCCGGTGTCCGACCCGGGTTTCAACCCAAAAATAACAAAAAAAGCGCGACCAGCGGGTCGCGCTTCTCATGAAAATTTTTGTTGATTCCGGCTGAGGCCGGAATCAAGAAGAGATTTCGCCATCTGCGGATGGCGACCAGGTTCCACCTGGACGGGCCAGGCTGCGCGCCTGGACTGCGCCGGGCCGCAGGCCCGGACCCATTTTAAATTCAATCCTAAATTTACGTTTTTCTCTCCCGAAAGGAGTGTATCTATATGCTTTATAACAACCGCTTCACCGACCGTGCATCTTCGGCGCTCCAGCTTGCGCAGGAAGCCGCCGGACGCATGGGTCATAACTACGTCGGTTCCGAGCATCTGCTCGACGGCCTTGTATTGGAAGGCGGCGGCATGGCTGCCAAAGTGCTGACCGAGGCCGGTGTGACCGCTCAGAAAATCGAACAGCAGATTGAGAAGCTGGTCGGCTTCGGCGCACCCGACCCGTCTGCACCGCAGGGTCTGACCCCGCGCACCAAGCGCATCGTCGAACTGGCAGTCGCAGCCGCATCCCAGCTTGGTCATAGCTACGTCGGCACCGAGCACCTTCTGTACGGCCTGATGTACGAGGGTCAGAATGTCGCAATCACGATTTTGAACGCTCTTGGCGTGGATTCCCGCAGCCTGATGCAGACGCTGTCGCAGCACATGGGTGAGCATCAGCCGACCGGCGGCGCAGCTGGTCAGAGCGCATCCGAGCCGGAGGCTGCCGGCGGCGCTGGCAAGGCGCTGGCACAGTACGGCAAGGACTTAACCAAGGCTGCGCGTGACGGTCAGCTTGACCCGGTCATCGGCCGTAAGAACGAGATCGACCGCGTCATCCAGATCCTGTCCCGCCGTACCAAGAACAACCCGGCACTGGTTGGCGACCCGGGCGTCGGCAAGACCGCAGTTGCCGAGGGTCTGGCGCAGAAAATCGCGTCGGGCGACGTACCGGATAACCTCAAGGACAAGAAGCTCATCGCCCTTGACCTGACCGGCATGATTGCAGGCGCAAAGTATCGCGGCGAGTTCGAGGAGCGCATCAAGAGTGTGCTGGAGGAGCTGCAAAAGGATAAGAACGTCATCCTGTTCATCGATGAGCTGCACATGATCGTCGGCGCAGGCGCCGCAGAGGGCGCAGTCGACGCTGCAAATATCTTAAAGCCCGCACTCGCTCGCGGTGACATCCAGATCATCGGCGCAACCACGCTCGACGAGTACCGCAAGCACATCGAGAAGGACGCAGCACTCGAGCGTCGTTTCCAGCCGGTCACGGTCAACGAGCCGTCGCCCGAGGAGGCTGTGCAGATTCTGACCGGTCTGCGTGACCGCTACGAGGCACATCACGGCATCAAGATTTCCGACGAGGCCATCGAGGCAGCCGTCAAGTTGTCTGTCCGCTATGTCTCCGGCCGTCAGCTGCCGGATAAGGCCATCGACCTGATCGATGAGGCATGCTCGCGTGTTCGCATGCAGGCCATGACGCCCCCGCCCGATTTGAAGACCCTCGAGGACGAGATTTCTGCCCTGTCTGCCAAGAAGGACGAGGCCGTCCGTGCGCAGGATTATGAGCAGGCTGCTAAGCTGCGCGACGAGCAGACCGCAAAGCAGGCCGAGGCTGACAAGCAGCGCAAGGCTTGGGAGGACACCAAGGCAACTGCGCGTGATACGGTATCGGCTGACGATATTGCAGAGGTCATCGCAGGCTGGACCGGTATTCCGGCAGCTCGTTTGACCGAGGACGAAGGCCAGCGCCTGTTACAGCTCGAGGATACCCTGCACGCTCGCGTGATTGGTCAGGACGAGGCTGTTAACGCCGTTGCCCGCGCCATCCGCCGCGGCCGTGTCGGCCTGCGCGACCCCAAGCGCCCGATTGGTTCGTTTATCTTCCTCGGCCCCACCGGTGTCGGTAAGACCGAGCTGTGCAAGACCCTTGCAGAAGCCCTGTTCGGTGACGAAAACGCAATGCTGCGCTTCGATATGTCCGAGTATATGGAGAAGCATAGCGTTGCACGCATGATTGGTTCGCCTCCGGGATACGTCGGCTATGACGAGGGCGGCCAGCTGACCGAGAAGGTCAGAAGAAAGCCGTACTCGGTTGTCCTGTTCGACGAGATCGAGAAGGCGCACCCCGATGTCTTTAACATCCTGCTTCAGATTCTGGAAGACGGCCAGCTGACCGACGGTCAGGGTCGTAAGGTGGACTTCAAGAACACTGTGCTCATCATGACCTCCAACATCGGCGCACAGAAGATCACCGGCAAGGGCCGTAAGACCCTGGGCTTCGGCGGCGACGAGCAGCCCACCGGCGAGCAGAGCTTTGAGGATATCAAGAAGGAAGTTCTGTCCGACCTCAAGGAGGCATTCCGCCCCGAACTCATTAACCGTATCGACGAGATCATCGTCTTTAACCGCCTGACCGAGGAGGAAATCGGCAAGATCGCAGACGGCATGCTCAAGCAGGTTGCATCCCGCATGGACGAGATGGAGCTGACGATGGATTGGACTCCGGCAGCGCGTGCACATCTGGTCAAGGCTGGTTTCGACCCGATCTACGGCGCTCGTCCGCTCAGACGTGCTATCCAGTCCGAGGTCGAGGACCTCGTCGCTGAGGACTTCCTGCGCGGCAATGTCCAGCGCGGCCAGCACGTCACCTTGGACGAGGAAGACGGTAAGCTGATTCTCAAATCTGCACAGACCACCGAGGAGTCTAAGGACTAATCACCGCACCTCTTACTGAAAGTTTCGCCAGCCTTTTCAAAGGCTGCGGGTTCTCAGGGCAGAGCCCTGAGACGCGCTCCGCAGAGCGCGGAATCCCCTCTTGATTCCCGGTGTCCGACCCGGGAATCAATAAAAACAACAAAAAAAGCGCGACCCGCAGGTCGCGCAACTCTTCTCCGTTCATGGCTTGGCCGAGCAAGTCGGCCACAGCCTTACGGGAAAACGCCCCACAGGGGCCTTTTCTCAATCCGTAAGGCTCATTAAGACCCGACCTACTGGATCGGGTCTTTTTTTTATGCCTTACTTACGCACCACATCCAGCCGACACCTGCGCCGGCTTTCTCGCAGCCTTGGCCACTCTCAGCACCAGATAAACGCCGAAAATCACCGTGTACAGCACAATATCCATCCACTTTTTTTCAAATTTCGGGATAAACAGTACCATCACATGTACGTAGATGAGGCCAAAGAACACATACGCCAAACGCTGGAGCTTCTTCCAGTCTCCCCCGCGCATCTTGCCGCGGATGGCCTTGAACGAGGTCACCATCAGCGGGAGCATGACCGCGATCATCACGATCGAGATGATGGCCGCCGTCATGGTCTGGGGCTTCATCTCGGCGGGATTGGTAAAGAGCATCACGAAGTGCTTTTTGCCGTAAATGATGTTGTGACCGAGGGTCAGAATGCACGCGATGATGGACAGCTGACCGCGTACACCCATGAGCTTGCGGACAGCGGGACGCTTTGCGTCCAGCGCACCCACATACATGACGACCATAAACATGGCGGTGGACAGTGCGCCGCGCTTAAAGGGATTTACGATGTGGTCGGTGAGCCATTCGGGCGCGATATCGCGCCAGCCGAGCTGGTAATACAGGACTTCGGCGACGACGATGAGCACCGCGAGGGCGTAAAACGCGCCGGCATGTTTGCGGATAGCGCCTTGACAGCCGAGGGCGAAAATGAGCGTGAGTACGAGAGATACCAGGATATAGGGGTACATACCATTCCTCCTTCTTTGTGTGAGAGATCGATTAGTTAGTCATAGCTAACTGTCTGAGAGTATATAACAGAAATTTCGATAAGTCAACTATTTTGTCGTGCAAAGTCTTAAATAAATCTTAAAATAATCTTAAACTGTCCTTAATTGGAGTTTTTAAGAGAAAATGGTATGATGGAAACAGAGGGAGACAGACGTTTTTGCGGTGAAGTGGGAAAAAAGAAAACCGTTCCCGGCGGGAACGGTTTTTATGAGCGCGCTTTGCGCGCAAAGGGTCTTGCTCGCTGAGGCGAGCGCTCTTTAGTTATTTTTGGTTGAAACCCGGGCCGGACACCGGGTTTCAAAAGGGGATTTCGTGTCCTGCGGGACACGACTCAGGGCTCTGCCCTGAGAACCCGCAGCCTTTGAAAAGGCTGGCGAAACTTTCAGTGAGGGGTGCGGTGATTATCGTTACTTTCGACCGAGCAATTTCCGCGCGAAGCCTTTGAGTTTCTCCATACCGCTTGTCTTGGTATAATCTGCGACGACAGCGGCGAGGGGTTCGTTTTCCAATCGCTTCATAGCCTCATTTCTCTGCGGGTGATCGTGTGCCGAGGTGGTGACAGCAGGGTTATACTGTGTCGCCTGGGCAAAAGTGACGGCCTTACTCTCCACCCGATCCGCGATCGCCGCGAGGGCTTTTTTACCCTGTTCGGTCTGCACGAGCACGAGCGAAGTACCCTTATCATCGTCCATATCGGGCAGGAATTTTTCGATGCCCCAGAAGTCGCCCAGGGTGAGGTCGGCGTAGCCGCCGGTTTTAGCCGGGCAATCGGTGCACGAGGGACGGTTATAGAGGTCACGCAGGAAGCCCTTCATATACGGGTCGTCCATGACCGGGCGCAGAATCTCCTTGCCATCGACGAAGTAGTTGGTTGCGTATCGCTTCCAGCTCTGGCGTTTGTCGCGCAGGCGCACGTCGGTGACTGTGCCCAGTTCGCGCAGGTTCTTTTCCCAGATTTTGGGAGACGGCACGCCATGGCAGACGATGGCGACCGTGAGCACCTTGTCGGCGTCGCCGCCGAGGTAAGCACGCAGACCGGAGGTCTGGCAGGGCGTACCCGAGAACAGAACCGGGGTGTTGTTGTCTACGAGGTCACGAATCTGGCGGAACACGTCGCCGAGGTCGGACTGCACATATTTTGCGCCGCGCATGGGCTCCACGCCGGTTTCGTCCCAGGCGATGACGTGCTGGACGCGGAAATCGTCGCCGAATACCGCGCCGCACACCGCGCCGCCATGGTTCAGAACATCGGTGGACAGCAGCGAGAACACGCCGCCCGACGAGGAGAACCGGCGCAGGATGTCGTCCTTTGCGCGTACGGCCATAGCCTGCGGCTGGGGCGGATTGGGCTTGCGGTTCAGGCACGGGCAGACGGCTTCGCAGGCGTCGCAGCCGATGCACAGGTCAGGATTGACGACCGGATAGGAAAAACCCTCGTCATCTGTCTGCATGGTGATGCAGTTTTGCGGGCAGACCGACACGCAGGCGGTGCAGCCGCAGCATTTGGTTTTATCGGTAATCTGAATCATAATAGCGTTCACCTTTTCTGTTAACTCTCGAAATAGAGCGGATAAGGGTATTATACCACAGATTCGTGAAAAGTCGAACGGCTGGCATGCAGAAGGCAGAGAAATGACCGGAGTCAGGAGATATCTGCCAAAATGGATAAAAAACGTCTTAAAATTTTGTTGATATTTTTTTACAATTCAGGTAACAAAATGGAATCAAGGATCGTCTAATAAGTAGTGAGAAAAAATGCAGGCGGAGGGGGAAAGAATCATGCCGATACCGATGAAAAGAAAGACAGGGTATGCGTTTGCGTACGGATCGCTCGCGATTGCAGGCATCTTCATGTTGCTATACCTGCGGTCGGGCTGGATTCTGCACCCGCTGCCCATGATTTTATACGGCGGACTGGGTCTGACGCTGGTAGCGTCGGTGGTCGGAGCTATTATACTGGCAGCCGACGGCGTGCGATTGCTGCTGCGCCGGCCGGTAGGACGATGGTATAAGATCGTGCTGGATTTTGTGCCGCTTTTGCTGTGGCTGATATTTTGGATGCTTTGACGGCGAGAAAGCCGAAGGGGTGAAGGACGGATGGAGAGACAGAGAACCCCGATCCTGTGCGCCGTAGGTGCAGGATTGTTGTTTGCAGCGCTGATTACGGATGGATTTATCTTTGTGCGCCGACCGGAGACAGGAGCGGTGCTGTTTGTGGGCGAATTGCTGGTGGTACGCCTTGTGTGCATGGGACTGACAGCCGCCGGGCTTGCGGCCTGCCGCGCACGCACGCGCACCCAGACCGGACGCATCTACCTGCTTGGACTGGCGGTAGCGGTTGTCCTGTCGGTGGTGCAGCTGAGCATGCTCACGGTGGACGGGCCGTCGATCGACCTGTCCCAGTTCACACCGGGCTTTGTGCTCATGCTGCTGGGCACGGCGGTCATCTGCCGCCGCACTGCACTGCACGTGGTGCTTGACTGCGCCGCTCTGGGACTGAGTGCTCTGGTCTGGCTGTCACCTGAATGGCTGTTTGGCTGGGGCGTGAGCGCATGCTTTTTCGACGTGCTGTGCATCACGACGACCCTGTTTTTGCTGCCAGCCGCAGACGCAGCTTATCGCGTAATCACCCGCTCGACGCGCTCGACTCGCCGGGAACTGTAAAAGAAAGCTCGCACCCCTATTGAAGCTTTCGCTCAAGCCTTTCTCGAAAGGCTTGCGGGTTCTCAGGGCAGAGCCCTGAGTCGTGTCCCGCAGGACACGAAATTCCCCATTGAAACCCGGTGTCCGACCCGGGTTTCAACAAAAAAATAAAAAAAAGCGCTCGCCGCAGCGAGCAAGACTCTCTGCGCGCCTGGCGCGCTCATAGAATCCGTTCCCACCGGAACGGATTCCCACCTCCCTACCCTTCCATTTCTGCATATCAAAAGACCGCTCTTTCGGAGCGGTCTTTTTTTATACCCATTTTGCAATTTTACCCGGTCGTAAACGAGTCGACCAGCCAGTCGCCCGACGCATTCTGGGTCAGCCAGACATAAAACGAGGTCTCGGTTTCGGGATAGAGTGCCGAAGTCGGCGCGGTTTCCATCTGGACAGCGACCAGAAAACCCTCTTTATCCTCAATGGTCTGTTCCTGAATGTTTTCGGCCTTGGCCCAGACCATGCCGAAGACATCGCCGTCGTGGAAATACGTGTCTACACAGTCCTCGGTGCAGTAATCCTGCATGGACTGGTAGTTTGCGGTCTCGAACGCGGCAAAGAAGGCCTGTACCGTGTCCTCGGGAGAGGTTTCCGCTTGCCCACCCGATTGACAGGCGGTGAGCAGCACACACAGTAAGGTCAGACAGAGAATGGTGATTTTTTTCATAGCCGACACACTCCTTTAAATTCCCGTTTTTCTTACGGCATTGTCTTGGAAGCGGAAGAACTTGGGATGGTGGCGGGATTGGGTGTACTCAAACATCACACCGTCCCCATTGTAGGTCTGGCTGCTCACCACGGCCAGACAGTTGCAGTCGTCCATGTCGAGGTACTGGAGGTCAAGCCCGTCCGCCTTTTCAACCGTCACAACACGCTTGCTGTTGATAATGGCGACGTGCAAGTCCTGCTCGAGATAGCGATAGATCGAGCCGGACGCGATCTCAGCGGTCAGCCCGACCGCGACATCCTGCCGGAAGTAGCTGTGGTTTAAAATCAGCGGCCGATCGTTTAAATAGTGCAGACGGCGCAGATAATAGAGCGGCGTGCCGACCGGGAACCCGGTGCGCCGCGCCAGCGACTCGTCGGCTTCGAGGGGCATAAAGCACAGGATGGTGCTGGTACCGCGCCAGTGGTTGCGTACAGCGGACTCGGCGAAGGATTCGATGCCGCCGAGGGTAAAGGTAGCCTGACCGGAGGGCTGGAAGATGCAGCGCACGCCCTTGCCCTGCATGGTCTGGACGTAGCCGGCGCGGACCAGCTCGGCGACCGCACGGCGGAGCG
Source organism: Butyricicoccus pullicaecorum DSM 23266 (assembly GCF_900167005.1). Classification (GTDB taxonomy): domain Bacteria; phylum Bacillota; class Clostridia; order Oscillospirales; family Butyricicoccaceae; genus Butyricicoccus; species Butyricicoccus pullicaecorum. The sequence continues at coordinate 31,046 of NZ_FUXW01000013.1, forward strand.
TGCCGCGGGAGCAGTCGAACTCGACGATGAGCTTGTTTTCCGAGGGCAGCAGCTCCTGCGGGGGGTAGAAACCGGACTCAATCCTGCTTTTCAGTTCGCGATAAATTTGTTCGTAAATAGCCTTTGGCATGGACGACCCTCACTCTCATCGGACGCGGAAAGCCGTCCGGATGTGAATTCTAAACCCTATTATATCGCACAAAGGAGCGCTTGCCAATCCTGGAATTGTGCGCAAACCGACTGGTCAGAGTGCCTAAAAAAGAATTTGATTTTTTGGTCAAAAATCGCCTTGCAATCGCCCTGAAAAAGGGGTATCTTATGTACAAGCAAAATAACTTGTTTAAACAAGTTGAGTACAAGGAAACAAATGAAAGAGGAGGAACCCCATTTATGGCAAAATACCAGCAGGCAGTCCAAACGCTGCTGGATGAAATTGGCGGCAAGGCCAACATCCAGGCAGTTTCCCACTGCATGACGCGCATGCGTTTCGTGCTTGTGGACCCGAAAAAGGCCAACGAAAAGGCCATCGAAGCGATTCCGTGCGTCAAGGGTACATTCACCCAGGCCGGACAGTATCAGGTCATCATCGGCAACGACGTTGCGACTTTCTATCAGGAATTTACCAAGTACGCGGGTATCGAGGGCGTGAGTAAGGACGCGGTCAAGAGCGCGGCCAAGACCAACCAGAACCCGGTACAGCGCGTCGTGGGCGCACTGGGCGAAATCTTTGCCCCCATCATCCCGGCACTTATCTGCGGCGGTCTGATTTTGGGTTTCCGCAACCTCATCGGTGAGGTCAATTTGCTGGGCGGCGGCACGCAGTCGCTGACCGATGTATCCCAGTTCTGGGCGGGACTGTATAACTTCCTGTGGCTGATCGGTGAGGCCATCTTCCACTTTCTGCCGGTTGGTATCACCTGGTCGATCACCAAGAAGATGGGCACGACCCAGATTCTCGGTATCGTACTCGGCCTGACGCTCATCTCTCCCCAGCTCTTAAACGGCTTCTCGGTCGCAACCACCGCAGCCGAAGACATTCCGGTCTGGGATTTCGGCTTTGCACAGGTACAGATGATCGGCTATCAGGGTCAGGTCATCGCGGCCATTTTGGCAGGCTTCGTCCTGGTTTATCTTGAAAAATTCTTCCAGAAGATTTGCCCGGAAGTCATCCGCATGGTTGTCGTTCCCTTCTGCGCACTTGTTCCCGCTGTACTCATCGCACACACCGTGGTCGGCCCGATCGGCTGGAAAATCGGTGATTTTATCGCAAATATCGTCAACATGGGCCTTGCATCCAATGTCAAGCTGCTCTTTGCCGCACTGTTCGGCCTGCTGTACGCACCGATCGTTATGACCGGTCTGCACCACATGACCAACGCCATCGACTCCCAGCTGGTCAACACCTACGGCGGCACCAACCTCTGGCCGATGATCGCGCTGTCCAATATCGCGCAGGGCTCGGCTGTTCTGGGCATGATCGTCCTGCAAAAGCGCAATGAGCGCGCCCAGCAGATCAACATTCCGGCATGTATCTCCTGCTATCTCGGCGTTACCGAACCTGCACTGTTCGGTGTTAACATGAAATATGTATTCCCGCTGGTATGCGGCATGATCGGCTCGGCCTGCGCGGCTATGATCTCGATCGGCACGGGCGTGACCGCAATTTCCATCGGTGTCGGCGGCCTGCCGGGCATCCTGTCCATCTTCCCCGAGTATTGGGTCAACTTCCTGCTCGCGATGCTGACCGCGATCGTCGTTCCCTTTGTCCTGACCATCGTGGTCGGCAGCCGCAAGCTTGGCCGTGAGGAGCGCGGTCTTGTGACCGCAGGCGCACCGGCAGCCGCAGAGAGCGTACCCGAAACCACCGCTGAGACCGCTTCTCAGACCCCTGCACCGGCCACCACCCAGCAGGCAGACAACGTCCTGACCGCCATCGCAGATGGCCGCGTCATTCCGCTGTCCGACGTACCCGACGAAGTATTTTCTCAGGGCGTTATGGGCGACGGCGTGGCTTTCGAGCCGACCGGCGATACCATTTACGCACCGGCAGACGCTGAAATCACGGTCGTCATGGCCGATACGGGGCACGCATGCGGCCTGCGCATGAATGACGGCACCGAGCTGCTCATCCACGTCGGCGTAGATACGGTGGACATGGGCGGCGACGGCTTCACCCTGCACGTATCCGAGGGCGACAAGGTGCGCCGCGGCGATGCACTCATTACCTTTGACGCAAATAAAATCGCAGCCGCAGGCCATCCGACGACCACCATGCTGATCGTCACCGACCCGGGCGCACACAGCCTGGTAACGCATACCGGCCGTGAGGTCAAGCACGGCGAGACCCCGGTCGCTGAACTGGGCTGACACCTGTTTTTTAGGAGGCAAAATTTCCATGTACGATTTCCGCAAAAGCGTTGTCTATCAGATTTATCCCAAGTCGTTCTGTGATACGGGCGGCGACGGACTGGGCGATCTGCGCGGCGTGACCGCCAAGCTGGATTACCTCAAAACGCTGGGCGTCGACTATATCTGGATGACCCCGTTTTTCGTCTCGCCCCAGCGCGATAACGGCTACGACGTGGCCGACTATCGCAACATCGACCCCAGATTCGGCACGATGGAGGACTTCGAGACGCTGTGCCGCGAGGCCAAGGCACGAGATATCCGCGTGATGCTGGACATGGTGTTTAACCACACCTCGACCGAACACGAGTGGTTCCGCAAGGCACTCGCAGGTGACCCCAAGTACGAAAATTACTACATCTGGAAGGACGGTGACCCGGACACCCCGCCCAATAACTGGCAGAGCAAGTTCGGCGGCAGCGCGTGGGCGTACGTCCCGGAGAAGGGCAAATGGTACCTGCACCTGTTCGATCCCACCCAGGCCGACCTCAACTGGGAAAATCCGGACGTGCGGCACGAGGTGCAGGAAGTCATCCGCTTCTGGATGAGTAAGGGCGTCAAGGGCTTCCGCTTCGACGTGGTCAACCTCATCAGCAAGGGCTCGTATGAGAGCGACGATCAGGGCGATGGCCGCAGATTCTACACCGACGGCCCGCGCGTGCATGAGTACCTGCACGAGCTCAACCAGGCGACCTTCGGCACCGATGCCGAGATCGTGACCGTGGGCGAGATGTCGAGCACGAGCATGGAAAATTGCTACCGCTACGCGGGCGCGGACACCGGCGAACTGTCCATGACCTTCTCCTTCCATCACCTCAAGGTTGACTTTGTGGGCAATGAGAAGTGGGTACTCGTCCCCTTCGACTTCCAGAAACTCAAGGACATCCTGTTCTCGTGGCAGACCGGCATGACCGAACACAACGCATGGAATGCTGTTTTCTGGTGCAACCACGACCAGCCCCGCGTCGTGTCGCGCTTTGGCGACGAGGGCGAGTATTGGAAGCAGTCGGCGAAGATGCTGGGCACGGTCATTCATTGCCTGCGCGGCACGCCGTACGTCTATCAGGGCGAGGAACTGGGCATGACCAACGCCGGTTTCACCTCGCTTGACCAGTACCGCGACGTCGAGAGCATCAACCATTACCATATCCTGCGCGCACGCGGCCTGCACGAGGACAGCGTTTACGATATCCTGCGCGTGCACTCCCGCGATAATAGCCGTACGCCGATGCAGTGGGACGACAGCGCACAGGGCGGCTTCACCACCGGTACCCCGTGGCTGTCGGTCAACCCCAATACCAAGACCATCAACGCCGAAAGCCAGATCGACGACCCGGATTCCATTTTCAACCACTACCGCAAACTCATCGCGCTGCGTAAGCAGTACGACGTGATTTCTGCCGGTGATTTTGCACCCCTCGACCAGAAAAACCCCAGCGTACTCGCCTATACCCGTACTTTGGATGGTCAGCAGATCGTGGTCGTCAATAACTTCTACCGCACCGAAACCGACTGGACGTGCCCCATCGACCTGACCGGCTTTACCTGCCTGCTGAGTAACTACCCCGACACCGAAGTGCAGACCAAACTCCACCTGCGCCCCTACGAGTCGGTCATCCTGTACCGCGCCTAACCACCCCAGCCGCAAACCGGGCGCGTAAATGAGCACTGCAAAAGCAGACCATACTGCCGCACGGAGCGCCCGAACTGCACAAAACCGTCACTCGGCTCGCACTCACCTCTAAACGCTCGCGGCAAATCCGCAGTCCCAGCACAACCGGGAGCGCCGGATAGCATGCACCCGCCGTGCGGAGCTCTTACATTCCCACCCTGTCGGCGGCTGAAATGTCTATCTGACGGAAAGGGAAAACGGGGTTGCAAGGGGTGGAAAACCGTAGGTTGTCCATCCCTTGCTTTCCGTCCTCCCCTTCCAAGGGGAACCACCAGTCCCCCGACTGAACGGGCATACAAACGGATAGCACCCAAACGATTCCCCAAAGTCATGCACAGTCTGTGCATGACTTTTTTTCTTTCCCGAGCAGGGAAAAATTGTCCCCACCCTGTGGATAAACAAGGGCAAAAGGAGAGAAAATTGGAGAAAATGACGATTTTTTGCTGCGTGACAGGAAATTACCACAATATTACAAAACAAAATGCATAATACTCCGTCATTTTACCTATCTATTTGCAGGGAAAACCGTCAATAAATTGCTTTTGGCTTGAAAACTGTGCAAAATGCACAAAGAACAAACAGTAAAAAGGTGGAAGTTGCCAGAACCTATTTCTTTTCATATATGTTATAATAAACGTGCTGGTGGGAACCAGAAATTTGGACGAAATGACGAATCAACTCAGGATTCATCGAACACGGACGAAACGGAGGCAAACGGAATATGAAAAAATATGTGTATCTGTTCTCTGAGGGTAACGGCTCCATGCGTGAACTGCTGGGCGGCAAGGGCGCAAACCTGGCCGAAATGACCGGTCTGGGCATGCCTGTGCCGCAGGGCTTTACCATCACCACCGAGGCCTGCACCCGTTACTATGAGGATGGCCGCCAGATCTATCCCGATATTCAGGAACAGATCATGGAATACCTCGATAAGCTCGAGAAGATGACCGGCAAGCATCTGGGCAATCCCGATTCCCCGCTGCTCGTATCGGTTCGCTCGGGCGCACGCGCATCCATGCCCGGTATGATGGATACCATCCTGAACCTCGGCATGAACGACGTCATCTGCGACGCCGTTGCAAAGCTGACCGGCAACCCGCGCTTTGCACGCGATTCGTACCGCCGTTTCATCCAGATGTTCTCGGATGTCGTTATGGAGCTGCCGAAGAGTACCTTTGAGCAGTTCATCGATCAGGTCAAGGAGAAGCGTGGCGTGACCCACGACAACGAGCTGGACGAGAACGACATGCTCGAACTGATTAACCTGTTCAAGGACCACTACGAAAAGAACATCGGCGAGCCTTTCCCGCAGGATCCCAAGAAGCAGCTGATGGAAGCTGTCCGCGCAGTATTCCGCTCTTGGGACAACCCGCGTGCAAATACTTACCGCCGCATGAACGATATCCCGTACTCCTGGGGTACCGCAGTTAACGTACAGTCGATGGTCTTCGGCAACATGGGCGAGACCTCTGGTACCGGCGTTGCATTTACCCGTAACCCGGCAACCGGCGAGAAGAAGCTGTACGGCGAATTCCTGATGAACGCACAGGGCGAGGACGTTGTAGCTGGTATCCGTACCCCGCAGCCGATCTCCGCACTGCAGGACACCATGCCCGAAGTTTATCAGCAGTTTGTAGACATTTCCCAGCGCCTCGAGCAGCACTATAAGGACATGCAGGACATGGAGTTCACCATTGAAAATGGTAAGCTCTACATGCTCCAGACCCGTAACGGCAAGCGCACCGCACAGGCAGCGCTGAAGGTCGCTGTTGACCTAGTCGATGAGGGCATCTGCACCAAGGAGCAGGCGATTCTGAAGGTAGAACCGCACCAGCTCGACGCACTGCTGCACCCGACCTTCAATCCCGCAGCCCTCAAGGCAGCAACCCCGATCGCAACCGGCCTGCCCGCATCGCCCGGCGCAGCTTGCGGTGCTGTTTACTTCACCGCAGAGGAAGCCGTTGCAGCACATAAGACCGGCGCTAAGGTCGTTCTGGTTCGTCAGGAGACTTCGCCGGAGGATATCGACGGCATGGTATCGGCAGAGGGTGTTATGACCGCACGCGGCGGCATGACCTCGCACGCAGCCGTTGTCGCACGCGGCATGGGCACTTGCTGCGTTGCAGGCGTATCGGGCGTCAAGGTATCCGAGGAAAATAAGACCATTACCTTTGCAGACGGCACGGTTATGCACGAGGGTGACTTTATCTCGCTCGACGGCTCGACCGGTAACGTATATGTCGGCAAGATCGAGACCCAGGAAGCAGAGCTGACCGGTGATTTCGGCCGCTTCATGGGCTGGGCAGACGAGCTGCGCGTGCTCAAGGTACGCACCAACGGTGATACCCCGCGTGATGCAACCCAGGCACGTAAGTTCGGCGCAGAAGGCATCGGCCTGTGCCGCACCGAGCACATGTTCTTCGAGGAGAGCCGCATTAAGGCTGTCCGCGAAATGATTATCGCACCGGACGAGGCGCAGCGCCGCAAGGCACTGGCTAAGATCCTGCCCATGCAGCGCGGCGACTTTGAAGCCATCTATCGCGCAATGGGCGGCCTGCCGGTAACCATCCGCCTGCTCGATCCCCCGCTCCACGAGTTCCTTCCGACCGATCCCGAGGATATCGCAGAGCTGGCTTCTGAGATGAACATCGAGGTCGACAAGCTGACGGGTATCATCGAAGGCCTGCACGAGTTCAACCCCATGCTGGGTACTCGCGGCTGCCGTCTGGACGTTCTGTATCCTGAAATCGCAGAGATGCAGACCGAGGCGATCATCTCGGCAGCAATCAACGTCTGGAAGGAAGACGGCCTGCGCATCACGCCCGAAATCATGGTTCCGCTGGTTGTTGACGTCAAGGAGCTGCGCTTTGTAAAGCGTAAGATCAAGGCAGTCGCAGATCAGCTGATCGAGAACGCTGGCATCCCGATGAAGTACATGGTTGGTACCATGGTCGAGACCCCGCGCGCAGCGATCACCGCTGGTCAGATCGCACAGGAAGCAGAGTTCTTCTCCTTCGGTACCAACGACCTGACCCAGATGACCTACGGCTTCTCCCGTGACGACGTGGGCAAGATCCTCGATCGTTACTTCGAAGAGAAGATCCTGGAGTCCGACCCGTTCGCTCGCCTGGATCAGGAAGGCGTCGGCCAGCTGGTTAAGATGGCAGTCGAGAACGGCCGTAAGACCCGCCCGGAGATCAAGCTTGGTATCTGCGGCGAGCACGGCGGCGACCTGTCCTCTGTTGAGTTCTGCCATAGAATCGGCCTGACCTACGTATCTTGCTCGCCGTACCGCGTGCCGATCGCACGTCTGGCAGCAGCACAGGCAGCTGTTAAGTATCCCAAGGACTAAGCCTCAGGGACAAAACTGAATGAGCCCGGATCGAATTGCGGAAACCGGCGAAATCTCCTATCTTAATTTAGCCCTCCGTGAATCGTCCAAATATCCCAAGAAGAGCACCGCTTGTCAAAAGCGGTGCTTTTCGCATGTTCAGGGAAGCACCGCACCCCCTATTGAAGTTTGGATCAAACCTTTTCAAAGGTTTGCGGGTTCTCAGGGCAGCGCCCTGAGCCGCATCCCGCAGGATGCGGAATCCCCTCTTGAAACCCGGGGTTCGGCCCGGGTTTCAACAAACTCTCGTTTCAAGCGCCGCCCGCAGGCGGCAAGACTCTTTTGCGCGCAAAGCGCGCTCATGAAAAACGCCTGAAGCGTTTTTCCCGTGGCGGCTGGCGCTGCAGCCTTAATCTTTTTTGCTTCCGTTTCACCCGGAAGGCCGGTGTTCTCACCTTAGAAGGAGAACGAAAGCAAGGGATGGACAACCTACGGTTTTCCACCCCTTGCGACCCCGTTTTCCCTTGTCATCCGGGTTACTGTGAGCCGCCGATAGGGTGGGAATGTACGAACTCCGCACGGCGGGTGCGTGCCGTCCGGCGCTCCCTGTTATGCTGGGGCTACGAAGTAACAGTATACTTTATGGGACAACTGCGAGCCAAGTACCGGCTTTGTGCAGTTCGGGCGCTCAGTGCGGCAGTACGACCTGCTTTTGCGGTGCTGATCTACGCGCCCGGATGGCGGGTGCGGCTTTTGCCGTTTCCGATGCTTCCCTACTCCTAAAAAATTTCTATAAAATTTCCCCAAATCTTTGAACCGACCCCGTCCTCCGCGCCTCTATCTTAATAGCACACCTATCCCAAATGCTGCAAGGAGGCGCTGACGCTCATGTTCCATACAAAGACCTACCGCTGGACGGTCATCCTGTTCGTCTTTTACTTCATCATGCTGACCTGGATTATCCTGTTCAAGCTCGCCCTGTCCCCGAGTGACCTGCCGCACCTGCGCACGGTGAACCTCATCCCCTTGGGCGATCCGCTGCGCGTTAACGGCCAAGCCGATTACGGCGAGGTGATGCAGAACGTGCTGGCCTTTGTACCGTTCGGCATCTATCTGGGACTGCTCCTGTCCGGTCGACCGCTTGCTCTGCGTCTGCTTCCGGCAGCCCTGACCAGCCTGGCATACGAGTGCCTGCAATTTGTGTTCATGCTGGGTGCATCGGATGTCACCGACCTGCTCGGCAACACGCTGGGCGCACTGGTCGGCCTCGGTGTTTACGCAATCTTTCGTAGACTCTGCGGACAAAAAACTGCAACCGTGCTCAACGTGCTCGCGACCCTTGCCTCGGCCGCGATGGCGGCGCTGATCGTGCTGATGCTGATGAACTGACCGCAAGACCGCCTATATCGGGCGGTCTTTTTCGTATTTCCCACCCGCTCACCCTATGAATATAACAAATTGCAATCATAATACATTTCGTATAATTTTCGCCCCTCGTATCACCCTTCCCCGCCATCATTCTCGCCCACCTTCCCTTGCTTTTTTTGCCAAAATGCTTTATCCTATTTTTAGTAACAGAAGTAAGGATGGAAAGCCCGTATGAAGTATGATCTGATTGCGCTTGACCTGGACGGCACGGCGCTCAACCCGCATAACACCGTATCTCCCGCCGTCCGCGAGGCCGTCGCCTGGGCACGCAGCTGCGGTGTCCATGTCGTCATCTCGACCGGACGTATTTGCAGCGAAGCGGCAGAATTTGCGCAGATGATGGGCGCGAATGATGAGATGGTCACGTCGGGCGGAGCCACCCTGTCCAGCGTGTCCAAGGGCGGATGCACCATGCGCATTTCGATCCCGTGGGAACCGGCTGTGCGCGCGGCAGCGGTTGTCGAGCGCGTGGGCATGACCTCGATGATTTACGCCGGAGAACATCTGTATATTACGCCGTACGACGAGATGTTTTTCAGCCAGTATAAGACCAACGAGGGCTTTCTGTCGAGCAAACAGGTCGTGCCCTCGGTTGCCGAGTACATCGCGACCCATCACCTGTCGGTCGACAAGATTTTCTGCCGCTCGCGCGAACCGTTTATGCTGCAAATGGCACGCCGTCAGATTGCGTCTATCCCGGGCGTGCGGGTTATGAGCTCGGCGGACGATAACATCGAGATTATCTCTCCCCTGGCCGATAAGGGCAGCGCACTGACCATGCTGTGTACCCATCTGGGCACGACGATCGACCGCTGCATCGCCATCGGAGACAGCGAGAACGATTTGGAAATGCTGCACGCAGTCGGTATGCCGGTTGCGATGGGCAATGCAAACGACGAGGTTAAGTCAATCGCGAAATATATCACCGATACGAACGCCAACGACGGCGTAGCCAAGGCCATTTATTATCTGCTCGGCCGCGAGCGGTAAGACTGGAATCGGGAGAGGAGGGCGACGAAGATGAAATGCCCCTACTGTAAGATTCATTATATGGATGATGACCGGGAGTGCCCGATGTGCGGCACGCCCAACCCAGAGCGCTGGTCGGGCAAGCAGCGCGTGAATAAGAAGTATAAGCAGTCGAGCAAGGCGAGCGATGACCGGAAATATAGCGCGGTGCGGCACAAAAAGACGCACGCGACGGCCAAGCCGGTCGAGAGTGCCGACCTCAAGGGCAAGACCCATCGCTCGGATAAGAAGTCCTCGGCAAAGATCGGCGCGGTGGCATCGGTCGCGGTCGTCATCATCAGCCTGATCCCGACCGTGATCTCGGCGGTCGGCGACGTCGTGGACGATCTGGATTTGAATTCCTTTTCCGTCGTGGAAGCCGAACCGGACATCCCGGACAACGCGCCCGCAATCGAGGAAGCCAGCCCCGAATATCAGGTGCCTGCCTCGGCGTATGACACCGTGCAGGGCGAGTGGGTCGGACTGGACGAGGGCGGATACCTGTACCTCGACCTGGACACCATGGATTACAGCTATGCACCGGACGATCAGAGCGAAGTGGAATATGGCTATGCCTTCATCTACGAGATGGACACGTTCGACAACGACGACGGCACGACGCAGTACGGCTATCAGGTAGATTTGTACCCCAATTGGGATGATTACGGCTATTCCATGTACCTGAGCGCGTCGGACAGCGCGGACAGCCTGCTCGTCACTATGATGTTTGACGATCAGGGCTACACCGATACCGACACTATGCTCCTGTGGGCACGTCCCGGCGCACAGGATATGTAAAGTTCAAATGCACACAGCAAAAAAACCGCTCTTCGGAGCGGTTTTTCTTTTGGAAACCCCCTTGCTTTTCTGTCCGGTTTTGCCTTTGGCATCCTGTCTCAGGCCGTGATGGTGCCCCGTGCGATGTACTACGGCTTCCGGGAACTTCAGTTTACAGACGGCTTTGCGCAGATTTCGGAGCAATTTTATTTGCAGGCACTGTTCGGCTCGGCGGCCTTTGTGCTGTCGTTTATCCTCATGCTGGTGGTTTTCACCGGTTCGCTTTTGATTTTCCGCCATCGTGAGAAACAGGGCCTGCGCGAGTCGGAGGAGTGAGACCGATGGCACTCAAAACCAGAATGAAGGAATACCGCGCGCGGTACCAGATGAGCCAGGAAGATCTGGCCGGACTGGTCGGCGTGCGGCGCGAGACGATCGGAAACCTGGAGAAAGGCCGATACAATCCGTCGCTCAAACTGGCAATGGACATTGCCCGGGTGTTTGAGACGACGGTAGAAGAGCTTTTTTGGTTTACCGAGGAATGAAAAAAACCGCCCTTTCGGGCGGTTTTCTGTATGTTCCGGCTTATTCCAGATTGAGCTTGTTTTTGAGCACCCAGGTCGTACCGAAGTAGAAAATGAGGGTTTCGACCAGACAAACCAGAATGCTGAACCACAGCATGCTGTGCGTGCCGATGATGGGCGAAATAATGAAAAAGTTCGTGATAAAGAGCGTGAACGCCGGGATATTGCCCAGAACGATGCCGATGAGACCGGTGAGGAAGGACAGAGCGGTCTGAATGACGATGAACCAGACAAAACTCATCGCAACGCGGTGCTTGCTCGACAGATGACCGAGCGCCATTGCGATGTAGATGTCGGTGACCATGCTTGCGGTGCCGACGACGCCGAGCAGGAACAGCTCGATGCAGATGAAGGTCATGTCTAAATCCCAGTTTGCGAGCAGCTGACCCAGACCGCGCAGGAATGCGCCCCAGTTGAGGCCGACCGAACCCAGAATGATGACCGACAGGATGCCGACGATGCCGGAGAGAATGGTCATGATGGTCGCACCGACCAGCTTGGACAGGGTGAGCTGCCAGGTGGGCACGGGCAGAGTGAACATCAGGTAGCCTTCCTGACCGAGCAGACCCTTGTAGAATCGCTGGATGACGACGAGGAAGGTCACGACGGCGATGGCGACGCACAGACCGAAGTAGACCAGCATGGCGGTCAGCTGAGACAGACCGCTGATCGTGCTGGTGGTGGAGGTCGGACCGTTGCCGCTGACCGACCACATGATGGAGTTTATGAGCGCGACGGCGAGGATTGCGCCGTAGAGCGGGATGAGTCCCTTGGACAGCGACTTCATCTCGTATTTCATCAGTTTACCAAACATTAGAAGTCACCTCCCTGATAGGGTACCGCGCGAAAGACTTCACGGAAGAGCTGATCGACCGACTTGCCTTCCACGGCGCGGATGTTGTCGACGGTGTCGTGACGAACGATCTGACCGTTTTGCAGGAAGATGACCTCATCGAGTACGCGCTCGATGTCGGAAATGAGGTGGGTGGAGATGATGACCGTGCCGTCCTCGTTGTAGTTTGTGAGGATGGTGCTCAGGATAAAGTCGCGGGCCGCGGGATCGACGCCGGCGATGGGCTCGTCGAGCAGGTAGAGCTCAGCCTTGCGGCTCATGACGAGTACGAGCTGTACTTTTTCCTTGGTACCCTTGGACATGGTCTTGATGCGCTCGGTGGGACGGATGCCCAGCGCGGAGAACATTTCCGCAGCCTTCTGCCGGTCGAAATCGGCGTAGAAGTCGGAAAAGAAGTCCATCAGATCGCAGGCACGCATCCAGTCAGCGAAGTACATGCGGTCGGGCAGGTAGCTGACGCGCGCCTTGGTCTCGACGCCGGGTGCGTAGCCGTCGATGAGGGCGATGCCCTCGGTGGGACGGAGCAGACCGTTCAAAATTTTGATCAAAGTGGTCTTACCCGAACCGTTCGGGCCGAGCAGACCAACGATTTTGCCGCGGCCAAGTTCGAGGTCTAGGCCGTTCAGCGCAGGCTTTGCGCCGTATGTTTTTCTCAGATTTTGCAGCCGAATGAGTACGGGATCGACATTCTTATCGACCTGTACGAAATCAGCGCCTGTGCGCATTTCTTCCATGAATCATTTACCCCTTTCTGCGGTTTAGCAGCATTTGCGCTGCCTGTGTTTCGGTGTAGCCGAGCGTGGCCATACCGGATACGTAGAGTTCCATTTTGTCTTCTGCCAGACTCAGGCGGACGTGTTCGACCGCGTCTGCGTTCTCGGTGACGGTGCGTCCGGCGGTGCGATTGGTCGCGACCAGTCCATCGGTTTCCAGCTGCGCGAGTGCGCGCTGCATGGTGTTCGGATTGACACCGGCCTGCGCGGCGAGATCGCGCACGGATGGCATCCGTGAGCCGAGCGGATAGACACCGGAGACGATGCGCTCGGTGAGCTGTTCGGTGAGCTGGGTCCAGATCGGGCGATCGTCAGTCAGTTTCCATTGCATGCTCATCCCTCCTTGTGTATTTGTGTATTAGTAGCTTAATACAAGGATACAATAAGAAGGTTGATTTGTCAAGTGTCTTTTTTGTGACGGAAAGTTAGCGCCGGACTTATCCCGCCGTCAGGCGGAGATCGGGATTCTCAAGGGACGAGTCCCTTGAGCCCGTCCAGGTGGAACCTGGTCGAGCCCGCAGGCTCGAAACTCCCCTCTTGATTCCCGGTGTCCGACCCGGGAATCAATCTAAACATACAAAAAAGGAAAGACCAACCGGATGGTTGGTCTTTCCCATGAGCGCACTTTGTGCGCGAAGCATTGCGCGTCTGCGGACGCGCTTTTTTATTATTTTTTGGTTGATTTTCGCAAAGCGAAAATCAAAAGGGGGTTCCGTGTCCTGCGGGACACGGCTCAGGGCTCTGCCCTGAGAACCCGCAAACCTTTGAAAAGGTTTGATCGAAACTTCAGTTAGGGGTGCGGTGGTTTGGGTGGTTATTCGCCCATGACCTGAAACACCACGTCACGCACGCGGTTTCTGGTATCGCATTCCACCAATGTCAGATTCTGCCACGGGCCGATCGTCAATTTTCCGTCTACAAACGGAATCACGATAAACGGCGAGAGCAGAGCGGCCTTGATATGCGACGAACCGTTATCATCATGCCAAGTATCGTGATGATGATAGTGAATCACGCGGCCGGTCTCATCGGTGTAGGGCGAGAAAATGTCCATTGCGGCCTTGAGGTCGTGGTGCACCATACCGGGTTCAAACTCCAGTGTGGTCAGACCTGCGACACCGCCGGTGGTGAAACCGGTGATGGTGCCCGAGGAGATGCCTTTTTCCCGGCAGGCAGCGGTGACAGCGGCCTGAAAGTCCTCGGTAATGTCGATCATACCCATGTGAGCACGGGTTTTGTAGGTTTTGGTCATGGTGTAGACTGCCATGGGGGTCACATTCCTTTTTGGGTAAGATTTACAATAAGTAATTAGAGACAGAGTAAATACTGTCCGTAAAGGGTCTGGCTAAGCTCGTTGCCCATCCGGTGTACATCGTCCACGTCGATGTAGCCGCGATTGAGGGCGATCTCTTCCAGACAAGCCACATATCTGCCGGTGTCGTCCTGTACTTCCTTGACGCCCATGCCGGCGGTCAGCAGGTTGTCCGCAGTTCCGGCGTCGAGCCAGACGAAATCGCGGTCAAGTTTGATTACATGCAGTTGATTTCTGCGGAGATATTCCAAATTGACATCACTGATTTCCAGCTCACCACGTGCCGAGGGCTTGATGCCCTTGGCGATCTCGATCACCGAGTTATCGTAGAAGTAGAGGCCGGGGATGATGTAATTGGACTTGGGCAGACGGGGTTTTTCTTCGATGGAAATGGCGCGGCCATCCTCGTCGAACTCGACCACGCCGAATGCGCGGGGATTGTGGACGTAGTAGCCGAATACGGTCGCACCGCCCTGATGGGAGGTACGCACGGCGCGTGCGAGGGTAGATTCCAGGGTGAGACTATGGAAGATGTTGTCGCCGAGCACGAGACAGACGGGGTCTTTACCGATGAAGCGTTCGCCGATGAGCAGAGCGTCAGCGATGCCGCGTGCGACTTCCTGAACTTCATAGGAGATGTTGACGCCCCAGCGCGCACCGTTGCCGAGCAGACGGTAGAAGGGGCCTTCCTCTCCGGGCGGGATGATGATGAGGATGTCGCGGATACCGGCCTGCATGAGCACGGCAAGCGGATAGTAGATCATGGGCTTGTCGTAGACGGGCAAGAGCGGCTTGCAGGTCGGGCGGGTCATGGGATAGAGTCGGGAACCCTTACCAGCCGCTAGGATAATACCTTTCATTGCGGTTGCACTTCCTCCTTAATAGATGACCGTCGGGCGATAAGCGGACGGCGGTGGTGCGGCGCGGCCAAACGGGGCCGGGTGCCGCGGATCGAGATACGGGTGATATCGATTCTGATACCACATTATAGCACACTGTGGGCCGAAAAAACAATGTTTCGCAAAAAATTAACGAATTCGACGCAAAGAATTCAAAATTGCTGGGAGAATACGGTCAAAAATCCGGGGAAGGATGGGGATAGAGGGGAGAGAAAAGGTTGGAAAAAGACGCAGAAATGTGGTATTATGATACCGTATTACATTTTTGAAAAATGGAGGAAGAAGTGACTATGAATGTATCCCAGGCGAAGAGCGCCTGTGATTTGAGAGGGGGTGCGGTGCATGGCTGAGCGACAGAAGCGCACGGCGACAGCGAACAAGAATACAAGCCGGAAATCCACGTCTGATGGTTCGCGCAAGACGCGCAAGATGCCGGCGGTGCAGGAGGAAAAGCGCCGCGCACGGGTGTCCACGCCCCATCCCGAGGAGGAATCCATCCCGCGTGAGGTCTGGGCTGCCATTTACGGCGTGCTGGGCGTGCTGTGCCTGATCTCGGTCCTCAAAAACGACGGCTTTGTGCTGCGCATGATCCATACCGCTCTGGGCGGACTGTTCGGCTGGGGTCTGTACGTCTGGCCGTTCGCCCTCTTCGGCCTGTGCGGCCTGCTGTTTGCACGCCGCCGCGGCGCGGTGCGTCTGCGCGGTGCGGCCATCGCCTGCCTGCCCATCTTCATCGGTGCACTGGCGCACGCCTTTTTCTGCGGTGCCGATTACAGCGCAGCCGGTATGACCCTCTTCCGCCTGCTGGGCGACGGCGCCAAGCTGGAAGCGGGCGGCCTGATTTCAGGTGGACTGTATACCATTCTGCGCTGGGCATTTTCGGGCATCGGCGCGAATATTTTGCTGGTCATCGGCCTGCTGGCGGACATTATGACCATCTGCCGCATCACACCGGGCGCGGTGTGGGACGCACTCAGACCGCTGGACGCTGACTATGACGAGGACGAGATCGACGACGGCCCGATCGTGCTGCCCAACGTGCACGAGGCCATCGCCAACCGCCGCGCACAGCGTGCGGAAAAGCGCGCAGCGTTCGACATTGCACTGGATGACGAGGACGAGGACATCCAGCCGACGCATAAGTCGGTACATAAGGACGACACCCCGACCGAGCCGGACGAGGCAGCCCAGTCCATCCCCGAACTTGTGATGGACGCGGTGCGCGACCAGTCGGACTTCGAGTCGGTGCACATCCCCGAACCGTCCGCGGAGGACGACGCGGACGAGGACAACGCCTTCGGCGATATCCTGTCCCTGCTGGAAAACCGGGACGCGCTGGAACCCGAAGAGGACGATACGCCGCCGTGGGAGCAGCCCGCGTCGCACGCGGACAAGCCCAAGCCTGCGGATAAGCCGGGTAAAATCTCGGAGGACGAGCAGGCCACCCTGTCGGCACAGATGGACGAGAGCCAGAAGGCTCCCGCCCCGGTCTATGAACATCCGCCCATTGACCTGCTCGACCCGCCCAAGGGCGGTTCCAAGGGCAACGTGCAGGCCGAGCTGACCGAGAACAGCCAGCGTCTGATCGATACACTGGAGTCGTTCGGCATCGAGGCGCAGATCATCGGCATCGTGCGCGGCCCGTCGGTCACCCGCTTCGAACTGACCATCGAGCGCGGCATCAAGTTCAGCCGTATCACTGCCCTGTCTGATGATATCGCCCTGTCGCTCGGCGCGGTGTCGGTGCGTATCGCACCCATCCCGGATAAGGTTGCCATCGGCATCGAGGTGCCCAATAAAACGGTCACCATGGTCAATATCCGCGAGGTTCTGGGCTCGGAAACCTTCGAGAAGGCAAAATCACACGTCTCCTTCTCGGTCGGTAAGGACATCACCGGCGCACCGGTCGTCGGCAATATCGCAAAGATGCCCCACTTGCTCATCGCAGGTACCACCGGTTCGGGCAAGTCGGTGTGCGTCAACTCCATGCTCATTTCCCTGCTGTATAAATCCTCTCCCGAAGAGGTTCGTTTGATTATGGTCGACCCCAAAATGGTCGAACTCGGTAACTATAACGGCATCCCTCACCTGCTCATCCCGGTCGTCACCGACCCCCAAAAGGCCGCAGGCGCACTCAACTGGGCGGTCGGCGAGATGGAGCGCCGCTATAAACTGTTTGCCGATCATCAGGTGCGTAAACTCGAGGACTTCAACGCCCTCATGCGCAAAAAGAAGGCCGAAGCGGCTGAGATCGAGGGCGGAACGCCCGAGGCTTACCAAGTCCTGCCCGAAATCGTCATCGTCATCGACGAGCTGGCCGATCTGATGATGGTCGCAGCCAAGGAAGTCGAAACTTCCATCTGCCGTATCGCACAGAAGGCGCGTGCCGCCGGTATGTACCTCATCGTCGCGACCCAGCGACCGTCGTCTGACGTCATCACCGGTATCATGAAGGCAAATATCCCCTCGCGTATCGCATTTGCCGTCGCATCCCAGATCGAGTCGCGTATTATCCTCGACCAGACCGGCGCGGAAAAACTCATCGGTAAGGGCGATATGCTGTACGCACCGCTCGGCGAGGGCAAACCCCAGCGTATTCAGGGCTGCTTTATCTCCAATGACGAAATTGAACGCGTCATCGAGTTCGTCAAACAAAACGGCTCGGCGGAGTACAGCGAGGAAATTCTGGAACACATCGAGAAGCAGGCCGCAGGCGACAGCGCAGGCGGCAGCAGCGGCGGCGGTGACGGCAGCGGCGAGGAAGACGAACTGCTCATGGAAGCCATCGACGTCGTGCTTGATTGCGGTCAGGCATCGGTGTCCATGCTCCAGAGAAGACTCAAACTCGGCTACTCCCGCGCCGCAAGAATCGTCGATCAGATGGAGGAACGCGGCATCGTCGGCCCGTTTGAGGGCAGTAAACCGCGTCAAATCTTGATTTCTAAGGACGATTGGCGGGAAATGAAGATGCGCCGCGCACAGCTCCCCTAAAAAACCACCGCACCCATAACTGAAAGTTTCGCCAGCCTTTTCAAAGGCTGCGGGTTCTCAGGGCAGAGCCCTGAGACGCTCGCCGCAGCGAGCGGAATCCCCACTTGAAACCCGGTGTCCGACCCGGGTTTCAACTAAAAAATAAAAAAGAAGCGCGTCCCGTAGGACGCGCAAAACTCTTTTGATTCCGGCCGAAGCCGGAATCAACTAAAAAAATAAATTGGTTGATTCCCGGGCCGAATCCCGGGAATCAAAAAGGGGAGTTTCGCCCGTTGCGACGGGCGACTTAGGGCTCTGCCCTAAGAACCCGCAAACCTTTGAAAAGGTTTGATCCAAACTTCATTTCGCCTGCGGGCGGGAATCAGTTCTCCCCTACCTCAAAAAATCCACTTTACAGGAGGTTTTTTACCATGTCTCTCAAGAAAATCGACGCAAGCACGCTCACCTTTAACCCCTTTGAGAAGCTCTCCAAGCAGTGGGCACTCGTGGGCGCAGGCAGCATGGATAAGTTCAACATGATGACAGTCAGCTGGGGCGCAGTTGGTGTCATCTGGGGCAAGCCCTCGGTGACCGCTTACATCCGCCAGACCCGTTACACCAAGGAGTTCGTCGACTCGAGCGATACCTTCACCCTGACCTTCCTGAAGGACGGCAACCGCGACGCACTGAACGTACTGGGCAGCAAGTCGGGACGCGACATGGATAAGATGAAGGATTCCGGCCTGACCCCGATCGAGGTCGACGGCGAAGTCATGTTCGAGGAAGCCGAGCTGGTACTGGTTTGCCGCAAGCGCTTTGTGCAGGACATGCCCAAGGAAAACTTTGTCAATCAGGAAACGCTGGATAAGTGGTACGCCGATCAGAACTACCACACCATGTACATCGGTGAGATCGTCGCAGCCTACGCAGCAGAATAAAGCCTTTTTTCGAGCACATCTGACCGACAGGTGTGCTCTTTTTATAAAAAATTCAAAAAATTTCGGATTTGGTCACGAAATATTCAAAAATATCCGGTATAATCGGATATAATAATGAAGTACGCTTGGAAGGAGACCGCATATATGGCACTAATCCTGATTGCCGACGACGAGGCACGTATTCGCAGACTGGTTGCGGATTTTCTGCGCCGGGACGGTCATACGATATTGGAGGCCGGAGACGGCGCGGAAGCGCTGGACATCGTGACCGAGCGCCGGAATGAACTGTCCCTGGTGATTTTAGACGTGATGATGCCCAAGATGGACGGCTTCGCCGTGCTTTCGGCCATTCGCGCGGGCGATCACGGCAAACCGCTGCCGGTGATGATGCTGACCGCGCGCGCCGAGGACACCGACGAGCTGCACGGTCTGGAATCGGGCGCAGACGACTACGTTGCAAAGCCGTTTTCGCCGCTGGTGCTGGCAGCACGTGTCAAGACGCTTTTGAAGCGTTCGGGTGCACCGGCTGACGAGGCCGAGAGCTTCGGTGATCTGACCGTAGACGAGCGCAGCCGCGCGGTATCGGTCGCGGGTAATCCGGTCGAGCTGACCCCCAAGGAGTACGAGCTTCTGGTGTACTTCAAGAACAACCGCCGAGTTGCGCTGTCGCGTGAAACCATCTTGAACGCGGTCTGGGGCTATGATTACTTCGGTGATCTGCGCACGGTTGACACCCACATCAAGAAGCTGCGCGCAAAGCTCGGCACATGCGGTACACTCATCGGCACGGTACGCGGCTACGGCTACCGTTTCGACGCCGACTGACCCGGTTTTCCCCTGCCCTTCCCCTGCCGGAATCTGTCAAAACTACCAAAATTGGTTTACTTTTCCTGCGGGCTGTGGTATGCTAGGGGTATATCGGATACGGAGGTGGAACCCGTGCTGTCACGCGAAAAGTTGGAAGCTTATCTGGAAAAAGAGGACATTGAATACCATCTTGACGAGGAAGACCCCGACCGTATCCTGGTCGTCTTCCAGACCAAAGCGCTGTCCAACGTCTCGCTCGATATCACGATTTTAAACAGCCGTACCGTGCTCTTTCTCTCCCGCTTGCCGCTGAGCGTTCCGCCTGAGCACCGCGCAGCCGTGTGCGAGTACATCACCCGTGTCAATTACGGTGTTGTGCTGGGTGGGTTCGAGATGAACCTGGACGAGGGCGACGTCAATTATAAGATCGTTGGCGCACTCGGACGGGAGAACGAGATCGACCGGGAAGCATTTTGCCGTCTGCTCTATCTGGGCAACAGCATGCTCGATAAATATGCGCCGGGCATTCTGGCCATCCTATACGGAGGAAAGACTGCCGCGGAGGCATACCAATCTTTTACGAAATCCAACAACTAAGAAAAAGTGAGGGACAAAACAATGGCTTTTGATCTGAAGCAAATCGCAAAGTACTATAAGGAAGATATGCAGCTTAACTTCGCGCTCGAGGAGGAGAACAACCGCATTCGTTTCTCCATGGATACCGAGGCAATGAAGGAAGTTCGCTTCATGGCATACAAGGAAAACCCGCACACCATGCTGTTTTTGACCTACCTGCCCATGAAGGTCGAGGAAGACAAGCGTGCAGCAGTTGCAGAGTACCTGACCCGTGCAAACTACGGCCTGCATGTTGGTAACTTCGAGATGGACATGACCGACGGTGAAGTTCGCTACAAGACCACCGGTGTTGCAGACGAGAACACCATGCCCGGTCTGGACGTCATCCGTCGTCTGACCTACGTAGGCTTCAGCATGTTCGACCGCTACGTTCCGAGCCTGCTGTCCATCCTGTACGGCGGCAAGACTGCGGAAGAAGCAATCGCAGAAGCTGAGAAGGACATGCACTAAGGTCTGAAATCAGGAAAAAGAGCCGGTTTGACCCGGCAGAGCGAGGGGGATGGCCGCAGGCCATCCCCTTTTTTGTCCCTATATTGAAGAATCAGGAGGCAAAAACGATATGCCCGAGCGATTTTTAAACAGTCTGTCGCTGCGATTTGCGCGGATGCGGTCGGTCAAAGTGAAGTTTTTCGCGGCGATTGCGGCGGTGGCAGTGGTGTTCATTCTGGTGATTACCAGTCTGAACCTGTTTTTTTACGAGAGTTATTACATGGCGCAGCGACAGAACTCGCTGACCGAGATCTATGAGGAAGTGCGCACGAGCTATCACGCAGGTGATTCCGAAGCCTTTCTGGACGTGCTCTTTCGCATCGAGAACAGCGACAGCGTGCGCCTGAGCATCATCGACGAGACCGGACAGATGATCTACGACTCGGACACGGCGCAGGAGAGCCAGAACATTTTTGGTCACAACGTGTTTGCCAACTGGCGCATGGAACAGCTGGTTAAGTCGGCGCTGTCGGCAGCCGACCCCCAAAAGCTGAACGCGGGCGAGGTAGACTTTGTGGCCGTCCAGATGCGTGATCTGCGCGAGAATTTCCTGTGTCTGGTGGGCAAACTGGGCGACGATTACCTGGTCGAGCGCGTCCCGTTCACCTATATGAAGCAAAATTCCATGTTCAACATGACCTTTTTGGTCATCACGGGCATGGTGACGCTGCTCATCTGTCTGGCGCTGAGTGCATTTTTGGCGTCGCACTTCACCAAGCCGCTCATCGAGATGGGCGAGGTGGCCAAGGCGATGACCCGGCTGGACTTTTCCAAGAAATACGAGGGCGGGCGCACCGACGAGATCGGGCAGCTGGGCGAGTCGCTCAACCTGCTGTCCGACCATCTGGAGGAATCCATCCGCGAGCTGCGCACGTCCAACCAGAAGCTGGCCGAGGAGATCAAGAAGAAGGAGCAGGTCGACGAGATGCGCCGCGAGTTCATCATCAACGTCTCGCACGAGCTGAAAACGCCCATCGCGCTCATTCAGGGCTATGCCGAGGGCTTGACGGCCGGGGTAGCCGAGTCGCCCGAAGACCGTGACTTCTATTGCACGACGATTGCCGAGGAAGCCGACCGCATGAACACCATGGTGAGCCAGCTGTTAAGCCTGTCGCGGCTGGAACTGGGACGCGAGAGCGTGCAGAGCGAGCCGGTGGATCTGGGTGAGTGCATGCGGCGTGCGGTGGACAAGACGGCGGTGCTGCGCACCGGACGCGACCTGACCGTGACCTGTACGGGCAGCGTGACGATTGAGAGCGACGCGCACCAGATCGACCAGATCATTATGAACTACATGACAAATGCCATTCGGTACACGCCGGACGGCGGACGCATTGCGCTGAGCGTGCAGCGCACCGCACAGGGCGGCGCCAAAGTGATCGTGTTCAACGAGGGCGAGGGCG
Organism: Butyricicoccus pullicaecorum DSM 23266; assembly: GCF_900167005.1. GTDB lineage: Bacteria > Bacillota > Clostridia > Oscillospirales > Butyricicoccaceae > Butyricicoccus > Butyricicoccus pullicaecorum. Next base: position 53,332 of record NZ_FUXW01000013.1, read on the forward strand.
TGGCCGAGGAAGAGCTGCCCCGTCTGTGGGACAAGTTCTACCGAACGGACAAGGCGCGCTCGCGCGCATCGGGCGGAACGGGTGTCGGCCTGTCCATCGTACGCGCATCGGCTGCCCTTCTGGGCGGCACAACGGGAGCGGAAAACGTACCGGGCGGCATCCAGTTCTGGGTTGAACTTCCAGCATGTGTGCACGTACCCGCAAACCTGTCCGAGACATGACCGCCTTTTCATCAAGAATTACCCAAACCCCACAACTTGTTGCAAATTTGCAGCTATATGCAACGAGAACCTATAATTTTTACACAAAGAAATACGCGTTAAATTCTTGACAATCTTTTTCCCAGCAGTATAATGATTATAGATGTGCCAAAAACGCACGTTACCAAAACCATACCGCAAGACCCGTATCTTTTCGGTCTGCCCAGCGTTCTGCACGCGCCCAAACGTTCCGGGCGGCAGGCGTGCGGCACGCAGGTGTGGACTGTTACACAAATTTGAACAATTTATTTGGGAGGTTTCATAGCATGGATTTTAGGCTTACCAAAGAGCAGGAAATGATGCAGAAGCTCTGCCGCGAGTTCGCGGTTAACGAGATCGAGCCCCTCGCGGCTGAGATCGACGCAGAAGAGCGTTATCCCTGGGAGACCGTTCGCAAGCTGCAGAAGTACGGCCTGCTGGGCATTCAGTTCCCCAAGGAGCTGGGCGGCTCCGGCGGCGACAACATCTGCTACACCATCGCCATCGAGGAAGCATCCAAGTTCTGCGGCACGACCGGCTGTATCCTGTCGTCCCACGCAACCCTCTGCTGCTGGCCGATCTTCAAGTACGGCACCCCGGAGCAGAAGGAAAAGTGGCTCCGCCCGCTGATTTCCGGCCAGAAGGTTGGCGCATTCGGTCTGACCGAACCCAATGCCGGCACCGACTCCGCTGCTCAGCAGACCATCGCTGAGAAGCAGGAAGACGGCTCCTACATCATCAACGGCTCTAAGGTCTTCATCACCGGCGCAGGCTGCGCTGATACTTACGTCATCTTCGCTATGACCGATAAGTCCAAGGGCAACAAGGGCATTTCTGCCTTCATCGTAGACAAGGATGACCCGGGCTTCTCCATCGGCAAGATCGAGCATAAGATGGGTATCCGCGGCTCCCAGACCGGCGAGCTGATCTTCGAGGATATGCGTCTGCCGGCTGACCGTCTGCTGGGCAAGGAGAACGGCGGCTTCAAGATCGCTATGACCACCCTCGACGGCGGCCGTATCGGTATCGCTGCACAGGCACTGGGTATCGCTCAGGGCGCACTGGACAAGGCGATTGCATACATGAAGGAGCGCGTACAGTTCGGCAAGCCGATCGCTACCAAGCAGGGTCTGCAGTGGATGGTAGCCGACATGGCAACCGAAATCGAGGCAGCTCGTCTGCTGGTTCGCCGCGCTGCATTCAACAAGGATCATGACATCCCCTACACCAAGGAAGCCGCTATGGCAAAGCTGTATGCTGCAGAGGTTGCTATGAAGGTTACCACCCAGTGTGTTCAGATCTTCGGCGGCTACGGCTACACCCGTGAGTATCCGGTAGAGCGCATGATGCGTGATGCTAAGATCACCGAGATCTACGAGGGTACTTCTCAGGTACAGCGTATGGTCATTTCCGGCCAGGTTATCGGCAAGTAAGACTTAAGGAGGATTTACTGAATTATGAAAGCTATCGTTTGCGTAAAGCAGGTTCCTGATACCTCCGGTAAGGTTGCAGTTAATCCGGACGGCACCCTCAACCGCGCCTCCATGGCGACCATCATCAACCCGGATGACAAGAATGCAGTAGAGGCTGCACTGAACCTGAAGGACAACACCGGCTGCGAAGTTGTTGTAGTTACCATGGGTCCCCCTCCGGCAGAGGGCATGCTGCGTGAGCTGCTCGCAATGGGCGCAGACCGCGGTGTACTGGTATCCGGCCGTGAGTTCGGCGGTTCCGATACCTTTGCAACTTCCCAGATTCTGGCAGCTGCAATCAAGAAGATCGGCGTAGACGCAGAGGACGTTGTATTCTGCGGCCGTCAGGCAATCGACGGTGATACCGCACAGGTAGGTTCTCAGATCGCTGAGAAGCTGAACATCCCGCAGATCTCCTACGCAGCAGACGTTAAGATCGAGGGCAAGAAGGTAACCGTTAAGCGCATGCTGGAAGACGGCTACATGACCATCGAGACCCAGACTCCCTGCCTGCTGACCTGCATCAAGGAGCTCAACGAGCCCCGTTACATGTCTGTTGGCGGTATCTTCGACTGCTACCAGAAGCCGGTAGAAGTATACGATTACAACACCCTGAAGGATGATCCGCTGATCGAGGTAGACACCATCGGTCTGAAGGGCTCTCCGACCAACATCTTCAAGTCCTTCACGCCTCCGCAGAAGGGCCAGGGCCGCATGCTGGAAGGCGCAGACAAGAACACTGCTGCCGAGCTGGCTGCAGAGCTGCTGAAGAAGCACATCATCTGATTGAAAGGGGATACTTACAATGGCTGAATTTAACAATACCAATCTGGCTGATTTCTCCGGCGTATGGGTATTCTGCGAGCAGCGCCAGGGCGAGCTGCAGCCGACCGTGCTGGAGCTGATCTCCGAGGCACGCAAGCTGGCTGACGACATGGGCGTAGAGGTTTGCGGCCTGCTGCTGGGCGACAAGGTCGAGGGCATGGCTAAG
>NZ_FUXW01000023.1 GCF_900167005.1 Butyricicoccus pullicaecorum DSM 23266
AAACCACCGCACCCCTAACTGAAAGTTTCGCCAGCCTTTTCAAAGGCTGCGGGTTCTCAGGGCAGAGCCCTGAGCCGGACTCCGCAGAGTCCGGAATTCCCCTCTTGAAACCCGGTGTGCGACCCGGGTTTCAACCCAAACATAAAAACACTCGCGCTCCGCAGAGCGCGAAATTCCCCCCGCGGCTGAAAGCCGCTCATAAGCCCCAACCTGCCGGATTGGGGCTTTTTTCATCCCGCAAAATCCCACCTTGCCACCCATACCCGCCTGTGCTACAATAATAAAAAATCATCAAAATTTCGTCCTTATGAAAGGGGAATGTCCTCCATGAATCGAAAGCAAATCGGCCAGATCGGCATGATTGTCAGCGCTTTGATACTCTCACTGGAGATATTTTCACTCAAAATCCTCCAATCACTCGACAAAATCACCGGAGAATGGGAAACCAGCGCATGGAGCTACCTGACCTATCCGACCAGCTTGCTCGCATTGCTGCTCGTCCTCATCGTTTTCGTCGTTTCGCTGGTGCTGTACTTAAACGGAAAAGAAAATCTGTAATCATAATCTCCCTCTTGTATCTGCCATGATCTGTGCTACAATGAGGGAAACAGAGAGATTTTTCCGAATAAACTGGGGGTGTCCTTATGTTGACCCGCATCTGGAAGACCTACAAAAAGCAGTGCATCATCGCCATTGTCGCACTCGCCGCTGTCCTTATCCCGCTCTATCTCTATTTCATGTTCCAGACCGGTATCTGGTATCAGGATGCCTTTCTGGTCAAACAGAGAGACGGCAGTTTTCAGGGGAAAAAGGACGGCATACACTATGTATTGCACATCACCCCAACCCAAAACGGTGCACAGATCGACTTTTCGGTGAACGGCCAAAGCCGACAATATGAAGTCGTCAAGACCGAGCTGGATGGAATCCCCGCTGCCGAGTTCTATGAGAACGGTGAACAGGTTCTTGAGGGCACGGTGATGAATCTGGAACGCAATTATTATCTGGTCATCAATAACGAAGAAGACATCATAGATGGAATGGATATCCACATCAGCACAGGAGAAGAGTCCGATCCCGAGGAATACTTCCCAAAATATGGTACGCAGTATAGCTGGACCGTGATGTGTCTGGAAGACTCCTACGACCGTCGCGGAGAACCGATGTTTTTATTCTTTGCTGCACTGTTCGGAATTCCTCTGTTCCTGGATATCCGCTATCCCGACTTGTTTTTTGAGCTGCGCTACCGACGGTATGTCGACGGCGACTGCGAGCCGAGCGAATATTACCGTTTCTGGCAGGTTATCGGACGCGTGATTTCGGCCATCGCTATCATTATTTTCCTGTGGATGGGACTGCTCAATATCGTCTGAGCATGCTCAGGGCAGTCCGTTAAAATTCAGGATTTACGCCGCAAATCGGACGTGATAGAATAGGAGGGACTGATAGAAACCCCGACAGTATGGGATATCTTTTCCGTCTGTCCCTGTATGGAGAAGTAAAATATGAAACTTGTATTGAGCGACCGCCCGCTGCCGCTTTCGGACAGCCTGGACGCGGACACCCGATATTTCGACCTGTCCAGCTGCCGGATTGCGCACTGTGTCGGCTGCTTTGGCTGCTGGACAAAGACGCCGGGGCGGTGCGTGATCCGTGACGACGCGGTGAGGATTTACCCGGTCATCGCCAAAAGCGAACGCGTCCTATATGTAAGCAGGGTCAAGTACGGCGGCTATGACAGCCCCATGAAAACCATGCTCGAGCGTGCCATTCCGGTGCAGCAGGCGTTCATCCGCGTGCTGGATGGCGAGACGCACCATGTCCAGCGTGCGGTCGAACCCAAACGCGCGACCATTCTTGCATACGGCACGACATCGGACGAAGAGCGCGAAATTTTCCGTGCACTGGTTGCGAGAAATGCCAAGAACATGAACTTTTTGTCCTATGAAATCCGGTTTGTGACCGAGGACGAGGTAGAACAAGCCGCAGCGCAGGAGGTACGGGCATGGCAGGCATCCTGATTTTGAACGGCAGCCCGCGTGCGCCGCGCTCCAACTCCAAGCGCTACGCCGCGCTGTTTATGAACCGCTGCAAGGCACAGTGCGAGTACCAGAACATTACCCGAACCAATCACGCCGAGCTGTGCGAGAAGATGAACAAAGTGTCCGACGTGCTGCTGGTCTTTCCGCTGTACGCCGACGGTTTGCCGGTAACGCTGCTTGAGTTCCTCAAGACGCTGGAAACCTGTCCGCTGGAGCGCAAACCGGTCATTTCAGTGCTGATTAACTGCGGATTTTTCGAGCATCACCAGAACGATATCGCTGTGCGCATGGTCGAGCTGTTCTGCCGGCAGAATGGGTATCGGTTTGGGTCGGTGCTCAAGATTGCGAGCGGTGAGGCCATTTTAGACACGCCGTTTTGTGGGCTGGTGAAGCGCAAGCTCGGGCAGCTTGCGGCAGCGATCGTGCAGGGCAAGGCACGGGTGCTGCATGTGAGCATGCCGCTGACGCGCGGGATGTTCGTACGGGCATCGACGCGGTACTGGGTCAGCTACGGGAAGAAGAACGGCGTGAGCCGGGAGCAGATGGCGGCTATGGAGATTGAAGGCGCTTAGGGCGTAAGAGAAGAACGATGTTTTGGTTGATTTTCGCAAGGCGAAAATCAAAAGGGGATTCCGTGTCCTGCGGGACACGGCTCAGGGCGCTGCCCTGAGAACCCGCAAGCCTTTCGAGAAAGGCTTGAGCGAAAGCTTTATTTCGCCTGAGGGCGGGAAAGGAGAGACGTTATATGGAAACCAATGCTTTTGGTGCATTTATTGAGATGTGGGCGCGTGCGTTTGACTTTTCCGGTCGGACGCGGAGAGCGACGTACTGGGAAGCGTTCCTGATTACGATTGCCATCAGTCTGCTTCTGGGCGCATTTTTCCCCTATGCCGATGTGATTTTCACCGTTTTGGCAGCCATTCCCATGCTGTCTATGGCGGTACGCCGCATGCATGACATTGACAAGCGCGGCTGGTGGCTGCTGCTGAGTCTGATTCCTCTGGGCGGCATTGCGGTCTCTGTTCTGCTGCTGATGGACAGTGACGGCGCAAATCGTTTCGGCGACAGCCCGAAATACGGAAAGGTGCCGCTCTGACCGGCAGAATGTGCGCAAAAAAGACAGGAACCGCTGCAAAAAATTTTCCAGACGGCTTGCATCGGGCAAAAAAAGATGGTATACTAACAAAAGTAGTATGTAAGTTTTTCGGAGAGTGGGGCAACCCACTCTTTCTTATTGCTTATGACCATTTTTGAGGAGGTAGGTATGCAGACCAAGGAACTGATCCGCCGCGTGGAGGAAATGGCGCTGCCGCTGTGCGAGCAGGCAGGCGTAACGCTTTGGGACGTGGAATTTGAAAAAGAGGGTGGCCAGTACATGCTGACCATCACGATCGACCGCGACGGCGGTGTGGACATCGACCACTGCGAGCAGATTTCGCGTGCGATCGATCCCATGCTGGACGCGAAGGACTTTGATTCTCTGCCGCCTTATACGCTGTGCGTGTCCTCGGCAGGCTTGGAACGCCGCCTGAAGAAGCCCGAGCACTTCGCAAAGTACATCGGCGAGACCGTTGAGGTCAAGTTCTACCGTGCAATCGACGGTGCGAAGATCGTCGAGGGCAAGCTGATGGGTTATGATAACGGCAACGTGACCGTCGAGGTTGGCGGCCAGACCGTTGTATACGAGGCTGCGGACGTTGCATCCGTTCGCCTGACCGTGCAGTTTTAACAGAGAAAGAATGTGTTCCGAACGGGGCACCCGCTAAGATATAAGGAGTGAATCACAACCACAATGATCAATAAGGAATTTTTTGCCGCCCTCGAGCAGCTGGAAAAGGAGAAGGGCATTCCGGTTGACTACATGCTCGACCGCGTCGGTCAGGCACTCATCACCGCATATAAGCGTGAAAACGACGGTATGACCGATAATGTATACGTCGTACCCGACCGTCAGGGCAAGGACATCCGCATGTTCGTCCGCAAGACCGTTGTAGACGATGTTTACGAGCCCTACGAAGAGATGACCGTCGAGGAAGCACGCGAGTACAAGGCTGGCGCAGTTCTGGGCGACGTCATCGACATCGACATCCCGACCAAGTCCTTTGGCCGCATCGCAGCCCAGACCGCAAAGCAGGTCATCATCCAGGGCATCCGTGAGGCAGAGCGCGGCATGGTACTGTCCGAGTTCGAGTCCAAGGAGCACGAAATTCTGACCGCAACCGTTTCCCGTATCGACCCGCGCGGCGGCTACATGCTGGAAATGATCTCGCAGGGTGAAAAGACCGAGGCAATGCTGCCGCTGTCCGAGCAGGTACGCACCGAGCAGTTCAAGGAAGGCGACCGTATCAAGGTTTACGTCATCGAGGTGCGCAAGGGCACTCGCGGCCCGCAGATCCTGATCTCCCGTACCCATCCGGGTCTGGTCAAGCGTCTGTTCGAGCTGGAAGTACCCGAGATTCACGACGGCATCGTAGAGGTCAAGTCCATCGCGCGTGAGGCAGGCAGCCGCACCAAGATCGCAGTTACCTCGAACGATCCGAACGTCGACCCGATCGGTGCATGCGTCGGTACCCGTGGCGCACGTGTCGGCAACATCGTTGACGAGCTGGGCGGCGAGAAGATTGATATTATCAAGTGGAGCGAGGACACCGCAGCATTCGTATCGGCAGCACTGGCTCCGGCAGATGTTATCTCTGCTACCATGCAGCCCGAGACCAAGGCTTGCCGCGTCATCGTGCCCGACGATCAGCTGTCTCTGGCGATCGGTAAGGAAGGCCAGAACGCACGTCTGGCTGCTAAGCTGACCGGCTGCAAGATCGACATCGCGCCGGCATCGCAGGCCTAAGTTTGTCTGGGAGGACAGCCGTGATGCAGCACAAGAAGATTCCGATGCGGCAATGCCTGGGCTGCCGCACCATGTACGAAAAGCGTGCCCTGATTCGCGCCGTGCGCTCGCCTGAGGGCGAAATCACGCTGGATTTCAGGGGAAAAGCCCCGGGTCGCGGCGCCTATCTGTGTCAAAATCCCGAATGCCTGAAGAAAGCCCGCAAGGCGCGCGCACTGGAGCGTGCCTTCGGCTGCGATATTCCGGCAGAGGTGTATGATGCGCTGGAAAAGCGCATGGAGGAGGCCGGACATGCAGATTGAGCCGCTTTTGGGCCTGATCGGTCTGGCACGCCGTGCGGGCAAGCTGGCAGTCGGTGAAGCGCTGACGGCAGAGCTGGTCGCAGAGGGCCGTGCCCGTGCCATCTTCCTGGCTGAGGACGTGGGCGAGGCCACCCGCCGCAAGGTCATGCGGCACGATGCCCGCGTACCGGTCTTCCGTCTGCCCTGCGCAAAGGCCGAGCTCGGCCGCGCGGTCGGTTTCCCGGACTGCGCTGTGTGCGCCATGCAGGATATCGGCATGGCACAGGCTGCGGCAAAGAAGTTCGCGGACAGCTCGGAGGAGAACCGACTGGCTGCCGCCCGCGTCGCTCAGAAAAAGACGCGCATTGACAGCCGCAAGGGCATCAAAAAGGATAAAAAATCCCGCGGATAATCCGCGTTTGCATATTCCGCCGTGTTCCGAACGGGATTCGGCGGCCTTCCAAAACCACGCGCCGCGTGTGAGCGCGGCCAGGTGAAAATCTTTCTGGAGGTGAACGCCAATGGCATTAGAAAATAAATACCGCGTCCACGAAGTCGCAAAGGACTTTGGCGTGGGCAACAAAGAAGTGACCGATATTCTGGCGAAGTACGCCAAGGCGCCCAAGAACCACATGCAGGTTCTGGAGGATAACGAGCTGAGCCTGATTTTTGAGGTTATGACCCGTGACAATCAGGTTGCCGACCTCGAGGGCGTACTCGAGCGCCAGCAGCAGGCGCGCAGCAAGAAGCTGGCAGAGTCGCGCCAGCAGGCAGCTGCACACAAGCAGGAGGCGAGCAAGCAGCAGGCACAGCAGCCGGCAAAGGACAACAAGCAGTCGTCCCAGCAGCAGCCACAGCAGCAGGCACAGCCGCAGCAGCACAGCCGCGTTAAGCAGGTACACCGCATCGATACCCGTACCGGCGGCGACGTCAACCTCGACAAGTACGACGAGCGCATTGATTCTCTGGTTTCCGAGAAGGCAGAGCGTATGTCCTCGTCCAGCCAGAAGAAGCAGAAGCTGACCAAGAAGTCCGACCAGCGTGCCAAGCAGCAGGTATCGGGCAAGCGCCGTCAGGAGGAGCAGGAGAAGATGCGCCGCCTGCAGCGTCAGCAGCAGCAGGCCGCTGCCAAGAAGGTACAGCTCAAGGTCTCCATTCCGGACGAGATCAACGTCGGCGAGTTCGCGCAGCGCATGAAGCGCACCGCAGCGGACGTCATCAAGGAACTGATGAAGCTGGGCGTTATGGCTTCGGTCTCCGAGACCATCGACTTTGACACCGCGGCACTGGTTGCCGAGGAGATGGGTGCAAAGGTCGAGAAGGAAGTCCATGTCACCATCGAGGAGCGTCTGTTCGACGAGCACGAGGACAAGGACGAAGACCTCAAGCCCCGCGATCCGGTCGTCGTCGTTATGGGTCACGTTGACCACGGTAAGACCTCTCTGCTCGACGCCATCCGTAAGACCAAGGTCACCGAGGGCGAGGCCGGCGGTATTACCCAGCACATCGGTGCATACCGTGTACAGGTAGACGGCAAGCCCATCACCTTCCTGGACACCCCGGGCCACGCGGCGTTCACATCCATGCGTGCCCGCGGCGCACAGGTTACCGATATCGCAATTCTGGTTGTCGCAGCCGACGACGGCATCATGCCGCAGACCATCGAGGCGATCAACCATGCAAAGGCAGCAAATGTACCGATCATTGTTGCCGTCAACAAGATCGATAAGGAAGGCGCAAACCCCGACCGCGTGCTCCAGCAGCTGACCGAGTACGAGCTGGTGCCCGAGGAGTGGGGCGGCGATACCATCGTCTGCAACATCTCGGCAAAGTTTGGCCAGGGCATCGAGAACCTGCTCGAGATGGTTCTGCTGACCGCCGAGGTTTCCGACCTCAAGGCAAACCCCGACCGTCAGGCAAAGGGTACGGTCATCGAAGCAAAGCTCGACAAGGGCCGCGGCCCGGTTGCGACCGTGCTCGTACAGAACGGTACCCTGCATGCGGGTGACGTTGTCGTTGCCGGTACGGCAGTTGGCCGTGTCCGTGCGATGACCGACGACGACGGCAAGAAGATTCAGTCTGCCGGCCCGTCTGTTCCGGTTGAGATCATCGGTCTGGGCGAAGTTCCGGGCGCTGGTGATATCTTCTACGCAGTTGACGACGAGCGCATGGCGCGTGAGCTGGTCGAGCAGCGTAAGCAGAAGGAGAAGGACGAGCGCAATAAGCAGTTCCACAAGGTAACGCTCGATAACCTGTTCGCTTCCATTCAGGAAGGCGAGATGAAGGAACTGTCCATCATCGTCAAGGCCGACGTACAGGGTTCGGTCGAGGCACTGCGCGCATCGCTTGAAAAGCTGTCCAACGAGGAAGTACGCGTGCGCGTCATCCACGGTGCAGTTGGTGCGATCAACGAGTCCGACGTTATGCTGGCTGCCGCTTCGGGTGCCATCATCGTTGGCTTTAACGTCCGTCCCGACCGCGTTGCGACCGATTCGGCTGCCGCACAGGGCGTTGACATGCGCATGTACCGCATCATCTACGACTGCATCGAGGAGATGGAGCAGGCGATGAAGGGTATGCTCGCGCCCAAGTTCCGCGAGGCTGTTCTGGGTCACGCAGAGGTGCGCACCACCTTCCGCGTATCCGGTGTCGGCACCATCGCAGGCTGCTACGTTCAGGACGGCAAGATCCAGCGCGCAGCACAGGTTCGTATCGTCCGTGACGGTATCGTTATCCATGAGGGCGTTCTGTCTTCGCTCAAGCGCTTCAAGGACGACGTCAAGGAAGTTGCATCCGGTTACGAGTGCGGCTGCGGCTTCGAGAACTTCAACGACATCAAGGAAGGCGACGTATTCGAGGCCTTCGTGATGGAGGAAATCAAGCAGTAATTTTGTCGGGATTGGGGCATCCTAGTCCTGTTACACCGATCAGCCACAAGGGGCGGGCGCACTGCCCGTCCCTTGTTTTCATTTGCTCCGAAGGAGGGAGACTTATGGCGAACAATCGCATCGACCGCATTTCCGAACTGTACGGCCGCGCATTGGCCGAAGCCATCCGACAGGTCAAAGACCCCCGTGTGTCCGGCGCATTCGTGTCCGTGACCCACTGTGAGGTCACCAATGACCTGCGCTATGCCAAGGCCTATATCTCGGTTCTGGGCGCAGACGACCAGGCCAAGGAAGTCATGAAGGGTCTCAAGTCTGCTGCCGGCTGGCTGCGCCGCGAGGTCGGACACGCTGTCCAGCTGCGCTACGCACCCGAGCTGGTGTTCACGCTCGACCACTCGATCGAGAGCGGCGCACACATCAACGACGTCATCCACCAGCTCGCACGTGAGGGCAAGATGGGCGCACCGGAAAGCGGGGAAGAGGAATGACCGGTACGGCCTCTGAGGCAGCCCGCGCTCTGCTGGCTGCCGACAACATCCTGATTCTGACCCACCGCCGCCCGGACGGTGACACCACCGGCTGTGCGGGTGCGCTGTGCCGCGGCCTGCGCCAGCTGGGCAAGACCGCTTATATTCTGGAAAACGTCGAGCTGACCCGACGCTACGAAGGGCTGATCGCGCCGTGCTACGCACCGGCAGATTTTGTGCCCGATTGCGTGGTCACGACCGACATTGCCGATTACGGTCTGCTGACCGACAACGCAGAACCTTACCGCGACCGTCTGGACGTGGTGCTGGATCATCATCGCTCGAACGCCATGGCAGCACCTGTGCGCGTTGTGCGCGAGACCGCCGGCGCGTGCGCCGAGCTGATCGCCGACGTGCTGGATGAGATGGGCGTTACGCTGACCGCGGACATTGCCGAGTGCCTGTATATCGCACTGTCCACCGACACCGGCTGCTTCCGCTACTCCAACACCACACCCGACACCCTGCGCATCGCAGCGCGCTGCCTGGAAGCGGGCGTGGACGGGGGCGAGATCAACCGCCGTCTGTTCGAGGTCAAGAGCTGGCCGCGCTTCCAGATGGAACGCATCATTTTCGATACCATGGAGTTTTTGATGGACGGCAAGATCGCGCTGGTCATCATCCGCCGTGCAGATATCAACCGCACGGGCGCGGATATGGACGACTTGGACTCCATCGCCTCGCTGACCCGCCAGATTGAAGGCGTACAGGTGGGCATCACTATCACCGAGAACACCGACGGCACGAGCAAGATCTCGGTGCGCACCACCAAGGAAGTGGACGCATCGGCCATCTGCGCCAAGTGCGGCGGCGGCGGACACCTCAGAGCGGGCGGCGCAAGCCTGTCCTGCGGCCCGGATGCGGCGCGTGACCAGATTGTCGACGCAGCCCGTCAGGTGTACGCGGAAAGTGAGCTGGCCTGAATGGAACTGAACGGCATCCTGATTTTCCATAAACCGCAGGATTTCACCTCGCATGACGTGGTGGCCAAGCTGCGCGGCATTCTCAGAACGCGTAAGATCGGTCACGGCGGCACGCTCGACCCGATGGCGACCGGCGTGCTGCCCATCTTTGTCGGCGGCGCGACCAAGGCTGCCGACTACGCCGCCGCGCAGGACAAGACCTACGAGGCCGGGTTCACACTGGGCTTTTCCACCGATACGCAGGACACGACCGGAACGGTCACCGCACAGTCGGAACAGCGCGTGACCGAGGACGAGGTACGCGCAGCACTGAACACCTTTTTGGGTGCACAGAAGCAGGTGCCGCCCATGTACTCGGCCATCAAGATCGACGGCCAGAAGCTCTACGACCTTGCCCGCAAGGGAAAAGAGGTCGAGCGACCGGCGCGTGACATCACCATTTTGGACATTGCGCTTTTAAATTTCGACCCGGACAGCCAAAAGGGTGCATTCCGCGTGACCTGCTCTAAGGGCACTTACGTGCGCACCATCGTGCACGATCTGGGCGAAAAACTGGGCACCCACGCGGCCATGCACGCACTGACCCGCACCCGCGCGGGCGTGTACGACTTGTCCGAAGCGGTGACGTTCGAGCAGATCGAGCGGGCGCGCGACGACGGCACGCTGGAAAGCCTGTTCCGACCGACCGACAGCCTGTTCGTAGACTACCCGGCGGTCACACTCAGCGCCGAGGGACACGACCGCGCCGCACGCGGTGCGACCGTGTTCGAGCGCCAGACCGACGGCCTCGCGCAGTTTGCACCGGGTACCCTGTGCCGCGTGTACGCGGACGGCAAGTTCCTCATGCTCGGCCGGGTGGATACCCTGGACAAGGGCGGAAACGGCCTCTTTGTCCACAAGAATTTTCGATAAACAGGGGAGAGTCCTCCCCGCTGGAGGTTCCAGATGAAACAGCACAGACCACCGCGTGCCATCGCGCTGGGCTACTTCGACGGCGTACACATGGGCCACCGCGCCCTCATGGAACGCGCCGTCCAGCGTGCCCGGGAGATCGGCGGCACATCTGCGGTGTTCACCTTCGACAAACATCCGTCGTCGGTCATGACCGGCCGTCAGGTTCCGCTCCTGACCGCAGGCGCATACCGTCAGGACGAGATCAAACTGCTCGGCGGGGTAGATGAGGTCATTTTTGGACATTTCGAGGAGCTGCGCACCATGGATTGGCGCGATTTCATCCACGAATTGCTCATCGGACGCTTCGGCGCGCAGTATATTATCTCCGGACATAATAATCGCTTCGGCTATATGGGCAAGGGCACCCCGGAGGGCATGGCGGAAGAGTGCAAGAAGGCCGGCATCGGCTACGACTGCATCCCGGACGTCAAGATCGACGGCATCGTCGTGTCGTCTACGTACATCCGTCAGCTCATTTCGCTCGGTGACATGGAGCGCGTGACCAAGTTTTTGGGTCATCCCTATACCATCACCGGCGTGGTCGCACACGGCAGAAAGGTAGGCCGCACCTACGGCGTGCCGACCGTCAATCTGCCCCTGCCGCCCGAGATGGCGCTGCCGCCCTATGGCGTGTACGCCACCCGCGTGCGTGTGGACGATCAAGTGTATCTCGCCGCGACCAATATCGGCGTCAAACCGACGTTCGTGGACGGCGGCGCACCGACCATCGAACCGCATCTGCTGGATTTTTCGGGCGATCTGTACGGCAAACTCATTCATGTTGAGCTGCATCAGTTCCTGAGACCGGAAAAAGCCTTTGATTCGGTGGAGGAATTGCACGCGGCGATTGAGGAGAATGTCCGCCAGACCAGAGCGTTTTTTGCGAAAGGGTAAGGAATAGCACCGCACCCCTAATGAAGCTTTCGCTCAAGCCTTTCTCGAAAGGCTTGCGGGTTCTCAGGGCAGAGCCCTGAGCCGGACTCCGCAGAGTCCGGAATTCCCCCTTTGATTCCCGGTGTCCGCCCCGGGAATCAATGAAAACAAACAAAAAGGAAAGACCGTCTGATCAGACGGTCTTTCCAGAGATTGCGCGTCCGGCGGGACGCGCTTTTCTTTTTCATTTTGGTTGATTCCGGTCTTTGACCGGAATCAAGAGGAGGTTTCGCCATCTGCGGATGGCGACTCAGGGCTCTGCCCTGAGAACCCGCAGCCTTTCGAGAAAGGCTGGCGAAAGCTCCAATTCGCCCACGGGGCGGGAATAAGTGCGATACAGAATGATTTTTGGCCTGCAATTCGCGGAAAAATCCCAAAACCGCTTGAAAAAATCTTATTTTTCACATAAAATAGGGAAAGTAATAAGAGTAGAGAGGCGTTTTATGTTTCATATTGTATTGGTCGAGCCTGAGATCCCGCAGAATACCGGCAACATTGCGCGCACGTGTGCGGTAACTGGAGCCGTTCTGCATCTGGTCGAGCCGCTCGGTTTTTCCATTGATGACAAGCAGCTCAAGCGCGCCGGTCTGGATTACTGGCATTTTCTGGACATTCGGCGCTACAAGAATGTAGAAGAATTTTTTGAAAAGAACCCGAATGGACGGTATTTCTACCTGACCACCAAGGCAAAGCATGCATATACCGACATTTCCTTTGAGGACGGCGATTATTTCCTGTTCGGCAAGGAGACGCGCGGGCTGCCCGAGGAAATGCTGACCCGGCACCCCGAGCGCTGCATTCGCATTCCCATGCGTGAGGGTGCACGCAGCATGAACCTGTCCAACTCGGTTGCCGTGACCGTCTTCGAGGCGCTGCGCCAGACCGGTTTTGCCGGACTCGAGCAGGCAGGACGGTTCCCGGGCGAGATGGGCCCGGCACTCTGACGAACAGAAAGGAGAGGAATCCGATGGAAAAGATTTATATTTTCTGCGACTCGGCGGGCGACATTCCGCGTGAGGAAGTCGAGCGATATGGAATCGATATCGTACCCGAGCGCATTACACATGCCGGACACTCGTTCCGGGAATACTACGACATGACCCCGGAGAAGTACTGGGATCTGCTCGAATCGTCTGACGAGATCCCGACCACCGCGCAGGTCACCCCGGCGCTGGCGATGGAGTGCTATGAGCGTGCCCGTGCAGCCGGATGCACCCATGTGGTTGGTGTGATGATCAACGCAGCCGGTTCGGGCGGTTATCAGTCGTGCGGCATTGCACGCGCGATGTTTTATGAAAAGTACGGCGAGGACATGCGCATCGAGCTGATCGATTCCGAGAGCTATACGTATATTTATGGCCGCGTGGTCGTGGACATGTGCCGTATGCGTGACGCAGGCGATGCGTTTGACGACATTGTGCGCATTGCGCGTTCCCGTCTGGCACGCAGCGAGGCCATTTTGGGTGTATACACGCTCAAACACCTCAAAAAGTCCGGTCGTATCTCGGGAGGTGCGGCATTTATGGGCGAGGCGCTGGGCCTCAAGCCGGTCAGTCTGGTGTGCGCGGGCAAGGTTGACGTCATCGACAAGGCACGCGGCGAAAAGAACCTGATTCCCAAGGTACTGTCCCACGTAGCAAAGCGCGTCGTCCAGCCCGAAAAGCAGACCGCAATCCTGCTTTACGGCAAAATTGCGCCCGAAAAGCTCGACCAGATCGAGCGGGCGCTGCTGGAGGATCTGCACTTTGCAGCCGTCCATCGCACCCCGATTGGCATTTCGGTTACAACAAATACCGGCCCGCAGGCCTTCGCCGTAGCCTACCACGGCGAGCAGCGTCCGGTTTCGTAACTTCCAAAAAGCGGGTAATGTTGGGGAAATCCTTGCACGATTGAGGTAAATTTACGGTTCTGGCCGCGTCAGGGCGTGAAAATATTGAAAAAAACACAGATTTTTCAGATTTTCTATTGAAACCTGATAAAAAACCAAGTATAATTTTGTCTTAGTGGTGGGAACCTGGAAAAGGCGGTGCTTTTGGCCAGGAATCCCCGGTATTTTCCGTTCATCCGTCTATAATTTTCATCTGATATAAAGGAGATGCTATTTATGGATTACAACAAGAAGAGCGTAGAGGATATTGACGTTTCCGGCAAGAAGGTTATCGTTCGCTGCGATTTCAATGTCCCGCAGGACGAGACCGGCCGCATCACCGACGACAAGCGTATCGTCGCTGCACTGCCGACCATCAAGTATCTGCTCGAGCATAACGCTGCTGTTATTCTGTGCTCGCACCTGGGCCGCCCGAAGGGTGAGTTCAAGATGAAGTACTCTCTGGCACCGGTTGCAGAGCGCCTGTCCGAGCTGCTCGGCAAGGAAGTAAAGCTGGCGAAGGACGTCATTGGTGAGGACGCGAAGAAGCTGGCTTCCGAGCTCAAGTGCGGCGAGGCTATGCTGCTCGAGAACGTTCGTTTCCACAAGGAAGAGGAGAAGAACGATCCCGCTTTCGCGAAGGAACTGGCTTCCATGGCTGAGATCTACGTCAACGATGCATTCGGCACTGCACACCGTGCACATGCTTCCACCGCTGGTATTGCTGACTACCTGCCCGCAGTTTGCGGTTTCCTGATCAACAAGGAAATCTCCATCATGGGCAAGGCTCTGGCAAACCCGGTTCGTCCGTTCGTTGCAATTCTGGGCGGCGCGAAGGTTTCCGATAAGATCGGCGTTATCAACAACCTGATCGAGAAGTGCGACACCATCATCATCGGCGGCGGTATGTCCTACACCTTCATGAAGGCTATGGGCAAGGAGATCGGCACCTCGCTGTGCGAGGACGACAAGCTGGATCTGGCTAAGGATCTGATGGCAAAGGCTGAGGCAAAGGGCGTTAAGCTGCTGCTGCCCATCGACACCGTTTGCGCAGACCACTTCGCAGCAGACGCTACCCCGGTTGTCTACGAAGCAGGCGCTCTGCCGGCTGACATGATGGGTCTGGACATCGGCCCCAAGACCGTAGAGCTGTTCTCCGAGGCTGTTAAGGACGCTGGCACCGTTGTTTGGAACGGACCCATGGGCGTATTCGAGTTCGACGCATTCGCAGTCGGCACCAAGGCTATGGCGAAGGCAATCGCAGAGTCGGGTGCTGTTTCCATCATCGGCGGCGGCGACTCGGCTGCAGCAGTTGAGAAGCTGGGCTTTGCAGACAAGATGAGCCACATCTCCACCGGCGGCGGCGCTTCCCTGGAGTTCCTCGAGGGTCTGGTTCTGCCGGGTATCGCTTGCCTGGAAGACAAGTAATTTCTTTTCGGTAATCCCGGGGCGGTGCTTTTCCGCCGCCCCGTGTTTTACATATAAATCCTAAGCTTAAATTGTAATCCATCCGCACACAAGCAAAAATTACCATCGTGCGGGTGTTGAAAGGGGTATTTGAACAATGAATCGCAGATATCGCAAGACGATCATCGCCGGTAACTGGAAGATGAACAAGACGCCGAGCGAGGCGAAGGCTCTGATCGAGGAGATGAAGCCGCTGCTGAGCAAGACCAAGTGGTGCGAGATGGTACTGTGCGTACCGTTCACCGACATCCAGGCTGCTGTTAAGGCTGCAAAGGGCTCCAAGATCGCAATCGGCGCTGAGAACATGCACTTCGAGAAGTCCGGCGCATTCACCGGCGAGATCTCGGCAGATATGCTCAAGGAGCTGGGCGTTAAGTACGTGATCGTCGGCCATTCCGAGCGCCGTCAGTACTTCAACGAGACCGACGAGAACTGCAACAAGAAGGTAAAGGCTGCAATCGAGAACGGTCTGCGCCCGATCCTGTGCGTTGGCGAGTCTCTGGCAGAGCGTGAGCAGGACGTTACCATGGAAGTCATCCGCAAGCAGGTCAAGATTGCCCTGCAGGGTGTTGCGGCTGAGGACATCAAGAAGGTCGTCATCGCTTACGAGCCCATCTGGGCAATCGGCACCGGCAAGACCGCTACCTCTGAGCAGGCTGGCGAGGTCTGCGCTAAGATCCGCGACTGCCTGCGTGAGCTGTACGGCGCACGCGCAGCTCGTGCAATCACCATTCAGTACGGCGGCTCTATGAACGCGAAGAACGCGGCAGAGCTGCTGGCACAGCCCGACGTTGACGGCGGCCTGATCGGCGGCGCGTCCCTGAAGTCTGCTGACTTCGCTGCCATCGTTGAAGCTGCAAATCAGTAATTTCTGCGTGCGGGTGTTTTCCCCGTGCACATTTGTGGAGGGGGACAACGGGCATCTGTTGTCCCTTTCTCACGGCGTGAAGGAGTAAAAAGAAATGGCAACCAAGAGAACAAGCAAGACGACCGCGGCGAAGAAGGCTGCACCGGTTGCTGCACCGGCTGCGACGACCGCGGCAAAAACCACCGCGAAGACCACGACTAAGACCACCGCGAAGACCACCGCAGCGGCGGCAAAGACCAAGACGTTCAAGAAGCATCCGCTGGCACTCATCATCCTCGACGGCTTCGGCTATCGCAAGGAGACCGAGGGCAACGCCATCGCAATGGCAAAGAAGCCGGTGCTGGGCGAGGTATTCTCCGCACATCCCCACACCCTGATCGGTGCGTCCGGCATGGATGTCGGTCTGCCCGACGGTCAGATGGGTAACTCGGAGGTTGGCCACACCAACATCGGCGCTGGCCGCATCGTCTACCAGGAACTGACCCGCATTACCAAGGCAATCCAGGACGGCGCGTTCTTCGAGAACGAAGCATTCCTGCATGCTGTGGATCAGTGCAAGTGGTTTAATTCTACTCTGCATATCTTCGGCCTCATGTCGGACGGCGGCGTACACTCGCATATTGATCACATCTGCGCCCTGCTCGACCTGGCAAAGCGGGGTGGCCTGACCAAGGTCTGCGTGCATTGCTTCATGGACGGCCGCGACACCGCACCGACCTCGGGTGCTGGCTATGTCCAGAAGGTGCAGGATAAGATGGGCGAGCTGGGCATCGGCTGCATCGCAACCGTATCCGGCCGTTACTACGCAATGGATCGTGACAAGCGCTGGGAGCGCCTCGAGCGCGCTTACGCTGCTATGGTTTACGGCCAGGGCGAATTCTGCCCGGATGCTGTCAAGGCGATCCAGGCATCCTATGACAAGGGCGTGACCGATGAGTTCATCGAGCCGTTCGTTGTCACCGAGGGCGCGACCATCCAGAAGGATGACGCAGTAATCTTTGCAAACTTCCGCCCCGACCGTGCTCGCGAGATCACCCGCGCACTGGTTGATCCGGCGTTCGACGGTTTTGCACGCGAGAACGGCAACCTGCCGATCAAGTTCGTATGCATGACCCAGTATGACGCGACCATGCCGAACGTAGAGGTCGCATTCAAGCCCCAGTCGCTCGAGAACACCTTCGGCGAGTACATCGCAGAAAAGGGTCTGACCCAGCTGCGTATCGCTGAGACCGAGAAGTACGCACACGTTACGTTCTTCTTCAACGGCGGTGTTGAGCGCGAGTACAAGAACGAAGAGCGTGCGCTCATCAAGTCTCCCTCTGTCGCAACCTACGATCTCAAGCCTGAGATGTCTGCGTTCGAGGTAACCGATGAGGTTGTAAAGCGCATCGAGTCGGACAAGTACGATGTCATCATCCTGAACTTCGCAAACTGCGATATGGTTGGTCACACCGGCGTAATTCCGGCAGCAGTCAAGGCTGTTGAGGCAGTTGATACCTGTGTTGGCCGCGTTCTGGAAGCCCTCAAGGCTCACGGCGGCTGCGCACTGATCACCGCTGACCACGGCAACGCTGACCAGATGCTCGAGGCAGACGGCAAGTCTCCGTTTACCGCACACTCCACCAACCCGGTTCCGCTGGCTCTGGTTGGCCGCGACGACGTCAAGGCGCTGGCTGAGGGCGGCGTTCTGGCAGACCTGGCTCCGACCATGCTCGACCTGCTGGGTCTGGCACAGCCGGACGAGATGACCGGTCACTCGCTCCTCGTTAAGTAAGGGCATTTTTAATTAGCTTTTCTTTATCCACCATATATATCAAATCTAGAAAAGGAGATGTACGAATTATGAAGGGTTACATCGAAATTATGGACGTAGTAGGCCGCGAGATCCTGGACTCGCGCGGCAACCCCACCGTTGAGGTTGAGGTTTACGTTGAGGCTGATACCGGCGCATTCATGGGCCGTGCAGCTGTTCCGTCCGGCGCATCCACCGGTATCTTCGAGGCTTGCGAGCTGCGTGATGGCGACAAGGATCGCTACATGGGCAAGGGCGTTCTGAAGGCTGTTGACGCTGTTAACGGCGAGATCGCTGAGGAGATCATCGGCATGAACGCTCTGGATCAGCAGGCGATCGACAAGGCTATGATCGATCTGGACGGCACCCCCAACAAGACCCGTCTGGGCGCTAACGCTATCCTGGGCGTATCTCTGGCAGTTGCAAAGGCTGCAGCTGAGGCTCTGGGCCTGCCGCTGTACAACTACATCGGCGGCTGCAATGCTAAGGCTCTGCCCGTTCCGATGATGAACATCCTCAACGGCGGCGCTCATGCGACCAACAACGTTGAGATTCAGGAATTCATGATCATGCCTGTTTCCGCTCCTTCCTTCCGCGAGGCTCTGCGCCGCTGCGCTGAGGTCTTCCACACCCTGAAGAAGACCCTGAAGGAGAACGGCACCCCGGCTGCTGGTGTTGGCGACGAGGGTGGCTACGCTCCGAACCTGAAGAAGGACGAGGACGCTCTGAAGGTTATCGTTCAGGCGATCGAAGAAGCTGGCTACAAGCCGGGCGAGGACTTCATGATCGCGATCGACGCTGCTTCCTCCGAGTGGTGGAACGACGAAGAGAAGTGCTACATCCAGCCGAAGTCTGGTAAGAAGATGACTCAGCAGCAGCTGGTTAAGATGTGGAAGACCTTCGCTGACAAGTACCCGATCATCTCCCTCGAGGACGGCATGGCTGAAGAGGATTGGGAAGGCTGGGCAATGCTGACCAAGGCTCTGGGCGACAAGATCCAGCTGGTTGGCGACGACCTGTTCGTAACCAACACCACCCGCCTGAAGAAGGGCATCGATCTGGGTGTTGCTAACTCCATCCTGATCAAGGTTAACCAGATCGGTTCTCTGACCGAGACTCTGGACGCTATCCAGATGGCTAACCGTGCTGGCTACACCGCTGTTGTATCTCACCGTTCCGGCGAGACCGACGACACCACCATCGCTGACATCGCTGTTGCACTGAACGCTGGTCAGATCAAGACCGGTGCTCCGTCTCGTACCGACCGCGTTGCGAAGTACAATCAGCTGCTCCGCATCGAGGAAGAGCTGGGCGATATCGCAACCTATCCGGGCCGCGCTGCTTGGTTCAACCTGAAGTAAGTTAAAAGACTTAAGGTTTTTGAGACCGCTCCCTTGATTGGGAGCGGTCTTTTTTTGGAAAACCACCGCACCAAATATTGAAGTTTGGATCAAACCTTTTCAAAGGTTTGCGGGTTCTCAGGGCAGAGCCCTGAGTCGGACTCCGCAGAGTCCGAAATACCCCTTTTGATTCCCGGTGTCCGCCCCGGGAATCAATAAATTCTCGTAAAAAGCGCCGCCCGCAGGCGGCAAGACGCTCTTGCGGCTGAAAGCCGCTCATGAAAACCGTTCCATTGGGAACGGTTTTCTTTTTTGTATATTTAGGTTGATTTTCCCTCGCGGGAGATCGGGAAAATCAAAAGGGGATTTCGCCGTCTGCGGACGGCGACTTGAGGCTCTGCCTCAAGACTCCGCAAGCCTTTCGAGAAAGGCTTGAGCGAAAGCTTCATTTAGGGCTGCGGTGCTGATTGCTACTTGGAATCTACTCTTTTCTGTTGTATAATAAGTTAGAAAATGCATCACAGGAGGAAACTTATGCTGCGTCGCAGAAGATATTCCGGTTATTCCTCGCGCTATCGCCGTCGACGGGTGAGTGTCAGCGCGGTTTTTCGTTTTATTCTCATCATTCTGCTCATCGGTGTGATTGGCTACTGTGCAGTCACGGTTTACCGTGCCTTCCGTTCGAGTGCCTACATTGCCGAGCTGGAAAGCCAGAACAAGACCTTACAGGCGACGGTTGACCGCTATCAGGCGGCGCTGCCCGACCCATCCATTGTCGACAGCATTGAGCCCATGGACTACCAGACGCTCTATCCCGAGATGAAGGTCGATCCCAAGCCGACTCCGGCGGTTGCACCGGCCAATACCGTCTATCTGACCTTTGACGGCGGCCCGTCGCAGAACACCGCTACCATCCTTGACGCGCTGAAAAATGCCGGACAGAAGGCGACCTTCTTTGTCGTGGGCAAAAACATCGCGGGAAATGAGGCGATCGTCAAGCGCATTGTGGATGAAGGCCATACAATCGGCATTCGCGGCTATTCCAATGACTATAACGCCATTTACGCCTCGCCCGAGGCCTTTCTGGAGGACTTCCACCAGGCTTATCAGGCGGTTTACGACGCTTGCGGTGTTTATCCGGCCGTATTCCGTTTCCCGGGCGGCTCGGTCAGCCCGTACAATCAGGCAAACTATGAGCAGCTGATTGCAGAAATGCTGCGCCGCGGCTTTATCTACTACGATTGGAGCGTCTCGGCAGGGGATGACACCAGCGCTTCGCGCACGATCACCCAGATTACGCAGGCGGTTCTGAGCGGTCTGAGCAAGAAGTCGTCCTCGACGCCCGTCGTCCTGCTGCACGACGGTGCGAACAAGACCAGCACGGCGGCGGCGTGTGCAAATCTGCTCAGTGAACTGAGTAAGGCGGGCTACACCTGTGACCGTCTGACCGGTTCGGTGCGTCCCGTGACCTTCGCATACAACCGATAAAAGGTTATAATTTGACACAGAAGCAAAAAGATGCGGGAAATCCGCATCTTTTTTTATCAGACCGGTCATTGACAGAAAGACTTTTGCGTGCTACAATACAAAACCAAAGAAGCTAACAGAACCCCCGATTTTGAGGAGGCTCGCGCATGCAATTTATTTTCCCGCTTCTCCTGCGCGCCGGCTGGCGCTGTGGACGAATGTGAGCGCTGGAAGAACCAGCCATCCGTTCGTTTATCCACCCACAGCCGACCAAAAAAGGAGAAAATACAATGAAATCCAATCAGACTTACCGTTTTGAGACCCTGCAGCTGCACGCCGGACAGGAAACGCCCGACCCGAGCACCGGTGCACGCGCCGTACCGATCTACCAGACCGCGGCCTACGTGTTCGACTCGTTCGATCAGGCGGTCGATCGCTTTGCACTTAAAGATGCAGGCAATATCTATTCGCGTTTGACCAATCCGACGGTCTCGGCGCTGGAAGCGCGCATTGCAGCCCTCGAGGGCGGCACGGCAGCGCTGGCGCTGGCCTCGGGCGCAGCCGCAATCACCTACGCGCTGCAAAATCTGGCGCAGAACGGCGGCCACATCGTCGCGCAGCGCACAATCTACGGTGGGTCTTACAACTTACTCGCGCACACGCTGCCGCAGTTCGGCGTGACGGCGACCTTTGTCGACCCGCTGACCGAGTCGTTTGAGGACGCCATTCAGGATAACACCAAGGCGATTTTCGTCGAGACGCTGGGCAATCCCAACAGCGACGTGACCGACATCCGCGCAGTTGCCGACATCGCACACCGCCACGGCATTCCGCTCGTGGTCGACAACACCTTCGGCACGCCTTATCTGATCCGTCCCATCGAGCACGGCGCGGACATCGTCGTCCACTCGGCCACCAAGTTCCTTGGCGGTCACGGTACCTCGCTCGGCGGCGTGATCGTCGAGGGCGGCAAGTTCGACTGGCGCGCTTCGGGCAAGTTCCCGCTGCTGGCCGACCCCGACCCGAGCTATCACGGCCTGTCGTTTGCCGATGCGTGCGGCGCGGCTGCTTTCTGCACCCGCATTCGTGCCGTTCTGCTACGCGACACCGGCGCTGTCCTGTCGCCCTTCGACGCATTCCTGCTCCTGCAGGGGCTGGAAACCCTGTCGCTGCGCGTCGAGCGCCATGTGCAGAACGCGCTGCGCGTCGTCGAATTCCTGAACAATCACCCGGCAATCGCGCACGTCAACCATCCCTCGCTCCCGGACAGCCCGACTCACGCACTCTATCAGCAGTATTTCCCGCAGGGCGGCGGCTCGATCTTCACCGCCGAACTCAAGGGCGGCAGGGAAGCGGCCAAGCAGTTTATCGATCATTTGGAAGTGTTCTCGCTGCTGGCAAACGTCGCGGATGCCAAGTCGCTGGTCATCCACCCGGCATCGACCACCCATGCCCAGCTCAATGACGAGGAACTCGCCGCCGCTGGTATCACACAGGGTACGGTGCGCCTGTCCATCGGCATCGAGCACATCGACGACATTCTGGAAGATTTGAACCAGGCACTGAACGCCTGAATTTTTGAAGGAGGTCTCACCGTTATGGCAAAGATTTTTGATCGTGTCACCGATCTCATCGGCGGCACGCCGCTGGTCGCATTCGACCGCATCGCACAGGCACACGGCGCAAAAGCGCGTATTCTGGCTAAGCTCGAGTGCATGAACCCGGCTGGTTCGGCCAAAGACCGCGCGGCGCTGTCCATGATTGAGGACGCAGAGCGCTCGGGCAAGCTCAAACCCGGCGCGACCATCATCGAGCCGACTTCGGGTAATACCGGCATCGGCCTGGCATCGGTCGCCGCTCCCCGTGGCTATCACGTCATTCTGGTCATGCCTGAGACCATGTCCCTCGAGCGCCGCCGCTTAATTGCCGCTTACGGCGCAGAAATCGTCCTGACTCCGGGCAAACTGGGCATGCAGGGCGCGGTCGATAAGGCCAATGAGCTCAATCGTGAAATCCCCGGCAGCATCATCGCCGGTCAGTTCGTCAATCCCGCAAACCCCGCCGCACATTATAAGTCCACCGGCCCGGAAATCTGGCGCGATACCGACGGTAACGTCGATGCCTTCGTCGCAGGTATCGGCACGGGCGGTACGATCACCGGCGTTGGCCGCTACCTCAAGGAGCAGAACCCGGGCGTGCAGGTCGTCGCAGTTGAACCCGCTGACTCGCCCCTGCTGTCGACCGGTAAGGCCGGCCCGCATGGTATTCAGGGTATTGGCGCAAACTTTGTCCCGGAAGCACTTGACCGCACGGTCTACGATCAGGTCAAGACCGTCCAGACCGCTGACGCAAACGCCATCGCACGCGAAATCGCCCGCACCGAGGGTATTCTGGTCGGTATCTCGTCCGGCGCAGCCGTCAGCGCTGCACTGGAACTGGCAAAACAGCCGGAATTTGAGGGAAAAACCATCGTGGCCATGCTGCCTGATACCGGTGAACGCTATCTGAGCACCGGCATCTTCGACGATTAAAGGGAATCCCGCCCCGTGGGCGAAATGAAGCTTTCGCCAGCCTTTTTCAAAAGGCTGCGGGTTCTCAGGGCAGAGCCCTGAGTCGGACTCCGCAGAGTCCGAAATACTCCTTTTGCTTCCCGGCGTCCGCCCCGGGAAGCAACCAAAACAGACATCCCGCAAAAGACCGTCCTTTGGGACGGTCTTTTTTCTTTAACCAACCCCATCCACCCCCAAAAACCCATAAAATCCTGTGTATAAAGTGACAAAAAGAGGCGGTTTTGTTAGGAATCCCTATCAATTAGACAATATAACCAAAAAATAACGCGCAAATATTACTAAGACGGTATACATTTTTAGGCAAAAAAAGCTTGCAAAATCGGCACGCTCGGTGTATAGTAAAGGTACAGAAAGGGAACACTCAAAACTGAAAAACACAGTTTATAACCTTTCTTATTCCGTGTAAATACATTTCAAAAATAGAAAAATTTAAAGGAGAACAATGAGATGAAGAAGTACGTATGTGATATCTGCGGTTATATTTACGACGAAGCTACCGGCGATCCGGACAACGGCATCGCAGCAGGCACCAAGTGGGAAGCTCTGCCGGACGACTTTGTTTGCCCGCTCTGCGGCGTAGGCAAGGACTCCTTCTCCGAGCAGGCCTAACATAAAAACCTCTCTTTTCTAACCTCCCAAATGAAATCTTTTCCCAAATCTCAATCTTTTTGAAATCCCCCTTTTTGAATCTCTTTTTGATCCCCCTTTTATCTTATCCCTGAACGCAAAGAGGACGCTGCCCGGCGTCCTCTTTGTATGTCCGTAAAAAACAAAAGATAGGAAAGAGACGCAAACGCATTATAGTTTACGCGTCAACCACCGGGGTGCCCCAAAAGACGAAAACAAAAAAATTTGAAAAAAGTTGTTGACACGGGCGGAAAATTCGCTTATAATAAACAAGCACTTGGCCCGGTAGCTCAGTTGGTTAGAGCGCTAGCCTGTCACGCTAGAGGTCGTGGGTTCGAGCCCCATCCGGGTCGCCAACTTTTTCTCTCAGAGAAAAAGGGAAGAAAAGTTTAGATGCCTCTGTAGCTCAGTCGGTAGAGCAGGGGACTGAAAATCCCCGTGTCGGTGGTTCGATTCCGCCCGGAGGCACCACTTACTTTCTTTTGAAAAAGAAAGTAAG
>NZ_FUXW01000016.1 GCF_900167005.1 Butyricicoccus pullicaecorum DSM 23266
CCTGATGCTTGGTATGCCGAAGCAGTTAACTGGGCTGTTTGGCAGGGCTATATGAGCGGCTACGGTGCGGGCAGTTTTGGTCCGAACGATGCGCTAACGCGTGAGCAGCTGGTAACGGTTCTGTGGCGTTATAGCGGCAGCCCGGTGATGGGTGATTCATCTATGCTGAATACCTTCTCGGACGCTGCATTGACATCTGATTATGCGCAGCAGGCAATGATCTGGGCGTATGCGCAGGGTGTAATCAGCGGAAATGCGGATGGTACGCTCAACCCGCAAGGCACGGCAACTCGTGCTGAGATTGCACAGATGCTGATGAATTACTGTGAAAACGTCAAATAAATAACGTTCGCGTAAAGGGCTGACCGTTTGGTCGGCCCTTTTTGCAGCGCTGATTTCAAGTCCAATAAATATTTATATCATGGAGAATTGCCCACAAAACCAGTCTGTTTTACAGGGGAACAATCACACAGCACATCCCTATTGTATTTCAAACAAATCTGCACATAAAAGTACATAAAAATCCTCATATACCTTCTTATTGCTATGTTATAGCACAGAAATAAGGGGGTATTTTTTTACACACAGATCAGACAGTTCAATAAACAATATTTTAGAAAAAAAGGACTGTTTGAAATGAGTAAGATTGTGACAAAGAAAGCACGTTTTATGTTAGAAGCAGATGGATTCTCCATCCATACATTTGAAATATCCAGAAAGCTGACAAAGAGTGAATGGAATTACTGCAAAGAGAAGCTGTATGATCAGAATAAGATTTCTCCCAAGATTTGTATTTATCAAGAGTCGAAAGGTGTACATCGGGTATCACAGTATGAGAAGTATGGTCTGCGTATCACATTGGAGCACGCACACGATCAAGAGGACAGCCGCGGTTATTATGTACGCATGGTAGTCAATCCACGTAAGGTCATCGATCCGAATGCATCCTACATTGGCATTTTTCCACCTGTAAAATCTAGCATCACAGAGCTGCAAGCGGCGTTTCATGCACTTTTAGAGCAATCAGCCTTTAATGACCAACTGGATGACTATTACCTTAGTCGGGTGGATCTGTGCGTCAATATCCGCTGTGATCATAAGAAGATATTTCGCGAGGTTGTCCGTGTATTGCGAAAACTGCCCACGCCTCCAAAGTACAAGCGCGTGTCCCGCAAAGAAAAGGACAAGAAAAAGGCGAACAAGTACAACAAGCACTACATCAAGTTTCAATGTGGTACCCATAGCCTCGTCATTTATGACAAGACTTACCAGGCAACCGAACAAGGTTTGCGGGTCGATTATGAGGATTTACCCGAGGGTGTGCTGCGATTTGAGGTACAGTATCAGCGTTCTGTATTACGTGGATTGGAAAAGAAGCTGGGTACCGATAACCCGAGTGAATTGTTATGGCACTTGATGCAGAAAAGTGAAAAACGTATCTGCAAGCACTTCGAGCAGTGCTTTGCTGATGTTCAGTTCTGCCAGATCGAGGAGATTGAGAAGCGGATTGTGGGTTCAAAATACGAAGATGGGACCAAGCAAATAATGCTGGAACTTGCCCATAGAATGCAGCGCAAGCAGTCGGTCGATCAGGTATTGGAGGAAATGCGATCAGAAGGCTTTTTGGTAGAAGATTTGCTCAGAAAGGTGCACAAGCTGGGGTTCAGTCCCATCCCATTGTGGAAGAATTTCTGTGCTCAGCAGATTCCCGGACCGGTGTCCTTGCTTCGGATGATTTCGGAAGGTGAGGTTGTGATTCCATACCAGAAAATAAAATAATCGTGCAATCACACTGGAATTTTGCGGAAATCGCAACGAATTATAAATTCAAATGGGTAACAGTGGTATAAGGTGAATGCAGATAGTGTGCGCTGAGAACACCAGTTTTCAGGATCGTAAATCGTGTTATCAGGACATTACTGTATGCTATAAAATGAATCTTTTTGGAATGAGATAGGAGGAAGAAGGAATGAATCGTTTGCTGACTGTAAAAGAGGTTGCCGTGCTGCTCCAGACCAGCCGGGTGCAGGTGCGGCGTATGATTCAAAGCGGGGAGCTGGCTGCACTCAAAGTAGGCCGGGAGTATCGCATCCCGCTCGCAGCACTCGAGGAATTTGTGCAGGCAGCGATCTGTGAATAATACAAAAGAGACTGGCCCGAAGGTCAGCCTCTTTTCCTGTTGTTCCAGCATCATGCAAAGATACAGAATCATCACTTTTCGACGCGATACACGACGATTTTACAGCAAATCATCGGATATGTATCACCAACCCTGCCGTTTCGACAGATCAAGCATACCGAAGCAGAAGGCCTCCCACCATGTCAATGTGGTCTGTGACGGATCGCCCTCGCGGATGCGCATGGTCCGTCGGATCTCCTTGGGGATGACCACGCGGCCGAGGTCATCAATACGGCGTACAATGCCGGTTGCTTTCATATTTGGATCTCCTCCCAGAATCGGAATGTTCTTTACAAAGATTGTGATGGTAGTATTTGCACGGAGACAGCAAATATGTAAACGGCGGAACGAGGCGGGATTGACAAAAAACGGAAGGCGCGAAAAATGCTGGAAATATGGATGGTGTCCACGGATGGACGCAGTGTACACGGACGGCGGTCAGGCGAGGCGGCTGTCTACGAGCGGGAAGAGATACATTTTTGCGGGCGCGGCGCAAAAAAATCGGCCTGTTGTGCCTGTTGAGCGATGAAACAGAAAATATTTTTGAGTAGAGCAGAAACAACCAAAAAAATTGCGGTAAATTAAAAATTGCCCGAAAGAGTGCGTTCTGTTTCAATGTCAGATTGACGAAAAGTGCTAATATTTTAGTGGGTAAAACTGTGAAAGCGACGAAAGTATAAAAAAGGAGAAAAAACATTATACATTTATAGAAAACAGGTGTATAATACAAGAAAGTTGTTCCATAAGGACAGATGTATTTCTGCTGGGGACGGCTGAACGCATCACCTAATGAGGGAGGATACTATGATGAAAAAGGCACTGAGTCTGTTCCTCGCGGCTGCGATGTGTGCTGGCATGCTGGCTGGCTGCGGCGGCGGTGCAGACACGAATGAGGCAACCAATGGCGACTCCGGCGAGAGCACTGCGGCAGCATTCAAGATTGGCGGCACCGGCCCGCTGACCGGCGACGCTGCAATTTACGGCAACGCAGTTAAGAACGGCGCACAGCTGGCAGTTGACGAGATCAACGCAGAGGGCGGCGTACAGTTCGAGCTCAAGATGGAAGACGATGAGAACGATCCTGAAAAGGCCGTTTCCGCATACAACGCACTCAAGGACTGGGGCGTACAGCTGTCCCTGAGCTCGGTTACCAGTAAGCCGGCTGAGGCGACCGCAACCGAGAACTTTGCAGACCGTATCTTTGCTCTGACCCCGTCGGCATCTTCGACCGCGGTCACCGAGGGCAAGGACAATGTGTTCCAGATGTGCTTCGCAGACCCCAACCAGGGTACTGCATCGGCAGAGTACATCGCCGACAACCAGCTGGGCACCAAGATCGCAGTGATCTACAAGAACGACGATGTTTACTCCTCGGGTATCTACGAGAAGTTCAAGGCAGAGGCTGAGACCAAGGGCCTGAACATCGTTTCGACCACCACCTTCACTTCCTCCAGCGCAACCGACTTCTCGGTACAGCTGGGCGAGGCTAAGGCAGCTGGTGCAGACCTGCTGTTCCTGCCGATCTACTACCAGCCCGCATCTCTCATCCTGCAGCAGGCTAAGAGCATGGGTTATGCGCCCAAGTTCTTCGGCGTAGACGGCATGGACGGTATCCTGACGCTCGAGGGCTTCGATACCTCTCTGGCAGAGGGCGTTATGCTGCTGACTCCGTTTAACGCGGACGCAGAGGATGAGAAGACCCAGTCTTTCGTTACCAAGTACAAGGAACAGTTCGGCGATGTACCGAACCAGTTCGCAGCAGACGCATACGACTGCGTCTACGCATACAAGGCAGCCATCGAGGCATCGGGCGCAACGCCTGACATGTCGGCTGAGGAGCTGTGCGACCTGATGATTCAGACCTTCCCGACTCTGACCTTTGACGGTCTGACCGGTGAGGGCGTGACCTGGGATTCGACCGGTGCGGTCTCCAAGAGCCCCAAGGGCATGGTCATCCAAAACGGCGCTTATGTCGGTATGTAAAGCCAGAAAGTAAGAATGTACGAAATCCGCAGGGGAGGCAGCCGGCAGCATCAGCGCCCGGCGCTCCCCTGCGCTTTTTTGTTCCGCCTATGGTGCGGGGCGACGGCTCGCACGCTCGAACCTCCGCCCTGCATCATCGGCCATCCACTAGAGAAAGAATGAGGTGTATCGCATGACTTTCTTATCCTATCTGATCAGCGGTATCAGTTTGGGCAGCGTCTACGCAATCATCGCGCTGGGGTACACGATGGTTTACGGCATCGCAAAGATGCTGAACTTCGCGCACGGCGACGTCATCATGGTAGGCGCATACATATCCTTCTGTACGACGAGTTATCTCGGCCTGTCGCCGCTCGTATCCGTCCTGCTGGCCATCGTGGTCTGTACGGTTCTGGGCATCGTCATCGAGCGTCTGGCCTACAAACCGCTGCGTCAGGCGCCCGCGCTGGCCGTCCTGATTACTGCAATCGGTGTGTCGTACTTCCTCCAGAATGCAGCACTGCTCATCTGGGGTTCGAGCTCCAAGACCTTCTCGTCGGTTGTCGGTGACTGGTCGATCAAGCTCTTTAACGATCAGCTGACCATCACCGGTGTCACCATCGTCACCGTTCTGGCTTGTGTCGTCATCATGGTCGCTCTGACCCTGTTTACCACCAAGACCAAGCTCGGTACCGCTATGCGTGCGGTGTCCGAGGACAAGGGCGCAGCCCAGCTCATGGGCATCAGCGTAAACTCCACCATCTCGCTGACCTTCGCCATCGGCTCTGGCCTAGCTGCGATTGCAGGCGTTCTGCTGTGCTCGGCTTACCCGATGCTCATGCCGACCACCGGCTCCATGCCCGGCATCAAGGCATTCACCGCAGCCGTTTTCGGCGGTATCGGCTCCATCCCGGGCGCAATGATCGGCGGCATCCTGCTGGGCATCATCGAGATCTTCGCCAAGGCGTATATCTCCACCCAGCTGTCGGACGCTGTGGTCTTCGCCGTCCTGATCGTCGTCCTGCTCGTCAAGCCTGACGGCCTGCTGGGCAAGCGCGTGAGTGAGAAAGTGTGAGGTGAGCCAGATGAAACAGTCCAAAAATCTGCTGGCAGGCAAGCGCGATACCCTGATCTCGTTTGGTATCGTCATTGTCGCCTTCATTGTTGTTCAAATCATGATCATGACCGGCAACATCTCGTCGTCGCTCAAGGGTCAGCTGGTACCGATCTGTGCCTATATCGTCATGGCAGTCTCGCTCAACCTGACCGTCGGTATTCTGGGTGAGCTGTCGCTCGGCCACGCGGGCTTTATGTCGGTCGGCGCGTTCGCGGGCATTGTTGCCACGACCAGCCTGGCTGAGACCATTCCCGCAGCACCGCTGCGTCTGGCGATCGCTATGGTCATCGGTGCTGTCTGCGCTGCCATCGCGGGTGTCATCGTCGGCGTGCCGGTTCTGCGCCTCAAGGGCGACTACCTCGCCATCGTTACTTTGGCATTCGGTGAGATTATCAAGAATATTGTTGGTGTTCTGTACATCGGCCGCGACAGCAGCGGCCTGCACTTTAGCCTCATCGAGCAGAAGTTTGAGCTGGCTGAGGGCGGTAAGATGATTATCAACGGCCCCATGGGTGTCAGCGGTGTCACCAAGATTTCCTCGTTCACCGCGGGCTTTGTGCTCATCCTCATCACGCTTTTTATCATCCTCAATCTGGTACATAGCCGCACCGGCCGTGCCATCATGTCGGTACGCGACAACAAGATCGCAGCCGAGAGCATCGGTATCTCGGTCACCCGCTATAAGCTGCTGGCCTTCGTCATCTCGGCAGCATTTGCCGGTATGGCAGGTACGCTGTACGCCATGAACTTCTCGACCGTCACCGCGGCAAAGTTCGACTTTAACACCTCGATCCTCATTCTGGTCTTTGTCGTTCTGGGCGGCCTGGGCAATATCTGGGGTTCGATCATCGCGGCAGCCCTGCTGACCGTTCTGCCCGAGCTGCTGCGTGCGGTCAACGACTACCGTATGCTCATTTACGCAATCCTGCTGATTGTCATGATGATCTTCAACAACTCGGGTGTGAAGGAACGTCTGATGGAAAAGCGTGCGGCACGCCGCGCAGCAAAGCAGGTAAGTAAGGAGGGGCTCTGATATGGCAATGCTCGAAGTAACCAAGCTGGGCATCTCGTTCGGCGGCCTGCGTGCTGTTGACGAGCTGTCCATGAAGATTGAAAAGGGCGGACTGGTCGGTCTGATCGGCCCGAACGGCGCGGGCAAGACCACGGCGTTCAACATGCTGACCGGCGTGTACCGTCCGACCGACGGCGGTATCCGCCTGGACGGTCAGAACCTCGTCGGCAAGAAGCCGCACGAGATCTGCAAGATGGGCGTTGCCCGTACCTTCCAGAACATCCGTCTGTTCCCCAAGCTGACCGTGCTGGATAACGTCAAGGTCGGCCTGCACAATCAGGTTGGATACAGCCTGATCGAGAGCATGCTGCACCTGGGCAGCTACCGCAAGAAGGAGCAGGAGATGGACCGCCGCGCACTGGAGATTTTGAAGGTGTTCGACCTCGACCGCGAGGCGGGCAACCTGGCGGCAAACCTGCCGTACGGCAAACAGCGCAAGCTGGAGATCGCACGCGCACTGGCGACCGATCCCAAGCTGCTGCTGCTCGACGAGCCGGCAGCGGGCATGAACCCCAACGAGACCGGTGAGCTGATGGACACCATCCGTCTGGTACGTGAAAAGTACGGCGTGACCATCCTGCTGATCGAACACGATATGAAGCTGGTTCAGGGTATCTGTGAGTATCTGTACGTCCTGAACTTCGGCAAGCTGCTCGCCGAGGGTACGCCCAAAGAGGTACTCAACGACCCGGCGGTCATCAAGGCCTATCTGGGCGACTAAAGGAGGGCTTTTACGCATGGCAATGCTTACGGTAGAAAATTTAAACGTATATTACGGCATGATCCACGCGCTCAAGGACGTGTCGTTTGAGGTCAATCAGGGTGAGATCGTCGCCCTGATCGGCGCCAACGGCGCGGGCAAGACCACCACCCTGCACACGGTCAGCGGCATGCTGCCGGCGAAGTCTGGCTCGGTCAAGTTCGAGGGCAAGGAGATCATCAAGACCCCGGGTCACCAGATCGTCAGCCTGGGCATGTCCCACGTACCCGAAGGCCGCCGCGTGTTCGCCGGTCTGTCGGTTTACGAGAACCTCAAGATGGGTGCGTACACCCGCAAGGACAAGAAGGAGATCGCAGACACGCTGGAAATGGTTTATACCCGTTTCCCGCGCCTCAAGGAGCGTACCCGCCAGCTGGCTGGTACCCTGTCGGGCGGCGAACAGCAGATGCTTGCAATGGGCCGTGCGCTCATGGCACATCCCAAGATCATCCTCATGGACGAGCCGTCCATGGGTCTGTCCCCGCTGTTTGTCAGCGAGATCTTCAAGATCATCGAGGAGATCAACAAGCAGGGCGTTACCGTTTTGCTGGTCGAGCAGAACGCAAAGAAGGCGCTGTCCATTGCAAACCGCGCTTATGTCCTTGAGACCGGTAAGATCGTCAAGGAAGGCAACGCACGCGACCTGCTCAACGATGAATCCATCAAGAAGGCATACCTGGGCGAGTAATCCGCCTTGCACCGAGGCTTTGACCCTGTTACAATAAAGGGTAGGATAAACCAAAGGGGGCGTTATCTCTATGGAAAAAACGATCATCACCATTGCGCGTCAGTATGGCAGCGGCGGCCGCACGGTCGGTAAGATGCTGGCGAAGCGTCTGGGCATTCCGTACTATGACCGCGAGATCATCGAGATGGCCGCAGAGGACAGCGGTATCAATGCCGTACTGTTCCAGGATGAGAAAAAGCTGCACAGCCTGCGCGCTCTGCTTGGCGGCGGTTATCAGGGCAATAAGTTGCTCTCGCCCGAGAGTGCGGGCTTTACCAAGGACGATAATCTGTTCAACTATCAGGCAAAGATCATTCGTAAGCTGGCAGACGAGGGCTCGTGCGTGCTGATTGGCCGCTGTGCCGATCACGTTCTGCGCGACACACCGGGTGTTATCAGCGTGTTTGTCCACGCACCGGCTGATTTCTGCTTGCAGGAGGCAATGAAGGTCAATAGCCTGCCCGAGCGCGAAGTAGAAAAGCTGATTGCCAAGACCGACGATTACCGTGCACGGTATTATAAGTACTATACCGGTAAGGAGTGGAAGGACGCACGGAACTACGACCTTTCGCTTAATAGTAAAAAGCTGGGATTTGAGGGCACTGTAGAGGCGATTTTGGCTTATATTGAGGTGCGTAAGCGCTTCGATCCGGCGTTTCAGGACTAAGGGTTGAACCAATCCCGCCCGCAGGCGAAATAAAGCTTTCGCTCAAGCCTTTCTCGAAAGGCTTGCGGGTTCTCAGGGCAGAGTCCTGAGCCGGACTCCGCAGAGTCCGGAATCCCCTTTTTGAAACCCGGTGTCCGACCCGGGTTTCAACCAAAACAAACAAAAGGAAAAGACCGTCCGAAGGGACGGTCTTTTCAGAGATTGCGCGACCTGCGGGTCGCGCTTTTTTATTCTTTTTTTAGTTGATTCCGGTCGAAAGACCGGAATCAAGAGGGGAGTTTCGCTCGCTGCGGCGAGCGACTCAGGGCGCTGCCCTGAGAACCTGCAAACCTTTGAAAAGGTTTGATCCAAACTTCAATAGGGGTGCGGTGGTTAGCCGAGGGCGACATCCAAAATCATCATCAGCACAAATCCAACCGCAAAACCAATCGTACTGATATTACTATGCTCACCCTCTGAAGCCTCAGGAATCAGCTCCTCAACCACGACATAAATCATCGCGCCCGCCGCAAAAGACAGGAAATAGGGCAAAATCGGGGTCATAACCGACGACAGTGCGATGGTGATTGCCGCCGCAATCGGCTCTACAACACCCGACAGCGTGCCATAGACAAATGCGCGGGAACGGCTCATTTCACCGGCGCTGCGCAGGGGAAGCGAGATAATCGCGCCCTCGGGAAAGTTCTGGATGGCAATGCCGATGGACAGCGCGAACGCACCGGCGAGGGTCAGGGTGGTATTCTGCGCCATCAGACCGGCAAAGACCACACCGACGGCCATACCCTCGGGAATATTGTGGATGGTCACGGCGAGCACGAGCATGGTGGACTTGCGCAGCTGGCAGGCGGGGCCTTCTGCGACCGAGCTTTCCAGATGCAGATGGGGAATCAGGTGGTCGATGAGCAGCAGGAAAGCGATACCGGCCAGAAAGCCGACGGCAGCGGGGATGAAGGCCAGCTTGCCCATATCTTCAGACTGCTCCATCGCAGGGATGAGCAGCGACCAGATGGAGGCGGCTACCATAACGCCCGAGGCGAAGCCCAGCAGGCCTTTTTGCAGTTTGACGGGAAAGGCATCGCGCAGGAAGAAAACGCAGGCAGCACCCAGCGTGGTGCCGAGGAAGGGAATGAGTAATCCGACGAAGGTTTGCATACAAAGCTCCTTTCCAAATGACGGGACCGTCATTGATAATCTATCTTAATGTTAGCATAAACTAACATTTTGATTTTGTCAATCTAAAATATGCAAAAGGAGCGAGAAAAAGCCCGGAACGTGCGTGCGTTCCGGGCGAATTTTTTTTTGCGATAGTAACGCGGCGACACAGACCCCGCATGTTTGCGCGGGTCGTGCGTATAATGGGATTATCCCCGTTCGTCGATGGGGATGTAGGGCGCGGACTTGGACACCGCCTTGTATGCCGGACGGATGATACGTCCGCCGAATGCGACTTCCTCCATGCGGTGCGCAATCCAGCCCACGATACGAGCGGTTGCGAACAGCGGAGTAAACATTTCCTGCGGGATGCCCAGCATTTTGTAAACCAGACCGGAATATAGGTCGACGTTTGCGCACATGACCTTGGAATCCATGCCGCGGGACTCGGCAAAGGCAGCCGGAGTCAGGCGCTCGACGGTCTCGATGAGGTTGAACTCGTCGAGATAACCCTTTTTCTCGGCCAGCGGGCGTGCAGCCGCCTTGAGCGAGACCGCACGGGGGTCGCTCAGGGTGTAGATGGCGTGACCCATACCGTAAATCAGACCGCTGTGGTCACCGGCTTCACCGGCGAGGATGCGCAGCAGGTACTGATAGACCGCGTCCTGATCGCTCCAGTCCGTGACGTGCGCCTTGATGTCGTCGAACATCTGGACGACCTTGAGGTTTGCACCGCCGTGACGGGGACCCTTGAGTGAGCCGACCGCAGCGGCAATCGCCGAGTATGTATCGGTGCCCGAGGACGAGACCACGTGCGCGGTAAATGCCGAGTTGTTACCGCCGCCGTGCTCTGCGTGAATAATCAGGCAGCGGTCGAGCAGCTTGGCTTCGTCGTCGGTGAACGAGCCGTCCGGACGGATGAGGCGCAGGATGTTTTCGGCCGTGGACAGCTTGGGGTCGGGCTCGTGCAGGAACAGCGACTTGCCCTCAAAGTAGCGGCGGCGTGCCTGATAGGCGTGGGAGATGATAACCGGGAACTTGGCCATCAGACCGATGCCCTGACGGAGGATGTTCTCGGTCGAGATATCGTCCGGGGTGGGGTCGTAGGAGTAGAGCGCGAGGGTTGCGCTTGCCAGCTTGTTCATGATATCCGGGCTGGGCGCACGCATGATCATGTCCTCGGTGAAGTTGTCGGGCAGGGCACGCGCCTCGCCGATCATTGCCGTGAAGCGGCTGAGCTGCTCGCGGGTGGGCAGACTGCCGGACAGCAGCAGGTAGCCGACCTCGCCAAAGCCGAAGCGGTTCTCGTGCTCGAAGGCGTAGAGCAGGTCGTACAGATCGATGCCGCGATAGGTCAGCTTGCCCTCGATGGGTTCGCGCTCACCTTCGTTGAGCAGGTAGCCATGAACGTTACCAAGACGGGTGATACCGGCCATAACGCCTGTGCCGTCCGCGTTTCGCAGGCCGCGCTTGACATTGTACTTTGAGAAGGTATCCTTTTTGACCTGATGCAGCGGACGCAGCTGTTCACAGATCGTATGGATCGTTTCAGGGTCCATATTTTTCATCTGGTTGACCATGGCAAAATCCCCTTTTCTTAGAAAAACTATATGAATCAATATTACTATTATCCTGCAAAGTTGTCAATGTGTTAAAGTTAAAAATCGTGAAGTCAGGAGGGCGGAAAAAATGAGGAAAGTGCTGGTGATTGGACTACTTCTCACGGCTGTGATCTATATACTTCCGGTGTTTTGCGGACTTTTAGAGCAGGAAGAGCCCTTGTCGATCCCGCAAGAGAGCGTTGCAGCGGATGCAGAAATCACCGAGAGCCCACCAGCAGAGGGCGAACAAACGGTAACCGACGAGTCGATTGTTGCAAATGGAGAAATCACCGTCCTGGTGGACGGGGAAGCACGGACGATGAAACTGGAAGATTATGTGGTAAGCGTGGTCGCGGGCGAGATTTCGCCCGATTTTCCAACCGAAGCCATCCGCGCCCAGGCGGTCGCTGCCCGTACTTACGCACTCTATAAACAAAAGACCGGCAGACCGGCACAGCATGAAGAAGCCGACGTGTGCGACGACCCGGCGCACTGTGCCGCCTTCGTCGACCTCAAGACCGAAGCCGCAGCGCGCTGGGGCGAGCAGGCGGATACAGCCCAGGACGTCATCCGACAGGCGGTCGAGGATACAGCCGGTCAGGTGCTGACCTACGAGGGCGAGCCGATTGTCGCGGTGTTCAGTTCGGCAGCGGGTGAGAAGACCGAGCGCGCGGTCGACGTGTGGGGCAGTGACATTCCCTACTTGCAGTCGGTAGATAGTCCGGGCGGCGAGGCCTGCCCCAAGTATTACGATGCGGTCGTGCTGACCGCAGATGAGATTCGCGAACGCGCGGCCAAGACCCTGCCCTCAGCCGACCTGTCGGGCGACCCGTCGGGCTGGTTCAAGGCTTCCGAGCGCAGCGAGGCGGGCGGCATTGTGCGCATGAAGTTCGGCGGTGTGGAGGTCAAGGGAACGGTCATGCGTACACTGCTGGGGCTCAATTCCACCAATTTTACGGTCAAGATCGACGGAAATACCCTGACTTTTACGACCACCGGTTACGGTCACGGCGTGGGTCTGAGTCAGTGGGGTGCAAAGTACAGCGCCGAGCAGGGACAGACCTACGACGAAATTCTGGCACATTACTATCCGGGTACGACTTTGACCACGATTTCGACAGAATAACCGGTCGATTTCTTCGCGAAAATCCGGTATAAACCAGCGCAGCCCAGCCGATACTATCCCCGGAGGTGTTCAGAGTATGCGCAAGCAGGGATATACCGGTCAGGCGAACAAGTCCGACCGCAGTTTCTATGTCATTTTATCCATCTGTCTGGTTGTCATCGCGGTTTCCAGTTATGTCCTGTTCTTTTCGGCAGGGGAGAGCGACCAGACCGACCAGACGGTTTATCTGCCGTCGAGCAGCGATACCGCCGTGCAGACCCCGGTCGCAGTGCCCGACGTGGATATACCCGCCGAGCCGACCGAACCAGTGGTACAGCCTGAGCCAGAGCCCGAACCCGAGCCGGTGCCCGAGGCCGAGCAGCCCAAGGAGGAGACCGCAGCCGAACAGCCTGCACCCATCTGGGTCAGACCGGTAGACGGTGAGGTGCTCAAGGCGTTCTCAGGCGATACGCTGGTCAAGGATGAGACCATGGGCGACTGGCGGGTACACACCGGAACCGATTATGCCGCCCAGTCGGGTATGCGTGTGTATGCTGTGTCAGACGGCACGGTCGAGCGTGCTGAGGTCGACGCACAGTATGGCGGTACGGTTGTCATCAACCTGACCGACGGCAAACAGGCCGTGTATCAGTGTCTGGCCGAGGATTTGAAGGTCAGCGCAGGCGATCGCGTGCGTGCGGGTGATGTGATCGGTACGGTGGGAACAATCGGCTATGCAGAGTCCGGACAAGAAAGTCACCTGCATTTGGAATTATATGCGAACGGCGAAGCGATTGATCCCGAACAGGTTCTGGGCGTGAGCGAAGAGACTGTGGCGGAAGAGGATATTGCAGTCGATGTCAGTCAGCCGCAGGATGGGATCTATACAGAAGAATAGCACCGCACCAAACAATGAAGTTTTCGCCGGCCTTTTTCAAAAGGCCGCGGGTTCTCAGGGCAGAGCCCTGAGTCGCGCTCCGCAGAGCGCGAAACTCCCTTTTGATTTTCGCTTTTGCGAAAATCAACCAAAAAGAACAAAAAAGCGCGTCCGCAGACGCGCAATACTTCGCGCACAAAGTGCGCTCATGGAAAAGACCACCCAAAAGGGTGGTCTTTTCAGAGAATTTCGCTCGCTGCGGCGAGCGATTTTTTTGATGTTTGAATTGAAACCCGGGCCGGACACCGGGTTTCAAGAGGGGATTTCGCGTCCTGCGGGACGCGACTTGAGGCTCTGCCTCAAGACTCCGCAAGCCTTTCGAGAAAGGCTTGAGCGAAAGCTTCATTTCGCCTGCGGGCGGGACGAAAGAGTCGAGCGTCGATTTACTCTCTCTCAAAGATATAATGTTCACACATATCCGCGAACGCGCCCTCGTGTGCCGGACAGCACACATAATCAGCGTGCGCTTTGGCGGTATCCGTACCATCTGCCGGACAAGCCGACGTACCCGCCGCATCCAACAGCTGAATATCGTTTTCGTTATCTCCGATTGCCAATGTCCGCGCAGGGTCGATGCCCAGCGTCTCACACAGCGCGGTCAATGCCGTGCCCTTACTGATACCCCGTGCGTAGCAGTCGATATAATTATCATGGCTACGATGCCACTGATAGCGCGGGTCGGTATCCGCGGTCAGGATGGGCAGGGCGCGGTCGATGTCCTCAAGCGGCGCATTGAGCACGATCTTATTCATGGGTTTATAGATGATGGTCTTGAGGTCGGGAACTTCGACGAGCGGATAGCACAGCAGACGCGCTTCGTTTTCCAGCAGCGCCGTGCGGCGCGAGACGTACAGCTTGCCGTCCATCGGCAGGACGAAGGACAGACCAAGATCTACATAACGGTCGAAAATCTCGCACAGGATCTGGATGGATAACATACCGGTCATCTGGTTTTCGCGGGTGGCGATCGTGTATACACCGGCACCGCCCGAGTGAATAATATGGGTAAAGTCATCCCAGAGATTCAGACGGTCGAGCGCCGGGACAACGGCATCCAGTTCGCGGCCGGTCGCGATGGCGCAGCGAATGCCCTGGGCTTTCAGACGATGCAGTGCATCGCGGTCACGGTCACAGATATTTTCCCGATCGTAGAATAGTGTACCGTCCAGATCGGTCACGACAAAATCAAAGCAAGACATGATGGCAGAGTCCTCCGAATATAGCGTATTTGCATCTGTTCCCATCATACAGGTTACAGAGAGCAAAGTCAACCGGGGAACAAATGATAGAATTCAGAGAGTTTTTACAAAATTGCGTTGCATTTCATCCGGCGTTCTGATACCATCTAAAATAGATAATATGTTTGGATAAAGAGAGGGTTTGAAGTTTGGAAAGTTTATTCACATGGTTGGGCGCGGCGGGAAAAGAGACCGCCCTGTTCCTTGTGTCCATGCTGCCGCTCATCGAGCTGCGCGGTGCGGTGCCGATCGGCATTGCTGCCGGTATGCCTTGGACCGAGGTACTGCCCATCTGTATTCTGGGCAACCTGCTGCCCATCCCGTTTTTGCTGCTCTTTGCCGAGCGTCTGCTCGATTGGCTGGCCAGACAGCCGCTGTTTAAAAAACCGGCAACTTGGTACACCAATAAGCTCAACAGCAAGAAGGGACAGATTACAAAGTACGCAAAATGGGGTCTGTTCCTGTTTGTCGCTATCCCGCTGCCGGGCACCGGTGCCTGGTCGGGTGCAGCCATCGCAGCGCTGCTCAAAATGCCGCCCATCCGTGCGTTTTTCTCCATCGCTGCCGGTGTTGTCGCAGCCGGTCTGATTATGGCGGTTGCATCTTCGGGTGTATTTTCGCTCTTCACCTGATACGCGGCAAAAACTCAAACTGTATGAAAAAAGCGCCGTCTCGCAGACGGCGCAATTTTTTTTGACCGGTTTACACTTTTCGCAGCACCAGACGCAGACCATGCCGCCAGACCATAGGCGTAATGCGTCCCATGAGGAACTCAGCGGTTACATCGCCGTCGGTCACGATCTCCAGCATCGGACGGCCGGACAGGTAATCCAGCCGCAGACGACCCAGACCGTGGGACAGATACCACAGACAGCCGCCATAGGGCATTGCCGCGAGCTTTTCCATCAGGAAGCGCTGCGGAACGTAACAGATGACATGGAAGGCACTGTCGGGGTCAAAGAGCATGGCGGCGAGCAGATCGAGCGGGAGCTGCGAGCCGGGATGGAGCAGGAACGAGGGGCTGGCGCTGTCGCGCACGACCTGACCGAAGGCCTCGGCACAGTCGGCAAGCACGGGCGCGTCGGGATGATCGGAGCGGACACAGTGGAAGTGGATCAGTACGGGCAGATGCCCCGTCATCATGTGCAGCACGTCCAGAATCATCGGCACAGCATCGCGCTGTGCTTCGGGGGCAAAGAACTGCTCGTAAAGATAGGGGCGCAGCGTGAACATGTGCGCATTTTTGTGTGACTGATCCGCCAGCAGAACCCAGCAGGTACGAAAACGCTCGCGCTGCTTGTCGGTCAAATTTTCATCGATACAGTCGTTATGCATATACGTCCCTCCTGAATTGGACACAATCGGTTTGGTACACTTATTATATGGTTCACGGCGTGGAAAAGCAAGGCAGAGGCGGGCAAAATCGGCAGATTTTTTTGTGCCGCACAGGTCGGGAAAAATGGGATGCGTTCCCCTTGACAATTGAGTATGGGAGAGTATAATTAAAAATTGTCAGGAGCCTTTTTCTGGCAAAACCGATTAGAAATTTTGTATATTATGGGCCTGTAGCTCAGTTGGGAGAGCGTTCGGTTCGCATCCGAGAGGTCAAGGGTTCGAATCCCTCCAGGTCCACCAAAAATCGACAAGTTTCGCAAGGAGCTTGTCGTTTTTTTTTGCTTATTCGCGATGTTCGATTCGCTTTTCCGTGAAAACGGAGAAGTCGATTTTTGGAAGTAAGAAGTAATAGGGAATAGGTAATAAGTGGGATGATTTTTACTTCTTCACTCTTCACTATTCACTTTTACTTAAACAAGCGGGTCGATTTTTGGAAGTAAGAAGTAATAGGGAATAGGTAATAAGTGAAGGAATGATTTTCACTTCTTCACTCTTCTCTATTCCCTTTTCCCTAAAAAGGCCGTATAATTGAGAAAAAGAACGACTAACGGAGGGAAAATATGGTGACCGAAGTAGTAGCTGCTCTGATTTGGCGGGGCAAAGAGTTTATGATCTGTCAGCGACCGGCGCATAAGGCGCGGGGACTTTTGTGGGAGTTTGTCGGTGGAAAGGTAGAGCCGGGAGAGACCGGGGAACAAGCGCTGGTGCGTGAGTGCCGGGAAGAGCTTGGGGTCACGGTGTCGGTCGGCGAGCCGTTTATGGAAGTCACGCACACCTACCCGGACATTACCGTCCATCTGGTTCTCTTTCACGCCTCCATCGTGGAGGGCGAGCCGCAGATGCTCGAGCACAATGATATTCGCTGGATTACTGCGGATGAAATCGGACAGTATGCTTTCTGCCCGGCAGACGAGGAGATTTTAGAACGGCTGAGACAGACTTACGCCAACCAAAAAGCATAACAGTACAACAAAACCGCCTGAAAAGGCGGTTTTTGTGATATAGATGCTGTTACACGTGGGTAAAGCTCAGCACAATCAGCATCGCCGTGTCAAACAGCAGGACCAGCCAGAGCGCAGGATGGGACAGAATGGCACGCGGCTGGTTGGGGAAGGACACCGACTGCGGAAGCCGGAACGACTTGCGCCGAATGACGATGATAGAGCCGATCAGCACAAAAACGCCGGCGATGAAGAAGAGCAGAAGCGTGGCCCAAGCGCCCAGTTCGCCGCTCTTTTCGAGCAGGGGAAGCACGGTCGAAATGATATTTTTGGCAA
Source organism: Butyricicoccus pullicaecorum DSM 23266 (assembly GCF_900167005.1). Lineage (GTDB taxonomy): Bacteria > Bacillota > Clostridia > Oscillospirales > Butyricicoccaceae > Butyricicoccus > Butyricicoccus pullicaecorum. The sequence continues at coordinate 17,190 of NZ_FUXW01000016.1, forward strand.
TGTGCAGGCAGATGGAAGCGGCGAGCGAGTAGCGCAGGGCGACAAAGCCATAGACCAGACCACCCAGTACAGCGGACAGCCCCTGATAGAAATTGTGGTGCATCAGTGCGAAGCACACCGCCGGCAGCACGATTGCTAGGTGCGTGCCATAGGGCAGCAGCTTGCGCAGGATAACACCGCGGTAAATCAGTTCCTCAACGATTGGGGCAACGATGCAGACGTACAGAGTCAGCGACAGGGAAGAGGCTGTATTGATGGTGACCTCACGCAGGCCGATGCCGACCAGACGCAGCGCGTGTTCTATGGCAGGCGTGCACAGCGAGAGCAGCAGATTGAGGATCAGAATGATGCTGAACAGATAGAGAAAGACGCGCACCGGGGGACGCTGTGTGCCGGTCACCGGATAGAGTCGCCAGACACCGGTACGGCTGCCGTAGCAGAGAATTGGAGAGGCGGCCAAGCAGGAACACAGCATGAACATAACGCCTTGGGGCAGATGGAGCGGGGGCAGGATGAAGGCTTGCAGCACGGCAAACAAGCCGCTGAACAGGAATAGACACAGCCAGACGGCGGTAAATGAGCGGGAGTCAGATTTTTCTTGCATGAGGGACGGCCTCCAGTCGACACGCGGCAGAGCGCACGGTATTTTGTTCATTGTAACATGCGCTGTGAGCGATTGAAAGAACAAAATGAGAATTTCTGCCATTTTTAAGATAAAAATGCAGGAAAAATGTGACGAAAAACCGATGATATAGGACAAAATGCGGGAAATATAATTTGCAAAAATTTCATAAAGTGGATAAAAACCTATGATATACTATTTCATATTTACAGGAATATTTTGCAGATAGATCATAAAAATAACCTTTTGAGCGTACAAGGAGGCCACGCCATGTCGTCTGAATTTGTCTTCCGAATCAGCCCGATGGATACCGCAGCTCTGATGCCGCAGGTCAGCTGTGCGCTGGAAGCCTATAACGAGCAGGAGTCCAGACGCAAGTACCCGGGTACTTGGCGTTTGGTCGACCGGCTGCGCCGAGTGCCCAAAGCACCCGCAGAGGTGCGCAGAAAACGCCGCAGACGGCGTACCGTGTTGGGACTGATCGACTGGTTGCTGGGTATGTACATATTCGTTCCAATAGTGAGTGCACCTGATCAATTAGGACATTTGCTTCCATGTAGTATTGTGGCTATTTTCACTGGCATAATTTTTTTGTGGCGGTATCAGCGAATATTGCTCGCTATATTGAGCATGCTCAGTGCATTTTTCCTATGTGTGTTAGGATATGGAGCGGGGGCAAGATACGGGATTTTGCTGCCTATAGGAATTGGTGAAGCCGTGCTCGGTTTGGCCTGCCTGCTCACGTGCAGGAAGCCGCGTGTAACTGCTTATGATCGCGCTGCAAAGGAGCTGCTTACACGACGAAATTATATGCAAAGATTGGAACGGGCATATTTTACGATTACTGAACAGGACTTAACACTGGAAGTGTATGACCAGCCCGACCAGAAGTACACCGTACCGCTCACGCAGCTAACCTACCTCATCGAGACCGAGGACTTGATGCTGCCCATTTATGCGGAGTCGGTGACCGTTCTGCAAAAGCGCGACCTGATCACCGGCACGCTGCCCGAACTGCGCGAATTTCTGGCAGACCGTCTGGTGCAGACCAGTCTGTGAATGTATTTCCTTAAAATAAAAGAAAAACCGCCTGCAAGGGCGGTTTTTTGTCTGTAAATGGGGATTCAATCACCCAAAAGGGAAAACTCGATGCGCGACGCAGCCGTGCCCAGTCCATCGAAGCCGACGCAGCGGCTTGGGCGGGCGTTGACGGCGGCATCGAGCAGGGGCTGCACCTGCGTAGCGGTGTCCACGGCCATGTCGAGCGTGAGCACGTCATCCCATGCACGGTTGAGGAAGGCGACTTCCCGGCGGCCATGCGTGCGGGTCAGAGACAGCGCACCCGCGCGGGACAGATAGCCGTCGATGACCGACTGGGCAAATCCGGCAGCGGTCAGACTGTCGCGCAGTCCGGTTTCAAAGAGCGCGGGTAAATCGCGCCACGCGAGCGGAGGCACGTCAAAGCACACAAAGCTATATCGGCTGTGACAGTGCACGGCGAGCAAGCTTTTGCGTCCGCATAGGTCGATGACGTGCGCGTCCCAGCAGTACCGGCGGTCGGGTTGGGTGCCGTAGTCGGTTTTTTGTTTGAGAAAACGCTGTAAGGGGAAGGTCAGACCGAGTTCCATGGAGATACCTCGCATAAAAAAGATAATGACGAAAGTTGCCTGCGCCCATTACGGGACGATTTTGCGGATTCGGGTCAGGTCACCGCTGCACAGGGCTTCTAAGTTGCGGAAAATCTTGTCTGCATCCCAGTCCCACCACCGTAGCGCGAGCAGGTAGTCGGTCAGTTCCGGGTCAAAGCGGGGACGAATCACACGGCAGGGATTTCCGGCTGCAATCGTGTAGGGCGGGATATCGCTGGCAACGACCGCATTTGTGCCAATGATCGCACCGTCACCGATGTGCACACCGGGCATGACGGTGACATTCTGTCCAATCCACACGTCGTTTCCTACCACCGTATCGCCCTTGAAGGGCAGTTCGTCCAGCGTCGGCGTGCATTTCTCCCATCCGTGTGCGAAGATGTTAAAGGGATAGGTCGTAACCGAGGCCATGCGGTGGTTGGCACCGTTCATCACAAATTCTACACCCTTGCCGATGGCACAGAACTTGCCGATGATGAGTTTGTCCCCGATAAATTCGTAGTGATGGGTCACGTGGGACTCAAAATCCACGCCGCCGGTCTCGGCATCGTCATAGTAGGTGTACACACCAATCTCAATGTTGGGGCGGGTGATGACGTTCTTGATGTAACAAAGACTGGGAATGGCTTCATTTGGGTGAATAGCGTCGGGGTTTGGTCCAAACATAAGATGGCCTCCTCTCATCGTTGTGCTGCCATCAGTATACCAGATTTTGAAATCTTCCGCAAGAAATATATTTTTCTCTTGACTTTGACGTTCCGTCAACTGTTACACTGTCGGTAAGGAGGGATGAACATGGAATATTCCATTCAGCAGCTGTCGCGCCTGTCCGGGGTGACCACCCGCACCCTGCGCTGGTACGACGAGATCGGTCTGCTCAAGCCCAGCCGGGTGGCGGAGAGCGGTTACCGCTATTACAGCGGGGCAGAGGTCGACCGATTGCAGGACATTCTCTATTATCGTGCGCTTGGGGTGGAGCTGGCACAGATCAAAGAATGCCTGGACAATCCTTCCTTTGACCGTCTGGCCGCTCTGCGCAGTCACCTGACCGCTTTGGAGACCGAGCAGAGGCGGCTGCAAGCACTGATTCGATCGGTGAAAGATACCATCAGAGCACAGGAAAGGAATGAGATCATGAGCGACGCACAGAAGTTTGAAGCATTTAAGGAAAGAGTCGTAGCGCATAACGAACAGACCTACGGAGCGGAAATTCGTGCCAAATATGGAGATGAGCAGGTGGACGCGGCACACACTGCGATCATGGGCTTGACGCAGGCGCAGTATGAGGAATGGAGCCGCCTGGGTCAGGAAATCCAGAACCGACTGGAAGATGCCGTGCAGGCTGGATTGTCCCCGCAGAGCGAGGAAGGGCAGGCTATTACCGACCTGCACCGCCGCTGGCTGACCATCACCGACAACCGGTACGACCCGGCCAAGCACCGTGGAATCGCAGAGCTTTATGTAGCAGATGAGCGATTCACCACCTACTATGACCGTCAGGTTTCGGGCTGTGCCCGCTTCCTGCGCGATGCCGTTCGATACTGGGCAAAGTAAAAAAGCAGGCCGTCTGTGCACTGGCGCAGACGGCCTTTGTCTTTAGTCTGTTTGCAGTTTCCAGCCAAAATCGTTGTGGTAGATCATCTGACGGGTCATACCGCCATCAATGCAGATGTTTTCGCCGGTGATAAAACCTGCCTTGTCCGAGCACAGGAAGAGCACCATGTTGGCGATATCCAGCGGATTGCCCACTCGGCCGGCAGGATGCTGGATCGCGTCTGCACCGTCATATACGGTGAAATCGGTGTCAATCCAGCCGGGAGAGATGGAGTTGACCCGGACTTTGCCCGCGAGACTGACCGCAAGCGCGTGGGTCAACGCGGAGATACCGCCCTTGGCCGCGGTATAGCTCTCGGTTTGGGGCTGACTCATGCGGTCGCGGGAGGAAGAAATGTTGATGACCGATGCACCGGGCGCAAAATAGGGCGCAAAGCGCTTGGTCAGATAGAACGGTGCGGTGACACCGACGCGCAGCGCATAGTTAAACTGTTCGTAGGTGCATTCGTCAATGCCTTTCATGAGCGGCAGAGCGTTGTTGACGAGCACATCCACCCGGCCATAGTCTGCAATGACCTTGTCTGCAAAGGCATCGAGCACGGTCTGATCGGCCAGATCGCCGACAAAATAGTCGTTTTCCAGCAGGTCGATCACGCATACGTGCGCACCGGCCTTGCGGAATTCATCCGCGATGGTCTTGCCGATGCCCTTGGCACCGCCGGTCACGACGACAACACGGTTTTGGAACATGGTCAAGCCTCCTTTTAGATGATAATGCCCTCACAGTGGTCGATTTCGTGCTGGATGATCTGCGCCGTCCAGCCGGTAAAGGTCTTGAAGCGCTCCTGAAATTTTTCATTCTGGTAGCGCACTTTGATGGACTGCCAGCGCTTTGTCGGACGGATGCCGGTCAGCGACAGACAGCCCTCTTCGGTCTGGTAGGGCTGGGATTTCTTGACGATTTCCGGATTGAACATAATCATATACGTGCCCTCGTTGTCAAACGCGATGATGCGTTTGTTGATGCCGATCATGTTGGCCGCCATGCCGACACAGCCGTCTTTGTGGTGTTCCAGTGTTTCCAGCAGATCGGCAGCGATGGACAGATCGTCCGGGGTTGCAGGCTCGGCCTTTTGGGCTAAGAAAGTTTCGTCTTTACAGATTTCTCGAATCATAATGTTTCTCCTGAAAGAAGGAATGGATTTTCTTTCATTATACATTCGAATGCAGTGTGCGGCAAGCTGGGATGGAAGATCGATTGGAAGTGTATGCATTGTCAGGTGGTATGGTGTATGCTATGATAAAAGAAATGATGCCTAGTGATATTGCGTAAAACGAAGAGTGCATGGAGATGGGGTTAAGACTCAACTAGGGAGTAACTAGGTGTTATGGATTAACTTCGGTAGAGAAACTTTTAAATTACTATATAATTTTAACTGGTGAATTATATGTGTTAGGAGGGCATGTAATGAGTATATCATTGAGCAACAAAATTAAATTAATATACATAATAATTTATTCTATCATATTTTATATATCATGTTATTTTATGGTGCCGCATGGATATAAATTATGGTTTGCACTTGGGTTTTGCTTTTGCGGATTTGCTATACCATGGATTCCTTTTCTTGCAGAAGAAAAAATTAAGAATGTTTGGATTTTAAGGTGTTTAAAGCTGGTATTTTATATTCCTATTATTTTGTTAATAATATATTTTGTAAAATTTAATATAATAGCAAAAAATAATTATTTTATCCCAGGGTCATCTGGGATAAAATATACTGTTGCGGTTGACTGGGAACTTGTTGAAAACAGTTATATTGGTGACGATTTTGACAAATTTATTTATTGTGAATCAAAAGAAGAACGAGTTAAATACAATACTTTGTATACAGCTAAATACGAAGAAGTAGTTAATTTATCGGCTAGAGTTCGCGAACATGATCAATATGATGAGGACGAATTTGGGGAAGAAGATATTGAATTTCTAGTAACAGAAGATTTTGGAAAGCAGCAAGTCGTATCTAAAAATATAGATCTTATTGCACAAACTGAAATAAATTATGATGGCGAAGAATTTGTAAATAGCGGTGGTTATTTTAAGCCTGAAGATTATGGAAGTGCAACTTGGAAATGTGTGATTACGATAAATCGAAAATTTGATTTTTGGGAAATTTTGTGTGCGAATTTAGACTAAAGTGATAATCCTCTGAGTTGATCTACTATAGCTACGGTGACAGAACTCGAAGCACGCACCCGCAGGGTGCGGCTTCGGCTCGCGGCGCGATTGAAAACAGGTTCGAGTCCTGGTGAAAGAGCACACAGGCAATAAAAAAACGGCATGCAGATTGACTGCATACCGTTTCGTTTGGTCGAGGTGACAGGACTCGAACCTGCGGCATCCTGCTCCCAAAGCAGGCGCGCTACCAGCTGCGCTACACCTCGAGGGGTAAATATTTGCCTATATAGTTTACCATGCAATCGGGCGATGCGTCAAGTACCAAAACCTGCGGTCGGTTTCTCAGGTGAAATTTGTGCAAAATTTCCCGGGTTTTTCCGCGCTTTTCCTTGACTTTACCGGGTAAACTGGTAGACTAACTGTATATACTCTTAAATCTATGTGTGTATACGCCATATACGCCGAAAGGAGAACAACAAAAAATGAAGAACAGCGAAAAGACCATGGAAAAAATCGTTGCCCTGTGCAAGGGTCGCGGTTTTGTGTACGCCGGCTCGGAGATTTACGGCGGCCTTGCGAACACCTGGGATTACGGCCCGCTTGGTGTTGAGTTCAAGAACAACGTCAAGGCAGCATGGCGCAAGAAGTTTGTGCAGGAGTCCCCGTACAACGTCGGTCTGGATTCTGCCATCCTGATGAACCCGACGACTTGGGTTGCATCCGGCCATGTCGGCGGTTTTTCCGACCCGCTGATGGACTGCAAGGACTGCAAGACCCGTCACCGTGCTGACCAGCTGATCGAGGAGACCACCGGTGAGAATCCGGCAGGCTGGTCGAACGAGCAGATGATGGCATATATTAACGAGCATCAGATCGCATGCCCGAACTGCGGCGGTCATAACTTCACCGATATCCGTCAGTTCAACCTGATGTTTAAGACCTTCCAGGGCGTTACCGAGAACGCAAAAAACGAGATCTTCCTGCGTCCCGAGACCGCGCAGGGTATTTTCGTTAACTTCCAGAATATCCAGCGTACCACCCGTAAGAAAATTCCGTTCGGTGTTGGTCAGGTTGGTAAGTCGTTCCGTAACGAGATCACCCCGGGTAACTTCACCTTCCGTACTCGTGAGTTTGAGCAGATGGAGCTCGAGTTCTTCTGCAAGCCGGGCACCGATCTGGAGTGGTTCAAGTACTGGAAGGACGCATGCCACAACTGGCTGCTGTCGCTGGGCATGAAGGACGAGAATCTGCGTCTGCGTGACCACGACCCGGAGGAGCTGTCGCACTACTCCAACGCAACCACCGACATTGAGTTCCTGTTCCCGTTTGGCTGGGGCGAGCTGTGGGGCATTGCAGACCGTACCGATTTCGACCTGACCCAGCATCAGAAGACTTCGGGCGTATCGATGGAATACTTCGATCAGGAAGCAAACGAGAAGTACATTCCGTACGTTATCGAGCCGTCTCTGGGTGCTGACCGTGTTGCACTGGCATTTCTGTGCGACGCATACGACGAGGAAGTTGTTGGTCAGGATAAGAACGGTAAGGACGACGTGCGCACCGTACTGCGTCTGCATCCGGCTCTGGCACCGTTCAAGGCTGCTGTACTGCCGCTGTCCAAGAAGCTGACCGAGCAGGCAATGCCGGTATGGGAGAAGCTGTCCAAGAAGTTCAATGTAGACTTTGACGATGCTGGTTCCATCGGTAAGCGTTACCGCCGTGAGGATGAGATCGGTACCCCGTACTGCATCACGGTTGACTTTGAGACCGAGCAGGACGGCTGCGTTACCGTTCGTGACCGTGATACCATGGAGCAGGAGCGTGTGAAGATCGACGATCTGGTACACTACCTGGCAAAGAAGATCGCATTCTAAGATCAGCACCGCACCCAATGTGGAAGCTTTCGCCAGCCTTTCTCGAAAGGCTGCGGGTTCTCAGGGCAGAGCCCTGAGACGCGGCTCGCAAGCCGCGGAATCCCCTATTTGATTTTCGCGCTTGCGAAAATCAACAAAAAGGAAAAAATAAAGCGCACTCCGCAGAGTGCGCAATCTCTAAAAAGACCGTCCGAGAGGACGGTCTTTTTTCTTGTGTTTGTTTTGGTTGATTCCCGGGGCGAACACCGGGAATCAAAGGGGATTCCGCGCTCTGCGGAGCGCGGCCAGCCTGCGCGGCTGGATCGCGCCGGGTCGCAGACCCGGACCCGCTTATCGCCTGCGGGCGGGAATTAAACTCACTCGTCGACCACAGGAGCCGGAGGTGCGTGTTCATCCAGGCGCTTATCCCACAAATAATGCTTGGTTTCCTTGACGATGACACCGGACAGCAGCAGGATAGACACCAGATTGGGAAATGCCATCAGGCCATTCATCAGGTCGGAGAACGTCCAGATAATACCAAGATCGGCAATCGCACCGTAGAACAGAACAACGAGGAAAACGATGCGGTAGATCATAACACGCTTTGCGCCGAACAGATAGGTGACGCAGCGCTCACCGTAATACGACCAGCCCAGAATGGTGGTAAATGCAAAGATGGACAATGCAATCGCCAGAACGTAGCTGCCAACGTAGGGAAGCTGAGAGAATGCGATCTGCGTCAGTGCATCATCCTTGACATTCACATACAGTTCAGGCAGACGCAGCTGGGTGGATACGATGACGATACCGGTAATGGCACATACGATAACCGTGTCCCAGAATGTACCGGTCATGGAGACCAGCGCCTGACGGACGGGGTTTTTGGTCTGTGCGGAAGCGGCAGCGATGGGAGCCGTACCCAGACCGGATTCATTGGAGAACAGACCGCGTGCGACACCGTACTTGCAGGCGATCATCATAGCCGAGCCCAGGAAACCACCGGTGATGGACTTGAGCGAGAATGCCGAAGTAACGATGGTGCCGAGTGCGGGCAGCAGGAAAGCACGGTTTAAGAACAGGATGACCGCGCAGCCAACGATGTAAAAGAGAGCCATGAAGGGCACGAGCTTTTCGCATACGCGGGAGATCTGCTTAACGCCGCCCAGAATGACGACAGCGGTCAGGATGGTGACGACGATACCCGAGATCGCCGGATTGACACCGAACGAAGTGCGGATAACATCGGTGATTGCATGAGACTGTACGGTGCAGCCAGCGCCGAAGGTTGCCAGGACGGCAAAAACGGCGAACAGGACGGCCAGCCACTTGATACCCAGACCGCGTTCGATAGTGTACATCGGGCCGCCGGCCATCGAGCCATCCTTGAGGCGGACGCGGTACTTAACCGACAGGAGCGATTCTGCGTACTTGGTGGAGATACCGAACACGCCGGTCATCCAGCACCAGAACACCGCGCCGGGGCCGCCGAGTGCGATTGCGGTCGAGACACCAATGATGTTGCCCGTGCCGATGGTCGCCGCGAGTGCGGTTGCCAGCGCACCGAACTGCGAGATATCGCCGTGCGCGCCGTCATCGGACTGGGTGGATAATTTGACGGCACGGAATGTGTGCCGTTGGATGAACTTGAGACGGAACGTCAAAAACAGATGCGTTCCGAAGAGCAGCACGATCATCGGGACACCCCAGATGAAGTCGCGCAGCCAGGAGATCGCGTTTTCTAACATGACTGAAATTACCCTTCCTTTTGTTTCAGCGGCACCGCCGCTCTTTTTTTCTTACACACAACGCTTATTATTATAGCACAAAGGGCTGTGTTTTGGAGAAAACAGCGGAAAATAAGCAAAAAATACGGGTTTTCGGTTGCGAGGAGAGCTGAAAACGAAAGGGATACCGTAAAAAATTCTGATTACGAGCAAGAAAACAGAAAAAATTTCTGTATGAGCAAAAAGAATTTAGAGCACAGACAAAAATTTTTGGAAGGTCAGAGAGAAAACCGAAAAGAATACGGAGAAGACAGAAAAAGACCCGAATCCATTTGGACTCGGGTCTGAACAAACAAAGGGGCTTACTGCTCGCCGCCCATAAGTTTGACCATAACGGCCTTCTGTGCGTGCAGTCTGTTTTCTGCCTCTTCGAACAGCTCGTCTGCGTGTGCCTCGAAGACCTCGTCGGTGATCTCCTGACCGCGGTAAGCGGGCAGACAGTGCTGAACCATAGCGCCCTCGTGTGCGGCAGCCATCAGGGTATCGTTGACCTGATAGCCCTGGAACGCCTTGGCGCGTGCTTCCTTCTCAGCCTCCTGACCCATAGAAGCCCAGGTGTCGGTGTAGACGACGTCGGCGTTTGCAGCAGCTTCCATCGGGTCGGTGGTGAGCATGAAGTTGGGGTTGCCTTTGGCGAACTCGAGCACGGTCGGGTCGGGCTGGTAGCCCTCGGGGCAGGCGATGTGAACCTTCATGCCGGTCTTGAGGCCGCCGACGATGAGGGAGTTTGCCATGTTGTTGCCGTCGCCGATGTAGGTCAGCTGGATGCCGTCGAGCGAAGCGTACTTTTCGCGGATGGTCATGAGGTCGGCCAGAACCTGACAGGGATGGCAGAAGTCAGTCAGACCGTTGATGATCGGGATGGAGCCGTATTCTGCGAGATCCTCGACTTCCTTCTGGGCGAAGGTACGAATCATGATGCCGTCGAGGTAGCGGGACAGAACGCGAGCGGTGTCCTGAACGGGCTCGCCGCGGCCGATCTGTAGGTCACGGGAGGACAGGAACAGCGCCTGACCGCCGAGCTGGTACATACCGGTCTCAAAGGAGACACGGGTACGGGTGGAGGATTTCTGGAAGATCATACCCAGAGACTTGCCCTCGAGCAGGCGGTGCGGAATGTTGTTCTTCTTCTCGTATTTGAGCTGGTCTGCCAGGTCGAGGATGGAAACGATCTCCTCGGAGGACAGATCGAGCAGCTTGAGCAGGTGTTTCATGGTGCAATATCCTTTCTATCAGTCACAAAATACGGTTTTCATGATGGCGATGGCCTCGTCGAGCTCCTCATAGGTGATGGTGAGCGGCGGCAGCAGGCGGACAGCGTTTTTGCCTGCCGTGATGACGAGTACGCCGTGCTCGATGAGCTTGTTTGCGAAGACGCTGTGCTGACCCTCATCGACGATGATGCCGAGCATCAGACCCTTGCCGCGCACGCCGTGGATGGCGGGAGAGCCCAGGGACAGGATGGCGTTTTTGAGGTATTCGCCCTTTTTGCGGACTTCCGCGAGGAATTTCTCGTCGTTTACGATGGAGAGTACAGCGTTTGCAGCCGCACAGACGGTCGGGGTACCGCCGAAGGTGGTCGCGTGGGTGCCCGGGGTCAGGACATCGCAGCAGTTTTTCGCCGCCATGACCGCGCCGATCGGCACGCCGCCGCCCAGACCCTTGGCCATGGTCACGACGTCGGGCAGGATGCCGTACTGCTGGAAGCAGAACAGCGAGCCGGTACGGCCGATGCCGGTCTGCACTTCGTCCACGATGAGCAGCAGATCCTTCTCGGTGCACAGCTCACGGACAGCCTGTACAAAGGCCGGATCCTGCGGGAGCACGCCGCCCTCACCCTGAATGAGCTCGAACATGACAGCGCAGGTCGAGTCGTCGATCTTGGATTTGAGGTCGTCCAGATCGCCTGCGGTTGCGTAGTCAAAGCCCTCGGTGAAGGGGAAGAAGTAGTCGTGGAAGCGGGTCTGACCGGTTGCCTTCAGCGTGGTCACCGTGCGGCCATGGAAGGAGTTCCAAAGGGTGATGATCTTGCTGCGGCCCTTGCCATACTTGTCGTAGCTGTATTTACGTGCGAGCTTGATGGCGCCTTCGTTGGCCTCTGCGCCCGAGTTTGCGAAGAAGACTTTGCCCATGCCGGTCGCCTCTACCAGCGTTTTTGCGGTCTGTACCATGGGTGCGGTGGTGAACAGGTTGGACACGTGCATGAGCTTGTGAATCTGTTCCTCGATGGCGTGGGTGAGGACGGGGTGATTATAGCCTAAGCAGTTTACGCCGATGCCGGATGCCAGGTCGATATAGCGCTTGCCCTCGACGTCCCAGAGCTGTGCGCCCTGACCGTGGTCAAGTGCGATGGGGAAGCGGCCATAGGTCTGCATGACGTATTGCTGTTCTTCTGATTTGAGTTCCTGATAAGTCATAGATGATCCCTTCTATTGTGAGAGATGGGTGAGGTCGTTCTGGGGATGATTGGGAAGAGAACGACGGTTTGGTTGAAACCCGGGGCGGACACCGGGTTTCAAAAAGGGGATTTCGCACTCTGAGGAGTGCGACTCAGGGCGCTGCCCTGAGAACCCGCAGCCTTTGAAAAGGCTGGCGAAACTTTCATAACGCCTGCGGGCGGGAATCCGTTTAGATAAACATGGTGCCGACGCCGTCGTCGCTGAGCAATTCGATCAAGATGGAGTGCTTGACGCGGCCGTCCTGAATATTGGCACGTTCGACGCCCTTACGGATGGCCTCGACGCAGCAATCGACCTTGGGAATCATGCCGCCCGAGATGACGCCGTCGCGGATGAGCGCCGGGACTTCGGAGACCTTCAGACGGGTGAGCAGGGTGCTTTCGTCCTTGGGGTCACGCAGCAGGCCGCGCACGTCGGTCAGCAGAATGAGCTTCTTTGCGCCCAGAGCAATGGCGAGCTTTGCCGCCGCGGTATCGGCGTTGATGTTGTAGTTGGTGTCGTCGTCGATGCCCTGTGCAACGGTGGACACGACCGGGATGTAGCCGCGTGCCAGCACGTCGATGACAGGCTGGGGATTGACCTCAACGATGTCACCGACATAGCCGTAATCGGTGCCTTCCTCATCGGTCATGCGCTTGGCGCGGAACATGCCGCCGTCCATGCCGCCCAGACCGATGCCCTGACCGCCAGCATGCTCGAGCAGGGTGACAAGGTCTTTGTTGACCTTGCCGCACAGGATCATCTGAACGATGTCCATGGTTTCGCGGTCGGTGTAGCGCAGACCGTTGACAAAGCGGGATTCCTTGCCGATCTTTTTGAGCATTTCCGAGATTTCGGGGCCGCCGCCGTGGACGACGACCACGCGCACGCCGACGAGCGAGAGCAGAACGATGTCGTGAATGACCGCGTCCTTGAGTTCTTCGTTAATCATGGCGTTGCCGCCGTACTTGACGACAACCGTCTGACCATAATATTCCTGAATGTAGGGAAGGGCTTCGACCAGCACGTTTGCGCTGGTAGCCGGATCAAGATGATTCATCGCTGTATTCTCCTTAGGTGCGGTAATCGCCGTTGATTTTGACGTAATCGTAGGTCAGATCGCAGCCCCAGGCGGTGACCGAAGCGTCACCGGCATGCAGGGTAACGTCGATTAAGACCTCGTCCTCGAGCAGAACCTTCTTTGCAATCTCCTCGTCAAAGTCGAGTGCACGGCCAGCCTTGCACACAGCGACTGCACCGGCCTTGGAAGAGAAGGACACGTCAACGGTCTCGGGGTCGAATTCCTCACCCGAATAGCCCATCGCGCACAGGATACGGCCCCAGTTTGCGTCAGCGCCGAACATAGCAGCCTTGACGAGCGAGGACTTGCACACAGCCTTGGCAAGACCTTCCGCAGTGTCCTCGTCGGGAGCGCCCGAGACCGTGCAGGTAATCAGGCGGGAAGCGCCCTCGCCGTCCGACGCGATCTTGCGTGCGAGCGTGATGCAGACTGCCTCGAGTGCCTCGTAGAATGCCTGACCGTCTGCGCTGGAAGCGTCTGCGATCTTGTCGTTTCCGGCCATACCGTTGGCCAGAATGCAGCAAGTGTCGTTGGTCGAGGTGTCGCCGTCGACCGAGACGCGGTTAAAGGACTTCTGAACGGCGCGGAGCAGCATGGCTTGCAGCAGATCACCGTCGACTGCGCAGTCGGTGGTGAGGAAGCACAGCATGGTGCCCATGTTGGGGTGAATCATACCCGAGCCCTTGCAGATACCGCCCAGATGGCAGGTCTTGCCGCCGGCGGTGAACGATACCGCGATGGTCTTGGGGACGGTGTCGGTGGTCATAATGGCGTTTGCCGCCGCGTCCGAGCCGTCCGGGGTCAGCGTGATGGTGTGCAGGTTTTCCTCGATGCACTCGATGTTGATACGCTGACCGATGACGCCGGTCGAGCAGACGATGACGTCATTTTCCGGGATGTTCAGCAGCTTTGCGCAGGCAGCGGCTTCGCGCTGAGCATTTTCCATGCCGTCGGGTGCGCAGGCGTTGGCGTTGCCCGAGTTTACGATGACTGCCTGTGCGACCTGATTTGCCAGATGGTCACGGGTGACCTGAATGGGCGAAGCCTTGACGCGGTTTTTGGTATAGACAGCGGCAGCGGTGCAGGGGATTTCCGAGAAGATAATTGCGGTGTCGTCCTTCTGGGACGAAGCCTTGATGCCGCAGCGCGTCGCGCCGGCAGAGAATCCCTGTGCAGCGGTTACGCCGCCCGAGATGATTTCATACATGAGGAAAAACCTCCTTACAGGGTCAGCCCGGTGGTCTCGTCCAGGCCGAGCATGAGATTCATATTTTGAACGGCCGCACCCGACGCACCCTTGCCGAGGTTGTCGAACAGTGCGGTAACGATGGTCTGCGAGCGGTGACCGTGCACGTACAGGGTCAGACTGTCGCGGCCAGAAAAGGTGTTGGCCGAGATCATGGGTGCGCCCTCGCCGAGCGGCGCGACCTTGACCATCTTCTGACCGGCGTAGTGTGCGCTGAGCGCCTGCCATACGATGTGCACGTTGTGGTCGGGCAGCATGACCGTGGTCGCCATGCCCTTGTAGTAGTCGTCAACGACCGGGCAGAAGACCGGAGGCGTTGCCAGACCGCACACCTTCTGCATTTCGGGCAGGTGCTTGTGCTGGAGGTTGAGACCGTACACGCGGGGGGCATACAGGTCGTTTGTCTTGTCCTCGGCCTCATAGGATGCGATCATCTTCTTGCCGCCGCCCGAGTAGCCGGTGAGCGAGAAGCAGGTGAGCGCGTCGGTCGCGGACAGCACGCCGTGGGCGACCAGCGGATAGACCGAGGCGATAAAGCCGGTGGCATGACAGCCGGGGTTTGCCACACGGGTGGAAGTCTGAATAGCTGCGCGGTGATCGTCCGACAGCTCGGGGAAACCGTATGCCCAGCCGTCTGCCGTGCGGTGTGCGGTGGATGCGTCAATGACGCGGGTGTGATCGTTTTCGATCAGGGAGACGGCCTCCCGTGCCGCCGCATCGGGCAGGCACAGGAACACGATATCGGCTGCATTCAAGAACTTGCGGCGTTCTTCGGTGTCTTTGCGTTTCTCTTCGTCGATCAGCAGCAGCTCGAGGTCGTCGCGTGCGCCCAGACGCTCATAGATTTGCAGGCCGGTCGTGCCTTCCTTGCCGTCGATGTAAATTTTGGGGCGCATCAGTTTTCGCCTCCCTGAGCCGCGAGAAAGTCCTCGATGACCTTGAGCTGACGTGCGACCTCATCGGGCGCCGGGCCGCCGATCGAGCGGCGCTCGCGCACGCAGGTGGACAGGTCGATTGCGTGGTATACGTCGTCCTCGAACATGGGGGTGATTGCCTTGTACTCGTCCAGAGACAGGGTGTCGAGGGTCTTGCCCTGCTCGATGCAGTAGTGCACCAGCGTACCGGTTGCCTTGTAGGCATCGCGGAAGGGCATACCCTTCTTGGTCAGGTAGTCGGCGCAGTCGGTCGCGTTGATAAAGCCGCGCTTTGCAGCGTTCTTCATGTTTTCGGTCAGCACGGTCATGGTGCGGAACATGGGCGCGATGACGCGCAGGCAGTTCTTGACCGTGTCGATGGCATCAAAGGTGGCTTCCTTGTCTTCCTGCATATCCTTGTTGTATGCGAGCGGGATGGCCTTCATGAAGGTCAGCAGGGTGGTCAGCGCACCGTATACGCGGCCGGTCTTGCCGCGGATGAGTTCACAGATGTCCGGGTTTTTCTTCTGGGGCATGATGGACGAGCCGGTGGAATAGGCATCGTCCAGCTCGATGAACTTAAATTCCCACGAGCACCACGCGATGACTTCCTCGGACAGACGGGACAGGTGCATCATCAGGATGGACAGGTCGGCGCACAGCTCGATGCAGTAGTCACGGTCGGATACGCCGTCGAGCGAGTTGTCCATGACGGCCGAGAAGCCCAGCTGCTCAGCGACGAATGCGCGGTCGATGGGGTAGGTCGTGCCGGCCAGTGCACCCGAGCCGAGCGGGAGCGCGTCCATGCCCGAAAGGCAGTCGTCCAGACGGCGCACGTCGCGCTTTAACATATTGGCGTAAGCCATGAGGTGATGGGCGAAGGTGATGGGCTGCGCACGCTGGAGATGGGTGTAGCCGGGCATAACGGTCTCGGTGTGCTTGGCAGCGACCTCGCACAGCGCGTGCATGAAGCCCAGCACCAGTGCGCGGATCTCCTTGATTTCACGGCGGACATACAGACGCATGTCGAGCGCGACCTGATCGTTTCTCGAGCGTGCGGTGTGCAGGCGCTTGCCCGCGTCACCGATGCGCTCGGTCAGGAGCTGCTCGTTTGCCATGTGGATATCTTCGTAGAGTTCGGGCGAGAAGTGGATCTTGCCCGCTTCAATATCGGCAAGGATGCCCTGAAGGCCCTCGATAATCTTGTGTACATCGTCCTGGGGGATAATGCCCTGACGGCCGAGCATGGTCGCGTGTGCGATCGAGCCCTGAATATCCTCGGCATACATCCGGCAGTCGAACATAACGGAGGAGTTAAAGTCGTTGACGACGGCGTCGGTTTCCTTCTGGAACCGGCCGGCCCACATTTTAGCCATATCTGTAAAGTCCTCGTTTCGTGATAGAGTGATAAAGTGGTAGGACGGAAGAACGGGGCGAGTTGCCTCGCCCCATCCGTTTCTTTGTCAAATTTATTCCACAGAGGGGAAGCCAGCGCCGGTCTTTTCCTGAAGAGCCAGGTCGTTCATTGCACGAACCTTGAGCGGCAGACCGAAGAGGTTGATGAAGCCTGCGGAATCGGCCTGATTGTAGGAATGATCCTCGCCGAAGGTTGCGATATCCTCGGAGTACAGCGAATACGGAGAGGTGACCGATGCGGGGATGATGTTGCCTTTGTACAGCTTGAGCTTAACGTCGCCGGTAACGGTCTCCTGGGTGGAGGTGACGAACGCGCTCATTGCCTTACGCAGGGGCGTGTACCACTGGCCGTTGTAAACCAGATCGGCAAACTTGAGAGCCAGCTGCTGCTTGTAGTGCTGGGTCTCCTTGTCGAGGGTGATCTCCTCGAGCTTCTGGTGCGCTGCGTACAGAACGGCACCGCCCGGGGTCTCATAAACGCCTCTGGACTTCATGCCGACCAGTCTGTTCTCGACGATGTCCAGGATGCCGCAGCCGTTCTCGCCGCCGAGCTTGTTGAGGGTCTGGATGAGGGTAACCGAATCCATTTCCTCGCCGTTGACAGCGGTCGGAACGCCCTTTTCAAAGTGGATGGTGACGTAGGTCGGAACGTCGGGAGCCTGCTCGGGAGAAACGCCGAGCTCGAGGAAACCGGGCTTGTTGATGGGAGCTTCGTTTGCCGGGTCTTCGAGGTCGAGGCCCTCGTGGGACAGATGCCACAGGTTCTTGTCCTTGGAGTAGTTGGTCTCCTTGTTGATCTTGAGCGGGATGTTGTGCTTTTCTGCGTACTCGATCTCCTTCTCACGGCTGTTGAGTTCCCAGAATCTCCAGGGAGCGATCACGTCCATGTGCGGAGCGAATGCCTTGATCGCCAGCTCGAAACGTACCTGATCGTTGCCCTTACCGGTGCAGCCATGGCAGATGGCGTCTGCGCCTTCCTTCAGCGCGATCTCAACGATGCGCTTTGCAATGATCGGTCTTGCAAAGGAGGTGCCGAGCAGGTACTGCTCGTAGGTTGCGCCAGCCTGCATGGTCGGGATGATGAAGTCGTCAACAAATTCCTTGTTCAGGTCTTCGATGTACAGCTTGGAAGCGCCGGTCTTGAGTGCCTTTTCTTCCAGACCGTCCAGCTCGGTGCCCTGACCGACGTTGCCGGAAACTGCGATAACCTCACAGCCATAGTGCTCCTTGAGCCACGGAATCAGAACCGAGGTGTCAAGGCCGCCGGAATATGCTAAAACAACTTTGTTATATTTCTTTTCCATTTGAAATCCCCTCCGGAATCACGTGTTTTTTTCGATGGGCTTATTATACACCCGTAAAATTGAGAATGCAAGAAAAATTTTATAAATATTTTATACAGCGTATAAATATACAAACTGTGCATGAATGGCAGAAAAAATGAGACACGAAATTCCACTGAA
This sequence comes from Butyricicoccus pullicaecorum DSM 23266, assembly GCF_900167005.1. Classification (GTDB taxonomy): domain Bacteria; phylum Bacillota; class Clostridia; order Oscillospirales; family Butyricicoccaceae; genus Butyricicoccus; species Butyricicoccus pullicaecorum. The sequence goes on from NZ_FUXW01000016.1 coordinate 35,392, forward strand.
AAAACAACAAATCTCTTGCTATTTTGATGGGATAGGGCTAAAATAGCAGTATATTCGATTCTGTCAGGCGTCCCGGGTGAGGACGCCTCTTTATAAACAAGAGGTAAAACGCTATGATGAGTAATAAGAACCTGACCATGCTGACCGATTTTTATGAGTTCACCATGGCCAACGGATACTTCGAAAAGGGCATGGGAAACCGGCGCGCATACTTTGATATGTTCTTCCGTCGGGTACCGGACGGCGGCGGCTATGCCGTTATGGCCGGTGTCGAGCAGCTGGTAGATTATTTCAAGAATCTGCACTTTACCGAGGAGGATATTGAGTACCTCCGCGGCCGCGGATGCTTCTCTGAGGCGTTCCTCGACTATCTCAAGGACTTCAAGTTCGAGTGCGACGTATGGGCCATTCCCGAAGGCACCCCGATTTTCCCGGGTGAGCCCATTGTAACCGTTGCAGGCCCCATGGTACAGGCACAGTTTGTCGAGACCATGATTCTGCTGACCATCAACCACCAGACGCTCATCGCCACCAAGGCCAGCCGCATCACCCGTGCAGCGCAGGGCCGTACCGTGCTCGAGTTCGGTTCGCGCCGTGCACAGGGCTACGACGGCGCGGTCTACGGTGCACGCGCAGCCTACATCGGCGGCTGCCAGGGCACGGCCTGCGTCATCGCCGACCGCGATTTCCGCATCCCGGCAGGCGGCACCATGGCACACTCGTGGGTACAGATGTTTGATTCCGAGTACGAGGCGTTCAAGGCTTACGCCGAGATCTACCCGGACAACTGTGTCTTCCTGGTTGATACCTATAATGTACTCAAGTCGGGCGTGCCCAACGCCATCCGCGTGGCAAACGAGGTGCTGGCACCGATGGGCATCCGTCCCAAGGGCATCCGTCTGGACTCGGGCGATATCGCTTACCTGTCCATCAAGGCACGTGAGATGCTGGACGAGGCGGGATACTCGGATATGCAGATCATGGCATCCAACTCGCTCGACGAGTATCTGGTACGCGACCTGCTCAGTCAGGGCGCACAGATCGACTCCTTCGGCATCGGTGAGCGCCTGATCACCTCCAAGTCGGAGCCGGTCTTCGGCGGTGTCTACAAGCTGGTTGCCGTTGAGGACGAAAAGGGCGAGATCATCCCCAAGATCAAGGTGTCTGAGAACGTCGAGAAGATCACCACCCCGCACTTTAAGCAGGCTTACCGCTTCTTTGATAAGCTGACCGGCAAGGCGCTGGGCGATGTGCTCACGCTGCGCGATGAGGTCATCAACGAGGAGCAGCCCTACATGCTGTTCCATCCCATCCACACTTGGAAGAAGAAGATTGTCACCGATTACGTGGTCAAGCCCTTGCAGGTGCAGCTCTTTGACAAGGGCGAGTGCGTTTATGAATGCCCGCCGGTTGAAGAGGTTCGCCAGTATTGCCACGACCAGATCGAGACCCTCTGGGAGCAGACTCGCCGCTTCGAGAATCCCCAGACCTACTACGTCGATTATTCGACCAAGCTCTGGCGCGTCAAGAACGCTCTGCTCGAAGCTGTACAGTAAATATAAGATTGGGACGCAGCGCAAAAAGCTGCGTCCTTTTTTTGTGCGTACTTGACGGAATGCGCAGGGTGATTTCGTTTGATAGGTGAAAGGGGGTGAGCAGATGCAGTCTGCTGACAGGATCGAATTTCTGGTGCATACCTATGCCGACCGGATTACGCGCATCGGCTATACCTGGTTTGGCAACGTGCACGATGCGCAGGACGTATGCCAGACCGTGCTGCTGCGGCTGATGACGCATGACTGTCCGGACGACAGCCCGGAAGCCGAGCGCGCCTGGGTGCTGCGCGTGACCATCAATGTGTGCAAGGACATCAAGCGCAGCGCGTGGTTTCGCCGCACGGTCGGATTGGACGAGGGCGCAGCGCTCACGGTCGAGCTGCCCGAACCGGGAGACGATACCGTGCTGCGTGCCGTGCAGAGTCTGCCGCTCAAATATCGAAAGGTGATTTATCTGCACTATTATGAGGGATATGCGGTCGGGGAGATCGCGAAACTGTTGGGATTGCCGCCCAATCTGGTCTCCACTCATCTGACCCGTGCCAAACGCAAGCTGCGCAAACAATTAGGAGGTGAGCCGAATGAACAGACAATATCGGGATGAACTGGACAAGGTACGGCTGAGTGCGCAGAGCAAGCAGCAGCTAATTGACCGCCTGCACGAGCAGAGCGCACCGCAAACCGCGAAAAAGTGCGGCAGAAAGCGTCGTGCCGTCGTGCTTGCCGTGGCAGCCTGTGTGGTGCTGGCTGCGACAGCGGGCGCGGCCGTCCTGCACGATACCTTGCGGCATCTGTGGACCTATGAGTCACAGCCGGTCTACGAGGCATACAAGACCGACCTTGGACGCACGCAGACAGCGGACGGCTGGACGGTCACACTGACCGACTGCGTGGGCAGCGAGAACATGCTGTATATCGGTGTGGAACTGACCGTACCCGAGGGCACAGACCCCAATGAACCTTATCGGTTCGGGGATTACGATATGACTTTCCCGGATGGCAGCCGAGCGACCATTGGCGGCGGTATCAATGAAGCGCCGCCCTATGACGGGCCGGACGGCAGCACGCTGCACTTTGTCTGGCACATGAATGTCGCGCCCGACAGCAGGGCAGAGCCGCAGAGCTTGCAGGGCAAGACAGTCGATCTGACCATCAATTCGGTCTATCGTCTGGACTGGAATGCGGAAACCGACCGCTATGACGAAATCCTGATGACCGACCACGTCTGGAAGTTTGAGGACGTCAAGCTGGACTATCCGACCGCGGACACCACGTATGCGGTGGACAAACCGGTCGAATATCTGGGCGGTACGGCGACGCTGGACGAGATTACGGTCTCGCCGTTCGGTGTGAAAGTGAGCATTTCGGGCGGCAGTGTGCTGCATCATCACGCGGAAAACCGTGCAAAGGATGGGGACTGCCTCATGTGTGCACTGACGGTATATGATGCAGACGGCAATGTGCTCTACGAAAACCCGCAGTGGGGCGGAGCCGGAAGCCAGTGCGATGAGGACGCGGGTACGACGGTCATCTATCATGATTATCAGACCGCGGATTGGGACAAAATCCTGATCGACCCGGCGAAGGTCGCCAAGGTAAAAGTAAATAACGTGGAAATTCCGCTGAGATGACAAAAGACCGCTCCCGACTTGGAGCGGTCTTATTTTGTAGTCAAACAGACGGATTCTTGGTATGTCCCGCGTGCTTGTGCATCGCCGCCAGAACGGGATTATAGATTGCCCCGGTCGGACAGTTCTTCTTGCACTTGCCGCAGCGCACACACAGCTTGCTGCCGGGTTCCTTGTGCAGGTCAATGTCCATCGGACAGCTCTTTTTGCACTTACCGCAGTCGATACACTTGTCCGAATCGACTTCGTACCGCAGCAGCGCGACCGGGTTAAACAGACCGTAAATCGCGCCGAGCGGGCACAGATAGCGGCAGAATGGCCGATAGACCACAATGCTCAAAAGAATCACGACGGCCAGAATGAAGAATTTCCATGCAAACAGCATGCCGGCTGCCGAGCGGATGCCCTCGTCCAGAATGGTCAGCGGAATGCCGCCGAACAGCATACCGGATGGACAGATATACTTGCAGAACCACGGGTCGCCAATGCCGACGATATTCACCACAGTCAGCGGCAGAATCACGACGAACAGTACCAGCACGATATACTTGAGCGCGCGCAGGAACTTGTCTCCGGGCAGCTTTTTGAGCTTTTTCGGGAAGGGGATTTTGTGCACAAGCTCCTGAAATAAGCCGAACGGACACAGCCAGCCGCACACAAAGCGGCCGCACAGCGCACCGACCGCAACCAGAAAACCGATTGCGTAGAAGGAAAACTGCCGTCCGCGGCTGCCCAGAACGGCCTGTAAGGCCCCGATGGGACAGGCGCCGAGCGCACCCGGACAGGAATAGCAGTTGAGTCCGGGAACGCACAGCTGCTTGAGCGGTCCCGAGTAAATCTTGCCCTCCACAAAACCGCGCACATAGCCGTTGGTCAGTGCGGCAAAGCAGGCCTGAACGATCAAACGAAGATGTTTCATGTCAGCCCACCCCGATACATTCCAGACAGATGGTCGCAGCCTTGCGCAGCACGATTTCGGCTTCGCCGTCCATTGCGCCGTAAATCATCATGCCGATGCCCACGAGCAGCAGCGCGGGTGCAATCCATGCCTTACGCCGCGTCATTGGTGCTGTCCTCCGCAGAAGTGGTCTCGTCGGCCTTGACCATTTCCAGACGCTCGGAGATGACCTGAGACCAAGTATCCTTTTTCTGTGCACCGAGAATGCCCTTGCCGACCAGCTTACCCTCGCTGTCAAAGAAGAAGGTCACGGGAACCGAGGACGAAGCGGTCAGAACCGGGTACAGATCTTCCGAGGGCTGGAGGTGCAGATAGTTTGCCTTGGTCTGGGAGACGATCTCCTTGGCATCTTCCAGCATATCCTCAGTGCCGTTGAGGTCGGCGCACACGCCGATGATCTGGTAGTTCGTGCCGCCTTCGGCAGCCAGTTCGCCCAGTTCGGGCATCTCATTGATGCACGGGCCGCAGAAGGTCGCCCAAATATTCATCATGGTCAGCTTCGCATTTGCAAATACCGATTGATCGACCTCGTTGCCGGCCAGATCTTTGGCGGTAAAGGTCAGCTGGAAGGTCTCGGCGCTGTCATCCGAAGATTCCGATGCCGTGCTGTCGTCTGAGGATTCCGACGCTGCGCTGTCGTTCGATTGGGTGTCATCGGTCTGACTGGAACGCGGCGCAGACGAGTCTGTGTTCGGTGTCGTGCCTGCCGAATTGCCGCAGCCCGAAAGCATCAGCAGCGCCAGCAGCAGGATGAGGGATTTCTTCATGAAAAGTCCTCCTTTTGCGTGGAAAGTATTACTTCGACTATATCATATCTGACCTGCAAAGGGAAGAGACTAAGTCACATAACGACAGAAAATTTGTAAGAATGCAAAGAAAGTAAAGAAATGGAGACTAAAAAGTTATGTAAGATGAGAAAACGGAAAATATCCGAACAGGGACTGCGTTTTTGGCAGCCGGTATGCTATAATAAGACAATAGACCAAACGAGGGGAAAGGAGAGAAACCCCCAATATGCGAAATTTCCGCATTACCGTCAGCTATGACGGCAGTCGGTATCAGGGCTGGCAGCGTATCGGCAACGGACAGAGCATCCAGGGCAAGATCGAGGCCGTGCTGAGTGAGATGACCGGACATAAGGTTGAGATTCACGGCGCGGGACGCACCGACGCGGGTGTACATGCCCGGGCGCAGGTCGCGCACTTCAAGATCAACACCGACCGCACGCCGGACGACATCCGTGCGTATTTGAACCGCTATCTGCCCGAGGACATCGCGGTCACGGCATGTGAGACAGTGGACGACCGATTCCACGCCCGACTGAACGCGACCGGCAAGCGGTATGTATACCGCATCTGGAACAGCGACACGCCCAACGTGTTCGAGCGCAAATACCTGTGCCGGATGGAACAGAAGCTGGATACCGTGCAGATGCAGCACGCCGCCGATCTGCTCATCGGAACGCATGATTTTAAGGCGTTCTGCGGCAATAAAAAGATGAAGAAGTCCACCGTGCGCACACTGCACACGGCACGGGTCGAGCGATTGGGCGACGAGGTGCGCCTGACCTTTGAAGGAACCGGATTTTTGCAGAATATGGTGCGTATTTTGGCAGGTACGCTGGTCGAGGTCGGACAGGGCAAGCGAAATGCGCAGGAAATGACCGCGATTCTGGACAGTTTAGACCGTGCAAGTGCTGGCATCACCATGCCGCCGCACGGCCTGATTTTAGACGAAGTATATTATGATGCAACCGGAAAGGAAGGTAAAACCGTATGAAGATCGGATTTTTAGGCTTTGGCAATATGGCACAGGCGATGGCAAAGGGATTGCTGCTGACCGAGTCCGTCGCACCGCAGGACATTTACGCCTGCGCGAAGGATTGGGAAAAGCTGTGCCGCAATACCCAGCCGAGCGGCATGGTGCCCTGCCATTCGGCAGAGGAAATGATTGAGCAGGTTGATTTGGTAGTCATCGCCATCAAGCCCTATATGATTCCCAAGGTCGTTCCTGCTCTGCACGATCTGCTGACCGATAAGATCATTATTTCGGTCGCAGCGGGCTATACGTATGATAAGTTCAATGAGCTCATGGGCGACGACCTGCACGTGCTGTGCACCATCCCGAATACGCCAATTTCGGTCGGTGAGGGTATTATCGTCTGCGAGCAGACCCATAGCCTGACTGCGGACGAGTTTGCAGCTTTTGAGCAGATCTTCTCGAAGTCGGCACTCATTCAGCCGGTCGAGAGTCATCTTCTGAGCGTTGCAGGTACGGTTGCTGGCTGCTCGCCTGCGTTTATTAGTATGTTCTTGGAAGCTCTGGGCGATGCAGGCGTCAAGCACGGCCTGCCGCGTGCACTTGCGTATCGTCTGGCAGGTCAGGCACTGTGCGGAACGGGTAAGATGCACGTCGAGACCGGTACCCATCCGGGCGCAATGAAGGACGCAGTCTGCTCGCCGGGTGGTACGACGATCAAGGGCGTGAGCGCACTCGAGCACCATGGCTTCCGCTCGGCGGTCATCGACGCAATCGACGCGATTGAAGGTAAGTAAAAGAAACGGAATCCCGCCCCGTGGGCGAAATTGGGTCCGGGCCTGAGGCCCGGCGCGATCCAGCCGCGTAGGCTGGCCCGTCCAGGTGGAACCTGGTCGCCATCCGCAGATGGCGAAATCTCTCTTGAAACCCGGTGTCCGACCCGGGTTTCAATCAAAGCAAACAAAAAGGAAAGACCGTCCCTTTTGGACGGCCTTTCCAAGAGATTGCGCGACCTGCGGGTCGCGCTTTTATTTTTGGTTTTGGTTGATTCCGGTCTTTTGACCGGAATCAAAAGGGGAGTTTCGGACTCTGCGGAGTCCGACTCAGGGCTCTGCCCTGAGAACCCGCAAGCCTTTCGAGAAAGGCTTGAGCGAAAGCTTTATTTGGGCTGCGGTGCAGAGCGGCTCATCTGAATCGCTTTTTCCACCGCATTCAGAATATTTTCATATCCTGTACACCTACACAAATGCCCGGAAATGCGTTTACGCAATTCTTCTCGGGTATATTCCTTCCCACTCATTACAATTTCAAGTGCGGACAGAATCAGACCCGGAGTACAGAATCCGCACTGCACGGCGCATTCATCGATGAATGCCTGCTGAATGGGGGACAATGTACCGTCGGCCTTGCGCAGACCCTCCACGGTCAAGATCGACTTACCCTCAGCCCAGACCGTGAGATACAGGCAGGAATCGACAGCTTTTCCATCGATGAGCACAGTGCACGCGCCGCACTCGCCGACTTCGCACCCGCGCTTGACGCTGGTCAGACCCAGACGGTCGCGCAGGGTATCGAGCAGGGCTTCACCGTCCTCTACGGCAACCGTGGTCGGCACGCCGTTGACGGTCAAAGAAATGAGATTGCGCATGATTAGAACACACCTCCTGCACGTGTCCAGGCGCTGCGGATGGCGCGTCTGGCGAGTTCGGTGATGAGCTGCAAGCGGAATTCGCGGCTGGCGCGCCAGCTCGAGCGCGGCGAAGCATGTGCGGCAGCGGTGCGGGCGATCTCACCCAGCAGCGCGTCGGTGAGCACTTCGCCGTGTGCGAGTGTCTCGGCTTCGGTGCAGCGGATGGGCGTGGGGGCTGCCACGCCATAGGCCAGTCGAAGATCGGCGACCGTGCGCTGGTCGGTGGCAGGCTTTACGAGCGCTGCACAGCCGAGCGTTGCAATTTCCATCGCGGCACGCTTGCCGTATTTGATGTACTGACCGCCAAATCCCTGAAAATCAGCCGGGAAAATGCGGATTTCGGTCAAAATTTCATCTCGATTGCGTACCGTGCGTCCCGGACCGGTATGGAATGCGGTCACCGGTACCACACGCTTGCTGGCAGCACTTTGCAGCGTCAGTTCTGCGTTCAGCGCGAGCAGCATGGGGGCAGAGTCGGCACTTGTCGCACCGTTGCACAGGTTGCCGCCAATGGTACCCGCCTCGCGGGTCTGCGGGCCGCCGACCTGATCGACCGCCTCACCCAGATAGGGCACAAACTCCTCAATGATGGGGTCAGCCGTGATGCGGGCAAAGCTCGTGCATGCGCCGATGACGATGGAACCGTCAGCCTCCATGCGCACGCCGGTCAGCTCGGGCAGTTCGTGGATGGACACGAGCGAAGCCCCGGCAGCCTTGCCCTCACGCACGCGGATGAGGACGTCGGTACCGCCCGCGATGACCATACTTTCCGGGTCGTCTGCCAGTGCGCACAGCGCATCGTTCAAATCTTTGGCAGGATACAGCCGTTTGATGTCAAACATGGTCTTCGCCTCCTAACAGTCCGGCGGCACGGAAGTGCTCGATGAGTTTTTGCGGGGTGAGCGGCAGCGAATGTACCGACACACCGGTCGCGTGAAGCAGCGCATTGCGGATGGCCGGTGCGACCGGGATGGCAGGCGGCTCGCCGAGCGCCTTGTTGCCATACGGGCCGGTCGGGTCGTCCACCTCGACAAAGAGTGCCTCTAGTTTGGGGGTATCCATCGCGGTCGGGATTTTGTAGTCGAGCAAGTTTGCGTTGAGCGGCTTGCAGGCATCGTCAAAGAGCATCTCTTCGCTCAGTGCGTAGCCCAGACCCATGCTCATACCGCCGTGTACCTGTGCCTCGGCGAGCTTGGGATTGATGAGCCGTCCACTGTCATGCACATTGACAAGGCGCAGGACGTGAATCTGACCGAGTGCAAGGTCGACCTCGATCTCGGCAAAGCATGCGCCGGTGGCGAAGGTGTTCTGCTCGCAGTGATAGGTCTCTTCAGCGGTCAGATGGCGGCTGTTTGTCAGGCTGTAACAGCTTTCCATGCCCACATCGGCAACGGTCAGCACGGTTTGACCGGTTTCGTCCACAATCTGACCGTCTGTGATGGTCAGACCCTCAGCCGAACGCTCCAGCATACCTGCGGCATAGTCCAAAATCTTGCCGCGCAGACTTTCACCAGTCATCTTGCACGCCATACCGCTGACGTAAGTTTGCCTCGAGGCGTAAGCGCCGGTGTCAAAGGGGGAAACGTCGGTGTCCTGCACCGACTGGATATCGATGGCATCGACCGGCAGGCCGATGGACTCGGCTGCCATCTGGGTGAACACGGTGTCCGCGCCCTGTCCGATCTCGGTCGCGCCCATCTGCACGGTCACGCGGCCGTCCTCATGCAGCATCATGCGGCAGGATGCGGTCTCGAGCGAGATGGGATAGACGTTGGATTTGTAGGTGAAGAGCGCCATGCCCACGCCGCGGCGGCGGTCGCCGGTCTGGTTCTGGTACAGACGGCGCTTTGCGTCCCAATCAATCGCCGCACGGCCTTTTTCCAGTACCTGATCCAGACCGTAAGCGTGCATGGTGATGCCGTTGTGCGGGTCGACGTATCCGGCCTGCACGCAGTTTTTGAGGCGGAATTCCAGCGGGTCCATGCCGAGCGCGTAAGCCAGATCATCGGTCAGCGCCTCGGTGATGAAGCAGCCCTGCGGGATGCCGTAGCCGCGCATGGCGCCGGCAGTCGGGCGGTTGGTGTAGACCGTGTAGCTCTCGGAGTCGAGCGAGACGCGGTCGCGGTAGCACTGTTTAAAAACATTTGCCGCATTGGCAGCAATCGCATGACCGTGCGAAGCGTAGCCGCCCTGATTGGACTTTGCACAGTAGGTGCGTGCGAGCAGCGTGCCGTCCGGGCTTGCGACCGCCTGCACGTCCCAGTCAAAGGCGTGGCGGGTGCGGGTGCAGCCCAGCACTTCCTCGCGGCTGAGCTCGATATTGACCGCGTGGCCGCCGAGCTGGGTGGTCAGCCATGCGGCCAGGGGTTCGACCAGAACGTCCTGCTTGTTGCCGAAGCCGCCGCCCATGTAGGGCTTGATGACGCGCACACGCGACCAAGGAATGCCCAGCGCCTGACCGCACACGCGGCGCACGATGTGGGGAATCTGGGTGGAACTGACCACCGTGATTTTCTGTCCTTCCATGTACGCGAACGAGTGCACGGGCTCCATGTGACAGTGCTGCACAGCGGGCACACTGTAATGTCCGGATACGACGACCGCGCCGGGTGTTGCGGCAGCCTCATCAAAGGTGCCGTCTCCCAGATGGAACTGGGAGTGCACCACCACATTGCCGGGTTTTTCCTCGTGCAGACAGGGCGCACCGGGTGCCATCGCCTCGTCGGGCGTGGACAGTGCGGGCAAGACCTCAATGTCTGCCTTGACCAGCCGCGCCGCGCGCTCGGCGCTGATACGGTCACGGGCAACCACAACCGCAATCTCATCGCCCCACACGCGGATATGCGCATTGAGCAGCTTGCGGTCACAGATGTCCTGATGGGACGGAACGGTCGACCAGGGGTGCCCGGCGGTCGGGAACTGAATGTCGGGCACGTCGAAACAGGTGAAAATACGCACAACGCCGGGGACGGCCTGCGCCTCAGTGAGATCAAAGCCGCGCACCCAGCCGCTTGCGACCGGTGCACGCACGATCTTCGCGACGTAGGCGTTCGCGGGGACCAGATCGGCGGTGTACTTTGCCTCTCCGGTGACTTTTGCGAACGCATCTACGCGTGGGATACTCTGACCAACTGCCATAAGAGATTCCCTCCTTTATACCGCCGTGCTGCGCGCGCGGCGGACGGTTATTTCTCGAAATCCTTGTAGAGCAGGCTGGGCTGAATGCCCATGTTATTCTGATACTTGCCGCTCTTGTAGGGTTCGTACTCACCATGAATGTCGTGATAGTAAATCTGACAGATCTCTACATTGGGATAGATGCGGATGGGCTGGACACAGAAGATTTCCAGCGTCCAGTAACCGGCAAAGCCAACGTCGCCGAAACCGGCGGTGACATGGATGAACAGACCCAGACGACCGGTCGAAGAACGACCCTCGAGCATGGGGACAAAGCCGTCGGTGCGGGTGAACTCGTTGGTGCGTCCGAGGTACAGACGGCCGGGTTCAAGCACCAGACCTTCTTCGGGAATGGTCAGATGGCGGGTCGGGTTGGGGGTCTTCATGTCCAGAACGTCGTGCTCGTAGACCAAAAGCTCGTTTGCCAGCGACAGATTGTAGCTGTTGGGGTTTAAGCGGCTGGGATCGTAGGGTTCAATGACGATCTCCTTGCCGAGGTGCTTTTCGATTTCCTTGCCGGATAAAATCATGGGAAAAAGGTTCCTTTCACATAAGTTTAAGGCCCGAAACATACTTATGAGCGACCGCACGGTCGTCTGCGAGGTAGACCACGCGGGTCAGGCGCTCCAGCGGGGACAGGTCGAACGGACAGGGCAGCATTGCGTCGTCCAGGACGAGTGCGTCAAATTCGAAACCGGACTCGAATGCACCGACCTTGCCGAAGAATGCGCCGCCGCCGCGGGTGGCCAGATAGAAGGCTTCGGGCAGGGTGATGGGGGCGAGAGAAGCATCCTGGAGCCGCCAGCGCAGCTTGGATACCTGAATGGTGTCTGCGATGGCGCGCAGCATGGACAGGTGGACACCGCCTGCGATGTCCGAACCCAGACCAACCGACAGCCCTTCGTTTAAGAAGGCGCGCACGGGTGCGATGCCCGAGGACAGGTTGACGTTGGACTGGGGACAGTGCGCAACAAACACGCCGTTTTGCTTCATCCGTGCCCGCTCTGCCTCATCCGACCAGACGCAGTGCGCCATGATGGTCGGGCAGCCGTCGCCGCCGAACAGACCGAAGCGGTCATAGGCATCGCCGTAGCCGGTCGAATCCGGGCACAGTTCGGATACCCAGGCGATTTCGCCCTGGTTTTCCGACAGATGGGACTGCACGGGCAGACCGGTCTCGCGCTGAAGGTCGCGCAGACCTTCCATGAGCGCGTCCGAGCAGCTCGGGATAAAGCGCGGGGTCAGGATGGGACGGGAGCGGGTGAAGTCCCGGCAGCCGTCCAGCCACTGACGGGTGGCAGCGAGTGACGCCGCGGCGCTCTCCTCACGCAGACAGTCCGGGCTGTTGCGATCCATGTTGACCTTGCCCACACGGGTGATTAGACCGCTGTCCTCGAGCAGACCCATGAGGGTCAGGGTTGCGTCCACGTGCAGCGTGCCGAACAGCACGGCGCGGGTGGTCGAGCTGCGGCGCAGATCGTCGACAAACAGCGTGTACGCACGGCGTGCATAGTCCGGGTCGGCATAGCGTGCTTCCTGCGGGAAGGTCTGGGTGTCCAGCCAGTCCAGCAGTTCGAGATCCATGCCGAGCGAGCGGAACGCATACTGCGGCGCGTGCGCGTGCAGGTCGACCAGGCCGGGGATGATGAGCTTTCCGGTGTAGTCGTGCACCGGGAGCGATGCAAAGCGTTCGGGCAGGGTGGGGAAGACACCGGCGCATACACCATCCTCACAGACCACATACTGATTTTCACAGATGGTCATGTCCTGCGGGGTGCGGCTCCAGAGAATATCGCCCTTGAGTACAAAAGAATTCGTCATATATATGCCTCCTAGCGTAGGGAAATGCGCGGAAAAACGTCCTAAAAATAAAAAAACAACTGGGAAGCAGGACGAGTCCCCGCATGGTGGAGGACTTATAGTCAACTGTTCCGGCAGTTGGTAGAAACGCTCAACCGATTATGAGCATATATAAGTCATGAATCTGATTTCATTATAACGGGCAGACTTTCTCTTGTCAATTCTAAGAACGAAGGATGACAAGCGGCGAAAAATCAGGTATAATAGGCGCAGAGCGACGATCTTTCAGCTTTTTGGCCGATCATCGGCTGCGATAGAATGTATTTTAAAAAGTTGCCACGGGTCATGGAAAAAGCGAGATTTAGGGTTAAAATTGACCGAAAGCTGTGGTATAATAGCCATAAAACGGCTATTATACTTTTATTTTATAATTATACCATCAGCGGCACGTGGTTTCGTGTTTGGTATTGGATGTTTGCCTGCCGCTGTGGTATAATGGATAAGACAAGGAGGAAGAACCCCAATGACAGAGCAATTTGAAATTGTTGCATTGACGGACGTAGACGTGGCTTACGTACAGCCCACCCCCAACGAGGGAGAAGTGATCGTCCGCAAGAGCATTACCGCTTATAAGCGTCTGGACAACGGCAAGGTACAGGAGGGTCTGTTCGAACTGGCAGCCCTGGCTGCACCGGCACGTGCCCAGCTGTTCCGTATTTCTCTGCCGTCCGACACCCTAGTGCGCGTCAAGGTGGCCAAGGGTGAGCAGGGCAAGCTGTGGATGACCGAGCTGCCCGCACCGGCAAAGGACGAGGAGATGGAAGCCCTGCTGGCCGAGCAGGTTGCCGAGAAGACCGTCGAGGACGAGCACTTTGGCGTATTCACGTTTGACCGTGAGACCTGCGTTTACCAGTGCGAGATCGACTGGCGTGAGAAGAAGATCACGCTCGAGGTCGAGGACATGGAAGAGACCAAGCCCCGCGAGGTTGCACGCGCACTTCAGCAGGAGGCCGAGAAGTGGGAGCTTGCTGCCCGTGCACAGATCAAGACCGTAAAGCCGGCTGCATCGCGCATGTCGCTGCGCACGCTGTCGGTTGACGATCAGGGCGCGTTCACCTTCTGGTTTGCCGGTAAGGCAGGCATCGCCTGCGCAGCTGGTTCGCTGGAAGAGGGCATCACCGACGCAACGGTCATCTAAAATCGATTTTTACAGCAGAAAAGCCGCTGGTATCTGAGGGATACCGGCGGCTTTGTGTTTTTTACATTAAATCAATCAGATCAAAGATGACCTTTTGCTGTTTTTCGTTCAATCGTGCCCAACGGCTCAGTAATTCTTTTTGGCAATCGGTTAAAACAACCGCTGACGCATCATCTGCTAGTAACTGAGAGAGTGTAATGCCAAATGCACGACAGATTTTCTCTAATGAGGGGATGGTGGGAATGAGATTTTTGCGATACCAGGAAGAAATTGTGGATTGTGGAAGCCCAGAACGCTCGGCAAGCTGATATTCTGTCCAGCCGCGCGACTGACGGTGCTTGGTGATGGTGGAAAGAATATCGTTCACCGCACATACCCCTTTCGTTGTGTTCTTCGTAAATTATACTTCGACATATCGTTGCAATTTAATCATTTTAATCGTATAATTTTTACGAAAGAATGAACTATGCAGGGTGTGATGGTATGAAGCGAAAGATTTGTTTTATGATCGGACATCGAGATACAGAAGAGACAGTTTATCCGGCTTTACAAAGAGCTGTTCGACAGCATGTTGCAGAATATGGTGTGAATGAATTTGTAGTAGGAAGATATGGGCAATTTGATCGTTTGGCAGCACATGCCGTACGATGTGTGAAAGAGGAATATCCACAGGTGATATTAACGCTCTTACAGCCATATTACGCGGAAAAACCTTCGTCCATCCAGACCGACCTATTTGACCATATCTGGTATCCATCCCAAATGGAACATGTACCATATCGTTTTGCAATTGTACGTGCGAACCGCTGCGCAGTTGAGCACGCCGACCATTTGATTGCCTATGTACATCGCACGCCCAGTCAAGCCGGAGCGTTGCTGGCCTACGCCAGGAGAAGAGAGACACAGGGCAAGATGATCGTTTTTTCGTTAACTGATTTTCTTCTGTGAATATAAAAAAGCTGTCAGGGGATGAACCCTTGACAGCTTTTGTTCTTATAAGTTTCGGCGAGAAAAAACGGAGATAAGCCCCAAACATCATAAAAGTTTGCAAGGCACTTAATGTAAGCTCATTTGATAGCAGATGGGCTTATATGAAGTGCCTTTTTTCATTTTATCGCCTTTGAACAAGAAACGAGAAAATAGATACCATAAGGAAAATATTGACAGAGGATGATATTGTCATGCCAAAAGAATATTTTCTCGCTTGCAACAGGCAGCAGAAGAACTTGTGCAATGCATGATTTTCTCGCAAGAAATTCAGGGGATGCTTGAAAACCTGTGGATGAATATTCATGACATAATACATATTTTTCCAAATGCATAGCATAAAACAGAGACCGACAAGAAAGGAGAAAAATGAATATGGAAGATGCAAGGATCAATACAACAGAAGAATGGAAGTACATGCAGCAGGTTTGTGAACAGCTGTGCTTTGGAATTTATGAGCTGCGGTGTCTGGCGGATAATGGAGAACAAGTGCTGCGCTATTTCATCGTCATCAAGGATGAAAACGGTCTGAT
>NZ_FUXW01000017.1 GCF_900167005.1 Butyricicoccus pullicaecorum DSM 23266
TCCATTGCCTCTTGGGGCGAGGACGACATCAGCATTGCATAGCCGGTCATACGGCAGGTCATAAAGTCGGTATGATCGCCGAAGATGGAGTGATGGTTCGAGGTGACAACGCGCGATGCGATGTGCATGACGTTGGGCAGGAACTGGCCGCCCATTGCGTACATCGCCGGGATCATCAGCATCAGACCCTGAGACGAGGTAAAGGTCGTCGTCAGTGCGCCTGCCTGCAGAGAACCGTGGCAGGTACCTGCTGCGCCAGCCTCGGACTGCATCTGGATGACGTCTACGGTCGAACCAAACAGGTTCTTCTTGCCCTTCGCAGACCACTCATCCACCTTTTCTGCCATCGGCGAGGACGGCGTGATCGGGTAAATCGCCGCGACCTCAGTGAAGGCATAGGCCACATGGGCGGCAGCCGTGTTACCGTCCATTACGGCATACTTTTTCTTCATAGGATCTCTCATCTCCTGTATCAATTAAATAATTTCATCCTTATATAAAACATTTGCAATGTTACACACACGGGCATTTTCACGCGAAATCGCACACACGGGCAATCGTCAATTTCGCTCTCACGTCCGTCTCTTGTTTGTTCTGAATTTCGAACAATATTCTTAATTCAGAACCAGTATCTAGATTATAGCACTCTGTTCCCCATCTGTCAATTTTCATTTGCGACAATTTTCACAATTTTTTCTTGACCAAAACGACGGTAAAAGATACATTTTGCCAGACAGGCACGGCAAACGGCTGTATTCGAAAAACTTTTGCGTCTATGCTGGAAATCTGTTGGTTTCTTGCCGGTACTTCTTTGCAACCTGTTGTCAAAAAATCAGAATAAAAATTTTGAAGCACTCCCCTCCTATGATCTAGACGCAATAAAAAAGAGGCTGACCCGAAGGTCAGCCCCATGCAGAGAGAAGAGATCTATCGTAAAGATAGAACGGGGAACGCTTAGTAAAATTTCTTCTTGATTCGTACAAACACCCGCTCGATGCTGTACGCAACCAGGAATACCAGCAGAATTGCAATGCCTGCCGTGCCGTAGTCATACCCTTGCAGGCTGTTGGAAATGACATAGCCGATGCCGCCTGCGCCGACCATGCCCAAAATGGCACACTCGGAAAAGTTGGTCTCCAGACGCATGCCCGCCCAGGCTACAATCTGGGACAGCGATGCCGGAAGCACGGCATTGAAAAAGATGCTCAGGCGACCGGTTCCGGTGGCTTCCAGCGCTTCGATGGTCTCATCCGGGATGCTCTCAAAGCTCTGGGCAAAGGATTTGGTGAAAAATGCCGTGGTATGGACACACAGACCGGCAACGCCGGCTTCCGGGCCCATGCCCAGGCAGACCAGCATGAGCAGTACCCATACAGGTGTGGGAACGGCACGCAGGAAGGTGAAAAAGGACTGGGTCAATGTGGACAGCATGGGAACATGGAAGACATTGCGCGCAGCCAACATACCGAACACAATACCGAGCAGCAAGCTGTACAGCAGGGACAGCACGGCGATGGAAATGGTCTCCACCAGAGAGGACAGTACCAAATCCATCCGGCTCACGTCCAGATGCGCCAGCTGCCAGAACACTACGCCGATATCGGGCACACGCGAGAACAGCTTGGGCCAATCGATGTCCAGATAAATCAGACTGAGCACCGAGAGCACCGCAACTCCGATCAGGAATGCCGGAATAAAGCGGTTACGCTGACGGCACTTGACCGGAATCTTGTGCCGTCCCTGTCTGGATGCCGGAAACGAAATGCACTCGTTATGGTTTTCACTCATTTCAAAATCTCCTTTCGGAGCTTACTGGTCACACGATCGACCGCAATGACCATCACGGCGATAAGCAGAATGATACTCAGCGCAATGTCATACTGAAAGCTCTTGATGTAGGAAAACAGGGTCAGGCCGACACCACCGCCGCCAACCATGCCGACAATGGTGGATGCACGGATATTGACCTCCACGCAGTACAGGAACCAGGACAGAAATCCACTTAGGCAGGACGGCAGAATCGCCTGCGCGACGCGCTGCGGGAAACTCGCGCCGACCGCCTGCAAGCTCTCGACGCAGTCCTGGGACACGTCCTCCATGGTCTCGACAAAGGCACGCACCATAAACGCAAAGCTTGTGATGCACAGGGCGACAAAGCCGACACCGGTGCCGATGCCCAGCGAGGAAAACAGGATAAACGCCCAGACCAGTGCGGGAATGTTGCGCAGGAAGGTGGCAAATCCGCGGACGATCTTGGCAAAGCGCGGGAACGGCGAGACTTTTTCGCTGCCGAACAGCGAAACCACAAATGCCAGAATGGCTGCAACCGTGGTCGCCGACATGGCAAGCGCCAGCGTCACCAGCACACTCTCAAACACACCCGGAATACGGCTGGCCTTGGGCAGCGCCGGAGGCAGAAAGTCCTCGGTGATGAACTCCCAGAACGCGTCGCTGTTGGCAAACAGCGTCATGGGGCTAAAGTCGGTCAGCACCGTGCAGACCGCAAACAGCACAACACACAGAATCAGGAAACCGGTGTACAGTTTTTTTGAGATCACGCGCAATCAGCGGTATTTTTCGCGTCATCCAACTTCCCTCCAATCATCAGGTTCTCGCGCGATGTGCCGTAAATCTTTTCAATCGTCGCCTCGTCCAGCGCTGCCGGAGGGCCGTCAAAGACAATCTCACCCTTGCACAGGCCGATGATGCGGGTCGAATACTTCATCGCCACGTCCAGCTGATGCAGGTTGACAATGCAGGCGATATTGCGCCGCTGCGACAGGTCGCGCAGCAAGTCCATGATGGTCTTCGCACTCGACGGGTCAAGCGATGCGATGGGCTCGTCGCACAGCAGCAGGCGCGGATTCTGCATGATGGCGCGGGCAATGCCGACGCGCTGCTTCTGACCGCCCGACAGGTCGGACGCGCGGTTATAACTGAACTGGTCCATGCCCAGCTCGGTCAGCAGATCGAGCGCTTCGCGCTTATCCTGCTCACTGTACATGCCGAAAATGCCCTTGAGTCCGCTCATATAGCCCAGTCGTCCATGCAGTACGTTTTGCAGCACCGACAGGCTGTATACCAGATTATAATTCTGGAAGATCATGCCTACCTTGCGGCGCAGTCTGCGCAGACCCCGACCGTGCTGACCGGAAACCGCCTCGCCCTCCAGGCTGACGGTTCCGGCGCTGATCGGAATCAGACGGTTGATGGCACGCAGGAGCGTGGATTTTCCCGAGCCGGACGGCCCGATGACCGAGATAAATTCTCCCTCGTGCACCTCGAACGATACATTTTTGAGGGCAT
Source organism: Butyricicoccus pullicaecorum DSM 23266 (assembly GCF_900167005.1). Lineage (GTDB taxonomy): Bacteria > Bacillota > Clostridia > Oscillospirales > Butyricicoccaceae > Butyricicoccus > Butyricicoccus pullicaecorum. Next base: position 3,307 of record NZ_FUXW01000017.1, read on the forward strand.
GCACACCGTTGGGATAGTGCTTTGATACCTGTTCAAACTTCAAAATGGGTTCCATGTTCTGCCTCCTGCGCCCCATATCCTTAATTAAAATTCGTTGATGATCTTGTTGAGCTCGATGATGTCCTCGTAGTCGCTCATATCACACTCGACAAAGCGTGCGCCCGGTACCTTGATGACATCGGTGAAATACTGCTCGTTGTCGTAGCTGGTCAGGAAGTCGGTCAGCGTCTGACGGGTTGCCTCGTCGACGTGCTCGGCTACAACTATAGCCTCGGCCGGAATCGCACCCGACTCGTAAATGATCTTGACATCATCCTCGGCTGCATTGCCGTTTGCAATCTCAGATGCCAGAATCTGATCGGAGATCGGGACAACATCTACGTCGCCCTTGATGACCGCCTGCAAGCCAGCCTGATGCGAGCCCGAGAAGCTGACTGCCTCGAAGAAGTCACCGTTGGTGTGCAGCATGTCCGAATTGAGGTTGTCGTCCGGGAATGCCTTGATGATCTCCGCGGTGGGTACCAGATTGCCCGAGGTGGAATCGGGATCGACAAAGGCCATGGTCTTGCCCTTGATGTCCTCAATCGAGTTGATTTCATCGTTCGAGCTGCTTGCAATCAGTACAGAGTGATAAATCGCCTTCTCCGGGTCACCGTCCTCGGCCTTCATGACGATGGGTTCCAGATCGGTACGCTCGACGCCCAGTGCCAGCGCCTGCGAGCCCATATACGCCATGTCTGCACTGCCCGTGCGCAGCGCCTCAATGATGGCATTGTAGTCACTCGCCTGAATTTCCTCGACTTCACAGCCCAGCACCGCGCTGAGATCCTCTGCCAGACCGTTGCGTGCGTCCGCGCTCTCAGCGGTGGACTCGTTGGGTGCGTAAGCGATCGTGAACACGCCGTCCTCGCCGCCAGCCGATGCCTGTGCGGTCTCGGAACTGTCTGCATTGGCTGCGCCGCAGCCGGTCAGGGCGGAAAGAGTCAAGGCGGAAGCTGCCAGCAGGCTCATCATCTTTCTGTAATTCATGGTTATGCTCCTTTGCTCATCTCGTAGGTCGGATATACCTTCTCCAAAATGGTTTCAATCATCTCCGGATTGATCTCGACCGGGTTGTTATCTGCGCGGCCGGGTGTCAGGCCGAGTGCAGCCAGATGGTGCAGATCTTCCCAGCGCACACCCCAAGCTTCCAGCGACACCGGCAGACCGGCACGTGCCAGATAGCCGCGGATGCGGTCTTCGAGTTCGTCTGCGCTGCGCACCTGCAAGGCATCGAGCAGAGCGGACAGGTCGGTGATCTTTGCTGCATTGACCGCGAGCATGGGCGCCAGCAGCAGGCTGACTGCCGCACCGTGCGGAATGTGATAGTGCATGGTCAGCGGATAGGAAATCGAGTGGCAGGCAGTCGTCTTGGTGTTGCTGAATGCCAGACCGGCCAGCATGCTGCCCTGTGCCATCGCGTCATGTGCCTGTGCCTTACCGTCCAGCAGGTCATCCATCGCGCCCATGATGGTGCGCACGGCCTGCAATGCCAGCGCACGCGATACGCAGTTGGTCGCACGCGCCCAGTAGCTCTCGACGGCGTGTGCCATGGCATCCAGTGCGGACGAGACCGCAAGACCGATCGGCATGCCCGCTGCGAGGTCGGGATCGACCAGCGCCGCCCAGGCGTAATTGTCCCGGCTCTCGATCGAGCGCTTGCAATCCTTGGTCGGGTCCCAGATGGTCGCCCAGCAGGTCGTCTCGCTGCCCGTGCCCGCCGTGGTCGGTACGCCAATCCACCGCGCTGCCGGTTTGCCGTATTCCTTATTGGAAATGATGCGGCGCAGCGCGTCGGTGTCGGAAATTTCCTTGCCGTACAGGCAGCACAATGCCTTGCCGACATCCATAATACTGCCGCCGCCGACCGCAATCACAAATGCAGGGATGCAGTCCCGGGTCTGGCAGAACAGGTCAAACAGCTGCTCGACCGTCGGGTTAGATTCATTGAAACATACCTTATGTACGCTGTAGATATCGTCCAGTGCGGCAAATGCCGGCAGCTCAAATACCGATTCATTCCAGACCAGCAGCAGAATCTGCGCGCCCTCCGGTACCTGCGACCGCAGCAGCGCTCCGATCTCCTCGACACAGCCCACGCCCTGGATGGTGCGAACCGGATTATAGTACTGGTTCATGCCTGTGCCTCCTCCATACGGTGGTTGATCTCTGCAATCACCGCGGGAAGCTCACAGATGGAGTCGATGACAAAGTCTGCACCCGCTTCGCGGTAACGCTCGGCTGCCTGCTGCTTGCGGCGCTCCAGCTCGTCCGCTGCCATGTCCTCATATTCCTGCTGGGTCAGTCCGAGCAGATTGGAACCGGTCAGAATGCCAACCGTCCAGGTGCCCGCGTTCTTGCCCTCCAGAATATCAACCACGGTGTCGCCTACCTTAACTACAGCCTGCGGCGGGTACACGTTCAAGCGGCGCATGCACTCGAACAGCATAAACGGGGTCGGACGGCTTGCGCCAGTCACGTCGGGCGTGACCACACAGTCGGCCTGATAGCCAAGCTCTGCCGCACGCGGGATGACCTGTTCCATCATCTGCGAAGTGTAGCCGGTGGTCGAACCGATCTTGATGCCCTGCTCACGCAGCGTCATCACGGTCTCTACCACACCCGGAATGGGCGTGCTGTACGCGGTCACGACCTGGAACAGCTCCCCTTCAAAGGTCTGGTACAGATGCTCGACATCGGCATCCGTCCATGCACGGCCGTGAATCTTCTCCCACTGCTCGGTGCCGATCTTGGAGGAAAGCATCTCGCGAATGTGCGCCTTCTTCTCCATGCCCATCGGGCGGTTGATCTCCTCCTTGCTAAAGCACATCCCACCTGCGCGGAACACGCGATTGAAAACCTCTGCCGGTGCACTGGAACCGTAATCCACCGTCGTTCCTGCCCAGTCAAACACGACCATCTGAATCGTCTTACCCATATCCATGTAACACTCCTAATTTCTTGTTTTGCGTCATTTTGCTGTTTACTGCTTGTATTTGCTGTTTACAAGCTGATTATACCCACCATGCCGCCGCACAAACAAGCAGCCTCCAGCAAACAATATGTAAAACCTAAAAGAAGTGCCACCCAGTCTTGCCGTCTTTTCCCCGTCAAATACCGGATTTTCCATCGCTTTCCGCTATTCTCCGCACCAGATCATGCGTACATTTCTTCGCTTTATCTGACCAAACTGCTCATGCATGTCCCGTCCCACGGTTCGGTTTTTGGGGAATTCTCCAGTTGCCGCTCCACTTTGCCGCAAAAAACGGCATTTTGCAGCTGCGAAAAGAGTTTGTAAAACGCATGAAAAAAAGCAGTGCAGACCGGGTAATTTCCGGTTTGCACTGCTCTCTTCACATGACAATATTATTGAATGATGATGCCTTTCTGGGCATATTTTTCGCGTGTCTTCTGCGGAACCTGATCGTCCATGATTAAAATATCTACCTGATCGGGTTCGAGCGCCTTTCTTTTAGAACACTTGCCCAGTTTGCTCGAATCCATGACCGCAATGGTCTGTTTTGCCACCCGTGCAAGCGTCTGGATGATGCCGATTTCATTGAGGCGGAAATCGGTATACCCATTCTTATAGTTGATTGCATTGATGGACAAAAAGGCGATATCCGGGTAATACTGCGCAAATTCCTGCTCGCAGACCGTTCCGTAGGTCGACTGTTCCTGCGCGTCGATCATTCCCCCCACCGCGATCAGGCGGATGTTTGGATTCTGCATCAAGATATTGACCGCCGCGTGATTGTTGGTCACAACCGTGAATTTTTCATTCATGGACGCCATTTCCTGCGCCAAAATGGTGTTGGTCGTACCCGAATTGAGCGCAACCACGCTCTCCGGCTCGATATACGCAAGGGCTTTGCGTGCCGCTTCGCGCTTGAGATCGCTATGGATGACCTCTCTGCCGGTAAAATTGGAGATCGAGGCCAGCGATTCGGGCAAACACGCTCCGCCTCGCACACATTTAATCAGTCCATTTTGCTCCATCAACTTCAAATCACGGCGCACCGTGTCCACTGATACCTGAAGCAGCTGGCTGAGCTCATTGACTTTTACGGTCGATTGCAGCTGAATCTGCTGTAAAATCAGCTCCGCACGTTCATTATAAAGCATTGCTGGTATGTCCTCCCATATCCGGTGCAAACAGCTTTCCAAAATGCCATCCTTCCAGATTGAATGCATCTCGGTGCCGCAAACAAGCTATTCTTATCTTACATCATGCAGGCAAACTTTTCAATGCGGTATTTTGCGGCAAGTTGCGGCAAAATTGCGCAGGCTGCTCACAGCCGCATAAGGCCACCGACACAAAAGCCGAGTCCTGTGACGGGCTCGGCTTTTCGATTGCACTATTTTTATTCGGATACGATCTCGGCATCCGCGAGGTGATAATACACGCCGCCGCTCTCTTCATACGACTGATACTGTCCGGTAACGGTGATCTCGTCGCCCTCCTTTGGGTAATCGTCCGGGTAGGTGTGTTCCCCGGCAAGGACAAACTCGATGCCCTGCGAGCAGCACGCCGTCGCGTCGGCAATGACGACCGCAAAATACGGCGTTCCGCTCTTGGTGTTGCCGTACACGGTGAACTGTCCGCGCATCGTGATGGTCTTGCCCAGATAGTCCTCGGGAAACCGCGTCATGCTGAACACCTCGGCGTAGACCATGGTACTGCTCATGGTGGTCAGGTCGACGGTCTTGCCGATGTTTTCGGGCTTGGGCTGGGTCTGCGGCAGCACATCGCCCGTCGTATCCGTGTTAGACGACGGCGCAGGCGCGTCCGATGCCGGTGCGTCTGTCGTGGTCTCCGGTTTGCTCGCGGTATCCGAAGTCGTGTCCTTCTCGGCTGCATCCAAAATCGCCTGCACCGACCCTGCGGTCTTGGGCGGCTGCTGTCCGCCCGCGCAGCCGCTCAGTGCAGCGGCCACCAGGCACAGTGCAAGGGCATAGATCACCTTTCTCATGCGCGTGCACCTTCCGAGACCTTGCCCAACACGGCAAAGACGATCAGCATGACGATATTGACCACAACGATGGTCGAGCCGACCGGTGTACCTGCGAGGATGGACGTCAAAATCCCCAGCACCGCGCAGATGACCGAGATGACCGCCGCACACAGCATGACCGCCTTGAAGCTGCGAAAAACACGCATTGCCGACACCGCCGGGAAGATGACCAGCGCGGAGATCAGCAGCGAGCCCACCAGATTCATGGCCAGCACGATGATGACCGCGGTCAGCACGGCGAGAAACAGGTTGTACGCCTCCACCTTCATGCCGGTCGCCTTGGCGAAGGTCTCGTCGAAGGTCACGGCGAAGATCTTGTGGTACAGCACGATGAAGGCGACGACAACGATGATGGACAGGATGACACATGCCCAAACATCGTACGCCGACAGGGTCAAAATCGAGGTCGAGCCGAACAGCGTGCTGCATACATCGCCCGAAATATTGGCCGAAGTAGAAAACAGGTTCATAATCAGGTAGCCGATGGCCAGCGAGCCGACCGAGATCATGGCCAGCGCTGCATCGCCCTTGATTTTGGCGTTCTGTCCGCCGCGCAGCAGCAACACCGCGCACAAAATGGTCACGAGCAGCACGAGCGGCATGTTATTGGTCAGGTTCATCACGGCCGCGACCGCCATCGCGCCAAACGCGATGTGCGACAGGCCATCCCCGATGTAGGAAAAGCGCTTGAGTACCAGAATCACACCGAGCAGCGAGGAACACAGCGCGATGAGTACACCGGCAATCAGGGCGTAACGGACAAAGGGATACTGCCAGTACTGGCCGAGTTTTTGCACGATCTCATACATGGGTGTTGTCTCCTCCCTCCTGTGCGATGTGGTGCAGATACTGCGCCTTGGTGCCGAAAAAGGTGGTCTCTCCGATGTGCAGGACGTGGCTTGCGGCCTTGACCGCCGCGCCGACATCGTGCGAGATCATTAAAATGGTGATGCCGTCCTCGCGGTTGAGCTGTTCGATCAGGCGGTACATCTCGGCGGTCGCCGCCGGGTCCAGACCGGACACCGGCTCGTCGAGCAGCAGCATTTTCTGCGTGGCGCACAGGGCGCGTGCCAACAGGACGCGCTGCTGCTGACCGCCGGACAGTTCACGGTAGCAGCGTCCGGCCAGGTCGTCAATGCGCATTTTACACATCGCCTCCTGTGCCATCTGCTTTTCTGTTCTGGTGTAAAACGGCCGCAGGCCGCACCGGCTCTGACAGCCCGAGCGCACGATCTCACGCACCGATGCCGGGAAATCCTTCTGCACCTCGGTCTGCTGAGGCAGATAGCCGATCTCGGTCGGTTTGAGCCCCTCACCCATGAGAATCTTTCCGCTGATGGGAGACTGCAAGCCGAGAATCGTCTTCATAAGAGTTGTTTTGCCGGAGCCGTTTTCACCGACGATGCACAGATAGTCGCCGCGCTCGACCGCGAACGACACATCCTCCCGCACCTTTTTGCCGTCATACCCGACGGTCAGATTTTCACAAGTAAGCTGGGGCATTTGGTTCTCTCCTTACTGCAGTGCCTGCGTCAGCACTTCCAGATTGTGTTCCATGATGGACAGGTAGGTCGCGCCCTCGGCAACATCCTTGGACGTGACCGACTGCATGGAATTCATCGACAGTACCTGCTGGTTTTTGCCGGTCGTGTTGGCGACAACAGTCTCGGCGATCTTATGGTTGGGATTTTCAATGGTCAGCACGTGGCCAAGTCCCAGCGCATCGGTCTTTTCCGCCAGAAAACGGATGGTCTCAAAGCTGGCCTCGGTCTCTGCCGAACAGCCCACAAAGGCCGCATAATAGTTCAGTCCATAGTCCTCGGTCAGGTAGCGGAACGGAAAGCGGTCGCCAAAGACCAGCGTCTTCTTATTCGCCGCGTCCACGGCTGCCTGATACTTGGCATCCAGCGCAGCCAGCTTGTCGATATACGCCATCTCGTTGTCAAGATAGGTCTGCTCGTGTTCGGGGTCGATCTCTCCGAGCTTTTCGGCGATCGCCTGACATACAGCCTGCGCATTTCTCAGCGACAGCCAAACGTGTTCGTCGGTCTCGGCTTCATGGTCGTGATCATGGTCATCCGCGTCGCTGTGTTCCTCGTCCGCATCGTGCGCATGATCGTCGTCATGGTCATGCTCTTCGCCTTCCTCGTGGTCATGGTCATGTTCGGTCTCCTGCATGCCTTCGACCACTTCCTCAAGCTTTACGCTGTCGCCCAGCGTGTCAATGAGGTTGATGACCTTGCGATCCGGGTTGGACGTGCTCGCCAGCGCACTCTCGACCCAGCCGTCCGACTCGCCGCCGACGTAGATAAACAGATCGCACTCGGCAATCTTGATCAGATCGTCCGCCGTGGGCTGGTAGCTATGCAGATCGACACCGTTGTCGAGCAGCATGGTGACCTCCGCCCGCTCGCTCTGGTCGCCCAGGATCTCGCGTGTCCAGTCATACTCGGGGAAAATGGTCGTAACGATCTTGAGCTTGTTATCCTGGGCGGTCGGCTTCTCGCTCGTGCCGCATCCAGTGAACATACCTGCCGCGACGAGCAGAGCCGTGGCGGCAGCAATGATTTTTTTCATACCAGTAAAACCTCCAAAATTATGGTAAAAAGGGAAAAATGGGTATAAAAATACCAGGGTAACGGCAGCACCGCAAAAGCCTACCCCAAATGAGCAGACTTTACCCCTATACACATCCCCGTATTTAATTGGATAGTTTTACCTTCAGTGAGACCAGTGTACACGAGGCAAACAGCCTCGCCGCGCATAGCAGTCCGCCATACAGGACATAGATCACGGCAGCGGCAGCCGCGGCTGCGCTTCCGGTCAATGCCGCCTGCTTGAGCGTCTGCTGACAGCTTGCAATGTGATAACAGATCTGGCAGTCTGGGCCCGTACAGTCATGGTCTGCCTGCACGGCAATGTAGACCGCCGAGGACAGCATGACAATGGCCACTGCCAAAACCAGCAGTGCCGCAAACAGTCTCTTATACTTTTTCATGGCTGTCCCCTCCTGTTCGTTCAATCTTTCTTGCACCGGCTGCAAACACCGCGAATCACGGTGTCCGCCGGGATAATGGTAAAGCCGGCATACTCCTCAAAGTGGCGCATCATCTTTTGCGCCAGCTGGTCTTCCAGATGCACGGTTCGGCCGCACACGGTGCAGCACAGATGCAGCCGTCCCCGGCAGCAATCGGCGACGACATACTGGTACAGGGTCGTACGCGAGCCGTTCTGCGTGTGCTTGCGCACCTTGCCCTCGCGCTCGAGGTCGGCCAGATTGCGGTAGACCGCACTAATGCTGACCTGCTGTGCGCGCAGGCCGTCAGCGATCTGGCTGGCTGACAACAGCTCGTGGCCGTGTGCATTCAAAAAGGCGAGCAGCGCCTCGCGCTGCCTGGTACTGTATCGCGGCAAGATTTCACCCCATCTCGAATTTGCGACAGTTTCGCAAATTATTATACCGGCAGCAAAGAAAGTTGTCAATGGCTAACTCAGATTTCCACAAAAACCCATGTGCTTCCCCTGTCCCTAAAACCGTCCCTCGCTTGACAAACCATACCAAAGCTTCTATACTAGGTAATAGGTTACCTATTTGTGAGAAATGGAGTGATGTCGGGCATGATGCCTTTCGGCCTGAAAATTGCAATCATCAATCGGGCATTCCGCAAAAAAATGGATGAAAAAGCCTCCTCGATGGGTTTGACATCGGTGCAGCTTCGCGTATTGGGCTCGATCAGCCGTCTGGAAGCCGCAGGACAAACCGAAATCCACCAGATCGATCTGGAACGCATTGAGCACGTGACCCACCCGGCCATGACCAAACTACTGCAGCGATTGGAGAGCAAGGGATTTGTCCGCTGTGTCCCCAGCAGCAAAGACCGCAGGTACAAAAAAATCACCTGCACCGACCAATCGGCCGGTATTCACGAGGTCATTCTCGCGCACGATGCCGAGGTCCTGTCCGAGCTGTGTGCAAATTTCACCGAGGAACAAAAAGAGATGCTGACACAGACCATCGGCATGATTTTGAACAATATCGACCTGGAATCCTCGTAAAATCACCCGATTATCGATATTTTTGACCCCAGACTGTGGGCCAAACATGTTCTGTAGGCTCGCAGTCTGATTTTTTAAGCAAATACGTAACCAGTTACTTAATATGCAATCATACGAAAAGGAGAGTCTTTACAAATGGAACACGCTTCGCATCAGGACAAAAGTGCGTTTGCAACCGAACCGGTGGGTCGGCTGATTGCCAAATTCGCCATCCCCTGTGTCATTTCGCTGGTGGTAAACGCACTCTACAACATCGTCGACCAGATTTTTATTGGCTGGGGTGTCGGATATCTGGGCAACGGTGCGACAAACGTCGTCTTCCCCATCACCATCATTGCCCTCGCGCTTGCCGTACTCATCGGTGACGGCGGTGCTGCTTACCTGAGCCTGAAACTGGGCGAAGGTGATCTGGACAGCGTCAAAAAGGGTGTGGGAAATGCAGCCGTCATGATTACCATTGCCGGTATCGCCATGCTGGTCATCACCATCGTCTTTATGAACCCCATCCTGACCCTGTTCGGTGCAACCGACGTGCTGCGTCCGGCCGCGCTGGAGTACGGCTATGTCATTGCCATCGGTCTGCCCTTCACCATGATCTCGACCGCACTCAACGCCATGATTCGTGCGGACGGCAGCCCGAAATTCGCCATGGTCTCCATGCTGCTCGGCGCCATCATCAACACCGTCTTTGACCCCATCTTCATCTTTATCTTTGATATGGGTGTGCGCGGCGCGGCCATCGCGACCATTCTGGGTCAGATTATCTCCTTTCTCGTCTCCATCTTCTACCTTCCCCGCTTCAAGACCTTCCACTTCGACCGCTCGGCGCTGCGTCTGCACAAGCGCGTCTGTCTGAGCGTCCTCAGTCTGGGTGTCAGCAGCTTCATCACCCAGATTGCAATTACCATCGTGATGGCACTCTTCAACAACCTGCTCGCCGTCTACGGTGCGGCTTCGGTTTACGGCTCCGAGATTCCGCTGACCGCCATGGGCATCGTCATGAAGGTCAACCAGATTATGCTGTCCATTCTGGTCGGCATCGCAATCGGTGCGCAGCCGGTCATCGGCTTCAACTACGGCTGCAAAAACTTCCACCGCGTCAAACGCGCCTTTGAAGTCGCCATTGCTGCTGCCGAGATTATCGCCATCATCGCCTTCTTTATCTTCCAGTTCGCACCGATGAGCGTGGTCTCGATCTTCGGTTCTGAGGAAGGTCTGTACAACGAATTTGCGGTCAAGTGCTTCCGCATCTTCCTCATGCTCTGCCCGCTCAACGGCTTCCAGACCGTCGCCGCCATCTACTTGCAGGCAATCGGCAAGCCCATCAAGTCGGCCGTCGTCACGCTGTCCCGACAGATCGTGTTTCTCGTTCCGGTCGCCCTGCTGCCCAAGGCGATGGGTGTTGTCGGTGTACTCTGGGCCGGTCCGACCGCCGATGCCCTGGCCTTCATCCTCGCGCTGGCTATGATCGTCTATGAAATGAAAAAACTCAAAAAAATGGCCGCTTGATTGCTGCAAGCAACCGGAAAAGGAGTGTGTTTGATATGAAAAACCGAGTCATCACCATCAGCCGTGAATTTGGCAGCGGTGGCCGAACGATCGGCAAAAAGACCGCGGAAAAATTGGGCATTCCCTGCTACGACAACGAGCTCATTGGACAGATCGCTGCCCAGAGCGGCTTCAACGAAAACTACATCAAGGATGCCGGTGAGTATGCGCCCGGCGGTCGTCTGTCCTCTGCGCTCTGGAACCGTGCTTTCGGTCCCACCAACGAGGATTATCTGTGGAAAATCCAGTACAAGATCATCACCGATCTAGCCGAAAAAGAACCCTGCGTCATCGTTGGCCGCTGCGCCGACTACATCCTGCGCGACACCGCCGACTGTCTCAAAGTCTTTATCCATGCCGACATGAAATTCCGCGCCGAGCGCATCGTCAAGGTGTACGGCGAGCGCGAATCCTCGCCCGAACAGCGTCTGCGCGACAAGGATAAGCGCCGTGCGGCCTACCATCGGTTCTATACCGATATGAAATGGGGACACGCGCAAAACTACGACATTACGCTCAACAGCGGCACGCTCGGCATCGACCGCTGCGTAGACATCATCGCAAGTCTATACTGACTGTTTCCTCCTGCCCCGTCCGGGTCTTTTTCCGGACGGGGTTTGTCTATATAAACACTTTTTTCATACAATTTTATCTCCCCCAATCCCATGCCAACTTATTGACAAGCCCTGACCGGCGGGATATACTTTGAAGTAGAATTGAATATACAATGGTGCCTGCATATTGCAGGAGAATAGGAAAGCTGAGTGAAAATCTCACACGGTCCCGCCGCTGTAAGGGAAGAGCTGCATTTTATCATGTCACTGGGAAACTGGGAAGGCGAAATGCATCTGTGACGCCCAAGTCAGAAGACCTGCCTTGTATATGCGATTTACACAGGTTACGAACGATGGCCATGTGTAAGAACAGGTTGGCTCACAAGCGCTCAATTCTACCACGCTTGCGCGAATGAAACCTCTTGTTCTCCTGATGGCCTGTCAGTGATCTGACAGGTTTTTTTGTACCGTACGCGGTACGTGTCCAAGCCAGAAAGGAGCGAACAGAAAAAAAAATGAGCAAATCCCACTTCACCCGCACAGAAAAACGCATGATCGCGCTTTCCGGTGCGCTTGCCCTCGCGGTCGGCATCGCACCGATCGGTCAGGCCATGCACATCATGGAAGGCTACCTGCCCGCCGCTTACTGCATCGGCTGGGGCATCTTATGTGTCCCCTTCCTGATCGCCGGTTTGCTGTCCATTCAGAAAACCCTGCGCGAGCGCAGAAACCTCATCACCCTGCTGGCCATGTCCGGCGCATTCATCTTTGTCATTTCTTCGCTGAAGATCCCCTCGGTCTCGGGCAGCTGCTCGCACATGACCGGCACCGGTCTGGGCGCCATCCTCTTCGGCCCCACCGCGGTCTCCATCCTCGGTCTGATCGTCCTGCTCTTTCAGGCGCTGCTGCTCGCGCACGGCGGTCTGACGACGCTGGGCGCGAACACCTTCTCGATGGCCATTGCAGGCCCGTTCGTATCGTTCGGTGTGTACTCGCTGTGCAAAAAGTGCAATGTCAGCAAAAAGGTCAGCGTCTTTTTGGCCGCAGCCCTTGGTGATCTGTTCACCTACTGCATCACCGCCGGTCAGCTGGCGCTCGCGCACCACGCCGACACCACCATCCTCGGCGCATTCGGCAAGTTCCTGCTGGTCTTTGCACCGACCCAGCTTCCCCTCGCCATCATCGAAGGTCTGGTCACCGTGCTGATCGTCATGGGTCTGGAATCGTACGCCGCGCCCGAACTGCGCGCCATCGGATATTTACGGGAGGCTGAGTGATATGAAAAAGAGTGTCATCGCCATCATTCTGGCCATCTGTCTGATTGCCCTGGTTCCGCTCTTCGTCCTCAAGGATGCGGAGTTCGGCGGCTCGGACGATGCGGGCAGTCAGGTTGTCGAACAGGTCAACTCCTCCTACGAGCCCTGGGCGACCCCCATCTTGGAAGCTGCCATCGGTCGCGAGCTGCCCGGAGAGGTCGAAAGCCTGTTTTTCTGCATTCAGACCGGCATCGGCGTGGGCGTGATCGCCTTCGTGATGGGCCGTCTGGTCGAGCGCAAAAAATGGATGAAACAGCAAAAATAACCCTCCTATGAAAGGAAATTCGCATGATCGTCATAGATAAGCTTTGTTATCAATCGAAGCTTAGATATGAGAATGCCGGAGAAAAATTCGCCTTTGCAGTGCTCACCCTGCTGATCTGCGTGGTGAGTCGTTCCATTGCAGTGGCGGGAATCGTCTTAGCCGTTACAGGGACTCTGACCGTCGCAAAGGGAGGAGTCCCTGTTTTGCGTTACCTCAAATTTCTGACCATCCCGCTGGCATTTCTCTTTCTGAGCACCGCCGCTATCCTCTTTCATATCAGCCGCACGCCCATGGACCTCTTTGCCATTCCGCTCGGAGGCTGGTACCTGACCACCAGCATGTCCTCCCTGCACTATGCCGTGCAGCTCATTTTGACCGCGCTGTCCGCGGTGTCCTGTCTGTATTTCCTGTCCTTCACTACGCCCATGACCGACATTCTGGAAGTCCTGCGCCGTCTGCACTGTCCCAAGCTGCTCATCGAGCTCATGCTGCTCATCTACCGCTTCATCTTCGTGCTCTTGGACACGGCCTCGGCCATCACGACTTCTCAGCACTGCCGTCTGGGTAACCGGGACTACAAAACTGCACTCAAATCCTTCGGTCTGCTCGGTTCGGCACTCATGCTGCGCGCGGTCACACGTTCCAACCGGCTGTACACCGCCATGGAAGCCCGCTGTTATGACGACACCATCCGCGTGCTGTCCGAAAACCATCCGCCCAAAAAATCGGTCATTGCGGCCATCGTGCTGTTTGACAGCGCACTCATCGCGCTGGCCATCTGGAGTAAATATTTGATATGAACACTGACGTCATCTTAAAAGCACAGGATCTCTTCTTTTCCTACGACGACGGCGCGTCCTATGCGCTGTCCGGCCTGTCCGTCGACATCCACCGCGGACAGAAAATCGCCCTGATGGGCGCAAACGGCAGCGGAAAGTCCACCTTTTCCCTGTGCTGCACCGGCATCTGCAAGCCCCAGCGCGGCACGCTGTACTTTCACGGCCAGCCGGTCGCCTACGATAAAAAAAGCCTGCTCGCGCTGCGCAGCAAGGTCGGCATCGTCTTCCAGGACCCCGACAACCAGCTCTTTTCGGCCAGCGTCTACCAGGAGATCTCGTTCGGTATCTTAAACCTCGGCGTGTCTGAGCAGCAGGCCAGAGACGAGGTCGAGGCGGTCATCGGTGCGCTGGAAATCACCCCGTTCCGCGACAAACCGACTCACGCGCTGAGCGGCGGACAAAAAAAGCTCGTCTCCATCGCGGACATTCTGGTCATGCATCCCGAGATCATCATTCTCGACGAACCCTCTGCCGCCCTTGATCCCAAGCACACCCAGATGGTCAACCGCATCGTCGCGCAGATGACCGAAGCCGGCATCACGGTCATCATGGCCACCCACGATGTCGATTACGCGTACGCTTGGGCGGACGAGGTCATCCTGTTCCACGAGGGCAAGGTACTGCTGCACGGTGCGCCCGACGTGGTATTCTCTGATCACGACGCGCTGCACAAGACCAATCTGCACCCGCCCACCGTGCTCTCCCTGTTCGAGCGTCTGTGCAACAAGGGTGTGTTATCCCCTGACCTGCCCTGTCCGCGTGATCTGGACACGCTGGAAAACTACTTAACAGACGCGATGCATAAATAACTGCGCACACAGCCGCATGGCATACCCGCCGTGCGGCTTTTTTTCGTCCTGACAAACGCCGGGCGATGTGCTATACTTTTGCTATACACCAAGAATTGGATGTGATGTATCATGTTACGCCTGGGTATTCTGGGAACTGGAAAAATTGTACAGGAATTTCTGCCCCATCTGGCCGAACTGGACTTCGAAGCGGTGTCCATTCTGAGCACACCGCGCAGCGTGGAACGCGCCGAGCGGCTGGCCGCACAGTACCACATTGGCCGATGTGTGACCGACTACGACGAGATGCTGCAAAGCGAGGTCGACGTGATCTATGTCGCCCTGCCCAATCATCTGCACTTCTCTTTTGCGGGGCGGGCACTCGAGCACGGCAAACACGTCATCTGCGAAAAGCCCATGACCTCCAACGTGGACGAGCTGCGCACGCTGATCGACGTGGCAAAAAAGAACCGCGTCATGCTGCTCGAGGCCATGACCCTCTATCACCTGCCCGCCTATCAGGCCATGCGGCGTGACCTTGCCAAGCTCGGCCCCATCAAGATTGTCAGCCTCAATTACAGTCAATACTCTTCTCGCTATGATGCCTTCCTGCAAGGCATTGTCCAGCCTGCCTTTGACCCGGCACAGTCGGGCGGTGCGCTCATGGACATCAATGTCTACAACATCCACGCGCTGGTCGGCCTGTTCGGAAAGCCTGCCGCGGTACAGTACGCGGCCAACATCGCCCGCGGCATTGACACAAGCGGCATTGCGCTGTGCCGCTATCCGACCTTCCAAGCCGTGTGCGTCGGCGCTAAGGACTGCGCTTCCCGTCAGACCTCGGTCATCGAGGGCGAGCGCGGTGTACTGTCCATCGAAGGGCCGGTCAGCTGCATGACCGGGTACACGATCGACTACCACGACGGACAACGTGAGGTACACGAGGAGAACAATCCGCCCTACCGCATGGTACCCGAATTTCAGGCTTTCGCCCGTATCTTAAACGAACAGGACTGGGCATACCATGACACGCTCATGGCGTACAGTCTGGAATCTGCCCAGATCCTCGAGGATGCACGCCGGTGCGCCGGAGTGCGCTTCCCCTGTGACTCGTTTTAATCCAAAAACAGAGAGGACAGACCGTTTGGTCTGTCCTCTTTTTGTTTTCTCCCCAAATAACAAGGAGCCAGGGACACACAGCGTGCATCCCTGGCTCGAAAAATGAAGATTGGGGAAATCTTATGATTTGGGCGTTACTTAACTTCCAGAACTGCCTCGCCAGCCTCGACCGTACCGGTCTTGAGAAGATCGAAGGACTGGTAAGAGTCGGAGTTGGTGACGATGACCGGGGTGACCGTGCGGTAACCTGCATCGATGATCGCCTGTGCGTCAAACGAGCCGATCAGGTCGCCCTTCTTGAGCTTGTCGCCGTCCTTGATGGCGATTTCAAACGGTGCGCCGCCCAGCTGTACGGTGTCGATGCCCATGTGGATGAGCAGCTCAACGCCGCCGTCCAGTACCAGACCGACCGCATGCTTGGTGCCAAATACCGTGCTGACCGTGCAGTCTGCCGGTGCGTAGACCTTATTGTCGGTCGGCTCCACTGCGAAGCCCTCGCCGACCATCTTCTCGGAGAATACGCCGTCCTCGATCTGCTCGAGCGGAATGACGTTACCGGTCAGCGGGGATGCGACGATGGTTGCAGCGCCGGTCTGTGCGGTCTCTGCCGCCGGTGCTGCCGGAGCGGACTCTGCGAGGTTGCTTGCGGGCGATGCCAGATAAGCCTCGAGATCGGACTTGATGACCGATACGCGCGGGCCGTAGACGACCTGCACGCCGGTGCCCTTGCAGATGACACCCGATGCGCCGGTATCCTTGAGCATCTGCTGATCGACCTTGGCTGCTTCGTGTACGGTGCAGCGCAAGCGGGTGATGCAGCAGTCAACGTCCGAGATGTTGGCCTTGCCGCCCAGACCCAGCATGATCTGACGGGACAGTTCATCGTCGCCGCCGTTCTGACCCTCGGCCTCCTTGCGTGCGTTGACGTCCTTACGGGTGTACAGCTTGATCTCGCTGTCGTCGCGACCCGGGGTCATATAGTTGAACTTCTTGATCATGAACGAGAATACGAAGTAGTACAGAACGAAGTAGACGACACCGACGACCGGAATCCACAGCCAGCTGGTCTTCTCATTGCCCTGCATGATGCCGAACAGAGTCAGGTCGATCAGGCCGCCCGAGAAAGTCAGGCCAACGCCGACGTTCAGGATGTGCATGATCATATAGGATGCGCCTGCGAAGACACAGTGTACAACGTACATTGCGGGAGCGACGAACAGGAAGGTAAACTCCAGCGGCTCGGTAATACCGGTCAGCATGGAGGTCAGTGCAGCCGACAGCAGCAGGCCGCCGACAACCTTACGGTTTTCCGGCTTTGCGCAGCGGTAGAGCGCCAGCGCTGCACCGGGCAGGCCGAAGATCATGAGCGGGAACTTACCAGCCATGAAGCGAGTTGCCTCAACCGAGAAGTGCTGGATGCCCGGGGTTGCCAGCTCGGCAAAGAAGATGTTCTGTGCACCCTCGACCAGCTGGCCGCCGACCATTGCCGTGCCGCCGAGCGCGGTCTGCCAGAACGGGATGTAGAATACATGGTGCAGGCCGAACGGGATGAGCGCACGCTCGATGAAGCCGTACAGCCAGGTGCCTGCGTAGCCCGATGCCAGAACGAAACCGCCCAGAGCGTTGATACCGGTCTGGATAACCGGCCAGATGTAGTACATCGCGATACCGACAACCAGATAAACCGCAGCCGAGATAATCGGGACAAAGCGGGTGCCGCTGAAGAAGGACAGTACCTGCGGCAGCTGAATCTTGTAATACTTATTGTGCAGGGCGGCAACGCCGAGACCGACCAGAATACCGCCGAACACGCCCATCTGCAGCGAGTTGATGCCGACGACGCTTGCAGTTGCACCGGACAAGTCAGGTGCGCCGAAGTCGGTAATCATCGCGCCGATGGTCGCATGCATGACGAAGAATGCAATCGCTGCCGACAGTGCTGCGACTTCCTTCTCCTGCTTGGCCATACCGATGGCCGCGCCCATGGCGAAGATAATGGGCAGGTTGCTGAATACGATCGAGCCTGCCGCGTTGAGTACCTGCAAGATGGCATTGATGAAGGTACCCGGGCCCATGATGCCCATCAGCCCGTAGGCTTCGAGCATGGTCTCATTGGTGAACGATCCGCCGATGCCTAAAAACAGACCGGCAACCGGCAGAATGGCGATGGGCAGCATGAACGAGCGTCCAACACGCTGCAATACGCCAAAGATCTTGTCTTTCATTTGCTTACTCCTCCTTTTTTGTAAACCCCATGGATAAACCAAGTCGGTGCAGATGGACGGTCAGGAAGGTGATCTCCTCGGGCGGCAGGCAGATGTCGAAGCTCTCTTGAAGATGCTCTCGAATCTGCAAGGCACACTCGTAATCACTCCGGTAGCGCCGTGCGACCATGGACTGGAACTCGTTGTCATCCTCGGGTGTGTAGCGGTTTTGGGTCATGCGCTGACCGAGGAATTTCAGGTGGGTGATGAACCGTCCATAATCGAGCGACTGCTCGTCCAGCTTGCAATCATAATAAGACTCGACGATCTCGATGATCGTGCGAATGAATTGGGTGATCCGAACCATATCGGACATTCTGCCGTCAATCTCGGCATTGACCAGGTGCAGGGCGATAAATCCCGCCTCGTCCCGCGCCAGCCGGAAGCCCAGTCGACGCTCGATGATATCAAGCGCCTGCTCTCCCAGGGCATACTCTGCGGGATAGAAATTGGTAATCTCCCACAAAAGCTGATTGGGATAGGTGATGCCGTTGCGCATGCGCTCGACGGCAAAACAGATATGATCGGTCAGGGTAATATAAACGTTTTCACTCAGGCGACGGCCCAGCTGTTTTTCCGCAGTCTCGATGATCTCGGTACTGACATCGAGAAACTCGGGCGGGACATCGGATAACAATTTGCTCAGACGGCTGGAGTGTTCCGGGCTGCGCATGGCGTAAATACGCTCCACATTGCGCGCCGGAACCAGGTCGCCCGGGTGTTTTTTAAACCCGATGCCAAGTCCCCGCAGGATGATCTCCCGTCCCCCATCGTCGTGCGCCAGCACGTAGTTATTGCCGATGACCCGACAGATGCGATAGGGCTGTCCGTCGGGACGACCAGGTATTGTCATAAGCACTCCTTCAGCACATCGGCGATGGCCTGTGCGGCCTGCACTTCATCCGGCCCTTCAATCGTCACCGTGACCGTGTCCCCGTGCCGGATGTTCATGCCCAGCACACTCAGCGGGTAAATGGCTTCGGTCTCGTCCCCGTGGGCTGCAATCACGATTTTACTCTGAAAAGCACCTGCTGCCTGTGCCAAACGCTCGGCAGGTCGGGCATGAATGCCGATCGGATCGGCGATCTGGTGCTCCAACTTTTTCATGTGCATCTTCCTTTCTCACTGCATTTTGTGCAGAAAAATAAAAAAGACCAAACATCCGGATATAAAATTGCCACATATCCAGTCGTTTGGTCTTGCCTGCATCACCAGTCACAAGCCGATGTTTAATTTCTGTACTTAGCATACTTGACTCGTATGCCGTTGTCAATCGATTTTTTGTAATTTTGAATTTTTTTGTGAACTTAACCAATCCAATTCGTTAAATTTTAGACAGTTTGTTGAGGAAACCCCGGACGTGTTTCGACATTTTTACCGAAACAGGCAGACAAAAAGACACCCGGCAAAGGGGAAAGCCGGGTGCCTTTTGGTGTGAGAAGTGCTTCTCCGCACAGGTGATGATGTGCCGATAAAGCGGGTTTGGGTGGTTTTTATGATGGTTTTTTGTTGATTGACGCAAAAAATGACTTAGAGCGACTTGAGGTAAGATGCAATCTCCTCGTCCTTGCAGTTCGGGTAGAAGTACTCTGCGAAGTGTGCGCCGGAGATGGTCTCCTTGAGGAACTGCTGGTCGATCTCCTTGAGGATGGTCATGATGGGCTTATGGGTAACCTTCTTGACCTCGTCGAGGATCTTCTTATTTCTCTGCTCGGGCTCGCGGCGCTCCTTGGGGTAACCGCCGCCGAACGGCTCGGAGAACAGCTTAGCGAAGGTGTCACGCAGGTTGATCTCTGCGCCCCAGCCGAAGCCCTGTGCAAACGGCATTGCGATGCAGTTGCCGTCGTTTACCTGACCGAACAGGTATGCGTCCAGCGGGCCCGTCACGTGGCCGCACAGTACGTTCGGGAAGGAGTTGCAAGCCAGCATTGCGCCTTGGCCGGTGCCGCAGCCGGTGACAACAAAGTCAGCCGCGCCGCTCGACAGCAGGATGCTTGCCAGCAGGCCGTTCTTAACGTAGGTCAGCTGGGTCTCGTCGTCTGCTGCATACATACCGTAGTTGTCTACGGTGTGGCCAGCCTTCTCGGCCTCTTCCTTCAGGATCTCATAGATCTGCGCGTTCTTCGCAGCCTGAGAATTCTCGTTAATCAGTGCAATCTTCATGACTGTATTTCCCTTTCTGTTGTCGTTTTGCTTACGGCTGCTTGCCGATGTAAGCCAGGATACCGCCGTCAACGTACAGAACATGACCGTTGACAAAGTCGCTCGCGTCGCTTGCGAGGAAGACAGCCGGGCCCATCAGGTCGTCCGGAGTGCCCCAGCGAGCAGCCGGAGTCTTAGCGATAATGAACTGGTCAAACGGATGGCGGGAACCGTCGGGCTGGATCTCACGCAGCGGAGCGGTCTGAGGAGTTGCGATGTAGCCGGGGCCAATGCCGTTGCACTGGATGTTATGCTCACCGAACTCGCTGCAGATGTTGCGGGTCAGCATCTTCAGGCCGCCCTTTGCTGCTGCGTATGCGCTGACGGTCTCACGGCCGAGCTCGGACATCATGGAGCAGATGTTGATGATCTTACCATGACCCTTCTTGATCATGCCCGGGATAACAGCCTTGGAGACGATGAAGGGACCGTTGAGGTCGATGTCGATGACCTGACGGAAGTCCTTCGCGCTCATCTCGAGCATGGGGATACGCTTGATGATACCAGCGTTGTTGACCAGGATGTCGATGGTGCCGACTTCCTTCTCAACCTTTGCAACCAGCTCGTTTACTGCGTCCTCGTTGGTGACGTCGCATACGTAGCCGTGTGCCTCGATGCCCTCAGCCTTGTAAGCTTCCATGCCCTTCTCGACCAGAGCTTCGTTGATATCATTAAAGACGATCGTAGCGCCGGCCTTTGCGTATGCGGTTGCGATTGCAAAGCCGATGCCGTACGATGCGCCGGTGATCAGCGCGATCTTGCCTTCGAGCGAAAACTTAGACATTTCAAACATAATCGTTTTCTCCTTTTTTCCAAAATGATCGGGTGAACAGCCTTGTCAAAATCAGACCTTCATCTTGACATCCGGATTGATCAGGTGTACACCGAAACCGGCGATCTCCAAATCCAGATAGACGAAGTTGATGGCTTTTGTCTTTTTATTGCGCGTAATGCTCTCCTCGACAAATCGCACGCCCTGCTTGCCCAGATAGCGCATGGCCTTTTCCGGGTACGGAGTGTAAATGCCGATGTGACCGTTTTTACCGCGGCCTTTCTGGTTGAGAATCTCAAATCCACGGCCGGCAAAATGAGACTTGGGCTTTTTGTAGTAGGTAAAATGGAACAGATTGCACAGGGTCTGCGCGGTCTGCACTGCTTCTTCGCAGGAATCCTGGTTGACACCCAAGTGAATCAGCTCAAAACCAAGCAGATGCTTGACCGCAGATGCAATCTCGGTCTCTGCCTGCTCCCAGTTTTTGTCGCTCAGGCTGCTCTCGGATACGATGAAGTCACCCACAGCGGCCAGCACGTTGGGCTCGCCGAGGAATTCATGCAGGTTATCGCGGTCAATTCCACCCGATACGAGAAAGCGCATCTGGGGATACGCCTGGGCAAAGGCGCGCAGCGCTGCAGTACCGCCCGATGCCTGTGCGGGGAAGAACTGCACGCAGGTCAGTCCGCACGCGATCGCGGTCTCGATCTCGCTGGCCGTGCTCACGCCCGGCACGATCTCGACCCCGTTGTCCCGGCACCAGCGCACCAAATTTTCCTGGATGCCCGCGCATGCAATCCATTTGGCGCCCGCTTGTACCACTTGTTTCACCTGTTCTTTTTCTGTAATATTTCCTGCACCGACCAGGAAATCGGGATATTCCTTATGGATTTCCCGGATGGCGTCGCACGCGGTTTCGCCAGTCAGGAGCATGGCATCAACGCCGCGCTTCCTTAATACACACGCGAGGGAAACTGCGTCCGCCGGTTCGCCGGCCTTGAGGATCGGCACCATGCCGATGCCGGAAATTTCTGAGATGAACGTATTCATAGCGCTCGCTTCTTTCTTTGATATGCTTGCCTTTTGGTTTGGCTCTTTTGCTGCTAGTAAATCGGTTCACCATGAGTATAGTGTAGTAAACCGGTTTTGTCAATAAAAAACTTCTATCTTTTTAAAAATTTTTTTATTTTCCCGCTTTTAAACCCCGTTTTCAAACTAGTGCACAAAATTTCACCCTCGGTTTTTTGCAATAGTAACAATTGACTTTGCCCCCATCAGCCGCTATAATTATGTTCATCTAGTAAAGCGGTTTACTTCCTGAGCGGTTCCACCCGCCGCCATGAAGCCTATGATCTTTGGAGAAAGGTGTTATATCTATGATTCGACAGGTGAATATTGAACCGATCGACCTGCGCCAGGACTTCCTTGAAACCCCTCCGATTACAAGAGACGAAGCCATCGCCGCGTTTGAAGCGTGTGTGAAACAGGTAGAAGCAAACATGGATTACTTTCAGGATAAGTTTCCGTGGTCGGCAACCAAGGAACTGAAGTATCCGATTATTGAAAACATCGAATGGACCGATGGTTTCTGGACCGGCATGCTGTGGCTGTGCT
Organism: Butyricicoccus pullicaecorum DSM 23266; assembly: GCF_900167005.1. Classification (GTDB taxonomy): domain Bacteria; phylum Bacillota; class Clostridia; order Oscillospirales; family Butyricicoccaceae; genus Butyricicoccus; species Butyricicoccus pullicaecorum. The sequence continues at coordinate 25,698 of NZ_FUXW01000017.1, forward strand.
ACGAGTACACCGGCGACGAAAAGTTCCGTGCGCTGGCTGAGCGCAATGTGGACAGCTTCCTGCACCGTGTCGAGAACAAGATCGAACTCGACCACCACGACCTCGGCTTCCTCTACTCGCTCTCCTGCGTCGGCGGCTACCAGCTGACCGGAAGCGAAAAGGCAAAGCGTGCCGCTATCCTGGCTGCTGACCAGCTGCTCACTCGCTGGCAGGAAAAGGGTCAGTTCCTTCAGGCATGGGGCCCGTTCAACAGTCCCGAGCATTACCGCTTCATCATCGACTGCATGCTGAACATCCCCCTGCTCTACCGCGTCAGCCAGATCACCGGCGACCCGCATTATGCTGAGATCGCGCAGAAGCACTTCGAGACCAGCTGCAAGTACGTCATCCGTGACGACGCAAGCGCATTCCATACCTTCTATATGAATCCCGAGACCGGCGGCCCCGATCACGGTGCAACCCGTCAGGGCTACAACGATGACAGCGCGTGGGCACGCGGTCAGGCGTGGGGCATCTACGGCATCCCGCTCAACGTGCGCTACACCCATCAGCTCGAGTACGCTGATCTGTACCGCGGCATGACCAACTATTTCCTCAACCGTCTGCCCGAAGATCACGTATGCTACTGGGATCTCATCTTCACCGACGCGGACAAGCAGCCGCGCGATTCCAGTGCCGCAGCGATTGCAGTTTGTGGTATGATGGAGATGGATCGTCAGCTGCCCGAGGACGCTGCCGACAAGGCAGTCTACCGCGGCGCTGCTGCCAACATCCTGCGCGCACTCATTAAGGGCTACACTTCCGAGACCTGTGAGCCCGGTTCCCCCATCCTGTATCACGGCGTTTACAGCTGGCATTCGGGCAAGGGTGTTGACGAGGGCAACATCTGGGGCGACTACTTCTACATGGAAGCGCTGATGCGCTGCATTAAGGACTGGCATCCTTACTGGTAAATAAAGCTTGCTTTTCAAGCTGATATAGTGTGAAGGAAACATTAGAAAGAGAGGATTTACTATGAGCACTCCCAACATTGTTATGACGCGCATCGACGAGCGCCTGATTCACGGTCAGGGCCAGATGTGGATTAAGTCCCTTGGCATGAACACCGTCATCGTGGCAAACGATCAGGCGGCACAGGACCCGATGGCACAGTCGCTGATGAAGGCTGTCCTGCCCAAGGATCTGGCCATCCGCTTCTATCCCGTCCAGAAGGTCATCGACATCATCTACAAGGCAAATCCCGCACAGACCATCTTCCTGATCGTCAAGGACTGCGCCGATGCACTGCGTCTGGTTCAGGGCAACGTACCGATCAAGAAGATCAACATCGGCAACATCCACAATGCTGAGGGCAAGGAAAAGGTCACCCGCTCCATCTTCCTGGGCGCTGAGGACAAGGCTGCTCTGCGCGAGATGGTCGAGAAGTACGGCATCGAGTTTGACACCCAGACCACTCCGAGCGGCACCGATGGCGCGGTACAGGTCAACATCAAGGATTACCTCTAAGGATCAAAAGAAGAAACAAAAAGTAGAAAGATGAAAGGATTTCTTTCGAAGTCCGATCGATAGAAAGGATTTACCACTATGGTTGAGATTTCCATCTTGCAGGCCGTGCTGATCGGTCTGTGGACTGCGTTCTGTTACATGGGTAACTTGTGGGGCATCTACACCAACAGATGTATCGTCCTGAGCTTTGGCGTCGGCGTCATCCTGGGCGACATCCCGACTGCGCTGCAGTGCGGTGCAATCGGTGAGCTGGCATTCATGGGCTTCGGCGTTGGCGCCGGCGGCACCGTGCCTCCGAACCCGATCGGCCCTGGCATCATCGGCACCCTGATGGCTATTACCATGTCCACCGTCACTCCCGAGAGTGCACTCCCCATCTCCATCCCCTTCGCGGTTGCAATCCAGTTCCTGCAGACTGCGATCTACACCGTTCGTGCCGGCGCTCCGGAAAGTGCCGCACATGCACTGGAAAAGCATGACTTCAACGGCTTCCGCCGCAGTGCCAACATGACCATCATCCTGTTCGGCGTTGCCGGCTTCGCACTCGGCTTCCTCGGCGCGTTCAGCATGGACACCCTGAGCAAGCTGGTCGAAATGATCCCGCAGTGGCTGCTCGACGGTCTGACCGTTGCCGGCGGTATGCTGCCCGCAATCGGCTTTGCCATGATCATGAGCGTTATGCTCAAGAAGGAATTCATTCCCTTCGCTCTGCTGGGATACATCTGCGCAGCTTATTTCTCCATGCCGATCATCGGTATCGCACTGGTTGGCGCAGTATTCGCAATCAAGCACTATAACGAAGCTAGCAAGACCGCTGCCGTAGCCGCATCGGCTGGCGAGGCGCAGGAGGTAGAACACGATGACTGGATCTAACAATACCGAGAAGAAGCTGACAAACAAGGACTATACCAAAACCACTCTGCGTGCATATTTCCTGCAGAACGGTTTTAACTACAGTAACTATCAGGGTCTGGGCTACGCGCTGACCATGTTCCCGGCCTTCAAGAAGCTGTACGGCGACGACCCCGAGCGTCTGGCCGAGGAACTCAAGGACAACTCTGAGTTCTACAACACCAACCCCAACCTGCTGCCCTTCATCACCTCCATCCATCTGGCGATGGCTGAGAGCGGCATGAAGTACAGCGAGATCCGCGGCATCAAGATGGCGCTGATGGGCCCGCTCGCCGGCATCGGTGACTCGCTCTCCCAGTTCTGCCTGGCTCCGCTGTTCTCCACCATCTTCGCTTCCATGGCAATGGACGGCCTGGGCTTCGCACCCCTCGGCTTCCTGTTCGCGATGAACTTCGTTCTCGTCGGCATCAAGCTCATCATGGGCAGCTACGGTAAGAAGCTCGGTACCAGCATGATCGATAAGCTCAGCGAAAAGATGGGCGCAATCTCCGACGCAGCCGGCATGATCGGTGTTACCGTTATCGCCGGTCTGGCCGCGACCTTCGTTAAGATCAAGGTTGGCCTGACCTTCGCCGCCGGTGAAGTGCAGGAAGGTGTCAAACAGTCGGTCATGGATATCCAGGGCATGCTGGACAAGATCGCTCCCGCTCTGCTCCCCATCCTGTACACCATGCTGATGTACTACTTAATTAAGAAAAAGCACATTACCACCTACTGGCTGGTTCTGATCACCGTCGTTCTCGGCGTTCTGCTGAGCGTACTGGGCATTCTGGCCTAAACAAAATCAAGGGAGTTGCCAAAGCGCAACTCCCTTTTGCTTACCCCCTATCAGAAGGAGCGATATTCCATGAATTTCGTACAACAGTCCCTGAACTTCCTCGCAGAGCACAAAAAGCTCGCACAGACCGCACGCTTCATCCGTCCGGACGCGGCAAAGGAAATCATCGCGCACGCCGATGAGCTCATGCACCAGACCTTCACCTTCAATAAGACCTGGGACATGGAGCGCTGCCTGACGCCCTACACCCTGCCGGTCATCGACTGGAACAACCATCAGAACGATGACCCCGAGTGGTGCTTTATGCTCAACCGCATGGACTACCTCGACCATCTGCTGCTCGCCTCCCTGCTGACCGGTGAGATCGGCTATGCAGACAAGGCCAAGGAATACATCTTAAACTGGATTGCAGCCCATCCGACCATCGTGTCCGAGCCGTCCACCCGCACGCTGGACACCGGCATCCGCGTGATGAACTGGATGGAGGCGCTGCCCTACCTGTCCATGCTGCACGCGCTGACCGAGGACGAGCTGACCCGCATCACAGACAGCATGCTTGCGCAGATGCAGTATCTCAAGGAAAATTACCTGCCCAAGTACAAGACCAGCAACTGGGGCAGCATCCAGACCTGTGCCATCGTATCCGTTCTGCCCTTCCTGCGTGCGGACTTCCAGACCGACCCGCTCTATCAGTGGGCGCTCAATGAAATGACCCTGCAATTCTCCATTCAGGTCTATCCCGACGGCATGCACTGGGAGCAGTCCACCATGTACCATATCGAGGTACTCAACTACGGCATGAAGGCGGTACACTACATGGGTCTGCATCTCCAGCCTTGCCCGTCTGCGGTCAAGCAACAAGTGTACGCGCTGGCAAAGGCACTGGCCGGACAGCTCATGCCCTCGGGCGAGATCGAAACCTTTGGCGACAGCGACCGCGTGTGCGCACGCGATGTTCTCAGCCGTGCCTCCCTGCTGTTTGACGATCCGACCTTCCGCTTTGTCGGTCTGGACGAGCTTGACCCCGAGAGTCTGTATGTCCTCGGCGTACCCGCCGCGCAGCGCTACGCAACTTTGCCCGCCTCCGCACCGCAGTCCCTGCACTACGACGGCGAGGACAGCGGTATGTACACGCTGCGCAGCAGCTGGGACAAGGACGCAAGCTTCACCATGTTCACCAACGGTTCGCTGGGCAGCGGTCACGGTCACAGCGACAACCTGCACCTATCGGCCTGCTATCAGGGCGACCCGGTACTGATCGACAGCGGTCGTTTCACCTACCGCGAAGACCATCCGCTGCGTGTCCAGCTCAAGGGCATGGCGGCGCACAACGGCGTGATGATCGACGACAAGGCGTACTGTGTGCCGTCGGACAGCTGGGGCTATGCCGATTTCGGCCTGCCGCTCAAAAACTACGTCCGTCACGCAGGTAACCTGCACTATTTCGAGGGTGCTATGCTCGGACACGACCCCTTGCAGGTGTGGGTGCGCAAGGTCATCGTCATCGACCCGGCCATCTGGATGATCGTGGACGAGGTCAAGTGCGACGGTGCGCACGAGGCACACAGCCGCCTGCACTTTGACCCTGCCGTGACCGTATCCCCGGCAGGCGATCACCACCGGGTCACCACCCCGCACACTGCACTCACCCTGACCTGTCCGGGTACGGTGTCGTACACGAGTGAGCCGTGCTCGCTGCGCTACAATGAGCAGCAGCCGCACATGGTCGTGCACAGCAAGACCGCATTCACCGACAGCGCAACCCTGATTACCACACTGTGCGGTGACGGCATCACGGTACAGGACGCACCGGTCTTCCAGAACCTGACCGAGCCGACTGCACCCGACTTTGCGCAGGCGCGTAAGTTCATCCTGTCCCCGACCGAGAGCTACACGGTCGCGGTGTACAGCAAGGAAATCTACCGCGGCAAAAAGGTACTGTCCTGCGAGGACATGCCCTACCACGCAAAGTGCGTGGTCATCCACGAAAAGGACGGCCACAAGCAGCTGACCATTCTCAAAGCATAATCCCCTGTCTGCGCGCAAAAAAATCCTGTGAGCGGCAATCCGCTCACAGGATTTTTTATCCCTATTGACTTAGTGATCGTCTACCACGTTGGTCAGCGTACCAATGCCGTCGATCTCGCAGGTCACAACATCGCCCGACTTTAAGAAGCAGGGCGGCTGCATGCCCATACCGACGCCAGCCGGGGTACCGGTCGCAATGATCGTACCAGCCTTGAGCGTCATGCCGCGCGTCAGCTCGGCAAGCACCTGTGCAATCGTCGTGATGAAGTCGCCGGTCGAACCGTTCTGGCGCATCTCTCCGTTGACCGAGCAGCGAATGCCCAGTACCGGCGGATATGCGATCTCGTCTGCGGTCACGATGCACGGGCCCATGGGCGTAAAGCCATCGAGCGACTTGCCGAAGTACCACTGCTTGTGACCGGTCTGCAGGTCACGCGCCGACACGTCATTGATGATGGTATAACCGAAAATGTAGTCCTGAGCATGCTCAGCCGGAACCTGAAAGGCATCCTTACCCAGAATCACACCCAGCTCGACCTCGTAGTCCAGGCTGTTCACCAGACCTTCGTAGCGCGGAATCTTACCGCCGTCGCAGTTGGCCTCGCTGACGCGCTTGGAGAAGTAAATCGCCTTGGGACGATCACCGAAAGCTTCCTGATTGAAGCGTCCAGCCTCCTCGTGATGTGCGTCGTAGTTGATGCCCAGGCAGATAACGTCCTGCATGGGGTACGGAATGGGCGCACGGCGTACCAGGCTGTCGAGCGCGATGGGTTTTGCACCCTCGGGTGCCTTGCGCAGCTTGCCCATCTGCTCGGGTGTAATGTTGCAGATCAGGTCGTTCATATCGGCAAACGTCAGGCCAAAATCTTCGAGGGCATACAGGCTGTCCGAGCCAAAACCCACGCCGATGCGGTCATCTCCATCCGGGCGTTCCCGATAGGTATACAGTCTCATAATCGCAGACCTCCTTAACAGTGTTAGCAAAACGGTTTATATATTCATCATAACAACTTTTTTAAACTTGTCAACCGATTTTATTTGTAAAATTTGTATTTCCGTCCGGAATATGTTATACTGAACTTAACCATGGGGAAGAGGAGCATTTCTATGTCATCTAAACATAAAATGACCATACAGGAAGTCGCGGACGAAGCGCAGGTCTCCAAGACCACCGTTTCGTTTTTTCTCAACGGAAAACGCGAAAAAATGTCCGCAAGCACTTGGAATCGCATCGCCGCGGTCGTTGAAAAATACGACTACCGTCCCAGTACCACCGCACGCCTGATGACCGCCAAGCATTCCTGTCTGCTCGGTGTGCTCATCGGCGATATCACCCACCATTTTTCCAATCGTCTGGTCAAGGGCATCGCCCAGGTCTGCCGCACCGGCGGCTACCAAATCCTCATTGGCACGAGCGACTACGACGAGGATGCCGAACGCCTGCACATCGACCGCATGATCGACATGCACGTCGACGGTCTGATCCTGCAGCCCAACGGCAACCCGCAGGAATCCATCGAAAAACTCAAGCGCGCCGGTATCCCGGTCGTCTGCATCGACAGTAATCCCGAAGGTCTGCCCCTGTGGGTCGTCACCAACAACTATCAGGCCACCTTTGACGCAATCTCGTCCTGTGTCGATCAGGGTTACGAGCAGGTCATTATGTTCTCGGCCACGCCGCACGTACTGACCTCCCGTCAGGAACGCTATCAGGGCTGTCTGGATGCGCTCGCGCAAAAGAACATCCCCTGCCATGTGCACATCATCGACACCCAGACCCCAACCGAGGACATCCTCGCCGCGGTCAACGCCCACGATCTGACCCCGCGCACGCTGATCTTCGTCCCCAACTGCTGGCTGCTGCCCAATGTGTTCACCGCACTCAAGCCGCTGCACGGTCTTGTGCCGCACAAGCTGGGCATTCTGGGCTTTGACAACGACGATTGGGCCGACCTGACCGTTCCGACCGTGTCCACCATCGTCCAGCCCGCCTTCCAGGAAGGTGCAACCGCAGCCGCGCTGCTCATCGACCACATTCGCGGACGGTTTGACACCCCGCCCAAGACCACCCTGTCCTGTGAAGCCGTGTGGCGCGGCTCGACCGGACGGGTATAAAAATTTCTCTATCACCTGCAAAAACGCACCGACAAAGGCAATGTCGGTGCATTTTTTATGCAATTTTCCCCATTCTCCCCGGTCTTTGTGAGACTGGTAAGAAATCGCACGGCTATTTTGTGAAAAAAGCCGGAATTTGGTCAAATGGAAAAATCGTATTTACAAGTCTCCGTTCTATACGTTATACTGTTAAAAGAATAACGAGAAGGCTCACACCATCCGTGAGCGAGAGGGGTTTATCCATGATTGCTTTACCGAAAAATTTTGAAACCTATCCCGAAGCACGCAAGGCGGGCTTTCTGCGCATGAAGGCGCTCAAAGATCAGGGGCAGCGCGTCGTCGGCGTGTTCTGCTCGTTCGTCCCGACCGAGCTCATCTACGCAGCCGGCGCCATTCCGATCGGTCTGTGCGCGTTCACCGAGGAGCCCATCCCGGCAGCCGAGGCCCATCTGCCCCGCAATCTGTGTCCGCTCATCAAGGCGAGCTATGGCTTTGCGCTGACCGACACCTGTCCGTACTTCTATTTCTCCGACTTCATCATCGGTGAGACCACCTGCGACGGCAAGCGCAAGATGTTCGAGCTGCTCGACGAGATCAAGCCGACCTATGTCATGCAGCTGCCGCCGAGCAAGGTTGCACCGCATGCGCTGGAGAGCTGGAAGGCCGAAATGGTACGTCTGCGCCGTCAGCTCGAAGAATTTTACGGCATCGAGATCACCGACGAGGCCATCCGTGAGGCCATCCGCCGCAAGAATCACGAGCGCGACGTGATGCTGCGCTTTATGGAGCTGGGCAAGCTCAACCCGGCTGCACTGTCGGGCTACGAGATCGGCACCCGTCTGGACGCTTCGGCCTTCTCCTTCGATCTGGAAGAGCGCTGCAATGAGATCGAAGCCCGCACCCGCGAGGTACTGGAAAGCTGGGAAAAGAACGTCAAGGGCACCGAGAGCCGCCGTCCCCGTCTGCTGGTCACCGGCTGCCCCAACACCGGTGTGCGTGACAAGATCATCAAGGCGGTCGAGGAGATGGGTGCAGACGTGGTCTGCTTCGACGCGTGCAACGGTCTGCGCGACAAGCTGCGCAAGGTCGACGAGACCAAGCCGGTCATGGACGCGCTGGCTGAAAAGTATCTGGATATCACCTGTTCGGTCATGAGCCCCAACCCGCAGCGTCTGACCGACATTGGCGACATGATCGACCAGTACGAGGTCGACGGCGTCATCGAGATCATCCTGCAGGCCTGCCATACCTATAATATTGAGGCGTACGAGGTCAAGCGCTATGTGACCGAGCAGAAGGGCAAGGCATATCTGTGTCTGGAAACCGACTACTCGCAGGCGGACAAGGGACAGATCGCCACCCGTCTGGGCGCATTCCTGGAGATGCTGGGCTGATATGGACTACATTGGCATTGACATCGGCTCGACCGCGGCCAAGGTGGTCGTGCGCGGTGCGCATCCGCAGCAGTTCATCCTGCCGACCGGCTGGAGCAGCCGCGAGACTGCGGACAACATCCGTGAGCGGCTGACCGCAGGCGGGGTGTGTCTGTCTCCCGATCACAGCCGCACGGTCGCCACCGGCTACGGACGCGGCAACGTGCCCTTTGCCGACAAGATGGTCACCGAGATCACCTGCCACGCACGCGCGGGTGCGGCGCACGGCAGCCCGGACTGCACGATCATTGATGTGGGCGGTCAGGACACCAAGGTCATCCGCATCGAGGGCGGTATGGTCTCGGATTTCCTGATGAACGACAAGTGTGCAGCCGGTACGGGCAAATTTTTGGAGATCATGGCAAACCGTCTGTGCGTCGGTCTGGAAGAGCTGTTTGCACTGGCGGCGCAGGGCACGCCGCTGGCCATCAGTGCGCTGTGTACGGTGTTTGCCGAGTCCGAGGTCATCAGCTGCATCGGTGAGGGCAAGCCCCGCGCTGACATTGCAGCCGGTGTGGTCGACTCGGTCGCGTCCAAGGTCGCGACTCTGTGCTCCCGTCAGGCGCTCCTGCCCGACATCTATCTGACCGGCGGTCTGTGTCACAGTCCCTACTTTATCTCCCGTCTGTCAGACAAGTTAGGCCGCACCGTTCGGGCACTCCCCGACGGTCATTTCGCCGGTGCGCTGGGCGCGTCCCTGCTCGCCGAGCGCATGAAATAACGCAAAAAAGCCATCCGGGCATCGCACCTGGATGGCTTTTCTTTTTAGGTCGTTCCGCGCAAGGTCAGTTCGGGCTGCATGACCACGCGGCTTTCGGACAGCAGCCGACCCTCGATCAAATCGATCAGCATGTGCGCACCGCGCCGCCCCATGCCGCTGCCGTCCACCCGGACGCTGGACAGCTCGGGTTCGGTCGCACGGCACAGGCTGCTGCCGTCATAACCGATGATGGCCAGCTCATCGGGCACGCGCAGTCCGCGCCTCACCGCGGCTTTCATGGCGCCCACTGCCAGACAGTCATTCATACAGAACAATGCGGTCGGTGCGTCGGACTGCGCCAACATGCGATCGACCGCCTGCCGTGCGGTCTCGATGTGCGGTTCGACCGGACAGATATACGCGGGATGAAACGGCAGGCCGTGGCGATGCAGCACGTCCTCGTATGCCCTGCGGCTGTCGGTCAGCCGCGCCAGGCGGCGATCGGTCACCAAGCCCACCCGGGTATGTCCCTGTGCAATCAGGTGCTCGAGCGCCTGACACGCACCCTGATAATGGTCTGTCGTGATCGACGGCACGTCGTCACTGACCGGTCGGTCGTTGATCTGCACAGCCGGGATGCCTTGTCCGCGCAAGTCGGACAGCAATCCCTCGTCCGCGCGTCCGGCCAGAATGACCCCGTCCACCCGTTTTTTCATAAACAGTTCGCGGCGGTCGGACGCGGTCGTATAGACGCAATATCCCCGCTGCTCGGCCTCGAGCTGCACCGCTCCGGCGATCTCGGCGTAAAACGCATCCATGATCGGATACTGCCAAGGGTCTACCACAAAAGCAAGGTTATGATTGCGCTGATGCACCATCGCTCGGGCGATCGCATTGGGAGAATAGCGCAGCGTCTCGGCCGCCTGCAAAATCCGTTCCCGGGTCTGCGGACGCACTTTTTCGGGCACGCTGAACGCACGGGACACCGTCGTGATCGAACATCCCGCCAAATTCGCCACATCAGCAATCGTAGCCGCCATACTCTCTCCACCTTCCTTGAAATCTCTCTTTTTCCCTCTGTTCCAACCGGAAAGTGCTCTTTTTTCCATTGTACTGTTTCATCTTTTGGCTGTCAATGCCTTTTATACCATATTTTGCCATCCGCTATTACAAAAAATTTCATCCCCTGCCGGGCGATTCCAAGGAAAAAGGCAGGGTTTGCACCCTGCCTTCGGTCGATCTTGCTTTGTTTTGCATGTTCGATGCGGTTCGAGAAACAAAACCGGTCTCAAAGTACGGGAGATTCGGGAATCTGTCCCTGCTCCTTCATCCGTCTCGCAAGGTAGACGATTGGCGTGTCTGCCAGCGAGGTGACGATGAAGATGACATAGCTCGACAGCACGATGCTGATGAGCGTGGGCACGTCGTAGGTGCCCCAGAATGCCAATGCGGTGTACAGCACCGAGTTGAGCAGCTGGGAGACTAAGGTCGAACCGTTGTTGCGCAGCCACAGGAAACGGTGGCTGTCGCCGCTCTTGCGCGTGCTGAGCTTCCACCATGCGTGGTACAGCCACACGTCGAATACCTGCGCGATGGCGTAAACGACCAGAGACGCCAGCAGCATGCGCGGCGTGTTGGAGAAAATCTGCTCAAATGCCGGTCTTGCCCAGTCGCTCGTGCTCGGCATGTACAGCAGCCAGGACTGCGACACCAGCAAAAACAGCAGACTGGTCGCGACACCCACGGCAACCGCACGGTTGGCCGCCTTCTTGCCGTCGTTCTCGGACAAAATATCGGTGACAAGGAAGGTCATGGCAAACAGAATGTTGCCCAGCGTCATTTCCATGCCGAACGCCTTGACCAGCAGCAAAACCTCGATGTTGGCCGCGATAGTGGCAAAGACGGTCACGCAGTACAGGCCGGTACGGCCAAACAGACGGTAAAACAGCAATACGCTGCCGTACAGTACGACCAGCGATACGATCAGCAAAATTTCATTCGTCATTGTGCACTGCCTCCTACGCCAAAGTCGGTGTTTTCCATCAGGATATCTACACGCGGGTTGTCCTGATACAGCGGCGCAATCTCCCGGCAGAATTCCGCGATGACCTGCGGGTCGGGATGAATGGGCGTGGTATTCTCTACCATAATATTGATGCACACGCGGTCAAAGTGCGCAAGACCGGTCTCGACGTCGTTGCGCATGGACGCTGCGGTCTGACCGTTCAGACCGAACAGCAGGCAGCACTCGTCGAACAGCTCGGAAATCACAGCCGGGTCACTCACGCCGATGCCCTTGTGCAGAATGTCCTCGCGGTAAGCGCGGTCAAAGGTCTCGACACCGATCTTAATATGGGTTTGAATACCCAGTGCGGCAAAGCGTGCGCGCAGCGCCGGAATTTCCTTGCGGTGCATCCAGTGGCACTCAAAGTGCAGGTCGCGGATGCCCTTCTGTGCGCAGACCTGCTCGATCTCGCGCATGGTGTCCTGGTCGAGGTCGCAGAACGAGCCGGAATTGATGACCTCCAGACGGGCATACTGACCGGTGACCTCGGACAGCACCGAACGGTTGAGCGCAAAATTCTCGGCTGCATCGGGCGAGCAGTCCAGATGATAGTCGCAGAACGTGCACTTCTTCCACGCGCAGCCAAAGCCGCGCAGCAGCACGATCTCGCGCGGGTTTTTCTCGGTGATGACCGAGTAGCGAATCATGTCCTCCATGTTTACGCTTTCCTCCCTGAAATAAAAAAGTGCGTTCCCCAAAAGAGAGCGCACCATCCCCTTTTTGCTCCCGCTGCGCGACAGCAAAAAACCATGACCTCCGCAGGTTTTGTACCCGCAGCGCATGGACGTCCTAGTTTTGTTTAGAGACAGGATGGTTACGAACTGTCTTATGTGGTTTTGAACTTTCACAGTATACCGTATGCACGCACCTCCTGTCAATGATGGAATTTTTGCGGTCTGAACGGTGGATTTGATAAATAAAAGTAATTTTTTCGGTAAAAACGCTAAAAAACCTAAAATTTTCGCGAAAAGCGATTGAAATTCTTCAGGTTTTATGGAATAATAGAGTACATTACCGATCTATGGAATTCTTTTGTATGGGGGTTTGTAAATGAAAAAAGAACGCAGCAGCTTTACCAGCCGCATCGGCTTTGTCCTTGCGGCGGCTGGCTCGGCCGTTGGTCTCGGAAACCTGTGGCGTTTCCCGTACCTCGCCGCAAAGTACGGCGGCGGTACCTTCCTTCTGGTCTATATCATTCTGGCCATCACCTTCGGCTTCACGCTGATGATCGCTGAGATCGCCATCGGACGCAAGACCCGTCTGTCCTGCATCGGCGCTTACCGCTCGCTCGACAAGCGCTTTGGCTTCCTCGGCTGGCTGGCTTCGCTCGTCCCGGTCATCATCACGCCGTACTACTGTGTCATCGGCGGCTGGGTTATGAAGTATCTGGCTGAGTTTTTGACCGGCAACGGTCTGGAAACCGCTTCCGACTCCTACTTCGGCAGCTTCACTGCGGTTTCTCTGCCCGGTATCCTGGGCACTCCGGTCACCTGGTTTGTCATCTACGTGCTCATCAACGCAACCGTTGTTCTGTTCGGCGTTGAAAAGGGCATCGAGAAGGTCAGCCGTGTTATGATGCCCGTTCTGGTCATCCTGTCCATCATCATCGCAGGCTACTCGCTGACCATCCCGGGCGCAATCGACGGCCTCAAGTACTACCTGCTGCCCCGCATGGAGGACTTCTCCATCTACACCGTTCTGGCTGCAATGGGTCAGCTGTTCTACTCCATGTCTCTGGCAATGGGTATTATGATCACCTACGGCTCGTACATGCAGAAGGACAACATGCTTGAGCACTCGGTCACCCAGATCGAGGTCTTTGACACCGGCTTCGCAATTATCGCCGGTATGATGATTATTCCCGCAATGGTCGCATTCAGCGGCGGCGACACCTCGCTCGTCCGTGAGTCGGCTGGCGCAGGTCTGATGTTCGGCGTTCTGCCCAAGGTCTTCGAGTCCATGCTCTTCGGCAACGTCATCGGCACGGTCTTCTTCCTGCTCGTACTGCTTGCAGCGCTGACCTCGTCCATCTCCCTGATGGAGACCATCGTTTCCATCATCGTCGACAAGGCCAAGATCGGACGCAAGCCCGCAGCGATTCTGGTTACCATCGGCGTTCTGCTGCTCGGTATGCTGTCCTGCCTGGGTTACGGCCCGCTCGCAGCAATCGCTCCGCTCGGCATGGCGTTCCTGGACTTCTTCGACTTTATCTCCAACTCCATCATGATGCCCATTGTTGCATTCCTGACCTGTATTCTGGTCGGTCACATCGTTGGGCCGAAGATGGTCATCGACGAGGTTGAAACTTCGGGTACCTTCCGCCGCAAGAAGCTGTTCGTTGTCATGGTGCGCTGGATCGCTCCGGTCATGCTGCTCATGATTCTGGCAACCGAGATTCTGAAGTTCTTCGGCGTTATTACCGTATAATGCACAAATCTGAACTCAAGTATCAAAAACGCTCTTTTCCTCGGAAACGAGAATATTTTCCCGCAAAACCAAAGTGAAAAATACTTGATTTTCTCGATTTTTAACGATAGGTTTTCCGAAGAACTAAAAAACGAAAATCGCTGATTTTCTCGCTTTTGAGCTTGTTGTTCTCTTATTATCATGCACATGCTTGCATAAAAATCAAGAGCATCTTCTTTCCCAGTCGGATAGAAGATGCTCTTTTCTTTTACCACTAATCAGACTGGCCGCTGTTCCCAGCCTTCACAGTGCGGACAGTAAGATGTACTCTGCTTATTGATCTGCCCAATCCATTCGTGCCCACATACCGGACACTGCCACCACACTTTCTGATTGCTGTAACGGCTAACCTTGTCCGAGGTCAAGGGAGCGTTTTTAGTCATGTTCCACTTTTTGGCAACTTCGGGACACAGCGTCTGCAAATCGGTCTCTCCCGGAATGGCACGCCGCCCAGCACAGTATGGACATCCATTTCCTCGGACTCGACTCTTTACTTGCGCTTGCCACTCGTGCCCTTGCTCGCACTGCCACCAGACCAGTTTGTGCGATCCTGCCGAAACATCCTGCGGAGCCAGTGGCCTGTTTTTAGTCGGATGCCATTCGGAACTCAAATCCGGATGTGTGGTGGCCAAATCCGTTTCCCCAGGCATTACTTTTTTCCTGCTGCAATAAGGGCACCCTACTCCATTTGTTCGGCTATACACCGCAGCCTCCCATTCATGTCCCTTCACACAGCGCCACCAGACTTTTTGCTTGGCTCCCGGCATGACCTGATCTGGTGTCAGTGCTCCGTTTTTGGTTGGATGCCATTCCGCAGCGATATCTGGATACAATGTTGCCAAGTCCGTTTTTCCCGGAATGACACGCTCTCCCGCACAATACGGACAACCAGATCCCTTTTTACGATTGCAAATAGACGCTTGCCACTCGTGCCCCCCTTTGCATTTCCACCAGACTTTTTTCTTGGAACCGATGGTTACCTGATCCGGTGTAAGATCTCTGTTTAAGGTTGGGTGCCACTCTTCTGCCAATTCCGGTCGAAGCGCCTGCCAACTATTAGCTTCCGGCAAAATCATTTTCCCACTGCATACCGGGCACTGCGTCCCGATCACACGATCACTGACAGCTGCTTTCCATTCACAGCCACACTTCGAACATTTCCACCAAACTCTCTTACCGGAATGTAGCGTTACATCTCTTGGTGTCAGCTTACCGTTCTTTTCACAGTCCCACTGTGCCGCAAGCTCAGGGGCTTTTGTCTCCAGATCATTATACCCAACCAAGACTCGCTGGCCAGAGCAATACGGGCACCCTGTTCCGTTGGCTCTATTATTTACCTTTGCCTGCCATTCGTGTCCTTTTTTACACTGCCACCAAACCTTCTTGTTGGCGTACAACGTCACATCTTCTGGTGTCAGCGCACCGTTTTTTGACGGGTGCCATTCAGATGCAAGATCCGGAGCCTTTGTTGCCAAATCATTATAGCCCGAAATCACCTGTCTCCCAGCGCAATATGGACATCCAGTCCCATTGGCTCGACTGTTGACGGTTGCCTGCCATTCATGCCCCTCTTTGCATTTCCACCAAACCTTTTTACCGGAGTGTGGGGCCACATCTTCTGGGGTTAATCCTTCGTTTTTCTCATAGTTCCACTGCGCAGCCAACTCGGGAAATTCGGACAGCAAGGTTTTCTCCTTTGGGTGCATTTTCCGCCACTGCTTCTGCTTGTCCGTAAGATATCGGCTGGGTGCTCTTGGTGCATCATTCATACAATCATCTCCATCGGAAAAAGTATTTGACTTATTCTATTCTTTTCTTTTTCCAGTTATTAGGAGATGCTTGGCTGTTATAGGAAAAGGCTGACCCGAAGGTCAACCTCTCTCCAAGTTAAGAACGCCAAAGCATGATATAATGCTTCCGTTCCCCCATTTAGTTTTACATGACTTCGCCACCGGTACGGTGCGCGTTAAGCCAATCCTTTTCCAGCGCGGCCCAGTCACGGTTCTCCTGAAGTGCTGTCCAAGTCTCGTACTCAGCCCCCTCGAACAGGTCGTAGTCGTGCGAGTTGGTCGCCTCCTGAATGGCCTCATAGTACCAAGCAGAAGTGTCCATGTTGTCCGGCCACTTAATCATGCTGTCCAGCATGTGATCTGCGTCTGGCTTGCGCTGGAGTACGTTGTTGACCAAGGTCACAGCTTCAGCGCGAGTGATTGCCTTATTCGGCAGGAAGGTGCCGTCCGGATATCCGTGAATCCACTGCGTCATGGCTGCATCGTTGATGCTCTCGCGAGCCCAGTGGCTGGCGATATCCGAGAACAGATCCTTCTCCACATCGTATCCCGACGACATGAAGCGCGATGCGATTGCTGCAAACTCCGCACGAGTGATGTTATTGTTCGGACGGAAGGTACCGTCCTCGTAGCCCTGAATGATGCCAGCATTGACCATAGTCGACACAGCATTATTGTACCAGGCATCCGCAGTAACATCCGAGAAGTTGTTGGAAGTCGACCAGAACTGGTCACGCGCTTCGTCGGTCAGCAGACGGAAGAAGATAGTTGCAACCTCTGCGCGGGTGATATTGGACTGCGGACGAACGGTTCCATCCTCAGCATAGCCGATGATGTACGCATAGTGATCTTCCGTGTTCAGCCACGGGGTTTCTGCCAGAGGCACATCTTCTTCGACGATCTCCTCTTCCGATTCTTCTTCCGGCTTATCTTCTGGCTTGTACTCGGGGTGCTGGGCACCGCCACTTGAATTTTTCTTCCACTTGGCGTAAACAGTCTTGTCATCATCCATATAGATTTCCTTAATCACTATTTGTAAACTTTCATCCACGTACCATCCTTGAAATGTATATCCATCTCGGGTCGGAATCTTATCCAGCGTAACCTCTGTATTCTTATCATAGTTCTCAGCCGGATATTCTGTGCCGCCGTTGGATACATAAGTGAGCTGATATTGTTCCTTTTTCCATTGTGCATACAGCGTAATATCCGCAGAGACAACGATCGGATCTCCCGGATGATACTGTGTACCTGAGCCATTTTCGGCTGTATTCCATTCAGTAAAGACGTAGTCTTGCTTTGTCGGCGCTGCTAATACTTCGACTTCATCTTCTACAGTATATTCCTTAGATGCATAGTCTACTCCTTCTGCACCAACTCCGTCCATAAGATTATAGCTCAAAGTATACTCAACGATCGTCCATTTTGCGGTGAGTGTAATCGATGGGATTGTTTCGAAGAAATTCCGCAACGCCAAATAACATCCCAGACCATATCCAAGCTCCGAGCCTAAACCCAGGTTTTGTAAACCCTCGCTAAGGAGGGGTTCATTTGCGTCGATCCAGGCATCAATGTTGTAGTAATATGCTTTTTCCATTTCTACCCAATACTGGGCTTCCGTAATTTGACCGGCGGCATACTTCTGTTTGGCCTGAGTGCGTGCAGCCTGGGCTTTAACTACGATGTTATCGTCTTCCTCTATCAAGTTGTTGTCAACACAATACTCCAGCAGGTCGAAATACCAATAGTCCAGTTTATATCCCGGACGAGTAGGTACGGGTCGGTTGAACGCTTGCAGTTCTTTGTACAGTGCAATTTGATTCTCGTCGCCATCTAACTCCGACTGATAAAACCCTATTTTGTCAGTGACAGGCGTGCCGCCCTGACTGTCAAAGTTAATGGTATACTTCGTATCTGCTTCCCAAATCGCCTGATAGACGACCACAGCGTCTGGAGGCGTCTCAATACTGATACTGGGTTGTGTATAAACGTCATCTCCGGTTGTTACTTGCCGCCAACCATCAAAAATGAACTCCGCTTTGGTTATCGGTGTGTCCTTTGCAGTGTCGATGGCTTCGATGTTGTCCAATCTTGTATTTTCATACGGTAGGGTAACTTGGATTTCAAAAAACTCTTTTCCATCTGTTGTTGTTCCGCCGTCCAAATCGAATCGAACAGTAATGGTGCCCAGTGAATCTTTGCTGATCCAGCGGGGAGCCAAAACAAGCTCATACTCTGAAGAACCAGAACCTGTCACCACCTGCCAGCCGGTAAAATAGTATCCATCCTTTGTGGGATGCCCGACCGTAATGGCCTGAGACATGGTAATGGTCCAGGTGTTGTCCGCACTATTATAAGAACCGCCGGTTTGCGAAGCCAATGTTCCGCCGTCCAATTGCAAAAGAACTTTGGTATTTTCTTTGAAGCTCTGGCTTGTTGCGGTCATCGGATAGGTTTCGCCTTCGCCGGCCTGGTCATATTTCAAAGGGAAATAGCTGACCGCGAGATTGCCATGGGCTGCCTTGATTGCATAGGCTTCACGTTGAGCAAATCTGGTGAATCCCTTCACATATCCGGTGGAGGATTTCGGTCTGCAATAAGATGTGTTGGTTCCGTCTGTTACCGTGGCGTTCCATCTCTGAATATCGGAGGTACCATGAATTGCGTCTCCATCAATATACCAGCCGTCAACAGAATGACCACAGCCTAAAGTCCAATCATCTCCGACCTCCCCAAGTTCTATGCAATGTGGATAGGCATCTGTATCAATTATAATATCGTCCCCATCGTTACCAGCCGTGTTGTTACAAAGTTTTCCGCCGGTGCGTTGGAACAGGTCGCCGTTGTAATAAATACCGCCGGCCATTTTACCCGCGGTATTGCCAGTGATGTCACCGCCAGATATGATAAAATTATATGGTTTTGGTGGTTCAGAATAACTATTATTTCTCGCACGACTCACAAAACACACGCCGCCGCCGAATCCGCCGGCGCTGTTTTCTGTTATTTCTCCATCAGTCATGGTAAAGAAAGCGTATTGTTCTGCCCCACCAGTTGAACTACTATTGTCGCCGCTAATGTATATACCGCCACCATCTCCACTCGTAGGACTATTTTTGCGTGTGGCAGTGTTCTGTGTGATTTCGCCGCCTGACATGTTGAGGACGGCAAAAGGAGTACAATACACACCACCGCCATAACCTTCTGAATTGGTGGATGTTGCGGTATTCTCGCTGATCACAGCAGAATCGGAAATATTCATGTTTCCGCCGCAAAAAACACCGCCGCCGCTTGTACTCAGTCCAAATGCATCAATCGTATTATTGGAAATTCGGCCTCCGGTCATGGTGAATGTGGAGGAGTCTGCTTCATTATACATGCAACCTACAGCTACACCGGCACCGGCACCTGTTGAATTGTTGACTCGGTTATTTGTAATTTCACCGCCGCTCATATTGAATGTAGCGCTGTATGTAGTACCACCAATTTTTACACTCTTAATAAGCACGCCAGCGCCGAATTCAGATGCCTGCAGAGAAGTACCAGTTCTTTCAATTGCATTTTCCTGAATGGTTCCGTCGGTCATGTTAAAGGTTCCACCCTGGACCAAAACTCCTGCACCGCCGAAATTATAGGAAGATGAAGGCTTGTTTAATATGTTGTTCTCAATATAGCCGCCA
Organism: Butyricicoccus pullicaecorum DSM 23266; assembly: GCF_900167005.1. Classification (GTDB taxonomy): domain Bacteria; phylum Bacillota; class Clostridia; order Oscillospirales; family Butyricicoccaceae; genus Butyricicoccus; species Butyricicoccus pullicaecorum. The sequence continues at coordinate 45,171 of NZ_FUXW01000017.1, forward strand.
GACAGATTGAAGGTGCCATTCCAATGCACATACACGCCGCAACCACCTATGAGGTCAGAGTAGTTGTTCCCGCTGATATGGCCGCCTTTCATGTTGAATATGGCATCGGACGAGACATAAACACTGCCGCCAAAGTTGGGTTTGTCCCGTGAATCATCGCCGCCACCCTGACCGCCTGTAATGGTTCCGTTTCCATCCGTACTGGTATCAATCAGCGTCAAGGTGCCCTCAACTGTAATCGCACTGATTTCTGCGTCAGGGACGCATGCAATCGTATAACCATTCAGATCCAGGGTGATGATTTTATTCGCAGGGATTTCAATGGTTTGGGTAAACTCCCTAATATCACCAGTGAGCTGAATCGTTGTATCTTGACCATCTGGAGCCTCTGCAATTGCCTGCGTCAAGCTACCATAAGAGCCGATCTCTGCCATTGGGTCTCCCAAGAGCACTGGCTCTTGAGTCTGCTCTGCGCCTTTGCACGCTTCAAGGTCTGCACCATCCGCGCTGCAAACAGGGCAGTCTGCATTGACATTTCCTTCGATGCAAAGAGTGCTGCAGCTACACTCAGGCTCAGGAATAACCTCCTCGCCCGTGCACTTGCTCAGGTCTGCACTATCTCTACTACAAACAGGGCAGTCAGTATTGACCGTGCCCTCTACACACTTGGTATCGCAGATACATTCAGGTGCCGGCAGAGTCGGCTCTGTACCCTTGCACGCTTCAAGGTCTGCACCATCTGCGCTGCATACCGGGCAATCGGCAACCGTTCCCTCGGTGCACTGGATCTCGCAAGTGCATTCGGGTTCCGGCGTGGTTGCCTCTG
>NZ_FUXW01000034.1 GCF_900167005.1 Butyricicoccus pullicaecorum DSM 23266
TGCCGACAATGGCGTTTGCAGCAGACGATGAAGTGAATGAACCCGGAGGTACTGTGGAAGTGTGTGTGGAAACCGAAGGCTGCACACTGGAGGCTGGCCATGAGGGTGAGTGCGTTGTAGTGGAGTCTGAGCCGGAAGAACCGGAAAGTGCTCCGTGCAAGGTGACCGAGGGCTGCACGCTGGAAAACGGTCATGAGGGTGAATGTGTAGTAGCAGAGTCTGAGCCGGAAGAACCGGAAAGCGTTCCGTGCACGGTGACTGAGGGCTGTACGCTGGAAGATGGTCATGAAGGCGGATGTGTTGTAGAGTCTAGTGTGGATTCTTTGTCTGAAGATGAGGAGATTGTTATCTCAATTACAGAGGCGGACATGAATTCCGCAGACGAAGAAAATCCTCCGATCAAAAGCGCTATTGCTCGCTTGAGTCTAGCAGACCCGAGTTCTGTTACTCAGTTAAAGGTTGTAACTGAAGGCGAAGCATATTTATCACCGGAAGATAATGAATATATCAAAACAGTATTTTCCAGTTTAAACTATTTGGATGAATCCGAGTGTCAGTGCAGTACCCGAAAGTTAACTGAGGCATATTTGGGAAAAAGCGGATTACCGGATGAGTTATATGCGGAATTCGGTGGCCTCTCTGGATATACAAGCCTTGAAACCCTCATTCTTCCAGAGGAGACGCAAGTTGTCAACTCATATACGCTCTCTGAAAGAGGCGGTGGTGTAAATGACACAGGATTGACAGAGCTTAACCTTTCGAATAATATTCTGGTAATTGAGAGTGGTGCATTTTCCGGAAATACCAATTTTGTAGGAAATCTTGTAATTCCCGATTCTGTGGTTTTTATTGGAAACAACTCTTTTGGTGTCGGAAATGAGCTTATTGCATGCGGAACTCTGACTTTGGGTGATTCTGTAAAATATATTGATGCCAATGGATTTAAAAGCCGTTTATTCGAAGGGGATCTGGTCATACCGAACTCTGTCGAAATGATTAATAACTGGAGCTTTTCTCCTGGAGCTTTTAAAAATGGCACGTGGACTCTTGGAGATAATTTAATCAATATTGGCAGCGCGGCATTAAAAGGTATCTGCTCAGGCAATAGTGGAACATTTATCGTATTAAATCAGTACAAGATGTCTACTCAGGCATTTGCAGATAATTCGTTTGAGAAGATTGCTTTCGAAGAAGGTATCACGGATATTTCAACAAGTCAAGTGATTGCAAGTTCAAAAAATATTGAAGAAATTGTATTGCCATCTACGCTTGAAAGTATTTCTGGAGACAGTGCTTTTGCAGGATGCCCGGCACTCACGACGATCAATTTCCCAAAAAGTCTTGAACGATTAGGTGATAGAACATTTGAAAACGACGATGCGCTCACATCAGTTGTTCTTCCTTCTAATCTCACACAGATTGGATCTTTTACATTTGAAGACTCAGGCATTTTGGGACTTTATATTCCAGAAAGTGTAACCGATATAGGAAATCGAATTGTTCAAGATATCCCGTCAGGTAGTATCGTTTATGTAGCGAATGAAGCGTTACTAAACATGATGAATGAATCTGATTCTGCTTGGAATAATAAGTATAATAATGAAACGACTGCTCTTGCAATGACGAATGGCGGCAGTTTTAAAGAAGATACTGAATTTTCGGAGAGCGTATTGGCTACACCTATAAAATCCGGTAATATTTTTGCTGGCTGGTATGCAGATGAAGAGCTGGCGGATGAAGTCGTAACAAATGCAGACGCTGGAAATACCTATTATGCAGAATGGTTACCCAGCAATTATACTGTAACCGAAAATATAAACTTTGGTTCTGTGGTTTATGGCTCTACGGCTAGTCGGGTGATTCAAGTGAATGGTTCGGATGTCGCAGGCGCTCTCAAGGTTGCAGGCAACGATATTTTTGACACCGTAGTAAATGAGGACAACACAATCACAGTTACCCCTCACTCGAATCTCTCGGTTGGTGAGTATGAAGAAACATTGTATGTAACGACTCCGGATAATGCAACCTTCTTTGTCCCGGTTACGTTGGAAGTTGTTCCTGCAAGTTCGAAACTGGAGATCTGGGCAAACGGAGCAAAAAAACTGTCTTTGTCCGGTGGTGGTAACGTTACCCTGACTATTACGGGTGATCTGAACGCTGACGAAGTCACAGTCACCTGCAATAATGAAAACATTGAGGTAACGAAAAACGCAGATGATACCTACACCGTTACCCTTCCCAATGAAACGGCCGACTACACATTTACCGCAACATATGATGGTGACCAGAACCACGAAATGGCACGCGCCACCTGCACGGTATCTGTGACTCGTCACACCGGTGGCGGTGGTGCATCGCATCCGGAAGCAGGCGACAACTCTTCCTCTGATCGAAACGACCGTGATGACGACGATACGGAAAATATCGATGAGGAAGATGTACCGCTGACCGAAGGTAAGGTAGCTGATTTTGATGACGTTCCGGCAGATGCGTGGTTTGCTGAGGCTGTTCAGTATGTATATGAGCATGATTTGATGACCGGTGTATCGGAAAATCTTTTTGCACCGAATGCGCA
>NZ_FUXW01000015.1 GCF_900167005.1 Butyricicoccus pullicaecorum DSM 23266
CCCGCCCGCAGGCGACAAGCGGGTCCGGGTCTGCGACCCGGCGCGATCCAGCCGCGCAGGCTGGCCGCTCGCCGCAGCGAGCGGAATCCCCCTTTGATTCCCGGTGTACGACCCGGGAATCAATCAAAACAAACAAAAGGGAAAGACCAACCGGGTGGTTGGTCTTTCCAGAGAATTGCGCGTCCTACGGGACGCGCTTTTCTTTTTTATTTTAGTTGATTTTCGCGAGAGCGAAAATCAAAAGGGGAGTTTCGCCCGTTGCGACGGGCGACTCAGGGCTCTGCCCTGAGAACCCGCAAACCTTTGAAAAGGTTTGATCTAAACTTTATTGTCGCCTGCGGGCGAGAACCCGTTTGCCTTCCGATTGACGCAATCCCCGCTTTGCGTTAAGATAGAGTGGAACGTAACAAAGGAGGGTCTATGAACCAGATCATTTGCGAAAATGAGGCCATATTACTCTGTACCAAACAGGATGTCGGTGTCTGTATTCTGCGTTGCCGCACGTCTGACCCGGTCATTATCCTGCCCGAAACCATACATGATCTGCCGGTCATCGCACTCGGTGATTATCTGTGCGCCGAGCGTGAACCCGACGTATCCAAATACGACGTATTTGAGGTGCGTCTGACCACCGGGGAACGGATTTCGTCCACATTAACACACAATGCCCGCGCCATCGAGCGGGTGGTGATTCCGTCTTCTGTGCACACCATCGGCAGTTATGCCTTTTACAACTGTTACAGTCTGCGCGCGCTGACCGTACATTCCGGTGTGCGTGCGGTCGGACACGGTGCCCTGATGAACTGCACCGCCTTTCAGACCATCGATTTATACGCCGAGGAGGGTGAAAAAAACTGCCTGTCCGACCTTTTAGGCCAGACCAGCGGTGAGATTGCAGTCGATCTGCACCAGAAATACGCCGAGGCGCGTCTGATCTTCCCGCCATTCAACGAGGAACTGGAAGACCTCGGCCCGGCGCACATCTTCCAGCGACGCATTGAGGGTGCAGGCTATGCTTATCGCCAGTGTATTCAGAACGGCGTGCTATCGTTTTTGCAGTACGACGGCGCATTCGAGCGCCTTTTGCGCATTCAAGACTATGACACGGCCTGCCGGGTTGCGCTTTTGCGTCTGCGGTGGCCGGTGGGACTGTCCGCGCAGGCACGCGAGGTTTATTTGGCCTGTCTGCGCGAGCATCCGACCGATGCCGTGCGCACGCTCTTAGACAGTCGGGATGTGCCCGGTCTGTCGGCGTTGCTGTCGTTCGGCGTGCTCGACCGTTCCGGGCTGTCTGCCGCCTGTGATCTTGCGCGGCAGATGGGACAGACCGAAGCGCTCGCGCTGCTGCTGGCCGCGCTTGACCGTTCGGCCGGACGCGCTGCGCCGCTCATGCAAAAGACCTATGACCTGTAAAGGAGGGGGAGCGGATGGGTGCCGACTGGCAGACCATCGGGCGCGAAATTTTGACCGCTGCCCGCAATGAATTATACCTCAATCTACCGTTTTTGGACGCGGCACTGTGTGCGCTGCCCTTTGCAGAGGGATTCGACACGCCGACGCTCGCGACCGACACCAAGGTGCTCTATTATAACGGTGCGTGGCTGGCCTCACGCTACGAGCGGGCGCGCAGTCTGACCTGCCGTGCCTTTCTGCACGTCATTCTGCACTGTCTGCTCCGTCATCCGGCTGGCCGTAAGGGTCGGGACGGCGAGCTGTGGGATTTGTGCTGTGACATCGCAGTCGAGAGCATTCTCGACGAGCTGAACTATCCCTGTCTGTCGCCGTCCGCGCCCGGCGTGCGCCGCAGCCATCTCTACCGCACGCTCAAATCGCACATGCCGGTGCTGACCGCGGGCGCGATCTATCGCCAGTTCCGGCGGGAACCGCTGTCCGAGTACGACCGTGCGACCTACGCACGGGAGTTTGCGCAGGACGACCACAGCCTGTGGGAGAAGGCTGAAAACGAGCAGGAGCAGGACGACCCGTGGCCGCGTGTCGCCGAGCGCGTACAGACCGGTATGCAGACGGTCATGAGCGAGTCGGCAACTGGCGGCCAGGCCATCACCGAGCAATTACGTGTCGAGACCCAGCCGACCGACAATTACCGCGCTTTCCTGCACCGCTTCGCCGTGATCGGCGAGGAAATGGGCGTGGATGCGGACAGCTTCGACTATGGCTACTACGCCTACGGCCTGCGGCGCTATGGCAACATGCCGCTCATCGAGCCGCTGGAAACGCGGGAAGTCAAGCGCATTTCCGACTTTGTCGTCGCGATTGACACCTCGATGTCGACTTCGGGCGACCTTGTCCGACAGTTTTTGTCCTACACCTACGGTATTTTGAAGGATACCGAGAGCTTTTTCCGTCAAATCAACCTGTATATCATCCAGTGTGACGACCAGATCCGCGCCGAGCAGCACATCCGCAGCGCACGTGAGCTTGCCGACTATATGGAGCATTTTACGCTGATCGGTCAGAGCGCGACCGACTTCCGGCCGGTCTTTGACCGCGTGACCGAGCTGCAAAAGGCGGGTGCATTCCACCGTCTGCGCGGCATTCTGTACTTTACCGACGGTCTGGGAATTTACCCGAGCAAAAGACCGCCGTATGACGCAGCCTTTGTCATGCTGGCCGGTCAGGGGTACCCCGAGCGCGTCCCGCCCTGGGGCATCCGCGTGGTACTCGACCCCGACACACTGGAAACCGGAGGGAACCAATGAACATCAAACGAGCCAAACAGGAGATCACCAATACCATCAAAGCCTACCTTGCCCGCGATGCGTTCGGCGAGTACCAGATCCCGCCCGTGCGCCAGCGTCCCATCCTGCTGATGGGCCCTCCGGGCATCGGTAAGACCCAGATCATGGAGCAGATCGCAGCCGAAACCGGCGTGGGTCTGATCGCCTACACGATCACCCACCACACTCGCCAGAGCGCACTCGGCCTGCCCTATATCGACCATCACACCTACGACGGACAGGAATACGCGGTCACGTCCTACACCATGAGCGAGATTCTGGCCTCGGTATACGACCTCATGGAGCGCACGGGCGTGCGCGAGGGCATCCTGTTTTTGGATGAGATCAACTGCATTTCTGAGACACTGACCCCGATGATGCTGCAATTTTTGCAGTGTAAGACCTTCGGCAACCAGAAATTGCCCGAGGGCTGGGTGATTGTCGCGGCGGGCAACCCGCCCGAGTACAATAAATCGGTGCGTGAGTTCGACGTGGTCACGCTCGACCGCGTCAAGCGTATCGACGTGCAGGAGGACTATCAGGTCTGGAAGGAATACGCATACCAGCGCGGCCTGCATAGCGCGGTGATTTCCTATCTGGACATCCGACCGGACAACTTTTATAAGATCGAGGCGGCAGCCGACGGCTTGCAGTTCGCCACCGCACGCGGCTGGGAAGACCTGTCCGCGCTGCTCATCACCTACGAAGCCCTCGACCTGCCGGTCGACCGCGAGGTCGTTGGTCAGTATATCCAGCTGCCGCGCATCGCCAAGGATTTCGCAAACTATCTCGAGCTGTACCGCAAATACCAGCGCGTCTATCGCATCGATGAGATCATCGCCGGACAGTGGGAAGCGGTACGCGCATCTGAGTTCGCCGCCGCACCGTTTGACGAAAAACTCAGCGTCATCGGCCTCATTTTGTCTCGTTTGTCTGAGCATGCTCAAACGGCGCAGCGCATGGACGCATTGACCGATGTCCTGTACGCCGATCTGACCCGGGTCAAGGGCGCACTGACCACTGCACCGGTCGCAAAGGCGCTCGCAGCTATCATCGAAGACCGCTCGAAGGAACTCGAGAGCGGCCGCACGTCGGGTACACTGGATACCGAGCGCAAGCGCCGCTTGCAGCTGGAAATTGCCCAGCTGGAACAGTACCTGCACGCGGTCGAGCGCGAAAACGAGAGCGATAATGACAAGGCATTTGATGTACTGCGTACCCAGTTCGGCGCACAGACCGCAAAAAGAGCCGAGAGCGTCACGACAGCAGGCCAGAGCTTGGATAACGCATTTGCATTTTTGGAGCAGGCGACCGGCGAGAGTCAGGAAATGGTGCTGTTTGCGACTGAGTTGACCGCCAATCCCTATACTGCGTGGTATATTCAGAATTGCGGCTGCGAGGCGTATTTCAGACACAATCAGGCATTGCTGTTTGATGATACCCGGAGTAAGATTTTGGACGAGATTCAGAAGGCGAAAGAGAATCATTAACCGCCGCACCCCTTACAGAAAGTTTCGCCAGCCTTTTCAAAGGCTGCGGGTTCTCAGGGCAGAGCCCTGAGACGCGCTCCGCAGAGTGCGGAATCTCTTTTTGATTTTCCCGTCCCCCGCAAGGGAAAATCAACCAAAATAAGCCAAATAAAAATCGCCGTCCTCGGACGGCGATTTCAAAAAGTACGTTTTTGTTGAAACCCGGGTCGGACACCGGGTTTCAAAAGGGGATTCCGCGTCCTGCGGGACGCGGCGCAGGGCGCTGCCCTACGAACCCGCAAGCCTTTCGAGAAAGGCTTGAGCGAAAGCTTTATTTCGCTCCGCGGGAAGTCCGACCATTCTAACCCCAAAAGGAGTCCTTTTATGCATCTTTCCTTTGCCCCACTCGAGGGCATTACCGGCTATCGCTTCCGCAATGCGCATGCGCGTTGGTTCGGTGCGGCCGATCGCTATTTCACCCCATTTTTGACCCCGAATCAGACCTATAAATTCACATCCCGCGAGAAAAACGACGTTCTCCCCGAAAATAACACGGGTTTGACCATCATCCCCCAGCTATTAACCAACAATGCCGAGCACTGTCTGTGGGCGCTCGATGTGCTCAAAAATCAGGGCTATGACGAAGTCAATTTGAATTTCGGCTGTCCGTCAGGCACGGTAATCGTCAAGCGCAAGGGCGCGGGCATGCTGACCGATCTCGAGGAACTCGACCGCTTTCTGGACGCGGTCTGCAACGGATTTTCGGGCAAGATTTCGGTCAAAACCCGTCTGGGATTGCAGTCATCCGACGAATTTCCCCGAATTTTAGATATTTACAACCGCTATCCGCTGTCCGAGGTCATCATTCACGCCCGGGTGCAGAAGGATTTTTACACCGGCACCCCGGACTTAGAAGCCTTTTCTGCGGCGCTCTCAGCCTGCCGCCATCCGGTCTGTTATAACGGCGACCTGTTCACCGTCTCCGATTACGAGCGATTTTGCCAGACCTTCCCGACCGTCGAGCGCGTCATGCTGGGACGCGGCTGGATTGCAAACCCCGATCTTGGCAACCAGATTCGCGGCAAGGGTACACTGGACAAGACACGTCTGCGCGGTTTCCACGACGAACTGTACACCGCGTACCGTGAGACGCTGTCGGGCGAGACACCGGTGCTGTTTAAGATGAAAGAACTGTGGTTTTACCTGCATTGTCTGTTTGAAGACAGTGAAAAAGTGCTCAAAAAGATTCGCAAGGCCAAGCGCCTGCGCGATTACGAATGCGCAATGAACGAAATGTTCGACCATGCGCTGATTGCCGATGCCGGATATCGACCGGTCAAGTGAGCATGCTCAGGTGTGACCCAAAGATAGAATAGGAGATGAGACCATGCGGTTGTGCATTGTATCAGCTGGGATGGCTTAAGAGGCCAAACGATCATAAAAACGAGCTATTCCAGCCAAAAAAGGAGAGAATTTTATGAGACTCAGCGGTACGGTATATTCAAATGTCCTGGAAATGGACACCGACATTACGATTATCACGCCGAACGACCTGAAAGACGAACCCTATCAGGTGGTATATCTGCTGCACGGGCTGTGCGGCAACAATAAAACCTGGCTTGACTACACCATGCTTCCGTTTTACGCCGAGCACGGACGATCGATCTACGTTTTGCCCGAAGTCGGGCGCAGTTTTTACGCTGATATGCAGTACGGCCAGCGGTATTTTACCTATATCGCGGACGAGCTGCCGGTCATCGTGCGCAATGTCTTTCGGGTATCGGCTGACCGCGATCACACGGTAATTCTGGGCGGATCAATGGGCGGTTATGGTGCACTCAAATGTGCGCTGTCCCGTCCCGAACAGTACGGACTGTGCGGTGCGTTTTCCTCGTGCTGTCTGCTGCTGCGCGAAGGCTTGGATGACGCACGCGAGCACGGTATGGACGGCTGGGGCGTGCAGATGCCGCGTGATTTTGCCGCCATCTTTGGGGATGACCTGACATGGACGCCGGAAAACGACCTGCTGGCACTGGCCGAGCGTGCCAAGGCATCGGACAGCCCGCTGCCGACGCTCTATCTGACCTGCGGACGGCAGGACGGATTCTATCCCGATCACGAGCGCTTTTTGCAGTCGCTTGCCGAGCTGGGAATCGACGCGGCGTTCGAGAATTGGGACGGCGTACACGATTTCCCGTACTTTAATGAGGCGCTGCGGCGCACAATCGAGCGATTTTCCCTGTAAAATGCTGCCCTCGCGGTACAAAAACCGCGGGGGTAAATTTTTGTCTATTTTGCTAGAGGTATAGACCAAAGTGTGAAAATTGCAAGAAATACAGGATGTAACTCTGGAGATGAAACAAATAAAAATCAACTTTTGGTACAAAAAAGTGCACAGTTTTATTGCAAAATAAATAAAAATAGAGAAATTTGAACAAAAAATAGGTTGCGATAGGCAGACCCCTCTGTTATACTATACCAATCATGAGCCGCATGGGCTCATAGTTATTCAGAGAAGGGATGAAAAAACGCATGAGAGCAAGAAATCAGCATCTCAAACGCCTGCTCAGCCTGCTGCTGACCGTGGTTATGGTACTGGCCATGATTCCCGCGGCGTTCGCAGCGGACACGGCTTCCGGTTTTGTGATCGGGCCGTACCTGCTGGCGCCCAAGACGACCAGCATGGTCGCAGTCTGGGAGACCAGCGGCAGCGAGCCGACGACCATCCGGTTCGGCACCGATGCCAACGCGCTGGGCGATGCGGTCACGGTCGAGCGTGACCCGGAAGCACCGGCCTACGGCGGTGTACAGACCAATATCTACCGGTATAAGTTCTCCGAACTGACCCCGGGCACGCGCTATTACTACGAGGTAGCGCTGGCAAACGGCGAAACCAGTCGCGGAACCTTCCGCACGCTGGAGGAGAACCCGACCGAGATTCGCTATATCTCGATCACCGACACCCATAAGTTCGACACCAAGGCGACGTTTGACGCTGCGGTTGCCGACTATGACCCGGCTTTCATCATCCACGGCGGTGATATGGTCGAGGGCACCGGTACCCAGAAGGAGCAGTACGCATTCTGGTTCAACAGCGGCGAATTTATCCACAATTACCCGGTGGTCTACGCCTGCGGCAACCACGATTTCAGCGACTACTTCGACATGTACGTCATCGACACCCAGACCGAGGAGTACGGCTCTGCGGTCGCGGGCAACATTTCCTTTGACTACGGCAACGTACACTTTGACCTGATGGACAGCAACCCGTGGGCGCTGTTCCAGATGAACGCCGAGACTTCGGGCGGCAAGATGGACGCTGCGACTGCGGACAAGATCGAAAAGTCTGTCCAGTGGCTGAAGGACGACCTGTCCAAGAACCAGGATAAGGCCTTCCGTATTCTGGTCATGCACCATCCGATCTCCGACCCCTACACCAAGATGCACATTGCATCGGTGGCTGAGGCAGGTCACGTCGATATGATGCTGGCCGGTCATACCCATAGCTACGCCCGTGCGGTATCCGATCAGCCGACCGTCGGTGCAGGCACCATTTACCTGACCCATCAGGATTCCCGTGCGGTCAGCGCCAAGGGCAGCTACATGACCCACACCATCAAGGACGGCGTTCTGACCACCCAGAACATGGCAAACGGCGGCGTCGTCGGCACGACCGTTACCGCTGTGGACAAGCAGCAGCTTGCATACAGCAACATTTCCATTCAGTCCGGCCCGGTTCCGTGCAACAGCGAGATTGAGATTTCCGCGACCATCACCAACACCGGCAAGGGCATGGCAGCGGCTGTCATTCCGGTCGATGACAACGGTACGATCAAGTACATCTACGGCGATCTCGAGAGCGACAGCGGCCTGTCCACTTCGGGCGAGCCGGTGCGCGTATCGTCCAACGGCGTCAAGACCCTCGAGCCCGGTGAGTCCATCGAGCTGAGCGGTACGGTCACCCTGACCGAGATCGGCAAGCACACGGTCAAGGTCGCAGACGTGTCCAAGGACATCGAAGTCCAGTTCCGTCCGGCAACCTTCTCCTATACCAACGTCCGCACCAAGCTGGGGGGTGGTGAGGTCAGCGACATTGGCAGCGATATCCTCAACATCAAGGCCGATATCACCAACATCGGCAATGAGGACGGCACCGCAACGGCGACCCTGTACGTTGGCGACGAGGCCACCCTGAGCAAGCAGTATACGCTCAAGGCCGGCGAGGTCAAGACCTGCGAGTTCACCTATCAGTTCGAGCAGGCTGGCGAGTTCTCGGTACGCATTGGCGATTCCGCACCCGAGACCGTTTACATCGAGGGCTCCATTCAGGGCATGCCCATGGTCGTTGACCAGTCGGGCAAGGGCAATAACGGTTACCTGCACGGTGCACCGACCATTGGCACCGATGACAAGGGCAACGGCACCATTATTCTGGACGGCGATAAGGATTACGTCGAGATTCCCGACAATCAGAATTTCACCATCGACAACGGCATCACCGGTATGGTATGGGCCAAGCTGCCGGTCAGCGAGGGCACCGGTATCAATACCCTGACTCCCAACGGCCGCGATCACAACCCGCTCATGACCAAGGGCGTGTCTATCGGCTGGGGCACCAACTACCTGTACCGCATGGCAGTCCGTGCAACCGGTAAGGTCACGGTCGGCATCGGCTTTAACAACGACAACGGCGAATTCTTCTGGAACGATGACGACGCAGACCCGAACGCTGGCATCAAGAAGGGCGAGTGGGTGCAGTACGTCGGCGGTTTCGACCGCACGACCGGCGGCGATTCCTACCAGAACAAGTACAACAGCGGCCACATCGATGCACCGGCATTCGATTCCGAGATCAAGAACTGGCCGGGCGCATCCACCTATATCGGCTTCTCGTACACCGGTGCCCTGCTGACCAACCGCGGCCGCGGTGTTGACCGCACCATGCTGGCCGGTGAGGTATCGCAGGCACGCATGTACCAGAGCAAGCTGACCGAGGCAGAGGTTGCAGCGGTAGCCGATGCACCGAGCGCAGCAGGCCCGAAGAGCGACGATCTGGTGCTGTGGCTGAACTTTGACCCCAAGAACATTGTCCAGACCGGTACGCACACGACCGAGTGGGCAGAGATCTCCGGCGCACCGGCATCCCTGGCGTACAAGGCAGAGATCCCGGGCAAGTCGGCGATCCAGGCGACTGTTGAGTTCTCCAAGGACGGCAAGACCGTTTCGGGCTCCAAGGCATTCAACCTCAAGACCGGCGAGAACACCATCGATCTGACCGGCGCAGGCGAGGGCAAGTATGTGCGCATCGTCACCAAGTTCACCTCCAATCTGGGTACCGAGCAGACCGACATTCCGGTTCTGTACACCTACACCCTCAAGGCAGGCGAGAGCACCGCAGCATGGAACACCTACGCAGACTGGGCAAAGGGTACCTTTGCAGACGGCGCAGGTCACCAGTCCTCGGATGCATACCGCGCATTGAGCGAGGATTTTGACGACTACGCAGGCGAAGTGGACGAGGGCAAGCCGGTCGAGCAGACCGCAGCTTCTTCCGAGACCACTCAGACCAGTTCGGCAGCTACGGCTGAGACCACCACCGAGACCAAGCCCGAGCAGCCCAAGGAAGCGGGCTGGGATGTGGACGACAGCCACTGGGCAGCCGAGACCATCCGCGCGATGATGGCCGAGGGCGTGCTCGAAGGCGATGCCGACGGTCGTATCCGTCCGGATGACAAGATCACCCGCGAGGAAATGATCTGGGTCATGAACACTATGCTGGGCATCAAGCCCAAGGCAGACACCAAGCTGGATGCTGCCGACCGTTCGTCTGAGTGGGCGTATGGCGCACTGGCAGCGGCCAAGGATGCAGGCATCCTGCAGGGCGATGAGTTCGGTTATCTGTGCGGCAGCGACTACGCGACCCGTGCCGAGATCATCACCATGATCGCACGTGCCTGCAAGGTATCGTCCGACGATCATTCGATACTGGACGGTTTCACTGACGCAGCAGACATTCCCGATTGGGCAGTCAGCGCGCTGGCAGGCATGGCGGCTCAGGGCAGCCTGAGCGGCTACACCGACGACACCCTCCAGCCCAACGATCAGATCACCCGCGCAGAGGCATTCAGCCTGCTGTACGAGGCAATCACAGTCGAAGCACCTGCACAGGCAGCATAAAATAAGAAAAGCGTCCCGTTTGGGACGCTTTTTTTCATTTACTTTTTTGCAGGATCGGCCTTGATGCGGTCAACCAGACCGAGAATCAGGTTTTCGACGTAATCCTCACCCAGCGAGGTGTCGATGCACAGGTGATAGTTTGCCGACGCACCCCAGATGGTGCGGGTGTAGTAGCGATAGTTGTCGGCGCGCTGCTTGTCGGTCTGCTGGATGTGGTGTCTGGCTGCCTTTTCGTCGGTCAGATGTTCGCGCTGCATGACCGTGCGGATGCGGTAGTCGAGCGGTGCGTGCAGAAAGACGCGGACGCAGCGCGGATTGTTCCGCAGCACCCAGTCGGCACAGCGGCCAACGATGACGCTGTTTTTCTGCGCGGCCTCGCGGATGCTCTTGACTTCGGCCTCAAAGATGTTGTCCTTGGGCGGCTGGTACTGGTCGGAATAGCTGTACATCTCACTTACCAGATCGTAGAGCAGGCTGTGAGACATCTTTTCCTCGGTTTTTGCGATGAATTCGGGCTGATAACCGGTCGTACCGGCAGCCATCTGGATGAGTTCCTCATCATAGAAGGCAAAGCCCAGACGGTCGGCCAGCTTTTTGGCGATGTCGTGACCGCCGCTGCCGAACTGACGGCCAACCGCGATGCAGATCGGTTCCTCTGCAGTGGGCTGGGGTGCCTGCTTGGTTTCAGCCGGTGCCGCATCGAACAGCATTTCGGGCAGGAAGGACAGCTTTTTGCCGATCAGACGGGCGATGAAGCCGACGAGCAGGGCGGCGATGACCGTACCTTCACGCACGCCGTTGAGGTGACCGGTCAGGACGATTCCCAGAACGCCCGCGATGACCGCCATGGACACATCGAATGCGACCTTGGTCACGCCAAATTCGGTTTTCCAGCGGAAAACCACCGCGCGGACGAAGGATTCACCGGGCAGCATGATGACGTTGGCCAGTACCTCCATGTACACGCCGATGCCCAGCACGATACAGCCGACGAGCAGATAGAGAATCTTGAGCACATAGGCTGCGGGCTGGACGAAGAACAGGAGCAGCATGCACAGATCGATAAAATAGCCGAAAACCAGCGAGATCGGAATCTGCAGCAGGTGTTCGGCCTTAAAATTGCGCCCGAGGATGACGAGCTGGAGCACGATGAGCAGGATGCTGAAAAAGATGGTGAACTGACCCAGAGAGAAGGGAAAGCTCAGACTGAGTACGTAAGGGATGGACGAGATCGGCGACGTACCAAGGTCGGCCTTGGTGATGAGCGCCACGCCCAGCGAGTTTACGAACAGTCCGAGCAGAAAGACGAGATAGCGTTTCAACTTATGTTGTGTTTCCTTCATGCAGATACCTCCTATTTTACCATTTCTATGATAGCATCCCAAAAATAACATGTCAATTATTACATGTTTAAGGCATCACCCGTGAACGCAAAAAAATCCCCCGACCGAGATACGGTCAGGGGAAAAAGGTCACGTGCGGGCGCGGCACAGGTCAATGCAGGTTTCCAGCCAGTCGCAGCTGGCCTCCTCGCGCTTGATCGCGCCGAGCAGCACCATATAATCGCAGAATGCGCAGTCGTCGGCAGGCGGAATGCCGTCGAACTTGTTCAGATCGTCGTGCAGCTGGGCCAGCCGCTCGGTGTGCGCCTCAAGTTCGGCGCCCAGCAGCGCAAGCCGCTGCTCGGACGGGATACTGTCCGAGAAAAACAGCTGCAAGCGGAATTCATCCTTGGGCACACCACGCGGCTTGTGGCGGGTCAGTTCCCAGGTGTGGAACGCCTCCCGACCGGCCGGGGTGATGGAATAGAGCTTTTTTTGCAGCACATTGCCCGCAATCTCGATTTCGTACTCGACCAGACCGGCTTCGGTCAGACTTTTGAGTTCGGGGTAGATCTGGCTGTGCTTGGCGTTCCAGAACTCGAAGAGACTGGTGTCGCACGCGCGGCTGATATCATATCCGGTCATTTTTTGGCGGTTGAGCAATCCAAGGATCGCGTATTTCAAAACTCCCATGCAGATGCCTTTCTAAAACAAATCTTGATGAATACAGTGTAGCATATTTGCGCATAAACGCAAGCCCCGGACGGACAGAAGAAAAGTCCCGTATCTGTGATACGGGACTTTTTTGCCGATCAAAAGAAATCTTAGAAATCGACCTCGGTGTCGTAGAAGCAGCACTTGAGCAGCTTTGCCATCTGCTCGGGGTCGATCGAACGCGGGTTGGAACCGGTGCAGGCGTCGCCGACAGCCAGCTCAGCAACCGACGGCAGCTTGTCGAGGAATTCCTGCTCGTCGATGATGCCGCCCTCGTAGTCCTTGATGCAGGTCGGGATATCCAGTGCGCGGTTCATCTCCTGGATGTGCGCGATCAGTGCGTCAACCAGCTCGTCGGTGGTGGTGCCGGCCAGACCCAGGAACTTCGCGATCTTTGCATAACGCTCAGCTGCAGCGGGCTCCTTGGCGTTGAAGCGGATGACCTTGGGCAGGTACATTGCGTTTGCACAGCCGTGAACGATGTGGCCGCCGGTGTAAGCTGCGCCGGTCTTGTGTGCCATAGAGTGCACGATGCCGAGCAGCGCGTTGGAGAATGCCATACCAGCCAGGCACTGTGCATTGTGCATGCGAGCGCGCGCTGCCATATCGCCGTTGTAGGACGGGATCAGGTCAGCGCTGATCATCTCGATGGCGTGCAGCGCCAGCGGGTCGGTGTAATCGCAGTGCAGGGTGGATACATAAGCCTCGATTGCGTGGGTCATTGCATCCATACCGGTGTGTGCGGTCAGCTTCTTGGGCATGGTCTCAGCCAGCGAGGGATCGACGATTGCAACATCGGGGGTGATGTTGAAGTCAGCGAGCGGATACTTGATGCCCTTCTCGTAGTCGGTGATAACCGAGAATGCGGTGACTTCGGTTGCGGTGCCCGAGGTGGACGGAATTGCGCAGAACTTTGCCTTGGTGCGCAGGGTGGGGAAGTTGAAGGGGATGCACAGATCCTCGAAGGTCACATCGGGGTATTCATAGAATGCCCACATTGCCTTTGCAGCATCGATCGGAGAACCGCCGCCGATGGAAACGATCCAGTCGGGCTGGAACTCGCGCATGACAGCTGCACCCTTCATAACGGTCTCAACCGAGGGATCGGGCTCAACGCCTTCGAACAGCTTGACTTCCATGCCTGCTTCCTTGAGGTAAGCTTCTACCTTGTCGAGGAAGCCGAAGCGCTTCATGGAACCGCCGCCAACAACAACGACAGCGCGCTTACCGGTCAGGGTTTTGAGCGCTTCCAGCGCATTTTCTCCGTGATAAAGGTCTCTGGGTAATGTAAATCTGGACATAAGTCACAACACTCCTGCTCAAATTGATCGCACTTTTGTGCGTTTATGCTACGAGCCTATTATAGTATAAGGTGCCCGCGAATGCAATGCTTTTTTGCACGTTGCACAGTGCGGGACGAAAGGCGCGGATAAGGTTGGACAATCTTGCGCTCTCAGGCGTGTGCCGCGGAAAGCGACCGTTTCCGGTTAGAGATTCTTGCTCACTCGTCCGAGCCGGTGCGGTATTCGCGGTAAAATTTGGGCGACATGCCGACGTATTTGGTGAAAATACGGGAGAAGTAAGCCGAATCTTCAAAGCCGACTTCGCGGGCAATCTGGGTAATACTGTCCGAGGAGCAAGACAGACGATCCTGCGCTTCTCCGATTCTGCGGCGCAGAATATACTGCTTGAGCGTGTAACCGGTGTGCTGCTTGAAGACGTGCGCGAGGTGGTAGGGACTGACAAAAAAGAGTTTTCCCAGCTGCTCGATGGTCAGATCCTGCTGATAGTGCGTATAGATGTAGGCTTCGACCTGTGCGCACAGTTCATTTTGCTGGCTGATGTTCTCGGTGCCGTATTCGCGAATCATCTGCTCGGTCAGTTTGAGCACCGACAGCATGAGCTGCTGGCAGATGTGCAGGTACAAAGGCGCCTGCTGGTCGGCCTGCCGCAGGATGATCTGCAAGAGGGCGGAGAGGTCGTCAAACTGTGCCGGACGGTGGAAAATCGGGGTTTTATTGTGCGCGATGATGTGGTTGGGCGGCAGATCGGGCAGCTGTAAACCCTTGATGCCCAGGCAGATGGTCTGGTAGGTTTCGTGGGTTTTGGGGAACTCGTCGTGTACCACACCGCCGTTGCACAGAATCACGTCACCGGCACGAATGGGGTAGCGCTGAGCGCCGATCGAGTAATGCCCGGAGCCTGCGAGCAGCAGCAAAATCTCGGTGATATCGGCGTGACAGTGCATGATTTGCTGGTATCCGTTGGTCCAATCCTGGTAGCTGATGCGGTAAAGACTGGGCTGACCGGGGAATAAGGTCTGTACCTCCTGTGGGAAAAAGATAACCTGATGATTGGAGGAATGGGTCGATTTCATGTTGTGAGAGCTCCTTTTTGCATGGTAAAAAGCAGGTCGACGGAACCGCAAGAAAATCCATGTGGAAACATGGCATTTTTTCGTTCCGCACAAGAAAGTGTATGTTCATTGTAACACAGCTTTTGTAAGATAGACACTGCAAAAAGGAGTGAGGACAGATGAAATTTACAAAGCTCAATCTATACAGAACCTTGCTCATGTGCGCAGGGTTCATGGTTGCAGCCTTCGGCAGTGCGCTGTATGTGTACAGCGGACTGGGCGCAGACGCGTTTAACCTGATGGTACAGGGCGTGTCGGGCGTGCTGGGGCTGGCGATCGGTACGACGAGCAGCCTGATTCAGTTTATATTCCTGGCGCTGCTGATTTTTGTCAGCCGCCCGCTCATCGGAATCGGTACCTTTGGCGGTACGGTTCTGATCGGCATGGTGATGAACCTGTGCGAAATTTTCTTGCAGCCGCAGCTGGCGCATGCCGGTTTGCTCATGCGTGTGCTGTGCGTCATGCTTGCGCCGATCATCGTCGGTACCGGCGTTGCCATGGTCAACCTTGCCAGCATGGGCATGGCGCCCAATGATATCCTTTCGGTCTGGCTGTTCACCCGACAGAAAAAACTGCCCTACCGCGCTGTCCGCATCATCTATGACGTGGTACAGCTGGCCATCGGTCTGGCGCTCGGCGGCGTGGTTGGCATCGGTACGGTGCTGTCGGCTGTGCTGACCGGCCCTGCGATTCAGGCGGCATCCGGAGTGCTCGAAAAGCTCACGCCCCAGCAGATGCAGACCGTATCGCTCAAATAAATATTGCCCACATCCTATTTCTACTACATATGATGGACACCCCGCTTGTTGACTCTCTCAAGCGGGGTGTTTATCGTTCTGCGCAAAAAAATACCCTGTATCAAAAGGATACAGGGGATTTAGGATGCAGGGAAAGCGTGTGTGACAGGAAAGCAGGCTGACGCACGACACGAAAATTGGCAGATACCTATTATATATAAGGTGTTAAATGCCGAAGTTTTGCATTTCCGCCAGCTGCTCCATCTTGGTCTTTGCCTCTTGCAGGCTGTGGTAGATGAGCGAAATCTTCTTGGGCTCGCAGCGGAAGAGCGGGACGGATACGCTGAGTGCAGCAAAAACCTTGCCGCCGCGGCACAGCGGGAGTGCCCAGCAGGCCAGCTGCGGGGTGGATTCCTCGCGCTCGGTAGCGATATCGCCGCGGCGGATGGCATCCAGCTCGTCCAGCAGAACGTCCATATTGGTGATGGTGTGGTCGGTCAGACGGGGCAGACCGTCCGGGTACAGGGCACGCACTTCGCTGTTGCTCAGTCCGCTCAGCAGCGCCTTGCCGATCGCGGTCGCGTTTGCGGGCAGGCGGTTGCCGACCTTGGAAATCATGCGGATCGCCTCGGGAGAGTCCTCCTTGGCGATGTACAGAACGTTGCCCTGATCGAGAACGCCGAACTGGCAGGTCTCCTGGCAGGTTGCAACGACCTTTTTGATGACATCAATAAATGCGGCCATACCGCTGTTTGCGGCGTAGGCCGTTCCGAGAACCATCGAGCTCGGGCCGATTGTGTAGCGGGTGGTTCCGAAATGCTGCTGTAAATACTGTCGTTCCTCCAAGGTGTGAACGATCGGGAACAGGCTGCTCTTGGGTGCACCCAGTGCCTGCGCCAGTTCGGTCAGCGTCATACCGTCAGAAGAAGCGGATAAACACTCCAGAATATCCAATACCCGAGCTGTGGCACGATGCAGCTCTTGCGCCATTATCACATTTCCCCTTCCAAAAAATAACATGGTATTATTACTGTCTTATATTTTATCAAACATTGTTTCTTTTTGCAATCAATCATGTGAAATTGTCCAACATATGACAAATTTTATATCGGGATATCACAGCGTCTCTGTTCATTTTTCATATGCACGGTTCTGCATCACAAATTATGGTTTGAAAACCGAACAGCTTTGTGTTATAATAAATCCAATACAAGAATTCCCCTTTTTTGACAGCAAGTTTGTTTGTGCAGAAAGGGGTCTTGTGGCGCAAAAATTCTCAAAATCAGCTGTGCTTGGACCGGACGGCCCGGCGCGGTCGGATTTCTCACACCAACAAAGAAACGAGCAGCGTGTTATCTTTTTTTAAGGGGAATATACGTTGCTTTTTTCGGGTGTAAGAGCGAATGCGCCGATTTGGCAAAAAATCGCAGCGGTATTTTGATGCTGCGGTTTGGGTTACTCATCCGCGCAGGGAACCGGCATGGTTTCCGGTATGGATGGGGGACAAAATTTTCCGACTGTATGGAGGTGAGAAGGCTGGTTTGCGGCCGGAGGTTCCCGCAAACGATCAAAGCGCGTGACTGGGTGGTCATGCGACGTCTGTATTGACACAAAAAAGGGGAGTTCCTGTCCGTGAGGATGCGGACAAAACTCTGCGTTGCCCAAAATATCAAAAAACGACAACGAAAGAGAGAGATTTAAAAATGTTAGGTAAAGTACGAATTCTGGGAACCATGAAGAAGTTTCCCGCAGGCGTTATGGTTATTCCGCTTCTGCTGGGCTGCATCATCAACACCTTTTTCCCGGACATTCTGACCATCGGCGGTTTTACCACCGGCCTGTTTAAGGGCGGTATCCAGACCCTGATCGGTCTGTTCCTGTTCTGCAGCGGTGCTACGATCGACGTAAAAATGGCAGGACGCACGGTATATGTCGGCGTCGTCCTGACTGCATTAAAGTTCTTCCTGGGCTTTGGCCTGGGCATCCTGCTGAACGTTCTGTTCGGCGAAGCAGGCCTGCTGGGTCTGAGCTCGCTGGCGATCATCGGTGCGGTCACCAACTCCAACGGCGTTATCTATGCGACCCTGGCTGGTGAGTACGGTGAGGAGAGCGACGTCGGTGCGACCTCCATTCTGGCGCTCAACGACGGCCCGTTCTTCACCATGATCGCACTGGGTGCTGCCGGCATGGGCACCTTCCCGGCTAAGGACATGATCGCCTGCATGGTTCCCATGATCCTGGGCTTCATCGTTGGTAACCTCGACCATGAGTGGCGCAAGATCCTGGCGCACGGCATGATCGTCCTGCCGCCCTTCAACGGCTTCACCCTGGGCGCAGGCATGAACCTGTTCAACATCGCAGCTGCTGGTGCTTCGGGCGTTGTGCTCGGTCTGATGACTCTGCTGGTTACCGGCGTGCTGTCCTTCATCATCTACAGCCTGCTGCGCCGCTGTCCCGACCCGATGGGTGCGGCAATCGGTACAACGGCAGGTGTTGCGGCGACCACGCCTGCATCCATCGCGGCTTCCGACCCGACGTTTGAACCGCAGGTTGAGACAGCAACCGCACAGATCGCAGCGAGCGTTGTTATCACTGCAATCCTGTGCCCGCTGATGGTATCGTTCCTGGCGAAGTGGAGCGACAAGTGGTTTGAGAAGCGCGGCAAGAAGCGCCGTGAGCTTGCAAACCTGGAGGAGTAAACCTCATAAAATACCCTGCAAATAAAGACGGGAGGAATGTACAATGAAGCAAATTATCACCGCGCGCACTGTGCTGGCTGGTTCGGAACTGGAAGAGATCCAGAACGGTGCGGTTGTCGTAGAAGACGGCAAGGTTGTTAAGGTTGTACCTGCCGAGCAACTGACCGAGGAAGATCGCGCACAGGCAGAGTGGATCGCGTTCGAGGACGAGACCGTTCTGCCCGGCCTGATCGAGGGTCATAATCATCTGAGCATCGATGCCCGTAAGTCCAACCATCTGGAGATCCTGGGTACTGCGACCGAGTGCAAGCTGACGCTGCTGGCCGAGGAAGGCCTGTATGACGATCTGCTGTCCGGTGTCACGACCGTGCGCTGCATGGGCGAGAAGCACGACCTTGATCTCAAGCTCAAGAAGGAAATCGACGCAGGCAATCTGGTTGGTCCGGACATCCTGCCTGCCGGTGTCGGCATGAAGGGTTCGAACGGCAGCGGCTACATCGGCGCACCGCACTCCGGTGTCGAGGAGTTCCGCCGCACGGCGCGTTCCAACGTTGCCAAGGGCGTAAAGCTGCTCAAGATCTTCACCACCCCGGGTGTATTCTCGACCGAACAGGATTTTATTCCGTCTTTCCTGTCGGCTGAAGAGATTCGCACGGTTGTTGAGGAGGCACACCGCCTGCATCTGCCGGTTGCGGCACACTGCATCGGCGGTCAGGCACTGCGCGACTGTGTCGAGCAGGGCGTTGACGTCATCGAGCACGCATACTGTGCATCCAAGGAAGATATCGAGCTGCTCAAGGCACACCCGGATTGCTGGGTTGACCTGACCACCGGTATCTACCTCGACCCCGACCGTGAGCAGTACCTGTCCGAGAACAACGCGCGCAACGTGCGTGCCGGTCGTGAGATCGTGCGCGAGTGCGTGGGCAATCTGGTACGCGCAGGCATCCACTTTGCACTGGGTACCGACGCAAACCACGGCCTGCTGTGGAAGGAAGTCGTATACACCGTCGAGCTGGGCGCAAGCAAGCGCGATGCCCTCAAGGGTGTTACCAGCAACGCGGCTTACATTTCCCGCCTGTCGGGCAAGAAGGGCGAGCTGACCGCCGGCGCGGACGCCGACATCATCGCGGTCAAGGGCAATCCGCTGGAGGACCCCGCAGTGCTCGCAGATGTATCCTTCGTCATGAAGAAGGGTGTTGTTTATAAAAAGAACGGCGCTCCGACCGCGTGCTGCCGCTCCATCCAGAAGACGCTGTAAGTCGACTGGATGCGGCAGGGCACAAAGACACCGCTCTTTTGTGTGTATATCCCAGAACTTTCATTAGATTTGGAGGAAGAATTATGAGTCAGTTCACTGGAAAACCCATCCTGGCAGTTCCGCTCGGTGATGCAGCCGGTATCGGCCCCGAGATCATCGCAAAGCTGTGTGCAAACGGCTTCCTGATGGAGCACGCAAAGCCCATTCTCGTCGGTGACGAGAGCGTCCTCAAGCGCGGCATGAAGGACACCGGTTCGGACTTCGCTTACGTGGTCAAGGAGACCATGGAAGAGGCTGTCGAAGAGGCAAAGAAGGAGACCGGTCTGGTTCTGCTCAACACCAAGAGCCTGGACGCTTCCAAGGTTGAGATCGCTGTTGTTTCGGCTGTCAACGGTAAGGAAGAGGCAGACAACCTGGTTATGATCATGGATTACTGCAAGAAGGGTCTGGTAGAAGGCTTCTGCTTCGGCCCGCTCAACAAGGCAGCCATGAAGAAGGGCGGCTACAACTTCGAGAGCGAGCACGAGCTGTTTGCTCAGGAGCTCGGCGTTATGGACAAGCCGCACGGCGAGATGAACGTACTCGACGGCCTGTGGACTTCCCGCGCAACCAGCCATATCCCGCTCAAGGATGTCAGCGCTCACCTGACCCCCAAGACCGTAGGCGACGCCATCAATCTGGCTTACGAGACCCTCAAGCGTGCAGGTTATGAAGATCCCAAGGTTGCAATCGCAGCAATCAACCCGCACGGCGGCGACAGCGGCACTTGCGGCCGTGAGGAGATCGACGTTCTGCAGCCCGCAGTTGCTAAGGCAAACGCTGAGGGCAAGAGCATCGTCGGTCCGTTCCCGTCTGACACCCTGTTCATCCGCGCATTCAAGGGCGACTTTGACGCGGTCGTAACCATGTACCACGACCAGGGTCAGATCGCACTCAAGCTCAAGGGCTTCGAGCGCGGTGTTACCGTAGCAGCTGGCCAGCCCTACGCTATCACCACCCCGGCACACGGTACCGCTTACGACATCGCTGGTACCGGCACCTGCACGACTTCGGCGTTCGAGACCGCTTACAAGCTGTGCGCAAAGATGGCTGTTACCGACCGTACCTACGGCAAGCAGTAAAAAATTGACAAAACCGATTCTTTTCTGCGCAATGTAATCTGTTTTACGGCTGTATCCGATTGATTCGGATGCAGCCGTTTTTTTATCATTTGGGCTTTCTGAAACAAATGATAAAAAGGGAAAGGTTACAAAATGGGGGAATTGTGCAATCTGACGGAAATTGATTGACACCTTATGGAAGGCGTGATATAATATAGAGCAATAAGAACGGGGTTCTTAAATACGAATTGCCCGGTGAAATCGCACGAAAAAAGCAAAAGAACGGAAAATTGCCTGCAATCTGACCGATTGCAGGCAATTGTCATCGTGCAGAGATCAACCTGTGCAGGCGTAAATGAGAATGGGGAAAGGAGGAAAGAAGGTAAAAACCGCTGCCCGGCTGGTGCTGGGTATTTGTGCGTAAACAAGCCAATCAAAAAGAAAGAAAAGAGGGGAAATAATATGACAAGTCCCGGTATGTTAATTGCGGCGCTGGTCGTCGCGATCGCGATTATTTTGTTCTGTATTATTGTGCTCAAGCTCAACGCTGCCATCGGCATGGTGATCGCCTGTCTGGTCATGGGTCTGGCGGGCGGTCTGGATCTGCTCACCACCGCGTCCACCATTTCGTCAGGCTTCGGCAACATGATGACCAGCATCGGTCTGCCCGTCGGCTTTGGTACGATACTCGGACAGTTGATGAGCGACAGCGGCGCGGCATCTGTGATTGCCGATAAGCTGGTTTCGGCCTTCCCGGAGAAGCGTTCCATCTGGGGCCTGAGCGTTGCAGGCTTCATCCTGTCCATTCCGGTATTCTTTGACGTTACCTTCATCATCCTCATCCCGATCGGCATTACCATTGCTTCCAAGATCGACATGAAGATGTGCTACGTCACCGGCTGTCTGACCATCGGTGCGACGACCGCGCACTGTGTCGTGCCGCCCACGCCCAACCCGCTGGCAGCTGCCGACATTTTCGGCTTTGATCTGGGTATCATGCTGATCGTTGGTGTTGTGGTTGGCTTCATCACGGTTATGGTGTCCAACTTCATCTACATCAAGATTCACGACCGCGGTATCTGGAACGATGCCACGGACATCAACCAGAGCTCTACGGTTGCAGCCGAGCTGGTCGCAAACCGTCAGGCAGAAGACCCGAACAAGCCCAAGCCGGGCATGTTCCTGTCGCTGCTGCCTATCATCATCCCGGTTGTCTGCATCCTGTTCGGTACGCTGGGCGGCGCAATGTTTGAAGAACCTCCGGTCATCTGCACCTTCCTGGGCGACAAGCTGATCGCAATGCTGCTCGGTACGCTGGGCGCATACCTGGTCAGCCTGCCGTATATCGGCCGCAGCAATCTGGAGCAGTCTGCCGGTGAAGCACTCAAGAGCGCAGGCGTCGTTCTGCTGGTCACCGGTGCAGGCGGCTCGTTCGCATCGGTCATCACTGCGACCGGCATTGGTGATGCGATCGTCGGCCTGCTGGGTACCGATACCACCTCGGTGATTCCGGCCATGTTCCTGGCTTACGGCATCGGCCTGATCTTCCGTGTCGCACAGGGTTCGGGTACGGTTGCAGGTATGACCTCCATGGGCATTATGGCGACCATCGCGCCGATGGTCGGCTGCCATCCGGTATGGATTGCACTGGCATGCCTGTCGGGCGGTAACTCGATCGGTCACGTCAACGACTCCGGTTTCTGGGTCGCGACCAATATGTCCGGCCTGACCGTCACCGGCGGTCTCAAGACCTATACGCTGGGTTCCTTTATTTCCTCGGTCTGCATTTTCGTGCTGGCGATTGTAGGTGCCCTTGTGATCCCGCTTTGATCTGATCACATGAAGCGAGCGCTCCCTCGATGGACTATCGAGGGGTCGCTTTTTTACGGCCTGCAATCGAGGGATGGCAGGTGCATCAGAAGATGCCGGCCGGTGTGTTGTATTTTGCCCTGAGATGCGCTGTATCGGCGTGGGACAGAGCGTATGAGAACTTACACATAACGCACGCGTCCATGCGGCAGAGAGCGCCTGTGCGCGAAAGAGAAAGGCCTGCCTCTGGGCTGAATTTAGACAAAAAAAGAGGGCGGTACAATGTACCGTCCTCTTTGTGTTGTGAACTGTTTTGGCTGCTTAGCTCAGGCCGTTGGAAGCCATGTAATCAGCCTCGAACTCGGAAACGTAAGCGGTAGCGTCAGCAGAGTTCATGTACTGGCTGATGAGCTGGTTGGGAACCAGGTACTCGTCGTTCCAAGCCTGGGTCTCGGAAACCTTCTTGAGTGCGTCAGACCAGAATGCAACAGCTGCATCGCTCATAGCCTTGGGAGCTGCAACACCGCGCCATACCGGAACTTCTACGTTCTCGTAGTCGCCGATCTCGGACAGGGTGGGAGCATCAGCCAGGTTGCCGCCGAAACGCTCGGTGGACAGAGCCAGAGCCGGGGTCAGGTCGCCGGACTCAACGTACTGGGAAGCAGCAGCGGGCTTAGAGATAACGAAGTCCAGGTTGCCGCCCAGAGCAGCGGTGATTGCGTCGCCGGTAGAGTCGTAGGTGATGTAGCCCATCTGATCCTCGGTCAGGCCGAGCTCTTCAATCAGAGCCTGATAGGTAGCGATATCGTCGCCCTTGGAGCCGCCGATTACAACGTAGGTGCCGTTCTTAGCAGCCTCGATTGCAGCAGCAAAGTCGGTCATGTCAGCGCCGGTCTTTGCGTAAGCGGTCTTGCCGGTAGCAGAGCCGCAGGAGAACAGGAGCTGCTTGTCGACAGCCATGATTGCCAGAATGCGGAAGTTAGAAGAACGATTTGCAGTGTTGGTAACCATGGGCATCAGGTCGCCGGAGTTGAAGGTCAGCAGGTTGTAGTCTGCGTTCATGGTCATGGTTGCGATCTTGTTACGGCCAACCTCACCAGCACCGTCGGTCTCGTTGGAGATAACGATGGTCTGACCATTGACCAGATCCTCGTTCTTCATGATGTCAGCGATCTTACGGGAGAAGATATCCGAGCCGCCGCCTGCACCAGAGGTACATACCCAAGTAATGGTTTTAGTGGGGGTGAAAGTGCCGTCTGCGTTGGTGTCCGAACCGCCACCGCCGCAAGCGGTCAGGGACGCGGTCAGAGTCAGGGCTGCAACTGCCAGAGCAGCCAGCTTCTTCATCTTTTTCATGTCGATTCTCCTTTTTTCTTACCAATGTTTATTTCAAATAAATTGAAATCATTAAATTAGACCGAAGTGCTGTTCTTGGACTTGATCTTGCGCATGAGTGCCTTGAACGAGGGGGTCAGAACGAGTACGAGGAAGATAGCCAGCAGAACGATCTTCAGGGTAGAGTCAGCGAATACGGACAGGCTGCCCTGAGAAGCGATGAATGCCTTACGCATGTTCTCTTCGAGCATCGGAGCCAGAACGAATGCCAGCAGCATCGGAGCAGTCGGGAAGCCATTCTTGTCCAGAATGTAGCCTACGATACCAGATACGAACATGACGATAACACCGTACATGGAGTAAGAGGTGGAGTAAGCACCAACGATGCAGACACAGGTGATGATCGGGATCATGAACTTGATCGGAACGCTCAGAATCTTAATCAGGAAGGGGATGACAGCGACAGCAACTGCCAAGGTAAAGATGTTAGCGATGTACAGGGAAGAAATCAGGCTCCAGCAGAAATCGGGGTTGGTCTCGAAGAGCAGCGGGCCAGGATTCAGACCCCACATCATCAGACCGCCGAGCAGAACGGCGCCGGTACCCGAACCGGGGATACCCAGAGCGAGCAGCGGAGCGAATGCGCCGGCAGCTGCGGAGTTGTTACCGGACTCGGATGCAGCGATACCTTCGATTGCACCGGTACCCATGGGCTCTTCGCTCTTGAACTTCTTCTGCATTGCATAGCCGACCATGGAGCCGGTGGTAGCACCCGAACCGGGCAGAACGCCGACGAAAGTGCCAAGCAGAGAGGAACGCAGTACGGGAGGCAGCAGGCGCTTGAAGTCGTGTCGAGTCAGCATCGAACTACGGATGGACAGCTTAACCGCCTCGTAGGTGCCACTCTTACGCTTTTCTTCGTCAGCCTTGCGCTCGTTGACCAGCTTGATAACCTGAGCGAAGCCAACCGCACCGATGATGAAGGGGGTGAAGGTGATGCCGCCCATGAGGTAGATGTTATCGAAGTTGTAGCGCGGTACGCCGGACAGGGTGTCCATACCGATGGAAGCGACCAGAATACCCAGCATGGTGATGACAACGCCCTTGGTGGGGTTCTCACCGATCAGCCAGCTGATGGAGGTCATCGCGATCAGCAGAATCAGGGTCATCTCAGCGTAGCCGAAGTTCAGACCGAGCTTTGCCAGACCGGAAGCGGTGATGGTCAGGATGAGGATACCGATGGTACCGCCGATGAAGGAAGCGAAGTTCGCGGTCATCAGAGCCTGACCGGGACGACCCTTCTTAGCCATCGGGTAGCCGTCGAGTGCGGTGGTGATTGCCGGCGAGTCACCGGGGATGTTCAGCAGAATTGCGCTGAATGCGCCGCCGTACATGTTGGAGTAGTACAGCGCACCGAGCATGATGATTGCGGTAGTGGGGTTAAACTTGTAAGTCAGGGGCAGGAGCAGCGCGACGCCGGCCAGCGAGCCCAGACCGGGCATTGCGCCGACGATCAGGCCGAGGATGGCACCCAGCATACAAACGCCGATGTTCTGGGGATCAAAAACGACCTGGAAACCCGACAACAGGGAAGCAAAATTTTCTAACATATCCGGACCTCCTTACATCAGATAGGCGAACAGACCAACCGGGAACTGTACCTGCATCCAGAAGACGAATACGCCCAGAATCAGCGCAGCCATAAAGACTTCGATGATGATGGTAGCCTTCCAGGTAGCCTTCTCGATGACCTTGAGCCAGAGAAGCAGATACAGCAGGCAGCTGGCGATCAGACCGATGATGTAGCAGCCGATGATGATGCCGCCGCCGCCCAGGATGACCATGAGCTCATTCCTGTTGTACACAGGAGCGTCTTCATTGCTGCGCAGCATCTGAACCAGGCACAGGAGGCTGGTTGCGAGCAGTACCACAGCGATGATGATGGGGAAGAACGCAGCCGTCGGCTGACCCTCCCAGAAACCGAAGTCCTGCAGACCGACCACAATGAACACGATCGCAATGATGGCGGTGATGATGGGGACCAGGATGCGGGAGTTTACTTTTCTTTTCTCCACAATGTTTCCTCCTTCAATCTTCTTATGTTTCTTAAATCCGCAGATCTTGTCGTACGCGGTGAAAACCCTGCGAAACGACCCGTACCGTCCACGGAAAGAAATCAGTGGTGGTAGTGGAAAAACGTACGCGGCAGTCAGGGCAGAGACAACCAGATTTTGTCGTATGGCCAAAAAGCATGGAAACGTGATCCAGTTTTCCAGAACCGAAAAAATACAATCGATCTGTCCAACAGAATCGGTCACAGACGGCAAATTGGTGTAACAGTTTTTCCCCCTCTCTGTGTAGATGCCAACTTTGCCAGTGTGCGTTCGGACGGTGCCTTGATCATACCGTATCATACCTCCAAGACCTAAACAATCACGGAGTTACTATACGGAATCGGTCTAAAACCACCGGGGAAGTGCCGACGCCGGGTCAAACGAAGTTGGATTTGACCGGTGCGGAACTCTCATTTTTTCATGCTTTTCACACGACAGAAAAGCCCTTTTCTGACCACTCGGTTTTTATTTAAGTACCGCGTCTTTATTTAAGTATAACTTGTATTTGTTAAAAGGTCAACAATCTCTTGAAAATCTGTTTAATATTAATAAGTATAAAACGTCAGATTTCGTAACTTCTGCATAAATGTCTGGAGGCAGAAAAAGGCCGGTGACGGCCGGACGCGGTAAGGGTCAGATACACTGGAAACCCAGTGGGGACAGATGGGGAAGGCTGATATACACTGCACAGGCTGGTACGGTGCGCACCCTGTCTCGCAGACGGGAATAAGAACGGCGTTCGGCATAATTTCAGGGGATTTTTGGCAAAAATGGGTGTGTGCACAGACAGAACGGCCTTTTGTTTCGACTGATGTTTCCGCGAAAAAGCAGACGGGACAGATGGACAAATGCCGCCACCGGCGGGAAGATTTTGTAACCAAAAAGAGGCGTCTGACAGGGGAGATAAAAAGGTTTCATCGGGCAAAATGAGGGTGCGGATGGATGCGCAATGTCTACAAAAAATGGGAGATAAATTCTGCTAAAATGAACAAAGCAATTTGCGCAGAATGGGACGGAAAATTGCGGGTTTTGTCGAGACGGCTTGCGGTCAGAACGGGAACAGACGAACGGCTTTTCGTCTTTTCAGACATGCAGGAGAAAAATGGAGAGAATCCCGGTCAAATGGATAAAAAATCCCCGTATCCTTCGATACGGGGATTTTTTTGGCTTGTTCAGCCGGTTTATGTTGATTGGTTATACAGAAATTGCACATCCAGAGTCGGCCGCGTCGCGGGCGAGCAGCGCAAGGCGGCTGTCCTCCAGCGATTCGGCCAGATCGAGCAGACCGGAGCCGTGACCTTCCAGCGTGGCAATGAAGTCCTCGAAAATTGCGGGAGGGTACTGGAGCGGCACCGGCGTCGAGCCGTCATTGTGTTCATTGATGAGGTAAACTGCGTCGTCACGCACCTCGATCACGCCGTGCGTGCCTGCTGCGCGCACGCGGTCATCGCCGTGGGTCGCAGCGTTTGCCGGGCGCAGGTAGTCTGCGCTGACCTGTGCGCTCACGCCGTTTTCCAGCGTCATCATCAGCTGTGCGGTGACTTCCAGATCACCATAGCCCTGATTTGCCATCGTCGAGTGATGGGCAAAGATGGTCTTTGCGGCGTGGGGATAGAGATAGCGGATGAAGTCGATGCCGTGGATGGCGACCCAGGGAATCAGGCCGCCGTGCTGGGCACGGTCGCGGAAGAAGGGTGCACGCTGACCCAGACGGTAGGACTTCTGCGCAGTGAGCAGACGGATTTCTCCGATCTCGCCTGCATCGATGAGCTGCTTGGCGGTGTAGAACCAGGGGTCGAAGCGCGCGGTCTGCATGGCCCAGAGCAGGGCAGTGGATGACTGCGCCGCCTCGCGGACGCGCTCCAGTCCGGTCAGGGTCAGCGCCAGCGGCTTGTCGCAGTAAACGTGAATGCCGCGCGCGAGCGCCTGACAGGTCATCTCCTCGTGATCGCAGAACAGACCGTCTACGACCAGCACATCGGGAGAAAGCGCGTCGATCATGGTCAGATAATCGGGATATTCGGGCGGGGTCAGACCGAGTTTTGCGAAATCTTCCAGCACTTCGGTCATGGGCTCGCCCGGCCAGGCGCGGCACCAGCCGCAGATCTCGACCTGGGGCAGACGGGGCAGGGCGCGGGTCACCGTGGCAGCGTGACCGGAGTTACCAGCGATACAGACACGAATCATGCGTGGATATCCTCCTTACAGCAGCATTTTGCACCGGAAAAGGTGGTATAACCGTCCAGTTTGATGACGGTGGGCTGTTTTGCCCAGTCAAAGCCCAGCTCGGACGGCAGCTTGCCGGTCTGGAAGCAAGTCCAGGCCTCGTCGGCCAGACCGCGCATAAAGAGACCCGGCTCGGGCTCGCTCACATGCTCCATGCGGTCGGCGGGCAGCGGATGTACGTCTGCCTGGTCGAAGATGGCGTTGCACATGGTCAGATGGGGCAGAACGGTGTCGGGCGTACAGGGAACGTCCAGACTGGGATCGGCTGCGACCGCGATCATGGTGCGCAGCTTCTGTGCGACGTGGTACTCGCCCAGTGCCGCACCATAGTTCTTGGTCGAGCCGTCGGCAAAGGTGGCGATGATCTCCGCCGAATCGTCGTTGCCCGAAGCGGTCACGACGGCGTTTTCAAAGGTGTATTGCAGGATGGGGTCAACATCGCGGTCGCCCGAGTGGGTCACAGACAGGAAGAAGTCGCAGCCGGAGGCAAACTTACCCGATACAAAGGCGGTGTCAAAGGTCTCGATGCCCTTGCCGTTGTACAGCTCGACGGTCAGATGTTCGGGCATGGCCGCCGTGTCAAACCGGTCACCCAGCACAAAACAGGTATTGTGCAGATAGTGCGCAGTCGCGTTGGTCAAAATCGAGTCCAAAACCCAGTTGCCCTGTGCGTCGCGGATGTGTCCGCGCCAGGGGCTGTTGTAATAGCTGTCGTAGCGCTGCCAGGAAACGTAGGTGCGCAGCGACTTGGGCGCGCCGAGCAGACCGGACTGAATATCGCGCTTGAGGTTCTGGATGGGATCACAGAAGGACATCTGGAAACCGACACCCAGCTTGCGGCCGGAAGCTGCGACTGCCTCGCGAATGTCGAGCGCATCTTGCAGAATGGGCGCAAGCGGCTTTTCGCAGAGTACGTGTGCACCGTGCTTGAGCGCGAGCAGGCACTGCTGCTTGTGCAGATGAATGGGGCTTGCGATGAGCACCAGATCGGCGCGATCGACGGCGAAAAAGTCTTCGGGGGTGCGGTACATGGGTACACCCTGTGCGGTCAGCTGTGCATAGCGCGGAACTTTCTCGTAAAACGGGTCGATGGCCGCGACCAGCTGGTAGCTTTCGGGATCGACAAAGCGCTCGAGCAGTCCCAGACAGTAGTCGCCGTATCCGCCTGCACCGATGATTGCCAGTTTAATGGGTTTCATACATCCTCATCCTCTTTTCCTGAATACTGCCTCCAAGGGCACGATCTTTATCTGCATTTTATTGTATCATCTCGTGCCGCGCAGCTGGTGGGATGCAGTTGCGCAATAATATGTAAAATATGCTATTATTGCTCGCGCTCGCGGTAGCGCAGGGGCGTGCATCCGGTTTCCCGGCGGAAGGCACGGATGAAATTGTTCACGTCGGAGAATCCCGCGTGAAAGGCCACTTCGCTGACCGGTAAATCGCTGTGAATGAGCAGATCTTTGGCCGCAGCCAGCCGTGCCTGCACCAAATACTGCTTGGGACTGTATCCGGTCATGCTCTTAAAGCAATGGGTCAGGTAGCAGGGGGTCAGGAACACGCGCTCGGCCAGATCGCTGACCCGGATGGGCTCGGCGTAGTGGGTGTCGATGTAGTGCTGGACGGCAAAAACTGCCGATTTTCCCGCCTGGGAGGTGGATTCGAGCAGTTCGGGGCGCAGGCGGCACAGCAAAATGAGCAGCTCGGAAATCAGGCTCATGTGCATCACACCGGCAAGGCCGTCCTGTATGCTCTGTTCCTCGATCAGTCGGCGGAAAATCAGCTCAAACCGCTCGAGGTGCGCGGATACGTCATATCGGTGACAGAATCCCTTCGGACGGCTGCGCAGGGGCATGAGCAGACGGCGGTCGGTAATCAGACGCTCGGTCATGTCCGGGTTCAGGATGACATAATAGCGCTCATAAATGGGCGTGCGCAGCTCGAGAAAGTGCTCTTCGAATCGGCCGATGACGAACACCGAACCCGGGCCGCCGTCATAGACGGCATCGCCGATGTGGATGCGGATGTGACCGGTGCGGATGAATAAAAGTTCGTAGGCGTTGTGGAAGTGGATGCGAATGGATGTGTCGCTGTCTTTGAAGCAGCATTTCTGTATCACGGCGTTCTGATCCATGGATAACCCTCCTGTTATCGCAAGATTTACATATTATCACACAACTTGATATGACTTTCTCTTTGCTTGCTATTATATCATATCAGTACAGTTGCTGCGCGGAAAACCCTGAATTTAGTCGAAAAAATTCTGTATGGTCGAAGACGACGGCGCGAGAAGAAGTAGAAGGAGGATTCATGTATGGAGCATGAAAAGTTCCATTATAAGACCAAAGAGGAACTGAAAGCGAAGTTAGAGGAGCTGAAAGTGACCCTTCCTCTGTCCGAGAATCTGGACGTGCTGAAGCGTCCGGTACAGATCGGCAGCAAGACGGCGGCGAACGCGATCGCCATTCAGCCGATGGAGGGCTGCGACGGCACGGCGGACGGACGTCCGGATGCACTGACGCTGCGCAGATATGACCGATTCGCCAAGAGCGGCGCGGGTCTGATCTGGGCAGAAGCGGTTGCGGTTGTTCCCGAGGGACGCGCCAATCCGCGTCAGTTGTGGATTCACGAGGAAAACCTGGCAGATTTCCAGAAGTTTGTCGCGGACATCAAGGAGACCTGCATCCGTGAAAACGGCTTTGAGCCCATCGTCATCATGCAGGCTACGCACTCGGGCCGCTACTCCAAGCCGCAGGGCACACCCGCACCGCTCATCGCGTACAATAACCCCATTTTCGAGGGCGACAATCCGATTTCGTCCGACCGTATCCTGTCCGATGAGTACCTGTTTGCACTGGAAGAAAAGTTTGCCGAGGCGGCAAAACTGGCCGAGCGTGCAGGCTTTGACGGCGTAGACATCAAGTGCTGCCACCGTTACCTGAACAGCGAACTGCTGTCGGCGTACACCAGAGAGGGCGCATTTGGCGGCAGTCTGGAAAACCGTACTCGCCTGCTGCGTCACGGTGTGAAGAATGCCATGGACGCAACCGGCAAGGACTTTATCGTGACTTCGCGCCTCAATGTCTACGATGGCTTCCCGCATCCCTACGGCTTCGGCGTGCGTCCGGGCGCAGGTACCGAGGTCGACCTGACCGAGCCGCTCGAGCTCATCGGCCGCCTGCACAACGAACTGGGCATGCAGCTGCTCGACATCACCATTGGCAACCCCTATTTCAACCCGCACGTCAACCGTCCCTACGACAACGGCCCGTATGTGCCGGACGAGCATCCGCTCGAGGGCGTGGCTCGCATGTATCACTGTGTCGGCACCGTGCAGAAGGCATACCCCGATCTCAAGGTCATTTCGTCCGGTCTGAGCTATCTGCGTCAGTTCTCGGGCAATCTGGCAGCTGGTGCCATCGAGCAGGGTTACTGCACCATGGCAGGCTTTGGCCGAGAAGCCTTTGCTTACCCGCAGTTTGCAAACGACCTGCTGCACACCGGCGAGATGGACGCGCGCAAGTGCTGCATTGCCTGCGGCAAGTGCACCGAGCTCATGCGTGCCGGTTCGACGGCGGGCTGCGTCATCCGTGATCCGGAATATCTGCCCATCTATCAGCGCGACGTGC
The DNA here is from genome assembly GCF_900167005.1 of Butyricicoccus pullicaecorum DSM 23266. Classification (GTDB taxonomy): domain Bacteria; phylum Bacillota; class Clostridia; order Oscillospirales; family Butyricicoccaceae; genus Butyricicoccus; species Butyricicoccus pullicaecorum. The sequence goes on from NZ_FUXW01000015.1 coordinate 31,747, forward strand.
AGGGCAAGAAATAAAGGAGGCTGGATCTATGCAGAAAATTGCATTGGTGACCGGTTCGCGCCGCGGCATCGGTCTGGGCATCGCCCGCGCACTGGGCAAAGCCGGATACTTTGTCGTCGTTTCCGCGACCGCTGCACAGGACGATGCGGTTATCGAGACCTTGCAGGCCGAGGGCATTGATTGCACGTATATTCCGTGCAACATTGCCGTGCAGGCCGACCGGGTACGCATTCTGGAGGAGATTGCCGCGCGGTATGGACGACTGGACGTGCTGGTCAATAACGCCGGTGTCGCACCGACCGTGCGTCTGGACCTGCTCGAGACCACCGAGGACAGCTTCGACCGCCTGATGCAGATTAACCTCAAGGGTACGTTCTTCATGTGCCAGCTGGCAGCACGCATGATGATCGACATGCAGGGCAAGGGACTGGAGGACTACACCCCGCGTCTGGTCAATATTTCGTCCATGTCGGCCTACACGTCGTCCACCAGCCGCGGTGAATACTGCGTGTCCAAGGCGGGTATCTCCATGACGACCCAGCTGTTTGCCGATCGTCTGGCAGAGTACGGTATTCCGGTCTTTGAGGTGCGTCCGGGCATCATTCAGACCGACATGACCGCCGGTGTGACCGAGAAGTACCAAAAGCTCATTGACGGCGGCATCACGCCCATCAAGCGCTTTGGCCAGCCGGCCGACGTGGCAAACTGTGTGTGCGCTGCGGTCAGCGGTCTGCTGGACTTTGCGACCGGTCAGGTGCTCAACGCCGACGGCGGTTTCCACATTCGCCGCCTGTAAGAGAGGTTGGGTATGAAAACGACTTCGATTTGCTGCGCAGGACGCACCATTCCGGTCTATGCACTCGATGCGCTGGTGATCGGTACGGGCTGCGCGGGATACAACGCAGCCGACTGGCTGTACGATCTTGGTCGAACCGATGTTGCCATCGTGACCGAGGGCATCAAGATGGGCACCTCGCGCAACACGGGCAGCGACAAGCAGACCTACTACAAGCTGTCGCTCGCATCGGATGAAGCCGATTCGGTACAGGAGATGGCGCAAACGCTGTTTTCGGGCGGCAGTGTCAACGGTGACACTGCGCTGGCCGAGGCGGCAGGCTCGGTGCGCAGTTTTATGAAGCTGGTCAATCTGGGTGTGCCGTTTCCGTGCAGCGAGTATGGCGAGTACGTTGGCTATAAGACCGACCACGACCCCCGCCAGCGTGCGACCTCAGCCGGACCGCTGACCTCGCGCTTTATGACCGAGGCGCTTGAACGCAGCGTGCAAAAGAAGGGCATCCGCATCTTCAACCAGATGCAGGCAGTACGCCTGTTGGTGGAGGCCGGCAAGATGTTCGGCCTGCTCGCGCTCGACCTCACCCGTCCGGGTGCCGACGGCCTGACGCTGTTTGCCTGCCCGCACATCATTCTGGCGACCGGCGGCCCTGCGGGCGTGTACGATGCGTCGGTATACCCCTGCGGTCATGTGGGTATGACCGGCATGGCGCTGGAAGCCGGTGCCAAGCTGGTCAATTTGCAGGAATGGCAGTACGGTCTGGCCTCGATCGACTTCCGCTGGAACGTGTCGGGCACCTATCAGCAGGTACTGCCGCGCTACATTTCGGTGGATGCCGACGGTGTCGAGCGGGAATTCCTGCTCGATTACTTCGATACCCCGGCACAGGCGCTGGACGCAGTTTTCCTCAAGGGGTATCAGTGGCCGTTCGACGTGCGCAAGGTGCAGGGTTCGTCCATCATCGATCTGATCGTGCACCATGAGACCATCGACCTTGGCCGACGGGTGTACATGGATTTCCGCACCGACCCGACCGGTCTGGACTTTTCCGCGCTGTCGGAGGAGACCTTCCGATACCTGAAAAACTCGGGTGCACTCACGCTCACGCCGATTGCACGTCTGGCGCACATGAACCCGGATGCCATCGAGCTGTACCGTGCGCACGGCATTGATCTGACGACCGAGCCGCTGCGGGTTGCCGTCTGTGCTCAGCACAACAATGGCGGCATTGCGGTCGACGTCAACTGGCAGACCAATATCCAGGGTCTGTACGCAGCCGGCGAGTGCGCAGGTACGTTCGGTGTCTATCGCCCGGGCGGTTCGGCGCTCAACGCCTGCCAGGTTGGTTCCATGCGTGCAGCCGAGCACATCGCATGCACAACCAAACCCGCGCTGTTTGCACCCAAGCAGCTGGAAGAGCAGGTGGAACGTGTGCTGACCGGCTGGCTGGTCGATGCGCTGGAAAGCTTGAACCATTGCGATGTGCACAGCACATCGTACACCATGCGCCGGGAGATGCAAAAGCGCATGAGTGCACAGGCGGCACACATCCGACAGCCCGAGGCCTTGCAGGCACTGTGCGACGCACTGGATGCACAGCTGCAGCACTTTTTCCGCGATTATCGTCTGGTATCGCCCGGCGGTTTTGCACAAATGCTGCGCACACGCGATGTCCTGCTGACCCAGCGCGCCGTGGTATCGTCCATGACGCTGTGTGCACAGCAGTGGGGCAGCCGTGGGTCGGGGCTGGTGCTCGATTCGGCAGGCGTTGCCTGTGATGGTCTGCGCGATTACCGCTATCGTCCGCCGCAGGAGGTTGGTATGGATCAGCAGGTGGTCACCGAATGGAATTCGGACGGGATTTCTTCTTCCTTTGCACCCGTTCGTCCCATTCCGGCGCGTGACAGCTGGTTCGAGAACGTCTGGCGGGAATATCGGACGCGCACAGCCGGATTACAGTGACCCATCCGACCGTTTCAGCTGTTCGGCGTGCAGTTTTTTGAAGTGATTGGGGCTGACGCCGTACCATTTGCGGAAGGCACGGTAAAACCCGGCATGGTCACTGAAACCGCAGGTCTCCCAGACCTTGGCCACCGGCACTCCATCCAGAATGCTGTTTTTTCCTGTGATCAGACGCATCTGGATGACATACTGGTAATAGGAAATGTGCATATTTTGCTTAAACAGATGAGAAATATGGTACTTGTTGGTATAGAAGACCGATGCCAGCTTGTCGAGTGACAGGTCGCCGCAGAGGTTGCCCTGCACGTAGTGCAGAATATCGGTCAGGAGCGACCCGTGCGTGCCGCCCTGCACCTGACTGGTCTCGGCGGCGAGGGCACGGTTGTACAGGGTCAGAATGTGCATGATGACCGAGATACCCTCGGTGCGATAGCACAGCGCGCGCTCGTGGTAGGAGTGGAATAGAGTCATAAAGCTGCCGCGCAGCGAGATGACCGAGGCTTCATCGCCGCGGAACAGATACCGACCCTGAATGTCCTGTTGGAGGAAATAGCCGCAGTCGGCGTCCTGACGAATCAGACGGCTCAGGGCGTTGGCCGAGATCCACACGACATAGCGCTCGTAGGGAATGTCAAAATCGTGAAAAACCGGATTGTGCAGCACGTTGGGCGGGATGATGAGCAGATCACCCGGATGCAGCTGAAACTGCTGATCGTCGACAATGTAGTCCACGTGACCGCCCGCGAAAAAGTACATCTCGTAGAACTCGTGATAGTGCGGTTCGACGTCGTGATAGTCGTTGTCCACCGCGTGTTCGACCTCGAAATCGCGCTCGGTCATGTAGTGCTTGAACAGCCAGGATTGGCGTTCCCGATCGGTTTTTGTCATGGTCTTGGCTCCCCTCTGCCCTTTGGATATATTGAACAAGAAACATGGACACGGTTTATGCAAAACCCCTATTTCTCGTCAAATGTCAGCAAGAATCACAATATTTAAACCAAAAATAATAATTTATTTTGAAAAAGATTGTTTTTATAATGATATCAGAAAGCACGAGCAGAGGCAAGTCTATGCGGAAAGAATTTGCCCGGACGTGCGGGAACATACCGGTGTGAAAACGCAGTCCCGACGGGGACACGCAGAAGAAACATGATAAAACAGAAAGACGGAGGTATTTTCCTCATGAAGAGCATGATGAAACGACTGTTTGCAGGTGCTTTGGCGGCAGCGGTGCTGACCGGTCTGACGGGATGCAGCGGCGGAAGCCAGGACCCCAATCACCTGTTGATCGTGCACGGTCATGGTGACTGGCACCCGGTCAATATCGGACTGGAAAAGTTTGCGGAAGATATGGAAGCCGAGACCGATTACACGTTCAGCATCTACCCCAACGGTCAGCTCGGTGACGACAGCGCGATGGTACAGCTGGTCAAGGCAGGCGTTGTAGACGTTGCCAAGGTCAGTGCAGGTGCACTTGAGCAGTTTAACCCCGCATATTCGATTTTCTCCATTCCCTATGTCTTCCAGTCCACCGAGCATTACTTTGATGTTATGAACAACTCAGAGGCGGTACAGGAGATCTTTAACTCCACCCGTGACGACGGATTCATCGCCATCGGCTGGTTCGATTCGGGTTCGCGCTCGATCTACACCACCAAGGAAGGCCCGGCCGATTCTCCGGCAGCACTCAAGGGTCTCAAGATCCGTACCATGAACAGCCCGACTTCGGTTGAGATGATCAACAACATGGGCGCGGCAGCGACTCCGATGTCGTCTGGTGAGGTTTACACCTCGCTCCAGCAGGGCATCATCGACGGCGCAGAGAACAACGAGACCGTTCTTGGTGACGACGGACACGGTGAGGTAGCCAAGAGCTACACCTACACCCAGCACCAGTACCTGCCCGATATTGTCATTATGTCGGTTGAGACCTGGGATGCAATGACCGAAGAAGAGCATCAGAAGGTCTACGAGGCAATGGACGACGCATGGCAGGCACATGAGGAAGAATGGGTTCAGATCGTAGAGCGCAACAAGCAGGAAGCCATTGACATGGGCGTCCAGTTCTACGAGATCGACAAGACTCCCTTTATTGAGGCATGTAAGCCGCAGCAGGAAGCATTCTGCGCACAGAGCGAGGACAATGCCCGCTACTTTGCAGACTTCCAGAGCTATCTGAAGTAAGGAGGATCCCAACATGAGAAAAGTGATCGATAAGATCATCGAGATCCTGTGTACGCTGATCATGGGCTACATGGTGCTCGATGTCTGCTGGATGGTCATTGCGCGTTTTGTGCTCAAGAATCCGTCCACAACCTCGGAAGAGGTATTGCGCTATCTGCTGGTCTGGACTACAATGATTGGCGGCGCGTATGCTTATGGCCGTCGCAAGCACCTGTCTATTACCATGCTGACCAAGAAACTGTCGTTCCGTGGTCAGAAGATTCTGGATATCGGTGTACAGGCGATTGTCATTGCGTTCTGCGTGATTGTTATGATTCTTGGCGACCTGCGTCTGGTACAGACCACGTCTAACCAGATCTCCTCCGCCCTGCATCTGCCCATGCCCTACGTCTACGCCAGCATTCTGGTCGGCGGCATTCTGATCGTATTCTATTCCCTTATCTTTATTCTGGAAGATCTGAAGGCCCTCCGCAATCCTGAGATTGAGACCGCAAAGCAGTAAGAGAGGAGAAGAATAACATGAGTGTAGTACAAATCGGCCTGCTGCTGCTGGCCAGCTTTTTCCTGATGCTCGCGCTGAGCGTTCCGGTCTCGATCAGCCTGATCGTGTCCTCGCTGATTACCGTGTCCACCGCGCTGCCGCTCGACCTTGGCACCTTCGTTGCCTGCCAGAAGATGGTCGCAGGCGTAGACAGCTTCTCGCTGCTCGCCGTTCCCTTCTTCATCCTGACCGGCGTGCTGATGAACACCGGCGGTATCGCACAAAGACTGATTAACCTTGCAAAGTGCCTGGTTGGCCGTATCCCGGGCGGTCTGGCACACACCAACATTGTCGGCAACACCATGTTCGGTGCGCTGTCCGGCTCGGCTGTTGCAGCATCCATCGCAGTCGGCGGCGTTATGCTGCCCGAGGAGGAAGCTGCGGGTTACGATAAGAAGTTCGCTGCTGCTGCAAACGTTGCGTCTGCACCGACCGGCCTGATTATCCCGCCCTCCGGTATCCTCATCATCTACGCCGTTCTGTCCGGCTCCTCGGTTGTCGGCATGATCATGTCCGGTTACATTCCCGGCATCCTGTGGTGCCTGGCCTGCATGGTTGTCGCATTCATCGTTGCCAGGAAGAACAAGTATCCGACCAGCGAGCGCGTTCCGGTCAAGGTACTGTTCCGCTACTTCGTGGAAGCTATCCCAAGCATCCTGCTCATCGTCATTATCATCGGCGGTATCTCCTCCGGTATCTTCACCGCGACCGAGTCGGCTGCTGTCGCTGTTGCATACACCCTGTTCCTCGCCATGGTCGTCTATAAGAGCATTAAGCCCTCCGACCTGCCGGGCATCCTGCGCGATGCCTGCGAGACCACCGCAGTTATCATGTTCCTGATCGCAGCTTCTGCGGTTATGAGCTTCGTTCTGTCCTTCACCGGTCTGCCCAACGCCATCGGTGAGGCGCTGCTGAGCGTTTCGGATAACAAGTACGTCATCCTGCTGCTCATCAACCTGCTGCTTCTGGTTGCCGGTATGTTCATGGATATCACCCCGGCAGTTCTGATCTTCGCACCCATCTTCCTGCCGGTTGTCACCAGCTTCGGCATGGACCCCATCCACTTTGGTATCATGATGGTCATGAACCTGGGTGTCGGCAATATCACCCCGCCGGTCGGCTCGTCTCTGTTCTCGGGCTGCCAGGTATCGGGCATTGATATGGAAGACATGATAAAACCGCTGCTGCCGTTCTACGCAGCAATCTTCATCGCTCTGATGCTGGTTGCTTATGTACCGTGGTTCTCCATGGTCATTCCCAACCTGGTCACGGGCTAACATCTACACACAGCCACCCTTTCTTGGCCGGTAACCGCCCGGCCGTGACTCCCCCCAACATGAGCGGAGCGGACAAATTTTGTTCGCTCCGCGTTGGTGACTCTGCAGGTTGTGCGTCTGCGCATCCGGGCGCATGACCGGCACAAAATTGAAAGCAAAGGAAGAATCCACAGATGATTTATCACGTTCAGAATTTTGGCGCAAAGGCCGACGGCGTCACCAATGACGCACCGGCCATTCAGGCAGCGATCGACACCTGCTCGGCGGCAGGCGGCGGCCGGGTCGTGCTGGAAAGCGGAAAGACCTATTACGCAAGCTCGATTGTCCTCAAGACCGGCGTTGACCTGCATCTTGAGCGCGGCAGTCTGCTCCGTGCGCATGCCGACATCGATACATATATTCACCCCAACGAGGGTCAGCAGGATGACGGCGTCGAGCACATCGGCACCCCGGTCACGCTCAAACCGTCTTACGCCTTTATCTACGCCAAGGACGCGGACAATATCGCGATTTCCGGCCCGGGTACCATCGACGGCAACGCTTACGCCTTTGTCAAGCGCGTCAGCCCTTATTACGTCACCGGTGATTTTTATCCCCGTCCGACCCTGGTCTATGTCGAGCACTGCAACCACATTTCCTTCACCGATGTGGTCATGCAGAACGCGCCCTTCTGGACCCTGCACCCGGCGGGCTGTGACGACGTGCTGATCTCGCAGATCCGCATTCTGAATGATCTGGACGTGGCAAACTCGGACGGCATCGACCCCGACCACTCGACCAATGTGCGTATTCTGGGCTGCCATGTGACCTGCGCGGACGACTGCATCTGCCTCAAGTCGTCGGCGGGCAATATGGAGTACGGCCCGACCAAGAACGTCATTATCTCCAACTGTACGCTCATTTCGACCTCGGCCGCACTCAAGATCGGCACCGAGGGCACGGGCAATTTTGAGAACGTCATCGTGGATAACTGCATTATTTCGGGTTCCAACCGCGGTATCTCCATCCAGATTCGCGACGGCGGCAACGTCAAGAACGTGTCCTTCTCCAATATCATCATCGAGACCCGCCGTTTTGCCGATTGCTGGTGGGGTTGCGCCGAACCCATTACCATTTCCACCCACGACCGCGATCAGCATACAAAATCCGGTCACATCTCCAATATCCGCTTCTCGAACATCACCTGTGACAGTGAAAATGGTGTTTTCTTCTCGGGCAGCGTCGGCAATGAGATCGAAGATGTGTGGATGGAAAAGGTACAGGTCACCATGCGCGCCAAGACCAAGTGGCAGCGCGGCCTGTACGACCTGCGTCCAGGTCTGAACCGCGGCGGTTCGGGCAGCGATTCGACCACGGTCTCTGCGGCCGAGGGTCTGTGCGCCGGCATTGAGAAAATGCCCTCGCCCGGCTTTTTCCTGCGCGACGTCAAGGGCGTGACTCTGCGCGACTGCCGCGTGCGCTTTGAGGGAGATGACATGTCCGATTTCGGTGAGGCACTGCGCACCGAGCGCTGCACCGAGGTTTCGGTCGAGAATTTCCGCGGTAAGGCAGCCCGTCCGGGCTTTGCCGATCAGGTCATTGGCTAATCACTTTGTATCATGATAAAAAATCCCCGTATCTTTTGATACGGGGATTTTTTTGTGAGGAGGGAAGAAAAAAGAGGAGAGAAATCCTCAGCAATGAGAATCGGTGTGTAGGAGCGAACAGGTGCTGCGATGAACGTGAGGGACGCAGCACCTGCCCTAAAAAAGAGAGAATTAGGTGCGAGCATTTGCCTTGTGATTTTTCCACGCGAACAGTGCGATCGAGCCGACTGCGATGAGCAGGAATGCCAGACTGATGGGGCGGGTGACAAAGATGCTCAGACTGCCGTCGGATAGCAGCAGTGCGCGGCGGAAGTTGTCCTCTGCAAGCGGGCCGAGCACGATGCCCAGCAGGATGGGAACCAGCTGGAAATCCATGCGGCGCAGGAAGTAGGAGATGATACCGAAAATGAGGATGATGTAGATATCATACAGGCGGTTGTTGGTGGAATACGAGCCTGCGATGCAGAAGGTGAGTACGATGCAGGCCAGCATTTCGTAGGGGATGCGGGTGATGTGCGCGTAAAAACGGGTGAATACACTGCCGATGAGGTACATGAAGACGTTGACGATGATCAGACCGATCATGATGGCATACAGGATGTTGCCCTGATCTTTAAACAGCATCGGGCCGGGCACCATGCCGTGAATCATGAACGCGCCCATGAGGATGGCGGTTGCACCGTCACCGGGAACGCCCAATGTGAGCATGGGAATCATGGTCGCGCCGCACGCGCCGTTGTTGGCCGATTCGGAAGCTGCAATGCCCTCGATTTCACCCTGACCGAAGGTTTCGGGGTGCTTGGAGGACTGCTTGGTCTGATTATAGGAGATGAACGCCGCCAGACCGCCGCCCGTGCCGGGGGTTGCACCGATGATGATGCCGATAAGCGAGCCGAGCGCGATGGGTTTGCGGCAGCGGCGATATTCGTCGCGGGTAATCTTGTCTTTGGTGATGGCGGCGGCGCTGACGTTCTGGCGATCGGTCTTGGGGTTGTACTGCGATTTCATCATAATTTCCGAGATCGCGAACAGACCGATGAGCGCGATGATCAGGTCGATGCCGCTCATGAGGTTAATGTTGCCGAAGGTGAAGCGGGTGGTGCCGCTGATGTTGTCCATGCCGATGGTGGACATAAAGATACCGATGCAAGCACCGATGAGGCCCTTAAAGATGCTCTTGTTGGACACGCCTGCGATGACCGACAGGCCGAAGACTGCGAGCGCGAGGTATTCAGCGGGGCCAAAGAGCAGGGTGATCTTGGCAATTTGGGGTGCTAAGAAGAGCAGGGCCAAGGCGCTGAGCAGACCGCCGATGGTCGAGGCAAAGAGCGCCATGGACAGGGCTTTGTAAGCCTGACCCTTTTTGGCCAGCGGGTAGCCGTCAAACAGGGTGGCGGCGTTGGCCGAGGTGCCGGGGGTGTTGATGAGAATGGCGGTGATCGAGCCGCCGTATGTGCCGCCGCAGTAGATGGCCAGCAGCATGAGGATGGCCATGGTCGGTTCCATGCCGTAGGTCAGCGGGATGCACAGGATGATGCCAAGGTCAGAAGTCAGACCGGGGATTGCGCCGACGACGATGCCCAGGGCAAGGCCGATCGGGATGACGATGAAGTTCTGCCATTGCAGCAGGATATCCAGTCCTTGAAAGAACAGTTCCACAAAAATCCTCCCTTCTCAGAATCACGGCAGAGAGATGCGCAGCAGGACGGCGAATACATAGTAGACAACGCCGACCATGACGAGCGGGATTGCGTAATAGTACCACTTGCGCGCACCGTAGAACAGCAGAATGGCGATGACCAGCAGAACGGTCGAGACGATGAAGCCGAGCAGGGTGACGAGGAAGCAGTAGATGATGAGGAAGGCCGCGAACAGCAGCGAGCGCATTTCCCGGCGGAAGCCTTCCGCGTGGAAGCTCTCGCGCGTGATGACGATTTCTTTTTTGTCGTGGGACAGCAGTCCCTGAATGAGCAGACCGGCCGAGCACAGGAACAGTCCGCCGATGGCGATGCGCGGGATGGTCTGGGCGTTGATTGCGGTTTTCTCGAGGGTCTGAATCTGGGAGGGGATGAGCAGCCAGAGCACGGCGGCGACGATGACAAAGACCAGACCGGAGATAATTTCAGAATTATACTTGATTTTCATAGTCGGTCACCTCAAAGGGGGAGCCCCCGGCGACCGTTTGACCGGTCGCCGGGCGCGGTTGTGACTTACTGGATGAGCGGGATGTAATCCTTCATGGCGGTGGTCTGATCCTTGATCATGGTCAGGATCTCGTCCTCGGTTGCGCCCCAGGCTTCCATACCCATTTCGCTCATAAACTTCTGGAAATCGGGGTCGGCATAGACGTCCTGGATGAACTTGGTCAGGACAGCCTTCTTGCTGTCGTCTACCGACGAGCGAACGGCGAAGTAATCCATGCCGGTGAATTCTACGTCAATGCCCTGCTCCTTGAAGGACGGGATATGACCGATGCCCTCGACGTCGATGCCCTCGGGGATGAAGGTGCCCAGACAGTTGAGCTCACCGCTGACTACATAGTCGCGGTAAACCGGGGGCGAACCGATGGCAACGTCGACGTGGCCGCCGACCAGTGCGTTGATGGCATCCTGACCGCCGTCATAGGGAATGGCCTCTGCCGGGATGTCGAGCAGCTTAAACAGAACCGAGATCATGGTATAGCTGTCATTGCCCGGGCCACCGGTGGTCGCGTACTTGATGGTCTTGCCCGAAGCCGCGTACTCCTTGAGCTGGTCGATGGTGGTGATGCCGCTCTTGGCGTTGGTCAGCACGACAAACTCGGTGATGCGCATGCCGATAAGCGGGGTGATGTCGTCGAGTTTATAAGCAACGTTCTGGAAGCTGGGGGTCAGAGAGAACAGCGGGCCGTTTGCGACAACCATCGAGTAGCCGTCGTCGGGCGCCTGCAGGGCTGCGGTCATTGCGATCGTGCCCGCGCCGCCGGTCTTGTTTTCGACGATGACCGGGACACCCAGATACTTTTCACCGTAGGATGCGACCTGACGTGCGATGGTGTCGGGACCGCCGCCCAAGCTCCAGGGCATGATGATGGTGACCTGCTTGGAGGGGAATTTTTCCTCCTTACCGCCCGCCGTGCTGCCGCCCGGACTGTTGCAGGCGGTGGAAGATAACAGCATACCGGCTGCGAGCAGGATACCAAGAACGCGTTTTGTCATTTTTTTCATGGCTTTTTCTCCTTTTCCTCGGTTGAGTTCATTTTCATCCATTCGGTCTGGATCAGACCGCAATTCATACGAAGGGTGACGGCTTGTGCGCCGTGCGGGTTGGAAAAGTACGGGGGATAGGCGCGTTCGTCGGTGAACAACAGCTGCGCATCGGGGTGTATGTCGTGCAGGACGCGGTAAACTTCCGGGTTTGCGCTGTTGTACCGGCGGTCGGAGGATGCGGTGGTGATGATTGCCTGTAAGGGCATTTTTTGTACGATTTTTGGGTCAATACTGTCGATTTGACCGTGATGCGGCAATTTGAGAACGTTTACATTTTCGAGTAAAGAAAAATCAATGTGATTCCAGTTGTGGGGGCAGTTGTCGCCCGGGAGCAGACAGCACAGCTTGCCGTCGGTCACCTTGAGCACCAGACTGGTGTCGTTTGAGGTGCGGTCGAGCTGGGTGAGTGCAGGTGTGGGATCGTCCTGCCGTCCGGCTTGGACGATTTGCGCTTCAAAATCGTTTGCGACGGGCTCAGGCGGCGCCAGCACTTCAATGCGCAGACCGTTTACCGGGGTGAGCACGTCGCCGCAGCGCAGCGTATGTACCGGAATGCCGCGGTTTTCGGCCAGTTTTACAATCTGTTCGGCATCATGCAGCGCTTTGGTGAACAGCGGGACGCTGCGCGCCGCCTGTGCGTTCGGCCTGAGCCGCTGCACCCCGCGCAGCGCGTCGGGCTGGCAGGGCAGGGCGATTGCACCGATCGGGAAGTGCGCCGCGATGTCGGCAAGGCCGCAGGTGTGGTCCTCGTGGATGTGCGAGAGCACCGCGAGATCGATGCGGCTAATGCCCTGAGCGGCCAGAAAGTCACGGGCAGGAATACGGTCAGGGAACCCCTCGAATTCCTGCGGCAGCGTGCTTCCACCGTCAACCAACAGGGTGAAAGCACCCTTTTGGATCAGGATGGCATCGCCATACCCCACATTGATGAATGTAATTTGCAATCGCAGCGCCTCCTTCCGGCGGTCAGGTGGTTTGCCGAACGATCAGACGAACGTCGGTCTGAATGACTTGTTTTTCCGCAGGGCCTTGCTCGATCTGCGCGATCAGACGCTCGGCAGCGATGCGGCCCATAGCAACTTTGTCGATGTGTACGGTGGTCAGTTCGGGTTCGACCAGACGGCTGTTTTCGCTGTCGTCGAAGCCCACGATGGCGATATCTTCCGGGATACACAGTCCGGCGCGCAGCACCGCCTTCATCGCGCCGATGGCGATGGTATCGTTGGTGCAGAACAGCGCGGTCGGACGGTCACTCAGCGATAACATGAGCGAAGTGCAGGCAATTGCGGCCTCGACCGTGGGTTCGATGGACTGTACCAGACGGAAATCGATGGGCTGACCGATCTCGCGCAGCACATCGCAGTAGCCGTTGTAGCGTGCCATGTAGACGTGCGGCGAGAAGTTGCCCGCGATCAGACCGATGCGGCGATGACCGCGCTCGGCCAGATGACGCATGGCAAGCACCGCGCCGCCGTACTGGTCGGTGGTGACGCACAGCAGGTGGTCGAGATCGAGGGCGTTGTTGAGCAGTACGACCGGCATGTTTTGCTGCTGGAGGTCGAGCACGGTCTGCATGTCCGAATGGCCGGCTAAAATCACGCCGTCCATCTGCTTTTTGACACAGGTTTGACCGTTTGGCAGGTGCAAATCGCGGTCAGAGGAGATAAACAGACTGTATCCGTGCTGTGCACAGGTTTGCAGGACGCTCTCGAAGATGGGCGAGTAGAAGGGATTGAGCACGACCGGATACTGCTTTTCGTAGATGACAAAGCCGATGTTGTCGGTTCGGCCGCGTACCATCGCCCGAGCGATTGCATCGGGGGTGTAGTTGAGCGCACGCGCGGCGGCATAGACCTTTTCGCGGGTCTTGTCCGAGACCTGTTCCGGGCATGCGAAGGCACGGGAGACCGTGGCCTTGGAGTAGCCGCACAATTTTGCAACATCTAAGATCGTGACTGCCATAGTATAAGACCTCTGCTTTATTTTGAGAACGTTCTCATTTCTGGGATAAAACCAGACAGCATTCAACTTGAATGCTGCCGGGGGAACGTTTCGTGGATTGATCGTGTCTTTATCTTACTCGTATCTGTTAAAAATGTCAAAGGGTTTTGCAGAAAAAACGAAATTTTGAATATTTTTGACAAAAACGCCTGAACGCTTTTAGGCAACTCGGAGAGGGGAAAATGCAGAGCGGAAGGCGGTAAGGATTTCCTGCCAATCATGCGAAAGAGAACGATCTCTTACAAAAAATCCGCGATATTTGCACAGAAAAAGTCCCATGTATCCTGATTTTTGATAGGGACATTTCCTGATGATGACTTTTGCCATTATAAAACAGATTGCAAAATAGCTGCCGCCGTGGGACAATCCTTGCGGCGGCAGCTTTGTATCATATATCGGATAAAATTCGCTGAACTTCTTTGGCGACACCGCAATCGACGTTGCTTTCGATCACCTTTTCTGCCAATGTGTGCAAAAGCGGCACGGCGTTTTCCATCGCGCGGGAATGGGGAAAGGTTCGGAACAGACTCTCGTCATTGCTGCCGTCGCCGAAGACAACAATGTGGTCAAGATCGACACTGTACAGCTGCGCAGCGCGTTCGACCATGCGGGCTTTTCGGGCCTCGTGCGCGGTGATTTCGATGTTCCACGGCGCTGATGATGTGATTGAGACACCGTTCAGCGCCCCCAATGCCTGTCGGGCGGCATCCAGTTTTGCTGCATCCCGGCAAAAACCAAAGAGTTTGCGCACAGTCAGAGGCCGAGACCAGAAGTCCTCGGGCAGGGGAGCGGCGCTGCAGAATTGGGTATCGGTCGTAAAGTCTCCCTGATCGGTGTTGATCTCCAATCCAATGCCGTGTTCGCTTAAAATGTCAGCGGCCTGCCGCGCGGTGGCGGTTGACAGCGATGCATCGAGCAGCAGCTCGCCCTTGGCATTGCGCAGCTCGGCTCCGTTGAGCAGCACGAAATCGCAGGAGATTCCGGCCTGCTGAAGTAAGGGCGCGGCGGTGTTCCAGGAACGTCCGGTTGCTGTCAGCCATCGAATACCGGCTTGCTGCACGCGCTGGATTGCCTGCGCGGTTTCGGACGCGACTTGGCTGTGCTCGTTTAAGAGCGTGCCGTCCAGATCGCTGACAAAAAGTTGAATCTCCATGCCTTTCTCCTTATATTTTAACCAGGTGGAAACAGAATGTGGTGAAATCGTGCTTGACGAGCGGTACGGTCAGACCAATCTGCATCAGTTCATCGCCGCCGTAGACCTTGCCGGTGGCAGTATCTCGATAGTCCGACGCAGGGTCCAGACCGCACAGTGCAAAGCGTGCGCAGGATGACAGGGGATTGTACAGCTTTTGGAAAACGATCATCATGCACTGGGTTTGGTCTGGACTGACCACAGACCAGGCCGTGCAGTTTTGGTCGGAACTTTGGCTGTGGAATAAGGTTCCCGCCATCAGCCACGACCGCTGTGCTTTATAGGCTGCAATTTGCCGTGCGATCTCGTCGCGCTCTTCCGGGGTACACAGGGTCAAGTCCAGCTCATAGCCCAGATTGTACAGCCGGCATACCTGATACCGCGTGTCCAGCGTGGTGGAGCGGCCGGTCTGATGGTTGGGGGTGATGCTGACATGCGCACCCATAGTGGATTGCGGGTAGAGCAGATCGAACCCCGACTGAATGGTGACGCGGTCGCAGGCATCGGTGTTGTCGCTCGTCCAGTTCTGCGGGAAATAATGCAGCATACCCGCATCAAAGCGCGCACCGCCGCTCGAGCAGCCCTCGAACAGTACATCGGGATAGCATCGGGTGATCTCATCCAGCACAGCATACAAGCCCAAAATATAGCGGTGTGCAGCCTCACCCTGCCGCCCGGGCGGCAGCGCAGAAGAGGCGACATCGGTCAGGGGACGGTTCATGTCCCACTTGATATAGTCGATCTGACCGCCTGCAAGGTAGCCGTGCAGCATATCCAGCAGATATTGCTGCACTTCAGCGCGTCCGAGGTCGAGCAGATACTCGTGGCGGCCCTCAACCGGCGCGTATCCGGGAACGTGTACAATCCAGTCCGGATGGGTGCGGTAGAGCTGACTGTTTGGGCTGACGGCCTCGGGTTCAAACCACAGGCCGAACTTTAACCCCTTTGCGTGGACGATGGAGGCGACTCGATCAATACCGCCGGGCAGCTTGTTTTGGTTGCATGTCCAGTCACCCATGGAAGAGCGGCTGTCATTGCCCGCGCGGAACCAGCCATCGTCCAGAACAAACAGCTCAATGCCCAATTCCTTTGCCAGCTGTGCCTGGGTTTCGATCTTGTCCAAGCTGACATCGTAGTACATGGCTTCCCAGGAGTTGAGCAAAACCGGACGCTGTGCGTCCCGCCAGCGCGGCGGCATGATGTGATTGCGTATCAGCTTATGAAAGCCCTGCCGCATACCGTTCAGACCATTTGCGCTGTAATTGAGCACGGCCTCGGGCGTGTCGAAGGCTTCACCGGGTTCCAGTGTCCAAGTGAAGGTATCGGGATTGAGGCCAATCTGTGCGCGTACCTGACCGAACGTGTCTTTTTCTACGGCAGCCGAGAAATTACCGCTGTAAATCAGCTGGAATCCGTAGATTTCGCCGGTTTGCTCGGTCGTTCCGGGCTGCAAGAGGGCGAAAAAGGGCTGGTGACGCGGACTGCTGGAACCATAGCAGCTGCCGATGCGCTGTACGCCCTGATGCAGCAGGGCGCGGCTTTGGTTGGCCTCTTTGGCGTGGCAGCCGTAGAGCGTGAGCAGTTCATAGTCCCTTGCGGGAAGCTCGAGCGACAGACTTTGTACATTGCGCAGTCGGATTGCGGTCTTGCCGGTATTTTCGATACGCTGATGCCGGGTAATGATGTTCAGATCGTGGAAAATGGTGTAATACAGGTACACTTTGATGCCGGCGACCGGGTCGGAACAGACGATTTCCAGCGTTTCACTCTCGTCTGGTGCCGAGAAGGTCATGGGCAAGCCGGGAACGGCGGGCTTTTGCGGCAGTACCTGCCAGCTGCAAAATTTCAGATCGACCACCGCAGCCCCGGAAGGCCCTTCTGCGGTCAGCGCAGGCAGACGGTAGTCGCTGCGGCCGGGTGTGGGATATTCAAAGGGCAGGGCGTCGAAGTACAGGTTTTGCGTGCCGTCGGCATACTCGGTGGTATAGCTGCGCTTGCTGGGGATGGTGACCCCGGTACCGTGCCAGGCGCGAATGGCCTGGCCGAAATACCGGTGCAGCAGATAGGTGTGGTCGAGCAATTCGATCACGTAGCTGATGGTTCCGTTGGTGAGATGGACGATGGAGCCATCGGAATGGAAGGTAATGCTCATGCCTGATTCTCCATTTTGGAGTGGAAGCCAAAGAAATAGGTCAGAACGAAGGCAACCGCGAAGGCTACGACATTGACCAGAATGTAGAAGGGAAGCTGCTCATTGAGATAGAGGAGCGTACCGGGAATACCGGTGATCGACGTACCGGTTGCGCGCAGACCGAGCAGGGAGGCCAGAAAACCACCGCAGCCACCGCCGATCATGGCCATAATGAAGGGCTTTACAAAGCGCAGGTTGACACCGAAGACAGCGGGTTCGGTGATGCCGAGCAGAGCGGACAGGCAGGAGGGGTATGCAACCTGCTTGGTCTTGGCAGAGAGTGCCTTGATGGCGACTGCCAGAACCGCACCGGCCTGTGCGACATTGCCGCAGGTGCCGATCGGGTTGAGGTAGTTCCAGCCATCGTTTGCCAGCATGCTGATTTCCAAGAAGTTCAGGATGTGATGGATGCCGAAGATGCCGAGCAGCTGACCAAAACTGCCGTAGAGCAGACCGCCGATGCCAAAGGGCAGCGTGAGCAGACCTTCAACAGCGTACAGGACAACATTTTCTACCGTGTGCAGGATGGGGCCGAGGACGAACAGCGCCAGAACGATGCCGACGACCAGCGTAACGAACGGGGTGACAATCAGATCAATGGCATCCGGGACACGCTTGCGCAGCCATTTTTCAAATTTGGCGGTCAAAACACCGGTTGCGAATGCAGGCAGTACCGAACCCTGATATCCGGCCACTTTGATAAAGCCAAAGAAGACGAGCGGTTCGGCTGCGCCTGAGCCGACATCGTACGCACTCGGCAGACTGTTGCTGACCAGCATCAGGCCGAGGACGATACCGATGACCGGGCTGCCGCCGAAGTTCTTAAAGGTCGACCAACAAACCAGAGCGGGCAGGAATGCGAATGCGGTGTCGGTCAGAATCTGGGTGAAGAGCAGCAGCTGATTGGGAATGTCGTCGGGCGTCATGCCGAACACACCCAGAACGGCTTCCTGCGTGAGCAGACCGCGCAGACCCATAAACAGACCGGTTGCAACCAGAACCGGGATGATGGGGACGAATACATCGGAGAACATGCGGATGGCACGCTGGAATTTATTGCCGTATACCGGTTTGGAGGTAGTATCTTCGGGGACAGGGGATTCGGCCGCGAGGTTCAGCTGCGTCATGGCTTCATCGTATACGCGATTGACAAGACCGGTGCCGAGGATAATCTGGTACTGTCCGGCATTGAAGAAAGAACCCTTGACTTTATCCAGGTTTTCTACTTCTTTGACGTTGATTTTGTCTTTGTCGTGCACGACGATGCGCAGACGTGTGGCACAGTGCTGCACCGAGGCGATGTTTTCCTTGCCGCCAACAAGCCGGATGATGTGTTGAGCCAGTTCTTTTTCAGACATGATGGGTTTCCTCCTTATCAGTTTTCATTCATACAAAGTTCGTTGACTTGAACCGTGGTGCGTGCGTCGATGCCCGAAATGCGAAGATCGGGTTGACTGGCTGTCGGGAAAACGCGGGCAGACAACACATGTGCACCACCGTTTACAAAGAGTTCGATGCTGGACTGATCGCTCCACAGCTCGAGCGCTGTGCATGTTTCCAGAGCAAACGAGCGGGTTTCTTCTCCGTCCTGTACCCAGCTGCGGCGGGTCAGGGTACCGACTTTTTGCTGTGCGTCGTATATAAAACGCCATTCGCCATCGCCAAACGAGAGTTCCAGATCGGAGCAGCCTGTCGGCGCTTCGAGCATCAGGCGGAAATAGCGGTGAGACGGTGCAAAGCGCAGACCGGAATCCGAACGTTCCGGGGAAACGGTTGCACCGAGCAGCGTGGAAAGCTCGCGCACGGGACGCTGACACAGTTTGCCGTCTTTGATAAAAAGCTCACGCGGCATGGTCAGGCAGTGAATGCGCGGCTCGTTCTGACAGAATACGGCTTCCTGTGCATCCTCCATGCGAGACATCCAACCCAGAATCACCCGGCGACCATCCGGCGTTTGCAGCGTCTGGGGTGCGTAAAAGTCAAATCCCTGGTCGAGCAAGTGCTGGTTGTCATCCAGATTTCGGTCATCCAGCGTTCCCGCAGCCGTGTCAAAGTGAGTGAGCTTGTACGCGGCAAAGGAGTGCAGTGCGAGATCGTGCGCATTATCACGCCATTGCGGACAGTAGAGCAGGACGGCGGTGTCGTCGATCAGAAAGAGGTCGGGGCATTCGATCATCTGGCATGCTTCGGACTGTGCGAGCGGGCCGACCAGGTTCCAGTGCTGCGCATCCGAGGAGGAGAACAGCACGATTGCACCCTTGCCGGTGCGCTGCTGCGCGCCGATTACCATCCAGTATTTGCCGCCGGCATAAAAGACTTTGGGATCGCGGAAATGTTCGGTGTAGCCGTCAGGGGTCGTGAACATCGGGCCGGTTTTGAGAAAATGCTGTCCGTCTGTGCTGATGGCCAGACATTGACTGCTGCGGCGCTGACCGTCTTGCTTGACGTTGCCAGTGTAGAACAGATGGAGCGCATCGTCGATGACCAGCGCACTGCCCGAATAGACGCCCTGTGCGTCGTAGGATTGGTCGGGAAGCAGGGCGCTGCCGTGAAATGTCCAGTGTGTCAGATCGGGTGAGGTGCAGTATCCCCACTCTTTGTGGGAATGGTTTTTT
>NZ_FUXW01000022.1 GCF_900167005.1 Butyricicoccus pullicaecorum DSM 23266
GTTTTATTTTTAGTGGATTTACGACTTCCACCGACTTACTTTTGGGTTTCCCAAAAGGAATTTCAGGTTCGTATTTCAAGCATTTCGTTGTTTAATTTACAAGGTACAAAAAATCTTTGCCTTCAGCGATTTTTTGTACCGCGTGTCAATTTCATCAGGAAATTGACCAAGGTACCAACCGCTAAAGTTTTTTTAAGCGCTCACCTCTCGGTGAAGTGCTTATTTATTTTACCAGACTTGCTTTCGTTTGTCAAGCTCTTTTTTAACTTTTTTCGAAGTTTTTCGCACTCCGAATCGCTAAATCTGAACTTTTCCAAACTTTTCGTCCGGTTTCGCTGATCAATCGGTCAGCCTATTTATAATACCACAGTGGAAAGCCCGTGTCAACAACTTTTTTCCACTTTCTTGACCCATTATTCAAAAAGTTTCAAATTGCTCTGACGCTTCTTTCGTTGTGGATGCCGCCTCTCGGAGACATCTTATATAGAATACCACTCCAGGCATACAATGTCAATCCCTTTTGCACAAAAACCGGAGATATTTTTTGTGCACCCTAGCCAGCCAAAACCGGCACGGGTGCACAGGTTAATCTTCTCGAATGACAATGCCGAGCAGACGCGCAAGGCCCGCTGTCTGCCGCTCGCTCACGATCATGCCGCGCAGCTCCTGCCCTGCCGCCTGGATGCCCTCCAGCGTGCAGCGCGAAAAGTCAATGCCCGACAGCGGTGTTCGAAAGAAGTTCACACCGTCAAAGTCGCAGTCCTGCGCGGTGAAGTCCTGCAAAGCGGCTTCGCTCAAACGTGCCCGCATCAGGCGGCAGCCTTGCAGGCTGGTCTTTTTCCACCGCGAGGCGCAAAAGTCGCTGTCCTCCATGCGGCAGTCCCCAAAACACACGTCGTGCAGGCCTGCGCCGTAAAAGTTCGCCCCGAGCATGCGGCAATCGGCAAACGTGCAGCGCGTCCATATACTATTCGCGCAATTTGCGCCCGACAGCTCACAGCCGGTCAGCTTAACATCGGTAAAGCTGCATCGTTCCAGATTCGCACCGGTCAGGCGGCACTGTTCCAGCACGCAGCGGTCAAAAGTCATCTCTTCCAGATCTGCGTCCGACAAGTCCAGTCCTTTTAGATACGCACCGCGCACCCGCCCGTCCCGCTGGCAGGCTTGCCAGTCGACCGCCTCATCCAGTACGCGCGGCAGTTTGGGTGCAGCCAGTCTCATTCCTCCACCTCGCAGATGGTCAGAATGTCGCGCGGATGCGCCAGCCGGTAAGTACACGGCAGGTCGGGCTGATGAGTGCCCCACAGCGCAAGCCCGCTCGCCATGCCCGCCGCCTCAGATGCCTGCATATCGCCGGGGCTGTCTCCGATATAAATTGCGTCCTGCGGTGTAATGTCCATTCGTTTCAGGCACTCGATGAGCGGATCGGGATGCGGTTTGTGCAAAACCGTGTCCTTCTGGCTCACGATGGTGTCAAAATATGCGGTCAGTCCGCGCGAAGTCAGTCCCATATCCACACCGCTCACGCCGCGCGAGGTCACAATGCCCAGCCGCACGCCGTTTCGGTGAAGAATCTCGATCACTTCGGTCAGTCCCTCGAATACCGGGGTCGTTTTGAGCGCGTTGAGCGACGCTTCATGCCAGCGCGGCTTGACCCACGCGGCCTGTTCCTCGTTGCAGCCCAGAAAACGGATGCCGTCCGGCCCGGTCATGCCAAAGGTCTTGAGCAGCTTGTCTTTGGGCGGCTCAACGCCGGTCGCCTGGGTCACAAGCGCCGAAAGCGCGGTCATTTCGTCGTGTTCGGTGTCAAATAACGTGCCGTCGAAATCAAACAGCACTGCCTGATAGCGCATAACACCTCTCCTTTCGGTTGGTTCCATTTTTTCGTTCAGCCTTATGATAGCACACCCGCGCCGGACGCCGCAACGATATTTTCCGCCTGCGCTTGCGTGATTTACGCGGCGTGTACGTTGATTTCCACGATCTCTGGCGCATTCAGGAACCGGAACGGGTATCTGGTCATGCCGATTCCGCTGCTGGTATACATCTGTAAGTCTACGTCCGTCCCAATCTCCTGCGCGTCATAAAATCCCTTTCGGAATTCTCCCGACCCGGCAGGCAGCAAGCGGTCGGTCAGAACCGGAACGGTGACCTGTCCGCCGTGCGTGTGACCGGTCAGCACCAGATTTTGACTGCTGCTCTCGATCTTTTGCGCGATGACCGGCTCGTGTGCGACAATCACATTGAACGCCTGACTTTTGAGCATGTACAGCGAATCGTCCGTCTGTCCCATCAGCAAGTCATCATAGCCGATCACGCGGATACCGTAATCGGACAGCAGCCGGCTCTCATCATCCAAGACCTCGAACCCGCTCGCCTCCATCATATCCTCGTAAACGCGCGCCGCGCCTCCGCCGTAGTCATGGTTTCCCCAGACGGCAAACTTGCCCGCCTTGGCCTCGATCTCGGCAAAAGCAGCCGAAAGGCTGGATAAATCCAGTGTTTCACGGTCTCTGGCATAGTTATCAAACAAATCCCCACCGAAAACCACAATGTCCGGTTCCAAGGCGTTAATCTGGTCGGTAATCTTGCGCGCATGGCTGATGTCATAGTACTGACCGAAATGTGTATCGGTGAAAAATACGATCTTGCAAGGCTGGGTCACCTGGTCGCTCTCTACTTCCACCGAGCGCACGACAAGCATGTTCGGTTCTACCCAGTACGCATAGGCCAGCAAGCCCACGCATGCTAGGCACAGCAAAAACAGGGTCAAAAACATCCTGCAAATCCATCTGAACATAGCATTTTCCTTTTAGATTTATTTGATATCTCTGATTGCCAGTTTACATGACCGGTCAGAAATCTGTCAAGAGACGCAGGGTATTGGTGCAAAATTGTTTACAAAAAAGCGTGCACGACCAATAAGCCATGCACGCCTTAACGACATTATTATAAACCGAGTAAATGTTTGAGGAATACAAACAGAGAAAGAACCGCAACAGCACAGATGGCTACCATTCCCACCGACCATTTTTTCTGCACGCGCCAGATTTTTTCAGCAGAAGTCAGGAAAATCAACGCTCCGCTCAGCCAGACATACCAGTCAGGCAAGACATGCAAGACCACACTCAGCACAAACAGCACGACCGCCACAGCAAGTGCAAAATAAATTAGATATTGTTTCATGCGCTTCATAACAAATCCCTCCAGGGTCGTGCACGCAGGGCGCAAGCTGATTCCGTCATTCCAATCATCAATGAATTTAAATTCATGCTATCATTTTTCCGAAAATAAATCAATATAACAAGGAATTCTATATAAACAAAATTGTCTGTTGTCTTTTGTACAGCCTGTCTAGCCTCGAAAAAGGGTAAAAAAAGAGGAGCGGGATTTCCGCTCCTCTTGGGGTTCTTTTAAGCTGCAGTCGCGTTCTGTGCCTCGGCGGGCAGTTCAAAATCGTCCACCGCGTTGAAATTCGAGCAGGTCAGAGACATAGCCGCCTTGGATACGGTCATGGTCATGCCCTGGTCGGCTGCGCCTTCCATTTCCAGCGCCTTTTGCAGAATGGAGTCGATCATCTGGCTCATGTCCATCTCGTACTGTACCGGGTAGCCGTCTGCATTGATCCAGACGCTCATAGGCAGGTCGCCCAGCTCGGACAGCATGGCTTTGAGTTCGTCTTCGGATACGTCGGTGCCGGTCTGCCCCAGCGAACCGAGCACACCGCTCTCCTCGATGACATCGTACAGCTTATCGCCCTTGATGACGCCAGTGAACTTGGTCGCGTCCGCGCCGCCGATCTGCTCGGTACCGGCTTCGGCAAAGTCTGCCGCGCTGTCCAGATACAGTTCGAGCGAGTCTGCCGCGTCATATTGTCCCAGCTCGGCTTCGGTCACCGACTGCTTGACCCACTGGCCGTTCATCTGCATATACACATTGGCCGCGTCCTCCTCGGTCATGATATACAGTTCCACGTCCTGTGCGCCGCCCAGCTCTTCGCCCATGTCGATCTGCATGGTACCCTTGGCCTTGAGGGGTTCCTGGATGACGTCCATCTGCATTTTGGTGCTCATGTTGAGCTCCTGCGACTGGTCAGCCATCGTAAACGACATGCCGATGTCCTGCGTCATGTCGATGGACAGGCTGGTGAGCGCATTCATCTTTTCTTCGGCTGCCGCGACCCGCTCGGCCGGGGTCATGGCATCCGTACCGGAATCGCCCGTGCTCTGCTGTCCACCTCCGCCGCACGCGGTCAGGGACAGGGTGAGGGTCAGCGCGGACAGCGCCGCCAATGCTCGTTTGGTCTTTTTCATCCAGGGTATCCTCTCTTTCTCCTGTAAAATCAGGACGGGAAATTTACGCTGGGGTTTGACTTTTTGATTTTATACACGGCTCCACTGTACGCCTTGACGGGTATCCTTGATCGCGATGCCCATTTCGCTCAGCAGATAGTCGCGGATGCGGTCGGCCTCGGCAAAGTCCTTGTTCTTCTTTGCTGCGGCACGCTGTGCGATCAGCTCCTCGATCTTTGCCTTGTCCGGGTCTTCGCCTGCGTCCTCATGCTTCTGCACGATGTTGAGTACGCCGGTCAGCTCCATGAACAGGTCGTATGCGCCCTTGAGGTATGCAAGGGTCGCGTCGGCATGGCTGCCCGAGTATGCGTTGATCTCACGCATGAGCTCGAAAATAGCAGACAGTGCGTTTGCGGTGTTCATGTCGTCATCCATCGCCTCGATGAACTTCTCCTTGTACTGCTGGAGGGATGCCAGTGCCTCGGCTTCCTCTGCGGTCGGGGTCTCGCCCTGTGCCTTGGAAATGCGGAATTCTAGGTTGTTGCGTGCCTCGTACAGACGCTCGAGCGACGCCTTGTTCATCTTGAGCGACTCCTCGGAGTAGTTGAGCGGGGTGCGATAGTGCGCGGACAGCATGAACATACGGATGGTCTCGTAGCCGTACTCCTTGGCTGCGTCGCGTACCATGAAGAAATTGCCCTTGGACTTAGACATCTTCTCGTTGTCGATGGTCAGGAAGCCATTGTGCAGCCAGTAATGCGCGAAGGTGCAGCCGTTTGCGCACTCGGACTGTGCGATCTCGTTCTCGTGGTGCGGGAAGGTCAGGTCAAGACCGCCCGAGTGAATGTCGATCGTGGGACCGAGGTACTTGTTGACCATGGCCGAGCACTCGATGTGCCAGCCCGGACGGCCTTCGCCCCAGGGCGCCTTCCAGGACGGCTCGCCCGGCTTTGCTGCCTTCCAGACCGCGAAGTCCATCGGGTCTTCCTTGATCTCGCCGACCGAGATACGCGCACCAGCCTGCAGGTCTTCGAGCGGCTGGTGAGACAGCTTGCCGTACTCGGAGAAGGTCTTGGTGCGGAAGTAAACGTCACCATTTTCGGCAACGTATGCGTGACCCTTGTCGATCAGGGTCTTGACGATGTCGATGATGGCGTCCATGGTCTCGGTTGCACGCGGATGTACGGTTGCGCGCTTGATGCCCAGACCCTCTGCGTCGACAAAGTACTCCTTAATATAGCGGTCAGCGATGACATCGTAGGTCACGCCTTCCTCGTTTGCCTTGTTGATGACCTTATCGTCAATGTCGGTAAAGTTCTGCACAAAGGTCACCTTGTTGCCGCGGTACTCGAAGTAACGGCGGAGCAGGTCGAACATGATGAACGGACGTGCGTTGCCGATGTGGAAATAGTTATAGACGGTCGGGCCGCACGAGTACATCTTGACTTCGCCCGGGGTAATCGGTACAAACTCCTCTTTCTGACGGGTCAGTGTATTAAACAGCTTCATGGGTATCAGTCTCCTTTATCTTCGATGAGCATTTGCGAAATTTGTTCGGGTGTCCGCATCCAGCGCGTACAGCTTGTGATAAAATCGGGTTCTTTCACCTCGAAGTGTGCGCAGGTACCCGGCTCCATACGGGAAAAATCGCGTTCCTCGCACCGGTACCACCCTTTTTCTCCGGTGAAGCGTGCCAGATGCAGCAGATAGCGCCCGCGCCGGATGGACTTACTTTGGTCTTCCCGTCTGGAAACGACCAAGGCGTCAAACCCACGGGTTCGAGTATCGTCGTGATCAAATAATCCACCGGCGAGATCCAAGCCGAGGTCGATGAGGTCATCCCATCCCATTGTATGCATTCTCCTCTCAGAAAAAACAAAAAACGCCTCCTCGGGTACCATCAAAAAACCCAAAGAGGCGGCCGAAAATGCGGTCGCGGTTCCACTCTTACGCTTCACTCGAATGCGCCTTAACGCGGCGCTGCACGCGGGGCATTACCCCCACCGCTCCCGGACGCACTTTCCCCGTGGCTGCCGCGAGACTCTTTCAGCCCGAAAACTAAATTTTCGGGAGTCTCTCTCTTTGGCGGTGCGCCGAAAATGGGTACTCTTTCCGTTCATTGCGGATGGTATGCAATTATAGGTTTAGTATACGCAAATAGGAATGATTTGTCAAGGCGAAGCCCTGCACCGCACCCCACAAGTGGGTCCGGGTCTGCGACCCGGCGCGGTCCAGCCGCGCAGGCTGGTCGCCGTCCGCAGACGGCGAAATCCCCTCTTCATTTTCGCCTTAGCGAAAATGAACCAAAACAAAAAATAAAAGCGCGTTCGCAGACGCGCAAAATCTCTGGAAAGACCGTCTGGCAAGACGGTCTTTCCCTTTTGTTTGTTTAGATTGATTCCCGGGGCGGACACCGGGAATCAACAGGGATATTTCGCCCGTTGCGACGGGCGACTCAGGGCTCTGCCCTGAGAACCCGCAGCCTTTGAAAAGGCTGGCGAAACTTTCAATAAGGGGTGCGGTGCTTAGTCCTTCACCTTCTGCGGTTTAGACAGCAGCAAGATCATCGCCAAAATACACGCAAAACCAATCAAATCCACTTTGGTGATCGGTGTGCCCAGCCAACAAACCGCGAACAATGCAGCCGAGACCGGTTCCACCGCCGAGATCATACTGCCTCTGGCCGGGCCGATGCGCTTGATGCCGTCAAGGTACATCGTAAACGTCAAGATCGTGCCCACAATGACGATGAGCGCCATATACCAGATGACTTCGCCGTCCACCTTGACCGAAATCGTCCACGGACGCAGTACGATCATCTGCATGAGGCCGCCGATCAGCATACCCCAGCCGACTACGGTTGCCGAGTCGTGTTTAGACAAAAGATGTGCAGGCTGCAAGGTATAGACCGCGACGAACACCGCTGCGCACAGACCCCAGAACAGGCCTTGCGGAGACAGGGCAAGTGAAGTCGGGTCGCCGTGGGTGGCGATCAAAAAGGTACCGGCAAGTGCAAGGCACAGGCCGACGGCCTCACGCGCCGAAGGCAGTCGATGCTGCCGCAGGCACAGCCACAGCAGAATGAGTGCCGGGCCGATGTACTGCAAAACGGTTGCTGTGCCCGCGTTGGAATACTGCACGGCGGTAAAATAGGCGAACTGGCAGCCGCTCATGCCCAAAAGGCCATACAAAACGATGTGCACTGCGTCTTTTTTGTCCTTCCACACGTCAAAGACCGCTTTGCCGCGTGTCGCACCCAGAATTGCCAGCAGGATGATACCCGCGCTGAGCAGGCGCACGGGCACCAGCCACGACGACACCATGCCCTTATTCTGGAACAAAAACTGTCCGCACGCGCCCGAAAAGCCCCACAGGCTGCCGCCTGCAAAGACCATCAGAACGCCTAAAGTTTCATTTGAAAGATAAGGTTTTCTCAACGTCTTCCCTCACTCTGCGCGTCCAAGTTCTGCCAGACGGTCACCAGTCAGGCGGTAGGTCGTCCAGTCGTCCATGCGCTGTGCGCCCATAGACAGGTAAAAATCGATCGACGGCTGGTTCCAGTCCAGACACGACCATTCCAGTCGGCCGCAGCCGCGCTCGACGGCGAGCTGTGCCAGATGGGTCAGAAGCGCCTTACCGTAGCCCTTGCCGCGCTCGCTCGGCTCAACAAACAAATCTTCCAGATAGATGCCTGCACGTCCCAAAAACGTCGAAAAGTTGTGGAAGAACAGTGCAAATCCCACCGGCTTGCCCGCGGCCTCCCCGATAACGACCTCGGCCTTCTGCTTTTCAAACAGCCATTCGGTCAGCAGTTCTTCGGTCGCAACGACCTGATCTTCCATCTTTTCATACACTGCAAGCCCACGGATAAAGTGCAGAATCAGCGCAGTATCCTCGGGCTGTGCCATGCGAAATGTAATCTGTGCCATATCAAAATTTCCCCTCTCGCAAGCAGAACGCCCCGCAGCCTTGCAGGACGTTCTGTGTTTCTCTTTTTAATGCTGCATGCCCAGAATCATACCCAGCACATACGGAATGAGCCAGATGACCCAGACAAAAATACTGAATTTATGAAAGCTCTGCTGTCTGTGCGCGTCCTTTTTGACCAGCACCACGGTCGCCCAGACCGCATGAAACAGCATGAGCACGATGGCGAGCAGGCCGGTCACGCCATGCAGGCCAGAACCACCGCCGCCGTTTTGCTTTGCGATCTGTCCCATGACCGTCCTTCCCGTCGTGTCAAACACCAGACCCAGCCAGAGCACGATCGCGTGCCATTTTTTCAGCACGCCCGCGCGGTGCTCCGCCCAGACGCCGATGGTGTAGCACACCAGTGCCAGCGTGATGGTCACGATCGCGATGGGAAGCAGATTGCCGACGACCGCAAAGACCGTCGCGTTGGTCGCCTCGGGTAAAATCATCGTATTCATGTTTTACGCCTTGGGACGCGTCGCACCCTCGGCAACCAGTGCCCAGTTGCGATGTAAGTAGTCATAGCCCGAGTAGATGGTTACCAGCGTGACCACCCAGGATACAACGGTCGGAATCCAAGTCAGGTTACCCGTAGTCATGATCGCCGTCGGACCGTCTGCGCCGCCGATGGCAGCTACAGCGATGGTATCTGCGGTAATGGCATCGCCCATCCAGATTGCATACAGGAACAGGATGATGATACCGGCAATCTGCACGCAGGTCTTGACCTTACCCGACCATGCAGCCGCCATGACCTGACCCTTTGCCGCTGCGACGTTGCGCAGGCTGGTGATAATGAACTCACGCGCCAGAATGACAAAGACCATCCATGCGGCAAACAGACCGCGCTCGACAAAGATGACCAGAGCGGCAGTCACGAGCAGCTTATCGGCCAGCGGGTCGACAAACTTGCCGAAATCGGTGACCTGATTGTACTTTCGTGCAATGTAGCCGTCCAGAAAGTCGGTAAACGATGCCAAACAGAACAGCACAAGCGCGATGGCATCATACTTCGGGCCGCCCAGAATGGCAAACACCACGAAAAACGGAATCATCGCGATGCGCACCAGTGTGATTTTATTGGCAGTTGTCATGTTGCTCAACCTCCCACGCGGACACCGGACAGATCGGCGCCCAGACTGTCGTCAATGCGCACGCGCACAAATTCGCCCGCGCCGCACGGCGTTTCCGATGCAAACCATACCTTGCCGTCGACTTCCACCGAATCGGCGTAGGTACGTCCGTAATAGAGCTGCGCGTCGTCGTCATAGCCCTCGCACAGCACGTCCATTTCCTCATGAACACGGGACAGATTATACTCATCGATGACACCCGACTGCAATTCCTCCACGATCAGACGGCGATTTTCCTTGGTCTCGTCGTCGATCTGGTCGGGCATCTCGGCTGCCGGCGTGCCCTCCTCGGGCGAGAACTCAAACACGCCTGCGCGCTCGATGCGCACGTCCTGCAAGAACTCGCACAGCTCGGTAAACTCTTCCTCGGTCTCACCCGGCAGGCCGACGATCAGGCTGGTACGCAGTACCACACCCGGAATGCGCTCGCGCAGCTTGGCAATCAATGCAGTCAGGCTGTCGCGGTCACCCGGTCGGCGCATGGCGCGCAGAATACGCTTCGATACATGCTGAAGCGGGATGTCCAGATACTTGACGATCTTGTCCTCCTCGGCAATCACGTCGATCAGTTCCTCGGTGATCTGGTCGGGATAGAGGTAGTGCAGGCGAATCCAGGTGAAATCCATCTTGCACAGCTCGCGCAGCAGCTCGGGCAGACGGCGCTTGCCGTACAGGTCGATACCGTACTTGGTAATGTCCTGTGCAATGACGATCAGTTCCTTGACGCCTGCGTCGGACAGCGCTCTTGCCTCTTCCAGCAGTGCATCATAGTCACGGCTGCGGTACTTGCCGCGCAGCTTGGGGATGATGCAGTACGCGCAGGTGTTCGAGCAGCCCTCGGCAATCTTAAAGTATGCCGTGTAGCCCGGAGTCAGGCGCTCGCGGTCGCCTTCCAGATCGGCGCCGTCCATCGGGCCGAAATACGCCCGCTTTTCACGGCGGCTGGCCGCCTCGACCGCCTCTACAATGTCCTCATAACTGCCCGTGCCGCAGATAACATCAACCTCGGGCAGATCGCGCTCGATCTCCTCGCGGTAGCGCTGTGCCAGGCAGCCGGTAACGACCAGACCCTGCATTTTGCCCTGTTTGCACTGGGCGGTCTCCAGAATGGTCTCGATCGCCTCGGCCTTAGCCGACTCGATAAAGCCGCAGGTGTTGATAATACCCACCTCGGCCTCGTTCATATCGTCTACAATCTCGCAGCCTGCCTGACGCAGTCGGGCGAGCATGTGCTCGGAGTCGACCAGATTCTTGGCACAGCCGAGCGAGATCAGTCCAACTTTCGTGTTCACAGACACACTCCTTTCTCAAAAAACAGCGCGGCGGAGGCCGCGCGGTCTTTCTCGTGCTTTGGATTCTTCTATATTACAATTATATCGGATTTTGCGCAAGATGCAACCGGAAAGCAAATACTGGGGTATTTTTTCAGAATGTACCGATTTTCCGGTACATTCTCCCCGTCCGACTTGACATTTTGACCGTCCCGGGCTATACTGAAACTATAAAAAAGGGCGCGTTGCCGGTAGACGGTTACGCCCTCAGAAAGTTATCATGTAAATGACCGCTTCATTTGGACGTGAGGGCGGTCATTTTCTTTTGCAAATCTGTACGATCAGACCGGCAAAACCTATGAGGACAAGGCAAAACTGAAATAGTTCGCTGTATGTCACCATAAGATCACCCCCTTCCCATTTCTGAGGGCTTGAGGGCAATAACCGCCTACCGTTATGTACGGCAACCTTACGGAATCCGAAAACACCCCTGTGGGGTGTTTTCCCGTAAGGCTGTGACCGACTTGTTCGGTCAAGATTTGAAATCTATGCACCGATCCTATATTGCAACAAAAAGACCGCCAAAAGGCGGTCTTTTTTCACGTTTTTATCGCCAAAACATCAGGAAAATCCAGATGACCAGCGCACAGGCATACAGCCAGAAGGTCAAATGTGCCACGCGGTCATGCTGCCGGTCGGCCTTACTGCGGGCAGACATGCGCGCAAGCAGACAGAACGCCATGCCGACGATGGACAAAATCGCGCCGAACGGCCGCACGGCGGACAGATTCAGCACTTCCGCTGCGAGCAGCAGGCAGGCCAGCGCGACAACCGGCCAGAGAAATTTACGCATCATGGGGTGATCCCTCCCAAATGTTTGATGTTCTCACAGCACAAGACCGGCCAGCCGGAACGCATGGCTCAGCCAGATCAGGGTACAGACGGCAAAGCAGGCGACCGCGATCATCGCCGGACGGGCTGCCGCGTCGTTGCGCTGCCACCAGGCGACAATCCACAGCACAGCGCTCACGCACACCCCGGCAGTGACCGTCTTGGGCAGAACCGCCATCGCGAGCAGCAGTCCCATGTCTCCGCCTACCAGCGTGCCCAAGCTGAGCACGCTCAGCACGATCGCCAGGATGCACACGCACCAGTTGAGTTTCTTGAGCATAGCTTCCCTTTCTCAGTCGAAATCGGCATCGATGGATGCGCCGTACTCATTGAGTGCACGGCGGATATCTTCCCACAGGAACCCGCGCCGCTGCAAGGCGGCAACCGCCTTGTTAACCTCTTTGCGGTCGGACAGATCGCCGTGCAGGCGCTTGTCGAGCAGTGCGAGCATGGCGTCAAGGTCGGGCTCGCAGTCCTCCATGACCGCGTCCGCGTCGTCGCGCTCAATGCCGCGTCGGCGCAGTTCCTGCCGGATGCGCAGGGTACCGTAACCCCGTCGGGTGTACGAGCGCACCGTGCTCTCGGCGTACTTGCGGTCATCCTGAAAGCCGTGTTCCTGCAAGTAGGCCAGCGCATAATCGGCGGCTTCCTCGGCGCAGCCCTTGTCGATGAGCTTTTCGCGCAGCGCCGATGCCGACAGTGCCCGGTAGGACAGCAGTTTTGCCGCCAGATCGAGCGTCTTGCGGTAGACCTCTTCCAGCTCTTCCCGGCTCAGCGTGCGCAGGTCGGGCGACTGCACGTCACGCGCACGCCGCATCATACGTCAATCCCGTCGTCTTCGTCGAAGTCATCGGCATCAATCGCAACCGCACGCGACTTCTCGGGCTTCTTTTCCTCACGCGCTGCCGGTGCTGCCGTGGTCTCCTCGGTCTCCTCTGCGTCCTCGTCGTCCTTGCCCTTCTTCTTGCGCTTGGGCGCGAGCTTGGCGTGATCGGCTGCAATCGCCTCGACGATCTTCTTGTGCAGCTCCTCGGCCTCTTCGGGGTGATCCTTAAAGTACAGCTTTGCGTTCTCACGACCCTGACCCAGGCGCACGCCGTTCATCGAGAACCACGCGCCCGACTTCTGCACCAGATCGTACTCGACACCCAGATCGACCAGCTCACCGGTCTGCGAGATGCCCTCGCCGTACATAATATCGAACTCTGCCTCACGGAACGGAGGAGCGACCTTATTCTTGACCACCTTACAGCGAGTGCGCGAACCGAGCAGCTCAGTACCGTTCTTAATGTGCTCGATACGGCGCACGTCGATGCGCACCGAAGCGTAGAACTTGAGCGCACGGCCGCCGGTGGTGACTTCGGGGTTACCGTAGACCACGCCGACCTTTTCACGCAGCTGGTTGATAAAAATGGCCACACAGTTGGACTTTGCAATCGAGCCTGCCAGCTTACGCATGGCCTGGCTCATCATGCGGGCGTGCAGGCCGACAAACGAGTCGCCCATTTCGCCCTCGATTTCCTGACGGGGTACGAGCGCTGCGACCGAGTCCACGACCACGATGTCCAGTGCACCCGAGCGCACCAGTGCCTCGGCGATTTCCAGACCCTGCTCACCGGTATCCGGCTGGGATACCAGCAGACTGTCGATGTCGACGCCCAGCGCACGGGCATAAACCGGGTCAAGGGCGTGCTCGGCGTCGATGAATGCCGCCTCACCGCCCGCCTTCTGCGCCTGAGCGATGGCGTGCAGGGCAACCGTGGTCTTACCGGACGATTCCGGTCCATAGATCTCGACGATTCGGCCGCGTGGCAGGCCGCCGATGCCCAGCGCACAGTCCAGACCGATCGAGCCGGTGGAAATGTGGTCGACTGCCATGCCGGTATTCTCGCCCAGGCGCATAACCGCGCCCTTACCATACTGTTTTTCAATCAGACCCAGCGCCTTGGCCAGGGCCTCCTGTTTGTTGGCCGCCGGGGCAACCGGCTCCAACTTCTTTTTATTATTAGACGCCATAAATAGGGTTCCTCCATGATTGTACGTTCAGTTCCTCTATTATAATGCACGGCGCGCCGATTTGCAAGCGATTTTCGAATGCCTGTTCGGTCAGGACAGGGGTACTCTTGCGCACACGATGCGCGGTACGCCTGCGTAATCGGTCTCGACCTGCACCTCGGAAAGGCCTGCCTCCCGGCAGATCTCAGCCACGGCCTGACCCTGTTTCCAGCCGCACTCAAACAGCAGGTATCCACCCGGTTTGACGGCATAACGCCAGGTTTTCATCACCGTGCGGTAGAAATCCAGACCATCCTCACCGCCGTAAAGCGCGAGGTGCGGCTCAAATTCGGCAACGTCGCGGTCAAGCTCACGCATCTCGTCGGCCGTGATATAGGGCGGATTGCACACCATGAGGTCGAACGCGTCCCGGTCTGCGTCGGCAATGGGCTCGAGCGCCGAGCCGATGACGCACCGATAGCGGTCACTGAGTCTCAGCCGTTCGGCGTTGCCGTTCGCCACGTCGACCGCTGCCGGGGACACATCGACCGCGACCGCCTGCGCGGCGGGTACTTCGTGCAGCAGCGCCAGCGCGATGCAGCCCGAGCCGCTGCACAGGTCGAGCACGCGCGGGTTTTGCATAGCCTGCACCCGCTCGATGGCCAGCTCGCACAGGCGCTCGGTGTCGCTGCGCGGGATGAGCACGTCGGGCGTGACGCGCAGCGTGATGCCGTAGAAGTCCCACTCGCCCAGCACGTAGGCCAGCGGTTCACCCGACAGGCGGCGAGCAACCAACGCCTCGGTCTTCTCGCACTCGGACGCGGTCACCAGACGCGCACCCAGCGCGGGCAGCAGACGGCGATCCAGCCCCAGCGCACACGCGGTCAGCTCACGCGCTTCCAGATCGGGCATCGGAATTTGTTCGGCTCCGGCCTCGTCCAGCTGGTGCCGAACGTGCGCGAGCAGTGTTTTTACGTCTTCCATCTCTCTCACTTCCATGCGTCGCTGTCGTCGGGCGGGATGACCTTTTCCATGGACGCGATTGCAACCTCGATCATGCTGTCGTCCGGCTCAAATACGGTCAGCTTCTGCATCTGGATACCCGGCCAGCGAATGGCGCGGCTGATCACGCCGTCATGCCGTCCGGCCCAGCGGTTGCACTCGTAGGCGATGCCGACCACGACGGGCAGCAGGACAAGGCGCAGAATCATGCGCAGCCAGACGTTATCCATCTGCACAAAGGCAAAAATCAGGATGGGAATGATCATCATCACGATCATAAAGCTGGTGCCGCAGCGCGGATGGAAGCGCGGCATATTGCGCACGTTCTCGACGGTCAGCGGCAGGCCGGCTTCGTAGCAGAAAATGGTCTTGTGCTCGGCACCGTGATAGCGGAAGGTGCGCTCGATGTCCTTCATGTGGGAAATCGACCACATAAAGATCAAAAACAGGATGATACGCACCACGCCTTCGAGCAGACTGCGCACGAAGTAGGGTGCACCGTCGGGCAGCACGCCCACGATGAGCGTGGGTGCGACCAGAAAGAGTGCGATGGGCAGGATGGTGCCGATCACCATGGCAAAACCCATCAGGATTTTTTCCAGTTTGTCCGACGAAATGTGATTTTCTACCCATTTTTCAAACCGCGACGGCTCGGTATCCACACTGTCGTCGTCCTCGAAAAACTGGGCGGAATAGTTGATGTCGTTCATGCCGTCTTTCAGGGCGGTGAACAGGGTGTAGGCGCCGCGGGCAATCGGCAATTTCCAAAACGGGTGCTTGGGCTTGGGCGTCGGACGCTCCTGAAAGGTCAGCGTTCCGTCCGGCTTGCGCACGGTCACGCAGGTGGTCTGCGGTCCCTTCATGCTGATGCCCTCGATGATCGCCTGGCCGCCGATCGTGGTCTTGCGCACGCACGGCGGCATTTCGTAATGCTTCATTGGGTGTTCTCCTCTGCGATGGACGTTTCGACGCCCAGTGCGGTATGGACGTCGATGGCAGGAACGGACACGTAAACTGCCGTGCCCTCGCCTGCCTTGGAACGGATGGTCAGCGTACCGCCGTGCAGTTTGACGATCTCGTCGGTGACTGCCAGACCGATACCGCTGCCGCGCTCCTTGGACGAGCCTTTATAGAATTTCTCCTTGACGAACGGCAGCTCGGCTTCCGGGATGCCTACGCCGTAGTCGCGCACGCAGACCACGATGTTTTTGCCCTCGTGGCGCAGGTCGACCTCGATGCGTCCGCCCGATTTGCCGTACTTGACCGCGTTGTCGATGATGTTCAGGAAGACCTGTTTCATGCGGTGGCGGTCGCCGTTTACAAAGTAGCTGTCCACGTCGTCGGTGTGATAGCTCAGTTTCATTTCGGTGTTCGCGAGCATGTTCTCGTACATGTACACCGCCTCGTACAGCTCCATTTCGAGGTCAAAGGTCTCAACCTCAAGCTTCATGCGTCCGGACTCGATGCGGGCGAAGTCCAGAAGCTCTTCGACCATACGGGTCAGGCGGCGGCTCTCCTTGTGGATGATCTCCAGTCCCTGCATGACTTCCTCGGGGTCGGTGGCACCGACTGCAAGCAGCGTCTCACTCCAGCCGTCAATCGCGGTCAGCGGTGTGCGCAGCTCGTGCGATACCGACGAGATAAAGTCATTTTTCATGCGCTCGGTGCGTGAGATCTCATCCGACATGTAGTTGATCGTGTCGCACAGCTCACCGATCTCGTCATCGTACGCCTTTTGCAGGCGCATACCGTATCGCCCGGCGGCGATTTCCTTGGCGATGACGTTTATTTTGGTGACCGGTTCCAGAATGGACTTCAAGAAGTAGCGGTTGGACAGAACGACCAGTGCGAAAAACAGCAGGCTGACCGCCACCGAGAACAGCACGAAGTACATGGTCTGCTTTTCCGCGATGGCCAGCGAGGTGACCATGCGGATGCCGCCGACCAGATGGTCGTCCTCGATATAGAGCGGTGTGGTCATGCTCAGCACGCGCTCGCCGGTCATGGGGTCCTCACCCGTCCAGACCTGAATCACGCCGTTCTGTTCGCCCTCGTTCTTGCCGTCCCCGTCCTCATCCTGTCCGAGCGCACGCGCCACGTCTCCGGTGACCGCCATCGTGCCGTCGTTTAAGCCCGACGACGATTTGAGGATGGTGCCCCGCTCGTTTAGGAACTGCAATTCGATCTTGTCACGCATGTTGATGTCAAAATCGCCGATGGTCTTTTCCATACCATAATAATAGTATTCCAGATTGGCCAGCCAACCGCTGTTATAGAAGTTGGTGGTGAGCGTGCTCATGCGATAGCTGAGCATGTCGTGGATACTATTATAGTAATAGCTGGAAAATCCCATGGTGACCGCGATGACGACCGCGGCCAGAATGACGACGACAAAGGACAGCGAGTTCATCAGCCAGCGGCCGCGCAGACCGCCAGGTGAGTGCTGGATACGCACCGCACCGGGTGCGGGCGGTGTACCCGATGCCGCAGGCGCGCTTTGCTTGGGCCGGCGCCGCTCGATCAGTGCGGCGAGCCAGTCCTTTTTCTCGCGCTTCCGACGGGATTTGCTTTTTCGGTACTTCATTCCCCTCAGCCTTCCCACATATAGCCGAAGCCGCGCACGGTGACGATATAGCGCGGCGAAGCCGGATTGTCCTCGATCTTGATGCGCAGACGGCGGATGTTGACGTCGACGATCTTGAGTTCACCGACGTAGTGGTGACCCCAGACCATCTCGAGGATGTCGTCACGCGACAGCGCGCGGCCGACATTGCTCATAAACGCCTTCAAAATGCCGTATTCGATCTGAGTCAGCTCGATCTTGACCCCGTTCTTGGTCACCTCGCGCGACCGGGCATTGAGACGGAACGGTCCCGAACGGATACTGTCGTCCTCCTGGAAGCCGCCTCCGCCGACGCGGCGAAACAGTGCCTCGACGCGTGCGACCAGCTCGACGACCGAGAAGGGCTTGGTCACGTAGTCGTCCGCGCCGGTCATGAGGCCGGTCACCTTATCCGACTCCTGCGTGCGTGCGGTCAGCATGATGATGCCCGCACGCGAGCCGCGTGCACGCATGGTGCGGCACACCTCATAGCCGTCGATGCCCGGCAGCATGACGTCGAGCACGGCCACCTGAATATCGGGATGCTGCTCAAACAGCTCGAGTGCCTGCTCACCGCTGCCCGCCTCGATTACCTCGAACCCTGCGCGCTTGAGATTGAGCACGACAAAGCTGCGGATATTCTCTTCATCTTCCAGTACCAATACTTTACGCTTCATTTGCTTTTCCCTCCTGTCACGACTGCGATGCGCTCCAGTCAACCGCAATCAGCGAAAATCGCTCATGTACCTGTTCTTCGGTCAATTTCAGGCTGCTATTGTCGGCTTCCGCCGGAATCTGCGCGACGAATACGCCCGAATCGGTCGCGTCCAGCGCGAACAACTCGTCGGAAGCCTCGACCCGCGCGTTGATCTCGCTCTCATCGCCCAGAATATAATAGATCGTGAGCAGCGGAATGGACTTGCCATCCGCGGCATACACCTCAAAGGTGGTATAGTCGGTGCCGTCCTGCGAGCCCTTGACCGCGTGCACCGCGTCATACCAGTCCTGACTGATGCGGAAATCCCATTCCTGACTGACGTTGCGGTAAGTGGTCTCGACGTAGGTCGGGTCACCGTCGGCATCATACAGATACCAGTCGAGCATATAGACCGCGTCGCTGCCGTCCGACATGGAACCAACCATGTGCACCGCGCGCGGAATCTCGGTCAGGCCGTCGCCGTTGATGTCGCAGGCGTTGGCCGGTACGACGCGGTAGGTGCCCCGACCGGTGCCGTTCTCGGTGCTCAGCGCCAGATTGCGCAGTCCCTCTTCGGGCTGGTAGACAAACAGGTCGGTCTGCTGACCGCTGCCGCCCGATACCGTCTCTTCGACAAAGACCGCCGGCTGATTGTCCGCGATGTAGCCGCTGTCCAGACGGCTGATGATCTTGGCCGATGCCGACAGCGGACTCTCGCTCATCAGCGTCAGGTCGCGATCCTCTTCATCATAGCTGTAAATGGTCGCCGTGCGGCGGTTTTCCTGTCCGGAGATCAAAAAAACGTTCTGCGAGCCGTCACTGTCCAGATCGACGGTCAGCATACTGATATAATCGGTCTCCAGCATCACTTCAATGCCGCTGTCACTGTAATCGGCTGCAATCAGGTGGCTGCCCTGATCGCCCGCCTTGTCCATACTCATCAAAATGCAGCGCTGTCCGTCCTCGGTCACCACCGGATAGCTCACCTGTCCGATGCGCACGCCCGTACCCTGGATGCGTCCGACACAGGTGTACGACTCGTCCGACTGCTTGCTCAGCACCACGGCCTCATAGGTGTTGCCGTTGGCCGGTGCGCGGAAGAAGGCGACGACCTCTTCCACGCCGTCACCGTCCAGATCGACCATCTGCACGGTGTTGCGGTTCTCGCCCTCGTAGGGTGCGTCCTCCACCGCGTCGGTCGAGCGCACCCGCTCGAGCTCGTCGGAGATGGCCTGGCGGTCTTTATTCGGTTTGGGCAGCTGCATCAAATCTACGCCGGTCTTGAGCGTACAGCCGCTCAGTGTCAAACTGCACGCGCCCATGGTCAGCAGACACAGCAAGCCGGCAAAAAATCGTTTCATGTCCGCCCTCCTTCGGGTTGTCCAAAATTTACTGATGTGCTTTCAGTGTATCATAAAAACCGGACTTTGAACAGTGGAAAAGGGATACAATCCGGTGTTTTATGGGTGTTTGACCGCATCCGGTGAAACATGCGGTATGGCACAGAAAAAAGCGGGCTCCGCACTGGGACGGAACCCGCTTTTGAGGGAGTGGCAGGCGCAGGGCTGCGCCTGCGGTACGCAGATGGCGGACTACTTGGCTTCCCCTTCCTGCCGCAGCCAGCGGTAGAAGGTACTCGGTGCCACGCCAAGCAGTCGGGCGGCCTCCTGTCCGGTGACCTCCTGTGCCAGATACATATCGCGTACCTTATGGAATCGCTTGTCCTGCTTCCGCGTCGGTCGGCCAATGGCCACACCGGCTTTTTGCGCACGCGCAATGCCTTCGCTTTGCTTTTCGCGGAATCTGCGGCGGTCTTCTTCGGCCGCCTTTGCAATTAAGCGCTCGGTCAGCCCGTTTGTGAGCGAGCCAATCGTGATGTCTCCCCTGAGTGTTGTGTTAAGTATGCTCTCATCCAAACCCAGTTCGGTCAGATACCCAATCAGTTCGGCCTGGATCTGCGCGGAATCGTACTGCTGCAGTGCTGTAAACAACATTTTGGGTCATCCTCCTTTCTGCATGGGAAAGCAGGCGCTGTGCCAAAAGCAGGTTCTTTTCACCTTCAATATAGCATAAAGCAAAGGGAAAAACTACCTTGTTCTTGCGAACGTAGAAGTCTGCCGAAAATGTTTACAATTTTGCCATTTTTGTACGAGCGTCCCTGCATCTCACGCTTCGCCAAAAACGCCCTGTCGGTACAGCCCCAGCAGCTGTTCGAGCTCCTCAATGCGGCGGCTGAAGCGCTGGCCTGCGTCGGTATCCTCGACCATCAGGCGGCGCGGCATGCGCTCGACGATGTGCACTGTGGTATAGGTTTCCGGACTCTCGAGGTCATTTCCGCGGTGGAATGGACGGTGTTCTGCGAGCTGAATTTCGTGCGAAGAGGAGATCAAAGTGTAACCGGCAATACCGGTCTTGGAGCGGTACGCCTTGGAGATACCGCCGTCGATGACGAACAGGCGGCCGCCTGCCTTGATGGGCGAGTCGCCGTGCTTGACCGGTACGTGTCCGTTGACAATATGGCTGCACGCCGGGTCAAGTCCGAACTCGCGCAGGATGGCTTCGCAGAATTCGGGCTGGTCGTAATGCTTATAGTACGGATTCATGTGCTCCTTTTGCAGCGCCTTGTCGTCGATAAAGTAGCGCTCGAAGGAGGTCATGCGATCCTTGCCGAACAGCGGCGAACGAGCGCCGCACCACAGGTACCAGATAAGGTCGACCGAGTCGGGTGCCTCGGAGTGGTACGCGCGGCGCACGTGCATTTCCAGATAATCAAGCAGCGCACGGCCCTTGTGGCGGCTGCCGCCCAGCTCAACCTCGGTCAGCGAGCCGTCTTCCTCGACCAGAATGCAGCCGTGATAGAGCAGCTTATTGTTTGCAACCTTGTACATCGCACCATGGCTCATAATGAAGTCCAAATGGGTGCGCAGGCGCTCAGAATGGCGGAAAGAGGCCTGGAAACCGTCCAAAAGGTTCTGTTCTTCCTCGGTCAGTGCATAGGGGTTCTTGGGGTCTACGGTCGGGAAATTGGTGTCGGTCAGCGGATATTCCTTGCCGCCGATCTGGATGGTGCCCTTCTCCAGGTTCATCTTGTCGAGCAGCAGACGGCCCTCCATCTCATACTCGGGATGACGGCGGATGAGCTGGCCTTCCAGCTTGAACATCATCACCGTGACCGCCTTGTGCATCTTGGCTGCCAGCGCGGGATCGACCGGGTCGAACTCGTTTTCGTCCAGCACGTGCGGCATGAAGCGTTCGCACGGGTCGTTCGCGTAGGTGGTTGCCGCGAACATGGACAGCGGACGGAGGTTAATGCCGTAGCCGTCCTCCAGACAGTCAAAACCGTTGTAGCTGATGGCGATACGCAGCACGCTCATCAGGCACACCGGGTTGCCGCACATCGCACCGATCCAGGCAACGTCGTGATTGCCCCACTGGATGTCCACGTCGTGGTGCTTCATCAGCTCGTCCAAAATACGGTCGGCACGCGGGCCGCGGTCAAAAATATCACCGATAATATGTAACTGATCGACGGTCATCTGCTGAATCAAATGACACAGCGCCTTGATCAGTCCCTCGGCACAGCCCACCTGCACCACGGTCTCGATCATCTCTCGATAATAGACGCGCTTGTCTGCGTCGGTGCCGTCGGTGTTCATCAGCTCTTCGATCAGTCCGGCATAGCGCGGGTCGATCGTCTGGCGCACCTTGCTGCGCGTATACTTGGCAGAGACCTCACACGCGACGATCACCAGATGGTTGATCGTGATGGCGCACCAGTCGGCGTAGTTCTGCTCGGTCTTGCGCGCACGCGCCATCTGCGTGGTCGGATAGTAGACCAGCGCGGCCAGCGCAGAGCGGTCTTCCTCCATCATCGACGAGCGGAACAGCGCGTCGATCTTCTCCCGAATCACGCCCGAACCCGAGCGTAACAGATGGATGAATGCCTCATGTTCGCCGTGCAGATCGGAAAAATAATACTCCGTCCCCTTGGGCAGGTGCATAATGGCGCGCAGGTTGACCAGCTCGTTGGTGACCGATTCAATCGTCGGAAATTTCTCGGCCAACAGGCGCAGATAGTTCATGTCATGCGTCAAAACAATCTTCCCTTTCTGTTTTCAAATTCCAAATCGGTTCTGAAACCAGAACCCCGTCCGTAATTGCCTTCATTACCTTAATGCTATCACACCCATATACCGGTTGCAAGGGGATTTTGCCTTTTCCTCGGCAGGAAAACCGGGAAAACTCTTGTGGAATGCTACTGTGCATGATAAAATAATAACGAGGATTCCTATTTGAGAAAGGATGGTAAATCCATATGTCCAAGAAGCTGTGGTGTCTGTTCCGCCGCCGCGATGCAGTCGGTACCAAGATCTGCGTTGCTAAGGCAGAGACCGAAGGCCGCGTTTTTGTCTGCCCCTACGCAAACGAAGTCGAGGCTGTTAACAATTGTGAAGACTATGCGTTCAATACTCGTCCTGAGGGCGAGGAAGAGGGCATCGAATAAGCGTCTCGCAACTGTCCCGGGTCTCCGGCGCTCCGCCGGAGACCCTTTTTTCCCATTTTCCCGATCTCGGCGGTTCCTTTCTCCCGCCCCTGAGATCTCCCACCCCGAAAGGAGTATCCTATGTTATCCCGCAACAAACGGCGCCGTATGACAATCCGCGGACTGCTGTCCCTGATTGTCGTTTTCGTCGCCGCCCGCGCGTTCCTGCGCGGCAACTACGAGCACCTCTTTGTCTGTGTGCTCACCCTCGCCCTGTTTACCGTCCCCATCTTCGTCGACCGCAAACTGGGCATCGACCTTCCCCCGGCACTCGAGACCATCATCTACTGTTTCATCTTCGCCGCCGAAATTATGGGAGAAATCAACTCCTATTACACCAAAATTCCCTATTGGGATACCATGCTGCACACCATAAACGGTTTTTTGATGGCGGCCATCGGCTTTGCACTCGTGGATATCTTTAACCGAAGCGAACGCTTCTCGGTGAAATTGTCTCCCCTGTTCCTCGCCATCGTCGCATTCTGCTTTTCCATGACCGTCGGCGTGCTGTGGGAGTTCTTCGAGTTCGCCGCCGATACCTACCTGCACATGGATATGCAGAAGGACTGGATTGTGCACGAAATCAACTCGGTTATGTTTAACCCGGACGGCCTGAATATCGTCGAACACGTCAAAATTGATTCGCTCATCGTCAACGGTGAGGACTGGATTGCAAAATATGGCGGCTATATCGATATCGGCTTGATCGATACCATGAAGGACTTGATCGTCAACTTTATCGGCGCTGTCGTGTTCTCGATCATCGGCTTTTTCTACGTTAAGAGCCGCGGTCAGGGTAAGTTCGCCTCGGCATTTATCCCCCGCGTCCGTCGTACCCTCGGTCTCAAAGAAAAGAAATAACCACCGCACCAATCACGGAAAGTTTCGCCAGCCTTTTCAAAGGCTGCGGGTTCTCAGGGCAGAGCCCTGAGTCGCCATCCGCAGATGGCGAAATCCCCTCTTGATTCCCGGTGTTCGGCCCGGGAATCAATCAAAAATAATCAAAAAAAAGCGCTCGCCGCAGCGAGCGCAATCCCCCTCCGCGCTATGCGCGGTCATCAGCCCCAACCTACCGGATTGGGGCTTTTCTATTCCCTTTTTCTGCACCCTGCCTCTCGACACAGACAGTAAATGAAATTTATTATATTTAGCATTGACAATATATACCCCTCACGATATAGTAAAGATATCAAAGCCATCTTGTACGAAAGGAGTGAACTCCCTATGCTCAAAAAATTACTGTGTACCGCTTGTATCGGCGCAGCCTTAACCGGACTGTCCTGCGCTGCCGCTCTCGGCACAACCATATTGGAAATTCCGGTCACCTCGTCCACGCTGTCTTATCGCATAGATGAACAAAGCTCGGTCTTTGGTCCACAAGACTATTTTGTCGCAAATGAAACAGTCTATCTGCTGGACTCTGCCCAGAATCGCATCTTAGCCTACCAGAATCACAAGCTGACAAAAACAATTTCCATATCAGATTTCACAGCAATCGATATCGCCGGGGATTCGCATACGCTCTACGCCATCGATAACCTATTAAATCTGTACTGTTACGACGGCTCAATCTTTGCAAAAGTTGCTTCTCTCACTCCAAAATTCGACGAACAGCTCTCAAACTTCCAAATCTCAAACGGATTCGGCTATTTTTATATGCCCGAAGGTGACCACGGCACGACCTATCAGTTCAAACTACCCGAACAATACACCTCGGAACTCTCTTTCACGCAGACGTTTGATGGCTACCGCCTGGATGACGATACGTTCTATTACAAGGATTCCAGTGATTCTGAAGAATTGTTCTCCAGCACCTGCGAATTGGTCGTTTATCATCCGTCCAACGGTCAAACCCAGCGCATCCCGGTTTCATCCGATTACTATCTGGGGCAAGTCCAGTACCTCGGCAAAACGATCGACGGCCATCCGATGATTTACGTGGAGGAGGTCACACAGGACGAAACCTACAAAATCAAAACCAGGCAATCCATCCGTGTTCTAAATGACACTGGCAACACTTTATCTGCTTACGAAATCCCCAAACAAACTTTATACGCAGCGAGCGCCTTTGCCTCGTTCGACGGTCATGTCTATGAATTGTCCAATCTCACAGATACCATTCAGGTACATCTGCTGAGCGATATCACCGCTCGGTCTACCGCTCCCGCCCTGTCTATCGCTGATTTGGCGCGTCTGCTCTTACAACTGCACGGCTTGCCAGTATAAAGAATCCCTCCCGCTCGGGAGGGATTTTTTATGTTCATCCTTTATAATAAATATTCACATCAAGCATCTGAATGCATTCGATCCTGCCGTTCTTCTTCCC
The DNA here is from genome assembly GCF_900167005.1 of Butyricicoccus pullicaecorum DSM 23266. Lineage (GTDB taxonomy): Bacteria > Bacillota > Clostridia > Oscillospirales > Butyricicoccaceae > Butyricicoccus > Butyricicoccus pullicaecorum. Next base: position 24,725 of record NZ_FUXW01000022.1, read on the forward strand.
ACCAAGCAGCAATCCAATTTCTAAAATCTTCCGTTCGATCTCCCAAAATCTCCTGTATTCTCTGCTTACTTGCCTGCGTGTTTTCATCCAAAGCAGCATTAAACGAACTCGCATCATCTGCATACACTTCGCTCAAATTTTGACAGACAAGGTGCTCTTTGAGACCCAATTCTTTCAGCGCTTCCATCTGCTCATCCGTCAAATCCAGCTTGTTCTGCAAGGCAGCTACATCTGCCTCGAGCTTATCCTCTTCTGTCCAAAACAAATAATATAAGATTTCTTTCCCCGTGTCCAATGGATTAACCGCACTCAAATTCTGGGACACGTCTACCGTATAATTGCCGTCAGGTGCTTCCGTATTTGGCACCAAAATAACTTCATTGTCTCCAATTTCATCCCAGTTCACCTGTTCTGGCGAATCAACCCATCTGTATGATAAGCCGTTCATAAAAAAATCTTTTCGTGCTTGCAAAACTTGTTCAACGATATCCACACTCCACATCATATTCACTGCAGAAGCTGTTCCCATTCCTGCTAGGATTGCTGTCATTGTTAAAATGCTAATAGAATATTTCCATTTCATGTCATAATCCTCCTTGTTTTACTTCTCAGGCATCTCAAATTCTTGTATAATCTCAATATATTACTTTAGATACTATATGTCAACAAAAATTTCCCATTGTTAATCATTGATTTTTCAAATCATATTGCTATAATAAAGCCATAACGAGTTATGTGAGGTTTTCCAATGGCCAGAGGAAAAAAGTCCGACAAGGATTCGGGTCACTCCTTTGAAGACTACTTCAAGCGGGCTGCAAGCCCTATGCTGGTACTGTATCTGCTCAGTGAAGAGCCAATGTACGTCTACCAGATGACCCAGGAACTCGAGCGCCGCTCGTTCGGCGTCTATACACTCTCCCTGCTCTACCCTGTGATTTATCGCCTTGTCGATCAGGGATATCTGGAAGAGGGCGACAAGCAGATCTCTCCCGACAACCGCGTGCGGCAATACTATCGCATTACCGATGCTGGACGAGAATACCTGCATTCCCTGTTCCCTCGTTATCTCAAGCTGCATCAGGCGGTGCTGGACATCATGGACGCAGGAACCGATCTAGGAGGAAGCAACCGATGAATGGCTCGCAAGCGTACCTTTCGGCAGTAGAACACGGGTTAGACTGTCCGCGCAGACAAAAAAGATTGCTTTTGCAAAAGTTTTCCGACAGTACACTCTCTGAGCTTAATGGCTCTTATGATGAGCTGTGTGCGCAGCTTGGTCAGCCGGAAGAAGTCGCGGAGGCTTTGATGGAGTGTGTAGACCCCGAAGTCCTGTGCAAGAGTAAACGGAAGAAAAAGATCATTATTGGTATCAGTATTGGTGTTGTGATGGCTGTTCTCGTGACAGCAATCGTAATTTTGGGTCATTATTATTTCAGAGCACGTCCTTATGTCGAAGTGGATGGCCCTTTTACCGTAATTCTCACCGAAGAAGAAACCTCGCAACCCGTCGAAATTTCCGATGAAGCATTCAACGCACTCATCAAACGGGCAAAAAAATAAGCATTTTGTCGTTTTATCTATGTGCCTTGTTCATTTGCACACTTTATTTGTGCAAATTGTACATCATTTCCCTTTAGATTCGTCCAAGGCGCAAATAGTATCCGGCAGTTAAGTCTGCTATACTATATTTATCCCCAAAGTCCAACTCGTTCTCTTTTCAAAAGCGGTCTGCCTCCGGCAGGCTGCTTTTGTTTTTGGGGATTCTCTTATAAAAAAAGAAGCGCCGTCAGCTGACGGCGCTTTTGGGGTTTGTTTAGATTGATTCCCGGGTCGGGCACCGGGAATCAAGAAGGGATTCCGTGTCACACTCCTTTAATCCGCGCACGGCGCGGGAATAAGGATAGTGGCCTACGGGCTGCGGGACACGGCTCAGGGCTCTGCCCTGAGAACCCGCAGCCTTTCGAGAAAGGCTGGCGAAAGCTTCCATTACGGGTGCGGTGGTTAACCGATACTTTCCTTAATCATACGGCCATCGCGGAGCAAGTTGCGCAGGCGTTCGGTCTCGCCATCGCGAATCGCGTCTCGATAGTCGGTCAAGTGCTTAATAATCTCGTCGATCTCCTGTACCAGCGGTTCGCGGTTGAGCAGGAACAGCTCGGTCCACATATCCTCATTGAGCTTTGCGACGCGGGTCAGGTCTTTATAGCTGCCTGCCGAGTAGCCGTTATGTTTGAGCGCTTCGGGGCTCTTGATGTAAGCGGACGATACGACATGACAGAGCTGAGACGTAAACGCGATCATGTGGTCGTGCTGCTCAGCCGAGCAGCGCACAACGCGGCCAAAGCCCAGCTGATCGAAGAATCCCTCGACCTCGTCGACCGCCCACAGGGGACTGCTCTCGGTCTGCACCAGAATCATGCTTGCATTCTGGAACAGGCTGGCCTCGGCGTAGGCAAAGCCGGAAAACTCCTTACCCGCCATGGGATGACCGCCGATATAATGTACGCCGTACTGTTTTGCGAGGGGTGTAATGGCATCGACCATGCACTGCTTGACACCGACGAAATCGACGATCAGGCAGCCGGGTTTGAGCTTGCTCATGTGCTCAGCCAGCCAGTCGATGGTCGACTGCGGATACAGGCTGATGACCAGCAAGTCGGTCTGTGCGAGCACGTCATCCTCTGCGAAACCGTCCAGCGTGCCCTCGCGGATGGCCTCCTCAGCCACGGCGCGCGTGCGATTCCAGCCGTAAATCTTGCAGTCTGTATAGGCGCGTACCGCCTTTGCCATCGAGCCGCCCATCAGGCCAAGTCCGACAATTACTACATTACGAATCATAACGGTTCCTCCTCAGCAGGTTATTGATATGACGGGACAGCGGCCACAGCACAAGCCAGGTCACCAGCACGCCCGCCAGATTTAAGATCAGATCATCCACATCGCCGCTGCCGCAGGCGGTCACGACCTGCATAATCTCCACGCCCGAGATCATCAAAAACATGGTCGGGACGAAGGCGAACAGGTTGCCGAACGGCCTGCACAGGCTGGGCAGGAAAAAGCCCATCGGTGCGAACGCCGCGACATTGCCCCATAGATTCATCATTGCGATCTCGGGAATATAGCCCCGATTGTAGGCGCGAACATAATTGCGGATGGTGTGGAAAGGTTCGAGATTGATGCCATAGTGCATTTGTTCTCGACCGAAAGCGTTGTCAAAAAACAGGATGTTGAGCAGCATCCAGACGTAGTAGACAAACAAGACCGCAAGCCATTTTCCCATGTGCCGCGGAGTTGGAGGAAAGACGATCGACCAGAGCGCGACAAACGCGGCAGCGAATCCCAGCTTGACCGGTACGTCCACGACGAATCGCGGATCGAGTTCGATGTACAGGTCGAGGGCTGTGACCGCCACCCACAGCACAAAGGCGATGGTTCGGACAAATTTCACGGAAAGACCTCCTTAGCGGATGCCAAAGCGTCCGTCCCTGCCATTATAGCACACGATGGAGAAGATTTCCACAGAAAAGCGCGTGTATCCCGGTTTTTGACAGAAAAAAAGGACGCGATTGCGTCCTTTTCGGTCATTTCTCAGCAATTTACCAGCGATTTTTCTCGAAAGCTTGCTGCATCTTGGTGTAGCGATAATTTTTGACGATTTCCCACAGCGCATAGAACAGCCAGAGGGTCAGCAGTCCGGTGGACAGCGTGGTGAGCAGGGCGAAAATGTCGTTTTCGACCAGTCGCAGGATGACACCGAGGATGGCAAAAGCCCAAGTCACGCCCACGGCAGCAAGCAGGGATGCGTCATCCAGTTCGCATTGCAACTGGCGCTCGCTCGCGTGTAGCGACCAGCAGAAGCCCAGCTCGACCGCGATGGTCAGCGCGTAATCGATAAATCGCATCCACGCACCCGGCCAGCCAGCGCTGGGCAGATAACCCATGACATTCGCGCCGAACAGCACGATACTGCACATGGCAGTGATGAGCGGTACAATGCGCATTTTGTCGAACGCTGGGAGGACTGGATACAGGGTTTTCATGCCGTACAGTACAAGCAGATATCCCAGCCAATCGGGCAATAAATCCACGCCGCTATTAAAGTATACGTCTAAATGGGCACAGATTAAGCCCGCAAAAATCCAATTCATTATTTTTTCTCCTCTGAGAACGAGTCATACGAAACCTGATTCAGCTGCTCGCGCCGGATGTTGAAGTCCTGCCATGCGCGGTACAGATAGACGATACGCAGAATGGCAACGATCAGGTTGGCGACTACAAACAGGACGGCCACACCCACAATAGCATTCAAGCCCAGCAGTCCCACCAAAACGATGACGTAGGACGCGACATACAGGCCGACCCAGATGTAATACAGCTTAAACAGCATTCCACTGTGCAGGTCGCCATAAACCGGTTCCAGACTTTGGATGGCACGAATCAGGGTATACCAGAACCACAGCCAGACAATCCCCTGGGCAAGACTCAGCAAGGGGATATTCCTGAATGAGATCGCAAAGTGCTCGCCCGTAAAGCCAATCATGGACAGCACATTGATACAGATTCCCGCGAGCAGCCACGGTCTGGCTTTATGAAAAAGCGGGCTAAACTCACGCATGTAGTTGAGTCCCAGCCAGAACAAGACGAGCTGCGCGATATCTGTGAACGGCATGAAATGAAAGATGTCAAAAATCGAAGCGGCAAAAATATATCCCATAGATCTCCCCTCTTTCATGTTTTGATATCTCTATCATATCGGAATCCGGGCGGGAAGTCCAGAAATATTTATATGGGATATGGAAAGATCAAATGACAGATACGGCTTGCGCTGTTTTGAAAAATATGGTAAGCTAATCGACAGGAAAAACTAAATTTTTCAGCGCGCTGCCGATACCAGCGGTAGGCGGTTATTGCCCTCCATTCCTCCACAGGAAGGAGGTGAAGTTTGCCTCATTCCAACCCGGAAGGGGGTGAACGCATTGTATGAGAAGATGTTGCGTACGGTGCTTTTCATTGCATTCTTCGCATGGATTTTCACTACATATGCAAAATGACCGCCGAGTCGTCCAAAACTAGCGGTCACTTTGACTAAACTGTTTTAAGGGCGTAACCGTCTACCGGCAACGCGCCCTTTTTTATGCTTTCAGTATAGCGCAAGCCGGGGAATCTGTCAAGTTTGAGCGTATTTCAAGGTTCATAAGGTGCAGGGTTAGAGGTCAACCCGAGCAAATAATCAACGCTGGTGTGGTGAAATTTCGCCAGTGCGATGAGCGCTGCGCTCGGGATATCCAGTGCACCGCTTTCATAGCGGGAATAAGTCGTCTGGCTGACGTTTAAAACGTGTGCCATTTGGCTCTGTGTCAAATCTGCATCTTCGCGCAGGTCACGGATTCTGGGATACAATGAACTCACCTCGTGAGTATTGTATGTCATGCGGAAATTGCATATTGACTTTTATGCGATAAGCGCATAAACTAGAGACAAAGATTTCAATGTGGCTCACGTCGCTGCGTAAGTCCTACCAGATAATCGACACTTGTATGATAAATGTTTGCTAAACCAATCATAATTTTGGCTGGTGGATCACAAGTCCCATTTTCATACTTTTCATATTTCTCTGTTGCACATTGCAGCAAATTTGCAACTTTTTCGACCGTCCATCCCCTTTCTTCTCGCAAAGAGCGTATATTTTTGTACAACATTTTCACCCCTAAAACAATATACCATATATTCTGATTTGACATGATGATTTAGGTCAAATCGTCCTAAAAAATCGAGGTGATGAATCTTGCCCGAACCTAACTACAAAGAACTCTATTTCAAGCTCTTCCGTGCAGTCGAAGACGCCATCGACATTCTGATCACCGCGCAGCGCGACTGCGAGGAGCTCTATCTGTCCACCGGTGAGGAAGCAGCTGGTTCCGAAGTTTCCTGACATTCTTTTTCAAACGCAAAAAAACACCTTGCAATTTGCAAGGTGTTTTTTGTGGAGCTGTTGAACAGATTCGAACTGTCGACCTCTTCCTTACCAAGGAAGTGCTCTGCCTGCTGAGCTACAACAGCATATTTAGTTAGTCACCAAAGAAAGAATGGCGACCCGGATGGGGCTCGAACCCACGACCTCTAGCGTGACAGGCTAGCGCTCTAACCAACTGAGCTACCGGGCCATTTTGGCAGGGGCAGTAGGGATCGAACCCACGGCACGCGGTTTTGGAGACCGCTGCTCTACCAGCTGAGCTATACCCCTATGTTCGATGCGTTTACGTCATCGGTCTGGTTCAAATATTTATTTGGTGGGCCTTGCGGAGCTGGACGTTCAAGCGGAA
>NZ_FUXW01000020.1 GCF_900167005.1 Butyricicoccus pullicaecorum DSM 23266
AGTGGAACTGACAGAACATGGACTATATATTATAGAAGTGAAGCCGAAGGAGAAATCCTTCGGCTTTTACTTTTCTGTAAGGAGCTGATCACTATGAAACCCCGTTGCATCACCCGTGGCATTGAGGCTACCATTCCGCCTTGGCTGCAAACCCTCTTGTGGTACATGTGCGACAGTATGGAAGTCCCTGAGCGGGATTATCTGCAAATCTTCTACTTGTTCTGTGATGGTGACCGCCAGCGCATTGAGCATGAGCAGGAACAGCCGGAGTACAAGCACGTTGTCGCGATTCCGGACGAGCAGCCTGTTGATGCCAAGGTGTACATCATCGAAGATCCCGATCACATCACCATGTTACTAGCAGACGAATACTAAAGGAGGCTTTGAAAATGGAAGAGACGACTTATATCTGTGAGCGCTGCGGCGAACGGGTTCCGGCGGATGCCTGTACGATGGTTGCAGACACGATTTTGTGCCCGGACTGCGTGGATATGTACACGACAGTCTGTGATTGCTGCGGAGAGCGGCTGTTCCTCTCGGACGATCAAGGAGATGAGAACATCACCCTGTGTGAGCGTTGCTATGAGCGACATTATACCCACTGTGAGCGCTGCGGGCGCGTCATTTCGTACAGCGATGCCTACTATGAGGACGATGACGAGGATGAGCCGCTATGTTATGACTGCCTGCAAGCTCGTTTGCAGCAGGCGACGATCCACGATTACAGCTACACACCGCGGCTGGTTTTCCATGGCGAGCGCGACAATGAACGCTTCTTCGGCGTTGAACTGGAGATCGACGGCAACGGCAAGAGCCGCAAGAATGCCGGCGAAATCCTAAACGTCGCCAACGAGGACGCGCAGAATCTGTACATCAAAAGCGACGGTTCGCTGGACTGCGGCATGGAACTGGTCACCCATCCGATGACCTTGCAATACCACCTAGAGCAGATGCCTTGGAAAAACGTCCTGCGCAAGGCAGTCGAACTCGGATATCTCAGCCACCGCACTACCACCTGCGGTCTGCACGTTCACATCTCCCGCACTACTTTCGGCGAAACCGCGCAGGAGCAGGAACTGTCGATTGCGCGGCTGCTCTACTTCGTTGAGAAATTCTGGACGGAGTTGCTGCGGTTCTCTCGGCGCACTGAGCGACAGATCAACCGCTGGGCAGCACGATACGGCATGAAATTATCGCCGAAAGCTGTGATGGAATCAGCGAAAGACTCCCGTGCTGGACGTTACACCGCAGTGAATCTCACGAATGAAGAGACCGTAGAGATCCGAATTTTCCGAGGCACGCTCAAATACAACACCTTGATAGCCACGCTGCAGTTGGTCAATTCCATCTGCGACGTGGCTCTTTTCTTATCTGACGAGGAATTGCAGGAGCTGTCGTGGCACGGTTTCTTGGATCGGATTCACGAGCTGGAACTCATTCAGTACTTAAAAGAGCGGAATCTCTACAAAAATGACCCTGTTATGTACGAGGAGGACGAGTAATGTGCAGCCTGTTTGGACTGATCGACTATCAAAACACACTGACAACGCGGCAAAAGAATCGCATTTTACAAGTGCTCAGCAAAGAATGCGAAGTGCGCGGAACTGACGCGACCGGTATTGCTTACAACTTTGGCGGCAGCATCAAGGTCTATAAGCGCCCGCTCGCCGCGCATAAGTTAAAGTTTCATGTACCCAACGGGGTTCCTGTCGTCATGGGACACACCCGACTTGCCACACAAGGCAAACCGGCAGACAACTTCAACAATCACCCGTGGTCAACCGGCTCTTTCGCCTTGGCACACAATGGTATGCTTTGGAATGACAAAGAGCTTCGACAGACCGAGAATCTGCCAGACACACACATTCAAACGGACAGCTATGTAGCTGTGCAGCTGCTCGAACAACAGAAAACCCTGGACTTCACGACCATCAGCGCGATGGCGGAGAAAATCCAGGGTTCTTTTGTCTTTACGGTGCTTGACCGGGACGACAACCTATATTTTGTGCGCGGTGACAACCCGCTCGCAATCTTCGACTTCGGTGGCTTTTACTTGTATGCCTCGACCGAAGAAATTCTGCGGCGGGCGATGCGTAAGCTGCGCCTGCACCACCGGGAAGAAATCCATACCGAGGAGGGCGATATCTTGAAAATTGATCGAGCCGGTCAGTGCAGTTTTGGGCACTTCAATCCGAATCACAGCTTGGAACACTTCTGGCGCAATCCCAGATTTCGCATGCTATCGTGGCCCGACGAAGTGGACGATCCGGAGGCGATAGACGGACAGACCGACCTGCTGATCCAGACGGCCAAGTCGATGGGCGTATCCGAAGATGAGGTGCTGGCACTGCTCGATCTGGGGTACGATCCATGCGAGATCGAGGAACTGCTCTACAATCCGGCACTGCTGCACGAAGCGGCAGCCGAGTTGTTATATGCGTACTACTAATAAGAAAGGGGGGTGAACCTATGGGTCTGGGGACCATTCTGGTCGTGATTGGTGAGATCATCGACCTTCTGGAAGACGAGGATGAATGAACCTTGCACATCTGATTACAAAGGGAGGTGATGCGGAAAATGTAGTGGAAAGCAGGGACAACTGCCTCGTTGCAATCCGTGAAAATCGATAAGATGTAGGGACAAGGAAGGTGGTTGTCCATGACACAAAAATGTACAGGATACTTGGTGCGCAAGGCGGGATACTATCACATCGTGCTCGCCGAACGCTTTGGCAAGGGGCGTAAACTGCGCTGGATTCGTACTGGAATCCGGATTGGTGAACCGCGCTATCTGGCCGAGCGGATACTGCGCGAAAAGCTGCGCAGGCTGCATGAGGATGCCAAGCGTGCCGAGCAGATTACCCAGTGGGGCGGTGATGCAGGCTTATTGAGTGCACCGCCCTCCTGCTACTTTGCGCAGTGGCTGGAAACGAGGAAGTATGCGCTCTGTGAGCGCAGTCTACGGCTGTATGAGCGCATTTTACGAAAAGCGGGGATGTATCTGGATGAAATCGCGACAGAATTGCGCGAATTGAACGCCGATCATATCCAAAGGTATCTGGAGTTGCTGGCATACGAGCACAAGGCGCCCAGTACCATCCGACTGCACGGCGTTGTGCTGCGGGCGGTGCTGGAGGATGCCTGTGCGCGTGGATATCTGGCGCATAATCCGGCGAAAAGGGTACCAGTTCCGCGGGAGAGTGCTCGGCAGTGGAGCGGATGGGACGAGGACACACAGCGGAAATTGCTGTACGGCCTGAAAGGACATCCACTCGAACTGCCGGTGCATCTGGCGATGGTATACGGGCTGCGATGCGGTGAGATTTGCGGCTTGCGTTGGGAAGACATCAACTGGGACGACTCCTTATTATATATAAGGAGAAACGCGGTGTTGACTTATGACACAGATGGCAGCTCGCGCGTCATCCAGACCGAGACCATGAAAACCCAAGCAAGCCGTAGGACGTTCCCGCTGCATCCGCAGACCCGAACCCTGATGCGTGTACGAGAAGAGCAGGCAGGGGAGGGGAACGGCGCGATTTTTATCGCGAAAAATGGAAGACCGATGCGCCCGGATGGCTTGTCTAGGCGTTTTTGTCATTTTTTACAGCAGAATGGTCTGCCCAAAATCCGGTTCCATGATTTGCGCCATCTCTGTGCGACCGCACTTGCTGATCGGGGATGTGAGTTGACCGAAGTGCAGGCATACCTCGGACATGCGAGCATCCAGACAACACTGCGGTATGCCCACCTCAATCCGGACAACAACGCCAATGTGTTCCGGATCATGCAGAACGCGCTGACGGCAGTCGGATGACGGGTTAAAAGAGCGGATATGGGGAAAGGCTCAGTCCCCATATCGGCATTTCCATGGAAGTTGGGATGTACGCAGACTGCTTTTGCAGCAAGACAGGAATCGGGAGCGAAGTGCATAGTTCATAGATGATCAAAGCACTGTCTCGATTAAAATCCAGTATCAGGGCATCGGCAGCATGATCTTCCCAGAGCCAGCGGCATAATACGCGCAGCATGTCTTGGGTTTGCGGAGAATTGGCACAGCGAGAGACGATTCGGATGATAATCGGGGTGTGCTGACCGATTTTTTGGCGCAGATCACTCACGAAGTTAAGGCAGTGTTGCACCTCCTTGAGGAAGCACTTTAGCTTTTGATCAGAAGTGCCGTGCCAGTGCTGAGAAAACAGATCGGCAAAGAGTGTCAGGACAAGGCCAGACACACCGTATGGAAGCACCGATTGATAAAACTCGGCCAGCCAATCGTAGGAGGTGTCGAGAATGTGTTCAGGAAATAAGGGGGCGTCTGGAAAGCAATGATGACAGCGTGCAAGATGATCTTCGTTTGCGCCGAGTATGATAAGACCAGCCGCAGTTTTAAATATAGGATGGTTGAGCGGAGGATGTCCCAGATCTGGATTTATGGCGAAAAACAGGCGGGATTTGGCCGCAAACATACCGATGGAACCACGGTCGAGGGTTTGTTTTTTGCGCTGATCGACAGGCTGCTCACAGAAGGTGCATGCCCATATCTGATTCAGAACCTGGGAGTGTTCGGCGGTGTAAAACAGCGGGAAGTACACCGACAGCAATGTGCGAGACAGCTTGTGCGCGTATTTTTCCAGAAATGTCTGGAGGGCAAAACGCTCGGTTTGCTGTCTGCACGCGGAAGATTGTGACACAAACGCATGAAGCAAGTCATCTTGGGCAAACCAAGTATCTAAAGTCTGGCAGAGAGACTGTCTGCGTACTTCGAGTGTGCCAGACTGACCGGAGGAGAAGATTGCTTCCGCGATTGCGGTCAGCTGTTTTTGATTCATTTTCCGAATTCTGGTACAGACTTTGCTGGAAGGCGGCGTCTGGGGCGCTGGCGTATGATCCGGGAACAGCTGATTGATAAAAACTGTGATGGTTCGCTCATCCGCCATGGACTGGGCGGCTTGATGGAGCAGCGTCAGAATACGATAGATCGGTTTGGGGTTTTCGAGTGGCTCGAAGATGGCAGCGAATACACTCCGGTTGCTTGAGATATCGATGTTCGTGCGTGAAAGACGCTGAAAGAAATGTTGACTCAGTGTCGCGTTGCAGGAGATGTTCTGCTGTTGGAAGTATGCTTCCAGACCGTTGTACAGCAAAATATCATGCGCGAAGTATTCCTTTGAAGTTGCTTCTTCGCTCAAAACATCGTCTTCGGTCGCTGAAAGTACGGTGTAAGGATCCAGAATGTTTGTATCTCCTTTTTTGAATATACCGTGACACAGCCGGAAGATGCGCTCTTGGTTTTGGTTGAATACACGCCAGACATAAGCCGGTGCGATGGTCTGCAAATCCGGAGATGACTCCAGAAACAGCTGCACCTTCAGGAAGAACTGATATAAGGGATCCTCCTGATAGGCAGATAAGAGCTGCTTCAGTGTTGGACGCAGCTTGTTATAATCCTTGAGAGAGAGCAGCTTTGTAAAGTCCTTGTGAGGAAGCGGTTTTTGTGAAGCGCAGGAGGAAAGCAGCAAATATATTTTGGCTTTCAAGTTGCCCATGCGCTCGCTCAGGTACGAAGGAGTGCCATTCTTGTCAGATTGCAAATCGTCAGACACCTCGCAGAACTCGTTGAGTATGCTGTCGACTGCAATGCGTTCGCGGTTTTTGCTGAGGAGGTCTTGCAGCTGGGTCACGAGATCAATGATCTGCGCGTCAGTCATATCATCTACATGCTCCGCATGGCATGCAAGTTTATGGAGCGCAGTAAGAAAGTCAAATCTCAGCATGCACTGGCCAAGGCTTCCATATTTATTGTATCTCAGGGCTGTTGAGGTTAGGCGTTTGGTGCCCATGAAGTACTCGGTGAAGAAATTGAGCAGGGTTTTAGCCTGTTCAAAGTTCAAAGGGTGGGGCTCCAATGCGGTAGCTTGAAGTGGTTTGAGTTTGGCAAGCAGTTTGTCACATTGTTCGTTCAGTGATTGCTGCTGCCAGCGCTCTGAATAGAGCTGGAAGATGTCCAAATCCTGCCGCTGGATGGCTTGGGACAGCGTCTGTTTGAGGCAGGAGTGTTCCAGCTCGGCATGCAGGGTTTGCTGATCGGGTGTTTCCAGCAAACGGCGCACCTCCTTGTGCACCGTGTCCGACTGGCACAGGGAGGGAAAGGGGAACAGGTACTGGCGATAGCAGAAATGGAGGAAGAGTAGCTGCGAATATTGGTAGCAATCTTGCCGGGAGGGTTTGGACAGGCCCTTCAATCGCTTGAAAAGTGTGTCGAAAAAGGTGATAGCATTGCTGGTAGGCAGCTCTAAATCCGCGCAAGTGGTGTAAAACGCATCGAACTGGCGCAGAATATAGCGCAGACCATGTGCGGGTTCAAATTCAAGTAAAAATGGGACGGAAGCCGACTCCGGATAGGGGGTCGGCTTTTTTGCTGCATCAAGGGCGTACAACATGGCGTGGCCTCCTTTTTGAAATTGTAGCCGAAATGGGCATTTGGTGCACTGCAGAAACAGGATGTGCCAGATATACTGATAACGTCGAAAGGTTGTGGAAATATGAAGGAGAAACGAATTTCCGGTACTTTGCAGGAGAAAAACGGACGATTTTATATGGTTGTGCGCATGCCGACACCTGCAGGGCAGTACAGGCAGAAGTGGATTTCCACTGGCTTGCCCGTCACCGGAAACAAGCGCAAGGCAAAGCAGATGCTCGACTCCAAGCTCATCGAGCTGCAGGAGCAGCTGGACGAGCAGCAGCGGCGAGCGGGCTGGGCGGTGGCTGATGTCGGAGAGATTTTGTTCGTTGCGCTGATCGACCGGTGGCTGCGCCGCAAGCGGCTGGAACTCGCACCGACGACCATCGAGGGATATGAGCGGATTCTAGTGAGACTGCGACCGTATTTTGCCCGGCTCAACTTGGTGACCAATGCTGTGTCGCCAGCGGTGATTGAAGGCTATGTCGACTTCCTCATCAAAGAAGGGCTGTCCGCAAACACCGTGCGGCATCATCTCACGCTGCTCAAGTCGGTTTTCAACGATGAGATCCGCAACGGAGCCCCGATATTGAACCCGGTAAAATGCGTGAAAGGGCCGAAAAATGAAACTTTTGAGGCGAATACATATACGATCGATGAGGTCGGCGCATTGTTCGACCTGTTCCGCGGAGACCCGCTCGATGACATCGTGCAGATTGCAGTTCTGTACGGGCTGCGCAGAAGTGAGATCTTGGGCCTACGCTGGTTGGACATTGACTTTGAGCGACGAGTTTTCCACGTGCGGCATAAAGTGGTCCAAGTCAAGGTCGACGGTGTTTGGCAGCTGATCCGGAGCAACGACCTCAAGACAGAGGCCTCGCGGAGAAGTTTTCCGCTGTCGGACGCGATGCGCGAGCGTCTGCTGGCGCGTAAAGCCGCAGCCGAAGCCCGACGGGCAGCGGATGAAGGATACAGCGATGCCGATGCGGCGTATGTGTTTGTCGACCAAAATGGTGTACTGCTATGGCCGAATTACGTGACCGACCATTTTCGTCATAAAATGGCCGCAAGCACGCTGCCCAAGCTGCGTTTTCACGACTTGCGGCACACCTGCGCAACGATTTTGCTGCAAAATGGCTGCAGTTTACGCGAAATTCAGGCGTATCTGGGTCACGCCACCTACATGACAACGACGCGCTACGCGCACGTTGACGGCAAGAGCAAACAGCATGCCCTCGACCTGCTGGGAGAGGTGCTGTTTGAAAATACAAATGAGACACAGGAGGATAACAAGTGAGTACGAAAAAGGAAGAATTTTGGCAGGCCGTAAGGGAGTTGCTGGAGAAAAAGCTTGAAAATCAAGCATTTTTATTCCAAATTCCCGATCAGATGAGCGAAATGATCGACTTGGAGGAACTGACAGAAGAGCAGGAATTCGCGATCAAGGACTTCGCGAAAACCGTCCGGAAAATGATCAAAAAATCGAACTTTCGGGTGAAGAAATGGGGGATCAGAGATAAGTCAAAGACCAATATCAATGTGTTTCCGCTGCCGGCACCGTACCTGCATGTCATGACAGAAACGCAAACGATTCGTTACGAAGTAGTGCTGTTTTTTCAGGAAAATCAGCTGATTTTGTCACTCAAACGCATCAAAAATGAGAAGAGTTGGGGGTTCGCCGGAATAAATTTTTCCGCCGAAGAATGCAAACTCATCCGGAAAATTCTTGACGTTTTGGCAAAGATACAGTTTTGCAAGCCAATCCTGCTCGATCGTCGCTTGGCGCTCATATCGCTTAGCCGCCAGCAACAGAGGACTCTGGAAACGGCGCTCTGGTTTGAGAATGTGCCGGCTACGATTGATCGCTTGCCGGTGCCCGTCGTGTTCTGCGCAGTGCATGCCATTCTGGCGGCGGTCATGTCGGAGTTCCCCACGGGGATGAAGCCGCTGTATTATCCAGCCTTGCGTCTCAGCGACAACGAAGCGGCGGAGGAGCTGCAGCTGCAAACCCTGCGGGCGCTGATGCGCGATTTGAATTTCACGACGGTCAAAACTTGCATGACGCTGTGGCAGACCGAATTCGAGGTGCAGGACACACAGGCGATCGAAATCCTGCGCAGAATCTCGCACATACCGCTGCTGGTGCGGGTTGAACGCGACAAAGTGCAGAGGATTTTATCGTTGCTGATGCAGCAGGCACGGGGAGATGCCACCTACGGGCACAGTGACTACCCACTTGGGACGCTGCCGATTCTTATCGGCAGCACCCTTCCGCCTGACAGCCTGCGCTTCACACTGGACTGGCCGGCGTTTGAGGCACCGGGCAGCGGAGATCTTGCAGTCCTGCATGATGTTGCCAAGGTCATCGTTGCGCAGCGCGAGCGGTTTGTAAGATGCTTAGCGTGGCAGATGACCAACCGCACCGTTGGAGTTGAAGGATTTCAAAAAATATATATTATGAGTGTATGTGCGGCGATCGATGAGATTCTCGGAAGCGAAACCAAAAGGCCATTTTCACACTGGGCGAACGGTTTATTTGCGCAGCACGAGATGCAGCAGACCGAGCAGCTCGAACGCTTTGATCGGGCAGTCCAGCTTCTCCGAGATCGGGCGTGTTGGGATGATGTTGTCGCTCCTTCGGCAAAGGAGATGGGAGCAGGAAGCCTCGCGTTTTGGTACAAGGGTAAGATGGAACAGCACTGCATTGCTTTCGAACTCAAGGACAGTTTTCCACGTTTTCTGGAATCTCGGTTGGGGATGCGCAGGGAGGATTCTGAAGAATTCCGCAGTCATCTCAAGACGCTCGGCCTGCTGGAAAAGATGAGCCAAAATGTGCGCGGCCAAAACGGAAAATCCACGGCACACGTGCTTTTTCCCGTGTGCATATGGGAAAAGACCGAAGAACATATGACGGAAATATGTGATTTATAATCTATAAAAGTTTGTGAAAAACACATATTTTCCTGAATTTTTTAATTTTTTGCATTGTGAACTTGTGAACGTGTGCAGCCGGTTTTACATGCCGGCTGCCTGCAATCTATAATAGAGAGGATTTTGACTATGTTGCAGACAAAAATTTTGGAGCGGCTGGGAATTGAAAGCCTGCGTCCATTTCAGGAGGCCGTGCTGGAGCAGCTGCTGGCTGGTACCGATGCGCTGTGCATCGCGCCGACCTCGGCGGGTAAGTCGGTTATTTTTCAGACATTGGCGCTGCAGCGCGAGCAGCTGGTTATCGTAATAGAACCGCATCTCGCGCTGGAGCTTGATCAGGTGCGTCAGATGCACGAGCGTGGAATTGCAGCGGAAACCATCAACAGCCTGCTGCCGCCTGCGGACAAGCAGCAGGTGCTGGAACAGATCGCGTCCGGTCAGCTGCGGCTGCTGTATGTTACGCCTGAGATGTTGCAAAGTGTAGAGTTAAAACAAACAATCAGAGAGTGCAAAATTGCTGGTGTTATGGTGGACGAGGCACATTGCATCGTCAAGCAGGGAAGCGGCTTCCGTGAGGACTATTTGAGGATCAAGGACTTCGTTGCCGGTCTGCCGGAGCGTCCGGTGGTGGCGGCATTTACCGCGACTGCCACCATGGAAACTGCCGATGAAATCGCTATTAAGCTTGCCCTGCGAGCTCCGTACATCCATCGGATCGGCGTTACCCGAGACAATATTTTGCTTCGCGTGATCGAGGTCGGACAAGGTCTGGGAGGCCGCAAGGATGCCGAGGTCATTGAGCAGCGTAAGCGAGAGGAGATCGTTGCCCTTCTTCGTAAGTGTAAAACCGGGCGCGTTGTAATTTACAGCAACACGGTCAAGCGGGTCGAAAAGCTGTATAAGTTCCTCAAAAAGAGCGGCTTCTCGGTCGCGTGCTATCATGGTAAGCGCAAGAATAAAATGGAAATCCTGCAAGATTTCCAGAACGGCAAGCAGCGTATTATGGTGTGCACGAACGCCTTTGGACTCGGCGTCAACATTCCGGACATCCGGCTGGTCATTCATCACGCCCCGCTGATTGGACTGGACGATTACACCCAGGAGGTCGGACGAGCCGGGCGTGACGGTAAGAAGTCCAAGGCCGTGCTGCTCTGGCACAGCTATGACTTTACCATCTGCGAGCGTCTGATTCGCAAGAACGCGCTGGACCTGACCGGCAAGGAACTCAAACAGCGTCTGGCTGCACTGCATGCCCTGCAGGCGTACGCACAGACCGAAGATCGCTGCCGCTGGCAGATGATCCGCGAATTTTTCGGAGAGCAGCCGGGCAAACGCTGTAAAAAACGATGCGACTACTGCAAGCGCAAGTAAACGGCGATGATTCTGAACAAAGCGGCAGCATCGCCTGTGTGTTAAGCGTAACACCGTGCTTTGCTTTACGCAAGCAAAATGACGTGATTGGTTGACAAAACAGCACAAAACACATATAATATTTTTGAATAACAATAGTATGGAAAAGAGAAAATGGGATATGCTCAAAGAAGATATGATGCGCAGACTGCGCGATCTGGACGAGGAGGCAGCGCTTTTACTGCCTGATAGCCAGCGGCTGCGGCTGGTCATCGTGGGCGGCGGCGCACTCATTTTGATGGAGGTCATCGCGCGAAGTACCCATGATATTGATGCGCTCGCGGTGTCGCCGCAGCTCAGGTCGCTGCTGGCCGATTATGATATCAACTGTGATGTGCAGGCGTACAGCTGTAATTTTGCCTACAATTATGAGAGCCGTCTGCAAAAACTGCCGATTGACGGTCAGGTAATCGATTTTTACACGGCTTCGCTGGAAGATATCGTCATTGCAAAGCTGTTTTCCATTCGGCCGCAGGATCGGGAGGACATTATTTCGCCAGCCGTGATTGCCCGGCTTGACTGGGAGCACCTGCACCAGATCGCCCATGCACCCGATGAAGTGATGGCAAACGTGCTCAGTGACCGGTCTTATCGCGATTTTCTGTATGATTTTTCCGAGTATGAAAGGAGATACCGCCCGTGCGGCAACTGACATTCCGTGGATTCGTAACCCAGTATGTACAGTCCCTGTCCCTCACGGGGACGCTCAGCCTGAGCAAGCTGTTTGAGGAGATGACCACCCAAAACGCCCGCCTGAAAGCCCCGCTGTTTGCGTACGCAGTCGAGAGCGGCAAGCTGCACACGCTGCTCAATGTCTGCCGCGAGAATCAGGCGGTTTTCGCCGAGTACACCGCGCTGTACGAGATGTTAAACAAGAATGAGGATGTAAAATGGTCGTCCGATGACCTGCCGCCCGAGTACCAGAAGGTATGGAACAGCTTTTGTGCGGTCAAGCGACAGGGCGAGCGCGATGATCGCGTCAAGCAGCTGATGGCCGACAAGATCACCGCCATCCAGCAGGAAAAAGGTCTTTCGACCTATCGCATGTGCAAGGATTTGCAGCTCAATAACGCAAACGTCAACGCATGGCTCAAGAATCGAGATCCCAAGAAGATCGGTCTGGACACCGCGCGTGCCGTTCTGCGCTATGCCGAGCGCTATACCCCGGCGCTGGCGTGAGCAGAGCGGCGTTTGGGCAGACGTGTGAAAAATCCCCGATCGACCGATCGGGGATTTTTTTGCGTCGAGCACACACAGATCATAAGATCGGCGGTGCGCTGGAGTCGACGAGCGTGAGCTGGAAGAACTGTCCGCCTGCCCAGAAACGCAGATAGCCGTACGCGGGATCGATCATCTGTACCTGTCCGGATTCGCGCAGGCAGGCGCCGATGCGCTGGGTCTGTTCGTTGACCAGTACGATGCCGTTGGTCTTGGACAAGTTGCGCACGCCGTAGTTGTCGCCGCAAGCAAAGACCTCAAAGTGGGTGTGGCTGAGGGTCTGGTCATCGATGGACAGATCGCAGCCGTGTGCACGGCCGATGGAGAAGGGCAGAGACAGGACGGGAACGCAGACAGGTGCGGCCTGCGGATCATCAGCCGGGATGTACTTGAGCTGGGGAGGGTGCAGGGCAGCCGGGCGCGTCGCGGTCGGATTGGTGGGACGGGTGACACCGCGGTCCGGGCGGACGTATTCCTTGCGGACAACATCGACGAGCGGCGCACACAGCGCAGACAGACGTTCTTTCCATGCGGCGGCACGTTCGGGCAGTGTATCCAGTATGTGCATCAGCTGGCGGCGGAAGATTAGGCAGGCGATCAGTGCGCACAGCAAAATTAACATATAAAAGACCCCTTTCCTTTGTTTTACACCAAAATTATAGCATAAAACGGAGAAGAAAGGGGTATTTTTGCCTATTTTGGATGCCCTGTCGCGGCGTATGGTTTTTTCGCGTTCAGCGGTCTGCCAGTACGGCCGTCAGCTCGGTCAGCAGGGCTTCGATGCGGGCGGTGCGGCCGTCCGCGTCCAGCCGGACGGCAGAGCCGTAAGCCGGGGAGACCGCAAGCGGACGGGACGGATGCAGGTGGGCGGCGCAGTAGCGGCTGACCAGACCGTACAGACGAAGATCGGTAGGAGAGGACGCATCGGACGGGATGGGCATCTGGTGCTGACCGCAGTAAATGCGTCCCCAGAACAGGGTATAGAGCAGGGCGGCAAAGAAGTATTCTTCGGCCAGCCGTCCGCGGTCGGCGCTTGAGATGGGATCGGGCAGCAGGTCGGGCGGCAGACAGTAGGCGGCGGAACCGGGAACCGGGCCGCGCAGCGTACCCGATTGTCCGAGTGCGGCAGAGCGGAAATCACCGGCGTATTGCGCCTGCGGCAGACCGAACATGGGACGGGTCAGCTCGGACAGCTTGTGCGCCTCGGCCTGATCGAGCAGAGCGGGCAGGATCTGCTGGACGAATACGCGGGGCGGCTGTACCTGCCCGGGAGAGATGGCATACAGAGTGGGAATCTGCCGGAGCAGGGTTTGCAGGGGGCGGTGAATGTATTGCCCGGACAGACAGCCGAGTAAAAGAGAATCCAGATTGGCCAGACAGGTAAAAAAGCGCTTGCCCTCGCGGTATCGTCCGCAGAGCAGGGCGCAGCCGAACAGTACGGCAGCCAGTCCCTTTTCCACCGGCTTGAGGCCGGTCAGGTACTTGTACTGCAAGCGGGGCGGGAGTTCCTCGCCGCACGCCGCGGCCTGCTGCTCGAGTGCCGTCCAGATTTCATGCTGACTTCTGCCCGGGATGGCCGCCTGCGCCAGCAGATTGCCGAGCATGCTGCCTGCCGTGGGCTGATAATGTCCGGCACACAGTACCTGATCGATTTCTTGGGCAGAAAATCCCAAAAACAGGCACAGACGGATGGTCAGGACGGCCGTACCGCTGTCAAAGCGTCCGCTGCGCAGTTTTTCATAGTTGGAGCTGAGGAAGGGCAGACGGTTTTCCAGATGGGTATAGAGCGCAAGGCCGTCTGGCGCGTGCAGGGTATAAATGTGCTCGATCTCGTTTGTCAGACGCTTGGTGCCGGCCATAATACTGGGCAGAGACTGCCGGAAGCAGTCCAGAAACGCCTCCTGCGTCCGGCAGGCAGCAAAGGTTATTTGCAGCTCGCGGGTCGGCCCCTCCCCGGCCCATTGCAGGATATCCTGTGGAGCGGGCGGGTTTTGCGCGGCGATCTGGTCCAGTTGTGCACAGAACGCGGGATACTCCTCCCAGCTGCACAGCCGGAGCGCGGCAGCACTGAGCGGGATATCCTCCGGCGTGCGCACAAACAGATCGCGTCCGGTGTAGGTGCGGACGAGCGCGGAAATATCGGCGTAATCCAGTCCGAGGGCGAGGCCCAGACTGACATAGGTCAGACGGCTGGCGGGCAGGGAAGTGCCGCTCAGCCAGTGCTGCAGGGTACGCGCTGTGATGGGACGGATGCCGCTGGCCTGCTCGGTGGGCCGGTAGACCTGCGCGGCCAGTTCTTTCTGGGTCAGACCGCAGCGCTGCATGGCTGTATTCAAATAGTCTGAAAATTGCATTATGTACCTCCGGAGAACAGAAAGTCGTACATACTGCCGTAATCGTGGGGCAGTATGGGTTGTATTGCGCCCTGCATCTCACCCAGACGGGCGATCCATACGGTCTGTTCGGTACCGCAGTAGAGCAGCGCGGCACGCAGGCCGGGACGTGCGCGGGCCAGCCGATTGAGTACCAGACCGAACAGCGACCGGGGCAGATGGTCGGGCGGCAGATCGGTCAGCAGGATCAGCCGGGGTGCCGTACCGGGGCGCTGGGGGATGCTTTCGGCCAGCGCACAGGCCTGTGAGAGCGACTGAAAGAGCGGTTGGGACCAGCGCAGGGAATAGGAAAAGAGTGTGTGATCGAGGGTATCTGGTACCGTGATATCTGAGAATGGCCGGGCGGCCGTGCCGCAGCACAGTGCACGGTACAGGGTACTGAAGCGGGCCAGTACGGCCTCTTCCGCACGGTAGAGCAGTTCTGCGGGCATGCGCAGCCGGGGCGGCAGCGGCTCATAACGCTGATCAAAGGCCAGACAGAAGAGCACTTCGGGGGCGCAGCTGTCGTCGGGCGCAGAAGCGGTCGTGTTGAGCTGTCCCAGATCGTGCGGGACAAAGTCGTCCAGATCGCGGATCATGTACTCATCATAGGGCAGCGGGCGGGCGCGGGTCATACCATCACCTCCGGGAATCAGAACAAATTGGAATTGAGCAGGACGGTATCGCTGATTTTGAGGGCAATGTTCGAAACCTTTCCGGGCAGCTCGTTGTTCAGCGGGTACATAGACACTTCAACAGAGTCAAGGGCACGGGAGCGTGCTATCAGACTGGTCGTACAGTCGGGATGATGCAGGAAAATGACCGAGAGCAGATTGTCGGGTGCGTCAAATGACAGCTCATTGCCGACCGCATCGGCAAACGCAAGCGTGTCGCTGATAATGCACAGGGAATACCGACAATCCTCGGTCGGGGCGGAGGTATCCTGCGGCAAGATGGCTTGGAGTGCGGAGGTAATGGATTCATTCCCGTCGGGATCACCGCCGCCGAGTGTCAGTTGGTTGAGCACGGTTTCCAGATGGTCGGCATCACCGCCCTGAAGCATCAGATGGTTTTCCGGCGTGCAGAACAGGCTGAACCGGAAGGTACAGCCGGCCTTTCTGCCCTTCTGCAATGTATTTGCCAGCGGACAGAGAACGTAATCGACCAGAGATTGAAAGATGGGCGCCATGGACAGTGAGGTGTCGAGTAAAAAGAGCGTGTGCAGCGTCATTGCGGTGATCCCTCCTAGTAGTCGAGTGCAGAGATGGTACAGGTGGTGAATATGGACTGCGCGGGCTGACCGTCCGGGGTCAGGGCCAAGCGCAGGAGCAGCCCGTCGGGCACGGTACAGGATGTGCACAGGGTGTCGTCCCAGATGAGCGCATGGAAGGAACGGGATTGGGGATTCCAGTAGACCGAGGCCAATGTCTGCCCGAGAAACCGGGACTTTTTGGCGGTGCGGCCGATACATGCCCCGAAAATCAGTGGATAGGGCTGAAAAGGCAGCAGCGGCAGCTGGGTGGTGTGGGTGATGGTATCTCCAAAGCGCCAGACCATGCGGGCGATGATGGGCGATTGCGTGCGCACGGTCAGACGTTCCAGATCGCGCAGAGCGTCGCACACGTCGGCGTAGCCATTCGGACTGTCCATGGGCGCAAGGCAGCGCGTAAGCACATTGGCCAGACCGTCCAGACCCTGTTTGGCCAGACGGCCGCGGATTGCCTCGGGCAGACCGTAGTTGCGCATGTCCTTGGGATCATGGGCGTTGGCCGGGAACTTGGCACGGCAGTGAAAGCCGGTAAAAAAGTAGCATACGGTGAGTGCAAACTGGTACAGATCGCAGCGGCAGCTGATGGCGTGGTCACCGAGCGGGATGAGATAGAAGTCATTGCCCTCGATGCAGTGATTGCGCAGAAGCAGTAGCGTGTGTCCGACTCCGGTGCTTGTGTGGCACCAATCGTAGTCAAACAGGCGCAGGGTGGGCTGATCGACCCCGTCGATCATGATGTTGTGCGGACGGATATCCAGATGCCGGGGCGCGGACGCACCGGCGCCGTAGTCGGCAATGGCCTGCAGCAGCATGTGCGCAAGTGGCAGGCCGATGGCAGGGGGGGCGCCATCGGGATAATGCTGCGCAATCCATTGGGCGGCCGGTATGCCGGGCAGAGCCTCCAGCAGGACGGCGTGATAGACCTCGCTGCGTGCATCGGGCGTACCGCATACGGTGTCGGTGCGGTAGCGCGAGATGGTCTGGTAGCCGTATGAGCGGCACAGGCGCGGGGAGTACGACCAAAATGCAGCTTCCTGCGCGGCATAATTGGGGCGCTGTTCGTGTGCATCCTGCTGAATCTGGCGCTCGGACAGATACTTGAGGAAAAAACGCCGGCCATTTACTTCGACAAACTGCCCGTATTTCCAGTTGCGGGCGTTGGCGTCCTGCCCGCCGAATACGTCATCACTGACCGTTTGCAGCAAAACGAACTTGCCGCCGTCGTGATCGATCAGGGGTGCACCGAGTGCCTGCCAGAATAACCGGTCGGCATCGTATACCTGCCACGCAATGGACTGTCCTTTGGGAAAGGGACAGGGCGGCTTCTGGTACATGGCATGACCTCCTTTACAAAAAGACGGTGAACAGGGTCTGGTTGTCGGTGGAACCGCTCTGGCGTGCGGCGGCAAAGAGTGCGGGGATGACCGCATGGGGCTGATCGCGCAGCGATTGTACCAGCTCGCCGATCTGTACGTCGGTTAGCGCACCGAATGCGCCGTCTGAGCCTAAAAGCAGTACGCGGCCGGACAGACTGCTGCGCGGACAGGTGTACAGCGCCGGGGTCAGACAGTCACCCGGACGGGTGCCGATGCACTGGGTCAGACGGCAGGAAGCCTGCGCGTATCCGGGCATATTCGGGGTAATCCCCTGCGAAAAGGCCAGATTGTGCAGCGGTGTGAGCAGCTGCGCATGGCTGTCCTCGACCAGATAAGCCGGGCTGTCGCCGATGACACCAACCACCAGACTGTCTGATGTCAGCAGGGCGGCGGTCAGCGTGCTTCCGGCAGCTGACATGCGGTCGCGTCCGGCTTCATAGACGCGGTCGGCGGCGGCGCACATGGATGTTTTCAGGGCGCGGGCGACGTCCTCACCGCACAGCGTATTGCCTGCCAGAATGGTGGGATAGAGGGCGTACAGCAGCTCGGCGCACAGCGCGGCGGCCGTGCTGCGGGCGCAGTCGGCACCGTGGGACAGTCCGCCCATGCCGTCGGCCAGAATGAATGCCGAGACGGGCTGGGGGAAGGGGAAGGCGTAAAACAGGCCGCAGTCCTGATTGTCCTCGCGGCCGCCAACCTGAGAATCGAAGAAATAAGTTGCCTCCATGTCCGGGACTCCTTTCCGTGGAGAGAGCAAGCGTGATATAATACCAGTATCAAAGCAGCGCGGGGGCGCTGACGTGTGACCGCAATGCGGGATGGGGAGGGGATTTCATGTGTCAGGATAAGATTTATACCCTGCATTTTGTGCTCGAGCGTAAGGGGGATCGGATGTGGAAGCGCTGCCGGACGCCATCGGCTGCGGCACGGTATGGCGCGGCGCTGCGGCTGGAGGCCGAGCGCATGCAGCAGATGGAAGGCGGATTGTTTCCGCGTTATTTTGGTTTTACCGATGACCCGCTGCCCGCGGTGTGCATGGAGTATCTGCCGGGTGGCTGCATGCAGCCGCTGTCTACGTTTGACCATCGGGAGATGGAGCGGCAGGTTGCGCAGGTGCTGGAGCGCGTGCTGCACATGACCGAGGTGCTCGAGCAGGCCGGACTGCTGTACTGGGACATCCGGTTGAATAATCTGATCGGCCGCGCGGGCGCAGATTTCCGTATGATCGACTTCACCGGGGCACAGATGCTGGGAACTGCGCAGACCTTTACCCGCGGCCCGGCTTTCCGGGATGCATCCGGTCAGGCACTGTGGGACGGACTGGGCTGCAATGAACTGCGGCGGGTGCTGGCGCTGCGCACGCTTGCGTGCGAGCTGCTCGGCCTGTCACGCGGGGAAGAGGCACCGACACCGGCGCTGCGGCGCCTGCTTGCGCAGGGTGCGCGGCCGGCGTACGGCCTGTGTGCGCGGACATGGCTGGATGCCTTTTGTCAAAATCTCTAAAACAGCGAACCCCACCAACCAAGCAGCTCACGGAGCTGCTTTTTTGTCAGGCCGATGTGCATGGCGGCCTCGCGCACCATTTGCTGCAAGGCCGGATCGCGTGAAAACGACTCGGGCAGACGGGTCTGCTGATGCATAAGCAGGTGCCGCAGGCTGGCGGTGAGCTGATTGTACTGCGCGAGCCACTGCTCGAGGTCTTGCGGCGCTTGGGCCGGAGCGGCCGGTGCGGCAGATGGTGCCTGTACCGGCGGCGCGGTGCTTGCGGGTGTGGATACGACCGGTTCGGGCGGCTTGTAGCGTTCCAGATGCTTGCCGACGGCAGGCAGCAGATCCCAGAGAATTTGGCGGCAGGCGTTGTAGCACAGCTGACGGTCGGATGGGTCTGCAAACAGCCGGTCGATCTGGTGTATGATCTGCTGGTCAAACCATGCGGACAGACCGCATTTGGACGCGGCCTGCGCTAGTGTGGTAAGTTTGCGGCGATTTTCCGGATGCAAGTGCCAGTCGGGTGTAAAAATGCGATGCAGAGCTGCTTGCAGTCCGTCCTGAAACCAAGGAGTCGGGTCTGCCAGCGCAAAGCGCTGCAAGGCGGCGATATAATCGGGCAAAGAGCCGGTGACAAGGGCGGGGGAAAATTGGGTTTTCCACAGGCTGCACCGCTCGGGTTCGGGCAGATAGGACAGTGCATCCTGACAGCGTGTCAGCGCGGTGCGTTTGTCCGGACAGTCGGACAGTGTGCGTTCAATCCACAGACGGGCGGCGTCGGTGCGCAGCCCATCGGGCAGGGCGGCAAAGGCAGCCGCGTCTCCGGCTGCGGTCAGACGCGCAAGCAGGGCGGCATAGACATCGGGCTGTGCCGTCAGATGCTCGGCCAGTGCGCACAGTAAGGCGTGCAGCCGGTCGCGCAGCGCGGGATATTGTGTCTGATAGGAGAAAAACAGGTCGATCTGCGGGGTATAGATGGCACAGATGTCGGGATCTTGCAGGCATGCGCTGCCGTTGGATTCCAAGTAGGATAGCAGATACAAAAACGGGTAGGTCTGCCAGCTGGGGGTCATGTCGGGCAGGACGCACAGGACGAAATCCTGCAGGAACTGCTGATATCCGGCGGGGTCGGAGCGCAGCGCATCGGCCGCGTGGGTATAGAAAAAGATCGAAGCGGGATCGGACAGTTCGGGCAGGGTGCTGTCGGCCTGCCGGGACAGCAAAAAGCGCAGATTACCGGTCGATTCGGTACCGGTGCCCAGCGTGCAGCTGCCCATGAGGGCGGGCGGCGTCACCCATGACAGCAGTTCGGCCAGCGCATACAGCGCGTCTGCTGGCGTGCAGTCAGATGCGATGGGCAGGGAAAAGACCGCAGTGTGCCGGGGCAGAGCGCGATACAGGAAAAAGAGCAGGGCGGGCAGCTGATCGGGGGACAGTCCCAGACCGTGCAGATGGTGGACGAGCGTGTCGGGCGTGGGCGATGCGGGCACGGCAAAGTCCTCGATGCCCGATGCTTCGGACGGCAGGGCGCAATCCGGGATCAGGTACAGAGCGGGCAGTGCGGCCAGTGCCGGATTGGCACGCGCCTGCCGGTCATCGGCTACGAGGGCATGGACGATGCACCGTCCGCGGTGATCGCTGCCGCTCTCGCAGACCATGCTGGCGCACAGTACAAGACCATGCAGCGCAGGACTGTAAACCAGTGCGTACAGCGGGCCGTCCTCGCTGGCGGGCATGCTGCGGCAGATGGCTTCGACCGCATCGCGGTCGGGTGTATCGGGCGCTGTGTCAAGCAATCCCCAGCCGGCCTGATCTTGCCGGGTGTATATGAAGTGATGGAAAATCAACAGAATCAACCCCTTGTTTCAGTTAAACCATGCCGGATGACGGACAGCAGCGGCTCTTCCACCAGATGGGGCGCCGGAGGCTGGGTCAGGTGGTAAAGATTGCTCTGCGGATCGACGACGGGTTCGCTGCCCAGAGCGGATACGGTGTGCAGGGAGTAATGCGGGAAATATGGCTGGAATGCATGCGGGAGCGCGCCGATAAAGTGGTCAAACAGCAGGGCATTGACCTCGCTGCGCATGTAGTAGGCACCGGGCTGTATGCTGAAGTGTTCAGGTTTCAGTGCGTCCGCGCCGCATAGCTGTGAGAATGCGTTCGAAGCGTCCCCATACAGGCGGTCGGCCTTGACCAGAACATAGGCGACATGCTGGTCACGGGCGCAGGGCAGCAGGTTCTGACTGCCGTTGAGGCCGCGTAGGTCGCGCAGCAAATTACCGGCGGGTACGACCGGTGGGGTACGCGCCTGTCGTCGCCAGACGGTGGGCGGAATGCGCCGGCTGGGGTCAGCCTGCATGCGTGCTTGTTCTTCTTCTGAAAGCGGCTGCAGCGTGCACGCGTGCGAAGCCGAGAACCGTAAGAGCGTCTGTTCGGGGGAAATGAGGTAGATCAGTCCGGCGGCGTACCGCAGAAAGCGCAGCTGTGCGGCCTGATTGTTGTTGTAAAACTCACCTGCGGTGTCATAAAGCAGGATGAGATAGCGCTTGCCGGTGGTACGGTCGTCCATTTCGAGCGGGATGGGCGCGTCCAGCGCACGGGTGCCCTGCGGGCAGCGGTAGGGTGAATAGTTCAGCTGGCGCAGCATTTCCTGCACGCGGTCGGACAGACGGGGGGCGGTAAAGTAAAACCGGGTCTGCTTGCTGTGCGGCAGACAGGGATTGAGAGCACTTGCGCGGTTGAGCGCGGCGCATTGATCGAGGAGCAGACTGAGCAGCAGACAGGTCTTGCCCCAGCTGACCGCACCGGCGATGGCCACACCGATGACCCGTTCAAACTGGAAGAAGTCGGCCGGGAGATCCTGACCGGGCAGACCGCCGTGCGGCTGTCCGCAGTGGGGACAGCAGGCGGATACCTGCAAACTGACCGGGGTATGGTCGCGCAGACGGGCGGTGAACTGATAGGTACTGCTGTCCGGGATAGAAATGGTCTGATCGGGGTCGCCTGCTGCGCGCAGATCGCTTTGCAGGGCATGCCATTCTTCGGGTGTCAGCAGCAGTTCACCGGCGCTGCGCACCTCGGCACTGCCCATGCGGGCATTGAGGAAGTCGAGCAGGAACGGCGCATCGGGTGCATCGATGATCTCGGGCGGAAAGCTCACCCGCCAGCTTACCGTATCTTTTGCCAGCGGCGTGCCGCATTGCGGACAGAAATGATTGGGCATCGGATGACCTCCAATTCAGCGGATGACGGGTTTGATCGCGACGATGATCGAAGTGCCGGACAGCTGGTATTCTGCGCCGGCGCACAGGAACGTGCAGGGCGCGGGTGTGACCGCGTGCAGATTAACAAAGGATGGGTGTGCAGTCAGTGCCAGATAGCCGTCTTGTCCCTCACGGTGGATGGGCAGCAGATAGATCTCCGAAGTGGACGCAGACAGAGCAGACAGCAGCTGGGTGGGCTGATTGGGTACACCGTACATGAGTACGTCGCCCAGATGCAGGCAGCCGTCGGTGAGTGCATCACCATAGCCCAGATAGTGTACACCCGACTGTCCGGGGCCGACGGCCTTGACCAGAACGGGCGCGGGCGTGAGTGCGGCGGACGGATGGAAGTACAGATAGGCTTGCAGGACGTCCTTGTTGGTGATGCGGTAAGACTGGTAATGCCGGACTTCGGGCAGACCACTTTCCAGATGCTGGAGTGTGTGCAGAACATCCGCAGACAGGTGTTTTTCCTGCTTGGAGGCCTCTGCAAGTGCATTGCCGATCTTTTCCGCATAGGCTTCCAGCTCTTGTACGGCCTGCGTGGTCTGATCGGGAGAAAATGCGTCCAGCGCTTCCAGTCCCTGCGGATAGATGCGGAAATAAGCCGCAGCCGTGAGCCGTGAGCGGGCCTTCTGCGCCCACTGATAGACGGTCAGGTCATTGCGCAGGCGCTGGGCCTTTTCGCGCAGATCTTCCTGCGCCTGCCGCAGCGTGGCGCACAGTGCTTTGAACTCTTGCAGCATGCGCCGCTGTGCCTCGGCCTGCTGTGCCTGCCGCGCCTGTTCGGCCTCCCGCTGCTGTGCCTGTCTTGCCTGTTCAGCTTCCTGCTTTTGCTTGGCTTTCTGACGCTTGCGCGCCTGCCGCCGCCGTCTCTTTGCGGCGCGGGTGCTCGCGGTCGGAACAATCGTGCGGAACAGGGCATGGACAATCCGGCATACATCCTGTACCGGCCAGATCAGGCCCAGAATGATACTGGAGAAGAAAACACCGGCTGACATGGTTTTTCTGGCCAGTGCGATGATCCAGAGCACGAGAACGTGCAGCAGAGCTGCCAGCAGGTACAGCAGTTCGAGCGGCAGGATGGTGTACAGCACCGGAATGGTGTCGGCATAGACGCGCAGATCCTGATCGATGGCCGAGACTCCGATATACCCGAACGCCAGAATGGGATTGCTTGCCTGCAAGGCCAGTGTGCCATCGGACGTGACCGATGCCTGAATGCGGTCACCGCCCTGTGCGGACAGCAGGGTGATGCTGCCGCCCTCTGGATCGGACAGGAACTGATCGACGGTCAGGGTACCGGTTTGCCCCTGACTCCAGCGCGCGACCGGCCAAGCGTGCAGATAGGGCGGAAGATTGCCCATGGTCAGGGCGTAGCCTCGGTTGTGGCGAAAGCGCAGAGTGCCGAAATCCGGGTATTCGACCGTGAAGGTCAGGGCGTACTGGCTGCCCGGCTCCAGCGTAAAGGCCGGACTGGTGAATTGGGTGTGCCAGAGCGAGAGCGGGAACGAGGTACGCGCGAGGGCGAGCGGCTGCGTCTGATCGTTTACGCGCAGTTCACAGCCGAAGGCCGCATCGCGGGGCAGGACATAGCGCGAGTCTGCGCGGGACAGTTCGCCTTGCAGATACATGGGCTGTCCGGCGCGGATGTATTCGCCCGATTCCGGACAAAGCGTCCACTCCATTTCCATGGTATGCCGGATGACCAGCCACACAACGCTGTCCGCACCGGTTTCACGCAGGGTGTAGCTGCCGGTTTTGGGCTGCGGTACGGTGTATGCGAGGGTGGACAGCGTGCTGTCATCCGGGAAAGAAAACTGCAGGCGGTCCTGCTCGTCCGACAGGGTATCATCTTTGTAAGACAGGATGCCAGGCGTGCCTTGGATGACAAAGGACATCTGTTCTACACCTACATCGGGCAGGGTGAAGGCGGTATTCTGTGCGCTGTCGGTGGTCAGGGCAACCGTCTGTAAGTGCAGGATTTCGCCGATGTTCTGCAGGATGTCAATGGTGCTGGTCATTGCCTGCGCGGCCGTGTTGCTGCGCGGCAGGGTGTAGGTTTTGAGCGCCGCGCCGACCTCGCCGGACAGCGTGTTGACGTTTTTCCACTGATAGTCCGCGATGTTCGGGGATAGAATCATCACGAGTGGTGCGCTTTCGGGCGCGGCGTAGGTTTCCAGAATGTACTCGGCCAGCGAAGCCGGATTGACCGTGCCGCGCGGCTGGCTTGTGAGGTGGTTGGACAGCTCGGCCCAGTCGGATACCTGCCGCAGGTCATCCCATTCGAAGTAGCTGCCGGTTTTGGTCGCGGCGACCAGCCGGATGGGCAGATCCTCGGGCAGGACATGGCCGAGCACTTCGAGGAGCGGGAAGTAGGAGAAGATCGAATCACTGGTGTCCAGACCGATGATGAGGGCCGTCGGATCGGGATCGCTGATCTGCGGCAATTTGTAACCGTATCGCCCGTCCGTGGAGCGTGCGCAGCCGGTGAGCAGCAAAAGCAGTGTCAGACCCAGCAGCATCAGTCGCCGCAGCAAAGCCGTTCGTCTCATAGACCCATCCCCCTTGTGTCGAAAACATGCGTTTTTTCTGTCGATACCTTATTGTATCACGGAAAAATGAAAAAGGCTAGAACAGGCGGTTTATGGATTTTTCGCTCGTGCAGGCCGGGAAAAGGACGAAAAAACCATACAGGGGATTTGATTGACCGACCAGCTGACGGGCGGCTATAATAGACCCATCAGAAAACAGAAATATCAGCGGCTGGGAGGGATTGATATGAAACTATATGGCTATGAATTGCTGTGGCAGACCGTGCTTTTGGATGTACAGGAACTCAGGCAGACTGAGACAGCGCGGCAGGTGATGGAGCAGATGTATCCATGCACAGTGCAGGAAAAGCAGCTGCTGATCGTGCGCGGCCTGAGCACGGACGGAACCGCGGAGGTTCCGGTGCTGTATTTGCCCGCCCGGGTGACGTACCGGGAGCAAGCGCCCTGTATTTGCCCGTCCGACGGCGGCTGGCAGCTGTGCGCGGACACACTGCGCGAGACCTTTGGCGTGGATGGGGATACGCTGGCCAGCATGCGTGAGATGCTGGATGGACTGGCATCGGACGATGCCCTGCCCGCGCTGCTGGGACTGTGGAGCCGCCTGCTGTCCGGTTATTGCACGGTGCAGCCCGAGGTGATTGGACTGGCCGTTGTGTGCCGGGCACAGCCAGCGGTGCAGCAAGCGCAGCTGCCCGAAGATCTGGGCGCGTGCGATCTGAGCAGCTGGGCGTCGGCTGCGACCGTGTATGCCGCACAGGGCGAGCGGGTGGTGCTGGCGTCGCGCAATCGCGATCATCTGCTGGCGCTGCGGGCGCAGTTTTCCGACGATGTGCCCGTGCTGTGCGCATGGGATGACGCGGAGCGGGTGCGGCAGCTTGCGGCGCGGGTGCTGGAGGACATGGACCAGACCGAGACCCTGAGCCGGACGGCCGAACGCATGCAGGCGCAGCTGGATGCGCTGTCCGGACGGCTGCAAGCCGCGCGTGAGACCGTTAAAGCGCTGGGCAGACAGCCGCAGGCCACGCCGGAAGAGCAGGCCGCGCACGACCGTGTGCTGCCCGATGCCATCGCGCCGGGCAGTGCGTTTCCGCTGACACCCGCGCAGATTGATTTGCTGCGCCAGCCGCCGCAGACCGATATGGCATGCCAGCCTGACGAGGCAGAGCAGCTCATGGCACGCTGGGAGCAGTGTGCCCGGCGTTATCTGGCAGCGCCCGTCCGTCAGAACGGGCAGGCGGCCGCCATCCGGGTGGACGGCTTGCAGCTGGGTGTGGGAGATCCGGGCACGGATGCCGATACCGGCAGTCTGGTGCTGCGGCTGAATGCATTTTCCAACCTGCTGGCGCAGGAAGACTGGCTGTATGACGTACTCAGCTGCCGCAATCGGGCGCAGATGGCACTGTATGAGGTGCTGGCCGAAGCCTTCCGCGCGGCAGGCGCATGTACAAGCGGACAGGCCGACGTACTGGAATATACGGTTTCTTACCGCGGACGCGCGTCCGAACGTGCGCAAGCCTTACAGACCCTGTGTGAATTGGAGGAGGTATGCGCGGTCTGGGAGGACAGCGAACCGTACACGCACAGCGAGTGGAGTATGTGGAGAGCGGTGCGAGCGGCAGCCAAGAAGCATCACATGCTGGTCGATGGCAAGCCGCCCCGGACGCGTGAACAGTGCCGCGCGGCGCGGGTTGCGCTGGAACTGGAGACCTGCCGGCAGGCGATCAGACGGGCATGGGAGCCGCTGCGCGGGCAGTCGCCCGTGCCTGATGGAGATCCTCAGGTGCTGGCCGGCGTGCTTGATGCGTGTATTGCGTGCAGCCGGAACGGTCTGCACTTGCAGGCAGACAGCTTTCCACTCTCGGATGAGACCAGAACGTGTATCGAGCAGGCATATGCGGTCGCGCAGGCGCGTACCGACTTGTGCAGCAGACTGTCGGGAGAACCCGAGCTGGTGCAGCAGGCGGTACATCGACTGGACGCAGCAGCGTACCGTGCGGCGCGGGATGCGGCTGCATATGCTGCACGCGGGGCACAGATCGAGGCACGCCGCGCGGTGGTGGAGCAGGTACGGCGCATTACGCCGCTGTGGGCCGAGCAGTTGGAACGAAAGGCCTGTCCGGATGTCGATCTGCAGGAAATCTGGCTGGAAAAGAGTCGGCGCACGCAGGATTCACGGCAGATGGGTCAGTGGCTTGCGCACGAACGCAGCCTGACGATGCAGTGGGAACAGACCAAGCGGGAGGTTCGTGCGCTGCGCATGCGCATGGCGGCGGCCGCGCGGGCGGCAGCCGATCCGCTGCTGTACGCACAGATGCACCGTGCGGTACGGAGCGAACCCGGTGCGGTGCATGGTGCCGACTGTGCGCTCATCTATCTGACCCAGGAGATGCAGACGAAAAGGTTTGCGGTCGGGATTTTGGATGGACAGGGTATGTTGGATGCACAGTGCGCGGCGTGGAACCGTGGCATCGGACAGGGATATCGCATCACATTGCGGCCGGTACGGGTACCCGAGGTGCATCTTGTCTGCGCGGATGGCACGATGGAATATTGCCGGGCGGCGGAAGCCTTGTCCAAAGGACAGATTTCAGACCGGAAATATCAGATTTCGTGGCAGGCACAGGATGACCGGAGCGTGCTGACGCTGGCCGGTCAGGCGCTGCGGCGGGGCGAGAGGGTTGTGGTGGTGTGTGCGGACCGGGAAGAAACAGCACAGATGCTGCGGGAATCTCTGCCCGAGGATGTGCTGCTGACCGGGAATCTGTATTGCGACGGACCGGAGGTGCTGGCCGTGCGGCAGTTCGACACGGTTGTGCTGTGTCCGGACTTATCGGAGTCCGTGTGCGAGCAAGCCATGCGCGGCAGCATGGACAGTGCGGTTTTGTGGCTGCTGGACGCGGATCGATATGGGGCGGACTGGGGCAAAGGATTGCTGCGCCGTGCGTGGGGACTGGATTGTCAGGAAGATCGTGCGCAGACTTCGTACATTGCCCGCGTGCTGACCGAACTATATGGTTGGGAAGTGCATGCGCAGGCCGATGGACTGACGCTGTATACTCCGTCCGGGCCGGTGTGGCTGGCACTGTTGGAGCAGGACGCGTGCTATCCGATGGATACCGCCATGCGCCGGGCGCATTATGCAGCCGGATGGCAGCTGGACGGGTTGTATCTGCACGAGTGTCTCAGCCATCCGCGGCAGGCGCTGGAGCGTCTGGCGGTATACGAGGGTGTGCAGACGGGCGCCCCGGCAGAAACAGAAGAGCCGACGGCCACGCGCGTGGCTCATTCGGATGGATTGTGAAGAGGAGGGACAAACATGGGAAAGCAGCGGAATCTGGGGAAATTTCTGGCCTATGTGCTGCGCCATCATCCGGAGGTGATTGGTATTGAGCTGGATGCCCACGGCTGGGCGGATGTGGACGCACTGCTCCGGGGGATTGCCCGAACCCGGCCGTTTGACCGGGAGATGCTGGAAGAGATTGTGCGTACGGATGAAAAGCAGCGGTATGCGCTGAGTGCGGACGGCCGTAAAATCCGGGCCAGTCAAGGGCATTCGATTGCGGTGGATCTGGAGCTGGAGGCGCAGCAGCCGCCCGACATACTCTGGCATGGCAGCGCAACGCGCTTTCACGATGGCATTATGAAGCAGGGCTTGCAGCGCATGGGACGGCAGTATGTGCATTTGTCCGGCGACTATGCGACCGCGGTAAAGGTCGGTGCGCGGCATGGGACACCCATTGTGTATCAGGTGCTGAGCGGGGAAATGTACGCGGACGGATATCCGTTCTACCGCGCGGAAAACGGGGTGTGGCTGACCGAAAAGGTACCGGCAGTCTATCTGGTGCCCGTGTCGCTGATGTAAGGCCGGAACGAGTGTTCGGGCGCAGCAGGAGGTAAAAAAGCGCGTAAATCGGTCAGTAAAGCGCCCTGAAAAGTCAGACAATGATTTTCAGTTGATTATGAAGTGTGTGCTTATGATATACAGATACAATTCTGTAAAATGGCGTGTATACTGTGCAAGAATCTCATTTTGATCGTGCAAGCATATTTCTCGAATTTGTTAGAATTCTGTTAGAAATACGCAAGCGCGGCGCACCCCCAAAAAATTCCAAATCCTTCCAAAAGGACAAAAAAATCCCCGTATCTTTCGATACGGGGATTTTTTTGTGGTGCCGCCAGCGGGAATCGAACCCGCACACTATTTCTAGCGAGGGATTTTAAGTCCCTTGTGTCTACCAGTTCCACCATGGCGGCGATTTCCAGCCCAATTATTATACCAAACAGAGCGGTAGTCTGTCAATGGGACGGGGAAAGAACTGGGGGTGATTGGGAGAAAATCAGCCAAGCTTGCTCTGTGCCTTGGCCTCAAAGCGCTCCTTTGCGACAATCGCACGCTGATGGGTACCCTCACCGATCAGACCGGCCTCGTCGTAAGCGGCAACCTTAAAGGTCAGGATTTTGCCATTGGGCGCGATCTCGACCAGTTCGGTCTCGAAATGTACCTTCATGCCAGCCGGGGTTGCAGCAACGTGGGAGACGTTCATCTGGGTGCCGACCGTGGTGCGGCCTTCCTCGAGGTAGGGAGCAACGCTTTCGGCAGCGGTGCCCTCGATGCCGGCGATCATCATGGGGGTAGCGTAGACAGCGACCAGACCGCTGCCGACATTCTTTGCGAGCAGATCTTCGGTGACGGTCAGTTCCTTATATCCCTTAATACCGAGTTCCATCGTGAGATTCCTCCTGAAAAATGAATGGATTTGTTTTGCATTGGCGAAAAGCCCTACTGTTAGAGTACTCGAAAGTGCGGCACATGTCAATTGCCGGAGGAAAGGAAAAGGAAGGGTCTTAAAAAAATCTTAATCGTTTGCCCTCTAGGATTTTAAAAAAGATTGTGAGAGAATAGAGACAGGAAAGAAAGCAGCCCGCATAGGCGGGCGAAAGGGGGACTTTTTGATGTATACGATTCTGGTCTGCGACGACGATCGTGATATCGTGGCCGCGCTTAAGATTTATCTGTCTGCCGAGGGCTATGAGGTACTCCCGGCGTACACGGGCAAGGAAGCACTCGATCTTCTGGACGAACACACCGTACATCTGGCACTGATGGATATTATGATGCCGGTTATGGATGGTATTATGGCGACGGCCAAACTGCGCGAAAAGACCAACATTCCGATCATTCTGCTGACGGCCAAGAGCGAGGACACCGACAAGGTGCTGGGCTTGACCATCGGTGCGGACGACTACGTGACCAAGCCCTTTAACCCGATGGAGGTGGTCGCGCGCGTCAAGTCGCAGCTCAGGCGCTATACCATGCTGGGTTCGCTGCAAGCCGAGCAGCAGAAAAAACCCAAGGTCATTACCATCGGCGGCGTAACGCTGGACGATGAGAGCAAGAGCGTGACCGTGGACGGTGACCCGGTGACGCTGACCCCGACCGAATACAGTATTTTGAAGCTGCTCATGCAAAACCCCGGACAGGTATTTTCCAGTGCGCAGATCTACGCGGCAGTGTGGAAGGAGGACGCATACGGCAACGACTCGACGGTCGCTGTGCACATCCGTCATCTGCGGGAAAAGATCGAGATTACCCCGGCCGAACCGCGTTATGTCAAGGTCGTCTGGGGACAGGGCTATAAATTCGAGAAAGGAGGAGCGGCGACATGAAAAAGCGATATCAAGCGGGCGTCAAGCTGCTTGCGGCACTGGTCTTAGCCGTGTCTCTGCTGGTGGTGAGCTTTGGCGGTGTCGTCACGGTCTACGGACTTTCGATCGGTGCGCTGTCCGGCCAGAGCGTGACTGAGACCGGATATGTGCAGACGCTGGCCATGTGCGGCCCGGGTGGCAATGGCTATTACGGTCAGAGTATTGCCGATATGAAGGACTATTACCGGTATTCAAACAGCGATGTGCCTTATGAAAACCAGCAGATGACCGTGCTCAAAAGTGAGTATGCGCCCCAGCGCAGCAATGTGCGCGTGCGTATGGTGAGTGTAAACAGCAACGGGGAGATGACCGGAACGCTGTCCACGCTGGGCGGCGACTGGGTCGATGAAAATTGCATCCTGGTCTCTTCGACCAGTTACGAGCAATCGAACGGACAGCCTGCGCGCATTGACGTTGGATTTGACCGCGCGTTCTCGGTGGAAGATGACGCACTGGGTCGGTATCTGACCGGCTATCGGTTTGTGCATGGCGTGACGAGTATGGGATTGCTCCCGGGTGCGGCAGCGGCGGCTGTGCTGAGTGTGCTGCTGGGACTCTACCTGCTGCTTGCGGCCGGTCATCGGGCAAACGAGACCGAGCAGGACGGCATCCGCCTGCGGTTTTTCGACCGCTGGCCAGTGATTTTGCTGGGCGTTCTGCTGCTTGTCGCCTACTGTGCGTTCCAGCTCATCTGGGAAGGCTTCAATTATACGTACACCGCTCCGGCCTATACGACCGTGGATGCAGCAGAGGTCATGGTCAGCTACCCGGCGTACGGCATTGATTTTCTGCTGACTCTGACCGCGGTATTGATCTGGGCGTTCGTACTGGTATGCTTTTTCGTCTTGCGGTCGCTGACCGTGCGCATCAAGGCACACCGTCTGTGGCGCACCACCCTTACCTTTTATATCTGCAATCCGATTTATCTGTTTGCCAAGCGCAAGCGTGAGCAGTACCACGAGCAAAAGACCGTACAGATGGTGCGATCGATTGAGCAGGCGGTAGATGCTTCGTTCCAAGAAACCAAACCGGACGAGCGGGACAAGGACACCGGATTTGTACTGGTGCTGGACGGCGACAAGGCCAAGGAGACCGTGCACGGATTTGCGCAGAAGGCGCAGGACGCTGCGCGTCAGGTCGCGGACAAGGCTCGGGCGTTCGAGTGGGAAGGCTCGGGCATCCAGCGGGTACTGGGCCGGGTCAAGAGCGTATGCGGATACATCTGGCGCAGTCTGTGCAAGATGGCATCGAGCATGAGCATCATGTGGACGGGTATGCTGTGGGGGGGCTGTATCATCGCAGCGTTCTGGATTGTGGGCGTGGCGTCGGGCAGCTTTGAGGTCGGTGTATTTGTGACCCTGCTGGCCATCGGTTCCCTCGTCGGATTGGCGTGGGTACTGTCCCAGCTGTCGCGCCTAATCGAGGGCGCCAAGCACCTGTCCGAAGGCGACCTGTCCTATAAGATCGACACCGCCCATCTGCACGGACCGTTCCGCCGCAATGCCGACATGCTCAACCGCATCTCGAGCGGCTGTGCGGTGGAGGTCGAACGACGCATGAAGAGCGAGCACCTCAAAACAGAGCTGCTCACCAACGTCAGCCACGATATCAAGACCCCGCTCACCTCCATTATCAACTATGTCGATCTGCTCAAAAAGACCGATCCCCAGCCCAAGGAGGCAAGAGAATACGCGGACGTGCTCGAGCGCCAGTCCAACCGACTCAAAAAGCTGCTCGAAGACCTGATTGAAGCGTCTAAGGCCTCGACGGGCAACATCACGGTCGAACTTGCTCCGACCGACGCGGCCGAGCTTTTGCGGCAGGCGGTGGGCGAGTACAGCGAGCGTCTGACCGCGCAGTCGCTCGAGACCGTGCTGCGCATCGGCGGTGAGAGCTGTACGATCACGGCTGATGGCCGCCTGCTGTGGCGCGTGTTTGACAACCTGCTGGGCAACGTGGTCAAGTACGCCATGCCGGGTACACGTGTTTATTTGGATCTGACCGAGCAGGGCGGACAGAGCAGCATTGTGGTCAAGAACATCTCGCGGGAGGCGCTGAACATCGACACCGATGAGCTGATGGAGCGCTTTGTCCGGGGTGACGCATCGCGCGCAACCGAGGGCAGCGGATTGGGACTGTCCATTGCACGCAGCTTGACCGAATGCATGGGCGGACGGTTCGAGCTGTCGGTGGACGGTGACCTGTTCAAGGTTACGCTGCGATTCCCCATGCACCCGCATCAAAAAGAAACAACCTGATTTTTCGGCACTTTGACGGTCGGCGCATTCCTGCGTCGACCGCTTTTTGCCGTTTGGTAAAAAAATTCACAAAAAACAAAATTAGGGGTACACAAAGGAAAAAGTGTGTGTTACAATATTCGAGGCTAAAACGAAAAAATGAATTAAAATATAACCAAAAAGGAGCCGCACGTACAGACGGTCAGACGGCTGGAAAGAAAGGAAGCGAGAGCATCATGAAATGGTATCATCGGGCGTTGTCAGGCGTACTGGCCGCGTCAATGGGCGTTGGACTGCTGGGCAGCCTGCCGCAGGCGGCAGCGGTCAGCACTGTCAGCGCGGGAAAGAGCGCGGCTGGAACGACCGGGGCGACCGGCGAAATTCAGGCTACGATTCGTCTGGATTATCCGATTTCCAGTCAAAAATTACAGGAAATCGGCGCAAAACTGACCCTGTTTCAGGGCGACAAGCCAATTGCGACCGGCGATCTCAGTCAGGACAGCACGCTGACCTTCTCTGACGGCACGACGGCATCGGGTAAGGTGTCGCAGCGCACCACCGATCAGACGGTAAACTACATCGACGTGAACATTCGCGGTCTGTCTGCACAAGAAGATGAGAATACTTATCATCTGAAATTTGAAGCAGAAGGTTTTAAGACGTACGAGAGCGACGAACTCACGCTGTCGCAGTACTCCAAGGGCATTGTTCTGGGTACGGGCGACGCGACGTTCACCCAGGGCGATCTGAACGGTGACAACGCGATCAACACGAGCGACGTTGACATCGTCAAGAGCAAGCTGAGCACCAACGACAGCAAGACCGACTTAAATGGTGACGGCAAGGTCGACATCTACGACCTCGCGGCAGTCACCATGGCGTCGGGCGCGACCGGTGAGGCACAGCTGTTCAACACCACGGTCATTACGGCCAAGGTCGTAGACACCGCAACGGTTGCGGCTGAGATTGAGAGTAAGGTGGAGGTCAAATCCGGCAACGTCGCTTCGCTGTTCACCGATGATGGTCAGGCGGTCACGCTGATGCCCAAGAGCGGCGCGAGCGAGCTGGAACTTCCCATTCCGCTGGCACAGTCGGCGCAGGAGAGCGGCGTTGAGATGGAGCAGGTCTCCATCGTCAGCTCGACGGCCAACCCGGTTGAAAAGGGTACGGTCATAGCCGAGCTGGTCAACGGCGAGACCATTGAGGTTCCCTTCGATCACAGCAACCCGGACGGCGTGCTTGCCATGCAGGTGCGCGATGACGGCCGCAAGACGGTCACCATCTCGCTCGGCCAGCGCGTACCGGTCAAGAAGATCACCATTAAGGTCGAGGTCAAGGACAACCAGCCGGTTGTCGTTGAGCAGATCAAGTTCGTACAGGACATCGTGCCCGAGGAACCGGCAGTCGAGGACGTACAGGTCAAGAACGTTCAGGCAACCGCAGGCACCAAGCAGGTCACCCTGACCTGGGATGCCTTCCCGAACATCACCGGATATAAGATCTACTACGGCACGAGCGCGGACAAGCTGACCAGCACGGTCGAGACCGAGCAGACCACCTACACGGTCGGAAATCTGGAAAACCTCAAGACCTATTACTTTGCGGTCGCGCCGATCTCCAACGCAGGCGGTCAGACCTGGGAGGGCGGCAAGTCCAAGGTCGTCAATGCAACACCGCAGCCGAACAGTGTACCCGACAAGCCGGACTCTGTCACGGTCACCCCGGGCGATGGGTTCCTGACGGTCACTTGGAAGCCGGGCAAGGATACGGTTTCCAGCCGTGTCCAGTACCGCGTCAAGGGCGAGGGCGAATTTACCGTTCTGCCGAGCTCTTACCAGTCTTCCGCGACCATCACCGGTCTGGAAAACGACGTGACCTACGAGGTACAGGTATTCGGTGTCAACAGCAAGGGCAACGGCCCGGTGTCGCTGACCGCGGAGGGTACACCCAAGCTGTCCGAGATCGAAGGCCCCAAGCTGCCGACGGTCAACCGTCTGGACAACAGCGTTATTACCAGCGCGACCTATCCGACGAGCAATGTACACTGGGGCCTGAGCCGCGGTGAGCTGCCCAAGTCGGTCTACGACGGCAATTATAACACCGGCTGGATCGCACGGACCTGGTCGGAGAGCAGAGCGTTCACCTTTACCTTCGATCAGGAATATGAGATGAACTATCTCATCTACGTACCCGATCTGCGCAACGACCCGGAGAAGTCCGGCAAGCGTTACCGCGACTACTTTGATTCGTTCAACATGTGGATCAACGGCGAGCGTGTCACCAATGTCTCCTTTGAAAAGGGCAAAGACAATACCTACTTCATCGTAAAGTTCCCCAAGAGCACGGTAAAATCGCTGACCGTCGAGGCAAGCCAGTGGGCAGGCGCGGGCAACCTGAGCCTGACCGAAGTCGCGTTCTATGAGTACGGCGATCTGGACGATTCGATCACCGCACTGTTCGCAAACGACAGCCACACTGCACTGGCAGAGGGTGTCGATCAGGACAAGATTGATGCGCTGCGCGCTCGCGCAAGCGATGCAGATGCTTACTATGTAAACCGTGAGGTTCTGCTCGACGAGCTGAATAACGCACAGCAGCTGCTCGAAAAGAAGGATAGCGAGCTGAACGTGCGCACCGGCTTTACCTCGCGCACCGCTTCGGCAGACGGCAAGTACGGCCAGTCGGCTTCGGCACTCCAGCCGCTCGGCCTGTCGGCACTGTCCAACCAGTCCATCTCGCTCTACGTTGAGGGCGTACAGGAAGGCGACAGCATCAAGCTCGTCCAGTGGCAGCAGTATTCCGAGACCAGCGCAACCACCAAGAGCTACGAACTGCACAACGGCCGCAATCGCATCTGGCTGAGCCAGATTGGCAACAGCGGTTCGGGTGAGCGCGGCGGTTCGCTGTATATCGAGTACAGCGGCTCGAACGCCGACGGCATCAAGATTCAGGTGCGCGATACTTCGGCAAACAAAAATGTAATTACCCAAATCCCTTACCTTAACATACAGCCGTCTCAGTGGTACGACAAGAGCGAGAGCGAGCGCAAGGCGCTGCTCACGCCTTACGTCGAGGCGCTCAAGGCACATGTTTCCAGCCTGAGCTTCCCGAATGAAACGGCAAGAAAGACCAACACCAGAAACGTGACCGAGATTGCAACGCCCAGCGTGCTGCTGTCTCTGCCTGCCGATCAGGTGCTGGCCGGCCTGGGCGGTGCAAGCGCATCGACCGAGGATATGACAAATCAGCTCTACCGTGCGCTTGTCGCATGGGAGCAGCTGATCTTCCTGGCAAACAAGACCCAGGGTATCATCTCTGCCGATCAGGCGTTTGATTCCT
Source organism: Butyricicoccus pullicaecorum DSM 23266 (assembly GCF_900167005.1). Classification (GTDB taxonomy): domain Bacteria; phylum Bacillota; class Clostridia; order Oscillospirales; family Butyricicoccaceae; genus Butyricicoccus; species Butyricicoccus pullicaecorum. The sequence goes on from NZ_FUXW01000020.1 coordinate 35,628, forward strand.
ACCAGTATCCCATGCAGACCCGTCAGAACATCCGCTTCTCTCGTCTGTTCTCGGGTGCGTTCATGTTCGCGGCTGGCAGCTATGTCGGCATCGACTACAACGAGACCCGTGCGATGGTGACCGGCTACCCGCTTGGTCAGACCGGTGCGGGCGGTATCGACTCTGACGATGTAAACGGCCTGTACGGCTGGGGCATCGCGCACGAGATCGGTCATAACATGGACAAGATCGGTTACGCCGAGATCACCAACAACATTTACTCGCTGGTTGCACAGACCGCGGACACCGAAAACATGACCGGCGCGTCCCGTCTGGAAGGCATGTACCCGGACATCTTCAACAAGACTGCACTGGGCAAGCCCGGTCAGGCAGGCAATGTCTTTGTACAGCTTGGCATGTACTGGCAGCTGCACCTCGCATACGACGGTGAGGGCAACGCACTCAAGGGCGCAGGTTCGCTGGACTTCTTCAACGAATTCTTCAAGAAGTGGAAGGCAGGAGAGCACAGCGGCGCATCCAAGGATGACCGTATCGCGCTGATCGCATCCGAAATCACCGGCAAGAACCTGACCGAGTTCTTCACCCGCTGGGGTATGGAGCTCAGCGAGAGCACCAAGAGCACCCTGTCCTCGTACGGTGAGGAAGAGCGTGAGATCTGGTACCTGAGCGACCAGTCGCGCCGCGACCGCCTGGCAGGCGAGTCCAAGGCTTTGATGACTGCATCTGTCTATGCGGAAGTCAAGGACGATACCAATGTCCAGCTGACCATTACGGTTTCGGACGATGCTGACCGCGTGCAGGGCTATGAGATCCTGCGCAATGGCACCCCGATCGCCTTCCTGATGGGCAACGGTGAGGCGACCCAGACCTATACTGATTCGGTCGGTGCAGCCAACAACATGGCGCTGAGCTACTCGGTGCGCGTCATCGACAAGCTGGGCTATGAGGTTGCAGACGCACATGCGTCCGACGTACGCATCTCCTACGATAAGACCATCGATCCGGGCGAGTACACGATCACCCGCGACGAGGAAACCGGCAATGTGCTGATTACGGTCAAGGATCAGACCCGTCTGCTGTCTGTTTCCGGTATCAAGATCACCGGCAACCATGTTCCGAGCACTGGTACCCTGATGGTACTGGTATCGGACAAGGTTCATGAGATCCCGACCACACAGCCCACCGAGAGCATCCCGATGACCGCTCTCGTACCGGCAACCACCATTGTTCCCGAAGGAGAGAAGACCGAAACCACCGAGACTACTCCGGAGACTACGCCGGAGACCACCCCGGAGGCAGGTGCGGAGGGTGCACAGAATGAGGATGCTGTGACCAACCAGCCGGCAGCCGAGGAAGGCAGCACGGCAGTCGAGCAGCCGAACGAGCAGCCGACAGTCGATACGACCCAGCCGACGGAGGACAAGGTCGAAGATACCGACGTGGTTGATCTGGAGAATGAAGCAGTACCGCTGGCAGGCCTTGGCGAGGTGGAAGTACAGGGCGACTGGACGATTGCCAAGATGGGCAGCTTTACGGTCAACGAGTCGAGCGATCCCACCCACTCGTTCCTGACTTACTTCAACAAGCCGGGTGTACAGGATACCCGTATCTGGATGTACGACGCAAAGCAGATCGCGATTTCGGGCATTCCGTCCGACGTTGCACTCGAGGATATCCACCTGCTCGACTACCCGGGTGACAACATCGCCTTCACTGAGGGCGCGTCCATCGGTGTGCTGGGTCAGGATTACACCTACGAGACGACCGAGGGCACCGAGAAGATTCCGGCTGGTACCATCGTCGTAACCGGCAGCTACCGCGGCGACCCGCTGTACAACAGCGTGCGCATCGTTGGCAAGATGCAGAGCATGATGCCGGGTTCGAGTGCGGCACCGACCGTATCTGAACGCACGCTTTCGGGTGAGACGCTGCTGTTTGCTGAAATCCCGGAGGACGGCGCAGTCAGCACCATCAGCGACGGTTTCTTCCTGTTCATCCCCGCCGATCAGGAGGCCTTCAAGAAGGTCAACGAGGACCACGAGGATAATCACGGTGCAAATAACGAGGTTATCATCGAGTTCAAGGCACAGATGTGGCGTGCAGTTGACGTTGAGGGTCACGATCCCCGCATGACCAGTGATACGGTATTCATCAGCGTACCGCGCTATGAGAGCATGCCGAATATCATTCTGGCAGAGTAACAGAAATTAGGATTTTAGAGTAAGCATATAGGATTTTGTGAAGAAATGGAGGACGCGATGAAGCGTTGGATGAAAACAAGTATCTGCGCGCTGACCCTGGGCGCGATGCTCCCGATGACCGCGTTCGCGGCGGAGCTGTCGATCTCCTTTGACAAACAGGGCACGAGTGCTACGGCGGTACTGACCGATGTGGGCACCGATCGTTATGCGGCGGAGGTCACCTTCCAGGTGACCAACACCGCCGACATCCAGTTTGCCGGAACGGCGGACACGCATGCGATGACGGTGGACGGCTCTGCCGGAACGGTCACCCTGTACGCAGCGTCGCGCACTCCGCTGACGGCGGCGGACGGGTCGCTCAAACTGGGCACGCTGTCGGTTGTCGCGGGCACTGAGGTCAAGCAGGTCACCGGTGCGGTTGTACTCGACCGCACGCTTGGCCGCACCGAGTACGCCGATGTCTCGCTCTCGGTTACCCGTGACCAGGACGGTTCGGACAACGGCTCGAATGGTTCGGACAATGGCACCGGCGGTGATAACTCCACCAGCGGTTCGACTGGCGGCTCGTCGGGCGGCGCATCCCACCCGGAGGCCGGAAACACCACTGATTCGAACAAGGACCGTACCCCGGAGGTATCGGTCGACGGCAAGGGCGGTAAGGTCAAGGCCGACAGCGACGGCACGGTCACCATCACCCCGGATGACGGCTACCGCATCGCAAAGATTCTGGTCAACGGCAAGGAAGTGGACATCGAGAACAAGCTGACTGGCTTAAAGTCCACCGATGAGGTTGTCGTTACCTTTGAGAAGATCGAGGAGACCACCAAGCCTACCGTATCGTTCACCGACGTGCAGCCGACCGACTGGTACGCCGAAGCTGTAACCTACGCGGTTGAAAACGGTCTGTTCCAGGGCACCAGCGCGACGACTTTTGAGCCCAATGCCAATATGAACCGCGCCATGCTGGTCACCGTGCTCTACCGTATGTCGGGCGAGCAGGCAAAGGCTGATACCGCGTTCGGCGACGTCGCACAGAACGCATGGTACGCCGAGGCTGTGGCATGGGCAAAGACCAACGGTATCGTCTCTGGCGTGAGCGCAACCCAGTTTGCACCGAACCAGAACGTCACCCGCGAGCAGATGGCAGCAATTCTGTACCGTTACGCACAGTATAAGGGTCAGGAGACCGGTAACGCGGACGCAAACCTTGCAGCGTTTGCAGATGCAAATACCGTGTCGAGCTACGCTGTCCCGGCAATGAATTGGGCGGTTAAGAACGGCCTGATTTCGGGTACGAGCACGACAACCCTCAGCCCGAATGGCTCGGCAACCCGCGCACAGGTCGCAACGATTTTGATGCGCTATCAGAAAAACGCCTAAACCACCGCACCCCTAACTGAAAGTTTCGCCAGCCTTTTCAAAGGCTGCGGGTTCTCAGGGCAGAGCCCTGAGCCGGACTCCGCAGAGTCCGGA
>NZ_FUXW01000014.1 GCF_900167005.1 Butyricicoccus pullicaecorum DSM 23266
CACCGAATCAATCCCGCCCGCAGGCGACAAGCGGGTCCGGGTCTGCGACCCGGCGCGATCCAGCCGCGCAGGCTGGCCGCTCGCCGCAGCGAGCGGAATCCCCTTTTTGATTCCCGGTGTCCGACCCGGGAATCAACCAAACCAAAAACACAAGCGCCGTCCGCAGACGGCGCTAACTTTCCGTTTTCCGTTCATGGCTTGGCTGTCTTTTGCTGTTTCATCACTGCATAGATTGTCTGGCTTGGTTGGCAGAGCCAACCACAGCCTTGCGGAAAAATATTCCACAGGAATATTTTTAAGATCCGCAAGGTTACGGGAAAATACCCCACCGGGGTATTTTCTAAATCCGCAAGGCTCATAAAAAGACCGTCTCATCATGAGACGGTCTTTTCCATTTCCTCCCTTTTCCCTCTCCTCCCCCACCCCAACCCGTTCCCAATCCGAAACCCTTTCCCGCTCTCCAAACCCACTTTTTCTTACGCCCCATCCACCCCAAATCATAACATTCCGCACCCTTTATTCCTTTATTTCTTTATCGCATCAGCGTTAAAGCAACTTCAAGCTTATCCCTTGAATGATGCAATAAACTGTGCTAGAATAGAGCCACGCGGTGTGATTTCCGCAGAAGGGGTAACAAACAATGAAAGAAAGAGAAAAGTTTAGTTCCAGACTGGGCTTCATCCTGATCTCTGCCGGATGCGCCATCGGTCTGGGCAACGTCTGGCGCTTTCCGTACATCACCGGCCAGTATGGCGGTGCAGCCTTCGTGTTCATCTACCTGCTGTTCCTGCTGATTCTCGGACTGCCCATCATGGTTATGGAGTTCTCGGTCGGCCGAGCAAGTCAGCTCTCCGCCGCCCGCTCGTTCCATAAGCTTGAACCCAAGGGCAGTAAATGGCACCTGTACAGCTACGGCGCGATGCTGGGCAACTATCTGCTCATGGCATTCTATACCACCGTCGGCGGCTGGCTGATCGCCTACGTCTATAAAATGGCAAAGGGCGAGTTCGTAAACGTTGACCCGGACTTTATCACCGGCTCGTTCAGCACCATGCTGCAAAGCCCGGGCTATATGACCATCTGCATGGCAGTTGTCGTTTTGGCTTGCTTCGCGGTCTGCTCGTTCGGCCTGCGCGGCGGCGTCGAGAAGATCAATAAGATCCTGATGCTCGGCCTGCTGGCAATCATCGTCGTGCTGGTGTTCCGCTCGGTCACCCTCGACGGCGCAGCGGTTGGTCTGGAATTCTACTTAAAGCCCGATTTCTCCAAGCTGTATGAGGCAAAGGGCGGCCTGTTCGAGTCCATCTTTGCTGCAATGGGTCAGGCATTCTTCACCCTGTCGCTTGGTATCGGCGCACTGGCTATTTTCGGCTCGTACATTGACAAGGAGCGCTCGCTGACCGGCGAAGCAATCTCCATCACCATTCTGGATACCTTTGTCGCGCTGATGGCGGGTATGATCATCTTCCCGGCCTGCTCGGCATTCGGCATCCAGGCAGACTCCGGCCCGAACCTGCTGTTCATCACCCTGCCGAACATCTTCAATCAGATGGCAGGCGGACGCATCTGGGGCACGCTGTTCTTCATGTTCATGGCAGCGGCTGCTTTCACGACCATCATCGCAGTTTTCGAGAACATCATCTCGTTTGCGATTGACCTGTGGGGCTGGAGCCGTAAGAAGGCGATCATCCTCAACCTGGTCTTCATTCTGATCATCTCCATGCCGTGTATCCTGGGCTTCAATCTGTGGAGCGGTTTCCAGGTACCGCATGTCGGCAACATTCAGGATCTGGAGGACTTCATTGTCTCCAATAACCTGCTGCCGCTGGGTTCTGTGGTCTATCTGCTGTTCTGTACCTCGCGTTACGGCTGGGGCTGGAAGAACTTCATCGCAGAGGCAGACACGGGCAACGGTCTGAAGTTCCCGAGCAAGCTGCGGTTCTACTTCACCTGGATTCTGCCGCTGATCGTCCTGTTCATCTTCGTGATGGGCTATATCCAGAAGTTCGGCGCATAATCGCGCACATCAAGCGTTACACTGACCTTGAACACACGCAGGGGCGTGTCCTCTGCGTGTGTTTTGTATTCTGAGAGGAAAAAAACTATGCAAAATCGAGAGACCTTTGGCTCGCGACTGGGCTTTATTCTGATCTCTGCGGGCTGTGCGATCGGCCTGGGCAACGTCTGGCGATTCCCGTACATCACGGGTAAGTACGGCGGCGCGGCATTTATCCTGCTGTATCTGGCATTCCTGCTGCTGTTCGGTATTCCGGTTATGACGATGGAATTCTCGGTCGGACGTGCATCGCGCCGGTCGATTTCGCGCTCGTTCCACGAGCTCGAACCCAAGGGCACCAAGTGGCATTGGTGGAGCTTCTTTGGCATCGCGGGCAATATCATCCTGATGATGTTCTACACCACCATTGCCGGTTGGATGTTCATTTACTTCTATAAGTACGTCGCCGGTTCGTTCTCGTCCATGAGAGCAGCCGAAGTCGGGCAGGCCTTTGAGAAGATGACCGGTGACCCGGTCGTCAGCACGATTGCAATGGGTATCGCCGTTGTTCTGGGCTTTGCCGTGTGCTCGCTGGGCGTTAAGGAAGGCGTTGAGGCGGTCAATAAGAAGATGATGGCGCTGCTGATCGTGCTGATGGCAGTTCTGGCCATCCGTTCGATCACGCTGGACGGCGCACAGGCCGGCCTGCAGTACTACCTCATCCCGGATTTCAGCAAGATTACCGAAAACGGTGTTTGGAACGTCATGTACCAGGCCATGAGCCAGGCATTCTTTACCCTGTCGGTCGGCATGGGCGGTATGGCGATTTTCGGCTCGTACATCGGCCGCGAGCGCTCGCTGCTCGGTGAGTCCATCAACGTCGCTGCACTCGATACCTTTGTCGCACTGTGCTCCGGTCTGATCGTTATTCCGGCATGCTTTGCCTTTGACGTAGACCCGGGTTCCGGCCCTCCGCTCATCTTCATCACTCTGCCGAGCGTGTTCGAGCAGATGCCGGGCGGCCGTTTCTGGGGTGCGCTGTTCTTCCTGTTTATGATCTTCGCGGCTATGTCCACGGTCATCGGTGTTATGGAGAACATTATCTCGTGCTTTACCGACCTGTTCCCCAGCCTGTCGCGCAAGAAGATGTGCCTCATCGGCACCATCGGCCTGTTCATCCTGTCGCTTCCGGCAGTTCTGGGCTTTAATCTGTGGAGCGACGTTCAGCTGCTGGGCGGCAATATCCTGGATTTCGAGGATTTCCTCGTATCCAATAATATCCTGCCCATCGGCTCGTGCATTTACGTCCTGTTCTGCTGCCTGAAGAACGGCTGGGGCTGGAAGAACTTTATGGCTGAGGCAAATAGCGGTAAGGGTCGAAAGTTCCCGAATTGGGCGAGAGGCTATTGCACAGTCGTCGTCCCGATCGCGATCGTGGTCATTCTGGTTATGGGATATATCACTAAGTTTGCGGGTTAAGACACAACCTGCACCGCACCCAATATTGAAGTTTTCGCCAGCCTTTTTCAAAAGGCTGCGGGTTCTCAGGGCAGAGCCCTGAGCCGGACTCCGCAGAGTCCGGAACCCCCTTTTTGATTTTCGCTTCTGCGAAAATCAACTAAAAAAGAATAAAAAAGCGCGTCCGCAGACGCGCAATACTTCGCGCACAAAGTGCGCTCATGAGAAAGACCGTCCGAGAGGACGGTCTTTCTTTTTTTGTTTGTTTCGGTTGAAACCCGGGTCGGACACCGGGTTTCAAAAGGGGATTTCGCCATCTGCGGATGGCGACTTGAGGCTCTGCCTCAAGACTCCGCAAGCCTTTCGAGAAAGGCTTGAGCGAAAGCTTCAATTGGGGGTGCGGCGATTACTTTTCCTCTTCCAACCGAAAATCCTTCGGTTTCTGTCCGGTCGCCTTTTTAAACAGCTTGGAGAAATACACCGGGTCAGGGATGCCGACCGCTTCGGCGATCTCATACGTTTTCATGGCCGTCGTGCGCAATAAGACCTTCGCACGCTCAATGCGCACCTGCTGGATATACCCACTGATATTCTGTCCCACTTCCCTTTTGAACAGCTTACTCAGATAGCTCGCGGACAGATGGACATAATCAGCCAGACCCTCAAGCGACAACTCTCCGGCATAATTCTGGTCAATGTACTGCTTGACGCGGAACACCAGATCGTCCAGATCGGTTGCATTCATGCAAATGCGGTCGAGGACGGCGGTCAGATAGCCGCGCAGAAGCTGCTCGATCTCGTCGATCGCACCGCTGTCGAGCAGCGCACGTTCGCTGGCAAGCGAAGCGTCGGTCAGCAAAATTTCCAGATTATAGCTAATCAGCAAGCCCTGACCGCACTCGTACAGAATGACCGCGATGCGGCGCACACTGGGGAACGGGATAGCCTCCCGGCGCAGATAGGCAAACAGACGGTCAAGACCGCTGATGACCGCGCCGCGGTTGCGGTTTTCCAGTGCGCTCTGGATGGTGCGCAGTTCCTCGGTGATGCGGGAAGCGTGCAGGTCGGACAGGACGGGCAGCTGACCGTAGGAAATGACCGGCATCTGCGGGCTGTACTCGGCGAGCTGCTGGGCGTGGTCGGCCTCGCGTGCCGCGTCGGACAGCTCGAGCGGGCTGTGGTGGTGGGCACTGATGCCCACGGTGATCTGAAAGTCGGTGGTCTGCTGGACGGTCTGCACGACCTGATGGCAGGCCTCGGTCGGGTCAAAGCCGACCGGTGCGCACAGGATGATGTAGCAGAACCGCTCACCGCGCGGGATGAAATAGACCGTGTACTCGCCCATCGCCTGCCGCCACATCTCGCGCACTTCGCTTTGAAAGGCGATGCGGTCGGCTTCGGTGTGGATGTCGTCCAGACCGAAGCGCAGCACGTAGCAGCTGGACAGATCGAGTCCGAGCGCGTTGGTGCGCTCCATGGTGTAGAGCAGCGACTGCACCGGGTCGAAAATCAGCTGGTGCAGGAACAGCTCGCACGCCAGTACGTCGGCCTGCTTGTCGGTCTTGCGCACCTGATCTTCGGCCAGACGCTGTTTTGCCTTGTCCAGAGCCGCGAGCAGACTGTCCTCCGAGGTCGGTTTGAGCACAAAATCAACCACACGGTAGTTGATGGCCTGCTGGGCGTAGGAAAAGTCGGGGAAGCCGGTCAGAATGATGACCTTGCAGGCCGGGTGGTTCTCGCTGATCCACCGGGCAAGCTCCAGACCGTCCACCTCGGGCATGCGGATATCTGAGATCACAATATCGGGCGCTTCCTGCGCGAATTGCAGCATGGCCTCGCGGCCGTCGCGTGCGATGTTTAAGATATGGCAGTCGTGGGCAGCCCAGTCGATCGCGTGTGACAGTGCGCTCAGGATCGCTGGTTCATTGTCCACCAGAAGTACGTTGTACATCGTGTTCTCCTTCCGTTTTATCGATGGGAATGATGATCAGCACGACCGTGCCGGTACCCGGCATGGAACTCATGCGGAATGTGCCGTGTGTCCCATACATGAGTTCCAAGCGTTTGCGGATGTTGTCGAGGGCGATGTGGTTGTGCGCACCGGGCGACACCGCACCCTGTAAAAAGCCCACGCCGTCATCCTCCACGCGGATGTAGACGCTGTCGTCCTCCTCCCAGATTTTGACGCTCACCTTGCCGCCGCCGCGCTTGGGTTCCAGACCGTGCACGACCGAGTTTTCTACCAGCGGCTGAATGGTGAGCTTGGGGAGGTAGTAATCGAGGATAGACGAGTCTGCATAGTCGATTTCGTATTGCAGCGCGTTTTCAAACCGCGCTTTTTGCAGGTCGAGGTAGTAGCGGACGTAGGCGAGTTCCTGCCGGAAGGTGACCTTGGGCGCACCGTTTTTGCCGATCGTGCCGTGCAGCAGACCGGCGAGGTCGGTGACCATGCGGCTGGTCTCCTTCTGCCCTGCCTCCATGCAGCGCAGGTTGATGACCTGTAAGACATTGAAGATAAAGTGTGGATTGATCTGCGCTTCGAGCATTTTGAACTCGCTTTCGCGCAGCAGCACGCCCTTTTTGTAGGCATCCTGATAGAGGTCGGTGAGCGTGTCGGCCATGCGGTTGAAGGTGTCGGCCATGCCGGCAAGCTCCTGATATTCGGGCGCGTCCATGCGCACCGATAAATCGCCTTCAGCCATGCGGTCGAGTGTCTGCTGGGTGTGGGCGAAGGGACGGAGCAGACCGCGGTAAGCGTAGATTGCCGAAATCAGCACACCGATGAAGATGAGGCTGGTCAGCAGAACATACCAGGCCGCCGTCGTGTGCACACCGGTCAAAATTTCGCGCTGCGGGACGCAGACATCCAGAATCATGTCGCCGACTGCCGCGCGACAGTGCAGATAATCGCCGTCCGCCCAGTGGATGGCCTGCGAGACACCGTTTGAGGTGCCGTCCAGTGTGCGCAGATCGACCAGCAGATCACCGACTAAGCGGTCGCTTGCCGCATAGAGCAGATTGCCCTGTGCGTCGGACAGCATGACCTCGGCGCCCGGGTAGACCGACTGGAGCGGAGCTGCGTCGATGAGCGCGGCGGTGTCCACTTCCAGAATGAGCTTGCCCAGACAGCGCGCGGGGTCGTTGAGCGAGTTGTAATCGACGACCATATAGGAATATTCTGCGTTATTGGCCAGCGCGATCAGCGACTGGGTCGAGTTGCGGTCGGGAAACAGACGAAATACTGTTTCCAAACGGCCATACTCAGCCTGATAGATACCGCTGCGCGAGGCCGGAAAGGCAATGCCGTCCTGACGAAACAGGAAAATGGAGTGCACATATTGATCGTCCCAAGCGGCATTGAACAGGGTTGCCCGACCGATTTCCTGCTGTACCAGCTCGGCCTGTGTGCCGACTGGGTTTTGACTGCTGTGCATGACCGACTGCACGGTATCACTGCCAAGCGTGAAATAAATGATACTTTGCGCCTGACTGAGCGCATCGGTCGTGGAATTTACCAGCTGATCGGTATAATATTGCGTCATGTGCTCGGCCTGTGTGCGCATCTGACGGGAGACAAAACCGAAGAAGAGCAGCAGAGAGGCGGCAAGGGGAATGATAATCGCGGCGAGCATGAGGCGCAAGCCGGTGCGCAGCAGCGACTTTTTGGACTTGTTTTGACGTGCCTGCTCGGCGTGTTGCATCGGATATCCCTCCCGTTCCTTTGTATCATATCACATTTCCCCGCGAAACGGCAGGGGTATTTTTGTTTCCTTTGACCGATTCACAGTTCAAATTATTACTACAAACCGACCAATTATTCCCTACTTTCGGACATTGCCCATGTGCTAAAATAGAGCCAAGAGAGAGGTAGGCAACAAAGGCCGACCGGAAAGAAGAAGAGGAGGAACCAGAAAATGAAAAAGAGATTGACCGCACTTGCACTGGCGGCTCTGATGACCGCGGGCTGTCTGTCCGGCTGTGGCGGCGGCACCGAGACCACCGATGAGGGCGCAAGCACCGAGTCCACCGGCAGCGAGATCGTCATCAATTACCCCACCTTCCAGTGTGGCGTCAACACCGCATCACCGGTAGTCGATCAGCTGATCGAGGAGTTCAACGCAGAGTATGCAGGCAAGTACCGCATCCAGAAGGAAGACGTACCGGGCGATGCAAACTACGTTGACAAGATCAAGGTACAGCTGGGTACCGGCGATCTGCCCCCGGTCGTATACGGCGGCGGTTACAACCTGCTCGACCTGGCACTGGCAAAGGACGTCGTTGTTGACCTGACTCCTTATGTAGAAGCTGACCCCGAGTGGAAGGCACTGTACTCTGACGTTGCACTGACCACCAACTCCCGCGACGGCAAGATCTACGCATCTTCGTCCGAGGGCAGCCTGGTCGGTTACTTCTACAACAAGGATCTGTTCGCACAGGCTGGCATCGACGCACCGGCAACCACCTGGGACGAGTTCTGGCAGCAGTGCGATAAGCTGAAGGCAGCAGGCATCACGCCTCTGGCACTGGATACCGCAGATTCCGCATGGGTTACCTCGCTGTGGGCAGGCGCAATGATCGCAACCAGCGGTGATGAAGGTTACGAGTTCATGAAGCAGATGAACCCGATCGACTACAACAACCAGCCCACCATCGACGCATTCACCAACGTACAGAAGATGCTGCAGGAGTACACCACCCTCGATGCAATCGGCGGTAAGTACGAGCACGCAGCAAACAACTTCCTGTCCGGTCAGGCTGCAATGATCGCAAACGGCCCCTGGATGATCGGTGACTTCTCCGATGAGACCAAGACCACCGCAGACTTCGCTGACAAGGTTGGCGTAGCGATCTTCCCGGGCAACTTCGTATACGACGCACCGATTCAGGGCTACTTCGTCACCAAGCAGGACGATCCGGCACTGGAAGAGGCAGCTGTTGAGATGGTTAAGTTCTTCACCTCTGCACATGCACAGCAGGTAGCGCTGGAAGTACAGGGCATGGTACCGGCTTCCTCGACTGTTGAGATCACCGAGACTGCAAAGCAGAATTATCCGCTGCTCGTCGAGTTCCTCGACCTGGCAGAAGGCGCAACCGTACGCACGGATAACCTGCAGGCAACCATGTATCCGAACCTGCTGGATGTTGTATCGCAGGATCTGCCGCTGCTGGCTTCTGGCGAGATGACCGCAACCGAGTTCTGCCAGACTCTGAGCACCGAAGCTGCAAAGAATCAGTAATGAAAGTTTGGAAGGGAAAAAGCCTGCCTGAGGGGCAGGCTTTTTCACCCCAAAAAAGGAGAAACAACGAGGGAGGATGACCCTGCATGAAAGTAAAAAAGGCCTGGATACCGATTTTTCTGGCCCCGGCGGTGATCCTGTTTCTGCTGATCTATGCGGTGCCGCTTGTCATGGTCTTCGCGACCTCGCTGTGCGAGTACAAGCTGACATCCAAGAGCATCACATTCATCGGCTTGCAGAATTACATCGACCTGTTCAAGGACCCGGCATTCCACACAGCATTCACCAACACCATCATCTGGATTTTGATTCACTGCATCCTGCACGTGGCGATGGGCTGCCTGATCGCGCTGCTGCTCTATAAGAAGCCGCGTGGCTGGAAGTTCATCCGTACCGCATACATGGTGCCGAACATCATCTCGAACGCTGCAATGGGTATGATTTTCGTCAACATCTTCAACCCGCAGTTTGGCGTTGTCAACTCGATCCTGAAGATGGTCGGCTTGGAAGAGCTGACGCACAACTGGCTGATGGACACGACGACCGCGTTCCCGTCGGTTACGATGGTCTGGTTCCTGTTCGCAGGCTACACCACGACGCTCATTCTGGCACAGGCACTGTCGGTTGACGAGTCGGTGCTCGAGGCAGCACGTGTAGACGGCGCGACCAACTTTCAGATTGATATCTTCATTATGCTGCCGCTGCTCAAGAAGATCATCGGCACGACCATGGTCATGGCAGCAACCTACATGCTGCAGATGTTTGACCTGATCTACATCACCACCAACGGCGGCCCCGGCAAGACCACTACCAACCTGCCGCTGCTGCTGTACGGCGTATTCAAGTCGGAGAATAACTACGGCTACGCGAATACCATCGGTGTAATGATCATCGTCCTCGGCGCGATCGTCATGGTAGCGATCAATAAGGCGCTCAAGGTCAACGAAGAAGATTATTAAGGAGGCGCTCGAATCATGAATCCCGCATGGCGTACTTTATCCGCAAAAGAGCGCATACTCTGTGTTCTGAAATACATCTTTCTGACGATCTGCGTCATCGTCGCGATCTTCCCGATTGCCTGGGTCATCATGTCGTCGTTTAAGACCAACGCCGAGATTTTGTCCAACGGCATCGGCCTGCCGTCGAGCTTCAGCCTGACCGGTTATGTTCAGGCGCTTGCAATCTCCCCCATCCTCAAGTACTTTATGAACAGCGTCATCGTGGCCGTTGTCGCCACCGCAGCCAACGTCTTTTTCCTGGCAATGGCAGCGTACGTGTTCGCAAGATGCCAGTTCCGGTTCAAAAACGCACTGTATATGCTGCTCTCGCTGTCTCTGGTCATCCCCATGACCGCACTCTTAAACCCGGTGTACATCGTGGTCAACGGCATGGGTCTGGCAGATACCAAGACCGGCCTGATCCTGGTGTATACGGCACTGAACCTGCCGATGTCGCTGCTCATTCTGCGCGGTACCTTCCTTTCCATCCCCAAGAGTCTGGAAGAAGCGGCATACGTAGACGGCGCGGGCTTCTTCCGCACCTTTATCCAGATTATGATGCCGTGTGCCAAGGGCGGCCTTGCATCGGCTGCGGTACTGGCATTCCTCAATAACTGGAACGAGTTTACCTTTGCATTGGTTCTGACCAGCGGTCAGGAAGCGAGAACGCTGCCCCTGTCGCTGAGCTACTTTACTTCGCAGTTTAGCTTTAACTATACGGCGATGTTTGCGGCCATCACGATTGCGGTTATCCCGTCGATCGCAGTCTTTGCGATCTTCCAGGAACAGGTCGTATCGTCCCTGACCGCAGGCGCAGTAAAGGAATAATCCCGCCCGCAGGCGAAATGAAGTTTGGATCAAACCTTTTCAAAGGTTTGCGGAGTCTTGAGGCAGAGCCTCAAGTCGCCCGTCGCAACGGGCGAAATCCCCTCTTGAAACCCGGTGTCCGACCCGGGTTTCAATTAAAACAAACAAAAAAGAAAGACCACCCGACAGGGTGGTCTTTCTCATGAGCGCACTTTGTGCGCGGAGTATTGCGCATCCTGCGGGATGCGCTTTTTATTATTTTTTTGTTGATTTTCGCAAGGCGAAAATCAAAAGGGGAGTTCCGCGCTCTGCGGAGCGCGTCTCAGGGCGCTGCCCTGAGAACCCGCGGCCTTTTGAAAAAGGCCGGCGAAAACTTCATTTCGCCTTCTCCCCTTTTGCGTTCTTAGTCGCGATAGAACGCGCCAAATCCCAGATAAGTCATATACAGATCGTGCTTGGAAATGGTCTCGAACGGTGCGTGCATGGACAGAACCGGAACACCAGCGTCAACCGTATCAATATTACGGTTTGCCAGATACATGGCGACCGTTCCGCCGCCGCCCTGATCGACACGGCCAAGCTGACCGGTCTGCCAAGTGATGCCAGCGCCGTCCAGAATGCAGCGTACCTGCGCCATCAGCTCAGCGGAAGCGTCCGAAGTCCCACTCTTGCCGCGTGCGCCGGTGTACTTGATGATTGCCATACCGCAGCCGATGCGGGCATCGTTGCGGCCCTCGGAAACCTCGGGGAAATTGGGGTCGAACGCGTTGCAAACGTCAGCCGACAGGCAGATGGAATGCTCATAGCACTCGTCGGGCAGGACGTTCTGCGCACGGCACAGATCACCGAGGAAGGTGTCGAAGTGACGGCTCTGCATGCCGGTCACGCCGTCCGAGCCGATCTCTTCCTTGTCGACGAGCAGGCACAGGTTGGTGTGTACCGGGGTCTCGTCGGCATCGAGCAGCGCGGTTGCAGCCGGATAGGAGCAAACGCGGTCGTCGTGACCGTAAGCGCCGATCAGCGAGCGATCAAAGCCGATGTCGCAGGCGTTGAATGCCGGAACACAGGACAGCTCAGCCGACAGGAAATCAGCCTCGGTCATGCCGTATTCTGCGTTCAGGTACTCCAGAATGGCGCGCTTGACGCGATCCTTGTCGCCGTCTGCGCTGTTTTCGCTCGGGAACGAGCCGAGCAGGACGTTCATGTTCTCCGCCTTGATGACCTCGGTTGCCTTCTTGACCATCTGCTCGCTTGCCAGATGGGGCAGCAGATCGGTGATGACGAACTTGGGGTCGCCGGGCTTGTGGCCAACGTGAACGGGTACACGCTCGACCTTGCCGTCACGGCACACGCAGACCACGCCGCGCAGCTCGAGCGGGATGGCCAGCCAGTGATACTTCTTGATGCCGCCGTAGTAGTGGGTCTTGAAGTAAGCCATGCCGTCCTGCTCGTAGAGCGGAACGGTACGGATATCGATGCGGGGCGCATCCAGATGGGCAGCAGTCAGACGAACACCGTCGGACAGCGGAGCCGAGCCGATGTGCGCCAGAATGATGCCCTTGTGACGGTTGATCTGGTAGAACTTGTCGCCGGGATTGACCGCCATACCGCGGACATAAGCCTTGTAGCCCTTGGCTTCAGCCATACGGACGATTGCGTCAACCGCGTCGCGTTCGGTCTTGCCCTCGTCGAGGAATGCCTTGTAGCCCTCGGCATAGTCCATGCAAGCCTTTTTGTCGAGCTTGTCATAGCCCGGCTTTTTGTCATAGAACAGTTCCATAGTGGTGATGCTCCTTTTATGGGTAGAAAAATTGGTTGTAAGAACGAATTGAAAAGTTTTCGCCAGTCTAAATATAGAAGTTTTCGCCGGCCTTTTTCAAAAGGCCGCGGGTTCTCAGGGCAGCGCCCTGAGTCGCACTCCGCAGAGTGCGAAACACTCTTTTGATTCCGGCGAAAGCCGGAATCAACAAAAAATAATTCTAAGCGCCGCCCGCAGGCGGCAAGATTCTTTGCGCGCCAGGCGCGCTCATGGAATCCGTTCCCACGGGAACGGATTCCCCATCCCCTGCCCTTTCTGCGCACCCTTCGTTTGAAAGACCGCAGTCAGGACGCGGGTGGGAAACCCAATCCGCCGGATTGGGTTTCCATGAGCGCACTTTGTGCGCGGAGTATTTCGCGTCCTGCGGGACGCGAGTATTTTTTTGTTTTGGTTGATTTTCGCAAAGCGAAAATCAAAAGGGGGTTTCGTGTCCTGCGGGACACGACTCAGGGCTCTGCCCTGAGAACCCGCAAACCTTTGAAAAGGTTTGATCGAAACTTCAATTATGGGTGCGGTGCTGAGTGGGATTCAGCGCAGCTGACCGCACAAAATCTCGACTTGTTTCTGGAGTTCCTCTAAACTTCCGTTATTCTCCAGCACAAAATCGCATTTCTCGCGATAGAAATCCTCATCTGGCTGTGCGTCGATGCGTGCCGCGGCGGCAGTTTCGCTCAAACCATCGCGCTGCATGATGCGCTGGATACGTGTCTCACGCGAGGCGACCACACCGATGACCGCGTCGCACGAGCGATCAAACCCAGTTTGAAACAGTGTGGGTGCGTCGTAGAGGATGCGGTCGATGCCCTGTTCTGCCAGCTTGTGAAACTCCTCTTCACTTGCCTGCCAGATGTGGGGAGTGGTGATGTCACCCAGCTGTGTCAGGCGTGCGGGGTCAGAAAAGACAACGCTTGCCAGCTTGGGACGGTCGAGTGCACCCTCTGGGGTCAGGATGTCCCCAAAGGCGCGATGTAATGCATCGAGCAGGGCACTGCCGGGGACGCACAGACCGCGATAGACCGCGTCGGCATCCACCCAGCCGAAGCCGTTTTGGACGAGCAATGCAGCGGCAGCGCTTTTTCCCGCGCCCGAACCGCCGGTCAGACCATAAATTTTCATGGTATTACACCTCGATGACGTGGAAACCGGCCGCTTTTTTGAGGCGATTGGCGACGGCCAGACCGATGCCCGAGTCGTCGGGACACTGGGCGAAGATGGCGGTCACGTCGGTTTCGTCGAAGGCGCGGAGCGCGTCGAAGATGGCGTGCGCCTGTGCGGCCTGATCGTCCGAACGGCCGATGGTGCGTACGATATGACCGGGGAAACGGTCGGCGAACTCGTCAAAGCAGATGACGCCCGATTGACCGGTCAGCTGCGACGCGATGTAAGCCGCACCCTTTTCCGGATCGCCGCATACTGCGGTTACCGGTGCATGGGGTGCATAGTGGCGGTATTTCATGCCGGGCGCGGAGACGCGCACATCGTCACCGATCTGCTCACGGACGGCGCGGTCGACCTCGACCGGGCCGAGAACGGCCTCGAGCTGTTCGAGCGAGATACCGCCCGGACGGAGCAGACGGGGCTTGTCCCCTGCGAGGGAAATGACGGTGGATTCCACGCCGACCGCGCACGCGCCGCCGTCCACAACGGCTGCGATCTTGCCCGACATGTCTTCCATGACGTGCGCCGCGGTGGTAGTGGAGGGACGGCCGGAGGTGTTAGCCGAGGGCGCGGCGATGGGCACGCCTGCGGCGCGGATGACCGCGCGAGCGACCGGATGGGAGGGCAGACGGATGCCGACCGTGTCCAGACCTGCTGAGACTTCGACCGGAATGCGGTCGGACTTGGGCAGAATGATGGTCATGGGGCCGGGCCAGTAGGCGTCGGCCAGACGGCGGGCAGCCTCAGGAACTTCGGAGACCAGCGGATAGATCTGGTCGAAATCCGCAATGTGAACAATCAGCGGGTTGTCCATCGGACGACCCTTGGCGGCGAAAATCTGGCGCACAGCGTTTCCGTCGAGCGCGTTCGCGCCCAGACCGTATACAGTTTCGGTGGGAATGCCGACGACCTGCCCGCTGGCCAGCATTGCACCGGCCTGTTCGATCGCGCCCGCATCCTCGGGATGCAGAAGCAAGGTATTCATAGCATACACTTCCTGTTATGGTAAGATAAAATAATACAATGAGTTATCGATTAACTTTCTTCCTGCGCCTGTAATTTGCGGGCGGTGTCGGCGGTGATAAGCGCGTCAAGGACTTCGTCGAGGTCGCCGTCCATGAACTGAGACAGCTTGTAGATGGTGAGCTTGATGCGGTGATCGGACACGCGGTTTTCCGGAAAATTGTACGTGCGGATGCGCTCGGAGCGATCACCGGTGCCGACCTGCGCCTTGCGCTCGGCCGCGATGGCGGCATTCTGCTTTTCGCATTCTGCCTCGTACAGACGGGTGCGCAGCACGCGCATGGCCTTGTCGCGGTTTTTGTGCTGGCTGCGCTCGTCCTGACACTCGACCACCGTGCCGGTGGGCAGATGGGTGATGCGGATGGCCGACTCGGTCTTGTTGATGTGCTGACCGCCCGCACCGGACGAACGGAAGGTATCGATTTTGAGGTCGGCGGGGTTGATCTGGAAGTCGACCTCCTCGGCCTCGGGGAGCACCGCGACGGTGACGGTCGAGGTGTGTACACGACCCTGGCTCTCGGTTTCGGGGACGCGCTGCACGCGGTGTACACCCGACTCGAATTTCAGACGGGAGTATACACCGTCGCCCGAAATCTGGAATACAACTTCCTTGCATCCGCCAAGCTCGGTCTGATTGATGGACAGGATTTCCACCTGCCAGCCGCGCTTTTCGGCGTACATGGAGTACATGCGGAAGAGCGAGTGCGCGAACAGCGCCGACTCCTCACCGCCCGCACCGCCGCGAATCTCGACGATGATGTTCTTGTCATCGTTGGGGTCACGGGGCAGGAGTAAGATTTTGAGTTCTTCTTCGAGCTGCTGCACACGAGCCTGCGCCTCGGATAATTCCTCCTGCGCGAAGTCGCGCAGCTCGGGATCGCGCATCAGCTCCTGCGCCTCGTCGATCGTGCGCAGCGCATCCTCGCGTGCACGGATGGCGTGAACGATGGGCTCTAAGCGATTGCGTTCTTTGAGGAGTTTTGCCGCGGCTGCGGGGTCATCGTAGAGACCGGGCGCAGACAGACGGGCTTCGACCTCGTCAAAGCGTGCGACCAGAGCGCTGAGTTTATCGAGCATAGAAAAAAACCTCTTGTCGTGGATTGAAAGAAACGTAGTTGCGGAAAGCACCGCAGCCCCAAATGAAGCTTTCGCCAGCCTTTCTCGAAAGGCTGCGGGTTCTCAGGGCAGCGCCCTGAGTCGCCCGTCGGCCCGTAGGTCACTATCCTCATTCCCGCGCTGTGCGCGGATAAAATGAGTACAACGGGCGAAACTCTCCTAATTGATTCCGGCCTAAGCCGGAATCAACAAAAAATAAATTGAAAGCGCTCGCCGCAGCGAGCAAGACTCTCCGCGGCCTGTGGCCGCTCATCAAAAACGCCGTCCGGCGTTTTTGACCTCCGTTCCCCGCCCCAGCGGCATAACTTCGACCATACGGCAGCAGGAGCGGCGCGCTCATGGAATCCGTTCCACGGGAACGGATTCCCCAAACCCCTGCCCTTTCTGCGCACCCTCCGTTTGAAAGACCGCAGGCAGGATGCGGGTGGGCAAACCAATCCGGTGGATTGGTTTGCCATGAGCGCACTTTGTGCGCGGAGTTTTTCGCTCGCTGAGGCGAGCGATAAAAACGAAAGTTAAGTTGATTTTCCCTTGCGGGGGACGGGAAAATCAAAGGGGAATTTCGCCGTCTGCGGACGGCGACTCAGGGCGCTGCCCTGAGAACCTGCAAGCCTTTCGAGAAAGGCTTGAGCGAAAGCTTTATTTCGCCCACTCGTTTTATTCGTGCTCGGCACGAGAATAAGGATAGCGACCTACGGGCTTTGGGCGGGAATCCGTTATCCCTTAAAAATACCGTCCCGTCAAAATCAGTCCCAAAGTCGAGCAATATTCCCGCATGTGGGACGCGGCGGCGAGGGGCAGATTGGGGACGGGAGCGGGCACGCCGTAGGGGTCGAGTCCGGCCTGCTCCATGAGTTTACGTGCGCGGGCGAGGTGGAAGTCGCTGGAGATGACCGCGCAGCGGGACTCTTCCAGCGGATAGAGCGCCTTTGCGTTTGCGATATTTTGAATGGTATTGCGGGACTTATCCTCGATCAGCAGGCGGTCGGGGTCAGTGCCCAACGTGTCAACCATATATTGCCGCATCATGTGCGACTCGGGCATGGGTTCATTGGTGCCCTGACCGCCGCACAGGATGGCGATGGCGTCGGGGTGCTCGTCCAGAAACGCATCTGCGGTTTTGAGTCGTTCGATGAGTGCATCGGACGGACGATCCTGCAAGATGTGTGCACCGAGGACGAGCACATACTGTGCATCATCGGCTTCGGGGTCAGCATGTTCGCCGCTGATGATTAAACCCTGAATGCACACGAATGACACACAGAATAGGGCGAACAGCACGCGGCCAACTTGTGCCAGAACGTGTGCACCGCGATGACGACGACCCAGCCAAACCATCCATCCTTCTCCTGCACAGCATACGCCGAGGCCGCACAGGAAGTATCCGCCGAAGCGAATTGGTGAGGATGGAAGAAAGAACAAGCCGGGCACAAACAGTATAATTGCTAAAACAAACCAGAATTTAGAACTTTTCCACATGGCAAAACCTCTCTTGTGTGCACATTAAAACGTGTGCACATAGGCAGAACACAGAACGCGGAGAGATCATGTGCATATCGTGTGCGCATAGAATCACTCAATCTGTGCCGCCAGTTCTTCCCACTGTGCCATCTTGTCCATGAGCTGTGCCTCAGCGTCGTCGCGCTCGTGCATCAGCTCCATGAGCTTACCGGCATCCGCGCCGCACGCAGCCATCTCGTTCTCGAGAGCGCTCATGCGCTCCTCGAGCTGGGAGATTTCGCGCTCGAGCACGGCGACCTTCTTCGCGATGTTCTTGGTACCGCCCTTGGGCTTGGGTTTCTCCTGTTTTTCGGCCTTTTTGGGGGTCTCGACCACGGTAGACGCGGCCTGTTCGGCCTTTTGGCGTTCGCGGTAGGCCAGAAACGCCTCGTAATTGCCGGTAAAGTCGGTATATGTACCGTTTTCCAGGTAAATGATGCGGGTGGCGAAGCGGGAGACGAAATAGCGGTCGTGGCTGACGAAGAGCAGCGTGCCGGTGAACGCCTCGACGGCTTCCTCAATCCATTCGCGGCTCATGAGGTCTAGGTGGTTGGTGGGCTCGTCGAGTACGAGCATGTTGAGCGGGTCGTACATCAGCTCGCACAGGCGCAGACGGCTTTTTTCGCCGCCCGACAGCGTGCGCACGATCTTGAGCTGATCTTCGCCCGAGAAGCGGAACGCGCCCAGACGGTTGCGGGCGGTCTGCATGGTGACATTTTTGTCGTAGATGAGGGTGTCGATCAGGTTTCTGCCCTCGTTTGCGAAGTGCACCTGCTGGGGCAGGTAGGCCGGGCGCAGTCCCTGACCCTTTTTGATGACGCCCTCGTCGGCGGTCTCGTCGCCCAAGATGATGCGCAGCAGGGTGGTTTTGCCCGCGCCGTTGTCGCCCAGAATGGCGACGCGCTCGCCGTTGTGTACGTTGAATGTTACGTCCTGTAATATTCTACGTCCATCATAACTTTTTGTAATACCTCGAACCTTGAGCACGTCCTCGGTCTCGTAGTTGGGGTCACCGAAGGAGACCGACATTTTCTTGTCCTTCTTGGGTCGATCGGTGACCTTCATGCGTGCGATGCGCTTTTCGATGGACGCGGCACGCTTGGCCAGCTTTTCGGTGCCGTGCTCGTGCATCTTGCGTGCGGTGGTTTCCAGACGCTTGAGCTCGGCCATCTGGTTTTCGTGCTCGGCCATGCGCTGTTCGTAGCGGCGCTCGCGCTCCTCCGCATAATAGGAGTAGGAGCCAGCGTAGAACTCGCAGGTGGTGTCGTGGATTTCAATGATGCGGTCACAGCACTGGTCGAGGAAATAGCGGTCATGGGAGACGGTGACGACCGTGCCCGTGTACGTTTCCAGATAATCGCCCAGCCAGCGCACCGCGTCGAGGTCTAAGTGGTTGGTCGGCTCGTCGAGCAGCAGAATATCGGTCTGCTCGAGGATGATGCGCGCCAGATTGACGCGAGTCTTTTCGCCGCCGGACAGCTGGGAAAAGAGCTGCGTGCGCTGTGCGCGCGGGATTTCCAGACCGTTGCACACCTTATCGACCTCAAAATCGTGGTCGTAACCGCCGAGCGCGTCCAGTTTCTGCTGGAGCGCACCGTAGCGGTGCAGCAAGCTGTCGTTGTCGGGGTGCTGCTCCATCTGGGCTTCCAGCTCGTCCATCGCGGCGCGTACCTCGTGCGCACGGGCAAAGGCGGTGCGCAGGACGTCCTCGACGGTGGCGGCGGGATCGTAGACCGGCATCTGGTCGATGACACCGACCGTGCGGCCTGCGCCGATGGAGACGTGACCGTCGTCGTAGGGCAGACGGCCGGCGATGATGTGCAGGAGCGTGGTCTTGCCCGCACCGTTCGGCCCTAAGATGGCGACTTTCTCACCCGGCTGGATGTCGAAATTGAGACCGGACAGGATGAGGCGATCGCCGTAGTATTTTGTCAGATTTTGTATGGTAATATCAGCCAAAAGCAGTTCCCTCCAAAGGAAAGAATAGAAAAAACCTGAAAAAAGGGCCGAGACAGGCCCTTTTGGTTCAGTGGTTGGCGGAGAACGGGGTTAGTGCTTGTCCTCGCTGACCGGAGCCTCTTCGGTGGGCTCAAGAGCAGCTTCAGATGCCTCTGTCGTCTCTTCTGTCTCCTCTGCGTCGTGCTCCGCATCGGGAGCCTCGTCTTCTTCCGCCGTTTTTGTCTGATTGTCCTGCGCATCGAAGGGCACGAATTCGGTGCCGGCATCCGAGAACGGGACGAAGATCTCCTGTTCGGGTTCGGACGCGGTGAGCAGGGGTGCGGCCAGATCGGGCCGGCTGGTCTCGATGAAGTTGACCCCGTAGGACAGCATGCGGCGCAGCTCGTCCGGGTCACTCGAATCGGTGGAGGCCAGGAACAGACCGCAGCGCAGCGCCTCATTGCATAAGGGTTCGGTCAGAGCGTCGGGCGTACCGCGCACGCCGAACAGACGGAGGTTCTGCACCTCGCGCACGAAGGCGATGGGGTCTTCGGGGGCAGACTGGATGTCGGCCATGATCTGCAGATCGGGATAGCGTGCCGCAAGGCGGCCGGCATCGTACAGGGACAGACCGCAGAAGTAGGCGTTGTCGACGTACTCGGAGTACTTGAGCGACACGCGCACCTGCGCCGCGGCCTGATGGTGGTGCAGCTCGATGCCCAGTCCGCCGCCGGCGGCCTTGGCCAGTTCGAGCGCCTGACCGAAGGATACGATCTTGGGGTAGGCGCGGCGGAGGTCTTCGAAGGTGTGGTCACAGGTCGTCAGCGTGGCCTGTGCCGAATGGTAGCACCCTTCAGCGCAGACCAGGGTGATGCCGTCCTTGGTCGTGTCCACGGGGAGGACGCAGCCGCGTGCACCTGCGGCCGTGCCTGCCATAATGGCTTCCAGGCTGCACGGCTCGAGACCCATTGCGCCGGGTGCGGACAGGATAAAAGAATCACGGTTGGAATAACGCATGGCGGTTCCTCTCAGTCAGACGGATGGGTCAGATCAGACGGTTTCGGGAGCGGGGTAGGTCTCGCCGAAGGTGTCGACGGTGACAGAGACCATCTTCTGCTCTGCACGGGGACGGTCATGCCAGTCGCGGGGGGTGTTGACGATCTCGTCGGCAACGTCCATGCCCTCGATGACCATGCCGAAGGATGCGTACTGACCGTCCAGGTGGGGTGCATCGGAAGTCATAATAAAGAACTGGGAGCCAGCGGAATCGGGGTCCATGGTGCGCGCCATCGACAGCACGCCGCGGGTGTGTGCCAGATCGTTCTGGAAGCCGTTTGCAGTGAACTCACCGCGGATGCAGTAGTCGGGGCCGCCCATGCCGGTGCCTTCGGGGTCACCGCCCTGGATCATAAAGCCGGGGATGACGCGGTGGAAGATGGTACCGTTATAGAAGCCCTGCTGTGCCAGAGAGATGAAGTTGCGTACGGTGTTGGGAGCGACTTCGGGGTACAGCTCGGCGACGATCTTTGCGCCGGACTCCATTTCAATCGTAATCATCGGGTTCTTCATAGTAAAACACTCCATTTCGTGTATTTTGCTGCGTTTCTTCTATTGTAGCAAAGACGCCGGGGTTATACAAGGCGTAACGTGTTAAATTTCAGTAGCCGCAATCGGGTTGCTTTGACCAGACTTTACATATTTCTTACAATTTGATTACGATTCTCTTAAAATTTGCAAAAGGTGATTGACAGGGACGGTCGGATGTGGTATTTTAACTGTACTAACACGGCTAATACAGTAATACAGAAAAGAAAAAAAGGATACGAAAGAAAAGGAAGTGATGGATTCATGTTTGCAATCCCGTGGCTCAAAGCAGGAATTTTTTTCATCAGTATCATCTCGGTACTGTATCTGGTGTACTTTGCACTCTACCTCCCCTATGCGCTGCGTCCGGCGCGCAAGTGGGCTAAGCAGGCACCGCGCTGCCGGTTTGCCGTACTGGTCGCCGCACGCAACGAGCAGGCGGTTATCGGCAATCTGGTCGAGACGCTCATGGCGCAAGATTACCCCAAGGAACTGTATGACGTGATCGTCATCCCGAATAATTGCACCGACGACACCGCAGGCGAAGCGCACCGCGCTGGCGCACTGATTATGGAGTGCACCGAGCCGGTGCGCACCAAGGGCGACGCACTGCGTCAGATCATTGATAAGCTGATGCAGCAGGATCGCTACGACGCAATCTGCGTCTTTGACGCGGATAATCTGGTAGACCCGGGCTTCCTCGCAGGCATGAATGACGCATGGTGCGCAGGCGTGCCGGCAGGTCAGGGCTATCGTGATAGTAAGAACCCGCAGGACAGCATGATCTCTGCCTGCTACTCCATCTACTACTGGATGGTCAACCGCCTGTTCAGCCAGACCCGTGCCCATGTCGGCCTGTCCGCTGTGGTCAACGGCTCGGGCTTCATGGTATCCATGGATTGGCTGCGCCGCCACGACGGCTGGCACACCGTCACCCTGACCGAGGACATCGAGTTCACCACCCAGTGCATCCTGGGCGGCGAGCGGGTGGCATGGGTGCCCGAGGCAAAGACCTACGACGAGCAGCCCCTCACCTTCGCACAGTCGTGGAGACAGCGCTGCCGCTGGTCGGTCGGCCTCATCCAGTGCCTGCGCGTGTACGGCCCGCGCCTCATCCGTGATCGCAACTGCGCAAATGGTCAGCTGCATGCCCGGCTGGATCAGATCCTGTTCCTCTTCGCACCGCTGTTCCAGCTTATGTACCTCATCTCGCTCGCAATGACCGGCATTCTGGGCGCATTGCAGATTCACTACGCGGTTGCTCCGTATAGTGACGTGCTCTATGAGCCCCTCATGTCGCTTGCAATGTCCTTTGTCGGCACCGTCGTTCTGGCAATGGCTGTCATCGTCCTCGAACGGAAACCCCTGCTGAATATGGGTAAGGGCGTTCTGGGCTATTGGCTGTTCGTCATGAGCTGGATTCCGATTAACATTGTGGCGCTGTGCAATCCGAATCTGGAGTGGAAGGCAATCCCGCATACGCGCAGCCTCCGCATGGATCAGATGAAGGATACGGGCGCGATGAAGGGCGTGAAGATGGAGAAGAGCCGCTAAAGCGATTAACCACCGCACCCCTAATTGAAGTTTTCGCTCAAGCCTTTTTCAAAAGGCTTGCGGGTTCTCAGGGCAGCGCCCTGAGCCGGACTCCGCAGATGGCGGAACTCCCCTTTTGATTTTCGCCTTGCGAAAATCAACAAAAAAGAAAAAATAATCGCTCGCCGCAGCGAGCGAAAGACTTCGCGCACAAAGTGCGCTCATAAGAAAGACCACCCGGAACGGGTGGTCTTTCTCTTTTGTTTGTTTGGGTTGATTCCCGGGTCGGACACCGGGAATCAAAGGGGCGTTTCGAGCCTGCGGGCTCGACCAGGTTCCACCTGGACGGGCTCAAGGGACTCGTCCCTTGAGAATCCCGTTCTCGCCTGCGGGCGGGAATCAGACGATTGCAACGCTTAAAAACAATGAAACTAAAACGGTTTATTTCACAAAACAATCACAATAATTTCACAAAAACAAATCTTGCCTATTTCACTCTTTTTCCGGCGGCAGGACGTGCTTTTGGATGCCCGACCACGCCAGGAAACTAGCAATAAAGTTGGGAATCGCGCAGCCGACCAATAAAGTTGCCGGAATGGACAGCGGGAAGAACATGATTTCCAGCGCAATCAATGCCAAAATCAGCAATGCGACCGGGAAACTGTAGTAAAACCGCAGCATAGCCAGCAAAATGGCGTCGCGGACGCAGTCCCAGAACGAGAGCGTGGTCGAGGTCAGCAGCGGATACAGATACAGCCAGACCATAGTCAGGATGAGCAGCGCAGCAAGCGTGACCAGCCAGATGATCGAGCCTGCCGGATAGAGCACCAATCCGAGCAGTCCGCCGCCGTACACGGGCGCCGTGATCAGACCAAGTACGGTTGAAGCCTTCCAGTTCTCGCGAAAACCACGCCAATAATCGTACCATACATCGTTCGGAATGTCGCGCACCATGCGCACGGTGACCTTGGTCATCGCACCCATGGCTGCACCGATGGTTACAATCGGGATGCAGGTCAGCAAAAACAGGACGTTGAGCTTGACCAGCGCCCAAAATTCACGGATAAAGATTTCAAAAAACAGTGCAAGACCGGTTTTCGGCGGGGCATCCTTGTCGATACCGGGGCCGGGTTTGACATAATTGGGGGTAAACAGACCCATGCGGTCTCTCTCCTTTCAGCCGGTGTTTCCTCCATCTTAACACAGGGATGCGTGCGCGCGCAAGCCCGGAAGCAGGCCGTACATCGTGCACAAGATATTTTCGGAAAATGATTTATTTTTTGCACAAAACGAAAAAAATGTGTTATAATCAAAATGGAAAATTTCAAGCTGACGAAAATGCCCATGCGTACGTGCAAAAAACACGTGCGAGCCGTGCGACGCGGGGGAAAAATGGCGTGTGTTTCCCGCTTTCCGGCTGCATTTCCGGCGCGTCCAAAAACAGAATGCTGCTTGTTTCGAAATCTAGAAACAAAAATTATCAGATTCGCCCATTGTACCGGCCTGCATCAGCTGGTATCCTGTAACATAGAATAAATGTTTTCTGTAACACACAAGGAGGCACGAATCTTATGAAGCTGACTGTTATTGGCGGCGGCGGCGTCCGCTCGATGTTCCTGGCAAAGAGTATCGCCCAGCGCGCCCGTGATCTGCATATTACCGAGCTTGTATTTATGGATACCGACGCGGAGAAGCTGCGCATCTATGGCGGACTTGCCCGCCATGTGGCGCGTATGCTGAATGCCGATCTGACGTTCACCCTGACGACCGATGCCGATGAAGCGGTACGCGATGCCGATTATATCATCACGACCATCCGTGTCGGCGGCGACCACACGCGCGTGCGCGACGAGCGCATCGCGCTCGATCTGGGCATTCTGGGTCAGGAAACCACCGGCGCTGCCGGTCTTTCGTTTGCCATGCGTTCGGTACCGGCTCTGGCTGGCTACTGCGAGCGCATCAAGCGCCTGTCCAAGCCCACGGTCAAGGTGTTTAACTTCACAAACCCCGCAGGCGTCGTCTCTCAGGCGCTGCGCGACATGGGCTACGACTTCACCTATGGTATCTGCGACGCACCGAGCGGCATGCTGCACCAGTTTGCCGATCTGTACGGCGTTTCCGCCGACCGCATCGTGGGCGAGTGCTATGGTCTGAACCACCTGTCCTACTTCCGCTCCATCCAGATCGACGGCAAGGAGATCATGCCCGAGCTGATCGCGCGTCCGGATGCTTACGAAAAGACCGACCTGCGCTTCTTTGGGCTCGACCTGATCGAGCACATGGGCTGCGTGCTCAACGAGTACCTGTACTATTTCTATTACCGCGAGCAGGCTGTACAGAATATTCTGAACGCCGGTGTGACCCGCGGTGAGGTCATCGAGGACATCAACCGCAAGATGACCGCCGAGCTGTCCACGATGGACATTGACGGTGATTTTGAGAGCTGCCTTGCATGCTTTGAGAAGTGGTACGGCAAGCGCGAGGATGCGTACATGGCAAACGAGACCGGCGTACGCCGCGACAAGCCGTGGAAGTTCGACG
This sequence comes from Butyricicoccus pullicaecorum DSM 23266, assembly GCF_900167005.1. Taxonomy (GTDB): domain Bacteria; phylum Bacillota; class Clostridia; order Oscillospirales; family Butyricicoccaceae; genus Butyricicoccus; species Butyricicoccus pullicaecorum. Next base: position 24,709 of record NZ_FUXW01000014.1, read on the forward strand.
TATTCTCGCCCGACGCTGGCGGTTACGCAGGCGTTGCGCTGCGCTTCATCGAGCTGATCGAGTCGGGTAAGACCGGCAGCATGATTCTGTGCGCACCCAACCAGGGCGCGATCCCGGGTCTGGAAGACGACGACATCGTAGAGATCACCTGCGATATTTCGCGCGAGGGCGCAAAGCCGCATAAGGTAGAAAATGCCGATCCGCGCGCACTGGAGCTCATCCGCCGCGTCAAGAGCTACGAGAGACTGGCAGCCAAGGCCATCGTTCACCGCGACCGTCAGGCTGCGATCGATTGCCTGATGCTGCATCCGCTGGTCAACTCGTACTCGCTGGCGGTCAAGCTGGCAGACGCGTACTTTGAACTCAATGCACCGTTCCTCGGTGCATAAAAGGAGGGGCGTTTATGTCTTTTGCCGCAGGCGCAGGCAGTATCAACGTCGATCTGCTGTTTGAGGGAATGCCGCGCATCCCGAACGAGGGCGAAGAGCTGTTTGCCCGTGGATTTTCGCTGCAAATGGGCGGCGGTGTCCCGGCGACCCTTCTGAACCTCTCCGGACTGGGCGTTCCTGTGCGCATTCTGACCGGACTGGGCGAGGATATGTTTTCCGAGTTTGCCCGCCGTAAGTTTGATGAATTTGGCGCTACGCCCTACAACCTGGCTGAGGGTGGCAGCGGGATTCCGCTCAACATCACGGCCGCCATCCTGACTCCGAACGACCGTACGTTCGTCTCGTATACCGACGGCCTGGACGCAAGTGCAGACCGCGTGTATGAGGCAGCCAAGGGGGCAAAGGTCGTGGAGATGGGACGGGATTATCTGCCGGCCTACCGCAAGCTCAAATCCGAGGGTACGATTCTGGTGTTTGACACCGGATGGGACGACGATATGAGCCTTGACAGCTACCGGGAGTACCTGGAGCTGGCCGATTACTACACGCCGAACCAGAAGGAAGCATTGAAGATCACCGGGACGGACAATCCGTCGGACGCGGCCAAGGTGCTCGAGCAGTTTTTTGACCGCGTGATCGTCAAGCTGGACAAAGACGGCTGCCTGATTCGAGAGAATGGGCGCGAGCGCGTGATTGCGAACATTCCGGTCGTTCATCGCGACTCGACCGGAGCGGGCGATGCGTTCCTGGCCGGACTGATGTACGGACTGTACCACGATTACAGCTTTGAGCAGAGCGTGCTGTTCGGCAACATCACGGGTGGAACGTGCGTGACGGCGGTGGGATGCCTGTCTGCGCGGCTGACCGAGTCCGAACTTCTGGAAAAATTCAAGCAATATCAACATTTGCTCGGGTGATGCACCGGGCGCAGGATTTTAGAAAAGAGAAAGTTGGCATAAAGATTATGACAATACGTGAGTTTGCGAAACTGTGTGATGTATCCCCCGCGACGGCATCGCGTTTTTTCAGCGGCCGCGGCTCGATCAGTGAGCCGGTGCGCCTGCGCATTGAGCAGATGGCCAAGAAGACCGGCTATGCGCCCCCGGATTCCTTCCGTGGACGCCGCAAGACCAGCGCGCTGATCGTGGTGATCATTCCGAACTTCCGCCAGTGCTTCTTTAATGATATGATCGAGCAGCTGCGCACCTACGCCGAGCGTATGGGCAAGCGCCTGCTGATTATGCCCATCGATCAGAGCAATCCGCAGAATACGCTTGCGCTGATCTCGGCATGCGAGCCGATGGGTGTCATTCTGCTGCACGAGAGCGTAGACTTCCCGCTTGCGGACGCACTCAGCCGCCGCAATCTGCCGGTTGTTGTCTGCGGCGCACTGGCAGCGGGCAGAAGATTCTCTGCGGTACACATCGATGACATGATGGCGGCATACGACGGTACGAATTACCTGATCGGCCTGGGTCACAGCAAGATCGGCTTCCTGACCGACGCGTCCCGCGCGATTTCGTCGGGCTTCCAGCGTCTGACCGGCTGCCGCAAGGCGATGGAGGACGAGCACCTGACGTTCGACGACAGCTACACCCAGCCGGGCGGTATGACCTACGAGGACGGCTACGAAGGCGTTGCCGCGCTGATCGAGCGTCACCCCGACCTGACCGCGATTTTTGCGTTCAGTGACGACCTGGCAGCGGGTGCGATTGCCCGCCTGCGTGAGATGGGCCGCCGCGTACCGGAGGATGTTTCTGTATTGGGCTTTGATGATAACTCGATGGCGCGCCGGTTCTCGCCTGCGCTGACCACCGTGCATCAGCCGATGGAACAGATTGCACAGAAGACGCTCGAGCGCCTGGCGAATATGCAGGGTGCACACGACGTTTCTTCGCTGACCATGGCCTGCGAGATTGTGGAGCGTGCGAGCTGCCGCGCACTCGACCCGAGCGAAATGTAAAAATAAGAGAGAAAAGGGAAAGATCGTCCGCAAAAACGGACGATCTTTTTTTGTCAGGATTGGCACCGCACCAAAAATTGAAGCTTTCGCTCAAGCCTTTCTCGAAAGGCTTGCGGGTCCTCAGGGCAGAGCCCTGAGACGCGCTCCGCAGAGCGCGGAATCCCCTTTTGATTCCGGTCAACGACCGGAATCAACTAAACTTTCGTTTAAAAGCGCCGCCCACAGGCGGCAAGACTCTTTTGCGGCTGAAAGCCGCTCATGAAAACCGTTCCATCGGGAACGGTTTTCTTTTTTGTTTGTTTCGGTTGATTCCCGGGCCGAACCCCGGGAATCAAAAGGAGAGTTCCGGACTCTGCGGAGTCCGGCTCAGGGCTCTGCCCTGAGAACCCGCAAACCTTTGAAAAGGTTTGATCCAAACTTTATTTCGCCTGCGGGCGGGATGGGTGCGTCCGTGATTTGATCTGTTTTTACTTTGTTTCACTCTCCGGCAAAAAACTACCAAAACCCGGCGAAAGATTGCATGGAGCGCAAAAGATAAAACGATTATACTAATCACCAGAGAAAAGGAAACAAAACGCAGTCAGGCCAGCGAGGATGACGCGGCCTGTTTGACAGAGAAAGGAGCCCAAAAACATGGTAGTAAGAGTAGGACTGATCGGAACGGGTACGGTTGCACAGATGATGCACCTGCCGATTTTGAACGACCTGTCGGGTATGTATCAGATCACCGCGGTTTCGGATGTTTCCCCGTCGGTATTGAAGGCAATTTCCGAGAAGTATCACGCAAAGGCATACACTTCCCCGTTCGATCTGTGCAAGGCAGAGGATGTAGACGCAGTTTTCGTTCTGTCCCCCGACCAGTACCACGCAGAGTACGCAAAGGCAGCAATCGAGGCTGGCAAGCATGTATTTGTTGAGAAGCCGGTATGCCTGTGCCCGCAGGAGCTGGAAGAGCTGATCGAGCTGCAGAAGTCGCACCCGAACCAGATCTGCATGGTCGGCTATATGCGCCGCTTTGCGACTGGTTTCCTGAAGTGCCAGGAGCTGCTCGCAGCAGACGACCGCCCGATCGAGTACATGCGCTTCCGTGATATCATCCTGGAGGGTGATTACTTCATGGATCAGGCACGTCAGCCCATCCTTGCGCAGAATGATATCCCGGCAGAGGCACTGGAAGAAAGCGGCAAGCGCCGTTACGACCAGCTGTGCCAGGCACTGGGCGCAGACTGCACCGAGCAGCAGCGCATTACTTACACCATGCTGGCTGGTCTGGGCTGCCACACCCTGTCGGCTGTCCGCGAGCTGGTTGGCTATGTGCCCGAGGTCAAGTCGGTTGCCGTTGACGGTGAGCATGTTATCATCGTATTCCAGTTCAAGGGCTTCCTGGGCGTATACGAGATCGTAAACGATCAGGACATCGTGCAGTTTGACGCAGCGATCGAGATTTACCAGCACAGCCGCCGCATGAAGATCAAGCACGAGACTCCCTACCTGCGCTATCAGCCGCACACCTTCGAGGTTGTAGAGTCCACCAAGACCGACTCTCAGACCATCACCTACGGCCCGGATTATCACGATTCGTTCGAGAACGAGCTGCGCTACTACCACGACTGCATCGAGTCCGGCAAGCAGCCCAAGACCACGTTCGAGGACGCGATGGAAGACATCAAGATGTTCCAGGACATCTGCAGCAAGATCTAATCGGTTTTACCCCACCGAAATGCAAAGCAGACACGCGGGATTTTATCCTGCGTGTCTTTTTTTGCCCGAACCGCGTTCGCGAGGGAATAGTGAATAGTGAAGAAGTAAGAAGTGAAGAAACGATACAGAGCACTTATTCCTTATTCACTATTACTTCTTCCTTCAAAAAACGGTATTTGCCGTTTTTTGTCCGCGCGTGGCGGACAAAAAAGAAGAGTGTAAATTTATGGAGTAATATGCACAATTTATGGCAAGTTTAATGGTAACTTTTGGACGTGTTCGATATTGCGTTTCCTATTCGTAAGTAGTATGATAGATGCAATACAAAAAGAGACAGAGAAACAGGATGGGAGGCGTATAAAGATGGGCATGTTTTTTGACCTGGTGCGCCAGCTGAAGGCCGAAAACGGAAAGCAGTATGTCGAGAGCAAACTGCAGGTAAATACAGCAACTCAGCATTGATATGTATGGAATAAAGACGAAAAAAGCGGGAAAGCGCGGCCGAGAGGCCGCGCTTTTTCGTACCTGCCGAGCGGGAGCAGATTGGGCAAAAGGCGGGATGGTTTTTCGTATGGTACTGTGATACAATAATAGCAATACGAAAAAAGAAGGGGTCATGTTTTTATGATAGAGTCACATGGCACGTGGTACCGCAGAGGCCTGCGCGACGGCGTGCCCATCGGCCTGGGCTATCTGGCCGTATCGTTTACACTGGGCATCGCAGCCAAGGTCAGCGGCATGGGCGCGGGAGACGCGACGCTCATGAGCCTGCTCAACAATACCTCAGCCGGAGAATTCGCCGCACTGGGCATCATCGCCGCTGGTGCACCGTATTTAGAGATGGCATTCACCCAGCTGGTCATCAACCTGCGCTATCTGCTTATGTCGTGCGCACTGAGCCAGAAAATCGCACCGGAAACCCCGATTTGGCAGCGTCTGATGATGGGTTATACGGTCACCGACGAGATTTTCGCCATTTCTGCCGCCGTCCCCGGACGCTTAGACCCGTTTTATTGCTTGGGCGCGATCTCGGTCGCAGCACCCGGCTGGGCGCTCGGCACTTGTCTGGGCGTCCTGCTCGGCAATGCCCTGCCCGGTCGTATCGTGTCCGCTTTGTCGGTCGCCCTGTACGGCATGTTCCTCGCCGTCATCCTGCCGCCTGCGCGTAAAAGTAAGGTCATCGCGGGCGTGGTTGCGGCTTCTATGATCGCAAGCGCACTCTTTACCTATCTGCCCGTGCTCTCCGGCCTGTCCTCGGGTACGCGCATCATCATTTTGACCGTCCTCATCGCGGGAGCCGCCGCAATTTTGTTCCCAATCCCGGAGGAAAACGACCATGCAGCCTAATGTATATGTATATATCGCGGTCATGGCGCTGGTGACTTACCTCATCCGCGTCCTTCCCCTGACTTTAATCCGCCGCCAGATTCAAAACCGCACCATCCGCTCGTTTTTGTTCTATATGCCCTACGCAACATTGGCCGTCATGACTTTCCCGGCCATCCTGAGCGCAACCGGTACCCCGTGGTCGGCTCTCGTCGGTTTGATTGTCGCCGCTGCAATGGCGTGGCGTGGATGTTCCCTGTTCACCGTCGCAAGCGTCGCCTGCGTCGCCGTGTTCGCCGCCGAATGCGTTTTGCTCTGAGTCCCTGACCCGCCCGCAGGCGATAAGCGGGTCCGGGTCTGCGACCCGGCGCGATCCAGCCGCGCAGGCTGGTCGCCATCCGCAGATGGCGAAATCCCCTCTTGATTCCCGGTGTCCGACCCGGGAATCAACCAAAAATAAAAACCCATCGCGCTCCGCAGAGCGCGAAAGCCTTCCGTTCTCCGTAAGGCACGAAAACTGTTCCTTTTGGAACAGTTTTCTTTTTTTACCCCCAATTCTGTAATCAATCTATCACTTTCCCTCAGCCCTTCCCCGTGATACAATGGGTTTAAGGCAACCGCCCGTTGTCGATCACCCCAAAGGAGGACAATCGTTATGGTCAAAACCCGTCTGATCGCCGCGGCATTGGCCGCCTGCCTGCTTACCACCCCAGCCATGGCAGCGCCTGCCGACCAGCAAAGCGATGCCGACCTGCTGCGCACCCTGGGCCTGTTCCAGGGCACCGAAGCCGGAGACGCACTGGGTCAGAACCTCACCCGCGCCGAAGCCGCGGTCATGCTGGTGCGCCTGTACGGCGCAGCCGATGGGATGGCCGCCCAGACCTACCCCACTCCCTTCACCGACCTGTCCGATTGGTCGAAACCCTACGTCAGCTGGCTCTATCAGCACGGACTGACTCACGGCACCAGCCAGACGACGTACTCCCCCAATGACCCCATCACCAAACAGTCCTATCTGCTGTTTTTGGGCCGCGCACTCGGCTACGCGGATAATGATACCGCAACCGGTAAGAGCTTCGTCAGCGCAGCCGATTACCAGGCCGCGCAGGGTCAAACCCTGACACGCGGGGAAGCCGTGTCGCTGACCGTGGACGCACTGTTCTCCACCACGTCCTCCGGCCTCGCCTTCTCGGACGTACTCATCGAACAGGGCGCGATCGACGCCGAGACCTTCGCCCTCGCCGCAGGCGACCGCCCGACCATCCCGGCGGTGAACGCCGCAGCCCTGCAAAATTCGGTGTGGGACGTGCGCAGAATGGATAACGGTCAGGTCAAGGTCGTGCGTCGACAGGACGATCAGGTACGCGCAACGTCAAACCGTACGTTCGACCGTGCCATCACGACAACGGGCGTGGACGGTATTTTTGCCTATGACAGCACGACGCTGTACTACCTCGACCCGGAAACCCTGTCGGACATTAAAATCGCCGACTTATCTTCTTTCTTCGACGAGAATGAACGCGGATATATTGATGCACTGGGCAGCATGAACGGCACGACGCTGTTCTGCGTGAGCGACCCGACCGCATCGAGCGCCTACCGCTTCTATACCTGGTCGCCCGCGAGCGGCTGGCGGCTGGTGCTGAGCGGCACGGGCGCATTGGGACAGGTCAACAGCCTGTCGACCGTTGAGGGCAAATACTTTTCGGGCGCGTTCGGCATCCTGTCGGTCGGACTGGACGGCAGCACGCAGGTGCTGACCCGCACACCGTGCTATGCCATGACGCTGCTCGGCGGCATTCTGTATTTCATCCCGGACGCCTCGGTCAAGCGCACCGACGGGTACAGTGACGGCGGCCACGAGGTGCGTATGCTGGCGATGGGCAAGGAGAGCACGGTGCTGACCCTGCCGACCGGCAGCGCTTACCCGATCTGCCTGGAAACGGTCACCGGGGCATCGCCCGACGGCACGATCACCGCGCGCGGAACGTGGCACGCAGCCGACGGCAGCAATGAGTGGCACGTCACATTCTCGGGCAAGGGCAGCGATGTGCGCGTCGTGGACGCGGACAACCAGCATAACGTCCCGGACGACCTGAACGGCCTGTACAGTGCGTCCGAACATATGACATGGTGGGCGAACACGCTGGGACTGACCACCGGAAAAATTACCTAAACCTGACATACAGGCAACCAAACCCCTCAAAACAACCCAAAAAGATACAACTATAAATTTTTCTTATCAATCGATAACGTGCAATCATGCACCTCCCGCATGCTTTTTTGTGTGATATCGCCCTGTGTAAACCTGCTTTCCCGTGTTATAATAAAGGACAGCGATTACGACAGGAACAAAACACACGCCATCCAAGGAGGCTATTTATGAAGCAGGAGATCATTCAGAGATTCCGGGACGACCTGGAACAGTTCAACGATGCCACCCGCAAGTACTACGCCGGAGAGATCGACCGCAAGACCTACAAGGGTATTTCGGGCGGCTTCGGCAGTTATTCCGAGCGCGACGGCAAGCGCGGCATGCTGCGTCTGCGCATGACCGGCGGACGCATGGACAAGGACAAGCTGTCCTTTGTGGTCGATTCGGCCAATGCATACGGCATCGACACGATGAAGATGACCACCTGCGAGACCATCCAGCTGCACCACCTGACGGCGGAGCAGATCGTCGAGCTGTCTGCCAAGGCGCTCGATCACGGTATTTTCTGCCGCGGCGGCGGCGGTGACCATCCCCGCAACGTCATGGCACCCCCGCTTTCCGGTGTACAGCCGGGCGAGACCTTCGACGTCATGCCCTACGCCTACGCGGTCGGCGATTACCTGCTGTCCATCCTGTACGATATCAAGATGCCCCGCAAGCTCAAGGTCGGCTTTGCCAACCATTCGAGCAACATCACCCACGCCACCATCCGTGACCTGGGCTTTGTCGCACGCGAGGACGGCACGTTTGATGTATATTCTGCCGGCGGTATGGGCCCGAACGCACGTCTTGGCATGAAGATGGCCGAGGCCGTACCGGGTTCCGAGCTGCTCTACTACGTCCGCGCCATGGTCGATACCTTCCTGGCACACGGCAACTACGAGATGCGTGCCAAGGCGCGTACCCGCTATATGCCGGTTGCCATGGGTGAGGACGCATACCGCGACGCATTCCTTCAGAATGTCGAAACCCGCAAGGCGGAGGGCGGTCTTGACCTGACCGTCACCGAGACCCCGGTGACCAAGACCGGCGCAGGCGAGATCTCGGGCAAGCGCATCGTTGCACAGAAGCAGCCCGGCCTGTTTGCGGTTTCCTATCACCCGCTGGGCGGCACCCCGTCGCGCCAGACCCTGACCGCACTGCGCGATACCATCGCGGACATGGAAGCGGTCGAGATTCGTCTGGGCGCGGACGGCACCATGTATATCATCAACTGCACGGCAGACGAGGCACAGCGCGTGCTGAACGTGACCGCAGACGGCGCAGAGACGCTGTTTGAGCATTCGGTATCGTGCATCGGTGCGCTGATCTGCCAGCAGGGCGCACGTGATTCTCAGGGCCTGTACCACGCCTGCGTGGACGCTGTCCGCAAGGCAAACATCCCGGACGGTGCCCTGCCCCAGATTCACATTTCTGGCTGCCCGTCCTCGTGCGGTACCCACCAGATCGGTGCGCTGGGCTTCCACGGCGGTGTTAAGATCGTGGACAAGAAGCCGCTGCCCGCATTCACCCTGCACGTCGGCGGTTCGGCTGAGCTGGGTCACGAGCACCTGGCAGAGAACTGGGGCCCGATGCTCGAGGAGCGCATCCCGGCATTTCTGGTCGAGGTTGGCCAGACGGTTGCAGCAGCCGGCCAGTCGTTTGCCGAGTGGCTGCCCGCGCACATGGATGACCTGCGCGCGATTGCAAAGCCCTATCTGGACTAAACCCCTGTGCCCGTGCACAAATAAGCAAACAAAAAGGACAGTCTCACATAGACTGTCCTTTTCTTATTTGATTTGGTTTTGACGGACTGCACAGGGCAGCCGCCTGGAACTGGTGCATCGGTCGTCCGAACGCTTTTCCATCTCTTTATTTATCATATCATCAGGCGCCGCACAGCGGGGAGGCCGGGCGCGAAATTTTATTACAAAAAAGAAAAACCACGTCTGGACATCGTGCCCAGCGTGGAAAAAAGCCATTTACGAGACGAACTTACTTGGTGCTCTCTTCGGAGTCCTTGCCGTAAATCAGGTCGTCAATATCGGGCGTGTCCGGACGCTGGGGGCGAATCTTGGTCATTAACATAATGGTCTCATCCTCCTTTCGGTTTTATGATGTACATGGGAGAGGGATTATTGATCCCTCTTTCCTTGTACAGTATACCAGAAAAGGAAGTCGAAATCAAATGAATTTTATGTAAACTTTATAAGAAGTTTTTTCGGAAATCTCGTCGAAGGCGCACAAAAAAGGTGAGATTGTGTCGCAACTATGCGCGATACCGAACGATGTATCAAAATACGAACAAAAGAGACAAAAAAGAAATTTCGCAAAAAAAATAAAAGAACCCCCGCTTTGCCGATGCAGCCCATAATAATAACCTGCACGACTCGGCAGGTGGGTTTCCTATCCCAAGCCGCTGCGCTTCCAACTTCCGCTTTTGATTCGCGGGAGGCCTGCGCTTGTCAGGGGAAGATTTTCGGAATCCCGATTACATAATGTGGGTTTAAAACAGGCTGCTGTCAAACATTGCAGGGGGTCTTAACGGAGTAAGGGAGGAGAGGCTTATTCGCCGTCTTCCTCGTACATGTCCTCGACGCGCTCCATAACGATCTGGAAAACGCGGTCAGCTTCCTCGTCGTTGTCGACGGAAACCAGGACTTCTTCGCCGTCCTCTTCCTCAACCTTGAGGATGACGACCTCGGCCTCTTCATCGACGGCGAGTTCTGCCGGGATAAAGGCCATATACATCGTGCCGTCTACTTCGACGGTATCGATATGTTCAAATTCAACTTCGTTGCCGTCCTCGTCGGTCAGGACAACGTAATCGTTGCCGAACTGCTCGCTCATAATGCGTGAACCTCCATGTAGTAAGATTCTATGCCGCGTGGCGGCCAGGTATTCCTTCCAACATCAGGATAACCGAATCCAGCGTAATTTTCAATAAGTTTTTGGGAAAAAGTCATAGAAAATTTCCTGAAGGATGGTGCTGGAAGCCGTAAAAACCACCCGACTTAGGGTATAACTGTACGATATTTGGCAGGATTTGTCAAGCAAAACCGTCATTTTGCGCATTTTTTCCATTTTTTACATTGAGCGGGACAAAAATTACATAAAATACACTTGACAAACGGTAAAAAGCCGATTATACTAATCTAGCAACAATAAAGTAAGGCGCAAGGCGCGTGTTCGTGTCCGCCTTCACCCGCAGCTATCCGCAAACGGGTTCACAATGTTATTTTCCTGCCAGAGCTTTCCTCGGGAAAGTCTGACCTGCGCGGGGATTTGTGAACGAGTAACGGACAGCAGCGGCTGTCCTTTTTTCATGTCAAAATCAACCTTTCGTTTTCACACCATAGGAGGTGCATTCGCTATTAGCAGCATGGAACATCAGATCAACGAAGAGATCCGCGACAAAGAAGTCCGTCTGATTGCCGACGACGGTGAGCAGCTCGGTATCGTATCCGCAAAAGAGGCGCTTGATATCGCCATTGAGAGAGGCATGGATCTGGTCAAGATCGCTCCCCAGGCGCAGCCGCCGGTTTGCCGCATCATGGACTACGGCAAGTTCCGCTTTGAGCAGGCCAAGCGTGAGAAGGAAGCGCGCAAGAATCAGCGCGTGGTAGAGATCAAGGAGATCCGCCTGACCCCGGGCATTGACGTAAACGACCTGAAGGTCAAGGTAGGTCATGCGTGCCGTTTCCTCAAGGGCGGCGATAAGGTCAAGGTATCCGTTCGCTTCCGCGGCCGCGAGGTCACCCATTCTTCCATCGGTCTGGAGCTGCTGCAGCGATTTGCAGAACAGTGCACGGAGTTCGGCGCGGTAGAGAAGCAGCCCAAGCTGGAAGGCCGTCACATGCACATGTTCCTGGCCCCCAAGAAGGATAAGTAAACCCAGAGGTGCATCCCCTTTTTCAAAACAAACGGATGCGATACACAGAGAGGAGTTAAATAACATGCCTAAGATCAAAACGCACAGCGGTGCAAAGAAGAGATTCAAGGTTTCCAAGAGCGGCAAGATCAAGCGCGCTCATGTTGGCCGCCGTCACATCCTGACCAAGAAGAACACCAAGCGCCTGCGTCACCTGCGCAAGGAAGGCTTCGCAGACAAGACCAACGTAGCAGAGGTAAAGCGTCTGCTGCCCTACGCGTAAACCGTTTTTCAACAGAGAATATAACAGGAGGCTAACATACAATGGCAAGAGTTAAGGGCGCGATGATGTCGCGCAAGAGAAGAAAGAAGATTCTGAAGCGTGCCAAGGGCTACTTTGGTGCAAAGTCCACCCATTTTAGAACTGCCAATCAGGCGGTTATGAAGTCGCTGAAGTACGCTTACATTGGCCGTAAGCACAAGAAGCGTGACTTCCGCCGTCTGTGGATCACCCGTATTTCCGCAGCTTGCAAGGCTTGCGACATCAACTACAGCCGTTTCATGAACGGTCTGAAGAAGGCTGGCATCGAGATCAACCGCAAGATGCTGTCCGAGCTGGCTGTAAACGACAGCGCTGCATTCTGCGCACTGGTCGAGAAGGCAAAGGCTGCACTCTAAGTTTCAGAGCGTGAAATAGAAAGAGGACGTGTAAAGCGTCCTCTTTTTTTTGCCCCGATAAACGGAATCCCGCCCCGTGGGCGAAATGAAGCTTTCGCTCAAGCCTTTCTCGAAAGGCTTGCGGGTTCTCAGGGCAGCGCCCTGAGACGCGCTCCGCAGAGCGCGGAATTCCCTTTGATTTTCCCGATCTCCCGCGAGGGAAAATCAACTAAAATAAAAAATAAAAGCGTGCTCCGCAGAGCACGCAATTCTCTGGAAAGACCAACCAGCCGGTTGGTCTTTCCTTTTTGTTTGTTTTGATTGAAACCCGGGGCGGACACCGGGTTTCAAGAGGGGATTCCGTGGCCTGCGGGCCACGGCTCAGGGCTCTGCCCTGAGAACCCGCAGCCTTTGAAAAGGCTGGCGAAACTTTCAATTAGGGGTGCGGTGCTTACTTTAACAAATTCTTTTCGATGCGCTTTCTGGCCTCGACGCGGTAAATCCGATAACCCTGAGCCGAGAATTTTTCCTCGTACTCAGTCATAATATTATCATAATCCGACTTATGCAGGTCGAGCGAGATGTTTTGCAGCAGCCAGCCATTCTGGCACAGCTCACCGAGCGACCACTCGAACAGTCTCTGGTTATCGGTCTTGAAGAAGATCGCGCCTTCCTCTTCCAGAATCTCGTCGTAGACTGCCAGGAACGCACGCCAGGTCAGACGGCGCTTGCGCTGACGGTTGGGCGGCCAGGGGTCGGAGAAGTTCAGGTAAATGAGCGAGACTTCACCGGGGGCAAAGATCTCATTCAGCGCTGCCGCGTCGAAGGACAGGAAGCGCAGGTTGGGCAGCTCCTCTGCGATGGCCTTCTCGGTGGCCATGATGAGCGCACCCTCTTCCTTCTCGATGGCAACAAAGTTGATGTCGGGGTTGCGGCGGGCGGTCTCCAGAATGAATCGACCCTTACCACAGCCGATTTCCAGACGGATGGGGTTGTCGTTGCCGAACTTTTCGCGCCACTTGCCGCGTACTGCACGGGGGTCGGATACCATGACCGAAGCGCATCGTTCAAAGCGCACGTCAAGGTTCTTTTTTTTGCGCATTCTCATGCGTTGCATTCCTCCAAATCGAAGTTTTTTCTGCCATTTATTATATCTTACCGGCGCATTTCTTGGCAAGGTAAAATTGACAGATTTCTGGGTAAACGCTATAATAATACCAGTATTGTCCCATTTCACAAGGTAAGGATGGAAATTTCAATGTCATTTGACCGTTCGAGCGGTGTGCTCATGCACATCACCTCGCTGCCTTCCCCGCATGGTATCGGCACGCTTGGGCAGGCGGCGTTCGATTTCGTTGACTTTCTCCGCGATGCAGGCCAGCGTTATTGGCAGGTTCTGCCGCTTGGGCATACCGGATTTGGTGATTCGCCCTATCAGTGTTACTCGGCAGCGGCAGGCAATCCGCTGATGATCGACCTCGACAAGCTGGTGACAGACGGCATGCTGACCGAAGAGGAGATCGAGGCAGCCGACGAGGACTGGAACCCCGACAAGGTGGACTTTGTCCCGCTGATCGCCGCACGCTATCCGCTTCTGCGACTGGCTTATGCCCGTGCACAGAAGATGCCGCGCGTCATGGAAGCCGTGCAGGCATTCCGCGAGAGCGCAGCCGATTGGATTGAGGATTACACGCTGTTTATGGCGCTCAAGGAAGAGAAGTACGAGGGTGCACCGCTGTGGGAATGGCCGGATGCCGACATCCTGCACCGTGAGCCCGAGGCGCTGGAAGCCGTCCGCGAGGAACTCAAGGACGAGATCGACTTCCGCGTGTTCCTTCAGGCGGTGTTCTTTGCCCAGTGGGCGACGCTGCGAGCCTATGCCGCCCGCGCAGGCGTGCGCATCATCGGTGATATCCCGATCTACGTCTCGCCCGACTCGTCCGACGTCTGGCAGCACCCCGAGCTGTTCAAGGTGGACGCTGATTTTAAGCCCAAGAAGGTCGCAGGCGTACCGCCCGATTACTATTCCGCGACCGGTCAGCTGTGGGGCAATCCGGTTTATGACTGGAAGGCACACGAGAAGACCGGCTACGCATGGTGGATTTGGAGACTCAAGCAGAACGCAGACCTGTTCGACGTCATCCGTATCGACCATTTCCGCGGCTTCGAGTCGTTCTGGGAGGTTGACGCGGACGAAGAGACCGCGATCAACGGCGTATGGCGCAAGGGCCCGGGCATGAAGCTGTTCCGCGCACTGGATGCCGCAGTCCCTGAGCTGCCCATTATCGCGGAAGATCTGGGCGTGATGACCGATAAGGTGCGTGCCCTGCTGCGCAGCACCGGTTTCCCGGGCATGCGCGTGATGATCTTCGCGTTCAATCGCTTTGACGACAACGACCACATGCCGCATAACTACCCGGTAAACTCGATCGTTTACACCTCGACCCACGACTCGCAGTCCATCTGCGAACAGATTCTGGACATCTGCGAGCCCGAGGACGCGGACTTTGCCAAGGCATACATCCGCTGGGACGAGCGCGAGCCGATGGCGTGGTCGGCCATCCGTACGCTCTTTGCCTCGCCCGCATCCATCGCCATGACCACCATGCAGGACCTTTTGAATCTGGGCGCGGACGCACGCATGAACATTCCGTCGACGGTCGGCGGCAACTGGTCGTGGCGTGTGCGCAAGGAGGGCATCAACCGCGATGTCGCAGCCTTCCTGCACCACGTGACCGAGGTCAACCGCCGTTATCATCCGGTACCGGCTGTCTTTGACAGCACCCCGCTGGACGAGGTCGAGGTACAGGCGGTCACGCCGGACATGGACTACGGCGCACGCAAATACTGGACGGACGTGCGTGAGCAGCTGGCGCTGCTGCGCAAGGCGAACGCGTTTTTGACGCGGTTCGAGTCCTGACTGGAAACTACCCCGCATATCTGCCGGAAATCAGGCGCACAGGCGGCCACATCCGTCTGTGCGCTTTTGCCACGAATAATAAGGAGAAGAATATGAGTATCAAAGCAGTGATTTTTGATCTGGACGGTACGCTGCTGGACACCCTGGGTGACCTGACGAGCGCAGTCAATACCGCCCTGCGGCATCACGGATTCCCGCTTTTGACCGAGGAGGACGTATGCAGCCGCGTGGGCAATGGCGTGCGCAAGCTGATCGAGCGCAGCCTGCCGGGGAATGCAGGCAAGGCAATGGTCGACGCATGCCTTGCAGAGTTCCAGAGCGCATACGACGAGCATCTGGTTGAGCGCACCCATCCCTATCAGGGCATGCCGGTGGTCATCGAGGCATTCCGCCGCCGCGGCGTGCGCATGGCCGTGCTGTCCAATAAGTACCACGCAGCAGCCTGCCGTCTGGTCAACCATTACTTCCCGGGCGATATGGCGCTGACCTTCGGCGAGCGTCCGGGCGTACCGCGCAAGCCCGATCCGACTTCTACGCAGGAGGTTATGAGCGTGCTGGGCGTGCAGCCGGACGAGATTCTGTACATCGGTGACAGCGACGTCGACATGCAGACGGCTAAGAAGGCAGGCGTGACCGCAATCGGCGCCCTGTGGGGCTTCCGCGACCGTGCATCCCTTCTGGAAGCTGGCGCAGACCACATCGTCGAGCGTCCCGAAGACCTCATTCAGCTGCTTGACCGCTTGCAGCTCGACGCTGCTATGCATGCCTTTGAGCGCAACGGCTTTACCTGGACGTTCTGCGCGACGGCAGCACAGGCAGCCGACTACATTGTCAGCCAGTGCAAGGGCAAGAAGATCGGCTTCGGCGGTTCTATGACCCTGGACGGCCTGGGCGTGTACGAACAGCTCAAAGACCAGGCCGACGTGCATTGGCACTGGAAGGGCGGCGACCAGCTGCCGAAGGGAGACGTGTTCCTGACCTCTGCGAATGCCCTGTCCGCAACCGGTGAGACCGTTAACATCGACGGCGCGTGCAACCGCATCGCAGCATCGGTACACGGTTTTGATGCGTGCTACGTCGTGTGCGGTATCAATAAACTGGCACCTGACCTCACCAGCGCAATGCGCCGCGCAAGAGAGATCGCCGCACCACTCAATGCAAAGAGACTCAATAAGAGAACGCCGTGCGCGGTCGATGGTAAGTGCCATGATTGCCGCAGCCCCGAGCGTATCTGCCGTGCGATGACTGTTGTGATGGCTCCCCCGACGGGAATGAGTCATTATGAAATTGTGGTTGTCGGCGAGGAGCTGGGTTATTAAGAGAAAGCACCGCACCCCTAATTGAAGCTTTCGCTCAAGCCTTTCTCGAAAGGCTTGCGGGTTCTCAGGGCAGAGCCCTGAGACGCGCTCCGCAGAGCGCGGAATCCCCTTTTTTGATTTTCGCTCTTGCGAAAATCAACTAAAATAAAAAAATAATCGCTCGCCGCAGCGAGCGAAATACTCTTCGCGCACAAAGTGCGCTCATGGAAAAGACCAACCATCCGGTTGGTCTTTCCTTTTTGTTTGGTTTGATTGATTCCCGGGTCGGACACCGGGAATCAAAAGGGTGTTTCGAGCCTGCGGGCTCGACCAGGTTCCACCTGGACGGGCTCAAGGGACTCGTCCCTTGAGAATCCCGTTCTCGCCTGCGGGCGGGATGGGTGCGTCCTTATTTCTTAATCTTATGCGGTCTTCCCTCATCATACAATTCCTGTCGAATCGCCGCGAACATATTCTCCGCCATCGCAAAATACTGTCTGCAAGCATGCTCATCAATCGCGACCGGTAAGTCGGTCGGATAGCGCGTTTCAATGTACAGGTTATTGAGCGCCGCGCTCTCGTCCAGCCATTCGGTGAACATTTCGTCCTGCTGGACGGCCTGACGGCACAGATAGGTGAGGTTATGACCGTCGAAATGCCTTCCGGTCTTGAACAGTAAGTACCCCTTGAGCGCCTTCTCAATGGCCTGCTGACAGTGGAAGGCGATGTTGCAGGTATCGCCGTTCCAGGTCATCAGGATGCGTGCGGCTTGCAGGTCGAGCAGTGCCTTGTCCAGCCATTTGTAGTAGTACAGACTGTCCCGTCCGCCTTTACGCGCCCTGCTCATACAGCACCCGCCCTTTCCGTCGGATCCAGGCAGCATAGCTGGTCTCGTCCTCGGTGAGCGCGTCCCATTCCTGTACGGTGTACAGGGTCAGATTGACCGGAACGTCCGCAACGATGGCCAGATAGAGCGTATGCTGCAAGGCGTGTTTGTCGGTATCGTTGGGCACGATGATGCACACGCTGGCCGCCTTGAGCTTGTCGGTGGACAGGGTGCGCTTTTCGCCATACAGGATGATGGCGAGGGGACGGCAAACGCCTCGAATGGTCTGGGTGATCTCGTCGGGAAATGCCATAGAGAGAAGCCTCCTTTCCGCATCGACCGGTCGGGTCTGACCGGGCTGAAAGTTGTTTTTTTACAGTCGTCCGAACGTGCCTGCGGCTTCGAAGCGGGTCTGACCGTCGGCCTCACCGCGCACGCGGAAGGTGTCGTCTGTGCGCTCGGCGTACAGGGACAGGGTCAGACCGGCAGGGGTTTCGGCGGTGTAGTTAATCTGGAGCGAGCGCACAAAGTCGTGTTCGCTGAGGTCGAGTGCGTCGGACACCAGCGCCGCAATGCGGACGTTGTTCAGGTGACCATTCACGTCCAGATCGGAATACAGGATGGGGTGGGTGTGGTGCAGGGACAGACCGGACACGTCCAGCTTGCCCGGCATGGGCAGCGTCTCACGCGCCTCGCAGGCGTAGTCGGCGGCCTGCGGGACGGTGGTCGGACGGCGGATGCGGTGGGTTTCTGCGTCCAGAATGACCCAGCTGGACATCGCCCGGCCGGCGGGCTGACCGTCGACCGAGAACTCGAACGCGCGCAGCCAGCTTGGACCCTTGATGCCTGCGCACCAGGTGGTGACGCGCAGGGTGTCGTATGGTGCGAGCGGGCGAGTGAACTCGGCGTGCATGCGCGAGAGCACCCACAGTGCGCCGATATCGTCGCGGTCGAGGTGACAGCTGCGTGCGTGTACGGTGGCTGCGTCTTGCATGAAGTCGAAATATGCCGACGGACGCGCGGTACCGCGCCAGTCAATGTGGCTGTATGTCAGTTCGTAATCCTTGTCAAAAATGAGCTGCATGATGCAAAAAAACCTTCTTACTGAATCATAGAGAGCAGGAACTGGGACAGGATGCTGCCGAAGTCCCCAGCGTTAAGCGAACTCGAGCTGCTGCCGCCCGGGTTGGACGGATTGGGCGCGGTGTTCTCGTTGTGCACCGTGCTGTACCAGCTGGTCAGACGGTCGGCCATGCCGGAAACTGCCGGGATGGAGCCGTAGCGGAAAAAGACGCAGCCGCCGACGTTGTCCTTGTTTTCCAGGTATGCCAGACTGTCGAACAGCGGGTCGGTGGTCGTCCAGACGCCGGTCGGATTGTCTGCGCAGCGGTACGCGCCCATACCGATGTACAGATGCACGTCAGAGCCTGCAACGGCATCGTTCCACCAGTCAGCCAGGGTGACAAAGTCGGCCAGCTTGTGACCGATCTCCCAGTAAATCTGGGGGATGATATAGTCGACCAGACCGTTTTCAATCCAGTACAGACTGTCGGCGTAGCTCGAGACATAGTGCTCGCTGCCGTTTGTGTTGGAGCCGCGAGGGTCGGTGGACTTGTTGGCCCAGATGCCCGACGGACTGATGCCGAACTGGATGTCCGGGTCGATGTTGTGGACGGCGGTGTCCAGCTGGGCAACCAGCTGGTTGACGCTGTCGCGGCGGAAGTCCGCGATGTTCGAGAAGCTGCTGCCGTACTTCTGATAGGTGGCAGCGTCGTTAAAATCGGTGCCCGGGTAGAAATAGTCGTCCATGTGCAGACCGTCTACGTCGTAGTTCTGCACGATTTCGACCGCGCCACGGGTCACAAGGTCGCGTACTTCGGGGATACCGGGGTTAAAATAGTAGTTGCCGTCCGAGTACTTGACCACCCAGTCGGGGTTCATCTTGGCCGGGTGGGTGCTGGGCAGAGAATTCCACTCGGTATCCTTGCTGCGGGTAATGCGGTAGGGGTTAATCCACGCGTGCAGCTCCAGACCGCGCTTGTGGGCCGCCTCGACCCAGTATTCGAGCGGATCGAAACCGTCCTGCGGAGCGGTGCCGACCGAACCGGTCAGGTATTTGCTCCACGGGAACAGATCGGACTTGTAGAGCGCATCGCCCGACGGTCTGACCTGTAAAAAGACCGCGTTGAGTCCCCACTTGACGCAGTTGTCCAAAATCTCGTCGGCTTCTGCCTTGAGCTTGTCAGGGTCGGTGGTGGGAGACGAGGGGTAGTCCAGATTGTAAACCGATGACACCCAAACGCCGCGCATTTCCTCGGAAGCCGAGGGCGTACCGGCAGCGAACGCCGGGGTCACAAGGGTGAGCACGCACGCGAGAACGAGTGCGAGCAAACGGAAAGATCGTTTCATAGTACCTCCTAAGATGCCAGGGTCGTGCAGACCGCCCGAAAAGATGAAACCTCGAACGGCCCATGAAAACAAATTACCCGGCACAGCCGGGTGCGGGCTGCGCGGGAAAGCTCTCTTTCATCCTAACATTTTGCCCGGAATTTCGCAAGGGGCTTGACGCAGCTTCTAAAAAATCGTATGCTGGAAAGAAAGCAAATACCCGGAAAAGAAGGGATAAAATGGAACAAAAAAAGGCACTTGCCCTGCATGACCTGTCGGCCGTCGGACGGGCGGGACTGACGCAGGCGATGAGCGCGCTGACCGCAATGGGTCACCAGTGCATTCCCCTGCCGACCGCGGTCTACTCCTCGCACGCGGGCATTCCCGGCTTTGTGACACAGGACTTGACCGACTGGCTTTCGGGCGCACTCGGACAGTACGAGGCGCTGGGACTGCGCTTTGACGCGGTACTGAGCGGCTTTCTGAGCGCACCGGCACAGGTGGAGTGCGTGCGGCGTGCCGCGGCATGCAAACAGCCGAATGGTATCCTGCTGGTCGACCCGGTCATGGGCGACAACGGCAAATTATATAAGATCTGCACCCCGGAACTGGTCGATAGCCTGCGGCAGCTGTGCCACATGGCCGACTATATCACCCCGAACGTCACCGAGGCGGCCGTCTTGCTGGACTTGCCGGCGGATACAACCCCGGAGAGCATGACCGAGGCCGAGGACTGGGTGCATAGATTGTGTGAGCGGTACGAGACGCGCACGGTACTGACCGGACTTGGAGACGAGACGACGGTTTTCACCCTGTGCGGTCAGGACGATACCGTCCAGACCGTGACCAATCCCAAAATTGGGGCATACTATCCGGGCACGGGCGATCTGTTCGCCGCCGTGCTCACCGGTTCCCTTCTGCGCGGGGATTTGCTCAGAGACGCAGCCAGCTGCGCGGCGAACTTCGTGTGCGCGTGCATCCGCGCAACCGCACAGATGGACAGCCAGCCGCAGTGGGGCGTGATCTTGGAACCACAACTTTGGAGGTTGTACGATGAAGGAAACTTTACAGGAAATCGCACTGTACTATAAAAACCAAGGCGCACCGAGCGACCAGTCCGCACTTTTGAGCTGCCTGCGCGAAGCACAGCAGGCCTGCGGCGGTATGCTGGACGCTGCCGCACAACAGGAGATCGGCGCAGTGCTGGGTGTCAAACCCACCTACTTGCAGGCCGTGGCAAAACGTATCTCGGATTTGAAGTTGTCGGGTGCAAGCCATACCCTAACCGTGTGCCAGGGCGTGAATTGCAGCCGGGAGGGCAAAAGCATCCATCGATATCTGGAAGATGAACTGGGCGCAAAACCCGGAAAGACGTTTTTGGGCGGAAAGTGGATGTATCAGACGGTCGGCTGCCAGCGCGCATGCCGCACGGCGCCGAACGTCCGCGTGGATGGTCAGCTTATGACCGGAATGACCTTGGAACGACTTAAAGAAATCTTGCAGAAGGGTTAAACCACCGTGTATACTCCCGCCCGCAGGCGAAAACGGGTCCGGGCCTGAGGCCCGGCGCGGTCCAGCCGCGCAGGCTGGCCGCCGTCCGCAGACGGCGGAATCCCCTTTGATTCCCGGTGTCCGCCCCGGGAATCAATAAACTCTCGTTTTAATCGCTCGCCGCAGCGAGCGAAATTCCTTTGCGCACAAAGTGCGCTCATAGAAACCAACCCACCGGATTGGTTTCTTTTTTATCTCTCCAATCACCCCCTTCCCCACCCCAAAAATATTTTTTAAAAAACTTGAAAATTTATGTTGACATTCCCCGGAAACGCTGATATAATAAACATCGTTCCGAGCGAACAACACAGAGAAATGCGGATGTAGCTCATCTGGTAGAGCGCCACCTTGCCAAGGTGGAGGTAGCGAGTTCGAGCCTCGTCATCCGCTCCAAATCAAAGACCACTCTGAAAAGAGTGGTCTTTTTCGTTTTGTCCGGGAGTTAGCTCAGATTGTTTTTTTGAGACGCGGCGGAGGTTTTCCGGGAAGAGCGCCAGCGACGATCCGGACAGCGGCGCAAGCCGCAAAAAAAAGACCCGATCCAGCGGGTCGGGTCTTATGAGCGCGCTTTGCGCGCCGGGTATTGCGCATCCTGCGGGATGCGCTTTTTCATTATTTTTTAGTTGATTTTCCCTCGCGGGGGATCGGGAAAATCAAAAAGGGGGTTTCGCGTCCTGCGGGACGCGACTCAGGGCTCTGCCCTGAGAACCCGCAGCCTTTCGAGAAAGGCTGGCGAAAGCTTCATTTTTGGGTGCGGTGGTGAATTAGCCTTTGCGTTTCTTACCCTTTTTCGGGCCGATGCCGGCGAGCGGGTTTGTGGGCTTTCCGCCGTGTTTGGGCGGACGAGTGGGACGATTCGCTTGCTTTCCGCGATGTTCACCTTTACCGTTCTTCTTCTGACCCTGTTTTGCGCTCGGTTTCTCCCAATGTTCGCCCGGCTTAGGACGAATCAAGCATTCCTTACCAAAGCCTACCAAATCCTCGCGACCGGCTTTTCGCAGTGCTGCGACGATGAGCGGGCGTTTTTCCGGCTTACGCCACTGCAAAAGTGCGCGCTGCATGGCCTTTTCCTCGGGGGTCTTGGCGACATAGACCGGCTTCATAGTTCTAGGGTCGATCTCGGTGTAGTACATCGCGGTCGAGAGCGTGCCGGGGGTGGGGTAGAAATCCTGCACCTGCTGAGGCATATAGCCGACCTTATTCAGATAACAAGCCATCTGGATGGCATCGTCCAGCGTTGCACCGGGGTGGGAGGACATGAGATAGGGCACGAGATACTGTTTTTTGCCCAGCTTTTCATTGATACGGGCG
This sequence comes from Butyricicoccus pullicaecorum DSM 23266, assembly GCF_900167005.1. Classification (GTDB taxonomy): domain Bacteria; phylum Bacillota; class Clostridia; order Oscillospirales; family Butyricicoccaceae; genus Butyricicoccus; species Butyricicoccus pullicaecorum. The sequence goes on from NZ_FUXW01000014.1 coordinate 47,104, forward strand.
TAGCGCTCGCGGAACTTCTCATATACAGAGAATGAAGGTTTACCCATATAATACAGAGCGTTATCACTCATGTGCTCGGGTGCGACCTTGAGCTGACCGGAGATATGGTGCTTGACCAGTTCGAGGAAGAACTCGTCATTGTCGTCGGCCATCATATAATCGTAGCGCAGGCCGGAGCGCACAAAGACCTTCTTGACGCCGGGCACCTGACGCAGTTTGCGCAGCAGGGTGAGGTAATCGCGGTGATCGGCTTCGAGGTTGTCGCACGCCTTGGGGAACAGGCAGCGCTTATTCATGCACAGACCGTGTTTTTCCTGATGGTGGCAGGACGGGAAGCGGAAGTTCGCCGTCGGGCCGCCGACGTCGTGGATATAGCCCTTGAAGTCGGGGTGCTGGGCGATCTGCTCGGCCTCGCGGACGACCGAGTCATGCGAGCGCGCCGAGATATAGCGTCCCTGATGGAAGGCCAGCGCGCAGAAGTTGCACGCGCCGAAGCAGCCGCGGTTGTGGATGATGGAGAACTGCACTTCCTGAATGGCAGGCACACCGCCGACCGCGTCATAAGACGGGTGATAGGTGCGGGCGAAGGGCAGCGCATAGACCTTGTCCATCTCCTCGGTGGTGAGGGGCTTGGACGGCGGGTTTTGAATGAGAACGCGCTTGCCGTGCGCCTGGGTGATGGCCTTACCGCGCACGTGGTCGGCCTGATCGTACTGAATCTTGACCGATCGTGCGTAATCTTCCTTACTCTCGCACACCTGCTCGTAGGACGGGCACTCGACCGCCGGGAAGGGCACATCGGACGCATCGGGGGCGAAGTACGCCATGCCGCGGATGTCGCGCACCGCGTCAATGCCGTGCTTACCGGCCTTGAGGTTCTTGGCCAGCTCGACGACCGAGCGCTCGCTCATGCCGTACATGAGCGCGTCCGCGCCCGAGGAGGACAGCACCGAGGGCATAACCTGATCGCTCCAGTAGTCATAGTGCGCGAAGCGGCGCAGGCTGGCTTCCAGACCGCCGATGTAGATGGGTGTATCGGGGAACGCGCGGCGCGCGAGCATGGAATAGACGGTCACGGCGCGGTCGGGACGCTTGCCGCCCACGCCGCCCGGGGTGTAAGCGTCGTCGTGACGGCGCTTTTTGGCTGCGGTGTAATGCGCGACCATCGAGTCGATGTTGCCGGCGTTGATGAGCACGGCGTAGCGCGGACGACCCATTTCGATGAAGTCGTGCTCGTCGCGGAAGTCGGGCTGGGACAGGATGGCGACGCGGAAACCGGCGTCTTCCAGCACGCGCGAGATGATGGCCGTGCCGAAGGACGGATGGTCAATGTATGCGTCACCGGTCACCAGCAGAAAATCACAGTAATACCACCCGCGGGCTTCCATATCCGCCCGTGAGATGGGAAGAAATTCGTTCATAGATACTCCTTGTCTTGGTCAGTTGTTGAATTTGACGCGGTTTCTCAGATAATAGCTCAGATTCACGTAATCCTGCCATTCATCAGTCAGCGACTCGGGCAGGGTGTCGGACATGCGGTTGTTGTACAGGTACACGCCGTGACTGCTGGCCACGGTCAGACCGCTGTCTAGCAGCGGTTTGGTGACCTGGGTGAGCGCCGGGCCTTCCCAGCCGCACAGATCGAAGAAATGCGCCATGAGGAAAGCAGGGCTGAGGTCGGGGCCTTCGCCGACAAAGTCAAAGCCCAGGACTTCCTTTGCCGCATCGTTTGCCCAGATGAGGTAGCGCGTGCCGTAGTAGTTTTCAAAACCTTCCTTGGTGTCGAGGTCGAAGTTGACGCCGAGTTCCTCATATACACTGTTTCCGTCACCCAGCCACGGGTTATGGTCGCCGTAGACCATCAGCACCACCGGCTCGTCCAGCTTTTCCAGCTTCTTTTTGAGCTTAACCAGCTGCTGACCGGTTTTTTCGATGCCGCCCAGATAGTTATTTAAGATGTAATAGGAATCGTCCGAGTATACGCCCTTGGGCACGAACTCGCCGTAGCGCAGCCAGCCGATCGGATAGGGGCCGTGGTTCTGGTAGGTGACGTTAAAGGAGAACACCGGTTTTCCCTGCTCCATGTCCTCGAGGAGCAGGTCGTAGATCTCGGGCATGAGCACATCGTCCTTGGCGATTTCGCCGTCGGTGATGTCGGCATAGTGGTTTTCCAAAAAGTAGTAGTTGTCAAATCCCAGATAGCGGTTGATGTTTTTGCGGTTGTAGAACCAGTCGTTGGACGGATGGCTGCCGTCGGTGATGTAGCCCTGATCGCCAAAGTAGCGGGCGTATGACCAGATATCGTGGCGCAGGTTGCCGAAGTCGGTCATGCCGGTGACGTGACCGCGCTCGGTGTCCACCGTGCCGGCGGCAAAGATGTTGGTGATGAGTCTGCCCGAGTAGCTGATCTTTTCCAGATCGTTCCACGGCTTGTACGGACTCTTTTTGTCTTCGCGCAGCTCGATATCGGCAAACTGGGTCAGGTCGTTGAAGCCCTCAAGCATGATGGACACGACATTGACCTTCTGGTTCTCCGGAATGTCGGCATCGGGGTGCGCCTCGAGCACAGCCTGTGCATCGGCATCCTTGTAGCCCTCGGGCTTGCCCTCGACCGCGTCGGGCAGACTGTGCAGGAAGGGATAGACAAAGCCCTTGGACAGATAGACCTGGGTGGCCGACCACTGGTTGATATTGTCCTCGTTCTGCGTCCACTGGTTCCAGGCGGTCTTGGTCATCGGGCCGCCGGTGCAGAACAGCCAGACCATGCCGACGAGCAGGCCGAGCGTAATCAGACCGCCTGCCGTGCGGCCTTTCCAGGTGCGTGCCGGATTGGCGCGGCAGATGACGGCCAGAATGAGCACGGACAGGGCAAATGCGCCGACGGCCAAAAAGACCTCAGCGCCGATGGCCGAAATATAGTTGTTTGCCATGTTCAGACCCTCGGCGGCAAGCCCTAAGTCGGCAGCGGTCAGCGGGTCGTCGCGGAATATAATTTTGAAGTGGTCGGCGACCGACAGCACGGTGATGACACCGCCACCGAGCGCGACCGATAGCCATGCCCGTCCGAGCACGAACCATAAAAACAGGATGAGCAGGACGGGCGGGGTGAGATTGAGCCAAAGGATGGCGGGATGGTCAAAGTAGCTCTGGAACATGTCCGCGCCGTAGGAGCCGGGCGCCAGACGCAGACTGCACAGACCGATGGCCAGACCAGAGAGCACAAGACCCAATAGAGTCAGCCAGCGGAAGCGCCACAGCCGGAACACGCCGCCGGAGCGTCTCCGACCGGTGTAGCGTGCGCCCATAAATCCCCGCCCGCGCGGGCGGAAACTGACAAAGCGCACTTTGCGGTATTTTTTCATGCGTATTTTCCTCGTGATGGTGCGCGTGGCGCACGTCGTTTTTTCTACATTATACGAGGATTTGTGCGATCTTGCAACCAGTAATCGCGGAAAACCAGCATTTTACGCGGGGAGCACTGGTTTTTTTGCCCGAAAACAGTGCTGTCCCGGACGTGCTTTTTGTCTTGGGTTGGAATTGCGCGGAAAAGAGAATGGTGTTACAATGTAATGAGTTGTATTTGTATCAAAACGATGGATAACGCCGCGCAAAGTTCGGCGAAAAAAGACAGAATACCGACGGAGGTTTCATAAATCTATGTGGATTGCAAACGAGTGGACGGACTACGAGGTACTGGACTGCGGCGGCGGGGAAAAGCTCGAGCGCTGGGGTGACAAACTCTTGCAGCGTCCCGACCCCCAGGCCATCTGGCCGCGCACCGAGGAAGACCGGTTCTGGAACCGCGCAAACGCGGTCTATCATCGCTCGTCTTCGGGCGGCGGTAAGTGGGAGATTCGCCGCCTGCCCGAGCAGTGGGCGATCTCGTATAAGGAGCTGACCTTCCAGCTCAAGCCCATGGCGTTCAAGCACACCGGCCTGTTCCCCGAGCAGGCGGTCAACTGGAATTTTATTATGGAACAGGTCCGCGGCGCAGGTCGTCCGGTCAATGTTCTGAACATCTTCGCCTACACCGGCGGTGCCACCCTTGCGGCAGCCGCTGCGGGCGCGTCGGTCTGCCACGTCGACGCGTCCAAGGGCATGACCCAGTGGGCGCGTGAGAACGCGGCCTCGTCCGGTCTGGAGGGTCGTCCGATCCGCTGGATTGTGGACGACTGCAAAAAGTTCGTCCAGCGCGAAATCCGACGCGGACGCAAGTATGATGCCATCATTATGGACCCGCCGAGCTATGGCCGCGGCCCGGGTGGCGAGACCTGGAAGATCGAGGAGGACGTCGCGGACTTTGTTGCACTGACCATGCAGCTCTTGTCCGACCATCCGCTCTTCGTGCTCATTTCCAGCTACTCGACCGGTCTTGCACCGTCGGTCATGGCCTACCTGCTGGGCACGACCGCGGTCGCTCGTCATCCCGGACGGGTGGAAGCGCAGGAGATCGGCCTGCCGGTCACCTCGACCGGCCTTGTCCTGCCCTGCGGCTCGTCGGCGCGCTACATCGCTGCGCGATAATTCACTGTAACGAGGAGGAATCCCCTCTATGTCTGAAATCATCAAAACCGAGGCGCTTCGGTACGTCTACCAGACCGCCGAGGGCGGCCAGAAGGTCGCACTCGATGGGGTCGACCTGTCCATCGCCCGCGGCGAGTTCGTCGCCGTGCTCGGACACAACGGCTCGGGCAAATCCACCCTGGCCAGCCACTTTAACGGCATCCGCCTGCCCACCGGCGGCGCGGTCTACGTCGACTCCATGGACACCCGCGACCCGAACCGCCTGTACGATATCCGCAAGACCTGCGCCATGGTCTTCCAGAACCCGGACAACCAGATCGTTGCAACCGTCGTGGAGGAAGACGTCGCCTTTGCGCTGGAAAACCTCGGCATCCCGCCCGACGAGATTCGCCGCCGGGTCGATGACGCACTCAAGGCCGTCGGCATGTATGAATTCCGCCGCCACGCACCGCATAAGCTGTCGGGCGGACAGAAACAGCGTGTCGCCATCGCCGGTGTCATCGCTATGATGCCGCGCTGCGTCATCTTCGACGAACCCACCGCCATGCTCGACCCGTCCGGCCGCAAGGAGGTCATGCGGGTCATCCGGGACTTAAATTCCCGTCTGGGCATCACGGTCGTGCTCATCACCCACCACATGGACGAGGCCGTCCAGGCCGGACGCGTGATCGTCATGCACGCCGGCAAGGTGCTCATGCAGGGCACCCCGCGTGAGATCTTCACTCAGGTGGACGCGCTGCGCGAGGCCAGCCTGACCGTGCCCCAGACCATCGAGGTACTCTTTGACCTCAACAATCAGATCGGTTCCGATCTGCCCATCGATGCGCTGACCGTAGACGAGTGCGCGGATATCCTCGAAGGCTATCTGCGCCCGACCGCAGCCAACTGAGGAGCGAGAAAAAACCCATGTCTTACATTTTAGAAACGAGAGACCTGACCCAGGTTTACGGCGCAGGTACTCCCTTTGAGCGCACCGCGCTCGATCATGTCAATATTCAGGTGGAAAAGGGCGAGATTCTGGGTGTCATCGGACATACCGGCTCGGGTAAGTCCACCCTCATCCAGCACTTTAACGGTCTTTTAAAGCCCACCTCGGGCGAAGTCCTGCTGTCCGGTCACTCGATCTGGGACGCAAAGGGCAAGTGCGACCGCAAGACCCGCTTTGCCGTCGGTCTGGTCTTCCAGTACCCCGAGTACCAGCTCTTTGAGGAGACCATCGCCAAGGATATCGCCTTCGGCCCGCAGAATATGGGCCTGTCGGCGACCGAGGTGGAAAAGCGCGTGCGCGAGGCCATGGACTTTGTCGGCCTCGACCCTGCCCTTGCCAATCATTCACCGTTCGCCCTGTCGGGCGGCCAGAAGCGCCGCGTTGCGATTGCAGGCGTGATCGCCATGCGTCCGCAGGTGCTCATTCTGGACGAGCCGACCGCAGGCCTTGACCCGGCCGGACGCGATGAGATTCTGGCACAAATTCAGGACTATCATGCGCGTTCGGGCGCGACCATTCTGATCGTGTCGCACTCGATGGAGGATATTGCCCGCATGGCCGACCGTCTGCTGGTCATGAACCGCGCACATGTCATGCTGTGCGGCACACCGCGCGAGGTGTTCGCCCACGCCGACGAGATCGCCCGCGCCGGTCTGGACATTCCCGAGATCACCAAGGTCATCCGGGAGCTGAACCGCCGCGGCATCGAGCTCGACCCGTCCATCTACACCGTTGAGGACGCAGTCCGCGCCATCCGTGCGTATAAGGAGGGAAAATAAATGCTCAGAGATATTACCATCGGCCAGTATTTTCCCGGAACCAGTGTCGTCCACCGCACCGACCCGCGCCTGAAGCTCGTTCTGGTCATCGCCATGATTGTGACCCTGTTTTTGGCTTCCGGCCCGGTGTCCTATGCCCTTTTGGCACTCTATATCCTGTCCGTCATCAAAATTTCGGGCATCCAGCCGAAAATGGTCGTGCGCGGCCTCAAACCGGTCGTGTTTATCGTGGCCTTTACCGCACTTTTAAACCTGTTCTACACCCCAGGCACCGAACTTTGGAGCTTTGGCATCCTGCATATCACCGATCAGGGCATCCGCGTGGCCATTTTGATGGTCGTGCGCATCCTGCTGCTCATCATCGGCACGTCCATGCTGACCTATACCACCTCGCCCATCGAGCTGACCGACGGTCTGGAAATGCTGCTGTCGCCGTTTAAGAAGGTGCACCTGCCCGTGCACGAGCTGGCGATGATGATGTCCATTGCCCTGCGCTTTATCCCGACCCTCATCGAGGAGACCGAGAAGATCATCGCGGCGCAGAAGGCTCGCGGTGCGGATTTCGAGTCCGGTAACCTTGTCCAGCGCGCCCGCGCTATGGTGCCCATCCTTGTCCCGCTCTTTATCTCGGCGTTCCGCCGTGCTGACGAGCTGGCCATCGCGATGGAATGCCGCCTGTACCGCGGCGACGTGGGTCGTACCCGCATGAAGCAGATGAAGTTCGGCGCGGTCGACGCACTCACCGGTACGGTGTCGGTCATCGTATTCGCTGCCGTCATCGTCCTCGGACGCTTCGGATGGTGAACCGTATGAATATCGCACTTTCCCTGTCCTACGTCGGTACCCAGTACCACGGCTGGCAGGTGCAGAAAAACGGCGCGTCCATTCAGGAGACCGTCACAAACGCTATCAATAAATTGCTCGGCTGCGATACCTATTTGTCGGGTGTCGGACGCACCGACGCAGGTGTCCACGCGAGAAGATACGTCGCAAACTTCAAAGCCGACTGCCGCATTCCGCTCGACCGCCTGCCCCTCGCACTCGGCGCACAGCTGCCCGAGGATATCGCGGTCAATGGCGCGGTGCAGGTGCCGGACGACTTCGACGCACGGTTCGACTGCACCAAAAAAGAATACGCCTATTACGTCTACCCTTCCAAAATGCGCGACCCGTTTTTGACCGACCGCGCCTATCGCTATTCCTATCCGCTCGATGCCGAACGGATGCAGAAGGGCGCACAGTTTTTCGTCGGAAAACATGACTTTAACGCCGTCCGCTCGGTCGGTACTCCGGTCAAATCGACCGTTCGTACCATTTTCTGGTGCGAAGTTGACCAGAATAACGACGGCCTCATCCGCATTCGTGTGTGCGGTGACGGATTCTTGTATAATATGGTGCGCGCCATCTCGGGAACGCTGCTCTATGTCGGCAGCGGAAAGTTTGAACCCGAGGACGTTGCCCGGATTCTGGAATCCTGTGACCGCGAGGAGGCAGGCCCGACCCTGCCCGCGTGTGGTTTGTTTATGAATCGACTGTGGTACGATCATACCCCGGAACTTGACGTATTTCGCCTGAGCGAATAAAGCGGAACAAAATTGAAGCTTTCGCCAGCCTTTCTCGAAAGGCTGCGGGTTCTCAGGGCAGCGCCCTGAGTCGCCATCCGCAGATGGCGAAATCCCCTTTTGAAACCCGGGGTTCGGCCCGGGTTTCAACCAAAAATAATTTCCAGCGCCGCCCGCAGGCGGCAAGACTCCCCTGCGGCCAAAGGCCGCTCATGAAAACCAACCTGCGGATTGGTTTTCAGTTTTGCGGCTGCGCCGCACCCCGTTCTCCGTTCATGGCTTGGCCGAGCAAGTCGGCCACAGCCTTACGGGAAAATACCCCACCGGGGTATTTTCTGATTCCGCAAGGCCCCTTGGAAGGGGAACGAAGGCCAAAGGATGGACAACCTACGGTTTGCCTCCATCGCTAAAAAATATTCCACCGGAATATTTTTTACGGTACGCTCGAAAATCGCGTACCGCCGCTCACCTCGAGCGCACACGCCTGCGGCGTATTTTAAGGCGCGCTCTCGTCCCTTTGGGAACCCGTCTTCCTTCCTCGTCAGGGTTACTGTGTGCCGCCGACAGGGTGGGAAAGTACGAACGCCGCACGGCGGATGCGTGCCGTCC
>NZ_FUXW01000002.1 GCF_900167005.1 Butyricicoccus pullicaecorum DSM 23266
AACGTCCAGCTCCGCAAGGCCCACCAAATAAATATCTGAACCAGACCGATGACGTAAACGCATCGAACATAGGGGTATAGCTCAGCTGGTAGAGCAGCGGTCTCCAAAACCGCGTGCCGTGGGTTCGATCCCTACTGCCCCTGCCAAAATGGCCCGGTAGCTCAGTTGGTTAGAGCGCTAGCCTGTCACGCTAGAGGTCGTGGGTTCGAGCCCCATCCGGGTCGCCATTCTTTCTTTGGTGACAAACTGAATATGCTGTTGTAGCTCAGCAGGCAGAGCACTTCCTTGGTAAGGAAGAGGTCGACAGTTCGAATCTGTTCAACAGCTCCACAAGAGAAGCTCATAATGGGCTTCTCTTATTTTTTTACTATAACCAATCCGACGCAAGACACCATAGAAAGGAACGGTTTATTTTGGTAGGCAAAACACATTTGTGTGCAGGAGTATGCGCTGGCACAGCGTTTGCATTGTGGGCTGATTTGCCATTGGCACAGGCTGGAATTGCTGCTGCAGCCGGCCTGATCGGCGGTGTGATTCCTGATCTTGACCACAGAAAAAGTAAGGTTACGCAGAAAACCGGGTTATTTGGTTTTTTTTCCAGCCATTTATTAAAGCACCGCGGTATTTTACATACTCCTATTATCTATATCATATTATCTGCAATATTAACACTGTCTTTTGAGGACAGCCCCATGATTCATGCGGCAATCTTTGGCGCGTTCGTGGGTGAATTGTCGCATTTGTTTTTGGATATGCTCAACCCGAGTGGCATTCCGCTGCTCTGGCCGATGACACGCAAGCGAATCTCGCTGCTGCCCATTCAGACCGGTGGCAAAATGGATCGTGCGATTGGCGTTCTGGCTTTATGCCTTGCCGCATGGTTTACTGTTCAGATCCTCTTTTAATGTCTCCAAACAAAAAAGCCGCCCGTATAGAACAGGCGGCAAATGATCAGATGGGAAAAGTGCGGAAGGGGGAGAAACCGCACAGTCCCGTATCAGTGGTGAGCAGAGGGAACAAAAACGAGTCCGATGCGCTCCAGGATACTCTGGGGCAGAACGGAAAGTGTGTGAATGAAGCGGGTACCCTGACCGCGCTCTGCAAAAAATCTATACAAACGATACATGAGAAATTCTCTCCTTTCGATGGTCTTATTATACCAACATCTTGCCAAGGAGATATCACGGAATCATGGACAGACCATGAACGATTTGTAAACATTGGATTGGGTGTATCGCTTGACAAAGGGCGAAAGAACGCATAAAATGGTGCAATAAGAGCAAGAACGTATCAATATGTCGAAAGGAGACGAAACCTTGTTTATTTTAACCTGCGCCTGCGGAAATGAACTGTATTGTTCCAACGAAGAATCCCGCACGGCTTGGCAATGTGAAATGTGCGGGCAATGGTACGATATGTTTGGCTATCCGACCAGTCAGCCGGCTGGCGAAATCGTGCCCGAGGGTGTGACCTGCATGACACAGGAAGACTTTTAAGCCGATGACCGGCACAAAAGATCATAAACATGGGAGATTGAGATGAATCCACAAAAAATTGCACTTTTGACCGATTCCTGCGCAGATATCCCTGCCGAGCTGTGTCGACAGTATGATATCTTTGTCCTGCCGCTGCGATTGCTGTTTTCTGACGGTGAATACCTGGACGGGCAGACCATTACGGCAGATGAAGTCTACGAGCGGCTGCCGCACGAGATCCCCACGACATCGCTGCCGGCCGGACAGTCGGTCGAGCAGATTTTTGACCAGATGATCGCAGCAGGCTATGAGAAGGTGCTCGCCGTCCACCTTTCTGCGGGATTGAGCGGTACCTATAATTTGGTTCGCCTGATGGGTGAGGACTGCGAAGCGCTTGAGGTGCGCGCGTTCGACTCGGTCAGCGGTTCGCTGGGCATCGGCTTAACCCTGATTCAGGCTGCCCGCATGATCGAACAGGGCTGCACTTGGGAACAGCTTTTGCAGGCGGTACCCCAGATGCTTGCCGGTACCAAGGTCTTTTTCTGCGTTGACACCCTGGAATACTTGCAGAAGGGTGGACGAATCGGAAAGATCACAGCGGTTGCGGGTTCCTTGCTGCAAATTAAACCTATTATCACATTTGCACCGACCGGTGAACTCATCAACGTCGCAAAAGGCCGTGGCCGCAAGGCTGCGCTGGATAAACTCATGGCGCTGTTCCGCGAGTCCTGCCCCAAAGATGGGGACTTTTTGGCAGCGGTTGTGGATGGCGGCATCCCGGAAGAAGGGGATGCGTTGCGTGATCAGCTCATGCCGACCCTGCCGGACGGTACTGAGGTCATCCGTGGTCAAATTGACTGCACCCTCGGCACTTATGTCGGCCCGCATCTGCTTGGTGCAGGTTTTCAGGTCATTCCTGACTGGCGAGTACTGTAACATGTTTGGGAAAACTCGGCTATTTTTTAACGGTTCTGTTACCTGATTTTTGCTGAGCTTGTGGTATAATGGAATACGTACAGCAACATAGATTATATAGAAGGAGACACTGTATATGAAATGGAAAACAGGTGCGGCCTTGATGGTCGTGGTGCTGTTGATTGCCATGATCCCGGCAGCAGTCAGCGCACTGAAGACAGGCGGTCTGCCCTCGTTTGCACCAAAGCCGGACAGTCACCAGCTGGTATTGCAGATTGATAACAGCGCGGCACTGAAAGACGGCGAGGTTGTAAATCTGGACGACGGCAAGGGCAATGCAATTACCCCGTATATTGATGAGAGCGGCAACATGCTGGTGCCGATCCGTCCGCTGGTAGAAGGTCTGGGCGGTTCGCTGGTCTTTGAAGACGAGACCTTCAAGATCACGATGGGATCTAAGACCGTAGAACTCGGTCAGGATGCGTACAGCATCGAGGGCGTAGACGGCGAAAGTCATACGCTCCCGGTAAAGCCCACCCGCAATGGCAACTCGTTCTACGTTCCCGGACGTGCGGTGACCGAAGCACTGGGCGGCCAGATCGCTTATTATCCTCCGGCCGAGGGCGGCTATGTCATCTGCGCAATCGGTGACGTAGCAGAGGGCGATATGGATGCACTCAAGGCAACGGCACAGGAAAAGCTGGGCTATTCGGTACAGCAGTACCTCAAGGACTGCCTCGCAGTTCGTGATGGTTCGAGCTCTGTCATGTTGAACGGCGATACCGTACAGCTCGAGAGCAATGACAAGGTCAAGAAGGAAGAAGACGGCCTGTACTTCCCGGCAGAGTCGCTGTCCGAGATTTCCAGCGGTAGCCTGAAGTATGCAGACGGTGCAGTTACCAAGGACGGCAGCCGTCTGGATCTGGCAGTCAAGACCATTGATGATACCCCGTACGTTAAGATGAGTGATCTTGCAAGCGCACTGGGCAAGAATTACTGCGAACCGGCTGACGGTATGGCAGTACTGACCGGCTATGTACTGGATGGCCACAAGATGCAGATGGATGCCATCGCGGCACAGGCTTCCGGCCTGCCCAGCCTTGGCAATATTCCTCAGGCGGATGCGTATATCGCGCTGACCTTTGACGATGGCCCGACCGGCGGTTCGAGCGGTCTGACGGTCAAGCTGCTGGACGCACTCAAGGAGCACAACGCGCATGCAACCTTCTTTATGTGCGGCTACCGCATCAAGGACTTCCATACTCACATGGATCGTTACTTGGGTGAAGGCCATGAGGTTGGCAACCACACCATGAACCACCCGATGAAGACGCTCAAGGGACAGAGCAGCTCGTTTGTACACGAGGAAGTAGACTCCAACACCGATCTGATCGAGTCGTACGTTGGACAGAAGCCCACGGTGATGCGTCCGGTCGGCGGTGCTTATGACGATAACGTCAAGGAGTGCATGAAGGAAAGCGGACTGCCCATCATCAACTGGAGCCTGGATACGCTGGACTGGAAGAATCGTGATGCAGACATTATTTACCAGAAGATCGTAGACAACGCACAGGATGGCGATATCGTACTGATGCACGACCTGCGTCAGTGCACCGTAGATGGTGTCAGCCGTGCGATGGATACCCTGGCAGATCGCGGTTTCGCATTCGTGACCGTCTCCGAACTGGCGGCGATCAAGGGCGTGACCATGGAACCGGGCGAAGTTTACACCGACTTCCGCGATGAGACCGTTGCAAAGCTCAAGGGCACAAGCACTACTTCGGAAGAAGCATAAAGACAGGGAAAGCCACGGCTGATGCCGTGGCTTTTTTGTCGCTCATCAAGTGGTAAAAATCGTTTGCATGCGCACTTTATCCGGAAGCGGGCAGCTGTGGAGAGAAAATTTTGGAAACACTCACAATTACGAGCGGGACTTTGAATTTGTTATAATAATCCCTGCACGAAGAAGGGCAGTATTACTCGGTACTGCGTTCATCGGCCTGATCTTGTATTTTTTTAATAGAAAAAGGAGAAATATAACAATGCCTCAAAACAAGCGGGAAAGTCTGGTCTACTCGGTCATCATGTGCTTTTGTATGGTGCTGTGGATGAGTATTTACAATGTTGCACTCCAGCACGGCGGCCTGTCGCTGGAAGTTGTCCAGCAGGCATGGCTGGGATTCCCCATCGCCTACATTTTTGCCTTCTGCTGTGACTGGTTCTTTGTCTCCAAGCTGGCAAAGGGCGTCGCATTCGGCTTCCTGCTTCGTCCGGACAGCAGCGTACGCCGTAAGGTCATCACCATTTCTTCCTGCATGGTGGTTCCCATGGTGCTCATTATGTCGCTGTACGGTGCAGGTGAGGGCTGCTTCCATACCGGTATGTGGTCGGGCATCTTGATGCAGTGGCTGCACAACATTCCCTTTAACTTCATCATGGCGCTGCCGTTCCAGCTCATCATCGCTGGCCCGCTGGTTCGCTTTGTATTCCGCAAGGCGTTCCCGGTCGGCACCATTGCGGCATAAAACAAAAGACGCGGTCCAAACCGCGTCTTTTTCATTATCCGCCGATCTGGAAACCGGGGAAGTATTTTTTGACAAAAGGAACGTCGTGAACGGTAAAGGTCATGCCATCCAGATCGGACAGAATGCCGCTGTCGGTCTGGAAATTGAAGGTCAGCTTGTAGGAGTAGAGCAGCTGGCTGGTCTCTCCATAGGGCTTGTTTTTGGCATTGGTACCGTATTTTCCGTCACCCAGCAGCGGATGACCGATTGCCGCCATCTGCGCACGGATCTGGTGGGTACGGCCGGTCAGCAGGGTGCATTCAACCAGCGACAAGCCACCGCGGCTGGCCAGTACCTTATAAATGGTCTGCGCGGTCTTTGCACCCGGTGTCGGACGGGTGAATACCTCGACCTGCCTTTTGGCCTCGTCCCGGCGCAGGAAATGGGTGATCTTACCCGAACGTACCTTGGGGGAGCCGTGTACCACGCACAGATAACGCTTTTGCAGCTCGTGATTTTTAATCTTGTCGTTCATAATGCGCAGCGCTTCGGCGTTCTTGGCCGCAATGACAATGCCGCCGGTGTTGCGGTCGATGCGGTTGCACAGTGCCGGGACAAAGGATGCCTCATCCTTGGGATTCCATTGACCGGACTGCGCCAGATGTGCCTGGATGTGCGCGATCAGGGTGTCGGTGTCGCCGCGCTCGTCGGCATGTACCACCATGCCCGGCTGCTTGTCCGCAAGCAGGATGTTGTCATCCTCATACAAAACATGCACCCGCGGCGCGGTGATTTTTTCATAAGCCGCCTGCTCACTGGGTCTTTCAAAAAACTCATCATTGATGTATAATTGTAAGAGATCACCCTCGCACAGCTTGTACGCGGGCTCGGTTCGCTTGCCGTTGACCTTGATGCGCTTGAGACGCACATACTTGTGCATCAAGCCGCCGGGCAGGGCGGGAACCGCTTTCTCCAGAAATTTGTTCAGCCGCTGACCGCTGTCGTTTTTTTGAATGTGAAATTCTCTCAAAAGAGCGCCTCCTGTCGTATGCCGTAGTCTCTCGTCGTATCAATAGTATAAGCGATTGCGCGGCAAAAGAAAATATGTTTTTTTGTGATATTGCGGTTGACAAACGGGAAATGATTATAGTATACTGTTATATGTACCATGTGAGGTAGACATGAAGATTGATTTGAGAAAACTGGCACATAGCGATACGCTTCCGTTCTCCGGCACCATTGACCTGTCCGGGGAAGAGCTCTATGGCGCCAAGCCCTTTCAAAGCCCGGTCGTTTTTTCCGGCGAAGTCACCAGCCATCTGGACGCGCTCCGCTTGACCGGCGAAGTCAAGACAACGTATCATACCTGCTGCGCCAGATGCTTAAAGCCTCTGGAAATCCCGCTCTCGGCCGAAGTCGACGTGGTCCTCTCACGAAATCCGTCCGCTGAGGAAGAAGACGATGTATTTATCGTCGAGGGCACCGAGTTTGAGGTCGAGGATGTTCTCGTCCCCGCGCTCATTCTGCAGGTTGACATGATCTATCTGTGCAGGGAAGACTGCAAAGGACTTTGTCCCTCCTGCGGCTGTGATCTCAACGAGTCCGTGTGCTCTTGTGGGTCGAAGCAGGTCGATCCGCGTATGGCGGTATTGGCCAAGCTGCTTGAAGGCAATGAGGGCCGGCAGGACTGACAGGCCGTATTCCGGAAACGGAAACGACGGCGTGGACTGGTTTGCAAAAAACTTAGAACATAAAGTAGGAGGTGTTACCACATGGCAGTACCTAAGAGAAAGACGTCTAAAGCAAGACGTGATAAGAGACGTAACTCCCACTGGAAGCTTTCGCTCCCGGGCATGACCAAGTGCCCGAAGTGCGGTGAGTTCAAGCTCTCCCACAGAATGTGCAAGGCTTGCGGCTACTACAATGGCCGTGAGGTCGTTAAGACCGAAGCGTAAGCAAAAAAAGAGAAAAGTAGGGAAAGCGCAATGCTTTCTCTATTTTTTTGCCAAGAGAGCCGGAACGGCACCGGCCTGACCAATCAAAAGGGAGGAAAAAGCAAATGGCTTCCAAGATCGTATCGGTCGATCCGGGTTCCCCGGCGGAGCGCGCAGGCATCCTCGCAGGCGAGACCCTGCTGATGATCGACGGCGCAGCAGTACGCGACGTGCTGGACTATAAATTTTACGGCTATGATGCCCGCCTCACGCTCGAGCTGCTGGATGAGAACGGCCAGACGCGCACGGTGTCCGTTCGAAAGCAGGAGGGTGAGCCGCTCGGACTCAACTTCGAGCACTACCTGATGGATAAGATGAAGCGCTGCTCGAATAAGTGCGTTTTCTGCTTCATCGACCAGCTGCCCAAGGGCATGCGTGAGACACTGTACGTCAAGGATGATGACGCGCGCATGTCTTTCCTGCTGGGCAACTATATCTCTATGACCAATCTGTCCGAGGCCGATGTAGACCGTATTCTGCGCATGCACATTTCGCCGGTCAATATCTCGGTACAGACCACAAACCCCGAACTGCGCGTCAAGATGCTGCAAAATCCCAAGGCGGGCGAGGCGCTCAAACTGCTGCCCCGGTTTGCCGAGGGCGGCATCACCATGAATTGCCAGCTGGTCATCTGCGAAGGCTTAAACGACGGTGACGAGCTGCGCCGCTCGCTTGCTGATCTGGAAGCGCTCTATCCGGCGGTCAATTCCATTTCGGTCGTTCCCTTCGGCATGACCGACCACCGCGACGGCCTGTACCCCCTGAAGCCCATGACCTATGAGGGTGCCTGTGAGATGCTGGATATCGTAGAATCGTTCGCGGCAAAGTGCCTGGAAAAGCACGGCACCCGTTTGGTCTGGTGCGGTGATGAGGTTTACCTCAAGGCTGGCCGTCCGCTGCCCGATGCCGATTATTATGAGGACTTTACCCAGTTTGAGAACGGTATCGGTATGCTGTCGCTGTTCTCCGAGGAATTCCGACTGGCCTTGTCCGACTACGAAGGCCAGAGTGCGCGTCCGTGCTGTATCGCGACCGGTATGGCAGCTGCACCGACCATGACCGCACTCATTGACGAAGCGCGCCGGGTATGCGATAATTTAACTGTACCTGTATACGCGATCCAGAACGATTTCTTTGGCCATGGTGTCACGGTGGCCGGACTGATTACCGGTCAGGATCTGGTCGCACAGCTCAAAGGTAAGGATCTGGGCGAGCGGGTGCTGATCTCGGCCAATATGCTGCGCGACGGCGGCGACGTCTTCCTGGATGACATAACGCTTGCGCAGGCATCCGAGGCGCTCGGCGTACCGGTACAGACCGTTGAGATCGACGGCGGTGCACTGGTCGATCAAATTTTTGCACAATAACCCCCTATTGCGATAAAGGAGGCGAAACGCCATGTCCAAACCAACTGTTGCGATCGTCGGCCGCCCGAACGTGGGCAAGTCCCAGCTGTTCAACCGACTGGCCGGCAAGCGCCTGTCCATTGTTGAGGACACCCCGGGTGTCACCCGTGACCGTCTGTATGCGGAATGTGAGTGGCGCGGCCGCGTGTTCTCGATCATCGACACCGGCGGTATCGAGCCGTCCAACGATAACGAGATCCTGAAGTTCATGCGCTTTCAGGCAGAGACCGCGATTCATCATGCGGATGTCATCATTTTCATCACCGACCTGCGCACGGGCGTGACCGCTTCGGACATGGACGTTGCAGCCATGCTCCAGCGCAGCGGCAAGCCGGTTGTGCTGGCGGTCAATAAGTGCGACAAGCCCGGCCAGCCCGAGCCCGAGTTCTACGAGTTCTATAACCTCGGCCTGGGTGAGCCCTTCGGCATTTCTGCACTGCACGGCTACGGCACGGGCGACCTGCTCGACGAAGCATTCCAGTATTTCCCGCCCGAGGAAGAGGATGACGAGGACGAGGGACGCATTCGCGTTGCACTCATCGGTAAGCCCAACGTCGGCAAATCCAGTCTGCTCAACCGTGTCCTCGGTGAGGAGCGCGTCATTGTATCCAATGTCGCCGGTACTACTCGCGACAGCGTAGACGCCAAGCTGGACAACCAGTACGGTAAATTTACCTTTATTGATACCGCAGGTATTCGCCGTAAGTCCAAGGTCGAGGAAAAGATCGAGAAATTCTCGGTCATGCGCTCGCTCATGGCAGTGGAACGCGCTGACGTATGCGTCATTATGATCGACGCTACCGAGGGCGTAACCGAACAGGATACCAAGGTCGCAGGTGAGGCGCATAACGCCGGCAAGGCCTGCATCATCGTGGTCAATAAGTGGGATCTGGTCGAGAAGGACGGCGGCACGATGAAGGAGTATACCCTGCGCGTGCGCGAGGGTCTGGCTTATATGCCGTACGCACCGGTGCTGTTCATCTCTGCCAAGACCGGCCAGCGTGTCGATAAGATCTACGAGACCATCTGCCACGTTTACGAGCAGAACCATAAGCGTGTCCCGACCGGACAGCTCAACTCCATTTTGGCCGAGGCGACCGCGCGTGTGCAGCCGCCCACCGATAAGGGTCGCCGCCTGAAGATTTACTACATGACCCAGGCCGGTGTATGCCCGCCGACTTTTGTGTGCTTCTGCAACGATGCACGCCTGTTCCATTTCTCGTATCAGCGCTATCTGGAAAACCAGATCCGCGAGGTATTTGACCTGACCGGTACGCCGGTGCGTATGATCGTACGCCAGCGCGGCGATAAGGAATAAAAGTGGGGGAATGTGGTTATGATCCAATCACTGACACAGACACTGGGCACGGCAGGCTGCGCCATCGTCACCATGATTTGTGCCTATCTGCTGGGCTCGCTGAGTTTTGCGATCATTGTCTGTAAACTGACGCTCGGACGGGATATCCGCGACTACGGCAGCGGCAATGCCGGTCTGACCAATGCCTATCGCACGATGGGCGGCGCAAAGACCGGACTGGTTCTGTTGGGCGATCTGGCTAAGGCTGCGGCAGCACTGTCCATCGGTGGTGCGCTGCTCGGTCCGGGCGGCAAGCTGCTCGCGGGTGCGTTTGTCATTCTGGGACATGTCTATCCGCTCTATTTTGGATTTCGCGGCGGAAAGGGCGTGCTGGTCGGCGCAATGACATTGCTGCTGTTCGACTGGCGTATTTTCCTCGTCGCACTCGGCCTGTTTATCATTGCGGTTGCCCTGACGCGCTGGGTGTCGCTCGGCTCCATTCTGGGCGCCATCAGCTTCCCGTTCACCATGTACTATTTCTACCGCAGTCCGCTGTATACCGTGGTTGCGGTCATTCTGTCGGGCGCGGTCATCTATCTGCACCGCTCCAATATCAAGCGTATTTTAGCGGGTAAGGAAAACAAATTCACGCTGCACGGCAAGCCGCAGATTACGGGAGATGACCAAAAAGGAGAGAACGGCAAATGAAGATCACGGTTTATGGCGCAGGCAGCTGGGGCATTGCATTGTCGCTGGTGCTGGCGCATAATGGTCATCAGGTGACCACCTGGACGCATCGCGAGGAGCAGTGCAGACAGCTCCGGGAAACCCGTATGAATGCCAAGCTGCTGCCCGGTGTGCACATTCCCGAGCAGATCGCGCTGACAAGCGAGATCGATTGTGCACGCGATGCCGAGCTGGTCGTGCTGGCAGTACCCAGCTTTGCAGTCGCAGAGACCGCAGAGAAGGCCGCAGCCATCGTGCCCGCAGGCGTTCCGATTGTCAATGTCGGCAAGGGATTGGACGCAGCGCACGATTACTGCCGTTTTTCCGAGACCATCGACCGCGCATTTGACGGACAGAATCCGGTGGTTGCCCTGACCGGCCCTACCCACGCAGAGGAAGTCGCACGCGGCATTCCGACGGCCATTCTTGCGGCATCGGCTAGTCGTTCGGCAGCCGAACTGTGCCAGGATGTGTTTATGAATGAGGTATTTCGCGTGTATACCTCGTCAGACATCATCGGTGCAGAGATTGGCGGTGCATTTAAGAACGTCATTGCGCTGGCTGCTGGTATTGCCGACGGTCTGGGACTGGGAGATAACTCCAAGGCAGGACTAATGACCCGCGGACTGACTGAGATTGCACGCTTGGGCGTGACGCTGGGTGCCAAGCAGGAGACCTTTGCCGGTCTGTCCGGTATGGGTGACCTGATCGTTACCTGTACGTCTATGCATTCGCGTAACCGCCGGGCTGGTATTTTGATCGGTAAGGGCAAGAGCGTCCAGCAGGCCATGGAGGAGATCGGCGCGGTTGTCGAGGGATATTACGCGACCGAGGCAGGACATCACATGGCACAGAAGACCGGTGTGTCCATGCCGATTACCAGTGAACTGTATCACGTGCTCTACGAGGGCGGCGATGTGCACCGCGGTATTGCGGCGCTCATGGGACGCTCCAAGAAGGACGAGCACGAGAGTGAGACCACCTGGCTGACCTGATATATCCCCCTGTTTTTCTGATGACACAATATACCCGGGACGGAAAGTCCCGGGTTTTTTCATGTAAACGGTGCATAGAGTAAAGGGAGACATCGCGAACAAGATTGAGGCGAACTTGTTGCGCTGGGGGTGCAAATGGGATATAATAAACCTGTATACCATTTTATCATTTCTGAAAAAGGAGGCTCTTCATGCAAGATATCATTGCTGCTTTGAAGCCTTATGAATCATATATCCGCATCCGGGAACACGAACCGATGGCACATCATACGACCTTCCGCATCGGCGGCCCGGCTGATCTGTTTTTGGACTGCGCTTCGGGTGCACCGCTTGAGGAAATCGTCCCGATCATTCGCGGCGCAGGCGTTCCGCTCTATGTCGTGGGACGCGGTTCCAACCTGCTGGTGCACGACGAGGGCGTGCGTGGTGTCGTGCTGTGCACGGCTGAGATGCACGAGATCACGGTCTCGGGCAGTACCATCAGTGCCGAGGCGGGCGCATTGCTATTTTCCATCGCATCGTGCGCATTGCGTCAGGGACTGGGCGGCGCGGAGTTTGCCGCAGGCATTCCGGGTACGCTGGGCGGCGCGGTCTTTATGAACGCAGGCGCTTACGGCGGCCAAATGGCCGATATTGTGGTGCGCACGCACTATCTGGACGGCGAGGGTAAGATTGGGACAATCGAGGGGGACGCGCACCAGTTCGGGTACCGCGAGAGCGTGTTCAAGTCCAATCCAGATTGGATTGTCCTGTCGTCCGAGCTGCGCCTGTCGCCCGACTCTGCCGACGTCATCCGCGAAAAAATGCAGGATTACGCCCAGCGCCGTCGGGACAAACAGCCGCTTGAATTTCCGTCTGCCGGATCGACCTTTAAGCGCCCGGAAGGATACTTTGCGGGCAAGCTGATTCAGGACAGCGGACTGATGGGATATACCGTGGGGGGCGCGCAGGTTTCGGAAAAGCACGCTGGTTTTCTCATCAATCGCGGCGGTGCGACCTGTGCGGATATGCTGGCACTGATCGAGCATGTCCAGCAGACGGTTTTGAAAAATTTTGGCGTCGAGCTTCACTGTGAGGTTCGACTGGTCTGACCAAAGGGGGTCATTATTGTGCATTTTCTCATTGTAACGGGTATGTCTGGCGCGGGTAAGAGCCGCGCTGTGGCTGTGCTCGAGGACTTGGGCTATTACTGCGTGGATAACCTGCCCATTCCGCTGATTCCGAAGTTTGCGGAGATCTGCCTGGCTGCAACTGAGCAGTACGACAAGGTTGCGCTGGTCACCGACGTGCGCGCAGGTGACAGCTTCAGCAAACTGTTCACGTCGCTCGATAGCATCCGCAGCATGGGTTGCGACTATCGCATTCTGTATCTGGATACGGCAACGCAGACGCTGATCACGCGCTATAAGGAGACGCGGCGCAAGCATCCGCTGATGAACGAGGGCTTGAGCCTGGCTGAGGCCATCGACCGTGAGCGTGACCGTCTGGAAGCCGTGCGCGGTCGTGCGGATTACGTCGTAGATACCACAAAGCTGACTGCTGCCGGACTGCGTGAGCATCTGGTGCGCCTGTTTGCAGGTACGGACAGCGGACAGGTCTTCCAGATCATTGTCGAGTCGTTTGGCTTTAAGCACGGCATTCCGACCGAGGCCGATCTGGTGTTTGACGTGCGTTTTCTGCCCAATCCGTACTATGAGATCAGTCTGCGCGAACATAACGGCACCGAACCGGCTGTACGGGACTACGTGTTCCAGGGCGGCACGGCGGATGCCTTGATGATGCACCTCAACTCGCTGATGGATTTTTTGATTCCGCGATACATTTCGGAGGGCAAGACCTCGGTTGTAGTCTGCATCGGCTGCACGGGCGGCAAGCATCGCTCGGTTGCTATCACCGAGGCGCTGGCGGCACATCTGCGCGCCGAGGGCAATAAGAACCTGACCGTAGTGCATCGGGATTATCAGCGTGCTTGACCGGTCACCGCGCCAAGGAGGGCGACTATGCTGACCTTTTCTGCAAGAACCAAAAATGAACTGTGCCGCGCACCGGTTGGACGAGCCTGCTGTCGCACAGCCGAGCTGTATGGCATGTTGCTCTTCGGCGCGACATTTTCCTGCCGGGAAATTCGTCTGGTGAGTGAACAGCCGTCCATTATCCGGCGGGCAGCGATGCTGCTGAACAAGGTGTGCGGCGTGTCCGCACAGCCAGTGTCGGTTGGACGGCGCAAGGTCATCCAGCTGACCGAGCCGAGCGAAATCGCGGCAGTCATGGAACACATGGGCTATGACTTTCGCAGCTATATCACCTATCACTTGAATCGTAATGTGATCGAAAACGATTGCTGTGCCGCAGCGTTTGTGCGCGGCATGTTTTTGATGGCGGGCAGTGTCGCCGGGCCGGATAAAAAGAGTCATCTGGAGATCAAGACCGGACACGCTATTTTAGGGCGTGAGGTCATGAGTCTGCTGCTTGATCTGGAACTTATGCCCAAGATGATCGAGCGCCGGTCGACCTGGCTGCTGTACTGGAAGAACACCGCACAGGTCGAGGATTTTCTGACCCTCATCGGCGCACGGCATGCCGCTTTGGCGATTATGGAAGCCAAGGTGGAAAAGCAGCTGCGCGGAGAGATCAACCGCAAGGTCAACTGTGAGACCGCCAATCTGATTAAGATTACGAGCGCATCCACCAAGCAGATTTCGGCCATCGAGAAGGCATTAGCAATCGGCGGCATTGAGATTTTCCCGGAAAATCTGCGTCAGACCGTCGACCTGCGCGTTGCCAATCCGACCGCCAGCCTGGCCGAGCTTGCGGCTAAGTTTGACCCGCCAATCTCCAAGCCCGGTCTGAGTCACCGGCTGGGACGAATCATGGAGATTGCCATGCATGTCATTGATTCGGAATAAAAGGAGGGAATGCCGATTTGGAAAATTTCGCACATCTGCACGTACATACCGAATATAGCCTGCTCGACGGCGCATGCCGGATTGAGAAGCTGATGGATCGTGTCGCCGAACTGGGACAGACCGCGGTTGCAATGACCGACCACGGTGTCATGTACGGCGCCATTGATTTTTATAGAGCTGCCAAGGCGCGCGGCATTCACCCGGTCATCGGCTGCGAGGTCTACGTCACGCCGGGCTCGCGCTTTGAACGAGGTTACGCGCAGGGGCAGTGGCACAGACACTTGATTTTGCTGTGTGAGAACATGGAGGGCTACCGCAACCTCATTCATATGGTCAGCCTGAGTTTTTCCGAGGGCTTTTATGTCCGCCCCCGTGTCGATCTCGATTTGCTGCGCAAGCACAGCAAGGGACTGATCTGCCTGTCGGCCTGCCTGGCCGGTTCCATTCCGCAGGCATTGATGAACGGCGACTATGAGGGCGCCAAAAGACAGGCACTCGAGTTCCGTGAGATTTTCGGAGAGAATAATTTCTTTCTGGAAATTCAGGATCACGGCATCGAGGCACAGAAAGAAGTCAATATGGGTCTGTACCGTCTGTCGGACGAGACCGGCATTCCGCTGGTCGCGACCAATGACGCGCACTATCTGACCCGTGAAGATGCCCGTATTCAGGATGTGCTGATGGCCATTCAGATGGGCAAAACGGTGGACGACCCCACCCGCATGAAGTTTGAGACGAACGAGTTTTACATCAAGTCGGAAGAAGAGATGTTTGCGCTTTTTCCGACCCACCCGGATGCGATCGCACGCACAGTCGAGATCGCAAACCGCTGTCAGGTAGAATTCGAGTTCGGAAAATATCACCTGCCTCAGTTTGACGTACCAGACGGCTATACCGCACGGGAATATCTGGACAAGCTGTGTCTGGAAGGATTGCACGAGCGATACCCGGACGACGACGGCACGGTGCGTGAGCGACTGGACTATGAGATCAACATGATCGACAAGATGGGCTTTGTCGATTACTTCCTCATCGTCTCGGACTTTATCCACTATGCCAAGCGCAACGGCATCCCGGTCGGCCCCGGACGTGGTTCAGCAGCGGGTTCTATTGTATCTTACTGCCTGGGAATCACCGATCTTGACCCGATCAAGTATTCGCTGTACTTCGAACGTTTCCTCAACCCGGAACGTGTGTCCATGCCCGATATCGACGTCGATTTCTGCTATGTGCGCCGTCCCGAGGTCATCGAATACGTAACGCGAAAGTATGGTGCCGATCACGTCGCGCAGATCGTCACCTTTGGTACCATGGCAGCCCGCGCAGCCATCCGCGACGTCGGACGCGCCCTGTCAATTCCGTACAATGAGGCTGACGCGGTTGCCAAGCAGGTACCGATGGAACTGCATATTACCATTGACCGTGCACTGACCATCAACCCGGAACTCAAGAAGATGTATGACAGCAACCCGACGGTCAAGAATCTGATCGACACCGCACGGGCGCTCGAGGGCATGCCGCGTCATGCATCCACCCATGCGGCGGGCGTGGTCATCACCAAAGACCCGGTTGACACCTATGTACCGCTGGCGCGCAACGATGAGCAGATGGTGACCCAGTTCACCATGACTACGCTCGAAGAACTGGGTCTGCTCAAGATGGACTTTCTGGGTCTGCGCAACCTGACGGTTATCGCGGACGCTGAGAAGATGATCCGCCGTCATACGCCGGATTTCTCTATCGAGAAGGTATCCGACCACGACGCGGCGACCTTCCAGATGCTCGGTCAGGGACGCACCATGGGTGTGTTCCAGCTCGAGTCGGCTGGCATTACCAACGTCGTAACCGGACTGCGCCCGCAGTCGATCGAAGATATCACCGCAGTTGTTGCCCTGTACCGACCGGGCCCGATGCAGTCCATCCCGCGCTATATCGAGTGCCGTCACCATCCCGAGAAGGTGCGCTATAAGCATCCTCTGCTCGAACCTATCCTGTCGGTCACCTACGGCTGTATGGTCTATCAGGAACAGGTTATGGAGGCGTTCCGTAAGCTGGCCGGGTACTCGCTGGGCAAGGCAGATATGGTGCGCCGCGCGATGAGTAAGAAGAAGTTCAAGGAGCTGGAAAAGGAGCGCGTGAGCTTCATTTACGGCAATCCGGACGAGGGCATCGACGGTGCAATCGCACGCGGCGTGCCCGAGCAGACCGCAGCAGAGATCTTTGATGAGATCATGGACTTTGCAAACTACGCCTTCAATAAGGCGCATGCGGTGTGCTATGCGGTTGTATCCTACCGTACCGCTTATCTGAAATGTCACTATCCGCGCGAGTATCTGGCTGCGCTGCTGACCTCGGTGCTTGACGTGCCGGGTAAGATCTCGGAGTACATTGCCGAGGCAAAGGAGATGGGCATTCGCGTTCTGCCGCCCGATGTCAACAGCTCGGAGGACGGCTTCTCGGTATCCGGCGAGGATATCCGCTTTGGCTTGGCTGCGATTAAGAACGTCGGACGTGCCTTTATGCGCCAGCTGGTCGAGGAACGACAGGCGAACGGCCCGTATACGTCGCTCATGGATTTCTGCGAGCGTCTGTATGATAAGGACTTAAACCGCCGTGCACTGGAGAGCATGATTCAGGCGGGTGCGTTTGACTCCATGGGCTTTCACCGCAGCCAGATGCTGGCTGTATACGAGCGGGTGGTGGACGCAGTCGCCAATGAACGGCGCAAGAACGTCGAGGGACAGCTTGACCTGTTCGGCATGGGTGTTGAGAACGTGCAGGACGAGGAAATCGCCATGCCCAACCTGCCTGAGATGGGCAAAAAAGAGCTGCTGGCGTTGGAAAAGCAGACCACCGGCCTGTACCTGTCCGGTCATCCGATGGATGCCTACGAATCGCTTGCCAAGCGGGCGAATGCAGCCAAGATTCGTGCGATAGCAGATGATCTTATGCCGGACGCCGAGCAGCCCAAGTATAAAGATGGCATGTATGTCAATCTGGCCTGTGTTGTGTCGGCTGTCAAGCTCAAATCCACCAAATCGGGCAGCATGATGGCGTACGCGACTGTTGAAGATATGACCGGTATGATGGAACTGGTGGTCTTCCCGAATGCCTTGCAGCAGTTTGGCATGTATCTGAAGGAAGACGAGGCCGTTTTGATCAACGGACGTATTGACGCACGCGAAGATGAAGCACCCAAGCTGATCGTACAGTCGGCAGCGCCGCTGAGCGAGGAGAGCGTAAGCGCACTCGAATCCAAGGAACTGGCGAAAAAGCCCACCCTGACCGGTCAGCAGGCATTGGCAAAGGCTGGACAGCGCCTGTATTTGCGTCTGCCTGAACTGTCGGGCGAGCAGTTTGAACAGGTCAAACGATTTTTGGCCAAGCAGCCGGGTGAGATTCCGGTCGTCCTGTGCCTGACTTCGGGCGGGAAGCCGCGTCTTGCACCGCGCAGTTTGTGGTGTGCCGGCAATTTGCAGCTTATGCAGAACTTGCGCTTTTTGCTGGGCAATGAAAATGTCATTTTGAAGTGACCCATCCCCGTGAGAGAAAAAATTTATGAGTTTTTTTCGTGACACGAGATTGACCAACTTTCTGGAAAAATCGCAGGCAGAGTATGCGCCAAAATGGATGCGCGTGTTAGGCATCGTATGTTTGACCGCGTTATCTGTGCTTGCGGTTGCTGCACTGGCAGCGCTCCTGCTCGACGCACCGACCGGTAGATTGGAACGGGTCTGGTATGTGGCCCTGATTGTACTGGTTTTATGGTATGATGTTGGATTCTTCAGAAAAACGCTGAGACGATCTAAGAGGGACCGCCAGTGAGATTTTTAATTGAGATGATGTTATCTGCGTTCTTGGAAGGGTCGCAGTATGAAAAGATGCCCAAATGGATTCAGGTACTGGGATTGCTCCTTTTGACCGCGCTGGTCGCGCTTTCGGTGTTTGCGCTGTCTGCCGTGTTGCTTCATGCTGAACAAGGTGTTTCCAGACGGTTTATATGCCTGATGTTGATGGCGGCCATTCTGTGGTATTATATTGATGTTTTGAAAAACTTTGTCCGGCGCACAAAAAGGTAGATGTGTCCACAATACGTGCACATTGACATAACATCTGAGGGAAGTGTCTTGTACTTTGATATGAAAACTGCTATAATATATATAAATCTGCGGTATTTTTTTGCTGACCGCAGGGTGAGGGAAGAATAGCAAATATCAAGAATTAAGATCCTTTTCAGGAGGCGTAGTTATGGAACAGAAACCGATCCGAAGAATTGGCGTGCTGACCAGCGGCGGCGACGCACCCGGCATGAATGCCGTTATCCGTGCAGTCGTTCGTACCGCAGCTGCACATGGAATTTCCGTTTTGGGTATTCGCCGCGGTTACAGCGGACTGATCAACGGTGATATCATTGAACTTGCCGCACGCTCTGTCGATGGCATCAGCCGTAAGGGTGGTACCATGCTGTATACCGCACGCTGTAAGGAAATGCTGACCGAGGAAGGTCTGCAAAAGGCAGCCGACACCTGTAAGTATCTGGGCATTGACGGCCTGATCTGTGTCGGTGGTGACGGTACGTTCCGTGGCGCGCTGGCGCTGTCCCGTCTGGGTGTACCGTGCATCGGTATTCCGGGTACGATCGATAACGATATCGGCTGCTCGGAGTACACCATCGGCTTTGATACCGCGTGCAATACTGCGCTTGACTGTATCGATAAGCTGCGTGATACCATGCAGTCGCATGAACGCTGCTCGGTTGTAGAGGTTATGGGCCGTCATGCCGGCCATCTGGCACTGAATGTAGGCTGTGCCTGTGGTGCAACTGCGATTCTGCTGCCCGAGCGTGAAATTGATTTTGAGACCGATGTCATTGAGAAGATGCGCATGGGCCGTATCAAGGGCAGAAACCACCATATTATTATCGTCGCAGAGGGCTACGGCTCGGCACAGGTCGTCGCTGACCGCATCCACGACGCGACCGGTATCGATACCCGTCTGACCATTCTTGGCCATATCCAGCGCGGCGGTTCTCCGACCTCGCAGGATCGTGTGATGGGTACCCGTATGGGCTATGCCGCAGTGATCGCACTGGAAGAAGGCAAGAGCAAGCGTGTCGTTGCACTGAGAAGCGGCAGCGTCATCGATATCGATATCGAGGAAGCGCTCAGCCAGACCAAGGATCTCAATCAGTGCCTGTTTGAGGCACAGACCACGGTTGCGATCTAAGCCGAAGCAAAGTGGAATACCGACGGACAGGGCAAACCTGTCCGTCTTTTTTTGGAACAGGAGGAACAAACATGAGAAAAACCGTGTGGATTACCGGCGGCTCACGAGGCATTGGTGCCGCGGCTGTCCGCGCCTTTGTACAGGACGGTTGGAAGGTTGCGTTCTGTTATCGCAGCCGCACCGAACAGGCCGAGGCGCTGGCGGCTGAGACCGGTGCACTGGCCATTCAGGCAGACGTGACAAAACGGGAGGACGTACAGAAATGCATGGAGCGCATCCATGAAGTGCTGGGACCGGTGGGTGCTGTGGTGTGCAACGCCGGTGTCGCGCAGCAGAAAATGTTCTGTGATCTGACTGACGACGACTGGGATTATGTGATGAACGGCAATCTGCGCAGCGTGTTTTATACCATTCAGGCTGCGCTGCCCGATTTGGTGCACGATAAGGACGGTGCGATCGTGACCGTTTCTTCGGTCTGGGGCGTTGCCGGGGCATCGTGCGAGAGCCATTACGCAGCGTCCAAGGCGGGACTCATCGGTCTGAGCAAGTCGCTTGCACACGAATTGGGACTGTCAGGCATTCGAGTCAACTGCGTCGCACCCGGTGTTATCGATACCGAAATGAACGCCATGCACGATGCGGACACACTGCGCGGACTGGCGGAGGAAACTGACCTCGGACGATTGGGACGGGTGGATGAGGTTGCACGCACCATCCGCTATCTGTGTTCGGAGGACGCAACGTTCGTCACCGGTCAGATTTTGGGCGTGACAGGTGGATTTGTCATTTGAAGATTGAGACAATTTTGCGAATTTGTCCCAAAAGGTAACAGGGAGGGCAGGCTGTCACGGGGTGACGGCTTGCCCTTTGTTGCAGGTGCGCGTATCATAGAGCTGTATCAAAAATACAGCGGGGGAGAAGTCTGCCTTTTTTCCCCGGGAAAGGTTGGACGCACATGTCTGAAGAACGCAAATCCGAAGACTTCATGCTCAAACTCGCACGATTTATCGTCGATAAGCGCAAAGCCTTCTATCTGGTCTTTCTGGCAGCAGTCCTGTTCTGCGCGGCCTCGGTCAGTAAGGTGCATGTCAATAATGATATCACCTCGTACTTGCCGGCGGATACCGAGACCAGACGGGGATTGACCCTCATGGAAGAGGAATTCACGACGCTGGGCAGCGGACAGTTTATGCTGACCAATGTTACCTATGACGAGGCCGACCAGGTGGCCAAGGAGATCGAACACATAGACGGCGTGTCAGGTGTGGAGTTCGATGACACCGAAAAGCATTATACCGGCTCGTCGGCCCTCATCACCGTGACCTTTGACGGGGAGAAGGACGACCCGGTCGCTCTTCAGGCGATGGATCATCTGAAATCCATCCTTGCACCCTATGACACGTACATCTATTCTGAGGTCGGACTGGACACTTCGGCGCAGCTACAAAGTGAGATGGGCATTATCCTGGTCATTGCGGCCATTGTCATTGTCATCGTGCTGCTGTTTACCTCCAAGAGCTATATGGAAGTGCCGGTTTATGTGATCGTCTTCGGCGTGGCCGCCGTGCTCAATATGGGTACGAACTACTGGTTCGGTGAGGTATCGTATATCACAAACTCGGTCGCCATCGTCTTACAGCTTGCGCTGGCGATCGACTACGCGATTATTTTCTGTCACCGATACATGGAGGAGCGCGAGACTAAACCGGCCCGAGAGGCCGACATTGCAGCGCTGTCCAAGGCGATTGTCGAGATTTCGTCCTCCAGCCTGACCACGATTTCGGGTATGATTGCACTGATGCTCATGCAGTTCCGCATCGGTTTTGATATGGGTGCGGTCATGTCCAAGGGAATTATTTGCAGTATGCTCACGGTGTTCCTGCTCATGCCCGGATTGCTCATGCTGTTTTCAAACGGCATCGAGCGTACCCGACATCCCAATCTGGTGCCGCGTATCAGTCTGGTGGGCAAAGCGGTGGTCAAGCTGCGCTATATCCTGCCGCCTATCTTCCTTGTGACCATCATTGCGGGTATTTTCCTGTCGGGAAAGTGTGACTACTGTTTTTCGGAGAACGTTATTGACACCAATAACCCGCCTGAACAGCGCATCGCACTCGACCGTATTTCGGACACCTTCGGCAATCAGAATACGATTGCGCTCTTGGTACCCAAGGGGGACTATGAGAAGGAGGGCAAGATTCTGGCCAAGATTTCGGAACTGCCCGAAATCGATCGCGCGCAGGGCCTTGCCAATACTGAGGCCGAGGGGTATATGCTGACCGATAAGCTCAAGCCCCGCCAGTTTGCCGAGATTGCGGGTGTCGATATCGAGATGGCACGGCTGCTGTATCAGGCGTATGGTCTGGAACATGAAGAGTACGGCGCCATCTTCCAGAACCCGGATGATTATGAAATTCCGCTGGTTGACAGCTTCCAGTTCCTGTGTGAACAGAAGGATAAGGGCGTCATCAAGCTGGAGGGCGAACAGGCCGAGATGGTGGACGATCTGCAAGAGCAGCTGGATATCGGTCTGCCGCAGCTGCAAGGTGAGCACTGGTCGCGTTTGGTGTTCATCGCAGATGTGCCCGAAGAGAGCCCGCAGACCTTTGCGCTGCTCGATCAGATGCGCGCCATCGCCGCACAGTATTACGGGGATGATGTGCTGCTGGTCGGCAACTCGACCAACGCACGTGACCTGTCCGAGTCGTTCTCGGGTGATAACCTTAAGATCAGTGTGCTGACCGCACTGTTTGTTATGATCATCCTGCTCTTTACCTTCAAGTCGGCCGGTCTGCCGATCTTGCTGGTTCTGACCATTCAGGGCAGTATCTGGATCAACTTCTCCTTCCCGTATCTGACCCATACCAACTTGTTCTTCCTCAGTTACCTCGTCGTCAGCTCCATTCAGATGGGTGCGACCATCGACTACGCGATTGTCATTACCAACCGCTATATGGAACTTAAAACCATCATGAGTCACAGAGATGCGGTCATCGAGACGTTAAACCAGAGTTTCCCGACCATTTTGACCTCGGGTTCGATTATGACCGTTTCCGGTTTCCTCATCGGTATGATCTCGACCAACCCGCCCATCAGCTCGCTCGGCCTGGCGCTGGGACGCGGTACGCTGACCTCGATTTTCCTGGTCATGACCGTCCTGCCGCAGCTGCTTATTCTGGGCGATACCCTGATCGAGCGTACGGCCATCACGCTCAACATCGACCGCAAACAGCGTTTTTCGGGCGGCATTATGCACGTCGACGGACACATTCGCGGCCATGTATCAGGCTTTGTGGACGGTGAGATTCGCGGCCTGATTCGCGGTGATATCAACGCCATGATCGAGAGCAAGAAACCCATTAAGAAAGACCCGGCGGACCCGGAATCCCACACGGAGGAGGAGACAAGCAAATGAAACAGTATGTAAAACGCCTGTCCGCGCTGGGAATCGGAGTGCTGGTGGCGCTTATGCCGCTGGCACCGGGATTTTCGGCTTGGGCAGCCGATGCAAATACCCTACACATTTCGAGTGGCAGTGAATTTAAGGAATTTGCGCAGAAGTGCGCGGTAGATACCTACTCTCAGGGACTTACCGTGGTGCTCGATCGCGACATTGATCTCGCGGGCTATGGTTCGGTTACGGTTCCAGTGTTCTGTGGTACGTTTGACGGTGGTCATCATACGATTTCCGGATATAACAGCCTGGGTAAGGGTTCTGACCGCGGCTTGTTCCGATACGTCAAGCCGGGTGCGTCGATTACCAGCCTGACCGTGTCGGGTTCGGTTGCACCCGAGGGCACCAAGTCCGGTCTGGGACTGCTTGCCGGACGCAACGAGGGTACCATCCGTTCGTGCGCCGTTGAGGGCACCGTGACCGGTGATGAGAGCATCGGCGGTCTGGTCGGTGTCAACGAAAAGAGCGGTGTGATTCGCGACTGCGTCAGCCGTGTGACAGTGACCGGCTCGACCAACGCGGGCGGCATTGCCGGACGCAGTGATGGTACGATTTCGGGCTGCGTCAACGAGGGCACCATCAATACAGACGGCGATCAGGCACCGACCAACACGGGCGGTATCACGGGCAAGTCCACCGGACTGATTGAAAACTGTAAGAACACCGCCGAGATTGGTTATCAGCACGTAGGCTATAATACCGGCGGCATTGTGGGCAGTCAAAACGGTGTCGTGACCGGCTGTACCAACAGTGGCAAGATCTACGGACGCAAGGACGTCGGCGGTATCGTGGGACAGTTTGAGCCGTATGTCAATTTCACCTACGGCACATCGCCCATTGATGCCCTCGATCAGGCGCTCGATCAGCTGAGCAGCCTGATGAGCCAGCTGGCCGATCAGGTATCTTCGGCGGCAGGCGGCGCGATTGATGACTTTAAGGTCATGAATGATGCCATGAACTCCATTCGCGATACCGCGCACTCGGCAGGCACCGAGGCGATTGAGGACGCGGACGTTATGATCGGGGATGTGCACACGGCCGCGCAGTCTATCAACCATGCACTG
This sequence comes from Butyricicoccus pullicaecorum DSM 23266, assembly GCF_900167005.1. GTDB lineage: Bacteria > Bacillota > Clostridia > Oscillospirales > Butyricicoccaceae > Butyricicoccus > Butyricicoccus pullicaecorum. The sequence goes on from NZ_FUXW01000002.1 coordinate 23,963, forward strand.
TCCGGTCTCATCGGGGATACCGATGCATTTATTCAGGAGACTTCAGGCAATCTGGACGAAGTCAATCGACAGCTCAAAAAGGTGCGCAAGAACCTGATGGATGTACCGTACACACTGACAAACGGTATCACCACCGCAACCGAAGAGGTGGACACAGCGACGAGCAAGGTGCAGAACAACATCCAGCAGGCGATTGATGAGCTGAACGGTGCAAAGAATGACTTGAGAAAGCTGGCAACATTCAGCCAGACCGTATCGGACATTCTGCTCGGCGGCGGTTCTGCTGAGGATAAGCTGAATGATCTGGTCAGCGCACTGGAAGATCTGGGTAAGATTGACCCGTCCGCACGTGTTGAACGTGCACGGAAGGCCATGCAGGACGCAGTCGATGCTGTCAAGCTCATGACCGATAACGTCAAGTGGGGAATCAGCCAGTCCAATACCGAGATTCAGGTTGCACTGCGCGATGCGAATAACGCACTCAAGAAGCTGGAAAATCTGGCAAGTACCATCAATTCGGACACCGCTGCATACAGCAGCAACGCCATGAACAGCCTCAGACAGGTGAACGGTCATGTGAGCACGATTGAAAATACGCTGCGCTCGTATACCAGCACGTTGGGGGATAAGGGTCAGAAGACCATGGACGACGTGGATAGTCAACTGACCATCATCAATGATCGTGTTGGACAGATGACCGATGGTGCAGCCAGCACGAACACCGACCTGCATGCGACTACCCAGTCTATTATCACCACCATGTCTACGGTCGAGGACGCGATCAAAAATCTGGTCAAGGTACCGGAGAAGACCGTGGATGACGTTTCGGAAAGCCAAGGAGATAGCGGTCCGGGTCGTGTCATCTCGTGCAAGAATACCGGAGCCATTCAGGCAGACAGCAATGTCGGCGGCATCGCGGGTATGATTGCACCTGAGCTGGACATTGACCCCGAAGAAGATATTGATCTGGACAGCGATAAGCTCACCGTCGACACCCATGCATTCCTCAAGGCAACGCTCAAGGACTGCCGTAACGATGGAAATATCACGGCTAAGAACGAGTGTGCCGGTGGTATTCTGGGACGCTCCGAGCTGGGTGCTGCGATTGGATGCGTGAGTAAGTGTAAGGTTGAGACCGAGTCGGGCGGCAAAGCCGGCGGCATTGCGGGTGAGTCGAGCGGCAGCATTGAAAACTGTGCAGCGCAGGTCGATCTGAAGGGCGGAGACAACCTGGGAGGTATCGCCGGACAGGGTAAGGATATCACGAACTGTCGTGCCATGACCCGCGTGGACAGCGACGGAGAAAAGCTGGGCGCGATCGCGGGTGCAGCCTCGGGAACGGTTTCGGGCAATTACTACCTCAACGAAGACCTGGCAGGTGTGGACGGTATCAGCTATGCCGGAAAGAGCGACGGCGTGGACTTTGCCACCTTCGGCACACTGTCCGGTGTCCCAGCGGATTTCCTGACCTTTGCGGTATCCTTTGTCGCGGACGGCAAAACCATTGCCGAAATTCCGGTTTCGTACGGCGGCGCCGTGGATGAGAGCCTGATTCCGGAGGTTCCCGAAGCGGGCGGCACGTACGGCAGCTGGGATGAATTTGACCGGACTGACATCGTGCGCAGCCAGACCGTCCATGCGGTCTATGACGATCTCCGTTCGACCATCTCGTCGCCCGGACGTGTTCCGGTACTGTTGGCCGAGGGTGCATTCTCACCCGATGCCGAGATCGATGTGCGTACCTGGTCGCCGGATGATTCCCAGATTCCGAGCGGGTATGAGCTGGTTGCGGCCTACGCCTACGATATCGAGGACGATACCCCGATGCCCGATACGGTTACGCTGCACGTTGCAGCCGGAGAGAACGGCACCGACGTGGCTGTGATCCAGAATGGTGAGATGCAGGTCATCGACAGCACGCTCGACGGCAGCTATCTGATCTGTGAGGGAACACCGGAGGGCAGCCTGCTGGTTGTCAGACGCAATCACACTGTGCTGTTTGTTGCATTGGGCGGCGCAGCGGTCCTGATCATTTTGGGCTTGGCATTCTGCATCGTCCGCCGTCGCCGCAGACGCAAGGAAGCGGCAGCGCCGGATGACATCCAGAATGAGACCGAGCAGGCATCGAACGAAGAACCCCAGAAGATGGAATAAAAAAGAGGGAGTCCCTGAAAATCAGGGACTCCCTTTTGCTGTGCAGAATACTATTCTAAGATCTCCACAAACGTCTGGTAAAAGTCATAGACCACACCATCTTCGGCAGCATGGAGCAAAAAGCGGCTGATGATCGTGCCGGTTCGATGGCTTTTCTGGATGTGCGAGAGCAGTTCGGGCAGATTGCTGCGGTAGTCGTCTGGTACCGATTCCTGCACCAGACAGGCGATATAGCGGGAATCCGCAGAGCGTTCCCACAGAATTTGATCGGACGGGATGGCAAAGCGCTGCGCACGCGGTACGGTAAGTCCGCGATGCTCGATTGCAAGACAGTCGGAATGCTGCACACGGGAATACAGATAGGGATTTTCTATGTATCGACGCAGCTTCTCGATTTCGTTTAGGTCAAAGGAGACGATGCAGTCGGTATCGATCTCAGCCGGAGAGAACGGACACTGACGGAGCTTGTTCAGCGTCTTGATTGCAGAGAGGTGATTGTGCAGCTTTTGGATGCGCTGCGCGATTTCCAGCTGCTGGCGTTCCAACTCCTCGATTTTGCCGCACAGCAGGCGAGTGTGTTCTTCCGGTTCTGCTTGCTCCATCGCACCGATCTGCTGTAAGGAGATACCGAGATTTTTATAGAAAATAATGTCGGATATCGTCATCAAATCGGAGACCGTGTACTCCCGGTAGCTATTTGTATGATTTTTGTGCGGTGTCAGGATACCGACCTCATCCCAGTAGCGCAGGGTGGATGCCGGGAGATCGAAAAAGCGGGCAATCTGACCGATATGGAACTGCTGATCCAAGAAAACATTCCTCCAAATGATCTTTTTCTACATTATGCCATATTTGGTGTTGATCTTCAAGTAACTTTAAGGTTTATCATAGATGAGGGGAGGAATGAACATGGAAAAAACATTGATGTTCCGGTCGGCATCCGAGGTGCGCCTCAGCCGCGTGCTGCGGTTTATGATCCCGACCTATCTCACTTCGCTGTTCAACACGGTTTACACCATGGTGGACGGTATTTTTGTCTCGGCTTATGTGGGGACGAACGCACTGGCGGCGATCAATATTGTCTATCCGATCGTCAACGTACTGACCGGTATTGCACTGGCTTTTGCGACCGGCGGCAGTTCGATTGCAGCCCTGCATCTGGGCGGCGGACGGAAAGATCAGGCCGACCGTGCGTTTACGATCAGTGTGCTGGGCTCCATCCTGCTTGGCTGTGTGGTCTCGCTGCTGGTCTGGACCAATCTGTCTGTCATATTGACCTTGCTGGGCGCAACACCGATCACGATGGCGGACTGCCAAACCTATGCGTTCTGGTGGCTCATCGGCACACCGGTCGTCATTGGAAAAGAGCTGTCCACCTATTTTATCCGCGTGGATGGCAGCCCGACATACAGCTTTCTGACCGCATTAGCGGGTGGTATTTTAAATATTATCCTGGACTATGTGTTTGTCGGACGGATGCAGATGGGCATTCTGGGCGCGTCGCTGGCGACCATTTTGGGACTGTGCCTGTCGTTTGTTATGGGTGTGCTCTATTTTGTCGTGCGATCGGGTGCACTGCGGCTGACTCGACACGGCTTGTCGGCACGCACCGGACTATACTGCATGGTCAACGGTGCGTCGGAGTTCATCAACCAGCTTGCCATCGCCATCACAACCATCGTATTCAATCGTACTGCCATGGTGTTTGCCGGAGAGGACGGCATTGCAGCCGTGTCCATCATCATGTACTTGCAGTTTTTGTGCATCGGTATTTACTTCGGCTTTTCCATGGGCTTGGCGCCTCCGCTGAGCTATGCGTATGGCGACCACAGATATGATGTGTGTCGGGTGCTGGAACGGTACGCCCATCGTTTTCTGACCGTTGCACCGTTTGTCATGTACGCGGCAACCTATCTGTTAGCGCCGGTCGGCGTATCCTTTTTTGCGCAGCGGGGCAGCGTGGTGTATACCATGGCTGTCTGGGGCATGCGGCTGTATGGCATGGGTTTTCTGTTTTCAGGTGTCAATATTTTCTCTGCCATCCGTATGATGGCATACGGAAAGGGATATTTCTCGGGACTCATTACCTTTTTGCGTTCCTTTGCGCTGCTGCTGCTATTCTTAATTGTCCTGCCGCGCTTTTGGGGCATGAACGGCATCTGGTTGGCCGTACCCGCAGCCGAGATTCTGACCTTGATTGTCGCGCTCGGATTTCTGTTGTTTTTCCCAAAGACACTCAAACAGACAAAGGCGGAAATGAACCTGCAATCTGCCGATGAAAATTGAATGTGCGTGTGAGAACAAAAAAGACCGTCCATTTGGACGGTCTTTTGCATGCCTGCAATTAGCCTTCGGGCTGTGCAGTCTCAGTCTTTTCGGTTGTCGTCGCCGCACCGAGCAGCAGACGGAAGTACTCGAATGCCTCGGGCGCTTCGCGCTTGAGCGAGATCGGACGGCCGGCGCTCGAGAGGAAACAGTGCTTGGTCTCACCGGTCGCACGCAGGCTGCCGGTTGCATCGTCGCGAATCTCATAGCAAACGGTCATACGGGTGGGGCTGAGTTCGGTCACCTCAACGCCGATGACTAAGGTTTCACCAAAGCGGGACATCTGCTTGTAGTCACAGTGTACACTCAGTACCGGGATACCGAAGCCCATCGCTTCCAGACGGCTGTACGAGAAGCCCATCTGCTCGAGCAGATCGGTGCGTGCCTCCTCCATGAACCGGATATAGTTGGAGTGGTGCACGACACGCATGCCATCGGTTTCATAGTACTGCACTTTGTGACGATAAGGAACGAAATCCATAATAAAACAACTCCTTTGCATGAGGTGAAATGAAAATATAGGGGGAGAAATCTCCCCCTATATTGGTGTTACAGATAACAGAAGATCTTGGCGATCTCGGCACGGGTGATGCGTGCGTTGGGCTGGATGGAGCCATCCTTGTAGCCGCCAACCAGACCGATGGCCGAGACGATTTGTACATGGGTCAGTGCCCAGTCCGGGATCTTTGCCTGATCGGTGTAGGTCTTGGAGCTCGGAACATAACCGCGGGGCAGGCTGCGCGAGATGACCGTCATAACCTCGGCGCGGGTGATGTTGGAGTTCGGATTAAAGCGACCGGTGGACGAACCTTCCATCAGACCTGCGCGGACGCAGGCTGCAATCGGGCCGCGTGCCCAAGAGGGAATATCGTCATTGTCGACGAAGTTCAGACCTTCTTCGGACGAGGTGTCCAGATTCAGCGTACGGGCGATCATGGCAGCGAACTCGCTGCGCTTGAGGTTGGAGTTCGGGTAGTAGTATTTCTTGCCGTCTACCGTCGAGCCCTGCATGATGCCGCGTGCCGCCAGACGGTCGATGTAGCCGGCAGCCCAGCTGGTACCGATGTCAACGAATGCGTGATCGGTGACCTTGCCGACCGTGATCGTCACAGCCTGACGGGACAGATTGCCCGCATCGTCAGCCGCTTCGATGACAACCGTATGCAGGCCAGCGCCCAGCGAACCGGTGGGAACCGAGATGGAAGCCGAAGCCTCGTCATACTTTGCCGAGCTCAGGTTACCGTTGAGGTATGCCTTGACGTTTTTGCTGCGTACCGGATATGCACCGTTCTCCTGCGTGATCTTGGCGGTTACGGTGACCGAGGAACCGACCGATGCGGTTGTCGGCGCCGAGGTAAAGGAGATCGCCGGCGCACCGGTGGACAGGGGAGCGGTCTCGCTGACCTGAATGTGGTCGAGGTAGACTGAGCCGCTGCCGGTGATGCGCAGACCGGTGAGTGCCTGTGCACCGTCCGGTGCCTTGCACGACAGGAACTGCCAGTTTGCAGATGCAGTCGGGCCGAATGCCGCCTCGACGGTCTCACCGTCTGCCGTGGTGAAGATACCGGTCAGCGTTGCCGAACCGTCTGCCTTTGCCCAGAGCGAAACGGTCGGGGTCTTGGTAACAGCGGTCTGCGGGACGTTCAGTTCTGCCGAACCATTGACCGAAACCGCAAGCGCACCGTAGCCGCGGGCAACCTGATCGGCGTCCTTGGTCAGGGTAAGCGCAGTGCCATCCGACGTGGTCAGCGGCTGGCTGGATTCAAAGTCTGCAATCGTGGTCAGATCCTGCGGTGCGCCCATGCCGACCGTTACCGGAATGGACTTGGAGTAGCTGTCGTAAGAGACAACGATCGAGCCCGAACCCTTCTTGGTACCGGTGAACACACCGTTTTTATCGATGGTGCCGATATCGCCCTTGACCGTCCAGGTCAGCAGATCGTCGCGGGACGCGGTGGTAAAGCCGTTATAGAATACGGTAGCGTCCAGATCGATGCTCTCGTCGGCCTTGACCGATACCGAGGAGATTTCCTTGCCGCTCGAGGAGATGGTTGCCGAGGTGATGGCGCCAACGACCATGAGCTGCATTTCACCGGTTGCCGAACCCGACTGCGCGTAGACAGAAACCGGGCCAGTGGAGGAACCAGCGTGGAACTGGTTGTCCGATACCGAGCCGACGCCGCCGGCTACCGTGTAAGTGACTTCGCCGGGCAGGGAGGTCTTGACCGAAGCATCGTCCATCGCGGTGGTAGAGAAGGTCGTGGACGCGCCAGCCAGTACATAGCGGGTGACCGGCTGCATGTAGAGATAGGTTGCCACGCCGTCCGACTTCTTGTTGTTGACCAGAACGATGAAGTTGGAGACCTTGCGCTCGGAGCCGTCCGACGGCCTGGAAATGAGCTTGGAGGTGGACTCGCCGGGCTGCTGAATGCTCATCATGGACGAGCCGCCGCCGTCGAGACAGACAGCCGTGGTGCAGCCGCGTGCAATCATCTCTTCGGCCAGTGCGTTGGCGTTGAGGCCGCGGCTGTAAGAGGACTCGCCGTCGACCTCAAAGATGACAACCGTGCCGTCAGCCTTGGTGCCGACTGCTGTGCGGGCACAGTTTGCGGATGCACGGTCAATGGAAGTCGGGGTAGCCTGGCCGTTTGTGACCAGAGCCTTGCCGCCGACGGCGTACTTGACCTCATCCCAACCCTTCATCATGGTGTTGAAGGTGATGGTCAGCTCTTCGCCGATCGGATAGTCAATCCAGGCCGACTTGCAGTCATCGCGCTTGGTGAGAATCATCTGGTTTTCACCGATGGCGAAGGACTCCGAGCCGCTGACCTTGCCGACGACCTTGAACTTCGCCGGATGTCCGATGCGCAGATCGTTCTTGTTCTCGTATTCCAGAATGATGCTCTGTCCGGGGGTCGAGAAGCGGGTCTGACTGTAATAGTAGGAGTCGAGCAGATAGAGGCCGACCGAGGTGCGGGTCTTGTTGTAGCCGTATACACCGACGTTGCCCGACGCACCGGAAACCGTGATGGAGCTTACCGGCGTGCCGATGACTGCCGAGCCGTCTGCACGGAAGCCGACTGCATTCTGCCAGGTATTGCACGCGATAATGCGGCCATTGTCCACGACTAGACCGGTCGGAATACCGTTTTCGGTCGAGAAGAAGTCGGCGTTGACGCCGCCGATGACATCATAGCCCTGACCTTCCAGACGGGAAATCATCTGAGACAGGGTGATCTTGTTGCCATAGAACTGGGTACCCGAGCGCACACCCATGGGAGTGACCGCCGACGAAGGGGTGTACTCGATGGCGTTGGCACGCTGGGTGCCGGCGGAGTTTATGGCATAGGTATTGGAATAGGTTGTACCGGAACCGATCCGATACGAGTAGGTGAACCCACCATCGATCAGGGAGGCACCCGCCGCACTTACGAGCAGAACGGCGGATAATCCCACTGAAATCAAGCGGGTAACAAGCGGATGTTTCATGATTCAGCTCCTTATGCAAAAGTGTAGGGGGACAGAAAAACACCGTCCCCCATAAAGAATATTATACGCCAAAACGACAGGCGAATCAATGAAATTTTACTGGAAAAAGATAGTCGTGCAGATCGGAAATGCACAAAATCTGCGATCTGTTCGGAAATCAGATCGATTTGAGCGTGCGCTCGACGACCTCACCCAGACGCGGGCTGCGCACACGGCAGTCTGCCACCTGGTCATAGATGGGCTTGCGCATCTGGTAGAGTCTGCGCGTCTCGGCCAGCTTGTCCTCCTTTTCGAGCAGGGGACGGTTGGTCGAGTGCGACAGGTTTTTGACGATACGGAAGAATGGCGTGTCGAGCAGAATGAGCAGACCGGTGCGCTTAATGATCTCGACATTCTCGGGGCGCAGCACGGTTCCACCGCCTAGGGACAGCACACAGCCTTCCTCACGTTCGGAAATTTCGGTTACATATTTGGTCTCCAAATCGCGGAAATAAGGCTCACCATGCTGGGCAAAAATTTCCGGGATGGTCATGCCTTCCTGCGCCTCGATATAGCGGTCGAGATCGATAAACGGCAGGCCGGTCAGACGGGCGACCTTGCGGCCGACCGTGGTCTTGCCACTGCCCATGAAGCCGCACAGCGCAATGCTGCGCTTGTGGTACTTGTCGTGCAGACGCTTGCGCGCCATCTGTCCATACATGCGGCGCAGGATAGAGTCGCAGGCCGCGTCGGCAAACTGCGCATCGTACCAGATGGTCTGCGCACGCGCAGCCTGCATGACCAGCATGAACAGACCGTCACGTGTCTTGGTGCGCTTAGGGTTAGCGAGCTTCATCAGTGCAGTCACCGGCGGATTGTAGATCGCGTCAAAGACATAGCTGACCTTGTGCGGCAGGAAGTACAGCGGACTCTTGTCCTCGTGTGGGAACATACCGAGCGGGGTCGCGTTGAGAACGATCTGGATATCTCTGGGAATGCGGCGGCGGGTGCAGGTGAAGCACTTGGCACCGGGCAGAACCTCTACAAGCTGATCGCGCAGCGCGTCCGCCTTCTCAAGATTGCGTCCGCTGATGTAAAGTGATGCACCTTCACGCAAACAGTGGTAGGCCATAACTGCCGCTGCACCGCCATATCCGAGCAATAATACCTTCTTTCCGCGCAGGGAAATGCCATCCTTCTCAAGTGACTCTGCAAAGCCTAAAATGTCGGTGTTAAAGCCGATCGCTTTACAGTCCCGGAAGGCGACTGTGTTGACCGAGTGCAGGTCTGCCGCACTCGGGTCGACCTCGTCGAGCAGCGGGATGACCGCTTTCTTGTGCGGGATGGTCAGGTTGATGCCGGCGAGTTTTTGCCTGGCCAGTGCGAGCGCGTCAGAAAGCTTTTCGGGCGGCACGGTGACCGCGATGTAGTCGGCATCCCGACCGGTCGCCGCGAAGAGTGCGGCGTGCAGGTCGGGACTCATAGTGTGACCGAGCGGATAGCCGAACAGCGCGTAGGTCTCGCGCTGGGACTCGAAGGTCTGGAATTCTTCAAAAGACAGCAGCATGACAATCAGCCTCCCAAGCGGTGCAGTGCGTCGAAGAAATCGGGGTAAGAGATGGCGACGACGTTCTCGTCTAAGATCTCGCTGTCACCCGAGCAGGCCAGTGCACAGACAGCCATGCTCATGGCGATGCGGTGATCGTGGTAGGTCTCAAAGGCCGCACCGTGCAGCGGACGACCGCCGCGGATGATCATACCGTCCTCGGTTTCGGTTACATCTGCACCGGCTCTGGACAGCTCGCTGACCATCGCAGCGATGCGGTTTGACTCCTTGACTTTGAGCTCTGCCGCGTCGCGGATGACGGTCTCGCCCTGCGCGAAAGCGGCTGCGACTGCGAGTACAGGCAGCTCGTCGATCAGACGCGGAATGACCGCGCCGCCGATCTCCACGCCGTGCAGCTGAGACGAGCGCACGGTGATATCGCAGATGGGTTCGCCCTCGTCGCGCAGGTTGGAAAGCGTGATGTCAGCGCCCATGTTCTTGAGTACCTCGATCACACCGTCGCGGGTCGGATTGACGCCAACATCACGAATGGTAATTTCGGAGTTCGGGACGATGGCACCGGCAACCAGGAAGAAAGCAGCCGAGGAGATATCTGCCGGAACGACCACGTCACGTGCGGTCAGCTTTTCCGGGGGATAGAGCGTGATACGGCAGCCGTCGGTGTCCACGCGGCAACCCAGTGCGCGCAGCATGCGCTCGGTGTGATCGCGCGAGGGCGCAGGCTCGATGACGGTCGTCGGGGTGTCAGCATACAGACCGGCCAGCAGGATGGCGCTCTTGAGCTGTGCCGAGGCAACCGGCAGGGTGTATTCGATGCCGTGCAGCTTGCCCGGACGGATGGTCAGGGGACAGAACTTGTCGTCCACACCGGTGATGTCCGCGCCCATCTGGCGCAGCGGCTGGATGATGCGCCCCATCGGGCGCTTCTCGATGGAAGCGTCACCGGTGAGCGAGACCTCGAAGGACTGACCGGACAGAATGCCCGAGATCAGACGGGTGGTGGTACCGCTGTTGCCGGTGTACAGGCGCTCGGTGGGTTGCTTGAGACCGTGCAGACCGACACCGTGTACGGTGACCGTGCGGTCGTCACCGACCTCAATCGGTACACCCATCTTGCGGAAACAGTCGATGGTGGACAGACAATCCTCGCCCATCAGAAAGCCGGAGACGTGGGTCACGCCGTCGGCCAGCGCGCCCAGCATGACCGAGCGGTGAGAGACCGACTTGTCACCCGGCACCGAGATCGTGCCGTGCAGGCCGGTGGAAGGATGTAATTTCATAGCGCGTTACCTCGTTTCGGTGGAATCGGAAATGCGGTAGCTGCCCAGAATGCGGACGGTGGACAGCTCTTCGGACAGCTGGTAGATCATCGCGCGCACCGCAGGGTCGCACAGACTGCCCTCGAGATCGATGTAGAAGCGATAGTTCCAGGGCGTCTCGGGCAGCGGACGGGAGTGAATCTCGGTGAGATTGATCTCGTGATCGGCACAGACCGACAGCGCGGCCGCGAGCGAGCCGTTTTTGTGGGGCAGGGTGAAGACGAGCGAAATGCGGTTGTCGTCCGAGCGTGCGGACAGACCGCGGCTGACCGCGATGAAGCGGGTCTGATTGGTCTTGTCGTCGTTGATGTTGTGCGCGAGGACGGTCAAGCCGTAGAGCGCAGCAGCCTGTTCCGAGCATACCGCTGCCAGCGTCAGATCGCCCGAAGCCGCGACCATCTGCGCGGCAACCGCGGTGTTTGCAGCTTCCTGCTGTTCGAGACCGTGCTCTTTGAGGAAGTTCTGACACTGACCGAGGGCAGGTTTGATGGAATACGCCGTGCGCACCGATTGCAGCGTTGCACCGGGGCAGGCACACAGACAGTTGTAGATGTGGTCGACGTGGGAGTGCGAGATGTGCAGATCGTACTGCACGAGCAGGTCACACGCCTCGTGGATGGTGCCCACGGTCGAGTTTTCGACCGGAACGACACCGGCATCGGCACGGCCTTCGCTGACCGCGCGGAACACGTCCTCAAAGGTGGGAACGTGGCTGACTTCCTTGGCATCCGGGAACATGGCCGCTGCGGCCTGTGCCTGATAGGAGGCCGGCAACCCCTGATAGACCACACGGGCGGGCTGATCGCAGCGCGGTGCAAGGGTCAGCTCCAGACGGGCGGGTTCACAGGACAGGATGGTCTCATACTGGTGCTTGCGCGATACACGCATGACCGATTTGAGCATGGACACATATTCCTGACGCAGACCGTCGGGCGCCTGTGCGCCCAGCGTTTCGAGCAGATACTGTTCGCGGTCGGGCTTTAAGATGGCATCACCGGTCTTGAGCTTGTAGGCTGCGACCTGCTCAGCACAAGCCATGCGGCGCAGGAAGAGCTGCTGAATCTGCTGATCGATGGCAGTGATTTCTGCGCGCGTCTCGTCGAGGGGACGGGGATTATTCTGCATAGCCGTGACCCTCCAGGTAGAGATCGGCGAGCGCGACGGCTGCTGCGGCCTCGATGACCGGAGCGGCGCGGGTGACGATGCAGGGATCGTGACGGCCGTGGATCTCCAGCGGCTCGACCTTACCGGTCGTGACGTTCAATGTATTCTGACGCTTGGCAATGGACGGGGTAGGCTTGATGGCTGCGCGGAACAGAACGGGCATGCCGCTCGTGATGCCGCCCAGCACACCGCCGTTGTTGTTGGTCTCCGAGCGTACCTGGCCGTTTTCGTCCAGATACATCGGGTCGTTTGCATGCGAGCCGCGATACTCGGCAAAGCCGAAGCCCACACCGAACTCGACACCCTTGACCGCCGGGACGGCGAACAGGATGGAGGACAGACGGGACTCGACCGTGTCCATCATGGGCGAACCCAGACCGGCGGGCAGACCGACGGCAGCGCACTCGATGACACCGCCGACCGAGTCGCAGTCGTTGCGTGCGTCCTCGATAGCGGCCAGCATAGCGGTCAGCGCACGGGGATTGATGACCGGGTATTCCTGCATGCGCAGAGCGTCCAGTTCCTCAGCCGAGACGGCAACGTCGTCGAATGCAGTGTCCTGAATCTGAGCGATGGACTGGATATGTGCGCCGACCGTGATGCCCTTCTGCTTGAGATAGAGCTTGCACAGCGCACCGGCAAAGACCAGCGGAGCGGTCAGACGGCCGGAGAAGTGGCCGCCGCCGCGGGGGTCGTTGAAACCGTGGAAGCGCACCGAACCGGTGTAGTCTGCATGACCCGGACGGGGCTGGGCGAGCAGCGCCTGATAGTCCTGCGAGCGGGTGTTGGTGTTGCCGATGACCGCACAGATGGGGGTGCCGGTGGTCTTACCGTTGTAGATACCGGACAGAATCTGCGGCAGATCGGATTCCTTGCGGGCGGTGGATTGCTTGTTGCGGCCGGGTGCACGGCGCTCCATCTCGCGCAGTACGAACGCCTCGTCGTAGTCAATACCGGACGGGAAGCCGTCGAGCACAACGCCGATACCGGCACCATGCGATTCACCGAAGATGGAAATTTTGAGTGCGTTGCCCCAGGTAGAACCCATGTGGCGCACCTCCTTAGATTACAGATTTAAGATAAGCGGGTGCAGCGTTTCGGCTGCGATGGGTACGATTTCGGCCTTGCCGGGGGTGCGTACCAGAATAAAGTTGACGGTTGCGCCCATTTTTTTCTTGTCGGACAGCAGAGCGTGGAAGATTTCCTCGCGGTCATTGGTGAGTTCGGTGGGCAGACCAACCTTTTGCAGAATATCGATCAGACCGGGGAGCAGATCGGTGTCCGTGCCCAGCTGATTGGAAATCTGCATGGCAGCGACCATGCCGATGGCGACCGCCTGACCGTGCGTGAGCGCGGTGTAGTTGCCCAGTTTTTCGGCAGCGTGACCGACCGTGTGACCGAAATTCAGAATCATGCGCAGACCGGTGTCGCGCTCATCCTGTGCCACAACGTCGCGCTTCATCTTGACACATTCATAGATGATGTTCTCGATGTTTGCGCGGTAATCGGGTGCGGATACCATAGAAAGAATGTCCGGGTTTGCGATGTAGCCGGCCTTGATGACCTCAGCCATGCCGTCTACGAAGGTCTGCGCGGGCAGCGTGTCCAGCACGTCGGGATCGATGAGCACCAGACGGGGCTGGTAGAACGCGCCGACCAGGTTTTTGCCTTCGGGCAGATCGACACCGGTCTTGCCGCCGACCGAGGAGTCGACCTGCGCGAGCAGGGTGGTCGGTACCTGGCACAGCGAAACACCGCGCAGGAAGGTTGCGGCAGCAAAGCCGGTGATATCACCGGTCACACCGCCGCCCAGTGCGATGACCAGATCCTTGCGGGTCATACCGGCTTCCAACAGATCGCGGTAGATGGTCTCGACGGTTGTCAGACGTTTATACGCTTCGCCAGCCGGGATGACGGTCGAGGAGACCGGCAGATCGAACTGGGAAGCGAGCTTGTCAAGGTACAGCGGGGCGACGTTGGAGTCGGCGACGATGTGCACACGGCTGGGGGAAAAGACCTCAAGGATGTGCGACGCCGCCTGACCGAGCAGACCGCGGCCGATGAGAATATCCGAGCGGGACGAGGTACCGCTGAGGGTGAGCTGTTTCATAAGGGTCAACGCTCCTTTATGTTAGACGTTCCGGAAGACCGGATAGTTCCGAAAATTGACAGAATGCGCGCCGAAAAAGTTTCAGCGCGCATGGATTTGCCTGGACTTAAAAATCAGACTTCGCGGCCGACAGCTTCCGCGATGCGGCGAATGGAGGTCATGGTCTCCTGGAACGAGTCGTAGGTCAGGCTCTGCGCGCCGTCGGACAGCGCGTGTGCGGGGTCGTTGTGTACCTCGATGATGAGGCCGTCCGCGCCGGCAGCAATGGCAGCCTTTGCCAGGGGCTCTACCATCCAGTAGATGCCGCCTGCATGGGACGGGTCAACAACGACCGGCAGATGGCTCATACGCTTGAGCACCGGAACCGCCGAGATATCCAGCGTGTTGCGGGTGTAGGTCTCATAGGTACGGATACCGCGTTCGCACAGAATGACATTCTCGTTGCCGCCAGCCATGACGTATTCAGCCGACATGAGGAACTCTTCCATGGTGTTTGCGAAGCCGCGCTTTAAGAGGACGGGCTTGCGGGTCTGACCGAGCTCCTTGAGCAGATCGAAGTTCTGCATGTTGCGTGCGCCGACCTGGAAGCAGTCGCACTTATCCATGAACAGCTCGATGTTCTTGGGGTTGGTGATCTCGGTGACGACCGGCAGACCGGTTTCCTTGTGTGCCTCGTGCAGCAGCTCCAGACCTTCGGCCTTCAGACCCTGGAAGGAGTACGGGGAAGAGCGGGGCTTCCAAGCGCCGCCGCGCAGAACGGTTGCGCCCTGTTCCTTGACGTGCTTTGCCACATCAATGATCTGCTCGCGGCTCTCGACCGAGCACGGGCCAGCCATAACGACGATCTTCTTGCCGCCGATGACCACGCCGGGAGCGATCTCGACCGTGGTATCCTGCGGATGCATGCGGCGGTTTGCCAGCTTGAACGGCTCCTGTACCTTGGTGATGCGGTCGACCTGGGGATCGCGCAGCAGCGCGTCCTTGTCGACAGCGGCGGTGTCGCCGACCAGAGCCAGAACGGTGGTGCCGGTGCCGACGACCGTGTTAACGTGGATGCCGTACTGTTCGTTCAGCCAGTGGGAGAGATGGTCGATGTGTTCGTTGGTTGTGCCGTCTTTCATGACTACGATCATGGTGATTTCTTCCTTTCGATCTATGGGGATTTGAATTTAAAAACGTGATTTCAGAGGGACTCTGGAAAATAAAAAAGTCCTCCGTCCACAAACAGTTAGGGACGAAAGACAAACATTCCGCGGTACCACCCACATTCGGCACAGATTTGGCTGCGCCGCACTCATTTTTCGGATACAACATATCCTATCCCGTTAACGGAGGAATCCCGGCAAAGCCTACTGTGATTCAGCTCTGCGGCTCACGAGGGAACTTCATTTGGTCGGCGCCTGCGTCCACTTACAGTCTGGATGGACACTCCCTGAAAAGCGCGGATGACAAAACTACTTCCTCGGTCATCGCTTTTTTCAATATACGCCTTTATTATATCACTCAGCTAAAGAATGTCAAGCGTGGTCGAAGATTTTTTTGAAAACTTTTGGGACAAGGGTTCTGTGCAGGTGAGGGGTGGACATAGACTTGGGACAGGTGATGCAAAATGGACGAAAAGAGCAAAGGTTTACAGGCGTATGCGCAGGCAATTTCCTGCCTGCCGCCGCGATTGACACACGCGGCACTGAGTTTGCCGGATGATATCCGACTGCACGCAGAAGAATTGCGCCTGCGCGCGGGCCGACCGCTGTATTGGTGCGCAGGCGGTGTGGAACACGAGATTGCGGGCGAACCCATCCGCACCGAGGAATTGCGGGACACGCTGGCACGTGCCAGCCGGTGGTCGGTACATACCTATGAAGACCCCATTCGGCAGGGTTATCTGCCGCTTGCCGGCGGGCACCGCTTGGGCGTGTGCGGTACGGTGTCGATGGAAAGTGGACGACCAACCGGCGTGCGCACGGTGTCCTCACTGTGTCTGCGCATCGCGCGAGCCGTGCCGGGCGCGGCTGCGGCTTGTTTGGAGGACATACAGAACGGGGAACAGGTGCACGGCACGCTGATTCTGTCCCCACCGGGCGGCGGCAAAACCACATTTCTGCGTGATCTCATTCGCCAGCTGTCGCAGCAGGGTATCCGGGTGGCGGTTGCGGACGAGCGCGGTGAACTGGCCGCTATGCGCGGCGGGATGCCGCAGTTTGACCTCGGCCCCTCGTGCGACGTGCTCGACGGCTGCCCTAAGGCGGTCGGCGCTTTGCAGCTGGTGCGCACCATGACCCCGCGCGTGCTGGCGCTCGATGAGATCACCGACCCGGCCGATCTGGACGCCGTGCGCTTTGCCGCCAACTGCGGTGTGACCGTGCTGGCGACCATCCATGCCGCAGGTCGGGAAGAGCTGACGCGCAAACCGTTTTTCCGTGCGCTGTGCGATACCGGAGCCTTTACCCGTCTGGTTGTGCTGACCGCCGACGGTGACCGGCATGACAGCCGGATTGAGCATCTGGAAGGAGGGAAGCCGCCATGCTGCTGACCGCGATGGGCGCGATGCTGACGCTGGGGGCATGTGCGACACTGGGAATGGCGGCGCGCGGCAAATTGCGCCGCCGTATTTCAGTCCTGTCGTCTATGCTGGATGCGTGTACGTTTTTGCGTGCCGAGATTGAAGGCCCGCATACTCCGCTGCCCGACCTGATCGAAGTCCTAGCGCACAGCCAGAATCCCGACCAGAGAAGACTGTTCGGGGAGATGAAAAAGCGGATGGAACAGTCTCCGGGTATGTCGCTCGGCTATCATTGGAGCAGTACGGTGCGCGATCTGCGGGAAGAATTACAGCTTGGAGAGGAGGCGGCAGCCATTTTGCGCGACGCATCGGCATTTTTGGGACGGTATGACACATCCCAGCAGCTGCAATGTCTGTCGTATGCCATGACCCGGCTGGAGAGCTGCCGACAGCAAGCGTGCGAGGCCTACCGCAGACACGGCAGCGTGTACCGTACCTGCGGCATCGCGGCAGGCATCTTCGTGGTGCTGATTTTGATTTGACGGGAGGAAAGACCATGCAGGTCGATTTGATTTTCAAGATCGCGGCCATCGGCATTCTGGTCGCGGTCTTTAATCAGCTGCTCATCCGATCAGGACGAGAAGAGCAGGCCATGATGACCACCCTGGCTGGTCTGATCGTGGTGATGATGGTGCTGGTACAGCAGATCAGCAATCTGTTTACACTGATGAAGTCGGTGTTTGGATTTTGAGCGGGCAGATGGTAACGCTGATCGGGGCGGCATTGGCCGCAGCCGTCCTGGCACTTGTGCTCAAAAAGGACAGCCCGGCGCTCGCGCTGATGGTCGCGGTGGCCGGGGTGCTCGTGCTCATGACCGGACTGATCGAACCGGCTGGGCAGCTCATCCACGCGGCCAAAAGTTTACTGTCTGAGCTGGACGGCTCTGAGACCATCTACGTTCCGATCATCAAGGCAGTCGGGATTGCCGCGGCGGTACGGATTGCGGGTGCGGTATGTCAGGATGCCGGACAGGCCGCGCTTGCGGCACAGTTGGAGCTTGCCGGAACGGCGGCAGCGATCGTGGTCTGCCTGCCGCTTTTGACCGAGGTGCTCGAGCTGGTCAACCGTATGATCGTCTGACGGACAGATGAGGAAAGGCAGGAGGAAGATGAAATGGCATGTAAGATGCAGGAATGTGATGCGGCAGCTTGTCTGCCTTGTGAGCTGTATTTTTCTGTGTATCGGGATCGCAGGTGCGACCGATCAGACCACCGCTGCCGCGCAGCAGCAGGCGGACAGCCAGAGCGGTGTGCTGGTTGGTTCGCTGACCGGACAGTCGGCGGCACTCATGGACGGGGTGACGCTGGACGACGGCGTGGGACAGGCGGCAGCCCAGCTTTTGGACAACTTGGAGGGCAGCGGACGGACAGCGTGGACGGCTGCACTGACCAGTCTTGGCAAATTGCTCGTGGTGGCAGTTATCTGCGGTATTTTGCAGAGTGCCCGCGCAGCGGCAGGCGGCAGCGACCTGCCAATTGTGACGATGGCGGGTGCATTGGGCATGACCGGGGTCTTTCTGAGCGACCTGAGCGGTATGATGACACTATGCGAGGACACCCTGCACGAGGTGTCGACCTTTTCCAAGGCCATGCTGCCCGTGATGGCCGGTGCAATCTCGGCAACCGGTGCACCGACGACCGCAACCGTACTGCAAGGGGTGACCATGTTTTCGTTCGACCTGCTTGTGCGATTTTTGACCGGACTTTTGCTGCCGGGCGTCGGGGTATACATCGGGGTCGTGACCGTCAACACCGCGATCGGCGGCGGATTGCTCGGTCAGCTGGCCGGGTTTATCAAGTGGGTCATTACGGGCAGCATGAAACTGACCCTGACCGTGTTTATCGCCTACCTGACCATCTCCGGGGTCATTGGTGGCAGCGCAGATGCCCTTGCGGTCAAGACTGCCAAGTTTGCTGTATCCGGCTCGGTGCCCGTCGTGGGCGGTATCATCTCAGACGCTGCCGAATCCATGCTGGCAGGTGCTATGCTCATCCGCAATACAGTGGGCGTCATCGGCATGCTGTGCATCGCAGCGATTTGCCTGATTCCGTTTTTGAAGGTGGGCTGTAATTACCTGCTGTTTAAGGCCGGAGCGGCTGTACTGACACCGGTGTGCGGCAGTGCGCTGTCTGGTCTGGTTGCTGGACTGAGCGACAGTATGGGACTGATGCTGGGCATGCTCGGCACCTGTTCGGCAATTTTATTTTTTGAACTGGTATTTTCCATCACGCTGGTGAATCCAATATGATAGAGCTGTT
Organism: Butyricicoccus pullicaecorum DSM 23266; assembly: GCF_900167005.1. Taxonomy (GTDB): domain Bacteria; phylum Bacillota; class Clostridia; order Oscillospirales; family Butyricicoccaceae; genus Butyricicoccus; species Butyricicoccus pullicaecorum. The sequence continues at coordinate 42,891 of NZ_FUXW01000002.1, forward strand.
TCAAACCATGCTGACCGGTGTCGCGGCAGCGGCGCTGTGCGGCGGGGCGGCACTGGCACTGACCAGAGGCAACGCCCTGCGTGAGGTCATCCGTCTGGCGGGCGGTCTGGCTGTTCTGCTGGCCGTGCTCCAGCCGTTGACCGGACTGCGGCTGCCCGATCTTGCGGGCAGTATCCGCCAGACCGTGCAGGACAACGCAGCACAGAGTGCGCAGTATCAGCAGGAGAACGAGGCGGTGCTGGCAGAGGCAGCCGTGCAGAGCATTGTCGATTACATCGAGCAGCGCGCGGCACAGCTTGGCGTTTCCTGTACCGTGACCCTTGTAGCCAGTCAGGACACGGACGGACGCACCGTGCTGACCGGGTTGACCCTGACCGCACAGGAGACCGAACAAAGCGAGCGGGAGACGATTGAAAGCATGATCGTGTCGGAATGCGGCATACCAAAGGAGCTTGTGACATGGAACTGGATCGAATAAAAATGCAGGTGCGGGAGGGGCTTGGCAGACTGCTGCCGCGTCTGAGTCAGTATAAATACGCCCTGATCGTGCTGCTTGTGGGCATTTTGTTGTTGTACGCAGGCGGCGGCGCACGGGATAGACCGGAGTCGAGCCAGCCCAGCGGAACCGAGGAGGCAGGCTTTGACCTGGACAGTTTTGAACAGGAGCTGACCGATAAGCTCAGTAAGATCGCGGGGATTGGACGGGTGGAGCTCATGCTGTCGCTCGAGCAGACCGGGGAGTCGGTTTACGCCTCCAATATCCGGGAGTCGGAAAGCGGCAGCGAGAGCGGTTCGTATGAGAGTACCTTGTCAACGGTCTCGGATGGCAGTTACGGGGAACAGCCTGTGCGCATCAAGGAGACCTGTCCGACCTTTCGCGGCGCGGTCGTGCTGTGCGATGGTGCGGGCGCGAGTGGGGTGAGATTGGCTGTGACCGAGGCGGTCGGCGCGGTTTGCGGACTGGGCGCAGATAAGATTTCGGTCATTCAGATGGGAACGGACAGATAAAACGAGCAGAAGGAGGCATATATTTATGGCAACGGGTAAAAAACGAGGTTTGGTGTACGGTGTGATTGGCGTCATGCTGTGCGCAGCGATCTATCTCAACTGGAGCTATGTCCAGTCACCCGAGGAACTGCTGGTCGCCGGACAGGCCGACGCCGAGCTGTCGGGTGCATCGGTGATGCAGAGCGGATCGGAAGAAGAGACTGCGGCCGATACGCAGGCGACCGTGACTTCGGGCAGCGATTACTTTGCACAGTCGAGACTGGCACGCGAGCAGGCGCGAGACGAGGCAATCAGCATTTTGCAGACCAGTTTGCAGGATGAGAAGGCCGACGAAAAGACCAAGGAAGATGCCGCAGGCCAGATTTCCCAGCTCGCGGACGATTCGGTGACCGAAGCAAGGGTGGAAAGCCTCATCAAGGCCAAAGGCTACGCGGACGCGGTGGTTTTCGTCAGTGCAGAGGCGGTAAATGTGATTATTCAGCCGCCCGCGGCCGGATTCCAGGCCGAAGACGCAGCTGTGGTGCGTGATATCGTTATGAGTGAGACCGGTGCGTCAGCCGATCAGATCAAGATCGTAGAGGCTTCATAAATAAATCTGTTTTGGGACTTAAATTTTTGCCGCTTGTGTGGTATAATACTTCAAATAGCTTTATTTTGAAGATTCCGCCAAAGGAGAGTGGCAGTATGGCAGAGCATAAGGATTATTGGGTCACTGCCGGTGACCAGGGTACGATCAAGATTTCTGAGGATGTCGTCGCGTCCATCGCGGCGCTGGCTGCGGCCGAGACCGAGGGCGTCGGCGGTCTGGCTGCCGGTCTGACGGCTGAGATTGCAAGCCTGCTGGGCAAGAAGAGCCAGAACAAGGGCGTGCGCGTGCAGCTGGGCGAGCAGGATACGGTCGGCGTAGAGCTGAGCATTCTGGTCGAGTTTGGCAAGAGCGTGGGCGAGGTTGCACTGGCCGTTCAGAAGGCTGTCAAGGCAGCGGTTGAGTCCATGACCGGTCTCAAGACTGCGGTTGTGAATGTCGTCGTGAGCGGCGTAACCTTTGATCAGCCCAAGCCGACAGAGGAAGCGCTGGCACCGGTTGAGTCGTAACTTCATACAAAACAAAAAAGCACGCGTAAGCGTGCTTTTTTATTATACTTTTTCCGGTTTTCCAAGTTTGCGATACTGTGTAAAGTACATGGTCAGGGAGGAAGCTGCGCCGCCGACAAAGTTGCTGATGGGTTCCGCCAGGAAGACACCGGTTATGCCGAGTCCGAACAGATGGGGGAGGATGAGCGTTAAGGGCACAACGATGATGATTTTACGGAAAAGAGAGAAGAAAATGGCATGTTTGGAACGTCCGAGTGCGACAAAGACCGACTGACCGGTAAATTGCAGGGACATCATAAAGTAGCCGAAGAAATAGAGATGCAGCGCGGGAATTGCGGCAGAGACCAGATTGGGGTCATCGTTAAAGAGCAGAACGAAGGGCGCGGGGAAGAAGAACAGGATTGCCCAGCATGCCGTCGCGTAGATGACGCCGGATACCACAGTGAAGCGGATGGCTTTTTTGACGCGCTCCCACTGAGATGCGCCGTAGTTGAAGCTGATGACCGGCTGTGCACCGTTGGTTAGACCACTGACCGGCATCTGGACGACTTCGCGAATGGCAATCAATACGGTCATAACACCGACGTAGAGATCACCGCCGAAGGCCTGTGCGGTCGAGTTGCAGGCAATCTGTACGACACCGTTGGTGCCCATTGCGATGAAGTTGCTCATGCCGAGGCCGATGATTCGGCGAATGCGATGCCATTCCCAGCGGAATGCATGGGGACGCAGACGCAGAAGTGCGCGTTTGCTGAACAGGAAGCCGAGTGCCCAGAGAGCGGAGACCGCCTGCGAGCAGATGGTAGCCAGTGCGGCACCGGCAACACCCATGTCAAGCACGAAGATAAACAGCGGATCAAGGATCAGATTGAGCACAGCACCGATGGAGACGGTCAGCATGCCGATTCCGGCAAAGCCCTGGGTGTTGATGAAATAGTTCATGCCCAGCGCGATCATAACGAAGATCGTGCCGACTAAGTAGATGCGCAGATAGCTTGTCGCATAGGGCATGGTCTCTGCGCTGGCACCGAACAAAGTGAGGATGGGGTGTAAAAACAGTTCGCCCAGGATGGTGAGCAGCAGACCGCAGCCGACCAGCAGGACAAAAGAGGTGTTCTGTACCTGTTCGGCTTCCTGAATGTCACCGCGTCCGCGTGCCATTGAGCAGATCGGCGCGCCGCCCATGCCAAACAGACCGGAAAAGGCAGAAATAACCGTGATGACCGGCATACACAGTCCGACACCAGTCAGCGGCAGAGCGCTGTTTCCGATATGTCCGATAAAGACGCGGTCGACAACATTGTAGAGCACATTGACAAGCTGTGCCAGCATTAGCGGCACGGCCAAACGGATGATGTTACCCGACACGCTGCCGCGTGAAAAATCATTTTGCATCGGTGAAATCCTCCTTGTTCGGAAAAAAGAACGGTATTCTTAAATTTATTATAACATAGATTTTACTGTTGTGATATACAAACGTGATACAAAAATTTTTCAAAACAAGGGGTTGACAAACGGGAAACACGAGCATATAATGCAGTACATAAAGTAACACAGCAAACCAATGAGTGAGAGGAGTAACCTCACAGAGTTGCTTGCAAAGAGAGCCGTGGATGGTGGGATCACGGTCAGGCACAGTGTGGTGAATGGACTCACGAGGGCGAGGGTGAAAGGCGTTTGTGCCGATTAGCTTTCGACGGGATCTCCACCCGTTACCAAGGGAGCATGCATGATGGTGCATGGAGCGAGCGGGTAAATATTTTTATTTACCAATCTGGGTGGTACCGCAGGAGTCAATTACAGCTCTTGTCCCTGAGAAAATCAGGGGCAAGAGCTTTTTTTAATGCTTGCCGCCAGGCGCAGACCGACCATCAAAATACAAACCGAGCCGCAAGGCGCACTATTTTGGAGGTATTTACGATGAAAAAGAAGACGATTGCAATGGCACTGGCAGCACTGACCGCAATGATGAGCCTGACCGCGTGCGGCGGCGGACAAACCGCAGAGAGCACGACGGCGGACGGCGAAAAGGAACAGTACACGATTGGCGTTGTACAGTATGCGACCCACCCGTCGCTGGATAACTGCTATGAGGGTTTTGTACAGGGTCTGGCAGCCGAGGGCTTTGTGGAGGGTGAAAACCTGACCATCGAGTTCCAGAACGCACAGGGCGATACCGGAAACTGTGACCTGATGGCAAAGACCATGGTCACCAACAAGGTTGACCTGCTGGCAGGCATTGCAACCCCGGCGGTTATGAGTGAGTACAGCGCAGCCAAGAACAGTGATATCCCGATCGTGTTCACTGCGGTTTCCGATCCGGTTTCGGCAGGACTGGTCAAGTCCATCGAGGAGCCGGGTACCAACTGCACCGGTACTTCGGATGTTCTGCCGCTGGAAGCACAGGTCAAGATGATCCGTGCATTCCTGCCGGACGCAACTAAGATCGGTGTCGTTTATACCACGAGCGAACCCAACTCGGTCAGCCAGCTGGAACGTCTCCAGACCATCGCAGCCGATAACGGCTTTGAGGTCATCGCAGTAGGCGTCACCAATTCGTCTGAGGTCGCATCGGCGGCAGCGTCGGTCGTTGCACAGGGTGCCGACTGCATCAATAACTTCACTGATAACAACGTCGTTGACAATCTGGCATCGGTCATCAAGGCAGCAAACGACGGCGGTATCCCGGTCTTTGGTTCGGAGATCGAGCAGGTCAAGAATGGCTGTCTGGCAGCTGAGGGTATTGACTACGTCGCACTGGGCGAGCAGACCGGCCGCATGGCAGCACAGGTGCTCAAGGGTGAGGACGTATCCACCATGCCGGTTGAGGAGATTAAGGAATCGACCCCGGTATATAACAAGACGGTTTGCGAGGCGCTGGGTCTGACCCTGCCCGAGGCATATCAGAACGCGGAGGATGTCAGCGCATCGTAATCTCACCGCGAAACGCAAGAAAGGAACACACTTATGGATATTCTGCTTGGTCTGCTCGTCAACGTCCTGGAAGAGGGTCTCATCTATGGCGTTATGGCGATGGGCGTGTACATCACCTATAAAATTCTGGATTTTCCCGATCTGTCGGTTGACGGCAGCTTCCCGATGGGCGCGTGCGTGACTGCCGTGCTCATCACAGCGGGTGTCAATCCGTGGCTCGCATGCATCGGTTCGTTCGTGTGCGGTGCGGTTGCAGGCTGCGTGACCGGTCTCCTGCATGTCAAATTGCATATCAGCGATCTGTTGTCGGGTATTTTGGTGATGACCGGTCTGTATAGTATCAACCTGCTGATTACCGGTGGTCAGGCGACCATGCAGTTTTACAATCAGAATACCATCTTTACATCGGGCCCGGCAGCGCTGCTGCCCGAGGCAGTCAAGTCTTACCGCGTCATCATCGTCGCGCTGATCGCGGTTGTTATTGTTAAGGTATTGCTCGACCTGTATCTGAAAACCAAGTCCGGTCTGCTGCTGCGCGCAGCGGGTAGCAATGCACAGTATGTCGTCTCGCTCGGACGCGACCCGGGCAAGATGAAGATTATCGGTTTGGCCATCGGCAACGGCTGCGCCGCTCTGTCGGGTGGATTGCTCAGCCAGCAGACCGAGACCGCGAATATTGCAAGCGGTACGGGTATGGTGGTCATGGCGCTGGCTTCGGTCATCATCGGCACCAGCCTGTTTCGCCGTGTGAAGTTCATCAAGGCGACCTGCGCGGTCGTACTGGGTGCGATTTTGTATAAGGCTTGTTTGGTCATTGCGATGCAGCTTGGTCTGCCGACCAACCTGCTCAAACTGCTCATGGCAGTCCTGTTCACCGTCGCCCTGGTTTCTAATAATCTGGTCTCCAAGAGGAGGAAAAAGCAGTATGTCGATCCCGTCCAGCGCTGAGCGTGCACAGCATAACCTCGTGAGCATGCAGCATATTTATAAGACGTTTAACCCGGATACGGTCAGCGAGGTGACCGTGTTCCAGGACTTTAATCTGGATATTCCGCGTGGACAGTTTGTCTCGGTCATCGGCTCGAATGGCTCGGGCAAGACGACCATGCTCAATCTGCTGTGCGGCAGTATTCCGATTGATATGGGTGCAATCTATCTGGGCGGTAAGACGCTTAAGGGACTTAAGGAGTACCAGAGAGCGGGAAAGATTGGTCGTGTATTTCAGGACCCGTCCCGCGGCACCTGCCCGGAATTGACCATCTTGGAAAATATGGCACTTGCCGATAATAAGGGCAAAGTGTTCGGTCTGGGTCGAGGCGTCAACCGTCGCAGAATGGATGAATACCGCACCCAGCTGGAACGCCTCAAACTCGGCTTGGAAGATAAAATGGATATCCCGGTAGGCAGCCTGTCAGGCGGTCAGCGTCAGGCACTGGCGCTGCTGATCTCCACGATGACCCCGATTGAACTGCTGATTTTGGATGAACATACCGCAGCTCTTGACCCCAATTCGAGCGCAACGGTCATGGAACTGACCGATCAGATCGTGAAAGAAAAGAATCTGACTGCGCTGATGGTTACCCATAACTTGAAATTTGCCGTGCAGTATGGCAATCGCCTGCTGATGATGCATCAGGGTCGCGCTGTGATCGATGCGGCAGATGCGGAGAAGGAAAAGCTCCAGATGAATGATATTTTGGAGAAGTTTAATACGATTAGTTTGGAACTCGGCAATTCTCTATGATTTCGCCCACAGGCGAATTAAAGTTTGGATCAAACCTTTTCAAAGGTTTGCGGAGTCTTGAGGCAGAGCCTCAAGTCGCGGCTCGCAAGCCGCGAAATCCCCTTTTTGATTCCGGTCTTTTGACCGGAATCAACCAAAATAAAAAAATAAAAGCGCGTCCACAGACGCGCAATTCTCTGGAAAGACCGTCCGACAGGACGGTCTTTCCTTTTGTGTTTTGTTTTAGTTGAAACCCGGGTGGGACACCGGGTTTCAAAGGGGAATTTCGCCCGTTGCGACGGGCGACTCAGGGCGCTGCCCTGAGAACCCGCAGCCTTTGAAAAGGCTGGCGAAACTTTTAGTGTTGGGTGCGGTGGTTTGGGTTAGGCTTGCGGTCTGGGATCGTCGTCGAACGCAGCTAGTGCATAGCGCAGCGCCAGCATGAGCGCTTCTTTTTCCTCCGAAGAGTTCGACGCTTCAATCAAATCGCGATACCGTCTGCTGACCGCGCCGCGCAGGTCATCCTGCTGTAAGTAGCGCCAGACCGGCTTTTTGGGTACGGTCTCGTCCACGACTTCACAGCTCAGAAAGACCTGTCCCAGTACCCGGCGCAGGGCAGTAAGGTTTGGCTCATAGATACGCTCACCGACCAGAGCAACTGTTGCACAGACACGGTCATGATTTTTTGGGATACGCTCAATAAGTACCTTCTGTAAACCGGTATCTGACGGGATGGGGGTCAAGTCAATTTCAAGGCGGGAAAATTCCACAGCCTTGGATTCAATAAACTGAGCCTTGATGGTTTCGCCGATTTCAATGCGCAGAAATCCTTTTCGGCCGGTCTCGGTGCTTGCGACTGCACTCATACCACCCGGGCAGCAAAAGACTGTACCGCCAGCGCGGCGCAGACCGCTGGGTGCGTGGTTGTGACCGGCAGCCAGATACGAGAATCCGCTGGCAGCGATCTCGTCGGGGGAATAGTGGTTGTATCCGCCGTCGGTTTTGAGGTCGGTATGTACCAGACAGATATTGACCGGACGGGAGAATTTGCGATGGGTGAGCGGAATGACCGCACTCTGGTCGTGGAAGGCTGCACCCCAAACGGTTGCCGCTTCACCCAGATGAACCGGTTCCAGTGTGGACTGGGTGAAAACATGCACATTGGAAGGCAGAGCGGAAGTCAGATAAGGACTGCCCGCGCAGATGTAGTCGTGATTGCCGGGAGCGATCAGAACCGGACAAGCTGCCTGAGATAAAATGGACATTGCACGGGAAAAGACCGTTGCCGAGGGCAGCGGAGAGTCGAACAAATCGCCTGCGATCAGGATTGCGTGCGCACGTTCCCGACCGGCTACGCGTACAGCGTGTTCTAGTGCAGCAAACTGCTTTTGCTGTGCGGACTCCGCAGCTTTTTGGGAGAGCATATCGAAAGCCGCGCCGAGGTGCAGGTCGGCGAGGTGGAGAAATCTGAGCATCGGGGAAAAAACCTCCTTATATCGTCCTTTTCATTATATCAGCGGCAGCAGGGGAATGCAACCGAAGACATTGGGGCGAGGAAAAGGCACAGACAAAAGCAAAAGCCCGCTCTTTCGAGCGGGCTTTCACCGGTTGTCTCACAAAATAAGGGGGTAAAAATAGGGGGGTAAAGAAACATTTGAAAGAATGATGGCATTTCTTCTATCAGGAAGGGTTTGCGGCATCCCTTGCTGATGTACTAAGTATACCCCACAAGTCAGGTGGATATGTGAATAAAGTTTGAACGACCTGTGAACCTTTTGTATCCCTTTTTCTTAAATTGTGAACAAATCATTTCAGTTCTTAAATTATAGCGTTCCACGGCGTTTTTTGGCACGAATATCGTCTCCAAAGAAGCGTAATTGTTCAAACTCGCCGGTCAGACGGGAGGCGATGGCCGGGGAATAACGCTTTTCAAATTCCGTAGGCAGGAGATTGGTGTTCACAATCATGGGACGGCGGCGCATGAGGCGGTCGGCGAGCAGGCCGTAGAGCGCAGAGACCGTGAACGCGGTCGCCATCTCGGTGCCCAGATCGTCAATGATGAGCAGGTCACACTGTTCATACTTGCGCACGCGGCGAGCGGCCTCGGACGCATCCGCAGCGCCAAACTTTACACTCTCGTAGCTGCTGAAGATACGGATGGAAGTGTCGTATGCGACCGAGAAGCCGTGTTCGGATACGACTTTTGCGATACAGGAAGACAGGAAGGTCTTGCCCAGACCGGTCGAGCCGTAGAGCAGCAGATTGGGAGAATGTACTGAGAATCTGTCCGCATACGCACGGCAGATCGACAGATTATATTCCATATTCTCGCGTGCCGACATGCCCAGACGGCCATCTGGCACATCGGAATAGTAGTCCAGACGGAAACGCTCGAAGTTCTGGTCTGTGATGGGGAGAATGGTGGATAACTCCTCGGTCAGACGGGCAGCATAGCGCTTTTTGAGGCAATCACACGGCTCGGTACCGACATAGCCGCTGTCGCCGCAGGCTTCGCACAGCGGTGTCTCATCCAGGTAGTTTGCGCCGAATCCATTCTGCTCAAGCAGCGCACGGCGCTGGGCTTGGAGTTCCAGATTGCGGGTCTTGAGCTGTTCGATGGCATCCGCCGGATCGTCTCCGGCAGCGAGCGCGGCGTGCAGGACGGCTGCTGCCGTGCCCGACAGTTCGCGGTCGATCTCGCGCACCCGGGGCAGACGGGCATAAACTTCTTCGCGGCGCTGCGCGAACAGTTCGGTGCGGGCGGTGTGTTCCCGTTCCATGTCCCGCAGGACGGAAGATAAAATCTCACGATTGTAGTGCATGGGTTATCCCTCCTCACGCGCAGCGCGGCGGCGCTTGACTTCTTCGAGCCATTCTTTTTCCCAGTCGGCCAGCTGTGCAGGCTGGGCAGATCCGGCAGCCGGGGCAGCGGCATTGCCGAACGGCGGCTCGGTGACCGGAGCGGTCGGTTGATTTTTGCGGATGGATTCCGGTTCCAGTGCGGTGATCTCAGCGACCGTGTGAACGCCCTTCTGATCCCAGGAGGACAGCATTTTACGCAGGTAGCTGGCCGAGAATTGACCGATGCCGCGCTTCATGCGCTGGATTGCAAGCTGCAACGTGTCGGGTGGGAATCCCTTTTCCAAACAAAGTGCGATGAGCGAGCGCTCTGCGGCAGTCGGCGCACGGCCAACCACGCCGAGTGTCTGAAAGAGTGCATCACGCAGCGGTTTTTCGGCTTCGACCTCGGACAGATAGCGCTGTGCGTCGGCGGTGGTCAGGATTCCCTTGTCCGACCAGATGCAGGCTTCCCGCTCGATATCACGGCCCTTGATGGCACCCTTGTCGCGCCCCAGATAGCTCAAAAGCTCAATGATGACTTCTGCGGGCAGACCGATGTGATTGTATACTGTATATAAGGTACGCTGTAAGGCATCGGTCAGCGGACGGCCGAGTATGCTTTCGGCGGTGTCGCAGACGGCGCGGAAGCGGTGGTCGTCCGCACGGGCGGCACGCAGCTCGGATGCCGTGTAGCGCGGCGCAGGGGACGGCGTGATTTCGGTGGCAGTGGGCGACTGCGCGATGGCAAGATTGGTCAGGGTAAAGACCGCACGTTCAAAGCGTTCTTTGGACAGCCGCAAATCGCGCATGGCCTGGGTCTCTTGAAAGCGATTGCCGTGCCGTATAATATAAAGATAGAGCAGCGCGGCGTCGCCGTCACCGCATTGGATGAGCTTGTCCGCGATCTCGCAGCGGATGACGCGGAACTCGCCCTCGGGCATCAAAAGGGATGCAAGGCTCATGGAAACCTCCAAACAGGCAAAGTGAAAAAATGCCGCCTCGACAGGGCGGTCTGAAACGAGATTATTATATCGTGTTTTGTCGGAATGTGCAAGGGGCGGGGCAAGACCGCGCATGACCAATGCCTGTTTGTATTGCCAGTGTTGGGCATATTGTGTTTCGGAATGTGAGACTTTGCGGGAGCAAAGCTGGAAGAAAGCAGATTCTTTGTCCAAAGGGCGTAGAACATCCAGAAAATTCCCTATAAATTTTCTCAATTTGACAGTGAAATCCCGGACATGATATAGTATAATTATATCTGGATTGGTATGGGTGCCACTGGCGCACCCGAACACGGAAATTGAAAGGACTAATTTCATGAGCCAAATTACGACAATCCTGCGTGGTGCACAAAAAGCCTACGAGACCCCTGTGCTGTTTCAGAGCGCGGGCGCATGGGTGAAGAGTGCGCTGGCAGAAGCGGGATTTCGGGAAGGGGTCATTGAGACGGCAGGAGACAACGTCCTGCTGATCGGTGCACCCTGTCCGGAACTGACCGCAGCAGAGTATCAGCGTCTGGTACAGAGCCATCTGGCCATCGGCGCAGATTTCACAGTGTTCGCCGCTCACATGCCGCCGCGCGATGCCGCCGACAGCATTACGCGCATTGCTCCGGATACTGTACCGGTCGTGTGCGCACGTACCGAAGCCCTTGCCGCCCTGCCGGACGGTGACCTGATCGCGGCTGTCAACCAGGCGATCAGTGCGGGTAAGTCGGTCGAGGTCGTTCTGGCCGAGCCGGTCGTGCCGGTTGTAGACGGCGTGAGCGCATTCGAGGCACAGAAGCGTCTGTGTGCGCGCATCAACATGCGTCACATTGCAGCAGGCGTACAGATTTTTGCACCCGACAGCGTGTACATTGCACCGGATGCAGTGATCGGCGCCGGAACGGTCATCCTGCCGGGAACCATCATTCGTGCAGGCTGCGTCATCGGCAGCGACTGCAAGATCGGTCCGAACAGCCTGCTTGAGCATGCTAAGGTCGGTGACCGCACGTCTGTCAACTCTTCTCAGGTTTACGAGAGCACCATCGGCGCAGATGCCACGGTCGGCCCGTTTGCTTATGTGCGCCCGGGCTGCAATGTAGGCAACAAGACCCGTATCGGTGACTTTGTTGAGCTGAAGAAGGCCGAGATCGGCAACGGCACCAAGGTTTCGCACCTGACTTATATCGGTGACGCAACCGTTGGTGAGCGTGTAAACTTTGGCTGCGGAACGGTTGTCGTCAATTATGACGGCTATCATAAATTCCATACTTATATCGGCGATGACTGCTTCATCGGCTGCAACACCAACCTTGTTTCTCCTGTTAAGCTCGGTGACCGTGTCTTCACGGCAGCGGGTACGACGGTGACCAAGGACGTGCCGGACGGCGCGCTGGCAGTTGCACGCGCACGTCAGACCACGCTTGAAGGCTGGAATGATAAGCGCCGCGCACGCATGGAAGCGGAAAAGGCTGATAAAAAATAAAAATGAATCTTAAAAATCAAAAAGAACAGTGTACGCAGGGGGTACAACACAAATGATTTCTCACGGTAAAAACATCAAGATTTTCTGCGGTAACTCTCACCCGGCACTCGCAATGCAGATCGCATCTGCACTGGGCCTGCCGCTCGGCAAGGCAACCGTCAACACCTTCTCGGATGGTGAAATTTCGGTTTCCATCGGTGAGTCTGTCCGTGGTTCGGACGTTTTCCTGATTCAGTCTACCTGTGAGCCGGTTAACAACAATCTGATGGAGCTGCTGATTATGATCGACGCATGCCGCCGTGCATCCGCTGGTCGAATCACCGCTGTTATGCCGTACTTTGGCTACGCACGTCAGGATCGTAAGAGCAAGGCACGTGATCCGATCTCTGCTAAGCTGATCGCTGACCTGCTGACCACCGCTGGTGCAGACCGTGTCCTGACCATGGACCTGCACGCAACCCAGATTCAGGGCTTCTTCAACATCCCGGTTGATAACATGATGGGCGCATCGGTTCTCATCCCGCATATCGCTGGTACCTTTGGCCTCAACCGCGACGATCTCGTCATCGTTTCCCCTGACCTTGGCTCGGTCAACCGTGCACGTAAGTTTGCTGAGAAGCTGGATCTGCCGCTGGCAATCATCGACAAGCGCCGTCCGAAGGCAAACGTTTCCGAGGTTATGAACATCATCGGCGACGTACGCGGCAAGAAGGTTATGCTGGTCGACGACCTGATCGATACTGCTGGTACCCTGGTACATGCAGCAGAGGCACTGGTTGAGAAGGGCGGCGCAACCGAGATTCACGCTTGCGCAAGCCACGGTGTTCTGTCCGGCCCGGCAATCGAGCGCATCCAGAACAGCCCGATCAAGACTCTGACCCTGCTCGACACCATCGCACTGCCGCAGGAGAAGATGATCGACAAGATCCACGTGCTGCAGGTTGCACCGGTATTCACCGAGGCGATCGCACGTATCTACGAGGAAGTTTCTGTTTCCCCGTTGTTCGACTAATTGAAGAACCCGGCGCATATATGCGCTGCTTACCGAGAGAGCCTGGACACAACGCCCAGGCTCTTTTCACAGCAAGAAAGGAAGCAATATGAATATTTTAGCGATTGGGGACGTGGTCTCCAAACCCGGCCTTGATACGCTCAGACGGCTGCTGCGCACGCTCAAAAAGCAGTACGCCATCGATTTCACCATCGTAAACGGCGAGAACGCTTCGGGCGTGGGCATCACACCCGATCAGGCAGATGATATTTTTGATGCCGGTGCCGATGTCATCACGCTGGGCAATCACGTTTACAATAAGCGCCAGATCATCCCGTATCTGGACGACTGCTCGTACATCCTGCGTCCGGCCAATAACGCGCCCCAGCAGCCAGGACGTGGCTGGGGCATCTATGATTGCAAGGGCTACCGCCTGCTCATCATGAACCTGATCGGCCGGTGCGAGATGGCCTTCGGCCCGGACAATCCATTTTTGTGTGTCGACCGTATTCTGCGCGAGCAAAAGGGCAAGTATGACCTAGCCGTCTGTGAGATTCATGCAGGCGCAACCAGTGAAAAACTGGCGATGGGATTTTACCTAGACGGCCGATGCAGCGCGGTCTATGGCACCCATACCCATGTCCAAACGGCCGATGCAAGAGTCAATCCGAAGGGCACGGGCTATATCACCGATCTCGGCATGACCGGTCCCTTGTGGTCGGTGCTTGGCGTGGAACCTGAGCAGTCGATTGCCATGTTCCGCGGTGACCTGACCGAGTATTTCCGTGCCGCAGGCGGTGAGACCGCCCTGATGGGTGCAGTCTTTGATATTGACCAGTCGACCGGCAAGTGCCGCAAGGTCACACCGTTGTTTGAACGCCTGGGAGGCTGACATGGACGACCGCTATCTGCGTAAGATCGTGCTGGAAGATGCAATTGCGCATGATCGGACATACATCCGTGATTTGCCGGTCGTGCGCAGCCTGCGCGAGCGGGAGGGACTGGAATTGTGTGCGCCGGTGACTTTTCTTGTGGGCGAAAACGGGACGGGAAAATCCACCTTGCTGGAAGCGATTGCGGTTGCATGGGGATTTAACCCGGAAGGCGGCTCGCGCAACTTTACCTTTTCCACACGCGAGACACATGCCGGGCTGCATCGGTATATCCGTCTGGTACGCGGCGCTTATCGTGCAAGAGGTGGATTTTTCCTGCGAGCTGAGAGCTTTTACAATGTCGCAAGTGAGATTGACCGTATACCCGACCTGTGTGAGGATGCTTACGGCGGGAGATCTCTGCATGAACAGTCGCATGGAGAGAGTTTTTTGGCTTTGCTGCAAAACCGCTTTCACGGACATGGGTTTTACGTGCTGGACGAACCGGAAGCTGCGCTGTCTCCGTCTCGTCAGATGACCATGCTGTGTGTGCTGCGCGATTTGGTGCAGCAGGGTGCGCAGTTTCTCATCGCGACCCATTCACCGATTTTGACCGCATTTCCCGGTGCGCAGATCTATGAGCTGGACGAGAACGGAATGCATGAATGCGCATACCGAGATACCCAGAACTATCAGTTGACCCGACGGTTTTTGGAAAATCCAGAGCGCATGCTGACCTATCTGTTTGCAGAACCGCCTGAGAATATGGACTGATATCTTTCGCAGAACGTAAAAAAACCGCTCAAATGAGCGGTTTTTCTTTTTATCTGACGGGTTTGGTTGTCCGCATGCTGCGCCAGTAAAGCACAACACCACAGACTGTGACAAGCAGCTCGGTCACCGGGAAGGTCAGCCAGACACCGGTGAGTGCAAAGAGTGCAGACAGTGCGAATGCCATGGGAACGATGAGCACCAGACCGCGCAGGAGCGAGATACAGTGCGCGGGCAGTGCACGGCCGATTGAGGTAAAGAAGAAAGAGAGTGCAATGTTGCAGCCTGCGACGGGAATTGCGAGGAAGTACAGACGCAAACCATCTTCGGCAATCGACTGAAGCGCAGCATCCTGCGCACTGTTGAATGCCGCAACGACCGGCGTGTCGCAGAAAATGAATAGGGCATAGATGGCAACCGAAAGTGTGAGCACGGTGACAATGAGATAGCGCATCAGCTGGCGGATGTCCGACTGCGCGTTGCGCCCGTAAGCATGACTGAGCAGCGGCTGTACACCCTGTGCAATGCCGGTGAGCAGGGCGATGACCACGAGGGACAGATTGGCAACCACACCGTAAGCCGCAACACCGGTATTGCCGCACAGACCGAGAATGATGAAGTTAAACACCAGAATGACAATGCCGGAGGACAGTTCGGTGACTAGAGAGGGCAGACCGAGTGCCAGCATGCGTCCGATGAGGGACGGGGTGACCGAACAGCGGCGCAGACCGAACCCTGCATGCTTGCGGTGGAAGGACAGTACAACCAGACTGATGCACGGTGCCAGACCGGTTGCCAGAACGGCGCCGAAAATACCCATCTGACAGGGGAAGATGAATACGTAGTCCAAAATAATGTTGGAAAAACTGCCTGCGAGCATGGCGGTCATGGACAGACGGGGAGAACCGTCATTGCGCACAAAGCAGACCAGAATGTCGTTGAGCAGGAAGGCAGGCGAGAAGAGCAGAATGACGCGCAGATAGGTTGCGGTCATGGTGAGCACCTGCGCATCAGCACCGAGCAGAGATGCGAGCGGTGTGGGGAAGAATAAACCAGCCGAGACGAAAATGATTGCGAGTAGCACAGCGGGATAGACCGAACTGACAAACGCTGCCGACGCGCCGTCGTTGTCTCGTTGGCCGCGGCAGATCGAGTACCGGGTCGCACCGCCCATGCCGAGCATCAGACCGCAGCCGTGCACCAAACTGTAAATCGGGATGGCGAGATTGAGCGCGGTCAGACCATCAGCACCCAGACCCTGGGCGATAAAAAAAGTGTCGGCCAGAATATAGCAGGAAAAGCCGAGCATGCCGAGTGCGTTGAGCGAAGCATACCGGGCGAATTCCCGGAACGCGTGTTTCATTGAAAATACCCCCTAAAACAAATAAAAACGCCGGCGTTCTGTATCTTCAAAGGCCTACGATACAGAATCCAAGCGTTTGCAGTCCGCTATCCGGCGATAACGAACGAGATAAGGATAACATGTGTGTACGGGAATGTCAAGACAGGAGAAAAAAGAAAACCGCTCCGAAAAACGGAGCGGTTTGTTTGCATGTTTTACAATCAGTCGATGGTGATGACCTGATCGCGCGCCGGGCCAACACCCAGCATGGTGACCTTACAGTCACAGATGCGCTCGAGCGCAGAGATATAATCCTTGACCGACTGGGGCAGTTCGTCGTAGGTGCGGCAAGCGGTGATGTCCTCGTCGAAGCCGTCGAACTCCTCGTAGATCGGGGTGCAGTGCTCGAGGTCGGCGAAGTTTGCCGGGAACTCGGTGATGCGCTGGCCGCCCAGATCGTAAGCGACACAGACCTTGAGCTTGGGCAGACCGCGCAGGGGGTCGATCTTGTTGATGACCATTTCGGTCAGACCGTTAACGCGAACGGCATAGCGTGCGATAACTGCATCGAACCAACCGGTACGACGTGCACGACCGGTAACTGTACCGAACTCGCCGCCGGCGTTGCGGATGTAGTCGCCGGTCTCGTCGAACAGTTCGGTCGGGAAGGGACCCTTGCCGACGCGGGTGGTGTAGCTCTTGAAGATACCCATGATATCGGTGATGGCAGAGGGGCCAACACCCGAACCGATGCAGCAGCCACCGGCAATCGGATGGGACGAAGTAACATAGGGATAGGTGCCCATGTCGAGGTCGAGCAGCGTACCCTGTGCACCCTCAAACAGAACGAACTTGCCGTCCTTGATGGCCTCGTAGGTCAGAATGGAGGTGTCACGAACATGTGCGCGCAGACGCTCTGCATAGGTGCGGTACTCCTCGAGAACGGCCTCGATGTCGATGGGCTTACCGCCGTAAACACCGGTGATGACCTTGTTCTTGCGTGCGCAGGCTGCACGCATCACGTTTTCAAAACGGTTGGGATCGATGAAGTCGTGCATGCGCACACCGATGCGCTCAGCCTTGTCCATGTAGGTGGGGCCGATGCCCTTCTTGGTGGTACCGATATCGTCGCCGCCGCGAGCCTTTTCGGACAGGGCATCCAGTTCGAGGTGCCAGGGCAGGATACAGTGGCAGCGTGCGTCGATGAACAGCTTGTCCGCCTTGACGCCCTTTTCTGCCAGACCGTCGATCTCACGCAGGATGTTGCGCGGGTCTACGACGACGCCCGGGCCGATGATGTTGATGCAGTCGGGGTAGAGGATACCCGAGGGAATGAGCTGCAGTTTGTACTTTTCACCATCAACAACGACCGTATGACCGGCGTTGTTGCCTCCCTGGCTGCGCACCACAAGATCGGCGTGTGCCGCAAAGATGTCGATGAATTTGCCTTTGCCTTCGTCGCCCCACTGAGCGCCTAAGATTACTTTGCCAGGCATAACTAGAAAGCCCCTTTCACAGATAGAAAAAATGAACAGGAAGGGAAGAAATCCCATCCTTTGGTATTGAATACAGGTTTTGCGATGCCGGAACGCATCCGGCATACATTCCATATTATAACGCAATCGGGTCCGCAGTACAATAGGACGGGTGTAAATTTTCGTATTTTGACAAAAAAACAGAGGAGGAAAGGGCGAAATAATGGTGAAAACCGTGTGATTCGAGGAGTTTCGTGCGGGAGCACGCAGTATGCAGAACGAGCGGGTGAAATCGACAGAAGGGCTTAAAAAAAGAGTCCGGCTATGGTATAATGGGTACAATCGAAAAAAATCAGGGAATTTTTCAGGAGGTTCCGATCAGATGATACACTATTTGGACAACGCCGCCACCTCGCGTGTGCTGCCTGCGGCTGCCGAGGCAGCGGTACACATGATGCGCGAGGAATTTGGCAATCCGTCGTCCCTGCATAAAATGGGCATTGAGGCTGCACGGGTGCTCAAGGACAGCCGGGAGGCCGTCGCAGCCGTTCTGGGCGGCACAGCTGCCGAGACATACTTTACTTCGGGCGGTACCGAGAGCATCAACACCGCGATTTTCGGTGCAGCACGTAAAAATCGCCATGCCGGACGGCATATCGTGACCACGGCCATCGAGCACGCAGCGACCTTGAACGCCTGCCGCAGACTGGAAAGCGAAGGCTTTGAGGTCACTTACGTCCAGCCGACCGCGGACGGTCACATTCTGGCCGAAGATATGGAAAACGCCATGCGTGAGGATACCATTCTGGTGTCCTGTATGCTGGTCAATAACGAGGTGGGCACGGTTCTGCCAGTTGCAGAGATCGGGCGCGCGCTGAAACGCAAGAACCCGTCTGCACTGTTCCATGTGGACGCAGTACAGGGACTGTTCCGCCTGCCGCTTACCCCTAAGAAGTGGAACTGTGATCTGCTCAGCGTCAGCGGCCATAAGATCGGTGCACCCAAGGGCATCGGTGCACTGTATATGAAGCGCGACGTGCGTCTCGCGCCGTACATCGTGGGCGGCGGTCAGGAGAGCGGCTTCCGCTCGGGCACCGAACCCATGCCGCAGATTGCAGCCTTTGCCGCAGCCTGCCGCGAGCGTGCCGCGCAGATGACCGAGGACGTTGCACATGTCGCCATGCTCAAGGACTACCTGACCGAGCAGGTAAATGCAAAATTTGATTTTGTGCAGTGGAACGGACAGGGAGACGTGCCCCATGTCGTCAATCTGTCGCTGCCCGGATGCAAGAGCGAGGTCATGCTGCGCGTGCTCGAGTCTAAGGATGTGTTTGTCTCGGCCGGTTCGGCCTGCTCGAAGGGCAAGGAAAGCCCGGTGCTGCGCGCCATGGGACTGGATAAAAAGCGCATCGACAGCGCACTGCGCATCTCGTTTGCACCCTTTAACACCAAAGAAGACGTGGACGCGCTGCTGGAAGGATTGGAAGCGGGCGTGCGCATGCTCAGACGATAAAGAAGAAAGGATTATCCCTCTATGAAAGAAGTATTGCTGCTCAAGTGCGGTGAGATCGTGCTCAAGGGTCTCAACCGTAAGAAGTTCGAAGACCGCCTGCTCGGCAACATCAAGCGCCGCTTGAAGCATATCGGTGACTGCACGGTGACCATGCGCCAGTCGGTTATTTATGTTGAGATTCCCGAGGGCGTAGACGGTGACGCTGTCATGGATGCCGTGCTCAAGATTTTCGGTATCGCGCTCATCTGCCGCGCAGCTGTGTGCGAGAAGACGCTGGAATCCATGCAGGCGACCGCAGAGTCCTACCTGGCCGACCGTATTGCCGATGCCAAGTCGTTTAAGGTTGAGACCAAGCGCGGCGACAAGCGCTTCCCGATGACCTCGGTACAGGTTTCCCAGCATCTGGGCGGTGAGCTGGCCGAGAAGTACAAGCATATGAAGCCGGACATGCATCATCCGGAGCTGACCATCCACTTTGAGATTCGCGACCAGTATGCGTTCGTTCATCCGGGGCCGGTACAGGGCGCAGGCGGTATGCCGGTCGGCACCAATGGCCGTGCAGCCCTGCTGCTGTCGGGCGGTATCGACTCGCCGGTTGCCGGTTATATGATGACCAAGCGCGGTCTGGAACTGATCGGCATTCACTTTTTCAGCTATCCGTACACCTCGGACCGCGCCAAGGAAAAGGTCTTTGAGCTCGGACGCAAGCTGACCGCATACTGTGGCCGCATGCCCATTCTGGTCGTACCGTTCACCAAGATTCAGGAAGAGATTCGCGACAAGTGCCATGAGGAGCTGTTTACGCTCATTATGCGCCGCTTTATGATGCGCATTGCCGAAAAGCTGGCCATTCAGTACGAGTGCGGCGGCCTGATCACGGGCGAGAGCCTGGGACAGGTGGCAAGCCAGACCATGCCGGCGATGGCGGTCACCAATGCGGTCTGTGAGACGCTGCCGGTCTTCCGTCCGGTCATCGGCATGGATAAGGAAGAAATCGTGCAGATTGCACGCAAGATCGATACCTTTGAGACCTCTATCCTGCCGTATGAGGATTGCTGCACGGTCTTCACGCCCAAGCATCCGAATACCAAGCCCAAGATGCCCAAGATTCTGGAAGCCGAGTCGCATCTGGATGTTGAGGCACTGGTAGATGAGGCAGTACAGAACACCGAGCGGGTGATCGTCTGATCATTTCCAACCATTTCCAACAAAATTTTACGCAGATTTGATTGTAGCGCGCACTGTGCTGTAGTATCGTTACATTGTACCGCGCCGCAGGCGTGAGAAAGAAGGAACCCCACTATGAAAGCAGAACTGATTGCAGTCGGTACCGAGATTCTGCTCGGCGACATTGTGAATACCGATGCCCAGGTCATCTCGCAGGGCTTGTCCGAGCTGGGCATTGACGTTTATTATCAGACCGTGGTCGGTGATAATCCGCAGCGTCTGGAGCGTGTCATTCGAGAGGCTAAAGAGCGTGCGGATATTATCATCACGACCGGCGGTCTGGGGCCGACGCTGGACGACCTGACCAAGGAGACGTTGGCACGGGTATTTGGCAAGAAAATGGCGCTCGATCAGGAGGCGCTTGCACGCATTCATGCTTTCTTTGATAACATTGGCCGTGAGATGACGCCGAACAATGAAAAGCAGGCATGGCTGCCAGAGGGCTGCGTACCGCTGCAAAACGACTGGGGTACCGCACCAGGCTGTGCGTTTGAGGCTGACGGCACGCACGTCATCATGCTGCCCGGTCCGCCGCGCGAGTGTGAACCGATGTTCAAGTATCGTGCGATGCCGTACCTGTACAAGCTGGCAGGCGGCTGCATTGTCTCGCGCAACGTGCGTGTATTCGGTCTGGGCGAGTCGGCCATGGAGACCATTCTGCACGACATGATGGCCTCGATGAAAAACCCAACCATCGCACCCTATGCCAAGACCAGCGAGTGCTTCGCACGTGTTACTGCTAAGGCAGACACGCCCGAGCAGGCCGAGCAGATGCTGGAACCTGTGGTCGAGCAGGTGGTATCCATGCTGGGCGACAGCGTGTACGGCGTGGATGTGGATTCCCTGGAACAGGTCGTGGGAGATGGCTTGCGCGAAAGAGGCATGACGCTGGCGGTTGCAGAGAGCTGCACGGGTGGTCTGCTGTCCAAGCGCATCACCGATCTGCCGGGTGCATCGGAATATTATAAGGGCGGCGTGTGCTCGTATGCCAACGAAGTCAAAGTCAAGGTGCTGGGCGTTTCTGAACAAACGCTGGCTGAAAAAGGTGCTGTTTCACCCGAAGTTGCCGAACAGATGGCGCGCGGGGTGATGGAACTGATGGGTACGGACTTTGGCGTTGGTATCACGGGGGTTGCAGGACCGGGCGGCGGAACCGAGGAAAAACCGGTGGGACTGGTTTATATCAGTGTATGCTTCCGGGGCGTATGTCACACCCGGGAAATGCGGTCGAGCCTTGGCCGTGACCGCGTTCGCAACCAGGCTGCTTCGACAGCACTCGACCTGGTGCGCCGTTTGATTCCGGAAGGTCAGTGTGACCAAAAGGGACGCTAAAAGTTCATAAAAATTGTCCAGTGTTTGCATAAAAAGCGAAATATCACTGGACTTTTTTTTGCTACGGTTGTATACTATACCTAGTAAAACAGATTTTAGCCTGCCGGAAACTGTGTAAAAACGACAAAGATCGACGGGAAGTTCTGGAATACTGAGGAAATCGCGCATTTTCGCGCATTTTAGAGGGAGATGAATGCATGACTTTGCAGACAAGGATGACAACCAAAGAAGAGCATGCCGCCTTGTTTCAATCCGGTCGGGATTGCCGTGCGTTTGAATTCATGGGTGCACATCCGCAGACGCGTGATGGTCAGGAAGGTTACTATTTTTCTGTCTACGCGCCGAATGCAGTGGAAGTTGCAGTAATGGGTGAATTCAACGGCTGGAGTCGCGACGCGCACAAAATGGTGCGCGATGAAACAGGCATTTGGGAGTGCTTTATTCCTGGTGTCAAGCAATATGATTCGTACAAGTATTCCGTTCATACGCAGGACGGACAGTTCTTTGATAAGGCCGACCCGTACGCCTTCCATTCGGAGACACGCCCGTCTAACGCTTCCAAGACCTTTGATCTTGCAGGCTATGAATGGCACGATAACAGCTGGATGGACTGGAGAGGCAAGCACCTGCCGTACACCGCACCGGTCAACATCTATGAGGTACATATGGGCTCGTGGAAGCGGCACGAGGATGGAAACTTCTATTCCTACCGCCAGCTGGCTGACGAGCTGATTCCTTACGTCAAGGAGATGGGCTACACCCACATCGAGTGCATGCCGCTCACCGAGCACCCGCTCGACGGTTCTTGGGGTTATCAGGTCACCGGCTATTTTGCCGCAACCTCGCGTTATGGCACGCCGCATGATCTCATGTATTTTGTGGACAAGTGCCATGAGGCTGGAATCGGTGTCATCATGGACTGGGTTCCGGCACACTTCCCCAAGGACGGACATGGCCTGGTTGAGTTTGACGGTTCGTACCTCTATGAGTACGCCGATCCGCTCAAGATGGAGCATAAGGAGTGGGGCACCCGCGTATTCGATTACGGTAAGGTGTCGGTACGTAACCTGCTGTTCTCCTCGGCAATGTTCTGGATTGAGCAGTTCCACATCGACGGCCTGCGCGTAGACGCGGTCGCATCCATGCTCTATTTGGATTACAACCGTCAGGGCGAGTGGAGACCCAATATCTACGGCGGACGTGAGAATCTGGAAGCGGTCGACTTCCTGCGTATGCTCAACCATATGGTACTCAGCGAGCATCCGGACGTCATGATGATCGCAGAGGAGTCCACGGCATGGCCGATGGTCACCAAGCCGGGTTCGGTCGGCGGACTGGGCTTTAACTTCAAATGGAACATGGGCTGGATGAACGATATGCTGTGCTACATGTCGGCAGACCCGTTCTTCCGCAAGGACATGCATGATAAGATCACCTTCTCCTTCATGTATGCCTTCTCTGAAAACTACATCCTGCCGCTCTCGCACGACGAGGTCGTGCACGGCAAACGCTCGCTCATCGACAAGATGCCCGAGCCGTATGAAAATAAATTTTCCTCGCTGCGTGCGCTCTATGGCTACATGATGGCGCACCCGGGCAAGAAGATGCTGTTCATGGGCGGCGAGTTTGCGCAGTTCTCCGAGTGGAACGAGGCACGCGGTCTGGATTGGATGCTGCTCGACTACGACGCACATCGCCAGATGCAGACCTACGTCAAGGCACTCAACGCAGCATACCTTGCCAATAAGCAGCTGTGGGAAAACGACATGGACTGGCAGGGCTTTGAGTGGATTTCGCACGACGATAATCGTAATAATATCATCGCCTTCCGCCGCGTCGCATCGGATGGCACCGACCTCATCTGCGTGGTCAACTTTGCACCCGTTTATCACCCGAGCTACCGCATCGGTGTCCCGTATCCGGGCACTTACGAGGAGATTTTCACCTCGGACGATGTCAAGTTCGGCGGATCGGGCGTGAAGAACGGCAAGGTTCGCTCCAAGGCAGCAGCCTCTGTCGTGGATAAGGTGCTTGATGAGGAGACCGGTAAGATGGTACCGGGCAAGATGCACGGTTTTGACGATCTGATCGATCTGGAAATCGCACCGCTGTCTGTCATGTACTTTAAGGGCAAGCCGCGCGTTGCGCGCCGCGCAAAGGCCACTCCGGCGACCAAGGTTGCCAAGGCCGAGAGCAAGACGGCAGACAAGAAGAACGAGAAGGCAAAAACCGAAAAGCCGCGTGCATCGGCACGCCGCACCAGAGCTTCCAAGACCGACGAGGCGTAAATCGCCTCGTTCGGATCGCATTCCGCGATGCCGCCGGACACAAGGCGACGGCACGATAGGGATATGGATATAAAAATAAGTGAGGAGAAACGGAGAGTAATCATGTATCGAAAGAAAGAATGCGTTGCCATGCTGCTGGCCGGCGGCCAGGGCAGCAGACTGTATGTCCTGACCACAAAGGTCGCAAAGCCGGCAGTTCCCTTCGGCGGCAAGTACAGAATCATTGACTTCCCGCTGTCTAACTGTATTAACTCCGGCATTGACACGGTCGGCGTACTGACCCAGTACGAGCCCCACGTGCTCAACGCGTACATCGGTTCCGGTCAGACTTGGGATCTTGACCGTATGCGCGGCGGTGTATACACCCTGCCGCCGTACCAGCGCGGCAAGGGCGCAGACTGGTACAAGGGTACTGCAAACGCAATCTACCAGAACATCGAGTTTGTGGACGAGTACGACCCGGATTACGTTCTGATCCTGTCGGGCGACCACATCTACAAGATGAACTACAACAAGATGCTCCAGCATCATAAGAAGGCGGGCGCGGACGCAACCATCGCAGTTATGGACGTACCGCTCGACGAGGCTTCCCGCTTCGGTATCATGAACTGCCGTGAGGACGGTTCGATCTACGAGTTCGAAGAGAAGCCCAAGCAGCCCAAGAGCACTCTGGCTTCCATGGGTATTTACATCTTCAGCTGGAAGAAGCTGCGCCAGTACCTCATCGACGATGAGAACAACACCGCTTCGTCCAACGACTTCGGTAAGGACATCATCCCGGCTATGCTGAATGCAGGCGAGAAGATGGTTGCATACCGCTTCGAGGGTTACTGGAAGGACGTCGGCACCATCGAGTCTCTGTGGGAGGCAAACATGGATCTGCTCTCGCCCAAGTCCGGCCTGAACCTGTCCGACGATACTTGGAAGATCTACGGACGCAACAACGGTGCACCCCCGCACTTCACCAGCAAGCAGTCCAAGGTTGTACACTCGCTGGTATCCGAGGGCTGTGAGATTTATGGCGACGTTTCCGAATCCATCCTGTTCTCGGACGTTACGATCGAGAAGGGTGCGAAGGTTGAGTATTCTATCCTGATGCCCGGTGCAGTGGTTGAAAAGGGCGCATCGGTACGCTATGCGATCGTTGCAGAGAACGCACACATCTGCGCAGGCGCATCGGTTGGTGCAGCACCGAGCGATGTTGCAGCAGATGACTGGGGTGTCGCTGTTGTCGCATCCGGTATTCGCATCGGTAAGAACGCAAAGCTTGGCGCTAAGGAGATGGCAGGCGAGGATCTGCCCGATCAGGAATAAGAGAAGGGGACGCAACCATGAAAAATGTTTTAGGCCTTATTATTGCTTTTGATACCGATAACGACCTGCGCGAGCTGACCGACCACCGTACGGTGGCGGCAGTTCCGTTCGGCGGCCGTTATCGCATTGTGGACTTCATGCTGTCCAATATGGTCAATGCGGGCATCTACCGCATCGGCCTGCTGATGAAGGATAAGTACCAGTCGCTGATCGACCATGTCGGTAACGGTAAGGACTGGGATCTGTCCCGTAAGAACGCAGGTATCACCCTGCTGCCGCCGTATTCTTACTCGAAGAAGGCATCTCCGCTGGTAACCGGCGAGTACCGCGGCAAGATCGACGCACTGGCTGGTGCAATCGATTACCTGCAGAAGAATCGCGCAGACTATGTTGTCCTGGCTGACGGCGACCTGATTGCAAATATCGATATCAGCGAAGTCGTACAGGCACACGAGAACGGCGGCAACGATATCACGATGGTTGTCACCAAGAAGTCTGCGGACAATCCGTTCACGACTTACTGTGAGCTCAACCGCAAGCGTGAGATCGTTGACATTCGCGTTGGCGATAACAACGACGGCAAGTGCAAGTATTCGGCACTGGGCGTTTATGTCATGTCCCGCCAGTACCTGATTCACCTGATTGCAGATTGTGTCACCCATAACTGCATCCACTTCGAGCGTGAGCTGCTGACCCGTGCACTCAACGACAGCAACATCGGCGCTTACGTATTCAACGAGTACAATACCAAGGTCTTTGATGCCAAGGATTACTTCCAGGCAAACATGGACATTTTGGATAAGGACTGCCGCAACGAGCTGTTCCTGCGTACCCGTCCGATCTTCACCCGCATTTACGATGAAGCACCGGCATACTATGGTGATCAGGCTGAGGTTTGCGACAGCCTGGTAGCAGATGGCTGCCATATCGAGGGTAAGGTTACCAACTCGGTTCTGTTCCGCGACGTACTGGTTGAGAAGGATGCCGAGATCAAGAATTCGATCATCATGGAGAATGGCCGCGTTCTGTCCGGTGCATCGCTGGCACACATCGTGCTGGACCGCGGTGTTACCATCCGTGAAGGCCGTACCATGATGGGTCACGAGAATTATCCGGTCGTTATCGCAAAGCGTTCGGTCGTATAAGCGTGACTTCAGGGTCGACAGCCCATATTTATCTTTCAGACTGTGTTCTGGATGTTCTATCTTAGATACCGTTTATATGAGCGGGAGCGTCCGATGTGGGAAGCTCCCGCTTTCTACTCTCTGGAGAGGGGATACCATTATGAAAATTATGTTTGTCAGCTCGGAGGTTGCGCCTTTTATCAAGACGGGCGGACTGGGAGATGTAGCCGGTGCATTGCCGGAGGCGCTTGCCGCCGCAGGCCATGACGTGCGCGTATTCTGCCCGCTGTATAGTGCCATCGGCCAGAACTGGCGTGAGAAGATGACCCATCTGAAAAACGCATACGTCCAGCTGGGCTGGCGCAATCAGTATTGCGGCATTTTCTACTGTGAAAAGGGCGGCGTGACTTATTATTTCATTGACAACGAATATTATTTTGCACGTACCCAGCTGTATGGCGAGTATGATGATGCAGAAAGATTCGCATACTTTAGTAAGGCAGTGCTCGAGATCCTGCCCGACCTGGATTGGAAACCCGATGTCATCCACTGCAACGATTGGCAGACCGCGCTTGTGCCGGTTTATTATAACCTGATGTTTGCCGGCCGTCCGGACTATGCCAATATCAAGACGGTCTTTACCATCCACAATATCGCATTCCAGGGCCGCTATGGCCGGGACGTGCTCGAGTATGTATTTGGCATTGACGATGCACATTTCCGCTCGGGCTTTATGGAGATGGACGGCGACGTCAACCTGATGAAGGCAGCGATTTTGGCTTCGGGCGCGGTGACAACGGTTTCCCCAAGCTACGCCGAGGAAATTCAGACGCCGTACTATGGTCATGGACTGGATTCCATCCTGCGCAATAACAGCTATAAGCTGCACGGTATTTTGAACGGTATCGATATGACGGCGTTCAATCCGGCGACCGACCCGGCACTTGCCAAGCACTATACCCCGAGCCGGATGGCAGGCAAGAAGGAAGATAAGG
This sequence comes from Butyricicoccus pullicaecorum DSM 23266, assembly GCF_900167005.1. GTDB lineage: Bacteria > Bacillota > Clostridia > Oscillospirales > Butyricicoccaceae > Butyricicoccus > Butyricicoccus pullicaecorum. The sequence goes on from NZ_FUXW01000002.1 coordinate 70,205, forward strand.
CCGATTTGCTGTCGCTGTGCGGACTGGAAGGCGACGAGAATACGCCGGTTATCGGCATGATTGGCCGACTGACCGACCAGAAGGGTCTGGATCTGGTCGAAGCTGTGCTGGACGATATCCTACAGGACGATGTAAGGCTGATCGTGCTGGGCAAGGGTGACTGGCGGTACGAGCAGATGTTCCTCGAGGCCAAGCGCCGTCATCCCGATAAGATTTCGGTATCTATCCTGTTCTCGGGTGAGCTGGCCAATAAGATTTATGCCGGTTCCGATATGTTCCTGATGCCGTCCAAGACCGAGCCGTGTGGCTTGGCGCAGATGATCGCGCTGCGTTACGGTACCATTCCGATCGTCCGCGAGACCGGCGGCCTCAAGGATACGGTAACCGCATTCGTCGATTATCTGGGCACGGGCAACGGCTTTACCTTCTTCAGCTATAACGCCCATGACATGCTCCATGTCGTGCGCGAGGCGTGTGAAGTGTATCGCTACAATCCGAAGGCTTGGAAGAAGCTCATGAAGGGCGGTATGGAAACCGATTTCAGTTGGACGAAATCTGCCGAAAAATATGTTGAGGTCTATCAAGCGATTTGATATGATAGAAGAGAGCCTGCGGGGCTGTGCCGGAAAACCGGGCAGCCCCTGCTTTCGCCAGAGCGTGTTTTTGCGAAGATCGATCCGCGAAGACCGTGGCGGTCTTGGCAAAAGCACTTTCCCAAAGGAGTGTCAACATGTTTGAACAGAGTATTTATACTTCCCGCGACGCAGCCTGCAAGCAGCCTTATGGCGCTGTACCGGCTGGTCAGGCGGTGAGCTTTTCGGTTTATCCCACCCGCGAAGTTTTTCTGCGCGGCGTGACTTTATATATCAGCGAGGACGGCAAGGAGCCGACGGCATACCCGATGCATTGGGGTGGCCTGCGCGGCGACTGCGACCGTTATTGTACAACATTCACCCCGGAAACGCCCGGACTGTATTGGTATTATTTTGCAGTCGAAGACCGTCACGGGGTGAGAAAATATATCTGCCGCGGCGCGGCCGGTGTCGGATATGAGAGCGATACCGTGCAGGACCTGTACCAGTTGACCGTCTTTGACGGTTCGTATGCGGTTGCCGATTGGTTTGGACGCGGTATCACCTATAATATTTTCCCCGATCGTTTCTGCCGCACCGAGGTGCCGCCCAAGGAGGGCTACCGCGCACATCGCGAGGTGCATGATAACTGGAACGATCTGCCGGTCTATCAGCCCGATGCACACGGCGAGATCTTGAACAATGACTTTTTTGGCGGCAGCCTCAAGGGTGTGCTGTCCAAACTGGACTATCTGGCATCGCTGCATGTGCAGACCATTTATTTCAACCCGATTTTTGAAGCTTATTCCAATCACCGGTATGACACCGGAAATTATAAGAACATCGATCCCATGATGGGCACCGAGGAGGACTTCAAGGAGCTGTGCGCTGAGGCTAAGAAGCGCGGTATGCGTGTCATTCTCGATGGCGTGTTCAGTCATAACGGCTATGACAGCGTATATTTCAATGCGCGCGGCCATTATGACAGCGTGGGCGCATTCCAGTCGCAGGAGTCTCCGTACTATGAGTGGTACGATTTCTCGCACTGGCCCGATCAGTACAGCTCGTGGTGGGGCATTTATACCCTGCCGCAGGTCAACGAACTCAACCCCAAGTATCTGGACTATATCATTGAGGACGAGGACAGCGTCATTCGCCGCTGGCTGCGCCTGGGCGCATCCGGTTGGAGACTGGACGTTGCCGACGAGCTGCCTGATGAATTCATCGCCAAGCTCAACGCCGCAGCGCGCCGCGAGAAGCCGGACGCACTGGTCGTCGGTGAGGTCTGGGAGGACGCATCCAATAAGATCAGCTACTCGGTGCGCCGCCGTTATTTCCAGGGCGGCGAGCTGGACAGCGTTATGAACTATCCGCTGCGTGACGGTGTTATGAGCTTTTTGGGCGGATCGCCTGCCGAGGATTTCGCAGAGAAAATGGAGTGCCTGCGCGAAAATTATCCGCGTGCGGTATTCTATAACCTGATGAACATTATCGGCACCCATGATACTCCGCGTGCCCTGACCGTTATGGGTGCAAAGCCTGAGGATTGGAGCGGTTCGCGCGACCATCGCGCACGTGCGCGCTTGATCGGAGAAGATTTGATTGCGGCACGCCGCAAGATGTATCTGGCTGCTGTCATCCAGTTCACCATGCCGGGTTCGCCGACCATTTACTATGGTGACGAGGCTGGCCTTCAGGGCTTTGAAGATCCGTTCAACCGCCGCACTTACCCGTGGGGCAATGAGGACGGCTCTCTGCTAGGCTTTTACCGCAAATTGTGCGCCGTGCGCACCCAGTCTTCGGCGCTGACCGGCGGCGAGATCGCGTTCCGAAAAGCCGAGGGTGGCCTGCTGATTTACGAGCGCTGGGATGCACAGGAGCATCTGTATATTGTAATCAATCGTGACGACGAAGCGGTTGTGCGCCTGCCCTGCCATGCGGCAGAGGACTTGCTGGACGATCAGACCCGCGTAGATACCGATACGGACGATCTGGTACTGCGTATTCCGGCCTGCTCGGCTCGCATTTTGCGCGTAACCGAGTGACATCAAGGAGGAAACTATGGATTTCACCGAGAAAAAACTGTCTGAGCGCTATTATTTTGAGGGTCGTATTATGAAGGCTCGTTTGGATGAAGCAGAATTGCCCAATGGCAAGCGCACCACCCGAGAGGTTTGTGAGCACGTGGGCGGCGTCGGCATTTTGCCGATCGACGACGAGGGTAATGTTATTCTGGTACGCCAGTTCCGCTATCCGTTTGCCGAAATGATGCTGGAGATTCCGGCAGGTAAGCTGGATCACGGCCCGAATGAAGATCATCGGGACTGCGGCGAGCGGGAACTCAAAGAAGAGACCGGCTGCACGGCAGATGAACTGACCTACCTGGGCTGCATCTATCCCTCGCCCGGATTTTTGACCGAGGTGACCCATCTGTACGCGGCACGCGGCCTGCACCAGGGTGAGGTACAGCCGGATGAAGACGAATTTTTGGAGCTGGTACGCATTCCGGTGGAAGAACTCGAGCAGATGATTGTCAACAATGAGGTGCGCGACGCAAAGACGGTCGCCGCCATGTATCGCGCAAGACTTAAGGGGCTGCTGGACGGACGGAGGTGATCCCTATGGCAAAGACCATCCTCGTCGTAGAGGACGAACAGGACATCGCAACCATTATTGATTTTAACTTAAAGCGCAGCGGATTTGATACCCTGATGGCCTATGACGGCCCGACCGGTCTCAAGCTGGCGCTGGAGAACGCACCCGACTTGATTTTACTCGACGTCATGCTGCCAGGCATGGACGGCTTCGAGATTTGCCGCCGAGTGCGCGAGAAGTCGCAGGTACCGATTATCATGCTGACCGCACGAGAAGAGGAGTCGGACAAGATTCTGGGTCTGGAACTTGGCGCGGACGATTATGTTACCAAGCCCTTTTCTAATCGCGAGCTGATTGCACGCATCAAGGCCAATATGCGCAGATTTTCGGCTGCTGAGGTACCGCAGGAAAAGACCGATGCCGGCGTAGGGCTGTCCATCTCCGAGGAGGACACTGCGGTTTATAAGGACGGCAAACCCATCGATCTGTCGGTGCGTGAGTTTGACATTCTGTCATATCTCGCTGCCGAGCCCGGTCGGGTGATATCGCGTGAAGAATTGATGGAAAAGGTCTGGGGATTTGAGTATTACGGCGATCTGCGTGCGGTGGATGTCGCTATCCGCCGCCTGCGTGAAAAGATCGAGGACGAACCGGCACAGCCTAAATACATCATTACCAAGCGCGGATTGGGTTATTATTTCGCGAAAAACTAAGGAGAACTGCTTATGTTCCGCAGTCTGCACATGAAGCTGGTGATCATACTGATTCTGTTGATCGTGTCGGTTATGGCGATCATGGGAACCTTTTTGGTCAACAGCGTCGGCAGCTATTACTTAAACGATTTTGAGACCCAGATCGAAAACGTAATGACCGAGAACAATTACGAGACCTACCGCTCACTTGAGCAGGCGGCACAGGAGAACGATGCGCCCGAGCGCATTATGGAGATCCTGTCGGCGTTTGTCGGTCGTCTGGGTATCGACTCTTACCGTACCTATGCGGTTTTGGATGGCAATGGCACCTTCCTGACCGGAGATAACGGCGCATTGGCCAGTGAACTGACGCGCACACCCAATATTCTGACCGCAGTCGGGGGTGAGGTGGGCGCTGCCAATACGACCATCGACAGCTATATGGATTACGCCATCCCGCTGGGTAAGGACGACGACGGAGAACCCAAGTACATCGTATATTTCTTTGACGATAAGCGCGAGACGCGAGACCTGTCGTGGAATTTCTTTGGTATCGTCGTCAAGGCAATGACGTTCGGTCTGCTGGTCGCGGTCTTGCTGAGCTTTTTGCTATCCAAGACTATTACCACACCAATCGAAAATATCCGTACTCGTGCGCAGATGGTTGCGGCAGGTGATTTCAGTCATCGACTGGATATCCAGTCCAACGACGAGATCGGTGAACTGACCGCAACCTTTAACCACATGGCTGACCGCCTGCATGACACCCTAGAAGAAATTCAGGGCGAGCGCGATAAGCTGGGCACGATCTTTCTGCATATGACCGACGGTGTTACCGCATTTAACGCTGAGGGCAAACTCATTCACATGAACCCGACCGCGGAGAACCTGCTGGGTGCAACCTTCCAGGAGGATGCGCATTTTAATGATGTCTTTGAGGGCATCGACGCCCCGACACCGATCGCAGCAGGGGAACAGGGCTTTGTGCAGATGGAGCTCGAGCGCATGGGACGTACATTGTCGGTACTGTTCGCGCCTTACGGTGAGAATGAGCGCGGCATCATTGCGGTGATTCACGATATCACCGAACAGCGTAAACTGGATGAGGCACGCCGAGAGTTCATCGCAAACGTCTCGCATGAACTGCGCACGCCGCTGACAAACGTTAAGAGTTACACCGAAACCCTGATCGACGCGGCAGGCGAACTGCCGACCGATACCGAGGTCAAGTTCCTGTCGGTCATCGCAGGCGAGACCGACCGCATGACGCGCATTGTTAAGGACTTGCTCACGCTGTCCAAGCTCGATTGCGGCAAGATGGACTTGCATTTCCATCGCTTCTCCATGCAGCACATGGTCGAGAGCGTTTACAATGCCATGGTGCTCGAGGCTGGCAACAACGGTCTGGAGCTCACACTCAACATACAGGGCAAAATGCCTGACATGAACGGCGACCGCGAGCGACTGGAACAGGTTGTCATCAATATCCTGTCCAACGCGGTCAAGTATACGCCGTCCGGCGGACATATTGTGCTGTCTGCCGCACGACGGGACGAGGGTCATGTGATGATTCGGGTCAAGGACGACGGTATGGGCATTCCCAAGGATGATATTCCGCGCCTGTTCGAGCGTTTTTATCGAGTCGATAAGGCTCGTTCGCGAGCCAAGGGCGGCAGCGGACTGGGACTTGCCATCGCCAAGGAGATGGTCGAGGCACACCGCGGCACGATCTATCTGGAATCGCAGCTGGATGAAGGCACGACCGTGACGGTTGTTCTGCCGACCAATCTGCCCGCCGATCAGGACGGTATGGTCTAAGTATCTATGAAACATCTCAATCCGAAACTGAAGAATCGGCTCAAAAACACAGCATTGTTTGTGCTGACGCTTTTGCTGGTCGTACTGACGGCGCTGAGCTGGCTGGGAGACCTCAACCTGGGCGACCTGCCGGCAGATTCCTGGCTGGGACGTCTGTACATTAGTCTCAGCTATGGCGAGGCAGGTGGTTTTACCTTGCGCTCGGGAGAATTTCCGGCGGCTCGTCCGGTGGAAATTGCCGTACAGACCGAAACCGGCATGAAGGGTGCCCAGTATAACGAAAATGCGGTCAGTGGATTTCTGTCGGTACTCGAGCAGCCGATCGGCGCAGCACTGAGCGCGGCGACCGATTTTGAGCTGGCAGAGGAAAACGAGCTGATCGAAGCACTGGGCAAGCCGGGCGTGTTTGTGCGGTATCATTGCGCGCTGCCGCTCTCGCTCATCGCGAGCTGGATGGGCGGAAGCTATCATGCTTCCAGTGACCCGAATGCACAGTCTCTGTTTTTTGGCGCGGATGGCGTTCTGTGGGTGCGCACCGATCTGGGCAATCTGTACCGGTGTGACCTGCACGCAGCACCCGACCCGGAACTTGCAGCAGAAGTGAGCGGACAGGCCTGCACCTTTGCGGCACAGACCATGCCCGAACAGACGGCGGTTAGGCCGGAGACTCTGCTGCTTTCGGACACGCTGACCCTGCCGACTGTGACCAGTACGCCGGTTGACATTGACATCGAGCACGCGGGAAATAGTCTGACGGTTATGCTGGAAGCGTTTGGCTATGACACCTATGTGCGTAACTATCCCGACCAGACGACCGGTATGCGTGTCTTTGTCAACAACCAGAGCACGCTGCGCGTAGGACAGGAAGGCGAGATCGTGTTCCGTGCCAATACCGCGGAAGGCGGACTGGAAGCCTACCTCAAAAATGAGATCGGCGAGAATGGCCCGCTGACCTATCAGGTGGACTACGCACGCCGACTGCTCGAGAGCATCCTGCAATCGTTTTCGACCGATGCCTCGTTTGCGTTTGACGGCTGTACCGAGAGTGAGGACGGCAAGAGCGCACGTTTGATGTTCCGCTATTTCATCGGCAGTGTGCCGGTGGAAGGGGAAGAGGGCATTTTGGCGGTGGTTGAATATCAGGATAACGTCCTGGTTTCGGCTGAAGTGCATTTGCGCACGTTTATCCAGTCGGGCATCAGCCATACCATTCTGCCGACCAGACAGGCGGCAGCAGCGGCGACCGGCGGGCCGTATCGATTGGCTGCGGGATACTTTGTATCGGGAACCGATCTGGTACCGCGCCGCTATTATCTCACAGATTGAGTGAAAGGGAAAACGACTTATGCAGTGGAGTCGCACCAAAACCATCCTGATTGTGATTTTACTCTTGGTGGATGGATTCCTGTTTTTTAATATTGCAGAAAAATATGTCTCGCGCTCTTATCGTGAGGCAGAAAATGCACATAATATCGTAGAGATTCTGACCGCGCGGGGCATCGGGATTGACCCGGGATTTGACCTGCCGGACACACAAGCGCTGCCCGTTTTGCAGGCTGATCGCAGCCGCGTCGAAGAAGACAAGTTTGCCTATGGCCTTTTGGGCGAGGATGCGATCAGTAGCGAGCAGGCGAGCGGGAGTACGGTGCGTTACACCTCCGACCGCGGCACGCTGGAGTGGCGGGACGGCGGAGCAGTTTCGGGTACGATCATGCCTGAAGCGTACACCCAGCCTGCGGATGAGGGGCAGGCGAAGGAGCAGGCAGAGCGTCTTCTGACGCAGGCAGGACTCACGACCGGCAGCCTGACGCTTGCAGCAAATGGGCAGACGGTTACAGCTTCGTTTCCGACGGCAGGCGTGCCGGTATTTAACCGTGTAATCACCTTGACGTTTGAAAAAGAACAGATTGTACTGTCAGGAGTCTGGACTTTTGGCATGCCGTATATTACAAAAAGCGGCAACTATGTGACCTTCGCAGCGGCAGATGCCCTGTTTATTTTGATTTCTGGTACGGAAATTGAGCAAATTACCGGGATGGAGCAAGGTTTTCTGCTCAGTGAGAGCGGTGGAGGACGTGTGCAGCTGACGCCGGGATGGCGGATCAACACGAACACAGGTTCTTTTTTCGTCGATTCGCTCAAAAAATCTGTATCTGTTCTGTAAAAATATGCAGGTAAAGCGGGGAAAATCTTTTGCAATCGGCCGCTAGTTATGGTAAAATGAATAATGCATGAATTTGCACATAGGAACGGTTTTACACCGCTTTCATATACTGGGGGAAAAGGGGCAGATTCCTTTTCCGATCAAGACTGGAATAGACGTTAAGGAGACGGTTGACTTGACGAAATATGTAATTAACGGCGGCAAGCCCTTGAACGGCGAAGTGACCATCAGCGGCGCAAAGAACGCAGCGGTCGCGATCGTGCCTGCGGCTCTGCTGGTTGACGGCCCGTGCCGTATTGAAAATGTACCCAAGATTATCGACGTAACCCTGCAGCTTGAGATTCTGCGCGAACTGGGCGTATCCATTCGCCTGCTCAATGCCTCCACGGTAGAGGTCAGCGGTGACTGCATGCCTGACGCAAAGATTCCGTACGATCTCATGCGCAAGATTCGCGCATCTTACTACCTCATCGGTGTCCTGCTCGGCAAGTACCACAAGGCTGAGGTTGCTATGCCGGGTGGCTGCAACTTTGGCGGCATTCGCCCCATTGACCAGCATATTAAGGGTTTTGAGGCCATGGGCGCAACGGTATCCATCCGCGAGGGCGGCTATATCCATGCTGAGGCGCCGAACGGCCTGCATGGTGCGCATATTTATTTTGACGTGGTTTCGGTTGGCGCAACCATCAATATCATGCTCGCAGCCGTTCTGGCAGAGGGTATGACTGTCATCGAGAACGCAGCCAAGGAGCCGCACATTGTAGACCTTGCAAACTTCCTCAACGCCATGGGCGCGGATGTCAAGGGCGCAGGTACCGACGTCATTAAGATTCGCGGCGTCAAGAAGCTGCACGGCGGCACTCATTCGATCATTCCCGATCAGATTGAAGCTGGCACGTTTATGGCAGCTGTCGCTGCAACCGGCGGTCAGGTGCTGATTAAGAATGTCATTCCGAAGCATCTGGAGTGCATCACCGCAAAGCTCAACGAGATGGGCGTAGAGATCACCGAATTTGACGATTCTGTGCTGGTACGCCGTACGGGCAAGCTGCACAAGGCTAATATCAAGACTCTGCCGTATCCGGGCTTCCCGACCGATATGCAGCCGCAGATGACGACTGCACTGTGTCTGGCAGAGGGTACGAGCATTGTCACCGAGGGCGTTTGGGACAATCGCTACCGCTACACCGAGGAACTGGTACGCATGGGTGCAAACATCCATGTTGACGGCAAGATCGCGGTTGTAGAGGGTGTGACCGAGCTCAAGGCAGCACCGGTACGCGCATTTGACCTGCGTGCAGGCGCCGCAATGGTCATTGCAGGTCTGGCAGCCAAGGGCGTGACCGAGGTTGAGCAGGTTACCCTGATCGAGCGCGGTTACGAGAATCTGGTTGAGAAGCTGGTCGGTCTGGGTGCAGATATGTACCGTTCGGAGATTCCGGACACCGTCAGCAACTCCATGGCAACTGCCAACTAAAGAGAATGTTGCCTTGTGCCGACATTTTGGCACGAAGCTATGGAATCGGTTTAGGCGTGTGCCGCACAGAGAAAAATCTTTGCCTGCGGCAGCGCCTGTCGAATTTCTATCATAGCGCGACAGCGCATGGGACAGGGGAGTGGGATTTTTTTTCACTCCTTTTCATTTTATGCGTGATTGAGTGCTAACCATTACGCTTTCAGGAGGCACACATGGACAATTTTTATTATAGCTTGGCCAGCGGTTCTTCGGGAAACTGCGGATTGCTTGCGCTCGACGGCACTTACATATTGATTGACCTCGGTGTGTCCGTGCGTCGCCTGACCGCATTGCTGGGAGGACTGGGCCTGACGATTGATGATCTGGATGCTGTATTGCTGACCCATGAGCACATCGACCATATCAAAGGTATGGCAACGTTCGTCAAGCGTCACAGCGTTCCCCTTTACACCGCAATTGGAACGGCTGAGGCACTTTCGCGTAAATTTCCGCAGGCAAATGACCATTTAAGACCCTTTTATAGCGGTGCAAACTTTACAGTCGGAAATGTAAAGGTTTACGCCTTTCCGACCCCGCATGACGCGGCAGAGAGCACGGGATACCGCTTTGAGGCGGACGGCATGCGCGTCGGCTACGCGACCGACCTGGGTTTTGTCCCCACACCGGTACGCGAAGCGCTGTTGGGATGCAGTACGGTCGTACTGGAATCCAATCATGACCCTGAAATGCTGCGCACCGGTCCCTATCCGTATGCCCTCCAGCAGCGCGTCGCAGGGCCGCGTGGTCATCTGTCTAACCCGGATTGTGCCAAGCTGGCGGTTGAACTGGTACAGAACGGAACGAGCCAGTTGATTTTGGCGCACCTGAGCGATAAAAATAACACGCCGGGTCATGCGCGTCTGGAAACCGAGGCTGCGCTGCGTGCTGCCGGTCTGTCCTGTACGATATTGGTTGCACCTAAGGATGAAATGGAGCAGCCGCTGCTTTTGACGCGAGAGGAGGCGTGCGTATGCTGTCCGTCCGCGTGATTTGTGTCGGGAAATTGGGGGAAAAGTTTTGGAAGCAGGCGTGTGACGAGTATATCAAGCGCCTGTCAGGCTATTGTAAACCCGAGGTCATCGAACTGCCCGAACAGAAACTGCCCGATACACCGAGTGCCGGGCAGATTCAGAATGCACTGGAGAAAGAAGCCAAGCTCATCCGCGAAAAGATCCCCCAGGGTGCGGCAGTTATCGCTATGTGCGTCGAGGGAAAAACTATGTCCAGCGAGCAGCTGGCGCAGACCATCGGCAATCTGACCGTGTCGGGTACCAGCAAGCTGGCGGTGCTGATCGGTGGCTCGTGCGGTCTGGATGAGGGGCTCAAGCGTGAGGCTAAAATTCGCCTGTCCATGTCGCCCATGACGTTCCCACATCATCTGGCACGTGTTATGGTGCTCGAGCAGATTTACCGTGCCCTGAACATTCAGGAGGGTGGAAAATACCATAAATAATCCCGATTTGAATGATTGGGACGGCAGCTGCGGATTCATTCACGTAAAGCATGAATGCGCAGAGAGATTCTGATGCAATAAAAAGAGGAGAAGATCGAAATGATCTTCTCCTCTTTGCATATCCGTGATAATTCGAACTTTCCGACGTGTACCTTCCCCACCCAACGTTAGACGGTATAAACCAGCAGAGTCTCGTAAACTTCGTAAACCTTTTTGAGCGTAGCCATTTCGGTACCAGCCAAACGCGCACAAGCACGGCCGGTTGCAACCGTAAACTTTGCCATATCTACAAAGCTGAGCTTCTTGTCGAGCGAGTTTGCAATTGCGCCGACCATCGCGTCGCCGGTACCGACAGCACCCTCATCGTAGATCTTGGGGTTACAGTTGACATACAGAACCTCAGGCTCGTTCTTGGAGGCAAACAGAGCGCCTTCTGCACCCATGGAAACACAGACAGCCTGTGCGCCCATGTCGAGCAGCTTGCGAGCGCTGTGTACCACCTGGTCGGGGTCTGCAGTGGGCTCATCACCGACCAGTTCAGCCAGCTCAAAGATATTGGGCTTGACAAAATCGGGTTCAAACTTGAGTGCTTCACGCATCAGATCACCGGCTTCGTCTACAATCAGACGGCATCCGGCTTTCTTGATGGTCTTGATCAGTTCAATAAAGTTTACAAGCGGGAATCCGGGCGGAACCGAGCCGGAGATTACAAAAATATTGTTGTTGTCCAGGTAGTGCTCAACGCGCTCGAGGAAGCGCAGGAAATCGCCATCGGAGATCTTGAAACCAGGTTCGTTGATCTCGGTGTGATTGCCGTCGAGATCGATGATCTGTACGTTCACACGGGTATTGCCGGGAACATCGACGAAATCGTGGTGGATATCGACCGAAGTCAGCGCGTCCTTCATGGCGCGGCCGTTGGAACCGGCGCTGAAGCCGAGGGCGACGCTTTCGCCGCCGAGTGCCTTGACAGCACGGGAGACGTTGATGCCCTTACCGCCGGGTTCGACCGAGGTGCTGGCTGCACGGTTGAGCTTATTGGGCTGCAATGGATGTTCGATGCGCAGGGTACGGTCCATTGCGGGATTGAGCGTGATAGTAATGATCATGAGGGTTTCCTCCTGCGGACACAATCTTAGATAAGAATATTATACCGAATGCAAAAGCGAATGTAAACAGGATTTTGTGAGCGCGTCCGAAGGGAGGGGGATTAGTCTTCCTGCTCTTCTGCCAGAATTTCGGCTAAGATTTTTTTATCCTGTTTGTCCTGCGGAGCCCACTGCGCGAAGAGATCGGGACGATCGCGGCGCGTGCGCTTGAGCGACATTTTGTGTCGCCAGCGGGCAATGTTAGCGTGATGGCCGGAGAGCAGGACGGGAGGAACCTCAAGACCGCGCCACTGGGCGGGGTGGGTGTACTGCGGATACTCCAAAAGACCGTTCCAGTGGCTCTCCTCCTGAAACGCAGTCTCATCGGGCAGGACACCGGGAACCATGCGGCAGACCGCGTCTGCGACCGCCATTGCAGGGATTTCGCCGCCGGTCAGGACAAAGTCACCGATGGAAATTTCTTCGTCTACACAGGTGTCAATGAAGCGCTGGTCAATGCCCTCGTAGTGACCGCAGACGATAATGAAGCGTTCGCGTGCGAGCAGCTCACGTGCTTTGGCCTGATTGAACGGTGCACCCTGTGCGCTCATCATAACCGTGTGCACATGCTCACCACCGGTCAGTGCCTCGTGGCAGAGGTAAAGCGGCTCGGGCAGCATGACCATGCCGCGGCCGCCGCCATACGGTGCATCATCTGCCTTGTGGTGCTTGTCCAGCGCATAGTCGCGAATGTTGGTCGCACGAATTTCGATCAGACCCTTGGCCTGCGCACGGCCAATGATGCTCTCCTGCATAACCCCTTCGATGAGCGAGGGAAATAAGGTCATGATGTCAATTCTCATTCGATCAGGCCCTCGATGGTGCGGACGGTCAGACGGCCAGCTTCCAGATCGACCGAGACCAGGAAGGGGTCGCAGGCCGGGATGAGGGCATCGGATGCACCCTCGCGGCGGATGACATACATGTCGTGCGCGGGATTGGTGGTCAGCACTTCCTTGAGCGTACCGATCACGCTTTCGGTGCGCTCGTCGTAGACGGTCAGACCGATCATGTCCTGAATGAAGACCAGATCTTCGGGCAGATCGATGTCCTCGCGGTTGAGGTAGAGGATACGGTTTCTGAGCGCCTCAGCCGCCTCGCAGGTGTCAACACCGTCAAGGTGCATGATGACGCAGCCCTTGTGGACATAGGCTTTCTTGACCTGAACGGGCTCGGACGGGGACAGATAGAGCGTGTCAAAGTCGGTCAGTACTTCGGGGGAGTCGCACCAAGACTGTACCTTGATGTCACCGGTCACGCCGTGGGTGTTCACGATCTTACCGGCCTCGAGAAATTGTTTCTGCATACAAAAAACCTCCGGGGATACAAAAGACCTGTCAAAAAGACAGGTCTGATTTGCCGGAGAGAATTCCCCGGCGATGGTTCTCAGTCACAGATATCGACCGTGACCTTTTTGTTCTCGCGATTACCAGCCGCTTTCATGAGCGTGCGGATTTCCTTGGCGATTCGGCCATGACGGCCGATGACGCGACCCATATCTTCCGGCGCAACGCGCAGGGAGTAGGTGACCTCATCGCCCTGGACAGACTCCTCGATGGAGATTGCTTCGGGGTCAGATACCAGATTCGCCACGATGTAGGTTAAAAGTTCTTTCATATCTATGATAACCTCACTCATCCTTAGAGCACGCCTGCCTTCTTCAGAAGACCGCGGACGGTATCGGTCGGCTGAGCACCGTTCTTGATCCAAGCCTGTGCACGCTCAGCATCGATCTTGACAGCGTCCTCAGAGGTCATCGGATTGTAGGTACCGAGCTCCTCGATGAAGCGGCCATCACGCGGGTAGCGGGAATCAGCGACAACGACACGGTAGAACGGGTTCTTCTTAGCGCCCATTCTGCGAAGTCTAATCTTTACCATGGATTTTCACCTCCTTGAAATAGTTCGGTTCTATTTGTAAAGTTCATTTACAACAAAGGGGAATTTAGAAGGGGAACTTGAAACCGCCGAAACCGGGGAAGCCGCCCTTTCTCTTTTTTGCACGCTTCTGCATGCTTGCGAGCTGCTTGGTCATCTTCTGCATGGCATCGAACTGCTTGAGCAGCTTGTTGACCTCCTCAATCTTGAGGCCGCAGCCGTTTGCGATACGCTTTTTACGGCTGTAGTTGATGATCGAGGGATTTTCGCGCTCCTTGGGGGTCATGGACAGGATGATGGCTTCGGTGTGACCCATTGCCTTGTTATCAACCTGTGCACCGGCGAGTGCCTTGGCGTCGACACCGGGAATCATGCCCAACATGTCTTCCAGCGGACCCATGTTCTTGATCTGCTGAAGCTGATCGTAGAAATCGGTCAGCGTGAATTTGCCGGCGGACATTTTCTTTGCGGTCTGAATGGCCTGCTTCTCGTCGAAGTTCTGCTGTGCTTTCTCAATGAGAGTCAGCACATCACCCATACCCAGGATACGGGAAGCCATACGGTCGGGGTGGAAGGGCTCGATGTTGTCGAGCTTCTCACCGGTACCGATGTACATGATCGGCTTGCCGGTAACGGCCTTAACCGACAGGGCAGCACCGCCGCGGGCGTCGCCGTCCATCTTACTCATCAGCACACCGCTGATGTCCAGTGCTTCATCGAATACCTTTGCGACATTGACCGCATCCTGACCGGTCATCGCGTCGACAACCAGAAGGATTTCGTGCGGCTTGACTTCGGCCTTGATGTTCTTGAGTTCGTCCATCAGGGCTTCGTCGATATGCAGTCGGCCCGCGGTGTCTAGAAACACCATGTCGTAGCCGTTCTTGCGTGCGTGAGCAATACCCTGCTTTGCAATCTCAACCGGATCGCCCTGACCCATCTCAAAGACCGGGATGTCGAGCTGACGGCCGACGACCTTGAGCTGATCGATTGCCGCCGGACGGTAAACGTCGCAGGCAACGAGCAGGGGACGGCGCTGCTGCTGCTTTTTGAACAGACCAGCGAGCTTTGCCGCGTTGGTGGTCTTACCGGAACCCTGAAGACCGGCCATCATAACGATCGTCGGGGGATTGGGCGCGATGGTAATGCGGGCACCCTTGCCGCCGAGCAGCTTGATGAGCTCATCGTTTACGATCTTGATGACCTGCTGTGCAGGGGACAGGCTTTCCAGAATCTCAGCATCGGTTGCCTGTTCGGTAACCGCCTTGATGAAATCCTTGGTGACCTTGAAGTTTACGTCGGCTTCCAGAAGAGCCAGACGAATTTCGCGCATTGCGTCCTTGACATCGGCCTCGGTCAGACGGGTCTGTCCACGCAGCTTTTTAAAGGCAGATGAAATTTTTTCAGTTAAGCCCTCAAAGGCCATGGGAAAACCCTCCTTCCGTCAGCGTCAGCCGGTAATGGCGCGGATATGTTCCTGCATGTGCGTTAAGATCTTACCGATCTCCGCATTTTGCATATAGTTGGCATTGATGTGCGAGAGCATCTTGATTTCCTGACCGAGCGCCTCGACGTGCTGATCGATCTTGCCATAGCGGGAAACCAGATGCAGTTTGTCTTCGAGCGCGGTGAGCGTGTGCTCGGCGCGGACGACAGCATCGCGAACGCCCTGCCGGGTGATACCGGCGTGCTCGGCGATCTCAGAGAGCGACAGATCCTCATTGTAGTAGAGGTCGAACAGCTCGCGCTGTTTGTCGGTCAGCATCTCGCCGTAGAAGTCGAACAGGAGGCAAAGTTCCAGGTGATCGTGTTTCATGGGAACCTCCTTTTCTGTAAAGGATAAGTGCTTTACAACTGCGACGATAAATATATTACACGACGGGCTGGAATCTGTCAAGAGGGCGGGAGAAAGTTTTTTGAATTTTTTGTGAAAATCGCGAGGCTTCTGGACTTTGGGGGCGGCAGGCGATATACTGAAATGGTAGGGGAAGCGCAGCGCGCCAACAAGGATGCGCAGCGTTCGACCCGCATTGTGATCATACATCCCATTTTCCGCGCTTTTCCGCCGGCAAATTTTGCTATTTTATAATAAGGTAAGAAGTACAGAAAACGGTATCAAATCCTGTCGCCTGTCGGGCGGCACGAGATCGAAAGAAAGGATGTTATATGGATAAAAAACACGAGAACCAGAGACTCAGCCGACATGAACTGGCGGAAGGGGTCAGACTGACCTGTGTGAGCACCGATGCGTTCAAGACTGCAGCGTTTTCGGCAGCGTTTGTCCTGCCGCTGGGTGCGGAGAATGCACCGTTCGCACTGCTTCCGTATCTGCTGTACCGCGGCACCGAGTATTGTCCCAATCTGACCGTGCTGGGTGAAACGCTGGACGGCCTGTACGGCGCACGGGTGGAACCGTTCGTGCGCAAGGTAGGCGAGAGCCTGTCCATCGGTTTTGTCGCAGCTGGTGTGGACGCAGGCTCGGTTCCTGCGGAGGAAGACCCGACTGGACAGATCGCGCACCTGCTGTGCGACCTCATGTGCAGACCGTGTCTGGAAAATGGACGCTTCCGCGCAGCCGAGACCGAGAGCGAGCGTCAGAACCTGATCGATCGCATCCGAGCGCTGAAAAACAACCCGCGCACCTACGCTGTGCGCCGTACACAGGAGATTATGTGCAAGGACGAACCTTTTGGCGCATGCGAGTACGGTTCGGTCGAAGGTGTACAGGCACTCACGCCCGACCTCATCTGGGCAGCCTATCAGGAAGTCTTGCAGCATGCACGCGTTGAGTTGTTTTACTGCGGATCGGCTGACCCGGCAGCAGTCGCAGCTGCATTTGCTGACGGTTTGACCCTCCCGGCATCGTCCGGCCGTTACCAGACCGAAGTAGACGTGTGCCGCATCAACTGCAAGCCGCGCACGATCGTAGAGGATTACCCGGCAAACCAGGGCAAGCTGACACTGGGACTGCGCACCGGTCTGACCGGCATGGACGAGGCCTATCCGGCACTGATGCTGTACGCGGCTGTGCTGGGCGGCTATACCGGCTCACGCTTGTTTGTCAACGTCCGCGAAAAGCTGTCTCTGTGCTATTACGCGAGCGCAACACTGGATAAGGTCAAGGGTCTGATGATGATTGCATCGGGCATCGAGAACGATAAATACGATCAGGCACTGGGCGAAATTCTGCGCCAGATGGAAGACCTGCACGCAGGCGGTCTGACCCGGGATGAACTCGAGCAGGCACGCCGCACCCTGATTAGCCAGATTCGCTCGCTGGGCGACAGTCCGCTTTCGCTGGAAAATTACTGGCACCGTCAGGCTGTGGCAGGCTTTATCATGACACCCGAGGAATTGATCGAGCGGCTGGAGCGCGTTGAGCGCGGACAGGTCATGGCGGTCGGCCGTCAGGTCGCACTTGATCTTATCTGCTTTATGAAAGGGGTGGGCGTATAATGCAGCAGTATCATAAGGAGCGCCTGCACATGGACATGCAGCAGACTGTGCTTGACAACGGCCTGAAGATTTATTACATTCCCAAGCCGGGATTTTCCAAGACCTTCGCCATGTTGGCAACCAATTTTGGCTCGGTGGACGCATCGTTTACACTGGACGGTGTGCGCTATGACACCCCGGCAGGCGTGGCACATTTTTTGGAACATAAGATGTTTGAGGACGAGGACGGCAACGCCCTGCAAAAGTTCGGCAAGACCGGCGCGTCTCCCAATGCATTCACCAGCCATAGCATGACGGCCTATCATTTTTCGTGCACCGATGGATTTGCGGAAAATCTGGAAATCCTGCTCAAGTTTGTGTTCACACCGTACTTCACCGAACAGAACGTGGAGAAGGAGAAGGGAATCATCGGTCAGGAAATCGGTATGATCGAGGATACCCCGGACTGGGCAGCTTTTGTCGGCATGTACGCCGGGCTGTACCACGAGCACCCGGTGCGCGTGTCCATCGCGGGCAGCGTGGACAGCATCGCAGGCATCACACCCGATGTACTGTTTACCTGTCACCGTGCGTTTTACAGCCCCGCCAATATGAGCCTGACCGTGTGCGGCACGGCAGACTTTGACGAGATTGTGCGTATGGCCGAGCAGCTGAGCCCGCGCGAGGCCGCACGCGTCGCGGCACGCCATTACGGCACCCGTCAGGAGACCGTCGCGTCGCCCGTGGTAGAGCGCCGTATGGCAGTCTCACAGCCGACCTTCCTGCTCGGCTTCAAGGACGCGCCGCTTGCAGCGGGCGAGAGCCGCCAGCGCCGTCAGCTGATTGGCGACCTGGCCGCCCGTATTCTGTGCGGTACGACCTCGCCGCTGTTCGGTGAGCTGTATGAGGAACGTCTGGTCAATCGCCGCTTTGAAAACAGCTATACCATCCTGCCCGAGGCAGCTGCGGCAGCCTTTGGTGGTGAGAGCCGCGACCCGGAGGCTGTGCGCGATCGCCTGATCGCCGCTGTCCGCGCGTATGCCGCATCGGGCGTGCCCGAGGAACTGTTCTCTCGCATGAAGAAGGCATGCTATGGTCTGAACGTGCGTGCCCTCGACCAGCTCGACGAGCTGTGCCGCATGCAGGCCGAACTCGGCTTTGCAGACGAGTGCTGTCTGGACTTTGCCGACGTGTACGATACCATCACAGCGGAAGACGTGCGCGAGATGTTTGCACGCTGGGCACAGCCCGACCGCACCAGCCTGTCGGTCATTCGGCCGATTCAGACCGAGGAGACTGTGTAAATGGAAAACGTGATTGCATTTCCAAACCTGGGATTGGAGGTCACGGTCAACCGCGTGGCGTTCAACATTCTGGGCAAGGATATTTATTGGTACGGTATCATTATTGCCATTGGCTTTGTGCTGGCGATTGCCTATTGCAGCCGCCGCATCGATCAGTTTGGCTTTAATAATGATATGCTGTTTGACGCACTGATCGTCGCACTTCCGTCGGCGATCGTGTGCGCAAGACTTTATTATGTGATCTGGGAATGGAGTTATTATAGTAAGCACCCGAGCGAGATCATCGCGGTATGGGAGGGCGGACTGGCCATTTACGGCGGCGTGATCGGCGCATTGCTGGCGGTTGCCGCTTATGGACGCATCAAGCGTCTGAGCATTCCGGGCATGTTCGACGTCGCCGCATTGGGGCTGCTCATCGGTCAGTGTATTGGCCGATGGGGCAATTTCATCAACGGCGAAGCGCATGGTACCGAGACGGCGAGCCTGTTTGGCATGACGGTCAACGGGGAAGGGCCGTTCCATCCGACTTTTCTCTATGAGTCGGTGTGGAACCTGATCGGCTTTTTCATCCTGCACCTGATTTCCAAGAAGTGCTATCGCTTCCGCGGACAGATTTTCCTGTGCTATCTCATCTGGTACGGCGCAGGCCGTGCTGTGATCGAGGGCATGCGCACCGACAGCCTGTATGTAGGTCAGACCGATATCCGCATCTCGCAGGTGGTTGCAATTGTTTCGTGCATCGTGGGCATCGTCCTTCTGGTGATGTGCCTGCGGCAGAAC
The DNA here is from genome assembly GCF_900167005.1 of Butyricicoccus pullicaecorum DSM 23266. Classification (GTDB taxonomy): domain Bacteria; phylum Bacillota; class Clostridia; order Oscillospirales; family Butyricicoccaceae; genus Butyricicoccus; species Butyricicoccus pullicaecorum. The sequence goes on from NZ_FUXW01000002.1 coordinate 89,559, forward strand.
GTGAAGACCCTGACCCAGTTAGCAAAACCGCATGCGGACACGCGTGCGGTGAGAACCCAAGAGCAAAAGGAGACACAGAACACATGAGTGCAATTTTGATGGACGGTAAGGCGCTGTCTGCCAAGGTAAGAGGAAAGATTCTGGAGGAAACCCACCGTTTGGAGCAGACCGGCGTACGTCCGGGACTGGCGGTTATTCTGGTCGGTGAAGACCCGGCCAGCCAGGTCTATGTACGCAATAAGGAAAAGGCGTGCGTAGAGTGCGGTTTTTACAGCGAGAAGTACGTGCTGCCCGCTGAGACCACACAGGACGAGCTGCTCGGACTGGTAGACGAGCTCAATCACAATGAGCGCATCCACGGCATCCTGTGCCAGCTGCCGCTGCCCAAGCAGATCAGTGAGGAAGCTGTCATCGCAGCGATCGACCCCAAGAAGGACGTAGACGCATTCCATCCGTCCAATGTCGGACGTATCATGATCGGCGATTACGATTTCCTGCCCTGCACCCCGGCAGGTGTTATGGAGCTGCTCGACGAGTACGGCATTGACCCCAAGGGCAAGCGCTGCGTCGTGATCGGACGATCGAATATTGTCGGCAAGCCCATGAGCATGCTGCTGCTGCACCGTCACGGCACGGTCACCATCTGCCACAGCCGCACCGAGAATCTGGCCGAGATCTGCCGCGAGGCGGACATTCTGGTCGCAGCGGTCGGCCGTGCAAACTTCGTCACCCCGGATATGGTAAAGCCGGGCGCGGCCGTGATCGATGTTGGTATGAACCGTGTGGACGGTAAGCTGTGCGGCGACGTTGACCCGGCAGTCGCAGAGGTTGCAGGCTATATGACTCCGGTACCCGGCGGCGTAGGTCCCATGACCATCACTATGCTGATGAAGAACACCCTGAAGGCAGCGCAGAAGTAAGCCCGGCCAGACGGAAAATCACAGCACAGCACAGCCCAAAAGATTTCTGTCAAATTTTGAAGGGAAAAATGCAAAATCCCCTTGACAGAATGAGGGTTGTCTGATAATATAACAGAAGCCGCATCAAATCGGGCAAATGAAGTGTGTCCAAATGTGACACCGCCCGCAAGAGCGTGACTCTAAGAACGAAAGAGAGGTGCTACCGCAATGTATGCAATTTTAGTAACTGGTGGCAAGCAGTACAAGGTATCTGAGGGCGATGTAATCTACGTTGAGAAGCTCGGCGTAGAGGACGGCGCTTCCGTAACTTTTGACAAGGTGCTTGCAGTAGGCGAGGGTGCTGACCTGAAGGTTGGTGCACCGTACGTCGAGGGCGCTACCGTAACCGGTACCGCTGACAAGACCGGCAAGCAGAAGAAGATCAACATCTTCAAGATGAAGCCGAAGAAGGGTTACAGAAAGCGTCAGGGTCACAGACAGCCCTACACCAAGGTAACCATCGGCGCGATCAACGCCTAAGGCATGACCCGCGTCACATTTTACCGCTCCCGCAAAGATAACCTGCTGACTACTGTCGATCTGATTGGTCATGCCGGTTATGCGGAAGAAGGCGAAGACATTGTCTGCGCCGCGGTATCCAGTTCGGTACAGCTCATCCACGCATTGCTCTATGACGTGCAGCGGATCGCTGTTGATACTCTGATCGAGGACGAAGGCGCACACATCCGCCTGACGCTTCCTGAAGATCAGCTCGCAGAAGGCCAGGATGCCATGCGTGCATTCCTGCTCCATCTGTCCGAACTGGCACAAGACTATCAAGAGTTTATACAAGTTACGGAGGTGTACAACGATGCTGCAGATTAGCTTACAGTTTTTTGCTCATAAGAAGGGCGTAGGTTCGACTAAGAACGGCCGTGACTCCGAGGCTAAGCGCCTGGGTGTCAAGCGTGCAGACGGTCAGGTAGTTCCGGCTGGCAACATTCTGGTTCGTCAGCGCGGCACCAAGATCCATCCGGGCGTAGGTGTTGGCAGAGGTTCTGACGATACCCTGTTCGCCAAGGTTACCGGCGTAGTTCGTTTCGAGCGCGTTGGTAAGGACCGCAAGCGTGTTTCGGTTTACGAAGTACAGTAATCGAATAGCAACTGACATCATCCCGGACATTTCTCCGGGATTTTGTTTTTCTATACGAAAGTCTATGAGCCTCTTTTGTCTTTTCCATGGAGGAAATATATGTTTATTGACGTAGCAAAAATTAAAATCGCATCCGGTAAGGGCGGCGACGGCAAGGTCAGCTTCCACCGTGAGAAGTATGTAGCTTCGGGCGGTCCGGACGGCGGTGACGGCGGACGCGGCGGCTCGGTGGTATTCCAGGTGGATGATAACCTGTCCACGCTGCTGGACTTCCGGTATAAGAAAAAGTATGTCGCACCCAACGGTGAGAACGGTATGGGCAAGCGCATGAAGGGTAAGGACGGTGCCGATCTGGTTATCCGCGTACCGCGCGGCACCATCATCCGCGACCGTGCGACCGGTCGTATTATGAAGGATCTGTCGGACGACGAGCCGTTTGTTGCTGCCAAGGGCGGTAACGGCGGCTGGGGCAATACTCATTTTGCAACCCCGACCCGTCAGGCACCGCGCTTTGCAAAGCCCGGTCTGCCCGGCGTTGAAATGGAAATTACGCTGGAACTGAAACTGCTGGCAGACGTTGGTCTGGTCGGCTTCCCGAATGTCGGCAAGTCCACGCTGCTTTCCATGGTCTCGGCTGCCCGTCCCAAGATCGCAAACTATCACTTTACCACCCTGATTCCCAATCTGGGCGTTGTCCGCGTGGCAGAGGAGCAGTCCTTTGTTATGGCAGATATCCCGGGTATCATCGAGGGCGCATCCGAGGGCGCTGGTTTGGGACATGACTTCCTGCGTCATATTGACCGCTGCCGCCTGCTGCTGCATCTGGTTGACGCATCGGGCAGCGAAGGCCGCGATCCGCTCGAGGACGTGCAGACCATCAACGCAGAGCTTGCCGGATACAGTGAATTTCTGGCATCCCGTCCGCAGATCATCGTTGCAAATAAGACCGACCTGCTGGGCGATGACCGCGAGATTCTGGACAAGCTCAAGGCATACGCAGACGAGCACGACTTCGGCTTTCTGGAGCTGTCGGCTGCAACCAATCAGGGCGTGCGCGAGCTGATCCATAAGACCTGGGAAATGCTTCAGGATCTGCCGCCAGTATTCACTTACGAACCCGAATTCGTTCCTGTTGAAGAAGTCGTTACCGAGCGTGATATCACCATCGAGAAGGTCGAGGATTATTACGTCGTTGGTGGTGCTTGGATTGATAAGATCATGGGCAGCGTCAATACCGACGATTATGAATCTCGTCTGTATATGGATCGTATGCTCAAGAATGCAGGCGTTTATGATCGTCTGGAACAGATGGGCGTCGAAGAGGGCAGCATTGTCGTCATCGGTGAAATGGAATTCGAGTATATTCACTAAATCGGAGACCCGCCCGCAGGCGAAATCGGGATCCAGGGAACGCGTTCCCTGGCGCCTCCAGGCGCGTAGCCTGGTCGGACTCCGCAGAGTCCGAAATTCCCTTTTTAAAACCCGGTGTCCGCCCCGGGTTTCAACCAAAAATAATTTCAAAGCGCGTCCGCAGACGCGCAATACCCAAAAGACCGCTCTATGCCAGAGCGGTCTTTTTTGATTCCGACCACACAATCTTTATGTGCTTGCCTTCCCGAAAGAATCCGGGTACAATGATAGCAAAAGAAGATGCCGGACTTTTTCTCAGAGGGGAGGAAACCAGAGTGCATGGTTCACGAAAAATTTTTGTTGGAAGTATGCTCGCTGCCACTGTACTGGTAGCCGGATTGACAGAACTTTATATTTCCAGCCCTCCGATTGCAGACACAGAACAACCTGTGATACAATCAAACGCGTATTCTGCCGAATGGTATCTGTCCGAAATTGCACAAAAGTATCCGGAATTCACGGTTTTAGATTATGCCACTCCGCCAGATGAACAACAGGGTATCGTACAATTTGCGGCAATTGCACAGGGAGAAGACGATAGCCAAACCGATGTGTTTGTGGCAGATGCACACGCAATACAGCATATGAGATTGGATCTGATGTATCTTTCGGAAGAAGGGTTCACGGTTTTACCACAGGATCGTATTTGTTTTGCCGTTCAGGATACAACTACAAAACAAATTTTTGATTATGAAGTCATATATCAAAGTGATGGAAAGAATATTTCCTATCGCGTCAACAGTCAGCCGCGAGAGAAAACAGAGAATGCATCATAAATCAGAAAAGACCGCTCTATGTCAGAGCGGTCTTTTTTCTTGTTACAGATCTAAATGTGCAATGACTTCGCGCAGACGATCGGCCGATGCATGCAGTGCGGCGTACTCGCTCTCGTCGAGCGGAATCTCGAGCACCTTGTGCACACCATCCTTACCGACGATGGACGGAATGCTCAGGCACAGACCATCCAGTCCATACTCGCCATCGAGCACGACCGAAATCGGAAGTACTGCGTGCTCGTCGCGCACGATGCCTTCGGCAATACGGCCGACTGCCATCGCGATACCGTAGTAGGTCGCACCCTTGCGCGCAATGATCTCATACGCACTGTCACGTACACCCTCATACAGACGCTGCATCGAACCCTCGTGATCAAAATGACCGCGCAGCTCGCAGAAGTGATGCAGCGGGATGCCGGAAACATTGGCACCGCTCCAGACGGCAAGCTCGCTGTCACCGTGCTCACCGATAATGACGGCATGCACATTGCGGCTGTCTACGTCCAGATGCTCGCCAAGCAGGTTTTTCAGACGCGCAGTGTCGAGCACCGTACCCGAACCGATGACGCGATGGGCGGGGAATCCGGAAATCTTGTACGCAGCATAGGTCAGAACATCGACCGGGTTGGATACGATCATCAGAATACCCTCGTAGTTGCGCTTGGCAATCTCGGGTACGATGTGCTTGAGGATGGCGACGTTCTTGTCGATCAGATCGATGCGGGTCTCGCCCGGCTTCTGGTTTGCGCCGGCGGTGACGATGACAAGGGCGCAGTCGGCGATATCATCATAGTTGCCGACATGAATGTCCATGGTTGCCGTGTAGGGCAGACCGTGGCTCAAATCCATCGCCTCGCCTTCGGCCTTGTCCTGATTGGCGTCAATGAGCACCATTTCAGAGAACAGACCACGCTGAATCAGGCTGAACGCAATCGAAGAGCCAACAAAACCACAGCCAATGACGGCTACTTTTCTGGGATTAAGCATAATATAAAACTCCTTTCGGTAGGAAAACAACGGGTAAGCAGTTCTTTTGAACTGTCTTTATTCTACCAAAGCAGGAGAGAAAAGTCTGTTGTAAAAACAACGGAAAACCAACTTGTAGCATGTTCCGGTAATATATTTTAAAGAATCTAAGACTAATTTGCATAAAATATAACCAAACATCCGTGAAGCTTTTGAGGAGCAAGTTCACACGATCTACACATAAGCTACGTGGTTCGGTCACATTTTGGTCACAAAACTCTGTTACCCTAAAAGTAACAATTTGGTTACAAAGTTACAATACAAGCAAAATCTCCGAGAAAAGAGGCGCAATATATGAAGAAAAAACAAGTAATTACTGGACTGACCGCTGCCGCACTGATTGCCGGAACTGCGGTTCCGGGCGCGTTTGCAGCGCAGGTTACATCGAGCGGAGCCATGACTTTGACGGTCGGAAGCCCGTATTTGATGAACAATGGCACGTCTTCGCTCATTGATGCACAGGGCACAACGCCGGTCGTGGAGAGCCCTGGTTATACGCTGCTGCCGCTGCGCGGTGTCGTGGAGGCGATGGGAGGTACATTGACCTGGAACGCAACCACCCAGCAGATTGCAATTACCCTGAACAATGAGACTTGGACATTGACCATCGGTTCGACGCTTGCAGTCAACCAATATGGACAGACCAAGACACTTTCTGTCGCACCTAGACTGACCGAAGATGGCCGGACACTGGTGCATATCCGTGCGCTGGAATTATTTTCCGGTGTAACCTGTACCTGGAATAATACGACCCAGCAGGTTTATATCGCATATACGGTCACCAATGAAGTGCCCGATCCGGAGGAAGGCCCGGAAGGCGAGACGCTGCTGATTCTGACCAATGAGACCGGTGAGGATATCGACTCGGTCAAGTGGAGCGCAGCGGATTCCACCAGCTATTCGAGCAATGTCATGCAGGCTGAACTGCTGGGTGATGACGAGACCGAATACCTGTGGCTGGATCTGGACGGTGACGCATCGATCAATTTGAAGGTCACCTACGCTGACGGTGGCAGCGAAACCTATGAGGATGTAGACCTCACCGACGTAGGCGATGCATTTTCTATGGCCATTCAGGACGACGGCGACTATGACGAACCCGAGGACGAGGATGTCCCGGATATGGAAGACGGCCTGAAGGTCTACCTGTATAACGAGTCCGGCATGGACGATATCGCAGAAGCTTACCTGTATCCGTCGGGCGAGGATTACGACGACTACGATGATCTGGTCGATGAGGAACACGACGAAAGCACACTGGCTGCGGGTGATTACCTGAGCTTTACGCTGGACGCATCGGACGATGATCACTTGTGGGAACTGTATCTGGTCTATGACGACGAGGACGAGACCGAGGCATGGGTTGAGGATATCAGCCTGACCGGTGCGTCGGACGAGGTCACGATCGTGGTGACCGATGAGGACGAGGCGTATCGTGTGCTCGATGACAATACCATCGAGCTGGACGAAGATGCGTCTTATGATGAGATCACCGCACGCATCTATAATGATTTGGGTTCGGACTATACGATCACCACCATCGAGGCAAGCCCGGCGGATGAAGAAGATTGGTATACTGTGTCGTCGGATGAGCTGGAATACGAAGATTACATCGAAGAGGACTTCGACCTGTACAGCGATGGTACCGAATGGGACTTCTACGTCGAGGTATATAATGAGGATGCCGACGATTATGAAGACTACTATCTGTATGGTGTAGACTTCGATGAAGCATCCGATGATTATCCGTACCTGTATATTGAGTGGTACGACAGCGACGAAGACGACCTGGATTACAGCATTTTGTAATCAGACCGAACGGTTTTCTTTGTTTGCCACATAAGGTGACTGCCGGAAGTGGCTGCCGCCTGTCCAAAACGCACGGTTTGGCTGAGCCAGTGCATAGAGATCGTCTGCCAGCGCATCCCGACGCAAGTCGGCTGTGTCTGGCAGGCGTTTTTCGTTTACCGGCTTGATGACGACCGGAACCTGCGCGGTTTTGCCCATTTGCCGCAGCACCTCTCGTCCTCTGGGGCCGATGGCAAGCACGCGCAGATAGCGCGGTTCAACCGAAGTGTCAAACGGGAGATCAAGATAAGCGCGAAGCAGCGCACGGCGAATGCGGGCGAGCGGGTAGCGGCGAGTTTGAGCAGCAGCGCAGATGTCTGGAATGCTCGTGTGATCGCGAATGGACTCAAATAACCGGTTTTGCAGACCGTCTTTGCCACCTGTAAAACGCAGCAAATCGTCTGGAGACAGACGGCGCAGATAGGACAGCATGGCAGCGTCGCACACACCGACATGCGCGGGTGCTGCACCGCAGTCGAGCGCTTGCGTCAGCCGTGTAAACGCCTTGGACGGCATACCCTCCCGGCAAGCATCCACCTTGCCGTCCAGAATCAGACGGCGCAGGGCGGAGGCCGACGGACGGACGTGCAGCTGCTCGCTGTCGTGCGCAGCACCGTCACGCTGGACGGTGATCGGCTGAATGTCACAGCCCAGTGCATCGATGGCCGCACAGTATTCGATCCCCAGCGTGTTGTTGGGCGAGGAGAGCAGTGCACCGGCATCGGGATCGATGGCTTCGACCGCAGACTGCAAGGCTGCGGCGTAGGACTGCCCAGAGGCCAGATGATTGCGAATGGCAGAGCGGTCGCAGGCAGCGGCGCGTCGAATACGGGTGATGTCACCGCATTCCGAGCCGAAGGACAGATGGGTGACGCAGCCCATAGCAACCAGAGACGCGACCGCACCGCGTGCAAAGCCCTCGGCTGAGGACAGCGCAGCCGGCAGAGGCAGCTCGATCACCAGATCGACCCCGGCGCATACCGCCATCGCCGCCCGGCGGTATTTGTCCACGATGGCGAAGTCGCCGCGCTGCACGAAATTGCCCGACATAACTGCGACAATTGCCGTCTCATCTCCGATTTGACCCCGTGTTTTGGCGCAGTGATAGGCATGACCGTTGTGGAAAGGGTTGTATTCGGCCACGATGCCGCAAATTTTCATAAGAGTCCTCCAAAAAAATCCGCGATAGATGTTGTACATTTGCGCGGGGTGGTGTACAATAATATTATATGAAGTATTGTACACGTATTTGTTGTTTCTTGCAAATTTCTTTTGTATCTTTGCATCACGAAACAGTATGCGGTATGTGACACATTGCAACCAAAAACACAGCAAGGAGTTATGAAGGATGAAAGTACTGGTTATTAACGCAGGCAGTTCTTCCCTGAAGTATCAGCTGTTCGACATGGATGCCCAGACCGTTCTGGCAAAGGGTCTCTGTGAGCGAATCGGCATCGACGGCAAGCTGACCCATCAGGGCGGCTCGGACGAGAAGTATAAGGCAGACGTGCCGATGAGCACCCATGCCGACGCAATCAAGGCAGTTATTGATATCCTGCTCGACGAGAAGTGGGGCGTTATCAAGGACATGTCCGAGATCAACGCAGTTGGTCACCGTGTCGTACACGGCGGCGAGTACTTCGCAGATTCGGTTCTGATCACCGACGAAGTTATCAAGGCAATCGAGGCGTGCATCCCGCTGGCACCGCTGCACAACACCCCCAACCTCATCGGTATCCATGCATGTGAGGAAGTTATGGGTAAGGATGTGCCGCAGGTCGCAGTATTCGACACCGCATTCCATCAGACCATGCCGCCCAAGAACTACATGTACGCAATTCCGTACGAGTACTATGAGAAGTACAAGATCCGTCGTTACGGCTTCCACGGTACCTCCCATAAGTACGTATCCCAGCAGGCAGCTGAGATGCTGGGCCGTCCGATCGAGGATCTGAAGATCATCACCTGCCACCTGGGCAACGGTTCTTCGATCTCTGCAATCGACGGTGGTAAGTCGGTCGACACCTCCATGGGCTTTACTCCTCTGGACGGTCTGCCGATGGGTACCCGTTCGGGTAACATTGACCCGGCAATCATCGATTTCCTGGCAGAGCATGAGGGCATCGACGCACACGAAGTCATCAACATCCTGAACAAGAAGTCCGGTATGCTGGGTATCTCCGGTGTATCCTCTGACTTCCGTGATCTGGATTCTGCAATCGCAGAGGGCAACGTCCGCGCAGCACTGGCAAAGGACATGTTCAACCTGTCGGTTAAGAAGATCATCGGTTCGTTCATCGCAGCAATGGGCGGCGTTGACGCAATCGTATTCACCGCAGGCGTTGGTGAGAATGACCGTTCGGTTCGCTGGGACGTTTGCGAGCACATGGAATACCTGGGCATCAAGATCGATCCCGAGAAGAACAAGTTCCGTGGCCGTCAGATGGATATCTCCATCGACTACGCACGCGTTCGCGTTCTGGTTATCCCGACCAACGAGGAGCTGGTTATCGCGCAGGATACTCAGCGTCTGGTAAGCGAGGCAGCTGCAAAGTAAACACTGTGTTTTCGGTCCCCGGTTTTTACCGGGGACTTTTTTTATCTGAATACTACCTCACAGCCCACGCAGCCATGCCCGCGCCTGACCGATGAGGTCGGCGGTCTTGAACCGGAACGTCGTCTGTTCGCAGAGTTTGTCCTGCGGCGCCTGCGCGGCATCGGTACATAGAGGCGGGAAGACCACACACCACCAGTTGTGACCGCTGGCCGCACCCAACCGAATTTTGAGTCCGGTGTACTGACCGGCAGGCAGCGAAAACGTGTCGTATTTGCGGGTGGGGTAGTATTCGGTCGCCATCTGTGCGGAGAGCTGATAGGGCATACCCTGGTCGGTAAGTACCTGCTGGGCAGCGTCGGTGATCTGCTGTAAATGCTCGCTGAGAATGCGCCGCACTTCGTCTTGATCGTCAGCCTCTGCAAGCAGCGGTTCAGTGACTTCCAGTACCCGGTCACGTACCAGCAGCTTGACTTGCTGGTCTTGTACACTGTCCGAGTTCGCAATGACATGCAGACGGAGCAAACCGTCCGCAAGTGTCTGCTGACGGAGCGATACCCAAGCCGCATAGGCAAAGAGAAAGGCCATACAGAGAGCCAAAGCAAGTTCAATCGATCTGCATTTTACGCGCATCATAAATTCCGTCCTCTCATCATCGTGTCTGAGGGGAGTATGGACGAAAAAAGCCCGGGTTAAACCCGGGCTGTAAAATTTTGTATGGAATTTTAGAGGATCTCGGTCAGATGGGTGTCGGGGAAGATGGCTTTGAGACGATTGAACGCCATTTGCGCCTTGTTGGGATCGTGGAACAAGCCGAAGGTGGTCGGACCGCTGCCGCTCATCGCCGCACCGTCTGCACCACAGGAGAGCAGAATGTCCTTGATCTGTCCGATCTCGGCGTGCCGCACAGCGGTGACCGCTTCCATGACATTGTATAGACGATGGCAAACGCCGTTGTAGTCGCCTTGCGCGAGTGCCTGACACATACCAGCCGTGTCCGGACGAACATCGGGCATGTGGTCATCGATCTGGGCATAGACTGCCGCGGTCGAGACGGCAAAGGCGGGTTTGCACAGAACAACCAGACAGTGCGGCGCAGCCGGCAGGGGAGAGAGCACTTCGCCAATGCCCTCGGCCAGCATCGTGCCGCCGCGCAGACAGTAGGGAACGTCCGCGCCCAGCGTCAGACCAATTTCACACAGCGTATCCAGTCCAAGATTGGTCTCGAATAACGTGTCGAGCGCACGCAGAACAGCAGCCGCATCGGTGCTGCCGCCTGCAAGACCTGCGGCAACCGGGATGCGCTTACAGATGTCGATGCGCAGACCAGGACAGACGAGACCTGTGTGCGCGAAAAATGCATTTGCCGCACGCACGGCCAGATTGCGGCCATCGGTCGGGACATAGGGACGGTCACAGGTCAGCGTGATCTGACCGTCGTCGGTCTTCTCGACCGTCACATTATCATGCAGACCGACCGACTGCATCACCATGCGCACGGTGTGATATCCGTTATCCAGTTTGCCGGTCACGTCCAGCGTCAGATTGATTTTTGCGTGAGCATCCAGTTTGATGGAATTCATGTTGTGCCTCCTCGCGGTCAGATCGGATAGGCCTGTGCCTGTCGGTTGCGGAATACGGTCAGATGGTCAAAGCCCAGCGAGCGGATGTAGTCCGCGTAGACATCGAATCCGCGTCCAATGTCACGCGCACGGTGCGCGTCGCTGCCCAGACTGATGCGCTCACCGCCCAGACGGCGGTATTCTTCCAGAATCCAACGGTCAGGGCCGGGACGCTGCATCCAGCTGAACAGCGTAGCCGCGTTGCACTCGATGGCGTAGCCGCGGTTGACCGCTTCGCGCAGAACGGGCAGGATATGCTCCATGAAGTTGTCGAAAGACGGGTTGGTGTGCGGGCGCTTCATCACGCGCAGCGGATAGTCCAGATGGGCGAGAATATCGAACCCGCCGTGCTGTTCCATGCGTACCATTTCGGCGAAGTAGTCGCGCAGCAGGGCATCGCAGTCGATGTGGTCGTAGTCGTGGTCGTAGAGATCGACGTCGTTGGGCATGACGTGCAGCGAGCCGATGACCACGTCGAACGAGAAGTTGGACAACACTTCCTCAGCCAGTGCAGGATTTCGCTGGGGCTGACCCAGTTCAATGCCGCGCAGCAGTTCTACCTGTCCGTCAAACTGCGGACGGGCGGCGGCAATGTCGGCCTGAATGGCGGCAACGTCGCAGAAGATGGACGGTGCCTCGCGAAACAGATCATAGTGGTCGGTGACGGCCAGTACATTGACACCGGCGCGAATGGCGGCTTGCGCCATGTCGGTGATTTCAGCCGGTTCGGCTTCGGTGTCGAAGGAATATTTCGAGTGGGTGTGCAGATCGATCATAAAAAACTCCTTTCGGATGATGGCTCAGGTACCGGGTTGTGCCAGAACCAGAATGTCGCCGGTTTGAATGCGCGTGCCGCCGTCGGGGATCATCGTGCGAGTGCCGCGCTGAATGAGAATAATGAGCGTGTGCTGTGGGGTCGTGATTTCGCGTAAAGTTCGATTGTTCCACTTGTGACTGCGGTCGATGGGGATTTCGCGCAGGGACAGGTTTTCACGATCCTCGAATGCGCGCGCAGCGAAGACCAGTAAATCGCCGTCCTGCAAGACAGTCTGACCGTCGGGCACCAGATTGTCGCTATCTCGTGTGATCATAACCGCGAGCAGGTTGTGGGGCAGCTGGAGCTCGGCCAGACTGCGGCCAATCCAGGGATGACCGGACTCAATATGTACCTTGACAAAGTCCACGTCATTTTCTTCCTGATAATCGTTGAAGGTTTTGGAGACGTCCTCTGCCGGGTCGATCATGTCCAGTTTGCGCGAGACCCAAGGCAGCAGCGTGCCTTGCAGGGCGATAGACAGCAGAACGATGCAGAAGACCAGATTGAACAGATTGTAGCTCGTGCGCGCGCCGCCAAGCACGGCAAAGATTGCGAATACAATGGAAGCCGCACCGCGCAGACCGGCCCAGGATACGATGCCGATTTGGCGCAGGGGAGAGCGGAAGGGCAGGAGCAGGGCAAAGACCGCCGCAGGACGGGCGATCAGGGTCAGGAAGACCATGATGCACAGCGCGGGGACAAAGACCGCTGGCAGTTCGGCTGGCGTGACCAGCAAGCCAAGCAGGAAAAAGATGATGACCTGGGAAATATCGGTCACGACATCAAAAAAGTGGATGAGCTGACGCTTGTGTGCGATGCTGGAATTGCCCATCAGGATGCCGCACAGGTAGGCGCTCAGATAGCCATTGCCGCCCAGACAATCGGGGAGGGCGTAGGAGACCAGTGCCACAGCGAATACCAGAATGGTCTTGCCGTGCTCATCGGAAAAGGTCAGGCGCGAGAGCAGCAGGACGGCGATCTTGCCGATGACTACGCCGCACAGAATACCGATGGCGACCTGTGAGAGCAGCATGAGCGGTACGGATACCGATTCCCCAGCGAGCAGTGAGACCAGAATAACGGTCAGCATGTAGGATACCGGATCGTTGGAACCGGATTCGATCTCGAGCAGGGAAGCCGAGCCGTACTTGAGGGACAGCCGGTTGGTGCGCAGGATGTTAAAGACCGACGCGGCATCGGTAGACGAGATGACCGCACCGATGAGCAGGCTTTCATAGAGCGACAGCCCGAGCACCAAATGGACGAACAGTCCGCACAGTCCGGCGGTCAGCGCAACGCCGACGGTGGATAATAGGATGGACTTGGCGAGGACTGGACGGGCGGCGGATAGGTTTGTACCGAATCCACCGTAGAACATGATAAAGATCAGGCTGATCGAGCAAATGATGCTGGAAACCTGATAATCGTCAAAGGGAATGCGGAACAAACCATTCTCACCGAACAGCATACCGAGTGCGATGAAGATGAGCAGCGACGGCACGGCCAGACGTTGAATGAAGCGATTCATGACAATACAGATTAGAATAACGACACCCATAAGTAATAGGGGTTGGCTCATAAACGACCTCCTTTGGCGAAAAAAGATGCAAAACCCAGATAAATCATACCATATAAACGCAAAAATATCCAGTGCTTTCGCGGAAAGCACTGTGTCGAGAAGGGAAAGACAGCGGACAGGCTGATAGAAATGCAAGAGACGGAACAAAGATTTGACGAGTTTGTAAAATTTGTAGATTTGGTGAACAAATGGAGCGATTGTCCGACATGTGACTTGTAAAAACGACATAAATGTGGTAACATGGTACGGAAAACAAAAGAATAAAGGAAGTGAAAGGATGCAGAAATCCTTAAGGGGCCTTGAGAAGTTCTTCTGGCTGTACCTGTTGTTCAATCCGATTCTGGATATTGTCAACGGCTTGTACATCTGGATGCTGACGCGCGGCTACGGCATGGAGGCGCTCAACTACCGCGAGCTGACCAACGGCGGCGGTATGACGACCACGCCTGCACTGGTTGTGCGTATGGTCGTGCTGCTGATCATGGTCATCTATGTACTGATGCTGCGTGACAAACAGGCCATCCTGACGGCACTGCCGATGGGCGCAGCCTGGGCAATGTCGGTGCTGTCGGAGTTTTTGTGGACGGGAACGGCGAACATTTCGCTTGATGTGACCTTCTTCGCACGTTTTGCTTATAATGTTGCGGTTGCGATGGTTTACCTCAATGTGTTCCGAAATTCCGAGCTGTCTAAGGATCGACTGATCGAAAAAATACACGCCTATGTCAACGGTATGACCATCGTATTTTCGCTGGGCATTCTGATTCCGTACGTGCTGGGTACCGGATATAGTACCTATTACGACCGATTCGGCGCACGCGGTGTGCGTGGATTCTACTATTCGGGCAATGACATCACGGGTGCACTGATGATTCTGCTGCCGCTGGCGATTGCCTATTTCCTGTTTATCCCGCACCGCAATTTCACCAAGGGACGTATGCTGTTTTACAGCCTGGGCCCGTCGATGAGCATTATTTGTCTGATGCTGATCGGTACCAAGACCGCGCTGCTGGCGATGGTCGGTGAAGCTGCTATCATGGTTGTTTTTGCACTGGTGATGGCCGTTCGTGGTGAACGCGAAATGCTGCGCCGCGTGGTGATGCTGGCAATCATCACTGTCATTGTAGGTTTCATTTTCAACGGTCTGTCGGCGCTGCTCAATGGTGCAGGCAACAGCTTGTTTGATAAACTGGGACAGTCGCTTGACGGTATCCGCGATGCAGCGGAGGAAGAGGGCGGAAGCCTGATTTCCGGTCGCTGGAATAAGCTGGCAGCTACCTTTGCTGACTTTAAGGCAGCAGGTCCGATTGCATGGCTGTTCGGTGTCGGCCGCGGCTCGCAGGGTCATATCATCGAGATGGACCTGTTTGACATCGGCCTGATGTACGGTCTGTTTGGTTTCGTTACCATGACCCAGATGTACATTCGCTATGGCGTACAGTTCCTGATGAATATGGTACGCAACTTTAATGTTCTGGTCTTCGGTGCATTTATCTCTCTGGGTATCACTGTTGGCTACCTGATCGTTGCAGGACATATCCTGTTTACGGTCACTTCGGGCTTCTTCTTTGCCTTCGTTCTGGTCTATGCACGTCTGCTGACCACGGACAAGAACCGCTTGTAATGCCGATCGGCACGAGCGGGACATGATGAAAATGTAAATATGAAGCACGCAAGGGCGGTCTGTATAGACCGCCCTTGTTTTATGTTTATATGCAAAGAAAATGGACTAAAATTCGATAAAATAGGAGATTAGACAACTTTTGTCAATGATTTGTAAAAAAGCAGCCTTGTGGTTGCAAAAGATTTTACCTGTGCTAATGAAAAATAAATTACATTTTACTAATAATTGATCGGTATATTTACATTTTCTTGGTAGACTATGGTTGTGTCAGTGAGAAACACAAAAGAGGAGGAACACAATCATGAGCACAATGCAAAAGCAGTCCGCGGCACAATCTCAAAAACTGATGGTCTTTGTTCTGACCATGTCGCTGTACGGACTGGCAACCCTGTTTACCGAACTGATTCCCAAGTTTCAGGTTGGTATCGTAGAATTTTCGGTTGAGTATTTTCTGTTTATTCCCTTGACGCTGGCGATGCTGTTCGACCCGCTGTCTGCCGCACTGGGCGCTGCGACTGGTGAACTGGTATTCAGCGAGATCATGCTGGGACAGTTTGGCGGCCTTGGCGAGCTGGAAAAGTTTCTGACGGTCACCATCGGCGTGTACATTGCCGGCCGTCTGGTTCGAGACCCGCGCAATCGCGGCATGGTTGGTGCCGCAGCGATCATCGGCACGGCTGCACAGCTGGCTATGGGCACGGTTGTCGATATCCTGAAGGTGCAGTTTGCCGTAGAAGATTTTGAAGCAGTTGCCGGCCTGCCGGAGAGCGTTTTTGCGACCGAAGGCTTTGCTTTCCTGAACGACCTGCTGTTCTCGGGCATCCTGTTCTGTATGCTGCCCTGTGTGTATCTGGTACCCAAGCTTTATGGCAAGATTGAGCCGCTGCTGGGTATGCAGCCGCGTACGGAAAACAGCGCAGTCAGCGGAATCAATCCCAAGACGATTGCAGTTTGTGTGCTTGGCTTTGTGTGCGCGATCGTTGCTGAACTGGCCGCAACGGCTGGCCTGTCTCTGATCGACTGGGAAGCTGAGTGGGCAGAGAGCGGCACGGCGGTTGCAGTTGGCATGGTTGTCGCAGCTGTTATTGCCATTGCTGTACTGGTTGTCATGAAGAAGAACAGCGAACGGAAGGCGGCACACTGAGATGAACGTGGTACAGATCAACGACCTGATGTATACATACCCAGGCGCTGCACAACCCACGCTCCGTCATCTTTCCCTCGAAGTAGAACAAGGGGACTTTCTCGCGATCGTTGGCAACAACGGCTGCGGAAAGTCCACCTTGTGTAAAGCGCTCAACGGATTGATCCCCCACTTTATTGCGGGGGACTTTTCCGGTCAGGTACTGATTGACGGTGTGGATACAAGAGAGAGCGACGTGGGCGAACTGGCGCGCAAGGTTGGATATGTCTATCAGGATTTTGAGAATCAGATCGTTCGCCCGACGGTGTTGGACGATGCCTCGTATTCCTGCCTCAATTATGCCTATCCGGATTATCTGGAACGCGGCCGGACAGCGCTTGCACAGTGTGGTCTTGAGGGACGGGAAGAGGAATACATCTGGCAGCTGTCCGGCGGACAGACCCACTTGCTTGCACTGGCAGGTGCGGTGTCGCTGGGGCCTGATGTGCTCATTCTGGATGAACCGATTGCCCAGCTGGACCCGATGCATGCCGATCGTATCTATGAGGTGCTGCGCGAACTGAATGCGCGTCATGGTAAGACCATCATTGTCATTGAGCACCATACAGAGTATATCGCCGATTACTGCAAACATGTGCTGCTGCTCAAAGACGGACAGGTCAAGTGGAAGAAACCGACCGATCAGGCACTGCAGTGCGTGGAAGAGTTGCAGGCATGTAATATTTTTCCGCCGCAGGTCACACAGGCAGCCTATCAGATGAAGCGGTTGGGCTGTATCTGCACAGCCGAGCGCCTGCCGACAACGGTTGAGCAGGGCAAGAAGATGTTCTCGCAGCTGCGCTTTCATGCACCGGCAGTATTGCCTTGCGAACAGAACGCACAGCCGGAAACGGTAGTGTCGTTTCGTGACGTATCCATGTCATACCGTTCGGTCAAGGGCGATCCGAGAACGGTGTTTGACCGCCTGAATCTGGATATCCGCAAAGGAGAAAAGATTGCACTGATCGGCTCAAACGGTGCGGGAAAATCCACTTTGATGAAGATGATGGTTGGACTGCTGCGTCCGGCACAGGGAACGGTGTCGCTGTTTGGCGAGAGTATTGCCGATAAGAAGGCTGAAGATCTGTCCAGACAGATTTCGCTGGTGTACCAGAATCCCGAGGAAATGTTCATTCAGGATTCCATTTACGCCGATATTGCCTATGCCATGAAGGTGCGCGGCATACCGGATTGGGACAAGCGAACCGAGGCGCTGCTGGCACGGTTCCGCCTGAGTGAGCTTGCAGACCGGGACGGACGGCTGATGTCGGGCGGACAGATGCGCCGTGCCAGCCTGGCGATCGGTGTTGCACTGAATCCCGGCGTATTGCTGCTCGACGAGCCGACGGCCAATTTGGACATTGCAACCAGACGGGAGATCATGACAGTGCTGGAGGATATGAAGGATATCATCCAGACCGCGGTCATCGCGACCCATGACATGCAGCTTGTGTGCCAGTGGGCCGATCGCATCATCGTGCTGTGCGGCGGAACGGTTGTCGCGGACGGTACGCGGGACGAAGTGTTCTCGCGTGCGGACTTGGCTGAACGAGTCGGCATTCGTCCGCCGGAAATTTTTACTATGGCTAAAGCACTCGAACCGCAGGCGCTTTGCTATACGATTGATGAATTTACAGACTGTTTTAGAGAGGAGCGCTGACAGATGGAACGGCTGTCCGATAAATTATCAGAAAATATTCTGAGCAAGTTTTCCATGGATTTTCTGCGCAATCAGGTGCTCAAAAACGCATACGGAAATGATGATACCGTCATTGCAGCGCTCGATCCGCGTATTTTGCTGGCGTGGTATCTGTTTTTCGGACTGGTACCTTGGTTTGTCAATGAGCTGCCTTTTTTGCTCGGCTGTTTCTTGCTGGTCATGGTCACGACCATTCTGGCGCGTGTTGCCGGATTGGTGCTCTTTCTCTTTGCGCTTGGCGTGTTTTCTCAGACCGGTTATCTGTTTTTGGTTACATTGTTATTTGGCGGTGACGCTTCGGCAGTCATGCCGCTGCTCATTCTGACGCTCAAGGTTGCAACCATTTCGCTGGCCTCGGTCACGGTATTTTCCGGACTGGACCCTGACCGCCTGTCCAATGGACTCATGTGGTATGGCTGCCCGGAACGGCTGAGCTTTTCCATCTCTTACGCATATCGTATGCTGCCCATGCTCATGGAGGAATTTCAAAACGTACTGCTGTCCTACCGCCTGCGTGGCAACCCGCCGGCACATGAGACGCTGCGCGGCAAGGTGCGGTATCTGATCTATCAGGTCAAGATTATCATGCAGTCCTTTTATCCGCTCATGCTCAACACAGCCAAGCGCTCGCGCACAACGGTCGAAGCGCTTGAACTGCGCGGATACCGTTACGCAGCGGTCAATCAGACCGTCAAGCGTATGAAGCTTGCAGCGCTCAAGGTAAGCTATAACGACTTTTTATTCCTTGCGATATCATTTCTTTGTGTTGCACTGTCTGTGCTCTGTTGTACATTATTTTGATTGAAAGAAGGTTTTTCTCTTGCGTCTTGATTTTCATACCCATGGCAAGCTGGCCAAAAAACTGCCTTTTTCTACGGTTTATACCGATTGGCTGTTTGAGGAAGCCAAGCGAGCGGGACTGGATGCGCTGTGCCTGACCGAACATTTTAATACATTACAGTTTTCCGAACTGTATGGTTATCTGGCATCGACAAGCCGACGAACAGGGGATGTACTGGTATTGGAGAACGGCCTGCATGTCTTTCCGGGTATGGAGACCGATGTCGCTGAGGGCGGACATATCCTGTGCATCGGTACGCTGGAGGCAGTGCTGGAGCTCAACCAACGACTTGAACCTTATAAAGAGAAAGGACATTTTCTGCCGTTTACAGCACTGATGGATCTGTTTGAGCAGTATCCGGTGCTGGTGGGCTGTGCGCATCCGTATCGTGCACCCGGACATGTCCCGGAATTGCCGGTGGAGCAGCTGAACCGCTTGGATTTCCTAGACCTGAATGGCAAGGATATGGCGCTGAACCGTACCCGCACCGAGCAGCTGACTTATGATCTGGGCAATCGACTGGAAATCCCGGTGGTATCGGGCAGCGACACTCACCAGGCAGCGCAGTATGGTTGTATCGCGACGGTGTTTGAGCAGGATTTTGTCACGATGGAGCGCATGATCGAGGAAATGCAGGCCAGACGATACCATATTGAACTGTCGGACAGCGCAGCGCTGCAGGTGCGCACTGCCGGACTGCTCAAAAAGTCGCTCAAAGCCATTCATGCACTGGGCGGTGATTATGTTTCCATCCTGACAAAAGGGGACATTGCGTAAATAGATGGCAGACTGGACAAAGCCTGTCAAACATGCGTATAATAGTGACAGCGGTGTCATCTGCCTGACAGCCGTAATCTAGACGAGAACGAGGTACCTGCAATGGAGCTGCAATTGCCGATTTCTGCGAGTGAACTGACCCGCGCAGAGCAGAAAATTTTGGATTTTATCAATACGAATACCGATACTTTTCTGTTTTTGTCGATCGGTCAGCTGGCCAAGCGACTGGAGATATCCGACGCGACCCTGTCGCGCTTTGCCAGACACGCAGGATGCCGGGATTTTAAGGCACTCAAGACATTGGTCATGGAACAGGCCTCCGGTCCTGCGGTCAAGATTGCCGGAACGCTGCACCGGGAGGAGCATTTTTCTCCGGTAGGATTTTTGCAGCAGCAACAGCTTTATCTGCAAAAGACGGCAGAGCAGCTCGACGAAGCAACCTTTGACCGTGCAGCGCAGACCATTGCACAAGCCAAGCGAATTTTGATTTATGGAAAGAAAGCGTCTTCGAGCTTGGCGCAGCTGATCTATTTTCGATTGCGCAGATTGGGGCTGCAGGTGTCGCTGCTGCCGCCCGGTGGCTCGGAATTATTAGAAGGCTTGGGACAGATTGGTGAAGGTGATCTGGTAATCCTGTTCAGTTTTTCCAAACTGTCACGAGAAGGCAAGATCTTGCTGGAGCAGGGAAGGCGAGCGGGATATCAGACACTGGCATTTGTCAGCCGCACCTGTTTGCCGCCGGAAGAGTCTGCGGATATGAATTTGTTTGTTTATCGTGGGACAGAAAAAGAGTATCATTCCATGGCGGCACCGACTGCGCTGCTGGATGCTTTGGTGGTAGCCGTGACCAAACAAATGGGAGCAGACGGCGTGGCAGCGCTCAAGACATTGCACGAGCTGAAAAAGACGTATTTTTTAGATTCATAAAGATTGCTTTCCTCGTGTATGATGAAATGGATACTATCATAACCATGTTTTTGTGTCTGGCGATGTAGTTTGATTTTGGATATCTCCAAGGTAGAAGAATCTAGCGACTTCATATTTATAAAATGCAACAGCTGCATTATAACGTGACATAAAATATTTGACCGGATAGTCGTCAACGATTTCCAATGAAGCAAGTTTCTGCTTGCTTCATTTTTTTATGATTGGCTTTCAATCTGTGCCGCTTCATATTCCAAAGCCCATGTTTCAAGTGCTTCTAAAACCGGGATAAACTTTGTGCCGATGGCGGTTAAAGAATACTCTACCCTAGGAGGAACCTCGCGATAGACTTCCCGATGAATTAATCCATAGGCTTCCAGCGTGCGCAATTCCTTTGTGAGATTGGCTTCTGTAATCTGAGGCATTTTGCGTTTCAATTCACTGAATCTCAGAACATGACTTTCGCTCAAGTGATAGATAATCACCATAGGCCATTTACCTCGAATTACTTTTTGCACTTTTGCAATAGGACAAGATTCAATATTATCTGTATAATCGTTTTTCATAAAATCTCCAATACTATTATTTTTGATAGTACATCTATTTTAATATGGTACTTGTAATTTTTAATTATAAAACCTAAGATTTAAATTGTAAACTGTGGAGAGAGGTATGTTTATGAATGTGATTATATTTGGAGCAACCGGAGGCATAGGGAAGTGGGCGGTTCGTTATGCATTGCAAAGTGGCCATCGCGTCACGGCCTATGTGCGCAATGCCCGGAAGATAACGGAAGCGAATGAAAATTTGACGATCATTCAAGGAGATATTTGCGATGAGCAGAAAATGATAAAAGCACTCGCTGGACAGGATGCTGTAGTTTGGTGTGTTGGAATCCCTATGAAGAAAAGCTATCAGAAGATGGAGTCATTAGAGGGGCATAAAACTCTGATCAAAGCTATGGAAGCAAATAGAGTAAAACGATTGGTTGATTGGGGAACGCCAAGTGTGCATTTTTCAAAGGATAAAAAATCATTGATTACAGTCGTGCCGGGAATCATAGCCGGTATCGTTTTTACCCAAGCTAAAAAAGAGATGGTGGCAATTGCTAAAGTCCTTCAGGAATCCAACTTGGACTGGACACTGGTACGGTTTATGGCACCGCAAGACACATGCTACACCGGAAATGTGAAAGTCGGATTTGGTGATACAAAAATGAAATTTTCTATTTCACGTGAAGACATTGGTGCATTTATGATTAAAATGCTTGAGTCAGATACTTATATTCATTCCATGCCCATCATAGGGAGTTAATTATCATTTGATATAGCAGGGAAATACAGTATTTGCATGCTTTTGTTTGCGGGACATGCCCATGTGTGATAAAATGACGTGCAAGAATTTGACGGACAACAGCCCGAGAGTTAAGAAAACGGAGCAGATTTTAAGTCTGCTCCGTTTTTCTTTCGCTATTTTGTACTTTGTATCCTTCGCCCCATGTCCACATGGCGTCCAGGATAGGCTTCAGGCTTTTTCCAAGCTCGGTTAAACTATACTCGACTCGTGGAGGAACTTCGGCATATACCTTTCGGTTGACCAGTCCTTTTTCTTCCATATCCCGTAGTTGAGCGGTCAATACTTTCTGCGATACACTGCCAATGGATTTTTTTAGTTCTCCAAATCGTTTTGTTCCAGGCATAAGGTCGCGGAGAATCAGGACTTTCCACTTATCACCGATCAGCATAAGCGTTGTTTCCACCGGGCAGGCAGGTAACTCTTTCGTTTGTTGCATGGTATCACTTCTTTCTGTTAGTTTCTTTTAGATAACTATAGCACAATAAAGTGCTTACTTTACAATTGATACTTATGGAATTATTATAATCTTGCAAGATAGAGATTGCAATTCCAAAATGCATATTTGAAATCAGGAGGTATTCATCATGAATGAAGTTGTAAAGTTTTTGCAGGAAAATCCCGTACAGTATCTGGCTACGGTTGGTTGCGATGGAAAAGCAAAGTGCCACCCCTTTATGTTTGCCGGTGAGCTGGGTGGAAAATTGTGGTTCTGCACCAATAACCAGAAGGATGTCTACAAGGATATGCAGAGCAATCCCAATATTGAGGTATCTGTTTCCAGTCCGGCTTATGCATGGATTCGTCTAAGCGGTGAAGCTGTTTTCGAGAACAACATGGATGCCAAAAAGATGTGCATTCAAAACCCCATTGTTAAGGGTCAGTACGGTGATGCCACAAACCCGATCTTTGAGGTTTTCTATCTGAAGAACGCGCATGCGGTAATCGCCGACTTCTCTGGCAATCCGCCTAAGGAGTATAACCTGTAAGCAAAATATCTTGAAAAAAGTGAAAAACCTGGCCGACAAGACAGTCTGCGGACTGTAAAAGCAGCCTCGCAGGCAATCAGTCTCTGCGGGGCTTGTTTTATCTCATAGAAGGATTATTTTTCTATTGTTACCTGAATTTACTTTATTTTACTTCTGATTTTGGAAACATTTATACGCATCGACCAATTGGTTGATTTTTTTGATAGATTTACCCGGATTAAAGGAAAATCGGAAATAGGAGGTTTATCATGCGGGCAAGAAATTATTTGAAATATATTGCAGATGAAATCCACTCTACTGTTTTTGCCACGATAGACAGAGAGGGAAGGCCTGTCACCTGTGCCATCGACATTATGGATTATGATGAAAACAGCCTTTACTTTCTGACGGCAAAAGGCAAAAACTTTTATGATCGACTGAAAGCCAATGAAAATATTGCGTTTACCGCCATAAAGGGAAAAGACACCCTTTCTTGTGTAGCGGTATCAGTACAGGGGAAGGTGAAGGAGATCGGTTCGGATAGATTGCCTGAGCTATTTCGTAAAAATCCATATATGGAGAAAATTTATCCCGATGTACGCTCACGCAGCATTCTTACAGTGTTTCAAATTTATGAAGGAACCGGAGAATGGTTCGACCTTTCCAAACTTCCAATTGAGCGGGACGGTTTTTCTTTCGGTGATGCACAGACGAAAGAAAACGGATATTTTGTAACAGATAAGTGCATTGGCTGCAAATTGTGCTATTCTAAATGTCCGCAGAAATGTATTGATATCACGCAGAAACCTGTCGTAATCGAGCAGAGGCACTGTCTGCACTGTGGAAATTGCTTTGAAGTTTGTCCTGTAAGGGCCATTGAACGGAGATACTAAATATCACAAAAGCCGATTTTTATTCTTCGTCTGTGTGAATTAAATTGCTGGTATATTGGATTTTTCCAGACAATACATCATCATAATAATTTTGCTTCCCATCAATGTATGCAATATCTTCTTGCAGATTTTCCATCTTCTTCACAAGAAAATCGCGCTGCTTTGTTAAGATTTCTTTTCTTTGAGGGATGCTGGATTTCCCCTTTAAACAAAGTGCAAGATAGTGCTTCATGTCTGCAAGGCTCATTCCGCAGCGCTTTAAGCAGATCAGTCCCTTGATCCATTCGATATCATGTTCGTCAAAGACTCTGTAATTGTTTTTGTCACGTTTTACATTTGGAACTAACCCTTGGTTGCAGTAAAATTTTAATGCTTCATAAGTCATTCCGACTTTTTGACAAGTCTGCTTCATACTGTATAGCATATTATTCGCCTCGAAAAAGTTTATAAATTTCAAAAAACTATTGACCGGTAGTTACAACCGGGTGCTACACTTTATATGGTAACACAAAACACACGAAATGACAATTTTTCGTGAATTGAATGAAAGTGGAGGCAGCAAAGATGGAACAGATCACTTTATATAATGGAGTGAAAATGCCAATTGTAGGGTATGGCGTCTATCAAGTGTCAAAAGAAGAGTGTGAGCGCTGTGTCATGGATGCACTTGACGTAGGTTATCGATCAATCGACACGGCACAAAGCTATTTCAATGAAGAACAGGTTGGAACTGCCATTGTCAAATCAGGTATTCCCAGAGAAGATATTTTCCTTACAACGAAGGTTTGGGTTGAGCATTATGGATACGAGGAAACTAAAAAATCTGTTCTGGAATCCATGCGAAAACTGCAAACAAATTATCTTGACCTCGTTCTTCTGCATCAACCATTTTCGGATTGCCATGGGGCATATCGGGCATTGGAAGATCTCTATGACGAGGGAAAATTGCGTGCAATCGGCGTTTCAAATTTTTATCCAGACAGACTTGTGGATATCGCGTCTTTCAGCCGCGTAAAGCCTATGGTCAATCAGGTGGAAACCCATCCGTTTAATCAGCAGATAGAAGCAAAAAGATGGATGGATAAGTATGGAGTTCAAATGGAAGCCTGGGCACCTTTTGGAGAGGGGCGAGGGGGCTTGTTTGAGAATCCTGTACTTGTTCAGATTGCTGAGAAGTACAAGAAAACAACAGCACAGATTATCTTACGCTGGCATATTCAACGTGGAGTGGTGGTCATCCCAAAATCTACACATAAAGCACGTATGGAAGAAAATTTGAATGTTTTTGACTTTGTACTGGAACAAACAGACCTAAATCGAATTTCCAAATTAGATAAAAAACAAAGCTCTTTCTTTTCACACAGTGATCCGTCCATGGTTGAATGGTTTGTTCGGATGGTAGAGGAAAGAAAGGGAAAATAATAACTGATAAACTAGCTGTAGAATCAGTTAACAGTTAAGATAAACGATTTGTACCTGCCACCGACATCTGCATGTGAAATCGGCCGCTGCTTAATGAAACTGGTGCTGCCCCAATTTGGCCGACAAAAAATGAGGAGTATCCTTTCTAGGATACTCCTCATGGTGCGAGCAATATGATTTGATATAACCCATATCTACCTGTAATATAACAAGAAATGAGTTTATTACATTCTCAGCATTACTAAAGTATTGAACACTGACATTAAATGGACACCACGCAATCAGGACAGCTGGTTCTGAAAGAATTGTAAGTAGATCATGCTAGAGATCTTCGTAAAGAAGAAATAAAGAACAAGATGTAGATACGCATTTTCAACTTTGAACTTTATATGCAAAAAACCGCCGATTTCTTACGAAAAAGGCGGTTTTCTTGGTCCGAGTGACAGGACTTGAACCTGCGGCCTCTTGACCCCCAGGCGCATTAAATCGCATGAATTTCGTGAGAAATTAGGCTGTCTGACATTTAGTTGACATTTTATAGGTTGCTATGGCGCAGAAAATCATTTAATTTCTGAGCGGTCTGCGTTTTGCGGCGCTCGCGGATATGCGTATAGGTATCGCGGGTGACTTCTTCTTTGCTGTGTCCGAGAAGCTGCTGCGCGTCTTTCACATCAATGTCAGCTTCAAATAAAAGAGTTGCGTAAGCGTGGCGCAGCTGGTGCGAGGTGACCCGGTGTCGTATATAGGTCTTGATGTATTCTTCGGTTTTGCCACGGCGGTGACGAGTGCGCAAAACTTGTTCTGTATACGCAAGACCGGCAGCGAGTGCGTACCGATCAAAGGCCTTGTTGAATGCTTTGAGCGTCATGAGCTTGGCGCCACCGAACAGATAACCACGCTGATGACGATAGGGGAGCAGCTTATCATACAGATTGTCCAGCATGACGACATCGCGCATGCCGGCCAGTGTCTTGGTATCTTTCAAGTACGGCCGATCTCCGACAAAATAGACTGAGTGCCGGACGTGGATCAATCGTGCCTCGAAATCGAGATCCTTTTGAATATCGATGGCCAAGGCTTCCCCGCGGCGCAGGCCGGTGTATAGCAGGAAATAGAGATACAGACCGAAGTTATCGTCTACATGCTCGATGATCGTCTGGATCAGCGCATCATCTGGCGGTAGCCTTCGTGTCTTGGGCAAGCCGCGGGGGAGTCGGATTGCTTCACAGGGATTGATGTTAATATCTCCATGCAGTACGGCATAGTCACAGATCTGGCGCATGGCCGACAGATAGATTTTGCACGACTGATGTGAATAACCCTGTTTTGCCATCAGGCGCACGGTGCGTTCGATTTCCAGCGGAGTCATATCCTTGACCGGGCGTGTATCGAAGTTTTGCGCAGCACGTTTGAGGGCCGGGGAGTAACTCACCCAAGTATTGTGTGCCAGATCCCGGAAGTGTTCTTCTTCCCAGGCTTCGCGCACTTCTTGGAACAGCCTGCCACGCTTGCGATCAGCGCGAAACTGCCGCACTTTTAATTCGAGCTGCTTGCGGTTGCGGTCATAGAAATAGACTGGTTTTGGCAACGGATTGCCATATTCGTCATCTCGGATGACAGCCTGATACCGGCCGTCTTTTCGCTGTGTAATTGTCATTTGATACACTTGTCCTTTCGTGATTTTCGCAAAATGGGTATGCAAAACCAAGGACAGGTGGTATAATCATAGTTGCAATCCTGATAATTGGGCCTGTCCCGGTTATCATTGGTCCCGTCTGGTGTTGGCGCACTGGGCGGGGCTTTTTTATTTAGTCAAATTGATCGAGTAACCCATTGCACATGATTAGTGCCATGGATGCGGCATATCCACCGTCAATATCATAGGTATTCATGCGATCTAAGAAAGTTTGCGTAAATATACCGTTCTGGAAGACCTCATACGTCTTATCGTAATTATATTTCACGGTATCAAGATAGGATACAATTTCATTGATTTCTTTGTAGAAATCATCCGTTGGAGAGACATCCAGCGCAGCAATACAGGCGCTTTCATAGCGGCTCAGATTGGTTTGATAATTTCGTTCACAGATCGATGGATCAATGTTTGACGCATTGCCCCTCAGGCAGATGGAGAACAGGCTGCTGCTGTCTTTGTACATCTCGTTTGTGGCACGATACAGTTGATTGAGAGCCTCATAAGACGGATTGATCCCTGTAGATGCGGGACTGTTGACACTCGCTGTGCGGGTTTCTGCATCATAAGAAATATCGGCTCCCATAGATTGTGCTACGCCGCGCAGGGGGACATAGGTCGTACCGTTATACTCAAAGACCTCAACTGAATGACCGTTGGAATCGGTCATCTGAGTAAGCTGACCGTCCACGCGAATGTTGATTCCGGTATGTACGGTAATCTGCTTGACATTGGATTGTGCAGCTGCGGCGACTGGAATGGTAGTGGCAGCCAATAGAATCAGGGAAATTGCGCGTTTCGTGATACTCGAATGCATGACAGTTCCTCCTTCAAAATTGATTTTTGATGGTTTTTACAAACTTAATTGCAGCATAGTGTGCTCATTTGACACACTTATTGCACGGAGTCAGTCCACGCGCCAGCGCGTCAGAGAGTGTACTGAGATAATAAGTACCGCCGTTGCAGTTATTGTCATAGTGATACCGTTTACCGGTTTTGGTCACATAGACATTGGCGTGGGCCTCAGTGACTGCCGGATTTGAGGGTACAGTTTCCGGTTGGGACGGTGTGGAAACTGACGGGGTAGAGGGAGCAGCTTGCGACGAAGAGGGCTGCTTGGTCGAAGTAGTCGAAGCGCTCTTGTTTGCAGTGATCCGGCAGGTCTCACCGTCAGTCATGGCATAGATGGTACCATTGAGATCGGTGCGCCAGGTCGGGATGCCCGCGAGCTTGTTCAGCGTCGCCTGGGACGGATGGCCATAGCTGTTGCCGGCACCGCAGCAGATCACCGCCGCATCCGGGGAAACCGCCGAAAGGAAACTGCTGGTCGTTGAAGTATCCGAACCGTGATGACCGACCTTGAGCACATTGCTTTGAATATCGGTACCAGATTGTAGGATAGCTGCCTCAACCTCGGCTTCCGCGTCGCCCATGAACAGGAAAGAGGCGTTCTGGTAGGTCGCCCGCAGGACGATAGACGCATTATTTAGATCATCGGCAGGCTGCGCAGCAAGCACAGTGACATTGGCATCGCCGAGCTGGAACGTCGTGCCCACCTCGGGAACAGTTGCGGTCAGGCTCTTGTTTTCCAGTGCGGTCAGCACAGCGGAATAGGTCTGCGTATTGGAGGTCGCATCAGCCAGCAGAACATTCTGCACATCAAAGGCGTTGATGACATCATCCATACCGCCGATATGATCTTCGTGGGGATGGGTGCCGACGACATACTTGAGCGTGCTCACACCGGCATTCTTTAAGTATTCGACAACATCGTCGCCGTCCTCGTTGCTGCCAGCATCAATGAGCATATATTCGCCATTGCTGGACAGCAGCATACTGTCGGCCTGTCCAACGTCCAGGTATTCGACGACCAGAGACTTGTGCTCAGGGGTAATGATGTACGCAGATTGCGTATTGTTGTCCCAAAGTACCCGTGCGTCAAGCGATTCTGCAGCAAAGCGAGCGGGCACCATTGTGCGGCCCTCGATGGTCTGTGCGGGGACATCCAATACCTGAGCAGCGCCGTTTACGGAAGCAGCCGTGCTGCCGATCCGCATCGAGATCACGGTATCTTCCTTGGTGGCCGTCACGGTTTGGGTTGTCTCGTCCCAGTCTACGGTCGCACCCAGAGACTCGAAGAGCGCACGCACGGGAACCAGTGTGCGGCCATCGACCACAACAGGGGCCACATCAGACGGTACGGCTGCGCCATCTACGACGAGGGATGCCGCACCAGCTGACCCAATGGATAAGGCTGCGGTCAGAGACAGAAGCGCCAGCAATTTTTTGTTCATGCGTTTCATAGCCGGTTTGCCTCTTTAGTTTACGCACTTATTGCACGGGGTCAGACCGCGGGACTGCGCTTCGGACAGCGTGCTGGGGTAATAAGTACCTCCATTGCAGTTGTTGTCGTAGTGATAGCGCTTACCGGTCTTGGTGACATAAACGGTCTTGTTCGTGCTCGACTGCGTCGAGGTTGTGGTGGAAGTCGAAGTCTGCGTGTTGGACGGTGTAGTCTGGGTAGAAGTAGAGCCGGAGGTCGAAATCTTGACCGTGCCCGAAGCACTGTCCCAGTTGACCGTTGCATTCAGTGACTCGGCAACAAAGCGAGCGGGTGCCATGGTACGGCCTTCGATGGTCTGAGCAGGTACGTCAAGCGTCTTGGCAACGCCGTTGACATAGGCAATGGTATTGCCGATCTGCATGGAAATGACGGTACTGCCCTTGGTTGCGGTGGCAGTCTGGGTCGATTCCTCCCAGCCAACGGTCGCACCAAGCGATTCAAACAGCGCACGCACCGGTACCAGCGTACGGCCATCTACGATGACCGGAGGCACATCAGTCTGCACGCTCGCACCGTCCACAACGAGAGAAGTTGCACCGGCAGCGCTTACGGACAGAGCTGCAGCCATTGCAAAAGCAAAAATCTTCTTTTTCATCCGTTGAATCCTCCTTAATCTAAACCCTTCTTATTGCATTTGCTCTTCCAAGCGTAGAGTTTCTCGATATTCCGTTGCGGTGGGAATATCGGTGAACTGAACGGTGGCACCAAATTGATCCAGAACCAGCTGCTTGATTTCATTCAGGTCAACGCGGAAGAACTCTTTGCGGGAATTGACTTTATTGACTTTACGCGATTCAAAATGCCGATGTAGCATTGCTTCCAATTCCGGTGCATTTTCGGAAAAGATCATTGCGTGCACATCAAATGGGAAGGGGACTGAGGCGCTGCTCAGTTCCGCGATACGATCCATAGGTTCCAGACGACGTGTCATGCCGATTTTGAATACCTGATCGCCAAACGAACCGATATTGGAAATAATGTATACAAAGCCGGCTTTTGCATTGTTTTCACGTTCCAGAACTTCTTTTTCCGTGGCTTCCAAGGCGTGCAGCCGGTCTTCCAGCTCTCGGATTTTATCAATATAGAGCTGCTTCTCGACATCGCTTTCGGTTTTCTGCATATATTTCATGAGACGCTGGATTTCTTGGTTGAATTGCTGCCGATCGCGTTCGATTTTCTTTTTCTCACGTTCGATTTCGCGGCGCACCTTTTCTTCTTCCAGCATTTGCTCACGGATGGCACGTTTTTCTTCTTTTTCCTCCTCGACTTTCACAAGGTAAGTATAAATTGCACTGAGTTCTTCCAGCTTAGCTGCTAGGTAATCATGTGTCAGCTGTACACCATCAATGGAAAAAATGCGATTGTTGGCATCGAACGCACGCTGGATCTTGCTGCGGGAAGAATCAACATTTTTCACAGAGAGATGATCCAGAATGTTGGTACACTCTGCGTTGAAGCAGCGCAGGATCTGTTTGACCTGGCTATTCACAACTTGACGAGCCCCTGTGTTGGTGATCGAAAGGGCTGCACCGGTACGTACCATATCATCCTGCTGTCCGCGCAAAATTACCAATCGGTTTTTGATCTCTTCCGATGTGAACGCGTCATAATCGGCCGCCGGATGTGACATGGGAATGACGGACTCGCACTCGAGGGTTTGCAATTCTGCGTTCAATGCGTCACGCTGGGCAGTTAGATCTTGGATTTCACGCATGAGCCGATCACGTTGCTCAGCGGCTTGACGAGAGAGCTCCTGCATCTGCAAGGTCGATTGCTGAAGTTCTGGACTGGCAGGAGCATCCGACTTGCATTTTAGGTGGATTTTGTAAGTCGCCCAGAGAAGCAGCA
This sequence comes from Butyricicoccus pullicaecorum DSM 23266, assembly GCF_900167005.1. Taxonomy (GTDB): domain Bacteria; phylum Bacillota; class Clostridia; order Oscillospirales; family Butyricicoccaceae; genus Butyricicoccus; species Butyricicoccus pullicaecorum. The sequence continues at coordinate 120,812 of NZ_FUXW01000002.1, forward strand.
CACCGATGGCTGCAAAGATAAGTGTGCCCAGTAACCAATCGTCTGTACGCTGTATAAGTAAGGCTATACCTGCCAATACGCAGCTGACGCCCATTAGACCAACATAAAATTCAAGTAAGCGAAGTAATATCTTTTTCATAGATATATCGTCCCCCATTTTAGATAGGTGATTTTGTAGGGTTATCCTACAAAACTTTTAGATAATCCAAAGATTTTTTCTTCAAGATAGGGCATAAATTTTTCGAGCAGTTTTTTATCACGATCCGCATATGACCAACACCCTCTACGATTAAGAGTTTCGATCCTTTTGTATGCAGATGTATAGGAGACATGGAAATAGTCAGCTATCTCTAAAGCTGATATAGAGCCTTTGCGACGTTCGATCTCACGCAGGACTATTTCGGGCATGAGCAACTGTGCAGCAAAAAAATGTGCCTCTATTTCCTCAGGATCTTCATCTTTTTGATGTCCTAAATATAGATGTCCAAGATGGTCTGCTGAATTTGCCTATATTTTAGTCCGCCATTTCAAAGCACTCGCACGGCTCGTTATTCTTCTCACCGTAGAAGCGGATGTCATCGTCCTGCGACACCTCAATGTTCTTCGCGGTGCATTCGTGGTCGCCGTTGCAGATGTCGTTCGGTAGGCAGTGTTTGCATTTTCCGCAGGTCATCTTTTGTCCTCCTTTCCTCAACGGGGTTCCTCTTTCTTTACATTCTCATTATAGCACTTTTAGTCGTAAAAGTCAAGTTTTTTCCGAAAAAATTTTGCCAAAAGGAACTTTAAGTCGCAAAACGGCGAGGGTTGTCAGCCCTCGCCGTTTTATATTTTCACCGGTCGAGCATCTTGCTCAACAGGCTATCATACATCTGCCGCAGTTCCGCACACCGGGCTTCGGATTCAGCAAGGCGGGTTTCCAGCATGGGGGGGTCTCATCCCTCGGCTCGGCAGCCGCATGGGGCGCAAGTCCGAGGGAAATCATCATCGCCTCCTCGATGTCCTCCATCTCCTCGGCGGTGACAGCCCCACGGTAGGAACCGAACCGCTCGGTAGACACAGAAGTGATCTGCTCGCACAGAGCCGTGCTTTCACGGCTCAGACTGCTGATGGTGACGTGGGTGGGCAGGTCCCGCTTGGGCTGCGTGGTGAGGTACACAACCTCCACCGTGCCGCTGTACTGATTGTTGCGGTTGTTGGACACCACGATGGCGGGACGCCCCGCCCGCTGCTCACTGCCCACGCTGTACCCGCTCTCGATGTACCAGATGTCTCCGCGCTTAATATCCATTGTGCATTCCTCCTCACAAATTGAAGTCCACGTCCGCGTCATCATACTCGGTCCCGTGGGCGTGATTGTAGCTCTTGATGCTTTCGCCGGGGATATAGCTCTCACCGTCAGGCTCAAAACGACCGGCGCGAAGCACACCACGAAGCGTGAGCGTAGAATTGTGCTTGTCCTCTCCCAAGATGGCGTCTGCCTCGTCATCCGTAACGCGCAGTGTCACGCCGAGGCGCATCCACAGCTTATGGCTGGCTGCCGCAGGGACGGGAGGGTTGCGCCGGCAGCTATCGGTTTCCCTGCTGTAATCGCAGTTGCCGGTTCCGCTGTGATGACACTCATCACAGAGCATCAGACGCTCGCCGCAGTAAGGGCAGAAAGCCTTGAACCCGTCCGTATCGGTGTTCCAGAACATTTCGACCTCGCTCTCACAGTGCGGGCAATACTCGGTGACGATGTTCGTCCGAGGGCCATCCTCGTCCAGATACGCCTTGCGCAACAGCTCTGCCGCTTGAAATACCGTGTCATCGCAGGCGGGGCAGTTGTCGCAGGTATCACCCTTTGCCCACCGTTCCAGCCGCTCGATGACACTCATCGGGTCACTCGACACGACCTTTTCAGCGGTCATGTCGGTAATCTCCGAATCGAAGAAGTTGAATCCTGCGCGGGTGGCCTTGTTCTTTGCCTCCCGCTCGGACGCAGCTTCTACCTCGACTTCGCCGTAGCGAAGTTCGCTCACTCTGACTTTGTACTTCATCCGAATACTACCTCCCCAAACAAAGCATACTGGATAATCATGTCGGCTCCGTCAGCATCTACTTCGGACGGGTCGATTGAGCCGCTTCCGGCGTCAATAGCCACAGGCACTCCGTCCTCTACCGCTTGGGCCAATCCTCGTAAGAACTTGTCCAGCGTCAGCTCCCACTTGTCGCTGCTCTCGGCATCGTAGAGCATAAGAGAGCCGTCACGCGCAATCTGCTCGTGGGCGTACTCCCCAAGCCTCTTTCCAACGGGCTTTGCGGCTCCGCACCAGCCAGTGATGCCGCCATCCAGTGCGGTACACATGATGTCGTCGATGTCCTGCATTGTGACACGGGCCTTGAGTTTCAGTTCCACCTCGAACTCACGGGATTCGTTTTTCATACCTTGCGCACCTCCTTACCACGTGCGCAGCAGCCCTGCCGCGATGGAGCGGCGGGTTCCGATACAGCCAAACTCAGAGCAGTCAGGCATATCGTGGTTGTAGACATAAGCCATAGGCTCGCTGTTCGCCAGATCCTCGCGGTCCTGCGCCCACTCCTCCGGGTAATCGCTGACGTAAAGGTAGCAATCCATCTTGCCGAAATCCGTGTAGCTGCGGATGACGAGGTAGACGAGCGCGTTGTGCTTCTCCTCGAAGTCCCTGATGCGCTGCAAGTCCTCGCCCTCGGCCCAGAAGAACGCCCCCACCGGCGGCTCGCTGATGCTCACATAGCCGTCCTCCTCGAACTGCTTGATGGTCTGCGGGAAAATATCGGCCAGCTTCATGCGCTTGATGGCCTCGGCTTTCTTTTCGTCTCTTGTCATTTCAGGTATCTCCTTTCAGTCATCGTAATCATCGGCGCCGCCCAGCAGGTTCTCTTTCCAATCACGGTATCTGGGAACTCTGCTGAGGGCTTTATCAAGGAGCCAGAGGACAAAGCCTCCGGCTCCGAAGTAGGCACCGAGCAAGCAAAGGATGAACAGCCCGGTAAACAGGTCTTCACTCATCACAGTCCACCTGCTTTCTCAGCATACGGGCGTACTCGTTGTACGCATGGACGCTCTCACGGTCATTCCAGTCGGTCTGCTTGTGCTTCTCTGCGAGGAGCGCATAGTATTCGTCTCTCGTCATTTCAGTTCCTCCTCGTCGTACATATCGCCGTAATAATCGCCCAGCTCGCTTTCAAACAGCATGTGAATCACGTTGTCACCGTGCTCTTTGCGCAGGGCCTCAAGCTCGCCCTCGGTGTAGAAGTCAAGCAGGGCGGCGTATTCGTCCCGAATATCCTCCGGGACTTTCTTTAGGCTCGGAGCGTCCTCCAACACGAGCGGGTAAGTGCCTCGGCCCCAATCGCCCCAGCCGCCGTAACCGTATCGGCTGAAACGGTAGCTCTCGATGTACTCGTACTGCGGGAAGTCGGGCTTGGCCGCGTCCGCGACAATTTCCACCACTTTCTTCACCGTAGCGTTTAGATGCTTGCGGTCGATGTACTCGTGCTGGGTGTGGGCGTTGTAGTAACCGGACGAGAGGTTCACCGCCGCTACGCCGAGCGCGGGAGCGAGGAGAGAGATGTCGCTGAACGAACCCCATTCCGTTTCAAACCCCTTGCTCGTGATGTACTCCTCAAACTCCGGGTTATCGCAGTCGTAGTAAACGGCGTCGTTCCTGCCCTTGCGGTCAATCTCGACCAGCATTTTCAGGCTTTCCAGCTCTTTCTTTGGGAGTTTCCCTTTCTGGAAACGGGTGCAGAACGCGCTCGCACCAACGCCCCCAACTTCCTCATCACAGGTGAACAGCAGCCACGGCTTTACCGCAGACTGCTCGTAGACCGTCACGAGGGCGTAAACGCCGCAGCGGTCATCGCCGCCGATTCCCTGCGGGGACATCAGGATGCCGCCGTTCTGCGTCTTGCAGATGTGCTTCACAGGGGTCTTGTGAACCGTGTCGAGGTGAGCCACCAGCATAATCGGGGCCTCTCCGCGAACAAGGATATAACTGTTCTTGCAAACCGTCGTGCGGCCTTTGAACCGGTCGCACAACTTGGAAAACAGTTCTTTCTGGGTGGGCATCAGGAAATCTTCTAACTTTTTCATACCGCTTCGTCCTCCTCTTTCTCGTCGATGACGGCTCCGCACTCAGGGCAGGTCCCGTCTTCACATCTCTCAATCATCGTGTCGCAGTGCGGGCAGATTTCGTAAGAATCCATGCAATCCTCACAGACGTAGGCGTGGTCGCCGTCACGCAAGGTAACGAACGTCATTTCCTCTCGGATGTGGTACTCACCGCAGCCCTCGCACTGCTCGTAATATCTGTCGCGGCAGTCCTCGCAGACAAGAACCTCATCGCCACGGGCGTTCACAACCTCCGTCATATTGTCCGTGTGGTGATAATCCTCACATTCGTAGCACTCACTGCAATACTCATCGCGGCAGCTGTCGCAGTAATATCGGTCGTCAATTTCTGTGATGCAGTCGTTCGGCCAATACTCCCCGCAGCACTCGCAGTAGGCAAAGTTCTCATCGCGGCAGTCCTCGCAGACCTCGATCCAATTACCGCGTCTGTCTCTGACGGAATACAATTCCTCGTCAACATATCCCTCACAGCACTCGCAGTAATTACCGCCGCGACCGTCCTTGCAGTCCTCGCAATAAACTCCGTAGCTTGTCTCGCAGCCGCAGGAAACGCAAAGGCCGTAGCTCCCGACAACGAGGCTTCTGAAATCCTCCTCGTGGTCGGCGCGGATGCTCACCTTGCCGTCGAAGTTCTCGTATTCCCAATCGGGATAGCCGCCGAACCCGTCTCCGCGCTCAACGCAGAAACTCTTTTCTCCAACCGTCGGATAGGTCTTCCACAGGTTCGGAACATTTTCCAGCATCGAAATCTCGCGCTGAATGAGGTCGCGGTACAGCTTGGAATCCTCGCTGGCCCCGTAAACGCCCCCGGAGGTGTTATACATCCGGCTCTGCAAAAGCAGCCCGTTCCCCGGTTTGTATGCGAAAACCTGCCGTGTGGTCTTGCGGTTGTTCAGGGTTTCCTTGTCGGCGGGGTCTGCCACGGTGAACGCGATGAACGAAACCTTATCCCGCGCATAGCCCGTGCAGCCGTTGTTGTACTCGTACTCGGTCGAGTTGAACGAATGGCAGCTCGTCAGGGTCGTACCGCGATGGTCGCCTTTCGGATTGCTCATCGTGATGAAATGCGCCGGGTTGATGGAGACGTACAGCTTGAACCCGATTTTCTTCGAGGTCAGCTCGTCCGCAAACTGCGCGTACAGCCTCTGGAAATCGCTGCCCGCCGTTTCATCCGCAACGCCCAGCGCCTGACAAAGCGCCTTGAAAACGCGGCTCTTTTTCTTGTTCGGGGCGTAGGCTTTCGGGGCAAGCTGCTTGATGGCCGCGATACCCTGCTCCTCGTAATTGGGGTCATAGAAAAACCGAATAGCCTCATAAATGAGGTTTCGGTTGTCCGTGCGGTAAATCGCCTCGCTCAAGATGTCAGTCCCCAGCGAGTAGATCCGGTCGGGGTCAGGGTCGTGCGTTCTGGTCCCGTTGATAACCAGAGCGTCAAGATTGGCGTCCCACACGGGAGACTTGCTGAACAGCTCTCGCAGCTCCTGCTTCGCATAGCAGCTGTCGGACGCAAGCTGATTCACAAAGTTCGCTGTGCAATCGTCCATAACGCTCGTCTGGTCGGTGTGCTTGCCGTAATCGCTGATAGCCTGCCAGATATTCTGTTTCGTGCGCTCAATGAGTTCACTCATGTCCATTTTCTTTTAACCTCCTCAGCATTCCGTCGTTGATGTAATTCGCAAAGATCCAGTTGCGGCAGGTTCTCTGCCGGCGGGTGAAGTGTCCCGGCGGGTTCGGGACGTAGCTCTGGAAATCAACCCGCTTGGCGTCCGTAATCGTCAGCCGGATATTGGCGTTGTCCACGAACACCGTCTCGCCCGGAGCGGGAATGAACGCCACGTGTGTGTTCTGGTGGTAATTGAACCCCGCGCTCAACCCGCAGAGGTAATACGCGACCGCTTTGGGATTCTCTTTCACGTCGATGTCGATGAGCGCGTGGGGCTGGTGCAGGGTCCCGTGATAGACCCTGCTGTCCCGATTGCCGATGAAACACTCGGCGCAGCATTTGTAGATGTTCACGGCCTGAATGTCCCTCAGCCAAAAGAACTCGTGGTATCGCTTAACTTCCAATGTCAGGTGCATTATTCAGCCTCCTTTTTCTTTCGCCCGCGCTTCTTCGGCGCGGGTTTTTCTTTGGTCTTTTTCGTAACCGGCTCGCTGACCGCCCAGCTCAACTGGACCTTGAAGCTGCCGTCGCCCATCCGCTCGATGGTGCAGTTCCAGCCGGCGCCATCGGCGACCATCTCGTCCTCCTCGCGGTTGGTGCTCGCCGCAGCGTCCTGGATTTTCGCCAGCATCTCGTCAGCGACGATTTGCAGCGCCTCCGCAGCCTTGAGATATTCGCCCAGCCAATAGGCGGCTTTCTTGTAGCTGCGGACGGTGTAGGTCGCCTCAGCTTGGAGGCGGCCCGTCCCGATCACGATGTCCATGACGTTCTCGTGCTCGACGAAATTCGCCTGTCCGGGTTCGTGAACCTTGACCCAACGGCCCTGTTTCAACTCTGCCATGATTTTGTCCTCCTTGATTTATGTACTTGCCCTGTCATCATCAGGCCGGGTGGGGCAGTTCCCGGCGACGCCCTTTCGGGCGTTTCGACTTAGATTGCTTTCAGCCGCTTTATGTACTCGCGCTCAGATTTGATGTATTCAATGTCGTCCTCACTGGGACCGTTCTCGGATTGAATCAGTTCTTCAATGAACCTGCGCAACGCGCCCTCCATGATGTCGATGATTTTCTTATCCATCTCGAAGTCTCCTTTCTTGACTGTGAGTGTTTTGCTCAAATCCAGCAGACTATTGAGATAACAAAGATTGCAAAAACCGTGATAATCCTTGCTATGGCGCCGCTATTGCTTACAGCCTGCGGAACAGACGCTGGCAGCCAAACGGTTTTGCCGAAACCCGAGATGGCGACCAGCCAGCCGGAGTATCCAGAGGTAAAAGAAACGCCCGTCCAGAATGTGTGGACGGACGAAGAACTTGAGGCTATGGTGCTCACCCTTGCGGGAGAGTGCTATGACGACAAGGAACACGATAAACGCCTTGTCTGTGAAGTGATTCTGAACCGTGTCAGTGATGGCCGGTTTGGAGATTCCGTTTTAGAAGTTGTCTCCGCGCCGAATCAGTTTTCGGGCTATTGGGAGCAGTCCCGTGAGATTACCGAGAACGACTACGACGTGGCGACCGAGGCTCTTGAAGACTGGTATGGAAGCGGATGTGAAGCCCTTTCCGATTACCTGTTCTTTGTGGCCGGTGACAACCGTGAGAACGTATTCCGTTGTGAATACTAATCAATAAATTTCTAAGGAGGACAAAACCATGCTCGAAATGAAACTCACCATCGAGGCGCCCGAACTGGCAAACGCGCTGAACAATCTCGCCGCTGCTCTGGGTGCAAGACCTTTCCCGACCGCACAGCAGGCCCCCGCAGCGGCCTCTACGCAGCCCCAGCCCGTTGTGCCTCAGCAGGCTCCCGCCGCACCTGTGCAGCAGCCTATGCCGGCTCCCGCTCCTGTGGCTCCTATGCCTGCTCCTGCCACCACTGCGCAGCCTAATACGCCCGTGGCCGGCGTACCTCTCGCACAGCCGCCCAAGTACACGGTGGACCAGATTATGGCTGCCGGCGCTCAGCTGATGGACGCAGGCAAGGTGAACGACCTGATGAACCTGCTCCACTCCTTTGGCGTTCAGGCTGTCATGGATCTGAAACCTGAGCAGCTGGGCGCGTTCGCTACCGCTCTGCGTGATATGGGGGCGAAGATTTGAGCGCCCATGCGCTCCTCTCGCCGTCCAGTGCGCACCGCTGGCTGAACTGCCCTCTGGCCCCACGGCTTGAGGCGCAGTTACCTGAAAAGCCAAGCGAGTATGCGAGAGAGGGAACGATTGCGCACAGCATCTGTGAGGTCAGCGCCAAGCTGCACTTCAAGAAAATCAAGAAGACCGAGTACAACAAGGTCGTAAAAAAGTACAAGGCCGATCCGCAGTGGGACGACGAGATGTTGCAGACTGCGGAAACCTATTCCGAGCACCTTGCTGAAAGAGCGATGGGATTCGACAACGAGCCATACATCGCTTTCGAGGTTAAGGTGGACATATCCGATGTGGTCCCCGAAGCCTTTGGCCGATGCGACTGCATCATGTTCGGCGGTGATACTCTCGTCATTACCGACTATAAGCACGGGAAAGGCGTACCTGTTTCCGCGTCGGACAACCCGCAGCTGAAACTCTACGCTCTCGGAGCGTTGAAGCTCTACCAGCCACTTTTCGGCAGCTCGCTGAAAAACGTGGAAATCACCATCGACCAGCCCCGTATCAATCTCTACGACACGTGGGGATGTAGCGTCGAAGACCTGCTCGCTTGGGGCGAGGAAATCAAGCCGAAAGCGATGATGGCCTACATGGGCTTTGGCGAGTACCACGCAGGCAGCTGGTGTCAATTCTGCCGAGCCAACGGCATCTGCAAAGCTCAGGCCGCACAGCAGATTGGGGCGTTCGACGATTTCAAAGACGCGGTTGAGAACCGCAACGTGGCACTTCTCTCCCCTGATGGCATGAGTGATGTGCTTGCACGGGGCAAGGACCTCGTGGCGTGGTATGAGGCCGTGAAGAAGCGGGCGCTTGAGGTCATGCTTAACGGCGAGAAAATCCCCGGCTGGAAAGTTGTCGAGGGCCGCAGCTCCCGTGTTTGGAGCAATCAGGATAAGGCTCTCGATACGCTCATCGAGAACGGTATTGACCGGGCAGTCATTTACGACAGTGTTCCCAAGACACTGGCGCAGCTCGAAAAGGTTCTGGGCAAGAAGAAGTTCGAGGAGCTGGTCGGCGAGTTTGTTGTGAAGCCGCAGGGCAGCCCGACCCTCGCTGATGAGAATGATTCCCGCAAGGAGTTCAGCAGTGCCGCCGCCGATTTTGCGGAGGTGGCTGACAATGGCTCGAAATAAATACCCCGGCTACTGCTATTGCTGCGGCAGTTGGGTAGAACCCGGATATGGACACTTCGAGAGGCACAACGGCGGCTGGCGCATTAAATGCGTGAAATGCGCCAGCGGTCGGGTCCTCACAGAAGATGACCCCGGAGTTAAGTGGGCAAGAAAAACAGTGCAGAGTGAAATCGAAAGGAGAAAAACAGTTATGTATAACAATGTGCCTACGAAAGTTCTGACCGGCGAGGTTCGCCTGTCCTATGTCAATCTCGTGCAGCCGAGGGTGAATAACAACGACCCCACGGCTACCCCCAAGTATTCCGTGACACTGCTTATCCCCAAGACTGACACGGCGGTCAAGCAGAACATCGACGCCAGCATCGAGGCTGCCGCTGCCGATGCGCAGGGCAAGATTTGGAACGGCGTTCGCCCTCCTGTCATGCCTATCCCCATCCATGACGGTGATGGCGTCCGCGAGAACGGTACGCCCTACGGTCCTGAGTGCAAGGGCTGCTGGGTCATTACGGCCAGCTCCAAGAACAAGCCGCAGGTAGTCCACCAGAGCGACATCAACACCGAGCTGCTCCCGCAGGACATTTACAGCGGTATGTACGCCCGCGTGACGATCAACTTCTTCGGCTACAACCGTGCGGGCAAGCGCGGTGTGGGCTGCGGGTTGGGCAACGTGATGAAGACCCGCGACGGCGAGGCACTTGCCGGCGGCGCCAGCGCAGCAGCTGATTTTGCCGGTGTCGGTATGGAGGCCGGCGCTCCCGCTACTCCCGCCTATGGCGCGGCTATGCCAGCCACTCCGGGGCAGATGGCATATCCCAACACGGGTATGCAGCAGCCAAACCCGCTGGGCGTCCAGCCGGGGGCAATCAATCCCTTAACCGGCCAGCCGTACTTTGGATAAATCGAGCAAAGGCGCACGGCCACCCATAAGTGGTCGTGCGCCTTTTTCATTAAGGAGGATAAACGCTATGAAGAAACTGACCTGTCCTGTGTGTGGGACCGAATTCATTCCGCAAATTGCGGATCACTACGTAGCTGTGACCGATAATGCCGGTTCCGGTCTGAGCCGTCTCGCTGGGAGCGCGAAGCCTGAAACCTATTACGACGCTTTTGACTGCCCGCAGTGCGGCTGCCAGCTGCGTCCGAACACTCGTCTGGTGGAGGTTCCTGAAAAGGAGGAAGACCATGAAAAGAGCTGAGATTTTAGAGGCTGCTCGTATCTGCGTCTGCGGGGAACGCCAGCAGGACTACGGCACACCGGAGAACAACTTTGAAACCATCGGTCTGTTGTGGGGCGTCTACTTGCGGGCTGCTCATCCTGAGCTGGCTAAGGTCATGGCTATCAATCACATCAACGCCAAAGACGTGGCTACTATGATGGGGCTGCTAAAGGTAGCTCGAATTGCTACCGGGTACAAGGATGACAACTTTGTGGACCTCGCTGGTTACGCAGCCTGTGCCGGCGAGATTGCAGCCGCTGAGAGAGGAGGCGGCGACCATGACTAACGGTGTATTCCGAATCGAATATCCGACAGGTTATATGGAGCTGAATGTCAGAGAGTTCTTCGCCAACGCGAATAAGAAGCGGATGACAAAGGTTCTCAAGCTGGCGAAGCAATATTGCAGCGACATCCGCAGGGAAGAACTTATCAGCACAATGCGGTCTGAGGTTGACCGGCTGAACGAAGTGGTTAAGAAGCTGGAAAGTCTGAGACTGTCCGAACAATATCATCTGCTGGCATTCTTCCCGCAGGCGCGGATTGAGCCGTCCAGTTATGAAAAAGCCTTGCGCCGGCAGAGGGATAAACTCGCAGAGAGCGTGGCTCTGATTAAGGACGAGAGGTGGGACGGATGACGCATATCTCGATTGATATTGAAACATACAGCAGCGTCCCTATCGCAAAGGCCGGGGCGTACAAGTACGTGCAAAGCCCTGACTTTGAGGTTCTGCTGTTCGCATACAGCGTAGATGGTAGCCCTGTGGAAATCGTGGATCTGGCGCAGGGAGAGCTGCTGCCGGAATGGTTGTTTGACGCTCTGAGTAATCCCGCTTACATCAAACACGCCTACAATGCGGCGTTCGAGTGGTACTGTCTCTCAAAGTTCTGTGGGCGTCTGCTGCCGGTGGACCAATGGCGGGACACGATGCTTCACGGCCTCTACTGCGGCTATACGGCGGGCTTGGACGCAACCGGCAAGGCTCTGGGCCTCCCCGCCGAAAAGCAGAAGCTCTCGGTCGGCAAAGCGCTTATCCGCTATTTCTGCGTCCCCTGCGCCGCCACGCAAAGCAACGGCGGCAGGACACGGAATCTCCCCAAGCATGACCCTGATAAGTGGGAGCTGTTCAAGACTTACTGCAAGGGCGATGTTACGACCGAAATGGAGATTGACCGCAGGCTGTCGAACTTCCCTGTCCCTGCGGACATCGAGAAGCAGTGGCAGACCGACCTCCTCATCAACGCGAGGGGCGTTGCGGTAGATATGCAGATGGTGCGCGGGGCGTTGGAAATCGACGCCGCCTCCCGCGATAAGCTGACGGCAGAAGCTGTCTCCATCACCGGCCTTGAGAATCCGAACAGCGTGTCACAGCTCAGCAAATGGCTTGAGACCAACACGAACCAGCCGGTGGGCGACCTGCGGAAAGACACGGTTGCGGCGATGCTTGACAGCAAAGTCGTGACCGGTCCCGCAGAGAGAATGTTGGAGATTCGTCAGGAGCTTGGCAAGACCAGCACGAAAAAGTATGACGCTATCGAGGCTGCTGTGTGCGGCGATGGGCGTGTCCGGGGGCTGCTTCAATTCTACGGAGCGAACCGCACCGGCAGATGGGCGGGACGGCTCGTGCAGGTGCAGAACCTACCGAGGACCTACATCGACATGAAAACGCTCCCGTGGGCGCGGAGCGCGGTTAAGGAGCGAAGCGCCGATAAGCTGCGGTGTATGTACGGCTCTGTGCCTGATACTCTCTCGCAGCTCATCAGGACATCGTTTATAGCGTCCAAAGGCAACACCTTAATCGACGCGGATTTCAGCGCCATCGAAGCACGGGTTATTTCGTGGCTGGCGGGAGAGCAGTGGCGGCTCGAAGTATTCAGGACGCACGGCAAAATTTACGAGGCGTCTGCCAGTCAGATGTTCGGGGTCCCGATTGACCGAATCAAAAAAGGGAATCCCGAATACGAGCTGCGGCAGAAAGGCAAGGTCGCTGAACTCGCCCTCGGCTATCAAGGCAGCACGGGCGCACTGATTGCGATGGGCGCTCTGCGAATGGGCATACCCGAAGATGACCTACCGGACATCGTTTCTCGCTGGCGTGACGCAAACAGGCGCATTGTGGACCTGTGGTACGCTGTGGAGAACGCAGCGGTATCAGTCATTCAGACGGGACGGCCTGCGGGCGTGAGGAACCTCATCTTCGCCCGCGAGATGGACATTGAACACGGGGTGGACTTCCTGACAATAACACTGCCGAGCCGCAGAAAGCTGTACTACGCAAACCCGCAGCTCGGCGTAAACTCGTGGGACAAGCCCTCCATCTTATATAGCGGCGTGAACCAGACAACCAAGCAGTGGACGCAGCTTGAAACCTACGGTGGCAAGCTGGTGGAGAACTGCATTCAGGCAATCGCTCGCGACTGTCTTGCGCTTGCGATTGAGCATTTGGAGGCCGCCGGGTATCAGGTGGTGTTCCATGTGCATGACGAAGTTGTGATAGATTGTCCTGCCGACCGAGCGGATCTGGACGATGTGGTGCGGCTGATGACGCAGCCCATTCCGTGGGCGCCGGATTTGCCGCTGAACGCAGATGGCTGGGTTGGGGACTTCTTTAGAAAGGATTGACGATATGACAAGAAAAGACAGAGAGGAAAACCCCGGCGAATCCTTTGACGGCGGTTATCACCTCTACGCAAAAGAGCAGCACGATGCGCGTGTTGCAAAGAACTCCGACCGGATTCAGTACGCCATAGATCAGTTCCAGCGGAACAACATCGAGTTCGTGCTGAAAAACGCCCAGACCGGCCATTTCCACTGCCGCCGGCAGTCGGATGATAAGCTGTTTCAGTTCTGGGCGGGAACCGGCAAAATCAAGGGCTACGACTATGTTCGCGGCATCCACGCGCTGATTAAGCTGCTCAAAAGGTAGGTGAGATTATGGCGCACGATAAGAAACCACATCTCTATAAGAACTCGGAGGGCTACAACGACCCGACTGTGGGCGAGGCGATGAGCAACATCGAGGCCGAGGAGCGCCGGGTGCTTGAGCGGATAAGCGCACTCATCCCGATTATGAAGAAGACCGCTGAACTCGTCGGTTTCGAGGTGGTCGGGCGCATAATCCTCATGGATAAGGAAACCGGCAAGAAGTACAAGTAAAGGAGGGCTGGGCTTAATGCAATACGACAGAGAGATAACGATAACTGTCGGCAACAACCGAAAAAGTGTAAACTGGCAGCCCCAGTCCATCATGCTGTCAGAGTTCTACGAGAAGCTCAGGATTCCGAACCGCTCTACCGAGACTATGCAGGAATACCTGAACCTGAAAAAGTCGGAGCAGGACGATAAAAAGGACATCGGCGGGTTCGTCGCCGGTACGCTGTCCGGCCCGCGCCGCAGAGCGGGGGCCGTGACAGGGCGTGACATCATCACGCTGGATTTCGACACGATACCGCCGGGAGGCACAGATGAAATCCTGAAACGGGTAGACGGGCTTGGGTGCGGCTACTGCATCTATTCCACACGCAAGCACTCGCCCGCAAGCCCCCGTCTCAGGATATTAGTCCCTTTTGACCGGACGGTCACTGCGGACGAATATGAGCCGTCTGCGCGGTTTGTGGCGTCCCTTATCGGCATAGAGTTCGCGGACCCGACCACGTTTGAGGCCACACGCCTGATGTATTGGCCGAGCTGCTGCTATGACAGCGACTATGTGTTTACCTTTAGCGACAAGCCGCTGCTTGACGCTGACGGGCTGCTGCACATGATTGACGAACGGCTTGGGGACTGGCGGGACGTGTCGAAATGGCCGCAGGTTCCGGGCGCGGATAACGCCTATAAGAAGCTGGCGATGAAGCAGAGCGATCCTCTGAGCAAGGCAGGCGTGGTGGGCGCATTCTGCCGCACATACGACATCTACGGTGCGATGGACACCTACCTCGACGGTATTTACGAGCCGGTGGACAATTCACGCGGGCGTTTTACCTACCTCGGAGGAACGACAACAGGCGGCGCTGTGGTGTACGACAACGGGATGTTCCTCTATTCCCACCACTCCACCGACCCCTGCTGCGGCAGGCTTGTGAATGCGTTCGATTTGGTGCGTATGCACAAGTTCGGGGAGATGGACGACGGGGCTGACCCGAATACGCCCACGAACCGGCTGCCATCGTATGCGGCGATGTGCAACCTCGCCATTGAGGACCCAAAGGTCTCACGGCAGCTGGCAAAGGAACGGGCTGATTCTGCGGTCAGCGATTTTCAGGGACTGAACGAGGCGCCGGCTGCCGAAGCCGAGAACTTCGACTGGACGATGGACTTGGAGCTGAACAAGCAGACCGGTACGATAAAGGCCACCATCGACAATATCTGGCTGATTCTTGAGAACGACCCGCTGCTCAAAGGCAAGTTCGCCTTAAATGAGTTTGCGGGGCGCGGAGAGATCCTCGGCGACCTGCCGTGGAGCGCCTTTGAGAAGCGGCGCGGCTGGACAGACAATGACAATCAGGGGCTGTACTGGTACTTCGAGAAAGTCTATAAAATCACAGGCAACGGGAAAATCGACGGCGCGCTGTCCCTGCACAGCGAGAAGCACAAGTTCAACGATGTGCGCAACTACCTCTCATCCCTGACGTGGGACGGCATTTCCCGCCTCGATTCCCTGCTGATTGACTATCTCGGCGCGGAGGATAAGCCTTATGTGCGGGCGGTCACGAGAAAGGCTTTCACGGCGGCCGTGGCGCGGGCTATGGAGCCGGGGTGCAAATATGACACCATGCTTATCCTTACGGGGCCGCAGGGCATCGGAAAGTCCACGCTGCTGGACCGGATGAGCAAGGGCTGGTTCAACGACGGCATCAGGACATTCGAGGGCAAGGAGGCAAGCGAGCTGCTGCAAGGCGTGTGGCTGGTGGAAATCGGCGAGCTGGACGCTTTCAGACGGACAGATGAAGCCCGCATCAAGCAGTTCCTCAGCCTGCGTTCTGACCGATTCAGGGCGGCCTACGGGCGGCACGTAAAGGATATACCGCGATGCTGTGTGTTCTTCGGCACGACGAATACCCCTGTGTTCCTGCGGGACAAGACGGGCAATCGCCGGTTCTGGCCTGTGGATGTGGGGGTGGTCCCACGCACGAAAACGGTATGGCGGGACCTCGATGACGAGCTGGACCAGATTTGGGCTGAGGCAGTTATGCGCTGGCGGCTGGGAGAAACGCTGTACCTGACAGGCGAGTTGGAGGAGCTGGCGAGAGCCGAGCAGGAAGATCACAGAGAGGTTAGCAGCAAGGAGGGCATCGTCCTTGACTTCGTTGAGAAGCTGGTCCCAGAGGACTGGCAGAAGTGGTCGCTGGACAAGAGGCGGCTGTTCCTCAACGGCACAGTCGAGGGGTCTGCAAACCTTGTAAAGCGGGACCGCGTGTGTGCGCTGGAAGTCTGGTGCGAGGCGTTCGGCGGTCAGCCAAAGGATTTCAAGTATGCCGAGGCGACCGAGATAAACGACATTCTTCGGTCTATGCCGGGGTGGGAAAAGTCCTCGAACGGGCTGCGGTTTGGCTACTGCGGATACCAGCGTGGGTTCCTCCGTCGCTGAAACATTGGGGATGAAACATCTGGGGCTGATTTCACCATAAGTCTAACATCAGGAAAAATTAGAGAAGTTTAGGCGGGAAATTCAACCCAATGTTTCACCCCTTGAATGTTTCAATGTATCGGCCAATGTTTCACCAATGTTTCGGCTAAAACCCGCACCGTTACTGGCTTTTTGAGCTTTTGAAACATTGAAACATTCATTCTTAATAGAGAGAGAAAATAGGGATATTAGAAAGGATTTAGAATTATAGTCGCACGACTTACGCGCCTAAAGCGCCTAACGCGCCTATACGCGCGTAAAGTATAGAAACACCAATGTTTCAGGAGGAAAACATGAATGAAAGTCGAATTGAACGCCGTCTTGTTGATGGCGTGAAGAAGTTGGGAGGTATGTGCCTAAAGTTCGTAAGTCCCGGCACACCGGGCGTTCCTGACAGGCTCATCATCACTCCAACTGGACGAATCATTTTCGCAGAGCTGAAAACCGAAACCGGCCGCTTGGCGAAGATCCAGCGGTACACGATTGGAGAGATGCAAAAGCGCGGCGCCGATGTGCGCGTGGTAAAAGGCATCGACGAGGTTATGCGGCTGCTTGCGGAAATTGAGGGAGGTGGGGGCCAATGAAGTTTGTCCCTTATCCGTATCAGCAGTATTGCATTGACAGCATTATTTATAACAGGGCCGTCGGCTTATTCCTCGACATGGGCTTGGGCAAGACGGTTATTACCCTGACCGCCATTCACGACCTGCGGTATAACAGATGGGAGGTTTCAAAGCCCCTCATCATCGCGCCGAAAAAGGTTGCCGAGGCCACGTGGACTACGGAGGCAAAGAAGTGGGAGCACCTGAAAATGATGAGGGTCGTCCCTGTTCTCGGTACAGCTCAGCAACGCATCCGTGCTTTGGCTACGCCTGCGGATGTCTATGTGGTGAATCGTGAGAACGTGCAGTGGCTGGTCGAGCATTTCAAAAATGCGTGGCCGTTTGACATGGTGGTACTGGATGAAAGTTCCAGTTTCAAGAACTCCCAGAGCAAGCGGTTCAAATCCTTGAAGCTGGTGCGCAGCCGAATAAAGCGCATCGTGGAGCTGACGGGTACTCCGTCCAGCAACGGGCTTGAGGATTTGTGGGCGCAGATTTATCTCTTGGACGGCGGCGCACGGTTGGGCAAGACCCTCGGCGCTTATCGGGACAAATACTTCGTCCCCGGCAGGAGAAACCGCACGACAATTTTCAATTACTCGCCAAAGGACGGCAGTTTCGAGATGATTAAGCAGGCCATCAGCGACATCTGCATCAGCATGAAAGCAGCGGACTACCTGACCTTGCCTGATATGCTGGTGAACAATGTGCCGGTAGCTCTTGACGCTGCGGCGGCAAAAGCCTACGCACAGCTTGAGACGGAGCTGCTTTTGCAGGTGGACGAGGACACGATAACCGCCGGCAGTGCGGGAGTTCTGACAGGAAAGCTCTTGCAGCTTTGCAACGGGGCGATCTACAACGAGAACAAAACGGCGGTCAAAGTCCACGACTGTAAAATCGACGCTTTCTTGGAGTTGATTGAGCAGCTGCACGGGCAACACGCCCTTGTGTTCTACAACTTCCAGCACGACCGGGACAGGCTGGTCGAGGCTTTGGCAAAATACGACCTGCGCGTCAGGGTTTATTCTCAAGCGAAAGACGAGCAGGATTGGAACAACGGAGAAATCGACATCTTACTTGCGCACCCCGCGAGCTGCGGCTACGGCCTGAATTTACAGCGCGGCGGCCATCACGCCATCTGGTTCGGGCTGACGTGGAGCTTGGAGCAGTACGAGCAGGCAAACAAGCGCCTGCATCGTCAGGGGCAGGAGCATCCGGTCATCATCCACCACCTGATTGTGCAGGGCGGCATGGATGAGCAGGTAGTCGAGGCTCTCGAAAACAAGGGCGATATGCAAAACGCCCTGATGGACGCCTTGCGAGTGCGTATCAGTAAACTTCGCAGTTAAAAAAGGAGGTGCGTGGCGATGAACAAAGAGGAAATCGCTGAGGTGGCGCGGGTTGCGGCACAGGAAGTTCTTGCCAGAAAGGACGCTATCATTGACGAGGAGTTTGACGCTCGGTATCACGACGTTAATCTCCTGATGAAGAACTACCGGAAGTTGCGGGCGCACTACGCCCATGTTTCCCCGGAGACATTGGAGGTAAGCTGCATCTGCTCCATGCGCCGGAAGACAGGGCTGATGATGAGCCATGTGGACAAGATGCTGGCAGCGTATGAGGCTCTGTGCAAAGAGGCGGTGAATCCCGATGAGGCCCGCCGGTGGGAGGCGCTCAATCTGCGGTACATCGACGAGGACAGGCTTAGCGTGGATGAAATCGCCGAGCGGCTGAACATCGACAAGCGGACGTTCTACCGGGACATCAACCGTGCGATGGAGGACATGGCCGTTCTGCTGTTTGGCATCGAGGCCATTGGCTCGTGGAAACACAAGAAGTAACGAATCAGGGAGCTGACAAGGCTCCCTGATTTTTTATTCTCCGTTGCTTTTCGAGAAAATTTTTCTGAAAAAATTTTAGGAAAAGCATTGACGAAAACGACTTAAAGTGCTATAATAAGAATGTAAAGAAAAAAGGAAAAGCCCGTAAGGAGGTTGAACAGAATGAATGACTGCATCAAAGCTGAAATGGAATACCGCGAATGGCGTGAATGCCCGCTTTGGTATTGCGTGAAGACGCTGCTCAGAGCGGACGGCAAGATGGAAAGCGAGATTGTTTCCGACGAGAAAACCAAAATCCCCATCGCCATTCAGAGCCTTGAGAAACCGCAGGATGGCGTGTTTGAGGACGCGAGCGGCACGACATATTACACCTACCATCAGGGATATGAGGCGGCAGCGAAGCAGGTAGCCGCCGCGAGCATATAGGCAAATGCGGCAGACCTTTTCAGTCATTTGCAACTCCTACTCCACCACCGCCTCCCGGCGGCTTTTTCTTTGCCTGAAATCGTATTGGCACAGGAATAACTTGTCTCCGAGGGATGTTTCGCGGTAATATACTCCGCTTTCGTACCACTCGCGCAGTATTCTTTCGCCCTCCCTCATTTCAGGCATACCGGACTTCGCCTGCTGTGCAAGCTCCGTCGCAACCGCGAGTAGAACAGAGGTGGCGGCGGTCATTCTTCTTGCTCAGCGTCGTCGGCCAAAAGCTCCTCGATGGTGCAGCCGTACAGCTTTGCAAGAATGGGCAGCTTGTCCGCTCGCGGCTTAGCAAGACCGCGCTCCCACTTGCTTACAGCGGATTCCTGCACACCGACGATCTTTGCGACCTCTCGCTGTGTGGGAATCGCCCCGCGAAGTCTACGCTCTCTCATAACATTCATTGTTCCACCTCCTTTAGTGTCCTGCGGGTCGCTTTCTTTACTTACAGTCTTATTATAGCACTTCATTTCCTCAATGTCAACTCCCATTCTTGAATTTTTCCCGAAAAAATCCTGCATTGACAACTTGAATTAAAAGACATATAATAGACTTACAGTAAAGGAGGTAGACCTATGGACGGGTTCGGAGAACGACTTAGACGGTTGAGAAAAGACTGCGACATCACACAGAGCCAGTTGGCAGAAGTCATCGGCGTTGTGCCGTCCGCAATCGGGAAATACGAGCGCATACCGCAGGCGTTCCCGAGCGTGGAGGCGTTGATAAAGATAGCCGACTACTTCAATGTGAGCATCGACTATCTGCTGAGAGGGACGCAAACCGTCCCTGCCGTTGAGAACAATATCAGCGGCCAGCTAACAAACAGCCCATTCATCCAAGCCAACCACGGAGGCGTGGTGATTAACGGAGAGCAATCCATTTCGCCGGAGGCGATGGAGCTGCTGCATATCTACGAACAGCTGAGCGGCAGGGAGCGGTTAAAACTGCTTAACTTTGCCGTCGAGTTAGAGGAGGGTACAAAATGAAAGTATCACTGGACATTAAAAAGAAGTGCGCATTCTTCTGGCTGCGGGCAATCCGCTCCGCACGTATCGACAAATGCTGTGCGAAATGCTTTATTGGCGACGCCTTTCACGAGATATTCGAGGGGACGCGCTACAAAGACAAGGCTCATGTGGAGCTGGACATTGAACCGGACGCAAGGGTAAAAGCCTACTATCTCTGCGGGCTGAGCAACGGCTTTAAGTATGACGAGAATACGCACGTGGCTTTCGTTCCGTGCGAGGGACAGAATATTGAGATTGAAAATGACCGGATTCGGCTGGTGATTACGGATGCTCGCCAGATTGACTTCCAAAGCTACCAGCCCCACCCAGAGGGCGAATTTACCGAGGAGCAGCGCACCTGCCGTAACTGGATCTTCGCCAACTACCTGTTAGACGGGATGCCGCTGTGAGACGGGCAGCCCTCTATATCCGCGTTTCCACGCTGGAACAGGCACAAGAGGGCTACTCCGTAGGAGAGCAACGGGAGCGCCTGATTGCGTACTGCAAGGCGCAGGATTGGCTCATAGCGGACATATATGTGGATGGGGGCTACACAGGCAGCAACCTGAACCGCCCCGGCATCCAAAAGCTGATGAGCGAGACAGAGAAGTTCGATGTGGTGCTGGTCTACAAGTTGGACCGGCTCTCCCGCTCGCAGCGGGACACACTGTATCTCATCGAGGAGATATTCAGGCCGAACAAGGTGGATTTCGTCTCCATGCAGGAGAGCTTCGATACCTCGTCCCCGTTCGGCAAAGCCATGATAGGTCTGCTTGCGGTATTCGCCCAGCTGGAACGTGAGCAGATAAAGGAGCGCACGTGGATGGGGCGAGTGGCTCGTGCCAAAACCGGGCTTCACCACGGAGGCGGGAACATCCCTATCGGGTATGACTACGAGGACGGCAAGCTCATCGTAAACCCATACGAGGCAGAACAGGTTCGGAAGATATATGAGTGGTATCTTTCCGGTTCGTCACTGAAAGCAATAACCGATAAATTGCAGGACGCGGGGTACACGAACAAGTACAGCAGCTACAATTCGTGGTCGAGCGTGAGAAACATCTTGGAGAATGAAACCTATATCGGGCGTCTGCACTTCGGAGATGTCGTTGTGGATCACGCGCATGAAGCGATAATAACGGAGGAACAATTCAATGCCGCACAGATATTGCGTGGAAAGCGCAGAGAGCAGTTCGGGAGCCACGCTTTCCAATCCAAGCACGTGCTGACCGGACTTCTGTTCTGCGGACACTGCGGAGGCCGGTACTACCTGCGCAACACGGGGAAATACTCTTATTATGCCTGCTACTCCCGAACAAAGCAGATGAAGAACATGATAAAGGACCCGAACTGCCAGAATAAGATATGGCGGGCGCAGGACTTGGAGCCTATCATTGAGGAAAAGATACTGGCGCTGCTGCGCAATCCAAAGATTGCAGAGGAGCTTGCCGCCGGCAAGCCGAAAGCCGCAGCCCCGGTAAGCAAGAACACTGATATTGAGCGCCGCATCCGTGAGATAGACCGTCAGATCGGAAAGCTGATGGAGCTTTATCAGCAGGATGATATACCGCCCGAGCTGCTCGGTGAGAAGATAAACCGGCTGTACGGCGAGAAAACCGCATTGGAAAACTCCATCGCCCCGGTCGAGGAAACCAATGCTATGCCGCTCGATTTAGTGGCCGAGCTTATAACCAACGCTGCGGAAATATGGGACTTCGCCGATGAGAACCAGAAACGGCGCATCCTGCAAAGCCTCATATCCCGAATTGTCCTGACCGACGACCAAGTTGATATTGAGTGGGCGTTTTAGCGCAAAAGAAAAAGCCCTCCCGCGCAGGAATAATCCTGCACGGGAGGGCTTTTTGGCTCACTTAGTTTCGGTGCTCAGCTGAGATACCGCGATGGTAGCGGCGGTGGCAGCCGCAGTGCTGGCAGCCACTTCGGTGGCTCCGCTGGTGGAAGACGGGAGCGCAATCTTCTGGCGGCGCACCTCGGCTTCAATTTTAGTCGTCAGGTACTCGGTGAGGTCGCCATACAGAGCCTCGATAAACGCCTGAGCAGCGGGGCTGATGGACGCCAGACAAGCGGTTAGCGCCTTTCGCGCTGCCTCTTTCTGGGCCTCCAAGTCAAACTTACCGGCCTGCTTCAAAGCGTCAACGTAGGTCTGGCTGGTGGCTGCTACGGCAGCGGAAACCGCATCAGCGATTTCCGTGATGTAGCCCTGCGCCTTGACATCATCCGTCTCGGCGGCCACATTTGCGGCAACCCGCTTGATGTAGGTGATGGCGAATGCGGTCAGCACAGGAACCGCAGCCGTGATTACGGCAATCAACAGGTCAGACAAAAGTTCGTTCATGGTGATAACCTCCTAATTACATTTTTTCGCAGTGGTCGAGGGAGATCCAGCCTGCACCGGATTTCAGCTTGCCCCACTTCGAGGCTCCCGTGCCGGTGGCCTCCTGCACGATGGTGTAGACGCCCGGCTTGATTACACCTTTCTTGGCGTTGTTCGTGCCGGGGCCGCTGCGGATATTCAGGTCGGTGATTTTCACACGAACCATATAGTTGACCGCAGCAGAGCCGCCGGCCACCGAGACAGCGCTTGCGTCCACCCATCCGTAGACGTTGCTTGTGCCGTTGGTGTGGATGACGTGATACGGATGCTTGGCGTTAGCGGACACAGCTGTGATTTTGGCGGGACCAGCCTTTGCAGCGGAGCCGCTGGCGGCGTTTGCACTGGTGTAGTGCTTACCGCCCGCAAAATTCACAACCGTGCCTACGCTCAGCCCAGAAGCAGGGGCGCTCGGCGTCGAGGGCTGTACAGTGGAGCCTCCAAGCTGCGCTGTTACCTTGCTGGCGAGGTCTCCCATACGGGCGAACATCCAGTTTCCGGGGCAGCTTTTGTTGGCGAACCATCTGTGGACGGTCAAGACCATCTCATCCGACTTCGGAGAGTAGTTGAGCGTCTTGTTCTTGTCGCCCAGCCAAAGCAGCTTCTTCTTGCCGTTGCGCTTGCAGATGTCCACGCAGAGCGCGATGAGCTTCTGGTACACTACGTCCTTAAAAGCGTAAGGCTCAGTGGTGTCAGACGCGCACTCGATGGTTACGGCCCGCTGGTCGTTGGCGTTGGAAGAAGTACACCAAGAACGGTTGCCCTCGTCCACGCACAGAAGCACCCGCCCGTCCGGGCCGATGCCATAATTGCAGGACGCCTGACGGGATGTGGGGGCAAAGATATTGCCCAGCGTCTCAACAGAGCACTGGCCCACCACACAATGCGGAGTGATGCGGTCAATGGCGTGGGTGCGCTTACCCGAATGGTTCGGGCTGAGTTTTGTGTAGTTTACAAGTGGGCTGTTTCCCATAAGATTTCCTCCATTTCCGGGCTTTGCTGCTGCGGCATACCTGTCAAAGTAGGTCTGCCCATAGCCGGCCCTTTTCACCTTTACCGCCTCGCTCTGGTCTGCGGGGCGCTCAAAATTGAGAAGAACGCTGTCGCTGGCAGCCCGCACGGTGGTGGCGGTTTTCAGCGTGGACAGAACCTGCTTGTAGCTGCCTGACAGCTCTTGAAAAAGAAAATCGAGCTGCATTTCCAAGTCCCCGATGGACTTTCCTGCGGCTCGTGCGAAGTCAAGCATATTCTGTTTTCTGCTCCAAAACGTCCACTGCGCGAGGCCATATCCGGCGCTGTCACGGACAAAGTTCTGATACGAGCCGCTATCCACAGCGGCGGTATAGCTGTCATCCGTAAAGCCCAGCTTCTTCTCGTAGGTGTTTTGCAGGTTCTTCGGGGAAAGCCCGCTCTCTGCGAACAGGTTTCCCATCAACCCTGCGGCGCCGGCTTTGCTCAGCCCTTTCCCGATGAGGTAGTTCCAGATCCTCTCCTCATTCGTGCTCATGCTTTACTCCTTTCAACCGGTCCCGGAGTTTGTGTGTTCGTCAGAGGGCCTGTCCCTGTCCGGCCACCGGTTATTTTTACTCAGGTTTTCGACAGCGGATTTTATACAGTAGGCAAGCACCACACCGATAATCTCCGTAACTGCCACTTGGGACAGGCTCTCGGCAATCTGCATCTTATCGAGGTAGGCAAGGATATAGCTGCACCATACCCACGCAAACCCGTTTATCAGGCAGACCCAGATTACCTTTTTGGTAGTCTCCGCTTTCTGCTTCTTCGTCTTGCGGCTCTTTCCGCTGCTCAAGCGAATCAGCAAGAGAGAGCCTAAGACGCCGAGGAAAACGGATGCTACCGCAGTAAGAACAATTACCACGGCATTCCTCCTCCTTTTACTTCACAGGCAGCTCCATGACTTCCTCCATGAGCTTGTCCAGATTCCCATTCCCGCCAAGCGCGTTATGATAAACGCCGTGCATATCAATCAGGTCTTGGCGGTCGTCAAAGTCGATCTTGCCGTCCCGAATGAATCGTCTGCCCAGATATTTGATGCGGTCGTGCAGAATCACACGCTCACCGACCCGCAAAGAAGCAAGGTCATCTTGGAGCCGTTTTGTCGTGTCCTTTTCCTGCTGCTCATCGGCAGCCTGCTTGTCAGCGTCCCTGTCCTCTTTGGCGGCCTTGCGGTTAAGATGCCACATGATTACCCCGTCAAGGGTCTTCATCGCGGCAGCCGCAACGCCGCCACTTAACAGGCAGAGCACAATTTCGTTCATTTCAATCCCTCCTCTGAGATTACAGCCCGTCAATTACCTCGACGGCATAGTCCAGGCAGCTTTTTGCCGTCTGGTTTTTCTCCCGCCAGTATTCTGCCGCCCCTCCCGAAAGGCTGTCTGCTACGGCCTTGATGATAAGGCACGGGACGCGGTTTCGGTCGCAGGTGAGCAGAATGGCTGCGGATTCCATGTCGCAGATGTCGGCTCCGAACTCGTTGTGCAGCCATAGCTTCTCTGCGGCGTCTCCCACAAACTTGTCACCGGATGCGCAAACCACCCGGCGAAGTTCGGGGGAGGCCAGCTCCGTGAAAGCAGTGCTTACCGGCAGCAGCCGGTCTGGGTATTCCAAATAGCGGCCAGCTGGCACATTATCAACGGCAAACAGGTCGTACTGATAATGCGCCACCTTTACCACGACGCACACCTCGCCGGGGTGCAAGTTATCAGTGCAGCCGCCCACAACGCCATAGTTGAGGACCGCCGCCACTTTGTACTTGTCGATGAGGTACTGCGTCGCTGCCGCCGCATAAATTTCGCCAGCTCCACACCGTATGGCATAGAGCTGGCAATTCTTCGTCTGATAGAGGGTCACGCCCATTTTGTCTTTCGTGGGGCGGCCCTCTCCAAACCGTTGCCGCAGAGCGTCATCCTCCACGGCAACCACCAATCCTACTTTTCTCACGACTGTTCACTCGGCGCGGCAGACTTTGCCGCGTACTCCTCTCCGGTGATCTCCTTGTACTTTTCAGCGGTAATCTCGCCGTCCTCCACGCGGGACGCCAGCTCGGTCTTTACCCCGCTGCGGCGGTAATCGGGAACGGAATCCCAAACCTGTGTACCGGCAATCAGTCTGTTAGCCCAAATTTTGTTCATTGATAGTACCTCCCTCACTAATTGTGCTGATGATAGCGTCAATTTCGCATACAGCGTCCTCAACGGCGCTGATACGCACGTCGTTCGCGTCGTCCTGCTCGCACAGGGCGTCTTCGATTTCGCCCATCCGTGCGCCGGCAAGCTCGTCGTACTCGCACAGGGCGTCTTCCAATGCGGCAGTGCTCTCCACAAGCTGCTGGGCGACGGGGCCGGTCTTATCGGTAAACCGGTAGTGCCGGTCAATCTCGTACCAGTCGTAGCAGTTTCCCTCGCCGTCCTCCAAGCTGTCCAGCTTGCGGACTACGCGGAAACAGTCTGTCACGGTCTGGTCGGGATAGCTCCGCTCGATCTGGTGAAACCCGGTCAAGTCGGAATGCTCACTGCCCTTTGTCTTGAGGACTTCGATGTCTTCCTGCGTTCCAAATACATACTCCACGTCAGTTCCTCCTTTCGCTGCTTTTGACGGATGATTCTTTTCAGGTCACGCACAAGGCGTTCGCCTTTATACAGAAGCCGGTAAAGGTTGTAGTTATTGCAGTGTTTCAGCTGTCCGAGCCTTGAAATCAGGCTCGCAGCCGCTCCTGCCATGATGCGCTTGCCCTGTCTCTTTCTCTTGCGGTATCGGGCAATCGCCCGTTTGATGCGCAGGAGATTGTGCTTGCGCGGAATTGTGAAGCCTCGACCGTACCGATACCCTACGGCGTTTGGCAGACGGCTCTTTTGCCTCGCAAATCCGCGCCTCGGTGGTTCCAGCGGCGTCTTCGGGTTTACGCGGGCAATCGGAAATATCTGCCAGTCGCCTTTCAGCTCAAGCTGGTGCTCCGTCAGCCATTTCTCAACGAGAAGCCGGAGCTTTTTCAGCTTTCGCTTATTCGGGCCGAACACCGTGAGGTTGTCCATGTACCGGACATAGTGGGCGCACAGCCCGCTATTACGGATCATCTGGTCCAGCGGCTGCAAAACGGTGTTTGCGAACCACTGCGAGGTATAGGAGCCGATACGGACGCCATCTTTCACAATGCGCCAAATCAGGTCGAGGACATGCCGGTCTTTAATCAGGCGGCGCATACGGTCCATTACGACCTCCGGTTTCAGGCTGTCATAGAAATGGCGCACATCGCCGCACAGCTCGTACCGAGTGCCTTTCAGGTCGTGATTCATCCAGCTTTCGATTGCCGCCCGTGCTTGGTGCGGGCCTCTGTCCCTAATACTGCCGCAGCAGTAATGGTCCATGCCCCGCATGAAGATTGGCTGCAAAATCTGGATAAGCGCGTGATGGACATACTGGTCGGGCCACTGCGCGGGTTCGCTCACCGTTCTCCACTTCTGGGCGCTTGCGTCCCATCTGCGGGTCGTGTGAGGCGGTTTCTGTTCAAAGCCGTCGATGATAATTTGCCGCAGCTCCTTGATGCGCTCCTCTTTGGTCTCCTCCACCCAAGCAGTGCATTTATTCGGGCGGTGGTGGGTGCGCCAATGATGTGTGCGGTTTACTTCGTCGATGGCTCTTGATAAATTCTCATCTGAGATTAAAGGTTCAAATAGGTTCTTTGCTCTTTTCACAGGGACTGGTATCCTCCTTTTAGCTGTACGAGCTTTCCAACGCCTCTTTCGAGGTGTACTAACCCGCTCCCTGAACTGCTTATCTTCACCGAGAGGTGCGCGACTACCTGTGCCGTGGTTTGGAGGTTTGTCAGCAAGACACATAAAAGGGTGCGGCAGCCGATGTTCGTGTTCGAGTTCGACACGCTGTTGTAGTTGACGTAGAACAAACCGTGGTTGGTGTTGCGGTTATAGTTGCCACCAACGTAGAGGCACGGGTTCGACGAGTTGAAGTTCCAGTTATCGCACGTCACGCCGAACAGTTGACATCGGTACTGCACAGGTAGCCCCGGATGGTCCCCGCGCTCCGCGCGGGTCCCTTGTGAGGGGGCTTCGCCCCCTCACGCTCCCCCATTAAGGGAGTTCTTGGAGGCGGCAGCCGATGCTCGAGTGCGAGTACGACACGCCGTTGCAGTAGACGCAGAACAAACCGCGGTTGGTGTTGCGGCTATAGTAGCCACCAACGAAGAGGCACGGGTACGACGAGCCGAAGTACCAGTAATCGCACGAGTACGTGGAATCACTGCCGCTTGCAGCAGTCGGATAGAACATCGGGAACCCGCCAGCCGTAGCGACATTGAATGCGGACGGATAACCGCTCGACGGCGTACCGACGCTCGTGCCGCCGCTGCTGTCGCTGAAATTGTTGGGATTCAGGATGAGATTCAGCCCGTTGCCGTTATAGTAACAGCCGTCCATCCAATCCAGCACGTTATCCCACAGGCCCTCTATGTTGCGGTACTGCACACCCACGCCGTAGGTCGTGCGGGAGGTCTGCATCGTGCCGGTGTGGTAAGGCATACTGTCAGACGCTCCCATATTCTGCACATCGCTGTTGTTGCCGCAGCCGTAGCCGATTTTCGCCTGAGAATTCCAGTCAGCAAACTCCACGATGTAGAGCAGCCAGATGGTGAACCGCATGGCGAAGTCCATCTGCCAGAAGTTCGCACCGAGGCCGTGAATGCCGGACCTTGCCGCGCTTCGGGTGATGTTGTTCTTCGGCGACACACCGGTCTTGCTCTTGTAGTCGCTGGCGCAGTGATACCTGCCGATGTAAACAACGTCCCGCTCGCCACGGCCGTCGCCCCTGTTCATGTGGGCGGGGGAAACCGAGAAGCCAGCGGTCGCTTGGTCTGCGATCTGGATTTTGATGCTGCTGCCGCTCTTGGTGAGCTTGTACCAGAACTTCGGGATAGCGACCATCGAGTTACCGGAGCGCGTGGTCTTTGTCATTCCTGCCCACGGCTGCAAATTGTCAAACGGCGAGCTGTAACTGCCCGCGCCGGCCACATAAGGAACTGGGTCAATAAAGCCGGCGGCTTTATCGGTTCTCGTCCATTTTGTGGTACTCGTGCCGTCCCAGCTTGCGCCGTAGATATTTACGAAGTTCACCTCGACCCTGCAAGTTTTATCCGTAGGGGCCGTGTGGTTTGTGCCGGCGGCTACCTTTACCGTGATGGTAGCCACACCGGAGCTTTTTCCTGTGACCGTGATTTTGTTTCCGCTGACGCTGACTTGGGCAATCCCGGAGCTGCCGGAAACGGCAGAAATCGCGCCATCGCCCGCACGGGTTACGGTGATTGTCCCGGTCTTCGTTGTGTTGTTCAGCGTCATATTGGTCGGGTTAAGGCTGAGGGAGCCTGCCGCCTTTCCAATCGTCCAGTTCACCGTCTTCGCGGTCGTAGTCCCGTCTGCCCACTTGTAGTTAGACCCCGGCGTGAAGATTGCGCCGTAGGTTCCCGCATTGGTAGCGGAGTTCGTGCCGCTGATGGACATTTTGCCGGTGTCGTAGTCTGTCCATGTAGGAGACTGCGGAGAGCCTGTGTAGGTCAGGCTGCCGTTCGGCGTGGGCGTTGCGATGGACGCTCGGTTGATAGTCCACTGAACGGTCTTAGCAGTCTCCGTATCGTCAGACCACTTAAGCCCGGACTTCGGCGTGAACGTCGCCTCATAAGTACCGGCATTCGTGGCCTGCGTTGTGCCGCCGAGGGTGAGCTTGCTTTCATCGTAATTCAGCCATGTAGGGGACTGCTGGCGGCCCGTAAAGGTCAGCGTCCCGCTTGGGGACGGAACGACGTTGATTGTGTTCGTGAGGTCTGTGATGGCCTCAGATGCGGATTCCGCAAGTTCTTTTGCGTCCTGCGCAAGCGCCCTGACCGTTTCCAGCTCAGACGCGCTCACGCCGAGGATATTTACAGATCCATACGCCATGAGTGTTTCCTCCTCTTTTAGTTTTCAGGCTCTTTCATAAGAACCACCGTTGCTGTGATTTCGCTCTCCGGGGCCTTTTCCGCGTAGAGACGGATTCCACCGGAGAGGGTGCGGCACACAGGGTACAGCCCGCACTTCTTCGCCGTTGCAAGCTGTTTCGGCTGGACGTTGACAATCGGAATCAGTGCCTCCGTCACACTGTCGAGCGGGATGTCCACGTAGTAGACGCCCGCAGGAGCCTCGGACGCCCCGATGTCCCATCCGGTTTTTGGGATAGTAAGCGACCGCTCCTCAATACTCGAAAGCCCGCCATGCGCAGCAGGGTCGTTGTTGTGCTCTAAAATGGCCTGCTCGACCTCGCCGATGGTGGCGATGGCCTCCGGGTCAATCACAGCCGTAACCGTGTCCACATCGCCCACCGCAGCGATCAAATCAAATGTTGCGAGTTTCCCCACGACAGAGCTTGCGGGGCGAATCCACTCAGGCTCATTCTCCAAGCACAGATAGGTGTAGGGGACTTCGCCATCGTCGGGATCTTCCGCGAACAGGACGATGTTCGTCAGGTAAAAGCCGGATTCAACACTCTCGCTCTTGATGCGGACCGTGACCTGACACTCGCCGTCCACAGGGTTCGATACCGCCGCAATCTGCGCGTCCATCACATACCCGGCAGGGCCTGTCATGGTCTTCGGTGTCAGCCCCTCCGGGATTGTCCCGTTTCCAACGGCGGCTTTTGTGTAGTGCATTTGGCAGCGTCCGGCGAGGACTTTTCCGATAAGAGCGATACCGGTCAAAGAGCCGTAGCTGCCGTCCTCAAACTTCGACATTCTTATTCCTCCTTGTCAACTCGTTTGGATTTGATTCTGGTGTGGTACACAGCGCCCCCAGCGCCCTCCTGCGTGGCCGTATGCGCCCGGTTCTGCGGCGGGTGGGCCGCAGATACCTCCGTGGGCTGGAACGTGCCGTAGAGCGTTTTCAGGGTCATTCTGGCGCCCCTGTCCTCTGTAAACGGAGGGGCGCTCTGCTCGGTCGCCGCATATCCGCAGTGCCGCACGACAAGCTCGTGGCGGTAGGTGCTGTGGGTCCGCAGGTAAAGGCGCAGCCCCACGCCCGCCGCGAGGATTCGCTTGATGGCCTCAGCAATCAAATCCAGCATTTCAATGCGCTCCGGGGATAGGAGCTTCTGGTCTACGAACAGCTCGATTTTGGCAGGATAGACCTCATCAAGCATGACTTCGGACACATCCACTTCCAGCAGGGCGCTTGCCGCCTCGATAACAGTGTTGATGTCGCCGCCGGAAAGCTGCGCCATCAGCTTCACCTTAATCGCCATGCGGTAGAACCTGTCATCAGGGCTGATACGAGCAACGCCGAAATTGGCCCCGTACCGGTCGAGGACCGCGCCCTCCGCATAGTCGATGTCCTCCCACAGCTTTATCAGCTCGGTCTGCTCCTCGACGGAATCCAGCCCCCATGCGAGGATGGCGAACAGCTTTCCGATGTTCGTCTCAATGGGGAGGTCACGGCGGCGGTTATTGTAGTCTTTTCTCGTGTATGCGCTTGTCAGCGCGTACAGCATTTCAGAAAGATAGTTCCTCATTCGACCGTCACCTTGCTTTCGTCAGTGACCGCCTTTTCACGGGCCGCAATCGTGATGTTCTCACGGCTGAACACAGAGCCGTTTGAGCTGATTTGCAGGTCGAAGTCAACAACCCCCGGCACTTTAAGCACCTCGGTCGGAAGAGTGACGCAAATCACGTCCTGCCCGATAGCCATACCGCCTCTCGTGTTGGAGCCGATATACTCAACGATGTTCTGCTTGATACGGTCAATCCCGTCAAGCGGGAACACGCTGTCGGTTTTCAGGCCGGTGATTTTCACCCAGACGTTCACGGGCGTCGGGCGGCTGAACTTGATTTTGTGCGTCGTGCCGGCAGAGCTTACGACAGAAACGGAAGTGTTTCCGTAGGTCTGGATGCCCGCCGCCTTTCTGCGGAAGATTGCCCCCGCCACATCTTCATCAAGGCCGCCATAGGCGATAATCTCGATGGAGTGGGGAGGCAGCCCGCTCTCGCTCTGGACATCGGTATCGTTCTCCTCGCCAGCCACCGCTATGACAGCCTCAACGCTCTCGTAGATCTCAGCGACGATGGCGTCAATATTCACGCCGCCCGCAAAGTCCACGGACAGATAGTACCGCTCACGGAACTCCGCATCGGTTTCCGTATTTCTGCCGCCCTCGAACGCAGAGGCGTTCGTGACGGCTTCGATGCCGCTCATGGGGTTTACGATATTGGTGATGGTGTTCTTCTCCGTATTCCCGTCAGGCCCCGGCACAACAGCGGTCGCGGAAAGAGTGACGCTCCCACTGGTTATCACGCCGGATTGCAGGGTAATGTACTGCTCGCCGGCAGTCGTTTCAGCAAGGTAGCCCTCCGGGACCTCCACGCCGTCCTCGCCGGTAAAGGTCAGGTAGCCGACCGCTTTCTGCGCTCCGAGGAGCTTCAAGCCGATTGCTCGCCCGAGGTTATAGAGGCTCGTCCCGACAGCCGTGTCAATGAACCGGCTGTTATACACATCTTCCAGCGTGGAGAACAAGAGGTTCAGCATCCAAGCGTAGATGCGCAGGAACACGCCGAGCGGGGAGCGAACAGTCAGGTTTGCCCGCGACCCGTACAGCTCGCGAGCTTTGTATTCCAGAGCGTCCAGCAGCTCCGCGTATGTGGGGCGTCTGAAACCAGCGTCCGTCAAGCCCCAATCTGTGGTCTTCGCCATTATGCCGTCACCTCCAATGCTATTTTCTCGCCATCCGACAGGGTGGCGGTGAGTTCAACAGTTATTGTCCGTCCCTCGTAGGAGACGGAGATTGAATCAATCTGAGACACATCGGGGTCCTGAAACACAGCCTCCCGAATGACCTCTTTTATCTCGTCATCGTCAACGTCGTTCATGCTCTGGCCGACGATGCTCTCATAATCAGTGCCGTGCGTCTCATCAGCGAAGAACTCCGCTTTCCACGCAAGGAGCGTGTGACGCACGTTTTGGACGGTGGTGTCGTCCCCGTATATCTTCTTGAACGACCCGTCGGTGTCAAACACCAAATCCCTTGATTCCGGGTCGATAAGCAGTGTCATGTTATCCATACTGCCTCCTTATCCGGGCTGCCCCGTTCTACCTCCCGAATCTCCGGGGTGCGTGTGGTGGGCGCCGCTTATGCTGCTCTCGGCAAGGACATCGCCGGCAGCGGTCATGTTGCCAGCCGCGCTTATGTTGCCCGAGCTGTCCACGTTCCCCGTCACGGTCAGGTCCCCTTTTATCGCAACCCCTGCCGCAGATACCGCCACGTAGACGCTGCCGTTTTCAGCGGCGAGGACAAGGCTGTCTGACGGAAGACCGGAGGACGAGTAGCTGCCAGCCACGATTGCGCCGATGAAAATAGCGTCCGTCGTGGCATGGTTGCGCTCCGTGAGGGGCTTGGCCTCCTTGCCACCCGTAACGGTGCTGTCCATGTCGTGGTCGAGGTAGACCACCACGCCGGTATCTCCCGCCTTTATCCACGGCCTTGTGATAAACCCGCCGCAGCGGGTACACGCCACAGGTACGCCCAAAATAGGCGGCTGGCTTTCATACTTCCCGTTCTGCAAATGCTTCGAGAGCGGCTGAACGTCCACCGTCATCTTCGCGGGGTCAAACGCCACGACCTTGACGGTAGCCGCCACGCAGATGGATTCCGCAAGCCGCTTGTCGTGGATCTGCTGGTATTCGTATTCGTTGATAGCGGACATTCCGCAGCTCCTTTCTCAATAAGGTTTCAGCTCCATCGAAGTTTCCCAATCGCCCGTTCTGCCGCCCTTGTGGGAGCCTTTCACCACGATGAAACGGCCATTCAGGTTGCTCGACTGGATTTTCACCACCTCGGCGGTGGCTATCCGATAATTGAGCAGGCAGGAGCGGGAGATGGTGTCATCGTCCCGGTCCTCGCCGGTTTTCTGGGAGTTCAGGTCAGTCTCATACGGTATCGCCACTTTCTCCTCATCAGCCCTCAGCAGGCCGGTAGCGGAGGTGAGGGTCACGCCGTTGTTGATGCCGTCGTCCGCTTTGGTGATGTAGATTTGCCCTGTCGCCCGGATGATGAACCGGCTCTTGCACTCGTTCACCACAATCTCTGTCAGAACCTGCTTCAAATTTCCCCGGCACACCCGCCCTCGCGGGTAGCTGATGTCCTCGGTCAGCTCGCACTTGGACACCTCCACGCCGAAGATGTTCAGCAGGTCGCGCACGATGGCAGACGCCTTTATCCCTTTTGCATAGGTCTTGTTTATCAGGCTGCCGAGTATCTCGTCAGCGCACGGCTGTACCGTCAGGGTTGAGGTCCAGTCGGTGTTGGCCTGCTTGTGTTTCAGGCCGACCACTTTCCCGATGAGGATGCAGCCGACATCGCCCTCATATCCGGCGTTCAGCACAACAGGGTCGTTTTTCTTGATGCCAGCTCTCGTGGCTGCGGAAAGGTTTGTGACCTTTACCGTCGCCACAGGCGGCTCGTCGCTGTCCTCAAACGGGATTTCAAAGGTGAAATTCAGGCCGCCGAGGGAATACTGCTTGTTGCCGATGGTAAGCGTTGCGTCCCTGATCCAGAATGCCATGTTACTGCACCGTCCTTTCCCTGAGATACAGCTTCACGTCTTTCCCGAAGTTCTCTTTTGTGACTTCCGAAATGCTGTCTCCCGTAATGCACAAGGGGATGATAACCGGTATCGGGAACCGCTCGTCCTCCACCACGTTGAACAGCGGGCGGGCATAGCGGACGATTTCACCGAACACGAGGACATTCCCGTTTGCGTCAAGCAGGTCTATCGTATAGAACCCACCGGTGTCATTGTACTTGACCGTAAAACTGAACGTCTTGTCGGTCAGCTTGATGGAGAATGAGTACGGCACTTTCGATGCGTCGATGTTGATGTACTCAATATCTTCATTCAGGTCAATCAGTTGCAGCGCCATACCTCACACCTCCTCAACGCCGCACCAGACCGTCGTATCCGCCGGTGAGCCGCGTGAGCGGGGCGGCGCTGCCGCCCGATACGTTCACGGACCTCAGCGCCGCCGCAGCGGTAGAGCTTACGGACTGGATAGCCAAAATCGCCATGCCCGTGCTCACCGTTCTGGCAAGCTGCGGGTTCTGGCTTTTCCCCGCGTCTTGGCTCGTCATAGCAAGCTCGGCGTCCATCGGAACAAACTCCGATGAAGTCATCTGCACCTGCTTGAGCGTGGCCGAAAAAGACGCGCCGTGCCGGTTTTTATAAGACCGGTCAAACTTTAAGCTGGTGAAAACGAGATTGTTCATCCGCGTTACGCCGATGTATGTGATAACGTCCCGGCGGTCACGCATGGACTTTAGGGCGTTGATTGCCCCGTCGCCCCCGATAATCGTGCCGGAGATGTTCAGCGTACCAGCCGCATTGTTCACATGGTCGTCGATGTCAGCCCCGTCCTCCACGGGGTTGGAGGTGACGGAGCTGCTGTAACTCTCGCTTTCCTTTTCAATTACGCCGTTTTCGAGCGGGATGAAACGGACCGTGCCGCCTTTTCTCCCTCTCAGCACATACGCCATTCTCAATCCCTCCTATCAGTAAGCGTATTGGTTTTTAAGCACCATTCGCTCGCGCTCCTCCTCCCGGAACTCGTTATACAGCTCACGGACGGTATCGCGCAGCGAGGTTTTCAGGTTCTCCGTGGATTCCTCATCCGCGTTGCCCTGAACGATGACGGTAATCTGCGGAGCAAACGCAGGACTGCTGCCGCCACCGCCGCCGGGAACCGGATCTGGGTCTGGGACATCGACGTGCGTACCGTCACCGTCTCCGTCCTCCGTATTCGGGTCGGGCGGGTCAAAGTCGCCCACCACCGGCGTGACAGAATATGTGGCGTCAGCCACCACAGGAGCGGGAGCGTCGCCTACAATCGGGTTCACCTTGAAAGCGGCGTTTGCGGGACCGTTGATTGCGGGCATATCGAACTTGGTCGGAATGGCGTTCTCAATGTCTTTTGTCACGCCACCCATTGTGTTCTCAAAGCCCTGCCCAAGACCAGCGGCCATGTTGTTGCCGATGCCGGCGAACACACGGGACGGGCTGTGGATTCCCAAAAAGCCCTTAACGCCGTCAACGATTCCACTAAAGAACCCTGTTACCTTGTCTTTAATCCATCCTGCCATAGCCGTGATACCGTCCCAGATACCTCGCACGATATTCTTACCGACTTCAACGATAGAGCCAATCAGCGCCCCGATGCCATTTACGATGGCAGAAATAATCTGCGGCAGCTGCGCCACCAGCTGCGGGATGGCCTGAATGATACCTGCTGCCAGCTGGATGAGGACGTTCACACCGGTTTCAAGAATGGCCGGCAGATTCCCGCTGATGAACTCCACGATGGATGTGATGATAATGGGTAACTGTTCAACCAGAATCGGGATTGCGTTGATGATACCGTTCACGAGCATCAGGATAATCTGCGCGCCCTGTTCCAAGAGGATTGGCAGGCTCTCCGTCAGGAACGTCAGGATGCCCTCAATAAGCAGCGGGAGCTGCTCAATGAGCATCGGTATTGCCTCGATGATACCCTGCGCCAGCCCCATCAGGAGCTGCATACCCGCCTCCATGAGCAGAGGGGCGTTCTCTATCAGGGTGTTCACCGCAGACATCAAGCCCTCGATGATGGTCGGAATCAACGTCGGCAGGGAATCGCCGAGGCCAGTCGCCAGATTAGCCACAATCTGAACCGCTGCCTCTGCAAACATGGGCAGCAGATCACCGATTGCTCCGATAAGGCTGTCCACCAGATTAACCGCCGCATCCACAATCAGCGGGACGTTTTCAAGCAGCGTCTCCGCAATAAGGGAAATAGCGTCTACCGCCACGGGAATAAGCTGCGGCAGCAGGGCGATAATGGACGTAAGCACCTGACCGAACACGCTGCCCGCCGTGCTCACAAGGGTGGGCAAAAGCGAACCTATCGCCGGTATAACCTTGCTTATTGCGTCAGGCAGGGCAGCAGCAAGGTTTTCAACTACGGGCGTGACATTTTTCACCACGTTCCCGAAGCTGTCCACCACATTATCGACGAGCATTCCGATGTCGGCATTTGCGTTACCGAGGCCGGCAAGCAGGTTCCCGATTGCCGACTTTGTACTGGAAATAGAACCGGCAATCGTTTCCGACGCCTCTAACGCCGTCGTGCCGGCAATCCCCATATCCTCTTGGATAATGTGAATGGCCTCGGTTATATCTGCGAAATTGGAGATGTCGAACTTCTTACCGGACAGCTTCTCCGCGTCACTCAGCAGCCGCTCCATTTCCTCTTGCGTACCGCTGTAACCGAGCTTGAGGTTGTCCAGCATGGTGAAGTTCTGCATGGAGAATCCACGGTACGCGTTCTGGATAAGCTCAAGGTCTGTACCCATTTTGTTCGCGTTGTCGGACATATCCACAATCGCGCTGTTCGCATAGGATGCAGCCTTGTCAGTGTCGTTGCCGAGAGACTTAATCAGGCTGGCAGAAAAGCTCGTGGTGAGTTCCATGTACTGGTTCGCTGACATACCAGCGGTAGCGTAGGCATTCGCCGCATTTGCCTGTACCGTCTGAGAGGCTTTGCCGAACAGAGTATCAATACCGCCGACAAGCTGCTCATAATCGGAATAGGCAGACACGACCTGCACACCGAGCGCCACAGCTCCTGCGGCGGCAGCTGCGGAAACACCCGCGATAGCAGCCCCCGCACCTTTCAGAACGCCGCCGAGCTTTTCAAACTTGCCGCCGGATTCCTCGGCAGCCTCGCCGAGATTGGAAACATCCTGTCTGGCGCCGCCGGCAGAACCGCCCATGTCGTCTGTTGCGGTGGCGGCCCGTTCTGCGTTTCTGATGTAGTCAGTGAACCTGTCCTTTGCGGACTGAATCGCGTTGCCCAGCCCGTTTCGGATTGTAGAAATCGGGTGCGCAAAACCATTTGCGATGTTCTGCGCACCCGATACAACATTTTCTCTAAAGGCGTTTGCTTGCCCCATTACATAGGAGAAAGCCCCGCCGACGCCGGAACGCAGGGAGGAGGAAAAGGTATTTCCTCCATCCACGCCGGCAAGGAAAGAACTGCGGAACGCCGAGCCTACGCTGCTGGCCTGCGACTGCAAACCGCCGAGATTGCTCGTGACATTTCGGATGCTCGAATCAGCCTGAGAGCTATCCGCACTGATATTGATTCTGCCGCCGCTGCCCTGCAAGCCACCAAGACTGCTCGTGACGTTGCGAATGCTGGCTTCTGCCTGCGACGTGTTTGCGCGTACATTTATGCTGTACGATACACTGCGGGCTTCATCCACAGTTCATCCCTCCTCTCAATCTTTCTTGTTCCATTCGTCCTGCCAGAGCAGGCGGGCCTGTTCGGTCTCGGAGAACTCATACAGATCCATCTCTTTAAGCTCCGAATAGGTCACGCCGCCCATGCAGAACACAAGCCGCCAAAACCGCTCGTTTTTACGAGCGCGGCTTTTAGCGGCCTTGCAGTTTAGTTCGTTCGCTAAGAAAGGATTCGATCTCGCGCACCAGCTCACCCGGCGTAGCGAGGTCGTCCTGTTCGTCAAAGTATTTCAGACCGGCCTTAGCCACCTCAGCGGGGGCGGTCACACAGCCCTTGATAAGAGCGTCGGCGTACTTCGCCGTGTTCTTCCTGCCGTTGGCAGGGTTGATGTAGAGGTCGGTCAGGTTGGAATACCACGTGAAATTTACACTTTGCAGCTGGTACTCAACGTCGTTGACGACGACGGTTTTTGTTCTTGCCATAGGTCAATCCTCCTCTGAAACATTGGCGTTTTATACATTACGCGCGCATAGGCGCGTTAGGGAGACGGAGATATACATTACTCTCTATTCTCCCTATTTACACACTCTATTAAGAATGAATGTTTCAATGTTTCAAATACCTGCAAAAGCCAGTAACGGTGCGGGTTTGAGACGAAACATTGGCGATACATTGGCCGAAACATTGAAACATTCGGGGCTGAAACATCTGGTTGAATTTCCCGCCTAAACTTAGACTTTCGCGCCTAATACTTGAATTCGGGCGGGATGTTTCAACTCAATGTTTCAGCAATTACAGCTGGATGTCGGGGATGAGGAACACGATGGAGACATCAGCGGCCTCCTTGCCTCTCGCCCTGTCAGGCAGCTTCTCCACCATGCAGTTCTGGGCGAAGAAAACGGAGCCGCTGTCGTTGGCATCCGTGATAGCAAGGTTCGCCATCACGTTCTTCTCGGCGCACTGCTCAAGGTACGCCACGTCAGGAGAATCCTGCAACAGCGTGATGGTGAGCTTGCCCGCCTTGTTCGCATTCAGGATGTAGGTGCTGTCGCCCTTTACACCCTTTTTCAGCGTGACGTTGGCCTCGTCACGGGCCAGCGTGAACATACTCTCGCCGAACATACGGAGCTGCCGGTTGTTGAAAGACACATTGACTTTCATCGGGTCAAACGTAGCTAACATGGTCTATCCCTCCTTTACAGCGTCGCACGGAGGACGCCTTTGGTTTTTACCTGATGGACCGCGCCTGCCAGCTGAGCCTCCCACGTGATGTCCGGCATCACACGGTTGCGGCGCTGGTCTTCGGTGCTCTCCGCATACTTCGGGATGACAACGGTGAACACGCCGGTCTTGCTCTCCGGGTCGCGGGCGATGATATTGAGGTCTGTGGCCTCTGCCAGAGCCTGCAACACTGCCGTGCCAATCATGCCGAACCCGTCATCACCATAGTTGATGTTAGCGTTTTCAAGCAGGATGTCGTAGAGCAGGTCGCGCATACGTTTGGCGATCCAGTCCCCGCCGAGAACCACGTCGATGAACTCACCGTTGAGGCAAGTGCCGTCCTTGACGTACTGGCGCTTGTACTCCTCGGTCAAGAAGTTCACGTGGTTTTCAAGCAGGGTCTCCCGCTCGCCGTCGGTGAGCAGGGGGAGCGTGATGAGCTTGGTCGTGGAGGCGTTGCCGTCCTGCGGACGCTTGAACTTCCACGTTACGCTTGTGGGATAGAACGGCCCCACGTTGCCCGTATAGGAGGCGTCAGGCTCCTCATTCAGATTGTCTGCATCGGCGTAGATGACAGCGGCGCGGGCGGTGTTGCACACGAACGCCTTGTTGCTGGTCTGGCCCATGTAGAACTTGCGGTGGTCTTCCACGCCCGCGCCCAGCTCTGCCTCGCTTGGCTCGCTGGCCTCTGCAAACTTCGCCAGAGCGATGACATACTCGTCCTCGTCCTTGTCGGTCAGGAGATAGTACCAGTCGTTGTCAACCTCGGACTGGAACTTCTTAATCTGCTCGATGAAGCTCTCCGCAGCGGTTTTCGCGTCCTTGCCGTTGGTGAACTTGGCGGTAGGAGCGGTACACTCGGTAGTCACGGGCTTGGACAGGTGCTCATCGGTGAACACGTCCACGGTTTCGGGAATAGTGTCTGCTTCGCCCTCCTCGGTGGCGGTAAAGGTCACGGTCGCATCGGACACCGCAGCGGAATAGGTCTTGCCGCCTTTGGTGAAACTTGTGCTGTTGAACAGTGCGGCGAGGTCGTTTGCAGAGGACACAGCGGAAGACGTGGTGATCTTTACAACGGCCTTGCTGTCCCCGCCAAAACGGAACCAGAGGCTCTTTTTTGTGGCGATGTCAATAGACCCGCTAAAAGTGCAGACGAGCTTTGCGGCCGCAGCCACAACGGGGCTGGCGGGGTCAAAGCTGACGATTTTGAACTTGCTCACGAGGCTGGTAGCCAGCGTGGTCTTGCCCTGATTAAGCAGGGTGGTAGCCTTGCGCACGACCTTTGCGTTAGGGCAAGCACCCTCCGGGCCGTACACGGCTTTTACGCTCTCAACATCTCTGTACGTTCCGACCGGATAATCCCCGGTGGTAGATACAAGGAGAATGTCGAGGCTTTCTTTCTCGCTGGGCAGCGCGTCCCGCTGCACAACGACAATTACGTCTTTTGCCATTTGGCGATTCCTCCTTTATTGCTTAATATCCCCTATGGGGTTTCCCGGACGCTCCACCAGAGTGGCGGGCATCGTGTCGGTTCGTACATAGGAGAAGCGAATATCGAACCCGTACCTGCGTATCGTGTCCTCCACGAAAAAGCTGGATCGGCTTGCGACTGACCCCACATTGACTATCACGACCTCGCCTTGCTCGGTTTGGATATTGTGGGCGTTGAGCAGGAAAAAACCGTTTGCCTTTTCCGCGAGTTCAAGTGCCTCGTCCTCGCCAAAGATGTAGCCGTCCTCGGTTTCCCGATTCGTGCTGCAAAAGGTGAACGACATGGTAGCCGACACCTGTTCGGAACGGACGAGCAGCGGCCCGTCGGGAGTTTCAATAATCTCCCGCAAGCCGAACGAATACTCCGGTATTCTCGGAGCGAGAACGCTGTAATAGCAGTACGGGTATTCGGGCATATCTGCGATTTGCTCTGACAGGTTGACAGGACAGCCGATGTGGGCCTCCAACCCAGACACAATCGCGTTACGGGCCTGAGCGAACGTCACTTTTTCACCCCCTCCACGATATAGCGGACCATCGGGTGGATGGAATTGTGGGAGAGTTCCTGCGTGACGGTGTATTTCTGCCCGTCGTAGGTGTCCAGAATGATTTGCCCCGGCTTAATTTCCACGGGGTCATCGGTGTAGAGCTTCTGAGAATTGTACGTGTACGACCCCTCCGGCAAGCGTTTCAAGTCCAAGTTGGAAAGCGGCATCACAATCCCCCAAAAGGACGTTACCGGCTCGTCAACAGGTCTGGACTGCCCGCCGGCTGCGGGGTCGCGCACGAACGTCCTGTTGGAAACTGTCAGTATGTGCAGTAGCGCCCTCGGCAGTTTTGGAGTTGCGAAAAACATGGGTCATACCTCCTCAACCTTGTATGTGATACGGTCGCGGATATGCGTACCGGTCTCATACAGCGTCGTGTGCTGCGTTTTCTTGGTGAAATCCGACTGCGGCTTTACCCGATTGTCGTCAATGAAGTTCTGCACCATCTGGGCCGCCTGAGCGCCAATGGCGTTGGCGGCGGCATCTGCGGAGGTCTGTCCAGACAGCACCTTTCCGATTGCGCCCGACACGATTTCACCCAGCTTGGCTTGGTCTGCATCAAAGCTCGCCCGGATAAAGGACCGTTC
This sequence comes from Butyricicoccus pullicaecorum DSM 23266, assembly GCF_900167005.1. Lineage (GTDB taxonomy): Bacteria > Bacillota > Clostridia > Oscillospirales > Butyricicoccaceae > Butyricicoccus > Butyricicoccus pullicaecorum. The sequence goes on from NZ_FUXW01000002.1 coordinate 162,222, forward strand.
CGGCAGTTTCTCTGTGCCGTACTCGTGGGCGATGGCGATTTTTAGAACTTCGGAATCTACGCCGCCGACAAGACCCACGAGGATCTTCTTGCCGGCCATATCGTCGCAGGCTTTTTTCAGCCGCTCGAAATCGTTCAGGATAACATTGACATCCATAATCAATACCTCCGATACAGGTTTACGAGCTGCATCCACTCCGATTTCTGTGTCTTGTCAAAGTTCCACGTCACATCGGAGATGGAGAACGAGCTGAGGCCCTGCGACCCGTTTTGCAGGTTCGTGTACGCCTGCGACACCATATCCCACACAAGCCCCTCAAGGTCTGCGGGGAGGGTCTGCGGCTCGTCATCGGTGGCGTCTTTCGGCAGGACGTACCCAGCCGTGTAGCTCACCTCGATAACGCGCTTCGGCGCAACGATGTCGTACGCCAGACCTTTTCGATACCCGGCTTTCATCCATCCCTCGTCACGGTAGATAACTCCCACATCTCCGGTTTGAGAATAGTCATAGCGGTTCGGGTTTACCAATCGGCCCTCCTCCTTGACATACTCAACGCTGATGATGGGGTATTCTACCGTGACGAGTTCCTGCTGCCCATCCGCATCGTACCACTGACGGTACGAGCGTTTGCCCAAATGTCTGCCGGTCTGACGCTCAATCCACGAAGAAGCCTTATTTATCAGCAGTTCGACAATTAGGTTGACCTTTTCGTCCTCGATGTCGGATAAGCCGAGCATTAGCTTCATTCGTTCAAGGGTAGTCAATGCGTTCTCTGCAAGCATAAGGGCCTCCTAAATGGGGCAACGACGGCTATTCGCCGTCGTCGCTGTCTTCTTTCGGCTCGTCCTTTTCGACGGGCTTGGTGGTTCTGGTGCGCTTAGTCTCCTTTGCGGGGACCTCAGCCTTGTTGTCGGTAGGACCCGGCTGCTGTTTATACACGCGAGACATAATCAGCCCTCCTTACACGGGCTGGACGGCATTGTCGCCCAGCGCAATCGCACAGGTGGCTTCGCACTTGGGAGACGTGCCGCCGGTGCAGTTCACGGTGACGGTAATCTTGATGAACTTCTTACAGCCCGCAAGGTCAAGGTCGAGGTTGTGCAGCTCGTTGCCGGACTTGTCGACGGTGAGGGTGATAGCGCCCTCGCCATCGGCAGTGTGGTCAACGAACACATCTTTGTCCTCGACAGCGGTATAGCTGCCGCTCTGAGTGTCGCACTCAGTAACGGCAATCTTCACGGTGATTCCGGTAGGATCGCCTGTGGGTGCGCCGAGGGACACAGCGAGAACCCCCGAAAGGAATCTCTCGCGGTCGATGGCGTCCCCGCTCTTATAAGGAATCACTTTGGTGTTTTGGATGAGTTCTCTTTTCATGTTCAGTTACCTCCTCACTTTACACAGGGACGGAGACCTTAGTAGCCACGGCAAAGCTCTCGTCGTGGCGCAGGCCGGTGTCCACGTTGTTGATAGCACGGATGAGGGTCTGGTCGTTCTCGAAAGCGGAAACGAGGTTGCCCGCGTCATCCGTCCAAGAACCCTCGCGGCTGGTTTCGATTTCCAGTGCGCCCTGCTCGCCGATAACGAGGTCGTTCCAGTTGCCGAACACAATCTGGGTCTTGCCGCCGGTGGTTTCGAGCAGGTTGGTGGTCTTGTAGGGGTAGCCCACCAGAGTACCGTTCTCATTCATCTCCTTAGCGAAGATGAAACCGCCGACCTCATCGCGCAGGGACTTGAAGAACTGCTCCACGCTGGTGTTGAACACGAAGCCCAGACCATCAGCATAAACATTGTTCTTCAAAACGGACGCCACCAGATAGTTCGGGAACGCAGCAGTCAGGACGCCCTGATTGCTGGAATACTCGGTATCAATGCTGGTAACGTCGATGTTGAGCACACCCTTGTTCTTGGTGATGCCCAAAGGCTGGAACTCGCCGCCGGTGCCGAGCAGTGCGCCGTAGTCAACACCCAGAGCCATCTGCTTGGTAACGTCCTGACCGACGATGACATCATTGTCAAAGTTGGTGGAGCGGAGCAGGTCGTTGCTCATGGGGATGAGGGCGGTCAGCTTCTTGGCAGACAGCTTGAGGTTGCCGAACTTGGGTGCGCTGCGGGAAATAGCGCGGTTCTCACCGGCAAACAGAGCACGGGAGCCGGTCTTAATCTTGGGGATGTTCAGGTTGCCGTTCGCCATCCCCAGACGGCGGGCGCCGAGGCTGTAAATGACGGTGGACGGATAGAGCAGCTCGATGATCTCGTTGGCGTACACCTCGGGAACGAGGTAGCCGCCGTCAGCGGGAACAGTAGCGGACAGCGCCTTGAACTCGTGCGCCATATCCGCATCGCCGAACTTGCGCTCGGCGGTGAAAGCCGCTCTCTCGATGTCGCCGCCAGAGGCGTGGATGCACTTCACAGCGCGGCCAAACATACCGTATACAGTCTTGCGGCGCTCAGGCGCGGACATGGACGCGATACGGGTCTGGAAAGAGTTCTGCTTCACGCCGTCGGGACCGGAGCCGGTAGAAAGAAACAGGTTGGCATACTTGCGCTCGGGCTGCTTCTGAACACCGGGGCCGCCGGACTTCTTCTCGCCAGCGCCAGTGGCGCTCTTGACGCCCTGACCCTCAAGGGCCGCGATGATGGCGGCGATGAGTTCAGGGGAAACGCCCTCGCCCTCTCCCTTATCACCACCAACAGGGTCGGCAGTAGGAGCGGGAGCGGGATTGGCAGCGGGGTCATTGGTGGCGGTGGGGTCAGCCACGCCGCCCTCACCCTCAAGGATAGCGGTCACTTCCGCAAGGATCTCCTCGGTAGAAATGCCGTCAGACACGGCCTCGCCTTTCTCCTTGCAAGCCTTTCGCTTCTCGTCGAGGTTGGTAAACACTTTGGCAATCAGCTCAGCGAGCTGTTCCTGAGTAAGTTTCATTTCAAATTCCTCCTTGTGTTACGGGATAATCTCGAAGACAATCTCCGATTTCTTGGTTTGCTTGACGGGGTTGTTGGACTTCACGATGTTGTTCTGCACAGGCGGGTCATCAGGTGCGGTGGGTTCCAGAAACGGGCCGAGAATGTCAGCCAGCTCACGGACTACCGCGATGAAAGGCTTCAAAGCGTCCAGTCTTGCGCGGGTGATTTTGCCCGTTTTGACTTCGGTTCTAAGGCCCTCCACCAAAGACTTGACCTCATCAATTTTAGCTTGGTCGTTCATCGCCCAAGTGACGATGGAAACTTCCCAGAGCTTGATTTCTTTCAGCCGGCGCACACCCTGCTCGCTGTCGTAATCGAACTCAACAGCGTCATAGCCAATGGACAGCTCATTTAGAACGCCGTCTTTCATAAGCGTCTGAATATCGCGGCCTTTGGCGGTGTCGCTGATTTTGCCCCGGATGAAAAGACCCTTATCATCTTCACGCAATTCCAGCGGCTTGCCGATGGGCAGTTCGCAATCGGTGTGTTGCGACAAGATTTTGATGCGGTCAAAATCCTCCCTGATGGTCTTGGAGAATGCGCCTTTTTCGATGATGTCGCCGCCGCTGTCCTTGTTCCCAAACACAGCTGCGTACCCGGAGAACTCGCCGCTCTCGTCCGCGCTTTCCAGCTCGAACTTAAACGACTTATACTCGCGGGTTGCCGGCGCTTTTCCAGCAGTACGTTTTCCCTTGCTTGCCATACGGTTTTCCTCCTTTCCTCAGAGTTTAGGGCATCTTAAAAACCGCCGTATGTCAGATAACACCGGCAGTTGATAAGCTCCTCGGGGCGAGGGTCATTCGGGTCACGCGGATAGCGCAGCCCGTTTGAGAACTTGGCGTCAATCGCCACCGTCTCGCCGTCCAATATGACGTGGTTCGGTCCGTGAGAGCCATCACGAGGATTTTTCTGCGGCCTGTGATGCCACGTCTTTGTCTTAGCACCGGCGGCTTTCATTGTGTCAAATTGACCTGTCGCCAGTGCGGTCATGGTTTCCTGTCGGGCAATCAGCTTTGCCCGTGCTTTGGTTGCGCCCATCGTGTCCTGAATGGATTCACGCAGGCTGATTTGGCTGAGACCCTCAGAGACACCACGAACGATGATGTCCGCAATCTTGTCCCGTGTGGTGCGCTCGATACCAACAATGCGCTTGCCGCCATTGATTTTGGCAGACGATACGAACTCTGGGCGGTCAAGGCTTGTCAAGCCGTAGTTTTCCTCGCTGAGCGCAGCCCCGTCGTCGTAGGTCTTGCGCCACAGAGGATTGAACAGGCCCATCAGCTTTTCAGCTTCTTTGTTCCAGTCGAGCAGCCCTGCCGCTATTGCGTCGGCAAGCCGCTGCTGTTCAATCTCGGGCAGCTGCGCCCACAGGTCGGGGTCAAATGTGCCGTCTGGGAGCAGATATTCGGACAGCTCCGAGAACACGTCAGAGGCATCGGCCTTTACCGTGTTGCCGAGGGCTGCTGCTATCGCGGCCTGCTGGTCAGCAAAGTGTTTGGACACCGCTGCCTCAAACAGCCGCTCGTTTTTCTGTACTGCCACAGCTTCACGCCGCAGCATGGCTGCGACGTTCATGCGGCGGGATTTCTCGCCATACACAGGACCGTCAGACAGCGCTGCCAGATCCTCCTGCATCATGGACTGCGACAGCTCTGCGGGGTCGTCTGTTTCGTTCAGGAACAGGTCGTTGATGGAAACCTTGTAGACATCCCCGCCGTCAACGTCAGGCAGGTCGAGCAGCTCTCTTGCCTCGTTCTTGGTGATGAGGCCGGCGTTGTAGGCGTCAAGTGCTTTACCTTTGTCAAACTCCTTATCGTAGGGGATAACAGGGTCAAAGCGCCACACAAGCCCGCTCCCAAACATCGGGAGAAGCTGCGTGTTGATTGCCTCCTCACGCATCCGAATCCTCGATGTCAGGACGTTCTTGGCGTAAATGTACTGCGCTGCGTCAGCGGTGGAGCGGTTGCTGTTCTCGGTAATGCCCATGATTTCACGAGGAACACCGAAGTGTTCGAGAACTGCGTCTCGCATGGCAATACGGCTCTCAATGAAGCCGAGGTTCTTACCATCGGTGCTGCCAAGCTCCTTTACATCGACGTTGCCGGAGAGGGCTGCCGCACGGTGGCTGTTCTCTACGCCCCGGTGCTTCTGATTCCAGCGGGCCAGAAAAGCGTTCCGCTGCTCATCAGTAGCGTCAGGCATGAGGAATACCACGGGCGGTGTAGCGTCGTTATAGAAGAACCGCTTTTGGAACTTGGCGGCATATTCGTCGATTTCCACCTCGTCCGCGATGCTTTCCGCAATACCCAGACCGCGCAGGAAAGGGTCGAGCGGGTTCAGCTGCTTCATCACGAACATATCGTCAACCGGCACGGTCATTGTCAGCCCGCCCGACGAGACGATTTGGTACGTGGGGTTGCCGAGGTACGGCGTCAGCTTCACCCAATGCGGAGGCACGTTCCACAACTCTACCGGCCTGCCGCGTTCATCCCGCTCGATGAGGAAGAAACTCTCACCCACGAGCATGAGATAGATTTCATGCAGCCGCCAGATCGCCGAACTCGTCATCTCGTACAGCGGGTTCGGGTGGTTCATAAAGTCAAGGAACGGGTGGCTTGTCACCTCAACCTCTGTCCCGTCCTCCTCAACACGCATCAGCTTTCCGCTGATGTTTGCGAGGTCGCTTGCGATACGGTCAACGACCGCAAGGCGGGGACTGGTTGAAAACATATTCAGCCATTCGGCTGTGTTCATAGAGGGCGGTCTTGCCCAGCGCGAGACGAAACTGTCGCTGCCGCCCTGATAAGCGTCTCGCACCTGTTTTCGTCTGGTTATTTCGATATTGAATATTCTCATTTCACACCTCATCCAAAAGAGAAGCCGAACTCCGGTTTCCCGTTTTCTAACTCCAAATAGGCGTTCGCCGAGGCGTCCACCATATCTTTCAGCTTGCCGACGGGGAAGTTTTCAAGCTGCCTGAAATAGTCATCGTTCCAGTCAGCCATCTTCACGTCCACGTTACCGGCAAGCCATTGAGAGGAGAAAGGCTCGGCGCGGGTCACTTTGTCCCCGCTTTCCAGTGAGGTTGTCACGGTATAGCCGCCGAGCATCCGAACAAAGCTCTGTGCTTGGTCTTTGCCTGCCTGTCCGGGGTCCTGCGGCAGCCGAACTGTGACGTTGCCATAAAGCGCATTGTCGCTGGCAGCGGTATTCAGAATGAGCTGACGCACATCAGCGCCATTCTCACGGACGTTGATGACATCAGCAACGAATACACGCCCATTCTTCCGTTTGCCAAGCAAAACACCGGCGGTATAGGCGCTTTCGTCGCCCCGCCGGTTGGTGCGCATGGCCTGCGGCATACCCTCCAACTCGTCCATCTCGCCGGGGGCTGTGGCAGCCAAGTCCCATGCTCGCACCCACTTGACAACATCGGTCGGGGTGGAGCGGAACATCTGTCCGACTTTGGAGCGTTTGAAGTAGTGGCCCGCAGACCGCCTGATTTTCCAGTTACCATTGAGCAGCTGTTCTTGGTCGAACTCGGACATGGCTTTCAGTGCGCCGATGTAGCCGGGGTCGTGTTTCATCATGGCCGCGTTGTCCGTCAGCTTTGCGCTGATGAACGACACGGATTTTACTTCCTCCATTTCCTCTGGGCTGTATAGATGAAACTCCTCATACAGCTGTTGCGGTGTGTCAGCCCAATGGATGATGTTGTTCCTGCGGATGAAGTAGCGCAGCTTTCCGCATCTGCTTTCATCGGCGTACCCTGTTTCCGGGTCGATCCACCAGTCGATGAACCGAGCCACCCAGCTTTCGCCGTCGGGGTTGCAGGTCGCTCGAATGTAGGGGCGGACCCCACAAGTCGAACGGTTACGGGAGAACATATAAAAGAACTGGCTCTCCGTGAAATGGACAAGTTCGTCAAACATTAGGAGCGGTATCTGGGAACCTTGCCAGTTGTATTTCTCCTTTTCGTAGAACATGTGAGCGAATGTGACCTTTGCGCCAGACTGAAATCTCCACTGGACGTTCGGCGTGAGAACGCTGGACGCCCCCAGATGCGGGTATATTTCTTGGCTCGTGGCGTAAAGACCACCGGCGCTCATAATTTGCGGACGGGACTGCCGGAAAATGACTGCCTCGAACAGCTTGTTGTCGATGTGTCTCAGGCACTCAAGCAGGAGGGCGTAGGTCTTGCCGCCGCCAGCCGCGCCGCCGTAAATGCAAATATCAGCGGGGGAGCGCAGAAACATTTCCTGCTTGCCCTGCTGAGGCCGAATAATAATTGGTTTGTTACTGGTTTTTTCCGTCTTTTTTCTCACGTGCGTCACCTACCTCCGAATCTCTCTCAGGCAGGTAGATCTGAACTTGCGGCTGAACAGAAACCGGTGTGCCGGTTATCTTCGCCTCGACCGCTTTTCGGTCGTTGAAGAAATCACCGCCGTAGACTTTGAGCGCATAAATGATAGCGGTCGTGTCCCCACTGGACACCCGCTCCATTAACTTGTTTTGGCACATCGCCACAACAGACAGGCGCCCCGCTTTGATTGCCTTTTCCAAAGCGGGGTGCTCCTTTTGGAGTTTTTGCAGCGTCCGTCGCGTGATGTCAAATACGTCGGCAATCTCCTCCATAGACTTGCCCTGCATAGACAGAGACTGGATGATGGCGAGATTGTTTTCTACCTCACCGGCTTCTACCCACTGTTCAAACAAGTCCTTTCTCTGACGCTTGGCATCAGACATACCTCTCCGCTACCTTTTCGAGCAGCTCGCGCATCAGACCACCGTGCTTGTTGTGCTTAAAGCCGCCGGGGTACTCGATGTTCAGCTCTTTTTCCAGATACTCCTCGTAAACTTCCGTCGGCAACTGCTTGGGTAGCGAGCAGGCGCAGTAGATGTAGCCAGCGTTGCAGGCGAGTACCGCTACACTGTCGAAGTAGTTTTCGAGGAGGGCGACAAAGCTCTCACGGGTGTGGAACTTCTGCTTGAAAACGATGCCGTTTGTCACGCCGAGGGTGTAATTCTTGTCGTCCAGATACCAGAGACAGTCACCAGCCCCGGCAGACAGCTTCGTCTTGTCGTATGCCTTTTCAACGTAGGCAAGGTTGCGGGTGCAGGTAATCAGCGTACCCGTGGATTTCAAGACGGCGTTGCAGGTCGTAAGCACGGCCTTTTCAAACTCATCGTCCACTACGGAGTTGATAACCGCCTCCAACACGCAGTAGTCAAACAGCCCGTGGGCCTTGACCTGCTTCTCGGCGTTGAGGATGTTGGCGATGATGCCTTTCATATCCAGCTTGTTCGCGCCTTTCACCATCAGGGACGGCTCGTAGGCGTGGATATTGTAGCCCTTAGACTTGAGCATCTTCGGGTAAGCCATTCGGCCCGCGCCGATGTCGATAAGGCTGTCCGACTTCTGCAAGCGGGGGATGACATACTTCTCATACAGAACAGAGGCGTTGGATTGCCGGCCATCGGTACTCAGGCGCTTAGGCTGCGCCAAGAACTGGTGGTAGGTCTTAACGCCGAGGTTGTCGAAGTTGTACTTGCCGTACTCTATGCCCATGCACTCAAGGAACTCGGCAACGTCCTCGTTCGGGATAGCATAGCTCAGAACGCCGTAGCCCAGCTTCTTGGAGCAGTAGGCGTATTCAGCGTTAAGAATGACATTCCCATCCCCGTCGGTCACGACGCTGCCCCATTCTCCGTAGCGGGACATCAACTTCGTGATTTCGGAGCAGATGAGCACATTCTTCGGCTCGCTCTCAATGTGTACCTTGTCGGACGGGCAGTAGTGGTAGCCGCCCACCGTGAACTCCTCAAGGCGAACGGAAGTCTTGCTCGTCTCGATGGAGTTGTGCATGAGGTTGAACAGGATCTCGTCCTGCAAATTCGGGCTATTGATTCTGATGCACGGCAGATATTCCAGCCCAATCGCCGTCGCAGCTTTCTTTCGCTGATGGCCGGCGGTAATCACGTTATTGGTGGCGTTGACGATGAGCGGCTTCACCATACCGAAACGGCGAATGCTGTGCTGCAACGCCTCTAACGCCTCCGGGGTAATGGAGCGGGGGTTGTACTCAGACCCCGTGACCTCCCCGATAGGCACTTTCTCTACGAAATCAATCACGGTTCTCCACTCCTTTCAGAAGATAGTCGGCAAAGCTGCCGCTCAGGATTGCACCGGAATCAATGTACTCCTGATACTTGGCGTTCATGCGGTCAAGCTCCACCTGAGAGATGAAGAACGACACGTCGCCAAAGCGGAACTGGCAGAACGGCAGGACCGCCTTAGATTCTTTTTTCTTAGGCTCGCCGTCGTCAGCAGCGGGAGCCACGCTCTCCACAGCAGGAGCAGCGGGGCTGTCGGCAGTCGCAGGCGCGGGAGCAGGGGTGTCGGCATGGCTCACAGGTTCGTGGTACGAAACCTCCGGTGCGCCAATTTCATCATCACCGCCCTCAACTGCATCATTTTCCGCACTGATGATGGAGTTGCTGTCGATTGTGTGGACGGTAGGTTTCTTGGGCTTTGGCCTTTCGTTGACGCCCATAAAGTTGAACGCGGGGATTTTGATTTCGGCCTGCTCAGGCTCGATGTCAAATACCTCCGTAGTCAGCTCAAAGCGTTCCAGCAAGAGCTGGTTTTCGTCGAGCGTCAGGTCAACGAGGGAAAGTTCCTCCTTGAGCTTCTCGAAGTCCCAATCGCTGTATTCGCTGGTCTTGTTGTCCACCAGACGGAACAGGTTGATCTGCTCATCAGTCAGCTCGTCCGCTACGATACAGGGGACAGTCTGAATACCCATCTCGCGGCAGGCGCGCACACGAGTGTGGCCGGCGACGATGGTGTAATTCATGTCCACAACAACAGGGAACAGGAAACCGAACCGCTCGATACTGTACTTGACCTTTTCAACCGCGAGGTCGTTGTTGCGCGGGTTGTTTTCGTAATCTCTCAGTCGAGAGACGGAAATCTCTCTGATATTCATTCTGCCTCACCTCCTGTCAGGAACATGACAAAGCCCAGATAGGTTTTGTTCTTGCTGATGTAGTCGTCGTAAACCGCTTTCAGGCGGGCGTACTCGTCCTCGGTGATAGGCAGCTCATTGTTGCCGAAAATGAGGAACTTGTTGTCCTTGAAGAACTTGCGGTCACGGTTCGGGGTAAAGAACGTGGTCTTGAAGTCAAGGCCGATGCCGCTCAGCTCCTGATGCAGCTTGCCGACATCCCACGTAGAATACTCGTGGCTCTTATTGTCGATGATACGAGCCAGCTTTGCGTCCTCCTCGGACAGATTCTGAACGATGCAGGGTACTTCCTCCATCCCCAGCTGCTTGGCAGCTTTCAGGCGGGTATGCCCCGCGATGATGACGTTGTTCGGGTCAATCGTGATGGGGTTCAGGAACCCAAACTCACGGATACTCTCGGCGACTTTTGCCACGCCCGCGTCATTCCGTCGGGCGTTTCCCTCATACTCGATGAGGTCGTCAACCCTCTTGTAGACAATCTCCATGTTTCGTCCTCCTTGTAACTGAGCATAAAAAAAGGGAGCTGCACACACTCGTACAGCTCCCATGTTTTACTGTATTAGGTTTTAGAACAGGCCCCACTCGGCGAACGCCTCGAAGCCTCCCGCGTCCTTGATGAACTTGCGGGCGATTTCCACGATTTCGTGGTAGGGCTTTCCGTCAATCTCATCGTCTCCGATGGCGCAGCACAGCTCCACCGGCTTGCCGGTTTCCTGTGCCTTGAGAAAAGCGTAGATGTTGACGGACACATCAGCTTTGGACAGGTCCTTGCCATGCAGCCCACCACCGGTCACAGAATCAGCCATATCGGAGCCGAGCTTGCGGTTGGTGGCGCCTGTGTCCACGTCCGTACCGCCAGTCCAATCGCCGAGCGGGTTGATTTCGGCGGTGGGGTACAGCTGCTCGATGTCAGCCCTCGCAGCGTTGCTCTGGCAGATGATGAGCTTATCCCCGCTCAGAATGTATTTTCCGTCGCAGGGGTACTTCTGGTAAATGTCGCGGGCAATCGCGGAGAGCGTCTTCTGCTCGTCCGTGAGCGGCATTCCCTTGAAGATGCCGTTATCGCCACAGCGGAAACCGGCCTGCTGGTTATCAGCGAGGTGGGTGTCCTGCGGAACGATGCAGAGGTCGATTTGCACGAACCCCGCAATACGGTGGATGGCATTGTGGATCGCCCTCAGCACCTCTGGCCGGAGCATGGGGGCGGAAGTCTCAACGATGGCGTGGCACACACCATGCCCGATGAGAACCTCAACTGCAACTTTGGGGTCATCCTGAACCTGATAGGCCAAGTCCACGATAGCGCCGGCAATCCTGTCGGCGATTTTGTCCGGGTGGGACGGGTTTACTTTCTCAATCATGGTATCAATTCCTTTGCTTGATTTTTTCGTTGCCGTTCAGCGGAGGCCCAAGCAGGTCACAGTCCGCGTCAGGCGGGTCCTGAACGTAGCCGTAGTGGTTTGCGTAACAATAGGCGCAACCGTTGCGGCAGGTGCTGTATGCGCCAATATCGACGCTCTCAACGCACTGGCACAGCCCGCGCTGATTGCGGTCTTTCGGTTTGTCAACGCCGAACATCTTGCCGTCTACGCAGCTGGAATGGGGCAGCCCCAGTTCCTCCGCACAGGAGGAGAGGACAATCCCGTGCTGGGCGGCTATCTCGGATAGCTGCTGCGCCAGCTCTGTCTGCTGCTCTGTTGTGAGCGGCTGGATATTCAGCGGTCTGAGGTCTACCGTGCGGTACGAATCCACGAAACTCATAACGGCCTTTGAGGTGTAGCCCTCCAATTCCTCCGCGATTTTCGTGAACGCCCGAATGTGGTAGTCCCAAGTGTAGCGGTCATTCAGGAATACCGGGTCATATCGCCAGATGGCTTTATCAGCCCCGATTCTCTTGAACGCCGGTATCACGACCTCATGCTTGTCGGGGATGTTCTTCTCAACGTCCCGACCATAGGGTGTGATGGTGTACTGGAAATAATATTTGAATGCGTCCAGCTCGTGAATCCTGTTGAGCATAGGCGCGGCATTCTTAGTCCAAAAAACGAACCCGTCTACTTTGTCGGGCGTGAGTGAAACACGCCCGACTTGTAGAGGGTTGTATGGGTTTCTAAGGAGGACAAATCCTTTCCCAACACGGTTGTAAAACCACTCGGAAAACAGTGCCGGGATGTCAGTCCGCCTGCTTGCGCTAACGATCATAACGGCATCCCATCCTTTAGGTAGTTTGCGAATATCCAGTTGCGGCAGGACCGCTGCTCTTTGGTGTAGTTCCCCGGAGGGTTCGGCACGTAATCCCAGAAGTGGATGCGGCGGGCATTCGTGATGTGCAGCTTGATTCTGTCGTTCTCAACTCTGACTTCGGAATTGCTGTCAGGCACGAATGCCACATGGGTGTTCAGCTCCCACACAAAGCCGTCGCTCAAACCGCAAAGGTAGTATGCTTTGGCGTGTGGGTGCTGCTTGACGATGATGTCAACGACGGCGTTGGACTTGTGCAGCGTTCCGTAATAGACGCGGTTGTCCTTGTCGCCGATGAAACATTTTGCGCAGCACTGCGATATATCCACGTTGCGGATGTCTCGGAGCCAGAAGAAGTTGCACTTCTTCAAAATCTCCAAGTGCAAGTGCATGGGCGCGTGCTTAATTATAAAATCCGACGGTATCATTTTATCACTCTCCTATATGACGGGTCAATGACAGCTTTGTGACACGACGGCCACCTCCGCTATCTCGGGGTTTTGCGCCTGAAAAAACTCCCCAAGCGCGTAAAGTATCGTCTCACAAGCCCCCGGCAGAGCAGGGTGGAATGCAAAGCCACACCCGGACATCGCGCTCTTGACCGCGACAAACTCACGGTCAAAGCCGCTCACACGGGTTCTGGTGGCTTTCATTCTGCGCCCGTGGTCATCAAAGCTCTCAAACAGGGCGTGGGAGAGCGGGTTGCCCGCGCTCACTGATTCGCCCACCGTCAGCTTTGCGAGGGTGATTTCATAGCCGCCCGGAATCGAACCGGTCAGTGTGAACGATGAGACGTTCGTTACATAACTCGGCAGCGGATTCAGCCCGTCGTAGGGCTGCGGCTCAAAGTTTTTAATCATTTTGTTCTACCTCCTTATCTTTCAACTGCTCACGCAGATGTTCACGCAATTCCTGACGGACCATCGCGGCCTCAACGTCATTGTGCGTAGCGTTCTCAACAAGTACCTGCCAACTGCCGTCGCTCGTCTTGAATGTGTGAACTTTCCGCTTTGCGCGGAGAGCACTCACCAGATCCACCGTGTATTTCAGAACACAGCAGACCAAAATCAAAAAGCCAAGCCAAGCCAAATCCACGGGCTGGAAAAGATAAACTTCAAAAACTCCATTACTCATCTTCCTCCAATTTCAGCCGAGCTTCAAGCTCGGTGATGCTCTGCAAAAACGCCATGCGGCAGGACAGCTCGCTTTCCTCGACCGCCACGCGCAGACTTTTCAGAGCCTCCGCTACCGGCGTGTCAAAACTGTACTTCTGGAAGACCACGCCTCTCCGGTCCTCTGTGGTAAAAATCTCAAACGCATCACCCTCTCGAATGCCGAGGCTCCTGCGAACTTCGCGCGGGATGACAACCCTGCCGAGGTCGTCAATTCTGCGGATTATACCTGTTGCTTTCATCGCACTGTTCCTCCTGTCATAATTCGTATTCTTTGTGGTGGGCAGTCTTGCCCTTATATTTGACCGAGGGCTTGACCCAAACCACCTTGCCGGACTTGTACCGGCGCAGGTGGCCTCGGACGTTGACCTCGTGGTCGGGTTTGGTGTAGCCGCGCTTCGCCTGTTCGGGCTTTACCAGTGCCGTGCTGTCGAAGTCAGTCACGGTGTAAATGCGGCGAATGAGCGGCTGCCGCACCTGCGCTGTGCGCTTTTTCTTCTTGTGCTTGGCAGGGCGGCGCTCAATGCGCTGCTCAACTTTGACCTCCTCCCGGTAGTAAGCCATGAACAGCATGAGCGCATGGTACTTCCGGGCCTCTTTCCTGCACGTGTCATCCATCGAGAGGAGAACACTGAGCAGTTCCTGATCCACAACCGGCTGACTGCCCATCGGGGCGATACGGCGGTTCCTGATTTCCGTAGTGGCAGGGTCATAGTCAAACATCACAACCGGCGGGAGGTTCGGCTTCACGGTGATGTAGACCGCCATCTCCACCCAGCTGCCCTTGCTCTCGAACGTGAATTCGATTTGCTCCTCGCAAAGCTCCACCACACCCGATTCCATCGGAGCCAGAAACTTCTCGCGGTCGAGCCATTTGAAGTTGTCAAAATACCAATCCAGCACCCGCTCCATGCGAGCGTTGCTCGTGACGATAATGCGGTCAGCTGTGTTGCGGTTCATCGTCAGCCCTCCTTTCCCTCGAACTGCCTGTGGTAGAAATCTGATAGAATGCTTTTTGCTGCGAGAATTCCCTGCTTGTAGCCCTCCTCGTACTTGAAATTACCGCTCCGACCATACGGGTTGTTCTCGGCTTTCCGGGTGAGCAGGTCTTGCAGCATTTCGTATTGCCACTTAGTCATGCCATACCTCCTCAACGAAAGCGCCGTTCTTATCGACCCACACATTCCTGCCGCCGAGCTTCGCAATCCGGCAGTCCTTACTGCGCATCTCCTCAGCTTTTTCTGCGGCGGGGTCGTGCCACTGCAATCCGCGACTTTTGTAGAGCGGAATCCAATGCTCGCTGTAAAAATCGTACCCTGCGCCGTCGATGCCGAAGAAATAGCCCCACTCCTCGTGCTGGTAAATGCGGAACCCGCAGTCGGACATCACCCGAATACCATCCGCATACCCAAGCCAGTAGTCGTCGCAGGAATCGCCAAAGCTCCACATCGTTCCCCACATTGGGAGCGTGTCTTCGTCCACGACTTCCAAATTGTCAGGCTCCACGAGAATGGACGGGCCGCCGTCCAGATCCACCCGATACTTGTTGAGGTCTGCGGCATACGCCACGATTTCGCCGAGGTGTTCCAGCGTGTCGCAGCTGTCAGGCAGGTCAAAAACGTGAACTCTGCTGCCGGCGTGAGGGAGGGTGAGTTCCTCCCACTCGTCGGGAGCCGCCCGCATGAGCCGCTCAATCATGCTCTGCGGGATAGCGTTGAACTCGCTGACCCACTTGTGGGCGGCATCGCTAATCGTCATGCCTTTAATCATTCTTCTGCACCTCCTCGTAACAGGCCGGACAATATATCAAATCACTGCCCTGCATCATCTTCATGTACTCTTTTCGCCCATGCCGGTCTATGAAACACTTGGAGCAAAATGTGTCTCCGCATTTTTCGCAGCCCCACATCTCGCCGTGAACGAGATCGCTGGCGTCCCATTCCATCTCAAACCCGCATAGGTCGCAGGTGTAGGTATCCTTTATGCAGTTATACATATCACCCGAACCTCCTCATTCGCATTTTGGAAAGGGCCTCACCGAGTTCCGGCCAGCTACACCAGCAGTTGTAGCCGCCCGTCCAGTCTTTGTCATGCGCCATTGTGCGGTACAAAACGTGGTGATACCACTCGGACGAGCAGAACCGCACATCGCTGATGGCAACGTATACGAACTCGCCGGTTGTCTCGTCCCGCAGCACTGCCGAGAACTCATAATGTCCGGGGATGAATCTGTGCAGCGCAAACCCCGCCGCCTTTGCCTGTTTCCGCAGGTCCGCTCTTGCCTCCCGCTGGAAAGCGTCGTAGTCGCTCCCGGTTTCACAACCGAAAGAAAATGTGTGGTGCAGCCACTTACCCATTCTGTTCGCCATTTTGGTCCACCTCCGCACCCGAATTTAACTTGACCGACCGGAGTATCAGCAGCAAGTCGTCTCGGGTTATGTTTTTCTCCACCAGCAAGGCGGTGAATTTGTCCATATCTTCCGTAGTTCCAATAGGGATGAATCTCCTGAAAATTACGTCGCTCATTTTTAATCGTCAACCTCCAATCTCATGGACCACCGAGCGGCTTTCTCTCTGATAAACCGCTCAACTTCTTCACGGTCAAGCCCCAGCGCTGCCGCACAAAGAACAACGTCGGCGAACTCCTCGTTCAGCCTGTGCGACGCCTCGCTTGTGCTCACTGGCGTGGGGTTGCTCTTGTCTATCGTCCTGCGCAGTTTCAGCGCCGCTTGGGACAGCTCCGCTGCCTCCTCTGCCATGCCTGCCAACAACTCGCAGCAGCCAAGCAGGGTGTGAATTTCTGTGAGTTCATGCCCCCAATCTTCAAGAGCCTTTTCGATAGAGCTGCCAAACGCAAGCTGCTCAGGAATCACATCAACCCTGATGTCGCCCAGAAATGTGTCATCGCAGCAATCTCCGGGTTCGACGGGGTAGAAGTCTGTCAGCATGATCTTTCGTTTCAGGTCTCTCGACGGGATAAAGCAATTTTGAACCGACGGCACAGTGCCATACCCGGTATCGGCGGGCCAGCCGACAGAGAAGTCTCTGCCGCTCTGCCGAAGAACATAACAAAGCTCGTTCAGCGAGAGAGGATTGCTCTTTGCAATCAACGGGTACTGGCTGATTTCGTTGCTGAACCACGCTTTGAATTCCGTGATGTCTTTCATAAGTACCAACTCCTTTGCAAAATAGAAGAAACCCGCCATTTCTGGCGGGTTTCTGTATATAGGCAAATTCGGCTATCCATCAATTTCATGTGCAATTCCCCAATGCGTACGACAAGGATTATCCTCTTGCTCATCAAAAAGAATGACAGAACAGCGAGGATAATCTACCACGCAAGCCCCGTTGAACTGCTCGCAGGTAAAATTACTTAGTGGACGATTGGTTATCTGCGCAAAGTTCTGCACAGAATCAATCACAATCGGACGATTAAATTGGAGATCGGTAACATTCACATGTAAGGTGGAAATAGTCTGTGCCAACAATAGATCAGTTGCAACATTTTGCGCTTTGTCAAAATCAGGTCTCCGAGTGTCTGCTTCGAGTTTCATTAGTCCTCCTTGGGAATTCCAATAGCGTCAAGATAAATATCAATAGCATCATGGAAGTTTTCGATCAATCGAGTACGTTGTTGTCCGGGTATTTTTTCTAGATGTCTAGCGAGTAATTTTATATTGTTATCATTTTCAACTTCTACATCATGATTATTATTTTGGTGAAGTTGTGAAGCCTCGTCATTACATTTAAGGTCCATGTTTGCTGGTTTATAAGGGCTGTGATAGATTTCATCTATTTTAATATTCAAGTAAGAAGCGATTTTTTCAGCTAATTTATATCGAACAGGATATAAGCCGGATTCAAGGTTTATCAGATCTTCCTCGGTGAGAGCAAGATCACAACTCATTTTTTGTGCAGATATATTTAGATCTTCTCGGATTTGTTTAATAGTGCGACCATATAGTAACTTTGTGTCGCAAGACGATGAATTGTCATGTGGTGTTTCGAGGAAGTCTTGCATGTTTTTAAAAGAAGTTTTTCCCAGTAGATAATCTACGCTTACCTGAAAAAAATTAGCTACTTTTGCTAATTTGTCGCCAGATGGAATGGTATTATCCCATTTTCTGATAGTTCCATTACCAAAATCCATCTTCCGCTCGAGAGAGGCCAATGTTTCGCCTCGTTCGGAACACATGTTTTTAATCTTTTCAACAAGAGTCACGATAATCCCTCCTGCATTCCTGGAAGAAATTCGTCTACAGACTATTGACTTTTAAAAAGAAGCATGGTAATATTAGCCTATAGACGAAAGTTCTTAGAGGATATGCACAAATGTGTAGTGTGTATGATATGTAGTATGTAATATATAGAAGAATTATAGAGCAATCGTCTGGCATCGAAAGGATTGCTATACCCTTATAATAGCTTATAAGCTAATCAAAGTCAATAGCAAATTTTCTATTACTGGAGGTGAGTCAATGAAATTGGATAAAATCATAGCACTGTGTTCGGCAGAAGGATCAAATCTTTCCCGTTTGGAAAGAGAATGCGGGCTTTCGAATGCAGCGATCCGTCGCTGGGAGAACAGTTCGCCCAGTGCAGAGAACCTGCAAAAGGTCGCAGATCATTTTGGGGTGTCTGTGGATTACCTGCTTGGACGCGACGACTATGATATTTCGCAGGAAGCATTGGAGTGTGCTAAGCAGTACAGTGAACTCTCCAAGGAAAAACAGCAGCTGGTACAGATCTACATGAGCGTGATCTCAAAGCAATAAGGAGTGTGATGTCTATGAATCATCTGGTATTTCTTACCCCGAACACGCAGGAGCCGTTTACCACTTCAGATGTGATCGCTGCGTTTGCCGGAATCCAACACCATACGGTGACGCGCCTGATTCAGCAGCATGAGGCCGACTTCAAAGAGTTTGGAATACTTCGATTTGAAATCGAAGAAATCAAGGGACGAGGACAACCTGCAAAGCGCTACCAGCTGAACGAAGAGCAGGCAACTTTGCTGATGACCTATCTCAAAAACACAGCACAGGTCAGGGCGTTCAAGAAAGAGCTGGTTCGCCAGTTCTACGCTATGCGTTTTGAGCTGTATAAAGTGCAGGCGGCCAAGATGGAGCGCCGGCCGGTGCGGGTCAGTATGACCGATGCCATTAAGGCGCTGCCCGATAGTCCGCATAAGGCTATGAAGTACGGACAGTACACAGACCTCGCGTATAAGTTGGCACTCGGCCGGACAGCAAGACAGCTGCGCAAAGACCGTGGTGCAGATAAGCACGCTGTTGCAAGCGACTACATGACCGCTGAAGAAATCTCGCTAGTTTCCGATGTCGAAAACAAGATTGGCGTACTGATCGGCATCGGCATGGGCTATCAGGAAATCAAAGCTAAGCTGACGCGACGCATCATGTAGTAAAGCTTAGAAGGGAGGAATCCATATGCCTTGCGAGCCGCAAGCCTACCGTGCCAATTTGGAACGGATCAAAGCGACCTATCCGGACAAGGAGATGTTAAACATAGGAGAGGTCAAGCGGTTTCTGGGAATTGACCGCGAGGTAGTTAAGCGGCGATTCCCATTTCGAGAAAATTATATTTCAGTTGCCACACTGGCGTGGGAACTGAGCATTTAGAGGAGGATATTATGAGTCAAAAAAGTGCAAAAGCTCTTCGGCGCATTGACCGGAGTAACGTCAACCTGGGCCTGCGCCTGGCGCGGCTGGAGGCCGATGTCCATGAGCTGAGAGCAAGCTGCAACGCGCTGGAGCATCAGACTAGAATGGACCGCGCGAGCAGCCAGAGCATCGGCCGGGAGCTGTCAATCGTATCGCGTGAGCAGCGCAAGCGGATGGTTAGCCGCCGCCGTATGGGCCTGCTGGTCGGATCGGCTGCGGTCATCATCTGCCTGATCGGCCTGTCGTTGAAGATCTTCGGGGTGCTGTGATGATGAATTTATCTGCGGAAGACATCGCTTTTATTCAATCGTCCTACCGGGATGCTAAGTGTAAGTCTTCGCAGCGTAATAAGCTGCGTGAGCTGTATCCAGACATTGCACCAGCAAAGTTTGCTGAGCTGACTGGTACGTTGGTTTCAGATTGGGTGAAGGGTAAGAAGCTTGATACAGTAGACAAGCCCGCGCACGATCCGGTGCTGGACTGTTTGATCTTCCGCTCGTTCGACTTGATGGTTGAGCTTGCGCGAGACAAAGGGATTCCCATTGAAACCTGTTGGCGTGATGCGCTGAGCATGCTTGAGCGCCGGATAGCCAGCAAGCGTAAACAGATCGAGAACCATCCGGCGACTGAAGAATATGAGTTGATGATCGCGGCGATCCTGACCGCGGACGATCTGGACACAAAGAAAAAGTGCCCTGCGGGAGTGCCATCCCAACAGAGCACAGATAGTAAGTGATTCACCTGTATGATACCCCGAAGGAGGGGGATTGTCAATGGAACGTAAGATTTTAATCTCGGAATATTCCGACGGCACATTTCGCGCGATTGTCGATCAGGAAGAGAGTCAGGCAGAGATTCGGTACTGCGTAGAACCGAACAATGAGATCGCGTTGGCCATTTCCGACCTCAAGCTGTTTGCTGATTTCGTGGCGGATCTGGCGCGAGAGGAGGCAACCGAATGAACACCATCATTTTGAAGTCCCTTGATCTGGACCATTTCAAGGGCATTCGCTCGCTGCACATTGATTTTGACGGCGGTCTAACCTCGATCTATGGCGACAACGCCACGGGCAAGACTACAGTATACGATGCATTGACTTGGCTACTGTTCGGCAAGGACTCGAGCGGGAGCGCCAAGTTTTCCATCAAGCCGACCGGCATTCCCGGTGTTACGCCGACGGTCACCGCCATCCTTGAGATCAACGGCGAACCTATGAAGCTGCGCAAGACGCTGCGTGAGAAGTGGTCGAAGCCCCGCGGCTGCGCGATCGCTCAGTACGACGGCGATACGACCGAGTACACCATCGACGATGTGCCGCGCAAGGAAGGCGAGTACAAGCGCATGATCTCCGCTATCATCGACGAAGGCGTTTTCAAGATGCTGACCAATGTGCACGCTTTTGCGCGGGATTTGCCTTGGAAGGAACGTCGCAAGCAGCTGGCTGAGGTGTGTGGGTTGCCGGATGACAAAGCGATCCTTACCAGTGCGCCGCAGTTTGCCGAGCTGGCCGCGGCACTGGGTCGCCGGACGGTGGATGAGTACAAGTCCGTTCTGATGGCCGAGCGTAAGGGCGCAAACAAGACGCTGGACAGTCTGCCCATCCGCATTGACGAGTGCGAGCGCCGCGCCCGCGAGCTGGATGTGTTGGACTATGACAAGGCGCAGGTAGACAAGGCCGACCTGGAACTGCGTAAGGGCGCTATCTTGGCTGACCTGTCCCGGTTGGATGGCGGCACGCTGCTGACCGCTGCGGAGGCTGATGTCAAGCATTATGAGGCGGAGTTGAAAGCACTGGACGCAGAGAATGCCGCGCACCGGGCAAGTCAGAATGTGCCTGTACAGGATGAACGGCCGGCTATTCAACGTAAGTTGGGAGAACTCTCTTGGACGTTTAACAACCTGAACAAGATGATGGATGACTGCGAGGAGAACGTCCTCAAGGCCGAAGAACAACTGGAGGAATACCGGGCGGTATGGCGCAGCATTCAGGCAGAGACCTTTACCGGCGATGTTTGCCCGACTTGTGGTCAGAAACTCCCGGCTGTCGAGGCGGCACAGGCCAAGGCTAAGTTTGAACAGGACAAGGCTGGGCGGGAAGCGCGACTGGTAAAGGACAGCGATCTGGTTAAGCAGAATCAAGCCGCGCAGAAGGCGCAGTACGCGGAGCTGAAAGAAAAGGCCGCGCAGGTGCGCGACGAATATGAGCAGATCAAGGCACAGCTGGATGCCTATATTCCGCCGGAAGCACCGGTCATTGAGGATTTACCCGGTTACGCGGAACGCCGCGCAAAGGTAATGCAGTACATCGAAGAGGCCCGCGAAAAGATCGGTCGTATCCAGTCCGATCAGCAGGCCGAGCGTGACCGGCTGAACAGCCAGCTGTCCCAGCTGAATATAGAACTGACGCGCGTGTCTCAGGTGTTGGCAGCCAAGGCGCAGCTGGACGAGACCCGCGCTCGTGTGGATGAACTCAAGGCCGAGCAGCGCACACAGGCGGCAGCTCTTGAGGAAATCGACCGCAAACTTGCAATGTGTGAGGACTTCACCCGCTACCGTTGCCAATTTATCACCGATTCCGTGAATAGCCGGTTTAAGCTCGCCCGATTCCGACTGTTTGTCGAGCAGGTCAACGGCGGTGTGGCTGACTGCTGCGACGTGATGGTGGACGGCGTACCCTATGCCGATCTCAACAACGCTATGCAGATCAATGTCGGCCTGGACATCATCGGCACACTGTCCGAGCACTATGGCTTGCGTGTACCGCTGGTCGTGGATAACGCTGAATCGGTCACCAGATTACAGGAAATCAACACGCAGGTGATTCGCCTGGTCGTGTCTGAACAGGATAAGGAGCTGAGAGTCGTATGAAGTTAAAGGACAAGGTAAAGCCTGCTATCCCGCCGCTCGAAGCTGGCGTGTATATGGCGGTGTGCGTCGTGGTTGCCGATCTTGGCGATCAGTACAGTGAAAAGTTCAAGAAATCCAGTCGCAAGGTGGTTTTCTCGTTCGATATTCCCACGGAAACGGTTGAGGTCGACGGCGAGCAGAAGCCCCGCCAGCTGTCCAAACGCTGCACCTTTTCCGTGAGCAAGAAGGGCAACTTGAATAAGATGCTGAATGCTTGGATGAATGCCAACATGAGTGAGCAGGAGCTTGGAGAACTCGACCTGTTTTCCCTGATCGGTCGGGGTTGCCAGATCCGCGTGACGGTCTCCGAGGATGGCGCACACAACAACATCGAGGATGTGATGGCATTGCCCAAGGGGATGCCTGCGCCGCAGTCCGATACCGCTCCCATTACTTATGACATTGACGAAGATGGATTTACCGGTGAGAAATGGGACGCGCTGCCGGCATGGATGCGTGAGGCCATTGAAAAGAGCGACCAGTATCAGCAGGACCCGCCGGACAAGCCGTTGGATATGCCCGCTGAATCCGCCGCACAGGAAGGGGCGTGCCCGATTTGACCTTTCGCAGTCTGGCCAGCAGCTCCAAGGGCAACGCCTATCTGGTGAGTGACGGCGAAACCGTCTTGCTCTTGGAATGCGGCCTGCCGTATAAGAAGCTGGCCGAAAAGTCTGGGTTTACCCTCATGGACACCGCCGCTTGCTTTGTGACCCACGAGCACAAGGATCATAGTCATGCAGCGGAACAGCTTGTAAAGCGCGGTATTCCGGTATTCATGTCTGAGGGCACCGCACGGGCGCTGGAACTGTGGGATGCTGAGATTATCGAACCCAATGTTCCGATCATGGTCGGGGCGTTTCGAGTGATGGCTTTCCGTGTGGCGCATGATGCAGCCGATCCGGTCGGTTATCTGATTGATGACACACGCACCGGCGAGCGCCTGATGTTCGCAGCAGATACTCGCAGCCTGTCGTATATCGTCCCGCACCTGACCTATATTGCCGTCGAGTGCAATTACGAAGAAAGCCTTCTGGCTGCATCCCAGCGCATCCCGGAGAGCCTGAAGAATCGCATCCGGCACAGCCATTTTGAGGTCGAGGACGTGATCCGGTGGCTAAAAAAGCAGGACTTGTCTCACGTCCTGACCATCTACTTACTGCACCTGTCTGCTGGGAATAGCCGTGCTGCGGCATGGCAGACACGTTTCGTCCGGGAGTTTCCGGGCGTTGACATTCAGATTTGCAAGGAGTAAAAGACCATGAACGAAAAGCATTACGACAACCTGTGTGAGATCGCACAGAATACTAGCGAGCCCGGCGCACAGCTGTTTGCGGAGCTTGCCGCCATGCATTACGCGTCCTCTGGCAAGAGCAGTCGAGCAGATCACGTCCAGAGGATTGCGCAGATGTATAACACACTGGACATTCTCTGCATTGTGCTCAATTGTGAAGACGAGGTGCAGGACATTGCAGAACAGCTTGCGGTTGCAAAACTTGCCTCTAAGGCGTGACACGATTGGGGCGGCTTCGGTCGCCCCGGCCTTTTAGGAGGTGAGAAATTGGCCGAACGCAGAATGTTTTCCAAAAAGATCGTGGGCTCTGCCCGATTCCTTCGACTTCCGGCGACAGCCCGGCTGCTGTACTACGATCTTGGCATGCAGGCAGATGACGACGGGGTGGTCGAGGCATTCACCGTGCTGCAAATGACGCACGCAGATGAATCTGACCTTAACGCGCTGGTGGAGAAGGGATTTGTTCGGATACTTAATGATGATCTTGTTTCCTTGATTATCGATTGGAAAACTAACAATTTAATCAGGAAAGACCGTTATATAGCGAGTTTTTATCGTTATCTGTTGCCTGATTTTGATGGTATACCGGATGACAACCAACGGTTAACCGACGGTAAACCAATGGTTAACCTAGGTAAGGATAGTATAGGTAAAGATAGGTTAGATCAGTATAGTATAGGTAAGGCGAGAGGTAAGGAGCCGGAACCATTCGACCCGAACGAATTCGATTCGATCAGAGAAGAATTTATAGGACGATTTTCGAGGGAACCAGACCGGGCGTTCTTACCGAGCATCAAGGCTCATATGGTAGCAGGCAAGAGTGAGCAGGATGTGATAGAGGTCATCCGGCAAGCTGCTCAGCGCCATCCACATAACCCGGAAGCCTACATACTGGCCGCGCTCAAACAGTATGAGAGTAAGCCTCAGGAGCTACCAGCCGCCGCCCGCCCGCTGGAACCGTGGGAACAGGATTGGATTGCTGAGGTCCAGCGCAGGCGGGAGCAGATGGGAGGATACGCGACGTGAAGAAGCAGATCTTCCGAACCGCCGACCAAAAGGAGTTTGTCGACCTGTTTGAGGGCCTCTGTATGCGCAGACATGCATGGCAGGCGTGGGGGGATTTCGTGGAGGCGTGCGCGATCGCGGTGTCGAACTCCTGTGATAAGGCCAGCCTAGACCGAAATAAACGGGAAGATCGCTACCGGCAGATCATGGCCGGATACGAGCCAAAGGAGCAGGAAATCTTCCCGAAGCTCTTCGGCGCACTGACTGAGGCGCTGGAACAAAACCCGGATCAAGATTTTCTGGGTGATATGTTTATGCGTCTGGAACTAGGCAGCCATTGGCACGGGCAGTTTTTCACACCGTACAACCTCTGCCGAGCCATCGCTGAGATCCAGATGGGAGATGTCGAGGAGCAAATCCAGAAACGCGGATGGGTGAGCATCAACGACTGCGCCTGCGGTGCCGGTGCGCTGCTGATCGCTGCCCGCAATGTCATGATGCGCGCGGGACAGGATTGGTCATCGGGGGCCCTGTTTGTTGCGCAGGACATCGACAGGACGGCGGCGCTCATGTGCTATCTGCAGCTGTCTCTGCTTGGATGCGCCGGGTATGTTGTGATTGCGGACAGTCTGCGATACCCGATCACCGGAAGCCTGCTGCGGCCGACACCGGCACCAGAGCAGGACATCTGGTACACACCCACCCTGTACTTGTCGCCGGTGTGGGGGTATCGAATGCTGTGGGAGAGGATCGAGTCTGTGCAGCAGTGCGAGACATCGGATCCAGAGCCAGAGGCCATGACCGACGTCGGGACGCAGCTGACTTTATTCTGAGGAGGATGGTATGGCAAAACGCAGACGGAAATACAAGGATGGTTCGTTGTGCTGGGACTGTAAAAATGCAGTTCCTCACGGTGAGCATGGGTGCAGCTGGTCGGAATCGTTTGAGCCTGTGCCGGGATGGGATGCTCGCAGGAAGGACGTACTGACTGGAGCCAAGAAAGATCGGATGGCTGAGAGTTATTTTGTGCATGAGTGTCCGGAATTTGAAAAGGGGTGAGCAATAATGAATAACCGAGAGCGTGGATGGCCGGAGGACTGCCGGAAATGCAACCTGTACGACCACGAGAAGCAAGACTGTAGTATGCGGTCAATCAAGGATGCTGTGCCGATTTGTGAGTGCATGAGTTGCAAACGGTATGATTATTTGACGAGGGAGGAATGATGGTGAAATACTCCGGAGAAAGACCGCTTGATTATCAGGAGATTATAAACTGTCTTAGAGACCCGGACTGGAACGACGTTGAAGGAGATGACGGAACCTTACTGGATGATGCAGCGGATGCTCTCGAAAAGTCCGTGATTATCAAGGACATTCTGGGTAACGACTATGGTCTCGATCGCCTGCGGGAGCTGGTGCAGGCTGATCGCGAGGGACGGTGCGTGGTGCTGAGCACTCCGATGCGGCCGATGATATGCAAGCCAAATGACACAGATGTGTATTGCCCAAGATGCGGCGAAACATTGTCAGGAGGATGGCCGGAATCTGATTACTATGATTACAGGAAAATGGTACAGTGCCCGAACTGCGGCGAATCGATTGATGATAACAAATGCGAAACCGTAGAAAGGAGAGCGATATGAGACTGATTGATGCTGATGCTTTGAGCGAATCAATAAAAGGCGGCGACGGGACACCTATGCAGAAGTTTTTTGCAGATGTTTGTTTGGCGGGCGCATCGACGGTTGATGCCGAACCGGTGGTGCATGGCAGGTGGATTCCAGAGCGCCACAAAGATCGGGTATCACAAACGGAATATCATAGTTATATCTGGTATCATTGCTCTGAGTGTGGCCGGAGATTGATTGGATACAGAGATCCACGGGAGGCACCGTACTGTCATTGCGGCGCGAAAATGGACTTGATGGAGGACGTGTGATATATAGTCCCGAAGTGATACGCTACCTGAAATGGAGGTATGAGATTGACGAGCAAGCAAGCGAAAGAATACTTACTGCGAGTGCGCCGTGTCAAACGGGAAGTGCAGCGCTATCAGGCGCTCAAGGCGCAGGCGCGTGATCTGGCGTGTTCTTCTACCGCGCCGCCGGACAAGCTGTCCGTGATCGGTGGGAAAGGCGGAGACGTATTCGCACGGTATGCCCAGTATGCAGCGACGCTGGACGAGAAAATTTCTGACCTGTACGATCTACAAAACGAGGTCACTTGCACGATTGCCCGCGTGCCAGACAGCCGTTACCGGGAGCTGCTGCTGGGGTATTATGTCGAGGGATTGACTTGGGAGCAAACCGCGGTTGAGATGGGATACTCCTATCAAAACGTTGTGCAGTTCCTGCATCCGAAAGCACTCGCGCAAGTTGGAGAAATCCTTTGATAGTTTTTGATATAGCATCTGTGGTATTGTGTATACATGGAAAGCAGGACAACGGACGGCATGTGAAACCCTCTTTTCTGAACTCCTTGATTACCCGCTGGGAAACGTCTCAGCGGGATATCGGCCAAACTGCCGCGCGAGGCAGAACGGTCGCATTTGGCATTTTACCCCGATTCCCAGCAGATGAAGCGCCTCAGAGATGGGGCGCTTTGTCATGCTCAAATTTCCCAGAAAGGCGGTGACTTCATGACCGATAAACAGCAAAAATTCTGTGAGGAATACCTCATTGACTGTAATGCGACTCGTGCGTACAAAGCGGCTTATCCGTCGGTCATGAAGGACGAGACCGCACGCGCCAACGCAAGCCGACTGCTAACAAATGCTAACGTGCGCCGCTATTTGGATGAACGGATGGCCGAACTATCCGAGCAGCGGATTGCCAAGGCCGAGGAAATATTGGGGTATCTGACCGATGTGATGCGAGGAAAGACGATTGCATCGGTTCTGGCATTGTGTGGTGACGGTTGTCAGGAGGTCATTGAAAAACCACCCGATATGCGGGAACGGCTCAAGGCAGCAGAACTGCTGGGCAAACGATATGGCCTGTTTACAGACAAGATGGATGTGAGCGGAGCCGTGCCTGTGGTGATCGTAGGGGATGACCAGCTTGAAGATTGACCAGCGGGAGCAGGTGATCCGGCTGCCCGAAGTGGTTGGTCGGGGCTATAAGACGTTTTGGAATTTCAAAGGGCGATACCGGGTGTGTAAGGGCAGCCGCGCATCCAAGAAATCCAAGACCACGGCCTTGAACATCATCAAGCGCATGATGCAGTACCCGCAGGCCAATACCCTGGTTGTACGCAAGGTATTTCGTACGCTCAAAGATTCCTGTTTTACCGAACTCAAGTGGGCTATCAATCGCCTGGGCGCACAGGCGTATTGGGAGGTCAAAGAAAGCCCGCTCGAAATGACATATCGGCCGACCGGCCAGAAGATCTATTTCCGTGGACTGGACGATCCGATGAAGGTCACCTCAATCACGGTGGAATGGGGATACCTGTGCTGGTGTTGGGTGGAGGAAGCCTATGAGATCATGAACGAGGCCGACTTTGATATGCTGGATGAGTCCATCCGCGGTGCGATCCCGGAAGAGACCGGCCTGTTCAAGCAGATTACATTGACGTTTAACCCGTGGAATGAAAAGCACTGGATCAGAAAGCGATTCTTTGGTGAAGTCACCGGGCAGGATGCCCAAGGAAACCCCGTATATCAGTTCCATGACAGCTGGACTTCGCCGGACGGTCAGATCTACGCGACCACGACCAATTATTTGTGCAACGAATGGCTGGATGAGGCCGACCGCAAGGTGTTCGAGGTCATGAAGCGCAGTAACCCGCGGCGCTATCAGGTTGCAGGGCTGGGCGGCTGGGGTATCGTGGACGGCCTGGTGTATGAAAACTGGCGCGAGGAAGTCTTTGATGTCGCACAGATCAGCCAGAAGGCGGGCGTCAAGTCGGCATTTGGCCTGGACTTTGGCTATACCAACGATCCCTCGGCTTTATTCTGTGGACTGGTCAGCAAATCAAAGCGAACGATCTGGGTGTTTGACGAACTGTATGAGAAGGCGTTGACCAACCGAGTGATCTGCGAGCGGGTGACAGCGATGGGATACGCCAAGGAGCGGATCAAGGCCGATGCCGCCGAGCCAAAGTCCATCGACGAGCTGCGAGAGCAGGGGCTGCGGCATATTCAGGCTGCCCGCAAGGGGCGGGACAGCGTAAACAATGGTATTCAGTATATTCAGGGATACCAGATCATCATTCATCCGCGCTGCGTGCATTTTCTGACCGAGATTTCAAACTATACGTGGGCGACGGATAAATTTGGCAACCGGATCAACACCCCCATCGACGACTTCAATCACCTGATGGACGCGATGCGGTACGCGTTGGAAGGAATGCTGACCGGGGAAAATTTCAGTTTTGACTAAGGAGGTGGACCGTGTTTGTGACAGAGACCGAGCGGGTCAGTCAAATCATTGCGCAGGGAGCGCGGAACGGTCTGCATGAGACCGAGTTTTTTGCCAGAGAGATTGTGGCTTGGATGCACTCGCCGCAGCGTCGGGAGCAGATCGACGGCTGGCGATATTATCATGGCGATCATGACATTCTGCGGCGCAAGCGCACAGCACTGGGTGCGGACGGCAAACCGATGGTGATTGATAACCTGCCCAATCATCATGTCATTGACAACCAGTACGCCAAGATGGTCGATCAGAAGGTGGACTATTTGCTGGGCAATCCCTTTTCCATTACCGCAGACAACCCCGACTATGCGCAGATGTTGGGACAATATCTGAACAGCACCTTTGCCCGCACACTCAAGTACATTGCAGAGGAGGCACTGTGCGGTGGAATTGCCTGGATGTTCGTCTGTTATGACGATGCAGGTACCCTGTGCTTTCGGCATTTCCCAGCCTATGAGATTCTGCCGTTTTGGTCGGATGATGACCATACCAAGCTGGATGCCGCGTGTCGGCTCTATTTGCAGGAAGTATGGGACGGACTGACCAAAAAGTACATACACAAGGTCGAACTCTATCGAGCGGATGGAATCTATCGCTATGTACTGGACGGCTCGACGCTGGTGCCTGATGTGGCGCTGGGGACGTATTCGCCCTATATCGTCATGCAGGGAGACCAGACGCAGCCGGATGTGCCGTATGCCTGGGAACGCTTCCCGCTCGTCCCGTTCAAGGCAAACAAGCAGGAGATTCCGCTCATTCGGCGGGTACGCTCTTTGCAGGATGGCCTCAACCTGTTGCTGTCTGACTTCCAGAA
This sequence comes from Butyricicoccus pullicaecorum DSM 23266, assembly GCF_900167005.1. Lineage (GTDB taxonomy): Bacteria > Bacillota > Clostridia > Oscillospirales > Butyricicoccaceae > Butyricicoccus > Butyricicoccus pullicaecorum. The sequence continues at coordinate 191,744 of NZ_FUXW01000002.1, forward strand.
CCGAATGGAAGAGGACAGCCGCAACACCATTTTGATTCTGCGCGAGTATGACGGGGAAAACCTTGGAGAGTTTCGCCGCAATCTGGCTGCCTATGGCGCGGTCAAGGTGCGCGGCGAGGGCGGCGTGGAAAGTCTGGCGGTTGAGGTCAGCGCACAGAACTACCAGGCTATCGTGGAACTGTTCCACAAGGCACTGGTGGAGAATGCCCGCGGACTGGATGCCAAGGATGACCGGATGTCGGGCAATCCCAATCAGATGAATATTCAGTCGATGTATGCGGATATTGATCTGGATGCAAACGGGATGGAAGTAGAGTTTCAGGCCGCACTGGACGAGGTGCTGTGGTTCATCCGGCAGGATGCCAAAACACATGGTGCCGGAGACTTTGAACAGGACGCGTGCAAGATTGTGTTCAATCGGGATGTACCGGTGAGCACGAGCGAGACCATCCAGAATTGTCAGAATTCGGTTGGTCTGTTGTCTGACGAGACCATTCTGGCCAATCACCCGTTCGTGACCGACGTACGTGCCGAGATGGAGCGCATCCGCCGGGAGCGGCAGCAGGTGAGCGGGGATGCTTGGGGAGTAGAGGATGGATCGTGAATACTGGAGAGCGCGAGCGCTTGTCCTCTTTCAAGCCATGGAGCAGGAAGCCCAGACCTATCGCAAGACCGCCGAACAAGCCTATGAACTGGCGCTTGTTCGTATTCGGCGCGATTTGGCCGACTGGTATCAGCGCTTTGCGGACAATAACAGTGTGAGCATGGCCGAAGCGCGGCGGCTGCTGAACGCTTCCGAGCTGCGGGAATTGCAGTGGACGGTCGAGGAATACATCGAGGCCGGACGTAGTTTGGACCCAAAGTGGCTTAAACAGCTGGAGAATGCGTCAGCCCGTGTTCATATCAGCCGGTTGGAGGCCATTCAGCTGCAAATCCAGCAGCAGATCGAGCTGTTATTTGCGAATCAGCTGGACGATTTGGACGGATTGCTGCGCCGTGTGTATGCGGGGCAGTATTACCACACGATTTTTGAAATGCAGCGAGCCTTTCACTTGGGCTGGCAGACCGCAGCACTCTCCGAGCGGCAACTGGCTATGGCGCTGGCAAAGCCCTGGACAACCGATAACCTGACATTCAGCGAGAGAGTGTGGAAGAATCGGACAGCCTTGGTCAATACCCTGCAAACCGAGCTGTCGCAGGCACTCATTCGAGGCGATCCCCTTAAACGGGTGACCGATGCCATGGCCCGACGGATGCAGACATCCAAACGCGCTGCCGGACGGCTGGTTATGACCGAGAGTGCTTATCTATCCGCACAGGGACAGCTGACCGCATACCGGGAATTAGGTGTCGATCAGGTCGAGATCGTAGAGACCTTGGACATGCATACCTGTGCGGTATGTCAGGGACTGGACGGCATGATTCTGCCGCTGACAGCTTATGATCCTGGCGTGACCGTGCCGCCGTTCCATCCTTGGTGCCGTGGATGCACCGCGCCATACTTTGCCGATAATACTGGCGGCGAGCGTGCTGCCAGGAATCAGGATGGCCAGACCTACTATGTGCCGGCAGATATGACCTATGAAACGTGGCGAGAGACCTTTGTATCGTTGCCTTTATCCGATTTGCCTGATACAATAGAGGCAGAAAACGGGTTGATCATCCGTGCAAAATCCGGTCATGCGCTGGAACGTGCCATGCAGCGCGGGGTTGAGAGTGTCTGGGTACAGGATGCTCTGCAATCACCGCTGCATATTCGCGCGGTTCAGTGGGACGACCACAATCGGCTCAGCCAGCGATTTATCGGAAAGGACGCGACGATCAATGTCAACCCGGAGACCGGCACGATCGTCACGGTTTGGCGCACGGGAAGCGCGACACGCAAAAAATACGGGAAGGGAGGACAATCATGACACCGGAAATAAAGTCGCTGCTCAAAAAATTGGGCTTGCCGCATGGTGAAGATTTATCCGAAGAGGACAGAGTGTTGATCGAGGAACGCATTGGTGACCATTTGACCTTGCACTGTCTGGATCACAATGCAGAACCGAATGAGGAAGGCCGGTTGTGTGAGGCTATCCTCGACCAGATCGATATTCTGTAACACGAAAAACTGAATCCGAAGCATCGTATTGTATGATACGGTGCTTTTTTGTTGCCAAAAAATGAAAAATGACCGGAAAGGATGCGAGTAACAATGAACGATTGGATCAAAGAGATCATCGGCGATAGCTATACCGATGAGATGGACGGCAAGGTCACGGCGGCGCTGACCGAGCGCTTTGTCGGCAAGGCCGATTATGACCTCATGGCAGGACAGCTTGCCACTGCACAGGCGACCCTGTCCGAGCGCGACAGTCAGCTGGAGACCCTTCGACAGACCAAGGGTGATGCGGACGCGCTGCGGCAGCAGATCAGCCAGCTGCAGGCTCAGAACACCCAAAAGGACGAACAGCATCAGGCGGAAATCGCAAAAATGCGGCTGGATGCAGCGGTGGAACATGAACTGCTTGCAGCGCGGGCGAAAAATACGACCGCAGCCAAAGCCCTGCTTGCCTCGTTCCTCAAGGATGCGAAGGTCGAGGAGGACGGCACGGTGAAAGGTCTGGCCGACCAGGTAAGCCGACTGCGCACGGGTGCGGATACTGCGTTCCTGTTTGAAGCTCAGACTGCACCCCGTATTTCGGGGGCTGTTCCGGCAGGCTCGACGGCTGGTGCCGATCCGCGCACCATGGACTATGCCACCCGTCTTGCGGATGCAAGAAAGAGTGGAAACAACGCACAGGCCGTGGCAATTCTGAATGCAGCGGCGCGTGACGGTGTCAATCTGATGTAATAAGAAAGGATGAACAACACAAATGGCAAGTAACGTAACCGGAATGGGCACCACATTCAATCTGCCCAACTATGCGGGTCAGCTGTACACGGCCAGCCCGACCAAAACCCCGTTCCTCTCCATGATCGGCGGCCTGACCGGAGGTATGCAGACCGAGAACGACGAATTTCCGACCGGTGTCCTGTATGAGTTCCCCGAGGCAGCACAGCCTGAGATCTCCGAGACCGCCTCGACCACTGCGCCGACTGGCGGTGAGCTGGTCAAGAGCCAGCAGACCAACGTGACCCAGATTTTCCATGAAGCCATCGAGATCACCTATGCACGTCTGGCCAACCGCGGCAAGCTGTCCGGCCTGAATACGGCAGGTGCACAGCCTGAGCAGCCCAATGAGGAGGACTTCCAGATCGCCCGCAAGCTCGAAAAGATTGCCCGTGATGTGGAATTTACCTTCCTCAACGGTAAGTATCAGAAGGCCAGCTCTGCGGGTCAGGCCAATAAGACCCGCGGTATGATCGAGCTGTGCAGCACGGGTACGACCATCGCCGCTGCAAATGCGCCGCTGTCTCTCGACCTGCTCGGTCAGCTTTATCGCAAGATGGCCAATGCAGGCGCGATCTTTGGCAATATGGTGCTGCTGGCGAACGCCGAGCAGAAGCAGCGCCTGACCAGCCTGTATGAAAAGCAGCTTGGCTACAATAGCCCGGCACAGCGCAATGTGGGCGGTATGAGCATCACCCAGATTGAAAACGACTTCTTCCAGATGGGCGTGGCGTATGATCCGTTTATGCCGGTGGATACCATCCTGATTGTCGATCTGGCAGCCTGTGCACCGGTCTTTCAGGCGGTGCCGGGCAAGGGCGTGCTGTTCTTGGAGGAGCTTGCTAAGACCGGCGCAGCCAACCGCAAGCAGATTTACGGCGAGATCGGTCTGGCACATGGCCCGTCGTTCCTGCATGGTACGCTGACCGGTCTGGATTACGAGGGACGCGAATGAACGCGCCGCGCGAGCAGGTCACGGCGCTTCTGACCGCAATGGGTGTGACCGGAGCCGAAGAGGACCGGCTGCTCGACATTGCCCTGACCAATGCGCAGAATGCCATCCAGAACGCGATCAACCAGCTCGAGATCCCGGACGGCCTGTCTACGGTACTGGTCTATCGAGCTGCCGGGGAATATCTGCTGATGAAGCAGGGCGCAGGTCAGCTGGAGCAAATCGGGCTGGTGGTCGATGCGGCAGTCAAGCAGATTCAGGAGGGCGATACCAATACAGTGTTCGCTCTGGGCGAAGGCGATCAGACCCCGGAGCAGCGACTCAATCACCTGATCGATTGGCTGCGCACAGCTGGGGCGGATCAGTTTGCGAGATTCCGAAAGCTGGTGTGGTGAGATGACAGCAAGGGAGAAAGCGTTATCCAAGCTGTGGACCGACCGCTGCACGGTGACCGTGCGCGAGGCAAAGACCAATCCGCAGACGCACATTACAGATTTTGTACCGCGGGTTCTGTTTACTGATGTGCCGTGCCGCCTGTCGTTTCAGACACTTTCGGCTGCTGATTCAGGCAGCGCGGCAGCTCTGACCCAGTCAGTCAAGCTGTTTTTGTCCAATGCCTACGAGGTGCCGGAGGGCAGCCAGATCACTGTGACGCGTCAGGGCAAGACGCTGACCTTTGTCCGCGCCGGACTGCCCGGTGTCTATGTCTATCATCAGGAAATCATGCTCGAACCGGCTGAGAGGTGGGCGTGATGGCCAGATGGGGACAGTGCGATTATCGACAGCTGCAGCGCTTGCAGCAAGAATTACAGCGATTTCAGACCGCCGAGCTGGACGCATTTTGCCGCAAGGCATCGGCGGCACTGGCTGCACGGCTGCTCACACGGGTTATTAAGCGTACGCCGGTCGGTGTTGTGCCGAACTTAGGTGCACGGACGGCTAAGGTCACCGGTCGGAGCGGAAAAAAGTATAAGATGCTCACCCGTGCGGGTGAGATCTACGAGAATTACTGGGCGGGCTACATGGGCGGCACGCTGCGGCGCGGCTGGACGGCCAAAACCGAGCAGGAAGCCCAGTCGGGCGGCGGACAAGATCCGGTTGCCTATGCAGCAAGCCTGCCCATCGCCCAAAATGGCGGGACGTACACCATCGAGATTGTAAACCCGGTGTCTTATGCGTCCTATGTGGAGTTCGGACACCGGCAACAGCCCGGACGCTATGTTCCGGCACTGGGAAAACAGCTGAAGGTTGCCTGGGTTGAAGGTCGGTTCATGCTTACCATGTCCGAGCAGGAAATCAAGGCGCTGGCACCGGGACTGCTGCAGCAGATGCTGGAGCAAGCTTTACGGGAGGTGTTTCGATCTTGACCAATGACATCATCGCAGGGGTAGCGGGCGCACTGGCGCAGGAATTTGGCTGCCCGGTCTATCAAAATGACGTTGCCCAGGGACTGACTCCGCCGTGCTTTCTCATTTCTCTGCTGTCACCATCCCGCAAACCCTACCTGGGTACGCGGCAGCGATACGATGTGCCGCTCGATGTCCTGTACTTTCCGGAAGAAGCTGGCGACAACCGGACGCTGACAGATGTGGCAGACCGGCTGTTCGAGACGCTTGCATGGATCGATCTGCCGGACGGTGATCGGCTGCGCGGCATGGATGTGCACTTTGAGATACAGGATCAGGTGCTGCATTTCTTTGTGGTTTATACGCTGTTCCTGCGGCAGAACATTGTGCTGCCCTACATGGAAGACCTCAAAACCGATGTGATACCGGAGAAGGGAGGGGAAGCGAGTGGCACAGAAAGTTAGGCGCACAGGGGAAGCGGTGTTTACCAAGGAAAAGCTGCTGACCTTTGCGCGATATGCCAACCGGCGTGACCTGCTTTTGGCTCTTTTAGAGGATAACAAGACCTATACGCTGCGTCAGGCCGATGCGGCGATTGCGAATTTTATGAAAAAGGAGTGATATTTGATGGCACTTGGCGGCGGCACATATCTTGTGCAGAATAAGGTACTTCCGGGCGCTTATATGAACTTTGTCTCGGCATCCCGTGCATCGGCGACGCTGTCCGATCGCGGCATTGCAGCCCTGCCGCTGGCGCTGGACTGGGGACCGGAACAGACGGTATTTGCAGTCACGAATGGAGAGTTTCAGACCGACAGCGTGAAGATCTTCGGTCATACCTATACCGATGCAGCTATGCTTCCCCTGCGCGAGCTGTTCCAGCATTGCAAAACGGCCTATCTGTTCCGCTTGAATTCGGGCGGTACCAAGGCATCTTGCACCTATGCCGAAGCTCGGTATCCCGGTGCCCGCGGCAATGCGCTGCGCGTGGTGATCGAACAGAATGAGGCGTTCGAGGAAGGGGAGAACGAAGTCTATGATGTTTCGACCTATCTGGATGCCGTGCGCGTAGATACGCAGATGAAGGTCAAGACCGCAGCCGAACTGAAAGCAAACGACTATGTGACCTGGAAGAATGCTCCTCTGACGGCAACGGCTTCGACACCGCTTACGAGCGGTACCGATGGCACGGTGCAGGATGCGGCATATCAGGTCTTTTTGGACAAGATCGAATCTTATTCTTTCAACACCTTGGGCTGTGCGAGTACGAACGAAACCATCAAGGCGCTATTTGCAGCGTTTACCAAGCGGCTGCGTGACGAGATGGGCATTAAGTTTCAGACCGTCCTGCATCGCTACATCAAGCCGGATTTTGAAGGTGTGGTCTCGATTGAGAACGGACTTGTGGACGCACAGGACGATCCGGCGCTGGTCTACTGGGCGACCGGTGCGCATGCAGGCTGTGCGGTCAATCAGAGCCTGACCAACGCAGCCTACACCGGCGAACTCACCCCGTATGTGGATTACACCCAGACACAGCTTGAGGAAGGCATCCGTGCGGGCAAGTTCATGCTGCACCGGGTGGGAGACGAAGTACGTGTGCTGACCGACATCAATACGTTTGTCAGTGTGACCGATGAAAAATCGGCAGACTTTGCATCCAATCAGGTTGTGCGTGTGCTGGATCAGATCGCAAACGATATTGCGCTGCTGTTCAACACCAAATATCTGGGTAAGGTGCAGAATGATGCTGCGGGTCGTGTTAGCCTGTGGAATGACATTGTCAAACACCATGAACAGCTTCAGGATCTGCGTGCCATCGAGAATTTCACCTCGGACGCGGTCACCGTCCTGCCGGGTGAGACCAAGAAGGCTGTGCAGGTACAGGATCGCGTGCAGCCGGTTGCTGCAATGGAGCAGCTGTATATGACGGTCGTTGTGGCGTAAAGGAGGGAGAAATGTGAGCACAGTAATGAAGGCCAAAGATGCGGTCTACGCTTCTCTGGCACAATGCTTTATAACCATTGCAGGCAACCGGTATCTTTTCATGCAGGCCATTGACCTCGAGGCTAAGATGGATAAGACCAAGACCAAGGTACCCATTCTGGGAAAAACCGGTAAGGGCAACAAGGCAAGCGGCTGGGAGGGCACCGGATCGGCAACCTTCCATTATAATACGTCGATCATCCGCGAGATGCTGAAGAAGTACAAGGATACGGGTGAGGATGTCTATTTTGACATTCAGATTTCCAATGAAGACCCCACCTCGGCGGTCGGTCGTCAGACCATCATTCTGCGCGACTGCAATGTGGATGGCGGTATCCTGGCGAAGTTTGACGCGAATGGCGAATATCTGGACGAAGACATGGACTTTACTTTCGAGGACTGGGAGATGCCTGAGACCTTCCAGCTGCTCGAAGGCATGGAATAAGGAGGAACGATCATGGATTTACAGGCATTTTTTATGGAGAACGCAGAAAAGACCGAGCAGGTCACCTTCGTTGCATCCAAACGCTTTGCAAAGGACGGCAAGCCGGTACCGTGGATCATTCGCTGCATCACAGGAGAACAGGACGACGCCATCCGTGCAAGCTGTATGCGCCGCGTGCAGGTGCCGGGACGCAAGAATCAGTTCACGCGTGAGATTGATGCGAATGCATACGTCTGTAAGCTGGCCGTTGCGTGTACGGTGTATCCCAATTTGAACGATCAGGCACTGCAGGACAGCTGGGGTGTGATGGGTGCAGAAGCCCTGCTCAAGACCATGCTGAACCCGGGCGAGTATGCAGACTATGCAGCCAAGGTACAGGAGGTTTGCGGGTTCGATGCCTCGATGGACGAGCTGGTGGACGAGGCAAAAAACTGATCGAGGACGGCGACTGGGAGGCCAACATGGCATATTACTGCCTGCACGAGCTGCACTGGACGCCGTCCACCTTTTTGCGTCTTCCGCGTGCCGAGCGTGCTTTTGTTGCTGCTGCGGCTTCCATCCGCGCCAAGGAGGAAGCCAAACGGCGAAAGGAAGCCGAACGAAAATCCAAACACCGATGACAGAAAGGAGAGTGCACGACGGTGGCAACCATCCGTACCTCTATTGCACTGTATGACGGCGTGACCTCTCCGCTGGCAAACATGAACCGTGCGCTGAATATCGTGCTCAACAGCTTCGAGGCCATGCAGGGCGCGAGCGGCCGGGCAATCGACACCGCAGCCATTCAGCAGGCGCGGGAAGAACTTGCCCGAACTGAGACCGCGCTCAATAGCATCGAGCAGCGTTTGGGACAGGCGGATAACCAGCAAAATCGATTCAATCAGTCCCTACGTGCTGGCGGAAATGCCGCAGGCGTGCTGCTGTCCAAGATCAAGAGCATCGGCCTGACTTTGGGCGGTATGATCGGTATTGGTAAGGTGATTGGCCTGTCCGATCAGCTGGCTTCGACGACTGCCCGCCTGAATCTCATCGTGGATGACGGCGGCAGTATCGAGGAATTGCAGAGAAAGGTCATGGCCTCGGCGCAGGCATCCCGCGCAGCGTATTTTGATACGGCCAAGGCCATCGCCAAGATGGGCGCCAATGCTGGCGCGGCTTTTGGTACAAACGACGAGGTCATCGCGTTCATGGAACAGGTGAACAAGCAGTTTGTCATCGGCGGTGCAACGGCAGAAGAACAGAAATATGCCATGGTCCAGCTCACGCAGGCCATGGGCGCGGGAGCGCTGCGTGGTGAGGAATTGAACTCGATTCTGGAGCAAGCGCCGGGTATTGCCCGTGCCATTGAGCAGTATATGGGCATTGCCGAAGGTTCCATCAAGACGGTCGCACAGGATGGCAAGGTCACCAGTGAGATCGTCAAGAATGCGCTGTTTGCAGTTGCAGATGAGACCAACGCGAAATTCGAGTCCATGCCAAAGACCTGGGCACAGATCTGGATCGGCATGAAGAATTCCGCGCTTTCGACCTTCAGCCCAATCTTGCGTCAGATCAACCAGATCGCCAATACTGACGACTTCCAGAACACGACAAACGGCATTTTGAACGCACTTGCAGGCATTGCAGGCGCGTTGGCTGTGGTGTTTGGTTTAGGCGTACAGGTCGGCAGCTTCCTGTATGATAACTGGTCAATCATCGCACCCGTTTTGACGGCAGCCGCGGTCGCACTGCTGCTCTACACCGGCTATCTGACCGGATACAATGCGGTACAGGCCATCTCAAATGGACTTTCGGCGGTTTCGGCTGCGCGGGCTGCGATCAAGGCAGGGGCGACCCTTGCGGAAGCTGCGGCAACGACCACCGCGACCGGCGCACAGGTTGGATTGAATGCCGCGCTGCTGGCCTGCCCGGTGACGTGGATTGTGATCGGCATTCTGACGATCATTGCAGCAATCTACGCGGCAGTTGCAGCTATCAACCACTTCAAAGGTACGTCGTACAGTGCGACGGGATTCATTGCCGGGCTGTTTGCCACTTTGGGCGCATTTATTTTGAATTCCACCGTCATTCCGGTGCAGCGTGCGTTTGCATCGGCGGCCAATTTCATCGGCAATGTGTTCCGGGACCCGGTAGCAGCTGTCAAGGTTCTGTTTCTCGATATGGTAGAGACTGTGCTGAGCTATATTCAGAAGCTCGCGCAGGGAGTTGAAGATCTGGTCAATAAGATTCCGGGTGTAGAGGTTGAGATGACTGCCGGTATCGACTACTATGTGCGGTCGGTACAGGACGCCAAGCAGAACATCAAGGACGAATCGGGCTGGACCGAGTACGTCAAAGCTTGGGACTATATCGATTATCGGGATGCTGCGGCAGCAGGATATTCCTTTGGTGCTGGTGTCGAGGAAAAAGTAGGCAATCTGTTCAATTTTGACCTGTCCGACCCGCTGGGTGCCGCCGGGTATCAAAACAATTTTGACGGCATCTATGACAACACCCAGGCTATCGCGGATAATACCAAACAGAGTAAGAACACTTCGGACGAAGAACTGGCCTATCTGCGTATGATCGCAGAGCGGCAGGCGGTCAATCAGTTTACAACGGCTGAGATCAAGGTCGAAATGCACAACCAGAACAGCATTGCAAATGCACTGGATTTGGACGGCATTATGGATGAGATGCAGACCCGCGCTGTACAGGCCATGATTGAGGCAAGTGAGGGGGTGCACATCTGATATGTATCAGCTTTATTTGTCCTCGTTCCTGTTTCCAGTAGCGCCGGAGAAGCTCACACTCAAGATCGACAACCGGAATGAGACCGTGGAACTGATCGGTGACGGTGTGGTCAGCATCCTGAAGCAGCCGGGACTGACCAAAGTCACGTTTTCCACGCTGCTGCCCAATGTGCGCTATCCATTTGCGGCCTATGAATCGGATTTTCAGCCGGCATCCTGGTATCTGACTGCCTTGGAACAGATCAAGCTGTCGGCGAAACCGGTCGCTTTTCGCCTGCTGCGCACGGCATCCGGGCTGTCCTGGCAAACCTCGGACACCACCTTGCGTGTCTCTCTTGAGGAGTACACCATCAACGAGGATGCCGCACAGTATGGCGGCGATGTGATGGTAGATGTGACGCTGCTGCAATATCGAGCGTGGGCGACTAAAACGCTGGAGATCACAAAGACCGCATCGGGCGGTGCATCGGCTGCGATCACAACACCGCGCGACACATCTGGGCGTGAGACACCGCAAAGCTATACGGTACAGGCAGGGGACAACCTCTGGAATCTCGCCAAAAAGTATTTGGGCGATGGTTCCAAAAGCGACCAGCTGTATGAAAGCAACCGCGAGACCATCGAGCAGGCGGCCAGACAAAATGACAGAGCCAGCTCGTCAAACGGCTGGTGGATCTATCCGGGCACCGTGCTGAAATTACCGGAGGGCAGTTAAATGGGAAAATATGTATGGCCCTGTCCGGGATACAGCAGAATGTCCTCAGATTACGGGTATCGAATCCATCCGATTTCGGGAGACCGTAAGTTCCATGACGGCATTGATCTGGCCGCGCCGAGCGGAACGGATATTCTGGCCTGTGGTGCGGGTACTGTGAAGGTCTCAGGTTGGAACAGCGGCGGTTATGGCAATTACATCCGTATTGACCACGGCGGCGGTTTGGAGAGTTTTTACGGACATTGTAAAGCGCTCTATGTCAAGGTCGGTGCGACGGTCAAAGCAGGGCAGCGTATTGCGGCAGTCGGTACGACCGGTGCTTCGACCGGCAACCATCTACATTTTGGAATGCACCGAAACGGCAGTTCGGTCAATCCGTTATCTTACGTCAGTGCCAAAGATACGACTGCCAATTACACCGGCAGCAGCACATCGACCAGCACGGAAAATCGCGTGCGTGCCAAGTTTACCGCATACTATCCGGCAGATAATGCAATGGAAGGCGGATTTTACGACGCACAGGGCAATCTGCTCGACCCGTCCAAGCGCACGATGGCAGCGCCGAAATCGGTCCCGTTCGGTACACAGGTCACCATCATAGGAACAGGAACCAGCCGGGACGGTACAACCTATACGGTCAATGACCGCGGCGGCGCGATTACCGTGGAAAATGGTGTCTATCACTTCGATATTTTGATGGGCACCGCAGCTGAGTGCAACAGCTGGGGCGTGAAGTATGGATATGCCATCTTGGGCGGAACCGGGGCTGCCGATACCGGCAGCGGGACAGGCGCAGTCACGACCGAGAAAAAGGAGATCACAACGGTTGTGGTGCAGTCGGTCACCGGTCTGTCTGCCGTCCAGAAGAATCAGCTGCTCGATCTGCCGCCGCACTTGACCAACGGCATGGAGCTGCGCATCCAGAATGATAAGATCTATGTGCCCTGCGTGGCAGGTGAGGTTAAACTGGAACGCTCTCGCAAGGGAGAGCCTGCAAAACTGACGTTTACCGTGATGAAGGATGCAATTTTGAACTTTCAGGAGGGTAACCCGGTCACACTGCATTGGAATGGCATACCCGCCTTTGCTGGGTTTGTCTTTGAAAAGAGCCGACAGGACTTGGAACAGATCAAGGTTATCGCATACGACCAAATGCGCTACCTCAAGAATGAGGATACGCTGTCCTACGAGAACAAGACCTATGCCGAACTGCTGCGTATGCTGGCAGCTGACTACGGCCTGAAGTGCGGACAGATCGCGGACACCAAGTATAAGATTCCCCATCGGCTGGAGGAGGGACCCCTGCTCGATATGCTGCAAACGGCATCCGATCTGACCGTGGTCGCTACCGGAAAGCTGTATGTGCTCTATGATGCCTTTGGTGCCCTAACCCTTGCGGGTCTGGACACCATGCGCATGGACAGTTATGTAGTGGATGCTGATACCGCGCAGAGTTTCGACTACACTTCGACCATCGACAAAGGCGTGTACAACAAAATCAAGCTCGCTGTGGACAATGGTGACACTGGCGTGCGCGAGACCTATGTATATAACGACACAGGCAGCCAGGCGGTCTGGGGACAGCTGCAATATTATGAAAAGCTGGACGAGGACACCGACCCGGCGCTGCTGGCCGAAAAGGCCAAAGCTCTGCTTGCGTACTACAACCGCAAAAACCGCAGTTTGAAAGTCAAGGGCGCAATCGGAGATATTAACGTGCGCGGCGGTACGTTGCTGCCGGTCTTTCTCAACATCGGCGACATCATTGTGCGCAATTATATGTGTGTGGAGTCGGTCACCCATCACTTTGTGGACGGATTGCACACCATGGATTTGGCACTGGCAGGAGGAGAATTTCAGGCATGAAGCAGTTGATTGAAGTGATCAAACAGGTTGCGCTCGCAGCTGTCCGGGAGGACAAGCCGACCGAGATCGTGTTCGGCACGGTCGTTACCGCACAGCCGTTGACCGTGCGCCTGTCGCAGAAGCGTATCTTAGGGCCGGACTATCTGGTGGTGCGTGCGTCCTGTGAAATCCAATGTCCGGGAGAGGGATGCGCACCGCGCTGTCAATGCGATGTGTACCAACCGGGAGATAAATTGATTCTACTGCGCTTCCAAGGCGGCCAGCGCTATCTGATATTCGGAAAGGAGGGGACACTGTGATTCCAACCCTGTACGGGGATGACCTAACAGCTGATTTCACGCTGCGCACACAGCCCACCCGCACCTATCGCCTGAACTTTGGCGGCAAACCATCGACCGGGATGCTGGATGGTCAGGAAGCGATGAAGCAGACCATTTTTATGATTCTGCACAGCGAGCGATATGCACATGAGATTTTCTCGTGGAATTACGGTGTGGAACTGGTCAGCCGGATTGGACAGGCAAACACACCGCTTTTGGAAAGCCTGATCCGGCAGTCAATCTCGGAAGCGCTTTTGCAGGATGACCGGATCTTGCGTGTTGAAAATTTTGCATTTGTTCGTAATCGCAAGCAGCTGACGGTGCGATTTACGGCGGTGACAACCGAGGGAGAGGTTCCAAGTGAATATGACTGGTGGGGAAAAGGTGAGGAGGTGACTGCATAATGGCGTATCGGGATGGCATTACCTTTGACAGCGTTATGGCCGATCTGCTGGCAGCGGTGCCGGATACCGTGGATAAACGAGAAGGCTCGGTGATTTATGATGCCCTTGCACCGGCTGCGGCAGAGATTGTCAAATGCTATATCGAATTGGATGTCGTCATGGATGAGACTTTCGTGGACACGGCATCGCTTTACGGCCTGATGAAGCGCTGTCGGGAGCGAGCCGTACCCATTCGGGATGCATCTGCGGCCGTCATTGAGGCGCAGTTTACCCCGGCAGAGATCTCGATTCCCAACGGTACACGATTCAATCACGATGGCGTGAACTATGCGGTGACCGATCGGGTGTCACCGGGTGTGTACCGCCTCGTATGCGAACAGACCGGTACAGCGGGCAATGTTTCCAGCGGCTTTTTGCTGCCCATCGAGTACATTGCCGGACTGGCTACTTCTCAGATTACCAGTCTGATCGTTCCGGGCGAGGACGCGGACGACGCAGATACCTTGCGCAAGCGTTACTATGATAGCTTGGAAGGCTTGGCATTCGGCGGCAATATCTTGGATTATAAACAGCGTGTTGGACTGCTGGATGGTGTAGGCGGCGTCAAGGTGTATTCGGTATGGAATGGACCGGGAACGGTCAAGCTGACGATTTTGGGCGCGGATGGGAAACCGCCATCCGGCGCCTTGGTAGAACAGGTGCAGACAGCGGTAGATCCGGAGCAGAATCAAGGGGAAGGGTTGGGGATTGCGCCGATTGGTCATACGGTTTTGGTGACTGGTGCCAGGGCAGAGCCAATCAATATTCAAACCCAGATTACATTTGCAGAGGGCTGGGAATTTGACACAGCGCAAAGTGCGCTGCGGGAAGCGGTCATGGCGTATTTTGTCACGCTGGCAGATGCCTGGGCGGATGAGACTGCGACCATTGTCCGCATCTCACAGATTGAGAGCGCCCTTCTCGCGCTTGATAGTGTTCTGGATGTGGCAGACACCAAACTGAATGGTACACCTGCCAATGTTCAGCTGGATGCGGATGCGGTTCCGAGTCTTGGTACATTGGAGGTGACGCAGCCGTGAAGCCATTGATTACTTATCTGCCTTGGGCCTTTCGTGATGTTCTGGAATATCGGTATCTCATGGCAGCGGAAGACGTGCAGCTGGAACGACTGCACAAGGCCGAGAAAAGCCTGATGGATAATCAGTTCTTGGACGACATGGACGAGCTGGGAATTCGTCGTTGGGAAGGAATTTTGAAGCTGCATCCGCTGAAAACCGATCAGCTGGATGATCGGCGTGCACGGGTGAAGGCGCGGCTGCTGGAAAATCAGGCGTTTACAATGCGATATCTCAGACGCTTTTTGCAATCCATGTTTGGAGAAGGGAATACACAGGCGCACGTTCAGAATTACGTGCTGCACGTTGAAATTCCGGCTGATACACAGGCAAAAGAGCAGATTTTGCGAGAGCACATCCTGCGCATTAAACCTGCGAATATCGCTTATGAACAGGCAACTGTTGCTCAGCCGATGCAGACAACCCTGTACCTCGGCGGTGCATTGATGCCGTCGCCTGTGACCACCCAGCTTCCACAATACCTACCAACCTATGACGCTGTCTCGGCTTATCCGGGCGGCGTGATGTGCAGCGTAACAACCCTCAGACTACCACCGATGGAGGTGACCAATTAAATGTATGGATTTATCATTCCGGCCAAAGGCATGGAGCTTTTGACCGGCCTGCTCGCCGGGGACACGCTGACCATTACCCGGTGTATGGTCGGCACCGGTCAGGTCCCGGCAGAGATCCAGCCGACAGCCTTGACCGATCTGGTTCAGCCGATTGCCCAGGCCACAAGCACCCAGCCGCTTGTGCACGGCAAACAGGTTGATTTTACGATTCAATATCGCAACGACCTGCACGGCGGTTTGGAAAACGGCTTTTATTTGCGTGAGTTCGGCGTTTTTGCTCGCGATAAGAGCGGTACAGAGGTAATGATCTATTACGGCAACTTGGGCGACTATCCCCAGTGGGTGCAGCCCTACACCCAGGGTGCGGTCGAAGTCAGAAGTTTCCCCGTCGCCATTGGAGTCAGCAACGCGCCCACTGTGATCCTGGAGTATAACGCGGATGCCTTTATGACCGCTGAGGATGTGGCCGATTATTGCACCGTTGTCATTCTGCCGCTGTTTTTGGACGAGGCGCGGCAGCTTATCGCGCAGCACAACACCGACCCGGCAGCGCATCCGTATATCCTGGGTATAACCGATCAGCTGGACAGCCGTATGTCTCTCATTGAGCTGCAATACAGCACGGACGTCAACGGAAACCCGTTCCGCGTGACGTTTGAAAATCTGGACAGCGTGGACGTTGCGGGTGTCTGGAATCAGCAGAAAGCACGCGTGGAGTTTTAAATAGGTGAAAATGAATGGCAAATTTTAATTACCAATACGAAGGGAATCATGCAGCAGATGATCCGTACCGTATGCGCTGTGATGCGTATGTGATTGGTGAATCAATCTCGGTAAGTGCTAGTTTTAGTTTTGATGCATACTACACTGACAGCTATCCAGGTAGAGAAGCTAAGTTCTTTTTGTATTCTGATGCCGCATTCTCTAAATTGATTTACAGTGCTACAGATGGTGCATCAGTTAAACCTGGCCTTAATAATACTGCATCAATAGTATATTCGCCGAAGATTAGTTGCGATATTTGGGTTAAAGTCGAAGGCTGGCGTTCTACCAGTGGAAGTGACAAACATTTTATTACCGCTAAGACGGATTCCCCAATACATGTAACTGTAAATGCATCCCCAACGGTGCCAGTATCTATTTCTATCCCAGACACCATTCGTGGCGGGGAAGATGCAAAAGTTAGTTGGCCAGCTGCAACCGACCCGGATGGCAATCTCGACGGATACATCGTTGAGCGTTCGTACAACGGCGGCTCGTCTTGGTCGCAGATCTATCAGGGACGTGAGACGAGCACGACAACCATGATTCCGCTTGGCACGGAAACAGTTATGTTCCGTGTTTGCGCCTACGATACTGCTGGTGCAAAATCCGGTTGGCGGACAAGTGAAAACCGCACAGTCATTAACAACCGCGCACCGGCAGCACCGCCGTCGATCTCCGTGCCGCTCAAGCCTGCGGGCGGCGAGAAATTGACCGTAACTTGGACGGCGTCCACCGATGCCGATGGCAACCTAGAGGGCTATGAGCTCGAACGCCAGTGGGACGGCACGGGTGCATTCACGCAGATTTACAAGGGCACGGGCTTGTCCTATCAGGACAGCATCCCCAAGGGTGAGCACACCAGCGTCGTCTATCGCGTCCGGGCTTACGACAGCTTTGCGTCCTATTCGTCCTACACGACCAGCCCGAGCCGCACGATCGACAACAACACGGCGCCGGTCATTGAGTGTAGCCAGTCGGGTGACCTGGGCGAGAAATCCGAGGGGTTCAGTATCCAGTATACAATTAAAGACGCTGAAAAACAGGAGGTAACGGTCACTGAAAAGGTGGGTGATATGGTCAAGCGTACCTATAAGGCGACGCTGGACGAGCAGGCCACCTTTGAAATTACCGACGAGTATTTCCAGAAGATTCTCAACGGCGCACAGACCGTGCAGATCGTGGCTACAGACTCGGCGGGCAAGTCGTCCACACTCGAGCTGACCTTTACCAAGGCTGTACATAAGGCGGTCATTACACTGGAAGAACCGTTAGCAGTCGAGGAACAGATCACGGTCGCCGTGCTGGCCATCACCGGCAAAATTCCGGCCGATGCAACCCAGCTCATCGAGCTGACCAACAACGGCAACGACCCGGAACCGGTATGGGAAGACGCGACCGCCGACGTTAAGGCTGGACGCAATCACCCGTTCACCAACAAGACCCAGACCAACGGCTGGGCGTTTAACTTCCGCGTCACCGTCGAGCGCGGTGAAAGCGGCGAGGACGGCAACATCGTATCCATCCAAGGAGGTTTTCAGTAATGGCACTTTGGTATGATGACAAAAAGCAGACCCGACCGCCCACACAGGGCGGCGGCACTGACCCGGCACTCGAACGCCGGGTCGAGACTCTTGAGACGACCAGCGGAGAGCAGCAGGCTGATATTGACAGCATGACCTCTGTGATGCAGCAGACCGCGCCGCAGCAGTTGGCAGCCTTTGCGCGTGTCATGGCCGTGCAGGCCGCGCCCACGATGACCGATTCCCAGGCACTCACCATGCCCGACCTGTTTCCGACTTGGGAGCAGGTGCTGGAGGAAGCGCAGCCGCTTAAAAAGGATGCGATCATCAACGACGGCGGCACGCTGTACCGTGTTGTGCAGGACAACACCACGCCGCAGGAGGGACAGCCGCCGCACGGCGAGGGCGTGCTGGCTGTCTATCGCCCGATCGACCAAAGCCACGCAGGCACGGCAGAAGACCCGGTCCCGTGGATCTACGGCATGGACTGCCACGAGGGCACATATTACAGCTACAACGGCAAGACTTACCTGTGTAAGTCGGATATGCTGCCGTGTGTCTGGGCCCCGGATACCGCAGGCCTGTGGCAGTGGGAAGTACAGGAGGGATAATATGATTGTACATCTGACAGACACAAAAGCCGTCCTGATGGGCGGTGCAGCGATTGCGGGCGGCGCGATCAGCCAGGCGTTTGGCGGCTGGGATGCCGCCATGATGACGCTGCTCATTTTTATGGCCATCGATTATGTGTCCGGCCTGATCGTCGCGGGCGTGTTTCAGGCATCGGATAAGAGCGCATCTGGTAGCCTGAGCAGCATTGCCTGCTGGCAGGGACTCCTTAAAAAAGGCATGACGCTGATCATCGTCTTGGTGGCTGCGCGGCTGGACATTGTCCTGGGCACGGCGTTTGTCCGGGATGCGGTCGTGATTGCCTACATTGTCAATGAGACGATCTCGATTATCGAGAATGCTGGACTTATGGGCCTGCCGGTGCCCGATGTCATCATGCAGGCCATTGAGCAGCTGCAAGGTAAGAATGGGCAAAAATAAAACGTGTCCAAATTGGACACGCACGGTGAAAGGAGTACATATATGGCAAAGGTTTTTCTGGGAGTCGGTCACGGCGGCAGCGATCCGGGCGCACAGGGCGGCGGTCTGGATGAGGCCGACATCAATCTCGGCATTGCGGTTGCGTGCCAGGCGGAACTGGTGCGCCACGGCGTACAGGTTCGCATGAGCCGTATCAAAGATGAGGACGATCCGCTGACCGAGGAGATTCAGGAGTGCAACGCCTACGATCCGGATCTGGCTGTGGACATCCACACCAACGCGGGCGGCGGCACCGGCTTCGAGGTGTATCACACGCTGGGCGGTGGTAAGGGTAAAATTCTTGCGCAGAATATCGAGGCTGAGGTCAAGGCCATTGGTCAGACCTCACGCGGCTGTAAGACCAAAGCAAATAGCGCAGGCCGTGATTATTTTGGGTTTATCCGGGAGACAGCGTGCCCGGCGGTCATCTGTGAGTGCGCGTTTATCGATACAGCAGCCGACCGGGTGAAGGTTGATACCGCGGACAAGCAGGCCGTGTTCGGAAAGGCGTATGCACGCGGCATTCTCAAGACGCTGGGTATCGCGGTGCAGCTTGAGCAGGTGACCGATCCTGATGTACAGACCGCGATCGACACCATCCAGATCAAGGCAGGGCTGGAGGAGCAGACGATTCGTTATCTGCTGGATTACCAGTACGGCGAGGCATTGGTCAAAAAGCTGGCGCGAGCAATGGATAGAAATTTAGTGGTTAGTTCCTAATTGTGGTAGCGTGTATCTGAGGGGCAGTATAATAAATGGCCGGATAATTTCCGGCCATTTAAAAATGGAATATAAGGTTTTGAATTATATATGCTACTTTGTGAAGATTTATGATCCATGCAATTATGTCTAAACTAAGTATAATCAATGCAAATACATTAAAATAAAACACATAAGGTAGTCTAGACTTTAGACGCTTAAGTGGTGAGCAATTTGTTTGTGAAGTATCATTTACACAAGTGCAATTGTGCTCATTGCATTGAGTCAGGATGCTTAACTTTGTGATTTTAGATACAAAGTACATTAGGCCACATATTGTATTAAACACAACAAGACCACAAATGGTTGCAATAAAAATGACTTTGTAAATAGAAGAATTTTGCATACTCTCGAGGACGCTACTGCTAAATGACATTCCACCCATGAATGCAAGAACTACTGCAGAAAAGATACTTAATACGGTCAACACTTCAGTTTTTAATCCGTGTGCGTGTTCTATTGCAACTTTGAGGGAGTCTTTTGCTTGATTTAGCTCGAGCTTTGTAGCCGTTAATTCTGAATTTAAGTCTTGGATTTGTTGTGTCTGGGATTGGGAAAATTGAATTCGTGCAATTTCTAAATTTATATGATCTTGTAATTTGAAGAAATGGGATAATAATAAGTCGTATTGAACGGAATGTGCGGAAATGTAATTGCCCAGAATGCTTAAATTATTTGTAAGATATTCAAAATTATATGGGCTGTCAGCTTTGGTAAAATCGAGCAATAAAGGGAAAAAGCGAGAGTAATAATGACGAAAAGGCTCTTGTTCGCCGTCTCGATAAATGTGATAAAGAGTTCCGCTGATTCGTTCCAGCTGTTCTGTATCTTCGGGATCGAGAACATCTCCGGATAAAGAGCATAGTAAACTTTCTAGATTGCGTTGCTTTGTTTGGACGCTAGCCTCTTCCATTTTAGACAATACACTCCTTCCGGATAATCAAATCAAAAGGAATGGTACCACGAGGCGAGTGTTTGGTATTGAATATATCATCCCAAGGATGATTAGGTAAGTGTGTTAAATTTACTAATTTACTTACGGTTATTGGAAGGTATTTTTTCAAGATAGAAGAAATGATTTCTTGATCTTCTTGGTCTATTTGTTGTGGATCATAAAGACAGTCAATGGGCATTCCGCCATAAGCACAAAACTCATAATAAACTTCGGGGATAACGGGACCAAACTGCCACGCCGAAAATACATCATTAAATAAGTATTTTCCGGTTTGTTTGTAATAATCAATCCAAAGAAAATATAAAACTTTTTGCAATTTTAAGTTGCTTATAGGCTGATTTGTTCGAGAACAATAATCAACGATATGCCGAGAAATAGTTGTTGCAGCATACATGGCTAAAATCCCTCCCTTCATTTATGGTATGAGTAATAGATAACTTTGTTGTAAAGTTATCATAGCATGTGGTTTATGGAGTGTCAATCTTATACTTGACTTTTGATAGGGAATCTGATATAATATCAGAATTTTTTTCATAAAAAAGATGATAGAAGAATCTTTTTTTTAGTGAATTTGTTATATTTTTGCGATCTAAAAATTTTTATTACGCTATATTAGGTGAAATATAGAGTGGCAGTCGCTTTTTAATCACATATTTATAATGGTGAAACATACGCTTAAATTACACGAATCGACTCACATGGAATATGATAATGTCGATTAATGATACAAGCGACCCGATCGTCTGGGTAGTGTCTTTGGAGGAATGTCGCTAAAAGATAGAAATTATGCAAGCAATTCAAAGATAGAGAGGCCTTAAACTCGTCTAAAAGGTCTGGATATAAATCAAAATCTGCATTAGCCCATTCATTGGATAAGTAATCGGCTAAGTTTGGTAAAAAATCATCACCACCATCTAATTTGGTATAAGCAAGAGGTGTTACAACTTCCAACAGCACAGACTTTGTTCGTTTGGTCCAGTCCTCTAATAAGTCTACCCGTGTTGGATCAATATATTGCATTAAATCGTGGACAGCTTTTAAGAATTCGGGGCATGTTTCTATGCAAGAGTAGTCTGTAATATTGAGATGTGGAGGACACCATAAGAATCCCTCTATGCCTCCGTAATCCGTTGAATCTTCATGCAATCTAGAATATAAATAATTTATTTGCTCATATATCTCACGTTCGTGATTATTTGCGTTGAAATCAATTGTATTTAGATTGCTAAAGTCCAAATTGTCTGATAGCAATTTATCAATATCATATAATTTAATGGAAAATGAGCGCTTGTTAGGTCCGTTGTAGATCAGAGAAGCTTTAGCAATATCAAAGTGAATTAGGTGTTGTTCAAGAAATTGCCGCAAAGGAGTGTCGTTAGTCAGTAAGTCGCATAATGACAAAAAGCCATACTGTTGAAAGGGTGCTAGATCACCGTCAATGGTTGTTGTAAGATGATGCCAAGTGACTTTGACGTTATCAATTGGAGTTTCCAAGTTGATTTCCAATTCATTGATTATATCTGAAATATCGTGGGCGCTTTGGTATTTATCGAGAGTAGCGGTTAAATCTTTTTCTGCGATAGAAAAATGTCGACAGAACTCTGATGTGCAATCAGATTTAAAAAAATTAAAAATGATGGAAGTATCTTTGTCCACAATCTTACCTCACAGAGTTCTAAAAAAAGCTGACATCAAATTGACACCAAACAATCCCGAAAAATCGCCAAAAATCCAAGAAAATCCCGAAAATGCACTTTGAACAAAATTCAAGTGTAAAAGGCGATAAAATACAAAGAAACCGCTTAATCGATCTCTTTTGAAGATCTATAAGCGGTTTTTCTTTGGTCCGAGTGACAGGACTTGAACCTGCGGCCTCTTGACCCCCAGTCAAGCACGCTACCAGCTGCGCTACACCCGGATATTTACTTGCTGCGTTGTTACTTGCTGAACTCAGCTTGTATATAATACCATGGGTGACAAGGAATGTCAACAGGAAAACTCAAAGTTTTTCAAAAAAATTTCTGACGCGTTCCGGGAGGGTATCGAGCGGGGGATGGTTGTCAAAATAGAGATCATAGGGGTAGGATTCGACCTCATCATCCGAGCGATTGCCGTAATGCCGTGCGGAAAGACCGGAGCGGCGTACGAGCAGCGTGCGGCAATCTGGGCCAATGGCAGTTTTGAGTCGTTCAATTTCTTCCGGCTCGCGCACATGTAAAAATAGAATCTCATCATCACTGCCCAGAAAATCCTGATAAGCTTTGAGACAGTAGGTGAAGGATAGATCGTTAAATTCGGTGAAAGCTTGTTTGAGCTGAGATAAGAGCCGGCGTGCGGCCAGTGTTTTTTGACCATCCCAACCGGCGAATCGAGCGATTTCAACGATGGGGGTGATAGACGAGACATTACGGACACGAAAATATTGGGCGGCACAGTTGCAGATGGTATCCTTACCGACACCGCCCTGACCATTGATGATAAAAACTTGCTTGCGCATAGAAGAAACGCTCCCTTTTCCCTTGGGTCGGGTACTAGAATGTATTTATCATACCCTGATGGGAACCAAAAATCAAGTATCCGCATGGAATGTCCATTGCTAGGGAAGAGAGCATATACGTGAACGATTTATCCAGTATGCAATAAATGTACTTACAACAAAATACAGATCAGACCGCCGGTACTCTCGTTGATGATGCGTTCCAGGGTTTCGCGGAATTTCTCGCGTGCATCTTCGGGCATACGGGAGAGTTTGCCGGACAGTTCTTCGCCGACTAGTTCGGACAACGGCTTACCAAAAATATTGGTATCCCAGATTTTTTCGGGAGCGCCTTCGAATTCTCCAAGCAGGTAACTGAGCAGCTCCTCGGACTGTTTTTCGGTGCCAACGATAGGAGTAACCGATGCCTTGATTTCGGCTTTCATCAGATGGATGGAGGCAGCGGAAGCGCAGAGTTTGACTCCGTACCGGCCACCTTGACGAATGATTTCGGGAGGTGCAAGAGACAGATCTTCCAGACGCGGCATGACGACACCGTATCCGGTTGCCTGGGCCTGTTCAAGCGCACCGGCAATGCGCTCGTATTCTTTGGCGGTGGCAGACAGTCGGGTGAGGACGGGGATGAGGTCGGCTTCGTCCTTCATCTGGATGCCGGTCTGTTCGGTGACGATTTGGTAGAAGACACGGTTTGGGACATCGGCGACCAGACGCGCACATCCTGTGCCTAAGTCCATGTTTGCGATGCGTGCATCGTCAATCCACTCATTTTCACAGAGTGCCTGTGCCATTGCTTGCAGGTCGCGCATGGTATGCGCAGCACTGCCTGCCTGTCGCAGACTGTCATAGACGCTGGACTGCACCGGATGATTGGCGCTCAGGATGCTGACGAATCGGGGCAGCGCGACGGCGATTTGCTGGATGGGGAATTCATAGAGCACTTCGGTCAGAATGGTGCGCAGGTCGGATTCTCCAAGCGAAGCGCAGTTGACCGGAACGGCAGACACGCCGTAGGTCTCCTGTAAATGCTGGACGACTTGCTGGGCGGCTGCACTGTGTGGGTCGACCGAGTTGACCAATGTCAGAAAGGGCTTGCCAATGGATTGCAGTTCCTGAATGACACGGCCTTCGACCGCGGCATAGCTTTCGCGGGGAAGATCGGAGAACGAACCGTCGGTCGTGATGACAAGACCGATGGTGGAGTGATCTTCGATGACTTTTTTGGTGCCGATCTCAGCGGCTTCGGCCATAGACATGGGTGTGTCACGCCAGGGGGTTGACACCATGCGCGGGGCATCCTCTTCCATGCTGCCAAGTGCACCGTCAACTAAGTAGCCGACACAATCCACCAGACGTACCCGGCAGGTACTGCCCGGTGCCAGTGTGATTTCGGCAGCCTGTTCGGGAACGAACTTGGGCTCTGCGGTCATGATCGTGCGGCCCGAACCCGATTGCGGCAGTTCATCTTTCGCCCGCTCGCGCTGGTATACATTGTCGATTTGCGGAATGACCATACATTCCATAAAACGCTTGATGAAGGTGGATTTACCCGTGCGAACCGGGCCGACGACACCAATGTAGATATCACCGCCTGTGCGGGTGCCGATCTGTTCGTAAAGACCTTTGTTTTCCATTTGTGTTTTCCCTCCTCGGTCACTGCGCATAGACTGGGATAAGCAGCATGGTGTCTGCGACGGTATCCGTGCCGTCGGGCAGCGCGTTTGCCTGCCGGATGGCCTGGGCGGTGGATGCGTATTGTTTGCCGATCTCCCAGAGCGGAACAGCGGTGTGAATGTATCGCAAAATGAGCGTTGTACCGGCTGGTTCCAGCGGCGGACGGGGCGTATCGGCAGAGAGTGCTGTGATGTCACGCACCGGGACCTGAGACTGTGTGATCAGATCGCCGCTGACCGTGATACGCAGCGGGACGTTGCCATCACTGCCCGGAGATGCCGATACGCGGGCAGAGAGATCACAGGGACGCGCCCCGTCAGGAAGGGTCAGATTGGGCAGCGGGGCAGATACGATTTGCTGTTCAGCGCAGAGAGCGCCCGCAGGGTCACGATATAGCAGAGAGACCTGCACCCTGGCTTCCGGGGATGCCGATTTGGTGTCGAGCGATAGACAGATGCCGTCCGCCATCAGGATTTCGCTGGCCGGTCGGACGATCGGAAGCATGGCCGAGGATTCCAGCACAAAGGGCGTGTCGGTGTGGTAGGCGCAGAGCGAAACATCTCGCGTGTCGAAGTTCAAGATGCGGTGCAGGTGATAGAGGTCTCGTACCGTTTGAATGTTTTCTTCACCTTGCTGCAAGAGCAGCGCACGGACACCCAATCCAACAGACAGAACGCCATCCTCGCGCAGCATACAGTCCAGATTGCGCAGCGATAAACGCGCAGAGGTGGGCAGGGATGCATGCAGTCCGGGCGCATCGAGTACCTGTGTGTAGGGGATGACCTGAGACATGGGCTGAATGGCACCGGTGTCGTCGAGCAGCAGGAGCGAGAGCACGGCCTCACCAGACAGTGTTACCTGACTTTCACCCGATTGACAGGAAACCGGACGCAGCGTTCCGCGCGCACTGATCAGGCGCAGCCCCTGCGCACCAGCGAGCTCTACATCGTCCAGCACGGTATAGTCACGCACGTCGGCGTGCCGCAGCAGCGGGATGGTCTGAGAGCCGTATAAAACCTCGAGTGCATCGTCCCCTTCGGTATCGATCTCTTCGGTCAGAGAGACCCCGCTTTCGGCGAAGACCTCCACTTCAAGAGAAAGAGTTGCGGTCACGCTGACCTTGCGGGAGTTGACCGCAGAGGCCGACACATCAGCGACCTGACAGCGCACAAAGCAGGGACTTTCGGGCAGAATGCCCGGTGTTTCCTCGATGTGCGCAAAGCTCAGCGGGATTTGCAGAAAGCGGATGGTATCCTGCCCGTCGGGGCGGAAGAGTACGACGGTGTTCACCGTACCGGAAAGCAGGATGCGGTCATTCTGCGGCAGCTCGTCCTTCACACTGACCGAGGCGTAAGCGCAGAGGATGCGTCCGATGTCAGGTTCCGCGTCGGGGACGATGGCGTCAGTACGCTCGGTGAACGATGTATGAATGGTGTGGGTGGGTTCGAAGTATTGCAGATCGGTGCGGATTGGTTCCATGTCAGTTTCCTCCTTTTTGCTGCTTCTGCTCTATGTA
Source organism: Butyricicoccus pullicaecorum DSM 23266 (assembly GCF_900167005.1). GTDB lineage: Bacteria > Bacillota > Clostridia > Oscillospirales > Butyricicoccaceae > Butyricicoccus > Butyricicoccus pullicaecorum. Next base: position 217,847 of record NZ_FUXW01000002.1, read on the forward strand.
TATGTGGCAGAGCCGGCAATATGAAGCGAGGCAATAAAAAAACGCGGCCGTGAGGCCGCGTCAAATGACAGCGCAGATTGAGGAAGAATCTGTGATTGGTTGGATGAGCTTAATCACCTCTGCGAATGCCGAACATTCTGCGCAGTACACCGCATAGACAGCGCGGACTTTTCCAGATCACGACTTTCATGGAAATGAGCCTCCTTTTATCGAGCCAGCAGTATGATACCGCACGCGATGAGACCGACGGCACAGAGGAAGAGAACGAAGAGAGCCGGGATCAGTCCGCCGAGAATGATTCCAATACCGACCCCGAGACAGAGCATCCCGATGAGATATCGCAGACAGTTCATAGCGCGGATCACACTCCTTATACCGCAGTATAAGCGCGTGCAGCGCAAAGTGTGACAGACAGCTCAGGCTTTGCCGGTGCTGCCGTGACCGCCGCGATCAGGGTTGCCCAGCGTGTCGGACTCGAGGAAGGTGATTGCGGGCTGGTGCTCCATAATGCGGAACTGGCAGATACGGTCGCCGACGTGAATGACCGTGTCACGCAGCGCATAGGCCGGGAAAAACCATTGGTCGTTATCACCACAGTAGGTTTCATCAATGATTCCCATGCTGTTTGTCTGGATAATGCCGAAATTTTTGAAGGTTGAACTGCGCGGCACGACATGCGCTTCGTATCCGGCAGGCAGCTGCATGGCAATGCCGAGCGGGATGAGCGCGAACTCTCCGGCCTTGAGTGTGACTTCCTGCGCCGCACGCAGATCAATCCAGTCGGATTTGCCATCAATGTAGCGCAGACGCTCGATGGCATCGGTAAAATATTTAATCTTGATTTCCATTTTGTGTACTCCTGAGGGTAAAATAAGGATAGCAATATGATACCACGGGAGGCGGGAAAGTGTAAATGACAGAAAAAAGAACGTCCCCGACGGTGCGAAGACCGACGGGGACGCCTTTTACCCAAATCGCAAACCTGCGATATCCACAAACAGGGAAAAATCTTGGAAGAAAACCCCTGTTTTAGAACAATTTTATTATAACATGGATGATTTTACACGGCAAATCAATTCGTTCGACAAAATTCGACAAAGCGTGAGAGACTTTCCATTCTGGAACCGGTCTGTTATAATAATCATATCGTGATCTTTTGCCACATACCCTGACGACAGGGGAGGCGGAGAACATGAAACAGCGAATTTTGCAGCACTTCAGGCGGCGCTGGTTTTATTATATTGCGCTGGGACTGGTTGGTCTGCTGATTTTGGATCAATTGCATGCGGGTGGACGGCTGGACGTATTTTCTGCCCAAAGGGAGATTCCAACCCTGGTGCTGGACGCCGGACACGGTGGATTTGACGGGGGCGCGGTCAGTCCGAATGGCGTGACTGAACAGCAGATCAACCTGTCAATCACATATAAGGTGCGCGACCTAGCCGGATTCTTTGGCCAGCCCAGCGTGCTGACGCGTCCGGACGATCAGGCACTCGACTATGAGGCCGGGCGAAGCGTGCGGGAAAATAAAGCGGCGGATATCCGTGCTCGTGCCCGTATTTGCGAACAGACTGCGCATCCGATCTTTGTCAGCATCCATCTCAATAAATTTGAGCAGTCTCGATATTTTGGTGCACAGGTGTTTTACGGTGCGGCAGACCCGGACAGCAAAGTGCTGGCAGAAGCCATCCAGACCGCACTCAAAGACGGTATTCAGAACGGAAATACCCGTGTTGCCAAGCCTGCGGGTGACACCATTTACCTCATGCGGCATTTGACCTGTCCGGCACTCATTGTCGAGTGCGGCTTTCTGTCCAATCCCGAGGAAGAGCAAAAGCTGTGCGAGGACGGATACCAGACGCAGCTTGCGACCTGTATCGTGGCAGGATATTTGCAGGCATAACACCCCAAGTTGGAGGAAGTACATGAAACAAAAGACCATTTTTCTGTGCAGCGATTGCGGCTATGAGAGTCCCAAGTGGTACGGTAAGTGCCCGTCGTGCGGTGCATGGAATACACTGAGTGAATATAAAGTCAAGCCCGAGACCGCGACCCGCGGTGTCCTGGCAGCTGACCATCGGGGGACGGGACAGAATAAGCCGACCTTGCTGTCGGATATCGACTCTGCGACCGAATCCCGCTTCCAGTCGGGTATCGGAGAGTTGGACCGTGTGCTGGGCGGCGGCGCCGTGCACGGTTCGTTTGTTCTGGTTGGCGGTGAGCCGGGTATCGGCAAATCCACCCTGCTCTTGCAGATGTGTCAGGAAATGTGCCGCGCAGCCAAAGTGCTGTATGTGTCGGGCGAGGAATCGCTGCGGCAGATCAAACTGCGCGCCAGCAGACTGGGCATTCGCGCGTCCAATCTGTTTATTTTGGCCGAAACCGATATGGATGAAATCATCCACGAGACCGACCTGCTTGAGCCGGATATTCTCATCATCGACTCGATCCAGACCGTGTACCGTCGCGATTTAACCGCGGCACCGGGCGGCACGACCCAGATCAAAGAGTGTGCCATGAGCCTCATGCAGTATGCCAAGCGGCACAGTGTGACCATCTTTATCGTCGGACACGTCAATAAGGAGGGTACCCTTGCAGGCCCGAAAATTCTGGAACACATGGTAGACTGCGTGCTGTATTTTGAGGGCGAGCAGACCGGCCCGTTCCGTTGCCTGCGTGCGGCAAAGAACCGTTTCGGCTCCACCAATGAGATTGGTGTCTTTGAGATGAGCGACCGCGGCTTGCTTGAGGTGCAGAACCCGTCAGCTGCCATGCTGGCCGGTCATCCGACCGGTGCGTCGGGCAACTGCATTGCCTGTGTCATGGAGGGCAGCCGACCGCTGCTGGCCGAGGTGCAGGCACTGGTTGCCAAGACCCAGTTCGGCGTGCCGCGCCGCACGGCAGCGGGTGTGGACTATAACCGTATGGTGCTGCTGCTTGCCATTCTGGAAAAGCGAGCCGGACTGTTTTTGTCGGGCAGTGATGCGTATGTCAACGTCGTTGGCGGCATGAGACTGGACGAACCGGCAGCCGATCTGCCAATGGTGCTTGCAATCACGTCCAGTTTCCGGGATAAACCGCTGCCCGAGGGCGTTATGAGCTTTGGAGAAGTCGGTTTGACCGGTGAACTGCGTGCGGTCAGCTGTGCGTCCCAGCGCATCTGGGAAGCCTATCGACTGGGTTTCCACACCTGCATTGTGCCCGACCAGGATGTCGGTGAGGTTCCGGAACATATGAATGTCGTCAAGGTTAAGACTGTGCAGCAGGCACTGCAAGCAGTCTTATAATCCGAACCGTTTTGCACCCGTAGGCCAGACCGGCTTGCGGGTGTTTTGCTGTATAAAAAACGGTGTTCTGCCGCAAACTGTCAGCGAGAATGTTTGCGGAGGGAATGATGTGTATGCGTGACAGGCGTTATCGCTGGGTGCTTGTGCTGACGGCCTGTGTTTTGATCGGAATGCTGATTGTCTCAGCCCTGTCTCGACCGGATTTGCCCGAGACTGTGCCGGTGACCCAGGCGGCAAAGGAAGATGTCTACAATACCGTGTCGGTGAAAGGAACGGTGCGCGCAAAACGGGAAAGCCAGGAGTTTGTCTATGCACCGGCGCGGGTAGAGACTTGTTATGTATCTCTCGGAGAAACCGTGGAGGCCGGTCAACCACTGATTCAGGTATATTATCCGGAGGTTTCCGAGGAAGTGCAGCAGGCAGCAACCGCTTTTTTCGAGGAGACGGCCAATGCGTCACCCGAGCAGGCTGCACAGAACGGAACCATCGTGCGTGCGTCGATGGATGGCACGGTCGCTCAGCTGCCCGAGGAGGGAGATCTCTTACTGCCAGGTGTGACCGCTGTGCGCATAGGGGATTTTTCCGATTTGAGCGTCGAAGCCAAGGTGCCCGAACTGTATGCGACCGATTTGGAGGTTGGACAGAGAGCGAATATTACGTCGGTGGCAGACAGTGGGAATACCGTGTCTGCAAGTCTGACTGAAATCGCACCCTATGCCGTGCAGACTTTCAGTATTACGGGAGGTAACCAGTCAGCAGTTGTGCGGTGCAGCTTGCAGATCACCGATACGGATGCCGAGCTCATGCCGGGAACGACGGTGGATGTCAAACTGTTCACCGATACGATAGAGAACGCGGTTACCGTGCCGTATACGGCCATTCGGCAGGATGGTACCCAGCAGTATGTGTTCGTGTGTGAGCCGGACGGAACCATTCATCGAAAGGATATCGAGACCGGGTACCAGCTCAGCCAGGGCGTACAGGTTACTTCGGGCGTATCTGCCGGAGAATGGATTGTGTGCGATAATCAGACCCCATTGCAGGATGGAGAGAAGGTGTACCCGGATGCGGGGCAGTGATCTCATCCGGCTGGCGTTTGGACAGGTCAAACGAGGCGGTGTGCGCAGCTTGCTGTGCGGCTGCACCGTAGCGATCGGCGTGTGCGCCATCTCGGTCATTGGTGCAGTCGGTGATGTGGCACAGGATGAGATGCACGAGGCCATTCATGCAATCGGCCTGCGTGGTATGACCTGTTATTTGGAGGACGCACAGTCAGGGGAGGTTCTGACACCGGCGTTTGCCGAAGCGGTGATGGAATCATGCCCTGATGTGCAGACGGCTATGCCGGTCAAATACCAGACCGGACGGTATCAGAACGGCTTTCACAGCGGGGACGCATTGCTGTTTGGCGTGGATGAGAATATGGGGCAGGTGTTGGATGTGGACCTGCTTTCCGGTCGATTGCTGACCGCAGGCGAAGCCAACGGACAGGTGCGGCGGGCGGTTATCAGCCAGACGCTGGCCGAACAGCTTTACGGAAGAGTGGACGTTGCTGGGCGAAACTTGTATCTGACGATCGACGGACAGGAGCAGATTTTTGAGATCGTGGGTATCATTCGGGATCAGACACAGATGTTGTCCGGCATTGCGGGAGGCTCGGTGCCGACGATCATCTATCTGCCTTATGCGGTGGTGGCCGATGCCGGACAGGGAGCCGATCAGGTGCTGCTGTCCTGTACGGGAGATACACAGACTATCGAACGCCAACTCAATGCCATTGCACAGGGGCCGCTGGGACTGCATAGCAAAATTGGCGTGCAGGATCTGAGCGGATATCTGGGAACGGTGGACAAATTGGCAGAGCAGGCTGTCTGGGTGTTCCTGTTGGTGGCTGGAATTTCTATGATCGTCGCCTTGGGCGCTGTCGCGGGTGGAATGCTGTCGGCAGCACATGAAATGCGTGAGGAAATCGGCATTTACCGTGCGATTGGAGCCAGACAAACCGACGTGTTTTGGCTGTTTGTGCTGCAAGCGGCATTGATCTGCGCACTGGGCGCAGCCTGCGGACTGCTGGCAGCACATGGGCTGTGTCTGGCGGCTTCGCATTGGACGGGATATGCAGTCAGCGCATCCCCACAACTGATGACCGGCTGTTTTGGGGTTGCGGTCGGCTGTGGTGTCCTGTCGGGCATTGCACCAGCACTCCATGCAGCGCATTTAGACCCTGTACAGACCATGCGCGGATAAAAGAAGACGAGCGTACCCGTAAGTTGGGATGCGCTCGTCTTTTTGTGATCAATCTTGGTCAGAATCGACATTTTTAGGTTGTTTGCTGCGCGTCATATGCGCGAGCGGGTTGCGCTCGGCAGCTTCCCGCACATGCTGGTCGGCAATGTGGGTGTAGATCATGGTGGTGTCGACACGGGCATGACCGAGTACATTCTGCAAGGTACGGATATCCACGCCGTTCTGATACATGAGCGTCGCGGCCGTGTGCCGCAGCTTGTGCGCGGAATACTTAGTCGGGTCAAGACCGGCAGCCGTAATGTATTTTTTGACCAGCCACTTGACTGTCTGGACATTGATGCGGTTGCGATTACGGCTGACGAACAGGGCGTCACGGTCGGCCTCGTGCGGTATGATGCGCTGGGGAAGATATTGTGCGATTGCTTCTTCGCAGGCCTCGTTGAGATAGAGCATGCGCTCTTTGTTGCCCTTACCGCGTACACGCAGTGTGCCTTCGCGCACATCGGTCAGGTTGAGTCCGACCAGCTCGGACACACGCAGACCACAGTTTAAGAACAGCGTGAGAATGCAGTAATCCCGCTCGGCGTATTTTCCCTCGATGCTTTGCAGTAGATGGATGGAATCATCGGTTGTGAGATAGCGGGGCAGTTCCTTGGGTTTGGAGGGCAGTTCCAGACCACCAGCCGGGTTGGAGTCCAGTACGTGAACTTTATCGGTCAAGTAGCGGAAGAACGAGCGCAGAGAAGATACCTTGCGTGCGCGGGAAATCGGGGACAGACCGTAATCGGTTGCCGGGCTGTTGGCCTGAGTCGGACGCTGCTCGCCGATGTAGGTCAGAAAATCGTAAATATCGGTCAAGCGGATGGTTTTCAGCAGCGACTCATCCACGTCGAAGATGGAAATTTCTTCAAACGGGGTATCACGCGATACAAGCCCACGGCTGATTTTGATAAAGCGCAGAAAAAGGCGCAAATCCAGAAAATATTCAAAGGCAGTCTTGGGCGACTTGCCGCGAATGGTTGTCATGTAGATAAGAAAGTCGCGTAAGAGCGGACAGGCATCGTGCGCATATTCAGAGATGACATATCGCATAAATAGAACCTCCTGTTGTCTGTCTGTTTCTCATTTTACTACGTTTGCGGGTGTTCGTCAAAGCATGATTGAAAGATGAAACCATTGGACAGCTATGCGTACCTTGTAAAAAAAGAAGGGGTGTGGTAAGATAAGACAGATTTCAACGGGGAAGAGGGAACGTAAATGGAACCGAATGCATATCGTCATTGTACCCTGTGTCCGCGCGGCTGCGGTGTCGACCGTACCAGTGGCGCATGTGGATTCTGCGGCGCATCTGATGTGGTTTATGTCGGACGTGCGGCACTGCATGCGTGGGAGGAACCGCCGCTGTCTGGTGAGCGGGGATCGGGTACGGTCTTTTTCACCCATTGTGCTTTGGGGTGCGTATTCTGCCAGAATCGGACAATCAGCAGACGGGAAGCGCAGGGGAAACCGGTGACGCAGGAGCGTTTGACCGAAATTTTTCTGGAGCTTCAGACACAGGGCGCACATAACATCAATCTGGTTACCGCGTCTCATTATGCACCCACGGTGCGAGCAGCCTTGCAGCAGGCACAGGCACAGGGGCTGCACATACCGGTCGTCTATAATTGCGGCGGCTATGAGACAGTGGAGACGCTGCGCATGTTAGATGGCCTGATCGATATCTATTTACCCGATTTCAAGTATTATAGCAGCTATTATGCCGGAATGTACTCAGGTGCGCCTGATTATCCTGATTTTGCCAAGGAAGCCATTGCCGAAATGGTACGCCAGACTGGTGCACCGCAGTTTGACCAGACGAGGATGATGACGCGCGGCACGATTGTCCGTCATTTGATGCTGCCGGGACTGGCGGGAGATACCGCACAGGTGCTGCGCTATCTGGCCGAGCACTTTGGTGATCGGATTCTGGTGAGCCTCATGCGTCAGTACACACCGTTTGGTATGGCAGAACGTTACCCGGAGCTTGACCGAAAGATTACCGACGAGGAATACGAACAGGCAGTCACGTTGTTTTCTGAGCTGGGACTTGCCGGATTTTTGCAGGATAAAGAGTCGATCAGCGAGAGCTTTATTCCATCGTTTGAGGGGCAGGGCGTGTAACCGAAAATCGGTTGACAAACCGGAAAACGGGTGTTATACTGACCTCATAGTGAAACAGATTCATAGCGTAAAGGCGATGAAAAGGAAAGTACAGCGTGACCGAAAGCACAGAGAGCCCCGGTGTGGTGTGACGGGGACTGGAAGCGCGTCTGGAAAATGGCCTTGGAGCCGCGTACCGACCTGCGTGGGATGATCACGCAATAGGATGCGATGGGTGCGCCCATTACAGCGCCTGGATATCGAGCGGCAGTCTGTCCGTTCCGTACCCGCAGAGGTTCGCATCGTGAGGTGCGGATAAAGTGAAGGTGGTAACACGAAGCGATTTCGCTCTCGTCCTTGCACGTAGTCAGGGACGAGGGCTTTTTTATATCCCTTATCCCACAAACCAATACCATTTGATGGAGAAAGGGAATGTAAGATGGAGATTCAGATTCGTACATGGAGACCGGAAGACGCTGCGGCATTGGCAGAGCAGGCCAACAACGAGAAGGTAGCAGAGCACCTGCGCAATGTATTTCCGCATCCGTATACCGAGGAGGATGCACAGTTCTTTATCAACGGCGCATTGCGTACCCACTGCGACCGAGCCTGGGTGCGTGCAATCGAGGTGGACGGTAAGATTGCGGGCGGCATTACGCTGACGTTTGGAGACGATGTGTACAGTAAAAATGGCGAATTGGGCTATTGGCTGGGAGAGTCCTATTGGAATCGCGGCATTGCCACCCGTGCAGTTGCTGACCTGTGCGAGCGGGCGTTCCGTGAAACCGATTTGGTGCGTATTGAAGCCGAGGTGCTCACCAATAACCCGGCATCAATCCGCGTGCTGGAAAAAGATCATTTCCAGCGAGAGGGATACTTCTGCAATCGCGTCTGCAAGAATGATCAACTAATTGACAGCGTTGTCTTTGCACTGCTCAAGTAAACGAAAAAACGCCCCGACGATATTTGTCGGGGCGTTTTTGTATGCGTTTTAAGATGCGCTGTCCTTTGCTGAATCAATCGGTTCGGGACAGATGCGTTCAACCAGAATAAACGAGATATAACGACCGTTGGTCTGTTCGATCGTGAATCTCAGACCGTTGAACACAAAGACTTCCTTGTCATAGATCGAGCTCAGCTGAGACATCAGCCAACCGTTGACCGTTGTCAGGTCGGTTTCTGGTGTATCCAGGTCAAGCTCGTCGAAGAGCTTGGACAAACGGGTCTCACCGCGTACCCGGTAGGAAGTTTCCGAGAGCTGTTCGATCTCGGGTTCTACCGTATCGTGTTCATCCCAGATTTCGCCGACCAGCTCTTCCAAGATATCTTCCATCGTTACGATGCCGGCCGTACCGCCGTACTCATCGGTGATGATTGCCAGGTGGGTCTGACTCTGCTGGAAGAGACGGAGCAGATCGGAAATCTGAAGGGAAGGTGCAATATAGAGCGGGGGCTGAAGGACAGACGAGAGCGGCTTGTGCTCAGCAATCACATGATTGTAGAAATCCTTCTCGTGCAGGATACCGACAATGTGATCAATGTTGTCCTGATAAACCGGCAGACGAGAGAATCCGGTGTCGCGGAACACTTCGATAATTTCCTCGGTTGTAGCGGTGTCCTCGATGCCGCAGACCGATACACGGGGCGTAAACACATCGATGACGTCCAGATCGTTAAATTCGATTGCCGAGCGAATCAGGTCACTTTCCTGCTCGTCGAACGTGCCGTCGTTTGTCGCTTCATCCACGATCGTCAGCAGCTCATCCTCGGTGATGCTGGTTTCCGCTTCGGTGGGGAAAATGTGAGAAAGCAGTTTTTTCCACTGACCGAACAGGAAATTGAGCGGTGCGAGAATAGTGAGGAAGATGCGCAGGATGGGGGCAGAGAACATCGCGAACTTTTCGGGAGATTCCTTAGCCAGACTTTTCGGAGAAATCTCACCGAAGATCAGAACCAGAACGGTCATGACAACGGTAGAGAGCGTCGGACCGGTGCTCGAGCCGAACCATGCGATGAAAAGAACGGTGGCGATGGAGGTCGAGCAGATGTTTACGATGTTGTTGCCGATCAGAATGGTCGAGAGCAGACGATCGTATTGATCTGCCATATCCAACGCGAGCTGAGCACGCTTGTTGCCATCAGCTGCCATGTTTTTCATGCGGATACGGTTAAGGGATGAGAACGCGGTCTCAGTGGCTGAAAAGTAGGCTGAGCCAACAATGAGAATGACGATGGCTATGACCAGGGGTATGTGACTACTGTCCATGGAAAAAAGAAACCTCCCAAAGATGAAATATAGGGTTAATAAATAGATTTATGGTGATTATACCATGAAAATCAAACAGCGTCTATGAAAACTTTGTAAAAAATTACGGCAGAGCATGCCAGATGAAGAAAGAGAAAGATCCGGAGACAGGCTCCGGATCTTTGAAACTTTATTTGGTTTGGAAAGAACCGGTTACTGTGCTGCAATGACGTGACTCATGTTGTAGAGTCCGGGTGTCGTCTGCTTTGCCAGAAAAGCGGCAGCGTTGACTGCACCGACAGCGAAGACTTCACGCGAGAGCGCAGAGTGCTTAATTTCGATTACTTCATCACGGCCACAGAACATAACACTGTGCTCACCAACGATGGTGCCGCCGCGGATGGAATGAATGCCAATCTCATGCGCCGGACGCTTTTCGCGGCGTTCGTGACGATCGTAGACATACTCGGCATCATAGGGCAGCGCCTCGGAAACAGCATCGGCCAGCATCAGCGCGGTACCGCTGGGCGCGTCAAGCTTCTGGTTGTGATGCGCTTCCACAATCTCAACGTTGTAATCCTCACCGAGAACGGACGCACACTTTCTCAGCAGATCCATCAGCAGATTAATGCCAATGGACATATTGCCCGAACGGAAGACTGGAATCTGCTCGGAAGCTGCCTGAATCTGAGCGAGCTGCTCGGGCGAGTGACCGGTGGTGCAGATTACGACCGGAACATGGCGAGACAGGCAGAACGCCAGCAGCTCTTCGGTCAGTGCTGCGTTGGAAAAGTCGATGATAACATCGCAGTCACCGGTAAACTCTGCCGGATGGGAAAAGACCGGGTAATCGGACAGAGAAACCGCATTGAGATCGAAGCCAGCTACGATCTGCATGTCGGACTTTGCCGCACAGATATCGGTAATCGCGCGGCCCATACGGCCATTACAGCCGGAAAGAACAATTTTAGGCATGGGATACACCTCAGATCTTGCAGCCCATGCGCTCGAGCTCACGACGCAGCAGCGCTTCGTGTTCCTCGGTTACGCCAACGAGCGGCAGACGCAGGTCGCCAACCTTCCAGCCCAGAATCTCCATGGCCTTCTTGACCGGAATCGGGTTGACTTCGCAGAACAGTGCATTGATGAGGGGCAGATAATCGAGCTGCATACGGCGCGCCTCTTCGTATTTGCCCTCGAAGCACAGCTGGGTGAGCTTGTGGGTCTCAGCCGGTGCGACGTTGGACAGAACCGAGATAACGCCCTTGCCGCCCATTGCCATCAGAGGAACGATCTGATCATCGTTGCCCGACCAGAAGTTCATTTCGTCACCGCACAGATGCATTGCTTCAGCCAGCAGGGAGAAATTGCCGCTTGCTTCCTTTGCACCGTTGATGTTAGGATGCTTGGACAGTGCAGCGTAGGTTTCAGCTGCAATGCTCAGGCCGGTACGGCTGGGTACGTTGTACAGAATAACCGGGCAGTCGCTGCAATCTGCGATTGCCTCAAAGTGTGCGATCAGACCGCGCTGGGTGGTCTTGTTGTAGTACGGGGTGACCGACAGAACGGCGTCTGCACCGGAAGCCGCAGCCTCACGGGTCAGCTCGATGGCAGCTGCGGTGTCGTTGGAGCCGGCACCGGCAACAACCGGAACGCGGCCTGCAATGTAAGAGCAGCCGAAGTCGACAACCTCTGCATGCTCCTTGAGGGTCATGGCAGAGGACTCGCCGGTGGTACCGACAATGACGATTGCATCGGTACCATGCTCGATCTGATGATCGATGATCTTCTTGAATTCGTCATAGTTTACATCGCCGGAAGCGGTAAACGGGGTGACGATAGCAACAGCGGCACCGGTAAATACAGGCTTTTTCATAGTAAACTTGTTTCCTCCTTGCCGATTAGTCCAGATAACCCTCGGCGCACAGCAGCTCAGCCATCAGAACCGCACCACCTGCTGCGCCGCGCAGGGTATTGTGCGACAGGCTGACAAACTTGTAATCGAATACGGAATCCTCACGCAGACGGCCAACCGAAACGCCCATGCCGCCTTCAAGATCGCGGTCGAGCTTGGTCTGGGGACGATTGTCCTCTTCAAAGTAGGTCAGGAAGTGCTCGGGAGCAGAAGGCAGCTTGAGCTCCTGTGCACGGCCGGAGAATGCACGCCACTTGGCAATGATCTCTTCCTTAGAAGCCTTGTTCTTGAGCTTTACGAAGACAGCAGCCATGTGACCATCGGCAACCGGTACGCGCAGGCACTGTGCGGTGATCTTGGGAGAAACTGCGGGCTCAATGTGGTCGCCCTCGATGTGACCCCAAACCTTCATCGGCTCAACCTCGGACTTTTCTTCCTCGCCGCCGATGTAGGGGATGACGTTGTCGATCATTTCCGGCCAGGTGTCGAAGGTCTTGCCGGCGCCGGAGATTGCCTGGTAGGTGCAGACAGCGACTTCCTCTACGCCCAGATCCCAGATGGCCGACAGTGCGGGAACGTAGCTCTGAATGGAGCAGTTAGACTTAACTGCGATAAAGCCGCGCTTGGTGCCCAGACGCTTTCTCTGTGCCTCGATGATCTTGGCGTGGTCTGCGTTGATCTCGGGGATAATCATGGGAACGTCGGGAGTCAGGCGGTTTGCGCTGTTGTTGGAGATAACCGGGCACTCGAGCTTTGCATAGCGCTCTTCCAGTGCACGGATCTCATCCTTCTTCATATCAACGGCACAGAAGATGAAATCGACCTTGGAAGCGAGAAGCTCTGCGTCCTCGGTTGCATCCAGAAGAACCATATCCTTCATGGACTCGGGGATGGGACGGGTCATCTTCCAGCGACCCTCAACGGCCTCTGCATAGGTCTTGCCCTTGTTGCGGCCGGAAGCTGCGAGAGCTACGACGTGGAACCAGGGATGATTTTCCAAAAGGAGAGAGAAACGCTGACCGACCATGCCGGTTGCGCCCACAATGCCTACCTGATACTGCTTCATGATTACAAGATCCTCCTGTATCTTAACCGTTCACTTGAAATCTCCGACAGATACGAAAAAAACCGGTTGAAAAACCGGTATAGACTCACTATAATGGAAAGACAGGATCATTGTCCTAACTAAACCAAGACAGCACTCCACCGGCACAGCGCGAATCGTTCTATGCAGTGACAGACGACGGGATATTCTCCGCGGCATCCAGGACGACCGTGCCGTAACGCAGGCTGACCTTCGGCGATGGTCCCTTTTTCGTATGGTCACCGGGGTTACGGCCCCTCCCAGACGATACTGATGAACACCGCGCCTCTATCTGAAGGAAATTTCTTTATTTAGGTAAAGTATAATATGCCTTTATTCTATTGCACAGGATGCGGTTTGTCAAGACGAGATTCATGAAAAAAGGAGGCAGTTCGTATGAGACGTCGATTTGCAGCATTTTTGCTTGCGGGCGTGCTGCTGTGCACACCGGCTTCGGCGGCGGTATCCACTGTGCAGAGTCAGACGATTGTACGTGTGGGACTGGCGTATGATACGACGGCGATGGCCGCACCGCAGCTTCAAAATGTTGACGGTACGGGATATGACATCGGCACCATGAACGGTACATCGTTTTCGGCGGCGATCAGTGTGAGCCAGACCCGACTGACGATCAAGCCGCAGGGAACTGGTTTGGCTGTACTGGATACCGATTCCGGACAGGTGCTCTATCAGACGAGCGGGACGACACTTGCCATTTCGCCGCGCGGAACACTGACTTGGTTTAACAAGTATAAGTATCGCGGCGACTTTGTATATACCCGAACGGGCAACGCTGTGACAGTGGTGAACTATGTCGGTTTGGAGGACTATATCAAGGGCGTTATTCCGTATGAGATGTCGGCCAGCTGGCCTAAGGAAGCGCTCAAAGCGCAGGCTGTCTGTGCGCGGTCGTATGCGGACGGACAGATGGATCGCCATAAGAGCCAGGGATTTGACGTCTGCAACGGCACTCATTGTCAGGTATATAAGGGAGCGAATAGCGCAACCGCAAATTCAGACGCGGCAGTTGATGAGACGCAGGGAAAGTATATTTATGAGAACGACAAGAAGGTCGTGGGATGTTTCTTCTCGTCGGACGGCGGAGCGACCGAGTCTTCGGTCAACGTCTGGGGCGGTAATTATGCATACCTGACCGGCAAGGTTGACCCGTATGAAAATACGGCTGCGGCATCGAATGGCGTGTGGAGCGTGACCCTGACTGCGGCTGAGCTGCAGTCCAAGCTGCAAAGCGCGGGATATTTGATTGGTACGATACAGTCGGTTCAAGTAACAAAGCGTACTGCGGTGGGCAATGTCAATGAACTGACCATCACCGATACGAGCGGGAAGCAGGTCGTGCTGTCCAAGGATAAATGCCGTACCGCATTGGGACTCAACAGCATTCGCTATACGGTGAACGGTCTGGGTTCCACGCAGGCAGTTACGAGCAATTCTGCGGCGAGCGGACTGTACATAAACGGTACCCTGGCAACCGATGGCAGTTTGTATGCAGTGTCGGAAAATGGCACGGTGTCTGCGATTGGTTCGGCAAACGGCAAGACTGCACTGACCGGAACAGGCACCCAGACCATTACGACGACCACATCTGGCAGTCAGACAACCATAAATACAGCAGACCCGGCAGCGACCGGAGCAAGCTATACATTCAGTGGAACCGGTTGGGGACATGGCGTTGGTATGAGCCAGTACGGCGCGAAGGCAATGGCTGAGCAGGGATATACCTACGATCAGATTTTACAGTTCTACTTTACCGGCGTTACGGTAAAGTGAGGTTTGAGATAGAGCGGGAACAAACAGCGAAGGAGGAACCAGGGCGAAACCGCCCGATTTACTATGAAGAAGAGTGATTTTTATTTTGACTTACCCGAGCGATTGATCGCACAGCATCCGATGGAGCAGCGCGACGCATCGCGTATGCTGGTCATGGACCGCAAGACGGGAGAACTGTCGCACAGACATTTCCACGATCTGATTGAATATTTAAAGCCGGGTGACTGCTTGGTTATGAATAACTCGCGCGTCATTCCGGCACGCCTGATGGGACAGGCCGAAGGACGCACCACACCGATCGAAGTCGTTCTGCTGACCGATCATGGTGACGGTGTGTGGGAATGCCTGACCCGACCGGGCAAGAAGACCCGAGAGGGTGTCAAGCTGTCGTTCGGTGACGGACTGCTGACCGGTGTGGTTGAGTCGGTCAATCCCAAGGATGGCAACCGTATGATTCGCTTCCAGTATGAGGGTGTCTTCCTTGAACTGCTTGAGCAGCTGGGTACCATGCCGCTGCCTCCCTACATAAAGGAAAAGCTGGATGACCCGGAGCGCTACCAGACCGTTTACTCCAAGACACCGGGCTCGGCAGCAGCACCGACTGCGGGACTGCATTTTACCCCGGAACTGCTGGATGAAATTCGTGCTAAGGGTGTAAAGACCGCGTTTGTGACTTTGCATGTTGGTTTGGGAACCTTCCGTCCGGTTAAGGAGGAAGAGATTACCGATCATATCATGCACTCTGAGTTCTATACCATGGATGAGGAGACAGCACGTATTATTAACGAGACACACGCGCAGGGACATGATGTATTTGCAGTTGGCACAACCGCATGCCGCACGCTGGAGACCATTGCAGCGGAAGACGGCACGGTACGTGCGCAGTCTGGCTGGACGGATATTTTCATCTATCCGGGCTATCGCTTTAAGTGCATCGATCATCTGGTGACCAACTTCCATTTGCCCGAGAGTACGCTTATGATGTTGATTTCGGCATTTGCCGGACGCGAGCGGGTGCTGGATATGTATAAGACTGCGGTAGAACAGGAGTATCGCTTCTTCTCGTTTGGCGATAGCACGCTGTTTTTGTAAGAGAGTTTCAAATCAAGAGGTGACACAATGGAAATTGGAGCATTTGAGTTAAAGAAAACCGAGGGTAAGGCACGACGTGGTGCGTTTCAGACCGCACACGGCCTGGTACAGACCCCTGTATTTATGAATGTCGGAACGGCTGGAGCGATCAAGGGTGCGGTTGACGCATTCGACCTGAAGGAACTCGGTTGTCAGGTAGAGCTGTCCAATACCTATCATCTGCACGTGCGTCCGGGCGACGCGATTGTAAAGCAGATGGGCGGCTTGCATAAGTTCATGCGCTGGGACGGTCCCATGCTGACCGACTCGGGTGGATTCCAGGTATTCTCGCTGGCTTCGCTGCGCAAGATCCGAGAGGAAGGCGTGACC
Organism: Butyricicoccus pullicaecorum DSM 23266; assembly: GCF_900167005.1. GTDB lineage: Bacteria > Bacillota > Clostridia > Oscillospirales > Butyricicoccaceae > Butyricicoccus > Butyricicoccus pullicaecorum. Next base: position 234,016 of record NZ_FUXW01000002.1, read on the forward strand.
TTCAACTCGCATGTAGACGGCAGAAAGATCTTTATGGGTCCGGAAGAGAGCATGCGAATCCAGTCTAACCTGGGTTCGGATATCGCGATGGCATTTGATGAGTGCATTGAGAATCCGGCGCCTTATGAGTATGTAAAGGACTCCTGTGCTCGTACCACGCGTTGGCTGGTACGCTGCAAAGAGGAGATGGCACGATTGAACAGCCTGCCGGATACCGTCAATCCTCATCAGCTGCTGTTTGGTATCAACCAGGGCGGCACCTATGATGACCTGCGCGTTGCACACATGGAGGAGATCGCAAAGCTGGATTTACCCGGATATGCAATTGGTGGTTTGGCAGTCGGTGAGAGTACGGATGTGATGTATCATATTCTGGACGTTGTTCTGCCGCATGCGCCTGAGCATAAGCCGCGCTACCTGATGGGCGTTGGTACACCGTCCAATATCATTGAGGGCGTTGCACGCGGCATTGACTTCTTCGACTGCGTCATGCCCACCCGCAATGCACGTCATGGTCATCTGTTTACCTGGGATGGTATTATGAATATCCATAATGCGAAGTACCAGACCGATGACCGTCCGATTGAAGAGGGCTGCCAGTGTCCGACCTGCCGCAAGTTCTCGCGTGCGTATGTGCGTCATCTGCTCAAGGCAGGCGAGATGCTGTCCCAGCGCCTTCTGGTACAGCATAACCTGTGGTTCTATAACAATCTCATGGTTAAGATTCGAGAGGCATTGGATCAGGGAACCTTTGCTGAATTCCGCGCACAGTACAGCGAGAAGCTGGCAAAGCGCATTTGATTTCAAATATATGACATTCAAGCGGTGCAGATACCTTTTCTGCATCGCTTTTTGTTTGGTCTTTTTTGGAGCGCTGTCCCGTATACTTGGAACGAGAACAAAGGGGGCGTGTCCATGCGGAAGTGTGATAGTTTCATGGGAAGGCTGTTTTTGCTCTGTGTCTCCAACATTGGCCTTCAGCTTTTGGGATTTGTATATCGTATCTTCCTCAGCCGGTTTGCGGGAGCTGAGGGACTGGGCGTTTATCGTCTGGCATTTTCTGCGTATATTGTTATTCACGCAGCGACACTTTCGGGTGTTACGATGGCATGTACCCGCCTGTCAGCCGAGTGGAGTGCCCAAGGGCGAGCGGGAGCAGTACGACAGCTGGTGTATCGAGCCGCACGTACTTTTTTGTGTTTTTTCCTGTGCGCAGGCACCATCCTGCTGGGGTTCCGGGATTGGATCGGTACCGAGTTGCTTGGCGATGGGCGTACGGTGGATGCCATGCCCATTATGCTGGTATGCATTTTACTGACCGGTGTTGAGAATATCCTTAAATCCACCATGATCGGCATGAATCGCGTGGATAACGCCGCGGCAAGTGAACTGACCGAACAGATTGTACGCATCGGCGCGACCATTGCACTGCTGTCTTTTGAGCAGACTGCTGATCTGGGACGCATTGCCGTGCTGATTTTCACCGGTATGGCAATCAGTGAGTGCGTCAGTGCTGCGATGATGGTACACATGTATGGGGGACTGCATTTGCCTGCGCATTGTCCACCGCCAACCGGAAAAGACCCGTTTTGGAAGATTGTCCTGCCGGTTTCGGCCTCGGCCCTCGTGACCAATGGCATTGCGTCTGCCGGTGCGGTCATTCTGCCGACTCGTCTGGTCGCTTCCGGGTTGTCTCGTATCGAAGCCATTTCTGCACTGGGTATTGTCTCGGGCATCGCGTCACCCATCATGTTTTTGCCGATCGCGCTGTTGGCATCCTTGTGCACGGTAGCCATGCCTCAGGCCAGTCGATACGCCTCCAAGCACAATCAAAGCAGATTGCAGCATTTTACCTCACAGAGTTTGTTCGCGACCGGCATCGTGGGCATTCCGGCAACTGCACTGCTGTTGCCGCTTGCCCCGGTTATCGCCCGACTGTTTTTTTATCGAGCTGTTCCCACCGGGTATTTTTGGCTCATTGGTCTGTCTGCAATCTTTTGCTATTACCAGATGATTACTGGCTGTCTGCTCAACGGCATCGGACGACAACAGTTTACGGTCATGAGCGCATTGTCCGGTGAAGCACTTCAACTGATTTTGGTATATCTCATGGCAGGACAGCCGCATTTGCGTGTGTATGGCTATCTGATTGCCCAGTGCATCGCGCCGATCTATGTGGTTTTGTGCAACCTGATTCGCTTGGTTTCCTGCGGCGCTCTGGTCATCCGGCTTCAGCGTTTTTTGGGTGCACCGCTGCTCTGTGGATTTGCTGTATGGCTGTGGACGCGGATTTTCTATTCGTTCTTTGTCGGTTGGCTGGGTGGCCAGTGGATGGGACTGTGCTGTGCGGTGGTATGTTCGATCGCGCTGTACCTGTGCTTTCTGCGGCTGTTTGACATCAAAATCGAAAAATACCTGTCCGTTCGCGGGCGTCCGATGCATGATTTGATGCTGTTCTATTGACTTTTTGACAGAAACAAGGTATTATGAGGTCAGAAAAAGTGATTGGCTCCTGTCTCAGGACAGGAGCCTTTCTTTTGCAGAATGCTCGCTGTTTTAGATGTTGAGGTGGAAAGATGAAATTAGAGTTTTGTTGTCCGACGCTGTTCGGATTGGAAGGAATCGTTGCCGATGAGCTGCGTTTCGGCGGTAAGTTGACCGATGTACGCGCGGAAAACGGCCGCGTCCTGTTTTCCGGCGATGAAGATACACTGATCTGGGCAAATATGAATCTGCGCTGCGCCGAGCGCGTGCTGATTCGTCTGGCAGCGTTCCGGGCGGATACGTTTGACCAGTTGTTTGAAGGCGTTAAGGCGATTCCATGGGAGGATTTTCTGCCGGTAGATGCGGCATTTCCGGTTAAGGGACATGCACTGGATTCCAAGCTGCACAGTGTTCCCGACTGTCAGAAGATCATCAAGAAAGCGATTGTCACCCGACTGGGTGGACATTATGGTGTGAGCTGGTTTGAGGAAAAGGGTGTCCGCTGTCAGGTTCAGTTTTCGATCATGCACGACATGGCAGAAATCTATCTGGATACCTCGGGATCGGGACTGCACAAGCGTGGCTATCGTGCCAATGCCAACGCGGCACCGCTGCGTGAGACACTGGCAGCAGCGATGGTCAAGCTGGCACGCTGGCGCGGCCGCGATGCGCTGATCGACCCGTTCTGCGGTTCGGGCACGATTGCCATTGAGGCAGCCATGATTGCGCTCAACCGTGCACCCGGACTCATGCGCACTTACGATGCGGAGAAGTGGTCGTGGGTTGGAGATGCGCGCTGGAAGGCAGCGCGCGAACAGGCGATTGCAGCAGTGCGTACCGATCTAACGCTGGATATGTGCGGCAGTGATATTGACCCGGCGTGCGTGGTGCTGGCGCAGGAGAATGCCAAGAAGGCAGGCGTCGGACATTTCATCCGCTTTGAGCAGGCAGACGCAGCCAAGCGAGTGTATCCGCAGTCCGGTGTCCTGTTTGCCAATCCGCCGTATGGCGAGCGCCTGATGGACCGCGAGAGTGCGCAGGCGATTTACCGTGCAGTTGGTCGTGCGGTCGGAAAGAGTGAACTGCGTCAGTATTACCTGACATCCGACCCGGAATTTGAGCGTTTTTATGGATATCAGGCGGACAAGCGCCGCAAGCTGTATAATGGTATGATTAAATGTGATCTGTATATGTATTTCCGTCCACAGGAGGCGCGCCGACCGTTTGGCAGGAGAGACAGCAAAGTGCCAAACTCCGGAAAGCGGGAACGTCGATAAGCATTCATAAATTTTTCACAAATTTTTTGTTAGATTCTTCAAAAAACCACTTGCGTTTCCAGTATACTTGATGTATCATAATAACCGGATTAGCACTCTGATGTTTTGAGTGCTAAGTGATTTTGTATTCTAATCTTTTAGGAGGAATAGATTATGACTTTGAAGCCCCTTTCTGACCGCGTTGTCATCAAGATGGTCGAAGCAGAAGAGACCACTGCAAGCGGTATTATCCTGACCGGTTCCGCAAAGGAAAAGCCCCAGGTAGCTGAGGTTCTGGCGGTTGGCCCCGGCGGCATCGTTGACGGCAAGGAAGTTGTCATGCAGGTAAAGGTTGGCGATAAGGTAATCACCAGCAAGTACTCCGGCACCGAAGTCAAGATTGACGGCGAAGACCTGATCGTTGTCCGTCAGGGTGACATTCTGGCTGTTGTTGAGTAAGCGTATTCCATTTGATTATTTGTTTGATATTGTAAGGAGTAATTGAGTTATGGCGAAGCAGATTCAGTTTGGCGAAGAAGCACGCAAGTCGCTGATGAATGGTATCGACCAGCTGGCCGACACCGTTAAGGTTACTATGGGTCCCAAGGGCCGCAATGTTGTTCTGGCAAAGAAGTTCGGCGCTCCGCTGATCACCAATGACGGTGTCACCATTGCAAAGGACATCGAGCTGGACGATCCGTTTGAGAACATGGGTGCACAGCTGGTTAAGGAAGTTGCAACCAAGACCAACGACGTTGCAGGCGACGGTACCACCACTGCTACCATGCTGGCACAGGCATTTGTACACGAGGGCCTGAAGAACCTGGCTGCTGGTGCAAATCCGATGGTTATGCGTAAGGGCATGAACAAGGCTGTTGAGACCGCTGTTAAGGCAATCGCTGAGCAGTCCAAGAAGGTAGACGGCGCAGCTGATATCGCACGTGTTGCAGCTGTTTCCTCCGGTAACGACGAGATCGGCAAGCTGATCTCCGAGGCAATGGAGAAGGTTTCCACCGACGGCGTTATCACCGTTGAGGAGTCCAAGACCGCAGAGACCTACTCTGAGGTTGTTGAGGGCATGCAGTTTGACCGCGGTTACGTTACCCCCTACATGGTAACCGATACCGAGAAGATGGAAGCTGTTCTGGACGACGCACTGGTACTGATCACCGATAAGAAGATTTCGGTTATCGCTGACCTGCTGCCCATTCTGGAGCAGATCGTAAAGATGGGACGCAAGCTGCTCATCATTGCAGAGGATATCGAGGGCGAGGCTCTGTCTACCCTGATCGTAAACCGTCTGCGCGGCACTTTCACCTGCGTTGCAGTTAAGGCTCCGGGCTTCGGTGATCGCCGCAAGGATATGCTGCAGGATATCGCAATCCTGACCGGCGGTACTGTAATCTCTGAGGACATCGGCATCGAGCTCAAGGATGCAACTCTGGAGATGCTGGGTCAGGCTCGTCAGGTTAAGGTCAACAAGGAGACCACTACCATCGTTGACGGCGCTGGCGATTCTGAGGCAATCAAGGCTCGCGTTGCAACCATCCGCAATGCAATCGAGAAGACCACCTCTGACTTCGACCGTGAGAAGCTGCAGGAGCGTCTGGCTAAGCTGGCTGGCGGCGTAGCAGTTATCAAGGTTGGCGCTGCAACCGAGGTTGAGATGAAGGAAATGAAGCTGCGCATCGAGGACGCACTGAATGCAACCCGTGCAGCAGTTGAGGAAGGCATCGTTGCAGGCGGCGGTACCGCATACGTCAACGCAATCCCGGCAGTTGAGAAGCTGCTGAGCGAGGTTGAGGGCGACGAGAAGACCGGCGTACAGATCATCATGCGTGGTCTGGAAGCACCGGTTAAGCAGATCGCTGCAAACGCTGGTGTAGACGGCGCAGTTGTACTTGACCGCATCAAGAACTCCGGTAAGGTTGGCTTCGGCTTTGACGCTTACAAGGAAGAGTTCTGCGACATGATCCCGTCCGGCATCGTAGACCCGACCAAGGTAAACCGTTCGGCTCTGCAAAACGCAGCATCCATCGCTTCGATGGTTCTGACCACCGAGAGCATCGTTGCAGACAAGAAGGAGCCTGTTGCTCCGGCTGCTCCGGCTCCGGACATGGGCGGCATGTACTAATTCTGAGACAATTTGGTACAAAAGAATGTTTTCAGGCGGCTGTTCGTATGAACAGCCGCCTTTTTTGGTGACAATCTGGTATCAATATCAGAAAGCATAGACATTTTAACACCGGTGCAGTATAATAGCGATAAACAGCCGGGTAAGATACTTGTGAAAGGATCGACCCAGTTCAAAGGAGGGATACTCGAATGTTTTGGCTGTCAGACAACGCGTGCTGGATTCTTGTCATCGTCGCGGCGTTGATTGTGGAAGCGATTACACTCAGCCTGAATGCAGTTTGGTTTGCATTGGGCGGAGTCGGAAGCCTGATCGCAGCTTCATTAGGCGCTTCTGTGCCAGTGCAGTGGGTGGTATTTATCATCGTGTCTGCAATTTTTATGCTTTTGATTCGTCCGTTTGCGCGGCGTGTGCTCAAACCGAAGGGAGCAGCCACCAATGCCGATCGTATTCTGGGCGAGCAGGCAATTGTGACACAGGCGATTGACAACACACAAGCACAGGGTGAAATCAAGATTATGGGACAGTATTGGACGGCACGCTCGGCGGACGGCGCACCCATCGCACAGGGGAGCGTTGTACGCGTGCGAGAGATTGTCGGCGTGAAAGCAATCGTCGAGTCTGTCCCGACGACCGATAAGGTATGAAGAAGTAAGGAGGTCAAGTATGGCTACTATCGCGACTATCGCTGGTTGGATTATTCTGGCACTGATCGTTCTGATCATCATTGCAAAGAACATCGTCATCGTGCCGCAGGCACATGCGTATATTATTGAACGTCTGGGCACCTATCAGGGCACCTGGAACACCGGTTTGCATGTAAAAATTCCGCTGTTTGAGCGCATTGTCCGCAAGGTAACGCTGAAGGAGCAGGTTGTTGACTTTGAGCCGCAGCCGGTTATCACCAAGGATAATGTTACCATGCAGATTGATACCGTTGTATATTTTCAGATTACCGATCCGAAGCTCTATACTTACGGCATTGAAAATCCCATGGCAGCGATTGAGAACCTGACCGCAACGACGCTGCGTAACATTATCGGTGATCTGGAACTTGACCAGACGCTGACCAGCCGTGACATCATCAACACCAAGATGCGTGCGATTCTGGACGAAGCAACCGACCCCTGGGGTATCAAGGTGGGACGTGTCGAGCTGAAGAACATCATTCCGCCGACTGCGATTCGTGAGTCGATGGAAAAGCAGATGAAGGCAGAGCGTGATCGTCGAGAGGCAATCCTGACCGCAGAAGGTGAGAAGCAGTCCAAGATTCTGGTTGCAGAAGGTGAGAAGGAGTCCATGGTTCTGCGCGCAGAAGCAACGCGACTGGCAAAGATCAAGGAAGCGGAAGGCGAGGCAGAAGCACTGCTCACCGTACAGAAGGCGCTGGCAGATTCCATCCAGATGCTGAATGATGCTGCACCGACCGACCCGATCATTCGTCTGAAAGCACTTGAGGCATTTTCCAAGGCAGCAGACGGTAAGGCAACCAAGATCATCATTCCGTCTGAGATTCAGGGCCTTGCAGGACTGGCAGCCGGACTTAAGGAAGTCATTACGAGCGACCAGATTCAGGAAGATAAGAAAATCAACCGATAAACATAAAAGTGCAGCTGAAATCAGCTGCACTTTTTATATTCCAGCAGTTTTCCTCCCTTATATGAATGATACAAAATGTGGGATATCTAAAGTATGAATTCTCTGAAAATGTCATTAAAAGGACGAAAAACGTCAAAAAGAGCGGAATAGAGGGCAAAATAGAAAATATGTTTGAAAAACAGGGCGGGAATCGTGTATAATAGATGTACCGGCTCGGAGAGAGACCGGGTAGAACGGTATGAGGTGAAACTATGGTGAACGAACCTCTGATGTGCTGCGAAGAAAACTGCGTACACTGTGAAGCGGTCAAGCAGGTTGGCTGCCGGATGCCGGACGAGCAGACTGCACGGCTGACTTCGGATTTTTTCAAGGCATTTGCGGATAAAACACGGGTGCGGATTCTGTCCGCGCTGGCGATTCACGAACTGTGTGTATGTGACATTGCTGATCTTTTGGGCATGACCCAGTCGGCCATTTCACATCAGCTCAGCTTTCTCAAACAGGCGCGTTTGGTTGTCGGACGCAAAGAGGGAAAAACGGTGTATTATACCCTGTGCGATGGTCATATTCGCACCATTTTACGGCAGGGCATCGAACATGTACAGGAAGAAACGACGGGAGACGTGTAAAGCGTCTCCCTTTGTCATGTAGATGGTCTGCGATTCGTTGAAAAAAGAAATTTTGATACGCACGAAATTTAGCTTAAAAGCACAATCTTTTCCGCGGAAAAAGCATTTTCTAGATTTTGAATTGCGCTTTTTCGGGATTCGTAATATAATAAACTCTGTATATGAAATGGAGGATTGTCATGCTGCATACTGCTCTGGAACAGATTTTGCCCCGTGTACAAAAGCCTGCCCGCTATGTCGGCGGTGAATGGGGATCTGTGACCAAAGATAAAAACAATGTTGATTTACGCTTTGCGTTCTGTTTCCCCGACGTTTATGAAGTCGGTATGTCCCATCTGGGTTCGCGCATTCTGTACGGACTGCTCAACGATCAGAAGAATATCTGGTGTGAGCGTGTCTTTGCACCCTGGATTGACATGGAAGACGAGATGCGCCGTGCAGGAATTCCGCTGTACGGCCTGGAGAGCGGCGATCCGCTGTCTGATTTTGATATCATCGGCTTTACGCTGCAATACGAGCTGTCGTTTACCAATATTCTGAACATGCTAGATCTGGGCGGCGTGCCGATTTTGGCTAAGGATCGTCCGGGCCTTAAAAATCTGGTTGTCGCCGGCGGCCCGTGTGCTTACAACCCCGAACCGCTCTGCGATTTTATCGATCTGTTTATGATCGGTGATGGCGAGGAGATCATGCTCGATCTGACCAATCTGTATCAGAGTGCGGTACAGCGTGGTCTGTCCAAGCACGAATTCCTGGTCGAAGCGGCCAAGATTCCCGGTATGTACGTTCCGGCGCTCTATGAGGTTAGCTATAAGGAAGACGGTACGATTGAGGCAATTACGCCCAAGGACGGTGCACCGGCATTCGTACAGAAGCGCATTGTACGTGATCTGGATACCATGTACTATCCGGACTACTTTGTCGTTCCCTCGACCGATATCGTGTTTGACCGTGCGATGATCGAGCTGTTCCGCGGTTGTCCGCGTGGCTGCCGTTTCTGTCAGGCAGGTCATACCTACCGCCCGCTGCGCCGCAAGTCCAAGGAAACCCTGATGAAGCAGGCCGAGGCTATCCTGAAAAATTCGGGTTACGAGGAGATTTCGCTGTCCTCACTGTCCACGAGTGATTACGGTGAGCTGAGTGAGCTGACCGAGTGCATGCTCGACTACTGTGAGCCGCGTCATATCAGCCTGTCGCTGCCGTCGCTGCGCGCGGACAGCTTCAGCTCGGAGCTCATGCAGCGCGTCCAGAAGGTGCGCAAGAGCGGTCTGACTTTTGCGTGTGAGGCAGGTACCCAGCGTCTGCGCGATGTCATCAACAAGAACATCACCGAAGATGACGTTCTGCATGCCTGCGAGATTGCATTCAAGGGTGGCTGGAATAATGTCAAGCTGTACTTTATGATTGGTCTGCCGACCGAGACCTCGGAAGACCTCGACGGTATCTCTGAGATTTGCAAGAAGGTTGCTTATTGCTGGCGCATGAACACTGACAACCGTCAGCGCGGCGTCAAGATTACTGCTTCGGCTTCGTGCTTCGTGCCCAAGCCGCAGACCCCGTTCCAGTGGGATGCACAGAACTCGCTCGAGGAGTTCCGCGGCAAGCAGGATTATATGAAGAAGATCATGCGCACTAAGAACGTGACCTATAACTGGCATGATGCTGAGACTTCGGTTATGGAGGGTGTCATTGCACGCGGTGACCGCCGTCAGGGTGCTGCGATCTATACCGCGTGGAAGAACGGCTGTAAGTTTGACGGCTGGGATCAGTGCTTCTCGTATGAAAAGTGGATGGACGCATTTGCATCCTGCGGACTGGACCCCAAGTTCTACGCATACCGTCAGCGCCCGCTCGACGAGCTGTTCCCGTGGGATCATATCGGCTGCGGTACGCTCAAGGATCACTTGAAGCGTGAATGGGAGCGTTCGCGTCAGGCGATTGTCACCCCGGACTGCATGCAGCAGTGTGCTGCCTGCGGCTCCAATCGACTGCTCGAGGGAGGTAAGTGCTGTGTTTAAGGCTAGAATGCGATTTGCCAAGGAAGGCCGTGCGAAATATATTTCTCACCTCGATCTGATGCATACCATGCAGCGTGCAATGGCACGCTGCCAGATGCCGCTCTGGTTTACCGAGGGTTTTAACCAGCACGCTTACGTGTCGGTTGCCCTTCCGCTCTCGACCGGTTACTCGGGCGAGTATGAGTTTTTGGACTTTAACCTGTTGTCCGAGAATGTACCGATCAATGCCGTGGAAGCACTCAATGCCGTGTTCCCGGAAGGCCTGCGTGCCATTGAGATTTATCCGCTCGCAGACGGCGGTATGCCGCTGCGCGATATCGCATGGTCGAAGTATCGAATTACCTGGTCATTTGCAGACGGTGTGCCCGCGGACTTTGCAGAGAATGTCAATAAGCTGTTTGCACAGCCGACTGTGGAGATCGTCAAGCGTTCCAAGCGCGGCGAAAAGACCGTCAACATGCGCGAGCTGATGAATGGTTTTGCACTCACCGAGCAGGACGGTCAGGTGATCGCTGAGGTCGTGACCGCTGCGGGTAACAACAATATGAGCCCGGAGTATCTGACGCGTGCGATTGCGCAGTATTTGCCGCAGTATGAGATTTCGAGTGCGGCCTATCACCGCCTGTGCGTCTATAACGATAAGATGCAGGCATTCCGATAATTGAATTCGTTCGGCAGAAAGGAAATTACATGCCAAATAACAAGACAGTTGTCTCGCAAGAACAGATTGCACATCAGTATGAATATATGCAGTTCATCGCCCGTATGAACGAGGACAAGGCACAGGTGCGTGGACAGCGCCCGAAAGCCTTCACCCAGACTTTTGGCTGCCAGCAGAACGAGGCAGATACCCAGCGGATCGCCGGCATGCTGGACGAAATGGGCTATGAAAAGACCGACCGTACCGAAGATGCCGATGTCATTGTCATCAACACCTGTGCGGTGCGTGAGCATGCAGAGAGCCGTGCGCTGGGCAATGTCGGCGCACTGTCTCATCTGAAGAAGGCACGTCCTGAGGTTACCATCTGCCTGTGCGGCTGTATGGTCCAGCAGGAGCACATGCCGGACAAAATCAAGAAGAGTTATCCGCAGGTTGATCTGGTGTTCGGTACCCATGCGCTCTGGCGTTTTCCCGAGCTGCTGTATCGCCGCTTGACCGGAGATAAGCGCGTCTTTGATACCAGTGGAGACGCGGCAGGCTATATCGCCGAGGGCTTGCCGGTACTGCGTGACGGCGGTACCAAGGCATGGCTGTCCATCATGTACGGCTGCAACAATTTCTGCACCTATTGTATCGTACCCTATGTCCGCGGCCGCGAGCGCAGTCGTGCACCGGAGGAGATCGTACACGAGTTAGAGCAGCTGGTCGCAGACGGCTATAAAGATATCACTCTGCTCGGTCAGAATGTAAACTCCTATGGTAAGGACTTGGACGAGCAGATTGATTTTTCCGATCTGCTCATGCGCCTGAACGAAGTACCGGGAGATTTCCTGCTGCGCTTTATGACCAGTCATCCCAAGGACGCTTCGCATAAGTTGTTTGATACCATGGCTGCCTGTGATAAGGTGGCAAAGCAGCTGCATCTGCCGTTCCAGTCGGGCAGTGATACCGTGCTCAAGCGCATGAACCGCGGCTATACGGCTGAGCATTATCGCGAACTGATCGCGTATGCACGCAGCAAGATGCCGGACATCACCCTGTCGAGTGATATCATCGTTGGATTCCCGGGAGAAACCGAGGAAGACTTTGAGAAGACGCGCACGCTGGTTGCAGAAGTTGGTTTTGACATGCTGTACACCTTCCTGTACTCCAAGCGCAGCGGTACGCCTGCGGCAGAAATGCCCGATGACACCACGCACGCAGTTAAGCAGGCACGCTTTGAGCGTCTGCTGAAGACACAGGACGAGACGGTGCAGGCAAGACAAAACGCCTATCAGGGCAAGCGCCTGCGCGTGTTGGTAGATGGTACGAGCAAGGGAACCGAGTATCCGCTGACCGCACGCACCGAGGGAGGTCTGCTGGTCTGCTGCGCGGGTGATGACTTGAAGATCGGTGAGTTTGCCGATGTTGTGATTGAAAAAACTTCCCTGCGCTGCCTGTTTGGCCGAAGCGTATGAGACCGAGAAAAGAAGGAAAAAACATGGCAGAGCTAACCCCAATGATGAAGCAGTACTTCGAGATCAAGGAGAAGTGCCGCGATTATATTTTGTTTTATCGTCTGGGCGACTTTTATGAGATGTTCTTTGACGATGCCATTTTGGTCTCGCGTGAACTGGAACTGACGCTGACCGGACGCGACTGCGGACAGGAAGAGCGTGCGCCCATGTGCGGCGTACCCTATCACGCCAGCGAAAGCTATATTGGTCGTCTGGTGCGAAAGGGTTATAAGGTAGCGATTTGTGAGCAGGTGGAAGACCCCAAGACCACCAAGGGATTGGTCAAGCGTGATATTGTGCGCATGGTCACGCCGGGTACGGTCATTGAGGCATCTATGCTGGATGAACGCCGCAATAACTTTCTGTGCTGCCTGTTTACCGAGGGCGCTGCCGGCGGCGTATGCTTTGCCGATATTTCCACGGGTGAAGTATATGCGACCTCGACGACCACCGCAGGAGAACTGCTCAGCGAAGTGGGACGTTTTCTGCCCAGCGAAACCCTGCTCGGCGGTGACGCTGTGACTGATACCTCGCTGCAGGGCTTTTTGAAAGAGCGTGTGGATTCTATTTTCTCGCCGCTCGATGCTCAGGCATTTGATGCAGAACAGGCGTATGCACTGGTTGAAACCCATTTCGGTGCGCAGGCAATCGAAGCCAACGGACTGGGAGAAAATGGCATTGTCGTGCGCGTACTGGGTGGTCTGTTGCACTATCTGGAGGAAACGCAGAAAGCCAGCTTGGGCGGACTCAATACACTCAACGTCTACCAGCAGGGTCAGTACATGGAACTTGACCTGACTGCACGACGCAATTTGGAGCTGTGCGAGACCATGCGAACCAAGGAAAAGAAGGGTTCGCTGCTCTGGGTGATTGATCGTACCAAGACGGCCATGGGTTCGCGTATGATTCGTCAGTGGCTGGAAAAACCGCTGCTTAATCCCTTGCATATTCGCAAGCGTCAGCAGGCAATCGGTGCACTGTGTGACGATCCGGTACTGCACTCTAATTTGACCGATGAGCTTGACCAGCTTTTTGATATTGAGCGTCTGATTGGACGTGTGGTCTATGGCACGGCAAATTGCCGCGACCTGCGTGCCATGCAGACATCGCTCGAGCGCTTGCCGCTCATCAAGCAGCTGCTCTCTGAGCTGGACAAGATCCCGCTCGTGCACGAGTTGAACGAGCGCATTGATCCGCTGACCGATATTTGTGAGCTGATCGGCAGCGCCATTGTGGACGAGCCGCCGGTTTCGGTGCGTGAAGGGGGACTGATTCGACCGGGCTTTCGACCGGAAGTTGACGACCTGCGCGGTCTGGCATCGGGCGGTAAGGGCAAGATTGCCGAGATCGAGCAGCGGGAGCGCGAGGCAACCGGTATTAAGGGACTCAAGATCGGATACAATCGCGTATTCGGTTATTATCTGGAAGTCACCAAGACCAATCTGGATGCAGTCCCGGAACATTATATCCGCAAGCAGACGCTTGCAAACTGTGAGCGCTACATTACCGAGGAACTCAAGCAGCTGGAAGGCCAGGTACTCGGTGCACAGGAGCGTTTGACCGCATTGGAGTACGAGCTGTTTTGCGAGGTGCGTGAGCACGTTGCAGCGCAGGTACACCGCATCCAGCGCACGGCGCATGCACTGTCCAATATCGACGTGCTGGCAGCCCTGAGCGATTTGGCAGCCAATGAGCATTATGTATGCCCGGAGGTGGATTTCTCCGGACGGATCGATATTAAGGATGGCCGTCATCCGGTTGTCGAGAAGATGCTGCGCGGTGGTCTGTTCATTCCGAACGATACGCTGCTCGATCAGGATGACAACCGAGTCGCTGTCATTACCGGCCCGAATATGGCAGGTAAGTCCACCTATATGCGTCAGGTTGCCCTGATTACCATTCTGGCGCAGATGGGCTCGTTTGTACCGGCGGCTTCGGCACGTATCGGTATTGTAGACCGTATTTTCACCCGTGTCGGTGCATCTGATGACCTTGCAAGCGGCCAATCTACGTTTATGGTCGAGATGAGCGAAGTTGCAGATATCCTGCGCGGAGCAACGCGCAATAGCCTGCTCATTCTGGACGAAATCGGACGCGGTACGTCCACCTATGACGGTATGTCCATCGCACGTGCTGTTGTCGAGTATGTCGCCGATAAAAAACGCATCGGTGCACGCGCTCTATTTGCCACCCACTACCATGAACTGACAGCACTGGAAGATCTGGTGGATGGCATTAAGAATTACAATATCGCCGTCAAAAAACGCGGCGATAACATTACATTTTTGCGTAAGATTGTGCGCGGCGGCGCAGATGACAGCTACGGTATTGAGGTTGCTGGTTTAGCTGGTGTGCCTAATCCGGTCATCAAGCGTGCCAAGCGTATTTTAGCCGATCTTGAGAGCAATACGCCCAAGGTTGAAGTGCATGCAGTCGCGGATAGTGAACCTGCGCAGGTATCGCTGATGGATTTGGGAACCAATGCGGTTGCCGACCGGCTGCGCAGCATGCAAATTGAGACCATGACGCCGATTGAGGCGATGACCGCACTGTATGAGCTCAAACAGATGCTCAGTTAAAGAGAAAGGAGGCTGTAACTCATGCCGATCATTCATGAATTGTCCGATCATCTGGCCGACCTGATTGCGGCTGGTGAAGTTGTAGAGCGTCCAGCCTCCGTTGCCAAGGAGCTGGTCGAGAATGCAATCGACGCGCACGCAACACAAATCACGGTAGAGATTGAGAACGGCGGCATTTCTTACCTGCGTATCGCAGACAATGGCTGTGGTATGTCACCAGAGGACGCACCCATTGCGTTTCGCCGCCATGCGACCAGTAAGCTGAGAACCGAGGATGACCTGTCCGCGATTGGAACGCTGGGATTTCGCGGTGAGGCGCTGGCAGCCATCGCGTCGGTTTCCCGCATCGACCTGTTTACCAAGCAGGCGGATACCCTTGCAGGTGTGCATCTGCACTTGGAAGCGGGTGAGATTCTGGAAAATGAGGAAGCTGGCTGCCCGAACGGTACGACCATCATTGTACGGGATATTTTTTACAATACCCCGGCACGTATGAAGTTTTTGCGTAAGGATTTCACCGAAGCAGGCTATGTCGTCGGTGTTGTCCAGCATGCAGCGCTGTCTCATCCCGAAATTGCGTTTACCATGATTCGAGACGGCAGACAGGTCTTTGCAACGCCGGGCAATGGCAAACTGATTGCACCGGTGTTCTCGGTGTTCGGCAAGGAGATGACAGCAAACCTCATCGAGGTACCCGCATTTTCTCGCGGAAGTCTTTCGGCTTGGGGCTATATTACCAAAGCACATGCCGGACGGCCAAATCGCTCCATGCAGCACTTTTTCGTCAATGGCCGTTATGTCAAGTCGCGCGTCATGCAGGCTGCGATGGAAGAAGCCTATCGCAATAAGCTGATTACCGGCAAGTATCCGTCGGGCGTTATGTTCTTGACGCTGCCGCTGCACATGGTCGATGTCAACGTGCATCCGGCAAAAACTGAGGTCAAATTTGCCGAGGAAAAGGCAGTTTTTGACGTGGTCTATGTGGCTTGTAAGAATGCACTCGAGCAGGATGACAACGTACCCGAGATCAAGGCACATGCTGAAAAGAAACCGGCTCGCGAAGACCACCTGACGCAAGAACAGCAGCGCATGACCATGCCGCAGCCGACTGCGGTCAAGCCGGTCGAGGAAAAAACAGTTTCCGCTCCGGTTACGCCGCCTGTGCAGGTACAGGAGCAGCCCAAGGTCGAAATCAAAGCAGAACCTGTTATTTCGACCGCTACACCGATGCCTGAGCGTACGGCGCCTGCACCGGTCGAAAAGCCTGAGCCGCAGCCCAAGCCGAGCAAACCGGAAAAGTATCCCATTACCGATTCGTATTCCCTGATGGGACGCACGGTAAAGGTACATTCTCTTTACGCATCCAAGGCGGCAGAGCTGGGTACAGGAAAGTTCCCGCTGCATCAGAATAGAATTAAACAGCCGTATGTCAATGCAGATGATGAGGACGGTCTGGACTGGGATTACCTGCCGCAGCTGGTGATTCCCGGAGATGATCGAGATCGCTCTCCGGCGGCTGAAACCGCATCGGTACAGCCTGAGCCGCAGCCCGAAACCGAGGCGCAGCCGGTCATTCCGGAACATAGTGCCCGTGTGCTTGGCGAGGCGTTCCAGACTTATATTGTGGCAGAAGACGACAAGGGACTGCTCCTGATCGATAAGCATGCAGCACATGAACGCATGATTTTTAATCATCTGCGTGCAAGCGTAGATATTCCGAGACAGGAACTTTTGACACCTGTGATTGCCGAAGTGACCGCACCTGAATACGCGGCGCTCTGCGAGCAGTTGGAGCGCATTCGGGAGATTGGCTTTGATATCGAGCCCTTTGGACAGAATAGCTTTGCCATTCGTGCCATTCCGGCTTATCTCGATAGCGGCGCAGTACAGGAGACGGTCACCGAAATGGCGGATAAGCTGATGAACAATCGGACGCCGGTGCCCGATCGTCTGGACGATGTCATTCATACCGTGTCGTGCAAGGCGGCAATCAAGGCGGGCATGACGACATCGCTGGCTGAACTGCAAGACTTCTGCAATCGTGTACTGGAAGACTCAGACGTTGTCTGTTGTCCGCATGGCCGACCGGTCACGGTGCGTTTAACCAAGTATGAGCTTGACAAGATGTTCAAGCGCGTCAATCAGTGAGGAGAGCGATATGCAAAATAGGCTGATTTGTATTACGGGGCCAACGGCAAGCGGAAAGACCGCACTGTCGATTGCGCTTGCACAGCGCCTGCAAACTGAAATCATCTCCTCGGATTCCATGCAAATCTATCGAGAGATGGATATTGGAACAGCCAAGCCGACGGCGGCTGAGCAGGCAGCAGTACCGCATCACATGATTGATATTGTCGACCCGGGTGAACCGTTCTCAGTCGCTCGGTATGTCGAGCTGGCCGATCAGTGTGCACAGACGCTGTTGCAAGCGGGCAAAATCCCGCTCGTAGTCGGCGGTACGGGGTTATACCTGGACGCTTTGATTGAAGGCAGCGCATTTCCCGGAGATGAAACCGATCACTCAATCCGTGAGAAGTACGAGCGTATGGCACGGGAGCAGGGAAACGAAGCGGTACATGCCTGTTTGCAGCAGGTAGATCCTGTGGCAGCTGAGCGCCTGCATCCGAACAACCTCAAGCGTGTCATTCGGGCACTGGAAGTATTTGAGCAGACCGGGCTGACGCTTGATGCATTCAATCAGCAAAACAAACGACCGGAACCCAAGTATCAGGCGATTAAAATTGGCCTGTGTCCATCCGATCGAGAGATTTTGTATGCACGCATCAACCAGCGGGTCGATCAGATGCTCGAGGAAGGACTACTAGAAGAAGCCGAGCACCTGTTCCGGGAAGGAAAGCTGACTGGTACAGCAGCGCAGGCGATTGGCTATAAAGAACTGGCCGACTACTTTTCCGGAAATGGTTCGCTGGAGGAGTGCGTTGAGATTCTCAAGCGACGCACGTGCAATTATGCCAAGCGGCAGCTGACCTGGATCAAACGTGATCCAACGGTATTCTGGCTGACCTATGATGCGGGTGCGGATTTTGAACAGGTGCTTCAGCGTTCGACAGATTATCTTGCGCAGCAGGGTATACAATGATTCCATAATTTTATACAATTATGGAGGGAATATCTTGTGAAAAACGATATCAATTTGCAGGACGCTTTTTTGAATGTCGTCCGCCAGCAGGGCCAAGTGATTACGGTGATTTTGATGAACGGTTATCAGATGCGCGGTATTATTCGCGGTTTTGACAGCTTCATTGTAATCCTGGAGAGCGACGGCCGGCAGCAGATGGTTTATAAACACGCGATTTCGACGATGATTCCCAGTCAGCGAGTCGAATTTTATACTCGCCGGGAGGAGCGTGCGTCGAACTAGACAAGGAGACTCTGGTTGTGGGAAAACAATCTATCTGGAAACGGATTAAGCCCGCGAATGTGATGGTCGCAGTATTGACCGTGGTCGCTGTGGCTTATTTGATCGTGCAGTGCGTAAATTCCATGCAATCCAACATTGAGACGACGCCTGCGGTCTATGTGACGATGGATGAATCGATCTCGGCAGAGGGATGGTTTGTGCGCGATGAGACGGTGGCCGAGGGTACGTCAAGCAACTCGGTTAAGCACATCGTTTCAAACGGCGAAAAGGTACAGGATGCGGCGGCGCTTGCGATTGTGTATGAAGATGAGAGCATCATGGAAGCCAGCCGACGGATGGAAGAAATCGACAATGAGCTGAGCTTGCTCAATTCGGCGGTACAGTCGGTCGATAACTACACCAATGACAATACCAAGCTCGATCAGCAGATTACGCGAGAGATGCAGCAGTTGGCAGTCCGGGTGGACGACGGCATGTTGTCCGACGCTTATGAGACTGCAACAGAGCTGCGCAAGCTGGCGCTGCGCAGAAATGCATCTTCTCTGGATGTGGCATCCATCAAGTCGCAGATTGTTGCATTGGAGAATGAGAAAAGGCAGCTGACCGGACAAGCCTCCGGCCGCAGCAATACCATCAGCGCGCCGGCTTCGGGATATTTCTCCGAGGTAGTAGACGGCTATGAGGAGATTCTGACTCCGGAGAAGGTCAGAACCATGCAGCCGGAAACCTTCAAGCAGCTGACCGAGCAGAAGGTCACGGCACCGACCGGAAAGCTAGGTAAGGTCGTCAGTGGGTTTACGTGGGACTTTGCGACCGTCTTGAGCGAAGAGAATGCCGCACGCCTGTCGGTTGGACAAAAGGTAACGCTCAAGTTCTCGCAGATCTCAGCGAATGCCGATGCCGAAGTGGTAGCGATCAATTCCAGCAAAGAGAGCGGGGAAGCGCTCGTTGTTTTCCAAAGCCAGATCATGAACGGAGAACTGGTCTCCATTCGACAGCAGAAGGTCGATATTGTGGTGGCCACACATTCGGGACTGCGTGTTCCGGTTTCTGCGATCACGATGAATGACAAGGGCGAGACGGGTGTATTGATCCTGACCGGAAATACGGCTCGTTTTAAGTACATTGATGAAAAGAATTCGTACAAGGGTGAACAGTATTACATCGTTCCCAAGGGAACAACATACAAATACCTGCTCATGAATGACGAGATTGTCATTCATCCGAGCGGTTCGAATAATTTGAAGGTGATTTCATCATGATGACAGAGACAGAACGCAGTACATTGGAAGAACGCTTGCATGACGTACAGCAGCGGATTGCACAGGCAGCCCGTGCGGCTGGACGAGATCCGAAGGAGGTACTTCTGGTTGCGGCGACCAAAATGAACGACGCAGAGCGCGTGCAGGCCGCAATCCAGGCAGGACTTACGGCCTGCGGCGAAAACCGCGTGCAGGAGCTGTTAGAAAAATATGAGCAGGGTGCATATCAAGGTGCGGACTTGCAGTTTATCGGCACCCTGCAAAGCAATAAGGTAAAATATTTGCTTGGCAAGGTCTCGCTCATTCAGTCGGTTAGTTCGCTGAAACTGGCAGAATGTATTGCAAAAGAGGCAAAAAAGCGTAATATGTGCCAAGATATTTTACTGGAAGTCAATATTGGACGGGAAGAGGCGAAAAGCGGATTTCTGGTAGAGACACTGGATTCTTCGCTGGAAGCGCTTTCCAAATTCCCTGAAATTCACATCCGCGGATTGATGGCCATTCCACCGATTCCAACAGGCACAGACAAAAATTCGCGTTATTTTGCAGAAATGCGACAACTCTTTGTTGACATATCGGCAAAAAAATACGATAATGTATCTATGGACTATTTGTCTATGGGTATGACTGCTGACTTTGAAGAGGCGATTCGGTTCGGCGCAAATATCGTGCGCGTCGGTACGGCGATCTTTGGACGGCGGCCTTATCCAGTAGGCACCGGTCTGTCAAGGGAGATCCAATAAAAAAGAATTAAAGTTATCCACAAAGGAGTTTTGGAATATGGCATCGATCAAGGGTTTTCTCGATTGGGTAAAGGGCGAGGACATGGAAGAGAATTTCGACGATTTCACCCCCGTACAGCGTGAGGAAACGCTGGAGGACGATCAGCCCGCTGAGGAGTCCTCTTACAATAGCGCATCCACTTCGTCGGCTGCAGGCCGCCGCAACAATGTTGTAAACATCAACACCACGGCTCAGCTGGCAGTTGTTCTGGTTAAGCCCGACCGCTTCGAGAATGCTGCGGAGATCGCAGACCATCTCAAGGAGAAGCGTACGGTTGTACTCAATCTCGAGCAGACCAATAAGGATGTTGCCCGCCGCCTGGTAGACTTTTTGAGCGGTGTTGCATACGCACAGGAAGGTAAGATTAAGAAGGTCGCAAACAGCACGTTCATCATCACCCCCTATAACGTAGATATCCTGGGTGATCTGATTGATGAACTAGAGAACAACGGACTTTACATCTGATTGAAGGAATAGCGTGTTTAACTATTTTGTCATTTTGGTAATACAGCTCATCAGAATCTTTGAGTTTTTGATGTTTGCTCGGGCGATCTTTTCCTGGTTCCCGCAAGTGCGCGGCAGTAAGATCAGTGAGTTGCTGTATCTGGCAACCGAGCCGATCGTTATGCCGTTTCGTTCGCTTTTGGATCGCGTGGATGCGTTCCGCGGCATGATGTTTGACATCCCGTTTCTTTGCGGGTTCGTGTCGCTGATGATTGTGGAGCGTATCCTATACAGTCTGGTCATATAACAAAGTGAGGTGGCTGGGGGTACTCCGGCCATTTTGCCTTGCAGGAAACAGGTTCACTTCATGTATTTCGGAGGATAAAAACTATGCTGACGGTTCAGGAAATTCAGGCATTGACTTTTGAAAAAGCAATGTTCAACGGATATGACCCGAAATCTGTTGACGAGGTGATCGAGCAGATCACCGAAGACTATGCAGCAATGCAGAAGGAGAATGCCGCGCTCAAGGCCAAGATGAAGGTGCTGGTCGACAAGATCGATGAGTATCGTTCGGTTGAGGACGGTATGCGCCGTGCACTGGTTTCGGCACAGGGTATCGCACAGGAGACTCTGGATAAGGCCAAGCTGGAGGCACAGCAGATCATTGACGAGGCGAAAGAAAAGTACGAAGTACGCGTCAAGGAGCTCAAGGCTGAGATCGTAGCCGAGGAGCAGCGTCTGGAAATCGCCAAGAAGAATAACGCTGATTTTCTCAGCAAGATGACGGCTGTTTACGAGGCGCAGAAGAAGATTCTGGTTAAGCTCGCTGCTGCACCCGAGCTGCAGCCGGCAGAGCCGACTGTAGAGAGCGCAGAGGCTGCAATGCCGGTCGCTGAGGACGCAGCAGAGCCGGCTGTGACCGAGAATGCACCGCAGGCTGTTGAGGAAGCAGCTGCTCCGGCTGCTGCACCCGAGCAGGTTAAGGTTCCGCGCAATGAGGAGCTGCCTGAAGAGGTCAAGCAGTACGTCGAGCTTCAGAAGGAAAAGAAGTTTACGATTTCTGAAGTGAACCTTGCGTCGAGCAGACAGCATGGCGTCAACTCGGATACCCAGCGTCTGCATGAGCAGGCAACTGCACGATTCGATTTCGGCGAGCTGAAGTTCGGTGCGGACTACAAGCCCGAGAACGATTAAGAGAGAAACAAACGAAAGGACGGACACGGTACAATGCCGCAGGATTATAACGAGACAATCAATCTGCCCAAGACCGACTTTCCCATGCGGGCAAATCTGCCCAAGAGAGAGCCTGGCTTCCTGGCAGGTTGGGAGCAGGATAACAACGCGCTTTATCATGCGCTGATGAAGAAGAACGAGGGTAAGCCGCTTTTCGTGCTGCACGACGGCCCTCCGTATGCGAATGGTAATCTGCATATGGGTCATGCCCTCAATAAGGTACTCAAGGACTTCATCGTTCGATACAAGAACATGGCAGGTTTCTATGCCCCCTACGTACCCGGCTGGGATACGCACGGTCTGCCGATCGAGCGTCAGGCAATTCAGGCGTATGGCATGGATCGCGATAAGGTATCTGTATCGGAGTTCCGTCAGAAGTGTGAGGAGTTCGCTCGCAAGCACGTTAACACGCAGCGTGAGCAGTTTAAGCGTCTGGGCGTTATCGGCGATTGGGAGCATCCGTACCTGACACTGACCCATGACTTCGAGGCCAAGCAGATCGAAATCTTCGGCGAGATGGCCAAGAAGGGTTATATCTATAAGGGTCTGAAGCCGGTTTACTGGTGCCCGCATGACGAGACCGCACTGGCTGAGGCTGAGATTGAGTATCAGGACGAGCCCTGCTCTTCGATCTACGTTAAGTTCGCGGTAACCGACGATAAGGGTGTTATTGAAAAGGCAATCGGTACCAAGGAGAACGTCTACTTCGTAATTTGGACGACCACCACCTGGACGCTGCCCGGCAACCTTGCAATTTCGGTCAATCCGTTCTTTGAGTATGATCTGGTTAAGGTACCCAATGGCGAGATTTACGTTCTGGCGAAGGAACTGGTCAACAGTGTCATGCAGGCTGCTGGCATTGAGTCTTGGGAAGTTCTGGCGACTCTGCTGGGCTCTGACCTGGAAATGATGAAGACTCAGCATCCGATTATGGATCGTGAGTCTGTAATCATCACCGGCGAGCATGTTACGCTGGATGCAGGTACCGGCTGCGTTCATACCGCACCTGGCTTCGGTGCAGACGACTTCATTGTCTGCCAGAAGTATAATATTCCGATCATCGTTCCGGTTGATGGCAAGGGCTATGCAACCGAGGATGCCGGCAAGTATGCTGGTATGTATTACGAGAAGACCACCCCGATCATTCTGGATGACCTGCGTGCATGCAATGCACTGCTCGCAATCGAGGATATCGTTCATAGCTATCCGCATTGCTGGCGCTGCAAGAACCCGATCATCTTCCGTGCAACCGAGCAGTGGTTCTGCTCTGTCGATGCACTCAAGGATGACGCGGTCAAGGCTTGCCATGAGATCACTTGGCTGCCCGGCTGGGGCGAGGAGCGCATGACTTCCATGATTATGGAGCGCTCTGACTGGTGTATTTCCCGTCAGCGTATCTGGGGCGTTCCGATCCCGATCTTCTTCTGCAAGAAGTGTGGCAAGCCGTTGGTCAATGAGCAGACCATTAAGCTGGTATCCGATCTGTTCCGTGAGAAGGGTTCGAATGCTTGGTTTGAGATGGATACAAGCGAGATCCTGCCGTCCGACATTCATTGTGAGTGCGGCTGCGGCGAGTTCGATAAGGAAACCGATACCATGGACGTATGGTTCGACTCCGGTTCGAGCTGGGCAGCAGTCATCGAGCAGCGTGAAGGCCAGCCTATCCCGGTTGATGTATACCTTGAGGGTAACGACCAGTACCGCGGTTGGTTCCAGTCTTCTATGCTGACTGCGATTGCAACCAAGGGTATTGCTCCGTATAAGACGGTCATCACCCATGGTATGATCGTTGACGAGGAGCGTCAGAAGATGTCCAAGTCTCTTGGCAACGGCATCAGCCCGCAGGAGATTCTGGATCAGTATGGCGCTGATATCCTGCGTCTGTGGGTATCCTCGGCAGATTACCGTCAGGACATGCGCATTTCCAAGGAAATGTTCAAGCATCTGGCACAGAACTACCTCAAGATTCGTAACACCGCTCGTTACATTCTGGGTAACTTGGAAGGCTTCGATCCCAAGACCGATATGGTTGCATACAACGATCTGTGCGAGCTCGATCGTTGGGCACTGATGAAGCTGAATGATCTGGTTGCAAAGGTCATCAAGGGCTACGACGACTATGAGTTCCATGTCGTTCTCCATGCAATCCATAACTTCTGTGTCGTTGATATGTCCAACTTCTACCTGGATGTTATCAAGGATCGCCTGTACTGTGAGGAGAAGAATGGCGTACTGCGTCGTTCGGCTCAGACCGCAATGTACGAGATTCTGGATGCACTGGTACGCATGATTGCACCGATCCTGTGCTTCACCGCTGACGAGATCTGGCAGGCAATGCCGCATCGTGACGGCGATGACGCTGCAAACATTGTTCTCAATGCAATGCCTAAGGTAAATCCGGCATGGGCATTTGCAGAGGAAGCTTCCAGCAAGTGGGACAAGCTGATCGCACTGCGTGACGATGTCAACAAGGCACTGGAAGAGGCTCGTAAGAACAAGGTAATCGGTAAGCCGCTGGAGGCATGGGTCACTGTCTATGCCGACGATGAGACGGCAGCTCTGCTGGAGACCGTACCGGCTGATGAGCTGGCTGCACTGTGCATCGTTTCCAAGCTGCGTGTCATCCGTGGAAACGGCGAGGGCATGCAGGGCGAGAACCTGCCGGTTCAGATTGCAATCGAGCGCGCTTCGGGCGACAAGTGCGAGCGCTGCTGGATGTATGTCGATTCGATCGGCCAGGATTCCAAGCATCCGACGCTGTGTGCACGCTGCGCCGCGGTTGTAGGCGAATAAAATATTGAAAATAAAAGGACAGGCAGCAATGTCTGTCCTTTTTTAAGGAGTTTTGTTATGATCATTGCGATCGTGATTATTTTAATGGTTTTGCTCGATCAGCTGGTAAAATACTGGGCACTGGTAAAGTTGTCTGCAATCGGAACAATCCCGCTGATTGACGGTGTATTTCACCTGACCTATGTCGAAAATCGAGGTGCAGCATTCGGTATTCTGCAAGATCAGCGTTGGCTGTTTCTGGTGATGACACCGATCATTCTGGCTGTACTGGCTTATGTGCTGCATAAGAAGTACATTCGCACCAAGCTTGGCCGCGTGTCGGTTTATCTTATTGCAGCCGGTGCGGTGGGCAATCTGATTGACCGTGCATGGCATGGATTCGTGGTTGATCTGTTTGACTTCCGTCTGATTCATTTT
Source organism: Butyricicoccus pullicaecorum DSM 23266 (assembly GCF_900167005.1). Classification (GTDB taxonomy): domain Bacteria; phylum Bacillota; class Clostridia; order Oscillospirales; family Butyricicoccaceae; genus Butyricicoccus; species Butyricicoccus pullicaecorum. Next base: position 259,189 of record NZ_FUXW01000002.1, read on the forward strand.
CCCGTGTTCAACGTGGCCGATATCTATGTCGTCATTGGCGTAGCACTGTTTTTCTATTATTACCTGATTCAGCACGATAAGGCGGTGCCGCATGAATGAGCAGATTTTTGCCGTTTTGCCCGAACAGGAAGGCAAGCGTATCGACGCATTTGTCTGCGAGCAGCTTGACGGTATTACGCGCAGCATGGTGCAGAACTGGATTGAACAGGGTCACGTAACACTGGCTTCCGGAAAGGCAGTCAAGAAAAATTATAAGGTTAGTGCAGGCGATGAAGTGATCGTACAGGTGCCAGAGCCGCAGTCTGTGGAGATTGAACCGGAAAACATCCCGATTGATATTGTTTATGAAGATGAAGACATCATTGTTGTCAATAAAGCACGCGGCATGGTGGTTCATCCGGCTGTGGGAAATTGGAATGGTACGCTGGTCAATGCACTAATGTATCACTGCGGTGACCGGCTGTCAGGTATTAACGGAGAAATTCGTCCGGGCATTGTGCACCGTATCGATAAGGATACCAGCGGTTTGCTTGTGGTAGCAAAAAATGATCTAGCGCATCAGTCATTAGCTGAGCAGATTGCCTGCCATTCTGCCGCACGAGAGTATCAGGCGATTGTGGTAGGCGCACCGCGTGAAGATCAGGGAACGATCGATCAGCCAATCGGTCGACATAAAATTGACCGTAAAAAAATGGCCATTCTACCGGATGGACGACATGCGGTGACACATTATCAGGTTCTGAAACGTTTTCGGGGATATAGCCTGTTGGCATTTCAGCTAGAAACCGGACGTACACATCAGATTCGTGTGCACATGGCATCCATCGGTCATCCGATTATTGGAGATCCGCTGTATGGTTTGAAAAAGGATCGGTTCAGTAACTTGGACGGACAATGTCTGCATGCTTGGCGCTTGTCTCTCGATCATCCGAGAACAGGGGAACGTATGGTGTTCGAAGCGCCCCTGCCGGAGTATTTTACAGCAATTTTGAATAAAATGGTGCAGGAAAATGGGTAAATTTGACGGAATTGTATTGTTAAGTGATATGGATGGTACGCTTTTGGACGATCAAAAGCAGATTTCCGAAGAGAATCAGCGCGCAATCGATCGATTTGAGCGAGAAGGCGGCTGTTTTTGCATTGCAACAGGTCGTCCACCGATGACAACAGTCGATTTTGAGGAGCTTCTTCCGGCGGATGCGCCTAGAGTATACTTAAATGGTGCATTTGTTCGAGATGGAGCGGGGAAGACGTTGGCGGCGCTGCCGTTAAATGATGAGATTTGGACGTTAATTGACCGTATTGAGCAGGAATTTCCGATGGTTGGCTGTGAATTGTTCGCATCTGAGCAGATTTATCTGCATCGTTCCAGTCCAGAGTCGATGCGGCATCAGCAGATGGCGAGCTGTGAATTTACAGATTTTGCGCAGTATAGTCCTGGAGAACCGCTGTATAAGGCGAATTTCACCGGACAGCCTGAGATTTTAGCACAGGTACGTGAGACGTGCGCGGATTTACTTGCACAGTATGAGGCTGCATCGTCAACACCAATTTTTCTGGAAGTGACAGAAAAGCGTGCAAGTAAGGGTGAAGCATTGCGTACGATCAAACGAGAGCTGCATGCAAAACGAGCGTATGCAATTGGCGACAGCGGAAATGATTTGTCAATGCTGCTGGCAGCAGATTTTAGCTTTGCGCCGGAAAATGCAGATGCAGATATTTTAGAGATTGTGTCACAAGTCGTGCGCAGAAATACACAGCACGCAATTGCGCATGCGATTGAAGTGATTGAACAGCAGTTATAGCGTGTAGCACATGAAAAAATCAGCACCGGAGATTGGGAGGTGCTGATTTTTTGAGATATTATTAACTATACAAAATAAAGATTTTGTATAGTTGAGAGTAGGGACTTCTCCGGCATTCTGGAAATTTCTATGTACATGTACGTTTTTATTTCTTCAGGGATTCATGCGATCATTTTTATAGTTTCTTAGTAAATTCATGTTTGTGATTGCAGATCAGATCGTCTTAGATATTTTGTCCATCTCAAAATTTCATTTCAAAAACAAAATCTTGATTGATTTTAAATTTGTATTTTGCCAATCTATTTGTATTTACATATATTTACCCATATTGCAGCTGTGTTTGTCAAACGAAAATGTGAGCAAAAGGGCTCCAAAAAAGTGAGCACCTTCAGCACCAGATTTCATGTCGTTAGCAATGTTTTTCCCAAGTACCAAATGCTCACCTTTTGAGTACCCGGAAAGATGAGGGTCTTTTGCAAGAGTGAGTGCCCTGGGGGCCTAATGCTCACATCGGTCCCCCGGAGGCCAAACGCTCGCATCGGTGCCCAAAGCCCTTTTGCACTAATTTTGAGTACCCTAAGTGTATGCCCTCTGGCGGTTTAGGGACTGGGTAAGCCGGTAGCTTTCCCCAGAGAAAATCACAATATGGCTGTGGTGGATAAGCCGGTCAACGAGCGCCGCAGTCAGGCGGTTGTCCCCAAAGACAGTGTTCCACTGAGAGAACTCCAGGTTTGAAGTAATAATCAGGCTCTTGCGCTCGTAGCAATCGGAAATCACTTGGAACAGCAGTTCAGCGGCGTCCTTGTGCAGAGGGACGAAACCAATCTCGTCAATCACAACAAGCTCTACCTTTTTCAGCGTACCCAGGTAGTTGTTCAAGGTTCCCTTGGTGTTCTTTTCCAGCAGTATGTTTGCCAACTCAGCCGCAGTAAAGAAACGGACACGCCGCCCCTCCTGGCAGGCTTTCAAAGCAATAGCCGTAGCCAGATGGGTCTTTCCCGTCCCAACGCTCCCCATAAAAATCAGGTTTTCTTTTGGGGCAAGGAACTGGAGGTCGGTCATGTATTCCTGTGGCAAGCCGCCAGGAAGTTCAATGGCGGAGTTCCACACAAAATCATCCAGTGTCTTCATCACCCGGAAACCAGCCGTCTTTACCATGCGGTTAATCCGGTTGGTTTCTCGTTCCTGCAATTCCAGTGTCAAGAGATCGGTCACATACTGCTCGGTATTTTCGTAGGGGACGCTCCGCCAGCCTTTCGCCATGCCGCCCAGCTTCACTTGCCGCATGAGCTGTTCAATCTGTTCAGCCATGAGCCTCACCTCCCATCAGGCCATCATAGGCTGAGAGGTTTGGATTGTAGTTCAGCAATGGGGCTCCGGAGAGTTTAAGCGGATCTGGGCGGTACTCCTTCTTGGCAATCATGTAATAACACTGCCGCAGGCTGTCCACATCGGCCCGGCCATTGGCGGCTGCCATTTCCAGAGCATCATCACAGAACTCAGAGTTTCCGTCAGCAACGATTTCGCTGAGAAGTTGCAGGGCGCTCTTCCGCTCTTTTCCCTTGGTGGAAGCAAGATAATCCTGCCACCGTTGCGGCATTTGGTGGAAGAAACGGGTATGCTCAATCGCTCCTGGCTTTTTGCAGAGGGTGGACACATACTGCGTCCAGTCGTAGACCTCATCATTGGTCTTGTAGCTTCTGGGAAAGCGTCCAACCGGTCTGTGGTCGTGGTAAAACTCTACATGGTCATAGAAGATTTTGGCCTGTACTTTTTCGCCGGCCAGCATGGGAGATAGCCCGTATTTATTCGTCTCAATCGTTGCAAAGCCTGTTTTACTCACGGTAAGCGTCGTGTAGCGGAACACAGAGAAGGGATACTGCGGCAGCTCTAAAAGTGCCGCCTTGTCCTCTTCCCAAAGTTCCCGGATGGGAACCTTGTGCTTGTAGTGGAGCCGGTCAGCGTCCTTTTCGCACCACTCCAAGAGCTGTTCATTAAATTCCTCAAACGAGGTAATGACTGGGACCGGGACAAACGCATTGCGGCGGCTGTAACCAACCTTGTTCTCTACATTGCCTTTTTCGTTGCCGGAAGCCGGATTGCAAAAATCAGCTTGGAAACGGTAGTGGAGCATAAAGCGGGTAAAGCCGTCCGTAAGGACACGCTCACCATCTTTTAGTACCTGAGCAACCGCCGTGGTCATGTTGTCAAACCGCAGCCTGGGAGGGACGCCGCCAATGTGCTCAAAAATCCGCTTCATGCCTTCCAGCAGGCACTCTTGGTTTTGAGACGGGAACGCTTGCGTTACTCCGTTGTTAGAGCCGGGGAATGAGATCGTCAGCGCATAGAACGGAAAGCGTTCTCCGGTAGCGGCCCATTCGCCTTCCGCAAGGCCAAAGTCCACCTGTCCCCAGCCTTTGGGGTGCTCCAGAGGGAGATAACCGGCACTCAGAGTTTTCATGACATATTTTTTCTTGCGGACATACTTCTTCACGGTGGAATAGCAGCCAGTAAACCCATGCTCATCACACAAGCGGTGGTAAATCCGCATTACTGTATGGCGCTGTTTCCTGGGGGCCTTTCGGTCCTCCTCCAGCCATTTATCAATGATGGGGATGAAGTCTTGCAGCACCGGATAGCTCTGTGGCTCAATATCCGGCAGATTGTCCTCGCTCCAGTTTTCCTGGTAGGCGTACTTGCGGACAGTCTCAAAGCTGTGGCCGGTTATGCGGCATATTTCCCGCAAACTTGCCTCTTCATTTTCGTAGAGGTCTTTGATATACTTGATTTGAGCCATTCGTAACACCTTTCTGCTACCCCCTTATGGTTATCCCACCTAAAGGGTAGCGTTTATTTCAGGTGCTGACAATGGCTCTTTTTATTTGCCATTGGGGTGCTCACTTTTTGAGTACCATTTGCTACATTTTCATTTTACCGAAAACACATATTGCAGCCATTTTGAAATTAAAATCCCCTGATTTCAGCTTGATTTTGAGAGTTTTCTGCATAAACACATATAAAAAGCCGCCTGCACTTTGCAAGCGGCTTTTCGGGTATAAATTTGAACAATGACTTAATTAGTGGTTGCCGGATGATGTACACTCAGACGCTTTTCCTTAATAAATACGCTCAAGCGCTTGTAAACCAGCATGGTAATGGTGGTCAGGATAATGCCCTTGATCATGGTGAACGGGAAAACACCCAGGAACAAATATGCGTTCATGCCATCAATGGCCGGGTTTACACTCTTGCACAGATCAAAGATCATATCCAGGTTCCAGCCCATACCCTTTACGTAGAACGGCAGAATGATTAGCTTGTTGGTAATCATTGCAACGATCGACATAACAACGGTACCAACTGCACAACCAACAAATGCGCCCTTGCGAGAGGTATGGAGACGATAGAACGTAACAGCGATTACAATCAGCGTACAAGTCAGCAGAAAATCCTGCAGCTCACCAGTGCCGGCCGTCTGGGTCTGCGTTACATGAATGAGATCCTTAATTGCAGCCATCGCGATGCCGGGGCCAACGCCAAAAATAAAAGCACCAATCAAAATCACTGCACCGCTCAGATCAATTTTGAGGAACGGCGGCATAAACGGCAACGGAAATTCGAAATACATCAGAACCGTTGCGATTGCTGCAAACACGGCCGTGTACGTGATTTTCATGGTTTTTGTCATTTTGGTTGACATAAGAATACAGCTCCTTCTTTCCTACCGTCCTGTTGAGGAAATAGAACAACCCCGAGGAAACAAATCAAATTGCTCCAAGGGGCTTAAAAAGTAGGCATAGAAAAGCAAGTATGCTTTGTGCTATGTCACCTGTTTCTTTCATCCGGACTTTAACCGTCGGTTGGGATTCTCACCCATCATGCCATAAGGCTCGCAGACTTACAGTACAGAAACTGATTCACTGCCGGTGGAGACTTTCACTCCGCCCTGAAACAGAACGATCTTTAATTTCTGATATCATTATACTATATCGAGATGGATTGTCAAGCGTCTAGCCTTACTTTTTTCTGATTTCTTCGACAAGCGCAGCTAGTTCATCGCGATTGGAAATCACATTGAGAAATTCGATCAATGCATTAGCAGAAAGTGTAGTGGGAAGCCCAAGTTCACGCAGGACTTGCGTGCGCAGTTTCTCACTGCCCGGTTGACCGGACAATCCAAGTGCATAGAGATCGGCTTTCTTGATCGGAGAGATTGCGCGCTGAGCATGCTCAGTACACTTCCCTGTCTCTTCCCCACTTGTATCATCTAAGATCGTGGCACCTGCACGCCGCAGCGCTTCGCGCAGTACATCGGGCTTCATACCCTCGACGCCGAGCTTCCCTTCTTTGGATGCTGTGCGCTTGCGCGGTTCCTTGCCGAAGATCTCCGGAATATAAGCATGCTTAACCTGAGATGCTGGAATGGAACCTTTCAGATAGTTTCGGATGACCAAGCCAGCACCATCACTATCGGTCAGAATGAGCAGCCCGCGTTTTTTTGACAGTTGACGGAACATCGACAGGCGCTCTTTGTCAGAAAAAATGCGAAAGCCACCGGTTTCAAGCACGATGGTATCGACCAGCTGCTTGACCGTGTTTACATCATATCGACCTTCAACGATAATTGCTTCTTTAATGCGAATCATGAGCGCTCCAATCCGGCTGCCATTTCCAATAAGGCAAGCTCAATCAGTTTTTGTTTGTCTGCCGCACTGCTTTTGAGTGCAGCATCGGTCTGACCACACAGTAAGACCGATTGCCGCAGCCAACTTTCGGGCAGCTTGTGCGCAGCGGAACGAATGCGCTTTGCATAGTACGGAGAGGCAGAGCCCAAAAGGCTGAGCAGCTCCTTTTCACTTCCCCGCGCAGATTCGTTCAGTTTGGCGGCATATAGACGCTGCATGTGACGTGCAATCGTGGAAAAAATGACGACCTCAGGATTTTTCTGCGCAAGTAAGTCATTGACCAGAGCGATTGCCTTGTCAAAGCGACGCTCTGTGATTGCATCACTCAGGTCGAATACAACTGCATCGAGTACCTTGGTGCATACCGTGTCAATATGATATCGTTTAATCATGCCCGTGGTGCAAAATGCCGCGGCCTTTTCGATTTCCGTGATCAAATTGGTCATGGAAGTGCCGCACAGGAAAATGAGATATCGTGCGGTATCATCATCAATGCCGCGATCGAGCGCGCGGAAGCGTCTGCGAATCCAGTCTACCAGCTGTCGTTCGTCCAAGTGTTCAAAGGATACGAACGTACCTGCTTTGGATAGCACCTGATGGATTTTCAGGCGTTTGTCCGGTTTACATTCGATGACATCATAGTGGAAGATCAGACAAATGTATTCGGGCAGATCAGCGAGCAGCGAGGGCAGAAATTCACTGAAGGCCGCAGGCATTTTGTAGAGATCAAAGTCATGGACGATGACCAATTTGCGTTCGGCCATAGCAGGATAGCTCTCGATCGCATCGCGTAGCTGATCGGGAGACATCGATTTCCCGTCAAATTCAAATAGATTAAACTCTGCAAACGGACTGTCCCCGATGATTGACTTTTTGCACTCACCCAGATAATGCATACGCAGATAACTCTCCTCACCGGAGAAAATATACAGTCTGCCAAGCTCACCTGTCTTTAACGATTGCTTGAGTGCAGAAAATCCATTTTCTTCTTGCTTTTTCGCCATAATATTTCTCCTTAGAGATGAGGAATTTTCCAGGTCAGATCTCCGACTAGATTGGTGGAACGGACAGGAATGTCAAATAAAGTGTCGGATGCACCGTATCCGGTTGAGAGAATGATTTCGGTGGGCTGAAGTTGATTCAGTGCACGCTGTAAATAGTCTTGCTTTTCGAACGAATTGTCCAAGACAACCCGGTCACTTTGTAGAGGCGTGGATGTTAACAGTGCATCGAGCATATTTTGCGTCATGCTATGCAGCGTCAGTAGTTCAAAATCTCCGTCCATAAGACGAACGCCGAGCTTTCGATCTACTCCGCCGATCAAAGTTGTCTGTGCAATTCCGGGAAGCGGGTATGCACTCTCCCCTGCCTTTTCCCAGACTGTTAAGGTGATGCCAGTCTGTTCAGCGGCTTGTGTGAGTGCAGTCAGCGTCTCACTTTCTTTCACATGATTGGGTAGGATGCAATGTGAAACCGGAATTTCGGTCAGAACCTGTGCGATGTTGCGGGCATGGGCTTTGTCCACGGCAGTCAGAATGACCGAGTCCAGTTCAGAGAAACCATACCAGTTCATTGTCTCACGCAATATTGCCATGCCGTCCTGATTGGAAGCACAGCCACAGTCGATTAAAGACATCGAGTTAAACCCGTCGATCACCGAAATCATCTGTCCGTCTCCAACTGCATGCAGCGTCACACGTGTGGTGTTGCTGTGGAGATAGTAAGCATATCCGGTCGTTGCGATGAGAAAGCAGCAGCAAAGCGGAATGCTGATTTTGGGATAGACATAGTGACGTGCAAGAATCAGTACAATGAGCAGTAGGATGGAAAGAACAGCGAGTCGACCGCTGGTTTCCTCCCAATACAGAATGCCCCAGTGCTGCGTGCCAAGTGTCTGCGCACACCAAAAGACATAGTCAATCAGGGGCACTAAAACATGCACCAGCACACCAGTTAAAAATGGGAAGAGACAGAAAAATACGCCCAAGCCGAAAATGATACTGATGATACCTAAAATCATCAGGTTTGCCGGAATGGATAACAGCGTGATATAGCCAAAGGTACTAACCAGAATGGGTGTCGTAAATAACATTGCACACAGCGAGCAGCTAACTGCAGCGCCAAAGGCGTGTGCAAACTTCTTGCCGATATGACCGGGAATAAGAACATAAAGCTTTCCAAACAGGGTATGCTCCAGACGACCGGCATAACGTAGGATGCCGAAAGTGGATAAAAAGGACAGTTCCAGACTGAGACTGAACAGCGCGTAGGGATTGATACAGAGTAAAACCAGAAGAGCTGCACCCAAGGAAGTCTGTCCATCGCTTTCTCGTCCAAAGAGAAAAGCGATACCGGAGAGTGTCGCCATGATTCCTGCGCGGATGATGGAGGGCGAAGCACCCGCCATAGGGATGAAAAACAGGATGGCGATAAAGGAAACCAGAACGCCGATCTTGCGGCTGAAGAGTCGATAGATCAGACCCACCAGAAACATCAGATGCAGACCGGATACAGCGATAATGTGGCTGAGACCTACCTTCTGTAAGTTCTGCTGGTCTAAAGGATCTAAATAGTTGCGATTACCCAGCAAAAGCGCATAGAGAAAGCCGCCTTCGCGTTCGGGTAAATGCTCCATGATATAGCTGCCAAACTGTCGCGCGAGGGCTTGCGGGCGATAGAAAAGCGGCGTTTCCTGGGCCTTTTCCACTTCAAAGAGTGCGGCTTCTTTGGTTTCTTTGTCCTTCAAATAGGAAAAGGAAAGAAAATTGCCGTTTGCCATCTGATAGCGCTGTCGGTCAAATCCCTGGCGGACGGTCGGCTGGTAAAAGGTCACCAGCACTTGTACCCGATCGCCGAGAGAAAGAGGCTCTTCGGTCAAAGGTAGATAACCGATGGCGGAAAACGATTGCCCAGGATAGGAAGAAAGTCCAACCGAATCACAGGATACCTTCACCTCGACACGCTGATTTTGGTCGTAAATATTAGGATCGGCGCGTACTTCGGCTTGCATCACCATCGTGCGCTCACATAACGCATCCAGCGGTGCGACCATAACCGTATGATACGCTGCGGTATAAATTCCGCCTGCGGCAAGACCAGTCAGAATACAGATGACTATGGGCTTACCGAAATACCGTGCCAGATAAATGCCATAGACGGCTAACAAAAGAATCAGCGGACTGTGCTTTACTAGCACAGGTGCATATTCGGTGAATTGCAGTACCAGAAAGAGCGCGGCAGCAAATGCCAGGGCGAAATAAAATAGATAGCGACGCATATCCCCGATCCTCCCTGCGTGCATAGGAAAAGAAGTGGCGGCATTGCTGCACGCCACTTCAACATTCCATTTCTAACAGCCGGAATTAGCCCGGAGGCCAGGTCATATCACGGCCGGAGAGCACATGAAAGTGCAGATGGAAGACCGATTGTCCCGCCTGCTCGCCGATATTCGACACGACACGGTAGCTTTCCAGACCCAGATCCTTGGTAATCTGTGCGATCACAGAAAAGATGTGACCGACAACCGCCTGATTTTCCGGGGTAACCTCGGAAACCGAAGCGATATGCGCCTTGGGAATCACGAGAAAATGGGTCGGAGCCTGGGGATCGATGTCATAGAATGCGTAGCACAGGTCATCTTCGTAGACCTTTTTGGACGGGATCTCCCCTGCTGCGATTTTACAGAACAGACAATCCATAAGAACCCTCCTTTTTAGAGATATGGAACAGACTGATTTAGGACAGCTGTGCCTCTACAATGTTGTTGACAGCTTCCAGAGCTTCTTCCAGCTTGGAAACATCCTTACCACCAGCAGTTGCGTTGTCGGGACGACCGCCGCCGCCGCCGTTACACATCTTAGCGACTTCCTTGATGATCTTGCCAGCGTGTGCGCCAGCCTTGACAGCCTCTGCGCCGCAGACACATACGAAGTTGATCTTGCCGCCCTCTACAACGGTCGACAGGACAGCAACCATCTTCGGAGCCTTCTCCTTGATCTGGTCGCCCATGACACGCAGCATATCCGGGGTTACATCCTCGAGCTTGGCAGCGATGACGTTGACGCCCTTGACATCGCGGGACAGGTTAAACAGATCGATCATCTGCATGTTCGCAACCTTTGCGCTCAGCTTTTCGACTTTCTTGTTGGTGTCACGGATTTCCTCGAGCAGCTGCTCAACCTTGCCCAGCAGATCGTGCGGGGTGGTCTTCAGCGCCTTGGCAGTATCCAGAATCAGGGTCTGCTTTTCCTGCAGGAAGTTCAGAACGCCCTTACCGGTCAGTGCTTCGATACGGCGAACGCCGGCAGCAACCGAGCTCTCCGAGATGATCTTGAACATACCAGCCTGAGCAGTGTTGGTCAGATGGGTACCGCCGCACAGCTCGATGGAGAAGTCACCAGCCTGTACAACGCGAACGGTAGAGCCATACTTCTCGCCAAACAGTGCCATTGCGCCGCGCTTCTTCGCTTCATCGATGGGCATTTCCTCGGTGATAACCGGATAAGCGGCAAAGATTGCATCGTTGACGATATCCTCGATCTTGACCAGCTCTTCCTGCGTAACAGCTGCAAAGTGGGTGAAGTCGAAACGAACGTGGTCAGCATCGGTGTAAGAGCCAGCCTGCTCAACATGAGTACCCAGTACCATGCGCAGAGCCTTCTGCAGCAGATGGGTTGCAGTGTGCGAACGCGCGATTGCCTGACGGCGTGCGGTATCGATGGCAGCGTCTACCAGATCGTCAACGGCAATGACACCAGACTCTACGACACCGATGTGCATGAACTTACCGTCCTTGGTCTTCTGTACGTCGGAGATGCGAACAACCAGACCCTTGTCATTGGTCAGCAGACCGTGGTCGGCAACCTGACCGCCCATTTCAGCGTAGAACGGAGTGTGGTCGAGTACGACGGTAACCTGATCGCCGGTTGCAGCCGAGCCGGAAACCTCACCGTTGGCAACGATTGCCAGAACAGTTGCCTGCTCGTCCATGATGGTGTAGCCGTCGAAACGGGTCTTGATGGACTTGTCCAGACCCAGATTCTCCGAAGCCCAGCCGAGGTCACCCATCTTCTTGCGGTCTTCACGTGCACGCTCGCGCTGCTCGTTCATCAGTGCGTCAAAGCCTGCGCGGTCGGTGGTCATGCCCTGCTCTTCCAGAATTTCCAGCGTCAGGTCGATCGGGAAGCCGTAGGTATCGTACAGCTTGAAGGCATCCGAAGCCGGCAGCTCGGTCTTGCCCTCTGCCTTAACTGCGGCTACCATATCGCCCAGAATGGACAGACCGCTGTCGATGGTTGCATCAAAGCGAGCCTCTTCCATCTCGATAACCTTGTGAATGTAGTCGCTCTTCTGTGCGAGTTCAGGATAGTGACCTTCGTTCTCTGCGATGACCGTATCCAGAACCTCAGACAGGAAGGGACGGTTGATGCCCAGCAGCTTGCCATGACGCGCTGCACGGCGCAGCAGACGGCGCAGGACGTAGCCACGGCCTTCGTTCGAAGGAATGACACCGTCGCAGACCATCATAGCGGTCGAACGGATATGGTCGGTGATGACGCGCAGCGAGATGTCGATCTTCTCATCCTTGTGATACTCGACACCAGCGATGCGCTCGATGTGCTTCATGATGTTGCGGACGGTATCAACCTCGAACAGCGAGCCAACGCCCTGTACAACACAAGCCAGACGCTCCAGACCCATACCGGTATCGATGTTCTTCTGCTTGAGCTCGGTGTAGTTGCCGTGGCCGTCGTTGTTGAACTGGGAGAATACGTTGTTCCAGACTTCCATGTAGCGGTCGCAGTCACAGCCAACGGTGCAGTCGGGCTTGTGGCAGCCATACTCTTCGCCGCGATCGTAGTAGATCTCAGAGCACGGGCCGCACGGACCAGAGCCATGCTCCCAGAAGTTGTCGGCCTTGCCAAAGCGGAAAATGCGCTCAGCGGGGATACCGATTTCCTTGTTCCAGATTTCAAATGCCTCATCGTCATCGACATAGATGGACGGATAGAGACGATCGGGGTCGATGCCAACCCACTCAGGAGAGGTCAGGAATTCCCAGCTCCAGTGAATGGCTTCACGCTTGAAGTAGTCACCGAAGGAGAAGTTACCCAGCATCTCGAAGTAGGTGCCGTGACGTGCGGTCTTGCCGACGTTCTCGATGTCGCCGGTACGAATGCACTTCTGGCAGGTGGTGACACGATGACGCGGGGGCTCCTGCTCACCGGTGAAGTAGGGCTTCATCGGTGCCATACCGGAATTGATGAGCAGCAGGGACGCATCGTTCTGCGGGATCAGCGAAAAGCTGGGCAGACGCAGATGACCCTTGCTCTCGAAGAATGAGAGATACATCTCACGAAGCTCGTTTAAGCCTCTGTACTGCATGTTTGGTTTCCTCCAATGTAAAATTAAAATAAGCAAAATGGATTTTTGTAGACACAGCGGAAAAAGAAACAGCTTCCGCCCCGGTTTAGGGGCGAAAGCTGTAAAACTTCCACGGTACCACCCTAATTGCCATAATCATGGCGTCTCAGGCTTCCCTTAACGCGGGAATTACGTTCCGGTCATCCCGGAAAGCTCCGAACTGGCTGTCAAAACCGCTGGCCGAAGGGCTTCCACCGTCCCCTTCTCTCTAAAGACTGCGTGTCTGACTGGGTTCATCATCGCATACAGACGATATTACATAACTATTTTAACACATTCTGCCCGATTGTCAATCAATTCTTGCGCTCGTGACGCAAGATTGCAAACGGTTCGACGGTGAACGGGAACTTCAGATGGAAGCGCATTTCGGGATGGTGTACGACTTCGAGTGCATTGCCCTCGTCGTCGGTTACCTGATCGACAGTAAAGACATAGGGTTCCTTACCCGGCTGAATCAGTTCCAGCGTATCACCGGGATAGAAACGGTTTTTGAGGGTAAAGACCGCTTCCCCGTTGTCTTTCACCTCGGCCAAAAGGCCGGTGACCTCCCAGTCGCGGATGTACTGGCTGTCCTCGTAGTACTGGCCATTTTCCTCGCTGCCGAAATAGAAACCGGTGTAATAGTTGCGGTGGCTGACCTTACCGATCTCCTCATGGATATCACGCGGCAGGACAAAACCATCCGGATTTGCACAGTAAGCATCTACCGCACGGCGATATGCCGAGGTGATGCCAGCGGCATAGTATGCGGTCTTGTTGCGTCCTTCGATCTTGAAGGAATCCACGCCAGCCTGTACCAGCTCGGGAATATGCTCAATCATGCACAGATCCTTAGAGTTGTACAGATAGGTGCCGCGATCGTCCTCGACAACCGGGAAATATTCACCCGGACGTTTCTCTTCGACCAGAGAGTACTTCCAGCGGCAGGGCTGCGCACATGCGCCATGGTTTGCGTCGCGGCCGGTCATGTACTGAGAGATCAGGCAGCGGCCGGAGTACGAAATGCACATCGCACCGTGTACAAAAGCCTCGATCTCGAGTGTCTTGGGGGTCTTGGCACGGATTTCTGCGATTTCTGGGAGCGAAAGCTCACGCGCCAGAACGATGCGCTCAGCACCCTGGTCAGCCCAGAAGTTCGCAGCTTCATAGTTTAAAATGCTGGTCTGGGTGCTGATATGCAGCGGAACCTTGGGGGCATACTTTTTCGCCAGCGATACGACACTGACATCAGCTGCGATGATTGCATCCGCGCCGCAGTCCTGCAGCAGTGCCAGATAATCGGGCAGCGCTGCAAGATCGTCATTGGACGGGATGATGTTTACGGTGATATAGCACTTAACGCCGTGCGCATGCGCATAGGCAATGCCGGTACGCAGCTCGTCGGCACTGAAGTTTGCCGCAGCCGCACGCATACCGAAGGACTGACCGGCCATATAAACTGCGTCCGCACCGTATGCGATGGCATATTTCATTTTTTCAAAGTCACCAGCGGGTGACAGAATTTCAGGTTTTTTCAAGATATTGTCTCCATAGATGTTTTATTCATTGTTTGCTTCGGCCCAAGCCTCTTCAGCACGCTCACGGTTGCGATTGTGCTCGCTGTTGGTCTCGGCGAAGAGATGGGTACCATCAGGCATCGCGACATAGTAATAATAGTCGTGGTCGTCCGGATGGGTTGCAGCATACAGCGCATTATAGCCAGGATTACAGATCGGTCCGGGCGGCAGACCCTTGTTGGTATACAGGTTGTAGGGGCTGTCCAGCTTGAGGTCTTCCTCGGTCAGCGGATTGTTGTGACCGACGGCATATTGCAGCGACGCGTCAATCTGTAAATAGGGATATTCTTCGCTGTTGTTGAGTCGGTTGTGAATGACGCCGGAAATTTTGGAAAATTCATCCGCTTCCTTGGCTTCTCGTTCGATCAGAGACGCAATGACGACAACTTCATGCGTGGTCAGACCGAGTTCCTTCGCGCCTTCTTCGATCTGCTCGTCATACTTCGTATCGAAGTTGTTGAGCATGACGTTCAGCACTTCATAAATCGGCTGTTTGCTGTCCTGCACGAACTCGTAGGTGTCCGGGAACAGATATCCTTCCAGCCAGTTTTCCCTGGGTGGCTGCTCGTCCTTGAGGAAATCGTGCTTAAAGGCGTAATTGTTCAGCGCATCGTCCAGAAGAGCCTCAGAGGTCACGTTGTTGTCAAGCAGCGTCTGACGAATTTGGGCGATGGTGTAGCCCTCGGGGATGGTGACCTTTACTGTGGTGGTGGACGTGGTCTCGGTCAGAGCGCTGACGATCTGATCGTAGTCCATCGTCGGGTTGAGCGTATACACACCAGCAGAAATGATGACATCTCCATCACCCTGGAGCGAATTGAACAGACGGAAGAACGTGCCGTAATTGACAACACCGCTTTGGTCAAGCTGCTGGCTGATACCGCTGACGGTGGTATCTTCTGCAACAACGAAAGAGATATCCTGATCGTCTTTGACCAGAGCAAGCGCGTCGTTTGCGGCGAAGATCAGCACAACAGACAGACAAACCGATATGCCGAAAATCACAATAAAATAAAGCGAAGCCAGTGCGCAACCGGTTTTTGATTTTTTGCGACGCGGTGTGCGGTACGCGTGCGTTTCGTTTTCGAATAGATCGTCTGCCTGCGAGCGGGAGCCGCGGCGCGTCGATCGAGATTCCGTATTCAGGCTGCGCCGCATACTGTTGTGCGTCGGCACCTGATCGGAAAACAGATCGGCATCTTTTCTGCGGTAAGGTCTGCGTGCAGAATCCACAGAATCACGCGTACGGCGGGAAGCATTGCTGGTAGCCCTGGAACGCGGCTTGTTTTCCGAATGCTTGGGGGTATAGCGATGATTTTCCATGATAATACCTCGTTTATATAATACCGATCACGGCTTTTGCGATGAATACGAACAGAAATGCAAGTGCTGCCGCATTGCTTGCAAATTTAGTGAACGAATAATCGCTGTGCTGCACATAGTGCAGTTTTCTGAATGCTTGGCGCAGGGTAAGACGTTCGGCGAGACGCAGTGCAATGTAGAAGAACAGCAGTGCGAAGATGATGCAGAGTGCAGGAAGAAAGCGCAGAATGCCGTATACCATAAACTTACCGAGCAGCCAGTTCAGGAAAAGGAACAAAGCCGATGATACCGCATGTGCAATGACCGCATACCAGAACGATCCAAATACAAAGGTGAGCCAGCTCATGCCGAAAGCAAAGATAATACCACCCGGCAGTGCGGGCAGAGAGCCGTACAGCATGGCACTGATACAGGTGATCAGTCCGATGACCTGACGGGTGCTCATGTACTCACTCAGGAAGGTCTGGATATACCCGCGCAGATAAAATTCTTCGATCAGGGCGGGTACCAGAATGGCAGCCAGAATCGCGAAGAACGAAACCGAGTTGCCAAACGGGATGGTCAGCAGTGAAAATGAGAGATTGATCTCACTGGCACCGGTGATGCGATAGACCAGATATTCAATATCAAAACGAATAAAGGATAATCCCAAAGCCATGCAAAGGGTAAAACCAAGCATTTCGGCTGAGATATGGGAGGGCTTCAACTTTGGCCGGAAGTTCTCTTTGCGCGGCATGAGAACATGCAGCAGAACAATGGGAATGAACATAGCGGCAAAGTCGAGCAAGATACCGAACCATTCAGGATAGAGAGTTAAAATATTCGGTAAAAAGGATTGCGCGCCGATGAGCAGCGCAAAACAGATGAAGAGCGACAGGCAGAGCCGCAATGCGGATTTACTTTTCACTATGTACCTGCCTTTCCGTTATAATACAGTCACAAGGGATATCGGTAGCTTCTCGGGGCAGCGGTGTGCGCAGCAGTCGGGAAAAATCGCACAATGCTGCCGTGAAAGCTGAGGTTTGACACAAAAAGCGATCGTAATATCCACCGCCGTAGCCCAGACGAAATCCTTCGAGATCGGCACACAGACAGGGCACGATGCAAAAATCGATTTCTTCCGGCGCGATGATGGGACGATCAGCCTGCGGTTCGCGGATTCCAAATTTCCCGGGAATGAGCTCATGCAGAGATTGAATTTCCCTAGCCGTCATTTCTCCGGGACGCTCACAGCGTGGGACACACACTCGCTTTCCGCGCGCCAGCGCATCGGAAATAATCGCGTCAGTTGCGATTTCTTCTGCTGTCGCGCAGTAGCAGAAGATCGTGCGCGCCGATTGGTATGCGTCCAGTCCGCACACGGCCTCAGTAATAGCACGATCCCGAAGGCGACGTGCCTCCGGGGT
Organism: Butyricicoccus pullicaecorum DSM 23266; assembly: GCF_900167005.1. GTDB lineage: Bacteria > Bacillota > Clostridia > Oscillospirales > Butyricicoccaceae > Butyricicoccus > Butyricicoccus pullicaecorum. The sequence goes on from NZ_FUXW01000002.1 coordinate 276,387, forward strand.
CTCTGCTGCCCGCAGTGCAAGCATTTTTTTGCGTAAGAGAGCTTTTTCAGCGTGCATAGCAGACCGAAGCGGCAATCTTATCCGCGGTTTCCCGACCGCACAGTGCCTCGCAGAGTGTCAGTGCAAAGTCAAACGCCGCGCCAGCGCCGCGACCGGTGATAATCTTACCGTCCCAAACACAGGGAACAGCCTGTGCAATGGCACCGACCATGCCGTCTTCCATGCCCGGATAGCAGGTTGCACGCTTGCCGTTGAGAATACCCATACCGCCCAGAACGATAGACGGTGCAGCACAAATCGCGCTGACATAGTGACCGTCAGCCAGAACCTTCTCAACTGCATTGCGAACGAAATCCGATGCATAGAGATTCTTGGTGCCCGGCATACCGCCCGGCAGGAAAATCAGGTCGGCCGATGCCAGATCGGTCTCTTCAGGCAGTAAATCGGCGATCATCGGTACACCGTGCGCACCGGTCACCGTCTTTCCAGTCACACCGACCGTGCGGACATCGACACCAGCGCGGCGGAGGACATCAATCGGGGTCAATGCTTCGACTTCTTCAAAACCGTCAGCTAAAAATACATAAACCATGACTGTTCTCTCCTTTTCAGTTGAGCATAAGATTCATATAGCCGTGCATGGACGGCTGAGACGTATAAAATTTAATGCATCCCAAAGAATGAGCGGGCTCGTCGGCCGGGCCGGACATGCGCACTGAGGTGCAGCCTGTCTGATGTGCCAAAGCGGACAAGAAAGCCTCTCGATTGGCACGGTCTGCACAGACACATTCCTGTGCCCAGATGCCAGCTTCTTCCTGCCAGACGAAAGCGTAGCCTGTTAGTTTCCCATCTTGCTCCCAGCCATAAGCACCAGCACCCAAAGTTTGAAAGAGGGCGAGCTGCTGCTGCCATTGTGCAGCCGAGCGGATGACTGCCATATCATATTGCGCAGTCTGCGCATCATAGAGTGCCTGACACGCATTGAGATCGTCTGCAGTCAAGGGACGCAGGCAAGCATTTGGAACGGGTGCAATCTGCTCGGTAAACGTTTGGATAGAAAACTGAGGCAGATAGCCGAATGGACGATAGAAATCGAACAACCATTTCTCTTGTGGAATGAGCATGGAGGCAACACGGCCATGCTGTTGATCCCAGTCGAAAGAAGCGGACAGCAGTTGACTCATCAGATGCTGACGGCGGAAGTCAGGATGGGTACAAGCGCCGTAGATATAAGTGACCGGAAAATCCTGATCGTGCACACGAAGTGTATAGGGCAGCATCTGCACCATCGCAGCGATACAACCGTCAAGTTCACATACCAAGGTGTCGTTCAGGGAAAACAGATGATCGAAGTAATAAGGGTTAAACCCGGTGTCATCCGGGAAACAAATCTCCCAGAGATCACGAATTGCCGAAAGATCACCCGGCTGAGCGAAGCGGATCATTGCGCTTCCCCTTTCGGGACGGCGACATATTTTTTGGACAAAAATGCCGGATAGTAAGACTGCTTTGCCTTGCGCAGACCTTCCAGACCGAGATCTTCCTCACGATTGACGTACATGACATCGGTGCAGTTGCGTTTGACGAACTGCTGGTTGATCATCTGATAGGCACCGGGAATATTATGGTCAGCCTTTTCGATCTGAACGACGTACATGTCATCGGTTGCGCGACAGCCGAACGTGAATGCGATCACTTCCCCATCCAGACGCAGCAGACCGCCGCGTAGACCGAGGGCATCCCAGTTATTCAGGCCAATACCAACCGCACAGGTTTCACCAAAGAAGGCGTGGTCACGCATGCAGCCATTCATCTCACACCACTTGAAGTGGAATTTGAGTGCTTCACGCACGTTATCCGGGGTAATATCCTCGTAACTCCAGCGGCCTTCATAGTTGGCCAGGAAACGGTTGACCAGATTGCGCTTGGACTGCAACTTTTTGCCCGATAAGGTCTGTAATTTTTCGCTCAGATAGACATAGTCGGCTGCACCTTCGTTGTAGGAGTAGTCGAACTGACCCGGACAGCAGGTTTCCATGCGCTCGATCATGTCCTCAGCAACCGAGACCATAATAAACGGGTTGCCGCGCTCAGCGGCATCCTCACGCAGTGCTGCGACCGGCTGACACAGACTTCCCTCTCCGATCGGTGCCAGATACATTTCCTTTCCGGAATCTGCATCCCGCATTTTAACCAGTAAGAAGTCACCTAGAAAACAGATTTTGGTATCATAGTGATCGCGCCAGATATACAGATCAACAAAGCAGTGCTCGCACAGATGGTAGTTGTGCGCTCTGGCACAGGCTTCAACACGTTCCTTATCTTCCAGCGTGATTTCTCGAAAATCTAACATAAAATCCTTTCTCTCTCGTGTAGATCGCTCTTATTTGGATGATTTGCAGCCGAAAACGAATTATTCAGCGTTCTGCAGTTCCAAATAATGGGCGCGAACCTGACTTGCCTGACCGCAGGTCATTTTGCCTTCCGTGCAGGGACCGGACACGCACGGCGGGCCGGCATGACGGAACAGCGTGGGCGCTACGGCATAGACAAGCTTGTACATTTCTTCTGCCAGTGCACGAATCTCCCACTGTGCGCGGTTGCAGCAGCGCAGACGGAAGAAGTTTTGCAGAGAACGTGCATTGGCGGTCATGACGATGCGGGTTGTGCAGGCGTTGGGCAGGACATAACGCGCATCCTCAATGGCTTTTTTCTCCGCCTTGGAGCGAGCAGCCTTTTCGCTCATACCCGCAGCCAGATTTTCGGCTAGATAACCTTCCATCAGCGTTGCGGTCAGCGCTTCATAAGTGCGCTGATCGTCTTCCATCGCCTGGATAAACTGTGCTTTGGCTGCCGGGATTTTCTCGATCTCGGGCGGGACAACATATTCAAAACCCTTCTCGCGCACATAGCGCTGGGACTGGACGCTGTAAGAAGCCATACGGTGGCGGGTAATCTGTGCCAACAGCGAGCGGGACACACCTTCGATTGCAAAGGTGAACGAAACGTGCTCAATCGGGCTTTCGTGACCGATTTCGGTCAGCATCTGTAAGAAGGACTGTGTTTTTTCCCCGGTCAGTCCGTCCAGAATACCGTCAACATCGACGGACGAGTAGCAGTTTTTAGCCGCGGCGGCGATCAAACGCTCAGGGTCGGGCGTGTGTGCCAGCAAACGGACTTTCATCATGATTGTTTTCCTCCAAACAGTCTGGTCTTGATGGTGATCAGCAGAAACAGCGGCAGTTTCATCATGCGTCCGAAGCGGCTGGGCTGCTTGAGCAGACGGTGGAGCCATTCCAGATTCAAACGGCGGAAAAGCTCGGGCGCACGCTGTACGGTTCCGGCGAATACATCCAGCGAACCACCCAGACCACAAGACAGCGTAACCGGGAGCTCGTCCATGTGACCAGCCATAAAGCGCTCTTGTTTGGGTGCACCGAGGCAGGTAAACATGACATCGGCTCCGCCTGCGGCCTTGACCGCATCGATTGCCTGCTGGTCGTCCTTGAAGTAGCCGTCCTGTGTACCGGCGATGACCAGTCCGGGATATTTCTTTTTGATGTTTTCAGCAGCCTTTTCAGCGACACCCGGCTTGGCACCGAGCAGGAACAGGCGCATTCCTTCCTGTGACATGCGATACATAAGTGCGTCTGCAAAGTCGATACCGGGCACCTTGCCGGCAAGCGGAACGCCCAAAATGCGGGCAGCATAAATAACGCCGATGCCGTCGGGCAGAACAAGAGAGGCACGGTTAACGATATCGCGGAAGACCGGATCCTCAAACGTTGCATATACGATTTCCGGGTTCGGGGTTACGACATAACCCTTTTTTCCGGCGCGGATCTGATCCATTGCCGCGTCGACCGCGTCTTTGAGTGTGACATTATGAAAAGTGACACCTAAAATATTTGCAGTTTTCACAGCTGATTCTCCATCTATATATATTTTATATCTATTCTATTCTAGCGCATTTCCCGATAAACCACAAGCCTAATTTGTTCGGGATATCTGTAAAGGTATACAAAAACAGCCGACACAAATCGGTGCCGGCTGTTGAAATTTCAGATATTTTAGATCAAATCACGAATGACCTGCCCCATCTCGCTGGTGGACAGAGCGGTCTGACCGGGAGACGCGATATCGGCAGTGCGGCAGCCGTTGTCGAGTGCCTTGCCGACAGCCTGCTCGATGGCATCGGCTTCTGCCGACAGACCGAACGAGTAGCGCAACATCATGGCGCAGGACAGAATAGTCGCAATCGGGTTTGCAATGCCCTTGCCTGCGATGTCGGGTGCAGAACCGTGAATGGGTTCGTACATGCCGCGGCCGGTTTCGCCGATCGAAGCGGACGGCAGCATACCGATCGAGCCGGTAATCATGGAAGCCTCGTCGGACAGAATGTCGCCGAACAGGTTGCCGGTCAGCAGAACGTCAAACTGACCCGGGCTATGTACCAGTTGCATGGCAGCGTTGTCAACATACATGTGCTGCAGTTCAACGTCGGGATACTCGGCAGCAATGCGGGTTACGGTCTCGCGCCAGACGCGGGAGGTCTCGAGTACGTTGGCCTTATCTACGCTGGTGACCTTCTTGGAGCGAACACGCGCCATCTCAAACGCACGGCGTGCGATGCGCTCTACCTCGTAGACCGAGTAGTTCATATCGTCGCATCCCATTTCGCCCCAACCACAGTCACTTTCCTTGCGGTAGTGATTGCCAAAGTAGACGTCACCAGTCAGCTCGCGGCAAACGACGATGTCGAAACCGTCGCCAATGATTTCCTTCTTGATCGGGCAGGCATCCGCGAGAGCCTTGTACATCATCGCAGGGCGAATATTTGCGAACAGACCGAGCGCTGCGCGCAGACCGAGCAGAGCCTTTTCCGGGCGCTTTGCAGACGGTACATTGTCCCACTTGGGGCCGCCAACGGCACCGAGCAAAACCGAGTCTGCATTTTTGCAGATTTCGATCGTCTCATCGGTCAGCGGAATGCCATTTGCATCGATGGAGCAGCCGCCGGCCAGAACTTCCTGAAATTTAAAAGTGTGACCAAACTTTTCGCCGATCTTTTCCAGAACCAGCATAGCCTCAGAAACGATTTCCGGGCCGATACCGTCACCCTTGATGACTGCAATATTGTAATTCATGGGACTCACTCTCCTCTTTCCTTCAGCGACTTGAGCAGACCACCGGCATGGATGATGGACTGAATAAACGGCGGGAATGCAGCTGCCTGATAGGTCTCGCCCTTGGTGACGTTGGTGATGACGCCGGTATCAAAGTCAACCGATACCTCATCCCCTGCCTCAATACCGTTTGCAGCGGCTTCGCATTCCAGAATGGGAAGGCCGATGTTGATGGCGTTGCGGTAGAAAATACGTGCAAAGGAAGCTGCGATGACGCAGGAAACCTTGTTTTCCTTCAGAACGAGCGGTGCATGCTCACGTGAGGAGCCGCAGCCAAAGTTACGGTTTGCCACGATGATGTCGCCGGGCTGAACCTTCTTGACAAATTCGGTATCGATATCCTCCATCGCATGGGTAGCCAGCTCAGCCGGATCGGCGATATTCAGATAACGTGCAGGGATGATAACGTCGGTGTCGACGTTATCCCCGTATTTGAAAACAGAACCTTTTACGATCATGGTAGACTTCCTTCCCTGTTACTTGACATCTTCGGGGGCACAGATGTAGCCCATAACGGCGGATGCGGCAGCGACTGCCGGGCTTGCCAGATAGATTTCGCTCGTGATATGACCCATACGGCCGACAAAGTTGCGGTTCGTGGTCGAGATCGAGCGCTCGTTCTGCGCCAGAATACCCATGTGACCGCCGAGGCACGGGCCGCAGGTCGGCGTGGAGACAATGGCACCAGCCTGGATGAAGATTTTCGCCAGACCTTCCTCGATGCACTGGAGGTAAACTTCCTGCGTCGCCGGAATAACGATGGTACGTACACCGGGAGCAACATGACGGCCCTTGAGGATGGAAGCCGCAATGCGCATATCTTCAATACGGCCGTTGGTGCACGAACCGATGACCGACTGCTGAATCTCGATGTGGTCGAGCTCATCAATGGTCTTGGTGTTCTCGGGCAGATGCGGGCATGCAACAGTCGGACGCAGCGTGGACAGATCGATCTCGTAGGTCTCGTCGTAAACTGCGTCTGCGTCGGCCTCGAATACCGTGACTGCGCGGTGTACACGATCTTTAATATATTCCATGGTCTTGTCGTCAACCGGGAAGATACCATTCTTAGCGCCTGCCTCAATGGCCATGTTGCAGATGGTGAAGCGGTCGTCCATGGACAGCTCTGCAACACCCTCGCCGGTAAACTCCATCGACTTGTACAGCGCACCATCTACACCAATCTTGCCGATAATGTGCAGAATAACGTCCTTGCCAGAAATCCAGGGAGCCTTCTTGCCCTTCAGAACAAACTTGATGGCCGAGGGAACCTTAAACCATGCCTTACCGGTTGCCATACCGGCAGCCAGATCGGTCGAGCCAACGCCGGTGGAGAACGCACCCAGTGCACCGTAGGTGCAGGTGTGGGAGTCTGCACCGATGATGAGCTCACCCGGAGCGGTCAAGCCTTTTTCGGGCAGCAGTGCGTGCTCGACGCCCATCTCACCGACATCGTAAAAGTTTACGATGTCGTACTTCTTCGCGAACTCACGGCACTCTAAGCACTGCTGAGCAGACTTGATGTCCTTATTCGGTGCAAAGTGGTCCATAACAAGCGCGATCTTGGTGCGGTCAAAAACCTTGTCAAAACCTGCCTTTTCCATTTCGCGGATGGCAACCGGGCCGGTGATATCGTTGGCCAAGGTCAGATCGACCTGTGCCTCGATGAGCTGTCCGGCGGTCACCGCGTCAAGTCCCGCATGTTTTGCGAGGATCTTCTGAGTCATTGTCATTGCCATAGTTGTAATCCCTCTTGTTTATTCCATAAAGAACTTATTGATACCGTTGATATATGCCTTGATCGAAGCCTCGATAACGTCGACTGCAACGCCGCGGCCGGTGACGAGCTCGCTGCCGTCTACCGAGATCTTGACGATTGCTTCGCCCTGTGCGTCCTCGCCTTCGGTCATTGCCTTCAAGGAGTAATCCTCCAGAACAACTTCGCGGCCGACGATCTTGTTGATGGCACGGAATGCGGCATTGATCGGGCCGTCCGATGCTGCAACACGCTCGATGGTCTCATCGCCGTGCTTGACGCGGATAACAGCGGTCGAGGTGATGGAGTTACCCGAGTTGATAACGAAGTTGACCAGCGTGTAACGCTCGCTGCCGGAAACCGGAACTGCACCGACCAGAGCTTCGAGGTCGCGATCCTTGATGATCTTCTTCTTGTCTGCGAGGAGCTTGAACTTTGCAAATGCCTTGTCGAGCTTTTCAGCATCGAGCTGATAGCCCAGCGTGCGCAGACGATCTTCGAATGCGTGACGGCCGGAGTGCTTGCCGAGAACGATGGCGTTCTGCGGAATACCGACGGATTCGGGAGTCATGATCTCGTAAGTTTCCTTGTTTGCCATGACACCGTGCTGATGGATACCGGATTCGTGTGCGAATGCGTTTGCACCGATAATCGGCTTGGTCGGAGCAACCGGAACACCGGTGATGGTCTGAATCATGCGGCTAGCACGATAGATCTGGGTGGTATCGATGTTGGATTCTGCCTGATAGTAGTCGCGGCGGACATGCAGCGCCATGACGCACTCTTCCATGGAAGCGTTGCCGGCGCGCTCGCCGATACCGTTGATTGTACATTCGATCTGGTTGATACCGGCCTCAACGCCTGCCAGCGAGTTGGCAACCGCCATGCCGAGGTCGTTGTGGCAGTGGCAGGACAGCGTGACGTTTTCAATGCCGGGGGTGTGCTCACGCAGATAACGAACGAGTGCAGCGTACTCATCGGGAGCCATATAACCGACGGTGTCGGGAATGTTAAGCGTGGTTGCACCAGCCTTGATGGCAGCTTCAAAGGTCTTTGCCAGGAACTCGGGCTCGGTGCGGCAAGCGTCCTCAGCGGAGAACTCGATATCGCTCAAATACTTCTTTGCGTAAGCAACATTGTGCGCGATTGCTTCCAAAACTTCGTCCTGAGACATTTTCAGCTTATACTGTCTGTGGAGCGGAGATGTTGCGAGGAATACATGAATACGAGCGGAGTTTGCACGCTTAATTGCGCTGTATGCCGCATCAATATCCTTTTCTACACAGCGAGCCAGCGAGCAGACCGTCGAGTTGTGAACGTTGTCTGCAATGGCTGCGATCGCTGCCGCATCACCCGGGGAAGCAATGGCAAAACCGGCCTCGATGATGTCGACCTTCATGGATTCCAGCTGACGTGCAACCTCAATTTTTTCATTCAGGTTCATGCTGCAGCCGGGAGACTGCTCGCCATCACGTAAGGTTGTGTCGAAAATCTGAATCGTTCTTCCCATGATCAAAATCCTCCTGATAGACAAAGTTTGGGATCTGCGGGACAAAACAAAAAGCTTCGTCCCTTAAAATACTTTAAGAGACGAAGCTAGAAACTCCGCGTTACCACTCTCATTGCCGTCCGTAGACGACCACTCAGTGCATATCAAACAATATGCCTTCCCTATAACGGGGGACAACCGGTAGAACCTACTGGAAAATTTCAGTCCACAGCTCCCGGGCGAGTTTCACCGGTCACAGATACTGTTTTGCACCAACCAACAGCTCTCTGAAATCTGGGGAACGATTACTTTACCCGTTCATTGCTTTTACTAATTTAGCTTGTGAAAGAATATAGGTATATGATAGACCATTTGTGCAAAGCTGTCAAGAGAAAATTTGGGATTTTTTTGAGACAAATTTTAAGACAATACAAAAAGTCAATTTCTTCGCTTGCAACTTCCGACCGGATTCTATACAATAAATAAAACGAACAGGAGGAGTTTGGCATAGATGGAATGGATACAGGGATTAGATCATGATATATTGCTGTATATTGCCCAGCATGTACGACAGGACTGGCTGACACCCATTGTGACACTGATCACTTCACTGGGAAATGCAGGAGCGATTTGGCTGGTGATTGCGTTTGTGCTGGTGATTCGTCCGCGTACACGGCGGTGTGGTATTGCGATGCTGCTGGCATTGCTGCTCGGATTGTTGATTGGAAATCTGGCCATTAAGAACATCGTGGCACGTCCACGGCCGTTCCGTACTTATACCGATATTATACCGCTCGTCTCGCCGGGAGATTTGTATTCCTTCCCTTCCGGACATACATTGTCTTCCTTCTGCGCGGCGACTGCATGCTTTGGTTTTTACAAAAAACCGGGAATCGCATGCGGGGTACTTGCGGTATTGATCGGACTTTCTCGCCTCTATGTCGGCGTTCATTATCCGACCGACGTGCTGTGCGGTGCACTGTTGGGCATTGTGCTGGGCTGGATTTCGGTCTGGATTGTCAATCAGATCGGTGACCAAATGCATTTTCGCCGCATGAAATATTGAGCTTCAGGGATATGCACAAAAGCATATCCCTTGTTTTTTCTACGAAAATCGTGTATGATAGGCTACAAGGAAAAATGACATGGAATATGTCAGAAAGAAAGTAGGTTTCACTATGAAAAAAGGAAATCCGTGGGCGCTGCTCCCGATTGCGGTCTTCTTGGTGCTTTTCATCGCGGTTGGCATCATAGATAATCGTATGGGCGGCATGTTCGGAGATTCCCTGCCAGCAATTGTTGGCTTTTTGATTGCGCTGATCGTTGCATTTTTGCAGAATCCCAAGGGAACCAAGCTGACCTTTGAGGAAAAGCTGAATACGATGGCGCGCGGCGCTGGTGAGGAGAACATTATGATCATGTGTCTGGTGTTCATTCTCGCAGGTGCATTTTCTGCTTCGGTAAAGGCGGCAGGCGGCGCAGACGCGACGGTAAATTTCGGTCTGTCCATTCTGCCGGGCAATGTCGCAGTTGTTGGTGTGTTCATTATCGGCTGCTTTATCTCGACCTCGATGGGTACTTCGGTCGGTACGATCGTTGCACTGGCGCCGATTGCCATTGGCATCAGTGAGAAGACTGGCATTTCCATGGCACTGTGCATTGGTGCGGCGGTCTGTGGTGCAATGTTTGGCGATAACCTGTCCATGATTTCGGATACGACCATCGCGGCAACACGTACACAGGGCTGTGCGATGAAGGACAAGTTCCGCGAAAACTTTAAGATTGCACTGCCTGCTGCGATTGTCACGGCGATTATCTTTTTTGTCAGCACGATGGGCACAAATTATGCGCCTGCCGAGGAGCTGACGTATAATGTGGTTCGCATTATCCCTTATCTGGTTGTCCTGATTGGTGCACTGGTTGGCTTGAATGTATTTCTGCTGCTGGTTGGCGGCACGGTGCTTTCTCTGGCCATCGGCATTGCTTACGGAGACTTCGGTCTGCTGGATATTTTCAAGATCATGGGCGACGGTATTATGAGCATGTATGACATTACCGTTATCTCGATCCTGGTAGCTGGTGTCGTTTCTCTGGTTCGCCAGAACGGTGGTATCGATTGGATTTTGTACGTGATTCGTCGCTGCATTCACGGTAAGAAGGGTGCGGAAATTGGTATTGCAGCACTGTCTTCAGTTGTAGACTGCTCGACTGCAAACAATACGGTTGCGATTGTCATTGCAGGCCCGATTGCAAAGGAGATTGCAGAGGATTACGATATCAGCCCCAAGCGTACCGCTTCCCTGTTGGATATCTTCACCTCGACCTTCCAGGGTATCATCCCTTACGGTGCGCAGCTGCTGTACGCGGCAGCCGCGACCGAGATGGCAACCCAGAAAATCTCGTCGGTGCAGATCGTTCCCTATTGCTACTACCCGATTCTGCTCGGTGTGAGTGCGCTGCTCTTCATCATCTTCGGAAAAGAGACTGCAAAGAAATAAGACATAAGAAAAGAGCTGTCCGTTTTGGACAGCTCTTTTTTACTGCACAGAAATCAAAGAGAGAAATCGATGTGCTGTTCTTGGATATTGTGCTTTTCCGCGTAGCCGGTGAGCATCAGGGTGAGCGCTCCGTCACCGGTAACGTTACAAGCAGTACCGAAGGAATCCTGCAGTGCGAAGATGGTGAGCATGAGCGCCGTGCCGGCATCGTCGAAACGAAGAACGCCGGTGATGAGGCCCAGAGAAGCCATAACCGTACCGCCCGGAACACCGGGTGCACCGATCGCGAAGATGCCGAGCAGTGCGCAGAACAGAACCATGGTGCCAAAGCTGGGCAGAGAGCCATACAGGATCTTGGAAACAACCATGACGAAGAATACCTCGGTCAGAACCGAACCGCACAGATGGATATTCGCAAAGAGCGGAATACCAAAGTCAATCATGTCGTGACGCAGAACCTTGGACTTCTTTGCGCAGCGCAGTGCAACAGCCAGCGTAGCAGCCGAAGACATGGTGCCGACAGCGGTGATGTAAGCGGGACCGTAATTGCGCAGAACATCCCAGGGATTCTTACCCGAGTACGCACCTGCCAGACCATACAGAACACCCAGCCAGATGTAATGACCGATCATAACGATGATGACGACGATTAGGAAGACAGGCAGCTGCTTGGTGATCGTGCCCTCGTATGCCAGCGTGCAGAAGGTGGTGCTGATGAATACGGGCAGGATGGGGATGATGACACAGGTAACGATCAGCAGAACGATGCGCTGGAACTCGTCAAGCGCCTGAGAGATCACCTTTGCGTTGCTGACCGTTGCAGCCAGACCGACCATGACCGAGATGACCAGTGCACTCATAACGGACATAATCTGCGGAATGTCCAGCTTGAAGACTGCTTCCGGCGTATCGCGCAGGCCGTCAACCGCACTGGCGATATTCAGGTGCGGAATGATGGTGAAGCCAGCACCGGTGGACATGAGTGCAGCGCACAGCGACGATACATACGCCAGAATCAAAGCCACGCCCAGCATGCGCGATGCATTGGAGCCCAGCTTGGTGATCGAGGGTGCGATAAAGCCGATGATGATGAGCGGTACACAGAAGTTGATCAGCTGATTTAAGATATACTTTGCCGTCACGATGACCTGAAGGATACCGGTGTTAATCGAAGCCGGAAGCAGATCCTCTGCGAGGAACAGGCCGACAGCCATACCGATGATAACGCCGAGAACCAGCTTCGCGGGCAGGCTCTTCAGAATTTTCATAATGTAGATTACCCCTTCCAATAAAATGACTTAGAGACCGGTCATAATGCGGATGATTTCCTTATCGGTCTCACGCATACCGTCGTGCCCCAGACGACCGATATTGCGGATGGTGTTTTCGACACCCTTGGTGACAATACCGTCACCGCCATAGAACTGCTGGCCGTCACAGTACATCTGGTGACCCAGAATACCGGCGTCGACGGCTGCCGCAATCTTAGCCGCACACGAGGGTTTCGCACCGTCACAAATGACACCGGATACCGTTGCCAGAGAGTTAACCAAGGTGTGTGCGATATCCTCGTATCCGCCACCCTGCAGCCATGCAATCGCGGAACCCGCCGCACAGCCGGCGCTGACAGCGCCGCAGTATGCGGATAGGCGACCGATACCTGTTTTGAGGTGGATGGTCAGAAGGTCGGACAAGGTGACCGCCTGAATCAGTTTGTCATGAGACACTTGCAGTTCCTTGGCATATTCAATGACAGGAACCGATGCGGTGATGCCCTGATTACCGCTGCCGGAAACAATGATAACCGGCAATTCACAGCCGCTCATACGAGCATCGGAACCCGCTGCTGCCATAGCGCGTGCGCGAATCTTGACATCGTTGCCGTAATGATGCAGTAAAACCGAGCCAATATTCGCGCCCCAGTTGCCGTCGATGCCGGCCTGTGCGATGGCAGAGTTATACTCGATCTGTCGTTCCACCATTTCGCGAACATCGTCAATGCACATGGTCTCGACGAAATCCAGAATGCCCTCGACGGACAGACTGCTGCGGTCGGTGAGCGTAGAAGCTTGTACATTTTCTGCGGTGTGTCCAGCTTCCAAGAGCAGAACGCCGTCCTTTTCTACATGGACGATGTTGGTGTGATAGTCTGCAATGCGCAGCTTCACATAGGAGTCACCGGAACGCAGCGTCAGGATGATATCAAAAATGACATCTCCTTCGGCGGGACGGACGGTGATTTCGTGTTCGTCCAAATAAGTGCGGATGGCTTGCTTTTCGGCATCAGATACCGATGCAATGACTTCCAGAATCTGATCGGCGTGTCCTGCAACGATACCCGCTGCTGCAGCTGCTTCAATACCCTTCAGACCATCGGTGTTCGGCACGACAACACTCTTGACATTTTTGATGATGTTGCCGCTGGCTTCAACCAGAACGGTCTCGGGTAAACATCCGAGGATTTCCCGTGCCTTGGCTGCACCGTATGCGATCGCAATCGGTTCTGTACAGCCCATAGCCGGAACAAGTTCCTCTTTCAGAATCTGAATATAATTCTGATAACGGATGTCAGTCGGCTGCATGTGAGTTCCCCCTTTCCTGATAAAGCAGATAGAAATAATGCGAGGCCAAAGCCCTGTATCATTGTAGCATCAAAGGACAAAATATACAAGGAAATTCCACCAGAGGTTGTGCCTATTTTGGCATGGCGCACAAAAGATACCTCGTAAAATGTAACAACTTATAGAAAAACATAAAAATATGCTGAAACGTGAAACCTTGATTTGGAAAATAAAAAAAGCAGTTCTCATTCGAGAACTGCTTTTCAGTGGTGGACACTAAGGGGCTCGAACCCATGACCTTCCGCACGTCAAGCGGATGCTCTACCAGCTGAGCTAAATGTCCATATCAACGTTGGAGTGAACCAACGTTGAATATTATATCAGACTTCTTCTTCGTTGTCAAGCTCTGAAAGATCAAATTCTAATTCTTCTCCGCAGGCATTGCAAACGATAGAACCGGCGCCCAACATATCCTGATCGAGGTAAATGATCTCGCCGCAGGTCGGACAAACAACCTGATAGAGATCCTGATCGGGATCGGGGGCAATTTCATCCTCAGTGTCGTCATCGTCGAGGAGAAAATCCTCGGTAATTGCCGACAGCTCTTCGTATACATCGTCAAGCTCGTCGAGCAGTTCCTCGTTCTGCTGCTTGAGGGTTGTTACAGCCTCAGCCAGCTCATCGAGGGCGGACAGCACACCACTGAGTAATTTGCCTTCCTTTTTCTCGGTATCGATTTCAAGACCTTCAAACAGTCCTTTCAAGTAGGCAACACGTTCTGTGACAGTCATTTAACATCCTCCTCCGTGAAAAGTGAAGACAGTATATGAAATTGGGACTTAGCCCTTTGCGCGCTCGAGGTACTCGCCGGTACGGGTGTCGATCTTGATGCGGTCACCGATCTCGATGAAGAGCGGAACCTGGACGGTAGCGCCGGTCTCGAGAACAGCGGGCTTCAGGGTGTTGGTAGCAGTGTTGCCCTTGAAGCCGGGATCGGTCTCGGTGATCTCGAGCTCAACGAAGAGCGGGGGCTCAACTGCGAATACGCTGCCCTTGTAGGACAGAACCTTAACGTTGGTATTCTCCTTGACGAAACGGAAGTCATCGCCCAGAGTGGACTTGTTGATCGGCAGCTGATCGTAAGTCTCGGTATCCATGAAGTAGTAGAGATCGCCGTCAGCGTACAGGTACTGCATCTCCTTGCGCTCAACGTAAGCGGGCTCGTACTTATCGGTGGGGTTGAAGCTGCGCTCGGTTACAGCGCCGGTGATGACATTCTTCATCTTAACGCGAACGAAAGCAGCGCCCTTACCCGGCTTTACATGCTGGAACTCAACGACCTGAAGAACCTGGCCGTCCATCTCAAAAGTAACACCGTTTCTGAATTCACCTGCAGAAATCATAATTTTGAATCCTCCAAATCATTAAACACCAGTGTGTTCTAATAAATTCTAAATGAATGCTCATATATTCTACCCTATTTTGAGCTATTTGACAAGTCCCTTTTTCACGTTTTCGTGGAAATGCGCAGAATTCGTCGAGAATTCTATGCATTTTTTACGGGCAGGAAAAAAGCGCGGAGAGAGTTCTCCGCGCTTTTTTGTGGGACAGGATCGTTTAACGGCAGCCGTTGCAGCCGCAGTCGAGAGCGGGCGTGTTGCAGCAGCAGGTATCCTGCGTGTTGCTTCCGCAGCAGATCCAGAGCAGAATGATTGCAAACAGGATGATGATCCACCAAGAATCGTTGCCCCAGCAAGAAGAATTGAGATACATAATGTTTTCCTCCTTTTGTGGATTACATCTTATCCTATGATATCAGGAGGAAATTGGTTCTTGATTTACAGGCCTTTTTTCTGGACGGCTTCCAGCTGGCTCTGAGAGAAGACACCGGCAGCGACGAGATCATCACATAGCCTGCTGCCGCGCTTGGTCTTGACGAAGAGCGCACGATAAGAGGTATAGGCGACGTGATCGCGCAGGAATTTTCCGCTTTGCAGGATGGCCTGCCGCTCCCCTGCCGTTTGAATGCCCAGATCAACCGCGCTCTGGTCGGATGTTGCCCAGCTGAAATCGCCACCTGTGTCGGAGTAGCCGAGAGCACGGAGCAAAAAGGTCATGTAATCCAGATAACGCAGATCCATGGTAGAGCCAAACGTCGTGGCATCAATTCCGCTGGTGTAGCCTTGTTGATAGGCGTAAGCAACGTAGCGAGTCGCCCATGCGGGAACATCGGTAAAAGGATGCGAACCTGTACAGGATAGCGCAGCCTGTTCTTTTCCCAGCAGACGAATGAGCATTACAATGCCTTCCAACCGGGTTGCAGGACGTTCCAGCTCATAGCCTTTGCTGGTGCCCTGAAACAGACCCAGTGATTGCAGCGCATCGGCGTATGCCATGTATTGCACGGTGACATTTGAACCGGAGGAAGAAGTTCCGGTTGTGTATTGCCCAGAAATCAGAACCGAACTACTGCTTTGCAGTTTGATCGATACATTATCATCTGCGGCTAAATAGATCTGATTGATTTGCAGTGCAGAACCAGCGGACACGGCCTCTCCAGTCGTCAAATTGATCCAAGTGCCCTGCGAGACAGCTGCACTACCCGATTGCAGCGTGATTTCGGTACCGGTCTGTGCGGTGATGACCGTGTTCGCTGCCAGAGAGGACGAAGTTTTGTCGCCGAGTGCAGCCATGATTTCGCTTTCCAAACGGGTTGTGATCATTTCGGTGTCGTATTGGCTTTCCAATGCGGTTAATTTGGTGGTAACCGAGGTGTTTAAGATGGATTTCGCCTTTGCAGATGCCTGCCCCGCAACAGATTCAAGGTATGTACCGAGTACGTAAGATTGACTGATTAAAGAGTCATTTGCCGAACCCGGAAGGCTGAGCGCTCCCGCAACCGTTCCGCCTATAAAGAGCGCAATTGCAATCCAAACGATGGGCTGACGCTTCATAATGGTGCACCGCCCTCCTTTTTGTAAATGTACTGTTTTTCAGTATAATCGCTGCTGAAAGTTTTGTCAAAGACAGATCTTTCCGGACAATCCGCTTTCGGTCAGACCGGTGATTTGCACGGGCAGCTGCTTGTTTTTGGAGATTGCCGGGTGCGCAGCCTGTACAGGAAAGCAGAAGTCACTGTGTCCACTCCATAGATCGGAACCGCTCACCGGGTGTTCAAACAATACGTTCATGGTGCGGCCAATAAATCGACTGCGGTAGTCTGCGCTCATCTGGGCGGCAATCGATTTTGCTTTTGTCGCGCGTGCAGATTTTTCTGCATCGGGAATCTGCATGGGCATGGATGCTGCCGGCGTACCCGGACGAACGGAGTATGGGAATACATGCATGTCCGAGAACTGACATTGCTGGATAAATTGTAGGGTCTGCTCAAATTCTGCATCGGTTTCACCGGGAAATCCCACGATCAGATCGGTCGTGATTGAGCAGTCCGGGAAGTATGTGCGTAATTGTTCGCAGCGTTCAGCAAAGAATGCAGCCGTATAACGGCGCTTCATGCGAGCCAGCGTGCTGTCGCAGCCACTTTGCAAGGATAGATGAAAATGGGGTCGTAAATTTTGATATGCGGCGAGCGATTGACAGAAATTTTCGTCAATCGTGCGTGGTTCCAAAGAGCCTAGACGAATATAAGTGTGCGGAACAGCTTGGCAAAGCTGCACAATCAAATCCAGCAGGGATGGCTGTTTGGGAAGATCACGCCCATAGGAAGAAATTTCAATGCCGGTCACGACAATTTCCTGTACTCCCGCCTCGGATAGACGGATCGCTTCGGATACCGCGGTATCCATGGGCATGGAGCGAACATGTCCGCGTGCATACGGGATAATGCAGTAAGTACAGTAGTTGTCACACCCATCCTCTACCTTGAGCAGCGCGCGTGTGCGTCCAACAGGTACGCCAGCAGGCAATACTTCGTAGCTGCGTCCGGGACAGCGGAACTTGTCCAGATCGTGCGGGAATCTTCCCTGTATGGCTTCTTCGCACAGTGCGATGACTTCAGAGCGCGCGGAGGTACCGCAGATGAGGTCGATCTCTCCGCTGGCTTGCAGTTTGTCGGGCTCAGTCTGGGCAAAACAGCCGCAGGCGGCAATGATTGCATGCGGATTTTCCCGACGAATTTTATGGAATGCGCGCAGGTTTTTGTGATCGCTGATAGCGGTGACACTGCAAGTATTGATGATGAAAGCGTCGGCATCGTGCGTGCAGATTTCATGTCCGCGCGCCTGTGCCTGCTGCATCAGTGCCTGTGTTTCGAACAGGTTCACTTTACAGCCTAAAGTGTAAAAACCGAATTTCATGGATAGAACTCATTTCTTGTAAGATTGCCTTATATTATACGCGAAAGTGCGCAAGAACACAATAAGAACGGTCGGATTTCGCTTGTTTAGTAAATTTTAGTTTGACAATCACAACTTATTGTGATATTATATACACGTATTGTAATTCGCGTTTGTAACCAAAATGTAATTTACAACATCGTTTTGTAATATTAGAGAAGGAGATTTTGTATGGCATCTATCGTCAAAGACGGAGAGCTCCTGATGTACAAGGGCCATCCTCTGATGCGAAAAGAGAACATTATTTATTACGGCAGCATGGAAGATCGCTACATCATTATGATGCAGATTCTCGAGACCAAGAAAGAGGGCGACCTCGAGGTTGCGACTAAGGTTGCGGTTCAGCTTCAGCAGACCAGCCAGACCGTTCGCATGAAGGATCGCATCGTTAAGAAGAGCGAAAAGAGCAGCCTGTGGAGCGCGATGGATATTGCTTCCATTTGGCTGAGCCGTGCGTTGTCGGCGAAGTAAGACAGAAACCCACGTTTGAATCGCCGATCCGCATGGTTCGGCGAAGAGAAGGAGTATTCATATGAAGATGAAGCACGTAAAGGTGGTGCTGACGACCGCACTTTCAGCAGCGATGGTCATCGGAAATGCATCCGCCCTTTATGCGGGTGTTAATACCGCTTCTACCAACTTGAATTTCCGTGAATCCGCAGGAGGCACTGTAATCGGTGCAATTCCGAGCGGCGCGAGAGTAGCAGTCATCGACAATACCAGTGAATGGTATCGCGTTGCGTATAATGGCGCAATTGGTTATGTTAGCGCAGACTATATTCAGTACAGCGAAGACGGAGACGTAGATCTGGGAACGGGTATCGTAAACGAGGATTCGGTTAACATCCGTACCGAGCCCAACACCGATTCCGAGGTTATGCTCCAGCTGAATACCGATGATTGTGTTGACGTCAATGGCGTTGTCGATGGCTGGTACCGCGTTGCGATTGATGATACGGCAGGTTATATCTATGCTGATTATCTGACCTTCGAGCATACCATGACCGATACCCCGGCACAGCATCATGAGGCTGCTGCTACGCAGGAACAGTCCAGCGCAGAAGCGGACAAGCTGCTCAGCTATGCAGAGAAGTTCCTGGGTACCCCGTATGTTTACGGCGGCAGCACGCCGAGTGGTTTTGACTGCTCTGGTTTTACTACATACGTATTCCGTAATGCACTGGGCATTTCCCTGCCCCGTACTTCTTCGGAACAGAGCCAGACTTACACCCGTATCAATTCGATCTCTGAGCTCAAGCCCGGCGATCTGGTATTCTTCGGCAATGGTTCCAAGGTAAACCATGTTGGCATTTATGTTGGTGAGGGCGAGTTCATTCACTCTCCGCACACCGGTTCGTATGTCAAGTATGATACCCTGAACTCTGGCAACTATTACAAGAACTTCATGTGGGGCGGCCGCGTCCTGTAATGAGCAAATGACAAGACCTAAAACCAAATTGGTTTCAGGTCTTTTTTTATTAATCTAAGTTGATGTATAGGATTTCATTTTCAATCGAGAGCGATTGCAGCGAAATGCCCTGTGCACGCAGTCCATTGGTTGCAGCCTCAGCAAGCGTATCACAGACTGGCTCCAGTAAGTTGTGCGGCAGTGTAAGTCCTCCGATTTCGAGCGCCTGCGGATGCAGGATGATGGAACCTTCCTGATATCCGATTGAGACAACTGCGGTGAGTTTGCATGTATTGGGCAACAGGATCGAGGCAGCGCGCGGCAATTCCAGCGCGCTGGGGTCGATGTCTGCGGTAAAACATGCACTTCCCTGCTCGGTCAATTGAATGTTCAAATTGGTCAGCGGGAAATCAACCGGAAGCTGCCGGGAAATCAGAGTAGTCAGGGCACCGCCGTCGAGTGTGATTTGTCTGGTATCCTGCTCAGCGTCACGTCCGGAAACCCGCTGAACGGTTGTGCGCGGCATGTGCAGCGGTATGTCACTGTGCAAGACGACTCGTCCGATTAGAAGCACACAGAGCAGCAGACAAACGAACATGCAGACAGAGGGCAAATATTTACGCAGCATGATAGGACGCCTCACTTCCCGACTCTTTTGATAAAAGATATGTCGGTAGGCGCATGGTTATGTTTTCCGAGCATAGAAAAAAGCATCCCAAACTGGGATGCTTTCTTGTACGCAAAGCGATCAATTACTGATTCTCTTCGATGTACTTGCAGATATCACCGATGGTGGACATCTTCATAGCTTCCTCGTCGGAAATGGAGATACCGAAGTTCTCCTCCAGATCCATCATCAGCTCAACGATGTCGAGGGAGTCAGCGTTCAGATCTTCCTTGATCTTGGTGTCCATGGTCATGGACGCTGCGTCTGCGTCGAACTTCTCAGCCAGCAGCTCACAAATCTTTTCAAACATAGTGTGTCTCCTTTTTGATAAAGAGTTTTTATTCTGCGAAAATTCCGATTTTGCGGAATTTCTCGTAGCGTTTTTCAAGCAGTTGGTCAATCTGCGATACATTCATCAGCTCTCGCAGCTGTTCACCAATTGCTTTTTTGACATTGCGCATCAGGGAACTACTTTCCGGAATGATGCCTTCAATCATGCCGAATGCATACAGATCATCCGCAGTGATTTTCAGACGCTCCGCAGCTTCAAATTCCCGGCTGGCGTCCTTCCACAGAATAGACGCACATCCACGCGGCGAGATGACCGAATAAATGGCATTTTCCAGCATCAAAACGCGGTCGGCTACGGCCAGTGCAAGCGCACCGCCCGAACCGCCTTCACCGGTTACAATGCTGATAACCGGGGTGCGCAGCGCCATAAAATCACTCAGGCAGCGAGCAATCGCCTCACCCTGTCCGCGCTCCTCGGCACCGACACCGCAGAATGCACCGGCGGTATCAACAAAGCAGATGACCGGACGATGGAATTTCTCAGCCTGCTTTGCCAGACGCAGTGCCTTGCGGTACCCCTCAGGATGCGCCATTGCAAAGTTTGCCTTGATGTTTTCCTCGGTGTTTTTACCCTTGCGATGGCCGATGACCGTAACCGGAATGCCCTGGAAGGTAGCAACACCAGCGCAGATGGCATAGTCATCCGCATAACCGCGATCACCATGCAGTTCGATGAAATCATCGAAGATGGTGCGGGTGTAATCGTCGATCGTGGGACGTTTGCTGTCGTGAATGATACGCATTTTCTCGCGTACAGGGAGTTTTTCTTTTGTACTCATACCGAATCCCCCTGTCTCTGATGCATCCGCAGGAGCGTTTCCAGCGTGTGCTTCATTTGATTACGCGCTACAATTTTATCACAAAATCCGTGCGCAAGCAAGAACTCTGCGGACTGAAAATCGTCCGGAAGTTTTTCGCCGATGGTACCCTCGATGACGCGTCGGCCAGCAAAGCCGATCGTTGCACGAGGCTCGGCCAAAATAATATCTCCGAGCGAAGCGAAACTTGCCGTTACACCGCCGGTCGTCGGGTCGGTCAGAACGGTGATGTAGAGCAGACCAGCGTCCGAGTGACGGCGTACCGCACCGGATACTTTGGCCATCTGCAGCAGAGAGAACATACCTTCCTGCATGCGAGCGCCGCCGGAAGCCGTGAACAGGATTACAGGCAGCTTGTGGCGGGTCGCATATTCAAACAGGCGGGTCAGCTTTTCACCGACCACGCTGCCCATAGAAGCCATCAGGAAATGGCTATCCATGACACCAAGGCAGGTCTCAAGACCGCCGATGGTGCACACACCGGTAATCACGGCGTCTTTCATGCCGGTCTTTTCCTGAAGGGTTTCCAGCTTCTCGCTGTATCCCTCGAAGTCCAGCGGATTGCAGGGACGGATGTTGGAAAACAGCTCGGAGAAAGAATCCTTGTCGGCAGTAATGCGGATACGCGTGCGAGCAAGCAGACGCGCATAGTGTCCGCAAGACGGGCAGACGTAAAGGTTACGGCCATAATTGCGTGCCTGCAAGTGGGTACCACAGGCTTTGCAGACAATCTGCGGCTTTTCCTCAGGCAGCGTCGATGCAGATTTCATCTGCATGGAGGTTGTTCTTGTTTTCTGAAAAAGATCGATCAGCATATAGAAAACCTCCTTTCTTAGCGGTCAAAATCGCCGTTGGCGATGGAATTTGTGTGGAAATTACCCGAAATAAATGCATCCGATGCCAGCAGATGTAAGTGGAAATCGGTGCTGGTGGTAACGCCGTCGAACAAGGTCTCAGCGAGCGCACGACGCATGCGAGCGATTGCCTGGGTTCGGTCTTCGCCGCTGACGATCAGTTTGCCGATCATGCTGTCGTAGAACGGCGGGATCATGTAGCCCTGATAGGCAGCGGTATCCATGCGGACACCCGGACCGCCGGGCAGATGCATTGCGTTGATTCGTCCCGGACAGGGTGCGAAATCACGTGCGGGATCTTCTGCGTTGATACGGCATTCAATGGCGTGACCGCGCAGATGCAGGTCTTCCTGCGTAAACGACAGCGGCTCTCCTGCTGCAATACGAATCTGCTCGCAGACCAGATCAACACCGGTAACTTGCTCGGTGACCGGATGCTCTACCTGAATGCGGGTGTTCATCTCACAGAAGAAGAAATTCTTGTCGTTATCGACCAAAAATTCTACCGTACCGGCATTGATGTAGCCAACCTTTTTGGCAAGATCACGCGCAGCACAGCACATCTTTTCGCGGGTTTCCGGATCGAGGAAGAACGAAGGTGCTTCCTCCAGCAGTTTCTGATGACGGCGCTGGATGGAGCATTCACGTTCAAAGAGATGTACGACGTTGCCCTGCGTATCACCCAGAATCTGCACTTCGATGTGGCGCGGATTCTCAACGTATCGTTCGATATACAGACGACCATCACCAAAGTTTGCCTGTGCCTCACTCGATGCAGTGTCGTAGGCGCTCTTGAGCTCTTCCGGAGTCTTTGCGACACGGATACCCTTGCCGCCGCCACCGGCGGAAGCCTTCAGCATAACCGGATAGCCGATCTTTTTTGCCCAGGCCTCAGCCTCGGCATAATCGGCGACCGCGCCGTCCGAACCTAGAGCAACCGGTACACCAGCTGCGATGGCGGTACGCTTTGCCTCGGACTTATCACCCAGCAGATGAATGGTCTGTGGCTTGGGGCCGATGAAGGCAATGCCGTTTTCAATGGCCATCTGTGCAAATTCAGCGTTCTCAGACAGGAAACCGAAACCGGGATGAATTGCCTGCGCCCCCGATGCCAGCGCTGCCGAGATCAGGTTCTGCATATTGAGATAGCTGTCACGCGGATTGGCGGGGCCGATGCAAATGGCCTCGTCAGCAATCTGCGCGTGCAGTGCCTCGCGATCGGCTTCTGAATACACAGCAACCGAGATGATGCCAAGATCACGGCAGGCGCGGATGATGCGCACTGCGATTTCACCGCGATTGGCAATTAGGATTTTTTGAAACATAATACAATCACCCGAATCACTTGCCGATGAAGCACTTAATTTCTGCTTCGGAAGCCAGTTCTCCGTTTACGAAGGTCTTGCCCTGTGCAATCGCAAGCGGGCCGCGCTGCTTGACCAGCTCGATCTCCATGCACAGCGTCTCGCCCGGATGAACCATGCGGCGGAACTTGGCCTTGTCGATGCTGGTGTAGAAAGCGGTCTTACCGCGGTTCTGCTCCTGAGAGAGCAGTGCAACTGCGCCGACCTGAGCTAGTGCTTCCAGCTGGAAGACAGCGGGCATGATCGGTGCGCCGGGGAAATGGCCCTGGAAGAAGAATTCTTCGCCGGACAGATGCAACTCACCCTTTGCGCCATTGTCAGACTGTTCGGTAATGGTATCAACCAGCAGCATCGGCGGACGATGCGGGATGATCTCCATGATTTGTTCTTTGGTTAGCATGTGATTGCCCTCCTTACTCGATGACGACAAGTACCTGCTTGTATTCGACCATGTCGCCGTTCTGAGCGAGAATACGGCTGACTGTGCCGTCACAGGGGGCGGTAATTTCGTTCATGGTCTTCATTGCTTCGATGATAAACAGCGTGTCGCCCTTCTTGACCTGCTGGCCGACCTCGATAAACGGCGGCTCTTCGGGAGCGGGAGCGCTGTAAAAGATGCCGACCAGAGGTGCCTCAACCGGCGTGCCGGAGAAGGATTCCTCGACCGGAGAAGCGGCTGCGGGCTGTGCCTGCGGTGCTGCGGCAGCTGCCGGAGCAGCGACTGCAACAGCGGGAGCGGCTACAGCAACCGGAGCCTGCTGCGCTTCGATGCGAATCTGAAAATCCTCACACTTGAGCGAGAACGCGGAAAGATTGCGCTGACGGACGGCATCCATCAGGTCAATCGAGAGTGCCTTTAATTCTTTTGCGTCCATTTAGTCCTCCATTTTCCGGAACAGCAGAGCTGCATTGTGACCGCCAAAGCCCAGAGAGTTGCTCAGTGCGATATTGACGGGCGCTTCTACTGCATGGTTGGGTGTGATGTCCAAATCACAATCCGGATCGGGTTCCTTGTAGCCGATGGTGGGCGGAATGATGCCGTTCTGGATTGCCATGACACAGGCAATCGCCTCGACCGCACCTGCTGCGCCGAGCAGATGGCCGGTCATCGACTTGGTAGAAGAAATGTGCACCTTGTATGCACTCTCGCCCAGTGCCTTCTTGATTGCCATGGTCTCGATCTTCTCATTGATCGGAGTTGAGGTGCCGTGTGCGTTGATATAATCAACCTGATCGGGGGTGATGCCAGCGTCAGCCATTGCAACCATCATAGCGCGTGCGCCGCCCTCACCTTCCGGATCGGGAGCTGTGATGTGGTATGCGTCCGAGGTTGCGCCGTAGCCGATGACCTCAGCCAGAATTTTCGCACCGCGTGCCTTTGCATGGCTCAGGCTCTCGAGTACAAGTGCACCAGCGCCCTCACCCATGACAAAACCGCTGCGGCGTGCATCGAACGGAACCGAAGCTGCCTCCGGGTCTTCGCCGGTATGCAGTGCCTTCATGTTCTGGAAGCCAGCAGTCGCGATGCGAATGATGCATGCCTCTGCGCCGCCTGCGATCATAACGTCCTGATAGCCATGCTTGATGGCGCGGTATGCCTCGCCGATTGCATGGTTGCCGGTTGCACAAGCGGTAACCGGGCAGATGGATTCGCCCTTAAAGCCGAGCAGCATGGAGATATGCGCTGCGCCCATGTTGGCGATCATCTCGGGAATGCAGAGCGGAGACACGCGGCCGGGGCCCTTTTCGACCATCTTGGGGAATTCATCCTCAAATACCTTCAGGCCGCCAACACCGGAACCGAAGAACACGCCCGAACGATAGGGATCGAAGGAACCTTCGACCAGTCCGGCCTGATCTGCGGCCTGCTTGGCTGCTGCGACTGCAAAATGGCAGTAGCTGTCCATGCGCTTTGCCTCGCGCTTATCAACATACAAAGTCGGGTCGAAGTCCTTGACTTCAGCCGCAAGCTTTGCTTTAAAGTTGGTAGTATCAAAATGGGTAATCGGTCCAATACCGTTTTTGCCGGTCTTCAGACCCTCCCAGAAGGTCGGGACATCATTACCGATCGGGGTAACTGCACCCATACCTGTGATAACGACTCTTTCCATGTATGATCCTCCTTAGATGCCCATGCCGCCGTCTGCGATGATAACCTGACCGGTTACGTAAGATGCGGCGTCGGATGCGAGAAACGCAACGACATTTGCGATCTCTTCCGGCTGGCCAAAACGGCCGAGAGCAATTTGCTTTTTTGCGCCTTCCTTGACAGCGTCCGGAAGGTTTTGGGTCATATCAGTATCGATGAAACCGGGAGCGACAGCATTTACCGTGATGCCGCGCGCACCGAGTTCCTTTGCTGCGGATTTGGTCATACCGATCAGACCGGCCTTTGCAGCCGAGTAGTTGACCTGACCAGCGTTTCCGGCGACGCCGGAAACCGAGCTGATGTTGACGATACGGCCAGCCTTGGCACGCAGCATCATCGCACCACACAGACGGAGCATGTTGAATGCACCCTTGAGGTTGGTGTTGATGACCTCGTCAAACTGTGCCTCGCTCATGCGTACGAGCAGACCATCGCGGGTGATACCGGCGTTATTGACCAGAATACCCGGCACGCCAAGCTCTTCCTTGATTTCCTTGAGCGCTGCGTCACATGCTGCAAAGTCAGCGACGTTCCAAGCCTTTGCAACGGCACGAACACCGTGTGCACGGCACTTTTCTGCAACTGCTTCCGCCTTTTCTACCGAAGAAGAGCAGTTGATGACAACGTCGTGACCCTGCTCGGCCAGTTTTTCAGCGATCGCGGCGCCAATACCGCGGGAACCACCAGTAATGATTGCTAATGCCATGCGTTAGCCTTCCTTTCCAACAAAACGTGCGGCGCGAGCGGCCAGTACTTCCTCAGCTCCGCCGATGAGCTTGTCCATGATTGCCTTACAGGTGGTGGGCTCATTGAGCAGACCAGCAATCTGACCGGACATGAAGGTACCTTCCTCAAAGTTGCCGTCCTGAACAGCCTTGCGCAGCGAACCTGCGGTCATGGCCTCGATTTCCTCAAGCGAACGGTCGTCGCCGGTCTTTTCCAGCTGTGCACACTTGCGCACCAGCGGAGACTTGATGGAGCGAACCGGATGACCGTTTGCACGGCCGGTAACCATGGTCGAAATATCGCTTGCCTTGAGCACAAGTTCCTTGTACTTGTCCGAGATTTCGCACTCTTCTGCGGTCAGGAAGATGGTGCCGCACTGTACGCCTTCTGCGCCCAGTGCCAGCATTGCAGCAACACCGCGGCCATCACCTGCGCCGCCGGCGCCGATTACCGGAATGCTGACTGCATCGACAACCTGCGGCAGCAGAGCCATCGTGGTGGTCTCGCCGATGTGACCGCCGGACTCCATACCCTCAGCGATGACAGCATCTGCACCAGCGCGCTCCATGCGCTTTGCCAGTGCAACCGATGCAACGACCGGAATGACCTTGATGTTTGCAGCCTTCCAGTCTGCCAGATACTTGCCGGGGTTGCCTGCACCGGTGGTGATGACCTCGATCTTTTCTTCTACAGCCAGCTTTGCCAGATCATCTGCATTGGGGCTGAGCAGCATGATATTTAAGCCCAGCGGCTTTTTGGTCAGAGCACGTGCGGTGTGGATCTCCTGACGGATGACTTCAACCGGAGCAGCACCGCCGGCGATGATACCAAGGCCGCCAGCCTCGCTGACAGCAGCTGCCAGATGACCGTTTGCGATCCAAGCCATAGCACCCTGGAAAACAGGGTATTCAATTCCGAGAAGCTCTGTAATTCTGGTTTTCATGATATCCTCCTCAAATCCGAATCAGTGCAGCGCCATAAGTCAGGCCGCCGCCGAATCCGCTAATAACGATGTGCTGGCCGGCCTTGAGCTGACCATTCTTGCGCATTTCATCCAAACAAAGTGCAACGCTGACACCAGAGGTGTTGCCGTAACGATCAATGTTGACGTAAACCTTTTTGGGGTCCAGACCATAGCGTGTGGTGACCATTTGCAGGATACGTACATTTGCCTGATGCAGAACGAACCAATCAATCTGATCGGCAGTCATATTTGCCTGATGCAGTACCGCATCAATGGCCTCGGGTACAGCAGATGCAGTGAAACGGAATACATCGCTGCCAGCCATTTTCAGGAAACGGTGGTCGCACACAGCGCGGGGACCCTGTGCCAGAGGATCTTCTACCGGCAGGCATTGTGCCTTGAGGCACTCACCCAGCGTACCGTTTGCACGCATGTAGGTCGTCAGGACACCTTCCTGCTCAGAAGCCTGGAATACAGCAGCTGCTGCACCATCACCGAAGATGACACAGGTAGAGCGGTCGGTGTAGTCGATGATGCGGCTGAGCGTCTCTGCGCAGATGACCAAGACAGTCTTGGCCTTCCCTGCACGGATGAAGCTGTCTGCAACATCTACACTGTACACAAAACCCGAGCAGGCCGCGGACAGATCAAAAGCCATTGCCTTGGATGCGCCCAGCTTGCCCTGTACCATACAGGAAACCGAGGGCGTGAAGAAGTCCGGGGTTGCGGTGCCGACGATGATGAGGTCGAGCTCGGATGCGTCCAGAGCAGCATCCTCCAGTGCACGTCGACCAGCCTCGAGAGCCAGTTCCCAAGTCGCGGTATTTTGTGCAATACGGCGCTCGCGGATACCCGTGCGTTTTACGATCCATTCGTCGTTGGTATCTACCATGCTTTCCAGCATTTCGTTCGTCAATTTCAGGTCCGGCATGTAACTGCCAGTACCAATCAGTCTCGTACCGATATTGTTCACGCTCCTCGCGTTTTATAATATAAATCCGGTGTTAAATCCTGCCAGATTTGCAGCGGAAAAAAATTTACTTTATCAATCGCCGGAAACCACCAAATCGACAAAAGATTTAGAATTTGGCGATAGTTTGATTGACAAAGTAATCTTATAATATTATAATAAGACCCGATTGTGATGTCAACCTTTTCTTGATAGAAAAAACGGAAAAGATGGAAAAATACGTGGTTTTGAAAACCATGAACAATGGAGGAGAAGGTAATGGAATACGGATTTGCATTTTTCCCTGGACAGGGCGCACAGCACACACAGATGGGTCAGGCGCTGTATGAGAGCAGCGAGGCGGCACGCCGTGTATTTGATCGCGCATCGTCTGTTGCAGACCTGGACGTTGCAAAACTGTGCTTTGAGAGCAGCCAGGAAGAGCTGAATCGTACGGTCAATTCGCAGATTGCGATTTTCACCCATTCGCTGGCTTGCTATGAGGCACTCAAGGATGCCGGTGTTACTTTCAAGGCATGCGCAGGTTTTTCGCTCGGTGAGTATACCGCGCTGGTAGCAGCAGGAATTCTGTCCGTTGAGGACGGTATTCGTCTGGTACGCCGCCGCGGACAGCTGATGCAGCAGGCAGCAGATTCCATGGATGGCTGCATGGCAGCGATTCTGGGACTGGAAGACGAGCAGGTTGAGCAGGCTTGTGCATCGGTCGACGGCATTGTGTTCCCGGTAAACTATAACTGCCCGGGTCAGCTGGTTATCGCTGGTGAGCGTCCCGCAGTTGAGAAGGCAATTGCAGCTTGCAAGGAGGCTGGTGCACGCCGTGCCCTTCCCCTCGCAGTCAGCGGCGCATTCCATACCAGCCTGATGGCTGAGGCTGCAAAGGAACTGCGTGCATTCGCGCAGGATCTGACCGTACACGAAGCAGTGATGCCGATTTACACCAATGTAACGGGTGAGAAACTGGAAGTTACCGATCTGCCCGCACATCTGGAGCGTCATATGTGCTCTCCGGTACGCTGGAAGAGTCTGGTTGCAAACGGCATGGCAGACGGTCTGACCACTGGTGTTGAGATCGGCCCGGGCAAGACTCTGGCTGGTTTTGCTAAGAAGATCAGCAAGGAACTGACCGTGCGCACGGCAGAAACACCGGAAGATGTTGCAGCAGTTGCTGGCGCATAATTCAGAAAAAGAAAGGCGAAATAAAATGAAAAGAACCTGACATTTGTCAGGTTCTTTTTGGTTATAGAATGGAATCTCGAGTATAATCGGTCAGTCCATCGGGTAACTTCTCAAGCAGCGCAGAGACCGTTGTTTTGTCCTCTACAAGGGCTTTCAGCTCAGCATCGGTGGCACCGACCAGCTGAACAAACTGTACCTTGCCGTTCGGTGTATCCATTGTACCTAGCTTATCTTCCATAGTTAAAAATCCGGTGATTTGCGAGCTTCCATCCGCATCAATGCCGGTAGTCTGGCCGGTATAAATATACTCTTCGGGAGAGAAAATATCGCCGTCTTCAAAGGACATGCGTGCGAGCGTCTGCAAAATGCCGCAGATATTTTTATATTCCTTGTCGCGCTTGCGGATGCCGTCTTTTTTGAGCTTTAACGTCAGTTCAAAGCCCAGACCGCTGTATGCAGCATGCTGAGATTCCTTTTCGTAGAGCTCGGAAAATCCATAGGTGACAAAGTGGTAGTACGAACCGCCGTCGTAAATGCTGATGCCGTCGAGCGGGTCGTTGCCGCCCATACGATAGCTCAGAACTGGTGCATAGTGGATTGGATTAGTTTGGTCAGGGTATAAGGTGAGCATGGCCTGCGTAATGGCGTCCCAACCGCTGGTTTCGGGCATATCCATGATTATATCATCTCCTTATCACGAAAAAGCGGCCAAAAACAGGCCGCTTTTGCTTACTTCTTGTTTTGCAGCAGAGAATTGAGCTCTTCCAGGAAGGTATTGATGTCCTTGAACTGACGATAGACCGACGCGAAGCGTACATAGGCCACTTCGTCGACGTTTTTCAACTCCTGCATGACCATTTCACCGATTTTCTGAGAAGAAATTTCGGTTTCCAGTGTACCGAACAATTTTTGTTCGACGGTATCTACCAGTTGCTCCAAGCGTGCCTGAGGTACCGGGCGCTTTTCGCATGCTTTCATCACACCGCTGAGCAGTTTATTACGATCATAAGGCTCACGGGTGCCATCACGTTTGACCAGCATAAGGGGCAGGCGCTCAATCGTCTCGTAGGTTGTGAAACGCTTGAGGCAGTGAAGGCATTCGCGTCTGCGGCGGATGCTAGTTCCCTCGTCTGTCGGTCGAGAATCTACGACCTTGCTGTCGGGGTAATTACAGAACGGGCACTTCATAAGATCACTCACTTATCTTCACATAGGTTCATGCATATATTTTACCATAGAACCAATCTGCGGCAAAGAGATTTTTGCAAAAATCGCAAAAATCTTTGAGGGCTCAATATAATTTTGCGCGAAGCAAATCGCCTGCACATTGTACTTGAGAATCGTCAGAAAAGTTTGCAGAATAGACCTCGATCAGCATCTGATGGTCGTATTGATACCGTTTCAGCGACTGCATGAGCAGGTCGTAATCCATACTTCCCTCCCCTGGCAGCAGACAGCTGTGGGTGGTATCGTAATCGTTAATATGGATATTGCGCAGACGATTTCCCATCACATCCAGGTAGGCCGACCAATGCTGACCGGCACGGTTGGCCTGCTTGATATCCAGCGTGTAGCGCAGTTCGGGGACATGTTCGGTCAGCAGCCGCAGATATTCCGGGTCACGGGATTTACACCATGCGACGTTCTCCTGCGTTAGTGTGATCCCCTCCTGCTGTGCCATATCGCATAACGTGTGATAGACCTCATAGGTGCGGTTCATGTGTTCAAACAGAGTCTCCTGTGCCATGAAACGCTCTCCGTGAAAGGTCAGATATTGAGCGCCCAATCGTGCTGCGGCACGCATGTATTTGCGGTATTGTGTCAGTCCATCCTCTGTTCGGCGTGCGTAGTTTGAGAATAAAAGCATGCCTTCCATCAAAGACGTGTAAGGATGAATGGAAATGATTTCGATACCGTTGCGATCGGTTAATCGCTTCAGCGTATCCAGAAAAGACGGATCATATTCGCTTTCGGTGTTGAAGAAAATCTCGATGACCGAGAAACCGAGGGATGCAATCCGGTCAATGGTTTCTTCGAGCGGCTGCGGATAAAAACAAGCGGTGGAGATGCCGAGGCGCATGGACGCCCTCCTTTCGTGAAAGAAAAGAAGGACACCAAAACGGTATCCTTCTTTATGGTTGTTATACGCGGTGCTTCTTGAAGCGCTTTCTGAAGAAAGCCCACAGAGAGCTGGACAGGAAGATAGACGAGTAGGCACCAGATACAATACCTATCAGAAGCGGCAGCGTGAAGTTGCGCAGCGACGGTACACCCAGAATGAACACCATACCGATGGTGAACAGCGTGGTGAGCGTGGTATTGATGGTACGACCCATGGTCTGCCAGATCGAACGATCGGCAATCGACTCGAAGCTTTCCTTGCGTGCGGTGCGCAGGTTTTCACGAATACGGTCGAATACGATGATCGACGCATTGATCGAGTAACCGAGAATGGTCAGCGCGCACGCGATAAAGTTCTGGTTGAACGGCAGCTGGAAGATGACGTAAACCGACAGCATGGCCAGAAGGTCATGAATCAGGCAGATGACAGCAGCCAGACCAGAGGTAAACTCAAAGCGGAACGAGATGTAGACGAGCATCAGAACAACGGCAACGATTGCAGACAGGAAAGCTGCCTTCTTCAGGTCGTCACCGACCGTCTTGCCGACGTCTTCGTTGGAGATCAGATCGTCATCGGTCAGACCATACTTTTCCTGCATCGCAGTGATCACGTCTGCACGCTGCTCACTGGTGAGGCTGGTCGAACGGATGATAACTTCGTTGTTCTCATCGCCCGTGATCTGCGGTGCGTTGGGTTCTACACCGGTCGTGTCCTTTACCAGAGCCTGAATCTCATTGAGGACATCTGCGTTGAGCTCGGTGTTTTCCATGCGGAATTCCATCTGCGTGCCGCCGGCGAAGTCGATGTCAAAGTTATAAAGGTTCACACCGAACGGAAGTGCCAGCAAGCTGACCAGACCGGTGATGCAGAGCAGGACGGAAATAACAGCAAAAATCTTAAAATGCTTTACGATTGAAAAATGGTTCTTCATTTTGGCTCCTCCCCTCCTTACGCACCGTAGACCTTAGGACTGCGAATCTTAAAGTCGACCATGCGATTGAGCAGGAAGTGCGTGAGGGTCAGCGCAGTGAACATGGAGATGATGACACCCAGTCCAAGCGTTGTAGCAAAGCCGACGATCGTACCGGTACCCAGGAAATACAGGACGCCAGCAGCGATCAGGGTCGTAACGTTAGAGTCCAAAATTGCAGTGAATGCACGCTTAAAGCCCGAATCAATCGCGGATTTAACCGTCTTACCTGCACGCAGCTCTTCCTTGACGCGTTCGAAGATAATGACGTTTGCGTCAACTGCCATACCGATCGACAGGATGATACCGGCAATACCGGGCAGCGAAAGGTTAACATGCAGCAGCCCCAGAATGATCAGCTCGAGAGTGCAGTAGAAGGCCAGCGCGATGCAGGCGATGAAGCCAGGCAGACGATAGACCAGAATCATAAAGATGCAAACGAGAGCAATACCGATGGCTGCGGCGTAAACGCTGGTTTTGAGTGCATCAGCGCCCAGCTGCGGGCCAACCGAACGCAGCTCAACCTGCTGCAGCGAGAACGGCAGCTGACCGACGTTGATCAGGTTTGCAAGCTCACGCGCGGAATCCTCGGTGAAGTTACCGTTGATTGAGCAAGTGGAGCTGTTGATTGCCTGACTAACGGCCGGAGCGGAAACGATCTGATCGTCCAGAACGATGGCGAGCAGATTCTGACCGCTGGCTGCATCCATCTGAGAGATTGCAGAAGTGGCTTCGTAGAACTTCTGAACAGCATCGGAGTTAAACTCCAGTGCAACATACCATTCATCGACAACCGAGCTTGCGGACGGCTTGCCATAGACAGCAGTTGCCTGCTTGATGTCCGAACCGGTCAGCCATTCCTTACCAGTCATATCCATAAAGGACAGCTTTGCCGTAGCACCCAGCATCTGTACCGCGTCTTCGGGATTCTTGATGTTGGGGATCTCGACCAGCAGACGATTGTCACCCTGGATGGAGACGTTGGCTTCGGTGTAGCCTTCGGCAGTCAGACGGCTGCGCAGCAGGCTCTGTGCGGTAACCATGTCATTTGCCAGGTTACCGTTGTCGTAATCCTCGGGCAGAATGGCCTCAAAGGTGATAGACGAACCGCCTACCAGGTCCAGACCACGACGGATACCATTGGTAGCATCGTGAATGCTGGGGATGATGACCGTGGCGTTTTCGGCATCTTCGGCCGACATGTTGACCGGGGTGACGAATCCGCCAGGGATGGTGAGTCCCTTAATTGTCGCGACGGCCATCACACCAATGAGCAGGATCACGGCAATAAAAGAGAAAATACTCTTTTTCACGTTTTAAACCTCCTAAATAAAATACACATAACGTGTATTATAGCCCCATTCGACAGGGTTGTCAAATCGGTCGATTACAGATTGATTTCGACCGTAATATCTGCGTCTGCGAGGTAGGGCTTGATACGAGGCTCAACTTCGTTGTGCAGGAAATCGTCGACCTGTGCCGGGCAGCGTCCGATGTAGCGAGCGGGATCGAGCTCTGCCATGATTTCTTCACGGGTCAGACCGAACATCGGGTCAGCAGCAATGCGATCGATCAGGTCATTTTCCAGACCTTCCTCCTTGATGCGCTTGCCAGCTGCCATGGAGTGCATACGAATCTGCTCATGCAGCTCCTGACGGTTGCCGCCGCGCTTTACAGCACTCATCATGATGTTCTCGGTTGCCATAAAGGGCAGCTCGTTCATGACGCGCTGATGAATGACCTTGGGATATACAACCAGACCGGAGACGACGTTGATCATGATGTTCAGGATGGCGTCGACAGCCAGGAAGCCTTCCGGAATGGAGATACGCTTGTTGGCGGAGTCGTCCAGCGTACGCTCGAACCACTGATTGTAAGCGGTAAAGGCAGGGTTCAGGCTGTCGCAGATGACATAGCGAGCCAGAGCGCAGATACGCTCGGAACGCATGGGATTGCGCTTGTAGGGCATTGCAGACGAGCCAATCTGATGTGCTTCGAAGGGCTCTTCGATCTCCTTGAGGTGCTGGAGCAGGCGCAGGTCGGTTGCAAACTTACCGGCAGACTGTGCGATGCCGGACAGCGTAGCGAGTACCTGAGCGTCGATCTTACGGGAGTAGGT
This sequence comes from Butyricicoccus pullicaecorum DSM 23266, assembly GCF_900167005.1. Classification (GTDB taxonomy): domain Bacteria; phylum Bacillota; class Clostridia; order Oscillospirales; family Butyricicoccaceae; genus Butyricicoccus; species Butyricicoccus pullicaecorum. The sequence continues at coordinate 310,890 of NZ_FUXW01000002.1, forward strand.
CTGACCGGAAACCGGAACAACACCAGCGAAGCCGAAATCGTCAGCGATCATCTGCTCCATCTTCTTGATCTTCTCATCATCGCCGTCGAACAGTTCCATAAAGGAAGCCTGCGTACCGGTAGTGCCCTTAGAGCCCAGCATGCGCAGATTCTCGATACGGTAGTTGATCTCATCGAGGTCCATGAGCAGCTCGTTCATCCAAAGGGTTGCACGCTTGCCGACGGTGGTCAGCTGTGCGGGCTGGAAATGGGTGAAACCAAGGGTGGGCTGCGCCTTGTGCTCTTCTGCGAAGACAGACAGCTTTTCCAGAACAGCAACCAGCTTTTTACGTACCAGCTTGAGGCCTTCACGCAGCTGAATGATGTCGGTATTATCGCCTACATAAGCGCTGGTCGCTCCCAGATGAATAATGCCGGCAGCTTTGGGGGCAACCTTACCGAAAGCATAGACATGACTCATAACGTCATGGCGGACTTCCTTCTCACGTGCACGGGCGACTTCGTAGTCGATGTTGTCCTTGTTGGCCTCCATTTCATCGATCTGCTCCTGGGTGATGTTGAGACCCAGAGCCTTCTCTGCCTTAGCCAGAGAGATCCACAGACGACGCCAGGTGGAGAACTTCATGTCGGGAGAAAAGACATACAGCATCTCCTTGGAAGCATAACGTGCCGAGAACGGACTTTCATAAACAGCGCTCAATGTTAGACATCCTTTCGCATACAAAATTGGTCAAATGAACAAAAAAGACGGACGAAAACGTCCGTCTTTATTTTAGCAGTTTTCGCAGGTGCCTGCAAGAAAAAATGCAGATCGCCGATGATTTTAGGCGTTTTTAATAAACTCTTCCAGTCGGTCGAGGCCCTTATCGATTTCTTGCATAGACGTTGCGTAGCTCCAGCGGATAAAGCCGGGGGCTGCGAACGCAGTACAAGGTACGGTTGCAACCAGACCCTTTTCCAGGAACAGCTTGGCAAAGTCATTGTCATCGTTGATTTTCTGGCCGTACATTTCCTTGCCGATAAAGGAATGCATGTCCATCATAACGTAGAATGCACCCTGCGGCTTAATGCAGGAAACGCCTTCGATTTTATTCATGCGCTCAACCAAGTGGTCACGACGTGCCTGGAATGCCTTGCGCATGTATTCAATATCTTCCTGCGGGCCGTTCAGTGCTTCGATGGCAGCATACTGGGAAATGGTGCTGGGCGCGGAGGTCGAGTGACTGACATAGTTGCTCATTGCACGCGCGATTTCGGGGGACGCTGCGGCATAACCGATACGCCAACCGGTCATAGCATAGGACTTGGATACACCGTTGATGACGATGCAGCGGCGGTTGATCTCTTCACCCAGAGAGGCAATCGAGCAGTACTCCAGATCATCATAAACCAGATTGCTGTAAATATCGTCAGCGATTACATACAGATTGTGCTTGATGCAGACATCAGCGATTGCCTGCAGCTCTTCCTTGGTGTAAACCATACCAGTCGGGTTCGAGGGAGAGTTGAGCATAAACGCTTTGGTCTTGGGCGTAATAGCAGCTTCCAGCTGATCGGCGGTGATTTTGAAGTGCTGATCCTGACCTGCTGCAACGATGACCGGAATTGCGCCTGCCTGCTGAACCATTTCGCTGTAAGAAACCCAGTACGGTGCTGCGATTACGACCTCATCACCCGGATCGCAGAGAACCATGAGCGAGAGGAAAACGACGTGCTTTGCGCCGGAAGCGACAACGATCTGCTCGGGACGATACTCCAGACCGTAATCTTCACGCATGCGGTAGCAAGCAGCCTTTTTCAGCTCAAGCAGACCGGATGCCGGTGTATATTTGGTTTTATTGTTTTCAATTGCGAGAATACCAGCCTGCTTGATGTGCTCGGGCGTGGGAAAATCGGGCTCGCCGGCGCCAAAACCGACAACATCGATACCGTTGGCCTTCATATCTTTGAACATCGAGTCAATCACCAATGTGGTAGATGCCTGTACACGGGATGCAATTTTTGAAATGGGCTTAAGATCCTGATGCATTTATAGTGACCCCCTTGGTTTAGTAATTCTATTATACGGCAATTGATCGATTTTTGCAAGATGAGAGCGAAAAAGCTGCAAGGCATAGAAAACAAAAAAATCGCTCTGACTCCAGAAGAATCAGAGCGATTGTGACAAAGTGCGAAGATCAGCGAGCGCGATCACGGGAACGAATAATAAACGCTCTTCCCTGTTTGATCGCAATGCGCGCGTGCGATGCGGTCACTTCGTTTGAGATTGTGTACATCGTGCTGCGCGTGACCGATGCATCAGATAACGGATATTTTGCACCTGTGATGGAGACACCGTGCAGTGTGTAGTCCAGCGGAATGATGGAAAAATACTTATATGCATCATCCCGTGCAAGTTCAATGGTGTCGGAATCGACAAAGAACAGTTCGTTCTGTGCATCCAGAATACGGCAGGTGCAGCCGCGCTCCCAGGCATATTCACATAGGGAGAGATTGGACAGCAGATGATCGAGCCGTCCACCGGTTGCACAGGCAATCCAAACTGAGGTGCACCCGCGATCGATGACAACCTGCAAGGCGTGCATGGTGTCTGTGTCATCTTTTTCGGGTACCAGCTGAATGCGCTCACAGTCGATATCCGGACAGACACTGGAATCAAAGTCTCCGACAATCAGGTCGGGATGACAATGCAGCTTGGCAAGATGGCGTGTACCGGAGTCGGCACAGACGACTTTAACAGACGGATGCGCCTGCAAAAAGTTTGCAACATAACCGACTTCCTGCTCCGGGGAACCGGATAAAATCAGCGCTTCTGTTCCTTGCCAAGTTTCCATTCTTTCAGATCCTTTACACTTTCGTACAGTTTGACATAGCTGTCATAGCGTGACTGCGCGATTTCACCCGCCTCCACGGCTGCTCGGATGGCACATCCCTTTTCTTTGACATGTGCACAGCCGGTAAACTGGCACTGCATCAAGTAGGGTTCGAACTCACGGAATGCATATTGCAGATCTTCTCGCAGGACAAGATCCATCTGCTCGGTGTCGAACGAGGAAAAGCCCGGCGTGTCGGCAATATATCCACCATCATAAGGAACAAGTTCAACGTGACGGGTTGTGTGACGGCCACGGCCGATACGATCGGAGATTGTACCGGTTTCGGCAGCGAAGTCCGGAATCAATCGGTTGAGCAGGCTGGACTTGCCAACGCCGGAATTACCGGCGAAGGCAGCCGCCTTGCCGCGCAGGAAGGTGCGCAGTTCCTCTACGCCCTCCCCAGTCGCTGCACTCAAACGGAATACTTCGATTCCGACACTCTTGTAAATTTCATAGAGTTCCTGACTATCGTTGAGATCGCATTTATTCAGCACGACACAGGAGTCGATGCCCTTGTTTTCTGCAATCGCGATGACCTTATCGATCAGAAACGGTTCGGTTTTGGGTTGTGCTTCGGTCGCAACGATGACAACCAGATCAAGGTTTGCGACAGCCGGACGGATGAGACTGTTTTTGCGAGATTTAATCTCAAGCAGATATCCTGTTCCGTCCGCTTGTACTTCGAGCTCTACCAGATCACCGACAATCGGTTTGCCGATGGTCTTACGGAACTTGCCGCGTGCTTTGCACTCAACGACACCTTCCTTGGTATCGACGTAGTAAAAACCACCGATACCCTTTAAAATACGTCCTTCCATGTACATTGCGGTTTACCTGTACATAAACGTGAACGAGTTCGCGTTGCCGTTGATGTAGTATTTTACGGTTTCCGACTGGCCAACAGGACCGTGCACGGTGTAGGTAAATGCACCGTTAGACGGATCGTAAGGACCGGAATGCAGAACCGTACCATCACCCAGTTCAACCGAGAGCGTTACCGTGTTCTGTGCATTGATCGGAATGCTGATCTCGTAAGAACCGTCACCCGTACCGGTGCTGCCACCGGAAGAGCCGCTCTGCTCGGGATCACCGTTGCCGCTCTGCTCAGGATCGCTGCTCTGATTGGAATCAGAGTTGTTATTCTCCTGATTATCCGAATCATTGTTATTGTTTTCCGGACCCTTGGAGATGTAGAGCGTGATCGAGGTATCCGGCATAATCTTTTCACCGGAATCCGGGCTCTGACGGAAGACCTGACCAGCCGGTGCATCGTTGTACTCCTCGCTGGTGTTGATCGAGGTGAAGTTGAGCGCATTCAGCTCAGCGCGAGCAGCCGAGATGTCCTTACCGACTACATTCGGCAGTTCAACAGCCTCCGGACCATCGCTGACATACAGATAAATGGTGTCACCCTTCTTGACTTCACGGCCAAGCTCGGGGCTGATGCTGATGACCTTATCCTTTTCGACGGTCTGATCGTTCTTGTGCTCAATCTGAACTTCGAGACCCAGACCGGTCAGCTTGTTCTCAACCGCCTGATAGTCTTCGCCGAGGATACCGCCGATGATGCTTTCATCCAGAACGATGACATCTTCATCCTTGGTGTCCTCTTCTTCGTTATCGCATACAACAACGGTAATCTGACTATTCTTGTCAACCTTACCACTTGCGGGGTCCTGCTCGAGGATTTCGCCATCTTCGGCATTTTCATCTGCACGGCTCTCGCCCTCAACGATAATAAAATCATTGCCGTACTGGGACTGTGCATCTTGCAGCTGCATACCGACCAGATTAGGTACATCGACCTTACCCGAACTGCTGAACAGGTTTCCGGCCTGCATCATAAAGACTGCAACACCGGCTGCAATCATTACAAAAACAGCGACTGCGATACCAGCCATTGCAGCGGGAGAATCGCTGAGCGAGCGTTTTTTCTTTTTGCGCTTGGAAGAACGACGACCGTCCTCATCCTCTGCCTCGTAGCGATCACGACGGTCACGGTCCGCGGGAGTCGAGCGCGACTGCGAGGGCTTCTGACTGGGGCGATAAACCTGATCCTGCGGTTGCGGATCGTCAAACGAACGGCTGTGCGCAGTTGCTGCGGCAGCCTGCTGGCGATTCATACGCGGCAGTGCGATGGTTTCATCAGTAGCAGCACGACCGCCGCCAGGCATGCGTGCCTCGGCACCAGCCGAGGTAAAGCGCAGATTCGGGTTGTTCTTGAGACGTTCCAAATCATTGTAGATGTCGTCAGCCGATGCATAGCGCTGAGACAGAACCGGGCACATTGCGCGCATGACGATGTCATCCATACCGCGCGGAATGCCGGGAACCAGTTCGCTCGGGAGCGGTGCCTGTGCATTGATATGCTGCATGACAATTGCGATCGGGGTATCGCCGTCAAACGGTACACGACCGGTCAGCATTTCGTACATAACAACGCCGAGCGAGTACAGGTCTGCGCGGTGATCGATGCGGGAGCCCTTGGCCTGTTCGGGAGAAATGTAGTGAACCGAACCGATGGCTTCCTGAATGACGCGTGTTTCCTGATTCTTTTCAAAACGAGCGATGCCGAAGTCGGTTACCTTAACCGTGCCATCACGCAGCAAGATGATGTTGTGCGGCTTGATATCCTGATGGATGATGCCGCGGCTGTGCGCGTGAGAGAGTGCTTTGGAGATCTGCTGCGCAAAAAACAGCGTTTCCTGCCAGGACAGACTGCCCTTGCGCTGCAAGTAATTCTTGAGCGTGATACCCTCGATCAGCTCCATAACAATGTACTGAACCGGGCTATTGGAGGGCGAGACGTCGAAGATCGAGACGATATTGTTATGGGACAGCTTGGCAACCGCCTGTGATTCATTGCGGAAGCGGCGATGGAATTCCTCGTCGTTTGAGAATTCCTCCTTCATGATTTTGATGGCTACAAAGCGATCCAAAACGCGGTCACGCGCTTTATAGACCACAGCCATGCCGCCGACACCAAGAATCTCCAACATTTCATAGCGGTTGTCGAGCAGCTTTCCTATGTATTTATCCATTTTCAGCTTCTCCTTGTTTTGAAATCCCTGCGCCTGTAAACAGGATTGCGGTAATGTTATCAGAACCGCCATTGTCGCAGGCGGCGGCGATCAGATGTTCAACCGCTTCATCAAGAGAGCGGGAAGCGTTGACGAGAGAGACGATTTCAGCATCTTCCAGCATACCGGTCAAACCGTCGGAACACAAGAGCAAAAGATCGGTCGGGGCGAGCTCGCCCTCAAAAATATCGGCTTCTACGAATTCATCCACACCGACAGCGCGGGTAATCAGGTTGCGATTGGGATGATGACGTGCCTCCTCAGCGGTGAGCTTGCCCTTGCGGTAGAGCTCCTGCACGTAGGAGTGGTCGAGTGTAAGCTGCGTGATGTCATCCCCGCGGATGCGGTAGGCACGGCTGTCACCGATATTGATGAGCGTTGCATGACGGCCATCAATGACAGCGGCAACCAGCGTTGTTCCCATACCTTCCAGATCGGGATCACTGATAGACTCCCGGAACACCGCCTCATTTGCACGGTCTACGGCAATGCGCAGTGCACGGACGGAGGGTCTGCTGGTACCGGAAAACAGTTCTTCGACCTTGTCGGCAAAGGTATGAGCGGCGATGGTAGAGGCAATATTTCCGGCTTTTGCACCGCCCATGCCATCACAGACAACCAGAAGCGCATTATTTTTCTCTTCATGTAAGATGGTCAGAAATGCGTCCTGATTGTTCTTGCGTACCATACCCTGGTGGGTTTTTCCAGAGACGATCATTGTATGATTTCACCTTCTTCAAGGGTTCTGCGACGGAGCTGACCACAGGCTGCGTCAATATCCGGGCCGAGCTTGCGGCGAACGGTTGCGGTGACGCCGTGACGTTCCAAGATTTGCTGGAACTTACGCACGGTATCACGCGAACTCGGCTGTAAGGGACTTTCCTTGACCGGATTGAGCGGAATCAGATTGACGTGTGCCGGACGGCCACGCAGCAGAGAGGCAAGTTTTTCCGCCTGCCAGGGGCGGTCGGTCTTGCCGCGAGCCATCATATATTCGTAAGAGATACGGCGACCGGTTGTATCAAAGTAGTATGCACAGGCCTGCATGAGACGTGCAACCGGATAGCGCTTGTCGACCGGCATAATACTGCTGCGGCTCTCGTCGTCTGGCGCGTGAAGCGAGATCGATAACGTGATCTGCAATTTTTCATTTGCCAGTAATTCTATTTTATCAGCTAGACCGCTTGTTGACAAGGAAATATGGCGCTGACCAATCTGAATACCGCCGGGACAGGAAACCAAATGGAGAAATTTTAGTACATTTTCATAGTTATCGAGCGGTTCACCGGTGCCCATCAGTACAATATTGCTGACCGGTTCGCCGGACTCCTTTTGAATAAACAGCACTTCATCCAGAATCTCGCCCGCGCTGAGGTGACGCTTAAGCCCAAACAGACCGGACGCACAGAACTTGCAGCCCATGCGGCATCCGACCTGTGTGGATACACATACCGTATTGCCGTGTTCGTATCGCATCAGGACACTTTCCACGCAGTCGCCGCCGCGCATCTGCCAGAGATACTTTCTTGTGCCATCTACTTGGGATACCTGCTTGCGAACGCAGATTGGGACAGTCAGCTCATATCGCTCGGATAATTTTGCGCGAAGCTCCTTGGATAAGTTGGTCATTTCATCGAAAGATTCAACGGCTTCGTGCAGCCACTTGAAGATCTGACCGGCACGGAAGGGCTTCTCACCCATTTCTTTCAGATCGGCTTTGAGTTCTTCGATGGAAAGACATTTGATTTCTTTTTTCTGTATTGCTTCGCTCATGTCAATCTCCTCAGTTTTGCAATAAAGAAGCCGTCCGTATCATGAATAGACGGTAATAATGTAATCATGCCGTTTTCTGATGTACCAAAGACAGGGTGCTCGATGGGGACGGCTTCAAATTCTGGATGCTGCTGCAAAAATTCCTGTACAACAGCTTGGTTTTCGCGTTCCAGAATGGTGCAAGTGGAATAAACCAGCGTACCACCCGGCTTGACATAATTTGCGCAGTTTTCCAAAATCTTTTTCTGGATTTCCGGAAGATTTTGAATCTCATCGGCATCCTTATAGCGAATTTCTGGCTTTTTCCGAATGATTCCCATGCCCGAGCACGGAACGTCACACAAAACAGAATCTGCCTTCCCTACCCATTCGGCACGCGGCTGTGCAGCATCCTGTAAGGTGGGCTGAACAATGGACAACCCCAGACGCTGGGCACCAGCCTGGATTTTTTCCAGTTTATGTTCGTAGATATCGCAGGAAATCACCGTTCCCTGATTGTGCATGCGTTCTGCGATGTAAAAAGTCTTGCCGCCGGGAGCTGCACAGCAGTCCAGAACCAATGTATCGGGCTGCGGGTCAAGCAGCTCGACACAAACCGCGCTGGCGGTATCCTGAATGGTCACAACACCTTCGGTAAAAAGCGGATGGGATGCAATATCACCGCTTTCCGCAAGGATCATAGATGCAGCTTTGGGATGCGGATGGACGGTAAATCCATCTTCGATCAGACGTTTCAGCACGGTATCCCGATCACTGCGTAAGAGATTTACACGGATAGACACCGGAGCGGTCGCGTTGTTTGCCGCTAAAATGGCTGCGGTCGGTTTTTGACCATACTGTGCAGTCAGTAAACGCACCAGCCATTCGGGATGGCTGTAATGCAGACTGTAAAAGCTTTCCTTGTCCGGACAGTTCAGACGCGGCAGCTGATTGTCTGCCGCAGCCTGCGCGACAGCACGCAGCACACCATTGGCAAAACCGACGGTGCGCTCGTTTGCGTGCGCGTAATTGCGGATGAGCGTGACGGTCTCAGCCACTGCGGCATGCGCTGGGATGCGATCGGTCAGAGCAAGCTGATAAATACCGAGCTGCAGACAGATGTGCACCCGAGGTGCAATCTTAGATAAACGTACCTTGGAAAATTGCCGCAGATACCAGTCGCATAGCAGACGGTTTTGGATGATGCCGTAAGCGAGGCGGGTAGCCAGTGCACGATCACGCGGCGCAAGATCGGCACGATCTAAGTAGTGGTGCAGTGCACCATCTGACCATGCGCCCTCCTCTTCCATGGAGAACAGTGTAAATGCCGCGACTTCTCGAGCGGTATGGGGTCTTTTTTTAATCATCACGGCGGCCTCCGAACAGAATGATCAAACGCAGCAGCTGCGCAAGAGATACGGCGAGCGCTGCGACATAGGTCAGTGCAGCGGCGGTCAGCGTCTTGCGTGCCATGGGATATTCGTCGTCATACAAAATACCTGCATCCTGAATGGCAGCCAGCGCACGGCGGGATGCGTTGATCTCGACCGGCAGCGTGATCAGTTGGAAGAGCGTGGACAGACCAAACAGTGCAATGCCGAAGATTGCAAGATTCTGCGAGTTCAAAATGATACCCAGAAGCAACAGCGGCAGGGACAGTGCGGAGCCTGCGCGGGTCAGCGGAATGATCGCAGCGCGGACGCGGATGGGAGAATAGCCCTTTGCGTACTGGACTGCGTGTCCGGCCTCGTGGCAGGCAACACCAATCGATGCAACCGAGGTAGAGTGATAAACGCTGTTGGACAGACGAATCACATTTGCACCCGGCTCATAGTGGTCGGTCAGCTTGCCGGGAATCTCCTCAATGCGCACATTGGTGATGCCATTGCGGCGCAGAACAATGCTGGCAGCCTGTGCACCGGTGATTCCACGGCGAGAATACACCGCAGAATACTTGGTAAACGTCGAGTTTACGTTATGCTGTGCCCAGAGCGCTAAAATAATGCAGGGTACGACGAGAACAAGATAGGTCCAATCAAAGCCGTAGTAATATCCAAACATTTGAGAACCTCCGTGAAAGGATCGTGTCAGGTACCGAACTGGGTACCGACGGGAATTGCGTGGCCGCGCAGATAGTCGCAGGCAGACATACGCTTGCCGCCAACCATCTGGAGCTCTGTAATGCGCATCGCACCGTCGCCGCAGGCGATGAGCAGACCGTGTTTTGCATCGGACTCAAGTACGGTGCCCGGTGTACCGGAGCCAGACTCCGGAAGCGCAGCATACACTTTGACGCGTGCGCCATCTAACGTAGTCAGCGCGATCGGCCAGGGATTCAGTCCGCGAATGAGACAGTCGATTTCATGTGCGGACTTGCTCCAGTCAATCACAGCCATTTCTTTATCGAGCATGGATGCGTAGCATGCCTGGGCTTCATCCTGCGGAATGCCGGACATATCCTGTACTTCCAGCTGTGCGACAGTTTTTTCGAGCAGCGCAGCACCCATGATTGCCAGGCGGTCGAAAAGTTCGCCGGCGGTCTCCTGTGCGCCAATTTCGGTTCGTTCCACAAGCAGAATGTTGCCGGTATCCAGTCCTTCTGCCATTTTCATCGTGGTCACACCGGCCTCGCGGTCGCCAGCGATGACAGACCACTGAATCGGTGCAGCACCGCGCCAGCGCGGCAGCAGTGAACCGTGTACATTAACACAGCCCAAACGCGGGAAATCCAGTACATACTTGGGCAAAATCTTGCCATAGGCTACAACGATGATGAGATCGGGCTGGGTTTCGCTGAGTAGGTCAGCAATCGCGTCGTTTTTGAGCGTTGTCGGCTGGTGTACCGGAATATTATGTGCAAGCGCAAGGGTTTTAACCGGCGGAGGGGTCAAGATCTGCTTGCGTCCCTGCGGTTTGTCCGGCTGGGTCAGGACACCAACGACCTCGTGCGGGCTGTCGATCAGCATTTGCAGCGACGGCACCGCGAAGTCAGGTGTACCCATGAACAAAATTCTCATTCCTGCTCCACCTCGACGTACTCGGTGACCTTTTCGGTGAACAGATGGCCGTCCAGGTGCTCGGTCTCGTGGCAGAAGCACTGCGCAACGATGCCCTCGCCTTCACGCTCAAACCAGTTGCCGTTGCGATCCTGCGCACGAATCTTTGCCCAGGTCGGACGCATGACATAGCCGTACTTGCCGGGAACGGACAGACAGCCTTCAATAGTCTGCTCCAGTTCGTTCATCTCAATGACCTCGGGGTTAATGAGTTCGATGACCTCTTCCGGATCCTTGTTGACATCGAGCAGTACGACAACGCGGCGCAGAATGCCAATCTGCGGTGCGGCCAGACCAACACCGCCGGACTCAAGCAGGGTCTCGGTCATGTCATCGAGCAGCGTGTGCAGATGATCGTTGAATTCGGTAACCGGACGGCATTTCTTTTTCAGCGTTTCGTCGCCGACCGTTAAAATGGTTCTCAGTGCCATAATGATATTATCTCCTATAATGTATCGGGGTTCAGGTCTGCAAAGAGCGATACCCCACGGTTTTTGTTGTCTTTTGAAAATTCGATCAGTACACCGGAAATCAGCTGTCTGCGTCTCTTGTTGTCCGGGCATCGCAGGATGAGGTGATAGCGATAGCGCCCCATGACGCGCACAACCGAGGCTGGTGACGGTCCAAGCACGGGATAATGAAAATCGGAAAATTGGCCTTCCATTAGGCTCAGGATGCGCTGTTTCAGACGCAACAGCGCAGCCAGCACATCGCTTTCGTTTTCACCTGTGCCGGTCAGCATGAGCATCTGCTCTACCGGTGGCATCAATAGTGCCTGACGGCTTTCAATCTCATCGGCATAGAACTGTTCATAATCCTGCCGTGCGGCGCATAACAGTACCGGGTGATCGGGATTGTATGTCTGAATGATTGCACGTCCCTGTTTGCCGCGCCGTCCGGCACGACCGACCACCTGCGTGATCAGCGAGAAGGTACGTTCTTTGGCGCGATAATCCTGTGCAAACAGTGATTGGTCGGCATCCAGTACACCGACCAGAGTCACATGGTCAAAATCCAAGCCCTTGGCGACCATCTGTGTACCAAGCAAGATATCAGCGCGGCCTTTGGCAAAGATTTCGAGCAAATGGTGGTGAGACCCCTTTTTGCTGGTTGTATCAGCATCCATTCGGAGCACACGCGCCTTGGGAAGAATGGCGTGCAGTTCTTCTTCCACCTTTTGCGTACCCGGACATTCGGTAAACAGATGCGGCGAATAACAGACCGGACAGAGTCCGCTGATTTCGATAGATGCACCACAGAAATGACACATGGCACGTCCACTGACCGAGTGATAGGTCAGCGTCGTGGAACATGACGGACATTCGGGAACCCAGCCGCACATACTGCATCCGATGACCCGGCTATTGCCGCGGCGGTTGAGAAACAGAATGGACTGTTCGCCGCGTTCCAGATTTTCCTGCAATGCTTCATACAGTGTCTGACCGATCGTATACGTCCACCCTGCCCGGGACTCTCCGCGAATATCGGCGATCGTTACTTGGGGCAGTGCAGCGCCTTGATAACGCTCACGCAGTGTGAACATGGGATATCTCCCCTGCTGTGCACCGTAATAGCTTTCGATGGACGGTGTGGCAGAACCCAGTACGAGGACAGCGTTTTCCTGCTGTACACGGCGCTTTGCCACATCACGGGCGTGGTAGCGCGGAGACTGTTCAGATTTGTACGCACTGTCCTGCTCTTCGTCCAGCACGATCAGGCCGAGGTCACGCACAGGCGCAAAGACCGCCGAACGTGTTCCGATTACGACCCGGGCACGGCCGGAACGAATTTTTTTCCAGCTGTCGTATCGCTCACCGGCTGACAGCGCGGAGTGCAGAACAGAAACAGTATCTCCAAATCGACCGACAAACAGTCGGATAAATTGCGGAGTTAGACCGATCTCGGGTACTAACATGATCGCCGAGCGGCCTTGTGAGAGGACATTGTCGATGAGCTTGAGGTAGATTTGTGTTTTACCACTGCCCGTTACGCCAAACAGAAGCGCGGCCTCGGGTTTTCCAGAGTCCAACAACTGTCGAATGCCTTGATAGGCCTGTTCCTGTTCATTGCTGAGCACAGGCGCAGGAATCTGCTCGATCATGGAGTAATCGGGAACGCGCAAAGTCTCGATGGAACTCTGTTCCAGAATGCCCTTGCGTACCATACCCCGCAGAGCAGATTCCGAAATGCCGGTCATATACAGCACTTCTTTTTGGCTCATAGAACAGCCGTCCGAAAGCAGTGACACGACGTCCATCTGCGCAGGGGTTCGTGCGCGGGAGGCTTTTTGCATGGCCTCTGCGGGATCAATCGCGAGCGATAGAATCCGTTCGGTTTTGTCCAAAGTTTTCTGTTTGATATTGCTGTGATAGACCAGATATCCTTCGGCTTCTAGCTGGCTGAGCATGACACCGGTACAGCGGCCGTTGGTAAACCGACGGATTTCCTCGACCGTACGTTCGGGCACATCCTCGGAAAACAAGTCCATAATTTCCTGTAAGGGCTGTGACAGTGAGAGTATGGGCTGCTGCACAAGCGTATAGGTTTCCTTGCGCTGAAACCACAGACCGCTGGGCAGCATCAGCCTCAGACAATCAAAAAAGGTACAGTACAGATGCTCACGCAGCCAGATACCCAGCTTGATTTGTGTGGCATCTAAAACGGGTTCCTCGTCGAGCACTTCGGTCACGGGTTTGAGCCGCTGTGCAGAATATGCTTCGGGACGCAGAACGAGAACCATGCCCTCTACTTTTTTGTTGCCGCGACCAAAGGGAACCAACACCCGGCAGCCAACTTTGACTGCTGGGATGAGCGGTTCCGGAATGGAATAATCGTATAGTTTGTCGATGGCATAGGTTGCAGCGCTGACTGCAACACCACAAACGGGCATGATCAATCAGCCTTTCTTGCGGTGCAGAGCCAGCATGCGATCGAGCACGATGTCGGCGAGAGAATCCTTCTGCATCAGGCTGAGCGGTTCGCTGGAACCGTCACGATACAGCAAGGTTGCGACATTGGTGTCGTGTGCGAAGCCGGCGCCTGCGGTTTTGAGATTGTTGGCGACCAGCATATCACAGTTTTTCCCTTCCAGCTTTGCACGCGAGTTCTCGATCAAATCACGAGTTTCCATCGAGAAGCCGCATACAGTCTGGTTATCTCGCTTCTGCATGCCGATTTCCTTGAGAATATCGGGGTTTTTGACAAGTGCGACCGACATTTCGTCTGCTTTCTTTTTCAGTTTGTCATCGGCCTGAGTCTCCGGACGATAATCGCCGACAGCGGCAGCTTTGATGACCCAATCTTGATGGGGCAGCTGCTCCATCACTGCGTCGTGCATTTCCATTGCGGAGGTGATCGGGATAACCGAGACATTTGCCGGTGCATCAAGCGCAACCGGACCGGATACCAGAGTTACCTTTGCACCGCGCATTTGCGCGCGCTGCGCAATTGCATAGCCCATTTTTCCGGTCGAGTGATTGCTGATGAAGCGAACAGGATCCATTGCTTCGCGGGTCGGGCCAGCTGTTACCAGAACCGACAGGCCTTCCAGGTCGTGCGGCGTTGCAGCAGCTTCGATTGCATGGGCAATGTCAGCCGGATCGGCAAGCTTACCCTTCCCGGTATCACCGCAGGCAAGACGACCGCTTGCAGGCTCGACAAAGGACACACCGCGTGCCTTGAGCAGCGCAATGTTCTGCTGTACGATGGGATTTTCGTACATATTGGTATTCATTGCCGGAGCAATGACCATGGGTGCCTTGGTGGCCATAAGGGTTGTAGATACCATGTCATCCGCAATACCATGAGCCGCCTTACCGATGATGTTTGCAGTCGCGGGAGCGATGACAAATACATCAGCGCGCTTGGCAAGAGAAATATGTTCGACCTCCCAGGTAAAGGTACGGTCGAACATATCGGTCACAACGCGGTGCTCAGACAGCACCTCAAGCGTCAGCGGGGTGATAAAGTGGGTGGCAGATTCGGTCATGATGATATAGACCTGCGCGCCCAGCTTGCGCAGACGGGAGGTCAGATCAGCTGCCTTGTAGGCTGCGATTCCGCCGGTAATGCAAAGGACAACATTCTTTCCCTGTAACGAGCTGCTCATTTAGGCATCCTCGTCGGTATCATCATCCAGGGTGTCCTCGTCTGCGGTGTCATCCTCGACATGATCTTCATGGACATCTGCATCTTCGTGGTCATCCAGATCCAGCATGCCGGGCAGCAGATCGGAAGTCAGTCGATACTCGGGCTCAACCTTGGGGCCGGGGCAATAAACGATGGTGCCGGCAGCGATCTCGTCGAGTGCCAGCTTGACTGCCTTATCCGGCAGCTGCTCATCCTTCTCCTCTGCTTCCTGTGCGATGTCGCGGGCACGCTGTGCGGCCAGATTTACCAAAAGATAGCGATTGCCTACCTTGTTCATCAGTTCCTTCATAGACGGTTTTAACATAGCTCTTTACCTCTTTTATGCTTAGAATTTTGGATTAACAATAGAAATTAGCGTACAACGCGGCAGCGCTCGGCGCGCAGAATTGCCCGCAGATCGGCGATTGCCTCGCCCAGATCATCGTTTACGATGACGTAATCAAACTGAGACTGATGGGACAGCTCCGTTTCCGCCTGTGCAAGACGGGCTGCGACCTTTTCCGAACTTTCGGTGCCGCGGCCGTGCAGACGGTTGGACAGTTCCTCCATCGAAGGCGGTGCAACAAAGACCATAATGGCATCCGGACGCTTTTTGTGAATCTGCATGGCACCCTGTACTTCGATTTCCAGAATGACATCATAGCCCTCTGCAAGCTGGTCATTGACCGGCTGTTCGGGAGTTCCGTAATAATTTCCAACATAGCAGGCATGCTCTAAAAACGCATCGTGTTCGATTTTGTTTTCAAATTCTGCCTGAGACATAAACCAATAATGTACACCGTTGACCTCACCCTCACGCGGCTGGCGTGTGGTTGCCGAGACCGATAGACGCAGCTGCGGCTCGCAAGCCAAAACCTGGCTGAGAATGGTGCCCTTTCCGGTTCCAGACGGGCCGGTGAATACAAACAATTTACCTGGATTCATTTTCATCCCCCTCATCATCATCTTCTCGTGTATCGACGCGGCCGGCAATGGTTTCCGGTTGGATTGCAGACAAGATAACGTGATCACTGTCAGTGATCAGAACGGCGCGGGTGCGTCGGCCGTAGGTGGCATCGATGACGATACCTCGGTCGCGCGCTTCCTGCACAATACGTTTGATCGGTGCGGAATCCGGACTAACAATGGCCACAAGCCGGTTGGCAGAGACCATGTTGCCGAATCCTATGTTAATCAGTTTCACTGCACTCCCCCATTTCTGTACCGCGGTGTGATTTCGGAAGATTATTCAATGTTCTGAATCTGCTCTCGGATTTTCTCGATTTCCGACTTGAGCTCAACGACGAGCTTGGACAAAGTCACGTCGTTTGCCTTGGAACCGATTGTATTGGACTCACGGTTCATTTCCTGAACCAGGAAATCCAGCTTACGGCCGATGGGCTTGTCGTCGCACAGCATCTGCTCAAGCTGGCTGAGATGGCTGCGCAGGCGTACGGTTTCCTCATCGATTGCCGTGCGATCGGCAAAGACCGCAGCTTCGGTCAGGATGCGCTGCGCATCGATCGTGGTATCGGACAGAAGCTCCTGCATGCGCTTTTCCAGCTTTTCGCGATATTCAACCGTGCGCTGGGGTGCACGTGCCTCAACCTGCTCAAGCAGGCCGATGATCGTCTGCTTACGGAAACGAACGTCATCTGCAAGCTTTTCACCTTCACGGCCACGCATGCCTTCGAATTCATCAGCTGCCAGATGGAATACAGACACAACGTCCTGCGTGAGTTTTTCCGTATCAGGCTCAGCCTGTTCTTCGGTCAGAACCTCGGGCATTTTTGCCAGCGTCAGCAGCGAGACATCATTTGCAAGTCCGGTTGCCTCGCTCAGCGAACGCAGCGCAGTCAGATAGTGCTGTGCGAGCGGGATGTTTACCTTGACGACAACATCATCGGTGGAATTGCCGATGATCTGTACAAAGATATCCACCTTGCCGCGTGCGATGCGTTCACCGGCTGCTTTCTTGAGCGCTTCTTCCAAAAAATTATAAGCGCGGGGGCACTTGACGTTTACATCGAGGTAGCGATGATTGACCGCGCGAACCTCTACCGAGATTTCGCGTCCATCAATGGCCATACGGGCACGGCCGTAGCCGGTCATACTTTTCATGATTCAATACACCCTTACTTGAAAGAATTATTTTGCAGTCGCTGTGCCAGGCCGCGCAGTCCGGGAAAAATGCGGGACAGACACAGGTCATAGTAAATCAGAATGAGATTTCCTGCGATAAAGACAATCAATGCGGTGAAATCCGATTGAATTGGGAAATTTGGCAGAAAACCGGTGCGGATGCACCAGAGTACAATCAGCACCCAAATATTTCCAAAGATCAGCTTGCACACCCAGCGCAGCACACGGCTGGGAATACGTTCAAACAGGAATCGCAGAACGGTATAGAGCCCGAACAGTCCTGCATACAAGACCGCAATTACCTTGTCCGGCAGGAGAAACAGAGAAAGTACCGAAGTTGCCGCATAGACTAGATATCCGGTTTTCTTCTGTCCGGTGAGGAAAAACAGTTCAGGGATAAAGCCGATCAACATACAAGCGGCCCAGCTGGCGATCGAGAGAAAGGTTGCAATGTATAGAAGCGCAACCGATACACCGGTCATCATGCCGCCGCGTGCAATTTGATTTGCGTGCATCAACAGCCACCGCCTCCGCAGCAGCAATTGAGCAGACAATTGAGACAGAGAAGCTGACCGCAGCAGTCACAAGCGTTGGCCGAGTTCATGGGACGATAGCCACCGTAGTTTGCGCCCATGTTGAGATTGTTGAGTGCGTTGCGGTACTCGAAGTTGTTGGGATCAAGCGTACATGCCTGCGTATAACATCGCTGTGCTTCGTCGTACCAACCCTTTCGGAAGTACACCGTACCCATGAGGAAATACCATTCGGCATCGCGGGTCGGACAGCGTCCAAGCAGTTCTTCTGCGATTGCCAAATTACCTGACGTGATGGCGCTGCGGATCTGGGCATAGATACCGGTACCGCTCTGACGTTGCTGGTAGTATTGCTGTCCCTGCTGAGACTGCGAAGAACCACCATTTTTGGCCGCATTGCGCTCGTTCATAATCATGTCGTATGCTTCGTTGATTTCTTTCATACGAGCTTCGGCAAGGTCAGCGAGCGGATTGTTTACGTAGTTATCCGGATGATACTTGCGAGCAAGTTCGCGGTATGCGCGCTTGACATCATCGTCGCTGGTCTGCGGTGTTACGCCTAATACTTTATAGGGATCCATGCGTTTCATGTCCTCCGTTTGCATGATAGGTTCCATCCAGTACCTGCCGCGTGACGAGCGGCAGTCCCAGATCGATAATATTCTCAATTAAACCCTGATCACGATACAGGGGTAAGAGCTGATATGCGGTGTGGATGTCGAGCAGAGATCGCTCCAAAGTGCGCTCCAGCGGCTGCTTCACTGAGTCGATCTCAGGTGACTGCAATTCATATCGCAGCACGATGGGGTTATAAGAGCCGGACGCAAAATCATCTTTGACATCAGCGCACGCGTCCAATAGATAAATCCATCTTCCAGTATGATAAAACATTTGGGATAAGATTCGCTGGACGTCTGACGGATAATCCGCTGGAACTGCGGCAGAGAGCAGCCGGGCAAAGGTGTCGGCTGGCCGATCGAGTGAAGGGGTCTTTGCTTGCTCCAGCGCGGTCAAATCATCCAGACAAGCGCGCATCGTGTTGTCCAGTGCAGGAAGCGCTGCCTGTGCTTTGGCATAAGCTTTGCGCATCAGACGGCGCAGTAGCCGCGCAGCAAAACGCTTATATCCAGTCTCATCCTGGACGCTGTCCTGTACCTTGTGGTAGGTTAACAGAACGCTGACATCGGCAGCATAGGATAAGGTAGACGAGGTGCATGCCACTTGCTTTTTACGAAAAGGACTGGCATCACAGCGACAGCGTTCGGTTCCGGGATCGGACGGCTGGACAGCACCGATCACAAGCGCAAAAAAAGTCATGTCATAGCTCAGAAAGTAAGTTTGCAGTCGACCATATCGGCGCTTGAGTTCGTGACATAAACCGCAATATACGGCCTGGAAGCGATCGACTTCCTTGACGCGCAATTCCGGTTTGAATGGGCGGATAAATCCGAACATGACACCTCTCCTCTGTCCGCCTGAAAGCAGGCATACCATATTCATTATATTTTACAGGATATTTTGAGAAAAAACAAGACTGCCCGGCAAAAGGCAGCCTGTGTTCAAAAAATTTTTACCCTTTTTTAATAATGGTAAAGACGATCTCACCAGAGGTCTTCATGCGATGATTGCGGCGGATTGCCACCCAAATGCCGAGTGCAAAGCCGACAACACCGGCCAAGATGGAAAAACCTTCCGAGACATGCAGCAATGCACAGATGCCATAAAAGACAAAGAACAGAATCAGCGGAATGGCATAAACAATAGCAGCCATGCCTAAAATCTGCTTGCTGGAGCCTTCTACCGTCACAATATCGCCGACTTGTGCATCCACAGAGTTGACAGCGGTTGCCTTGATGCGCTCGGTGGGCGTGCCGCAGCCGCCGCACTTTGAGCAATCATGACCGCACGCAGACTGACGCTGTACTTCAATTTCTGCTTGTGTCGGGTTCAAAATTTTTTTTACTACAGCTTTTTGTACCATGATGTTTTGTCACTCCAAGTTTTTAGGTTGCTGATGGGATTCGATAATCTGGCAGGCAGCGCGCAGACCGTCAACGGCTGCGGACATGATGCCGCCAGCATAACCAGCGCCCTCGCCGCACGGAATGATGCCGCGAACAGAAACGCTGGACAGGTTTTCCCTGCCGCGTGTCATGCGCACCGGAGAAGAGGTTCGGGTCTCTGGACCGGTGAGAACGGCATCTTTTGCACCAAACGCACGCAGTTTACGCGCGAAAACCGAAAGACCGGTGTGCATTTGCTCGTGTACGAACTGCGGGAACAGTGTATTGAGATCACAGAACTGTGTGCTGATCGGATAGGTCGGATGGACTGCACCAAAACGATGTGAGGTGCGCTTGTCCAGAAAATCACCGACCAGCTGACAGGGCGCTGCATAACTGCCGGTCATTTGATACGCGCGGCGCTCCAGCGTGCGCTGGAACGCAATACCGCCGAAGGGCGTGCCATCATCGTAGTCGGAAGGATCAACCGAGACAACAATCGCAGCATTTGCGTTTTTGCCGTCACGGGCATGATAGCTCATACCGTTTGTGACGATACTTTCCGCTTCACTCTGTGCGGCTACAACATGACCGCCCGGACACATACAGAATGAATAGCATGCACGTCCGTTCTCACGGTGCGATAAGTTGTATTCACCTGGCGGAAGCAAGGGATGTCCGGCATGTTTTCCATACAGCGCACGGTCAATTTCACTTTGCAGGTGTTCAATACGCGCACCAACCGAAAACGGCTTCGGCTCAAAGAATACGCCTTGTCTATGCAGCGCAAAGAAGGTGTCTCGCGCACTGTGACCGAGAGCAAGAATAGCGTGTTCGCAGGCGATGCTTTGATTTTCTGCATCGATTGCACAGAGCACGTCTCCCTGCTGACGAAGGCCGGTCATTGCGGTTCTGAAGTGGACTTCACCGCCCCAGGCGATGATCTGTTCACGCATATTGCGGACAACCTGCTTTAAGATATCGGTTCCAATGTGGGGCTTGGCCAGTCGGCCGATTTCTTCCGGTGCACCATGCTCCATCAGAATGTGAAGCACCTCATCGCAAAGCGGATCGTTAATGCGAGTGGTCAGCTTGCCGTCTGAATAAGCACCGGCACCGCCCTCGCCAAATTGGATATTGCTTTCCGAGCGGAAAATACCCTGCTTCCAAAATGCGTCGACATCCTGGTCGCGCTGCTCGATGGCCTCGCCGCGTTCCAGGACGATCGGACGATAGCCATACCGTGCAAGCAGGTATGCAGCGAACAAGCCTGCAGGGCCAAGACCGACAACAACCGGCCGATGTTCCATAGGAGCAGTGCCGATTTGCGGAGACAGGCGCACACAAGGCTTGTAACGGACAGAGGGCATTTGCAGCTGTGCTGCAAATGCCTCCTCATGGTCGATTCCATCAAGCAGAACCGAATATACGCGATCGATTTTTCCGCGGCGGGCATCCAGCGATACACGATAGATGGATGCCTGCGCGTCATTGGCGGTCAGTCCGCACAGAGACAATGCCTGTGCGACAGCCGCACCGCCATTTTCGTCAAACGGCAGACGGATGCCGGATACAATGATACTCACGTAGTTTCGTTTTCCTCCGTGGGAGTAGTGGTTGCGGTTTCACCAGTTTGTTTGATCTCGATGGTCACCTTTTCATCCGGGTTCAGCAGCGTGAAGCTGGAATTCGAACTTTCAAGCTGTTCACATTGCACCTCGATCGGAACCTCGTGAATACCGGGGCCGAGCTCATCGGCATTAAAGACAGCGATGACATGGAATGCATCTGCGGTCAAATTTGCCAGTGCAGCGGTCTCTGCCTGAATTCGGATATTGACCGACGTCGTGCGCAGCGTTGCGGTAAGATTGGGGTCACTGCCGCTGTTTTGCAGCGTGATTCTGGTAACAGGCATCTCGCGGGTACTCATACCAACAGCCTGAATCGTTACCTTAGCCGATGTCGCTTCGCCTTGTACACGGGTGACACCTGCGGGCAGTTCGATCGGAATGGTAATCGGATCATCTTCGTCCAGACTTACCGTGCTCAGCTGCAAATCACCGAGGCTAATCGCGGTAAGTTTGCTGATGACTTCCTCTGCACCATAGACCGCAATTTCCTGCGGATCAATGGTTGCCTTGACCGAGTTTTTGTCAACCGTATCAGAACTGATGAGGTTGATGGTCAGCGGAAGTTTTGCCACAGCATAAACCGGGATGGTTACCGAGTAGTCGTTGGGTTCGCTGGTCAGATGGGTCTGATCGACCGGCTGGTTCTTTTCATCGAGGAAGGTAAAGGATGCCAGCACACTGGTTGTCTTGGTCAGACCGGTGGAATCTTCTGCCGGAACCACAGCCGTTGCCTTGCGAATCTGGTTTACAACGGTTTTCGGACCAGTGACGCTAACCGAATCCTGTTCACCTTCGGGGTCATCGTACATATATCCAGTAGAAGGCGTGCCGTCTACCTGGATGGTAACAGGTACTTCCTTGGTGATGACTTCATCAATTACAATCTGAAATGAGTTTGGCGTAGAAATTTCTGATTCACGTACACTGGAAGAATTAACAATCAGCGTGCAGTTCGTGGACTGCGAGGACGTGTTGATCGTATAGGTGCCGGGTTTTTGGAAGTTTGCCAGATTGACACGAACTTGAATATCGTTTGTTGTCAGAGGATATAGGCTGGCATACGGGCCAGTTACCTTGACAGCGACCGTTTGGTCTTGACCTTCGATCAGGCGAAGACCATAATCATCTTCCAAAACATCTTCGTTTGTGTAAGTGATTGGAATGTTTGCAATCGTGTTCGTACGCATCAGATCATCATTGTTCGCGACAACGATGAACCAAAGCGCAATCGCCATTAAAATGGCAATCAACTTATGTGCCAAGTCGTGCTTGGTGAAAAACTCTTTTATTTTGCTCATTTAGACTTCCCCTTCCGTTCCGCCTGGGTGTTCCGTTTACGCGGCAGGAAGCCGTTGCGCTTGGGGGGCTGTTCTTCTTTTTCTTCGGGCATCAGCTCGGCAACCAGAATTTTGCGCAAGGTTTCGGGTGATAAATGACGTTTGAGCATGCCGCCGATGGCAACCGAGATTGCACCGGTCTCCTCGGATACAACGACCAGCACGGCATCGGATGCTTCGCTCATGCCCACAGCGGCGCGGTGTCTGGTGCCCAAATCGCGGGACAGATTTTGATTGCTGGAAAGCGGCAAGACACAGCCTGCTGCAAACAGGCGTGCGTCACGCACAACCAGCGCGCCGTCGTGAAGTGGTGAGTTGTGGAAAAAGATATTTTTGATTAACGGCTCAGACGGCTCAGCGTCAATGCGCGTGCCGGTCGTGATGATCTCGCTCAAACGCTCCTGGCGCTCGAAAACCATCAGCGCACCAGTGCGCGTCCAGCTCATCGATTCGCATGCCGCAACTGTCTGGTTGATGCACTGCTCGATGGCGACAACGTCCACCTCGGTACCGGTCAAAAACTTTCGCAGCTGTCCCTGACCTTTGCCGAGCTGTTCCAGCATACGGCGCAGTTCGGGCTGAAAGACAATTGCGAGGAACAATGCACCGAATGAGAAGACCTGCTGTAAGATCCACGAGACTGTATTCAGCTGTAAAGATTCCGCGACAATTTGTGCCGCGAAAATGATTAGTATGCCCTTGGCCAGACGCATTGCGCTGGTATCTTTCAGCAATTTCATACCGCGATAGATGACATAGGCAATGATACCCATGTCAATCAAGTCTTGGATAGAAATGAGTTGGATACAGCGTTGCAGGGTGCCGAGCGTCTCTAGAATCGCTTCTTGCATATTATGTAAACACCTAGATTCTATATTCCGTATCGTTAAAATTTCACATAGTTCATATACATTTTACCATATTCCTTGCAGCATGTGAATACAATTCAAAATTTTTTCACATTTTTCCAACAAGTTCCTGCAAGATTTCGGCCGTACGCTGCATTTCTAAGCGTGTATTGTAAGGGCCGACCGAGAGCCGCACCGTTCCGGTCGTCTGTGTGTGTGCACTCTGATGTGCAAGCGGTGCACAGTGCAGTCCGCCGCGTACGCAAACACCCCGATCAGCCAGCGCTTGTGCCAAAATTTCAGAGGACTGATTGGGAATGCGAATGGACAGCACGCCGGCTTGCCGTTCGGGTTCTTCGGCAGCGAATACTTCCAGATTTGGAATGGTGCGGAGCGCTGCAATACAAGTCTGAATGCAGTCCTGTTCGTGGCGATGGATTGCGTCAATTCCCTGTTCGAGTAAAAACTGCATACCAGCGTAAAGTCCGGCAATACCGGGAACATTTGGCGTGCCGCTTTCCAGGCGATCAGGCAGAAATGCGGGTTGTTCCAAACTGGACGATGCACTTCCGGTACCGCCTTGCAGGAGTGGCCGCGGCAGGTCGTCCGGATTGGATAAAATAAGCATGCCAGTGCCCTGAGGTCCTAGGAGTCCTTTGTGACCGGGCATACAGATTGCACGGAGAGAACGCAGTCTGCGCACGGAGATTGGAATGGTTCCGGCAGATTGCGAGGCGTCCAGAATCAGTGGAATTTGATAGGCTTGCAGCATGGCATCCAGCTGCTCGAGCGGGACAATGGAGCCGAAAACGTTGGAAACATGGTTTATGATAAAAATTTGAACACCGGCATCAATGGCACGTTCGGCTTCGCGCAAAAAATCGGCGATGTCAAAGAGTTTACTGCGCAAAATGCGCAGCGGACATCCCAGCGCGTGAAGCGGTCGCATGACTGAGTTGTGTTCGTAGCTGCTGACAGCTACAACGGTTGATGGGGTGCAGAACCCATGAATGGCCAGATTTAGGGCGTGTGTGGCATTCATGGTGAAGATAATTTGTTCGGGATTATCTACGGAGAATAGTTGCGCTGCGGCTTCACGACATTGATAAACCACCTCACCGGCACGCAGCGCGGGTGCATGGCCGCTGCGTGCATATCCGGCACAGGTCTTGCAGGCAGTCAGCATGGCCTGGCAGACCTCGGGCGGCTTTTGCAGTGAGGTCGCAGCCTGATCGAGATAAATCATAAAACCCTCCCAGACTGATCCATCCAAAAGTTTGGACGGACGTTGTGATTAAGACATATTTGTCGCGCCTGTTGTTCGGATTCCGGCGGAATACCGACAGCCCAAATACAGGTATGCTGCGCGTTTGCCGGTCGCGGTGGCTTTCGGAGTAATCCAGCGATACCATTTTTCGCCAGCACATTTCGACAGTGAACGGCCTGTGTTTGACCGTAAAAGACAATCCAAATCATAAAAAGATCCTCCTCATCCGAATGCTTGTGAATCATGCTATGCAGTGGGATTGAGGATTGCCAACCCTATCCGTGCGTGTTATACTGATAAAGTATTAAAATCTGGAGAGGAGTTTTAGATAGTATGGATTTGCAAATGTTAGCGTTAGATCTGGACTTCTTATCGGTTCTGCGCAATTTGGCACAACATCCACTGGTTCAAAAATATCGCAATGCGCTGCGGGCATTGTCTGGTACGCCGCATGACTTCGCCGAGGCGTATGGTGCACTGTGCGCAGAGGTCTATCAAAGTGGCGATCAGGGACAGGTGTTGCTGCGCAGTCTTCACTGTGACACCAATGCACTGACCGATACCATCGATCATCCGAGTGCAAATGTTATTTTAGCGGTATCCCATGATGTACGCACTTTGAATGATTTGCTGTCTGTCAGCGGTTCCGAGCTGTTGGATACAGCAAAATCTATTTTCGGACAGGCTCTGCCCAGCATCAGCGTCCTGCCGACATTCGCTTCCGGGTCTGCCCTCCCCTTTACGGACGGAGACGGACTGCGCGCGTATTATCAGGATAAGGGCTTTGGATTTTTTGCAGATGCGACATTCTATGCTGTGGATAAGGAAAAGATTGTACCGGTTGTACATCCCGATCCGGTACGCTTGACCGATCTTAAGGGTTATGCGCATCAAAAAGCACAGATTCTCACCAATACGCGAGCATTTCTGGCAGGCCGTGCAGCCAATAATATTCTTTTGTACGGCGATAAGGGTACTGGCAAGTCCTCTACGGTCAAGGCTGTAGTCAATGAATATGCAAAGGAAGGCCTGAAAATCATAGAGCTTTCTGTGACGCAGATTTCCATGTTCCCTGTCATCTGCACTTATGCAGCGCATAGTCCGTACAAGATTATTGTATTCTTGGATGACCTGACGTTTGAGCGAGAAGATGAGAATTTTGCAACGCTGAAAGCGTTTATTGAGGGCGGTCTGACAGGTAAGCCGGACAATTTGATTTTGTATGCGACATCTAACCGCCGCCATTTGATTCGGGAACGCTTTTCCGATCGTGAAGGTGATGATGTACATCGCCGCGATACGCTTGAGACCGTGACCTCGCTGTCCGACCGTTTCGGTCTGGAGATTACCTTCTCGGTACCGGAGCGTGACGAGTATTTGATGATCGTCGATCAGCTGGCCGAAGACTGCGGCATTGAGATGGAGGCCGAACAGCTTCACCTGCTTGCCGAACGCTTCGCTCTGCGACGCAATGGTCGTTCTCCGCGTACGGCCAGACAGTTTATTCAGATGCAGCTGGCACAGGAAATGGCATAAAAGAAAATGCCGGACGACAGATTCGTCCGGCATTTATTATACGCAAAAATAGATGGAAGAAGGTATCATAGTTTGTCGATCAGACATACCGCATGTGCGGCAATGCCCTCTTTGGCACCAGTAAAGCCTAATCCCTCTTCGGTGGTTGCCTTGACGCTGATTTGGTCGATCGATACGCCCAAAGCATCGGCAATGTTCTGACGCATCTGCAAAATGTGAGGTGCCATTTTGGGCGCTTGCGCCAGGATCGTGGCATCCAAGTTGCTCAATACCCAGCCGTTCGTCTGAAGTACGCGCCCGACTTCACGCAGCAGCGTCAGAGAGTCTGCTCCCTTGTATTTCGGGTCATTGTCGGGAAACAAATGCCCGATATCGCCGAGTGCAGCTGCACCCAACAGTGCATCCATCACAGCGTGCAGCAGTACGTCGGCATCACTGTGCCCCAAAAGTCCGGTCTCGTGCGGGATATCGACACCGCCAATGATGCATTTACGGCCAGAGACCAGTTTATGTACGTCATATCCATGTCCAATTCGCATGGTTAGTCCTCCTGATTGAGTAGTGCTTCGGCCATCGGAATATCTTCCGGGGTTGTGACTTTGAGGTTCCGATAGCTTCCGGATGTTGCAGTGACCAGCGTGCCCAGACGCTCAACGGCGGCACAGTCATCGGTGAGCGCAGCGCCGGCGGCGATGGCTTCTTTGAGCGCAGTCGAGATCAGCGCACGGTCGAAACATTGGGGGGTCTGTACAGCGGCGATGCTGTCGCGTGCCACATCGGCAATGATTTTTCCGTCAGAGATCCGCTTGATGCTGTCTTTGAGCGGAACCACGGGTGCAGCCGCGCCAGTGTCCATAGCAGCGGTAATCGCTTCTTCAATTACGGTTTGCGGAACGAGCGGCCGTGCGCCATCATGGATGGCAACATAGGCGGTATCCGGCTCACAGGTATTCAGTCCGGCAAGAACCGATTCCGGCCGGGTTTGTCCACCGCGCACAATGTGACGCACTTTCGTGCAGCCAAATTCCTGAGCCAGTTTGCCGTACGGAGCGATATCCTGTTCTCGACAAACAATGATGATGTCATCTACCAAGGGGCATTGTTCAAACGCAAGCAGGGTGCGTGCGAGAACGGGAATGCCATTCAGCGGTAACAGTAATTTATTGGTACCCATGCGGGTAGATGAGCCGGCAGCGGGGATGACAGCTGCAATACGAGGACGAACCTCCTCTTTTTTTTGTCGAAAAAACATAGAGTAAACCTCCCAAAGTACTTTATATTTTACCTTGTATGCGGAGGGAATGCAAGCCTGTTTGCCGTTCGAGTGTTAAGAGAAGGCCGATCAGACACAAGCCCCATCCGTTATGACAGATACCGGCATAGATACCAAGAAACAGGATGAGCGCAGAGAAAAAAGCTGCAAGTGCTTGTGGCAGCGGATGACCGGGAGCAAATAGACAGTCCAGCGCACGGCCGCCGTCCAGCGGCGGAATGGGCAGCAGATTAAAAATACTGAGAACCAGACTTGCACCAGCGAGTAGCTCATGGTGTAAAAGACCTGCCACAAGCCAAAGCATTAGACCGAACAAAGGGCCGCCTAGCGCGATCAAGACCTCTGACCGGACGGATAATCGTGGCAAATGATACTGCATTGCGCCGCCTGCGGCAGAAATTTCAAAACGAGTTACTGTACCATGGCACAAACGAATTACAATCCAGTGCCCTAGTTCGTGCACAGCAGCCGCGGCGAGAAAGTAAAGAAAGATGCCGTTCGGGTCGAGCAGTATAATGATGGCGAGCAGTAGCCAGAAAGAATCTTTTACACGTATTTTTGAAGTCATAAAGCGATGTAATCCTCCGGATTGAGCAGTTTCCCCGCGTACCACAGTTCAAGATGCAGGTGATATCCGGTTGCGGTACCGGTATCCCCTACGGTTGCAATGGTCTGTCCAGCTTGTATGTGCGCTCCTTCTTTAACCAGCAGCTGTTCGCAGTGAGCATAAAGCGCGCAGACCCCATCGGCGTGCTGTAAGATTAAATAATTTCCATAGCTGTCGTTTTGAGCAGCCGTACGCACAGTACTGTTAGCCAAAGCATGAATCGGACTTCCCTGCTCAGCGGCAAGATCAATCCCCTTGTGAAAACTGCTTTGTTGTCCGGTTACCGGATGAGCGCGTGGGCCGAAGGAAGAGGTTAATACAGCATTTTCAACCGGCTGGGTGTTAGATAGCGAGATTGGATATACCGCATCTGCTTCCTGAGTTGGAAAAACGCCCGCCGCAGTTGCGGCGAGCGTCTCGCTTGGTACGGATGATTCCATGACCGGTTGATTTTCCTGTGGGTTGATGGTCGGAAACCAGTCCGAAAAAACGGCTTGCAGCTGATCGGATTCCGTGAATGATCCAACTGCCTGCACAGCCTGCTCGATGGACTGATTGCCTGTGAGAAAGGTTTGTACGGCTGTCTGCACGCGTAAGAACGGTTCAAATTGTATGGTGCGCAATACAGTGACCGATAAAAAGAGGAATGCGATTCCAAGCAGGAGTTTTTCAAATCCGTTGAGCCGATTGGGCTGCTTGCGTGGCATTCCAATCCCTCCTTCCCGACTGAAAGTAGATACCATACTATATGAAAACGCCGAGGGCAACATGCCTTCGGCGTTTTGTTTCGGTTAAATTTCTTTTTCGAGATCGGGCTTTTGCAGATTTGCGATGATTTTCCGTATGCGCCAGAGGAAGAAAGTCATCGTTGACATTGCTGCAATAAAGTCGGAGATCGGCTCTGCAAGGAATACGGCGAACAGCTTGTCGTCGAAGAAGTTCGGCAGAATTAGAATCAACGGAATCAGCAGGATGATTTTGCGCAGAAGTGCGAGGAACAGCGAAATACGCGCCTCACCCAATGCGATAAAGGACTGCTGGAAAGAAGTCTGGATACCCGAGACAAATACCATTGCCATATAGATGCCCAACGCCCAAACGGTAAAGGTTTGCAGTTCGGGGTCGCTCGTAAACACGCCGACCAGCAAACGCGGTGCGATACGGGTGAGCAGCCAGCAGAAGGTTGCGTACGCAACTGCCGTCGTCACAAGGAGGCGGATGGCCTTTTTCATGCGATCGATCTTTTTTGCACCGAAGTTGTAGCTGATGATGGGCTGTGCACCCTGTGTCAGTCCGGTCAGTGGTAAACTAATCATCTGTGTCAGGCTGGTCAGGATGGTCATGGCACCGACTGCCAGATCTCCGCCGAACTTGGCAAGCGAGATGTTGAATGTAATGGACAGCAGGCTTTCGGTCGACTGCATGACAAACGGAGACAGACCCAAACTGATGACAGGAATCAGCTGCTTGAGCTCAGGACGCAGATATTCTCGACGCAGACGCAGAAGTGCCTTAGAACTAGTCAGAAAACGTACAACCCAAATTGCGGAGACAAACTGCGAGAATACGGTTGCAATCGCTGCACCGCGAACGCCCAGATTGAATACAAAAATGAAAATGGGATCAAGGATGATATTGAGCGCTGCACCGATCAAGACCGTGCACATAGCCGTTTTTGCCTTGCCCTGGGTTGTGATAAATCCATTCATGCCCAAGGCGATCTGAATAAAGATCGTGCCCAGGACATAGAGGTTTAAATACTCGAGCGCATAGGGCAGTGTATCTGCACTGGCACCGAATAACATCAAAATCTGCTTTTGCGTGAGCAAGAAGAGAACGGTTAAACAGATTGAGATGATGATGAGTGCGGTAAAGCAGTTGCCCATAATCTTCTCTGCGCGTTCGTTGTGTTTTTGTCCCATTGCGATGGACGCACGCGGCGCACCGCCCATACCAATGAGGGAGCTGAACGCGGTGATCAGAATGATAATCGGGAAGGTTACGCCGACACCGGTCAATGCCTGAGAGCCGATGTTGGGGATATGGCCGATGTAGATGCGGTCAACGATGTTATAAAGCATGTTGACGATCTGGGCTGCAATATTGGGAACCGCCAGCCGGACAAGCAGCTGCCCGACTGGGGCGGTTCCCAGTTCATTTTCCTGGGGATTGGTTGCCAAAGTTATTTCTCCTCTCGATCCTGTTGGATCAGAATTTTCAGTGCCTCTACGGCGGTCTTTACGCCGCGCTCTGCCATTTCAGGGGAAGCGTCCAGCGTATCATCTGTATCTGCGTTCCACAGCACGTTGAGTACGCCGCCGCAGCGCACATGGCGTACAGCACCGACAACAAAGACCGTCGAGCATTCCATTTCGCTGGTCAGTACGCCGGCAGCTTTCCACGCTTCCCACTTTTCACGAAGCATAGAAGCGGTTGGCTGTTCGGAAGGACGGATTTCACCGTAAAAGCTATCTTTAGACTGAATGACGCCGACGTGCTGGCGGTAACCAAGCTGCTTGGCTGCCTGGTGTAGCGCGCTGACTACGGAAAAGTCAGCGGCAGCCGGATACTCAATGGGCATGTATTCTCGCGTGGTACCTTCCTGCCGAACGGCTGCGGTTGCGATGACAACGTCACCGCCGCGCACAGAGTCCACGATACCGCCCGAAGTGCCAACGCGAATAAAGGTGTCCGCGCCGCACTCTACGAGTTCTTCCAGCGCGATTGCAGTGGAAGGGCCGCCGATGCCAGTGGAACATACCGCGACCGGTTCGCCGCACAGCCTGCCGCGCCATACGGTGTATTCACGATTGGAAGATAAAAATTCCGGTTCGTCGAAATACCGTGCAATGCGCTCGCAGCGACCGGGATCACCGGGCAGGATGACATAACGTCCAATATCGCCTTTTTGAATCTGGATGTGCATCTGTTTGCCTTGAATCAACATGAAGCATTCTCCTCTCGCACAACTTGACGAATATTTTTTTCAATTTTACTGCGAGGAACCATGATTTCATGGCCGCAGCCGCAGCAGCGCATCCGGAAATCCATTCCGACGCGCAGTACGATCCATTCCTTGCTTCCACAGGGATGGCCTTTTTTCATGGTGAGTCGGTCGCCAACTTGAATGTCCATGGGACAATACCTCCAGGGTTCTAAAATCAATGCGATCTTCCAGGATAAAATGTCTGTTGTCAAGCATATAGTAGACCAACGCAAAAAGGAGGTCTGGATAGGCATGACACAAATATATTTCCCGGAAGGAATCAAACTATATGAAAAAGAAAACTTGAATGCGGTCAGTTCACTCGAACAGCTCCGACTGGCACAAAAGCGAGGAATGATCTTGGAAGGACTTGCGGTTGCCTGTACTGCCGAACACGACCTCGTTGTAGAATTGCCCTGCGGACGTGCAGTCATTCCACGAACTGAGTGCGCACGTGGGATTGCCGAGGGCACGACACGCGATATTGCCATTTTATCGCGCGTCGGTCGACCGGTGTCCTTTGTCGTAACCGATGCACAGTCTCAGCCGATACGCCTGTCGCGCCGCTTGGCACAAGAACAGACGGTTGCCTGGGCGTTTGATACCCTGGAACCGGGAGATATTATTGCTGCTCGTGTAACGCACTTAGAGCCATTCGGTGTATTTGTCGACATTGGCTGTGGCGTGCCTTCATTTATTGGCATTGAGCACCTCTCGGTGTCCCGGATTTTCCATCCAAGTGAACGATTTACTGTGGGACAGTCCATCTATGCAGCTGTACTGTGCATGGATCGCGCACGATCACGGATTTCGCTGACACATCGTGAGCTGCTCGGCACTTGGGAGCAGAATGCCGCGCTGTTTCATCCCTGCGAGACTGTTCCGGGCGTTGTGCGGAGCGTGGAAGAATACGGGATTTTTGTTGAACTGACGCCAAACTTATCCGGCTTGGCAGAGCGAAAACCAGACATGAAAAACGGAGATCGGGTGTCGGTCTATATCAAGTCGATTCTGCCAAGCCGTATGAAGATCAAATTGAATATTATTGATTTGCTGCGGGATCAGCCGCCGTTCCAGCCGCCTTTGCATTACTATATCACCGAAGGACGGCTGCAAGAGTGGGTCTACTCCCCTGCTTCCTGTGTCAACAAACACATTGCAACCGTGTTTTGCTGACCTCTCTTATTGGGTCACACGGAAAATATAGCTGCCGAGCGGCGCCAGAACAATTTGCGCACGGTTGTGGTCATCTGAATAGATCACCCAATCATTCGTCACGTCCCGACCGCCGTATTTTGATGTATCCGAGCTGATCAGCTCGCGCAGCGTTGTGGGACGGTCAAACTGTAAAGTGTAATTGGGATATTTTCGATTGGACAGATTGAGAACGACCAATAGTGTCTGTCCTCCAGCCGTGCGGAAGTAGGAATATACTGAGTGCTCACTGTCATTGGCATCCAGCCACTGAAAAGCACGCATATCGTATTCGTCCTGATGCAGAGCAGGATTTTCCAGATAGAATTGAGACAAATCCATCAGATAATGTTCAAATCCGATGTGCTTTGGATATTCCAGCAGATTCCAATCCAGTTGCAGCGCTTCGTCCCATTCGCGGAATTCGCCGAGCTCATTGCCCATGAAATTCAGCTTTTTGCCCGGATGGGTGTACATGTAAGTGAACAGCGTCCGACACTGTGCAAACTTCTGATCGTAATCACCCCACATCTTGTCAAGCAGCGCTTTTTTACCGTGCACGACTTCGTCGTGGGATAACGGCAAAAGATGCAGATTATCGTAAAAATAACTCATGGAGAATGTGAGTCGGTGGTGTGCCGCAGGACGCTGCTCTGGCGGCAGCATAAAGTAAGATAAAGTGTCATTCATCCAGCCAAGATCCCATTTATAGTCGAAGCCAAGACCGTCATATTGAACGGGAGCCGTGACTTTAATGAGATTTGTGGAATCCTCTGCGATGAGCAGTGCATGAGGATGCCGCGCCCGCAGACCTTTGTTGCATTGCTGCAAGAAATAAGTGCCGGACGGGTTGACACCATTGCGCTCATCGCCTTGCAGATAAATGACATTGCGGATGGCATCAAAGCGCAGGCCATCACAATGGCAGACGGTGAGCCAGAAATCGGCAGCAGACTGGAGAAAGGAGCGCACGATCGGCTTAACCAGATCGAAGTTGCACGATCCCCACTCGCTCAGCCGCACGCCGCTGTGATCGGGGTATTCATAGAGCGTAGAACCATCAAAACGTGCGAGGGCGTATTCGTCCGGAATAAAGTGAACGGGCACAAAGTCCATAATGACACCGATGCCGTGCTTGTGGCATTGGTCAACCAGATAGCAGAAATCTTCCGGTGTACCATAGCGCGAAGTGACGGCAAAATAACCGCTCTCCTGATATCCCCACGATCCATCAAAGGGATGTTCTGCGAGCGGAAGAAATTCGATGTAATTGTAGAAATGCGCTTTGCAGTATGGAATCAGTGATTCGGCCAATTCCCGATAGTTCAGCCAGCTGCCGTCTTCGTGTTTGCGCCAGGAACCGGCATGGACTTCGTAGATGTTGATGGGCTGATTGTAGTGATTGCCGCGCGCAGCACGCCAGCCACTGTCGGAGAACTGATATTTTGCGCCGTCGGTAATGATGGAAGCTGTGTTGGGACGAAGTTCGGAACAACGACCAAAGGGGTCACAGCGATCACGATAAGAATCCTGTTCAAATGCGTGCACACGGTATTTATAGCGCTGACCGGCTTTTGCTTCCGCCCAAAAGAGCTCAAACACACCTGATCTGGAAGGTGTCATTTGAACCGGAGTCCAGTTGTTAAAATCGCCGATGAGTTCTACGACGAACGCATTGGGCGCATATACGCGGAATACGACACCCTGCTGGTGATTGCGGATGGTTGCATGCGCGCCAAAGTAATCGTAAGCGTTAAAGCAGGTTCCTTGAAAAAATTCTGAGAGAATAGGATTCACACAAATCAACTCTTTCTGTTTTAGGGCTGAGATCCCTTGGTTTTTTCCCAGTAAGCGCGTGCTGCCTGCTCGGTTTTGTTCGGGCCGTACTCATAGTAGCGATGATCGGCCAGATGATCGGGCAGGAATTGTTGTTTGACCCAATGATTGGGATAGTCATGCGAGTACATGTAGGTTTGTCCGCGACCGAGTTTTTTTGCGCCGCCGTAGTGGCAGTCTTTCAAACTGCTCGGGATGTCTCCGGGGCCATTTTGGCGAATGTCAGCGATGGCCGCATCGATGGCGCAGATTGCGGAATTGGACTTGGGTGCGGTTGCCATTAGGATAACCGCCTGTGCGAGCGGGATGCGCGCCTCAGGCAGACCGAGCTGAAAGGCACTGTCCACACAGGCTTTGACAATGGCTGCGCATTGCGGATAGGCCAAACCGATATCCTCGCTTGCGATGACCAGCATGCGCCGTGCCGCGGAGATCATATCTCCGGCTTCCAGCAATCGTGCCAGATAGTGCAGTCCTGCGTCGGGGTCGGAGCCGCGGATGGACTTCTGGAATGCAGAGAGAATATCGTAGTGGCTGTCACCGTCGCGATCATAACGCATATTGGAGCGCTGCGCAACTTGCGCGGCGCTTTCCGGTGTGATGGTTTCCCCGTCGGCTGTGCTGTTGACCAGCAGTTCAACGGCATTCATGGCCTTGCGGACATCGCCGCCGCAGCTGTGCGCGATCTCCTCAGCTGTTTCGGGTGCGATGGTAATAGATCGTCCTTCACAGGCGATTTGAAAGCCGCGCTCTACCGCACGCACCATTTCCTCTGCTTCTACGGGCAAAAACTCAAAGACCGTGCAGCGACTTAAAATTGCATTGTAAATATAAAAATAAGGATTCTCGGTCGTGGAGGCGACCAGCGTAATACGACCGTCCTCGATAAATTCCAATAAACTTTGCTGCTGTTTTTTATTGAAATACTGAATCTCGTCCAGATAGACCAAAGCACCATTGGGTGCTAAAAAAGTGTCTAACTCGTCTACGATGGACTTGATATCTGAAATAGATGCGGTCGTAGCGTTCAAATGGTACAGCTTTCGGCTGGTCTGACGTGCAATGATAGAGGCAACCGTCGTTTTGCCAATGCCGGAAGGACCATAAAAAATCATATTGGGAATGTTTCCGCTGTCTATAATCCGGCGCAGCAGGCCGCCTTCTCCGAGCAATTGGCGTTGGCCGACCACATCGTCGAGAGATTTTGGGCGAATCCGGTCAGCAAGCGGCTGATACATGAGATCCTCCCCTTTCCGTATATGTTGAATAAAAATATTATAGCAGTTTTTACAGAGAAAGACAACGGCGGCTTGACTTTATCGATTTATTATATTAAAATATAGGAAATTGTAATTTGACTGGATGAGGTGACCGTGTTATGGCCGGAAACTGGCGCAAAAATGTAAGAGAGATTGCTCCGTATGTGCCCGGGGAGCAGTCCAAGGACGCAGACTTGATCAAATTGAATGCAAATGAAAATCCCTACCCGCCTTCTCCAAAGGTGCAGGAGGTATTTCGCAGCTTTGATGCCGCTGCACTGCGGCGTTATCCTGATGCCAACAGCACGGAACTGCGCCACACGCTAGCCGAGCATTTTGGAGTTGGTGACAATCAGGTTTTCCTGGGAAATGGTTCGGATGACGTGCTGGCGCTGTGCTTCCAAACCTTTTTCTGCTCGGATGATCCGATTTTGTTCCCGGATGTGACCTATTCGTTTTATCCGGTCTGGTGTTCGCTGTTCCGGATTCCTTTCCGTAAGGTTCCGCTCACCGCAGACTATCGCATTGATCCGCAGGACTACGCGGTCAAAAATGGCGGTGTTATCCTGCCCAATCCCAATGCACCGACCGGTATCGGAGAAGGCTTGGAATTTGTAGAAGTGCTGCTTCAAAACAACCCGGACAGCATTGTGATCATCGACGAGGCATATATTGATTTTGGTGGTACGTCCTGCCTGCCTCTGCTCGAAAAATATGAGAATCTGGTTATCGTGCAGACTATGTCCAAGTCGCGTTCGCTCGCTGGTATGCGTGTCGGTTATGCAATCGCATCGCCCGAGCTGATTGCAGCACTGGAAGCAGTCAAAAACTCGTACAACTCGTATACCATGGATATGCTGACGCTGGATGCGGCAACTGCATCGGTCAAGGATAACGCGTATTTCCGCGAA
This sequence comes from Butyricicoccus pullicaecorum DSM 23266, assembly GCF_900167005.1. Classification (GTDB taxonomy): domain Bacteria; phylum Bacillota; class Clostridia; order Oscillospirales; family Butyricicoccaceae; genus Butyricicoccus; species Butyricicoccus pullicaecorum. The sequence continues at coordinate 347,144 of NZ_FUXW01000002.1, forward strand.
ACCTGTGCACGCGTCATTCAAACGCGAGAGCGTTCGGCCCAAACCTTCCGGGAGATGGGCTTTACGGTACTTCCCTCTCAGACCAACTTTTTGCTGGTAACCCATCCTGAGAAATCGGCTAAGGAATTGTTTGAAAAACTCCGTGCACAAAAAATCTTTGTGCGCTACTTCAATCAGCCGCGGGTTGACAATCACCTGCGTGTGACCATCGGAACCGATGACGAGATGGACAAACTGTTTGAGGCTTTGCGGAATATCATGTGATTTGCAGTAAAACAAAAACGGTATCCCACTTGGGATACCGTTTTTTCTATTGTTATTTGTCCAGAAGTGCGATGATTTCATCCAGCTTTGCGTCCCGTTCTTTGGAATCTTCGCAGGATACCGCATCTCGCACACAGCCATTGAGGTGACCTTTGAGTACCTCTTTGCGCGCTTTGCGCAGCAAGGCTTCGGTGGCAGAGAGCTGATTGATGATATCGATGCAGTAGCGGTCTTCGTCGATCATTTTAAGGACCGCTTCAATCTGTCCGCGTGCGGTTTTGACTAGCGGCTCTACTTTTTTACGATCTGCGCGCATTACTCGATCCCCACAACCTTGTAGCCGGCGTCGGTAACAGCCTGGATCAGGACCTCGTTTGCAACATCCTCCGACAGCGTGCAAATCGCCTTGCCGGTCTCGTGGCTGACTTCAGCAGACTGGACACCGGGCAACTTGCACAGTGCGTCGCGAACATGACCAGAGCAGTGCGGGCACATCATGCCTTCAATTACAATCGTTTTTTCCATTGTGGATTCATCCTTTCTTGTATCAGTTGCTTCTGCCATAGAAACGGCAGGTGTTTGCGGATTGATTTCTGCATGAAGCGGGCGGAAGAACTTCAGACGCAGTGCATTGGATACTACGCAGACCGATGAAAGACTCATAGCTGCCGCGCCGAACATCGGACTGAGTTTGAGTGCAAACGGAATCCAGAATACACCGGCAGCAAGCGGAATACCAATGCAGTTATAAATAAATGCCCAGAAGAGGTTTTCCTTGATATTGCGGATGACCGAACGAGACAGCCGAATTGCATTGACTGCGTCCATCAGGTCGGATTTCATCAGAACGACATCGGCAGAGGAAATGGCGACATCGGTACCGGCGCCGATTGCGATGCCGACATCAGCACGTGCCAGTGCGGGTGCGTCGTTGATACCGTCACCGACCATTGCAACCGTCTTGCCCTCTGCTTGCAGGCGGCGCACTTCCCGTTCCTTATCCTGCGGCAATACTTCGGCAATAACATGCGGGATGCCCAGCTGATTGCAGATTGCCTGTGCAGTGATACGATGATCGCCAGTTAAGAGCGTGACATCGATGCCCAAATGCTTAAACTGGTCAATCGCCTGCTTGCTGGATGGCTTAACGACATCAGCAACGCCAATCACGCCGATGAGGATACTATCTCGCGCAAAATAGAGCGGAGTCTTACCCTGTTGTGCCAACTCATTTCCATAGTCCGCACCTTGCGATGTCGAAATGCCCTGTGCTTCCAGCATAGCAGCCTTGCCTGCTATGCAAGCATGCCCGTCAATCAGAGCTGTGATGCCCTTGCCAGTCTGGGCTTCAAAGCCGGAGATGGATAAACTGCGTGTCTGGTTTTCCTGCGCATAGGTAACAATTGCCTCGGCCAAGGGGTGTTCGGAGGGCTGCTCCAGCGTGTATGCAATCTCCAGCAGTTCTTTTTCGCTTATGCCGAATGCCTTGAGATCGGTCATCACGGGATGACCCTCCGTGACCGTTCCGGTCTTGTCGAGCACAACCGCGTCGACCTTGTGTAGCAGTTCAAGTGCTTCTGCCGACTGGAACAGCACACCGTTTTCTGCACCGACACCGGTTCCAACCATGATTGCAACGGGTGTCGCGAGTCCCAAAGCACAGGGACAGGAGATGACCAGAACGGCAATTGCACAGGATAGCGCAAAAGTGAAGGTCTGCCCGACGAGCAGCCAAACAATCAGCGTGATAAGCGCAATGCCCAGAACGATGGGGACGAAGACACCGGCAACACGGTCGGCCAGTTTGGCAATCGGAGCTTTAGATGCGCTGGCTTCCTCGACCAGACGAATGATCTGGGATAGGGTTGTTTGATCACCGACACGCGATGCGCGGAAAGTGATGAATCCGTTTTTGTTGATGGTCGCAGCGATTACGGTGTCTCCAACACCCTTTTCAACCGGGATACTTTCACCAGTGAGTGCCGCTTCATCGAGAGCTGCCTGCCCTTCTGTGATAATGCCATCCACAGGAATGTTTTGACCGGGACGTACAACGACGAGATCACCGACTTGAACCTCCTCGATGGGGACGGTCACTTCGGCACCGTCTCGCAAAATGACAGCAGTTTTGGGTCGCAGATCCATCAGTTTGGAGATGGCTTCGCCGGTTTTCTTCTTTGCGCGTGTCTCGAAATATTTTCCAAGGGTCACGAGAGTCAGAATCATGGCAGCCGATTCAAAATACAGATCATGCATGTACTGGTGCACACGCGGCATATCTTGATGCCCCAGTCCCCAGCCGAGCTGATAGAGTACAAAGACGCCGTAAATCAGTGCAGCACTGGAACCAACGGCGATCAGTGCATCCATGGTCGGAGCACGGTGCCAAAGGGTCTTGAAGCCGTTGATATAATATTTCTTGTTGACAATGACAATGGGTATGGTCAGTAAAAACTGAGTCAGTGCAAAGTTGACTGCGTTTTCTGCACCGGATAAGAAAGACGGTATCGGAAGTCCCACCATACTGCCCATCGAGATATACATGAGCACGATCAAGAACACAAACGATGTGATAATGCGCTGCTGCATGGACTTTAATTCCTGTTGTCCGTTATCAGCAGCACTCGCCTGCTGTGCAGCAGCTTTTCCTTTGACCGATGCACCGTATCCGGCATCAATAACCGCTTGGATAATCTCCTGATCGGACAGTTGGCCTTCGGTATATTCGGCTGTCATGCTGCCGGCAAGCAGATTGACTTGAACGTCCTGTAAACCGGGCAGCGCGCGCACGGCTTTTTCGACATGTGCAGAGCATGCAGCACAGCTCATGCCCGTCACATTGAACTGTTGTTTCATAACACTCCCTCCAATTGCACCCCCTCCCTACGGGGGGTGAGTATTTACAGCATTAGTATACCGACCCCGTCTGTATTTGTCAAGCAAGATCACAAAAAAGAAAACTCCTCTCTGAAAAGAGATCAGAGAGGAGAAACTGTTTATTCGATTGTAACACGGAAAGACAGTGTTTCGGAGCGTCCGGCAGCTACGGTACGAATACCGACTTTCTTTTCCAGCTCCTTGCCCAGATAAGCACAATCCGGCAGCGTGCTCCAAGGCTCCAGACAGATAAACGGAACATCACAGTCGGGCTTATAGGGGCTCCAGACGGCGAAGTAATCGATTTCGGGGAATTCCATAATTACCTTTCGGGAATGGCTCAGGCATCCCAAAGTGCAGCGATGTACCGGGAGACGATCGAGCATCAGGGTGTTATCCTTGGAGAATGTCTCACGCGACAGATACAGTCGGCCATCCTTAAGCGGTACAGCGTGATGCGACTGCATCAGCATGACATCAGCATCACAATCGATGACATCCAGCGCATCAATGCCTTCAAACTCAAGATAGTAGTCGGACAGCGCCGCGTCATCAAAGGATAGCATGTACGCATCATGTCCGCCAACTTCGTAATACATGGTATGATTGCTGTCGTTCTGTACGATGTGTTCCTTTTTGAGCGTCTTGCCGTCGAGCGAATAGCGAATGGTGAAGGTAAAGTCGTAGGGATACATTGCCTTGGTGTACGCATCCGCACTGAGCGAAAGTTCTACACAAGTATCGGATGCCTGTACAACGGTAAATTCCTTGTCTCGCGCAAAGCCATGTCGGGTGATTTCGTAAGTAGTTCCATCCAGCGTATATTCCTGATCTTTGAGTCGGCCGATGATCGGGAACAACAGCGGTGCATGCTTGCCCCAGAATGCAGGATCTGCATTCCAGACATATTCCGATTGGTCGGATTTGCGTACAATAGAAGTCAGTTCTGCGCCAAATTCGTTGATGGAAACGCGCAGAAATTCATTTTCGAGAAATTGCATGAGAGCTTCCTCCTTGAAATTTTATAATTTGCTGATGGGACAGCATACGAACAAACGAGGATACGATGACGATGCCCATTGCCATAGCACCAGCGATGCCGATGGTGTTGATGCAGGCACTTAAAGCTTCCTCCGGCGCACCACGGATGCAAAAGAGCATCGTGCGGTAGATGCCGCCGCCCGGAACCAAAGGGATTACACCGGCAGCCAGATAGACGATGGCCGGTGTGCGCAAGACACGCGCGAAAAATTCCGCATAGATCGTGGTGGCCACGGCCGCTAGGAAATATGCCGGGAGTTCGCCTAACCCGGCACCGGATACTGCGTAAACCAGCCAACAGACTCCGCCAGCTGCTGCCGCACAAACTAAGTTGCGTCCACGGACTTGAAATAACACGGCAAAACAGAGACTGGCAAAAAAACTTGCAGCTGTTTGATGGAGAATTGCACCCATCGGTCAAAACACCCCCAGAAGCAGCGTGCGCATTCCAAGCGGTATGGCCGCACCGGCTGCGATACCGGCCGCGATCAGGAGCGCTTCAGAAAAGCGGCTGATTCCAGCCATGAAGTCGCCAGCGATCATGTCGCGGATGGAGTTAGTCATCAATAAACCGGGAACCAGTGGCATGATAGAACCGATGATTACAACATCGTAGTTGTGTCCGAACCCGACGGCAATACCTAAAAGCGCAGCCAAACTAATCCATACACCACCGAGCAGGTTGGTAAACAGCGCGTGCATATACAGTCGTTCGGTGTATGAGACGAGGATTTGAAGCAAAAAGCCAATTATGAATGCTAGAAGTCCTTCGGTGAAGCTGCCGCCGAAGAGCAGCGTGAAAAAAGCAGCGACACCTCCGCAGGCAAAATACTGAACCTGTTTGGAGTATTGCGGACGTGCCTCAATCTGCTGCATGTCTTTTTGAAATTGACCGTAAGAGACCGGACAAGTGCACACAGCACGGCAAAGTCCGTTAAGCGCGGCCACTTTGTCCAGATCAGTTCCGCGCTGTTTGATTCGGCTGGTCTGTGTGAGAATTTCTTCTTCGTCGATACGAATGGTGGCGATGATCGCCGTGGGAACCGCGTACACATCGGCACTCTGCGCGCCGTAAGACAGACACATGCGCTCAATGGATTCTTCTACGCGGTAAATTTCTGCACCGCATTCCAGCAGACGGCGACCGAGCAGCAGCGCACAGCTTAACAGTTCGGCCGATGTCATACATGTAATCAATCGGGCACTCCTCCCCTTTCAATAACCTTTTGTCACATTCAGCATACCTTGTTTGCCTTATAAAGTCAATGAAAAAAAGAGCCGCCATAAGGCGACTCTTTGCAGCAAACGATCAGCTTTCTGCCGAAGACAGCATGAGCTTAATACGGTTTTCCTGATTGATTTTGGATGCACTGGGGTCGTAGTCGACGGCAACAATGTTTGCCTGCGGGTAGTGTTCGCGAATTTTACGAATCATACCCTTGCCAGCAATGTGGTTCGGCAGACAGCCAAAAGGCTGTGTGCAGACGATGTTGTTGACGCCCTCAGTGATGAGTTCGACCATCTCAGCGGGAAGCAGCCAGCCCTCACCCATCTTGACGCCCTGACCGATGATTTGCTGAGACAGCTTGCGCACCTCGTCAAACTTTGCGGGTGCACGGAACTTTCCGTGCTGTTCAATCAGACGAATCATGTCCTTCTGCTTACCCAACACAAAGTGATACAGCATCTGGTTGCGCATAGCGACCTTGGAGGAACGGCCATACAGTTCGTGGTCAATGACACCGTTGTAAATGCTGTACAGGCAGAAGTCCATCAGACCGGGCAGAACGGGCTCGCAGTTTTCTGCAACCAGAAAGTCTTCTAGGTGGTTGTTGCCCAGCGGCGAGAATTTAACATAAATCTCACCAACAACACCAACCTTCTTCTTGGGTTTGGAGTGGTCGAGCTTGACCTTGCCGAACACTTCCAGAACAAAGCGGTACAGTCGACGTACTTCGCTGTAATGGATGAAACGGTTTCCGGTGAAGCGCTCGGTGATGGTCTTCATGCACAGTTCAACCGCTTTCTGCGAACTTCCGGGAACAACCTCATAGGGACGGCACTGGTTGTAAATCTGCATAATCAGATCACCAACCAATACACCGTAAGCGACCTGAAGCAGCATCTGCGGGGTCAGCTTGAATCCGGGATTGTCTTCCAGACCGGAGAAGTTCAACGAAATAACCGGAATGTAAGAGTAACCGTTGTTGACAAGTGCCTTGCGCATCAGATGAATATAGTTGGAAGCACGGCAGCCGCCGCCGGTCTGCGGCAGAATCAGAGCGATCTTGTGCGTGTCGTATTTTCCGCTCTCGATGGCATCCATCAGCTGGCCAATGACCAGCAGAGCGGGATAACAGGTATCGTTGTGGACGTTTTTCAGTCCCTGATCGACAATGCCGGGGCCTTCGGTGTCCAACAGTTCCATGTTGAACCCATAATTGCGCATCAGCTGGCAGATCAGACCGAGCTGAATGGGCAGCATGTTGGGTACTAAGATCGTATAATCTTTTTTCATTTCTACCGTAAACGGTACATGAACGTAATTATTGTTGTTTTGCAAGTTTTTTGCCCTCCTCAATGGCGGCCAGCATACTGCGAATACGGATCTTGGCAGCACCAAGGTTGTTGATCTCGTCAATTTTGAGCTGGGTGTAAATCTTGCCGCCGGATTCTACGATCGAGCGAATTTCGTCGGTCGTGATCGCGTCAATACCGCATCCGAAGGAAACCAGCTGAATGAGCTGTGCATTCGGCTTGTGCACGACATAGTTTGCAGCGGAATACATACGAGAGTGGTACGTCCACTGGTTGAGGACGTGTACTTCGGGCTCTTCGGCCAGATTCCATACGGCATCTTCCGAAACGATAACCATGCCGTAGGAGGCGATCATCTGGTTGAGACCGTGGTTGATCTCAGGATCGATGTGGTACGGACGACCGACAATGACAGCCAGCTCCAGACCATTTTCGTCCGCGTATGCGATTGCCTGACGGCCCTGTTCGCGAACGGCTGCGTAATAGGCATCCAGTGCACGATAAGCCGCGTCGGAAGCGCGTACAATATCCTTTTTCTTGAGACGCGGGTACTTCTTGCAGAAGAACTTGATTGCCTGCGCCTGGAAACGCTTGGAATCTACTAACTCAAAGTACGGCATCATAAAATCGAGAGATTGCAGCCCTGTGACATTTGCTTCGAGCAGCTCGGGATAGTATGCAACAACCGGGCAGTTATAGCAGTTCGAAGCACGGCCCTCGTCCAGATTGTAGGTCATACATGGATAGAAAATGGAATGAACACCCTTTTCAATCAGGTTTTCAATGTGACCATGTACGAGCTTTGCCGGATAGCAGACCGTATCAGAAGGAATGGAGTGCTGACCCTGCATGTACATCTCGCGAGAGGACGGATCGCTGACAACGACTTCAAATCCCAACTCGCCTAAGAATGCATTCCAGAACGGAAGCAGTTCGTAGAAGTTCAAACCAAACGGGATACCGATCTTCTCGCCACCGGTTTTGGTCGGCAGATTGCGCAGATATTCATACTTCCACTTGTAAAGATCGGGCAAATCCATAGCCTTGTTTTTGCCGAGCGGGCGCTCACAGCGGTTGCCGGAGATAAAGCGACGGCCGCCCGGGAAACTGTTGACAGTCAGACTGCAATGGTTGGTGCACAGACCGCAGCGAACGTTGCTGACGGTGTGCGAGAAGTGGCTCAGCTCTTCGGGCAGAATCAAAGAGGTCTGCTCGGGGCAGTTATCCTTTGCGTGAAGTGCAGCACCGTAAGCACCCATCAGACCGGAAATTGCAGGACGAGTGACTTCACGGCCGATTTCCTGTTCAAACGAGCGCAGAATCGCATCGTTGAGGAAGGTACCGCCCTGTACAACGATGTGCTTGCCCAGATCGTCCGGAGAATGCGCACGAATAACCTTGTAAAGTGCGTTCTTGACGACAGAAACCGACAGACCAGACGAGATCATGTCGATCGAAGCACCATCCTTCTGCGCCTGCTTGACCGAAGAGTTCATAAAGACGGTGCAGCGGGAACCAAGATCGATGGGATGCTCAGAGAACAGACCGAGTTTACAGAATTCCTCAATGGAGTAACCCATAGAGCGTGCAAACGTCTCGATGAAGGAACCGCAGCCCGAGGAACATGCCTCGTTGAGGAAAATGTTATCGATACAGTTGTTACGGATCTTGAAGCATTTGATATCCTGACCGCCGATATCGATAATAAAGTCAACTTCGGGGCAGAAATGACGTGCTGCACGGAAGTGCGCAACAGTCTCAACCAGACCGTGATCTACACCGAAAGCATTCTGAATCAGCGCTTCACCATAGCCGGTGACGGCCGAAGACAGAATATGGACACGGTCGCCGCAAAGCTCATACAGCTTGTTCAGCTGCTGCTCGATGACATCAACCGGATTGCCCTTGTTGGGAGAATAGTGGTGATACAGAATCTGATTGTCTTCGCTGATTAAGACGAGTTTCGTGGTCGTCGAGCCACAGTCAATACCCAGATAAGCGTTACCTTCGTACATGGTAACGTTCTTGGTCATAACGTCGTGCTTGCTGTGACGTGCAGAGAACTCGCGGTACTCTTCCTGCGACGTGAAGAGAGGCGGCAGGTAGTTGCTGACCGCGGGTACACCGGCAGCCTGCTCCAGCGTTTGCAGAAGATCGGTGTAGGTGTAAGATGCCTGCGTATCCTTTGCGTACTCCGCAGCACCGGCGGCAATGGCATAGGGTGCAAGATCCGGGAAGTGAGCATGCTCATCGTCCAGCTTCAGCGTCTCGCGGAAGCGATTCTGGAGACCCTTAAAGAAAAACAGCGGGCCGCCGAGGAAAAGGATATCACCAGCGACCTGGCGTCCCTGCGCCAGACCACCCAAAGTCTGGTTAACAACCGCTTGGAAAATGGAAGCCGCAACATCTTCCTTGCGAGCACCCTCATTGAGCAGAGGCTGAATATCGGACTTCGCGAAAACGCCGCAGCGCGAAGCGATGGTGTAAATGCGCTCTGCATGCAGGCTGAGTTCGTCGAGTTCGGTCGGTGTAACATCGAGCAGGACGGCCATCTGATCGATGAACGCACCGGTACCACCGGCGCAGGAACCGTTCATACGCTCTTCCAGCTGACCGGATAAGAAAATAATTTTAGCGTCCTCGCCGCCGAGCTCGATGACAACATCGGCTTGCGGTACATGTACGCCAACAGCCTTGCGCGTCGCGAAGACTTCCTGTACGAAATCCACGCCGCTGGCCTTGGCCATGCCCAGACCGGCAGAACCGGTGATTGCGACATGCAGCGTATCCTGACCAATGATTTCCTGGGCTGCACGCAGCATTTCGCATGCTTTTTCGCGTACTTTGGAGAAGTGACGCTCGTATCGTTTATAGATGATCTGACCGGCGCGCACCGCGACCAGTTTGACCGTTGTGGAACCGATATCGATTCCGAGATAAGTAGTGGTGTTCATAAATCGCTCCCCGTTCGCTCTATTGACCAATTGGAAAGATTCAGTCATACTTTTTGCACTTGCCCAAATGAAATACGGGTATGCAAGAGAATATACTCATGGTACAACTTTCAATTTTCAAAGTCAATTTGAATGTTTGCCATAATCAATCGATCAAAATAGGATGAATTTTGACGAAGCAAACAGAAAAAAGTCCTGTCATAACGCTATGAGATCGATTCCATGATACCATAGGATCAAAGGCTTAACGTTTGACAGGCTGATATACATATTTAATATAACACACGCTGCGCGAATTTTCCAGCACTAACCTTCTCGATTTTACAAGATTTTTACACAAAAATGCGCAAAAGATTATAACCAGCTGTATCAAGAACAAGAATTGGACTGTTTTCCGAAAAAAATATGGACATGTCGCTACTTGACAAAAGACGACACAGCCGGTATAATATAGCCACTTTAAAAAATAGCATACCTTATCAAGAGTGGTGGAGGGATCGGCCCTATGAAACCCGGCAACCTGCAAGGACTTGTAAGGTGCCAAATCCGGCGGTAGTATCGTAAAGATGAGGCTTCGATCAGCGAATGTGCTCCCGCCTGTCGGGAGCTTTTCTTTTGCTCTGAGGTATGCGCGACTGGAAGAAAGGAATTTTTAACATTATGGCAAGACATCTGTTTACCTCTGAGTCTGTTACTGAAGGCCATCCGGACAAAATCTGTGACCAGATTTCGGATGCTGTTCTGGACGCAATCTATGCACAGGACCCCAGCGCACGTGTTGCTTGTGAGACCACTGTGACCACCGGTATTGTTTCGGTCATGGGTGAGATCACCACCAACTGCTACGTCGATATTCCGAAGATTGCACGTTCGGTCATTGAGGATATCGGTTATACCCGTGCAAAGTATGGCTTTGACGCAAACACCTGCGCAGTTGTGACTTCCATCGATGAGCAGTCTGCGGACATCGCACTGGGCGTTGACAACTCTCTCGAGCGCAAGGAAGGCGATGCAGACGCAGCGCTGGAAAATGGCGCAGGCGATCAGGGCATGATGTTCGGTTATGCTTGTGATGAGACCCCGGAGCTGATGCCCCTTCCCATCTCGCTGGCACACAAGATGGCAAAGCGTCTGACCGAAGTGCGCAAGAACGGTACCCTGCCCTACCTCCGTCCGGATGGTAAGACCCAGGTTACCATCGAGTATGACGAAAACAACCGTCCTGCTCGCGTAGAGGCGATCGTTGTTTCTTCGCAGCACGCACCCGAGGTTTCCCTCGAGCAGATTCGCGAAGATATCACCGAGCATGTTATCCGTGCGACCGTTCCGGCAGAGCTGCTCGACGACAAGACCAAGATTTACGTCAACCCGACCGGTCGTTTTGTAATTGGTGGTCCGCAGGGTGACTCCGGTCTGACCGGTCGTAAGATCATCGTTGATACCTACGGTGGTATCGGCCGTCATGGCGGCGGTGCATTCTCCGGTAAGGACCCGACCAAGGTTGACCGTTCGGCAGCATACGCAGCACGTTATGTTGCGAAGAATGTTGTTGCAGCAGGTTTTGCTAGCCGCTGCGAGGTCCAGCTGGCATACGCAATCGGTGTTGCAGAGCCGGTATCGATCATGGTTGACACCTTTGGCACCGGTAAGGTAGACGAGGCAAAGCTGGAAGCTGCAATCGAGAAGGTATTCGACCTGCGTCCGGCTGCAATCATTAAGAATCTGGAGCTGCGCCGTCCGATCTATCGTAAGCTGGCAGCTTACGGCCACATGGGTCGTGAAGATCTGGGCGTTCGCTGGGAGGATACCGATAAGGTAGACGCTCTGCGTGCTGCACTGGCAGAATAAAATAAGATTTAAACATTTAAGGGGAGCGTTTCCACTGGGAGACGCTCCCCTTTTTGCACCGAAGTTTGGCTTGCTGCATACGCTGGCGTAGATAGAAAACGTAATAACCAGCGAAAGGATGGATGAACTTATGACATGTTGCAAGAGCAGTTTGTCACAGATGCCAGCTGGACAGCAGGCAGTCATTGGTCGAATTGAGGTGCCAGAGACGCTAGCCGAGCGCCTGACCGCCTTAGGGATTTTAGAAGGAACCACGGTAAAATGTCTGGGTGCGGGGCCTCTCGGTGATCCGGTTGCCTACGAGGTGAGAAGAACGGTCATCGCCCTGCGGCGTGCGGACTGTATGGGAATAGAGGTGTGCTAGATGGCGGAGCGCATCTTCGCGGGGAAAATAGCGCTCGCAGGCAATCCGAATGTGGGAAAAAGTACGGTTTTTAATGCCTTGACCCATTTGCATCAGCATACCGGGAACTGGACGGGTAAGACCATTACATGTGCTAACGGTATTGTGCGATGGAATGGAAAGACCTTCTGTTTGGTCGATCTGCCGGGGACATACGCACTGCATTCGCACGTGGCGGAGGAAGATGCTGCACGCGAATTTTTGCAGTCGAACACAGCAGATTGCATTATCATCGTCGTGGACGCAACGTGTCTGGAACGCAATCTGATTTTTACGCTGCAAATTTTATCTATGACCCAAAGAGCGGTGTTATGCCTTAATTTGATGGATGAAGCGCGAAAAAAGAGCATTTCTATTGATGTTCCTGCGCTTGAAAAACGGTTGGGAATTCCGGTGGTACCATGTACCGCAGCTACGGGTAAGGGTTTGGATCACCTGATGGAGACCGTAGAAACACTGGTTGAGAACAACAGCATAAAGACCACAGATCAGAAAAACGTTACGGAGTTCCCTCCCTTGTCATCCTTTGTTCATGCAGCCGAGCAGATTGCAGTAGAAACCGTTACGGTGGATGCGAGAATACCTGACCGAGACCGTAAAATTGATGCGATTCTGACAAGCCGTCGTTATGGCATTCCGATTATGCTTGCGCTCATTGCACTGGTGTTCTTTTTGACTATTACTGGTGCAAATGTACCATCGGAATGGCTGTCTTACCTTCTGTTTGCATGCGCACAGCCGCTCAATGACTTGATTACATGGTTGGGGGCGCCCGAGTGGCTGCGCGCCATGTTGATTGATGGTGGATGGAATGTATTAGCATCCGTTGTGTCAGTCATGCTGCCGCCAATGGCGATCTTCTTTCCCCTCTTTACTTGCTTGGAAGACATCGGATATTTGCCACGTATTGCGTTTAATCTGGATCATGTATTTTGCAAAGCGCGTACATGTGGAAAGCAAGTGTTGACGCTCTGTATGGGACTGGGATGTAATGCAGCTGGTGTGGTGGGATGCCGCATTATAGATTCCGAGCGTGACCGAATGATTGCCATTTTGACCAATACGATGGTGCCCTGTAATGGACGTTTTCCGGCGATTATCAGCCTGATTACCCTGTTTATTGTCGGAACGACCCAGTCCAGCGCCAAAACATTTCTGCTCGCTGCAATCAGCTTGACCTGTGTGGTAATAGTGGGTGTTTTTATGACACTGGTCGCTTCGTGGCTTTTATCCAAAACCATTTTAAAGGGCATGCCTTCGGCCTTTTTTCTAGAGCTTCCGCCATATCGCAGACCGCAGGTTGGAAAAATTATCGTAAGATCACTGCGAGATCGCACCATGTTTGTTCTACTGCGTGCTGTGTGTGTTGCAGCTCCTGCGGGATTGCTGATCTGGTGCATTGGAAATATACAGGTGGGTTCGGATACACTACTGACCATTTTTGCTGGCGCATTAGACCCGTTTGCACGCTACATTGGTCTAGATGGCATGATCTTATTGGCCTTTATCTTGGGCTTTCCGGCAAATGAAATTGTGATTCCGCTTGTTCTCATGGGATATCTCTCTTCTGGAACCTTAGTTGAGATCAATCAGTTATCCGATTTGGCCGTCTTATTGGCTCAAAACGGTTGGACATCGGTGACTGCGGTATGTTTTATCCTGTTTTCTCTTTTCCATTGGCCGTGTTCTACAACCTGCTTGACCATTCGGAAGGAAACTGGAAGCACAAAGTGGATGCTGATTGGTATGATTTTACCGACTCTGTTTGGTGTCACTCTGTGTTTTATCGTACACAGCATATCGGTATTGTTATAAATATCCATAAGAAAAAGACCTTCAAATGCCAAAATGGGATTGAAGGTCTTTATATATTTAGATTTTATGCATAAACTGCGAAGCAGACTTAGCCATTAACCGCTTGGTACCCTTGGCTGTAAAAGCGATCTCGAGTAGCTGATCGCCGCCCATGGGCTTGACCGAAGTAATCATACCCTCGCCGAATGCCTTGTGCATCACACGATCACCGCATGCAAAGGTAGGAACAGACGAAGTGGTCATGGAAGACTGCAAAGCAGAAGCCGAACGATAGGATTGATTGACCGTAGAGCGCGGGCGATATGCTTTTTTCTGCGCTTGTTCCGCTTCAGCCTGACGCGCACGTTCGGTCAGGTTGGAGTCCAGCAACTCTGCGGGAATTTCCTGCAAGAAGCGGGACGGACGCGCGTATCTGGTTTGACCGTACATCAGCCGGCGTTCTGCACAGGTCAGGTACAGCTGCTGCTTGGCACGTGTGATTGCCACGTAGCACAGTCGGCGCTCTTCTTCCAGATCTTCGTCACTCTCGTCTGCGCGGAAACTCGGGAATAGTCCATCTTCCATGCCGCACAGAAAAACGGTCGGGAATTCCAGACCCTTGGCCGAATGCATGGTCATCATCAGAACGGTATCGTCCTCTTCTTCGTCCTGGTCAGCATCGGTATACAGTGCCATTTCTTCCAGAAATCCTGCAAGAGAAGGATCTTCGGCCTTGTTCTCGTATTCTACGATGTTGGACTTTAATTCCATAATGTTTTCCAGGCGCGAGCGGGATTCCATATCATTTTTGTTTTCCAACGCCTCTTGATAACCAGACAGATCAAGCATTGCGTCGTACAGTTCGGACAGTGATGCAGTCTGCTGCATGTCGCGCAGCTCCTGCATCATGTCACCAAATCGCTTCATTGCAGCTGCACCGCGGCCAAGTTCGCTGTATGCATCTGCATGGCTTACGATGTCGTAAAGCATGGTGTTGTGCTGTGCTGCGAGTTCCTCGGCAATCTCAACCGATCGAGCACCAATCTTTCGTGCCGGAACATTGATGATGCGCTTGAGGCGCAGGGTGTCAGACGGGTTTTCAATCACCCATAAGTACGCGAACATATCGCGAATTTCCGCACGACTGAAGAAGTCGCGGCCCTTGTAAATGCGGTACGGGATGGAGTTGCGGCGGAATGCCGACTCTACCGCGTTGGAAAGGACGTTGTTGCGGTACAGAATGGCAAAATCGCTCCACTTACAACCCTTTGCAACGCCTTCCAGAATGCGTGCTGCGATGTACTGTGCTTCGCTTTCCTGTGTATCCGAACGATGCAGTTTAATTTTGCTGCCGCCTTCCTGCTTGGTCCAGAGTTCCTTGCCTTTTCGGTTGACATTGTTGCGAATCAGACCGTTTGCCGCATCCAGAATGGTATTGGTCGAGCGATAATTCTGCTCCAAGCGGATGGTGCGGGCATTTTTGAACTGCTTCTCAAATTCCAGAATATTGGTAATGGTCGCACCGCGGAACTTGTAAATAGACTGGTCATCATCACCTACAACACAGATGTTTTGATAACCGCCTGCAAGCAGCGAGGTTAAAACATACTGTGCATGGTTGGTGTCCTGATACTCGTCAACTAGGACGTAACGGAATTTGCGCTGATAGTGTTCCAGAATATCTGGATTGTCCTGGAGCAGCTGAACCGTTTTCATAATGATATCATCAAAATCCAGTGCGTTATTCTCGCGCATTTCCTTTTCGTACAGGGTGTACAGATCGGCAA
This sequence comes from Butyricicoccus pullicaecorum DSM 23266, assembly GCF_900167005.1. Taxonomy (GTDB): domain Bacteria; phylum Bacillota; class Clostridia; order Oscillospirales; family Butyricicoccaceae; genus Butyricicoccus; species Butyricicoccus pullicaecorum. The sequence continues at coordinate 362,650 of NZ_FUXW01000002.1, forward strand.
TACGACCCATGTAAAATTCGCTGCGCTGCTCGAGTGCAAAGGTACGCGGTGTGATGAGATTGTCCTTGGCGCGGCTGATTTCGCCCATGACCTTGCGTGCATCAAAGATTTTCTCATCCAGTTTTAACCGGCGGATCAAATCAGTGATAACACGTTTTTTGTCATCTTCATCATAGATGGTAAAGGTACGGTTGTAGCCCAGACGTTCAATATCACGGCGCAGAATACGAAGACAGCAAGTGTGGAATGTATAAGCCCAGATCGCGGATGCATCTGCCTCGCCGACTGCACGGGTTAAGCGATCTTGCAGCTCGCGAGCGGCCTTGTTTGTGAATGTAATAGCAACGACTTCCCAAGGCTTTGCCGGAGAAACTGCACAGAGTTCCATCGCACGTGCTTGGTTTTCCGGCTTGGGATCGGCCGTGTAGTCGGCTAAAAATGCGAGATCTTCCATCGTAGCGCCCGGCGTTGCATAGGGACTATCGTAGCCATGTCCAAAACGCAGGATATTGATAATACGATGAATGAGCACCGTAGTCTTGCCGCTTCCAGCGCCAGCCAGTACCAGCAGAGGCCCTTCGGTCTGAAAGACTGCTTCTCGCTGGCGGTCGTTCATGCGCGAAAATACCTGCTCAATGACAGCTTTGCGCACGGATGCGAATTTTATGTCAAATTTTGTTGGTTTCATGGGAATATCCTCTCTTATGGTTCTGATCATACATCATTATACCATGTAAGGCGCGGTGTGTAAAAGAATTTCACAAGAGAAAAGAACCTGCAAGAAAAGCAGGTTCTTTTGATGGAGGTTATGAAATAAGTTCTTGACGTAAAAGATCGACCGCTTTATGCTCCAAGCGTGAGATTTGCACTTGGGAGACGCCCAAAACGCGAGCGGTTTGCTGTTGGGTCATTTCTCGACCATAGCGCATGGCGATGACCTGCGCCAGACGGCTCGGAAGTTTGGAAATGGCCTGTTGAAGTGAAATGCGCGTGGTGATATCCTCTTCGGGGCTGCCGGAGGATAAGGTGTCTAAAAGACAGAAGTCTGATTCGCCCGCAGGACACTCCAGAGATTGTACCGGCTGAGCAGACTGGAGTGCAGCGGCGGTTTCCTCGATGGATAATCCGACATGTGCGGCAAGTTCTGAGACTGTAATCGAACGACCGGATTTACGCTCTAAATCTTCCTGTGCTTGCCGCAGACGAAAGGACTGTTCCTGTAAGGTTCGACTGACCTTGACTGGTCCATCATCGCGCAGATATCGTCTGATCTCACCTGCGATTTTGGGAACAGCATATGTAGAAAATTGCGTGCCATATTGAGGATCAAACCCACGAGCGGCCTTTAGTAAGCCGATGCAGCCAAGCTGATACAGGTCGTCGGTTTCCACACCGCGTCCTTGATAGCGGTGTACAATGCTCCACACAAGACCGCTGTGTTCCTTGAGCACATTCGCCTCGCGATCAGTCATTGGCACCTGTCCCGCGACCGGTGATTTTGCGCAGCATGGTGACGGTGGTACCGCGTCCCACAGACGACCGGATTTTGAGCTTGTCCGAAAAACTTTCCATGATGGTAAAGCCCATTCCCGAACGCTCGCTGTTTCCGGTTGTGAAGAGTGGTTGACGTGCCTGGTCGATGTTGGGAATGCCGCAGCCATGATCTTTGACCTTGATCTCGATAAAATTTCCCTCAAGCAAGCGCGCACTGACCAGAATTTCACCGACTTGATCGCGGTAGCCATGTACGATGGCATTGGTGACGGCTTCGCTGACGACGGTTTTGATATCGTTGAGTTCTTCCAGTGTCGGATCAAGCTGAGCGACAAATGCGGCGACCGTCATACGCGCAAACGCTTCATTCACCGAGCGGCTGTCGAAGCGCACGGACATTCGATTTAAGATCTGCATACTGCACCCTCCCCTGCTTGATCGATGAACTGAATTTTGCGCTCCAGATGAGCGGCGTGAAAAACACGCATGGCCTGCGGAGGGGTGTGTCGAATGATCAGCGTGCGGCCGCTATGTTCCAGTGAGCGGTATAGATTGACCGCCACAGCAAGTCCGGAGCTGTCCATAAAAGTGAGTCGGCTGAGATCTAAAATGATCGATTCTTCTGGATACAAAGTAACGATACGATCGAGAGCATCAATGACTGTGCGTGCGCTGTGTTGATCGAGCTCGTCCACTAAGTAAACGACTAAATTGGTTCCTTCCCGTTCGTGTATAATCTGCATAAACTTTCACTCCAATGTCGTAATGAGTTGCTGTCGATGGCAGTGAATAGTATAGCAGATTAGAGAGAAATATTTTGCCCCTTTCTGTCAGCGCGCAGAATTTCTTCTGCCTCACCAACCAAATAGAGAGAACCACAAATCAGGATGAGATCATCTGGTGCAGCCTGTGCTTTTGCTTGTGTTATGGCCTCTGCGCAATCTTGACAAATCACCGTATCCTTACAAATAGGATGCATCAGTGCTGCCAACTCGTTTGCATCCATAGTGCGCTCGTTCTGCAACGGTGTAACATAGCATTTTTGCGCTGGAAAGTTAATTTCCTTTACAGCATCGTGGATTGATTTATCTTTGCACATGCCGATGACCAGGTGGATAGAGCCTGTAATGTTAAATGACTTTACAGAAGATGAAAGTTTTCGAATTCCATCTGGATTGTGGCCACCGTCTAATAATATATAGGGATTCGTTGCGCATACTTGCATTCTGCCGGGAATGTATGCAGAGAACAAACCGTCAGAGATCGCTTGATCGGAAATATGCCAACCTCTTGTTTTTAGCTGCTGTAAAGTGGTTAACACTGTCGACGCATTGGAGACTTGGTAGAGTCCGGGTAAGGAAATTTGATAGGTTCTTCCCTGCCAAATAAATTTAGAACCTGATAGATCAGCGGATATAATCTCTGCATCGGGAGCGATGATGAGATCGGGTGCACATGCTTTTAATTGCTCATATACTGCATCAGCTTGTCCGTTCGATGTGATGTGAATGCTGCCCGGCTTGTAAATTCCGGCTTTTGTTCGGGCAATTTCCTCAACAGTATTTCCCAGTACTGCAGTGTGGTCGAGAGAAATTGAGGTGATAATGGCGGCTTCTGGCGGTGCAATAATATTCGTTGCGTCGTATGAACCTCCAAGCCCGGTCTCCAGCACAACAATATCACAGTTTTGTTCCAGAAAGTACAGAAAGGCGATTGCAGTTACAAATTCGAACTCACCGATGTGCTCGTTTTCAGGAAGCGTCAGGGCGTTTGCAGCAGCCTGCACCTGCTCGAATAAACGACTCAAATCGGAGTCGGAAATCATAGTGCCATTGACACGAATGCGCTCGTGGAAGGTCACAAGGTAAGGCGAAGTGTATAGGCCGGTACGATAGCCTGCATGCTGTAATACCGATGCCAACATGGTAGCGGTACTGCCCTTTCCGTTGGTGCCGGCAATATGGATGAATTTCAACCGATCTTGCGGATTGCCCAGCGCATCACATAATGCCCGGATGCGGTGCAGTCCGGGCTTGCCGGAAAAGCGTCCAAGTGCATGGATGCTTTCAACGGGAGAAAGTTGATTCAAGAGAATCCCTCCTTTTTGATAAAAAGAAAGAGCTCAATATGAGCCCTTTCTTGTCATGTTTACTTGAGTGCTGCCAGGCTTGCATCCAGCTTAGCCATCAGCTCTTCGAGCTTTGCAACCTTTTCGCGCTCCTGCTCTACGACAGCAGCCGGAGCCTTTGCGACAAAGCCAGGGTTGTTCAGCTTCTTGTTGACAAAGTCAAGATCCTTCTGAACCTTAGCCTTTTCCTTGTTCAGGCGCTCGCGCTCCTTCTCAAAGTCGATCAGTTCACCCATCGGCATGTATGCGGTTGCACCCTTGGTGACAACCGATACCATGGAGTCAGCATTCTCGGGCATTGCATCTGCGAAGATGACTTCGGATGCGTATGCCAGCTTGCTGAAGAACAGGATACCAGCCTCGTAAGCAGCACGCTCGTCGGTCAGTAGAATGACCTGTGCACGCTTGGAGGGCGGAACGTTCATCTCTGCACGGCGGGCACGGATAGCGCGGATGGTATCCATCATGGTCTCAACCTGCTCAGCCTCAGCAGCGAAGCACAGCTCGGTCTGATACTCAGGCCACTTGGAAACCATGATCGACGGGCCCTCGTGCGGCAGAGCCTGCCAAATGCTCTCGGTGATGAAGGGCATGAAGGGATGCAGCAGCTGCATGGTGCCACGCAGAACATAGCACAGAACCTTCTGGGCACGCTCGTTTGCTGCAACGTCGTCGTGATTCTGCAGACGCGGCTTTACGATCTCGATATACCAATCGCAGAAGTTGTCCCAGATAAAGTCGTACAGCTTCTGAACGGCGATACCCAGCTCATACTTATCGATATTCTCGGTAACTGCCTTGACCAGTTCGTTGTACTTGTGCAGAATCCACTTGTCTTCCAGTGCCAGATCAGCGGGAAGCTCTGCATTGTCAATGGTCAGGTTCATCTGGATAAAGCGGGATGCATTCCAGATCTTATTTGCAAAGTTACGGCTTGCCTCAACCTTTTCGGTGGAGAAACGCATGTCGTTTCCGGGCGAGTTGCCGGTAACCAGAGTAAAGCGCAGTGCGTCAGCGCCGTACTGCTCGATGATTTCCAGCGGGTCAATACCGTTGCCGAGCGACTTGGACATCTTGCGGCCCTGTGCGTCGCGTACCAGACCATGGATATAGACGGTCTTGAACGGCTCCTCGTGCATCTGCTCCATACCAGAGAAGATCATACGAGCAACCCAGAAGAAGATGATGTCATAGCCGGTGACCAGAACCGAAGTCGGATAGAAGTAATCCAGCTCGCGGGTCTTTTCCGGCCAGCCGAGGGTCGAGAACGGCCACAGTGCAGAGGAGAACCAGGTGTCCAGAACGTCCTCTTCCTGATGAATGTGCGTACCGCCGCACTTCGGGCAAACGGTGACGTCTTCCTTAGCAACGGTCATCTCGCCGCAGTCCTCGCAGTAGTAAGCCGGGATGCGGTGACCCCACCACAGCTGACGGGAAATGCACCAGTCGTGAACATTTTCCATCCAACGCAGGTAGGTGTTTGCAAAACGACCGGGAACGAACTTGACGCGGCCGTCATGGACAACGTCCATAGCGGGCTTTGCCAGCGGAGCCATCTTAACGAACCACTGTGCAGAGGTCATCGGCTCAACGGTGGTGCCGCAGCGATAGCAGGTGCCAACGTTGTGCTCGTGGTCCTCGGTCTTGACGAGGTAACCGCCCTCTTCCAGATCACGCAGAACAGCCTTGCGGCACTCGTAGCGATCCAGACCCTGATACTTGCCGCCGTTTTCGTTGACCGTTGCGTCCTCGTTGAAGACCAGAATCTGCTCGAGGTTGTGACGCTGACCCATCTCGAAGTCGTTCGGGTCATGGCACGGGGTGGTCTTAACACAGCCGGTACCAAATTCCATATCGACATAATCGTCAGCGAAGATCGGAATTTCACGGTTCATGATCGGCAGAATGCAGGTTTTGCCGACCAGATGCTTGTAACGCTCGTCGTTGGGGTTGACTGCAACACCGGTATCGCCCATGAAGGTCTCAGGACGGGTGGTTGCAACAACGAGGTACTCGTCGGAATCCTTGATCGGATACTTGATGTGCCACAGCTTGCCGGGCTGGGTTTCGTACTCAACCTCAGCGTCAGACAGTGCGGTTGCACAGTGCGGGCACCAGTTGATGATGCGGCTGCCCTTGTAGATCAGACCCTTTTCGTACAGGTTTACAAAGACTTCCTTAACAGCCTTGGAACAGCCCTCGTCCATGGTGAAGCGCTCACGGCGCCAGTCACACGAAGAACCGAGCTTCTTGAGCTGAGAAATGATGCGGTTGCCATACTGGTGCTTCCAGTCCCAAACGCGCTTGAGGAACTCTTCACGGCCCAGATCGTAACGGGTCTTGCCCTCGTTGACACGCAGGTTTTCTTCAACCTTGATCTGAGTTGCGATACCTGCATGGTCGGTACCGGGCATCCAGAGTGCGGAATAGCCCTGCATGCGCTTGGTACGGATCAGGATATCCTGAAGGGTCTCATCGAATGCATGACCCATGTGCAGCTGACCGGTAACGTTCGGGGGCGGGATGACGATGGTAAAGGGCTTCTTGTTCTCGTCTACCTCTGCGTTGAAGAATCCGGAATCGTTCCAGAACTGATACAGTTTATCTTCTACGGCAGAGGGATCGTATGTCTTGGGAAGTTCGTTCGCCATTTAGATCTCTCCTTTTATGATATTAAGATTTGATATTTTTGCGATTTCATGCCTCTGATGATCAATCAGAGAAATAAAAAACGGTTTTCGTCCTCAATAGGACGAAAACCGTAGATTTCCGTGGTACCACCTAAATTCGCAGCAGTTCTGCGCACTTTTCGCCGATAACGGGACGTCCCGGGAATATTTACTGAATTTCAATATTCCAGCTCCAAAGCGACCTTCCCTCTTCCCTGCCTGCAAACCTTGCACCAGATGGTTCGCTCTCTAAAAGACAGGCTGTAAGAGGTACTCCTCTTTTTCACTGCATTTGCGATATTCACGAAAAGAAATGGAGGTACCACCCAGAATCGAACTGGGGATCAGGGAGTTGCAGTCCCACGCCTTACCGCTTGGCTATGGTACCAAATCAGTTCTTGTCTATTATATCGGCTTTGCCGGAATTTGTCAATCAAAAAGTTTTCCAGCCTATGCAGGCTGGAAAACAATTAGCTTTTGCGTGTAAAGTCCAGAAAACGAGTGCCCTGAAAGGACAGCGTGCCGCGATCTCCTTCGGCTAACATGCCATAGTCTGAGCCGCGTAGAGAAAACTCCATTCGATCACCGCTGTCAAACTCAAAAGTTGCGTAATAACTAGTCGACGTATGCATGTGATTGTCGTGATGATGGTGATGTGTTTCGGTTCGCTTGGCCACGACTCTTGCAGTCACCGATAAGCGCGGAGACTGGTTGTTCGTATGCCATTGCGCGATTCCTCGCACCAACTGTACAATAAAAAGAATTAAAATAATACCGAAAAAGATCGGAAATAATGAAAATACCAGATTAAACCCAAACAAACCGATGACACGCCTCCTTTTTCTGTGTAGGTGCTATTGATATAGCTACATTATAATAGATATTATGACACTGTGCAACAAAAAGAACGAAGAATCGTCAAGTGATTTTATCATTCGGGGCTTGAAAAGTCAGAAAAGCTGTGATATAGTGATAAAGTATTCTTTATATATTGATAATTGCGATGAGCAGGAAAAGTAACCTGATCGGATCTTTCTCAGAGAGCGGCAGTCACCGGCTGAAAGCTGCCGTGTCAGAAGTTTGGGTGAAGTTCCCCTGTGAGCTGAGGCGCTGAAGATATGAAGTAGGTGTCTCCGTATTCTTCCCACGTTACGGGAAAACGAGCGCGCAGACAGATTGTTCTGCGAAGCTAGGTGGTACCACGGAGTTATGCGGCCTTCGTCCTAGATTTACTGGGACGAAGGCTTTTTTGTTCCAATTAAATAGATGCCGCAGAATATTTTCTCACAAGCAGAAACGTATTATAAAATATTGCAAGGAGTGTTCCACTATGAAAGAACAGCTCGAAGCCATCCTCGCAGAAGCGAAGGAAGCGCTGAGCAGCGTGAAAACCGCCCGTGAGCTGGGCGACGTACGCGTAAAGTATCTGGGCAAAAAGGGTGCGCTGACCGCCATCCGTAAGGGTCTGAAGGATGTCGCACCGGAAGATCGTCCGGCAATGGGCCAGCTCATCAACGATGTCGTTGCACAGCTGGAGCAGGCGCTGACCGCACGCGGTGAAGAGATTGAGCGCATTGCGCTGGAAGAGAAGCTGGCAAGCGAGACGCTGGACGTTACGATGCCCGGCAAGCCCATCGCACTGGGCAAGAAGCACCCGCTGAATGTCGTTCTGGACGAGTTTAAGGAAATTTTCCTGGGTCTGGGCTTTTCGATCGCAGAAGGTCCTGAGGTAGAGCTCGATCATTACAACTTTGAAGCACTGAACATTCCGAAGGATCATCCGGCACGCGATACGCAGGATACCTTCTATATTTCGGATAATGTGGTACTTCGTACCCAGACTTCTCCGATGCAGGTACGCACCATGGAGAAGAAGAAGCCGCCGATCCGTATTATTGCGCCTGGCCGCGTATACCGTTCGGATGCAGTTGACGCAACCCACTCTCCCCTGTTCCATCAGATCGAGGGCCTGGTTGTCGATAAGGACATCCGCATGAGCGACCTGAAGGGCATTCTGGAGCTGTTTGCAAAGAAGCTGTACGGTGACGATACGGTTGTACGTTTCCGTCCGCACCACTTCCCCTTCACCGAGCCGTCTGCTGAGATGGACATTCAGTGCTATCAGTGCCACGGCGAAGGCTGCCGCCTGTGTAAGGGCGAAGGTTGGATCGAGATTCTGGGCTGCGGTATGGTACATCCTCACGTACTTGAAGTATGCGGAATCGACCCCAATGAGTATTCCGGTTACGCGTTCGGTATTGGTCTGGAGCGTATGGTCATGGGCCGTTTCAAGATTGACGATATCCGTCTGTTCTATGAGAACGATGTCCGTTTCCTGCACCAGTTCTAATTAGATTGTGTACCGATTATTATCCATATTGGGAGGAACAAGAAAATGAAACTGCCGCTTTCATGGCTGAAAGATTATACGAATATTGATGGCATTTCGCTTAAGGAATATGCCGCAGCGCTGACGATGTCCGGTTCGAAGGTTGAGGGCATTGAAAATCTGGGCGCTGAAATTGATAATGTTGTGACCGGTGAGATTCTGTCGGTTGAAAAGCATCCGGACTCCGATCATCTGGTAATTTGCCAGCTGAACGTAGGTCAGGAAGAGCCGGTTCAGATCGTTACCGGTGCACCGAACATCACCCCTGAGACCGTTGGCTGCATCTGCCCGGTTGCGCTGCATAAGTCTACCCTGCCCGGCGGCGTCAAGATCACCAAGGGCAAGCTGCGCGGTGTGGTATCCAACGGTATGATGTGCTCGTTCCAGGAACTTGGCATCGACCACGGCTGCGTACCGTACGCATGCGAGAATGGCATTCTGCTTCTGCCCGAAGGCACTCCGGTAGGCGCAGACATCAAGGATGTACTGGGTCTGAACGAAGATGTCGTTGAGTTCGAAATTACTTCCAACCGTCCGGACTGCCTGTCTATGATTGGTCTGGCACGTGAGACCGCAGCGACTTTCGACCGTCCGTTTGCTGTTCGTGAGCCGGTTGTTAAGGGCTGCGGCGACGATATCAAGAATTATATCTCGGTTGAGGTGAAGGAGCCTGAGCTGTGCCCGCGCTATACGGCAAAGGTTGTCAAGAACATCAAGATTGAGCCCTCTCCGGCTTGGCTGCGTGAGCGTCTGAATGCTGCTGGTGTTCGCCCGATCAACAATATTGTCGATATCACTAACTATGTCATGCTCGAGTATGGCCAGCCCATGCACGCATTTGACTATGCTTGCCTGTCTGACGGTAAGATTGTTGTTCGTCGTCCGGTTGAGGGCGAGGCAATTCAGACGCTGGATGGCCAGGATCGTGCCATTACCAATGAGATGCTGGCGATTTGCGATGGCTCCAAGCCGGTAGCAGTTGCTGGTGTTATGGGTGGCGCAAACTCCGAAATCACCGACTCGACTAAGACCGTTGTCTTCGAGTCTGCATGCTTCCATGGTGCAACCGTTCGTATCACGGCGAAGGCACTGGGCATGCGCACCGAGGCTTCCGGCCGCTTTGAGAAGGGGCTGGACCCCAGCCTGACCATGCCTGCTCTGCTGCGTGCTTGTGAGCTGGTTGAGGAGCTGGGTGCCGGTGAAGTAATCGATGGTGTCATCGATGTATATCCAGGCAAGCAGCCTGCAAAGACCCTGCCCTTCGAGCCGGAAAAGATCAATGCACTGCTGGGTATCGACCTGACTCCCGAGCAGCAGATTGCATACCTGGAGCGCCTTGAGTTCCGCGTTGAAGATGGCGTAATCATCGTTCCGGATTTCCGTGTAGATATTGCGCGTATGTGCGATGTTGCTGAGGAAGTTGCACGCATGTACGGCTATGATAACATTCCGACCACGCTGTATGCTGGTGAGATGGTACAGGGCGAGTATACGCCCAAGCAGCAGCTGGAGCGTGACGCTTCTGCCGTATGCCGCATGGCTGGATTTGACGAGGCAATGAGCCATTCGTTCATCAGCCCCAAGTTCTATGATGCAATCAATCTGCCCGCAGATGATGTACGTCGCATTTCGACCACGATTCTGAACCCGCTGGGTGAAGATTTCTCGGTTATGCGTACCACCGTCCTGCCGTCCATGCTGGATAATCTGGCACACAACCATGCACATCGCAATCCGACCGCTTCCCTGTTCGAGATGGGTACGATTTATACCCCGAGCATCAAGGACGGAAAGGCTGACCCGGAAGTTCTGCCGCACGAGGAAAAGATTTTGACGCTGGGAACCTATGGTCAGATGGATTTCTTCCAGTTCAAGGGCGTCATTGAAGCAATCTGCCGTGAGCTGAACGTTAAGGATGTCTCCTTTGTTCCGGAGAAGACCAACCCGTCTTATCATCCGGGCCGCTGCGCAAAGGTATATGCTGGTGAGGCGTATGTCGGCGTATTTGGTGCAGTACATCCGCTGGTTTCCAAGAAGTATGGCATTGGCGGTGAGGTACTGGCTGCTGAGCTTGCAATCGACGCACTGTTTGCTGCATCGGATAACACCAAGCTGTATCAGCCGCTGCCCAAGTTCCCGGCTTCTACCCGTGATATCGCCGTTCTGTGCGACGATGAGATTCCGGTTGCGTCTCTGGAAAAGGCAATTCGCAATGCTGCAGGCAGCCTGCTCGAGAATGTATCGCTGTTTGACGTTTACAAGGGCGATCAGATTCCGGCTGGCAAGAAGAGTGTCGCTTATTCGATGAGCCTGCGCGCAGCAGACCGTACGCTGACCGACGAAGAGTGCGATGCAGCCATGAAGAAGGCCATTGTAGCCCTTGAGACGGAATTCGGTGCAGTACTTCGCGGATAAAAGACTTTACTTTTTCGACGAAATGTATTATTCTATAAGCAGAGCTTTTCACGATTGAAAGGAGGCAGCCAAAATGCTCGATGGAACCAGAAAATTTAGCCTCGTAGATGATAAGAACGCCGAAATGAAGCGGGTTCTGACTACGGTTTACGATGCCCTGAAGGAAAAGGGTTATAATCCGATCAACCAGATCGTCGGCTATCTTCTTTCCGAGGATCCTACCTACATCACCAATCACAACAATGCACGCAGCTTGATTCGTAAGATCGATCGTGATGAGTTGATGCAGGAGCTTGTTGCACATTATCTGCATAGCTAAGGTAGTAAGACCAATGAAGGCCTTCCCGTTTTGGGAAGGCCTTTTTGTTTCCTTATACCCATGTGTGAAATGACAGTTTTTGATTAAACGACCAAAATATTTGAAAAAAATTTATCATACTTGGTGAATTTAACAACGAAAAGCAACAAAAATTGTCAACTATTCCTCTATATTTTTTAGATATGCAGTGATATCATGTTGGGTATAAAAGGTAATACCTATTACGTCTTATCAATTTGGGAGGGTACAATATGACTCACGAGGATCACATCAAGTACTTAAAGCGCTGCATTGAGGTTTCCAAGGAAGCACGTGCAGCCGGAAATACGCCGTTTGGCGCTTTGCTGGTTGGTCCGGATGGAGAAATCCTGATGGAGCAGCAGAACATTGAGATTACCACCAAGAAGTGCACCGGACATGCGGAATGCACGCTGGCAGACCGTGCGTCTCAGGAATACAGCAAGGATTTCCTGTGGAAGTGCACGCTGTACTCCACCGCAGAGCCGTGTGCAATGTGTACGGGTGCTATTTACTGGGCAAACATCGGCTGCATTGTATATGGCATGACCGAGCGCCGTCTGTTGGAGCTGACCGGCAGCAATGAACAGAATCCGACGTTTGATCTGCCGTGCCGTGAGGTTCTGGCACGCGGACAGAAGCAGATTCAGGTATTTGGCCCCTTCCCTGAGGTGGAAGAAGAGGCTGCAGCAGTCCATGAGGGTTTTTGGGATTGATCATTCAATTCTCAGGATAAGGATATTTAAGATTTGAAAGAAGGAGTGAGCGTTTATGAAAACTGCTACCGCATCTGCGCAGCAGAATACAGATTATGAGCTCAGCGCAGTTCCCGCAAATCAGAGAAAGAGTTTCTTCAGCTTAACAATTGTCTGGACCGGTTTTGTATTTGTCATTACCAGTATGATGGCTGGCGGCGGCCTCGCAGCTGGATTGAACTTCAAAGACATTATTCTCGCGACTTTCTTAGGTAACCTGTTTTTGAGTGCGATTGCGATTCTGGTGAGCGTCATTGCTTGTAAGACTGGTCTGACGTTTGCACTGATTACGCGATACAGCTTTGGTGCGAAGGGTACGCGCTTGGCTTCCCTGTTTGTGCCGATCGTAAACCTTGGATGGTACACCATTCAGTCTGCAACTTATGGCCATTTCATTGCCCAGATTTTTGATTTTGGCCCGGTTGCCGAAGGCATTACGATGATGCTTTCTGCTCTGGTTATGGGCGTATTCGCTCTCATTGGCATTAACGCAATTACCATTTTGGGCTATATTGCGATTCCTTCGATCATTTTCCTGTCTCTGGCAACCGCGATTAAGTCGGTTGGCGTAGCAGGTGCATTCTCGGTCATTACCGAGTTTATTCCTTCTGATCCAATGAGCATTGCAGGTGGTACCACGGTTGTTATCGGTACTTGGATTCTGTCCACAGCGACCTGTATTGCAGACATCATGCGTTATGCAAAGAACATGAAGCAGGCAGCGCTGAGCGCAATCGTTGGCCTAGTTGGCGGCAATAGTCTGTTGGTCATCTGCGGTGCAATTGCATCTATTGCGGTTGGTAACAGTGACCTGACCGGCGTTCTGTTGACGCTGGGCCTGGTTGTTCCGTCCATCATTCTGATGACTACGAACATCTTTACTACCAACGCATCCAATATTTATTCGACTTCGCTGAATTTGTCCAATGCGTTCCACATGGATCGTAAGATCCTGATCAGTGTGATCCTGGTGCTGTCTGCTCTTCTGACGCTGACCAAGCCTTACCAGATCGATTCTCTGTTTACCTTCCTGAACGTGCTGGGTGTTATCGTTCCGCCGTTGGCCGGCATTATCCTCTCGGATTTCTACATCGTGCACAGAGGTCACTATGCACCGCTGGATGAAGCTGCACTGAGAGACTGGACGATTTCCCCGTGGGTCACTTGGGCACTTTCCTACGGTATTGTCGTTCTGCTTGAGCGCATGAGCTTTGGACTCAGCTCACTCAACGGAATCATTGCCGCTATTGTGCTCTATCCGATCCTTGTTAAGATTTTCAAAGAAAAGCAGGATTAAGGGAGGATGAAAGTCATGAAACAGCAAGCTAATTTGACCAAGTATAAAATTATCGCATTCATCGGCCTGATTATCATGGGCATCGGTTCTTTCATGTCCTGTCTTGCACCGACTGCCGCAATGTGCAACGTTGGAAGCGGTATTCTGATTGTAAGCATCATTATTATGGCATATGCGTTCTATTTTTGGCGTCCCTGACTGGACTTTGCGGTGCAGGCATGATATACTGATACCGGAAAGGATGGTTTCATGGCACCGCAAATGATTCAGCGAGAGGATCTCAAAACCCAGGCAAAGCGTGCATTGATGCAATACATACGTACGTTGGACTTGGAACATGATAATAAACTGCCAAGAGAAGAACAGCTGTGCACGCTGATTGGCGTGAGCAGAGTGACCTTGCGCAGTGCGCTTAATGAATTGGCATCTGAAGGTGTGGTGCTCAGACGGCAAGGCAAAGGAACCTTTGTCAATCGAACCTGTATGAATATGAAGGCTACACTGAATCCGGCAATGCACTTTGGTGATATCATTGCACGCAGCGGATATACGCCGAATGTTCGTATGGTTGGTTGGGAGGTCTTCCCTGCCGATGAAGAGATCGCTGCGGGGTTGCAGATCGAACCATCTACCGCCTGTATCCGCGCAAAAAAGATTTTTTACGCAGATGATCGTCCTTGTGTCTATTGTGAGGACATCCTCCCCGCTTCTCTGTGGGGAGATGCTCCGGTGCCGGAAGGTGAACCGTCTCTGTTCCAACTGATATATGAACGGTCGGGCAGAAAAGTCGCCTGGGATAAGGTGGAACTGCATGTGTGCATGAGCGATGATTTGCGGGACTTGAGCCCATTTGGTTCTCGTCCAATGTTGTTGCTCAAAAGTCTGACGTATGATAAGGATGATATTCCTTTGTTCTTTGCTTCAGAGTATATTGATACACAGCTGCTGACGTTAAGTCAAATCAGACAACGTGAGTTTGTTTACTCAGGTTGAACGGTTAAAAACTGAAAGAGGGACTCAAATGAGTCCCTCTTTTTTGTATTGTATTATTTTCTGGCGATTAAAGTAAGAAAAAGCCTCGCAGAGATATCTCTGCGAGGCTGATTTTTATGAGTTCTGCGAAAACTCTGCCAGTCTCAGATTTTCATTATGATCGAGTGCCCAAGTGATATTCCAGGGGCTGGTGAACAACAGAAGCAGATGATCGCGGAAGTCCTGTACCACACGGGTATCGGACGTCAGCATAAGCTTCTTGTAGTCAAAGTCTTCCTCATCGTTTTCAATCCAGCGCAGATGCTCATACGGAAGCATATCGCGAATGATATCAACGCCGTATTCGTTTTTGAGGCGATATTCAAGTACTTCAAACTGCAGCTGACCAACAACGCCTACGATAACCTCTTCCATACCGGTATTCGGCTCGTGGAAGATCTGGATTGCACCTTCCTGTGCAATCTGGGTAACACCCTTGACGAACTGCTTGCGCTTGAGCGTATCCTTCTGGCGAACGGTTGCGAACAGCTCGGGTGCAAAGGTCGGGATGCCCGAGTAAGTGCACTTGAGCTTGGGATCACATACGGTATCGCCAATCGAGAAGATGCCGGGGTCAAATACACCAATGATGTCACCGGCATAAGCCTCATCTACGATCGAGCGATCCTGCGCCATCAACTGCTGCGGCTGCGCAAGCTGAATTTTCTTGCCGCCCTGAATATGGAACACTTCCTTGCCGCGCTCGAATTTACCCGAGCAGATACGCATAAATGCGATGCGGTCACGGTGTGCTTTATTCATGTTTGCCTGAATCTTAAAGACAAAGGCAGAAAAACGCTCGTCAAACGGATCGATGACACCAATATCCGAGTTACGCGGAAGCGGCGAGGTGGTCATGGTCAGGAACTTCTTCAGGAAAGGCTCAACACCGAAGTTGGTCAGCGCCGATCCGAAGAAGACCGGAGACAGCTTACCGTGACGCACAGCATCCAGGTCAAACTCATCGCCAGCACCTTCCAGCAGTTCGATATCATCCGCCAGCGTCTGATACTGTACCTCGGACAGACGTTCTTTGAGCTCATCCGAGCCGAACTGCAAATGCGTTGCCGTAACTTCATGGCGGGCATCCACACCTTCAAAAGCAATAACTTCGTTGTCCATGCGGTCGTAAACGCCGCGGAATTCCTTACCGGAACCGATCGGCCAGTTCACCGCATAGGTACCAATGCCGAGCTCGTTCTCGATCTCCTCCAATAGTTCATACGGATCACGTGCTTCGCGGTCCATCTTGTTGATGAAGGTAAAAATCGGGATATCGCGCATGACACAGACCTTAAACAGCTTGCGAGTCTGCGCCTCGACACCCTTTGACGCATCGATAACCATGACTGCAGAGTCTGCTGCCATCAGGGTACGATAGGTATCCTCAGAGAAGTCCTGGTGACCAGGAGTGTCCAGAATGTTGATGCAGTACTGGTCATAGTGGAACTGAAGGACAGACGAAGTAACCGAAATACCACGCTGCTTTTCAATTTCCATCCAGTCAGAAACCGCATGGCGGGAATTCTTTTTACCCTTAACCATACCTGCTTCCTGGATTGCACCGCCGTATAGCAGAAATTTCTCTGTAATGGTTGTTTTACCGGCGTCAGGGTGCGAAATGATCGCAAATGTACGCCGATTTTGTATCTCTTGTCTCAAATCGGACAAAGTCGATTCCTCCAACGTGTCAAAATAGGGATTTTAGATCTCTCGTCTGCCTTCGAGAGCACGCATGAGCGTGACTTCATCGATGTACTCCAAATGTCCGCCGACCGGAATACCGTATGCCAGACGCGTGACAGCAACACCGAAAGGCTTGAGTAAGCGAGCCAAATACATGGCGGTCGCCTCACCTTCGGTGTCAGGATTGGTCGCGATGATGACTTCGCGTACATCAGTGTCTGCTACGCGCTGTAACAGCTCACGAATGCGGATGTCATCCGGGCCGATGTGATTCATCGGGGAGATGACACCGTGCAGCACGTGATACAAACCGTTGTATTCGCGTGTGCGCTCAAATGCCAGTACATCGCGCGGGTCTGCAACCACACAGATTACACCGGGGTCACGGTTGGGATTGGAGCAGATCGGACAAATTTCGGAATCGGTCAGATTTTGGCAAACCTTGCAGGTAAATACTGTGCTTTTTGCCTGCATAATCGCATCCGCAAAGCGCTGTGCATCTTCTTTGGACATGTCCAATACGTGAAATGCCAGTCGCTGCGCAGTTTTCTGACCGATACCAGGTAAACGAGCAAATTCTTCTATCAGCCGCTCAACTGGCGGCGCAAAGAATTTCATCCCTTAGAGTACACCCGGGATACCGCCGCTCATGCCGCCGGTGATTGCGCGCATGTTGTTCTCGGACTGCTCCTGTGCCTTGCGCAGAGCCTCGTTGATTGCAGCCATAACCAGATCCTGCAGCATCTCGATATCTTCGGGATCAACAACCTCGGGCTTGATTTCGAGGGACTTAAGCGAAGTGGTACCCAGTACGACAGCCTTTACAGCGCCGCCGCCAGCGGTTGCCTCGGTCTCGGTCTGTGCCATTTCTTCCTGTGCACGCAGCATCTCCTGCTGCATCTTCTGCGCATGCTTGATCATGGCCTGCATGTTCATGCCGCCGCCGATACCGCCGAATTTACCCTTTGCCATCTTGAATTCCTCCTAGAATTAAAACTCTGTGACTTGAATGTCAAATTCTTTTGCTTTCTCTAAAATTTCATCAGACACTGCCTGCTTGTGCCGCTGCGGCTGTTGATCAGGTCCAAAGACCTTGAGTCGAACCGCATGTCCGGCAACTGCCGAGGCAATTTCTGACAATCTATCGATGGTCGGATGCGCTCCAGCGAGCCCAGCCGTTACATCATCTTCACAAAATACCAATACTTGTCCGTTATCCAGCTCAGCGCGAGACGAAATCTGAAGACAAGTCAGTGCACCCATATTGATAGAACCGGAAGCCTGTTCCAGAACTTGCGGCCAGCCGGGCCAATCTGCACGCTGCGGTTCCGCAGACGCGGACGCATCGTTTGCCGCGGGTTGTCCCTCTTCCTGAAGCCAAGGCGGTGCATCTTCATCCCCTGGCGGCGGAGGGCCGTCGTTATCCGAGGCCGCAGCCGACACGACTTTTTGCACAACAGGGATACCGTTTTTAATTTTTTCTTCGAGTGCTTCCACGCGTCCGGACAGAGAATCATAAGCCTGCGCCCCCATGGTGCACAGACGAATCATACACAGTTCGGCTTCTACGCGACGATTGCTCGCAGACTTAATATGTGCAGCTGCGTCCTGTAGGATGCGGCTGTACGCGATGAGCGTGGCAGGGGCAAGCCCCTCCCCTAACCGCTTGAGCTGTTCTGCTGTGTATGCCGGTGAGATCATCGCGGAGACATCGCCATGCGCTGTCTTAATTAGCAGCATATCGCGGATAAGTCCCAGCATTTGATCGATCACACCGGATAGATCACGACCAGCTTCATAGGCACGTCCGATTTCGGCAATCGCAGCTGCCAGATCGGCAGTTTTCACGGCCTCCATCAGTGCAAGGGTATCGGTAGAACCTAAAATACCCAGACTTTTGGAAACTGCTTCGTCATCTACTACCTCGCAGCCAGCCGTACGGTCTAACATGGACAGTGCATCACGCATCGCACCATCGGACAGTCGTGCAATCAATTTTGCACCATTTTCGGTCAGTGCGATTTGCTCCTGTGCTGCGATTTCCATGAGTCGCTTGGCGATTGCGTCCGGCGTGATTCGTCGGAAATCAAAGCGCTGACAGCGCGACAGAATGGTCGCGGGAACCTTGTGGATTTCGGTTGTCGCCAAGATGAACATGACGTGCTCCGGCGGCTCCTCCAAGGTTTTCAGCAGCGCGTTGAATGCACCTGCTGAGAGCATGTGCACCTCGTCGATGATAAAGACCTTTTTACGCACCGAGGAAGGCGCATAGCGGACTTCATCGCGAATCTCACGCACGTTATCCACGCCATTGTTGGACGCTGCATCGATTTCAACAACATCGAGAACCGAACCGTCCAAAATACCGCGGCAAGATGGGCACTCGTTACAAGGGTCACCGTTTACCGGGTGCTCACAGTTGACTGCGCGTGCTAAGATTTTCGCGCAGGTTGTTTTACCAGTACCGCGCGTACCGGTAAAGAGATAGGCATGGGAAAGCCTGCCGGTGCTGAGCTGTGCACGCAGCGTGTCCGTAATATGTTGTTGCCCGATTACGTCTGCAAAGCAGAGCGGGCGCCATTTACGGTAAAGAGCCTGATACATGAATTACCGATAAGCCTCCCTGAGATTAAGATGAAAAAATGGGCAGATTCATCACCTGCCCACCAATCCAACGTTGTTTTCTGTTATGCAGTGCCTTGTAAGACCGCACACCAGAAGATCGAAACGAACATCCGGACAGCCTTTTTACCAAGCCCGTTCAAAATCGGCAAACCTGTGGCACACGCAGGGTTCTGTTTAATGCTGCTCGGTTCCCCGCCTGACATGGTTCACAGTCCCACGTTGCACAGTACCAATCTCTCATCACCGGCCTGTTAACTGCAAGCATCCAGATGCCGCACCTCCCAACCGGAATTCAGCCCTGCTATAGCGGATTGCAGGAAGAGGGCACCGCTACCGCCCCGCCTAGTGCAGCCTTACAAGACACTGCATAACATACTTATACATTATACTATATGATTTTCAAAATTTCAAGTCCTAGATTGACTTAATTTTCAGGATCGGACTCAGAATCCGATGTGTCCGAAGTGCTGCCGCCAGATGTGTCAGTGTTTCCACTATCTGTACCAGTTTCACCTTCCGTACCTTCGGTTCCCTCAGAGGATTCCTCCTCTTCGTCGTCGTTTCCAAAGTCGAAGATCGAATGACGATCGTGGCAGACGCCAAGGTATCCACCGGAGACTGTGACATCACCCGAGCCAACAGGCTTATTGTCTCCTGTGAAGCAAGCATCAGCATCTTCGATTGCGGGAGAGAAGTCCATCGGGAACAAGCGCGTCAGATCCAATTTGGATACCGTGCTTGTCCAGCGGCAATTATCCCCTGCAACCAGACCGGTCTGTCTGCAAATGGTCACATACTTATGCAGATTGCAGTCCTCGCTCGGCTCGTCGCCCTTCCAGAAGCGACCAACTGCAACGCGATCACCACGAGAATCCGCTTCGCAGGCATCGGTCGGAGACATGCCGCTGTCAATACAGTAGGTTGCATTGACAAAGTTGGAGTCATCGCCCATGTCGAACTCAGCATCGGGCAGATCGGCGTGAATGCGGCGCATAACAGCCGTCCAGAGTGAAAGTGCAGTATTACCCGAAATGCCATCCAGATTGTAGCTCTGATCATAACCAAACCAGGTAGCACCTACATAGTATGGGGTGAGACCGCAGAACCATACATCGCGCTTGGAAGTTGTAGTACCCGTCTTACCAGCCGTTTCAATGCCGCTGATGGTAGCCTTGGTACCGGTACCGGAGTTGGTGACCTCTTTCAAGCAGTCGAGCATGTAATATGCAGTCTTTTCATTCTGGAATGCGTTGATTTCTTCCGGCTCGGTGTAGTCAATCAGTACATTGCCTTCGCTGTCGAGTACCTTGGAGTAGGTACGGGAACCGGAATATTTGCCGTTGTTTGCAAAGATGGTATATCCTGCCGCCATTTCGCGGACGGTCACACCACCGTTCATACCACCCAGAGCGAGCGGTGCGTAATCGATATCTGCACTGGGGTTGAGATGTTCAAATCCCAGCGTGTTATGCAGGAATTCATACGAGGCTTGCGGCGTGAGCATGTCCAGAACACGTACAGCGACACAGTTGATCGATTTTGCAACAGCATTTTTAACGACCATCTGGCCCTGATAGCGACGATTGTCGTTACGCGGCCAAGCCTTGCCGTCATAGACCTTAAACGGCATATCGGTCACGACCGAATAGGGCGTGATCTTGCCGGCATCCATTGCAGGACCGTAAACAGCGAGCGGTTTGATCGAAGAACCGGGCTGTCGCGTGGTCATAGTAGCACGGTTTGTCAGCAGACTGCCTTCCTTTTCACCGCGTCCACCGACAAGTCCCAGGATATTTCCCTGCTTATCGCAGATGACCATAGCGGCTTGCGGAACGACACCGTTCTTTTGTGCGCTGGGGAAATTGGCTTCGTTGGTGAAGACTTCATCCATCGCATTCTGAACATTTTGGTCGATGGTCGCATAGATCTGAAGGCCACCGGACATAACGCGAGAACGTGCAAGGTCATACGAAATATTCTCAGTTTCCTGCAGGTCCTCGGTCAGTTCAGAGATGATCGCCTCGGTAAACCACGAGTAGGGTTCGTTCGTGTCTTGTTCGTATGCATCAGAATGATAAACCAGTTCGGTGTTGATTGCCTCGTCATACTCAGCCTGCGTAATAAATTCCAGCTCGAGCATTTTCTGCAATACCAATGTCTGACGTTCCTTTACGTTTTCCGGATTGCGGAAAGGGTTGTAACGTGTGGGCGCATTGGGGATTGCGGCAAGCACAGCGCATTCGGCCAGATTCAGTTCGTCAAGTTCCTTGCCGAAGTAAGTCATTGCGGCGACTTTCGCACCAGCTGCGCGGTTACCGTAAGGAATTGTATTCAAATACATTTCCAAGATCTGATCTTTTGCCGTATCACCGAGATTCTTTTCCAGAGTCAGCGCCTGGAAGATCTCATTGATCTTACGTTTGACAGATTTGTCATTGTTTCCGGTCAGGTTTTTGATCAGCTGCTGGGTGATGGTAGAACCACCACCGCGGTCATCGCCGGTGATAAAGCCCTGAACTGCACCAAGGGTGCGGAACCAGTCTACACCATGATGAGAATAGAAGCGCTGGTCTTCGATGGCGACAACTGCTTTTTGCAGATCTTCGGGGATCTCGTCCAACGATACCCATTGCCGGTTGACGTCTCCTTCCAGAGTCTCATATATTTCGTACTCGTCCGTGTCTGGATTTTTGGCATAAATGACGGTAGTCTTTGCCAGATCCTTGCTATAAGAGGATACGTCGATATCGGAATTGGGAATTACGTACACGCCGATATAAAAGGCGAGCGCAACACCGCACAGACAGGCTGTGACAACGGCAATGAGCGGGATGGCCAGAATGGCCATCATGAGCTTATGGGCAAAAGAGCTCTTTTTTCGTTTTGCCATATTTTTCGATACCTCCTTTTGCATGGCTGCAAAGGTTGCCGATGACGCACAAGTACACGGCCATACTCAGGCGACAGATAGGCGAATACAGTATACCATATTCTGATGAAAATTGCCAATATTTTTATTGAATGCGCATAATTTAGCGTTAACTTGTTCACACTAGAGGATATCAGTTACAAAATAGAAGGAGGAATTGATCATGCAGCCGCACAATCGTTCACTTGGATTTAACATTTTGGTTCTAAGTTTGACGTTTCTTGCTGTAACCTTTTTGCTTTTGGCTTTATTATGGCCAAAAGCACCCGCTTCTAGCAATGTTTCTGGTGATCTCACACAATATGTTGCCAAAAGTGTGGGATATCAGGTGGTAATTTATCAAACTGGCCGCAGTGATCCGGTTCTGATGACCGGTGTAGATATCCGAACTTTGCCGCAGGCCGATCAGGAAGCACTGGCAGAAGGGATCCCGCTTCAGGATGCAACTGCGCTCGCACACTTATTAGAAGATTACGACGCATGATATCGGTTATAACCGCCTCCCTGTCCGCATATTTTTAGGACAAAACCATGGAAGGCGGTGTTTTATTTGTTGTGTTCTCTGTCAAAGCGGAAACGAAAGAAAATTTGGACGGTTCTGGGCGCAGTCGCTCTGGTATTGATGCTTGCAGGTGCGGGTACAGCGTATGATAAATGGTTTGGACCGGTGACCACAGTCAATGCGGAAGTGACCAATTGGGGGCTCTCCTTCCCTACCCCTGGACAGCCTCCGGTTGGCAATGCTTCATCTGAGGAGTTGGAAGCCTTGTCAGCGCGTTACCTTGGTGATGTCAGTGAACCCGTAATTTATCTGACATTTGATGCGGGGTTTGAAAATGGAAATACTCCGGCGATTTTGGATGCGCTCAAAAAGCATCATGCTCCGGCTGCCTTTTTTCTGGTCGGCAATTATCTTGAAACTGCACCGGATCTGGTGCGGCGTATGGTGGAAGAAGGTCATGTCGTCGGAAACCATACGACTTCTCATCCTGATATGTCTAAGATTGCCGATCTCGAGACCTTTCAGCAAGAGCTAAAAGGCGTCGAAGATCTCTATCGTGAAGTCACGGGACAAGAAATGCCCAAATTGTATCGACCGCCGCAGGGAAAATTCAGCTTGGAGAACTTAAAGCAGGCACAGCAGCTGGGATATACGACGGTGTTCTGGTCGCTGGCCTATGTTGATTGGTATACGGACAACCAGCCGACCAAGGAGCAGGCGTTTGACAAGCTGCTTCCGCGTATCCATAACGGCGCGATTGTATTGCTGCACTCGACTTCGTCTACCAACGCACAGATTTTAGATGAACTATTGACCAAGTGGGAACAAGCGGGATATCGTTTTGGCAATTTGAAGGAATTGATGATCGAAACGGCTCCTTCTTCTTAATAGACGATTGAGCAATAATTTGGTTCCCCGAGTATAAAAAATGACCGGTGAAAATCACCGGTCATTTTTTGTAAACATATTATTTATTCGCAGGTTTGCAGCTGCTTTTCCTCGAATGCAACACGACGCTTGACATCGGCCATAACAGTTTCGAACATCGGGATGTTCAGAGACTGCGCTCCATCGCACAGTGCGCGCTTGGGATCATTATGGACTTCGATCATCAGACCGTCAGCACCCGAAGCGATTGCTGCGCGGGACAGCGGCTGTACCATATCGCGCTTGCCTGCTGCATGGCTGGGATCGATGATGATGGGCAGATGGCTCAGCGTCTTGACCAGCGGAACAGCAGAGATATCCAGATTATTGCGGATCATGGTCTCGAAGGTACGGATGCCGCGCTCGCAGAGGATGACATTGTGGTTTCCGCCAGCAAAGATGTATTCTGCCGCCATCAGGAACTCTTCCATGGTAGCAGACAGACCGCGCTTGAGCAGGATCGGCTTCTGAGAGCGTCCGAGCTCCTTGAGCAGCATAAAGTTCTGCATGTTGCGTGCACCCAGCTGGATGATATCAACATCGGCGAACAGATCCAGATGCTTTTCGCTCATGATCTCGGTGACGATGGGCAGACCGGTCTGGCGCTTTGCTTCAAGCAGCAGCTTGAGACCTTCTGCTTCCATACCCTGGAACGAGTACGGAGAAGTGCGAGGCTTGAATGCACCGCCGCGCAGGAAGGAAGCACCGGACTTCTTGACAGCCTCAGCAACTTCGAGAATCTGGGATTCGCTTTCGACCGAGCACGGGCCGGCAAATACGTTAAAGTATCCCTCACCGATCTTGCGGCCTGCAACTTCCAAAATGGTATCCTGCGGATGCATTTTACGGTTGACGCCCTTAAACGGTTCGGTGACGCGCTGGACTCGTTCAACCAGATCATATACCATAATGTCATTTTCGTCGATACGAGAGGTATCGCCAAGCAGACCGATAATGGTGGTGGACGAACCTTCCGAATAGTTCGTGTTCAGCCCCATATCGTGGAAGTGCTTAATTAGACGTGCGACCCGTTCTTTGTCCGGGTTGGGCTTTAAGATGACAATCATGGCAGGTAAATCCTTTCATTGAAATAAGATAAGATACACGGTTTTGAAAAGGTGTACTGAAAGGTATTATAGCATATTAGCAGATAAAAGCAACTATTTTGAAAGATTTAATTTTTTTCGCCATTTTGCTGAAAATAGACATAATTTTCCTCGACCATTTTGCAAAATTCATCCCAACGATGTTCGTTGATCAAGTGCGCGGGGCAAATTTTTCCAGAAAAATCCTGATGCTTTTTCAGCGCGTCCATATTCAGGTCATATTTCCATAGCAGATATCCGGCAAGCAGCGCACCGTTTTGCAAGGTTTTTTCATAGTCGTTATCTTCTGCAACGCAGAGCTCAACGCCGATACCCGAGGTGTTTCCCCCGTTTGGCTCCATCCCATCGCCTGCGTGATAAGCAGGTTCGTTGTCCGGAATGTGATGATATGCTTCGTGGTCATCTACGGTATAGTGCCAGGATAATTTTTCGACCTTTGCATTTTCCTGAATAAACGCATCATGCCTTGCGGCATTGGCTCCGGCAGCAAAGTTGTCGGTTTCGTGGATGACAACGTATTCGATCT
The DNA here is from genome assembly GCF_900167005.1 of Butyricicoccus pullicaecorum DSM 23266. GTDB lineage: Bacteria > Bacillota > Clostridia > Oscillospirales > Butyricicoccaceae > Butyricicoccus > Butyricicoccus pullicaecorum. The sequence continues at coordinate 387,467 of NZ_FUXW01000002.1, forward strand.
CACGTGTTCCGCCAGGACGACCGATTGCGTCTTCGGAGACAAAATGTTCGTGAACCGGCAAGCTGCCAACGTATGTAATGGGATATCCGTTTTCATCAGTATCTGTTTGAGAGAAAACTTGGTGAATTGCAAAGCCGATTGCGCATACAATCAGCAAAAAAATAGCTAGTACCAGCAGTGGACGATAATTTCTTCTGCGTCTCCTGCGTCGTTTGGGTGTTGCAGCACGTGAAGCATGAAATGCAATAATTTTCAATTACGACCCTCCCTTATTGTATATCATACTACGTGGGATTCCAGGGATGCAAACTTTCAACTTTGAACTTTTTGTAAATTCCAGATGAGCGTGCATTGCTGAAAGTTTGAAAAGAATTGTGTCAGTTCTGTAAATGTGATAAAATTTACACAGAAAGGAGGCAGTTGCGATGGGAAAAAAGCGATTGCTTGCGATTATTGACTATCAAAACGATTTTGTTTGCGGAAGTTTGGGCTTTTCGGGTGCGGAGAAATTAGATGAGGGAATCGCCCAGCGTGCACAGGAATATCTGGCTATGGGCGATCCGGTTCTGGTGACCTATGATACACATGGGGAGAACTATTTACAGACCCGAGAAGGACGAACCCTGCCTATTCCCCACTGCCAGCCGGATACCGAGGGCTGGAGATTGTACGGAAAGACACAGGAGCTCATCAGCGGCACGTGTTGTACTGGTCTCTTGCATCCGGTTTGCAAAACGACCTTCGGCATTGCGCCGGAGACATTGGTTGCACTCAAAAAAGAGATCGGTGATCTGGATGAAATTTTGCTGGTCGGATTGGTAAGCAATATGTGCGTCATGGCAAATGTATGTACGCTGCAGGCTGCATGGCCGGAGGCACAAATCATTGTAGACGCGTCGTTGTGCGCAAGTTTTGACCCTGCTTTGCATGAAAAAACGCTGGATGTGATGCAGGGCATGCAGGTTCAGGTTATCAATCGATAAGCAAAGAGAAACGCCTCCTGGAGCGGAAAACCCGCCGAGCAGGAGGCGTTTTTTATGTATTGATTGCGATAGGATGGATTCCTACACCCCTGAAACTTACTTCAGGCCGGCAGTGATAATAGCCATCTTGTAGACTTCTTCTGCGTTGCAGCCACGAGACAGATCGTTGATCGGAGCGTTCAGACCCTGGAGAATGGGGCCAAATGCCTCAAAGCCGCCCAGACGCTGAGCGATCTTGTAGCCGATGTTACCAGCGTTGATGTCCGGGAAGATGAAGGTGTTTGCCTGGCCAGCAACCGGAGAACCCTTGCACTTGGTCTGAGCAACGACCGGAGAGAAAGCAGCGTCGAACTGCAGCTCGCCGTCGACAGCCAGATCCGGAGCAGCTTCCTTGACCTTAGCAGTTGCATTGCGCATCATGTCAACGGTATCGCCCTTACCGGAGCCCAGAGTCGAGTAAGACAGCATAGCGACCTTGGGATCGATGCCGAATGCCTTTGCAGTGCGAGCGGTCTCGATTGCGATTTCAACCAGATCATCCTCACCCGGATTGATGTTGATTGCGCAGTCGCCCATTGCGTACTTCTCATCGCCGCCATCCTTAGCAGGACGGTGCAGAATGAAGCAGGAAGAAACGATCTTGTTGCCCGGCTTGGTCTTGATGATCTGCAGAGCCGGACGAACGGTATCAGCGGTCGAGTAGGTTGCGCCGCCCAGCAGAGCGTCAGCCTTGCCCATCTTAACCAGCATGGTGCCGAAGTAGTTGCCCTTGGACAGAGCCTTGCGGCAGTCCTCTTCGCTCATCTTGCCCTTGCGCAGCTCTACCATCTTTGCGACCATAGCGTCCATTTCCGGATAGGTTGCAGGATCGATAATCTCGATGCCCTCGATGTCGAAGCCGCACTTCTCAGCAGCAGCCTTGACTTCGTCGACATTACCGATCAGGATGGAAGTCAGGATGCCGTCCTTCTTCAGGCGGGAAGCAGCTTCCAGGATACGAGGATCCGGACCTTCGGTGAAAACGATAGTACGCGGATCAGCTTTCAGGGTTGCAATCAGATTTTCTAACATAGTTCCAATAACCTCCTTAGAACTCTCTTCTCATATTATACACCAACTTGTGCATAAATCTCAATAACTGTGTGCAAAAGTTTGCAAAAAAATCATCTAAATTTTCCGCCTTGATCGGCATTACGTTTTGCAATCTGCATTACGAACAATCGCGAACGCGCGGAAAAGTTGGAAATGACAGCCATCATGAAACATTTTTATAAGATAAGCCCTCTGAAAGTTCCAGCGTGAGGGTGACTTAACAGAGGGCTTTTTGCACAATTACTTTTTAGTATCGTCGTGTTCAGAGGGCTTGCGGCGCTTGAAACGCTCCAGTTTTACCGCGGTAGGCGCTATGGTATCCTTAGTAATCGGAATCATTTCGCCGCTTTCCGCATCAATATGATCGAGGGTAATATAGTCAGCCGTTTGGACAGACAGCTTCTTTTTTCCGAGAGAACGGTTGACCAGTCCGGAAACTGCGCTGTAAATAACAGCAAACAGCGGGACACCAACGACCATACCGGCAAAACCAAACATACCGCCAAACAGCAGAATGGCAAACATAACCCAGAAACTAGCCAGACCGGTAGAGTCACCCAAGATCTTGGGACCGAGGATATTTCCGTCGAACTGCTGCAGGATGAGGATGAAGATAACAAAATATACACCCTGAAGCGGGCTGACCAGAATGATCAGCAGCGTGCTGGGAATGGCACCAATGAAGGGACCAAAGAACGGAATGATATTGGTCACACCAATAATGACACTGATCAGCAGAACATACGGCATTTGCAGAATAGACATTGCAAAGAATGTAATCAAACCGATGATCAGAGAATCCAGCAATTTACCCGTAATAAATCCGCCAAAGACCTTGTGGACGAAACGGATATTTTCCAGAATCACGTTTGCGGTATCGGTATGGAACATGCTGTAAATGAGTTTCTTACCCTGCGCAGAGAAGGTATCCTTGCTGTTGAGCATGTAAACAGCACTGATAAAACCAACCAATACTGTTTTGAGGAAAGAAATGGTGTTGGATACAAAGCTTCCCACAAAATTTCCTCGCATGACCTCTAACAGCTGAGGTACCAACTGGGTGTTTGCCCACTCCATGAGAGAAGAAGAAACAGAAGCATATAATTGCTGCACATTTCCTTCAAGAATGGGATTGTTGGAAAACAGGTGTACGGTCAGCCATTCTTCGGTGCGGTTGAGGTATTCGGGCAGTTTCTCCAACAGACCCATAACGCTCTCTGCCAGCTGCGGGAGTACCATCGAGAGCAATGCCACAACAATGAGCAGGAAGAACGTGACGCTGATCAAGCTGCAGAACAGTTTGTTGAAACTTTTTGCCTTTTTGGGATTGCGAATGACACGTGAAAACCAAGGATTGGTCTTACGCACGAGCGTGTTAAAAATAGGAAGCAGCAGATAGGCGACAACGAATCCGAACGTAAACGGTCGTAAAATAGAAGACAGCTGTCCGAGGATTTCTTTGATTGTATCAAGCTTATAAAATGTAAAGAAGCATAAAATGCTCATTACAATAACAAGCCATGCAGAGACAGCAACACGGAAATATTGATTTTGAAATGGACTTTTCATGAAATATAACTTAGGTACTCCTTATTAGTTCTGATTTGTGGTGTCATCTTGGAAAAAGAGTCGCCAGATCAGATAGACCCAAGATGCAAGAAAGCCGATGAAAAACAAGAACTTGAATTTTTTTGCCTGTTTGGAGAATACTGTGGCGATAAAAGCGCCGAAGCAAACCAAACAAGTTTTGAAGATTGCGAAATCCAGAATGCTGAAGGTACGTGCGCGAGCCAGTAAATATTTCACCAGGAAATTTACCTTTTCACAGCATTTTTTACAGGTGATCGATTGCATCATTGATCTTCCCCTTTCCCTTGTACCGCATTGGACGCGGTTTTTCGATGCCTGCCGGTATGTGATTTTCTCTCAGTCCCGGACTTCTTTGCAGAGGAACACTGTCGCCGCCCTGCGGGTGAAATCACACCGAGCTGCATATCAAGATGTTCCGCCAAAGCCTGCGCGTCGGCACAGTGTGTTTCGCGCAGGGCACATTGTAAAATTTCCCCACAGGCATGTGCGTCAGAACCAGCTTCGTGATGGTTCAGCGTAATGCCTAAAGCATCTGCAACGGTGTTTAGTTTGTGGTTTTCTAAATCAGGCCATACTTTTTGAGAAACCTTGACCGTACAGATATACTGACAGGTCGGGAGTGGAATGTTGTAAAACTCCAGACAGCGGCATAATACTTCGGTATCAAAGACCGCATTGTGACAAACAATGACACTGCCATCAACCTTGTCTTGGATTTTACGCCAAATTTCGTCAAAGGTCGGCTGATCTTTTACATGAGAGCGTTTGATACCATGAATTTTGACATTATACCAATGAAACTTACCTACGGAATCAGGCGGACGGATTAGGAATGTTTCGGTTCCCACCAGTTGATCGTCTTCATAGTAAGCCAATCCGATGGAACAGGCACTGGTATAATAGCTGTTGCCTGTCTCAAAGTCCATTGCGACATATCTCATGCACGTCCCCCCTGTCCAATCTTCGCGCGATCACGCAGTGTGCAGAGAAAATGATAGAACGGAGCCAATTTGGCAAAACGCTCGAGCATCAGAGGAACAAAGCTGCCGTCAAACACCGGGTCAAAATTCTGCGTTTCTTCAAAATCAATCCCCAGCTGCTTGCGGTTCAGCCACGGCTGATAAATCTCCTTTGCCTCGGGATGCTTGGGACGTTTGTATAATTCTCCGGATAGGTGCATTTCAGGTATAGCTTGCACTGCACGGTAAGCATCTAAAAACAGCTTGTCCTCTCGCAGAATCATATCGCGCGCTTCTGCCATTTCGCCTCGTCCGAAGCCACCCCAACAGCCGTAGCGCCAAAAATCAGGCCCAAGTTCCATATAATAAAAAGGAACTTCCTCAAACTGTGCGCGCGGACGGCGGAAAAACAGCCACAAATTAGCGCGATAGAGTGTTTTATCTTTGGTGTATCGCGTATCTCGACGCACACGGGAAACCATACGGGAAGGGGCAGTCACGAATAGTGGATCAATCAGGAGCATATCCTCCCGCATCCGTTCACATAACGCATAGAAAGGTTCGATTGCCAGGCGCTTAATGTCTGCTTTATGCGCCTCATAAAAATCGGGCGAATCCATCATGCGATTTTCAATCAATAGGTCTAGTCCTTGCGGACAAAATCCTGTAAATTCCATCTAGGGAAGCACTCCTTCAAAATACCTATACTCATTTTATCCTCTTTGCAATAGAAACGCAATAGAATTTAAAAATCCTTGGTTTCCTTTTGCGAAAAAATGGAGTATAATAGCACTATTAAGCGGCTGTCCGCTTCCCTACTTTGACATAATTGGGAGGTATCCTGACAATGAATGAACATGAAAAGATTTTAACGATGCTCGAACAAGACGCACGTCTGACTCCGGAACAGCTGGCAGATATGGCGCAGATGGATCTTGCGGATGTCAAAGCCATCCTGCGAGACTTGGAAAAGAATAATACGATTTTAGGATATAAGACGGTCATCGACTGGGATAAGACCGAGCGTGAACAGGTCACGGCACTGATTGAGGTTAAGATCACGCCCCAGAAGGGCATGGGCTTTGATGAGATCGCGCGTCAGATTTATTCGCACCATCAGGTTGAGAGTGTGTATCTGATGTCGGGTGGTTTTGACCTGACGGTCATCATTTCCGGACGTACCATGCGTGAAGTTGCACGCTTTGTATCCGAACAGCTGGCACCGATGGAGAATGTGCTGTCTACCGGTACCCATTTCATCCTGAAAAAATACAAGGAACAGGGAGTGACCTTTGACCCGAGCGAAGTTGATAGTCGGGAGGTAATGATGTAATATGATCGATTATTCCAAAGTGCTTTCCGAGCGGGTGCAGGCGGTCAAACCGTCGGGCATTCGAAAGTTTTTTGATTTGGCATCTACGATGAAGGATGTCATTTCGCTTGGCGTTGGTGAGCCTGATTTTGAAACACCGTGGCAGGTACGCCGCGCAGGCATTGCTTCGCTGGAAAAAGGACGAACTTTCTATACTTCAAACTGGGGCCTTCAGCAGCTGCGTGATGAGATTGCGGGACTGGCGCTGCGTAGATATGACCTGTTTTATGACCCGCATGATGAGATCGTCGTGACGGTCGGCGGCAGTGAGGCAATCGATAATGCTCTGCGTGCAATCGTTTCTCTGGGAGACGAGGTTTTGATTCCGGAGCCTAGTTTCGTGTGCTATACGCCCTTGACGACTTTGGCAGGCGGTGTACCGGTTGCGATTCCGACCGTTGCGGAAGAAGGCTTCAAGTTGACACCCGAGCGCCTGCGCGCCGCGATTACGCCCAAGACCAAGGCGCTCATTCTGCCCTACCCCAACAATCCGACCGGTGCGATCATGAACCGCAAGGAGCTGGAAGCAATTGCAGACGTGCTCCGAGATACCAATATTGTTGTGCTTTCAGATGAGATTTACTGTATGCTGACCTATCAGGGCGAGCATGTAAGCATTGCACAGATCGATGGTATGCGTGAACGTACCATTGTAATTGACGGCTTCTCGAAATCTTATGCGATGACCGGCTGGCGTTTGGGCTGGGCAATGGGCCCGAGAGAATTGATGAAATCGATCTGCAAGATCCACCAGTTCGGTATTATGTGTGCGCCGACGACGGCACAGTTTGCGGGTATTGAAGCGATTCGTACCGGTGATGATGATATTATCCACATGCGCAGTCAGTATGATATTCGTCGCCGTTTTCTGGTCAGCGAGCTGCGCAGTATGGGTCTGGAATGCTTTGAGCCGCATGGCGCGTTCTATGTCTTCCCTTCCATCAAATCGACCGGTTTGACATCAGAAGAATTCTGCAATCGTCTGCTGCAGGAGCAGCATGTCGCAGTAATTCCGGGCGATGCGTTTGGCGAGAGCGGTGCAGGCCATGTACGTATTTCCTATTCGTATTCCATGGCGCATCTGCGTGAGGCGTGCAGCAGAATACGCGATTTCCTCCAAACACTGTAACGTAATATGAACCTCCGCATAGTTTGAAATAGAAGGTTTTCTTCTAATTCATTCCATACGGAGGTTTTTGTTATGGCTGAAAAAATGTGTCCTGGTCCCCTGAGCGGTGCTGCCAGTTTCCGAGAGGCTGTTTGTGTTCACACTAAGAAGGTCTATGATCAGTGCCGGAGCCGTGATTGCATGCGCGATCTGCGCGTCTATCTGCCGACTGAAGATCAGTGCTTTATCGAGGGCAATGCGGTCACGGTGAAGCCGAGATGTGCAGAGCTGCTCTCGGCTGTGATGGATGTGGAGCCCGTTGCATTCCGCCGCGGTTTTTACAGCGTAGACATTCGATTCTTCTATAAGGTATCGGTTGAAGCATGCACCGGTATCGGCTGCCCGCGTATTCTGGAAGGTCTGGCTGTCTATGATAAGCGCTGCATGCTGTTTGGCAGCGAAGGCGGTGCGCACATCTTCTCCTCGCAGTTTGTAGCGGATGGTGATGATGTACAGCTTGCACGCAACACCAACCTGCCGACGGCAGTGCTGGAGACGGTAGAGCCGATTCTGCTCGAAACACGCGTGGTTTATCCCACCCAGCCGTGTGCATGCGCATGCACTTGCGGCGAGCTGCGTGAAGTTCCGCGTGCAATTTGCGGCTGCTTTGCCGGACGTGACCTGTCCCTTGATTCTGCAAGCAATCAGCTGCGTGTCACCATTGGACAGTTCTCGATTATCAAGCTGGAACGCGATATTCAGCTGCTCATGCCGGCATTTGATATCTGCATGCCGGAGAAGGACTGCTGTGAAAATATCGGCGGCGATCGCTCGGAAGATCCCTGCGATGTATTCTCTCGCTTTGATTTCCCGGTTGACGAATTCTTCCCGCCGCGTCGTGAGTCCAGTGGCTGTGGCTGCAACACTTCTCGCAGTACCTCTACCTGTGGTACGTCTTCGTGTGGCAGCTCGAACGCAAACTCCAACACGCGCAGCGGCAGCTGTGGATGTGGCTCTGCGGCATCCAATACCAATCGCAGCGGCTGTGGCTGCGGCAACTAAACAGTTTCCAAGTCAAAGAGGTGGGCGCATCTGCGCCTGCCTCTTTCTTTGCTATGCTGCAAAAAAATAAGCTCCGGAATATTCCAGAGCTTATAAAATAAGTCTTAAATCAGATTAAATCTTCATCTGTGATAAAGAAATCGGCGTTATTAGCTTCGCAGCGACGATCCAGTTCTGAAGTGGTGCCAAGCAGCGCACGCACGCTGTCGTATTCTGCCTTTGCCTTGGGATTTTCTCGATTGGTTCGCGTGGCGCGGATCAGCAGGTTTTTCGGGGTATCCAGCGGAGAAATGTATTCTACAACGGATACCTTGTAGCCCTCGGCTTCCAGCTTCAATGCACGCATACTATCGGTCAGTACGTCATTGAATCTGGCTTTGAACACACCAAACTTGGTCAGTGGCTCCAGCCCGGGAATATGATACTGGTCAAGCAGCTCTTTGTGACAGCAAGGAACGCAAGCAATGTATTTTGCCTGGGCACGGATTGCAGTTCCGAGTGCAAGGTCGGTCGCGATGTCACATGCGTGCAGAGAGATGACGGCAGTTACCTGCTTGGGCGGCTGATAGGTGCGAAGATCGGCAGCAATGAATTCCATATTGTGATAGCCCAGACGCTTGGCCATCTTCTGGCTTTCCGATACAACGTGCGGGTTGATATCGATGCCGATGATGCGGCAGCGACGGCGCAGCACATCACGCAGGTAATAGTTCATGACAAAGGACAGATACGACTTACCGCAGGCACAGTCAAGCAGCAAAATTTCCTCACTGTCATCCTGCTCGAACATGGGGGCAACCAATTCGACATAGTGATCGATCTGATTGTACTTTCGGATCATGTCGTTTTTGATTTTGCCGTCCGCAGTCAGAATGCCGATCTCACGCAGCAGCGGTGCAGCCTTATCAGCCTGAATCAGATACTTTCGGCTGTGGTCGAGCAGCGGATTATTGACGGCTGCGGCATCCTGCGGAGCAGCTTGCTGCTCGGTCTGCTTCATAGATACACCCTTTGCATTGACCGTAATGGTAATAACGGTACCGCGTTCGGTATATACAAGCGTGCTGTCGTCATACAGCTCGGTTTGCTTGTCAAAGAAGGAGACCACTTCCTCCGCGTCAATCGGACGTTCGGTTCCCTGAAAGACCAGCAAATAATCGTTTTCTTCGCCAGCCTTCAGCGCAGCTTTAAATTTTTTATTGCCGGATTTGAAGATAAATTCGGCAGAAACGAAATAATCGCGATTTTGTTTGAGTCGAGCCTGAATGCCGATCAGCAACAGTTTGAGCTTGTTCTTTTCGCCCTTTTGCATAGATAGCGCCCTTTCCGTAGTCAAATGATATTCGTGAGCTTATTATAACGGGATTTTATCCGAGACGCAAGTACTTTGCCTGCGGAAAAACATTGACCTCAACATGCGAAGACAGGATGATCGTTTTATCTGCAGCATGTTTTAGGATGCATTGTGCTGTGCGGGCAATATTTGTCTCATCCAGTCCGGTGAAGGGTTCGTCGAGGACAAGGATGTCGGCAGGAACGGCAAGCGCGCGTGCGATGGCGACGCGACGCTGCATACCGCCGCTCAGGGTGCCGACAGGCTGCTCACAGTCCTCAGGTGCGATGAGTTCGCATAATAGACTGCGTATTTGTTCTGTATCCAGATCACAAACAAAGCGAACATTCTCGATTGCATTTTGCATGGGCAATAGTCGATTCTCTTGAAAGACTGGTGCAAAGCGAACCGACTCACTTGTGATGATCTGGCCGGAAGACGGACGCTCTAGTCCCATCAGGAGGCGCAGCAATGTGGTTTTTCCCAGACCGGAGGCACCTTCAATGCGCCAGATCTCATGGTCATGGATTTCCCAATCGATATGGTCCAAGACCATTTTTCGGCCAAAACGCTTGCTTACTTGTTCAAATCGGATTTCCATGCGAGTCCTCCCTGCCAGCGTGTTTCTGCGCTGCGAAGTATTCGAACGACGATTTTTTCACACAACAGACTGATGCAGATGATTACAATTGTCCAAGCAAACAATTCGTCTGTGTTGAGATATAGTTTGGCTAGATAGAGCTGATCTCCGATGGATAGATCGGGCAGGCCAATGATTTCACCGGCAATTCCTGCTTTCCATGCCATGCCCACACCCAGACGGCAGCTGGAGAGTAAATACGGCATGACTTGCGGCAGATACAGCGCTTTGATTTTCTTTCGACGCGGTACACGAAAGACCTGTGCCATTTCGAGTAGTGAACGATCAACCTGCTGTAATCCCTGCATGAGATTGATATAAACTGCGGGAAAAACAACAAAAAAAGCGACTAAAACGGAGATGTGTGCCGATGAAAGCCAGATGAGAGCGACAACAATAAAGCATGCAACAGGAACGGTCTTCATGATTTGAATGGCAGGTTCCAGTAAGATGCCGATGGGACGGATGTAGTAGCCTGCAATTGCCAGCATTGCGCCAAAGAGAAACGCCAGAACAAAGCCGATTGTGATTTTACACAGCGAGTGCAGAATGGACATCCAAAATGTTGTCGTTTGGATCTGCCGCAGTAAGCAGCGCAGCGTATCGAGCGGACCGGCAAAGAGTACATCCGGTAAATAAGCGGCTAAAACAGACCAGACCGTCACCCAAAAAAGGATGACGGTCAGTCTTACCAATACATGTTTATGCGCCATAGAATGCATCATCCGGCAGCTTTCCACCGATCATCTGCGGATCAAAGGTGTAAAGTGCATCGAGATATCCGGAAAGTGCAGTGCGCATTTCTTCGCCGGTCATGCAGACCAGATTGCAGCGCGGAATTGCCAGCTTGGCAATCGGAGCCTTGACAATATCAAGCGATTCAATCTTGGTTGCAGCGTCCTCGGGATGGCCGTTGACGTATGCGACCGACTCCGCGGCATCTGCTGCAAACTGAAGCATTGCAGCCGGATGTGCCTCTGCAAACTCCTTGCGCACGATGGTGACGCCAGTCACAAGCTGGCTGCCGTTGTCGGATACACGATCCCACTCATCGCCCAGGCTGAGTGCAATATGTCTGTTGTCCAGCTGCTGAATAGCAACCGTTGCAAACGGCTCGGGCAGTACCGCGAATGCAGTCGGATCGGTCTGCAGCGCAGAGACAACTTCGGTTGCTTCGGTCTTAAACTCTACGGTCATGTCATCCCAGCTCATACCATTCTTTTCGACCAGATAGCGCAGAGAAGCCTCCGGTGTGGTACCCTTGCCGGTCATATAGATGGTCTTACCCTTAAGTGCAGTCAGGTCACTCATTTCCACGTCACCGGGAGTTACAACCTGCAGAACGCTCAGGGTATTGATGTTTGCAACTTCAATTGCGCCATTGGTTTTCTGGTACAGCGTTGCAGCCAGATTTGCAGGAACCAGAGCGATATCAACCTCACCCTTTACAACCAGCGGGACGATCTCGTCTGCGGCTGCGTAGATGTTGAATTCGTAGTGTTCATTTTCAGACGTCATCAGTGCAGACAGACCCATAGAAGTCGGACCCTTCAGCGAAGCAACCTGAGTAACCAGACCGTCTTCGTATCCGGCCGTAACTTCGGTTTCGGTAGCTTCGGTTGTCGCAGGCGGCGTGGAAGCCTCCTCTTGCTGGGGCTGTGCGGATTGTCCGCATCCAGCCAGCGTCAGGGCCAAAAATGCAGCCAGTGCAAGCAAACGTTTCTTCATGTGTATATTACCCTCCTAAGAAATAAAAAATCAGCAAGTTTATTTCCCGTATTGTGCTTTGGCCTGTACACCGGGCAGGCGGCCCAGCTTTCCGGCCAATGCACTGATGATATCGTTTGGAGCGTCCAAAACAACGCAGATGACGGATACTTCCCGATCACGATGCGGAATTCCCAAACGGCCAATGATATATTGACCATAGGTGTGCAGCAATGCATTGACCTGCTCGCTCTGCTCGATATCATGGATAAAGATGCCTAAAATTGCCATACGGTTTTCCATCGAAGTTCCTCACTTTTTGCATAATAAAAGCGCCCTGTGACATAGATGACAGGGCGCTGTGATTTCTACCAGAATTTTACTTCATCTCAGGAACCTACGCTGCTTCGATGTCGAAAAAAGATATTTTCCTTGTCCGCAGAAAAACTTTGGACGCGGAGTATTTTTTAATAGTTTTCAGCCTTGATCTGGAAATAAGCCTTGGGATGAGCGCAAACCGGGCATACTTCCGGAGCCTGCTTGCCAACAACGATATGGCCGCAGTTCGAGCACTGCCAGATCATGTCGCCATCACGAGAGAAGACCAGACCGCTCTCAATGTTAGCGAGCAGCTTGCGGTAGCGTGCTTCGTGTTCCTTCTCGATCTCACCAACCTGCTCAAACAGGAATGCGATATCGTCGAAGCCTTCTTCACGAGCTTCCTTTGCAAAGGTTGCGTACATGTCGGTCCATTCGTAGTTCTCGCCGTCAGCTGCATCCTTGAGGTTTTCAACCGTAGAAGGAATGCCATCGTGCAGAAGCTTGAACCAGATCTTTGCATGCTCCTTTTCATTGTTTGCAGTTTCCAGGAACAGCTGTGCGATCTGCTCGTAGCCATCCTTCTTCGCCTTGGAAGCGTAGTAGGTGTACTTGTTGCGTGCTTGGGATTCACCCGCGAATGCCGCCATCAGGTTTGCTTCCGTCTTTGTTCCCTTTAAGTTTGCCATAATAAGTCTCCTTTCTCATTCGAACAAGAATTATTATTGTTTATAGTATACCCATTTATACAATTTTTGTCAATGCGGAAATTTAATTTTTCCGAGACATGATGTATATGGTATAGCAATTTCACACATACTTTTTATAAAGTTTTCAAGGAGGTAATCCAATATGGAGAACAAAGCAATTCGTTGTACTGTGAAACAGTGTGCAAATCATGCAAATGGTGCAGACTACTGCGCGCTTGATCATATCACGATCGGTACGCATGAAGCCAATCCCTGCACGCAGCAGTGCATTGACTGCATGAGTTTTTGCACCAACCGCTGATACAGAGAAAGGTGTCAAATCTAATATAATTATGTAGATGTAGGTGAATTCATAACCATATTTTGAGGTTGTGAATTGATCTATCCTGATCGTTTTTGCGATTCAAAAGCGAAAACATCAGAAAAAAGGCCATCACACAGCAGAAAACTGTATGGTGGCCTTTTGCAATACATCGCATTTTATTCAGTGAGCAAATGAATTTGATCCAGTGGCAGATATAGCCGGATGGATTGATCTCTTTGCAGTGAAGTGTTACAGGTACGCCAGTGTAAGACGCCACTTCCCTGTTGTGGGGTTATTAAAACGATGGCATCTGTAGGCCCGTGCATAATGCGTGTGATACAACCGTTCACCGTCAGGTAGTCTGATGGCGGCTCTTCCAAAGTAAAAGCATGTGCAGAGACAGAGACCGCGCGAACGTTTGGCACTGTATTCTGCGGTGTGAACGAGACATTCCAGGCTGGGATATAAATTGTGCCATCGCTCTGCTGTTGTGCATCCAGCACGTTTTCCATACCAACCAGATGTGCCTCTGCTTGCGTTTTGGGATGACAAAACAGCTCGCGTTTTTCGCGCAGCCCATGTGTCTTTCCATCCTGCACAACTGCAATCTTTTGACACAACCGATAGGCCTCTTCCCTGTTATGTGATACCAGAATGGTGGTACCTGGGAAAGACTCGATGACCTCAGACATTTGCTGCTCGACTTGCCAGCGCAGAAAGGCATCCAGAGCGGAAAAGGGCTCATCTAACATCAAAATGCGTGGTTGACTGGCCAGAATGCGAGCGAGTGCAACCCGCTGCTGTTGTCCGCCGGATAGTTCACTTGGCAGACGTTTGTCCAATTTTTCCAGCCCGAACTGCTGAATCAGCGCATCCACACAGGTGTATTTTCGACTTCTGCGTGCACCGCACATAATATTTTGTCGTACGGTCATGGTGGGAAACAGCGCATAATTTTGGAAAAGCAATCCGGTACCGCGTTCTTGTGGCGGAAGATTGATTTTTTTCTCACTGTCAAATACACATTGCCCGTCGATTACGATTTTTCCACGATCAGGTTTTTCCACACCTGCGATACAGCGTAGCGTCATGGATTTGCCGCTGCCAGAAGCGCCCAGCAAGGCAATCGGGATGTTATCGGCTTCGAGCTGCATATTTAACCGAAAGCCGTCTAAGTTTTTTTCGATATCGACAAAGATTGACATTATGGCTTCCTCCGTTTGCGTTCCATGAGATTCACGGCCATAAGTACGCAAAATGAGATGGCCAGATTGACAAATACCCAGCGATATGCGAGATCGGTATTTCCCTCGCGCCATAGCTGATATACGGTCGTGGAAATGGTCGCCGTACGACCGGGCGTGTATCCGGAGACCATGCTGGTTGCGCCATACTCACCCAGTCCGCGTGCAAATGCTAAAATCATGCCAGCAAATACCCCTTGTTTGCATCCCGGCAGTAAAATTCGCCAGAAGATATATCGGCCGGATAATCCAAGGGTGCGCGCGGCATCCAGAATATTGGGGTCAAAGCTTTCAAACGCACCGCGCGTCGTTCGATACATAAGCGGAAACGTGACGATGATGACTGCGAAAATAGCAGCTTGCCAGGTCATAATGATTCGAAGATCAAACCATTCCAAAAGTGGCGAACCAATGACACCCTTCGGACCAAGCAGCCGGAGCAAGAAAAAACCGACGACAGTAGGCGGTAAAACCATTGGAATGGTCAGAATGACATCACAGATTCCCTTTACACTGCGCGGCAGATGACAAACCAGATACGCGGCAAAAATGCCAAGAAAAAATGTGATGACAGTTGCTGCTGCGGCGATGCGCAGCGAGTTCCATAATGGAAACCAATCCAAGGAACACTCCCCCTATTTTATGATGACGGTGTTAAGCCTCGTCCGGACGCGAGAAACCGACCGATGCAAATACATCCATTGCCTTATCGGTCTTGAGGTAATCCAGAAATTCCTGTGCCTCTTCTGCCTGTGCGGCATTAGTCAGAACGGCGGCAGGATAGATAGCCGGAGAATAAGACTCCGCCGGTGCAGTTGCAACGACCTCAATTTCCGGTTCGCTGGCAGCATCGGTGCGATAGACAATACCGCAGTCAACAGCCGCTGCTGCAACCTGCGAGGTAACTTCCTTTACATTGGAACCGAACGTGATCTTGCCGTCTGCATTCAGGCCGTCCCACAGTCCCATATACTTTAAGATTTCTTCGGAATACTGTCCAACCGGAACATCAGAGTTGCCCAGTGCGATGGAAGATACATTTGCCAGATCTTCAAACGAAGCGGGTGCGTTTTCTGCACCCTTGGGCGCAACCAGAACAACGGTATTTTCAAGCAGATCTACACGAGAGTCACTCTTGACCAGATCACCCAGACCATCCATCTGCTTTTGACCAGCGGAGATGAACAGATCACAGACGGCGCCCTCTTCGATTTGAGTCTGCAACGTACCGGAGGAATCAAAATTATATACCAGCTCTACTTCTGGATGTTCGGACTCATAGACTTCCTTAATTTGATTCAGCGATTCTGTGAGAGATGCGGCTGCGAATACGGTTACTTCGGTGGGATCGGTCGATGCTGCAGCATTCGAAGCATCATCTGTCTGCGTATTGCTATTGCCGCAAGCGGTTAAAGTCATCGCTGCAAGACACAGTACTGCCAATCTTTTTTTCATGGAAAATCGCGCCCCTTCATTCGTTATATTTTTAAAAGTATAGCGATAGTATAACAAACAAAAATGCAAACTGCAAGCGTGATGAAATCAGAAAAATCGACTGATTGATTGTTCAATCAGTCGATCTTACGGTTTTGGGAGCAGTTAAAATGCTTAAAGCACGGTAATTGTTGGAAATTTCCACTTTTTTGGTCGTTCCACCAAATTCTCCGTCCAGTGTCCAGGAAATCTCTTCGTCAGAGAAGATCTGGAGTTTGGATGCCTTACAGCGCAAGAGGAATTTGGAATCCCCTTTTGATTGCATCAGTTCATTAAAGATAGTCTGCCAATCCAGCGGATTTTTGGGCTGACGAATCAATACAACCTCAAATAGTCCGTCATCCATGCGGACATCGTGTGGCGTGAGTTCTTTAAATCCACCGATGGATGTGGCGTTGGAGACCATACCATAGATGAGTTCATCTTCCAGACTCTGTCCACATGAGGTCTCGATTCGAATATGGTAGGGTTTTAAATGCGGCAGGGACTTGATGCCTTCCAAAATATATGCGGTTCGTCCAAGCAGATTTTTTTGTGCTTGCGGTGTGGTATAGGATACGTTGGTAAAGGCTCCGAACGCTGCAATATAGCAAAAGTTGCGGTCAGCAAAGCGGCCAATATCGACTTGCTGTATCACGCCGGTAGCAGCAATTTGTGCGGCTTCCAACGGATGTTTGGGAATACCCAAGCTGGAAGCAAAGTCATTTACCGTGCCCGCTGGGATATAGCCCAGCGGGATACGGTCGGTGTGCTGCAGAAGACCGGTCACAACTTCGTTGAGTGTTCCATCTCCACCGGCACACACAATGCGGTCAAATTGTGCAGCGCGCTCTATGACAATATTGGTAGCGTCCAGAGGCTTTTGGGTCGTGTATACCGTAACGTCGAACCCGGCTTTTACGAAGATATCGATACAGCCCAGTGCGGAATTTTGGATGGCACCTTTTCCGGCGTGCGGATTTATGATAAAAAGTAATTTTTGATTCATCTCATCCAATTCCTGTCCCTAACCTCTCGTGAATTGTGATTATACCAACAGTTCGCAGACGGTATTTGCGTAAGCTACCGGGTCTTCCAGCGGCAGGCCTTCAATCAGCTGTGCCTGTGCGTACAGAACAGCAGCGTATTTTGCCAGCGTATCCTGGTTAGCGGTCTTAAGCTTCTGGAAGATCGGATGCTCTGCATTGAGTTCCAGAACACGTTCTGCATGGATTTTCTCCTGACCCGGCTGCTGATTGAGCACCTTTTCCATTTCCAGAGAAAGCATACCCTTGGTGGTCAGACAGCAGGGATGGCTCTTCAGACGGCTGGTGAACTGAACGGCAGTGACCTTTTCGCCGAGTGCCTGCTTCATCGTATCCAGAACAGACTGATACTCCTTGGTCAGGGTTTCAATCTCTTCCTTCTCGTCCTGAGTTTCCAGATCCAGATCATCGTCAGAAATGGACTTGAATTCCTTGCCCTGATAGTCGTGCATCATCTTCATGCAGAACTCATCAATGCTGTCGGTCAGGCACAGAACCTGATATCCCTTGTCGCGCAGACGCTCCATCTGCGGCAGCAGCTCGATCTTTGCCTTGGTTTCGCCGCATGCGTAATAAATATACTTCTGCTCTTCCTTCATCTGCTCGGTGTACTCTGCCAGAGACAGCATTTTATCCGAATCCGCAGTATGATACATCAGAAGATCCTGGAGCAAATCCTTGTGCATGCCATAATCCATGTATGCACCGTACTTGAGCTGCAAGCCAAAGGCCTGGAAGAACTTTTCGTAGTCCTCGCGCTTGTTCTTCATCATAGATGCAAGCTCGTTCTTGATCTTCTTTTCGAGCGCACCTGCAATGAGCTTGAGATGACGGTCATGCTGAAGCAGCTCACGGGAAATGTTCAGCGACAGGTCGGCCGAGTCAACCAGGCCGCGAACGAAGCTGAAGTAATCAGGCAGCAGGTCGGCACACTTGTCCATAATCAGCACACCGTTAGAGTACAGAGCCAAGCCCTTTTCGTAGTCCTTGGTGTAATAGTTCATAGGTGCATGGCTGGGGATATACAGCAGCGCATGATAGGTAACCGAACCCTCGGTATACATGTGAATATGGTGAATCGGGTCCTGATAATCAAAGAACTTCTGCTTGTAGAACTGGTTATAGTCCTCGTCCTTCAACTCGGACTTGGACTTGCGCCATAACGGAATCATGGAGTTGAGCGTGGTCAGTTCCATGTATTCTTCCCATTCCGGCTTTTCCGGATCGCAGCCTTCCTTCTGGCGCGAACGCGGCATTTCCATC
Organism: Butyricicoccus pullicaecorum DSM 23266; assembly: GCF_900167005.1. Taxonomy (GTDB): domain Bacteria; phylum Bacillota; class Clostridia; order Oscillospirales; family Butyricicoccaceae; genus Butyricicoccus; species Butyricicoccus pullicaecorum. Next base: position 405,671 of record NZ_FUXW01000002.1, read on the forward strand.
TGAATGGGATAACGAATGTAATCAGAATACTTCTTTACCAGTTCCTGAATGCGGTAGGGCTCGAGGAACTCACTGTACTTGTCCCCTTCGCTGTCCGGCATCAGGGTCAGAATGATATCAGTACCCACTTCAGCACGCTCTGCGGGTTCAATGGTGTATCCATCCGCACCGTCGGAAACCCAGCGGTTTGCAGTATCAGCGCCCTGTGCACGGGAGACGACTTCGACCTTGGATGCAACCATGAATGCAGCGTAGAAGCCGACACCAAACTGACCGATAATATCGATATCGTCCTGCTTGTCATTCTGCTGCTTAAACTGCAAGGAACCAGAGTGTGCGATGGTACCCAGATTTTCTTCCATCTCTGCAACCGACATGCCGCAGCCGTGGTCAGATACGGTCAGTGTACGGGTATCTTTATCAATGGTAATAGTAATGGGCAGATTATCGCGCAGGATACCGGTCTGTCCCTGCTGCATTGCATGATAATACAGCTTATCGGTCGCGTCCGAAGCATTCGAGATCAACTCGCGCAGGAAAATATCCTTGTGAGAATAGATCGAGTGGATCATCAAATCGAGCAGTCTTTTCGACTCAGCTTGGAACTGTTTCTTTTCCATAATGAAAAACACCTCTGTGATGTAAATAAAATAAATGGGTTTAGCACTCTAACACTTCGAGTGCTAACGATATTATGATAATCCCAATGCACATAAAAATCAAGAGCCCATATTATCTTTTCACAGAAAGTTCAAGAACTCACCGCAGCTTGTCCTGTGGTACTTTTCGCTTGGCCAAGCGATTGTAGGTATAGCGGCGAATGAGTGCATAGATGACTGAAAACAGCGGAATATTGATCAGCATGCCCAGAATACCCATGGTGCTGGCACCTGTGGTCACGGCAACCAGAACCCAAATAGACGGCAGACCAACCGAGCTTCCCACAACATGCGGATAGATGAGATTGCCTTCAATCTGCTGCAGAACCAAAAACAGGATGATAAACCACAAAGCCTGCATGGGATTGGCAATTAGAATGAGGAATGCACCGATAAAGCAGCCAAAGAATGCGCCGAAAATCGGAATGAGTGCCGTGAAGGCGATGACAACGCTGGTGACAGCTGCATAGGGGAAATGGAAGATTGACATGGAGACGAAGAACAGCATACCCAGAATGCATGCTTCTAAACACTGACCGGAAATAAAATTGGAGAATGTCCGCTGGGTCAGACGCAGGATATCCAATGCAGTATCTACGGGATGCTCCGGGAACCAGGCATACATGATCTTTTTGCACTGTGCGGCAAGCTTTTCTTTTTGCAGCAGCAGATAAAATGCAAAGATCAATCCGATCACTGCGTTGGTCATGCCGCCGATAATGGAAGATGCAACAGAAAACGTATTATCCAAAAGATTACCGTTTTTGAGGAAATCCAGAAGATTTTGCAGCTGTTCCGTCCAGTTGATTTGACGCAGCGTATCAATCGAACTGTTTACATAATCGGTGATTGCCGGATAGCGTTCGATCAGATCATTTCCCCATTTTGTAATTTGGGCAATAAATCCTGGCATAGATGCACTGAGTGTGCCGATCGAGTTTGCGATTTGAGGTGCCACAATGAAAACCATCAGGGTAATGATGCCAACGATCAGCATGAGTGTGATCAGAAGGCTGATGGGGCGATGTAATTTGCGAAGAACAGAATGATTTCTTGTGACTTTATCTGTGAACAGCGTATGTTCGATTGCCCGCATTGGTACATTGATGATAAATGCGATGGTACACCCAATCAAAAAGGGCATCAAAAACCGAAATATGGTGCTGATAGTTCCCGTCCATACGCTGATGTTTTGCAGACCTAAAAATAAAATGATGCCGAAGGCAATCAAAAACATGAGATGCTGCATGTTTTTACGATTAAAATCCATTTTTGCTCACCTGATTTCCTTTCTATATGAATGGAGCAAACCATTATATGTTATTGTATCATTTCTCCCATAAAATTGTACATCTAAATTGTAAATAAAATATAACAATCTTCCCTTTGCGCGTCATGTGTGTGATAATAGAGTTATATAGATGGGAGGGTTATGATATGAGTCAGCAAACCATGCAGGCAGTTGTATTTCAGGCACCGGGTAAATTCGGTTTGGAAGAGCGACCGGTTCCTCAGCTGCAAAGTGAGACCGACGCAATTGTGCGTGTCACTTTGGCGTCAATTTGTACGAGCGATCTGCACATTAAACATGGCAGTGTACCGCGTGCAGTGCCAGGAACCATTGTTGGACATGAGATTGTGGGCGTAATCGATCAGTTGGGCACAGCGGTTGCAGGATTTTCGGTCGGTGACCGTGTTACGGTCAATGTAGAAACGTTCTGCGGCGAGTGCTTTTTCTGCCAAAGAGGTTGGGTCAATAATTGTACCGATCCGCACGGCGGTTGGGCGCTGGGATGCCGGATTGACGGCGGACAGGCAGCCTATGTTCGTGTTCCGTTTGCACAGAATGGACTAAATCACATTCCCAATGGCTTGACCGATGAGCAGGTGCTATTTACAGGAGACTTACTGGCGACCGGATATTGGGCGGCAAAAATCAGTGAAATTCAGTCAGGTGATACAGTTGCAATTCTGGGCGCAGGCCCGACCGGTTTGTGTACGCTGCAATGTGTACGCCTCTATCACCCGGGACATATTGTTGTTATAGATCCTGATACCGAGCGTTTACAGCTGGCAAAACAAATGGGAGCGGATTTTGTGATTGATCCGACCAAGGAAGACCCGACTTCCCTTCTGCACAGCCTGACCGATGGACGTGGGGCTGATATTGTTTTAGAAGTTGCAGGAGTGAAAGACACATTTCAGACTGCGTGGAAGATAGCACGTCCGAATGCGGTAGTGTGTGTTGTTGCAATGTATGATGAAGCTCAGATGCTGCCGCTGCCCGATATGTATGGAAAAAATCTGGTTTTCAAGACAGGAGGCGTAGATGCATCGGACTGTCCGGCTATTTTAGAGCATATTGCCCGCGGTGAAATTGATGTGACACCGCTCTTGACGCATGTATATCCCCTATCGAAGGCGATGGAAGCGTATGAGCTGTTTGAATCCAGACGAGACCATGTCATTAAAGTTGCACTCAAACCCTGAAAGCAAGAAATCCTTCCTGCGTGTATGCAGGAAGGATTTTTTTATCAGATTTCGCGCAGTGCATCCTGACAGTGAGAAATGAACAATTCACCAATGCTGGGAATGGTGCCAAGTCCGCGCAGAACGATTTCAACTTCATATCCTTCTGCGGTCAGAATAGATTTCCAGCTGTCCTCTTCTTCTCCGGCCAGATCATTTTGGGCATGGTCACCCGCTACAATCATAAAAGGTGCAAGCCAGACCTTACGAATGTTGTGTGCGCGTAAGCGCTTTTGTACGTAGTCGAGTGCCGGGAATCCTTCGACCGTACCAACATAAACGCGCTCTGCGTCTAAAAAGCGGAATGTGTTTTCAATCTGGCTGTATGCTGCATTGACGGCATGCTCGGTTCCGTGACCCATATAAACATAGGCTTCATCGGCTGCCAGTGCGGGCATCTCACCAAGCAGCGCCTGGCAGACTGTAATGTAATCTTCCTGTGAAGTCAACATGGGCTGACCGATTTTGACAGTCATCTGTCCTGCGGCCTGCCGGATTTGTGCACACATTTTTTCATATTCCAGACCGGGAATGACATGCAGACTTTGGCAAATAACTTCTTCATATCCAGATTCTTGCAGCTGCTCCATGAGCTCTGCGGGATTGGGAATATGAATGCCCTCTTCCCGTTCGATTTTTCGGATAATCATACCCGAGGTGAATGCACGATAAAAGTCATAACCCGGCATGGAATTGGCCAGAGACTGTTCCAAAACCTCAATGGCATGGCGGGCATCGGGATAGCTTGTACCAAAGCTGATGATTGCAAGTGCTCGTTTTGTCATAATCGGTTAAAAACCCTCTCTTTTTACCAGTTGATATTGCAAAGCATTGATAATTGCAGCGGCGACATTGCTTCCGCCCTTGCGGCCACGTGCAATGATATAAGGTGTATTTCCGCCGATAAACAGTTCTTTGGATTCTACCACGTTGACAAATCCAACCGGAACGCCAACGACCAGTGCGGGATGGCATACACCCTGTTCAATCAGCTCATGCAGACGAATCAGTGCAGTCGGTGCATTGCCAATTGCAAAAATCAGAGGGCCATCCAGTTTGGCAGCATGTTCCATAGAGACAATCGCACGGGTCACACCGCGGGTCTTGGCTTCGTCAGCTACTTGTTTGTCTGCCATAAAGCAGCAAACTTGTCCGCCAAGACTGGACAGAATCGTCTTACTGATGCCTGACATTGCCATGTTGGTATCGGTAATGATAGTCGCACCATGAGACAGGGCATCTTTTGCCGATTCGATTGCATTCTCAGAGAAACAAAGATTGTCCGCGTAGTCAAAATCTGCTGTGGTGTGAATGACGCGCTTTACAACTTCTTCCTGACCGGCAGGAAAGGTGCGATCGCCTAATTCTTGTGTGATGATTGAAAAGCTTTTCTTTTCGATATCTGAAGGTTTTATAATAAGATTCACTGCTCAATGCCCTCCCGTGCGGCAATACCGCGGTCAAATGGATGTTTGCGCTTGCAGATTTCGGAAATATAGTCGGCTTCGGCCTGTAAGCGCTCGGATGGATCGCGGCCGGTCATGACCACTTCCAGGGTGTCCGGCTTGTTTTGCAGGAACGAGAGAACACGTTCTTCTTCCAGAAATCCGCAGGTAATTGCAGCACAGACTTCATCTAGGATCAATAAGAATGCATGTTCACGTACTGCAAATTGGGTCGCAGCTTCGAAAGTGCGTACGATCGCGTTTTTGGTCACGTCCTTTTCTGTGTCAGTCATTGCAAAGGAGAACTTTCCGACCGGATTTGCAGCCAGAACGGTCACATGATCGAGCGCACCTAGGAAGCGACACTCTCCTGAGGTACCATCTTTTAAAAACTGTGCAATGACGACCGGCTTACGATGTCCAATGCTGCGCAGCGCGAGACCCATGGCTGCCGTGGTTTTTCCCTTGCCGTCACCGCAATAAATGTGGACAAGTCCGTTTTCACGCATAATCTGCCTCCAAAATTTGATAGATGCGCTCCATGTCTAATGCCGACCGCACCATATCTGCGAGTTTATCGTATTGTTCTTCTTTATATTGTACCGGGTCAAAGACCGTAATATCGCTTGCAGATATTCCCTTTCGGGCGAGCAATGCCCGAATGAGCGGCTCCAGAACTTCCGGGGTATCAAGCACACCGTGCATATAAGTACCGTATGCATCCCCTGCATAGCATCCATCGGTGACAAGCTCGATTCCGCGCATGAGCTGCTGGAACGGTACGGCACCTTCAAGCAGCGTGGTATCACCCATGTGGATTTCATATCCAATCGTCGGTACACCAGCAAGATCGTGGAAAATACCACCGGGAGATAAAATTTTTCCGGTCGCCTGCGTTGTTGTTTTCTGTGCGCGGAAGATGGTTTCCGTCGGGAGCAGTCCCAGACCGGCAATACTGCCGCCGCCTTCTACCCCTTCGGGGTCGTGCAGATGCCGTCCCATCATTTGATAGCCGCCACAGATACCCAGTACCGGTGTACCCTCGTGGTGCAAGCGCTGGATCTTTGCCTCGAGTCCGGAAGTGCGCAGCCATTTCAGATCATCAATCGTGCTCTTGGTGCCCGGAATGATGATGAAATCAACGCCGTCGAGCTGCTTGGGCGTGTCGACGTAACGAACAAAGACCGCAGACATGCGCTCCAGAGATGCAAAGTCAGTAAAGTTTGACAGATGCGGCAGGCGAATGACTGCGATTTGCAGCGCAGCCTTGGAAGAGTCCTTTGCGGTCAGGCGCTCGGATAAACTGTCCTCATCATCAATGTCTAAATGTGCGTAAGGCACAACACCAATGACAGGCTTGTCTGTTAATCGCTCTAAATCATCTAGTCCGGGTCGGAGAATTTCCAGATCACCACGGAACTTATTGATGATCAGACCTTGAATGCGATCTTGTTCGTCCGGTTCCAGAAGCTTTACCGTACCATATAACGAAGCGAATACACCGCCGCGATCGATATCGCCTACGAGCAAAACAGGAGCATGTGCCATTTTGGCCATTCCCATATTGACCAGATCATCCTGTTTGAGGTTAATCTCTGCCGGGCTGCCGGCACCCTCAATTACGATAATATCATAGTCATTTGCCAGACTGTCGAAGGCCTGCTGAATAAAGGGGCGCAGCGCTTTTTTATCACTCCAATATTCTTTTGCAGTACGGTTTCCGATTGCTTTGCCGCAAAGAATGACTTGAGAGCCAACATCGCTGGTAGGCTTTAACAGAATAGGATTCATTCGAACATCTGGAGCAATTCCTGCGGCTTCCGCCTGCATCACCTGTGCGCGGCCCATTTCCAGACCATCAGCTGTGATATAGGAGTTGAGTGCCATGTTCTGCGACTTAAACGGAGCAACGCGATAGCCGTCCTGTTTGAAGATACGGCAAAGAGCTGCTGTCAGGATACTTTTTCCGGAATTCGATGCAGTTCCCTGTATCATGATTGTTTTAGCTGCCATGCGTCAGCACCTCCGAAATGGTTTGAATTAAAATTTGATTATCTGCATCCGATTTAACTGCAACACGGTAATAGCCTTGGCCAAGTCCGCGATAATTGGCACAGCTGCGAATCAAGACACCGTGCGGCATCAGCTGTTCCCGTAAGTCGTAACAGTCGGAGTAAAAAAGCAGGTAGTTTGCCTCGCCGGGAAATACCTGAAATCCGCAATCGGATAGCGCAGAAGATAGCGTTTGTCGTGATTTGGCGATTTCAGATGCGGTCTGCTCTTCCCAATCGGTGCACGTTAGTGCAGCCACGCCGCATGCCTGTGCAATCACCGAGACATTCCAGGGTTGACCGGAAGTAGATAACTGAGCGATCAAATCCAGGTTTTTTGTCATGCACCAACCTAAGCGTACACCCGGAACAGCATACATTTTGGTAAATGCACGAACGATGATGAGACGATCATATTGATCTAGCCAGGAGCGCATTTCATGTGCGTGTGCATCCAGCAGAAAATCTCCAAAACATTCATCCAGAATGAGCCATGTCTGATGTGCTCGACACCGTTCAATGATTTGAATCAAAAGCTGAGGATCAATCGTGCAGCCGGTTGGATTGTTGGGATTACAGAGAATCAAGAGGGATAAATCATCCGTAATTTGGTCCAGAATGCGTGCGGTAACCCGGAACTGCTCCGAGGCATTTAATGTGAAAAAGTCGATATCACATCCAGTAGGACGGAGTGCCATTTCATACTCGCCGAAGGTGGGTGCAGTCAGGAGTGCACGCGAGGGCTTGAGACAAGTGGCAAGGCGATAAAAGATCTCTGCTGCACCGTTGGCACAAAAGAAATACTTGGGATCTAATTGCCAGCGCTGCCCCAACGCTTTGCGTAAAGCTCTGCAATGCGGATCGGGATACTGTGTGCAAAGATCGATTGCATCGTGCATTGCAGCACGTACACGAGCGGGAATTCCGCGCGGATTGATATTGGCCGAAAAGTCCAGCGGAGTCGTTCCGGGGAATTGCTCGCTGTAACTATACACATCACCGCCATGCTGATATTGCATGATGATTCTCCTTTACAACAAATTCACCGTACAGGCAATTCGAATCGCCGTGCCAAGCGCTAGCATGATGAGAGACGCACCGGTCATGAGGCGCTCTGCATAGGCGATATCATTGCGTGTGATCGGTCGGTCAGGGTCACCGATGAATGGCTTTTCCATTTTCTTACCAAAGTACACGGCATCCCCTGCAAGCTGGATATGCAGCGCACCGGCACATACAGATTCGGTCTGTGCGGAATTGGGGCTCTTATGGTTTTTGCGATCCCGTCGAAAGATGCGCAGTGCATTGCGATTATCGAAATGCAGCATACCCGCGGCCGCGATCATGCAGATTGCTGATATACGAGCGGGAATAAAATTGAATATGTCATCGACTTTTGCAGAAAATCTGCCGAAATACTCATATTTGTCATTGTGATAACCGACCATAGAGTCCAATGTGTTGACCGCTTTATAGAGAAAACCAAGCGGAGCACCGCCGATCAGCATAAAAATCATCGGAGCAATGACACCGTCTGTCGTATTTTCCGCAATGGTTTCAACCGTCGCTTTGATGACGCCAGTTTCATCCAACGCCTGCGTATCGCGGCCAACATACATGGAAACTGCCTTGCGTCCGTCGTCTAACGATCGTGCAAGAGCGGTATAAACATCCTTGCCGGCATCAGCAAGGCACTTGCGGGCAAAGATCTGATAGCAGAAAAAGGTGTTTGCAATAAACGCAAGTGCAGGATGAATGCGGAACAGCAAATATAACACGATGAGTGGAATAAGGAAGCTGAGACCGCACACGATGAACCATAATAGAATGCCTGCTATAAGGAGCGCGTTGGGTGTTGACGGAAAGACACGACGCAGCAGCGCTTCGGTTTTTGAAATCAGCTTGCCAATCGCGCAAATCGGATGCCAAAGATTGGCAGGATCACCAAACAGGCAGTCCAGACAAAAACCGATTAAAACCGATAAGACAATGGTCATGCTTTTTTCTCCTTAATGCACTGCGCAATCCCTGCACGCAGCCAATACACGGCATCAGCGCGCTCGGCCAGATCACAACACAATCGACCGGTTGCCTCTCTCCAATCGTTCTCCGATTTTTCAGCAGGTACGACACCGCATCCCAGTTCATCGCACAACACGATGTGTCCGTCCAGCCGTTCCAGTAGACCGGACACAGGCTGGTTGCTCTCTAACATACGTTTGACCAGTAAGTGCAGATGATCGACTGCAGGTGCAGAGATTTCGCCAGACAACGGCATGTCTGCACCGTCGGCAAACGCATTGTCAGTTAAATGAAATGTTTTCTCAGCAAATGCACGTTTTCCCTGATAGGCGCCGCCTATAATTAAAATGTTCATGCACATAAACCTCCGATTACTGCGATGAGCAGCAGGAGCAGCTCGGTTGTTGAAATCAAGAATCCTGCTAAGTCGCCTGTGATTCCGCCGAATCGCTTTTGACACAGTCGCGCATGTCCAATACACCACAGGACGACCGCTGCAATACTGATTACCACCCAAATACTGCGGGAAATTACAGCTAAGGCAAGAAATGCTGCAATGAGCTCAAACAGCATTGCATGCTTGGTGCGCTCCTTTTCGCTGTTCTCTGCAAAAATATAAGCAAGTCCCGTGTTTTTTGCACATGGCAGGGATACAATCGCACGGCCACCGACGATACGCGCCAGTGTAAATCCGCAGAGCGCTAAAAATAAGTAGTTTGGTGTCTCGTAGAGCTGTGCAAACAACGCAGTTTCACACATTAAGAAGACAACCATACCCAGAACACCAAATGCACCAACATGAGGGTCTTTCATAATTTCCAGTCTGCGTTCCGGTTCGCTGTGTGAGCCTAACGCGTCTGAAGTGTCTGTCAGACCATCCAGATGGATGCCTCCGGAAATCAGTACCGGAAGTAAGGTCGCACCGATGGCGTAGAATAGCGTATTGGCCTCAAAATGCGTACAAAACAGAAACCATAGATATTGGCACGCACCAATGAGCACGCCGACAAAGGGCAGAAAACAGAGTGCATAGCGCATGGTTTTTTTATCCCATGTGAGCTGTGGCATGGGAATGAATGAATACATGGAGAATGCGACACAAAAGCCGCTCAACAGGCTGTTCATAAGAGGTCTGCTCCTTTCAGTGGAAGAAGAATACCGCAGACCGAGTGCACGACAATATCAGCCTTTTGCGCGAGCACGGCATTGAGCTGTGCCAGCTGTTTCATGTATTGCATGGTTTGTGCGGGATACTCGATACCATCTGAAAAAATTTCGTTTGTCACAACGACCAATGTTTGGCAGCAGCGCGGATAGAGTGAATCGACAGCTTGAAGAATGGCAGAAACGGCTTCCTCCCCTGCCCCATCCGGGCTGAATATTTCATTGGCCAGAAGCGTTGACATGCACTCGAGCAGGATACCGTCGTACATTTTTTCAGGCAGTTCGATATGTGTCAAATCCGTGTATCGCTCTACGGTTTGAAATCCTTTTCCTGCGCGCAACGCGTGGTGCCGCAGCATGCGTGCCTGTGCCTCGGCACCAAACGGCTGCATGGTCGCTAAGTATAGCCGGCTGCCTTCACGCGCACGCTCACACAGCAAGCGCTCTGCGTGCTGAGATTTTCCTGATGCTGCACCGCCGGTCACTAAAATGAACATGGCAGTGTCCTCAAGTCAACGGCTGGTAGGCTTCGATTGCAGTATCGGCAAAACAGGGCATTTCATCATACACAGCAAAAGCCAAATCTAACAATGCGATTGCAGCAATCGCGCCGGTGCCCTCACCGAGACGCATGCCTGCGGTAATAAAGGGATGCACGCCAAGGGTGTCCAGCAGAACTCTGCCTGCGGGTTCCTGAGATTCGTGCGCAAAAATGATGTAGTCCTGTACAGCCGGACAAAGACGAACGGCGCAGAGTGCAGCTGCTGCTGTGATTACACCGTCGGCGACGATCGGCATTCCCTGTGCAGCGGCGCCCAGATAAAATCCGGTGATACCAGCAATATCAAAACCACCGACCTTGGAAATGACATCAACGACATCGGAAGGGTCGGGCTGATTGAGCGCAATGGCTTTTTTGATTGCTGCGATTTTTCGATGCAGTCCTTCGGTAGACAATCCAGCACCGCGGCCGGTCACTTCGGTTACCGGTCGGCCGGTTAAGACAGCCGTAACGGCAGCAGTGGATGTCGTGTTGCCGATGCCCATTTCGCCTACCGCAACGATATGGTCACCGTCGGCCTTGCATTTTTCAGCCATTTCAATGCCGACTTCGAGCGCACGAATACAATCTTCGCGCGTCATGGCGGGTGCTTGGGTCATATCCTGCGTACCGTAAGCGATTTTACGGCGGATGATTTTTTCGCCCTGCACATCGCAGGCGACGCCGATATCGATGGGCAGCACCCGGACGTTGGTATGGAGCGCCATTCGGCATACAGACGTTTGGGCACGATTGAGGTTTTCGGTTACGATTGCCGTGACATCCTGTCCGCACTGGGTAACGCCCTGTGCGACAACACCATTGTCAGCACAGAATACAGCCACCGATCGCTGAGAGATCTTAGGATGCGCCTGATGCTGAATGCCTGCAATCTGTACAATAGCATCCTGAAGCATTCCCAAACTACCTAAAGGAATGGCAATCGAAGAAAAATACTGTTTTGCCTCTTCTGCGCTTTGTGCACAGAGAGGACGAATAGCCGCAATCGTTTGTTCCAAAGTCATTATTTTGCCCTCATTTCTATACAAATTTCAAGAAATTGACGAATGGATGCGGGAATAGCGCGAAAATATAGATGAGGATATCCTGCGTATAGGGTGTGTGACGCGAATACACAGTCCCATTGCTTTCCGTTTGGTTTTTTGGCTGTAAAATCACAGCCGGAGAATTCAGATTTTGAGTAATGAAACTCATGTGCGGGTAAGACTTGTCCTTGTTTACAGAGCAGACAATCTTTTTTTGCTGTTAAGGCGGTATAGCCGAAATTTTGAAGACGTGCAGTCAGCTCAGCACGTCCGGGCAATGCGCCAACCATGGGGAACACACCGGTTTCACAGCAAATTTCTTCGCCCAGGTACATAAAACCGCCGCATTCCGCAATGGTGGGAAGTCCTTGACCGATTTTCTCTTTGAGTTCGGCACGTAATTGCCGATTTGCAGCCAAACGTGGCGCGTAAAGTTCGGGATACCCGCCGCCAATATACAAACCGTCGATTGCTTCGGGCAAGGAGGTATCCTCCAAGGGAGAAAATGGTACTAGTTCTGCTCCCAAAGCGGTGAGCATGTCCAGATTGTCCTGATAATAGAAGCAGAATGCACGGTCTTGCGCAACACCAATGTGAATGGGAGTCTGTGCAATTGGCGTAATCGGACTGAACTGGTCTGTGAGCGGCGGTGCGGTATGTGCAAGCTCCAACAGTCCATTAAGATCTAAACATTCCTCCGCCGCATCAGCTAAGCGATCCAGTTTTGTCTGGATATCTCCGATTTCTGCTGCAGTTACCAATCCAAGATGACGGTCTGGAATTTCAGATTCTGGTACCGGCGGCAAAAATCCATAGACTTTCACACCGGCTTGTTCCAGTATGTTGCGGTAAAACGGATACATCCCTTTGGACACATCATTTAAGATGACACCCTGAATGGTGTTTGGTGCAAATTGCAGAAAGCCTTGCACCATAGCGGCCAATGACAAAGACTGTCCCTTAGGGCGTACGGTTAAGATGGCCGGTGTTTGCGTGGCTCGCGCAAGATGCGCAGCAGATGCTTGGTCGGTTGTACCGGACACACCATCATAGAATCCCATGACGCCTTCCATAATGCCGACCGTCTCGTTTTGTAGATGCTGTGCAGTCAGCGCACGAATTTGAGATTCAGACAGAAAGAATAAGTCTAAGTTATAAGACGGAAGCCCTAGGGCTGCGCGATGAAACATAGGGTCGATATAATCCGGACCGCATTTGAAAGCGCACAACGAAACACCGCGTCGTTGCAATGCACGTAAAATCGCACTCGATACCGTGGTTTTACCACATCCACTTCCGGTGCCACCAATTAACAGGCGCGGCTGAGAACCGGTCACGGCTTACCACCTCCGGAAATGAGAAAGACAGGATTGTTTGCTGTCATCATGGTATAGCTTGCCACCTGTCTGCCGCGTGCGGCACTGATCTGGCAGACCTCTATGTTGGAAAATTCCAATTTTTTGAGGGATTCCAGCGCACAACTCATGGTTTCCAGTGCAATGGCACTAATACAAACGCGGACATGCGGATTTCTCTGTTTCAATACAGCTAAAATTTCGGGTAACTCTCCCCCGCTGCCGCCGATAAATACTGCGTCCGGTGTTGGTAGACCTTCCAGCGCTTCGGGTGCATATCCCGAGACTGGAATTACATTTCCAGCACCCAAAGCCAGTCGGTTCTGTTCAATCAGAGAGAGTCCGGCATCTTTTCGCTCAATGGCGTAGACCAAACCTTGGCAGGCATGCCGTGCCATCTCAATAGATACCGACCCGGTTCCTGCACCGATATCATATACGATATCGCTTTTTTGCAGATCGAGGAGATTTACAGCAGTCCAGCGCACCTCCTGCTTGGTCATTGGCACCTCACCACGCACAAAGTCGCGATCTCTCAGAGCTTTTTGGCAGTCAGCTGCATTGGGATTTAGCACCAACAGTACAGCCAGATCACTGTACGACTGTAACGCCAGTTCCTGTGCTGTTCCGGCAGAAATACGCTCTTGCGCAGCGCCTAGGTCTTCGCCAACATAGACAAGCAGATGACCGAGTCCGGCGTTCACCAAATCTTGACAGATGCTTTGTACCGTGTGGGTGCCGCCAGTCAATGCGAATACTTTCTTGTGATAGCTGACGGCACCTAAAATACTGCCGGATCGGCCGTGCAGGCTGAGAATGTAAGCATCATCATAGCTTTGTCCGCATTTTGCGCAGAGGTATTGCATGCTGCTCAATCCCGGTAAGATTTCAACCGAGCCGTGTGCCATCAGCTGATGCTGAATGGATTTCGTCAGACTGAAGAATCCTGAATCACCAGACACCAGCAGTGCAATCGGAGATTGCGTGCATGCAATCGACCATTCCACCATTTGAGACATGGTCGCCGACTTGATCTCGCGCAGGCCTCCCAGCTGCTCGGCTAACCGCGGCGCAGCAAATACGCAGGCAGCGTCCATCAAAGCCTGCCTGGCTGTTTCGGTCAGATTGGCAGCCTGTCCTGTTCCTGCTCCAATAATGATAAACCGACGACTCATATCGTTAGACTCCTTTTATAATGCGTTGATGACTGCCGCAGCTGCCTGACAGAATGCTTCGATATCTTCTTCTGTGTGGCTGGCGTTGACAAAGGTTGCTTCGTACTGCGAGGGCGCAATGTACATGTGATGATCCTGCATACCCCAGAAATACGTGCGGAATTTTTCGAGATCCGACCGCTGCGTGTCTGCAAAGCAGCGTACAGGTTCGCTGGTAAAGTACGGACACAGAAGCGCACCGCACTGATTGACTTGTAATGCAACCTGTGAAGCCGCAGCGGCCTGACGCATTGCATCTGCCATGTGCTGTGCCTTATGTTCGATTTCGGTATAAATTTCAGGGTGTGCATTCAGAATCTGAAGCTGGGTTAAGCCTGCGGCCATCGCAACCGGATTGCCGGACAGGGTTCCGGCCTGATAAATCGGGCCAGTCGGTGCAACCTGCTCCATAATTTCGCGCTTTCCGGCATATGCACCAACCGGCATACCGCCGCCGATGATCTTACCGAACGTTACAAGATCGGCACGTACGCCGAAGTATTCCTGTGCACCGCCGCGTGCGAGGCGGAAGCCGGTGATGACTTCGTCGAAGATCAGCAGAGCACCATGTGCATCGCACAACGCACGAAGTCCCTCTAAAAATCCGGGTTCAGGCGGGACAACACCCATGTTTGCAGCGATCGGCTCTACAATGATTGCTGCAACCTGTCCCGGGTTCGCTTCTAACAGTTCGCGCACCGAATTGAGATCGTTGTACTGTGCAATCAGCGTATCGGCTGCAACCGCAGACGGAACGCCCTTGGAGTCGGGCGCACCTCCGGTCAGAGCACCCGAGCCAGCCTTGACCAGCATAGCATCGCTGTGACCATGATAGCAGCCTTCAAACTTGATGATCTTGTCGCGACCGGTCACACCGCGTGCAACACGCAGCGCACTCATAACCGCTTCGGTACCTGAATTGACCATGCGTACCATATCGATATTGGGAACCATGGATACAATCAGTTCGGCAACGTCTACTTCGATTGCCGTCGGTGCGCCAAAGGACAGGCCGTGCTGCATGGCCTGTCCGACCGCTTCCAGTACAGCCGGATGGCTATGACCGAGAATCAGCGGGCCCCACGAGCCGACGAAATCGACGTATTCATTTCCGTCTTCATCCCATACATGACTTCCCTCTCCGCGTACCAGAAACGGAGGCGTACCGCCGACCGAACGATAGGCACGTACCGGAGAGTTTACACCACCGGGAAGGACTTTTTTTGCACGTTCAAACAGTGCTTCGGAATGGGCTTGCGTCAACATTAGCCAATCTCTCCCTTCCGAATGGCGTCTGCCAGTTCACAGGCATAATAAGTAATGAGAATATCTGCGCCAGCACGGAAAATGCTAACAGCAGACTCGCACATAACGCCGTGCTCATCGATCAAACCAGCCTTTGCAGCGGCCTTGATCATAGCGTACTCACCGCTGACCGAATATGCTGCGATCGGCAGATCAAAACGGCGGCGTGCCTCATGGATGAGATCCAGGTAGCTCAGTGCCGGCTTGACCATCAGGATATCTGCGCCTTCCTGTACATCCAGCTCACATTCCCGCATGGCTTCACGGGCGTTATGCCAATCCATCTGATAGGAACGGCGATCACCGAACGACGGAGCAGAGCCAGCTGCGTCGCGGAACGGGCCATAGAAATAGGACGCATACTTTGCAGCATAAGACATAACCGGGACATTCTGGAAACCATTGGCATCTAAAATCTCACGGATGCGTGCGACACGGCCATCCATCATATCGCTGGGTGCAACCATATCTGCACCAGCCTGTGCGTGGCTCAGTGCGGTTTTGCACAGAACCTCAAGGGTTTTGTCATTGTCTACATCATGACCGCACAGAATACCGCAGTGGCCATGCGAGGTATATTCACACATGCACACATCGGTAATGACATACATTTCAGGCGCCAGTTCTTTGATTTTGCGGATGCCCTGCTGTACGATGCCGTCAGCAGCCCAAGCACCCGAACCGCATTCGTCCTTGTGCGCAGGCAGACCGAACAGAATGACACGGGACACGCCGTGCGCACGTGCGCGTTCGATCATGCGGTACAGCTGATCCGGGCTGTAATGATACTGACCGGGCAAGGACGGGATTTCTTCATAGATATCCGTACCTTCGCGTACGAAGATCGGCCAGATCAGACTATCCGGTGAGATACGGGTCTCGCGCACCATACGGCGCAGACAATCAGATGTGCGCAGACGGCGCGGACGAATGGTTTCGTTAAACATTGTTTATTCCTCCAATAAGCATGCGATCATGCTGTCAATGGTCGCAGTTTTTGCAATTTTTACCTGCATACCATAGCTTTGTGCCTGAGCAGCAGTTTGCTGACCGATACACAAAGCGGTAAATGCCTGAAAATCAAGATCGCCTACGGCTTCGACAAAACCACGCACGGTGGATGCGCTGGTGAATGTCACAACATCCAACGTGCCGTTAGCAAGTTCTGTGCGCAGCAAGTCGCCCTGATCGGTGCGGTAGACGGTTTCATATGTTGCAACATCGGCGAATGTGATTTCCGCTTCTCGCAGTTTGGCCGTGAGTTCTGAACCTCCCTGCGCCGAGCGCAAAATCAAAACGCGTTCCTTTGGGTCTAATGTATCGACGAGCGCCTGACCTAAGTGTGCCCCATCATATACGTCGGGCATTAAGTCGGCTTCAATCCCGTAAGCCGCCAGTGCTTGCGCAGTACCCGGGCCGATGACGGCAAATTGCATGCCATATAAAGCACGTAGATCATAACCTGCACGCTGCAAAGCATGAACCATCGCCGAAACGCCTGCTGGACTGGTCAGTACAACCCAATCCCAGCGGTCGGTCAGTTCGTATTTGAGCAGTGCAGTGTCTTCGCTTTCCTGCGTCTCAATGCAGGGACACTCGATTACGTTCGCGCCCAATGCGCGTAGTTTTTTGGACAGCGTGCCGATACGCTCCTTGGGACGAGTCACCGCGATGGTTTTGCCATGCAGCGGCAACGGCGTAAACCAGTCCAGTGCCGAATGAAGTTCGCAAACACGACCGACGACGATCAGCGCGGGACTTTTAAGCCCTGCTGCTTGAACTGCATCATACAGCGTGGAAATCGTGGCAATGACTTTCTTCTGATTGCCACGGGCACCGTTTGAAATGACTGCTGCAGGCATATCCGGCGACATTCCAGCAGAAAGCAAACCTTGCATAACTTCAGACAGAGCACTCAATCCCATCAGGAAAACCAAGGTACCACCGGTCTGTACCAATGCGTCAAAGTGAATGTCAAGCGGTTTGCCTGCACGCGCATGCGCAGTCACAATATGTACCGAAGAACAGTAGTCACGATGGGTGACCGGAATACCTGCATAGGCAGGCACAGCCAACGCGGATGTTACGCCGGGGACAACTTCGAATGAAATACCATGCTCTAACAGATATTCGCATTCTTCTCCACCGCGACCGAATAGATAACAGTCGCCGCCCTTCAAACGAACGGTCTGCTTGCCCTCCTGCGCCAGACGTACCAAAATTTCATTGATCTGATCTTGCGGAACCGGATGATGATTGTTTTCCTTTCCGACATTGACGCGTTCAGCAGTTTGAGGGATGAGTTCCAGAATATCCGGGCTGACCAAGCGATCATATACAACTGCTTCGGCAGTTTGTAGCGCTTCCGCACCGCGCAAGGTGAACAGATCGCGACCGCCAGGTCCGGCGCCGACTAATATTACTTTTCCTGTCATATCCATTTACCTCGCTTGTTTGAGCTGCTGTGCCAGCTGAATGCCGAGTGCAACTGCCTGAGAGCGATCCCCTTCGCATTGACCGAATCGCACAATCGATTCGTCTTCGCTGACATACATACCATGCAGAATGAGGTGATCGTTCTCTAATTTTGCATAGGCAGCAACCGGAGAAGAACAGCCACCGTCTAACGTACGGGTAAAGCTGCGTTCTGCCAATGCGCAATCGCGTGCCTCTGCATCTGCGAATGCCGAAAGGCAGGATAAGTCGCTGCCTTCCCTGCCCTGCACCGCGACAATTGCCTGACCAGCAGCCGGTAAAATTTCATCCGGAGAAAAATACCGATGAATGCGTCCTTCCAGACCCAATCGGTGCAGACCGGCAGCTGCAAGAACAAGCGCACCGTACTGACCTTCATCCAGTTTGCGCAAGCGGGTCTGTACATTACCGCGTACCGGCTGAATGTCGGCCTCGGGAAAGAGTCGCTTGAGCTGAATCCGGCGGCGTGCGCTGGCGCATCCGATCGGCTTGGATAAGTCGAGCTCCTGCAAACCGGCTTGCAGCACCAGTGCATCGCGTACATCAGCACGCTTGGAATAGGCAACAATGGGCAGTCCATCAGGCTGCTCCATTGGCATATCCTTGAGACTGTGTACGGTAAAATCTACCTCTCCGGCAGCCAGTGCACGGTCAAGTTCCTTAACAAATAAGCCTTTTCCGCCAATCTGATCTAGTGTTCGATCCAGAATCATATCTCCGGTCGTTTTCATAGTAACCAGTTCGCACGGAACCGGAACCGCTGCCCGCACCATTTCTGCTTGGATGACTGCGAGTTTGCTGTCTCGGCTACCTAATTTGATCGTTTTCATTTTTTACTCCAATATCTCGCGAATTTTTTTTGCAGTACGCGATACTGCGTGATGGTCGGAACCATCTGACACTAATCCAGCAATCAATCCGCTGCCTTCACAGATTGCAGGAAAATAAAAGGTACTCTCCTCTGCACAATCCGCGACGCTTACCGGAATCTCGTGCTGTTTACAGAGTGCGGCGATTTCATGATTTACATTGCGATCATTGGTCGCGGCAATGACCAGAAATGCACCGTCAATATCTTCAGGCTGAAAACTGCGCGCTTGATAATGAATCTTTGACAAGTCGATATTCTGTGAAATTTCGGGGGCAATCACATGAATGTCTGCACCGAACTTTTGCAGGACACCGATTCTGCGTGCTGCAATTGCTCCTGCACCAATAATTACCACTTTTTTTCCAAGCAGAGAGACGAACAAAGGAAATCGAGGAGGCTTCTGTACATCAAATTCTGCTAAGAGCTTTTGCTGCATTTCTTCCAGCGTAAATCCCTCTTCGCTTTGCGGACGGGCGATCATCAGTACCTGTACGCCTACCTCGCGTGCGGCCGATAGCTTTTCTGCAAATCCACCGCTCTTTCCGGTATCCTTTGTGACCAGAATCGACGCACCGGTCTTATGAAGCAGGGCGACGTTCATCTCGTGGGAGAAAGGCCCCTGCATTGCCAAAATGGATGCACCGGGGAAACCAAGTGCCGCACATTTTTGAAGCACTTCGGCTGTGGGCAGTACACGCGGATAGAGGCGCTGTTGATAATCTGGAATCGCAGTATAGGCATCTAATTCCTTACTTCCGGTTGTGAGAAGAACTTTACTGGGTGTCTGGCAGAGCCATTGCACTGCAGCTGCTGTGTCGGGTACGATATGCACGCCGTCGGATGATTGTGCAGGTCGAACCAGACGCAGATACTGGGCACCGGAAGCTGCACAGGCCGATTTGATATTCTCGGTCACTTCGCTTGCATACGGATGGGTCGCATCGACAACCACGCAGTTTTCGTGCATCTGCTGCGCCATCTCAGTATATGAGAGGCGACCCGTGTGTATGGTAATTCCGGGCATTTTTTCCATGACCGCTTCTCCGTAGGCAGTGGCCACGTACACATGCGCCGGAATACCGTGCGAAGATAAAAACCGGCATAACAAATGTCCTTCTGTTGTACCGGAAAAAATCAGTAGCTGTTTCATACGCCGTGATAACCGCGCGGGGTGACCAGATGGCCGTTGATAACCTTGGTCTGAGAATTTCCGATAAATACAGTCGTTAACATGTCAACGTTGGTATCTCGCAGTGCGCCAAGGGTTGTCAATGTGAACGCTTCCCCTTCGCGACCGATGTTGCGCACGATGCCGCAGGGTGTTTCCGGTGCACGTTCGCTCAGCAGAATATCACATGCCTTCTGCAAATGATCGGTGCGGCGTTTGCTTGCGGGATTGTACAGACACAGACAAAAATCACCAGCTGCCGCAGCATGCAGACGCTTTTCAATGGTTTCCCAAGGGGTAAGCAGGTTGCTAAGGCTTACAACTGCAAAGTCGTTGGTCAAAGGTGCACCCAGAACAGCGCCGCCAGAGCTTGCCGCCGTGATACCGGGGATGACTTCAATTTCAATCTCCGGATGGGATTCGCATACTTCAAACATCAGTCCAGCCATGCCGTAGATACCGGCATCGCCGCTCGAAATGACAGCGACTGTGTGACCCGCCAGAGCAGCATCTCTTGCTGCCGTGCAGCGATCAACTTCACGAGTCATTCCGGTCTGAATGCGTTCCTTTCCCTGAATGAGAGAATCAATCAGATCCAGATATAAACCATAACCTGCGACGCAGTCGCACTGCTCGAGTGCGCGGACTGCCCGCAGCGTCATCTGCTCTTCGCCACCCGGGCCGATGCCAATTACATATAGTTTCATTTTCCGTTTCCTTTCTGCATCTTGGACAGACACGACTGCACCTGTGCCGCAGTCAATATTTCTTTCATGCCGCCGAGCAGCATGTCAATGGTTTTGTGTACTGCAAGTTCGGTCAAACCGTCCAGATCACCGTCTGCATAGAGTCCGGAGAACGCGTGATCATACTTGACCCGTGCAACCGCAGTGTCTTTGATCTCTGCGATCAGCGGCAGCGCCTTTCGATATTCATACCAAGCGTAAAACTCAGTTTCTTCCTCTTCCAGGATCTGCTTTGCGGCTGCGCGCTCGTCTGCGTTTTCATCTGCAAGCTGTCCCAGATCATCGAGATTATAGACAGTCGTCAACTGAGCGATTCCATCGTCAATATCACGCGGCATCGCCAGATCAACGATCAGTTTCGGCGGTGTTTGCATAGCATGTACTTGCTCGTGAGTGAGTGTAAAGTGCGGGCTGGTCGTCGCACTCACCACAAGATCGGCACCGTCGATGATAGAAAATCGATCATCGTAGGGATGGGTTTTACATCCGGCCGGAACGATGGTTTCGCCATGCCGGTAGGTACGCAGCGTGATGGTCACTTCGCATCCTGCCTGATACAGGAGCGTAGCAGTCAGGCGACCCATTTCACCGTTTCCAATCACGACAGCGCGCTTTCCGTTTAATCCGTGCAAGGCGTCTCGCGCTTTTTCTACACCGCGATGTGCAGCCGAAGTCGGAACTCCGATCAGATGTGTCTCGGTTTTGACGCGCTTTCCACCGGTCACTGCGTGACGAAACAGCGTATCCAGAACACTGTCCGCACAGCCTAACCGACGAGAAAGTGTGATTGCATTGCGCACCTGAGATAAAATCTGATCGTCGCCGAAAATCTGTGACTGCATTCCGGAAGCGACTTCCATCAGATGTGCGACGGCGTCCTGATCGGTTCTCACAGTAGAGATTGCTGTGTAAGCATCATAAGGGATGCCTGCAGTTTTACATAAAACGAATAAAGGATCAATGTCGGGATGTTCGGTGTGCAGATACAATTCGGTTCGGTTGCAGGTTGCCAGAAGAGCACAGCCCAATACACCGTCAAATGCTCGAATCTTAGGCAGTAAGGTTTCGACCTGTCCCTGCACAAACGATACAGGTTCACGAGCTGAAAGATTTGCGCGCTGGAAGTCAATTCCAGTCATACAAATATTCAAAAATGTGCCCTCCAATCCTCAATCGCCAAGGCAGCAGTCATACCGTCTCGAGCGGTTTTCTTTCTCAAAATCGTTCCGCCGCAGCTGGAAAGAACTGCGGAACGCTCACACACATTATCTACACCGACCGTTTTTTGCACAAAATTGGAAGTTGTAAACGAGCCCGGCGCTTGCGCTAATGCGGGTGCGGAATATGTGACAAACGGGAGATTGTGCTGCTTGCAGAACATGCATAATCCCAACTCATCCTGTTTTAAATCAATGGATGCCACACGGCGGATGGCTGAAAATGGGATGTGCTCCTCTGCTAAAATTTCTGTAATGAATGCTTCAATTTGTTCCGCAGAGGTCCCGCGCCGACATCCAATTCCCAAATGCACCACACGCGGAATTACATGCAATGTGTGAGCAAAAGGCTGCAGCTGCGTGCGGACGGATAAGACGATTCCACAGGTTGCGGGTTCATTTACCCGAATTTCTTTGGGAAGCTCTCCTTCTAAAGGAAAGTCACTATGCAGCCCGACAGGATCACCCGCTAAAATTGCACCAGAAATATGCTTGATTCGTGGCACCTCATGCACGGTACAGTCATTTTGTTGTGCCCAGGTATCGACAGCGAATGCGTTCCGACCATCGGTTGCCGTAGTAATCACTGCTTGCGCACCAAGCGCTTGCGCAAGCTGTTCTGTCAGTGCATTTGCACCGCCAATGTGACCGGATAACAGTGAAATCACAAATTTTGCGTTCTCATCGACGACAAGTACAGCGGGGTCATATTGTTTTCCCTGTAAATAAGGTGCACAGGAACGAACGGCAATGCCGCAAGCACCGACAAAAACAATTAAATCGCAGTCAACCATCGCCTGCTGCACCATACGGGACAGGCTGGTCTTTTTAATTGATCGATCGGTTCCGCGTGCGTACTGTTCTGCATGAGCCGGATACAGCGCTTGTGCAATCCGACTGCCGGTTTGTGCACCGCGCGCCGTAAAAGAGATAATTTTTGCACGAATCACTGTTTGGCCTCACGAAATTCGGTTGTAAAGGTTGGGTCGTACAGCTTAGATCGCTCGTAATTCGAGCCTAAAAAGTTGCCAACAGTGATCAAAGCGGTCTTCGTAATATTATGCTCCTTTGCAGCCTGTGCCATCTGTGCGATTGTCGTTCGTACGACCTTCTCATCAGGCCAGGTTGCCTTATACACAATGCCGACCGGCGTATCCGGTGCATAGCCGCCAGCAATCAGACGCTCAGAAAGCTGTTCCATCTGACCGGCAGACAGGAAAATAACCATGGTAGCACCGTGCGCTGCAAGCAGTTCGATCTTTTCTTTTTCCGGTACCGGGGTACGGCCTTCCATACGAGTCAAAATGACTGTCTGGCTGACATCAGGCAGCGTATACTCGGCTTTGAGTGCCGCGGCTGCACCGCAGAAGGACGATACACCGGGAACGACTTCATACGCGATCTCATGTGCATCCAGGATATCCATCTGCTCACGATGTGCGCCATAGACGCAAGGGTCACCAGTGTGCAGGCGTACGACAAGCTGTCCAGCTTGTGCGGCCGGGATCATAACATCCATGACTTCCTCGAGGGTCATGGTTGCGCTGTTATAGATCTGGCAGTCTGCTTTGCAATACTCTAAAAGTGCAGGATTTACCAGAGATCCGGCATAGACAACAACATCTGCCTTTTGTAAGAGATTGGCACCGCGAATGGTAATCAAATCGGGTGCACCTGATCCTGCACCGACAAAATAAATCATTTCTGTTCCTCCCGTACTAAGATGACCGAAAAGTAACCTGTGGGATCGTCCAGTTCCCGTAAATCCCGTACAACGCGCTCGCCTTCCATGCTGCATCGTTCTATCAGTGCGGCACTATCAAGCTTACCATCGGCCTCCAACAGATCGCGCACTTCAAGAATGGATTTTCCTGCCTTCATCAGAATCTTATTGCCGGACAGCGCAAGACCTTCCTTGGTAGAAGAATGCGATGCCGGGATGATGTGCAGCATCTGGCTGCCTTCACACAGAGCCTGCCCAAGGCGTGCGGCTGCAGCACAGAAAGACGGTACACCGGGAACGATTTCAACCGTATATCCACGCGCTTGCACACGTCGATGTACATACCAGTAGGTCGAATAAACTGCGGGATCACCCAATGTCAAAAAGGCAACATTTTTTCCTTCATCTAAAAGCGCACAGATATCATCAGCTGCTTGATCATGGCAGGCATTGAGTACAGCCTGATCGCGTGTCATGGGCATATCACAGTGCAGGATTGGCTTGTCCTGAATGAAAGCTGCGGCGATCTGTAATGCAGTTTGTTCTCCGCTGCCGCCCTTAGGAACTGCGATGACATCGCATTCCTTGATGAGGCGGACAGCTTTACAGGTCAAAAGCTCGGGATCTCCAGGGCCAACGCCGATTCCATATAATTTTCCTTGATTCATAATAGACCTCTGAATTCTTCACAAAGTTTTACAGCATTTTTCGACTGTGCTAAAACACCGCTTTGATTGGTAAACATTAAATATCCGATCTCAGCTTTTCCGCGTAAACGGTAATGCAGTCGTTCGTCGATAGCCTTACCGATTCGCTCCAAAACGGGATCGCGTAGATTAACCTTATCTAATACTTCTAAGCATGCGTCGATTGTGACCGATTGCATGAGAGCTTGCAGAGTATCGTGCGGTGCACCGCAAAGTGCAGCGTGCGCGGTGAAAATTTCCTGTCTGCCATCGGCGACCGATGAATGTGTATTCATCACGCCTGCTGCGATTTTGACCAATTTTCCGGCATGTCCTACCAGAAAAATCTGCTGGAAACCTTTCCAGGCAGCATAATCCAGTGCATCACCGATAAAATTGGAGCACTTAACAGCTTGGTCTAAGTCAAGTCCGAGCTGATCACGTGCAAAATCTGCACCGTAATTTCCGGGACAGATTAAAACTTTTCGTGCTCCGGCAGCATACAGACTGTCAAGTTCCAAGTGCGTCGTATCCATGAGTGCAGTTTCACTCATCGGTTCCACAATACCGCTGGTTCCCAAAATTGAAATCCCGCCTACAATACCTAAGTGTTCATTGTAGGTCTGTTTGGCAATTTGGTCGCCGTTTTCGGCTGAAATTGTGATTTGCAATCCACCCGTATATTCAGCCTGCTGCACCGCAGTGGTAACTGCTGCGGTAATCTGTGCCCGCGGGCCGGGATTGATGGCCGGTTGGCCAACTGCGACAGAAAGTCCGGGTCGTGTGACAACACCAACACCGTCGCCGCCGAGAATTACGATTTCTTGCTCTTGTTTTTGAACAGCTGCATAAATACAGATGCCATTTGTTACATCGGGATCATCGCCGCTATCTTTGCGAATACCGCAGCGTGCGACCGTGCCGTCGAAGCTGGCCTGCTCGGGATGAAGGAAAAGATCAATTCCTTTTGGCGTATGCAGCTCGATCACTTCGGGCAGTTGTCCGGTAAGGAGCAAGAGCGTTGCAGCTTGTGCAGCTGCAGCAGCACAGGAACCGGTCGTATAACCTCGTCTGAGAGTGGTCTGATTTTTGTAAACCAGATTTGACATTTGCTTCCTCCTTCCCTGCGCAACAAGATGATTGGTATTATGATGTGCGCAGAGTCTGAAAAAACGCACAAAAAAAATCGCATACCATCCAATGACAGATCAAAGGTGGCTGCGATTTGAATTCAGAAAACGATCTGGGACCTTTGGCAGACCGTATATTCCCCTATCATCACAGCATCCGTTCCTCGTCGTTGCGTGTATATTGACCAAAAAGGCAGGTTTTCTGACTCTGGAATCAACGTCACATGCGGCCTTCCCGGTGTGTGTTTACCAGTGACCATATATTTGCATGCGGCTCTTCCATTACAGCGGCGGGCCCGTTTGGGATTTTCACCCAATTCCCTTTTACCCTGTCCAAAGGCAGGCACCTCTTTGGTGGACTGATCGTCCCATCTGATTTATTCCATTGTATCGCGTTCCTCTTCTCTTGTCAATCATACAACAAGGCTCTAGGATATTTGTCCTAAAAATTGATAAAATTGTCCAAAAAATTGCGACCAGAAATCGTTCTATTTCGAGTGATTCAAAAGGGGCGAAATATAGATGTAAAGGTAATTTACTATTCTTTCTTAGTATTTTTTTGTTTTGGTTTTAATTTATATTACCTACGTTTTGTATAATTCATATTTTAAATTGCTTCTTTTCTCTTTAAATACAATTTCATATCTCCCACCATATAATATAAGAAAAAGGATGCAAGCAATTTTACGCTTGCATCCTTCTCTTCTCTTATAGCAGGCCTGCCATTTGCGGCAGCCCCAAACTAATTACGGGCACGTAGGTGACGAGCAGCAAACCGATGAGGATTGCAATATAATACCATAACATGTATGGCATCACCTTAGATAGACTAGATCGCCCTACCTTGATTGCAACAAACAGCGTATTGCCAACCGGCGGTGTAATGTTGCCGATGCAGAGGTTGTACACCAAAATCAGACCGAACTGTACCGGATCCATACCGAAAGTCTTTACAACGGGTAAAAACAGAGGCGTAAAGATCAGAATTGCCGGTGTAACATCCATAAACGTACCTGCGATGAGCAGAATTACATTCATAATCAGCAGAATGATAATCGGATTCTGTGTCAAACCCAGCAGCGCTTCGGAAATCGCCTGCGGAATCTGGGTGAACGCCATAACCCAACCAAGAATGTTGGATACACCAATCAGGAATACGACCATGCCGCTCATCTTCGCACTATCAACAACGATTTTCCAGAACGACTTGACCGTGATATTGCGATAGCAGATACCAAGAATCAATGCGTACACGACAGCGATTGCAGAGCCTTCTGTTGCGGTGAAAATACCACCGACGATACCACCGATAACAACAATGATCAGAGACAGGGACGGTAGCGCAGCCAGTGTTGCTTTACCGAGATTCTTCCAATCAAACTTACCCGGTGTTCCCTTGTATCCCTTTTTCTTTGCAATGACGATGGCAACCACCATACATGCCAGTGCCCAGATGATGCCAGGTACATAACCAGCGAGGAACAATGCTGCAACCGATGTACCGCCTGCCGCAAGCGAGTAGGTAATCAGTGCATTGGAGGGCGGAATCAGCAGACCCGACGGAGCCGACGCACCATTCGTTGCTGCACACAAAGCCTTATCATAGCCCTGCTCCTCTTCTCCCTGCTCTACCATGCTGCCAACTGCTGCCGCGGCTGCAGAGGCCGAACCAGAAATTGCGCCAAACAGTGCATTTGCGCCGACGTTGGTGACAAGCAGCGCTCCCGGCAGCTTGCCCAGAATCGCCATAACAAAATTAACAAGTCGTTTTGCAATACCGCCCTGATTCATCAAGTTACCCGCCAGAATAAAGAACGGGATTGCCGTCAAGCTGAATTTGCTCATGCCGACGAAGATACGCTGTGCACCTGTTACGACCGATACATCCATCGAAACGGTCTGCAAAATCGCAATCAGCGAGGAAATACCGATAGAATAGGAGATCGGTACGCCGACAACCAGAAGAACCGCCAGCACACCAACGATAATCAATAAAGACTGGATTGCCATAGCTTACGCCTCCTCCTTCTTCTCTTGTGTGACGCCATTACAGATATCTGCAATGTTGAGGATGGTATAAATCATGTTAAGTATACCGCAGAGAGGCATAACCACATAGAAAACACCAACCGCAACGCCAAGCGACGAAGTCATCTGTCCCATCGCCAGCTGAGAGATCTGAATACCACCGTAGACCAGAATGATAGCCGAGAAGGCAAAGGCAACGATTTCACCAAAAATTCCAAGCGCCTTCTGCGCACCGGCATTCAGACGTTCTACGATAATCGGAATATTCATGTGACCGCGCTCGCCAGTGATCAGGGATGCGCCAAGCAAGCTGGCCCAGGCAAACAGATACGATACCAGCTCTTCCGACCAAGTCGAAGGACTTTTCAGAATATAGCGCGCGAAAACCTGCCAGCAAGTCAGAATGACCATTGCAATAAAGCTGATTCCTGCCAACGCATTGAGCAGTTTTGTCAGCACATTTCTTAAAGCTTTCATCTTCCGGCACCTCCCTTATGAATCAGACGGATACTGCTCGTTGTATGCCTGGATAGCGTCGTAGATCGGCGCAAGATCAGGATACTGTTCGAGCATTGCCTCGTGCATCGGCGCACAGGCTTCCTGGAAGGGTTTGGTGTCCGGATAAATGAACTGAACGCCCTGCTCATTGGCTGCACGTTCCTTTGCTTTCTCTACCGCAGTGACCCATTCTTCACGCTGGACCTGGTTAACCAGATCAAAGCCCTCTTCGAAGATATCACGTTCCTCTTCGCTCAGTGAGTCGAGGAATGCAATATTGCCGATCAGAATATCGGGAATCATCTGATGCATGTCGTACGAATAGTACTTACATACGTCACCATGGCCATTATCGGTCAATGCCATCTCATTGTTTTCTGCGCCGTCGATGATCTTGGACTGGAGCGCTGTATAGACATCACCAAAGCCCATCGGCGTTGCCGAACCACCCAGCAGATTCATCATCTGCACATTGGTCGGAGACTGCTGGACACGGATCTTTAAACCGCGCAGATCCGCAGGCGTCTCAATAGGCTTATCTACGGTGTAGAAATTACGCGTACCGGCATCCAGCCAAGTGACAGCCTCAAAGCCTGCCTGCTTGGTGGACTCAAAGATCGGTCCGGTAATATTTTCATCATCCATCGAAGCATGGTATGCCGTGCTGGATGCAAACAGATACGGAAGATTAAACAGCGTATAGTTCTGGCTGAAGGTTTCCAGAAGCGAATTTGAAGCAACACAGAAGTTGATTGCACCCGTCTGGGTCAGCTGAACCATTTCGTTCTGAGAGCCCAACAATTCACTGGGGAAGACTTCTACATCATACTTATCTCCCAGCTTACTCTCAATGAATTCCTCAAAAGCAACCAAAGCGATGTGAGTCGGATGGTTCGTGGACTGGTTGTGTCCGATGCGGATGATCTCCCTATCCTCCGCAGTCGACGTACCGCCGCAGCCAGCCAACGTACCCAATGTCAACGCCGCCGCCAGTGTCAGTGCTACCGCACGAATCCTCTTGTTCATAAAGCTCCACCCTTTCTTTCGGAATGCTTTCTTATCCCGGACTTATACGCCGGAGTAAGCAGCATAGCCGCCGTCGATCGGAATGCAGACACCAGTGATAAAGCCGGCAGCAGCATTGTTCAGCAGGAACAAGACAGCAC
Source organism: Butyricicoccus pullicaecorum DSM 23266 (assembly GCF_900167005.1). Classification (GTDB taxonomy): domain Bacteria; phylum Bacillota; class Clostridia; order Oscillospirales; family Butyricicoccaceae; genus Butyricicoccus; species Butyricicoccus pullicaecorum. The sequence goes on from NZ_FUXW01000002.1 coordinate 434,710, forward strand.
CTTCCAATTCGTTGAGCTCACCAAAACGACCCATGGGCGTACCTGCGAGAATCTTTGCAGTACGTGCAGTGGGTGTACCGTCCTCGTTAAACAGCAGACGGCGATTCTGGTTGCCAACGAAGAAACCGGGAGCGATTGCATTGACGCGAATACCAGACTTTGCAAAGTAAGTTGCCAGCCACTCGGTAAAGTTCACGATTGCAGCCTTTGCACCCGAATAAGCCGGAATCTTGGTCAGAGGGGTATAAGCGTTCATGGACGCGATATTCAGAATGTTGCCATCACGATCGATCATATCGACAGCGAATACCTGCGTCGGAAGCAGCGTGCCCAGCCAGTTCAGTGCAAAGACAAATTCAACACCCGACTTGTCCAGATCAAAGAAAGTCTTGCAGCCTTCGATGTCCTTAGCCTCAAAGTGGAATTCATTGTCGGTCGTAGCACGCGGATTGTTGCCGCCTGCACCGTTAATCAGGACATCGCAAGGACCCAGATCAGCCAGTACCTGCTGGTGAACTGCTTCCAGATTCTCCTTTTCCAGCACATTTGCCTTGTAAGCCTTTGCAATGCCGCCCTCTGCGTTGATCTCATCAGCGACCTGCTGCGCTGCCTGCTCGTTGAGATCGAGCACAGCAACCTTGCCGCCTGCACGTGCCAGCGTCTTTGCGAACATGCCGCAGATTGCGCCGCCCGCACCGGTTACAACGCAGACCTTGCCAGTCAGATCGGTGTTCAGAACGTTCTTCATCATGGTGATTCTCTCCTTTTTCTTCCTATATCTTTATGCGCCTCAAAATTGAGGCGCATAACCGTTTCAATTACTTACCCAGCGACTTCTCACAAGCCTCGAACAGACCGTTGAGATAGGTTGCACCCAGTGCACGGTCATACAGACCATAACCCGGCTTGCCAGTCTCGCCCCAGATCATACGGCCGTGGTCAGGACGAACATAGCCGTCAAAACCGGTCTCAACCAGCGCCTTGACGATTTCGTACATATCCAGAGAGCCGCAGCCGGACAAGTGCGCGCGCTCCTCGAACGAGCCGTCGTCCATGATCTTTACGTTACGCATGTGCATGAAGCCGATACGTCCCATAGAAGAGTATTTGCGTACCATGGACGGAATATCATTGAACTTTGCGCAGCCCAGCGAACCGGTGCACAGGCACAGCGTGTTGGACGGCGAATCTACGATAGACAGGTAACGATCCAGGTTCTTTTCGCAGGTGATAACGCGCGGCAGACCAAAGATCGGGTACGGGGGATCGTCCGGGTGCAGTGCCATCACAACATCGCATTCCTCAGCCACCGGAATGACCTTCTTGAGGAAGATTTCAATGTTCTTCCACAGACCTTCCTCACCCAGTTCACCGTACGCACGAATCAGATCACGTACCTGATCCTGGGTGTAACTTGCATCCCAACCGGGCAGATTGATATCGTCCTTGAGCGGATCAAGACCCTTCATCTGATCCCAGTACATGACAAGGCTGGTTGAGCCGTCCGGCGCCTTCTTGTCCAGCTGGGTGCGCGTCCAGTCAAAGACCGGCATGAAATTGTAGGTAACACACTTGACGCCGTACTTTGCGCAGCGGCGAATATTCTCGCAGTATGCTTCGATGTGCGCGTCACGCTTGTCGGTACCCAGCTTGATGTCCTCGGATACCGGAATGGACTCAACAACATCGAATACCAGGCCGTGCGCTTCACACTGTGCCTTCATCTTAGCCAGACTCTCTTCCGGCCATACCTCACCCGGCTTTACATCATAGACAGCCGAGACGATCGAGTGCATACCCGGAATCTGGGAAATGTACTCCAGAGATACCGGATCGGACTCGCCATACCAACGAAACGACATTTTCATGTGAATTTCCTCCTTTTATGCATCCAGTCCAATATAGTTCCAAACATTGTTGAAGCAGATATCTTCAATCATCTGACCGATACCGTCGTAATCTTCCGGTGCCATGCCACGATCAATCCAGCCACCGACAACCTCACAGAGAATACGGCGGAAATATTCATGACGCGGATAAGACAGGAACGAGCGAGAGTCGGTCAGCATGCCGACAAAACGGCTGAGTACGCCAATATTTGCCAGCGACTTAATCTGTGCGGTCATGCCGTCGTAGTGATCGTTAAACCACCATGCCGAGCCGAACTGTACCTTGCCTGCCGTGCTCTCATCCTGGAAGCAACCAGCTGCAGCGATCAACTTGTCATTATCTGCTGCGTTGAGCGTGTACAGGATGGTCTTAGGCAGCTTATCACGTACCGCCATACGGTCGAGCAGCGCTGCCAGAGAAGCAGCCGATACGACATCACCGATTGCGTCACCGCCAACGTCAGCGCCCAGTGCGCGATACAGCTTGGTATTCAGGTTGCGGATAGCGCCGATGTGCAGCTGCATGGTCCAGCCATGATTGCTGTACTGCTCACCCAGGAAGTCCATCAGGAACGACTGATATGCTGCGACTTCGTAATCGAGCAGCGCCTCACCCTTCAGCGCCTTCTGCATCGCCTCTTCGGCTGCACTCTCATCCCATACGGTAAAGTCCGGAGAACCGAAAGAGTGGTCGGACAGACGGCAGCCGCAAGATGCAAAGTAGTCAATTCGATTGGACAGTGCCTGCTTTACATCATCGATGGTGCGAATATATACATTCGCTGCTGCGCCGAGCTTCTGCATATACGCAGGATAGTTAGGATCAGCAATATTAAGCGCCTTTTCCGGACGGAAGGTCGGCAGAACCTTCGTGTGAAAGCTCTGATCCTGCGCCAGCAGACGATGATACTGCAAATCATCGATCGGATCGTCGGTCGTGCACAGTGCACGTACATTGCTCTCTGCAATCAGCGCACGCGCGGTACCCTGTGCGCTTTGCAGCTTGCTGTTTGCACGATCCCAAATCTGGTCGGCGGTCTGTGTGTTCAACAGCTCATCAATGCCGAAGAAACGCTTGAGCTCCAGATGAGACCAATGATAAATCGGATTGCCAATCAAAGTAGGCATCACAGCTGCGAATCGATCAAACTTTTCACGATAGCTTGCCTCACCCGTCACATACTTTTCAGGCACTGCATTGGCACGCATGACGCGCCACTTGTAGTGGTCGCCTGCCAGCCATGCCTCGCCAATATCGGCAAACTGCTTGTTGTCATAAATCTCCTTCGGATTCAAGTGACAATGGTAGTCGAAAATCGGCATACGCTCCGCATGCTCATGGTATAATCTGCGTGCTGCCTCGGTGGTGAGAAGGAAATCTTCACTAATAAAGCTTTTCATCCCAAATACCTCTCTTTCTAATGATTTCCTAACGGAAATCTAATTTTTTCTTTCCTTTATGCCTATATTATACAAACTATTTTATGATACTTCTCGGAATATCCTGCTTGAAACCTGGTGAAAATTGCTATATAATATAAACGTGACCAAAGAAAAGGAGATGATTTTGTTGAATTCTCCCAAAGATATATTTACCTTGCGTCAAACGATGGAACGACAGGATTTTGAGTGCTATCACTATTACGATCCCATCCCCCCTGTCATTGACTTTCACGAACACGAATTTTTTGAGGTGTTCTTTTTCCTGTCTGGAGATGTCTCTTATGTGATTGAAGGCCGTACCTATCAATTACGACCGGGCGACATTCTATTGACCGATAACCGCGATATTCATAAACCAGATATTCACAGTGATAAACCCTATGAACGATTTGTCATCTGGATTCAGCCGGACTTCCTGACACGCACCAAAGAACTGGGCTCCGATCTTACCGCGTGCTTTACCGATGCCAGTGCCAAGAAGTATAAACTCATTCGCCCTGAGAGCGGTGTGCTCACGCATCTGAAAGGCATCTGTGAAAAAATGCTCCGTAGTAGAGACGGCAGTGAGTTTGGCAGCAGCACCTTGTCCTATATTTATCTGATCGAATTTCTGGTCTATCTAAATCGTGCGTATTTTGCAACACCAGATGCTATTCGTAAGGATGTCACAGAAAACGAAAAAATAAACGAAGTCGTCGCATATATCAATGACAATTTATCCAGTGACCTGACTCTGGATCGTCTGGCAGATGTCTGCTTCATCAGCAAATCTCATTTGGCACATCAGTTCAAAACCTATACTGGACTAACCCTATATCAGTTCATCATCAAAAAACGTGTCACAGTGGCAAGAAATATGATCCGTGCAGGTTCCCCTGTCATGGATGCCTGTATGCGCTGTGGTTTTAATGATTACTCGAACTTCCTAAAAGCTTTTAAGCGAGAATTCGGACGCAATCCAAAAGAATTTCAACCTGGAAAATAAACAAAAGGGCCGATACTTGTAATGAATTACGGGTACCGACCCTTTTCTGCTCTTATAAATATTGATACAAAAAAAGACCTTGCACAATCAATGCGCAAGGTCTTTCTATATGACTGTATTTATTTTACGTAAATGAACTCATACTCCCGCTCGACACAATCCATTTCATGAACTGTCTCGAGGCACTTAGAGCGACGTGTACGCTTCATCACTGACACTTTCCAGCCATTCATTTGTGCAGTTTACACCTGGAACCTCAACTGCCAAATGTGAGAACCAGCTATCGGGGGCTGCACCGTGCCAATGCTTGACGCCCACAGGAATATTCACTACATCACCCGGATGCAGCTTCTGTGCTTCTTTTCCCCATTCCTGATAATAGCCTTCTCCTGCTACACAGATCAAAATTTGGCCGCCGCCGTGATCTGCATGGTGTACATGCCAGTTGTTTCGGCATTTGGGTTCAAACGTCACATTGTAAATGCCCACCTGGCTAGTCGAAAGCGGTGCAAGATAGCTGTTACCGACGAAATACTGCGCAAATCCATCGTTAGGCTGTCCGATCGGGAAAATCATGCTATTTTGATGCTTCGCTTTCTCATCCGCATTAGAATCTGTGATTTCTTCTTCGAAGACTTCCTTTGCCATACGGAATGCAGCCCAAGCTTTAGGCCAGCCCGCATAAAAAGCTGCATGTGTCAAAATCTCCGCCATCTCAGTCTTGGTGATTCCATTTTGCTTAGCACTCATTAGGTGATACCGAAACGAGGAATCTACCAATCCCTGAGACATCAAAGATACGACTGTAACGAGCGAGCGATCTCGCAGCGAAAGCAAACTTTCTCTGCTCCAAACCTCTCCAAACAACACATCATCGTTCAGCTGTGCAAATTTAGGTGCAAACTCTCCGAGTGCATCTCTGCCTGCTGTCTGTTTTACTGCCATAGTTATTCTCCTATTCCAACGAAAACGTCGCTTGAATTGTTCCGCTTCCAAGCTTCTCTTTCAATCCTTCCGGATCATCAATCTTGGCAAGTCTGGTAAAATTCCAGGTATTCGTACCATAGTAAATGGTAATCTGATCCCCCTGATAAAGAATGACATCGCCAGGTTCTGTGGTAATGCGTTCATCCGTGCGCGTAAGCTCTGTATCAAGTGAGCCTACCTTCTCAAATCCACCGTAATCCTGCATTTCTACTGTGATTGCACCTTGAGAAAGCAGCTCCTGAAATTCATCGGCTGAGGGATTCTCCGCGAACGTTGCATAGAATGTATGCTCACCAACTGTAACCTTCAATGCAGATTCCTCCTGATTGTCTTCTTTTTGATCCGAAGATTCGTTGTATGATTCTTCTACCGAAGGAGTTGGCGTTATTTCAGTATCTGCCGGTAACTCTCCTGTTCCACAGCCGGAAAGGCTGAGGGCTGCAAAAAGAATTCCAAATAGTCTTACCATAGGACTCACCTTTCCGTAATCTAAGTTATTTCAGATATGTGTTAAAGAAGCATGCCATTTTATCAAAGGGAATGCTATCTACACGATCATATAGATCTGTATGAACTGCATCCGGAATCAACATCAGTTCTTTATTGTCTCCTGTCAACTGCTTAAATGCATCTTTGCTGAAATAGCAGGAATGCGCCTTTTCTCCATGGATAAGCAGTACAGCGCTTCGAATCTCATTACTATACTGTAAAATCGGCATATTCAGGAAAGAAAGCGAAGACGTTACATTCCAGCCATCATTGGAGTTCAGCGAACGAACATGATATCCGCGATTGGTCTTGTAGTAATCATAGTAATCCTTGACAAAGAACGGTACATCTTCCGGCAGCGGATCTACAACCCCTCCCGCTCGGGCATAAGTACCATTCTTATAATCTACTGTTCTCTGTGCATTGAGTGCTTTTCGCTTCTCGTATCGAAGTGCTTCGCTATCTTCAGAATCAAAATATCCCTTTGCAGTGACTCGAGTCATATCGTACATGGTAGAAGCAACGGTAGCCTTGATTCTTGTATCAATCGCGGCAGCATTCAGCGCCATTCCTCCCCATCCGCAAATACCGATAATGCCAATCCTTTCCGGATCAGCCTGATCGTGTACAGACAGAAAATCAACGGCCGCCTGAAAATCTTCGGTATTGATATCTGGAGATGCAACATAGCGAGGCATACCACCGCTTTCACCCGTAAACGAAGGGTCAAACGCGATGGTCAAAAAACCACGTTCTGCCATAGCTTGTGCGTATAATCCCGAAGATTGTTCTTTGACAGCGCCAAAAGGTCCGCTGACCGCAATTGCCGGTAATTTACCTTGTGCATCCTTAGGCATATAGAGATCAGCAGCCAATGTAATACCATAACGATTATGGAACGTCACTTTTTGATGATCTACCTTGGGACTTTTTGCAAATGTTTTATCCCACTCTGAAGTTAAATTCAATTTTTCTTCCATCATAAATACTCCTTTTATCCAACCGCCTTGCCCATCTCATAGGCTTTTTGCAGTGCAGGATGTCCTTTGATTTCTCCAGCTGCACCTACACCACCGCCGAAGACCGTTCCTGCAAGATGTGCTCTTTCAAAGCAGGCAATCCATCCTTGCAAACCGTTGATCGCACCATCCATTGTACTGTCGTCTTCTTCCGCAGCAGCTGCCAGTAAATAAATGTCTTGGAAACGATAATCAGAGCCATACAACGGATTGGAGCGATCCAGCATGGTTTTCATCTGGCCACACATCTCGTAGTAATAAATCGGTGTTGCAAATACAATCACATCAGCAACCAACATTTTCTGTACAATTGTGTTAGCATCATCAGCTATGGCACAGCGTCCAGTATTTAAACAAGCCAAGCATCCCTGGCAAAATCCAATCTGCTTATCTCTCAATGTAATCTTCTCTACTTTATGACCTGCCTCCTGTGCACCACGTAAAAACTCGTCCGCCAGCAGATCCGAATTGCTGCCTTTACGAGAGCTGGTCGAAATAATTAAAACATTCTTACTCATACATTTTCCTCCTCATCAATTTCTCGCATGACTCTTGCAGGGACTCCAGCTACTATGGTATTTTTCGGAACATCCTTTGTCACAACGGCTCCGGCTGCAATAATCGCACCGTCCCCAATCGTAACGCCTGATAGAATCGTAGCATTTGCACCAATCCATACATTTTCTCCGATGCGAATCGGTGCTGGAATCATGGTACTGCGTTCCTTGGGTGACATCGCATGATTTAGCGTCGCCAAAACCACATTATGTCCAATCAATGTTCCATCTCCGATGAAGATACCGCCCTGGTCTTGAAACTTGCAGCCCATATTGATGAATACGTTTTTGCCAATCGTAATATTTTTTCCGCAGTCCGTATAAAACGGTGGAAATAATGCAAAACTTTCATCCACTTCTTTTCCAATCAACTTCGAAAATAATCTTCTCAGCTCTTCAGGTTCGTGATAGCTCCCATTGATTTCTGACGTAATCTTCAATGCTTCTTGACTGACGCGATGCATAAATAGATGAACTGCACCGCCTCCTGTCACCGCATTTCCACTATTAAGATGATCTAAAAAATCTTTTAACTCCATTACAACCTCCAGCATAGCATGTTAGCTATTTTTATTGTAACATCTTCGATATATAATAACAAATACCTATAATCAATGTCTTACTATACTTGAAAACTATAGCTATTTTCATTTATAATGACATTAAGGAGTGAGTTTTATGGAATTACGTGTATTGCAATACTTTCTTGCCGTTGCGAGAGAACAAAATATTTCAGCAGCCGCACAATCGTTACATCTCACGCAACCTACACTTTCCAGACAATTAAAAGAGTTGGAAGACACACTAGGAAAACAACTCATGATTCGCGGAAATCGTAAAATCACATTGACCGAAGATGGCATACTCTTGCGAAAGCGTGCAGAAGAAATTTTAGATTTGGTTAACCGTACCGAAAAAGAAATCATGCAGTCAGATGAAATGATTACGGGGGACATTTATATTGGAACCGGTGAAACCGACGGTGTACGGCAAATCGCTAAAACAGCGAAGCAACTGCAGGCAAGCTATCCCGGTATTTCTTTTCATATTACCAGCGGAGATGCAGCCGATGTGTGCGAGCGTTTGGATCGCGGGCTATTAGACTTCGGTATCCTTCTGGGCGATATCGATAAAATGAAATATAACTACATGGAACTGCCCATGAAAGATATTTGGGGCGTTTTAATGCGGCGTGATTCTCCTCTCGCAGGGAAAAATACCATTACACCAAAAGATTTATGGGACAAGCCTCTGATTTTATCTCGCCAAGTAGGAAATAAAAGTGGTCTTTATCGCTGGTTAGGAAAAGAACCAGTTGAACTTCATACTGTCGCAACATATAATTTAATCTACAACGCTTCGTTGATGGTAGACGAAGGCATGGGCTACGCTTTTACCTTGGATAAACTCGTTAATACATCAAATAGTAATCTATGTTTTCGTCCGTTAAAGCCAAAATTGATGTTAGACATGTACTTGGTTTGGAAAAAATCTCAGGTCTTTTCTAAACCAACCGAACTATTTCTGGAATCTCTCAAAAAGAATTTAGCGGAATATAGCGAAGATTAAGCCTATATATCTTGCCTGTATGGAAGTAAAACAAAAAGACCTTGAGTGATAAAACTCAAGGTCTTTCTTCTAATGCCTTATTTAATTACGTGCAGCCTCATTGAAAATCATTTTGCACATTGAGTGAAAATCGGGTTGCACCATAACATCTGAAATCATTCCCACTCGCTCCTGTTTAAGAAAAACTAAGCTTTTTTAGTTAGTGGAAGTTGCATCTCGTATCATTATTATTCTCATTATCAGAATAGTATAAGCTATCTGATTTTATGTTGCCAAAGTGTTGCCAGAAGACTTACTCATTATACCTGTTTTCTTCCGCAATTTCAATAATTAAAGTCATGTTTGCTCTCATCATTTCGCAGGATCTCAATTAGTCTTTTTCCTTGGCTGAGAAGATGGTCGTATGTGAGAACAGTTACGCCATTCATTCGGCTATTAAGCCCGTACAATGCCCTATGCTTAGGTTGGTCCCAAGTATTACTCCTGCCTACAATGATAGTGGCTCGTGGATGATATGCTACAATTTCAGGGTTGTCTCTTAATCCATTTGCTGCATCTTCAGAAAACACATCCAGGTATCGGTGGCATTGACCGATAGCTTTAGAAACCTCGGCAGAGAAATAGTAGGAATCATGGCTGGAATCGTAATTCAACACAGTAAAAGATGGCTTTTTTAACTCGATTACATCACGAAATCCAGATATGACCGATGTAGCCAACAAATCAACGGTATCGTTACGAGAGATTTTTCGTTCATCATCCTTCATGACATATTGATTGCCAAAAATCCAGCCATTTTCTTCACACCACTCCTGATAATACTGTTCGCTATCCTCTGTTTCAAGTGCCTCTTCCAACTCTTGCATTGCTTTAATTAGCCCCTTCACACGAATGGAATTCCTGAATGCAAAAGCCAAATCATCTGAAAAATCAACAGCATCTATGCTTTTTGTGATTTCTTCATTTTCGAGAATTGAAATAACCGCTTTTGCCACATCGTGCGAATCCAGCCCATTCAGATCAACTTTAGTCCCGGATCCCATTCGGATCACTAAGAAATTTCCTTCCTCCGGCACTCTCCTGACAGCAAACAGTTCGTTTAACTTATCTTTAAGCATACCAGCTGCAGTAGGGTTTAGATTGATTTCGCAATCTTGCTTATATGCTGGTCCTGCTTTTTTGTAGTGAATAACCTTTATGGACAAATCTCTCTCTTGATTAGGATCTGAATGTCGAATGAAGAATGGTACTAATGCAATTTTTGACTGAGATGATTTGTGCAAAAGAGTCTCCTCGCAATATTCAATTTGTTCATTATTTTTTGCTGGCTTTCTGTTAATAATTGAAGATTGCATTTTGCACCTCGTTTTAGTCTTCCGATGGTGAGATCAACGGCATACCATCTTCCAAGACCGACGGCATAAGATTATCAATTTCTGCGACAATTCTGGTGTGTGTTTCAAGTGTATTAAGGAAATTCAGCAACTTTTCTGCATCCTGAGGAGTAAAATCGCAGTGCGTAAAGTTATAAGAATTAAACTTTAACCATACATTTTTGACCACATCATATCCGGAGATGTTCAAGTTCTGCAAAGCCGTTGGACACGGAACTTTAATTATTTCTGTTCCATCAGTCAAAACCAATTCCTCATTCTCTTCATCAAACGGATGGGGAGAATTGCTTAAGTGGAAATTTCTCGGAATTTGACTACAAATCATGTCATAATCAAACTCCAATAGATTTTCTGGGCGATAATCTGCTTTCTCAAGTTCAGCAAGCCTAATCCCAAGATCACGGATCCGGATAAATAATCCTCTATCTGCTACCATCGGAATCCGAGCCCGTATATCAGATTGATTCACAGTAAACAACGCACCCTCAAACTCATCCAGATATACTTGAGAGCACAATACTGCATAAGCGTAGAAAACTATGCTCGATGCAAATTCTTCATAATTGCATTGCAGTACAGGCCCCAATTTCTCAAAAAGGTCAGGACTTACATTCAAACGATACATATTTCTGCGCTTATCATAATACTGGTTCATATAGATATGTGAATTTCCTCTTGTGCACATATCATTATCTGGATAATACCAGCAGAACGAAACGAACTGACTTAATGTGGGATGAAGATCCTTAGGGGCATGGGCCATTGCAAAGCCAATTGTGCCCTGATGATTGAACCCTTTTATTATTTCAGGTCGCAGTCTGGTTCCACCACCACCTACTGTTGAATAGTTCTTTAGCACATCCTCCCAGAGCAGCACATTTGATGTCAAATACGGTCTGAAAGAATATGTGGCAATGTTTTCACTCAGAAGCTGATCCATTGCCGGTGCATTACCGCAGGAATTCAGTGCAGATTGGAATGCTTCAACTTTTTCGGCTACAGGCGGCTTATCTTGACCCGAAAACCATTCTCGGGCAGCATCTACACCTCCAGCAGCAATATCTCTGCTTCTTCGTTTTAACATTGGTGCTTTCACATGTGTGAACAAAGCCGTAGGAGCAAGCTTAATACCAGAACAATGGTTCATAAATATTGCATTATGATCATTGTCATCACTGATAGGCCAAAACAAGTTATACTTATCCTCATCAAATGGCTTTGCTGGGTAGAATGCCAGTGTGTTTACATCAATGTTATATGTTCTAAACTGCCCTATAACTTGGTTTATATCTTGATTTAAGCAGTTTTCTTTTTCGGATATACTGCCCTTTGAAAAGTCAACAAACTGATACTCACTAAATCCTGGATCCTCTCCGAATTTACGGGTAAGAATAATCACCGCCCGACCTTGTAAAGTATGGAACAGACTATTGCTGCGAATTCCTGTTCTGGCATCAGCATCAATTGGAACCACCCAAATATTAGAGAAATGTTCCATTAAATATTTCCTTGCGTACCTATAGGATTCTGCTTCCAGGAACGAAAGTGGAACAACCAGAGATAATACAGAGTTGTTTTGCAGTCTCAGTAATTTCTCACAACTCCATCGGATAAATTGCATAAACGGATTATTTATCTGCTTTTGTATATTTTGTCTTGCTCGACGGGCTGTTTTGGGTGGGCGAAAATCATCCATTAAACCGTTTATAAAAGAAAATTCGCTATCAATATTTTGACGCATGGAATCTGAGCAAGGTGGGTTGCCAATAATCAGCTTTAGGGGCATTTCTGCCCATGTGCTGGCTCTGGCAATTTCTGCACCCTCGATAGTAGACTCATCAACAACTTCGCCAAACATACCGTTACACAATGTGTTTGCAAGCATAATGTTTTCCGTATGTGCACCAGCCCCATGTTGTCTGCTAACTATGGAAAGCCGATAATTTGAAAGCATATATGGTGTAGGTAAAATTTCAAATCCACACAGATTATAAGCTCCATCATTAGGATCGTTTAAGATAACTTCTTCTAAAAAAGATCCTGTTCCACAGCATGGATCCGTTGCCACACCGAAATTGATACAATGTAACGATGCACCGGATACCCCATTAACGATGAACACGCCACCCCTTTAACGATAGTGAAGAGGTGCAGAATGGAATGGTCTTAATTATAAATAAGGCTGTCGCATGAGTCTCACTCAGTGCGACAGCCTTTTATTTTATGCTTTTTCCGATTTTCGCCTTTACTTTTTATTAAAGAATTGGTTCAATCACAGCCCGAAAATAGCGATCTAATTCCTCTGGTGTCTGCTTCATCCTTCCTTTGATCCACCAAAGCACCATCTCCACGAAACTTCCCGAAATGTGGTTTATCAAAAAGTCATCCGGCAAATCTTTATTGGTGTAACGGTTTTGCCCGACAAACTGAGATTGAATCAGCCCACTTAGACTATCCTTAAAATAGCGAAGAAAAATCTCGCTGCTCTCACAGGAAAGTAATTCGAGAACATTATTGTCATTTTCCTGCAAGTGTTGAAGCAGATGGCAAAAAATCGATTCCGGCGCACTGCCATCTGAGTATAGCCCGTGGGTATGGGTACAGTCTTTTGCGCTGGAAATAATGTGTCCGAATAGATTTTCACATAATGCCTTCAATAGTTCGTCTTTGGTCTCAAAATGGGCGTAAAAGGTGGTACGCCCTACATTTGCCCGGTCTATAATTTCCTGCACGGTAATGTGGCTGTAGCTTTGTTCCGCCAGGAGCGAACCAAATGCCTGAAATATAGCCACCCGTGTTTTTTGCTGTCGTCTATCCATTTGCTTTCTCCTTCCCGTACAATTTCCCAAAAGTGTTCGGTAACGAATACTTAGCGTAAATTATCTATTGCCATCCGGCCACTTTCTCTATACAATAAAAGTGAACAAGGTGTTCGCTATCAAATTCATTGTACGGAAGGAATTGGCCTTTGTCAAGCGCCTTTCGTGAGAGGAGGATATTCTATGGCAAAGACATTGAAGAAAATCAACGATTTTCTGGCCGGTCTGCCGATGACTATTGTGGCAGGAGTTTTCCTGTTGATTGATCTGGTTCCTCACTTGATGGAGGAATTTGGAGGGACAGAAATTCATTTGAGCTTTTTGCCTTTTGACCCTGCATGGGTGACAGTAATCATCAGCGGCATTCCCCTGTTGTATCTGGCGATCTGGCGAATCATTTATAATCGAGGTATCGCAAAGATTTCTTCGGCACTGCTCATCTGCATTGCCATGTTTGCGGCGCTTGCCATTGGAGAAATGTTCGCAGCGGGCGAAGTCGCCTTTATCATGGCTCTGGGTGCGCTGCTGGAGGACGCCACTACGAACAGGGCTAAAAAAGGCTTGAAAAAGTTAATCAGCCTTGCCCCAACCCAGGGACGCCGCATCCGGGACGGAAAGGAAGAAATGATACCCGCAGAGGAAATCCGCAAAGCGGATGTGCTGCGTATTCTTGCCGGTGAAACTATCCCGGTAGACGGAAAAATCCTGACTGAGGAGACATCAGTAGACCAGTCCATTATGACCGGCGAATCTCTCCCCGTAGATAAAACTGTCGGGGATGAGGTGTTCTGCGGTACGATTAATCGTTTTGGAGCCATTGACATTACGGCAACAAAAGTTGGCAAGGACAGCTCCCTGCAAAAGCTGATCCGCATGGTGGAGGACGCCGAGAATAAGCAAGCCCCCATGCAGCGTATCGCCGACCGGGTGGCAAGCTGGCTGGTGCCGGTGGCTCTGCTGATCGCTATTCTGGCCTATGCATTTACAGGAAATATCGTTACAGGTGTCACGGTACTGGTCGTATTTTGTCCCTGCGCTCTGGTGCTTGCAACCCCCACCGCTATTATGGCTGCCATCGGGCAGGCCACGAAGCATGGTGTCATTATTAAATCAGGTGAATCATTGGAAAAGATGGGAAAAGTAGACACGATTGCTTTCGATAAGACCGGCACGCTTACCTATGGCCGGTTGGAGGTCAGCGATGTCATTCCCTTTGATTCCACCCTCACGGAGAAGGAACTACTTACTTTAACAGCGTCTGCTGAGGCGAAAAGCGAACACCCTCTGGGTAAAGCAATCGTAGCCAGAGCAAAAGGTCAGAATTTGCCCTTAACGGAATCCGAGAATTTCAAGATGGCTGCCGGTAAAGGTATTTCCGCAAATGTGGATGGCAGGAGTCTGCTCTGTGGCAATGAAAAGTATCTCACGGAACGTGGCGTCTCCATTGATGGGCAGGTTCACAGCACACTGGAAAAACTCCGTACCGAAGGGAAAGCGTCGATTCTTGTGGCGGAAAAAGACACCTGTATTGGGGTAATTGCCCTGTCCGATGTGCTGCGGCCCGAAGCAAAAGACATGGTTTCTCGCCTAAATGCCATGCACACGAGTACCGTCCTGCTCACCGGCGACCACAAGAAAACCGCCGACTATTTTGCAAAGCAGGTAGGCATTTCCGAGGTGCGGGCCGAATTGCTGCCGGAGGAAAAGGTGCAGAATATAGAAGCCCTGCGGGAAGCTGGGCGGAAAGTCTGCATGATTGGTGACGGTGTAAATGATGCGCCTGCCCTGAAAACCGCAGATGTAGGCGTGGCTATGGGAAGCATGGGAAGCGACATTGCAGTGGAAGCCGCTGATATTGCCCTGATGAGCGATGATATTTCTAAGATCCCTTATTTGAAACGGCTGTCCAACGCTACGGTAAAGACCATCAAGTTCAGCATTACTCTGTCTATGTGCATCAACTTTGTGGCAATCGTGCTTTCCCTGTTGGAGCTGCTCACTCCGGTTACCGGCGCACTGGTACACAATGCAGGTTCCTGCTTTGTGGTTCTGATCGCGGCGCTGCTGTACGACAGGAAGTTTGAATAATTCTGATGCAGAGAGACCCCTGCCGCAAAAGCGGGGATCTCTCTGTTTGTTCTGCGGTTGCAAACCGCTCTCTTTGGATGGAATATATGCAAAACGCCAAATCGCATTTTGCCTCTTGACTTATTACAACATCTCCTGTATAATATAAAAAACACGTTGAAGAAAGGAATTGAAACAATCGCAATGGACGACGCCGACAGTAGCGACGCTGACCGAAGTAACATTCACTGTAAATTAAATACGTTTTATATATAGGCATAACCTGCGTCTAACCGTTAGACAGCAGGCTATGTCTTTTTGTGTTTCTTTTTGCTGACCACCGCTGAAAGGCGGTCAGAATATAAATTTTATCAAAGAAAGGAGTGATTGATCCATCATGGATCGACACAGACAGACGCCTTGGCACGCACTGAAACTTACGGAGGTCTATGAGACTTTACATACCTCCGAGGAAGGATTAAGTGATGCCGAGGCTGCCGAAAGGCTGGAAAAATATGGGCGCAATGCATTGCGCTCGAAACCGCCCAAAACCATTCTTCAAATGCTGAAAGCGCAGATCATTGACCCGATGGTACTTATCCTCATCGGCGCATCCGCTTTTTCCGCAATTTTACAGGAGTGGACAGAGGCGGCGGTAATCTTTATTATTGTAATCGTCAACGCCGTCATCGGTATTGTGCAGGAAAAGAAAGCACAGTCCTCTCTGGAAGCTCTGCGCAATATGAGTGCCCCAACGGCTCGGGTTTTGCGCCAGGGGGAGGAGAGCGTTATACCCGCCAGCGAGTTGGTAGTGGGTGACGTTGTGATGCTTGGCGATGGAGATATGGTTCCGGCGGACTTACGCCTGATAGATTCCGCCAGTTTGAAAGTGCAGGAGGCTTCTTTGACCGGCGAATCCGTCCCTTCTGAAAAGGAAGCAGAAGATATTCTGCCAGAAGACTGCCCTCTGGGTGACCGCAGTAATATGGCGTACACCTCAGCCATTGTCACATACGGACGAGCGACCGGCGTTGTAGTAGCCACCGGCATGGATACCGAGGTAGGTAATATCGCCGGTATGCTGGACAATCAGGACGATACGGATACACCCTTAAAGCGGAAACTGAATGCGGTTGGTAAGACTCTGACCATCGTTGGACTAATCGTCTGTGCCCTGATCTTTGCCATCGGCGCTTTCTATCAGCGCCCGCTGATTCCGCAGTTTCTGGTCGCGATTTCGCTGGCAATTTCCATCATCCCGGAAGGTCTGCCTGCCACAGCCACGATTGTGATGGCACTGGGCGTGCAGCGTATGGCAAAGAAAAATGCGTTGATTCGCAAATTGCCCGCCGTGGAAACTCTGGGTGGTGCAACTGTCATTTGCTCCGATAAAACCGGTACTCTTACACTCAATAAAATGACGGTAACACATATTGCAGTCAACGGAGATTTTGAAAACGGCACAACTACCCCGATTGAAAATGCCGCCAAACAGCATCCTGCGGTATATAGAGAATTGGTTTATGCAGCAGCTCTTTGTAATGACGCCAGCCTTGACCCAGATAGAAAGGGAGAAATCATCGGCGACCCCACAGAGGGCGCGCTGATCTATATGGCACAGGCGTTTGGAATCGACCATGAAGCCCTGGAGGATGAATATCCCCGCTTTTTTGAGCAGCCTTTTGATTCTGAGCGTAAGAGGATGACCACTGTTCACCGCATCCATGAGAAGTGGGTTTCTTATACCAAGGGTGCGGTGGATGAAATGCTGCCTCTGTGCACCCACATTCTGACTTCGGAAGGTGTGCGGCCCATCACGGGGGCTGACAAAGAAAACATTACAAAACTTTGCCTATCCATGTCGGAGGACGCTTTGCGTGTGCTGGGCTTTGCTATGCGTACCCTCACGGCACTGCCCACAGATGATGATGAGAATGTGGAATTTGACATGACTTTTGTGGGTGTGACCGGAATGATCGACCCGCCCCGAAAAGAGGTGGCCGACTCTGTACGCACCTGCCGTCAGGCGGGCATCCGAACGATTATGATCACCGGCGACCATAAGGTGACAGCCCTTGCCATTGCGAAAGAGCTGGATATTTACCGAGAAGGCAACACCGTCATATCCGGTGAGGAACTGGATACGATGACGGAAGACGAGTTGGACGATGCGGTAAAAACAACGACCGTCTTCGCCCGCGTATCCCCTGCGGATAAACTGCGTATCATCCAGAGTTTGAAACGCACTGGCGAAGTAGCGGCCATGACGGGTGACGGCGTCAATGACTCCCCCGCCCTGAAAGCAGCGGACATCGGTGTTGCGATGGGTATCACCGGTACGGATGTGGCAAAGGATGCCGCCGACATGATCTTGCTGGATGACAGCTTTACCACGATTGCTTATGCTATCAAGGAAGGCCGCCGTGTCTACCGCAATATCCAGAAGGTAATCCAGTTCCTTTTGGTTGGTAATATCGCAGAAATTCTAACCTTGTTTGTTGCAACCCTATTTAACTGGGATGCACCCCTTCTGGCCGTTCACATTTTGTGGGTAAACCTTGCCACGGCTACCTTGCCTGCCCTGGCACTGGGTGTTGATCCGGCCAGCAAGAACATTATGAAGCATAAGCCAGTAAAATCGGGCACTCTGTTTGAAAAAGATCTGGTACGCCGTGTTATTATACAAGGCATCTTTGTGGCGGCCATGACCACCTGCGCTTACTGGATCGGCGCAAGCATGGGCGGTCATGTGACCGGTCAGACAATGGCGTTCTGTGTGCTGGCCTTCTCTCAGATGCTTCGCGCTTTTAACCAGCGTTCCAATACGGAGCCTATCTGGGTGCGGGCAGAGGGGATCAACCCCTGGCTGATTATTTCCTTCGTGGTGTCCGCCCTTCTGATGGCGTGCATCCTGTTTGTCCCTGCACTGCAAAGTGCGTTCCAATTGACCTTGTTGGATGGCACACAGTGGCTGATCGTCATAGGATTGTCCCTTATGTCGATCCTGCAAGTGGAAATCGTAAAAGCGATTAAAAAACATATCCATAAATAAGTAGAAAGGCGGAGGGGTTTCCTCCGCCTTTCTAAAGCCAATAAAAGCAGGGACTACATCCAATTTTTACAGCTAAGCCGCTTCTCTATATCATCTTCTCTTATGCCTGTATCTCCGTTCCATCCTTAAAGGTCACTCGGATGTCCTTCTCGCTGTACAGCATCACAAAATCCACCAGGCTCGACCATAGCCGTTCGTCAAATTCTGCAATCGGCTTCTGCGTCTCCACCGTATGGAGAAACTGCTCCAGCAGCTTTTTGCGGTCGGCTTTATCGGAGACCGTTTGAGTTACCTCATCAAACTGTGCCTTGACCGCTTCATAGCGGCTGACCAGCCCGTTATAACGCTCGGTATACTCGTCCTGATCGAGGGCGACACGGGCATTCTCCGTCACGCACCGCTCTACCAGGCCAACCACGACCTCCAGTTCTTCCTTCAGTTCTGTCTGTCGCTTTTCCAGTTCTGCACTGTCGCACAGCATGGCGATGACCATCTGCACATTGGCAGATAATTCTTCCTTCTCTGAGAGCAGGATGTTGACTGCCCGGACGAAAGCGTCCTTGACCTGCTCCTCCGTGACATGGGGCGTGCCGCATGGCTTCCCGCCTTTGTATTTGTGGTTGCACTGGTAAATGACCCGGCGGTATTTGTCCGTGGAGTGCCAGACCTTGGAGCCGTACCAGCACCCGCATTCACCGCACTTGATTTTCGAGGAAAACATACTCACGCCGCTGTAGCGGTGCTTGTCCTTTGTCCGTCTCGCCATCTCTGCCTGGACATAATCGAAGGTTACCGGATCGATGATAGCCTCATGGTTGCCCTCCACATAGTACTGCGGGACCTCGCCCTCGTTCTTTTTTGTTTTCTTCTGGAGGAAGTCCACCGTGAACTCCTTCTGCAGGAGGGCGTCGCCCTTGTACTTCTCATTGGTAAGGATACTGCGGACGGTACTCTGGCTCCAGACTGCCTTGCCGCCAGGGGTCGGAAGTTTCCGCCCCGTCAGTTCCTTGGCGATGGCGTGGCAGGTCAGCCCGTCCAGAAATAACTTGTAAATCAGCTTGACAGTCTTTGCCTGCTCCGGATTGACCACAAAGCCGCCGTTCGGCCCCCGGTCATAGCCCAGGAACCGCTTGTAGGCCACGCTCGCCTTGCCGTCTGCGAACCGCTTCCGCTGGCCCCAGGTGGTGTTCTCCGAAATGCTCCGGCTCTCCTCCTGGGCAAGGCTGGACATGATGGTGATGAGCAGCTCGCCCTTGGCGTCCAGCGTCCAGATATTTTCCTTCTCGAAATAAATCTCCACGCCTTTTTCCTTCAGCATCCGTACCGTGGTTAGACTGTCCACGGTATTTCTGGCAAACCGGCTGACGCTCTTTGTGACGATGAGGTCAATCTTCCCGGCAAGGGCGTCCGCCACCATTGCCTTGAAGCCCTCGCGCCGCCGGGTGTTCGTTGCAGAAATCCCTTCATCCGTATAGATGGCAACAAACTCCCAATCGTCCCGCCCCTTGATGTAATTCGTGTAATAGTCCACCTGCGCCTCGTAGCTGGTGACCTGGTCCTCATGGTCGGTGGAGACGCGGGCATACCCGGCAACGCGGCGTTTCTGCTTGCTGCCGATGGGGATGGCGGTGTATTTCGTGATGGTCGCCGGAATCGCCGTTACTTTTCTTTGCGCCATTTGTCTCCACGCTCCTTCCGTAATTGCTTCATGTGTTCACTCATCTGCCGGCGCCGCTCTGGCGTATAGGCGCCCTTAATGGATTCCTTAAATTTTGCCCTCTGCTCCTCAGTCCAAGGCCGCCCCACACGTTCCGGCGGCTGCCAGTTGCGGCTTACGGTTCTGCCATCCTTAAAACAGAAGCGGAGTTCTGAAGAGGAAAGCACCTCAACTCGGTCGATCTTCTCACGAAAAGCGGCGGCGTCAAACGCATCCAGCCCAAGTACCTCTGCGGCCATCTGTTCCAGCAAATCCTCCCGCAGGCTGGGGGAATCGCAACCGTTATGCTCTGCGCACCGCCAGTGGCTGACCTTGCTGCCATCTTTGCAGTTCCGTGTTGCCTTGCGGAAATTACAGCCGCAGGATACGCACTTTATCTTCCCCGTGAAGCAGGATGCACCGATGGGATTCGTGCCGTTCTTGCGCCGTTTCATGGACACTTCAGCACGCCGCTCCGGTGTCCAGCAGTCCCGATGCCCCGTGTTCAGGCAGTCCTTTGTTACCACACAGCCATCCGCCATGTGAAACTCCAGCGTATAGCGTTCTGGCACATCGATATGGTCCACCTTTTCCAAGAAGATGGCTTCATCAAATTTATCAAGCCCCAGAACTTCCGTACAGACTTTAACCATGTTTTTGTGGTTGATGGTGCCGCCCACAGGACAGCCGGTGCCTTTCTTCTTTTTCTTCTTACTGCCACAGTTCCAGAACTCCATATCGCCCCGGTCTGTCCGCTTGTTGTGCATATAGCTCTGCCCGCAGTATGGGCATTTGATCTTTCCCGTAAAGCAGGACGTGTTCAGGCTCTTATTTGCCAGTGCGCCAAGCTCCCTGCGCCTTGCCATCTCCTCCTGTACAAAGTCAAAAGTGGCCTTGTCGATGATGGCAGGATGGGTGTCCTCCACATAGTACTGGGGAAGTTCCCCTCGGTTCTTTTTCCGCTGCTTGGAGATAGGGTCGGAGATAAACTCCTTTTGCAGGAGAAGGTTTCCCGTGTAGGTCACATTGGTCAGTACCACCTTGATGTTGGAATCCACCCAGCGGCAGCCGTCCCTGGTTGTGATGCCCTCGGCAGCAAGCTCCCGCTCGGTTTCCAACCGGGATTTCCCGTCCAGGAAGTTCTGGAATATCCGCTTTACAATTTCCGCTTCCTCCGGCACGATGACCAGTTCGTCACCCTCCCATCGATAACCGTAGATGCGGAAGTGGCCGTTGGGGATGCCGTTCTGCATCCGCTTTCGGATGCCCCATTTCACATTGTCGGAAATGCTGCGGCTTTCCTCCTGGGCAAAGGACGCCAGGATGGTCAGCATCAGTTCGCCGTCCCCGTCCATAGAGCGGATACGTTCCTTCTCGAACCGCACCTCAACGCCTAAGTCTTTCAAACGCCGCACCGTTTCCAGAAGATCCACCGTATTCCTGGCAAACCGCGAGATGCTCTTTGTCAGGATGATGTCGATCTTGCCGGCTTCGCAGTCGGCAAGCATCCGCTTGAACTCGTCGCGCTTTACCGTGTTGGTACCGGAAATAAAATCGTCTGCGTAGACCCCGGCATACTCCCAGTCCGGGTTCTTCTGGATCAGCCCGCTGTAGTAACTCACCTGTGCGGAAAGGGAGTGGAGCATCCGTTCCGACTGCATGGACACTCTGGCATAAGCGGCCACCTTTTTCTTTTCCCGGATGGCGGGAACGGCCGCTTCGATTTTTCTTAAATTCGGCATGAAATCGCCCTCCTTTCCGCTTCTATACATCACTCTAAAGGTGCGTAAAGTCAACGGATTTCGGAAAATAATGTGCCGAAAACAGGGCGGTATTTCTCCAGAAACATTGTATCGATCTGACGGTACTCTTCCTCGGAGATAAGCCCCTCTGCGAGCATCTTTCTGACCATGCTCATGGTCGCCTGGTAGAGCTTTTCATTCGTCAGCTGCTCCTTACTCATCCGCGCCACCTCCGAACCGATGCTGGATGTAGCAGGCATGGCTGCAGTACTTCCTCTCGGCGCGCCCGTAAACCGAAAAGGTCCTGCCGCAGTTTGCGCAGGTGACCCCCCGGATCGCCCTGCGGTCAACTTGATCAAGATGGGCATTCCACCACTTGTTCCTGCATTTGTCAGAGCAGAACTTTTTCTCCTTCCGACCGACGTGCTGGGCAATCGGCGCCCCGCAGCACAGGCAGTGGTGTACCCGACTTTTGGTATCCTGCTGTGGTGCTTCTGCTTTCTGTGCGTTCCTGCGGCAGAAGGATTTTACTGTATTTTCTGAGATCCCGACTTTCCGGGCGATTGCACCGTAGCCCATGCCCTGCGCCCGGAGAGCGGATACGATCATTCTCTGTTCGTTCGTCACCGCTGTCCCTCCAAATCTGTAACCTTCTACCTCTGAAAGGACAGAAGCCGGGGATTTCAGCGGATAAAAAAAAGACCCGTGCGCAGCCGACCGTCAAAGATCGATTGCACACGGGTTTTCTTGTTTCCTTATTCGGTTTTCACTGCATAGTCCAGAGAAATCCATCCTGCGCCGGACTTCAAGCGTCCCCAGCCAGCAGTGGAACCCTGGCCGGACTGGACCTCCACGATGGTAAACACGCCCTTGCCGGTAAACTTCCCGGTCTTGGCATAGTCCGTCCCCGGCCCTTTGCGGATGTTCAGATCGGAGATGCTGACCTTGACGGTAAACGGAACATCTGATGCTGTCTGCGTTGATGTGTTCGGTGTGTAGATGTTTACACCGTTATTATCGAACACGCTATATCCCGGATTGGCATCAGCGCACTTCTTGGCATTAGAGAGGATCTTGTATGCGCCTTTCTGCGATTTACTGTCAGACCATGCCTTACGGACACGGTAATAGCCCTCTGTCAGCTTTTCAGGATACTCAGTCTCGGTGCCCTCGGATGCCCCGCCGCCAAGCTGTGCTGTGACCTTTGCGGCAAGATCACCCATCCGGGCATACATCCAACTGCCCGGACAGGACTTGTTGGCAAACCAGCGATGGACAGTCAGCACCATCTCATCAGACTTCGGCTCATAACTGAGTGTCTTATCCTTATCACCCAGCCAGAGGAGCTTTTTCTTGTCGTTGCGCTTGCAGATATCCACGCAGAGCTTAATGAGCTTCTGATAGACCACATCCTTAAACGCATACGGCTCCGTGGTGTCAGACGCGCACTCAATAGTGACCGCCCGCTGGTCGTTGGCGCTGGAGGAGGAACACCAGGAGCGGTTTTGCTCCTCCACATACATTCCCACACGGCCGTCCACGCCGATGCCGTAGTTACAGCTTGCCTGTCTGGAAGTCGGCAAGAAGATATTGCCCAGCGTCTCCACCGAGCATTGCCCCACCACGCAGTGGGGCGTAATGCGGTCGATGCTGTGCGTCCGCTGCCCGGAGTGGTTTGGGCTGAGTTTCGTATAAGATACCAATGAACTGTTTGTGTAAGTCACTTAATTTTCCTCCTTTTCCGCTCTGTCATGGAGCTGTGCCAGGATGTCCTTCATCTTCTCCGGCACAGGAAGCCCCAGGTGCGCCGCGTTCTCCAAAAGGCTCACACCCTCGTTGGAGAGGTAAAAGAAGATGACCGCCGTGCGAAGGACGCTGCCTGTGCCAATCACCTGCACATCCAGGATGTTGGCGATCCCAACCAGCAGGAAGATCAGCACCTTCCGGCAGATGCCCTTAAAGCCCACCTCGCTGGACAGTTTCTTGTCCGAGATGGCGCACATCACGCCTGTGACGTAATCCACCGCCACGAATACCACCAGGGCGATGAACAGCCCATCGCAGCCGCCCAGGAAATAGCCCAGCCACCCGCCGATGGCCGCAAAGATCACCTGCGCCGTGTTCCAAAGTTCCTTCATGTTGATACCTCCGTTTCTTGAAATGGTTTTGTGTATGAAAAAAGCGGCCGCCCCGCAGGGCAGTCGCCAGTTCCCGTAAGTTATTCTGTTTGCTTCGGCAGCCATTCCCACAGCCGCATATCCTCCTGACCCAAAGACCACATACACATCCCCCGGAGCTTCCAGCGGTACGCCGCCTGGTTTGCCCAGTAGACCAGGGAATCCACGTCCTGGTAGTAGAGGATGGAAAAGCCGTCCGCGTCTCCAAGGAACAGCCGGGAGATCCAGATGTTGATGTCCTTCGGTATGACCTTTGCCGTGTAGCTCCCGCCGCAGGAAATCTCCAGAAGGTCGGAATGGAAGAAGTCATAGTCCAGGGAGATGTCCTCGCTCCGGGTGGAGGTTTCCTCCACATCGGCGGTCAGCGTGAACACCTGGAACTCCTCATCCCAGGTGCAGTTGGAACGGCTGATCCTTCCATAGCTTTTGAAGCTGCCGTCCGGCATCTCCACATCAAACCGCTCATACGGCTCGTAGGTCCAGGCGTCCCCCAGCCGCAGAAGTTCACAGACCGTGGTGTTGTCCGAGCGGTACCCGGCATAGCCCCCGGAAAAGCCGCTGGCCGCCGCCGTAAAGCGCAGGGTGTAGGAAGAACCGGAATACACCCGCACCTGGTTCCCACGGACGCGCATCTCCACCGTGTACATGGTAGGGTTGCCCCGCAGATCTGCCGCCGATGTCCTTGTAATCTCCTGGCTGTAGCTGCCAAGGAGCGTGGAACCATTGTACAGTTCCACCGCCTGGGTATCATAGTTCAGACAGCAGAACAGGCTGCCGCAGAATACGCCGGCCTTGCCGCTCCCGTTTGCCGGGAAGGCCAGCCTTGCCCGCAGATGCAGCTCCGAAAAGCCGTCATACTGCCACGCAAGCTCCCCATGCCCTTCAAGCTGGGAGTAGACACGCTCCATCGAATATTCATCCGACCGCCACACCTCGAAGGAGCCGGAGCGCACCGTCCAGTAATCCGTCTCCAGCACGCCGTAATCCTGGAAGTCCTCATACCATACAAGCGCCGAGTCCGGCTTCCTGCGGAGCATCTCCAGCGTCAGCTTGAAGCCTTTGTCAGGGACAGCCATATTGCCGTCCACATCCTTAAAGCTCCTGGGCGCAAGGGCGAAAGTGGCCTCCCCGGCGGTAGGTTCCTCGGAAAAAGCCGAGCAGACCCGGAAGCCGTAAAACTGGACGCCTTTGGCATCCACTGAAATGGTAATGGTGTGTGTCCCGGCCGAAAGCGTTACGCCGCTTGCGAGGGACGCCCAGAAGGTACTCCGCCAGTACGGCCACCACAGGCGGCTTTCCGTGAAGTGCTTTGTGCTGCCGTCCAGCGCCGCATAGATGCCGTTCTTGTCCCAGAAGGGGTAGCAGAGCCGCACCGCCACATCGTAAGTTCCCGCCGTGTTCACGGAAAAGCTGTAGGTCACCGAGCCGTTATCGCCCAGGGTTGCGATACCGTTTTCAATGGAGACAATGCCGGACGCGCTGGAGTAGCCGTCAGCGTCCCGGTCGATGAAAATAGTTCCGAACTCGGTTTTCTGCTCCTTGCCGTAGGCAGTCAGGTAGCGCCTGCGGTTGTATGTGTCCGCAAGCTGAGGGTACTCGCGGGAAACTGCGTCCGCTCCTTCCATGTAATCGTAGACATGGGGAAAGGCGTAAGGCACCTTGTCATAATCATCCCAATAGGCCACGATAGGGAGAAAGGGCTGGGGCGGCGCGTCACCTGTGAAGTTGTACGCTCCCGTCATCCAGTACCTTGCGGCGTAGTAGGTGTTGGAAACGCCCCGGTAGGTCTCGCCCAGGTTCTCCGGCGTATCGTAAATCTGCCAGTTCCAGCCGTAGGCCGGCATTCCCAGGAAAATCTTATCCGGGTCCATGACCTGGGTGGCGTAATCGTAGATGCCCTCCAGCCAGCTTCTCGGAGAAACCGGCCCCGGCGCGGAGCCTGCCCAGGCCATGCCGTAGCTCATAATAGACGCCGTGTCACAGTAGGCATCGAGGTCCCCGTAGACACACCAGTTCTCGCCGCCCACCGAGCCATTAACGGAAGTCATCCCCGGCAGGCAGATGTTCATGTGCTTCGTGGCATCGTAATTCTTTACCGTATTGTAGATGTTCTGGAACATGGCGGTTGACGCGGCATGGGTGGAGTAGCCGTCCCCTCGTTCCAGGTCAATGTCGATGCCGTCACACCAGGGATACTTCTCCATGATGCGGATGATCTCCGAAAGGAACATCTCCTGCGCCCCGTTTGTGTTGTCCCGCAGGGCGCGGAAGATGCTGTTCGCCCCGTCGTTTGCCACCGTCAGCAGCCACTTGATATGGGGCCATTTGTTGATGTAGGTGAGCATATCCGAAATCGCCACGCCGCTCTCGTAAATCTCCCCGGTGGCCCGCACCTTAAAGGAGAACAGCCCGATCTGGCTGATTATGAGGGTGTTTCTTAAAATTTCTTATTTTTTGTTGATGCTTGAAAAAGCGATATTATATAATAAAACTATCAAATACCTTTACATTGAGGTGAAATTATGCGGCATAAGGAAGTGGGCAAAGCTCAAATTTTGATGGTAGATGATGAAGCAGAAATCCGTGAAGTCATAAAAATTTTACTTGAAAGTGAAGGATATGAAGTATTGGAAGCAGAAACAGGAGAATTGGCACTAGCAAAGTTCAGCTTGTCTACTGATTTAATTATCTTGGATATCAATATGCCTGGGGTATCTGGTTATCAGGTGTGCCAAAAGATCCGCAGTATATCAAATGTCCCTATTTTATTTCTGACAGCAAAAACACAAGAGTCAGATCTTCTCATGGGATATACAGTCGGAGGAGATGACTATTTATCAAAACCATTTTCCTATTCTGAATTACTCGCTCGCGTAAAAGGATTGCTGCGCCGCTATACTGTATATCAAGGGAAAAATATTCAAACCCGAAGATCTGAGTATTTAGAATGGCAGAACATCCGATTGAACTATGATAGGAATAATGTTTATAAGGATCAACAAGAATTGAATCTTACCAATACTGAATATAGAATCCTACGATTATTGCTATCATGCCCTCGACAAACATTTTCTGCTCAGAATATTTATGAATCGGTATGGAGTGAACCATATTTTCCTGGAGCAAATAATACAATTATGGTTTTTATACGAAAACTAAGAGAAAAGATAGAGGAAAATCCAAAAAATCCGAAAATCTTAGTAACAGTCTGGGGAAAGGGGTATCGTATTGAGTAAAAAAATAAAGCTAAATAATAAGCTTAGTTTCCATTTTTTCTTAATATCACTGCTCTCGCTCCTTACTGCTTTCGTAGGCTATTATCTTGTATCAGATATACTAGCAAATTGGGTTTTCGAAAGTGATAAATTTTGCTCTTATTGGGAGTCAAAAAGCAATGATGCCATTCAGCACTTACAAGATTACATTACTCTAAATCATTTATCTGTCGAGGATGTTATTATAAACTCTGAGTGGCATGAACAAATTTCAGACATTCTTTTGTTTATTCAGCCCTTGCAGAACAACGACTTAATTAAACAAGATCCTGATTTATGTGATGAGGATATCATTCAATGTGCTGATGGAACTGTTCATGCGGTTTTTTATTCCCCCGGTTATGTCTATTATGCTTGGTGGAATATAGTGGGGATTCTATTTGGGTTTATTTGTTTTTTCAGTATCTTAATTCCATATGTGTTTTTTACATTCAGGAGAATACAAGATTTATATAAGCAAGTCGCAATTTCTATTAGCAATGATGATTATGAAATTCAAATTAGCGGAAATGATGAAATTGCAGAGTTAGGAAATGAGATCAATGCGCTGAGACAAACTTTAATAAACGCCACAATCCAAGAAGCATCCATTCGAAAAATGAATTATCAATTAGTTGCATCATTATCGCACGATATTCGAACTCCTCTCACAAAACTGATTGGGTATTTAGAGGTGCTGCGATACGCAAAAACAGATTCTATTGCATACTTAGAAAAAACTTACGAGAAGGCAATGCAGTTGAAGTCTCTAATAGATCAATTATTTTATCAATTTTCTACTTCCCCTTTAACAAATATTGATCCTTTTAGCCAGGTAAATGGATATGAATTATTTAGCCAATTACTTTATGAATGGTGTTGTGATTTGCAAGCTGAGGGGTATCATATTGTTCAAGATGCTGTACCATATGGTGACTATTCTATTCAAATTCGTCCAGATGATATCTATCGCATTTTTGACAATATCTTTTCAAATATAAAAAAGTATGCAGATATGAAGCATCCCATCAAAATACAAATCTACAAAAACAATCATCATGTTAAATTACGATTCACGAACTACAAAAATTTTATCTGCGCAGAAAACAGCCATAAGATTGGTCTTATGAACATACAGTCATTGATGAAGGAAAATCATGGATATACCGTAATAAATGATGATAATGAAAAATTCGCCATAGAAATCATATTCAGTTTGCAAATTCCGTAATGAGCGTAGTCAGCCAGCAACAATTACATCGAGTTGTTCAATGTCCCTACACAAGAAGGCTGTGTATATTTTCCAGATATTTCTTCATATCCAATAAAAATTGCTCTTTCTCCGTTCCTTTGTAAAGAAATCTATGCAATAGAAAAAGCCCGATTTAATTATCGGGCTTTTATTATTGGTATATTTACGTATAATCTTCGATCGGGGCCAATTCAGTTATTTTGTTAGCTCCATCTAGTTCTGCATAATACGCATCTATCGTATGTTTCCAGTCGTCGGTATATGTAATATATCGAAGGACTGGATATTGTTCTGTTGAGTCGAATACTTGGATTTCAGCTGTATTTTTCTCTTGAGAAATCAGCTGCTTCCCTGTTCCATCTTTGTTGATTCTATATAGCCGTGCAGAATCATCTAAGTTAGCAAAATAAATATGATTGTCTGTAACTACAATCCTATCCATTACCGGCGTATCTGACACTAATGTATTTTCGCTGCCATCTGGCTTTATTCTCCAAATTTTAGACGTAGTATCAGGTTCTTTGAGTCCAGCATAATAGATATACTCTCCATCATAGATCGGGCAAAAAGATGTCATATCATTGATTCTTAGATCATCATTCGTTTCCATATTAAAAATGTGAAGCGCTGATCCATCTCTATCATCTTGATATAATATCTCGTCTCCAAAAACAAAAAAGAAAAATACCGGTTTGCTTATGATTTTTTCAATATTGGAACCATCCAGGTCACATCTATAAAGATTATACATATCCTCACTTGTGACGTCTGGGCTCACAACTCCATCGTAGTAAATATTCACATAGTATATTTTGTCATTGACAATTTGAAATGGCCCATAAGACGAAGAGACTTTTTCTTTATTGTCTCCGCTCATGTTCATTTTGTAAATGCCTATGTTTCCTTTATCGCTGCCGATAGAGTAGTACAAAATTCCATCTGAAATAGTGATGTATCTAGCATATCCGTAATCTAAAACTGTGAACTCGCTTAGATCTTTTCTCATCTTTACAAAATAGGGTTTTCCATCTGAATTATAACTTTTGCAATACAGCCAATCGCCTTGTATGTATGCACCAGCCCCATTCTGCTTTTTATTTTGTTCATTTAGGTTTATATAGCTCGACTTATTCGCATCTTCCGGAGGTGTGAGCGGAGCTCTTATATCCATGTTTTCAGATTCAGAACTGTCCTGAGTCTCTTCAGGTGCGTTGCTAGACTCTGATGTTTCAACCTGAACATTTGTTTCTGGTTGCGAAGAACATCCAAATGTACAACAAAGTAATGCCAATAATAATATAAAAAATATCTTTTTCATCATCGTCCTTAGTCGAATAGTTGTTTATTCCTCTATCTTTATTCCAAGGCTTTCTGCAATTTCTTCTATAGACATTCCGCTTGACTTAATAGCCTCCACGATCATCTTTTGGCTGAGTTTTTTCTTTCGGGGCTTTGGATTAAGAATATTATGCTTTTTCTCTTCCAGTGATTTAATGCACTTCGTATGATGGGCGATCTTCGAATCAATTTCTGCAATTATTTCTTCTTTTGTTCTGTGCTTGCGTTCGCTCATAATAGAGCCCCCTTTCATTTTATGTGATTAAATTGTACAACTTGGATCATAAAAAAGCAATCATATTATCAGACATTTTGTAATCTATGGATGTGATCTTATGAAAAATATTTTTGAAAAAGCAAGTTTAGAAAATGTACTTGCTGTTTTATTTTGCGGAATAACATGTGTAATTGCAGCAGCGACTGGACAAGAAAAAATTGTTTTTTCTATTGGTGGAGGTTTAATTGGATTCGTTAGTGGCTATATGAGAGGAACATCTGGAGATGAAAATTCGCAATCCAAAAGAAATAGAACTTCTAAAAAATAATACGTAATTTAGACTTGCACTTATAGGAGGTGCTTATGAACACATTATTAACCAATCCTTCAAACAGAGGCGGGCAAAGATCTACAGATCAAATTAAATATATCGTCATTCATTATACTGCCAATCGTGGAGATACTGCAAAAAATAATGCGGTATATTTTAATCGTGAAGTTGTTAAAGCTTCTGCTCATTATTTTGTAGATGAAAATGAGGTTTGGCAGTCTGTTCCAGATCATTATATTGCATGGCATTGCGGAGGAGGCTTGCAAGGAACAGGAGGTGCTTCGTTCCATAAAAAGTGCACTAATACAAATAGCGTCGGTATTGAGATGTGCTTACTTGATAGGAAAGGAAATATTCGAAATAAAACTATTGAGAAAGCAATCGAACTTACAAAAGAGCTAATGAAAAAATACAACGTTCCTGTTGATCGGGTTATCCGCCATTGGGACGTTACATCGAAATCTTGTCCCGCGCCAATGATTGGCACAAACAATTCTTTATGGAAGTCTTTCAAGGAAAAGTTAGTAAATCTCGAGGAGGAAAAAGATATGGTTAGATACAATACGTTTGAAGAAATCCCAGGGTATGCAAAGTCGGTAGTGAAAAAACTGATGGATCATAAAACTCTACGCGGTGACGGTAAAAATTTAGACTTGAGTGAGGATATGCTTAGAATGCTGGTCTTTAATGACCGTGAAGGATTGTACGATTGATTAACTCAGGAGGATACTTATGAATGCTCTCGTTTCGGTTATAATTGATAATTTTTGGTTTATATTTTCTGTTTTGCTTATAGTCTCTATCTTTGGATACCGAATTTATAATTTTTTCAAAGCTCCGACTGAACAGCAGCTCGCTCAAATCAAGGCTTGGCTGTTATCAGCGGTAATCTTGGCAGAAAAGGAATTTGGGGCGGGAACCGGAAAGTTGAAGCTGTCGATCGTGTATAATGAGTTTATAAGTAAATTCCCTTGGATCGCCAAAATTATGACGTTCGAATCTTTTAGTAGATACGTTGACGATGCGTTAGGTGAGATGAAAGAATTGTTGAATGATGACAACTATGCCAAACTGAATATTCAAAACGGAAGTGATAAGTAGTGGAACATATTTTAACTATAGATTTTTTCAAGAATATCTCTGCAATTATTGGCTTAATTCTTTCTTCTGTTTCTTTGCTTGCATTGGTTTCAAAAAATGTAAGAAACTTATTGTCTGGGATCGTAAGAAAATACGGAAGTGTTGACTCGACTGAAGAGAATATAAAAGAAATCAAGCATCTGTTAGAAAGTCATATTGAAGATGAAAAGATACATAAAGCTCAATTAAGCGAAACAATATCTACAATGATGGATTTTGCAGAAACCCAATGTCGATCAAATATAAAGAGTATATTTTATAAATATAAAGATAAACGTTGTCTCCCTATATATGAAAAGAAAACTTTAATCAATCTCAAAACATTGTATGTACATCGAATGAATAAAAATAGCTATGGAAAACTACTCCTTGATGAAATGGAACAATGGGATGTTGATTATAGTTCCCTTATAGATGGCGATGAGTAAAAATGAAAGGCGCACCTGTTAAAAGGTGCGCCTTTTTTTATCTGAACCAACCCAACTCATCAAAGAGCACACTAGCCATTGATAAGTCCTTCCAGTTCTTGTATTGTTTTATGATCTGTGTGCTTTATTAAATAAGGAATGCATTTTTGAAAGTTTTCCTTTCTTAAATTGATTAGCTCTCTTAAATCCTTCCAAACTATAATTTTCTGACCTCTCTCAGTTTTTAAAAAATTATATGCCCATACACATTCCCTCGCCCAGTAATCTTCAAAGGATTCATAATACTCTAAAATTATTTTTTTGCACAATGGAAGACAATCAATTCTTTTATTCGGCCATTTCATAGTTTTCTCTACTATGTTTTGGGTAACTCTTCTCGGCCTCCCTCCTCCTCCCTCGTAAATATCTTTGGCTATTTTTTTTACTAATGGAGCCATCTCCTTATCTATCGTTATCCAATTCTCTTTTGTTTTTCCTGTTCGGGTTGAATAATTTCTTGCTTTTGGGAGTGGCTTACTCCATTTACTTTTAGCTATAGAGTCATCCCATGTTTCAGGGGTGCATAGATCTTGAGGTGAGATGTCCAAAAAGTATGCGAGTTGGCAAACCCATAAAAAATTTGTATTATACCCTGTCAATATTTTTTGTAAGTGATACAACTCTTGAATACCTTGTGGAACATTATCTCCGAAGAATTTCAGGATATCTTCATATAAAAGAGCAACATGCTTTTTGCGCCCACCGCTCGATAGATACCGTGTTCCATCTAATTTAGAACTAATGAACATCCCAACGGATTCTGATTGCAAGAATCTAAATTCGAGGTAAAAGCACTGCATGAGGTATTCATCAAATCTCTGCTGCGCTTCGCTTGCACTTATATCATCGTCGCAGAATGTAGTTGTTGGAATGACATCTTCTGGAACGTGGAGTCTTGGAGATCTGCATTTGGAGATCTCTACTTTTGTATTTCTCAATTTACATTTATGTTTTGTACATGTCATTATTCCTCGTATTAGATGGCTTCGATGAAAATAGGTTTCGCCATACTTCTCCCGGTCTTCCTGAGCACATAAGGGGCAATACCGAACAACTCGAGTAGAGCTGCTTGTGGGAATAGATAACAGATTGTATGGGTCTCCCCCGCCACCTATTAAAGATTCTGTTGCTATCTTTTGACGATCTAAGTCTAAGAACCTTGCATACTGAGGAAACATAGTGTGCTCAAATATCAGCTTATCCATTGTGCAAATAGATTCTATAATTCTTTTTGCCTCTTGATTTATAGGGCCAATAAATTCAATATCTGCTGCACAATTTCTTTTTATGAAAATATCTTCTAACGCATTCACATAACAAGGATATCCAGAGTGAGCAAAATATCTTGCAAACCAGCTATACACCAATTCATCTTCATAAATCTCTGGAAAATATGAAATCATATCTCTACCTCAACCACGGCGAAATGTTGCTTCATTAAAACTACGATATCTACTTTGCTGATTTTAGATTCTGCCACAAGAGCATCTATTGACACATAATCCAATTCGCTATATTCTTCTCCATTCCCAAATTCACTCGGATTTTCCCCAAAAGCAGTTTTGGGATTTTTATTTTTGGGAAGTTGCATTTTGGGGATCGCGATGCTGCTAGTTTTCTTTTTGGGCGTTGTATTTGCAGTGATGTAATTATGAAGCATCTGAAATCTTTGATTATAGGCTTTCGTGAGGGTCTCTATCCCCAAGTATTCATCACCTTCTAGTATGGCAATTTCTTGTGCATCATGGAATAAACTAACCAAGGTGCTCGGGTTTCCTCTCGTATGCTCATATAGCCATGATATTATGCCATCAGTAATCTCTGACTCAATAGAGACATATTGATATGAGAACAATATGCTGCATAGCGCAGAAAACTCATTTCCGTATTCCATCGCTCCATATTGCAGACCAACGCTTCTTCGTGCCATTTGAAATGCGCTTTGATTTTGGGTAAAAAATGGAAGACACTCATTTGTTCCAACTAGAAGTATATTGCAGCTTGTGTTAATTAACTGCAGTATCATTCTGTATAATTGCTGGCCGGATTTATGCTGAACAATAAACTGTATTTCATCTATAATAAGCGTGCCAACAAACTGCTGGCAAAGTTGAGCCACCATTCCCAATATCTGCTGTGCATTCATCGTAGATTTTTGGCTCTTCTCATAATAATTTGTTCCTAAAGTTTCATCGATTGCTATTAAGATTTGACAGAGCAGTCCTTTATAATTACAGTCGAACGGAGTGCTCACAATCAAAGCTGGAATTAGCTTGCGATATGGCTTATCACACTCTATGATGCCTCCTAGTAAATTCATAGCTTTTCTTATGCATGTAGACTTCCCTATCCCGCTGCAGCCTATTACCGTTGCAGAAGTGGCTCCAGTTGCCACACCATGGAATTCTCCTGTTGTTGCCCATCTATGATTTTCATTTAATCGTTTGACTTCAGACATAGATCCTTTTTGACTAAAACTCATTGAAGTCATCATGTATAGCTTATGATAAATTTCTATTGCCATTTTACCGGGGATAAATACTTTGTAAATGTCCGAGAGCTTCATAAGCCTCACGCTTGCTTCTGCATCTCTTATGGTAGTGTTATAATCTGGCAAAACTGTTAATTCACTTCTAAGGGCTTCCCCAAATAACATATCTGGAAGCATAGCAGCATAATCGGCCATAGATCAATTATCCTCTCTCCTATTATCTTTAGATGTAGTCAGCTCCAGCGTGAGATTATGGCGTCTCTTACTTTTGTGAGATTGTTTTGTTATGCGTACATTCTTTATGTCAATATCTTTCCCATAATCTGTTTGCGCTGAAATCGCTTCAATATGTTGTATCAAATCTATTCTTGCTTGCATATTTTCTTTTTTGTGCTGCTGGGTCAATTGTTTTTGTCTTTCTTTAATGCATTGCGCGTCTTCCAGTTTCTTCCCTTCGAATCTAGCCTCTATTAAGTCAAACTGAATATACGTTCCATCCTTTATAAGCCAAACATGAGATACATCATCCGGATCGTATGCGACAACACATCTTTCTTGTTTAAGAAAATCTTCTGTAAATCCTTCCGCTTTATATCTGAGGTTATTTGCTTTAAGTCCCCATCGTGTAAATCTAGCAGCCGTTCTCGGAAGTAATGTCAATATCAAATCCTTCTGAGACACTTTAATCAAGTTAGATTCCTTTTGGGCTTTGCAATAATTCCATATATCATTCGCATGCGGGGTTATGCCATGATCTAACATCTCCTCAGAATATGGAAAGTTTTGAATGATTCGTTTTGTATTGTAGTAAATGATGCATCGTAGAAGAATCTCTTCAAACTGATCCATTGTAAGATTGGCATCTTTTCGATAATCTCTAACTCCTCGTTTTTTGAAGTCAGTATCGATCACTCCTTTGCCTTTTAAATGTGGTTTGAATAATTCTTGGAGGAAATTAAAAATTTGTTCTACTGGCCCTTTTAGCTCTGCTCTAAATGGCGGTAGGTTAATTACTCTACATCCCAACTCCGTAATTTGCTCCATATTGTACGACGTAAATTCTGCGCCCATATCTGTTACCAAGGTTCTCGGAATTTCCTGACAGTTCCAGTCTTCTTGTTCAATTAGAATTCCAAACTTCTTGCACCATTCCACTTTATTAGTAGCGCAATTAAGAAGTAGTTCCCGTATAGAATACATCCCTCCTTCCCACAGAAGCGCGTAGCCGCACAACAGGCTGCTAAACGCATCCACACACGTTATAAGAATAGGACGTCCTACAAGGCTTCTAGAGTCATCACATAGGTATATATCGCATATCGTAGCATCCAACATTCCAGTTCCAATTTCAGGAGCGAACTGCTGCACGCCATCTCCAAGAAGAGGTCTGCTATTCATCTCATAATTTTTTATTCCATCTCGACTGATGTATTCTTTTTGTAAGGATCGTGTTTTTCTATAAAAATATCGAAATTGATGGATCGATGGGTACTCTGAATACAAGTTGCCTAGAGAGTCAGTATACTTGGTTTTCAACATCATGATATATGCGTTCATGAGTGTGTTTTTTCTTCTCGTATAATAAAACTTGTTTAATGCCCATCTAATATTTTTTTGATCCTGAGTGAGTGAAGTTTCAAGGTGGGATTTTTGAGGAGCCAATGCTCCTACATTCTGATAAGCTAGATACGTGCACAAATAATTTGAAACTGTTCTTTTGCTCAAATTATTTTTTTCAGCTACTGCTTTTATAGCCTTCGTCCTCATGTGATCATCAGAAATGAATGGAATAATTCCACAGATGATGTTGTATCTTCTATGTGCTTCCTTTTGGCTTTTGGGATCTAACAATTCTAAACTACAAGTTTTCCTGTTCGCTCTTTTTAGTAGTTCTTCCTCTGTGCAGAGATCATCCCGGTCTGGAGAAATATCAATCCACTTTGGCATTGTAAGTCTGAGACAATCGATACAGAAATACTTTTCATTATCTGTTTCCAGGACTCTATAAATGCTCCCACCTGCTAAGATCAATGAATTCCGTTTAAGGTTGTCCTTCATGGTATTCCTCCTTGTTGGTCACAATTCCCCAATTGCTAATACCATGTTTTGCCCAGAACTTTCGGCTTTCTTCTAATTCCTTAACAGTTTTGGGTTTTATCAAATGTTTTCTTTGAACGCATTCTCTAACCATATATGTGCTGTCTGATAGTTTGCATACGAAATCCGATGTGTACTCTCCGAGTTCAAGACCTTCCATTGGCATATTGCAAATTATCTCTGTGACCTTCGGATCATTTTCTAAAATATCTCCGTAAGCAGATTGGATGTCTCCAAAAAATCTACAGGTCTCTTTGGACTTTGTAAGCTCTTTTTTTTCGCAGCGTCCTTTGTAGTTCTTCTTCTGCATATTTGTGTCCTCCAATAATCAGGCTGCTCTTCTGTTAATCTTTGTGTTGAGATCACCTCCCAATATTAGTTAGACATTTTTAAACTCCCAAAAATCAATTTGTTTTTGGGGATGTTTTTCCCAAAAACGTAATTTTGGGGAATGTTTTTCCCAAAAACGTAATTTTTGGGGATAGCCTTTTCCCAAAAACGTAATTTTTGGGGGATAGCCTTTTCCCAAAAACGCAGTTTTGGGGATACTCTTTTCCCAAAAACGATTTTTGGGGAGTAGACTCCCAAAAATCATCTTCTCCAAAATACAGTTTTGGGGAAATGTCTTACACTTCCTGTTGGAAAATATCGCCTTCCCAAAAACACAGTTTTGGGAAAATATTGCCTTCCCAAAAACGCATTTTTGGGAACAGGAATCTGCTATTTTTATGTATAATCAATAAAATGGAAGGAGACTTTATAGCTATTTTGCTATCAAATCATCAATACCACTCTTGAAAATTCCCCCCAAATTTGCATTTTTGGGAAAACTCTATGTATTGGTGCAAGGTCATTTTCACGCAAAATGCGAATTCGTTTTCCATGGCACCAATTTTTCGTGGTTTATATCCTAAATAAAAACGCAATTTTATCTAGTGTATTCTGGTCGTTTTTGAATAAAAAAAAGACCCTGAGCAACAAAACTCAAGGTCTTTCTTCTAATGCCTTATTTAATTATGTGCAGCCTCAGTGAAAATCATTTTGCACATTGAGGGAAAATCGGGTTGCACCATAACATCTGAAATTATTCCCACTCGATGGTTGCCGGGGGCTTGGAGGTGATGTCATACACAATACGGTTGATATGCTTAACCTCATTTACGATGCGAACCGAAACACGGTCCAGAACCTCATAGGGGATTCGAGCCCAGTCAGCAGTCATAAAGTCAGAAGTCGTTACGCCTCTGAGTGCAAGGGTGTAATCATAGGTACGACCGTCACCCATAACACCAACCGAACGCATGCCAGTCAGTACAGCAAAGTACTGGTTGATGCTGCGATCCAGACCAGCCTTCGCGATCTCCTCGCGGAAGATCCAGTCAGCTTCCTGCAGGATTGCAACCTTGTCCGGAGTAACCTCACCCAGAACACGAATGCCGAGACCCGGACCCGGGAACGGCTGACGCCAAACCAGATAATCCGGCAGGCCAAGCTCCAGACCCATAGCACGTACTTCATCCTTAAACAGCAGGCGAAGCGGCTCAATGAGTTCCTTAAAGTCAACAACGCTCGGCAGACCGCCAACATTGTGGTGGCTCTTAATCACTGCGCTATCTCCCAGACCAGACTCAATTACGTCAGGATAAATGGTACCCTGTACGAGAAAATCAACCGCACCAATCTTGCGCGCTTCATCCTCGAATACACGAATGAACTCTTCGCCGATTGCCTTACGCTTAT
The DNA here is from genome assembly GCF_900167005.1 of Butyricicoccus pullicaecorum DSM 23266. Classification (GTDB taxonomy): domain Bacteria; phylum Bacillota; class Clostridia; order Oscillospirales; family Butyricicoccaceae; genus Butyricicoccus; species Butyricicoccus pullicaecorum. The sequence continues at coordinate 472,922 of NZ_FUXW01000002.1, forward strand.
CCTCGGGGTCGCTCAGTCCCTTCAGCTTATTGAAGAAACGATCCTGCGCATTTGCGCGAACAAAATTAGAATCGAAACGAGTTGCGAAAGCCTGCTCTACCTCGTCACCCTCATTTTTGCGCATCAGACCGGTATCTACAAAGACACAAGTCAGCTGACGGCCAACAGCCTTGGAAACCAGTGCAGCAACAACAGAAGAGTCTACGCCACCAGAAAGTGCACACAGAACCTTACCGTCGCCCACCTTCTCACGGATGGCCTCTACCTGCTGCTCGATGTAGCGAGTCATGGTCCAGTCACCGGTGCAGCCACATACATCATACAGGAAGTGACCCAGCATATCCGTACCGTGCGGCGTATGATTTACTTCCGGGTGGAACTGAACGCCGTAGAAGTTCTTCTCTGCACACTCCATTGCAGCAGTCGGGCAGGTATCGGTCGTAGCGGTAACACGGAAACCTTCCGGAACCTGCGAGATAAAGTCGGTATGGCTCATCCAGCAGATTTCTTCAGATTCCAGATCAGAGAACAGCTTGCTGCTCTTATCCAGCTTGACGCGGGTCTTACCGTACTCGCTCTTCTCCGCAGCATTGGATACGGTGCCGCCCAGTACGTGTGCCATAAGCTGGCAGCCGTAGCAGATACCCAGTACCGGGATGCCCAGTTCAAAGATCTCGCGACCACAGCGCGGAGAGGTCTCCTCGTATACGCTGTTGGGGCCGCCGGTAAAGATAATACCGACCGGATTCATTGCCTTAATCTCCTCGAGAGGAGTCTTATAGGACTTTACTTCACAGTAAACATGGTGTTCACGCACGCGGCGTGCAATAAGCTGGTTATACTGGCCACCAAAGTCCAGCACCAGAACAAGCTGATGATGCTCCATGCGTTATATTCCTCCAAATCATTCTTTTGCTTAGATAAAATTATGCCATATTTTGCGCGTTCGGGCAAGACCTTTTCTGCTAGAAATTAAATTTTGCTGAAGCGCACAAAAATAAAGCGTTCATTCTGATCAAGGTTGCGTATGGGATTCGTTCGAACTGGAAACACTTTGACTAAACTCTTATAAAAGGATGGATTGCAATGAATACATTGACCCGAAAGGGAATTTTATCCCTGGCCTGCATCCTGGCTTTCATTATGCCTTCTGCAGCTTTTTGGCGGGATGAAGTGCAGGCATTGGCAGAAGAGACTTTGCTGAGTTCTTCTGTCGGACATGCACCGGTCGTTCAAACCGTCGAAACGAAGACCGTGAAAGACGTTATGGTGCATATTCCCCTTGCAGCAACCGATCCCGACGGCGATACCGTGACGCTGAAGCTGATCGATCAGCCTCGGCTGGGCACCGCTGCTTTTGAAAACGGAAACCTGATTTACACGCCGGCAGCAGGCAAAACCGGCACTGACCAGTTCTCTTACTGTGCTGTCGATGTCATGGGCAATGAATCAGAACCGGCTCGTATTTCGGTCAAGATCGAAAAGAACAGTTCAGGCATCACTTATGCAGACATGACATACAATCCCAATCACTTAGCTGCTGTTCGATTGGCACAAGAAGAACTCTTTCTCGGTGAAAAAGTCGGCAGTGCTTATTTCCTGCATCCGACACAGACCGTCACACGCAACGAATTTATTGCAATGGCTGCCGCAGCTGCCGATCTGGAACTCGAAGATACGACCGTAACCGATTTTCAAGATGACAGTGCCCTTTCCCCGTGGGTTAAGCCCTATATCAGCGCAGCAGCAGAAGCCGGCCTGATTCAAGGATATCAGACTGCGTCCGGTAACGCGGAGATTCGCGGCGAACGTGCAATCACGATTTCAGAAGCCGCTGTCATCGTATCCAATCTGATGGCACAGCAGCAAATTCCGACCGTTGCACCAACAAGCGGTACCATCTCTTACCGTGTTGTTCCCGCGTGGGCAGAGTCCGCAGTCAGCACACTGGATGCTGCCGATATTCTCCCCACCTCCGAACTGGACAGCGCCGAGCCGCTGACCCGTGAAACAGCATGTGTCATGCTCTATCGCGTTCTGTGTCTGGCAGATGAAAACTGAATCCCATAACAGGCGAGTATATCACTCGCCTGTTTTTTTAATCTTTCACGCGCAAGGACTCGATCAATGCCTCATCCGGTGTCACAAACGCTGTTTGATAGACATGATAGATCACAAATCCGGGCTTTGCACCAGAAGGCTTTTTCAGATTGCGCACTTCGGTATAGTCGACCGGCACCAGAGACGACGTTCTTGCCTTGGAATGATACGCTGCAATCATAGCTGCCTGCGTCATCGCTTCATCTGTCGGCTGCTTTCCGTCGGTAATTAAAATCACATGCGAACCGTGAATTTTCTGCGTATGGAACCAGATGTCACTCTTAAATGCGGTCTTCATACTCAAAAGATCATTCTGCAAGTTATTCTTACCGGCCCAGACTGAAAATCCATCTGTTGTGCGATACTCATACGGTGCAGATCGCGCTGGCTTCTGTCTGCGCATATTGCGCTGCTGCTTGTGCGAGAGCACGCCCGTCTGCGTGAGTTCTTCACGCAGCTGCGCCAGATCAGCTTCATTTTCCGCTTCATCGATGGAAGCGAGCACGCTTTCCAAATAATCCAGTTCCTGTGTGCCCTGCTCAATCTGCTCGGTAAGCATCTGCTCGGCTGTTTTCGCCTTATTATACAGTTTAAAGTATTTCTGTGCATTCTGCTGCGGTGTCAGGCGTACATCCAGGGAGATTTCGATTTCCGGACATTCCGGGTCATAATAATCGATTACCTTTGCCGTACGCATGCCCTTTTCCAGCTGATAAAAATTCGCAGAAATCAGTTCGCCTTTTCGCTTATACTTTTCACGATCATGGGTTTTGGTCAGTTCCTGACGCTGTGCAGCCAGCTTTCGTACCAGACGATCACGGGCTGCGGTAACCGTGCGCAGCATATCACCAGCTTTACGGTGCATACGCTCGGTCTGACCTTTTTTCTCATAAAATGCCGCGAGCAGAGAAGAGAAATCCGGCTTGGTGTCCAAGCGCATCAGCGTGCCGTACTGCGTAATGGGCAGGCAGGTAAAGTCAAAGACTGTTTTATCCTCTGCTTTGACAAGCAGATAAGGCCGCGCCTTGTCTTCCCGAACATAGCTCAGAAAATCCTCAAACACCTCGCAGAGCTTCGTGCGATCTTCGGCAGAGAGCATGCTGACCGGCTTTCCGGTCTCCCCTGTCGCACGGTATGCGATTTCCCGGCACAATAGCGGTGATAAACCACAGAAAGAAGAGAGCAGCCACTTATCCAGCCCCATCTCTCCTTCTGCCTGACTGACCGCGGCTGCGATTCCGGCGCCCGAAACCGTGAGCGGGTCTACCTTATGCTCTTGCGCCGGCGGCATTCGATAGAACAACCCGGGCAGAATCTGTCGTTTTCCTGAGATATCTCCATCAATACGACGAATGGAATCGATGATACGGTCGTCCTCTCCCTTGAGGATGAGGTTGGAATACTTACCCATGAGCTCTGCGATCAGATACCGTTTGACCGGTACGCCCATTTCATCGTTGGTGTCCAATTCCAGAACCGCCATACGCTCGAGCGAGGGTTGGGTCAGCGATACAATCTTAGCGCCCTGAATGTGCTTGCGCAGCAGCATACAAAACATGGGCGGTGTTGCCGGGTTTTCGCGGTTTTGCTCAATGAGATGAATACGCGGCGCTGACGGCGAGGCAGAAAACAATAATCTGCATGCGCCCTGACCGCCACGCAGCTGAAGCACAATTTCTTCGCGGTCGGGCTGATATACCTTTTCGATTCGTGCACCTGCGATTCGTGTATTCAGCTCAGAGAGCACGGCACGCAGGCATACAGCGTCTAATGGCATAAATTCATTTTCTCCTTATACGAATTGAATACAATCCCGGTGATCCTCGGAAACCATAGCGGTAACCGTTGGGAAGCAGCGTCCGAGATGTTCTGCGAATGTCTTCGCAATGGGGTTCTCTGTGGGAAAATGCCCGGCGTCCACCAAAGTCAGTCCCAAAGACTGTGCACGCTGCATGATATCATACGAGCAATCGCCGATGACAAAGGCATCTGCACCTTTAGCTAGTGCACAATCCATCATCTTGCCGCATGCACCGCCGCCGACTGCAACACGGCGAATCGGCTTACCGCCATCGGTGAAGCGCACACCACCCGCGTCCAGAGAGTCTTTGACGTACTCTGCAAAGATCTTCGGCGACATACGCGCAGGCAGATCACCCACACGGCCCAGCATCTTATTTTCGCCCGCTTCCATATTAATGACATTGGACAGACCAAGTGCTGTGGCCAGTGCATCGTTTACGCCGCCCTTGGCACAATCGGCATTGGTATGCATGCAGATGACGGCAATATCATGGCGAATGACTTGACGGAGTGCGCGTCCGGTTGCGTCATCCTCGGTTACACAATGCACCGACGTAAAGATCAGCGGATGGTGTGCAACCACCACTTGTGCATCGCGGCGAATGGCCTCTGCAATGACATCCTCTGTCGCGTCCAGTGCGCACAGGATGCGCTCGACCTTCCGGGTTCGGTCTCCGGTCATCAGTCCGCAATTATCCCAGCTTTCTGCCAATTCATAGGGTGCAAACAGCTCCAGGCAATGCAATACATCATTTACAGTTGGCATGTTAATCCCTCCAATGCACGTGAAATGGTTTGTACAACCGTTCTCTGTGCTTCTATCATCGCGGCATCTGTATTCTGTCCCTGCTCCATGCCAGACAACGCACGGTTTTCTCGCGCATAGAGCGCCTGGAGATACGCCATAGCGCCTGGTGCGCGCAGCAAGGCATCGGACAGCACACAAGCCTCCAGCGGCTTATCCTGACGCTCTGCGCCGCCGCAAACCGTCCAGATCAAGTAGTAACGGTGTCCTTCTTGACACACCGTTTCTTCCTGAATGCAATATCCATGTGCCCACAGCCATTGTCTGAGCTGCGACAGCATGGTCATGGGCTGCAGGAGCAAAGTATGCTTCCCGTCTGCCGTCCACGGTGCAGCTTCCAAAATCGCTGCAATGGTTTCACCGCCCATACCTGCAATCGAGATAGTATCACATTCATCGGGCGCAATTCCTTCCAGTCCACTGGCCAGTCGGAAGCTCACGCGGTCGGTCAGTCCATGAAACCGTGCATTGTCCCGCGCGTGATCGAGCGGGCCTTCACGCAGATCAGACGCGATTGCGCAGGTTAAGCGATTCTGCGTCAGCAGCCACAGCGGCAAATGTCCATGATCGGTGCCAATATCCGCCAGTCGTGCGCCCTGCGGTACCCGGTCGGCAATCGCTTGCAGGCGCGGTGTTAAAGTCAAATTTTCTTTGGTTCGTTCGGTCATTCTGTCATCCTATGATCTGAAAAAACAAGGCCGACAGCGGACTGTCGGCCTGCGTTTGTCTGATTATTCACCCAGGAATGCGTTGATCTGTGCAACCAGCTCGTCCGCATTGGTGCCATGCACCATGCAAGCCTCCTCGATGCTCTCGCCCTGAGAGGACGGGCAACCCAGGCAATGCATACCCATATCCAGGAAATACTTTGCGGTGTTGATATCACGTGCGAGAACCTCGCCAATCGTGGTCTTCTTCGTAACTGCAGCCATAATAGACCTCCTGCAAAATTCTGAAATAATTTGATTATATTATACTGCCCCTGTCCACAAATTTCAATACCGGAAATGTAAGAACTTACAAAGAAAGGGAGCGAAAACCGAATTGGTCTTCGCTCCCTGACAAATCAAATGGAAATTAGCCCTGCGCCTTCATCTTAGCGAAGCACTCGCTGCAGTATACGGGGCGATCGGACTTGGGCTCAAACGGAACTCTTGCCTCACCGCCGCAGGCTGCGCAGGTTGCAGTGAAGAATTCACGCGGGCCGCGAGCTGCGTTCTTGCGAGCGTCACGGCACTTCTTGCAGCGCTGGGGCTCATTCTGGAAGCCGCGCTCTGCGTAGAACTCCTGCTCACCAGCAGTGAATACGAATTCCTCGCCGCATTCCTTGCATACTAAAGTCTTGTCCTGATACATGATTACTACCTCTCTTTGATTACCTTGGTCCCTATACCCTTTTTGCGTTGCAGAAATGCTAGGAACAACTGGATTGTATTGCGAACAAGGAATTGTTCCTTGTTTCCGCCTAGAAATAATTGGGTATTGTCACAGACGTTCTGCTTTCTGATGGACGCGCTGCATGGCGTTTGCCACGGATTTACGCGATTTTCCGATCTTGCAAGCAATCTCGTCGTATGACAAGCCATATAAATATAGCTGCAGAACCTGGGCCTCAAAATGCGAGAGAAGATCAAAGAGACGTTCCAACGTTTCTTTGTGTTCCTCACGACCGATGATAAACGCTTCGGGATCGGAAATACAAGAAACGGAGGGATAGGATTTCAAATCTTCGAACGGAGGTTTATCAAGCGAAACGGCTTGGCTTAACGGTTCGTGTTTGCGTGCCGCATTGCTTCGCATAAACGAACGCAGACGACGCTCCACACATAGACGAGCATAAGCTGGAAACGGGACTCCCTTCTGCGGCGAAAAACTTTCAATTGCAAAAAAGAGTGCCAATAATCCTTCTTGAATCATGTCCTCTACATCGGCACCGCGCAGCGTAAACATATGCGCCTGTGCTCGTACCATGCGACCATAATCGCGCAGCAAGCATTCTAACGCTTCGCTGTCCCCCTGCTGTGCCGCCCTGAGAACATCATTTTCGTCATTTTTACCGATATTCCAATTCATTTGCTCGGTTCCATTTGCCATCTTGTCTATCATTATATAAGGCATCCATAGATTTGTCAAGCAATTTTGTGAAAAATAGATTTTCCTGACACAAATCCACAAAATATATTTGTGCGCATTTTACAATTCCCTGACAAATTTATTCTACTGTGACCGATTTTGCCAGATTACGCGGCTTATCGACATCGCAGCTGCGCTCAACGGCAACATAATATGCAAGAAGCTGTAACGGAACGATGGACAGCGATGCGGAGAACAAAGCGGGACATTCCGGCAGGCGAACAACATGTCGGCATGCACTTTCATCACCCGAAAAGTCCGATCCTGCAATCAGGATAACCTCTGCACCGCGCGAAGTAACCTCTCGAATGTTAGACACCGTTTTCTCATAGAGCTCGGGCTGTGTTGCCAGTGCAACAACCAGCGTACCGTCTTCGATCAGCGAGATCGTACCGTGCTTGAGCTCACCTGCCGCGTATGCCTCGGAGTGAATGTACGAAATCTCCTTGAGCTTGAGCGATGCTTCCATAGCAGCGGCATAGTCGAGGCCACGTCCCAAGAAGAACACACTGCTTCGGTTATGATATCTGGTTGCCAGATACTGCATGGTCTGCTTGCACTCCAGCATTTTCTCCAGCATCTCGGGCAGCGCCTGAAGCTGGTCACAGAATGCACGCTGCTCTTCTTCATTCATTTTGCCACGCGCGTAGGCCAATCTTCCTGCAATCAGATAGAGTGCCGCGAGCTGCGCAGAATATGCCTTGGTGGTTGCAACCGAAATCTCCGGGCCTGCCCAAGTGTACAGAACGCCATCCGCCTCGCGGGCAATGGTCGAGGAAACCACATTGACAATCGCGATTGCAAACGCACCTGCCTCCTTCGCCTGACGCATTGCCGCCAGCGTGTCGGCAGTCTCACCCGACTGGCTGATGACGATGCACAGATCATCCGGCTCGACGATCGGGTTTTCGTAACGGAACTCCGATGCGACACGTGCCGTGCAGCGTACGCGGCCGATCGTCTCAATGACGCGCTGACCTACAATACCTGCATGCAGTGCCGAACCACAGCCAATGATATGCACATGATTGGCTTTTTTCAAGCGGTCATCGGTCAGGCCGTTCTCTTCAAATACGATCTGACCGTCACGGATACGAGGCTGGATGGTCTGCGCAATTGCGCGGGGCTGCTCCATGATCTCCTTGATCATAAAGTGCTCGTAACCGCCCTTTTCGGCTGCGGACATATCCCAGGTAACCGTACGTACTTCCTTCTCAATCGGTTCGCCAAATGCATTGAAGACCTGCACGCTGTCCGGACGAATAATTGCAACCTCATTGTCGTCCAAAATCATATACTTACGGGTGCGGCGAATGATCGCAGTCACATCGGACGCGATCATATTCTCTCCGTCGCCCAGACCAATGACCAGCGGGTTGTCGCGACGCGCTGCAACAATTTCATCCGGTCGATCAAGCGAGACAACACCCAGTGCGTAAGAGCCGCGTACGCGGTGAATTGCACGCAGTACCGTCTTGGCAATATCTCCATCCTGAGATTCCTTGTGCAGATCGGCAATCAGGTGCGCTACGGTCTCGGTATCGGTCTCCGAACGGAATACATAGCCGCGTGCGGTCAGATGCTCACGCAGTTCCAGATAATTTTCGATAATGCCGTTATGAACGACTGCAATTTTACCGTCGCCGCCCAAATGCGGATGCGAGTTTGCGTCGGACGGTTCGCCATGGGTTGCCCAGCGCGTATGGCCAATACCGCAGGTGCAGTGCAGTCCGCCTGCCTCGCGCACCTTTTCCTCCAGAGCGTCGATGCGTCCACGGGTCTTGATAACACGCAGGCCATCCTCGGTCATTGCCGCAATACCGGCAGAATCATAACCACGATATTCCAGCGCATGCAGTCCTTTAATCAGGATCGGCAGTGCATTTTCTCTTCCTGTAAAACCAACAATACCACACATTTGTGTTTAGTCCTCCAATAGTTTAACGCGATAAAGATCTAAAAAAGGGTATAAAAATAGTGGGTCATGCGAAGACGCTCTGTTTCCGGGATCACTCCCGGGGTTTACACGTCCTGCTAACGACCGGCTCACTCGCGGCCGAAGGGTCATCCGCCGAATTTTCGATCAACCCTTACCTCGTCCACTGCGAAACGGGCTGCTCCGCAGTTCTGGCGCTATCGATATGCAATTATACGCTTTGGCCTCACCTTCTTTCCTGATATTAAAAATGATAAATTCCGCCGCATGGCACATACGCGGCCACACGGCGGGACATTCATCCATACTTAGCCAACAACCGACCGAATCACATCAGCCACTTGTTCTGCAACCGACTGTACCTTGTCGGCATCTACGCCTTCAACCATAACGCGTACCAATGCTTCTGTGCCCGAAGCACGTACCAGAATGCGGCCCTCACCGAGTGCTGCATTGCCCTCTTCGATCGACTTTGCAACCTCAGGACGCTCTGCAATGGTGTGCTTGTCGCTGTTCGGCACCTTGACGTTGATCTGCACCTGCGGCCACGGTACAACTTCATCGGCAATCTGAGAGCACTTCTTTCCGCTCTCCTTGAGAATGTGCATAAACTGGATTGCAGTCAGCTGGCCGTCACCCGTCGAGGCATACTCGAGGAAGATAACATGACCGGACTGCTCACCGCCCAGAATGTAGCCGTCACGCAGCATCATCTCCAGCACGTAGCGGTCACCAACATTGGCACACTTAATCTCCATGCCATTTTCCTTTGCATACTTATGCAGGCCCATATTGGACATGATGGTTGCAACAAATGCATTGCCGCGCAGCTTACCCAGCTTCTTCATGTGTGCTGCACAGACTGCCATGATACGGTCACCATCCAGCACCTCGCCGCGCTCGTCAACAACCAGGCAGCGGTCAGCGTCACCGTCAAATGCGATACCAATATCATAGTTGCCCGTACGCATACGCTCCTGCAGGTTTTCCAGATGGGTCGAACCACAGTTTGCGTTGATGTTGATGCCATTCGGCTCGTAGAAGCGCAGATCTGCACGGCATTCCAGCAGACGCATCAGACGAGTCACGGTCGTCGAGGACGCGCCGTTCGCGCAGTCAACCGCAACGCGCAGGCCGCTCAGATCGCCCGGAACGGTCTCTGCCAGATGATCGGTGTACTCTACGACCGGATCGATGGACGAGCGAATCACGCAGCCCAGATGCTCATGGCTTGCCTTGGGTACACTGTCGAAATTGTCGATAAACTCCTCAATACGGTTTTCCAGCTCATCGGACAGCTTATAGCCCGAGCCTGCAAAAATCTTGATACCATTGTACTCAAAGGAGTTGTGACTGGCCGAAATGACAATGCCTGCATCTGCCTTATGCTTGATGGTCAGATAAGCGATTGCCGGAGTCGGAATGACACCCAGAAGCTCGACATCTGCACCAACCGAGCAGATACCGGCAACCAGTGCGCTCTCCAGCATATCCGAAGAAATACGGGTGTCCTTACCAATCAGCAGCTTTGCCTTGCCACCGGCATTTCTCTCCTGCGTCAGTACATGTGCAGCAGATGCACCAATCTTAAACGCAAGCATTGCATCCAGTTCGACATTCGCCACACCGCGAACACCGTCAGTTCCAAAATATTTACCCAATGTTATGACACATCCTTCCATTTTTATGAAGGGTAATTTACAGCATTTGCTGGCCGTTCGGCAGTTCTACCCCTAAATGCTCATACGCTCGAAGTGTAACACACCGTCCGCGCGGTGTACGGTTCAAGAATCCGATCTGCATGAGGTACGGCTCATAGACATCTTCCAGCGTAACTGCTTCCTCTCCGATTGTCGCCGCAAGGGTATCCAATCCCACAGGGCCGCCGTTATAGTTGACAATAATGCTGGTCAGCATTCTGCGGTCAATATTATCCAGCCCCAGTGCATCAATATCCAATGCCTTGAGGGCCATATCAGCGGTCTCTTTGGTGATGATACCGTCGCCTTTCACCTGCGCGAAATCGCGCACACGGCGCAGCAGACGATTTGCAATACGCGGCGTACCACGCGAGCGGCGGGCAATTTCGTAAGCGCCGTCATACCGGCTATGTACGCCGAGAATACCGGCCGAGCGGGTTACGATCTTTTCCAGATCCTCTGCGCTGTACAACTCCAGACGCAGCATGACACCGAATCGGTCTCGAAGCGGAGACGTCATCTGACCGGCACGCGTTGTCGCACCGATCAGCGTGAATTTCGGCAAATCCAAACGGATAGAACGAGCAGACGGTCCCTTGCCGATGATGATATCCAGCGCATAGTCCTCCATTGCAGGGTACAGAATCTCTTCGACGCTGCGGTTGAGACGGTGAATCTCATCAATAAACAGAATATCATTTTCTGCCAGATTGGTCAAGATTGCAGCAAGATCTCCTGCCTTCTCAATGGCAGGACCGGAAGTGATACGAATATTCACTCCCATCTCTGCCGCGATGATATTTGCAAGCGTCGTCTTACCCAGTCCCGGAGGTCCGTAAAGCAGCGTATGGTCGAGCGGTTCGCCGCGCTGTTTGGCTGCTTCAATAAAGACGGAAAGATTTTCCTTGACCTTACTCTGTCCGATGTAGTCTTCCATACATTTGGGACGCAGCGAGTTGTCAGTCTCATCCTCTTTGATCTGGCGGCTGGATACGATGCGTTCATCGTCCATCATACCGCCGGAAAATTCAATACTCAATCCTGTTCACCGCCTTAACCCATCGCCAAGCGCTTGAGGCAAACACGGATAATCGATTCTGCATCCGGGTACTCCGACAAGTCCAGTCCTTCCAGTGCTGCGAGGGCTTCGGACTGTGCATATCCCAGTACCATGAGCGCTGCGATGGCTTCCTGCGTATGATTTACACTTGCACCGCCCTGTGCGGGGAGCTCCAAGGCAGCAGAGCCGCCATTTTTCGCGCCTTCCAACTGCTCTTTGCTCATCTTATCGCGCAGTTCCAGCACGATGCGCTGAGCAATCTTTTTGCCGATGCCCGGTGCCTGGGTGAGCAGCTTTTCCTCTCCGGTAATGATCGAGAGTGCCAACCGGCTGGGCGGCGCGACCGACAAAATGGCCAGTGCCGCTTTGGGACCGACACCGGATACACCGATCAGCATTTTAAAGCAGCTCAGCTCTTCCTGATCGGCAAATCCATACAGGTCAAAAATATCTTCCCGCACATAAAGATAGGTATACAGGCGTGCAGGCTTTCCTACCTTGACCTGAGAAATCGTATTTTGCGATGTATGACAGGCATAACCTACGCCTGCGCAATCGATCACGCACAGCGACTGTTCGACAAATGCCACTGTGCCTTCCACATAATAAAACATAAGCGATTACTCCGTATTAAAAGCTCACTTTTGCGTATAAAGTGCCGAACGGCTTGCATGGCCATGACAAATTGCCACTGCCAGTGCGTCGGCTGCGTCATCCGGCCGCGGCACTTTGGCAAGACCCAACATGATGCGTGTCATTTCCATCATCTGATGCTTATCCGCCTTGCCGTATCCAACCACCGACTGTTTGACCTGAGACGGTGTATAGGATACAGGATGCAGTCCCTTTTGCGCGAGTGCCAGCAAAATGACACCGCGTGCCTGTGCGACCTGAATGCCGGTCGTGATATTCTGATTGAAAAATAATTCTTCCACCGCGGCAGCTTCCGGATGAAAGGTATCGATCAGCGTACACAGATCATCGTACAGTTCACACAAACGCAAGTGCATCGGTGCACCGATCTGTGTTGTGATCGCTCCATACTGAATCGGGGTAAACTTCCTGCCGTCATACCGGACAACACCGTAGCCGATGGTTCCATAACCAGGATCAATCCCGAGAATTACCATATTGTACTTGCTCCTTATTCTTTGGAAAGACCTGAATGCAGCACATTTATGTGTTGCTCTCCGGCTATTATACCACAGCTGTCCTTTTCAGAAAAGAAATTTTTCATATTTCCAGTCACATAAAAGGGACTCTGTTTTATTTGCAAAGACCGCTCTGAATCAATTTTTCAGCAGCAAGCAGAATACCCGCCTTACCCGACGGATAGGTCAAGCCGCCCTGCATATAGCAGACATAGGGCTCACGCATGGGAGCATCTGCACTCAGCTCAATCGACGCACCCTGCACAAAAGCACCGGCAGCCATGATAACCGGATCGTCATATCCGGGCATTGCCCAAGGTTCAGGCGTAACAAAGGAATCGACCGGCGCACCTGCCTGAATGCCCTCGCAGAAACGGCGCAGCGGATCGGGTGCACCGAATGCGATGGTCTGGATGATGTCGTAACGCGGTGCTTCGGGTGCCGGATCGACGGTAAAGCCCAGCAGCTGCATGACCTTTGCACAGAATACAGCGGTCTTGATGGCCTGTGCCGTCACATGCGGTGCAAGGAACAGTCCCTGATAGAGCAGACGATTCTGTCCCATCGTACAGCCGCATTCTCCACCGATACCCGGTGCAGTCAGGCGGTAAGCCGCACGCTCAACCAGATCCTTTCGTCCCACGATATAGCCGCCAGTGGGTGCCAAGCCGCCGCCCGGGTTCTTAATCAGCGAGCCTGCGCACATGTCTGCGCCTACCTGGGTCGGCTCCAGCTCTTCGGTGAATTCGCCGTAGCAGTTATCGACCATGATGACTGCATTGGGATTGACACGGCGTACCACTGCACATGCCTCGCCAATCTCAGCGCAGGACAGCGTCTGACGTACCGCATAGCCGCGCGAACGCTGTAAAAAGACCATCTTGACATCATCTGCCGCAGCTGCCTTTTCGATCGCCTCCAAGTCCAGACGGCCATCCTTCAAATCTATCTGTCGATAGCCAATGCCGTAACGCTTCATGCTGCCCGGGCAGTCTCCCGTGACCGTGTTGAGCAGCGTATCATACGGTGCGCTGGTGACAGACAGCATAACGTCTCCCGGCTCCAATGCGCCAAACAGTGCGCACGACAGTGCATGGGTGCCATTGACAAAGCCCAAGCGCACCAAACCAGCCTCGGTACCGAACAGATCTGCATAGATCTCTTCCAGCGTGTCACGGCCATGATCGTCATAGCCATAGCCAGTCGTTCCGGCAAACATGGTATCCGATACGCGATGTGCACGGAATGCTGCAAGCACCTTCTGCGTATTATAGTCTGCGATCTCATCAATGCGGGAGAAATACGGGGTGAGATACTGCTCTGCCTGCTTGCCCAGCTCTACGACCCGCTCCGACAGACCTAAAAAGTTTTCCTTCTTCAATTTACTGATCTCCTCTATTCAAAATACTGTATGCGCACGCGGCGCAAAATAATGAACTCTCTTTTTATGATACAAATACAAATCTATGGCCGGCACAACTCGGTGCCGGCCATAAGACATTAAGCGTCAACAAAAATTGTGTGATTTTGCCCGGGCAGCGTGAACAGATTATCCGCCGGACGCTCCAGACTCAAAACCGAAGTCTGGATAAACTGCGTTCGCGTTCCCTCCTGTGAAAAGCTTGCGCTGTACAGCAAGCCGGTCACTGTGGATACAATATACTCTGCCGTGCGGCCATCCTGAACCGCTGTCACACGAATCATCGGCTGACCGGAAAGTTCGGTCAACTCAGCTTCCTGAATCTGGTCTGCCGGAAGCTCGCACACCGTTTCGTAGGTCGGCAGCATAGCTGCCTCTCCGGGAGAAAAGCTGCCAGCCTGACCGCTGTAATACGTGCTGCTGCCCGCATCCCATGCGTAGATCTTTCCATCGTACTGGAGCTGCACTTGCGTAATCACGCCATCCCCATTCAGCGTCTCGACGCGGTATGCACCATCACGCGCATACTGCCTGCACTGTAAGGTTCCAGCACCGCCATCCCAATACAGGGTGTTGGTGACCGAGCAGCTATACGAACTCGGTCTGCTCAGCGAAGCAATGACCGCTTGTACATTGCTGGGATCGACAGTGATCTGCGCAATCTTGCTCTCGTTCTGCTGGGCAAAATCTTCGGTTTGCTCGTCGATCATGCCCTGCTGCTCGGTATCACTCGGAAGTACCAAGGTGGATTTACCATCCTGAAACAAGTTGGACGATAAAATGAAGCTCAGTCCCAAAGTGACAATCATGGCAAACGCACACAGTGCGCCGATCAAAGCCGACTTTTGTTTATTCGGCATACTGTCCTCTCCTGCTCAGTCTTACGGACAAAAAGACTCGGGTGCATCCGCACGCAAACCAAAGTGATGCTCAATCGCCTGTACAATTCTTGCGCAGGTATGGCCATCGCCATACGGATTGACCGCGTGCGCCATCTTTTCATACGCCTGTGCATCGTCAAACAGCTCGCAGGCCATCTGGAAGATCTGGTCTTCTACGATGCCAGCCAGCTTGACCGTTCCGGCCTCGATTGCCTCGGGACGTTCGGTTTCGTGACGCAGCACCAGAACCGGCTTGCCCAGCGACGGAGCCTCTTCCTGAAGTCCGCCCGAGTCGGTCATAATCAGATAGCAGCGTGCCATCAGATTGTGCATCTCATCTACTGCAAGCGGAGCAATCAGATGAACGCGGTCGCGTCCGCCCAGGAATTTCTCCGCAGTCTCGCGAACGTACGGGCTCAGATGTACAGGATAGACAAAGTGTACATCCGGATAGCGGTCGGACAGACGAGCGATTGCACGGCAGATGTTTTCCATCGGCTCGCCGTAATTTTCACGGCGATGTGCGGTCACGAGAACGACGCGGTCGTTCTTGAAATCCAGAGCCTGCAATGCAGGATCACGGAATGCAAAGTCATCACGCACGGTCATGTGAATCGCATCTACTACCGTATTGCCGCAGACCAGAACACCATCGGTGATCTGCTCACGTGCCAGATTGTCGCGATTGCGTGCGGTCGGTGCAAAATGCAGATCGGCAATCTGGCCGACCAGCTTGCGGTTCATCTCTTCCGGGAACGGAGAGTATTTATCGTAGGTACGCAGACCAGCTTCCACATGTCCGACCGGAATCTTGTGATAAAATGCTGCAAGTGCACCGGCAAACGTGGTCGAAGTGTCACCGTGTACCAGAACGATATCCGGTTTGGCCTCTTCCAGCACGGCATCCAGACCATGCAGCGACTTTTCGGTAATGGTTGCAAGCGTCTGACGCTGCTCCATGATATCCAGATCATAGTCGGGCTTGATATTGAAAATATCCAGCACCTGATCGAGCATCTGACGATGCTGTGCCGTTACACAGACAATGCTTTCTGTATGCTCATTCTGCTCCAGTGCGTGAACCAGAGGAGCCATCTTAATCGCTTCCGGACGGGTACCGAAAACGGTCATGACTTTAATGTTTTTCATGGTCTTCCTGTTCCTTTCTTCCATGCGCGGATTTTTGCAGGCTCCACAGGATACGCCCGCCGACTGCCATCACCAGAATCACGGCCAGAATCAAGATCATTGCCTTGGCCTCGCCGCTGGTCGTCAGGATTACCGCCGTCAGTCCCAGCGTACCCGAAATGGCATACAAAATTGCAACCGCCTGCTTGACATTGAATCCCATGTCAACCAGCTTGTGATGTACGTGACCGCGGTCAGGGCTCATCGGGCTGCGGCCTTCCATCAAGCGGCGCGTAATCGCCGAAGCGGTATCAAAGATCGGCAGTCCCAGAATCAGGAACGGTACTGCAAACGAAATGACCGCATAGAACTTGAAGAAACCTTCAATCGACATCGTTGCCAGCATAAATCCCAAGAACGTCGATCCGGTATCACCCATAAAGATTTTAGCCGGATTGAAGTTATACGGCAGGAAACCAATGCACGAGCCAGCCAGCGCTGCCATTGTGATTGCAACCATCACTTCATTGGTCAGCAGACCGACCGCAAGCATGGTCATTGCTGCAATCGAGGATACACCAGCTGCCAGACCATCCAGACCGTCAATCAGATTGACCGCATTGGTAATACCGACAATCCAAATGATGGTAACCGGAATGGATAAAACACCCAGAGAGAAATACGGGTCACTGGAAAACGGATTGAAACTGGTAAAAAATTCAATCTTCAGTCCACCGATACAAACCGGAATGGCTGCTGCAATGATTTGAATACAGAATTTAAACTTCGCACCCAGTGCGACGATATCGTCGAAGATACCCAGCACAACGATGATCATTGCACCAAGCAGAATGCTCAGCATCTGCGCATCCAGTCTTCCGAAGATCATCAGGGCCGCCATAAAGCCCATAAAAATTGCTAGACCACCCATGCGAGGGATTGGCTTTTTATGCATACGTCTGCTGTCGCGCGGCACATCCATTGCACCGACTTTATGCGCGAACTCACTGACATGCGGTGTCAGCCAGAAGGATAACACACCGGCAAGAATAAATGCGCCCAACACCAGCAGAACTACGATATATTCCTGTGCCATCGCAACCTCGCTTATCGCTTGATGAAACCGACCTTGCGGTATACCTTATCGAGCGTCTTTCTTGCCATATAGGATGCGCGCTGTGCGCCTTCGGTGTAGACCTGCTCCAGATAATCCTTGTTCTTGAGCAGATCCTCGGTCTTTTCACGGATGGGACGGAGCAACTCGACAACCGCTTCACCAACAGCCGGCTTGAATTCTGCATAGCCCTTGCCAGCGAATGCTTCCTGTGCCTGCTCTACGGTCTGACCGGTAGCCAGTGCGTAGATCTGGAGCATGTTGGATACGCCCGGCTTGTTCTCCCAGTCCATGCGGATGCTGGCATCGGAATCGGTTACCGCACGCTTGAACTTACGCATGATATCTTCCGGCTTATCCATCAGCAAGATGAAACCATTCGCATTCTCGTCCGACTTGCTCATCTTGCGCGTCGGGTCCTGAAGCGACATGATCTTTGCGCCAGTCTTGGGGATATACGGCTCAGGCATAACGAAGGTATCCGAGTAGATACCATTAAAACGCTGCGCAATGTTTCGGGTCAGTTCGATGTGCTGAAGCTGGTCAACACCGACCGGCACCATATCGGTCTGATACAGCAGAATATCCGCAGCCATCAGCACCGGGTAATCAAACAGACCTGCGTTAACGTTATCTGCATGCTTTGCCGACTTGTCCTTAAACTGGGTCATGCGCGACAGCTCACCGAACATCGAGTAGCAGTTGAGCACCCAAGCAAGCTCCGCGTGTGCCGGTACATGGCTCTGGATAAACAGCGTGCTCTTCTGCGGGTCCAGTCCGCAAGCGAGGTACTGTGCCAGAACTTCCAGCGTCTGACGGCGCAGATCTGCCGGATTCTGACGCACGGTGATTGCGTGCAGGTCAACCACGCAGTACAGGCACTCGTATTCGTCCTGCAGCATGCCGAAGTTTCGGATTGCACCCAGATAATTACCCAGCGTCAGCTTACCAGACGGCTGTACGCCGGAAAAAATTCTCTTTTTCTTTTCGGTCGTTTCACTCATAAAAACTAACTTCCCTTTGAATTCAATTTTAGCGGTTGCAGAACCCGTCCGCAACCGTATATCTAAATGACATGATAGCACATTTTGACCGCGCTTGCAATGAACTTCTCTGCTTTTATCCCTGAATATACCGGATTACACAGAATTGCGCCTTGGAGTCATTGACATTTTTTTCATTTCTTCGTATCATGAAAGAAAAGCGAGGCTATGTATAGCCACGGGAAATGAGGCGGAAGATGAAAAAATATCTGTTGGCGCTCGACCAGGGAACCACCTCATCGCGCGCGATCTTATTTGATCGAGATCAAAATATTTTAGCCATCTCACAGCGGGAATTGACCCAGATTTACCCGCATGAAGGATGGGTAGAGCAAAATCCTATGGAGATTTACTCCTCCCAGTATGCAGTCATGGTAGAGGTTCTGGCCTCCTCGGGTATCGACCCCAACGAGGTTGCCGCAATCGGCATTACAAACCAGCGCGAAACCACAATCTTATGGGATAAAGAAACCGGTCGGCCGATTTATAACGCCATCGTCTGGCAGTGCCGCCGCACCGCTCCGCTGGTACAGGAACTGCTTGACCAAGGACTTGGCGACCACATCCGTAAGACAACCGGTCTTGTACCCGATGCATATTTTTCCGCGACGAAAATTAAATGGATTCTTGACCATGTAGATGGCGCACGCGAGCGGGCTGCCAAAGGTGAAATTCTATTCGGTACGGTAGATTGCTGGCTGACATGGAAGCTCACCGGCGGCAAGGTGCATATCACCGACGCGACCAATGCCTCTCGTACCATGCTTTACGATATTCACAAACTCGATTGGGATGATACCCTGCTCAAAGCACTGGATATTCCCCGGGCAATGCTGCCCGAAGTCCGCTCTTCCAGCGAGGTTTACGGCTATGCTGCGCTGCCTGATGCACACATTCCCATTGCCGGTATTGCTGGCGATCAGCAGGCTGCTCTGTTCGGTCAGACCTGTTTCGCACCAGGTGATGCAAAGAATACGTACGGCACCGGCTGCTTCCTGCTGATGAACACTGGCACCCGTGCCATCGAAAGCAAAAATGGACTGCTTACAACGATTGCTGTAAAGCTTGGTGACACCGTCCAGTATGCTCTGGAAGGTTCGGTTTTTGTCGGCGGTGCTGTCATTCAATGGTTGCGCGACGAGATGCGCTTCTTTGGAGAAGCGCGGGATGCCGAATACTACGCACAAAAAGTCAAGGACACCGGCGGTGTTTATCTTGTTCCGGCATTTACTGGTTTGGGTGCACCACACTGGGATATGTATGCGCGCGGCTGTCTTGTAGGCATTACCCGCGGCACAAAACGTGAACACATCATCCGCGCAGCGCAGGAGTCCATCGCCTACCAATCGAACGACCTGCTGCTGGCCATGCAGCGAGACTGCAACACGCAGCTTGCCGAGCTCAATGTAGACGGCGGCGCCAGCCGTGACGCGTTCCTGATGCAGTTCCAAGCGGACATTTCAGGCTGTCCGATTCGTCGTCCAGTCATTCGTGAAACCACGGCACTGGGCGCTGCCTATCTGGCAGGTCTTGCCGTTGGCGTATGGCAGGATCAGGACGAACTCAAGCAGCTCTGGCGCTGTGATACCGTTTTCCAGCCGGAAATGGACGATGCAACCAGAAAAATCAAACTGCACGGTTGGGATAAGGCTGTCGGCCGCAGCCTGCACTGGATGGAACCGGAAAAGGAGTCCTAAATGCCCTGGTGTCCACACTGCAAAACAGAATATCAACCGGGCATCACAAAGTGCGCTGACTGCGGTGCTGATTTGGTAGATCATCTGCCGCAGGAGCAGCTGATTTTTGATGGTCAGCCGGTCTTTCTCACCGAAGTTCATCATGATGCCGAGGCAGTTTTGCTCGTACAGTTGCTGCAAGACAATGGCATTCCTGTTTTACAGCATGGATGTAACGAAGCCGACCATCTGTCCATGCTCTATACCGGTGCGACACTGTGTGGACAGAAATTATATGTAAGTTCTCATCAGTTAACACAGGCCCAAGAGATCGTACAGGCTTATCAGAGCAAAAAAGGTGACTTTCTCTATGAACCCGACGCATTCACGCAACCTGACGAAAGTGAATTTGCAGATATTGATGACAAGAGCGAACCTGTACGCCCACGCAGGTTGATTCGCCTCGCCATCATCTGCGCCATTAGCTTGCTGATAGGTTTTCAATCTCCTGTACTTGGTATTCTGGTTTTTCTTATTTTGAGCTGCGCGGCATTTCTCTTGTCCTAAACGGTACAATCGAAAACTAAAACAGAAGGCAGACATTGAAATGTCTGCCTTCTTCTGTTTGTGGATATAAAAAGGCATCCCGCAAGATACGGGATGCCTTCAATATTAGGCTTTTCTTAGCCCTTGATTACCTTATGGAAGGTCTTCTTGCCCTTCTTGATGATGCGCTCTTCTGCAAAATCTGCCACAGACAGCGTCATCTTAAAGTCTGCAACCTTTTCACCGTCGATCGACACGCCGCCGCCCTGAACGAGCTTGCGTGCCTCGCCGTTGGAAGCTGCCAGACCGCACTTGACAAGCAGAGTCAGCACGCCGATGGTGCCATCCTGGAAATCGTCGTCGGTCAGTGCCGTGGTGGGCATATTTTCGCTCGACTGGCCGCCGCCGAAAATGCTCTTTGCAGCATCCTGTGCCTTGTCAGCCTCTTCCTTGCCATGAACCAGAGCAGTCAGCTCATACGCCAGAATCTCCTTCGCACGATTGAGCTGTGCGCCTTCCCAAGCGTCCATCTCCTCGATCTGCTCGAGCGGCAGGAAGGTCAGCATACGGATGCACTTGAGGACATCTGCGTCATCGACGTTTCTCCAGTACTGGTAGAAATCGTAGGGGCTGGTCTTGTTCGGATCAAGCCATACTGCACCGGATGCAGTCTTGCCCATCTTCTTGCCCTCGGAGTTGAGCAGCAGCGTGATGGTCATTGCATGCGCATCCTTGCCCAGCTTACGGCGAATCAACTCGGTGCCGCCCAGCATGTTCGACCACTGATCGTTGCCGCCGAACTGCATGTTGCAGCCGTAGTGCTGGAACAGGTAGTAGAAGTCGTAGGACTGCATGATCATGTAGTTGAACTCAAGGAAGGACAGGCCCTTTTCCATACGCTGCTTGTAGCACTCTGCGCGCAGCATATTGTTAACCGAGAAGCATGCACCAACTTCGCGCAGCAGGTCAACATAGTTGAGGTCCAGCAGCCAATCCGCATTGTTGACCATCTGTGCCTTGCCTTCACCGAACTCAATGAAACGCTCCATCTGCTTCTTGAAGCAGTCACAGTTATGCTGAATGGTCTCCGGGGTCATCATCGAGCGCATATCGGTACGGCCAGAGGGATCTCCGATGTAGCCGGTACCGCCGCCAACCAGCGCGATCGGCTTGTTGCCTGCCATCTGCAAACGCTTCATCAGGCAGAGCGCCATGAAGTGACCAACATGCAGGCTGTCTGCGGTGGGGTCAAAGCCGATATAGAAGGTGGCCTTGCCGTTGTTGATCATTTCACTGATTTCCTGCTCGTTGGTAACCTGTGCGATCAGGCCACGCGCTTTGAGCTCATCATATAATTTCATTGGTTTCAAACCCTTTCTATGTTCAAATTGCAGTATATCAGAGAGATATCCTGCATTCAGGGAGCGCGCTCCTTGAAATTTTCATGAAAAATTCTCATGCCGTCCCCTTTTTCAGTGCTTCCGCATGTGCAAGCAGCTCTTGCGCATTGGTTCGTGTATTCTCCGTGATCTCTTCACCGGCAAGCATGCGCGCAATCTCATCTACGCGCTGGCCGTCAGCAATCGGAACCACCGAAGTATAGGTGCGTTCCCCTTCCACCGATTTGGAAATCAGCAGATGATGGTCGCCCATCGCGGCGATCTGCGGCAGATGAGTAACACACAGTGTTTGCTTTTGTGCACCGATCTGCTTGAGCTTTTTGGCAATCTTCTGTGCTGCTCGTCCGCTTACACCGGTATCAATCTCATCAAAGATGAGTGTACCAACCGGTTCGCGTGCCGTCAAGACATTTTTCATGGCCAGCATAACGCGAGAAAGCTCACCGCCCGAGGCGACCTTGGACAAAGGCTTGAGATCTTCGCCCGGATTGACCGAAATTAGGAAGGATACGGTATCCAGTCCGCGAATGGTAAGCTTGGTGCCGGTCTCCACTTGAACGGCAAGCCGAACCTTGGCCATGTCCAGTTCAGACAGCTCAGCAACAATTCGCTCTTCCAAGCGTGCTGCCGCGTCCTTTCTACATCTGGAAAGTTCCTGTGCCAATTCCTTGGCCTGAGACAGCAGCTGACGATACTCAACACGCAGCGCGTCTCTGCGTTCATCCGCAGATTGCAGGGTTTCCAGTTCGGTTCGGCACGACGCTGCATAGGCCAAAACCTCTCCGATCGTCGCACCATATTTCTGCTCCAGACGATAGATTTCATCCAGTCGGCTTTCTACCAATTCCTGCTCGCTGGGCGAAAATTCAATGCGTCCCTGCTCTTCTGCAATCGCATCACGCAGGTCGCAGACCAAATACTTGAGTTCTTCGGCCTTGTCTGCAATATTCTTTAGTCCATCGGACACATCGCCAACATCCAGCAGCGTATTGGAAGCCTGCTCCATGAGCGTACACACGCCGCTGTCTTCATCATCCAGCGCATCCCGTGCTTCGGCCAACGCACGCGCCAATCGACCCGCATTGTCAAAGAAGTGTTTACGTTCGGTCAGCGTCTCCTCTTCCCCATCGGTCAGATCGGCTTCTTCAATTTCTTCCAAGTGGAAGGATAACAGATCGATCCGTTCCAGACGATCATGCTCACTGCGCTCGAGTTCGTTAATCTGCCGTTTCATTGCAAGCAGCTTGTGATAGAGCGGCTGATACTCCGCCAAAATGCTCCCGACCTCGGCAAAGCTGTCCAAAAATTCAATGTGATAATCGTCATCCATGAGCTTTTGACCATCGTGCTGACCGTGAATGTTGATGAGATAGGGTGATAACTCTCGCAAAACCGAAACCGATACTGGCTTCATATTGACACGACATACGGTCTTTCCGTCGGCTGACAGCTGACGCTGAATGTGTACGCTGTCTGGCTCTTCTCCGTCCAGTCCATACTCTTGCAATTTTTCGGTCAGCTCTTGAGGCAGATCGTTGAAAATTGCACTGACAAAGCCCTTGGATGCTCCGGCACGCACCAGATCGCGACTGGTTCTGCGTCCCAGAATTGCACCCATTGAGTCAATAATAATAGACTTACCGGCACCGGTTTCACCGGACAGCACGGTTAAGCCATCCGAAAACTCGATATCCGCCTGCTCAATGACTGCAATGTTTTCGATGTGTAATAAACTTAGCACCTTCGCCTGTCTCCCCTCAGGACAACATCAAATGTGCTTCCGCACAGAAGCTCTCTGCCGCTTCGTTATCCTTCATTACGATAAATACCGTATCATCGCCGCCCAGCGAACCGACAACCGCCTTATTGCGCATTGCGTCGATTGCCATTGCAGCCGCCTGACCCAAGCCCGGCAGCGTTTTGATGACCACGATGTTCTGTGCCGTATTGATATCGGTTACGCACTCTTTGAAGATATTGCGCAGACGAGTCGTGAAGCTGCTCTCTACTTCAGAGGATGCAACCGCATACTTGTATTTACCGGTCTCAGCCGAAAGGATTTTGATTAAGCGAAGCTCCTTAATATCACGGGATACCGTCGCCTGGGTGGTGTTGTACCCCATGTTTCGCAGCTGCTCGGACAATTCCTCCTGGGTTTCTATCTCATGTTTATCAATCAGATCCAAAATCTTGGCCTGTCGCTGAAATTTCATTGTTTTTCGCCTCCATCGGAAAGTTTGTGCCGGAGTATCTGATAGAAGTTCCGATTCTTCACCCGAATCAGCCGTGCCGGGTGTTCTGCCCGAACCACAGCAATGATATCTCCCGGGTGCATTTCAAATCCAGGCCTGCCATCGGCAGAAACACAGGACATGCCGCCGTCGACGCCGTATGCCTGCACGGTCAGACGACGTTGCGGAGAAAAGACCAACGGCTTCGCCCCAATCGTAAACGGACAAATCGGGGTAACCGCGATATTTTCAGCAGTTGGTTCAATAATCGGGCCACCTGCCGAATGTGAATAAGCCGTCGTACCAGTTGGTGTGGCTAAAATCAGGCCATCGCCCTTGAAATCGGTCACGATCTCACCGTCCGACCGCAAAACCATTCGGATGATATGGAATGGATGATTTTTAGACACCATCACTTCGTTGAGTGCAGTGCTTTCGTACACGCATTTGCCATCCCGCAAGACCTGTGCAGACAGCATCATGCGGTTGTCGATTTGGTATTCTCCCGTGCACAAACGCGACACGAGAGAAATTTCTCCGGGTTCCAGCTCGGTCATAAAGCCGACATGACCCATATTTACACCCAAGATCGGCGTGCCATACTGCGCAGCGAGTCCAGCGATTCGAAGAATCGTGCCGTCACCGCCAAGTACGACCATGGCATCGGCTTCGTCCACGCCGTGCCCCAAGTCCAGATAGCGGATGGGCAGCGCTTCCTCACCGAGCATTGCAGCTTCTCGCGGCATCAAAACTTCTGCACCATGGGAAGTCAGAATTTCACAGGTCTGCCGCACGGCATCCCCAATTCCTCTTTTTCGCAAATTCGGACTGATCAGAATTTTTGTCATACAACCTCCCGGTTATGCGTCCAACTCCGCATGTGCTTGCCGCACGATGTCATCGATGTCGATTTCGTTCTCTTCCAGCGTCTTGCTCAGATAGCCCAAAAACTCAATGTTGCCTTCCGGCCCCTTGATGGGAGAGAACGTCATGTCATGTACATGCATGCCTGCTGCATGGGCATTTTCAATGAAAGCAGCCAATACCTCGCGATGGATCTCCGGGTCACGGACAACACCCTTCTTTCCAACCTTTCCCTTACCCGCTTCGAACTGCGGCTTGATCAGGCAGGCGATACGTCCGGTATCGTCAAGCAGACCGGCGACGACCGGCAGCACCAGCTTGAGCGAGATAAAAGATACGTCAATGACCGCGAGAGAAGGCGTCTCTTCCAGCATATCCGGTGTCACATAGCGAATGTTGGTGCGCTCCATGCACTTGACACGCGGATCAATGCGCAGCTGGTATGCCAACTGGCCGTATCCGACATCAATCGAATATACCTTTACCGCGCCGCGCTGAAGCAGACAGTCGGTAAATCCACCGGTCGATGCGCCGACATCCATGACAACCAGGCCAGCCGGGTCGATCTCAAAATGACCGAGTGCCTTCTCGATTTTCTTGCCGCCGCGCGATACAAACTGCTTGGCATTGGAACGTACTTCGATTGCAGCGTCCTCGGCAACCATTGTGCCTGCTTTATCGGCCTTCTGTCCGTTGACATACACCAGACCTTCCATAATGGTAGTCTTGGCACGTTCCCGGGACGGAACCAAGCCCTGTTCAAAAATCAAAACATCCAATCTTTTTTTAGCCAATGGATTCGTCCTTTCCGCATTTCATAATATCTGCAAGCGCCTGTGCGACGCTTGCACCATCAATTCCGCATAACTGATAAATCTCGCGCACCGAACCGTGCGGCAAGAATTGATTTCCTACGTTATAGCAATGCACCTGGCAGGTATGTCCAATTTGTTCTGCCGCGCGCAGAATGGCTTCGGAAAAAGAGCCGTTTTGCACGACGTCCTCCAACACCGCAACATGCGGTGCGAAGCTGCTGACCAAACCGCTGCATAACTGTTCGGTTTTTGCACTGATTTCGTTAACCTTCCAAAGATCAACCTGATATCCCTGCTGTTTTAAGCTGTCAGCGGCCGTGATCGCTTCGTTAATCAGGATACCATACGTCACGATCGTCACATCCGGCTTGTCCGACTGCCGAATATGGCTCGCCCACTCAGCTGCTGTATTCTCCTGAAACGCACCTTCTCCACCGCGTGGATAGCGAATCGCCATTGCACCGCCGGTTTCATTGTGGTAAATGGCGCGGGTCATCATCGTCCGCAATTCGGCAAAATTCGCCGGACAGAGAATGGTCATGCCCGGGATGGTGCGCAGAAACGGAACGTCAAACGTACCGTTATGGGTCGCACCGTCTGCACCGACAATACCAGCGCGATCGATAGCAAAGACTGCCGGGATGTCGGCTGCAATTGCAACGTCATGGATGAGCTGATCGTATGCACGCTGCAAAAAAGTCGCATACAGTGCACACACCGGTCGCAATCCCTGTTTTGCCATACCAGCGGTCATTGCAACCGCATGCTCTTCCGCGATACCTACATCGAAGAACCGCTCAGGAAATTCTCGGGGAAAGCCAGACAAACCAGTGCCCGATGGCATTGCTGCCGTAATCGCACAGATTCGCGCATCTTTTCGCGCTAATTTCGCAAGTTCTGCACCAAATACCGCGGAGAATCCCGGCGTTGAACCGGGCAGCTGTCCGGATACCGGGTCAAACTTGGATACACCGTGATACTTGTCCGGTGCATGCTCCGCATAGCTGTATCCCTTTCCCTTTTTGGTCATCACATGAATCAGAACCGGACATTTCAGCCGTTTTGCCAGCTGTAAATGGAAAGACAGTGCCTGTAAATCGTGTCCATCTACCGGTCCCATATAAGTAAAGCCCATCTGCTCAAACATGGAGCTGGGCAGCACGACCGACTTGATCGCTTTTTTCAGTTTGGTTCCCTTTGCGATCACCGATTTACCGCCCGGAACATGGGAAAGCGTCTTACGCAAACCATTCTTCGCGCTCAGGTATCTCGGAGACACACGGAGCTTTGCCAAATGGCGTGCCATACCACCGACGTTCTTGTCGATGGACATATTATTGTCATTGAGTACGACGATCAACGGCTCGCCGCTTGCACCGGCATCGTTGAGCGCCTCATACGCCATACCGCCGGTCAGCGCACCGTCACCGATAATGGCAACGACATGATACTTTTCGCCTCGAATGGAGCGCGCATGCGCCATGCCCAGCGCGACCGATACCGAACTGGAGGCATGACCGGTGACACACGGGTCTGCGGGGCTCTCGTCCGGCTTCATAAAGCCGCAAAGTCCTCCGTACATACGCAGTCGATCAAATGCTTCTTTTCGTCCGGTTAAGATTTTATGGACATAGCACTGATGACCAACATCATAAATCAGTCGATCTTTGTTGGAATCAAATTCCCGTTCGAGTGCAACCGCCAATTCCACGATACCAAGATTAGAAGCCAGATGACCGCCAGTCTCCGAAACATGATCGACGATAAATTCCCGTAATGCTTGGCACAGTTCCTCTTGCAAGTCAAATGACATATCTCGCAGGTCTTCTGCACCCGAAATACGATCTAATATACCGTATCGATTTGTAGTATTATTCACTATGAATTCACCGTTTCTTTTCCAGCGGAAGATGCAGAACAGCCAAAATACGGCCCGCTGTATGAATGATTGCGACACTGTTGGAAATACCAAACGCCTTGCCGGTCGCCTTGCCGCCGATGGTCATGGCAGCAATACAGCCGGTGATGGTCAATGAAATCACCGTTGTCGGCAGAGGCGATAACCCCTGGGTGACGTTTGCAATGATGACCGCACCGGTCGCACCGGAAATGATACCCGAAATATCGCCTACAACATCGTTGCAGATGCTGGCTACCTTTTCGGCATTTCGGGACAGCCACACCGCCTGTTTTGCGCCCTTTACCTTCTTTGCTGCCATGGAGTGCAGCTCCTTTTCGGTGACCGAAGTTGCTGCGACACCTACAATATCAAACACGATACCCAGCAGGATGAACAAGAGCAAAATAAAAAATGCGGCGATGTTATTGACCGATGAAAGCGCTTCATTGGATAAGTAGGACATGGAAATCGAGATCAGAAACGATAAAATCGTGATCGTTCCCACCCATTTCCAGTTCACCTTACTCAAAAAACTGGTTTTCTGCTTCTTCCTTTGTTTATCTGTCGCGTCCAATTCTCGTCTCCTCAAAAATCAGGTATGCAAACTGCAAAGAATGCCCGAAACGACAGGTTTCAGGCATTGCATCAAATCGTTAAAAATGTGACAGCGGGGGTGGTAAATCTTGCGGCTTAGGTTCGGTTGGATTTCCCCACAGACTACCGTGCGTCGCCGCCCCGGCGGTTTCCCATTAAAGCCTGTACCGGAGTGTTACCACATCCGGGACCGAATTGCCACTGAGTCCGCACTGCAATCCCACGCCCGCCCTTTTGGGACAGTCTAGGTGATTTCCACGGCAGGTTCGATTCTCTCCTTAGCCTCTTTTGCAGCCATGGTTTCAGAAATCAATGCCCTCGAAGCTATGGCCATAGCCTCTCGGGTGGGTATCTCATCCACCATAACCACGCAAGGCAGGCTACGCTGTACACAGCACGTTGAGGCGCCGCACGGGCCCGACTGGCCGGTCAGTTCCCGTACGTCTTTCGCTGCACCGCATTACAGGTTTCACCCCGGTCCGTAGGACATCCATCAATTCAGAAAGAATGCTATAGGTGTCCCACAGAGTCGGGTCTCCACGGCAATCGGGTCGGTATTTCATGCCATTGAAACGCGCCCGAAAGCCTTAACCTCCAGCACCCACCCCAAACTGGGCGTAAGAAGCAAGCACCAGAGACTTCATCGATGTGCCCTTCGATGGCTTTTTAGGTCCATCCTGGGGAGAGATCGCCTGACTAGAATACTGCGTCACACGGATAAGTTACCACAACCGTCTGCTTTTTTCAAGCGGTTGTATGTAAATTTTATGCGAACGCTACAATTTTATTCATTTTTTCCGGCCTACGAGGCTCTCAGCAAGCTGTACAAGGAAGTCTGACTCGGGTAAAGTTTTTACCGCACAAACAGCCTCGTCGGTCAAATCCTGTACCATTTTGCGACAGGTTTCTACGCCCATCAGGCCAGGAAATGTAGACTTTCCGCTTTTTTCATCCGATCCTATCGGTTTGCCGAAGACAGCCTCGTCGCCCTCGATATCCAAAATATCATCCTGAATCTGGAAGGCAAGTCCCAAACGGTTTGCATAAGTTTTCGCTGCTTCTCGCTGTTCCTCGGTCGCATATCCCAAGACACAACCCATCTCAGCCGCTGCGCGAATCAGTCCGCCGGTCTTTTTGTCCTGTAAGTTGACCAGCTCTTCATACGTCAAGGTCTGATGCTCTGCGGCAAGATCAAGAACCTGACCGCCGATCATTCCATAGTATCCTGCTTCGTGTGCCAGAATTCCAATCGCCTCGACTGCCTGCTGGGCAGTCACGTCAGACTCATTCATACCGCGCGCTGCGGTCTCAAACGCGTACGTCAAAAGCGAGTCACCTGCCAAAACTGCCAGTCCCTCGCCATACACCTTGTGATTGGTCGGCTTGCCGCGGCGCAGATCGTCATTGTCCATACAGGGCAGATCATCGTGAATCAAAGAATACGTGTGAATCATTTCCAGCGCACAGGCAAACGGAAGCGCTGCGTACGGATCTCCGCCCACTGCTCTGCAAAATTCCATTGTAAGCACCGGGCGCAGACGCTTTCCACCGGCCAGCGCCGAGTAGCGCATAGCCTCCACGATTTTTTCCTGTCCGTTGCATCCAAACGTCGTCAAATATTGATCCAACGCCTGTTCAATCTCTTCGACATAGCGATTCAGTCGTTCCTGAAATTCCATTTAGGCATCCTCCTGTACGTCAAAAGGCTGCTCTTCGACCGTTCCATCGGACATCGTCATCATTTGCGTCACCTTCTGCTCGGCCTTATCCAGCTGCGTATGCAGGGACGCCGCGAGCTTTGCGCCCTCTTCAAACAGATGCAAGCTCTCATCCAGCGGTGCATCGCCTTTTTCCAGCAGTCTGACAATCTCTTCCAAGCGCTGCATGGACTGCTCAAATGTCTGTTTTTTTGCCATAGTTATTTCCTCGATTTCTGCACGGATGTAATCTGAGCCTTTGCTGTGCCCTGCGCAAAGCGCAGCGTCACTGCATCTCCCGTCTGCAAATCCGCACTGTCGGTAATAATCTTGTTCTGTGCATCGGTAACAACCGAAAATCCTCGCGCCAGTACACGCAATGGACTGAGTGCGTCCAGCTGTCCCGACAAGGACTGCAACTGCCCGCGCCGACGTTCTAATAAAACACCCGGCATATCGCATAATTTCTTTTCTTGATAAGAAAAGCCAGTCTTCAAGCTGTCGATTTTGCGCAGCTGCGCCAATCGCATCCGCTCGATCAGTTCTTCGGTTCGGCGGCGACGCTCGGCGACGTACTGCGCCGGTGTGCAGCGCGCCAAGCGGTCTTCCTGTGCTTGCAGTCGGTTTGCAAGTCCGTTCAATCGGTTTTCCAGTGCAGTCATCAGACGTTCCTGCTCTCGGTCAATCAAGATGCTCAGCTCTCCCCGATCAGGCACGGCAAGCTCGGCTGCACCTGACGGTGTCGGTGCACGCAGATCGGCCACGAAATCGGCAATCGTGACGTCAGGTTCATGACCAACCGCCGAAATCACAGGAATTTTGCTGTTATAAATCGCGCGTGCTACGATTTCTTCATTAAATGCCCACAGATCTTCGAGCGATCCACCGCCGCGTCCAACGATCATCACATCCGCCTGTCCGTGCGCGTTGACACGCGCAATCGTTTTGGCGATGTCTGCCGCTGCATTTTCGCCCTGCACCAATACAGGCCACAGCTGCACCTCGGCAAGCGGGTACCGTCTGCCCAAAATGCGAATCATATCACGCACGGCTGCACCGGTCGGTGAAGTCACAAGTGCGATGGTACGCGGCATGCGCGGAATTTCCTGCTTGTGGGACTGGTCAAACAGACCTTCGGCATAGAGTTTCGCCTTAAGCTGCTCAAAAGCAAGATGCAGCGCGCCGGTTCCGTCCGGCATCAAATCAGCCAGGTACAGCTGTACCTGGCCAGTCTTCGGAAAAGAACTTACCCGTCCACGCGCAATCACTTTCATACCGTTCATCAAGCGAAAGCGCAGCCGTGCGGCATCGGCGCGGAACAATACCGCGCTGATGGCTCCGTCCGCGTCCTTGAGCGTCATGTAGTGATGCCCTGACGTATGCTGCTTATAATTGGAGATTTCACCCTGCACAAAAATATTGCGGAAACTCGAGTTGCTCTCCAGCATTCCCTTGATCTGCTGATTGAGTTGTGTGACTGTGTAAATCATAACAGTGTTTCTCCATGCTGCACCGCAGCGAGTACCGCAGCGCCAACTGCATTGTCTCCCGAAAGAACGGGTTCTGCAAAACGTGCACCGAAGCGCTCGTGCATACGGCGCTGAATCAATCGATTGCTCATCACGCCGCCCGCACACAGCACAGGCAATTTCTTGCGTTCCATCGCTTGTGCGGTTGCCCGCTCGACTGCTGCACAGATCGTACGCACGGTAAACGAAGCGACATCCTCAGGTACCGTACCACGCGCACAGAGGTCACGAATCTTGTTTTCCATGCCGGAAAGCGAGAATCGGCAGTCAGCGACCTTGGGCTGGAAGCGTTCTTTGCTCTGCGACTGTTTGGCGAGCTGCTCCAATGCTTCTCCTGCCGGGAAATGCAGTCCTAAGAGCGCACCGGCACGATCGACCAGCTGTCCAGCTGCCAAATCGGTTGTGCCGCCGATGCATTCCGCGACAGGCAAACCATCTGCGCCCGGAGCTACATGCAGCAGCTCAGTCGTACCGCCAGACAAGTGCCACGCGTAAAACTCCTGGGTACCGAGCCAGGAAAGTGCCTGTGCAGATAAGGCTGCGGCAGCTAAGTGTCCCTGCTGATGGGAACAGGTATAGAGCGGCACACCCAGAAGATGCGCGATGCTTCGTGCGACGTTCTCGCCTGCCAGAAAGCAGGGCATATACGAGCCTTCCACCGCACGGGGTCTGGTAGACACGCACACCGCCTGAATTTCCTTGCCGATACCACCCGGCAGTCCGGCAATCATCTCATGCAAGTGCAGTGTGTGCTGAAAAAGCGCATCCGACTGACGCAGTCCGATTGCGCCGTCCGGCACATCAAGCAGCCGACCGCTATTTTGCCATTCTACATGCTCTGCATCAAAGATCGCAGCCGATGTACGGTAATTGGAGGTATCAATCCCCAGATACCAACGGCTCATTCCTGTTCAGACTCCATCTTGCGCGCAACTGCACCCAAGACACCGTTGATAAACGAAGCAGCTTCGTCCGAGTCGTAAACCTTTGCCAGCTCGACTGCCTCATTGATTGCAGCGCCGACCGGAACGTCCTCAACATAGTACATTTCATAAATCGCCAGACGCAGGATAGCAATGGTGATACGAGACAGGCGCGACAGCGTCCAGCCCTTCGCATTGTTTTCAATGTATGCGTCCAGCTCGTCCAAATGCTCTGCAACACCCTTGACAGCAGATACGATGTACTTGGTCTGTGCTTCGTCCAGCTTGCCCGCGTAGAGTGCAATATCACCGCTGATCGACTGCATGATCTCTTCGCCGAGACGATCGGTCATTACATTTTCAGCCTCAAACGCGCCAAAGCCCATCTCAAAAACCAGATGCAGGGCAATCTCTCTTGCCTGCTTTCTACTTACAGTATTGTTCACGGTATTCCTCCGACATCTTTTCTATCAGAATTTTTATATCATTCCAGTATATTTTATTTTACCTGATTCGCTATATAAATGCAAGACAGGTACATACGATCAATTAAAGATTTCGCCGTGATCGTTTCGGAACATGCGCTCTACCCGCTCGCGCAGTGCAGGGTGCTCCTGCAAGGTTGGGTCATCTGACAACAGCTTTTCAGCCTCTTCTTTCGCCGACTGCATCAATGCCAAATCGCCTGCAATGTCTGCCATTTTGAGCATCGGCAGGCCATGCTGCCGTTTACCAAAGAAATCGCCCGGGCCGCGCTGTGCCAGATCGGCGCGTGCAATCTCAAATCCATCATTGGTTTGGCACAGAATTTTGAGTCGCTGCTTCGCTTGTTCTCCCTTATCTGCACCAAAACAAACGCAGTAAGACTTTCGTTTGCCTCGTCCGACGCGTCCGCGCAGCTGATGCAGCTGGGACAGGCCAAAACGGTCGGCATCTTCGATCACCATCAAACAGGCATTGGGTACATTGACACCGACTTCAATGACGGTCGTTGCAACCAGTATGTCAAGTTCTCCTGCTGCAAAAGCATTCATCACCACATCTTTTTCTGCCGGTCTCATCTTACCATGCAGGACACCAATGCGGCGATGCGGCAAAATCTTTTGTAGGGCTGCGCCGTGCTCTTCTGCACTCTTGAGCGGCAATTCTCCGTCTTCTACAAGTGGACAAACCACATAGACCTGTCCGCCTTCGGCAATCTGCTTGTCTATAAAGGCATAGATGCGTTGACGCATCTTTTCACCCACGGCAAAGGTTTCCACTGGTGTACGTCCGGGCGGCAATTCATCGACAATCGATACATCGAGATCACCGTATAGAATCAGCGCCAAAGTACGCGGAATCGGAGTCGCCGACATGACCAGCGTATGCGGTCGCTCACCTTTCTCATGCAGAGTTGCGCGTTGGTCAACGCCAAAGCGATGCTGTTCATCGGCAACGACTGCGCCAAGTCGATGAAAGGTGACATCCTTTTGAATCAAGGCATGTGTACCAATGACGACCTGTATCTCGCCTGACGCAATCTTTTCCTTGCACTCTCTTTTCTGCTTCGGCGTCACAGAACCGGACAATACTGCACAGGTAATACCCTGCTGTGCAAAGATTGGGCCAAGTGATTCCATGTGCTGAGAAGCCAAAATCTCGGTCGGCGCCATAATCGCTGCCTGGTATCCATTCTGTACCGCCAGATAACAGAGTACCGCAGCAAGCACGGTTTTGCCTGAGCCTACGTCACCCTGTACCAATCGATTCATGGGCTTACCGCTTCGAATATCGTTCCAGATTTCCTGTGCCGCACGTTTCTGCGCACCGGTTGGCGCAAACGGAAGCAATTTCCAAAATGCATCCGGCGTACCCTCACGCATGGCAATACCAGCTTCGTCTGCGCGACGTTCTTTGAGTCGAGCCAGTCCGCAGCAGAGTAAAAACAATTCTTCAAAAATAATGCGTTGTCTGGCCTGCGCGACATCGTCCAGCGATTGCGGTCGGTGAATGCACTGTACTGCCTGTGTTTGTGTCAGCAGTTCATATTCCTGTGCAATCTCCTCCGGCATCCAGTCCCGCTCGCCTGCATCCTGTTCTCCCAGAGCAGCCGTTGTCACGCGAATCAAATCTTTTTGCGTCAGTCCTGCGGTCAATGGATAAACCGGTACGACGCGCTGCGGCGGAGGCATTCCGGGCAGCACCGCCTCGCAAGCCGGAGAGATCATCGTTCTCTGTGCGCCCTGGCCTTGTATACGGCCATAAAACAGGTATTCCTGTCCTTCCTGCAAGGCTGCCGCCGTGTAGCGATTGTTGTAATAGGTAATCCACAATGCGCCGGAAGTGTCAAATACACGGAATTTGGTGATCTCCATGCCCTTGCGGATGCGACGGGTAACCGGCTGGGTACCAACCACCGCGCACACGGCAATCTTTTGTCCTTCCTTGGCCGCAGCAACCGGGATGACATAGGTACGATCTTCGTAATCGCGCGGATAGCAGTCGAGTGCGTCCTGCATGGTTTCTATGGACAGCTTTTGAAAGAGTGCAATTTTTTTCGGGCCGATGCCCTTGATTTTGGCAATCGAATCTGAAAGTGCCATTATGCGAAGTAATCCCGATGCAGTGCAGTTACGACGCCAAGAATGACCGCGCCTTCACCGTCAATCGGGGAATAATCCGGGTTTTCCGGCATGAGCCATACATGACCGTCATCCTCAATTTTGAGTGTCTTGCAGGTCGCCTCGTCTTCAATCATCGCTACAACGATCTGTCCGGGAGTCGCCGTATTCTGCTGACGCACGATAATGTAGTCTCCGTTGAGGATACCCGCACCGATCATGGAATCGCCCTTGATCCGCAGGGCAAAGTATTCGCCGTATCCGCTTGCCTGCTCATACGGCAAATAACCCTCAATATCTTCTACTGCGAGAATCGGCATACCTGCTGTGACCTGTCCCAAAATGGGAACCTGCGGCACACTTGCCGCTGCACCTTTTACCACCAATGCACGCGTCTTGTGGTCATCTTTTTCCAAATATCCCTTTTCACGCAGTTTGATCAGCTGGGCATGTACCGAAGAAGACGAACTCAGACCGACATGCTTGCCAATTTCGCGCACAGAAGGCGGATAGCCTTGCGCAGCAGTTGCTTCTGCTATATATTCGAGAATGCGCTTTTGCTTCTCGCTCAACTTTTTCATCGTGACACCATCCTAAAAAATAGCCAATTATCTCCAACACCTCACGCATGGAGAAACATTTGTTTGTTTTTTATTCAATTATATCTGAATTTGCTGGAAAAATCAAACCTTTGTTGCGGTGCGATATAAAAATAATCCACTCTCAAAAGTCCCCTCACAAATCCAATAATTTGTCACCCATAACACAGTTTTGCAGAAAATATATCTTGTTTATTCGCGCAAACTATTATAGAATAGAGAATAAGTATAGAATGACTTCTGAACGGTTTGGTTTGCTGGAGGTATTTTATGAGAATCAACAACGAATTTGGATATATTGAGATTGCCCCCGACGTGATTGCCGGGATTGCCGGCTATGCCGCTTCTTCTTGTTTTGGCGTTAAGGGCATGACCGTCCGTTCGGTCGCAGATGGTGTTGCGCATCTTTTGCGCCGTGAAAACATGAGCCGCGGTGTCAAAATCACCGAAGCTTCCGACGGCGGCATCAACATCGATCTGCACATCGCGGTCGATCACGGAATTAATATTGCCTCGGTTTGCCGTTCAATCATCAGCGAAGTCCGCTACCACGTGGAGCAGCTGACCGGCATTGATGTCAAGAACATCGATATCTACGTCGAAAGCATCAAGGCCGATTGACAGAAACGAAGGAGTAACGTAAGACATGAACGAACAAAAAATCACCGGGTCACTGTTTCAGCGCATGGTTATTGAAGGTGCGCTCGCGATCGCCGAAAAAAAGGAAGCTGCCAATGAGCTCAATGTCTTCCCGGTGCCCGACGGCGATACCGGTACCAATATGTATATGACCAT
The DNA here is from genome assembly GCF_900167005.1 of Butyricicoccus pullicaecorum DSM 23266. Classification (GTDB taxonomy): domain Bacteria; phylum Bacillota; class Clostridia; order Oscillospirales; family Butyricicoccaceae; genus Butyricicoccus; species Butyricicoccus pullicaecorum. Next base: position 509,368 of record NZ_FUXW01000002.1, read on the forward strand.
GCACGCCGCACAGGAAGAAATGGAGCGTCTGACCGAGCCCACCCTGCGCAAGGCAGTTGATCAGACGGCGTCTGCCCTGCTGCGCGGTGCCCGCGGCAACTCGGGTGTTATTCTCTCCCTGCTTTTCCGCGGTATGGCAAAAAAACTGCGCGAAAAGGAAGAAGCTGGCGGCTGTGATTTTGCACTCGCGCTGCGTGAAGGCGTAGATACCGCGTACAAGGCGGTCATGAAGCCCGCAGAGGGCACGATCCTGACTGTCACCAGAGTTTCTGCACAGCACGCAGTCGAGCTGTGTCAGGCCGATCCGCAGCTGTCGGTTGAACAGGTCTTTTCTGCCGTACTCGAGCGTGGTCAGACCGCATTGCAGGAAACCATGTCCCAGAACCCGGTTCTGGAAAAGGCTGGTGTCGTTGATGCCGGCGGCTTTGGCTTCCTGACCATCTTCGAGGGTATGTTCGATGCCTTCCGCGGCATCCACAAGGAGCGCGTCATTGAAGAAGCTCCGGCTGCCAAGAGCGCAGCGGATTTCAGCGCAATTGCAGATGAAGATATCACCTTCACTTACTGCACCGAGTTTATCGCCGAGCGCAAGGACAAGGCGCGCAACGTCGGTCGTATGCGTTCTCTGCTGAGCGAAATCGGTGACTCTCTGGTTGTTGTCGAAGATGATGACATCGTAAAGGTCCATGTACACACCGATCAGCCCAACAAGGCACTGGAAGAAGGCTTGAAGTTCGGTCCCCTGCTGACGGTCAAGATTGAGAACATGCGTCAGCAGCACACCGCAAAGGTCATCGAGGGCACGGTAGCACCGGAGCATCGTGAAATCTGCCCGCCCGAGAAGAAGTACGGTTTTGTCTGTGTTGCTGCTGGTGACGGTCTGCACACCGTATTCACCGACCTCGGCTGCGATCAGGTCGTACAGGGCGGTCAGACCATGAACCCCTCGACCGAAGATATCCTGCGTGCGGTCGATCAGACGCCCGCAGAGATCGTCTACGTTTTCCCCAACAACAAGAATATTATCATGGCGGCACAGCAGGCTGCTGCGCTGTGCGAAGACAAGCAGGTCGTTGTTATGCCCTCCAAGAACATCCCGCAGGGTATCTCGGCAATGCTGGTCTTTGATGCCGATGCAGAGCAGGAGGACAACACCGCTGCAATGAACGAGGCCATGGAAGCCGTTCGCGCAGGTCAGGTCACCTATGCTGCACGCAACTCCGACTTTGACGGCAAGAAGATCAAGGAAGGCGAATACCTTGGTCTGTGCGAGGGCAAGCTGGCTGCAAACAGCAAGCGTCAGCACGATGTCCTCAAAAAGCTCATCCGTGAGCTGGTATCCGCAGACAGCACCTTTGCTACGATCATCTACGGCGAAGGCGTGACCGAGGAGGAAGCTGCGAAGGTCGAGGAACTGTTCCGCAAGGAAAATCATGACCTGGAAATTACGGTCATTCATGGCGGTCAGCCGGTCTACTACTATATTCTGTCAGTTGAATAAATCATTTAAAAGCTCCCCTTTTGGGGAGCTTTTTAGAGGAGATTCCCAATGTCTATTTTTGATATCTTTGCAAAGTTGGAACAGGAGCGCAAACAGCAGGACGCTTCTGCCGGCCCGATCGAGTGGCTGGTTGTCGGTCTTGGCAATCCCGGTTCTAAATATGAAAGCACCCGACACAACGCTGGTTTCCGCGCACTGGATTCCTACTGTCAGAAAACCGGTCAGCGTATCGACCGCATGAAGTTCAAGGCGCTGGTCGGCGAGGGTACATTCGGCGGAAAACGCGTTCTGTTCATGAAGCCGCAGACCTTTATGAATCTGTCCGGTGAGGCTGTGCGCGATGCCGCAGATTTCTACAAGATCCCGCCCGAGCGCATTGTCGTTTTGTTTGACGATATTTCGCTGGATGTCGGCCGTCTGCGCGTACGCGCAAAGGGCTCTGCCGGTGGCCAGAACGGCGTCAAGAACATCATCTATCAGCTGTCCTCTGATCAGTTCCCGCGTGTCAAGATCGGTATTGGTGCAAAGCCCCATCCCGATTACGATCTGGCCGACTGGGTACTGTCCAAATTCCAAGGCGAGGATGAAACCAAGATTCAGGAAGCAGCTCAGCACGCAATGGAAGCTGCGGAAGAAATCGTCCGCAACGGTCCTGCGGCTGCGGCGCAGAAATTTAACGGTAAATAAAGTAAAAGAGCTGGTTCAATCAGAACCAGCTCTTTTTTAAATCGGTGTAATGCTCATCGCCGTTAAAACAATCAGATAAATAATCAAAAGCAAAATAGGCGGTGAGGTCATCAGCAGTTTTACTGTTTTCTTTTCGGCATAACCTTGTCGGGCATACGCGCGAATCGGTTGATGCAGCTTGGTGATACACAAAAACAGCGCAATGAGTCCAAATGCAAACAGTGCCTGATTGACACCTGCTGCGGCTACCTCGTCGGCATCTCCCAGCCGTGCCAGAATCTCTGCGGTCAGGTTGGTCAGCGCATGCAGTACCATAGACGCTGAAAGCGAGTATTCTACCGCAATATAGCCGAACAATACGCCGCACAGCAGCGCCATGGGCAGCTGAATGATATTGCCGTGCATGAGTCCAAAAATAACAGCCGCAAACAAAATCGCAAAGGTATTGCCGTAGGGCTTCAAATATTCCAGCACAAAGCCGCGGTACATGAGCTCTTCACAGAATGGTGCAATCAACACGCTGTACAGCAGCATAGATGCGGTCTGTGAAGCAGCGGTCGCACTCGCATGTGCACTGTAAAACGATCCGCCCAGCAAATTCGCGGTGACTTCCACTGGAATGGTGAGCAGAGACGCAATGTTTTGCAATCCCAGCACCAGCAGGAAGCAAAACACCATGATGGTGCCGCCGATCCGCTGATTCTTCTTACCGAAAAAAGCGGGCAGCTGTTTCGGGTGCTCGGTCAGCTTAAGCGCGAGACACGGCGTCAGGCCTGCCAGCGCACCTACAATCAGCCACACGCCGCTGTCCTGCAATTTGTGCATGAGCTCGACGGCTCCAATCATCGGATCTCTGGCAATGAGCCATCGGATATAGAGTTCCTCTCCTGCCCAGACCACTGCCATCATCAGCACCTGAGAAGCGATCAGTACCCATCCCAATTTGGCAAAGGTTTGTTTATATGTACTTTCCCGGGATGCTTCCATATCATCTCTCCTTGCCGAGTACAGGGATTCTCACAGGCAGGCGATTCTCCGAAACCACCAGTCCTAGCAGAACCAACACCGTTCCCAGCACAGACCGCGCCGACATGCGCTCATGCAGCACGATCGCAGCACACAAAATGGTAATAACAGGTGACAGATAAATATAGACGCTGGTCTTAATCGCTCCCAGCTTCTTAACCGCAGTATTCCAGGTCACAAAGCACGCTGCACTTGCCAGAAAACTCAAAAATGCGAGCGTCAGCAAAATAGAGGGCTGCTTGAGCGCGTCGAGCGACGGAGAAAATCCCATCTTCCAGGCAATCGGCAGCATAAACACGACACCATACAGAAAGACATGGCGCGTCATCGCGATTGAAGGGTAACCGAATTCACCCAATCTGCGAATCAGTACCGAGTAGATACCCCACGCAACAGCGGCAGCCAGCGCCAGCACATCACCGATGGGGTTAATCTGCATGCGCTCGGTACCGCTGAATGAGATAAACGCGATGCCGCTGATGGCAATGGCAAAACCGATGATAAAATGCAATTGCAGGCGCTCCCGCGATGCGATTGCCCAAAAGATTGCCGTGAACATCGGCGCACAGGATACCACAACGCCAATATTGGACGCGGTCGAATATCCAAGTGCAATATTCTCAAGCAGATAATAAATCAATACACCGGTCAGACCTGCGCCTGCAAAATACAGCTCATGCCGCTTATCTTTGAGCCGCAATCGTTTGGGACAGGCAATACTCAGGGCTGTAAATCCCAACACAAAGCGAATGAGCAGAATTTCTACCGCCGTAAAATGCTCGAGCAGGACTTTTGTTGCAATAAAGGTCGTACCCCACACGCACACCGTTCCGAGCGCAAGGGCATGGCCAATCCATTCTTTTTCCTGTTTCATAGCTTCCCCTTTATCCATCGATAAAACCGCCGCCAATTACGATCTCGCCATCATAAAAGACCGCAAATTGTCCAGCAGCCGGTGCACGAACGGGCTGTACAAAAGTGACCTCTGCCTGTCCGTTTCCGAGCAGTCGAACGGTTGCCGGATCACTGTGCTTGGAATAGCGCACACGCGCCTGACAGTCAAACGATCCGCTCTCTGCGTACTCCGGTGCGCACAGGTTCAGTCCGCTGACCGTGATTTTCTCACGGAACACATCGGAAAGCGAAAGTACAACCTCATTGGTATCCTGTCGTAACTCGTGCACGAATAGGCGGCCGGTGGACGCGATGCCCAGTCCCTTGCGCTGGCCGACCGTATAATGGTGCAGTCCCTTATGTCGACCCAGCACTCGACCGGTCTCATCTACAAAGTTACCCTCCGGCAGGGCTGCGCCACGCGACTCCAGCCATGCGCTGTAATCGCCGTCCTGGATAAAGCAGACATCCATGCTGTCTTTCTTCTCCGCAACCGGAATCTGGCTCTTACGTGCCAGTTCCCTCACCTCAGCCTTGTCTGCCGCTTCGCCGAGCGGGAATACGCAGCGCTCCAGCACCGAACGCGGCAAATTGGCCAGCATATACGACTGATCTTTCGGAGAACGCGCGCGCATGAGCAGTGCTCTGTCCTGCGTATCGTGACCAATCCGCGCATAATGTCCGGTCGCAATATACTGTGCGCCGATCTCATCGGCATACTGGCACAGGGAGACAAACTTTACCTTGCGGTTGCATACGACGCAGGGGTTCGGCGTGCGTGCCGATTCATATTCGTGCTGAAAGTACGAGCGCACTTCCCGCTCGAACGTTTCTTCCTGATGAGCGATATACAGCGGGACATTGATCGCATCCGCAACGCGCTGCGCTTCGGCTGCGCCGCCCAGGCCGACATCCATGTACAGACCGTACACCTCATATCCCTGCTCTCGCAGCAAGCGAGCGGATACCGCGGAATCGACACCGCCCGAAAGTCCTAATACAACTTTTTTCATCCAAGCCTCCATTCATTGGGTGTCCAGAAGATATTATAAGGTCTTGGGCTGAAGCCGGTCAGCAGACCGCTGCGCACAATGACCTGATTGCGTTCAAACGCCAAAGGCAGAATGGGCATTTTACTCAGGAAATATTCATAAAAATCGGTCTCTGCCTGTTCCAGTGCGTCCGCAGATGCCGTCCGGACAGACATAATCTTGCTGTCCAGTGTGGCATCTGTGATTCTGCCATAATTGAGCGAACCACCCGACATCAAAAGCGCACGTACATCAAAGTCAGGTGTCAAAATGACATCACCGTAGTACAAATCAAAGTTTCCACTGTTCAGCGCCTGCTGGTACTGATCGAAAGGCAGGCTATTGATATTGAGCTGAATGCCAATCTGGCTGAATGCGGTGACCAACTGGCTGCACACGTTGCTCTTAAAGCTGTTCTCTGAATTGCACAGTAGGGTCAGCGTGATTTCTTCGCCCGAGCTGGTTTCCACCTTGCTGTCACCGTCAACATCTCGAATGCCCATCTGTGCCAGATAAGTGTTAGCTTGCTCTAAGGCGCCGGTCAAGCGGCTGTCTTCCAGCATTTCCGGCTGCGGATTGACCGGCAGCACAGCGGGGTCTGCAAAGGTTTGCAGGGACGAACGGCAAATCGAAGATCGATCGATGGCCAGGCTCAGTGCCTTGCGGAAATTCTCATTGGATAAGAGCGGATGGGACATACGGACGCCCAGATAATGCAGCTCGGTGGTCGGCGTTTGGTAAACATCGACTGCACCCTTGATGGTTGCCGGGTCATCACTGATACGCTCAGCGCGTGTCAGCGAGATATCACCTGCCGCAAAGCTGCTGATGACCGCATCGGCACGTACGGTACCAACCAGATTGATCTGGGGTACGTTGGAAACCTTACCGCCATGCCAATTCTCATTGGGCAGCAGCAGGTAATCCGTATCACTCTGCGATGCTACAAACGGTCCGGTACCGATCGAAAACGTCTGATTCTCTGTTCCTTCTTTGAAAATCGGAATATCCAGAAGGCTCAGGAAGTGACTGTTCGGTGCACTCAGCGTAATCTGAATGGTTCGACTGTCGGTTGCACGAATGGAAGACATATAGGACGCGCGATTGTAATACATAGAGGTCGCAGTCGACTTTGCCAAACGATAGCTGTACACAACGTCGTCCGCGGTCACGTCCGAACCATCGGAAAATTTCAGTCCCTCTTTGAGTACCAGAGTACAGCTTGTACCGCTCAGTTCATAGTTCTCACACAGAACCGGTTCGGGTTCAAACTGATCGTTTAAGCAAAACAGACCCTCGTACAGTGCCTCACAGATAATACGATTGATGGTAGAGCTCGAAGTGATCGGATTTACCTTCTCGGCTGTATAATACGCGAGAGACACCTGACCGACCTGACGCTGACTGTCCGAGGTCATATTGGTCAGTGTCGAAGTTGTCTCATCCAGACGCTCGGTCAGCGTACATCCACAGAGCAGGGACAGTGCCAAACCGCACGCGGTTACGCGCAGCAGTATTTTACCGGCCTTCTTCACAGACAAATCACCCCCGCTTGTACGCCCCGGTGTCCGTTGGTCGCACGGTGTGACCAGAAGACATCGGACATGCACTTGGTGCACAGGCCGCTGTTTATGATATTCTCCGGAGCAAGTCCAACCGATTGCAGCGTCATCTGCTGGATGCCCTGCAAATCAACGTGATATTTCTTCCCTCTCGTCTGGATGAACGGTGCAACCCGTTCGCCCATCTGCGCACGCATAGCGTCCGGAACATCCGCGTCGGTCTCAAAGCAGTCTTGGCAGATCGACGGTCCGATGACCGCAATCGTCGTTTCCCGGCATGCGCCGAGCGATACCATTTTCTCGACCGTCTTACCTGCGATTTCCTGCGCTGTGCCGCGCCAGCCCGAATGACAGACCGCGCACACCTTGGCGGTCGGATCGTAGAACAGCGTTACTACACAGTCCGCGTAAAAGCCCGCGATCGGCGTGTCCGGCAGAGCGGTGACCAGACCGTCCACTTTCCAGTCCATCGGCTGATGCAGACCGATTCCCACATCTGTTTCCTCGACAATCTGTACACGGCTTTCGTGCACCTGCTGGGTCAGGGTAAAGCGCTCAAACGGAATGTGCAATGTGTCCGCGAGAATCTGATAATTACGCCGGACGTTCTCCGGATCATCTCCGCGGTTAAACCCGAAATTCAGGCTTTCACAATCTCCGTGACTGACACCGCCCGATTTGGTCGTGAACGCATGGCGCACCGGCAGCCGGTCACAGGTATAATAAATCAAATCACCGCATTGTCTGCGGCGCATGGAGCTATGCATGGCTTTCCTCCTAAGGATCTTGCGGACGCGCAGGCCAAAGCCAGACGTGTCATATTTTGCAGTTTCCTGTCCGTTTTTTCACCGTATGAAACATAATCAGTGCCTTGCAGGACAAGAATGGTTTAACTATGTTATTATACTACAATTATCCCGCTCTCTACAAGGGTTCTCCCCTGCTTTCCCTTTCTGTTTGTCAGGGTGTATAAATACATGTCAAAATTGTGCCTGCTCCTTGACAGGAAAGACAAAAGGCTATACAATATCTGTGGTAATACCTTTTGTAATATTCATCGGCGCCCAGGCCGTGAAACTTATGGTGGGTTATTATTACTTTGCAGATTTCTAAAAGTCAAAAATCCTGGAGGTGTTTCACAGAAATCATGATTGATACCATAATCACTCTGATCGTCGGTGTTGTCGGATTGGTTATTGGTGTGATCGTTGGCTGCCTGTATCGCAAAAAGGTAGCCGAAAAGGAAATCGGCAGTGCCGAACAAGAAGCCACCCGCATTATCAACGATGCAATCAAGGCTGGCGAAACCAAAAAGCGTGAAGCGATTCTTGAGGCGAAAGACGAGATTCACAGAAGCCGTACTGAGGCTGAGCGTGAGATCAAGGAACGCCGCAATGAAACGCAGAAACTCGAGCGCCGTCTGACCCAGAAGGAAGAAGCGCTCGACCGTAAAACAGATGCCCTGGATCAGAAGAATGAAGAGCTCAATCGCAAGCTCGCACAGGTTCAGAAGACCCAGGAATCGTGCGACCAGCTCAAAAATGAGCAGATTGCTGCGCTTGAGCGCATTTCCGGCTTGACCCGTGAAGAGGCGAAGGACTATCTGGTCTCCTCCATCGAGCAGGAAGCACAGCACGATGCAGCTGTTAAACTTCGAGAAATCAATCAGCGCACCAAGGAAGAAGCAGAAGCCACTGCCCGTGAGCTGATTTCTATTGCTATTCAGCGCTGCGCCGCTGACCACGTCGCTGAGGCAACCGTGTCGGTTGTACCGCTGCCCAACGATGAGATGAAGGGACGCATCATCGGCCGCGAAGGCCGTAATATCCGCACGCTTGAAACGCTGACCGGTGTCGATCTGATCATCGACGACACCCCCGAGGCCATCACGCTGTCCTCTTTCGATCCGGTACGCCGCGAGGTTGCTCGCATGGCGCTGGAAAAGCTGATCGCAGACGGCCGCATCCATCCTTCCCGCATTGAAGAGATGGTTGAAAAGTCCAAGCGTGAGATCGACCAGATCATCAAGAGCGAAGGTGAGCGCGCGATGTTCGAGACCGGTATCCACGGTCTGCATCCTGAGCTTGTCAAGCTGCTCGGCCGCCTTCGTTACCGCACGAGCTACGGACAGAACGTTCTGCTCCACTCGATCGAGGTTGCGCACGTCGCAGGTATGCTCGCTTCCGAGCTGGGTCTTGACCCGGTGCCCGCGCGCAGAGCTGGGCTTCTGCATGATATCGGCAAGGCAGTCGATCATGAGGTCGAAGGCTCTCATGTCAGCATCGGTGTCGATCTGGCCAAGAAGTACAAGGAAAATCCCCAGATTGTTCACGCAATCGCAGCGCATCACGGCGACGTAGAGCCGCAGACCGTCATCGCTTGCCTCGTACAGGCAGCAGACGCGATCTCTGCCGCTCGTCCGGGTGCACGCCGCGAGAATCTGGAAAACTACATCAAGCGTCTGGAAAAGCTGGAAGAGATTGCAAACACCACGTCCGGTGTTTCCAGCTCCTATGCAATCCAGGCTGGACGCGAGATCCGCATTATCGTCAAGCCCGATGAGGTTTCTGACGATAAGATGATCCTGCTTGCCCGCGATATCGCAAAGCATATCGAGGAAGAGCTGGACTACCCGGGTCAGATCAAGATCAACATGATCCGCGAGACCCGCGCAGTAGACTACGCAAAATAACAAAAATTCCGACAACACCGCTAAAAGGGAGAAGCACACAGCTTCTCCCTTTTTTATGCTCCAAAACAAAAACGCACCGCGTATGCAATGCGTTTACTTGTTCTCATCATGCACTCTTTCGGCAGCTGAGTAAGATTACTTGTCGCTTGCGTCCAAGCTCCTTGAGCAGTGCAATGCCCCGCTCGGTGCGGGCATCGTCCGACGTCAGGAACGGATCATCCAGAATCAGAGGCGCTTCCTTGGCGCCTGCCAGTGTCTCACAGACTGCAAGACGCAATGCCAAATACAGCTGATCGCGTGCACCCGAAGACAGCTGACGCTCGTTTAACAGCTGACCATCGGCTCCCGCAGTCCGTGCGCGGAACTGATCGTCCAGACGAATCTCCTGGTAGTTATCCGCAGTCAAATATGCCAGATAGGACTGTGCCAAACTGGTGATCTGCGGCGATACCCTTGCCTGCAAGGCTGCATTTTCCGAAGACACGATCTGGCGTGCGTGCTCTACTGCCTGATACTGCTTTTGCAGCTGCACAATACGTTCCTTACATGCGGATAGCTTTGCGCGAATCTCTTCCATCGTTCCGATCATGTCTGCCTGTCCCTGCAAGCGAGAGAGCTGTTCTCGCGCAGCGTCCAGCACGCGGCGTGCCTCGGACTGTCTTGCACCCAAGGCATCCAGTTGCTGTCTGACCGCATCCGCTTCTTCGTCGTCTTCCGGGCCGCGTTGGATTTCCAGAATGACATCGCCCAATGCACTCTGTTCGCGTCGGATGAGCTGCAAGTCTGCCATCGCCGAGCGAATGACCTCGGCTGCTTCCTCTACGTTCGTTACCCGCGAAGACAGCTTTTTGCCAGCCTCAATCACGCGGTCGCGTTCCTCAAGCAGTACCGATGCTGCCATGCGCTGTTCATCCAGAATGCGCTGATACTCAATTTCAAGCTGCTTTTTTTCTTCGTCCATATCCGGAAGCGGTGCAGGCGGTTTCTGTACGCTGCCAAGGAAGGTCAGCAGCAAGCACACAATCGCGAGTGCGGAAAGCACCATCGGCAAGGCGCTGGTATTGAGCATACCGGCTACGTTCTCCATCTCCGGGAACCACTCGACCTGCATAATACCGGTTGCTGCGGCCAGTACACCAAAGATAAAGGCAAAAACACCGGCGACCCATCGAATCTTGGGTCTGGTCGTTCGGTCGACCTCGATCTCACGATCATGCTGCGCCTTTTCCATGCGCTCGATGGCCTCACGGCGGCGTGTTTCAACTGCCGGCATGTTTTCGCGCTTCTCGCGTTCCAGTCGCACCGCACCTTCGTAGCCGTACAGCACCTCAGCTGCTTCCCTGACCAAATCTTCATCGGGTACACGGTTCTTGATCTCCCGGATACGCTGCTCGCGTTCCTCTCTTAGCACGCGTCTGCGGCTTTCCTCATCGGCCTGCTGTTCAGTGAATGCCTGATAACTGCGCTCATAGGCATCCTGTGCCTTTTGCGCTTCGCGTTCCAGGCTGCGGCACTTCTCTTTTTGCTTGGCAATGTCATGAGACAGGCTTTCCAGCTGTTCCAGCTGCTCTTCCAGCTTGGTCTGTTCGCTCTGTGCCTCGGGCAGCTCGCCGTGTCCCCTGCCTGAACGGATATCCAATCGCCAGCGATCCAGTCGCGCCAGCGCCTTGGCTGCGCTTCCGGTCGCGTCTCCAGTCTGTGCCATCGAACTGAGCAGCTCCTGCAATTCCTCCGACGGACGGTTCATATCCTCGCCGTCCACCATCATACTGGACAGGAATGCATCCTCACCCATGCCGAGCAGCACCTGGCCGCAGTTTTTCGCGGTCAGCAATCTGCACTTCTCTCCGGTATCGGTATAGAACGCATCAAAATCCTGCATCGGTCCACCCTTGCCAGTCTGGCGCACGATGGTGACCGCTCTTCCGTTCCACTCAATTTCCAGTCTGCCGCTCATTGCGTGTCCGTCCTGCGGCACATAGCGGGTTTTATCCGAAAGTGCCTGCTGAGTGTCGCGCCGCGCAGTATTGAGTCCGTACAGCATCACACGCAAAAATGCGCACAGTGTGGATTTTCCCCAGCCATTCGGCAGAACCAAATGAGAAAATCCATCCGCAAATTCTATTTTTCGGCCGTTCATATTGCCGAAATGTCCTTGCAATGATCGTAATTTCATCTCTTGCTCCGTTTATCTTTAACATTATCATGAAAACTTTATACAATCGTATATCAGTATAGCATACTTTCACTTTTCCCTCAAGCATCATACCAATTTCTGCGTTTGTAAATTCGTCCGCTGTACGTGGAAAGTTTACGTGTTTTTCCTCTTGACTTTGCTATGTTAAAGTGGTAGACTAATGCTACAAACTTACAGAGGGTGGTTGTGATTGCCCACCTTATCGATTTGCACCGGGTTTTAACCCGATGACTTGGAAAGAAAAAGGAGATACCCCTATGAAGAAGAACAGACTGTTCGCCCTGCTGTGCGCAGGCGCTCTTTCTGCCTCTATGCTGACTGCCTGCAGTGGCAGCCAGGATTCCTCTGCCAATAACGCATCGTCTGACGCGTCCACCGACTCGACCGAAACCGCAGAAGACACCACTTCGCTCAAGTACATTCAGGACAAGGGCACTCTGGTACTGGGTCTGGACGACCAGCTCCCTCCCATGGGCTTCCTGGATGAGTCCGGTACGATCGTTGGATTCGATATCGATGTCGCTGAAAAGGTCTGCGAGAAGCTGGGTGTTGAGCTGGTAACCCAGCCCATCAACTGGGATTCCAAGCAGATGGAGCTGGACACCAAGAACATCGACTGCATCTGGAACGGTCTGTCCTGGTCGGAAGAACGCGACGAGGCAATGACGCTCAGCATCCCCTATCTGGAAAACCACATGGTCTTGGTCGTACCGACCGATTCCACTTATCAGACCATGGATGATCTGTCCGGCAAGAACATCGCGCTCCAGTCCGGTTCTACCGCACAGGAAGCATTCGATGCCGAGCCCAAGCTCAAGGACAACACCACGATGATTGGTATGGACAACAATATGTCCTGCCTGCTCGACGTTGAAAGCGGTGCTTCTGATGCCGCTCTGATGGATGAGACCGTTGCAAACTACCTGATCGAAACCGGCGGCAGAAACCTGCGCGTCATGGATGATTTCCTCTATGCAGAAACCTACGTCATCGGCTTCCGTAAGGGCGAAACCCAGCTGGCAGACGCAGTGAACAATGCGCTGGTCGAGCTCAAGGCTGACGGTACGCTGGCTGAGATCTCCACCAAGTGGTTCGGCTCCGACATCACGACCGTTGAAGCTCCGGCTGAAAACGCAGATAGCGCTGCTTAACCTTGTTATACCTGCACAAACTAAGAGCGGATTTTTATCCGCTCTTTTTCTGCGGCAGGGCTTTCTTTTACGCTTTCCTATGTTATAATGTTATCTGCGTAATTTCCAACTACAACCAGGGAGGAACACATGATCTTTGATAAAATCACAGGCATGATGCCTGTCTTATTGGATGGCACGGTCGATGTCATCAAAATCTTTTTCTGGACCGTCATCCTTTCCGTACCGCTCGGCTTTCTCGTTGCACTCGGCCGCAATCTCCGCTTGGGATTCCGGATCGGTCGCTTTGATGTACGCCCGATCTCCTGGATCGTCCAGATCTACCAGCTCATTATGCGCGGCACGCCGCTCATGCTGCAGCTGATGTTCATTATGTATGCACCGTACTACCTGTGGCACGTTAGCATGAACCGCTTTACAGCAACGATCTTCGCATTTGCGATCAACTATGCCGCTTACTTCGGCGAGATCTTCCGCTCCGGTATTGATTCCATTCCGCGCGGTCAGTACGAGGCGGCAAAAATGCTGGGCTACACCAAGACGCAGACCTTCTTCCGCATCATCCTGCCCCAGGTCGTCAAGCGCGTCATCCCGCCCACCGGCTCGGAATTCATGGTACTTATTAAAGACTCTGCGCTGGCAAACGTCATTGGACAGCCTCAGCTGTTCGATTCGGCAAAGAAGCTGATGTCGAGCAGCTCCAGCATTCTTCCGCTGGTCATTGCCGGTGTCATCTTCCTGATTCTGAACGCAGTGGTCGAATATGCCTTCAAACTGTGCGAGAAAAAGCTCAACTACTATAAAGGGTAATCATATATGAATCTGATCGAAGCAAAAAAGATTAAAAAGTCATTTGGACGACTGGAAGTCCTCAAGGGTATCTCTTTGCAGGTTTCCGAGGGACAAGTTGTTTCCATTATCGGCCCTTCGGGCTCGGGTAAATCCACGCTGCTGCGCTGCCTCACCCAGCTCGAAACCGCCGATCAGGGTGAAATCACGGTATGCGGTGAAAAAATGATGTGGACCGAGTCCGGTCGTGCGGTATACGCGAACAAGAACACGCTGCACAACATCATTTTGAATGTCGGACTGGTATTCCAGAACTTCAATCTGTTCCCCCATTTCTCGGTCCTGGAAAATCTGATCGATGCCCCGATTCGCATCCGCGGCATCTCGCGAGAGGAAGCGACGCAGCGTGCACGTAAGCTGCTGCGCAAGATGGATCTGGCATCCAAAGAGAATTCTTATCCCTGCGAGCTGTCCGGCGGTCAGCAGCAGCGCGTCGCAATCGCACGTGCGCTGGCCATGCAGCCCCGCATTCTGTTCTTTGACGAGCCGACTTCGGCGCTCGACCCCGAGCTCACCGGTGAGATCCTCAAGGTCATTCGCGAACTGGCACAGGAACACATGACCATGGTAATTGTCACACATGAGATGGCTTTTGCACGAGATGTGGCAGATCATGTCATCTTTATGGCAGATGGTGTAATCATTGAGGAAGGAACGCCTCAACAAGTGTTCGAAAATACTCAAAATGCACGCACACAGGCCTTTTTGAGCAGATTTTCACAGAATTCCTAATTATTCCTCGTTTTCCGCTCTTCATTCTGGACAGTTTTCATAAAAAAGAGTTTACAACGTCTCAAAAATGCGCTAAAATAAGGGTAAGGTCAGTATTTCCGGCCTTGCCCTTTTGTTTTGTTCACTCCTGAAAAAAATGGTATGTTTTTTGTTATTTCCTGTTGAACTTGTGCTTGGTTTTTGGTACAATCATTACAGGACAAATTTGTGCGGTTCCCGCATGGATTTCTCTGCGGGAAAACACCGGCTATCCCCGGTTTAATTCCCAGTAAAAAAATTTTTTTAATGGAGATGTTTCACATGGATTCTTTTAGCGCTTCTCTGATGAAGGATAAGAGAGAGATCATTATCGCTCCCACCATCTATAAGTTCCAGAACTTCGGCGAGTTCGCTCAGGAGTTCGCACTCGGCGAGCGTGATGTCGTTCTGACCAACGAGTTCATCTACAAGCCCTTTATGGAGCAGTACAATCTGGCTTGCACCTATGTCTTCCAGGAGACCTTCGGCGCTGGCGAGCCTTCCGAGGCTATGATCGAGACCATGTACGAGCGCATCCCGTACGATTCCTATGACCGTGTCATCGCAATCGGCGGCGGCGCTATCATGGACCTGTGCAAGCTGCTCGGCTGCAAGCGCCCCTCTTCCGTACATGAGCTGTACTTCAAGAGAGAGCCTGTTGTACATGAGAAGGAAGTTATCGCAATCCCCACCACCTGCGGCACCGGTTCTGAGGTTACCAACATTTCCGTTGCGATCGTTAAGGACGAGAAGGACGGCAAGCTGACCGGCGGCGAGACCAAGCTCGGTCTGGTTTCCGACGACATCATCCCGAACAAGGTTTGCCTCATCCCCGATCTGCTCAAGACCCTGCCCTACAAGCCCTTCGCTGCTTCCGCAATCGACGCGCTGATTCATGCGACCGAGTCTTTCCTGTCTCCCCATCGTAAAACCGTTACCTCTGAGATGTACTCGGTCAAGGCTATGGAGATGATCCTCGAAGGCTTCCGCCGCATCGCTCTGGAAGGCCCCGACGCTCGTCTGGATTACCTCGGCGAGTACGTTACCGCTTCCCTGTACGCTGGTATCGCTTTCCTGAAGGCTGGCTGTGCTACCGTTCACGGTATGTCCTTCCCCCTCGGCGGCACCTACCATGTACCGCACGGCGAGTCTAACTACGCTCTGTTCAGCAAGATCCTCGAAGTTTACGACGAGTATCAGCCGGACGGCGAGCTAGGCAAGTTCAAGGAAATCGTTGCTCGCTGCCTGGGCTGCACCAAGGCTGACGCTCTGCGCACCCTGAATGTAACCCTGGAGAAGGTTCTGCCCCTCAAGCCCCTGCATGAGTACGGCTTCACCGAGGCTGACATCACTGGCTTCCCGGTATCCGTTATGGAGAACCAGCAGCGCCTGATCACCAACTCTTACCGTCCGATGACCAAGGAGCTTATGGAGCGCATCTATCGCGAGTGCTTCTAATCTAAACTCTTATTCCTCACGGATGCGAACATCGGAGTCGATTCCCTCTCGGGATCGACTCCATCTATGCAGTGGCTCCGGTCTTTTACAAGACCGGATTCTCTGCTGATTCCGATTCCGAATTATTTGAAAGAAAGGATACTGTTTCTGTTATGATGACCAAGGACCAGTACATTGAATCCCTGCGCAAGCTGAACCTCAACCTCTGGATGTTCGGCAAGAAGATCGAAAACCCGGTCGATGACCCGGTAATCCGTCCCTCGCTCAACTCCTTCGCTGCTACCTACGAGCTGGCTGAGGATCCCCAGTACGAGGACCTGATGACCGCTACTTCTCACATCACCGGCAAGAAGATCAACCGCTTCACCCACATGCATCAGTCCACCGACGACCTCATCAAGAAGGTTAAGATGCAGCGTCTGCTCGGTCAGAAGACCGCTGCTTGCTTCCAGCGCTGCGTTGGTATGGATGCCATGAACGCTGTCTTCTCCTCTACCTACGAGATCGACGAGGCTTGCGGCACCAAGTACCACGAGAACTTCGTTAAGTTCCTGACCCGCGTTCAGGACGAGGACCTCGCTGTTGACGGCGCTATGACCGACGTTAAGGGTGACCGCGGTCTGGCTCCCTCCAAGCAGGCTGATCCCGATCTGTTCCTTCATGTCGTTGAGCGTACCCCCGAGGGCGTTTACGTCACCGGTGCAAAGGCTCATCAGACTGGCTTCGTAAACTCTCACGAAGTTCTGGTTATGCCCACCATCGCAATGCGCGAGGGCGACGAGGATTACGCAATCTCCTTTGCAATCCCCACCGACTCCGAGGGCATCACCCTGATCTACGGCCGTCAGTCCTGCGATACCCGTAAGCTCGAAGAGTACAACGATATCGACGTCGGCAACAAGGTTTACGGCGGTCACGAAGTTCTGGTCATCTTTGATCACGTTTTCGTTCCGAACGATCGCATCTTCCTCAACGGTGAGGTTAAGTTCGCTGGCATGATCGTTGAGCGCTTCGCTGGTTATCACCGTCAGTCTTACGGCGGCTGCAAGGTCGGCGTAGGCGACGTTCTGATCGGTGCTACCGCTCTGTCGGTTGACATGGCTGGCTGCGCAAAGGCTTCCCACGTCAAGGACAAGCTCATCGAGATGGTTCACCTCAACGAGACCCTGTACTGCTGCGGTATCGCTTGCTCTTCTCAGGGCTCCAAGACCAAGTCCGGTAACTACCTGATCGACCTGCTGCTGGCGAACGTCTGCAAGCAGAACGTTACCCGCTTCCCCTACGACATCGCTCGTCTGGCTCAGGACCTGGCTGGCGGCGCGATGGTTACCCTGCCGTCCGAGGCTGACTTCCGTCACCCCGAACTGCACGCTTACATCGACAAGTACTTCAAGGGCGTCGCTTCGGTTTCCACCGAGGATCGTATGCGTGTCCTCCGACTGATCGAGAACATGACCATGGGTACCGCTGCTGTCGGCTACCTGCCCGAGTCCATGCACGGCGCTGGTTCGCCGCAGGCTCAGCGCATCATGATCTCCCGTCAGTGCAATATGGAGATGAAGAAGGAGCTTGCCAAGAAGATCGCTCGTATCGACTAAGAGATCCGTTTTCTTTCAGAAAGGCACTCTGCACCGAGTGCCTTTCTCCTTATCAAATTGTTTTTCGCCGGTTCTCCCCGTTCCGGCTCGCTGGAGGTTCTCCCGATGCGTAAAGTCGCTGTCAAGTTCTGTGGCGGCTGCAATCCCGGTTACGACCGCGGTGCCGCTTATCAAAAAATCCGGGAAGCCGTTGCCGACCGCGCGCAGATCTCTCTGCCCGCCGAGGGTGAGTCCTATGATGCGCTGCTCATTATCCGCGGCTGCACCGGCTGCCCCTATCTCTACGAGGAGATCGACGCAAACGAACGCATTCTTTGCGTCAAACAAGATGACATCCCGGAAGTCATTGAAAAAATCCGGAACCTATAAAGAAATATTTTATTGAGGATGATACTTCATGAAGAAAGTAAGGATTCTGTCTCCCGATGAGGCTGCCCTGCTCGTACAGGACGGCGACACGATTGCTACCGGTGGTTTCGTAAGCTGTGCTTGCCCTGAGACCCTGTCCAAGGCGCTCGAAAAGCGTTTCCTGGAAACCGGTCATCCGAAGGATCTGACCCTGTTCTTTGCTGCTGGTCAGGGCCACCGCGACGGTACCGGCGGCGACCACTACGGTCACGAAGGTATGGTTAAGCGCGTTATCGGCGGTCACTGGGATCGTGCTCCCCGTCTGGGCGAGCTGGCGCTGGCAAACAAGATCGAGGCTTACAACCTGCCCCAGGGCGTTATCTCTCACATGTACCGTGATATCGCCGCTCACAACATCGGCACCATCACCCATGTTGGTCTGAAGACCTTCGCTGATCCCCGCAACGGCGGCGGTAAGCTCAACGAGTGCACCAAGGAAGATCTGGTTAAGATCGTAAACATCGAAGGTCAGGAGCGCCTGCTGTACAAGGGCTTCCCGATCAACGTCGTTTTCCTGCGCGCTTCCTACTGCGATGAGTACGGTAACTGCACCGTGCATCGTGAGATCGGCCCCCTCGACGTTACCGCGATGGCACAGGCCTGCAAGAACTCCGGCGGCCGCGTTATCGTTCAGGTCGAGAAGATCGTTCAGGGCGGTTCGCTCGATCCCAAGCTGGTTGCTATCCCCGGCATCTATGTTGACTCGGTTGTTATCGGCACCGAGGAAGAGAACATGCAGTGCCTGGGCATGCCGTACGACGGCGCACTGACCGGCGAGTTCCGCATCCCGGTTGATGCAATCCCGCCCATCCCGATGGACGCGAAGAAGATCATTGCTCGTCGTGCTGCTATGGAGCTTCCGCCCGATGCAATCGTTAACCTGGGCACCGGCGCTCCTGAGAAGATCGCAAACGTTGCTGCTGAGGAAGGTATCTCGGACAAGATGACCCTGACCGTTGAGGCTGGTTCCATCGCAGGCGTTCCCTACGGCGGCACCCAGTTCGGCGCAGCTGCAAACGCTATGTGCATCATCCCCCACAACGTACAGTTCGACTTCTATCAGGGCGGCGGCCTGGATGTCGCTTTCCTCGGTCTGGCTGAGACCGCTCCCAACGGTGACCTGAACGTTTCCAAGTTCGGTACCCGTCTGGCTGGTGCTGGCGGATTCATCGACATCACCCAGAATGCAAAGAAGGTCGTTTACTGCGGTACCTTCACCGCAAAGGGTCTCAAGACCGAGTGCAAGGACGGCAAGCTGGTCATCACCCAGGAAGGTGCAAAGAAGAAGTTCGTCAAGCAGGTTGAGCACATCACCTTCTCCGGCGATTACGCAAATGAAGTACATCAGCCTGTTCTGTACATCACCGAGCGCGCTGTCTTTGAACTGCGCCCCGAGGGCGTTACCCTCATCGAGATCGCTCCCGGCATCGACATGCAGACCCAGGTTCTCGATCAGATGGATTTTGTTCCCAAGATTGCTGACGAAGTGAAGCTGATGGATGCCCGCATTTTCCGTGAGGAAAAGATGGGCCTCGCAAACGACTAACAGCAAATTGTTAAATTTTTATCATGTCAAGACCTTTATTTGGTTTTTGCTGGTGAAAATTTGGCGTTTCGCACGAAAAAATTTTGAGAAATCTTATTTTTTCTCTTCCATTTTACTGAAAAGTTTGATAAAATTATAACGAAGTGAAGGGCGGCTCGCCCGCCCCCTCTAATCCATCCTGGCAGCGGCAATTACCTGCCGTTACCTTGCTCGAAACAAAAAGGAGAGTTTCCAATGAACGTGTACATTTGTTCTGCAGCCCGTACTGCTATTGGTACTTACGGCGGCACCCTGCGTGACGTGCATTCCTCTGTGCTGGGCACTGCTGCAGCGAAGGCTGCAATCGAGCGCGCTGGCGTTGACAAGGAAGCCATTGATGAGGTCGTTTTCGGCCAGGTTCTTCAGGGCGGTGTCGGCCAGAACGTAGCCCGTCAGGTTATGGTCGGTGCTGGTCTGCCTCTGACCACCCCCGCTATGACCCTCAACAAGGTCTGCGCTTCCTCCATGCGTGCCATCTCCCTCGGCTCTCAGATCATCCGTTCCGGCGAGAATCAGCTGATGCTGGTCGGCGGTTGTGAGTCGATGTCTGGTGCTCCCTACATCTCCCGCAATATGCGTTGGGGCGCTCGCATGAACGATGTCAAGCTGGTAGACATGATGGTTTACGACGGCGTATTTGACGTGTTCAATCAGTATCACATGGGTATCACCGCTGAGAACGTTGCTGAACAGTACGGCATCACCCGTGAGATGCAGGACCAGATCGGCTACGAGTCTCAGATGAAGGCTGCTAAGGCTATCTCCTCCGGTCGCTTCAAGGACGAAATCGTCCCGATTGAGGTCAAGAAGAAGAAGGAAACCATTATTTTCGATACCGACGAGCACTGCCGTCCGGGCACCACTCTCGAGGGTCTGGCTAAGCTGCGTCCCGCATTCAAGAAGGACGGCACCGTTACCGCTGGTAACGCTTCCGGCATCAACGACGCTGGTGCTGCTATGATCATCGCTTCTGAGGACTACGTCCGTGCACACGGCCTCAAGCCTCTGGCAAAGATCCGCTCCTTCGGTTCTGTTGGCTGCGATCCCTCCATCATGGGTATCGGCCCGATCGAGTCCAGCCGTCAGGCTCTCAAGCGTGCTGGCCTGACCGTTGCTGACCTCGACCTCGTCGAGTCCAACGAGGCTTTCGCTGCTCAGGCTGCTGCTGTTAACCGTGAGCTCGGCTTCGACATGGATAAGGTTAACGTAAACGGCGGCGCGATCGCTCTGGGTCACCCGATCGGTGCTGCTGGCTGCCGTATCACCACCACCCTGATCTATGAGATGATCAAGCGTGACGCAACCCTCGGTCTGGCTACCATGTGCATTGGCGGCGGTATGGGCGAGGCTCTCATCGTTGAGCGCGATGAGCTGTGCAAGTAAAATAATTAACTTCCCAATTGTGGCAGTCGGGACGGCTTTCCGCCGTCCCCCCTACCAAAACTGACCTCAAAGGAGATTTTTTATCATGACTGATGTAGTAGTTGAGAAAAAGGGTCATGTTGCCATCGTTAAGATCGAGCACATGAAGGCCATGAACGCGCTGTCTACCGATATGTACGCACAGCTCGAAGAGGCTTTTGACGAAGTCGGCAAGATGGACGACGTTTACTGTGTCATCCTCACCGGTTCCTCTACCGTTAACAAGAAGGGCAAGACGGTTAACTCCTTCGTTGCTGGCGCTGACATCGCTCAGATGTCTACCATGACCGTTGCTGAAGGCAAGGCATTCGGTAACGACTCCAACCGCGTTTGCTGGAAGATCGAGAACTTCAAGCGCCCGGTTATCGCTGCAATCAACGGCTTCTGCCTGGGCGGCGGCTGCGAGCTGGCTATGTCCTGTGACATCCGTCTGGCTTCCGACAACGCTCTGTTCGGTCAGCCCGAAGTTGGTCTGGGCATCACCCCGGGCTGCGGCGGCACCCAGCGTCTGGCTCGCCTGATCGGCATGGGCAAGGCGAAGGAACTGCTCTACACCGCTCGCGGCAACTACACCGCACAGGACGCTCTGGCTATGGGCCTGGTCAACTACGTTTATCCGCTCGATCAGCTGATGGACGAGGCTATGAAGCTGGCTGAAGAAATCGCAGCACAGGCTCCGATCGCTGTTTCGCTGGTTAAGGAAGCTGTCAACGTTGGCATGCAGACCGACCTCAACTCTGCTCTGAAGCTCGAAGGCAACTGCTTCGGCGAGTGCTTCGCAACCGAGGATCAGAAGTACGGCATGGCTTGGTTCCTGGACAAGAACCGCGACAAGCCCGCTAAGGAGTTCAAGAATAAGTAAGCGTTCCGGGGCCGCTCCGGCGGCTATTACTTGCGCATTTTGCGCTAATTGTTAGAGGAGAGAGAGTAACATGAAAGTTTGTGTATTCGGCGCCGGCAATATGGGTGCGCGCATCGCAGAAGTTTTCCTGACCCATGATCACGAAGTAACTCTGGTCGACATCAAGGACGAGTTCCTTGCTGGCGGCGTAAAGCGCATTGAGGGCGACCTGAATTTCCTGGTTCGCAAGGAAAAGATGACCGCAGAGCGCGTTGCTGATCTGCTGGGCAACCACCTGAAGACTTCTACCGACCGCAATGTTGCCAGCGATGCTGACTTCGTTATCGAAGTTATCCTGGAAAACATGGAGCTCAAGAAGGATCTGCTGCGCGATCTGGACAAGATCTGCCCCGAGCACACCATCTTCGCTTCCAACACTTCGGCTCTGTCGATCACCGAGATGGCTGCTTCCATCCCGCATCGCTCCGATAAGTTCATTGGCTGCCACTTCTTCAACCCGGCTCAGATCATGAAGCTCGTTGAGGTTACCCGCGCTATGCAGACCTCCGACGAGTCCTTCAAGTTCGCTTACGATCTGATGACCTCGCTTGACAAAATTCCGGTTGCTGTACACGAAGGCCCTGGCTTCGTTGTAAACCGTATCCTCATCCCGATGATGAACGAGGCAATCGGTATCTACGCTGACGGTCTGGCTTCCCCGTCCGACATCGATATCGCTATGCAGAACGGCGCTGGCATGAAGTCCGGCCCGCTCCATACTGCTGACTTGGTTGGCCACGACGTTAACCTGGCAATCATGGAGACCCTGTACCGCGAGACCGGTGACCCGAAGTATCGTCCCCATCCGCTGCTCCGCAAGATGGTTCGCGCTGGCTGGCTGGGCCAGAAGACCGGTAAGGGCTTCTTCACCTACGACGGCCCCTTCGGCAAGGAAGTTCCCGGCGGCGATCTGACCGTTCGCTAAACCAAAAAACTCTCCATTTCAAACTGTGCTGACTGTGCAGTTTGAAACATAGAAAATCCCCTGGTGTAATCACCAGGGGATTTTTTTCGCTTAATTTGTGCCAAAGAACAGACGTACAAAAAAGGCAGACGACACAAAGGCGGTCAAATCTCCGATGAGTGCCGCGGGTACTGCGTATCGCGTGCTCTTGAGTCCCAAACTGCCCGCGTACAGGCTGATGGTGTAAATACTGGCTTCCGATGCCCCCAACATGACCGCTGCCACACGTCCGGCATAACTATCCGCGCCTGCGCGCTGCATGATATCGGCTCCGAGTGCCAGTCCACCGCCGCCGCTGATCGGTTTTAACAGCACCAGCGGTGCACACGCCTCAGGAATGCCCAGGCACGAGAAAATCGGACGCATCATCGCGCCAA
Organism: Butyricicoccus pullicaecorum DSM 23266; assembly: GCF_900167005.1. Taxonomy (GTDB): domain Bacteria; phylum Bacillota; class Clostridia; order Oscillospirales; family Butyricicoccaceae; genus Butyricicoccus; species Butyricicoccus pullicaecorum. The sequence continues at coordinate 532,421 of NZ_FUXW01000002.1, forward strand.
GCCAATCAATCGCTCCCGACGCGCGCAGCATATAGACCGCAGTCAGCAGTCCAACCATAGTCGGTGCAATCGCAGCCGCGGTCTTAGCTCCCTTTTTCGCGCCCTCCAGAAAATTTGAAAATACGTCTACGCCCCGTATCTGTGCATACATTGTCACGCATGCCAGCAGCGCAGGCACCAGCCATTCTGCCATTTTTTCTCCTTTCCTCCCGGTGTCTCGCGAAAAATCTTACCCTCTCGACCGCGTTCGACAGAACTTTTCCACCCTTTTATGCGATAATACCGTTGGAAGACCGGTCATCTGTCCTGCCTTGGACAATCCGGAAACAATGGCCGCAGGCAGCGCGCCGCAAACAGCGCTGCCGCTACCGAGAGTATGGATGCACCCCAAACAGCCGGCATAATGTCAAATGGCGCCTGCGCACCCATCCCGGCACGGAGCGCGGCCACCGTCGTCGGAATCAGCTGTATGGATGTCGTGTTGAGAATGATGAGCGTCAGCACGCGGTCGGGACTGCCGCGCCGTCCCGCAGTCTCATACAGCCGATCGGCCGCACGCAGCCCCAACGGTGTCGCGGCGTTGGACAATCCCAGCACATTCGCCGTGATACTCGCGCCAACCAGCTCCATACTCTCCCGATCGTTCCCGGCTCGCCCAAACAGCGGCCGCAAGATTGGCCGCAAGATATGTGCGATTCCAGAACCCAACCCGGATGCGGATACCACAGACATAAATCCAGACCAGAACATCATCAGGCCGATCATCTCAATCAGCAGCTTGATCGCCTGTCCGGCTCCCTGTGCCGCCGCCTGTGAGACCTCCGCCATCCGTCCCGATGCCATTGCTCCAATCCAGGCAATGCATAAAAACGCTGTCCAGATCTTTGACAGCACTTCGACCGCCTCCTTACTATCCCAGCCCCGTTTTTCAGAGGAGAGTTACAACATGAATCAGAAATCTAGCGGCATCGTCCGCAAAATCGATGATCTCGGGCGTATCGTTCTGCCCGCCGAGATGCGCCGTGCACTCGAACTCAGTGTACAGGATCCTGTCGAAATTCAAGTGCAAGGGGATCATATCATTCTCAAAAAACATACCTCTGCCTGCGCGTTCTGCGGCGCAGTCGGACAACTTACCACCTTCCGTGGAAAGTATGTCTGTCCCGACTGCATCCGCTCACTGCGCTGTCTCTGACTCTTTCTGCCGCGTACCCTCTTGGGCTGCGCGGTATTTTTCTTTGGTCGCCATTCCGCCGCGAATGTGCCGTTCCCGCTTATTTTTCCCCAAAACCTCCTGTACTTCGGTATATAACACGCCGTTGAGCTGACGCAGACGCGCCGTAATATCCTTATGTACCGTCGACTTGCTGACACCAAACTTCTTCGCCGCCTGCCGCACGGTCGCTCCTTCCTCTACGATGTACTGTCCCAGTCGTATCGCCCGTTCTTCCGGCAAGCCTTTCATGTCCGTCCCCTCCGCATTCAATCTTGTGCTTCCAGCTTATGCGCTTCGTCCTGCTTTTAGGACTGCTTTTTTCTCTGGATTTACATAGTGCGGTCACCTGATTTATCTCTCGGTCATAGGCTGACTTGAGGCCACGCCTCAAATCCACAGTATTGGAGCGATGACTATGTTCTATGACCCCCTTGCACCCTGCCGTGATGCCGGGGATGGCTGCAAAACGCCTCCCACCGATGAGGACAACGGCAACCAGAATGGAGGCAACGGAAACAATGAACCTTCTACCCCCGATCTCACCCCGCCGATCTCCCCGACACCGCCAGACGATGACCAGGACGAGAATGGGCAGAATGGTACCCTGCCAGTCGATGCAATCGACCCCAGACTTCTTGCGCTCGCAATGGGCTTCGTCCCCTACCAGTCTTGGGAAACGCCCTATGCGACCGATGTCGCCCTCTCCCGCGGCACCATCTTCCCCGGTCTCGACAAACCCTTCCTCGGCGAACGCCCCGTCTTCGATTCGCCGTCTCTCAGATGGGGGGGCTGATCCGATGACCGAACGCCAAAACATGCTGCGCACCGTCCAGATGCACGATTTTGCCCTACTTGAAGCCGCAGAATACCTGGACGCTTATCCCCAGAACGCCGATGCACTCGCCTATTTCAAAACCCAGCAGGCACTCTATCAGGCCGCTGTTGATGCCTACACCCAGAAATATGGCCCGCTGCAATACAAAAACGGCAAGTATGACAATATGTGGTCTTGGGTCAGCGACCCCTGGCCCTGGGAAGGAGCGGATCAATAACTATGTGGACTTACGAGAAAAAATTACAGTATCCCGTCAAGATCAAGACCCCCAATCCGGCAATGGCAAAGCTCATCATCACTCAGCTGGGCGGCCCGGATGGTGAAATGGGCGCGACTACGCGTTATATGAATCAGCGATATACCATGCCTTATGCCATTGGCAAGGCTGTCCTTACGGATATCGCTACGGAGGAAATGGCGCACCAGGAGATGATTGCGGCCATTGTTTACCAGTTGACCCGTAATCTCACCCCGGAACAGATCAAGGAAGGCGGCTTTGACGCCTATTTCGTTGACCACACAACCGGCATCTACCCGCAGTCCGCGGCTGGCAATCCGTTTAGTGCGGCTGCACTGCAGTCTAAGGGTGACGCGATCACCGATCTGTTTGAAGACCTTGCAGCAGATGGTGCATGATCTGACGTACAACTCAAAACCGCCAATGAATGCATACCGGCACCGTTCTGCTGCCCGGTGCGCGTCGTCCGACCTCGATTCGCTGGATGAGCAGCTGCATGGTATAGCTGGTTAATGTACGCAGTGGTCGGCAGGTGTGTTTGGTCTGTGCAGGCCCTTCCGACTCGGTCTGCGGCGCACGCAAGCGTGCAAGATCTCGTTTGAGCTGCTCGGTCAGCGTCTGGGCTTCGCTCTCCGAAATGCGTCCGGCGGCGCGATCCAGATACAACAGGCGCAGACTTCTTCGGTACTGCTCCTGCATACGTGCGCGCAGCTCATCAAGATTGGTCTGGTCTGCCTGCTCAGCTGAATGCAGGTCAATTTGCACGTTGTATGTGTTTATAAGGGTATTGATCTGCTGCAAGACTGCATTTTTTAGTGCCTCTTCGGATAGAAAAGCACCCGTACAGGCCGCTTTTGCGGCATGCCGGGTGGAACATTGCAGATATCGTTTGCCCCGTGTGGTGGTTGCGCACAGAAGTGCGCCACAGGTGTGGCAAAACACCCGACCAGCAAACGGACTGGGTGGATTTTTACCAATCGTATGACTGGTATGATGTAATCGCTCCTGTACCACGTCCCATAGAGTCTGCGAAATCAGAGGCGCATGGGTATCCGGCACCTTATACCAGAGCGACGGTGGACGTGAAATATTTTTCCGCGTCTTATATGACTGACTGCCGTATCTGCCCTGCACCAGCACGCCGCGATACATTTCGTTGCGCAGCATTGTGCCGACTGTCGAAGCGCTCCAAGGGTGTTCCCCGCGTCCTTTTCGTGCTGCCGGGCTGGGTTCGCCTCGTGCAGTGAGCATGCTTGCGATGGCTTTTTGGCTATGTCCTGCCGCGTACTGTGTGAAAATTTCCTGCACAACCGGTGCGGTCAGCGGATCGGGCAGCAAATGTCCGCGCACATCCGGGTCTTTCCGATAACCGTACAAGGCCGTTGAGCCGATATGCAGACCGCGCTTTCTGCGGCTAGTCAGTACAGCGCGGATGTTCTCGGACAGGTCTTCTAAGTACCACTCGTTAATCAGTCCGTTGATCTGGCGAGCTTTTTTATTGTGCCGCACAGCGGTGTCAGCATGGTCGACCACGCTGACAAAGCGCACGCCCCATCGCGGAAAGCGATCGTGCAGATAGCGCTCGACCAGCTCGATCTCACGGGTAAAGCGTGACTGGGTCTTACACAGCACGATATCATACGCGCCGCGTTCGGCCTCGTACAGCAGCTGCCGAAACCCCGGTCGGTTGCGATCGGCACCCGCCCAGTCATCGTCGATCCACTCGGCCACGACCTCCCAATTTCGGTCGGCGGCATACTGCCGCAGCATTTCCCGTTGATTCTGAATGCTCTGACTGTCCGGCCCATCCTTTTCCCGGTCTTCCTCGGACAATCTGCAATAGATCGCGACGCGTTCACGCACGTTCTTCCCTCCTCCGCTCTCGTTCGCACAAGGTCAGCAGTTCGGTCAGCTTTGCAAGATCGGGTCCATCTTCCGATAAAAATTTCTGTGTAACTGCAATTTCACAGGTTCTTGCCATTTGTGCATCCCTCCTGCGTCCATGTTATGATGCCTTCAGCACGGGATATGTTCGGTTTACACCATCTGACCCTTTTCCATTTGACTTTCTGCTCAAAAAGAGGTATCCTATGATTAGAACATTAGCCTAGGAGGCATATTTTATCATGAAAATTGCAGTTACATACGAAAACGGTCAAGTTTTCCAGCATTTTGGTCATTGCAAGCTGTTCTGTCTGGCAGACACCGAAACCGGCTCCCGTGAGCTCATCGATCCGATGGGTGAAGGCCACGGCGCACTGGCCGGCTTCCTGCAGGCCCATGGTGTCGACGCACTGATCTGCGGCGGTATCGGCGGTGGTGCGCGTGTTGCACTGGCACAGGCTGGCATCACCCTGTATCCCGGTGTGACTGGCGACGTTGAGGCCGCTATTGCTGCGCTCCAGAACGGTACGCTGAACTACAACCCGGACACCGTCTGCAACCATCATCACGACCACGGTGAAGGTCACTCGTGCGGCAGCCACGCCTGCGGCGAGGATAAGCACGGCTGCGGCGGCAACTAAAACAAATGCAAAAAGACCCGCTCCCTTTTCGGAGCGGGTCTTATCTTTTTTACTGTACTTCGGGTTCGCGGAACCAATGGTGACCGTCCTGTTCAAGCAGGGCATCGGCCTCGCGCGGTCCTGCGGTATCCGGTGCGTAGGCTGCCGGGGTGCGGTCTCCCCAGAGTTCTTCCAGACGATCGACGTACTTCCAGCTGGTCTCGATCTGATCCCACTGGGAAAACCATGAGCGTTCTCCGTGGAAACAGGCGGACAACAGGCGCTCGTATGCCTCCGGGGTGTTGATTCGGTTGGCAATCGAGCAGCTCTGGCAGAAATCCATCTTGACCGGCATGATATCCTCGAAATCGCCCGGTCGCTTGATGTTAAACTGCAAATACACGCCCTCGGTCGGCTGGAACTTGACCAACAGTACGGTCGGTGCAATATCCGGGGACGGCGACTTGAAGACCACCGCGACCTCCATCTCCCGTCTGCCCAGCTTCTTGCCGGTACGGATGTAAAACGGCATATCGCGCCAGCGGTCGTTATCGACAAATACCTTGAGTGCCGCGTAGGTCTCAGTCTTGGAGTCAGGTGCGACGTTCGTCTCTTCGCGATAGCCGTCGTACTGTCCCAGTACGACCTGATCGGCAATGTTCTCTTCGGTCAGCGGACGCAGCGCACGCAGCACGCGCAGCTGCTCTTCGTGCATGGCCTCGGGTGTAAACGCCGCGGGACGCTCCATTGCCAGAATGGACAGGATCTGGAACAAGTGATTCTGCACCATATCGCGCAATGCACCGCTGTGGTCATAATATCCGCCGCGGGTCTCGACGCCCACGTCCTCAAGTGCCGAAATTTGGATGCACGCGATGTGTTTTGCGTCCCAGGCATCGGCAAAAATCGGATTGGTGAAGCGGATGGTCTGCACGTTGCGCACCATTTCCTTGCCCAGATAATGGTCGATGCGATAGATATTTTCCGCACCGAACGCCGCTTCTAAACGTGCGTTAAGCGCTCTTGCATCGTCCAAATTTTCACCGAACGGCTTTTCCAGAATGACCTGACTGCCCTGCGCATGGCCGATCTGGAACAAGCCCTCGGCAATGGTCGCGAAAAAGCGCGGCGCAACCGCAAAGTAAAAGACACAGGTTTCAATGCCCTGTTCATCTAAGAAGGTATCCAGCGCCGGATAGGCTTCCAGATTGGTGAAGTCCATGCGATAATAGCGAATGGATTGGGCAAAGGTTTCAAAGGTCTTCTCGCGATAGGGCAGGCGTGCAAACTTCTTGACCCACTCGCGTGCCTTTTCCCGGTACTCAGCATCGGTATAGGCGCGGCGGCCAATGATGATGATATCCTGACCGTCCGGTGCAGAGCCGGACAGCATGCGATTATACAGTGCGGGCAGCAATTTGCGGAAGGTCAGGTCGCCCGTGCCGCCAAAAATCGTGATTGCAGGACGCTTACCGTTCATGGCTCTGCCCCCATTCGTGGTGGAACACGCCTTCACGGTCGGTTCTGCGATAGGTGTGTGCACCGAAGCAATCACGCTGTGCCTGAATCAGGTTCGCACCGACCGGTGCACCGCGCAGGCCGTCCAGATAGGAAACCGCGCTGGTCATAACCGGCATGGGTACGCCGTTGCAGATGCCCTGTGCAGCCGTGCGGCGTAGCGATGGATGACCCTTACGCACGCGTGCGGCAAAGGCATCGTCAAGCAGCAGGTTGCTGAGGTCGGGATTGCGTGCAAACGCTGCCATAATGTCACCGAGCAGCGCTGCCTGAATGATGCAGCCCGCACGGAAGACCGATGCGATGCTGCCCAGGTCAAGAGACCATTCGTAGCGCGCCGACGCGTCACGCAGCATAGCAAAGCCCTGTGCGTAGGCAATCAGCTTGCCAATATACAGACCCTCGCGGACGGTCTCGGCAAAGGCTGCACGATCCTGCGCCAGCTGCACGACCGGGGTTCCCAGATCGGCCTGGGTACGCACCGGGTCGCCCGACAGGATACGCGCACCGACCGCGCCCGTAATCATAGACAAGTCAATGCCCTGATGCAGTGCTTCAATGCTTGTCCAGCGGCCGGTGCCCTTCTGTCCAGCTGCGTCCTCGATATGATCGACCAGATCGCCCTCGGCAAGGTCATCGGCTTCGCGCAGCACGTCAGCAGTAATGCCGATCAGGTAACTGCGCAGCTCGCCGGTATTCCACTGGGCGAACAGGTCTGCAATTTCATGGTTTTCAAAGCCGCCGACCGTCTTGAGCACCAGATAGCTCTCGGCAATCAGCTGCATATCGGCATATTCAATGCCATTATGCACCATCTTGACAAAATGTCCTGCACCATCCGGGCCCATATAGGCACAGCACGGTGCGCCGTCCTCGGTCTTCGCCGCGATTGCCTCCAGAATGGGAGCAATCTGCGCATAGCCCTCGCGATTGCCGCCCGGCATGATCGCGGGGCCAAAGCGTGCACCGGTCTCACCGCCCGATACGCCCACACCGAAATAGTGCAGGCCGTGTGCGGACAGACGCTCGGCACGGCGGCGGGTATCGGCAAAGAACGAGTTGCCGCCGTCCAGTACCATATCACCCGACTCCATAAGCGGAATGAGCTGGTCGAGCATCTGATCAACCGGATCGCCTGCCTTAATCATCAGCAGCACACGGCGCGGCTTCTTGAGCGACGCCATCAGCTCGGTCAGCGAAAAGACCGGATGCAGGTTTGCATTGGGTTCTTCCTCCATAACGGCACGCGTTACGTCGGGGTTGCGGTTAAAACCGGCTACCTGAAAGCCGTGATCGGCAATATTACGTGCAAGGCCGCGGCCCATAACCGACAGGCCTATTACGCCGATATCACACAGAATTGACATAAGAAAAGTCCTCCTGGATCGTTAAATTTTATAATACGCTCCCCCGATCCCTTTTTGTTTACAGGCAGATACTGCTGCCCTCCGGTACATGGATATGTGAAACAATCTCGCCAAGCTTACCGGTCTCTGCATCCCGCGGGAAACTGAACAGATCGTCCGAATCACGGCACAGCACCAACACATACCGGCCGTCATCAGACAAAATGAAGTCACGCGGATGCTTACCGCCGCAGGGCACCTGCTGAATTAAGTGTGCGCCATCTGCATCGAGTGCAAACACGCTCATAATATCAGCGCCGCGCGTCGATGTATACAGGAATCGACCGTCCGGCGACAGTCGGATGGCTGCCGTTGTGGACGCAGCGTATTCCGGGTGATCCTTGGGCAGAATGCTGACCTGCTGGAGCAGCTGATAGCGTGTATCCGCATAATTAAAGTGATACAGCTCATGACTGCGCTCGGTTACCATCCACAGAGTGCGATCCTTGGGATGGAAAATACCGTGTCGCGGTCCACTGCCCGCTGGGAACAGAATGACGCCACGCGGCGAGAACTTACGGTCAAAAATACGCACCTGATCCTGTTCCAAGCAGGGTACCAGGATAAAGCCACGTCGTCCGAGCGACTGGTGACAGCCTGCCTTTTCCCCACAGGCAATCTGCGTCGCGCAGGACAGATTATGGCTATCGGTACGATAGACCGTGAACAATCCTTCGTGGTAATTGGCTGCCAACAGGCTGGAACCCGAAAAACGAAGGTGACACGGTGTCTGCTTTTCCGGACAGCACATCGAAAACGGCGGCGTACACGGGTGTCTTGCGTCCCAAAGCGCTACACCTGCGCGGCCTTCCAGTTCGATTGCAGAAGCCAATATGCTGCCCTTGCGTGCCACACACTTCGGATTGCGCACAGCGGCGAACAGAATCGGCTCGGACAAAGCACCGGTATCCGGATCGAATGTAAACCGGTAAATACCCTGGCTGCGTCCTGTCGTATAAGTACCTATATATCCATGCATCCTATCATCCTCCCTTGTAAGGTCATTATACCGAGATAAAACTTGAAAATCAAGCACAATCGCGCAGAAATTTGAAAATATACCAAATAAATATAAATTTAACGATCTGTCGCTTGACTGCAATACAGTAATTTGTCAATTTGCACCGATTTCCTACCTTTTATTTGCACTCATCTTATACTTTTTCTCTAAATTTTTCAATGTGTGACATTGTCTCTTTTTTCAATCTACGCAGTGGTTTTTGCTCCGTGGCTTACAGAATACATGGAAACAATTCTTAGTTAAGAGTAATAGATTTTATCATGTTTTTATGTATATTGATTATTATGTAACTTTTCTTATCTACTTATACATTGCATCCGCACGCAGACAGGCGTATAATGGTATACACATACAACTGTGCTGTTACAAGGAGAGATATAAATGACGTGTAAATTGATCGTGTTCAGCCCCACTGGCGGTACACAGCGTGCGGCAGAACTGCTTGCAGAACCCTTCCAGCCCATCGCAGAAACCATCGATCTGTGCGCAATGCATACCGATTTTTCCAAAACAACACTGACAAGCGATGATTTGTGTATCGTGGCAGTTCCTTCCTTCGCTGGCCGTGTTCCTGCAACCGCAGTCGAACGTCTGCGCCAGATGCAGGGCAATGGTGCCCGTGCTGTACTGGTTGCGGTATATGGCAACCGTGCGTTTGAAGACACCCTGGTAGAGCTGCAGGATGTACTGACCGAACAGGGATTTCACTGTATTGCCGATGTCGGTGCACTGGCGGAACACTCCATTGCACGACAGTTTGCAGCTGGTCGCCCGGATGCGCAGGATGCAGCTGTTTTGGCTGACTTTGGAAGAAAGATTGCGGATAAACTGGCAAATCATGATGATTCCGTTCCTACCTTCCCCGGAAATCGTCCGTATCGTCCTTACACGCCCTCTCCTATGCATCCGCAGGGTAATGCTGAGGTTTGTACCAAGTGCGGTGCTTGTGTTGCATCTTGCCCGGTTGGTGCGATTACCAGCGATAAGCCTTATGAGACGCAGGAACATTGCATTTCCTGTATGCGCTGCGTGAAGGTTTGCCCGCAGCATACTCGTACGTTGAATCCTGCAATGCTGGCAGGTTTGACGCAGAAGCTGTCGGCTGTGTGCGAGGGTCGAAAGGAAAATGAGCTGTTTTTGTAAACTTCAGCACCGCACCAATCACTGAAAGTTTCGCCAGCCTTTTCAAAGGCTGCGGGTTCTCAGGGCAGAGCCCTGAGTCGGACTCCGCAGAGTCCGAAATCCCCCTTTTGAAACCCGGTGTCCGGCCCGGGTTTCAATTAAAACAAACACAAAAGGAAAGACCGTCCCTTCGGACGGTCTTTCCCATGAGCGCACTTTGTGCGCGAAGTATTGCGCGACCTGCGGGTCGCGCTTTTATTTTCTCTTTTTGTTGATTTTCGCAAAGCGAAAATCAAGAGAGGATTTCGCCCGTTGCACTCATTTTATCCGCGCACAGCGCGGAAATAAGGATAGTGACCTACGGGCCGACGGGCGACTTGAGGCTCTGCCTCAAGACTCCGCAAGCCTTTTGAAAAAGGCTTGACCGAAAACTTCAATTAGGGGTGCGGTGCTTACCTTTACAAAAAAAATCCCCGGGGATTTCTCCTCGGGGATTTTCGATTCAATCTTACTTGCCAGCCTTTGCAGCGCGGATTGCCTCGATCATCAGCGGAACTACCTTGAACAGGTCGCCGCAGATGCCGTAATCAGCTACGTCAAAGATCGGAGCGGTATCGTTCTTGTTAACCGCTACGATGCACTCGGAATCCTGCATACCAGCCTTGTGCTGGATTGCGCCCGAGATACCCAGAGCAATGTACAGCTTCGGATGTACGGTCTTACCAGTCTGACCAACCTGATGGTCAGCGGTCAGCCAGCCGGAGTCGATTGCTGCACGGGAACCGCCCAGTACGCCGCCGAACTCTGCTGCCAGCTCCTTAGCCAGCTCGATGCCCTTCTCAACGTCCTTGGAAATACCACGGCCAACGGATACGACTACCTCAGCGCCGGTCAGGTCAACCAGCTCCTTAGCCTCCTTGACAACTTCCAGAACACGGGTCTTGATGTCAGCCTCAGAGATCGCTACCGGCAGCTTCTCAACAACAACTGCGTTTGCCTTCTCCTCGTTGTACTCGCCCTTCTTCAGTACGCCCGGACGAACGGTTGCCATCTGGGGACGGAAACGGGGGCAGATGATGGTTGCCATCAGGTGACCGCCGAATGCCGGACGGGTCATCTTCAGGTTGCGGTCTTCCTTGTTGATGGAAGCGTACTGTGCCTCAGGCAGAGTGGAGTTCTCCTTCAGGAATGCGATGTACTTCTCTACATCTACATCCAGATGGGTGCAGTCTGCGGTCAGACCAGTGTGCAGACGAGCTGCGCAGCGCGGGCCCAGATCGCGGCCAATGTTGGTTGCTGCGATCAGCATGATCTCAGGCTTCTTCTCCATGACGACGTCGCAGATAACCTTTGCGTACGCGTCGGTGGTGTAGGTTGCCAGTGCCGGATCGTCGCAAACGTATACCTTGTCAGCACCGTATGCGCCCAGCTCCTTAGCCATGCCCTCGACCTTGTCGCCCAGCAGCAGGCCGCAAACCTCTACGCCCATGTCGTCAGCCAGCTTGCGT
>NZ_FUXW01000019.1 GCF_900167005.1 Butyricicoccus pullicaecorum DSM 23266
GCCAGCACTTGCTGCGCGATCTGCTTGTTGTCTGCCATGATAATTCCTCCTAAATATTTCTTTATTTCAAGCCGGACACATAACCTGTGCCGGAATCCGCGGCAAATAAAAAACCTCCCACAAAAGCACATGGCAAAATACACCATGTCTTTGTGGAAGGTAATGCTCAAAATATGATTACAGTCCTTCTCGCGTACAAATTCGGTTAATATGTAACAACAAATACAATTTTTCTTCCTCACTCAGCGTAAAATTCCATTTGGTATGGAAATATTCGCTGATGAGCTCGACGCATCGAGTGATTTTGGGATATTCAGTTCCCAAAGAGCGATACATTTCGCTGATATTAGAATCCAGCAGATTACCGGTTCCCAATCGCTGCAATAAATACATCAAATGCGAGGAATACCGGGCAAAATTGAACGAGGATCGGTTAATCACGATACCGATTTCGTCCTCTACAATGCTCACCGTGTCCTCTAGGATATCATCATACCGCTGCTGCCACTGGGTGACAACATCGCACTTGGTCTTAGCATTGTAGCGCGCATTGACAAAATGCAATGCAATTCCGGATGCCTCATTCTGATTGAGCTGGATAGTAAAGCGCCGTTCGATCTGCTTAAGTGCATACCGTCCGAGCTTGCCTTCCTGCGGATATTGCTGCTCTACCTCGTAAATGAGCGGCATCTGTACGTAAATGTGCTGTTTTGCACGCTGGATGCAAAAATTGATATGATCAGCAAGCGTCAGCACAACATTGGGATTGAGTTCATAATCCAGTTCATTGCGCGCAATATCTACCAGTTTCACTGTGAAATGCAGCACTTTTTCCGGCAATTCATTAAAAAGAGCCAGATATCTCTGATCCACATCGTAAAACCGTCGATCAATCACGCTCGGGTCAGTAATATCATACGGTGTCTTGGGAAATCCGATCCCTTTCCCGTATGCAATACAAGTCTCCCCCTCGTTGTCTACGCAGATCGCAAAATTGTTGTTCAATTTTTTAATCACACGCACTGCCGAATCACTCCAAAAGAAAAACCCTTCAAGACATAGTTACACCTGTTAAACGGTGTCATTAGTAATGCCTCAAAGAGTTACAACCTAATTACAGTGTTAGTATAGCAAAATCCGAACGTGAAATCTATTTATTTTTTGCACAAGCTTTAAGATCAATTTTTGGTCAAAACTCTCATAATGATTATTGTGCGGTCCAGTTTTTCTCGTCCTGCCCCACAGTCACGACGCTCCTACGCAGCCATTCAAAGCGCCCGCTCGGTATGAAAACAGGTCTGATGCATCAGATACTTAAGGGATTCTCGTCTACATTTGCTGTCAAAATCTGTGAAAATAGGAAACGGGCCCGAATTAAACATTATTCGGAGGGTATTCACATGCAGCGATAGATTTGTTCACATTCTTATGGTAAAATTCTCATAATACGAGAGACAATCATTTTAACTTTGCGAGGGATCATTGATGGATACAACATTCGAAAAGTTTTTGCGGAGCGGTATCAATTTAGCTCCTGTGGGAATTGAACACCACAAAGATCAGGCATCATATTTTTGTACGCCCAAAGGTGCATCTATTTTAGGCTGGGCAGGTGTCGATGGCATTCATTTCTGCTTCATCCGCGGATTTGGAACAATGGTTTTCTCGGTCAATCCCATGGATTCTGCTCCAAACTATGTTCATCCTCTGGCAAAAAATTTTGCAGACTTTCTGCGGCTCCTGCTTGCCTGCGGGCATGAAGCCGCACTGGAACAGGCATGGATGTGGGATGAATCGCAGTTTGAAGCCTTCCTGCGTGAGAACCCTGTTACATTGGAGCAGCAGCAAACTTTATCTGAAATTTCGGAGAAGCTGAAGCTCTCCCCTATGGAACGGCCTTGGGCATATATCAACGCACTGCAATCCGCTTTCGATTACAGCAAGATTCCATACACAGAAGATTATTATGATATTGCGGACGTGCCAGCAGAATCTACTCTCCCCGATTGGAACGTTTATTTTGACGCGAATTTCTGGGGACACCAGGGCCGAGACCGTGCCGGAAAAGAAATCAGGCTCGATCAGCAATTTGACTGGGCCGGATACCATTGGGTGATTCCTGCCGTCTACTCATGCAGCAAGGGACTTGTCGTTGATTTTTGTATGCAGGTCGATTCGGAAAAAATTCGCAAACACATGGAAAAATGGAATCTGAACTGGGAAAGCGATTCACCTAGAGAACTTACCCAAGATCAGCAAATGCAGATGGAATGGGACGACCCTCTCCATTTTTACTTTAACTCTTCCCTAACATTAAATGAAAAAGGACTGAAAATGACGCACGGTTGTGCTGTCAGTTTCAATCCATGTTTGCCGGATGGCATGATCAATGAGCTGGAAGCAAAATGGGTAATTGATTATTATGGTCTCGACTCGTCTTATGGGTGGGTAATTTACAGAAATGCATTCCCATGGAGCAGCAAACGCCGTCCTGAAATCAAATCGCTTACTCTCACCATGGAGCAACAGTCAGAACGACTGCCCGGACCGCATTTTAAAGTTCATGCCCCTGGAGATTCATTCACCTTCATCCACCCGATCAGTCAAAAGGCGCATACCCTGACCGTACAGGAAATCGAGCAACAAACGATTTCTCAAAACAGTTTTGCGTCTGCCCACTGGGTCTATCCGACGCACTACATCGCTATGAGCTATACCATCTCACCAGAACCGGCTCAAGATATTGCGCTCTTTGACTGTAATGAGGGAGACCGCCCTGTGGAAGTTGCACCAAAGGAAAATTCTTTTCAGTCTATTGCCAGCAACGCTTGTTTGGTTGGTGTGATTGGCAGCGCAGATGATCCGACCGCGATTGTATTTGGAGCAGACGTGCAGGACAAGCTCCATGCTGCATGTTCCTCTCTGCACTTTGACCCCGTACGTGATGACATCGAATGGCACTTGGTATTCTATGTCAAGCAGTTTGATGATGCCTCATTCACACTCATCTGAATTTCGTAATCTTTGCAGCCAGCAACGAAGGGAGCTATAATCATGCAAGCCTATACCATTTGGGATTATTCCGTTGAAGTCGATCGTATTGCCACGGCAGACTGGTATAAACAGTCTGAAGGCTGGAGCTGCACCTGCGGTCACTGTCAAAACTTTTTGACACTTGTCAGGCAAAAGCAACTGCCGACCGCAGTCATGGAATTATTATCAGCTCTCGGTGTTCTGCCCGAAAAGCCGACCTATGTTTGTCAGCTGTACCCCACCGATCAAGGCGATCTATATCAGTTCAACTACCGCATTGCAGGACGTATGTTAAACGACCCACATCCACACGACTCCATTCGCTTTGATTGGGGTTCTGGCTGCTGCGGACATGACGATTATCCATACGGTGCACCTGATTTCCCAGAACCGCACTTTGATTTGATGTTTTCCGTCCAACTGCCTTGGGTGCTCAATGAGTCCCCTCAATAGCTCAAATATCAATCTACTTACTCTGGCAGCACCGCATTGACACAACTCAAAGCGTACAATGTGCGAGGAAATCCAATATAGGGCAGGGATATGGTAAGAGCGGCCAACAGGGCTTCCTTATCGTTTCCTACGGCAGCATTTCCGCCCACATGAGCTTTCACCTGGGGTTCGCATCCACCCTGGGCGCAGAGAATGGCGAAGGTCAGCAGTTCCCGCTCCTGAATATTCAAGTTCTTTCGCGTATAGAAGTCTCCAAAGCAATAAGCAGAGAGATAGTCTTGAATGTTCTTTTGATTTTCCGGTGCAGCGGCACGCATGGTATCAATACTGTCTCCAAAAATAGCCTTCTGGGCAGCGATGCCATCAGAGAGTCGGCTCTCTTCAGTGACAGTCTGACCGCTAGGCAGCGGAAGATGAATACCTTGGGCAGTCAGTACCTCGTTGACCGCCTCTATGGCTGCCTCCGCCTTGGCAAGACCAATATACGGAGCACAGTGATAAACTGCTTCCTTGATCTCCTCCGCTTTCACACCACTCCGCAGTGCAGCTAAAGTATGACACTTCACCTCATTCAAAGTCTGATTGGTAGTGGCAACCACAAGGATAATCAATTCTCGCAGTTTGGCGGACAGCTTTTCTTCTGCATAAACCTCACCGTAAATCAGCCGCTCCTTGATGGCAGCAAATTCAGGATCGGTGAGCGCCAGCGAAGAGAATACCCCAAGTTTGTCAGTGTATTGCTTTGCAGCTTCCATTCGACTCATAGTAAACTCCCTTTCTATCAAAGCTTAATCAAATGTGAGTGACGGCAGACGCATCCAGAGATGCGTCTGCTTTCGTTTCAGGAAGATTCAGGTTTTCGCAAAGTTGATTTTTTTCAGCCACTTCTGAACATCAGCCGTTCTGCCGGAGTCACCATAAACGGACAGCTCAGGCAAAAGTACTGCGCCGTGGCTGGCTTTTTCCATGTCCCGTCGAATGTGTCCGGAACCACCGCCACCGTGTGTACAGAATGGAGCAATCTGTACCCCACTCTGCCCAACCTGCTCTAAGAAAGTCAGAACCGGAGGTGCCGGAGAACTCCACCAGTTAGGGGTTCCCACAAATACCATATCGTAGGCGGACAAGTCGGGAAACGCCGTTTTCAGTGCAGGCCGATAGCCGCTTTGAAGTTCTCGTTTGGCCTGAGCGACTACGGTGCTGTACTCCCTTGGATATGCGATTTCCGGGACAAGTTCCAGCAGGTCACCGCCAGTCTCTTTGGCAATTAGCTCCGCCAAACGGCGCGTGGTGCCGGAATGGGAAAAGTAAACGATCAGGGATTTCATAAAATAGGACCTCCTTACTGCGCAAAACGAATGTTATGGAGCCGATAGACTTCATTCAAACTGGAGATATCCAGAATCAGGCTGTGTCCTCTGTCAGTCTGGAGATTTTCGAGGGTCTTGTCAAAAGAACGCATGGTCTTATCGTAGCCCACATCCTGAATCCAGACCTTTGAGGTCAGGAAGACTTCCTTTCTGGGGATATCGCTCTCTTTAACTGCTTCTCCTACAGCCCGTTCGTTGCCATAGCAGGCGGCGGTGTCAATAAGGCGATAACCGGTTTCCAGTGCTGTCCGAACACTCTCTTTACAGGCGGCTTGATCTGTTATCTGAAAAACGCCCAGTCCCAACAAGGGCATCTGAACATCATTGTTCAGCCGAACGACATCCATATCTGTCACTCCTTCCGATCCTGTGTCTTTTGAATTTCGTGTCGGAGATAGTCCAGCCGCTGAAGCTGCCGTTCCCGGAAATGGAGTTCATCCAATGTGAATTCTCGCTTGCGGTTGAGCATCCGAAGGCGCTCCCGCTCGCTGCCCTTCTGTTCCAAGGCCAGACGCATATAGGTCTCCACTTCCTCTGTCGTAAACCCGATATCATGGAGGGTCATAATGAGGCTCAGGCGTTCCAAATCCTCATCATCGTACTGCCATGCTCCCATGACATTTTTCACCGCCCCGCACAGGCCCCAGCTCTCATACTCTTTCAAGATATTCATGGGAATCTGATAGCGGTCGCTTGCTTCTTGAATGGTCATATCTTCGCTCCTAAAGAAAAAATGTAGGCTCCCGTTCAGGACACCTACATTTTAAAACAAGGTCTCTAGCATGTCGAATACCTATTTTGAGTAAACAGAAATGCTCAATCTGTATTTTTGATATGTTGATAGAATTGCTCTACCGCAGGAGAGAGTGGCTTGTCCTTTTTCCAAGCCAACACCGTTCCTGTCTCCAATTTTGGGGACAGAGGGACAAATTCCAGTGCATCGGAGATGTTCTCTAAATAAAAGCACAGTGCTACGCCCACACCATTTTTGACCATATTTGCAGCATTCAAAATCAGGTTGAAGGTAGCAGCCACCTCAACCCGCCCATAGTCCTCCCCAAACCAGTTGGCCAGTTCACCTCGAACTTGTTCCCGTCCGCTCAGAAGCAGAGGTACACCCACCAGGTCCTGAGAAGTAACGGCCTCTTTTTTCACTAGAGCCGAGTCCTTTGGCACCAACACGCCCCAGCGATCTTTCTGCGGCAGACGCAAAAACGCATATCTGCTAATATCCACCGGCTCTGTTAGCAGTCCCATATCCAGCAGGCCTTTTTCCATGCGCTCTTTGATATCGTCCGCATTGGCGCTGTAAATACGAAACTGCACCTTTGGATGAAGCAATCGGAATGAGCGAATATGCTGAGAGAGGAATGTCATGCTTTGGGTTTCACCGCATCCAATGGCGATTTCACCGGATAATTCTTCCTCTGACTGCGCAAAGTCCCGCTTCGTCTTATCGGCCAGTTCCACGATCTCCTGCGCCCGCTGCCGCAAAAGCATTCCGGCATCGGTCAGAATAATCCGATACTGACCGCGCCGAAAGAGCTTAACGCCTAGTTCTTCCTCCAACTGCATCAGCTGCCGTGAGAGCGTGGGTTGGGTCACATGGAGCAACGCCGCCGCTTTTGTGATGTTCTCCTCCTGTGCTACGGTTAAAAAATAACGCAAAACTCGCAGTTCCATACGATCCCTCCTTTAATATTTTATTTTATCATAGGCCAATACAGCCGACAATCTCAAAAATGCCTAAACCTTATTTTTGACAATAGACAATAGGTATTCGATATTTCTGAACGGTCATGGTATGATAAATTTGCAATCAGCAAGAGGTGAACGACATGAAATACACAAAGCTAGGCAATTCCGATTTGAACGTCTCACGCATTTGCATGGGCTGTATGGGATTTGGAGATGCTGCAAATGGTCAGCACACCTGGACAATTGACGAAGAACATTCCCGGCAGATTATCAAGCACGGTCTTGAGTTGGGCGTCAACTTTTTCGACACCGCCATCGCCTATCAGAGCGGTACCAGTGAGCAGTATCTCGGCCGCGCCCTGCGGGACTTTGCCAAGCGGGACGAGGTAGTTGTCGCCACTAAATTTCTGCCCCGTACAAACGAGGAAATCGAGGCGGGTGTCAGCGGGCAGGAGCATATCCGCAGGTCTCTGGACAAGAGTCTCCAGAACTTGGGCATGGACTATGTAGATCTGTACATCTATCATATGTGGGATCATCAGACACCCATCTATGACATCTTGGAAGGCCTGAACCATGCGGTCAAAACCGGCAAGGCTCGGTATATTGGTATCTCCAACTGCTTCGCATGGCAGCTTGCCAAGGCAAACGCCATCGCCGAGCGGGAGGGGTTCGCCAAATTTGTCTCCGTTCAGAGTCACTACAACCTGATCTTCCGCGAGGAGGAACGGGAGATGGCTCCCTTCTGCCGAGAAGAAAATATCGCTATGACACCTTATAGTGCTCTGGCCGGTGGCCGGCTGTCCAAGCACCCCGGCGAGACTTCCAAGCGGCTCCAAGAGGATGACTACGCTCGCTTGAAGTACGACAGCATGGCAGACAAGGATGCATTCATCCTTCAGCGCGTCGCAGAACTGGCCGATCAGCACAATGTCTCCATGACAGAAATCTCTCTGGCTTGGCTGCTCACGAAAGTGACTGCCCCCGTGGTGGGAGCTACCAAGTTTCACCACATCGAGGGTGCTGCCAAAGCCGTAGACTTAGAACTCACCCCGGAAGAATGCACCTATCTGGAAGAGCTCTATGTCCCGCATCCGCTGGTAGGTGTTATGGCACAAAATACGGCAGCCGCCGCAAAAAATGCCCATGTATGGTCTGCTGGAAATCAAAAGATATAATTTAACCGTATCAGCTATCGTGCATTTCATTTATTTATGACGTGCATATATAAAGACCGCAACCGACTCTAAAAAAAGCAGACGGACACAGAATCCGTCTGCTTTCTTCATCTATAGTGATTTGACAGGTGCTTTAAAGAAACAGCTCACATTCCCTCCGCTGAGAGCAAACCTTCTTGAGCATCAGACTGGCCGCAGAGAGCATGACAGGATTGAGCTTGCGAGCATTCTGCGGACATACAGCAATGCAGCGCATGCAGGAGATGCACGCCTTCTCATCCACTTTCTTCGGATTTTCCTTGTCGATCGCCTGTACGGGGCACGCTGCTGCACACACACCGCAGTTGTTGCACGCTTTGGTTGCCTTGGGCACCATGCCGACACCTCCGGCTTTCTTGTACGGACGATTGCCGGGAATTGCAGGTTGCGAACCATCTGCCGCAGAAAGTTTGCACTGAATCTGTTTGGCAAAATCAGAAAGCTGTGCTGCATCCTGTGCATCCGGTCGACCGGCAGCAAACTGTCGAGCAATGGAGTGTTCCGCAATGGCGGCAACTGCCGCAATCACCTGAAAACCAGCCTGCTTTGCGGCATCTTCCAGCTCTACCAGCGTATCCTCATAAGCACGGTTACCATAGACGCAAACCAAAATGGCGCGGGCACCGTTGCCGTGTACCATGCTCAACCGCTCTACTGCCACAGCGGGAACACGTCCACCGTAAGACGGCACAGAAATGACCGCGACATCTTCCTTTGTCAGAGAAACAGCATCAAAATTCTGCTTACTGTCGGTCAAATCAACGGTGGCCGCTTCTCCCTCCAATGCATTTATTAAGCAATCCGCTACCTTTTTCGTTCCGCCCGTGGGACTAAACACAATGTCATACAGCTTCATCAGAACATCCTCCTTTTTATTCGCCAATACGCCAGGAAATCATGTAATGTATGTTCTCAGGAATCTTTACATCTTCCTGGGGCATCTGTTCAAAGACTCCGGTCAGTCCCAACTCCAACACAGTCTGATGGAAATGAGACAAGGCAATACCAAGATCTACCTGCTTTATAATCTCTTCTTCTTTGGACAATCCAGACTTATAATCGACATAAAAATGATAAGCGTTTTGGGTTTTGCGCACTCTCCAAGGCTGAACATTTTTGGCTGAGGGCGCTAACCGCACCATTTCCAGCGGCTGGGCATAATCTCCCGCCAGATCTTCGGTCAACGGCGTGCGAAAATCAGCCTGATAAAACAGTTCCTTCCACGCTTTTCGAGAGGATGACTTCATGGCCGAGCGCATCAGCGTTTCGGTCAGGCTGCGCTTGGCGGCCGGATACCCTACCGGTGAAATTGCCAGAAGCAGTTCGTCCCTCGGAATCTTCATGGCAAAAACAAAGCCGTCCCGCTTGAAGGTCGCCGCTAACCACACCGTACCCAGTCCCCTATGCGTGGCAAGCAGGATCAGGTTTTCAAATTCATATCCGGCTGCCAAGGGCGCCAGCTCTATATTCGGAATGGAAACGCCAAGGAAGGTATTCGCTCCCTTGATGATGCCGTATGTTCCCAGCTTTTCACCATCTGCCTTCAGCTTCTGATCGATGATGTATGTATGAACCGATGCCCCAAAGGGATTGTCCAGCTGCTTCATACACTCCAGCAGCGCATCCCGATCCTGCGGCAGCAAGGGCTTGTTCTCATAAGTACGGACACTATGTCGCTTTTGAATGGTTTCTGCAACGGGAATTGACAATTTCATTGTTTTCACTCCTCCCCCGTCACAATCCGCAGATCCACCGGATTAACCGCCGCTGTCTTTATCTGAATCAGTACTTCGGAATCTGAAATCTGGGGTTTGGGGATGTTGCTCAGGATTGTATTGATTGCTTTTGAATAGCTTTTGATCTGAACTGCTTTCATATAAGACCTCTCTGCATGGAATTCATTTCTATGGAATCTCTCTTGCTTTTTTTCATACGAACCGATAAAATATTAGATGTAATCAATCGAATTACATCTTCTTCAGTTTATCACCTCATAGATGTAATGTCAAGAGTTACATCATGTTGCAAGTATATTTGCTTTGAAAGGATATCGCGTATTTATGCAGATCAGTATGAAATGTTCTGTTGCAGTTCACTGCCTGATTTTCATCCATGAAGCGAAAGGAATTGCCAAGGTAACCAGTAATCTTTTGGCCGAAAGTACAGGAAGCAATCCCGTTGTGATCCGCAACATCCTCAGCGCGCTGAAAAAGGCGGGGCTGATTACAGTACCTCGCGGAACGGGTGGTGCAAAACTGTGCGCCGACCCATCCCAGATTACCTTATACCAAATCTATTCCGCATTGGAGCCGGATGGCATGTCCTCCATCATCGGAATTCACCCCTGCCAAAAACGCCCCTGCCCCATAGCGCAGAATATTCGTCAGGTATTGAAGGCACCTTACCAAAAAATTGAAGATTCCATTCAGCAAACCATGGAAAGAATCACCCTGCAATCCATGATTGACGACTTTGAGCAGTTAGCCCATCTATCAGGCTCAGACACAGCCCGCTCATAATTCTCTTACACAAAAGAAGCTGTTCTCCTTCTCCACACAAACTTCTTTTCTAGATGCAATCACGTGCGTATTCTATGCTGGATGGGTTTTCGCCTCGCTTCTGCTCAGAAAGCACTTAGAGCACAACCTGAGTCTGATACTGCACTTCACTCTGGTGCCCCGGTGCCGTGCGGTCGCGGCGTATGTATTTCACGCTTCGCATGGGACACACGTTCAAGAAGATGATCGAGGCTTACGAGCAGAATCTGGCTTCCAACGGCTGATTCAGACCAAGAAATTGATGCCATAAGGCATCAAACGTGACAAAGAACCCGCTGCAAAAGGTTTATTTTGCGGCGGGTTCTCTTATGTTTATTTTATGTACTTATATGTTAGCTTTCAAGCTTTTACGAAGCCTTGGAGCTTTCCCAACTCGTCCACACTTCTCGTGCTGTATTGGACGATCGAGTATATTCATGATTGGTCGTTGCCTCGGTTACCTCGTAGAAGCCCCAGTAACCAGAACCAACATCTGCAAAACGGGTTCCGGCACCTTGATCGATGGCGTTCAGATCAGGGATGCGCGCCAACATGCGATTGACAATAGTCGCAGTCTCACCGCGAGCGATAGACTGTTCCGGGCGGAAGGTTCCGTCTTCGTATCCCGTTACCCATCCATAGCTTACTGCCGTCCGAACGGCATCATAATACCACATATTTACAGATACGTCGGAAAAGTCAACCGTTCGATCGGTACTGATCTTGGCAAAACGAGCCGCAATCGCAGTAAACTCCGCACGAGTAATTACCTGATCCGGGCGGAAGGTTCCATCCTCATAGCCTCGGATGACACCGTTTTTCGTCAACTCTGCAACCGCGTTATAATACCACGCCTGTACCGTGACATCGGAAAACTGCACCGATAGATCGCTTTTATGCTCGAGCAGCAGGTTATAGAATACCTGTGCAACCTCCGCACGGGTAATATTAGATTCCGGTCCAAATAAGCCCGTATCATATCCGATCATATAGGCTCTATGATGCTCGGTGTCGAACACCTTGGAAATACCGGTATCATTCGGATCGGCAATGTGCGCGTCTCTCTTGGTCTCCGGCTCAGAAGTCTCCTTCTTGGGCTTCGATTTCTCGGTCTTGGGTTTCGTGTTTGGTGCTTCGGGATGAGACGCACCACCGCCCGGGTTTGCTGGCTGGTCAGGTTTGGTATTGCCACCCGTAGGCTTATCACCTTCTGACGTGCCGCCATTCGGATCTTTATTGTCCAAATTTTCCGTCTCCGGCTTTGCTTCCCAGTGTGCATAGATCGTAGCATCCTGTGTAAACTGATGTTTGGTATCCACCTTTGTACTCTGTTCCGGTGCCGTAAACCAACCAACAAACGTAAAGCCATCATACGTCGGTGTAGGCAGTACCGATAGCGTTCCGTCGCTTTCGGTTTCTGCACTTGCAGGATTGACCACTCCGCCATTTGCATCAAAGGTAATCGTATGCGTTGTCTTTTTGACCAGTCGTGCCTCCTGTTTATCCTCGCTGGCGTCTACCATGTACGCCGGATTGTCGCTCTTGAAGAGGTGCAGCGGCATGGCATCAGGCGCATAGTTCGCAGCCAATCCCGTCGTAAAATTGGGCGACGGTACCGGCGCGTCATTCTGCTCCAATGCATAGCTAATTGCTTCTGCACACTCCTCGGTCACGCCGATTTTGCTTGCCTCGTCCAGTTTTCCCGCAACAGTAATTTTCACCGGTGCGTTATCGGCGTACTTCGCATCATTCTGCGCCAAATATACGTTACTGTGGACGGACACTCCGTCTGCACCAACCGCGCTGTTATCCCAAACCGTCACCTAATCCGCAAGCTTGAGCGCACCCGGCGAAACAGGTCCGAAAAAGTAATCATGTGCGCCTCGCACTGCAATACCACCTGCCGGGGTCTTGGTGCTGTGATTCTGCGTAACCGAAGCGTTTTTCAGCGTCACTTCAGCACCTGCAATACATACGCCTGCTGCGCTGTTCGCCTGATTCTGCGTGATTTCTGTGTTCTGCACGAGGATATTTTCCTTGTCTCCTCTTATTTGAAACACATACAGGCCGCCGCCATCGCCTTCGCACTGGTTGCCAAAAATACGTACCGGCTCGGCTTCCGCGTCCGAAGAACCGATTACCGAATTCGAGTTGCTCAAATGAATCGCAATACCACCGCCGCAAGGCTGAAGGTCCGGCACAGTGTCATCACGAATACTCTTGTTGTTCGATATTTCACCGCCATTTATCACAACGCCTTGGTCAGTGTACAGGCCGCCACCCATGACCGCCGTATTTTCTGAAATCTTTGTGTCGTTCATTCGAAGTGCAACGTCATATCTCTTCCACATTTGAGACACATGAACGCCGCCTCCCATTCCTGCGTTATTGCCCGAAATTTCGCTGTTCTGAATGCTTGCACTTCCACCGAATAAAACGCCGCCGCCTACGTTGGCTGTATTTCGAGAGATCGTACACTTTTTAATAATAACATTCGTATCGCTCGATGTATAAATTCCACCGCCGTGTCCTCTCCCATGGGGGAAAGAGCTCATATCGATCGCTGTATTTCCCGAAATTTCACACGCCTCCAGAGTGATATCCGTGTGAGAATAAACAGAAATACCACCGCCATTCCCCGGAATACCATCATTTTCTGCCACATTATCGGCGATACGGTAGTTTTTCAGATTAGCTTTTGCATCTCTGCCGACATAAATGCCCGCACCATCTAACGCTTTATTGCCTGTGCAGCTGCCTCCCGTGATATCAAGCGTTGCTCCATTTCCAACGCAGATGCCGCCACCCTCATAGGCTGTATTACGATCAATCTGTCCGCCGGAGATTGTGCCGTGAACCGCTGAGCCGTATAGATTCACACCACCAGCCTTACCCCGCGTGCTGCTGTCATTATCCGCGATTGTACCGCCGGTCATGCGAAAAGCAGCCGAACTGCCCGCCGGATTTCCCGCTACAATCATCATAACAGCGCCTGCATAATATGCACTTGTCGAGTACTTCTGTGTGTTTCCGATAATCTCTCCACCATACAGGTTGATTTCTGCTGTAATGTTCGCAACACCAGGGTTATAGTGCGCAATGGTTCCAGCAATTGGAATCGCCGAATCTTTCGTGTTTCCGCTAATTTTTCCGCCATACATGTTGAAGACGCCGTTTTCGACAAGGATGGTCGAGCCAGGCTGACCCGGAACGCCCTGAAGGCCGGTAATTGTCACACCGTCATAAATATTCAGCTCACCTTTTTCCTTATATGACAGGCTTCCAACGGTTAAAAACGCAGATGCTCTGTAATGACCTTCACCGTCAAAGGTCAGCTCATTGCGTGCACCGTCGTCCGGCATACCGAGCGACAGCGTGCCGCCGGTACGCATCTGGAACTGCAGCAGCGAACCGTCTCCCCGATCTTCAAAGGTGAGGGTATGTCCATTGCCCAAAATCGTAATATCTTTTCTGATATCAACCTGCTTGGACCGGCATACAAAGTCATCGGTGATCGAAATGACATACTTCTTTCCCGCATCATCTGTTTCCGCGTTAATCTGGTCGATTGCTTTGATCAATGCATCATAGCTATCGACCGAAATTTCGCTGGAAGATGCATTCTCAACCGGCTCAGCAGCGTCCTCAGGCTGAGGATCTGCTGTTGGCTGCACGCTGTCTTCCGGTTGGGGTGTTGTGCTTGTCTCCGTGTGCTTCCCTTCGGTCTCCAGTTCAACACCGGTCATCGGCACGCTTGGTGGTGCAGTCTCTCCGCCCACATCAGGCACGTCAACCGTCTCCACATCGACCACAAGATTTGCATACGCAACGGTTGAGCAAACTTGTGATGTGAGCAGGCTGAATGCCAAGAGCAACCATAAAAATCTTTTCTTCATACATTATATCCTCCTATCAATTCAATTTCAGCAACCAGAACTTCACTGCCGCAGCAGGATGAGTCGCAGCAATCCCTCCTTCGGAAAATCAGATTTCATCCGTTCTGGAATTTGCTTCATCCCCCACTGCCTGCGCGGTGTCTGTTTGTCCAGTCTCTTTCCGCAGCAGCCCAGTCTATATTGTCCCGCAGCGCTGTCCATACCTCATGGTCATCGGTCATGGTATAATCGTGTGAATTTGTGGCCTCCTGAATGGCCTCATAATACCATGCGTTTCGGGGATTATCCGGCCATTTGGTCATCCCATCCAGCATGTAATCCGCGTGCGGTTTGCGTCCCAGCATGTTGTTGATCACCGTCGCAACCTCTGCACGTGTCATGGCGAGATCAGGTGCAAAGACATTGTTCTCATAGCCATGCACCCAGCCGGCAGCAGCCACGATATTGATGTCCCGGCATGCCCAGTGATGCATGATATCTGCAAACAGGTCTTGTGCCGCAGTATCTTCTCCGTTCATAAACCGTGTCGCGATGGCTGCAAACTCCGCGCGGGTGATCTTGGCATTGGGGCGGAATCTTCCATCTTCATAGCCACAGATTACACCCAAATTCACCATCGTCGAGATTGCATTGTTATACCAGTCTTTGGGCGAAACGTCCGAGAAGCTGTTCGATGTCATCCAGAACTGATCCCGGGCTTCATCGGTTAACAGGCGGAAGAAAATCGTCGCGACCTCGGCCCGGGTGATGGATGCATTGGGCCGAACCGTGCCATCCTCCGCATAGCCGATCAGATAAGCATAATGATCTTTCGTGTTCAGCCACAGAGTTCGAGCTGCCACACCATGTGCCGCCACATCATCCGGAATGTCAGCGACTTCCTTGTCGATCTCGGTTTTGTCTTCTTTTCCATCGTTGCCGTCTTTACCTGCATCGTTCGCTTCCGGATGGCGTGCACCGCCGCCAGTGCGTGCTGTGAAATGTGCGGTGACAGTAACGGTCTGTCCCAGCTGATCGACTCCCAGTTTCACCGGGATGTCCAGCACTTCGCCATTAGGCCAGAGCTGCTTGCCCAGACCATCGCTGCTCCAGCCCTGAAAACGTCCGTTCTCACCAGCAATCGCTCGCGCTGCCAGCTGTCTCTCGGGCAGTTCGCCTCGTCCAGCAGCTGCAATCTCTTCCGGGGTATAAGTCAGAATTTGTTCCGACTGTTCAACTTTGCCGTACGCATCCTCACGGCAAAGATAACGAATCACAATCTGACGGGTGTCGGCAATGCCATCTGCGTTGCGGTCTGCTTCAAACTGCCAGCTTCCCTGCAAAACCAAATCATGAGCGGGCATTTTGATTTGTTCTTCCCGCTCGCCAATTCCATCCCAGCCCGAAAATGTATAGATTCCCGGCACGCTATCTTTCTCGGCACGAATGACTGTCCGTGCACGGTATCTGGTATCCAAAGTCACCATAGCACCCGCGAGGTAAGTTTTGGAATCCTGCGGAAGCTGTGCCTGTGCAGGCTGTCCGCTCCAAGCATACGTTACTCTGTATCGCGCTTCCTTTGTATCGGGAATTCCGTTCCGGTTGCTGTCAGCAGCCCATACCGCATAGAGCGTTTGCGTCATCCGACTGTCAAAAAAGACGACATTGCAGGCTTCTGGAATTGCTTCCTCACTCTCGCGATAGACTTTATCCTGCGGATCTTCCTGCGACCAGTGCAGAAAGACCATATTTTCAGGTGCGTCAATTACGACATTTACCGGAAGTCTGGGCACATATGCATGCCCCGGCTCTAATGCTCGCTCCTGCACGTCCATGACAAACTGGCTACCGCCGGCAATCGTACCGTATGCGGTCTGAAACGTCAGCTGATAGACTTGCTCGGGTCTGAAATGTGCTGTAAAGGTAATAACCGTTCCACCTGCAACCCGATCGAAGGTCTGAACGCCCAATACTTGTCCATCCGACAGCGTCCGATCCCCATAATCGACCGTCCAGTGATCGAATACATAGCTATCCTTCGCCTGCGCCTCTGCCGGCACAGTTTGTACCTGTATCCACGGTGCTGCTTCGCCCAGATTGATGACCTGATCTGTTCCTTGCACCGTGCCACACTCTGTGTCAGCACTCACATAACGCACAAAGACCTGGCGTCCATCCGCGATGCCATCATGGTTGTGATCTGGAACAAAATGCGCAGTAAACACGGTATCCTTGGTGTATGCCGTTGCTCGGAACGTTCCCATTGCAATATCCGGGTCTGTTAAATCATCCGTCTGCCAATAGGCGAACACATATCCGGGCTGTGCCACAGGCTGCGGAATCGCATGCGGATGTGCTGTGCCGTCCTGCTTGTTTACGTATTCATCCATATTGCCAATCAAACTGCCTTTGCTCAGATCGGCTGACTGGTAAGTAAAGCGCACCTGCGCTACATCAGGGACAAGGTCTCCATTGTGATCGGCAGCCAAATATGCAGTAATATGGACGGTGGTCTCATCCGTTCCCGTGGTGTCATACCGGAATCGGGCAACGCCCTGATTGTCATGGAGCAGGCTGGTTACCTGTGCCGTCGCGTTTTCCTGATATCCGGTAATCACATAGCCGTCTGGTGCAATCCATTCCACCGAATGTGGCTGTCCCTTGACCAAGTCCAGCTGTTCCCACCCTGGCTGGATGTGAACACCATCTTTCGCATATTCATCCAGCTGCTGCGCGGATAAACCTGCACCATCATCTGCAAACCCGGCATACAGTGTAAAGGTTTCCGCCTTTGGTCGAGCTTGAATCTTCAGATCAAACACAAAATCGTGCGCCATCGCCGTTTCGATCACGCGCAAATCACCTGAACGCTTTTTCAGATAGTCCGACTGATCTAAGTCGATATGTTCTTCCTCTGCGCCGGACAGGACGGTCTCATAGCTATCTCCACTGCGTATCTGTAATTTCTTTTCTTCCAAGGTGTATGTCTTTGACCCGATTGTGACTTCGGTCAGCAGCTGTCCGCTTCCCAAGTCTACATCGGTATCAAACGGCGGCTGCGTGTCTTTCGCAATCAATCTGGAATCAGCCGGGTCACCGCCGTATACAATAGCAGCCGTTCCCGTGCCCAATCCATAATTCATCACATAGCGTCGGTCCAGCCAATCAATGAATTTACGGTTCTGATCGGAATTTTCCTTACGGATACGCTCAAAATCAACGGTATTCCCATCGATTTCTACCGTACCGTTCACCGTAAACGTACTCGAATACAGCAAATACAGGGTATCGCCGTCATGCAGCCTCGTGACCGCGCCCGAACCCATATAGTCAAGCTGTTCAATCTCTGTGTCCGGCTGTGTTCCCTCCGCTCGCATGACTGCCGCGCTGCTGAGCACATAGTCCGTTCCGATCTGTTCACCAGAAACAGTATCACGCGCCGAAAAACGAATATTGGCGCTCTGGCCTGCAAACTGAATGGAAAAACTCTGATCGGCAAGATAGGTTCCGTCTCTGTAAACTTTGACCGTTGCTGTGCCCTGCGTTGCGGCATCCGGTTCTATGGGTTCAGGTGTCTCTGCAACCACATAGTCACTTGCACCGCCTTCATTTACCGGCAAATCAGGTGCTTCTTCCCACTGTGCTGTAAAAGTGACTCCATGACTGAGCGAGAAGATTTCCCCTTGCTGATATGTCGTTCCTGTCTCGAGCTTCCATCCCGTAAACCGGTAACCCTTTGGCGCTGTAAATGCACAATCTTCCAGCGAACGAATGTGATACGTTGGAGAAGTCAAAACTTCATCAATATATGTATCCTCGGCATCATCCGGCTGGAAAACCGGTGCATTTCGATGATATATCACGTCAACTGGTATGTTGCTGACATATCCATCCACATGATAGCCATCATCCAGTTTCTTAATCGCATACCACACAATCGTCTGTTCCGGTTGCAGTCCTGCCTTTTGGTACAGGGCGTCCATAATCTGACGAGCCGGTTCACGGATCATGGTCTCCTGCATGGTGGTATTCTCTTCGCCCAATGCGAAATATTCATCTCCCACATTCGGCACTCTTCGATAGCCTTCCACCGTCAAAAATCCCGGCAAGCCAGTCTGCTCCGTATATGTATCATTTCCAACCGCTATCGTATCGCTGGCGTTCGGATAGTAGTTAAACTGTCCTTGATCGCCGCTGCTTCCCGGTTGAATTCCTGCCGCTTTTAAAATAAAAAACTTAGCACGGGGCTCTGTCACGGTAACACGCCATTTTTCTTCGCTCCAGCTACTAAAAATAGTCGTACGATAACGATGCGTGACCGTTGTCTCACCAAGCTTATGTCCGGTTACCGAAGCAGACTTTCCGCCCCAATTCATCACAGCCTCGGCGATATCGGGATTTTCTGACGCCCATTCATGGTATACAACCCAGTTTCCGCTCTGCGCAATGATGTCCTTTGTTTCTCCAAGCTGGACTTCACTCGTTCCAGCGTCATAAGCTGCGCATGCCTGTATCGGCATACCGGTTACCAGCATAATAAACATCGTTATACTTGCAAGTAATCGTTTTAGATGCAAAAAATATTCCTCCTTTAAGGCCAACTTTTCATTTATCTGTCATTTTTCTTATGTTCTGCAATCATTTCTGCATAATAGGCTTGTTTTTGTGCCTTGACCTTCCCGGCACAAACCGGACAGCCGCATCGCTTCCCTCCCGTTCGTGAAGCAATACTTGCGCACCAGACATGTCCTTGCTCACAAATCCACCAGACCTTTTTCTTGCTGCCATGGGTCACATCATACGGCGTGAGCGTTCCATTCAAGGTTGGATGCCACTGGGCTGCAATCTCTGGCATACAGGTAAACAAGTCGTTAAACCCTTTGAGCACTTTGCGGCCCGCACAATAGGGACAGCCACAGGCGGCATGGGTTCGAGTACGCACGGGTGTCTTCCAGGAATGCCCCTTTTCACATCGCCACCAGACACAGCGGTTGCTGTATCGCGTCACCATTTCTGGTGTCAGCGGTGCGTTCTTTTCCATGTCCCACTGTGCAGCGATTTTGGGAAACTGGCTTGCCAGGTCATTTTCTCCCGGCACAACTTTTTTCCCGGCACAGACCGGACATCCGGCACCGCTATGTGCACGTGAAACGACAATTGCCTGCCAAGCATGGCCATGGGCGCACTGCCACCACACCTTTCTTCGCGACCCTGCAACCACATCAAAGGGTGTCAGCGTCCCATTCTTGGACGGATGCCACTGGGCAGCCAATGCGGGATGGGTGACCGCCAAACTGTTTTCTGATGGTATGATCTTGCGATTGGAACAAACCGGACAGCCGCATCCCTGCACCCGTGACTTCACCATTGTCCGCCAGACATGACCATGCTTGCAAATCCACCACACCTTTTTCCGGCTGCCCGGCAATACATGCTCAGGACGTAAATCTCCGTTTCGCTCGCTATGCCATTCGGCTGCAATATGCGGATACAGTGTTTTCAGATCATTTTCTCCCGGCTACGGGCGCTGGTGGCTGCAATAGGGACAGCCGCTGTGATTGGCGGTACGAATTGTCACCATCGCCTGCCAGACATGACCGTGCGCACACCTCCACCAGACCTTTTTCTTACTGCCATAACTTAAATCTTTGGGTGTCAGCGGTGCATTCCGCTCAGCGTCCCATTCTTGCAGCAAAGTCTGCTGTCCGGTTCGGATACAGAAATCATACAGTGTTTCCCGCAAAGTTCTCCCCTCCTTCCATGTCCTGAAATCGGTAAATTTCCCGCTCTTGGGTATTTTTTCTTATAAAAAAAGAGGCTGACCGATAGATCAGCCTCCTTTCCCAGAAAACCAACGATATGCCTGTTCTGTTTACAGTATCAGATGATTTGTGCCGTCTTTTCTCAATCTCCTTATGAACTTCGGTGTTTCTTTGATGATTGACCTCTCTCTGCTGGTCAGTTGCCGCGTTCCAGCTCGTCGATTGTCAACTCTCCCCAACTATAATTGACCATGTACGCCCCTTTGAAAAGATGTGCATATTCCGGTTTTCTGGACAGGTAATTGTAGAGATCACACCGCACTTTTGTCGTATTCAAACGCCGCATGCCCTTTTTGGGCTCAATCAGGTCTTCCAGATGATACTCTTTCAGGGTATTTCTGAGAATCATAACGATCTTTCTCACACGAGCCAGCGTCACTTTATTGACCGATTCATCTTCCCACAAGCAGGATATGATGTCGCCCTGAGACACATAAGCACCCCGTCGATCAACGAGCAGTGCAAGCAGTTCTTTTGCTTTGGCATTATGGATTAACAGCGCTTCTCCGTTGACGAAAACTTCAAAATAGCCAAATGTACGAATGTATACGCCGTCATTGACAAAGATCGGCTGCTCAATCGGTGTAATCACCGAGCGCTCGGCGATCTCCTGCATGGACTCATCGTAAATTACATACTTGTTTCTGCCGGTTACCTTGGCCTGATACAGTGCACGATCGGCTTTTTCATACAGCGTTTGAAAGTCCTTGCCATCTCGCGGGAACAATGCAACGCCCGCACTGATCGACACCTTAACGCCCTGCTGCAATTCTCTGTACACCGCTGCAATCATAATCCGAAAATGCTCTTTGGCCATCGTAATATCCGATACGTCGTTGACATAAATCGCAAATTCGTCTTCACCGATGCGCGCGACCATATCTTCCTTATCGACCACAACTTTCAATGTCTGCGCAATGTCTTTTAACGCAGTATCTCCATACACATGACCCAATGTATGGTTGACCTTTCCAAAACCATCAACATCCAGCAGAATCATCGCACGATTGAGCCCGCCTTCCGGCGAACTGCACCGCTCGGTCACGTAATCTATAAACGCTGTGCGATTATACGCTCCCGTTACCAGATCCAGTCGTGCCATTTCCAGCAGCCGAATCTCAGAACGCTTCTCTTCATTGATATCCAGACAGGAAATCCAGACATTGGTCGATGATGTATAGGGGTCTTTCAAAATCTGATAAAACGCTCGAATCCAGATTGTCTCCCCATCATGGTAGGCAATCTGAAATTCTTTCGTTCCATAACTCTGATTTTTCTCAAACCCTTCCAGAAGATTCTCACGCGAAAAACATTCCATGAACATCTCGCGGTATTTCGGCAAGATGTCCTGACACATTCTCTCTGTCGCTTTGGTATAAGAAGTCGTGAAGTCTTTGAAATACCGTTCGGGAATCTGTCCCTCATACCCTTCAAAGGTATCCAAGGTCAGGTTATATTCCAGATTAAACAGAATTTCCTTGGTGCCCTGACGAGTATAATTCTGGAAGCGCATAGAAGCAAGTTCGCTCTGCCGCTTGTTGGTCACATCCTCACAGAAAATGATCGCGTAAAGCGGGGTGTGGTCTTCTGCGAAAACGGTCGCATAGGTGCAGTGATACCAAGCCCATCCGCCATCCGGCAGACGTACTTTGAAATGTTTCGTGTCGCGCGGCGTGCCATAGCGCAAGCGCTGGAAGAACGCTCTCGCTTGTGCGATGCTCTCTTCTGCAATGTACTGCTCGGTAATCAGCTGGCGCGAACGATGCGCATGCGTAATACGGGAAAATGCCTGTTTAGACACCGGACTAATCGGAATCAGCACATCGGTATCAAAATCATACTTTAAAATGAGTTTGGTGGAGGTTTCTACGATGATTCCCAGCAGCTGCTCAGATTCCTGAAGCGCCTTAAACTCGATATCCTGCTGTTTTTGCTTCGTAATATCGGAAAACGAAATCACCGCAGACACCGGCTCGTTCTTCTCGTTGAAAATGACCGTTGCAATACCCAAAAACCACCAGTATCGGCCAAATCCTTTGGACTTGACTTCCACCGAGCAGTTCTCACCGCGCATAATCTTTTCGTAGAACTCCAGATAATCCGCGACGCTCTCCGGCTGGATGCAGCCGTTATCTACCAGATAATACGGCATATTTTCCATCTTACCAGGAATATTGTGTCGCTTTGCGATCTCATCGGGAATGTAAATCGTGCCGTCCTGGATGTTTAATCGCATCAGGATATCTTTGCTGTGCGTCACTGCAATGCGATACTCTTCTTCCCGAATGCGCAGCTTGGTCTCGGCTTCCTTGAGGTTGCTGATATCCACAAAGACCAGCAGATAGGCACTCTTGGAAAAATCACTCAGTCGTTTGCCAATACCTTTGACCCACAAATAGGTTCCATCGCCCATGTGCAGCCGGAACTCGATCTCGTATTTATCAGGCAGTTCCTCCCTGCACCATTGAGCAATGTCCTGAATAATACGCGCAGTCTACCGGATGAATGATATCCTCGTAGGAAAATGGCTGATCTTCCTCCGGGAACAAGCGCCGCAGCAGTTATTTGATATTCTCCGAAGCATACAGCGGTCGCTGGTCAAGCCCTACTTCCTTGACGATCATTCCAAAAAAGAGAGATTCGTTCAGCCGCTCCAAACAATAATTTTGCAGGTACAGCGCCTGCTCGGCGCGCTTGATCTGCGAGATATCCAAGAACGCTGCCTCTGCGGTTAGGCCATCTGCACAGCGTTCGGTCACCCGCACAGTCATCTGCATCCATGCATGTTCTTCTCCGCGCACAATCCGAAATTCACAGTGTGTCGTGTCCGCATCGCCAAGCAGACTGCCCATCGCCTGTGCAATGCAGGCACGGTCCTGGCTGTATACGATCGACTTCATCCAATCCATGTCTGCGCGCTGCCATTGCGCAATCGGATACCCCGTGATTGCACACAGAGGCGGGTTGCAAAACAATGTATGCAGCGCACGTGTACTGCGCTCATATCGGCATCGTAATATGCCTAAGGGAATATCCTCGGCAAGTTTTAGGAAAATATTCTCATCTGTTGCGTTCGCGCACTGTGCGGACTGCGCAGCCGGTGCTGTATCTTTCATTTGCACGCATTCGCATACAACCAGCCTCCGTCCACCGTCTTCCCGCAGCTGCTGGTTTGTCATTCGATAATACGCAAATGTACCGTCTTTGCACCGCAGCCGTCCCGTCCAGTCTTCTGGACATGCAGGTATTTTTACAAATGCCTGAAATGCCGCGATGTCATCCGGATGTATGGAGAATAACAGAAAGCTTCCTG
The DNA here is from genome assembly GCF_900167005.1 of Butyricicoccus pullicaecorum DSM 23266. Classification (GTDB taxonomy): domain Bacteria; phylum Bacillota; class Clostridia; order Oscillospirales; family Butyricicoccaceae; genus Butyricicoccus; species Butyricicoccus pullicaecorum. Next base: position 23,319 of record NZ_FUXW01000019.1, read on the forward strand.
CACAGTACTGGAAATCAGCAAAGCTGTCATAGCCCAGTTCTTTGGCCAGAAATTCATCCATAAACGCAAGCTCGAATCCCTGATTGTTACAAAACTCAACCCGAGCGCAAGTCTGAACCGGATATATCTTCTCTTGATGCGTCATGAAAAACGCCTCCTCACAATATCTTCAACAGATTCGGTCTATTTTCATAGGTCGCGTCCATTCTCTTTCTATCCCAATTATAGTGCATCGTGTGACAAAAAGAAAATTTATCTGTTGACCGCTCACCCTTGCCAGTCTCTGCGTATATGCATGTTCCGTTGCTTTTTTAACCTGCATTTTAATGTATGCGCAACTCGGTTTCCTCAAGTGGCAGAAGATTGCTCTCATTATAGGCGGTTACGTGTTCCGTTCGAACCGTTAAAGCGTTCCGCAAGCGTTCCTAAATAAAATATTTTCTTTTTTATCCAGTTTTTATCATTTATATAGGTTTAGTATTTAATGCTATTCTTATCTGTCACATGAAAATACCCTTTCTCGGTCTTCTCCACATTGACAGAGTCCCAGAACAAGCTGTATGATAAACACACAAACTTGTCTCACTAACGAGATTTATAGAACATGAAAGGAGCCGCAGCATGAAAGTCATCTGCTTTGGCGATTCCAATACCTTTGGCTACGATCCCCGTTCCTGGTTCGGTGGCCGTTATACGCCTGACAGCCGTTGGGTGGATATTCTGGCTGCTGAAACCGGATGGACGGTCTACAACATGGGCGAGAACGGTCGGGAAATTCCGCATGAGACGCCCGACTTTCCCGCAGACACCGATCTGCTCATCCTCATGTTGGGTACGAATGATTTACTTCAGGGGCGCAGTCCGAAAGAAGCTTCGGAAAAGCTGATGCGGTTTCTCTCCGGTCTGACGCTTGACCCCAAGCAGGTCTTACTGATTGCACCACCGTCTCTGGCTCTGGGAGAATGGGTCAGCTCGCAGCAGCTCATTGATAATTCCAAGGTATTTGCCCAATACTGTCACGATCTCGCACAGCAGTTTGGCATGAGTTTTGCCGATGCCGGAAAGTGGAACATTCCCCTTGCCTATGACGGCGTGCATTTCACCGAACAGGGACACAAAATCTTTGCATCCAACCTTCTGGGGGTACTCAAATGAAGCGAATTCTACCCCTGTTTTTCTTTCTCCTGTTGCTGTTTACCGGCTGCGGCGGCAGCGCAGCAGACAATTCCTACCAACAGATCACCCAAGAGAAAGCCAAGGAAATGATGGACACGCAAGAGGTCATTGTCCTCGACGTACGGGAACAGAACGAATATGACAGCGGTCACATTCCCGGTGCTGTCCTGCTTCCCGTGGGAACCATTGACGAGGACACTGCTGCCGCTGTGATTCCCGAAAAGGACTCTACGGTTTTGGTGTACTGCCGCAGCGGAAACCGCAGCAAAACTGCGTCCTCTGCGTTGGCCGAACTTGGTTATACCAACATCTATGAATTTGGCGGTATCAATTCCTGGCCTTATGAGACGGAATCTTAAAATATTGCCTGATTACGGAAAACTCCCTCTGAAACCTAAAATTTCAGAGGGAGCCTTTTTTATGTCCTAGAAAGTTTTGAGATTAGGCAAGGCGTCTTTACTTGATTTGATCGATTTGTCCGGACTGAATCGCATCTAAATGCGCGGCAATGCGTTCCTCCGTCCAATCCCACCACCGCAATGCAAGCAAATCCGCAATGGTATCGTCAGGGAATCGCTTGCGAATCGGCTTTGCCGGGACACCGCCAACGATGGTATAGGGCGGAACATCCTTTGTCACAACCGCTCGGGTTCCAATGATGGCCCCGTCTCCAATGGTCACACCGGCCAAGATAACCGCCTCATATCCAATCCACACGTCGTTTCCAATCACAATATCTCCCTTATGATCCCAAGCTCTGGCTACCTGCGCCCGCTCGAGTCCCCATTCTTCAAAGAAAATCGGGAACGGGTAGGTAGAAAGTGAGGTCAGGCTGTGATTGGCACTATTAAAAAGAAATTTAGCGCCGCAGGCAATGGAACAGAATTTGCCGATGATCAAACGATCGCCATTGATGGGATAATGATATAAAACATTATTCTTTTCAAATTCCGTCGGGTCATTTACAAAATCATTGTACATGGTATAGTCGCCAACGATAATATTCGGATTGGTTACAACTTGATTCAGATAAACGGTCTGGTCATCTCCCGTGCGGGGATAAATTTTTGCTTTGTTCATGTTTCAGTCCTCCTTGACTGGATGGTTTGGAAAAATCACATGATGACATAACAAAAGGCCGCAAACAAACATTGTCTGCGGCCTTACATACAAATTTCATGTCATCAACCTGTAAAATGGGTATAGAAAACCAAGGCAGCCTGATTCTGCCCTGCGCTTCTGGTGTTACAGATCAAATTTTCCAAACGGCTCCGCACAATGTTTCATGGTATCAACTTGTGTGGAGCCCAAAGCAATGCAAATTTTCCCGAATTGCACGGTGCTCACCTCGCTTTGCTGTCACCATTACTATAACCAATCTGCTCCCCTGTGTCAATGGTGCCCTATGCTCGATGCACGGCTATCTTTTCACCGGCAAATACAGTTCACATCGGTAAGGCGTGCCGCTGTGGAACTCGGCCTTGCCGCCGTGTGCCGCGGCAATCTGGGACACTAGACGCAGTCCCGTACCATGGGCAGCTCCGCCGTCCGATTCCAAGGTTTGAGGTGCGTTTGCTCGTGCTGTTCCATCCGCAGTTCCGCCTTCGACCCAGAGAACGAGCTGTCCCCCCTCTGCTCTGGCGCCCAAGTGAATGGAACAACCGGGGGCGTTATGCCGCACGCAGTTCACAAGCAGGTTGTTCACGGCACGGCGCAGCAAAAACGGGTCGGCCTCGATGTCTGGCAGCCCATTTTCCGGCAATTCCATCTCAAAGTCAAATCCTTCTGCCATGCCGCCGTTGAGAAAATCTGCGGCGACCTGCCGCAGGAAGACTGCAGGCTGCAACCGCTCTTTGCGCAGCGCCTGCATTTCACAGTCCAGCCGCATGGTCAGATTCAGGTCGTTCACCAAGTCTCGAATGACCTGACTTTGCGCCCGAATGGCCGTTGCCTGCCGCTTGTGCTCTGCTGTCAAGTCGTTCGCGTCCTCTAACTGTGCGGCATAGCCCATAACCACCGAGAGCGGTGTGCGGATATCATGCGAGACACCGTTAATCCAGTTTGAGCGGGCTGCATCTCGAACCTGCTGATCTTGCCGAAACCAGCGGCGTACCGCCAGCCACGCAAGTGCCAGCACGCTGCCCAGCGCCAACAGGAAAAATCCGATCAACCACGCCGGGGTCTGGAGCAATGTCTGAGTGCTCATCGCCATGTCGTGTTTCCACACGCTGCCCTTGGGTGCACCGGCCACCAACAAGCCGTCGTCTCGAACCCGACACAGCACCGGGTAGTCGTTTAAATACCACCGCGTAAAGACTGCCACATCGATGATGGTATACTGTTCGGGTACATCCTCCGGCTTGCGAAACTCCCATACCACCTGTCCCGTCTCGTCCAACAGCATGGCCCATTGGTTGGCTTTCAGCAGCTCTTCACCGGTAAAGGCATAGTCTGTTCCGTCCCAAGTCAGGGTTTCGGACAGTTTTGACACAGGAATGCTCCAATCCTGCCCATATACCGTATTGTAGTAGACAAAGGCAAATATTCCGAACAGGGTCACGACGGCGATCAAAAGCGATGACACGGTCACCAGCATGACGCCTTTGAGCAGTCCGCGCAGCTTCATGGCAATTCCTCCCGTTTGAGCCGGTAGCCAAGGCCGCGCACGGTCAGCAGGAACTTTGGGTGGGATGGGTCGGTCTCCACCTTTTCCCGCAAGCGGCGAATGTGCACCATGAGTGTATTCTCATATCCGACCAGCGGCCCGTCCCACAGCGCTGCGCACAAGGCATCTATGGTCACAATGTTTCCCCGTGCCTCCCACAGCTTTTTCAGCAGGGCAAATTCCTTTGCCGTGAGTGCGATCTCCTCACCGTCCCGTCGCACGGTCCCCTTGCCCCAGTCGATCTCGGTGTCTCCCAATTTTGGCGCATCGGGTTTCTCCCGATAGACCCGCCGCAGCACGGCGCGCAGGCGCAGCAGAAGTTCCTGCGGTAAAAACGGTTTGGTGATGTAGTCATCCGCTCCGAGGCCAAGCCCCCGCAGCCGTGCTTCGTCCTCGTCCCGTGCCGAAAGGAACAGCACTGGTACATCCCGGATTTCCCGCAGCTTGCCCAGCAGCGAGAACCCGTCCCCATCCGGCAGCATCACATCCAGCAGCACTGCATCCGGTTTGGTCGTACAAAACCGCTCCATCGCCTGTGTGCAGGACAGGGCTGCGGTAACTGCATAACCCGCTCGGGTCAAAATCTCCTGCACCATGCGCTGAAGTGCGAGCTCGTCGTCCACAATCAATATCTGATAGGCCATTTTTCGGCCTCCTTTGCTTTGTTCTGTCTCTATTATAGAAAAAAGCCTGCCCATCGTCCAGCCGCCCCGTCTGAAATTTCAGGTAATCGTAAGGTAGGCTTCATGGATGTGTAAGGCAGGTGCGCTATGATAAAACGCGCAAGGAGGTCTTGTCATGAACATTATCCAAACGCACGATCTGTGCAAACAATACGGAAACGCCCTGCGGGTATCCCATCTGAATCTGAATGTCCCCGAGGGCAGTATCTACGGTTTCCTCGGTCCCAACGGTGCCGGAAAGTCTACGACGCTCAAAATGATCTTAGGTCTGGTGCGTCCGACAGCGGGCAGCATCCGTGTGCTGGGAAAAGATATGGACAACAGCAACCGTCTGTCAGTTCTGCGTCAGGTGGGCAGTCTCATCGAGAGTCCCAGCTACTACGGCCATCTGACCGGCGAGGAAAATCTGCGCATTGTCCAGACGCTTCGCGGCATTCCCGAGAAAAACATCCGGGAAGTCCTGCAAATCGTCCGGCTGGACGGTCAGCGGGAAAAGAAAGTCGCTCATTACTCGCTGGGTATGAAACAGCGTTTGGGATTAGCGGCTGCGTTGCTGGGCTATCCCAAGCTGCTCATTCTGGACGAACCCACAAACGGACTGGACCCGGCGGGCATTCAGGAGATGCGCGAGCTTATCTGTGACCTGCCCGGCCGGTTCGGCATGACCGTAGTGGTGTCCAGTCACCTTTTGAGCGAAATCGACCAGATGGCCAACCATGTTGCAATCATTCGCGAGGGTGAACTGGTATTTCAGGACTCTCTGGAAGCGCTGCACGGCAGAAGCCGTCACCATCTGGCGCTCCGTACCACCAACAACGCCATCGCGCGCCGTCTGCTGGCCGAACAGTCGGTGCCCTGCGAGGAAGAAAACGGTTATCTCATCCTGCCCATTCTGTCCGACGAAGTCGCCGCCCAGCTGACCGGTTTTCTGGCTGGCAACCGTCTGGGAATCGTCCGGCTGGAAGAACGGCAAAAGAGCCTTGAGGACATCTTCCTCGACCTGACCGGAAAGGCGGCGAGCTTATGACGCTGCTGAAACTGGAATTTTACAAGTGCCGTCGCCGGAACATCGTGCTGATCTGTGCCGCCATACTGGCCGTGCAGTTCATTTGGATGACGGCGTATTTCTCCCGGCAGGACGCCGAGGATCTCAAGTGGGGCTGGATGCTTCTGCTCTACAATCTGTCCACGGTAGACGCCATCATCCTGCCGCTCAGTGTAGCCACGCTGGCCAGCCGAAACTGTGAACTCGAGCACAAGGGCAGCACATGGAAGCTGCTCGAAACCATGGCCACGCCCGGTCAGCTCTACACCGCAAAGCTCGTCTGGGGTGCGCTGGTACTGGCCGTCCTGCTCATCATCCGCTCGGTGCTGTTTCTGAGCGTAGGCATCGCGCAGGGCTTTCAAGGTGCGATTCCCTGGGGTCGGTTTGGACTGTTTACCCTGCTCTCCTGGGCGGTGTCCATGATGGTCTATGCGCTCCAGCAAGGGTTATCTCTGCGCTTTGCCAATCAGGCCGCCGCGCTGGTGTGCGGCATTGCAGGCAGCTTTCTGGGCATCCTGTCCATGTTGTTTCCACCAGCTCTGGTTCGGTGCGTGCCTTGGGGATACTACGGTTTACTGTCGCTGGTCTTTATGGACTGGAACAAAGCCACGCGCGTGACCCGGTTCTATTGGCATGCGCTTCCGGCGACCGATGTTGCTCTGCTGCTTCTTTGGATGGCGGTATTCCTGATTGCAGGCCGGGCGCTGTTTGTCAAAAAGGAGGTGTGAGACATGCTGCTTCGCTGTCTGAATGCAGAACTGCAAAAATGCCGTCGTTCCCCGGTATGGCTGGCCTTTCTGGTACTGCCCATCTTTCCCGCAATTCTGGGAACTGGGAACTATTTAAGCAATCTGGACGCGCTGGGAAACGGATGGTACAGTCTGTGGAGTCAGCACACGCTGTTCTCCTCCATGTTCTTTCTGCCTGCGCTGCTGGGTGTGTTCTGTTCCTGGCAATGGCGGCTCGAGCACACCGACCACAACTGGAACAGCTTTCTCACCGCCCCGGTACCGGTGCGCGATCTGTATGCGGCAAAGCTGATTCTCGCTGCCGGGGTGTCGGTACTGGCACAAGGCTGCATCGGGGTGCTGTTCCTGCTCAGCGGCAAAATCGCCGGGCTCTCTGCTCCCATACCGCCCGAACTGCTCTCGTGGCTGCTCTATGGTGCGCTGGGCGGGGTCGCGGTCTGTGCGGTACAGCTCTTTTTGAGCCTCATCATCCGTGCCTTTGCCCCGCCGGTGGCCTTGGCTCTGATCGGCGGCATTGCCGGTCTTTTGTTCACCGCACGCGGTCTGGGCTATGCCTTTCCCTACTCGCTGTTATGTCTGGGCATGCGCGCCAACAACCCCCAGATGGTACTGCGTCCGTTTTCCTTCCTGCTCTCTGTGCTGATCTACGGTATTGTTTTTGTTTTTCTCGCGCTTTGGTATCTCAAGCGGCGTGAGATTGCGGCAGAATAGCCCTCCAAAACTTGCAAATTTGTCTGTTTTCGGTTACAATAATAGGAAAAGGAGGAATCTATGATACCAGAATCCATACGGAACGCGGACAGCCATCTGCGGGCGCGGCGCAAGCCGGGTCATCCGGGGATTGTGTATCCAAATCATATCCGAAAGAAACGACAAAAGGAGGACAAACTGTATGCGAAAACGAATATTGAGTCTCTTGATCGTCCTGGCCCTCTGCCTGGGGCTGCTGCCCGTCACGGCGCTGGCGGCGGGAGAAGATGCGCCTGGTACACTTTGGGTGGGCCGGACACAAATTACAGCGAGAGGCTATTGGAAAACAACTACTGAAGGAAACTTTGAAACTGGTAGTGAAAATGACTACAATGTCTATTACGATGGCAACGGAACCCTGACGCTGAACGGCGCGACGATTCAGGGAGGAACTTCTACCGGGTCAGTTCCTTATGGCGCCGGGATCTATGCTCAGTGCAGCAACGGTCAATCAGTTACCCTGACTATCAAACTGATTGGCGAGAATACCATCACAGGCTACTATGGGATTTATGTGAATGCAGAGATAAGCGCGGACAGCAATGGTACAGACGCCTCCCTGACTATTACGGGTGAAAACAATGGCAGCCTGGAAGTATCTGGTTCTTTTTACGGAATATTTGTCAAAAGCGGAACAGGCAACGCCTCCCTTACCATCAACGACGCGTCTGTCGTGGCAAAGACTACTCAAACCAATTCTGGCTACGCCGGCGTCTGTGTGCAGTCCAGCGCGAATGCCACCGGCTCCCCGAATATCTCTCTTTCCGTCGACGGCGGCAGCCTGACCGCCAGCGGCGGCACAAGCGGGGATGGGATACAGTTTGTTGTGGGATCACATGGGGTTACCAGCGCTACCACCAGCCTGACTGTCACCGATCATGCCATTGTAGACACCCGAAATGGCGGGATCAGCGATGATTCCAGCACTGACATTCAGATCGGCGCGGACAGCAGCGGCGGCATCGTCTTTGACGGCAAGAATGGCACCGTGTACGGCGATGTGACCTTGCAGGAGGATTTGAAGATTGGCGAGGGCGAGAGCCTGACCATCCCGGATGGTTCCTCTCTTAACAGTAATGGCAAGCTAACCAACAACGGCACCATCAATGTGGAGAGCGGCGGCACTCTAACAGGCGATGCGGGCGGCGAAGTTGTTTATGCTCCCGCCATCACGACCCAGCCGACAGCCCAGACTGTGACCGAGGGAAACACTGCCACCTTTACCGTTGCGGTCACTGGCGAAAACCTGTCCTATCAGTGGCAGCAAAGTACCGATAACGGAAGCAGCTGGACGGATATTACAGGCGAAACCAACGCCACCTATACCATTGCGACTACCACAATGGACATGAACGGCACGCAATACCGTTGTGTTGTGGAAAACAATATAGGTAAAGTGACAAGTGACGCCGCCACATTGACCGTGACCGCCATTCCTACTTACTCCATAAAGATGGAGACCGACGGCAACGGCACCGCGTTCGCTTCCCAGACTTCTGCTCCGGAAGGAACGCTCATCACCCTGACCGCTACGCCGAACAGCGGCTATCACTTTGACCGTTGGGAAGTCGTTTCCGGCGACATTACCATTACGAACAACACCTTTACCATGCCGGCGAGAGATGTGACCGTCAAGGCAGTCTTTGACCGCGATTCCAGCGGCGGCGCACACCATCCGGATGCCGGCAGCACAACGACGGCCTCTTCCGACCGCTATGAGATCGAAACCCCGTCCGATGTCGAGAACGGCTCGGTCAAGGTAAGTCCCTCCAAGGCCGAAAAGGGCGACACGGTCACCGTGACCGTCACCCCGGACGACGGCTATCGGCTGGACAAGCTCGCGGTCTATGACGAGGACGGCGACAAGCTCGACCTTAACGACAAGGGCGACGGCAAGTTTACCTTCCAGATGCCGAAGGGCGACGTTGAGATTGCCGTATCCTTTGCGCCGATCGAGGACGAGACCGCGGATTTCTCCGATGTCCCGGCGGATGCCTGGTACGCAGAGGCCGTCCAGTACGTCTATGAAAACGGCCTGATGACCGGCACGAGCGACACGACCTTCTCCCCCGATCTCACCACCTCCCGTTCCATGATCGCCACCATCCTTTGGCGTATGGCTGGCAGTCCGGTCGTGAACTACGCGATGGATTTTGCCGATGTATCCGCAGATCAGTGGTATGCCGAGGCTGTCCGCTGGGCTTCCAGCGAGGGCATTGTCGGCGGCTACGGCAACGGTTCCTTCGGCACCGGCGACCCCATCACCCGCGAACAGTTCGCCGTCATGCTCTACCGCTTCGCACAGAAGCAGGGCTATGATGTGAGCGTGGGCGAGAATACCAACATCCTCTCTTATACCGATGTCTCGTCTGTCAGCGAATATGCCATCCCGGCTATGCAGTGGGCGGTCGGCAGCGGTGTCATCACCGGTATGGGCGACACACTGGCACCGCAGGGCGAAACCACCCGCGCACAGGCCGCAATGATGCTCATGCGGTTCTCCGAGCAGTATGCTTAACTCCTCCCTTTCTCCTTTTGTCAAAAAAGAACGCTTGTGGTTGTACAAAGCGCTCATTGTGTCCGACCGGTATTCATGATAAGATAATGGTAACGACTCATCGAGGAGGCTGCATCTATGGACGTACAGATTGCACCCGGACAACCCGAACGACTGGAAGAATATCTGGAAATTCTGCGCGACAGCGCACTCTATGAACACTACTATGCGCCCGACGAAGAACGCACGCTGCGCGCAATCCTGTCCGATGCGCTGGCGCGCGGTGCGGTCCTCATCGCCTATCGACATACCGGCGAAGCCGTCGGCCTGATGCAGTGCGAATGGCAGGGCATGTTCGGTGCGTGGCCGTATCTGGCTCTGCTCGGTGTCAAAAAGCAATGGCGCGGTCAGGGTGTCGGTCACAGCCTGCTGCAAGCGTTTGAGCGCATTTCTCGCCAGATGGGTGCGCGTCAAATCTTCATCTGCGTCAGCCACTTTAACCCCCGTGCCCGTGCGCTGTATACCTCGTTCGGCTTCCGCAAATGCGCGCTGATCGATGATCTGTACCGCGACGGCATCCGGGAAAACGTCCTGCGCAAGCGCTTGGACGACTGAACAATCTTACAGGACACAAAACAGCCCTCCGGGATGCTCTCCCGAAGGGCTGTCTGCATATTCTTTTGTTATTCGGCTCGCTCGATGAACTGGAAGCGCTCAACATCAAACATACCCATGTCGGTAATGCGCAGAGACGGAATGACCGGCAGCGCCATAAAACTCAGGGTGATGAATGGGTCGGCGGTCTCCGATACGCCCATTTCATGCGCTTTCTGGCTCAGCTCTTCCAAACGGATGGTCAAGCGGTCGGGTGTGTCCTCGGACATCAAGCCGCAAATGGGAAGCGGCAGCGTGTCCACGACCTTTCCCTGCCGCACGATGGTATATCCGCCCTGCACGCGCATAAGCTCGTGCACCGCCGCCAGCATGTCGGCATCGTTGATGCCCACGACAATCATGTTGTGCGAGTCATGGGCGACCGTTGTCGCAATCGCGCCATTCTGCAAGCCGTATCCGCGGATAAGGCCTACACCGATGTTGCCAGTCTCGTGGTGGCGTTCCAGTACAGCAATCTTACACAGCGTTCCCTGCGCAAGCGCCTGCGGCACCTCTGCCTGTGCCATCCAAGCCGTGTTGGTCAATATCTCATGCGGCACCATTTCCATGACCGGCTGCATGTCATCCGGATAACGCGGCAGCGCAAAGGGCTGTGCCGGAAGCGCACCGACGTGCACCGACTCGCGCAAGGCCTGTGTCGGGTGCTGCACCAAAATTTGCCCATCGGGATCAACCGGCATACCGTGATGGTATACCCGGTGCGGCATCCACGATTCCAAGTCCTCCCATACGACCAAATCCGCCCACCAGCCCGGTGCAATCGCACCGACTCTGGGCAGTCCATAAATCTGCGCCGCGTGAATGGTCGCCATCTGCAAGGCCGACATGGCTGGCAGTCCGCAGGCGACCGCCTGCTTGACGCACCATCGAATCGTGCCTTCTCTATGGATGTCTGCCAAGTGCTTATCATCGGTGCAGAACGCCATACGCGAGACGCTTGCGCCGTCGGCAACGACACCCGCAATGATGGCCTGTAAGTTTCTGCACGCGCTGCCCTCACGCACCAGAACGGCAATACCTGCGCGCAGCTTGGCGCGCGCTTCCTCCCACGTAGAAGATTCATGGTCGGTCTGGATACCCGCCGCTGCATATGCCTGCAAGGCTTCACCGGTGAGTCCCGGTGCATGTCCGTCAATCGGCCGTCCGGCAAACAAATCCAGCTTTTCACAGACCGCTTGATCGTGCGACAGGACACCCAGGACGTTCATGACTTCCCCCAGTCCCAGCACGCCCGGTTCGTCGGCAATCTCGCGCATCTGCTCTGCATCCAGCACGCAGCCTGCATGCTCAAACGGGGTCGCCGGTACGCAAGACGGCATCTGCACATAGTAATTGATGGGCAGATCACGGGTTGCATCCAGCATATACCGGATGCCTGCCGTACCGGCAACATTGGCAATCTCATGCGGGTCGGTAATCAGCGTCGTGACACCCCAGCGCAGTTCCTCCATGCAGTAATAGCCCGGTGCAGCCATAGAGGACTCTACGTGGCAGTGCGCGTTAATGAGTCCCGGACTGACATACCGCCCCTGTAAGTCAATCACGGTCTCTCCTGTTTCATAATGCCCGATTCCGGCAATCTTTCCATTGGCAATCGCAATGTCTGCCGGATAAATGCTGCCTGTAAAGACATCCACAATCTTTGCATTCCGCAAAATCAGCTGGGCTGGAATCTGATTCTGCGCTACATCAACCAGACAATGCTCCATAACCAAACTTTCCTTTCTTTGCGCTTACACGAAGATGTACTTGAGAATAAACACGATCGCAAGCACATACATCAGCCAGTGAATCTTCTTGTCCTTCACTTTGCCCGAAATCAGATTGATGAATACATACGAAATGACACCAAGTGAGATACCTTCGGAGATCGAGTACATAAACGGCATGGCAATCGTTGCAATAAACGCCGGTACCGCCTCGCTCATATCGTCAAAGTTGATCTTCACGATGGTTTCCAGCATCATAAAGCCGACAACGACCAGAGCCGGTGCGGTTGCAAAAGACGGAATCGCCAGGAAAATCGGCGACAGGAACAGCGAAAGTCCAAACAGCAGTGCCGATACCACAGAGGTCAGGCCGGTGCGGCCGCCTGCAACAACACCCGAAGAGCTCTCGACAAAGGTGGTGACCGTCGAAGTACCCAGCACAGCACCTGCCGTCGTGCCGATTGCATCGGCGAGCAGTGCACCCTTGATCTTGGGCAGCTTACCCTCTGCGTCCAACATGTCTGCCTTGGACGCAACACCGATCAGCGTGCCTAAGGTATCAAACAGATCGACGAACAGGAACGACAGCATAATGGTGACAAAATTGAAGCTGAGCAGTCCGGTAAAGTCCATCTTAAAGAAGGTTGCCGAGATCGAAGGAATAGAGAATCCCGCGGACAGGTCGGGCAATACCGAGTACATGCCCAGTTCCGGGTTGGGCACATACAGTCCAGCCAGCTGGCACACGATACCGATGCCCCAGGTTGCCAGAATACCGATCAGAATTGCACCCGGCACCTTGCGTACCAGCAGAATGACGGTCAGGATAATACCGACCAGCGCCAACAGTGCGCCCATGCCTTCCGAGAAGATACGGCCGTCGGCAATCGCTGCCTTGAACGGATAAATCGCAACCAGCGTCGAGCCGTCTACGACCAGCTTTGCATTTTGCAGGCCGATAAATGCAATAAACAGACCGATACCACAGGTAACACCAAATTTCAGCGACTGCGGAATACAGTTAAAAATTGCTTCACGAATGTTGGTCAGCGAAAGCACGATAAAAATAATGCCTTCCACAAAGACCGCTGCGAGCGCAACCTGCCAGGTATAGCCCATTTGCATGACGACAGTATAGGCAAAAAATGCGTTCAGGCCCATACCGGGTGCAAGTACAAACGGATAGTTTGAAAATACCGCCATCAGAATGGTTGCCAGGCAGGCGGAGAGTGCCGTTGCAGTAAAGACTGCTCCTGAATCCATGCCGGATGCCGCCAAGATGTTCGGGTTAACTGCAAGAATATACGCCATGGTCATAAAGGTCGTAATTCCCGCAACTACCTCGGTTTTGACATCGGTGTGGTGCTCCTGCAAGTGAAATACACGTTGCAACAGACTGGTCATACAATCCCCTTCTTTCTTCTTGTGGTAAAAGTATTGAAAAATAAAAGCTGCCAAAGACAGTTCCCAACGGTGATGTTATACGCTTTCGGGACTGTTTTTTGCAGCCATTTCCCAAGTTTATTTCCTCAGTTTTCACGAGGTCTTCTATATGCCTTTATCATATTCTCTTTCACTTAAATTGTCAATATTATACTTCCACTTTTTACGTTATCCCATTCTCTTCCAGCATTTTCCACAAAGCATTCTTCCGTCTCCACGTAAGACACACTGGTTACATATTTACTGTTTTTGCTCCTCGCACATTTATCATTGTACTGTTTCAATCAACCGCAATTTGGTAGGAAAAATGAAAAAAAGACGCCGGTATCACAAATTGATACCGGCGTGAAAAACGGTAGGTCTGAAAGGAGGAGGTAGCTTTCCGTTTTTCTTTATTTGCATGGATTTTGTTGATTAGGCTTGCTGTAAAGTGATCTCTGCGCTGCCGCCATAGAACTCCTTGGCGTTAAAGGTCAGGGTTACCTGATCCTTCGTGCAAACTGCCTGGATGCGGTCGTCCTTGGTAACAACCTTTGCATTGGGCAGATCAAGAACAACCTTGATGGTGTCCTGCGTAAACAGCGGATCGGACAGCGCAATGGTGGTCTTGCCATCTGCCTGCTTCATCAGCAGAGACAGCGGCTTGGACGACTGTACGCCTGCGGTCTTGCCGGCCTCAAAGAAGTTGATTGCCGTGATGTTGTCCTTGGTATCACGTACTGCGTGGATGGTCTTGGAGTTTTCTACAATCTCGATCGAGGGCGCAGCTGCATACTGCTTCATTTCCTCTGCGGTTGCGTTGGGTACCAGAACGTAGCTATACGAATCATCGGTCTTCTTTCCATGCTCATAGGTCATGGTGAAGTACTTTTCGGTGATCATGTTATCAGTCTGGCTGGACACATTGCGGATATCCTTCTGATTTGCCGTAATGGTCGGGGTCTCGATCTTGATTTCCTTGGTCTGCGGGAAGTAATAACCCACGCCGGTCTTGAGCGACTCATCCTGATAGCACAGCCACTGCAGGTTGCTGTACTTGCCTTCCTTCACGGCAACCGCCTTGCCTGCCTTATCCTGTGCCGTGACTGTAATCTTGGCATCGGGTGCCGACATACGGTTGTCAATGGTGGTCGTCACGTCACGCTTCTGCGTGTCTCCGATACCCGAACCCAGGAAGACGATCTGATCGTTCATCAGGAACCAGGACTTATTGCCGGTTGCATTCTTATAAGCGACAAAGTCGTCGGGCAGAAGGCCCTTCTGCTTGGCAACATAGCCGTTGTCATCGCCGAGCTGCATGCCAGCCATGCTGACACCGTCTGCCTTCAGCGATACGCTGCCCGAGAAGGTATTGGTGCCGACCGGGAAGTACACGTAATCATTCTGCTCGGTGCTGCTGGCCGTGTACTTGGGATAGAACTGGCTGCCGTCATACAGCTCCATAATGGTCTTGCGTGCCTCGTTGGGAACGGTCGTACCCGGCAGGCGATAGGGATTGACAGTCGTCATATAGTCAATGCCGTACTGCTTGGTCTGGTCAACACCGGACAAGTACAGATAAAACGCACCGTCACCCTGGAACCAAGGCTTGAGGTTCTCACCGCTCATGTACTCGTACTTTGCGATACGATTGGAGCTGCGCGACAGTGCAAAGGTGAAGTCCTCGCCGAGCTGTAAGTTACGATCCATCGCATTGAATACAACACTTCCCTGCTTGACTGCATTGGCAGGCGTGATGGTCGCATCGTTCATGATCGCCATGTAGGGCTCGATTGCCGGAAGGTTGAGTCCCGCTTCGTTGAACTTCACCGGCATGGACTGTACCACATACTTGATCTGCTGCTGCATCTTCTTGCTGTTGCTCTCGGACAGGAAGGTGGTCAGCAGGGTCATTGCCTCGACGACGCCGACTGCATCCGCATAGCCAGTCGTGCTGCGCGATACCGCGCGTCCCTTCACAACCTCGGACATATAGCCCTCGTGGATAAGCGGCAGGAAGCTGTTATAAATCCAGTTCTCAATGGTCGAAACCTTATCCTGCGGCTGCCACGGAGTTCCCTTGAGTACGTACAGCGAGGATACTGCCTTTTGCAGGAGCAGCTTGCCATACGAGCCAGTGTAGGCAACGCGGTGGTGCTGGATAAACGAGCCGTCTGCGTACACGCCGTCGGTGTTGTTGTTGACGATGTGATAGGGATCGATGGTGTTAAAGACGGTCATCATGTCACTGACAGCCTTTTCGATGCGCTTGGTGTCACCCAGCAGCGCACCCTGCACCATACGGTTTGCCGTGATATCGATGAGGTTGGTACCGGTATGGGTTGCCGAAGTCAGGTCTACGTCGCCATTCTTACCGTTACGCAGATGATTGTCAAACGCCTTGATGTAGTTTGCAATCAGATTGGCGTCGGCTGCCTGTACATCCTTCTGCATCAGTGCCAGAATGGAAGTAATCTTGGTCGGCACACCAATTTCCCAGTTCCACCAGTTGCCGAACAGCTTGCCCTCTTCGTTTTTATAGGAAGTGTGTTTGTTATAGACCTCATAGAATGCCTTGAGCGCATCGATGAGCTTCTGCTTGAGCGCCGCATCCTGGTAATACTTGGTGCCGCTGGTCGCGTAAGCCAGTGCCATATCGTAGAGATACTGCGCATTCTTGTAGAAGGGATCGGAGGTAACCGGGGTAGCGTTCACGGTCTTGGCATCACTCATGTCATAGCCGTCACCCGAGAACATCACATACGGATTCTTCACGCCCTGGTATGCCGCGAGTGCCTTCTCTGCGTTCTTCTCGATCGCGCTGAGCTTGGACTTGACAACCGCATTTTGGTTCATCTCTGCATTGCCGGCCAGATACTGGCAATGGTTGCGAATCAGCGTATTAGCCGCTTCCTGTGCATTTACCGTGTTCTTGGTTTCATTCGCGGTTGCTGTCTGGCTGTAATTGGAGACTGCCAGCGCGGGTGCCATACCGGCGTTGAGCAGCATGGACGAAAGCAAAACGCTCGAAATCAGTTTCTTCATAGTCCCACAAAACACCTTTCTTTCTCTTTCCTTACTGATCGAATCAGCATGTGTACAGGTTACTATTAGTAAACCGATTTGTCAACATTATTTCTCGATTAAAAATTCTATTTTCGCAAAGTAAACAGATTTACTTTTAATTTTTTGTCAGTAATTCATAATCTTATATTTCCACTGTCTTTTCGTCGTTTTTGCAACATTTTATCTCAAATCTTCACGAAATATACACATTTTTCCAGTCAAACAGACACAAAACCATGTGTTTTGCAGCAATTTCCCAAAAGTGAGAAAAGGATGCAGTCTTCTTTTATTGAATGGACAAAACAAGTCTTTTCCAACCAGTCAGGGTACTCTATTCTACCAAATTTTCGCTCTGAGCATGCTCACCGAACGCCCCAGAACGCTTGACAAGAGCTGCTGTGCTGCTTATAATGAACATTGTTCATATTGAGGTGATCGAATGAATACTGTTGTGACATCCAAAGACGAAATTCTAAAAATCAGCCGTGAATTGATTCGGCAGCAAGGCTGGTCTGCGGTCAATATCCGATCTGTTGCATCCGCCTGCGGCGTATCGGTCGGATCGATTTACAATTACTTCGACTCTAAATCCGATCTGGTCTCTGCCACCGTCGAAAGTGTGTGGTGCGAGATCTTCCACCGTCCGGACGACGGCGCAATCTTCCACGACACGCTGGCTTGCATCGTCTGGATCTACGAGCGCATGGCGTACGGCTGCAAACAATACCCCGGCTTTTTCACCCTGCATTCCCTCGGATTCATGCGAGAGGATAAGTCGGACGGAAAACGACGCATGCAGCAAACCTGGCAGCACATTTTACAAGGTCTATGCACGGTCTTGAAGCGTGACCCCAACGTCCGTCCGGATGCCTTTACCGATGCCTTCACGCCGGAGAAATTCGCGGATATTTTATTCTCACTCATGCTGTCCGCTTTGCTCCGACAAGACTACGACCCAAGTACGGTATTGGAACTCACCCGCAGAACACTGTATGAATCGTCCCACTAAAGCTGTGGGATTTTTCATCCGTCAAATTGAACACTGTTCATTTAAAGGAGTATGCAAATGAACGTAAAACGCAATACCCTCCTGCTCCTCGCCTGTCTAGTATGGAGCGCCGCAGGATTCAACATCCTGCGCATTGGACTGCTCGCCTATCCACCCTATTTGACCGTGCTGAATTTATGCTTATCCGTCGTTGTCTTTGCCGTCTTTCAAAAATTTATCTTTGGAAAACTGGTCAACAAGCATTCTGCCAGAATTGGTGCTTACGTGGAAGAAAAACACTTCTTTCTCAAGTTTTTTGACCGAAAAGCATTTCTCATCATGGCAATCATGATGAGCGGCGGAATCGGTCTGCGAACAAGCGGCCTCGCGCCCGATCGCTTTATCGCCGTATTCTATACTGGTCTCGGTGCTTCTCTGCTGCTGGCCGGGCTGCTGTTTGGCCGAAACTACATCAAGGCAGTTTTGTCCGCACCTGCAACCGGCAGCAAATTAGAAAATGGAGGAAATTAACCATGCAAGCAATCATGGAAACCCTGTTTGACGTTGTCTATCTAACATCAGTCATTACAATCGGCTGTCTGATGATCCGCGGCAGCAAAGGAAACCGTCAGTTTCGTCTGTTTGGCTGGATGGCTGTAATCTTGGGTGCTGGCGATGCCTTTCATCTGGTACCGCGTGCGCTGGCTCTGTGCACCACTGGTCTGGAGAACTACACTGTTGCTCTGGGCCTTGGCAAGTGGATCACATCGGTCACGATGACCATTTTCTATGTCCTGCTCTACTATGTCTGGCGGCAGCGTTATCAAGTACATGGGCAAAACAACCTGACCGCTGCTGTCTATCTCCTGTCTGCGCTGCGTATCATCCTGTGCATGATGCCGCAAAATGAATGGCTCTCCGCTGATGCGCCGCTCTCCTGGGGTATTTATCGTAACATTCCCTTTGCTCTGCTTGGTCTGCTGATTATCGTCCTGTTTTATCGCAGCGCAAAGCAGCACAACGATCAAGCATTCGCTGGATGTGGCTGACGATTGTATTAAGCTTCGCGTTCTATATCCCGGTTGTTCTGTGGGCAGATACCATTCCGATGATCGGAATGCTGATGATCCCCAAAACCTGCGCTTATGTATGGACGGTACTCATCGGATATTTCGCCATGAAGCAGGAATGTAAATAACGGAGGACTTTTTATGAAACGATACATCAATACCGCATTGGTATATGCGATTCTTGCAATGATTGGCGGTGTGTTCTATCGAGAATTCACCAAATTCAACGGTTTCACTGCCAAAACCACACTTGCTTTCTTACATACCCATTATTTTATGCTGGGCATGGTATTTTTCTTGCTGCTTCTCGTGTTAGAAAAGAACTTTTCTTTCACGAATGCGAAAACCGGACGCATCCTGACCGTTTATCACATCGGTTTGAATCTGACGGTCATCATGCTCGCCGTACGCGGTGTTGCTCAGGTTTTAGCCACGCAGCTCTCCCCTGCTGCAAACGCAGCAATCTCCGGTATGGCCGGCATTGGACACATCATGCTCGGAATCTCCTTGGTGCTTGTACTTCTTCAGATAAAGCGCAAGGTGTGAAATTGAATATTACCATATTTTCTACCGTTTTCCGGTAAAAAGTCGATCCCCCGATGCAGATAATCTGCATCGGGGGATCTTTTGCTTTACGCGATCTTCGCCATAAAAGGTGGTACCTTCAACACAGTATGCTATTGATTTGAAAAGAAGAAACTGCGTTGCCGTTAGTATTCAAAATACTACGCAGTGGTGAGGGTTGCTTTTCATTGGAAGAGTAGGAGATGTTTTCACGGAGCATAGCAATCCGCGTCAACGGGATACCGCCTTATAGCCGAAATTTGGGGAGTGCATCCGATCAGTCGGCAGACTCGTCTGCCAGCTTACGATACTTCTTGTAGCGTGCTTCGATGT
>NZ_FUXW01000021.1 GCF_900167005.1 Butyricicoccus pullicaecorum DSM 23266
CGCTCACACAGGGTGATGTTCTCATCTCCTTGATCGTCCGAGAGGAACAGCCGCTCTCCGCAGCAATCACAGACTGTCGTGTACATATCCACGCAGTCCGGGCACAAAATCGTGTCTGCAACCATCGTACAGGCATCCGCCGGAACCCGTTCGCCGCAGCGCTCACAGATATAAGTCGTCTCTTCCATTTTCAAAGCCTCCTTTAGTATTCGTCTGCTAGTAACATGGTGATGTGATCGGGATCTTCGATGATGTACACCTTGGCATCAACAGGCTGCTCGTCCGGAATCGCGACAACGTGCTTGTACTCCGGCTGTTCCTGCTCATGCTCAATGCGCTGGCGGTCACCATCACAGAACAAGTAGAAGATTTGCAGATAATCCCGCTCAGGGACTTCCATACTGTCGCACATGTACCACAAGAGGGTTTGCAGCCAAGGCGGAATGGTAGCCTCAATGCCACGGGTGATGCAACGGGGTTTCATAGTGATCAGCTCCTTACAGAAAAGTAAAAGCCGAAGGATTTCTCCTTCGGCTTCACTTCTATAATATATAGTCCATGTTCTGTCAGTTCCACTTTTATCGTCGCAACACGCATAAGTCTGTATCGCACGCGCAAAATCCATGGTTTTTATCCATGTTTTATCAAAGCATTCAACGATTGCCCGTCAGGCAGAACAAGGGATATCCACATAATACAGCAATTCAAGTCACTGCATTCCATGTATCCGTGCCCACGTCATAGGTGTATATGCTTCCGCTTGGCGCAACCGCATAATAGATTTCGCGCACAAAATGATCCTCGTCATTGGTTCCCAGCGAGATCAAAATACAGGTTTCGCCCCCTATGACTTCGGTTTCTCCTTCAAAGAACATCCGCATTCCCTGCTGCAAATATCCCTGTATCTCATACGCCTCGACAAGAATCATCGCCGCCTCTTCTTCGGTCAGTCCACCCGGTTCGGTAAATTCGCTGTCATAGAGATAGATCCTCAAGTCGATCAGCCGTCCCATTTCATCTGTCTGAGCCATCCAGATACTGCCGTCCGCCACCAGCCAAGGCCAGTCCGGCAGGGAATTGAGCGTCTGTCCCGGCGCCATCTGGTAGGGCAGCGCCTCATACCGGCCTATATTTTCGCCGTCCTGCGTGGTGTCGTCCAACCATACCGTTTGGGATGCCTCATCCACTTTGTAGACTGCCGCGCAGAATATCTCTGCTTTTCTGCCCGCTTCCTGCGGCTGCCATCCGGTATACTTTTTCAAAATCGGGAACATATCATAATCGTATGCGGAAAACAGACTATCTCCGTTGTTAAGCTGCAGCAGTCCAAGCACAATTTCTCCCTCGCAAAGCGTTTTCTGGGCAATGAGAAAATCTCCGACATTGCTCACCGGCCTGCTGCTTTGACCGGCAGCCTCTTGAGAAAGCGTGAGGCGCATCATATCAGGCACTGCTTGTCCCCCATCTTCCCAATATTCCAGATAGCAAAAGCCCTCGTCTTCCCACATGACACCATTCTCCGGGTTTCTGGCCCGTATCTGGAAATTGCCGTCCGCAGAAAATGTAATCCACACTGCCGGTTGGTCAGACATCGGCGGGCAGTAGACCCATTCGCCTTCCATTGCCGCTCTCAGCGCTTGCTCATCCGCAAAATCCAAGGGATCGGCTTGCGGCTGCTGTTTTGTGCTCTCCGCAGGCTTCGCGGAAGAAGGGGCGGTGCTGTCCGAAGGGGATTGCGTCTGGTCGGTTTCCTGAACCGAACCGCCGTCCGGCTCTTTCGGCCCCCAGATGTCCTCCAATGCTTGTAAAGCGGCGCATCCGGGCAGCATAAACACCATCAGCAGCACCAGAAGCAATTTACTGATCGTTTTTTTTCATATAGAACTCCCTCCTTCATAGAAAGCGCGGCTGTCTGCGCGTCCAAATTTCTATCCAGCCATTTCATGCGGCAGTCCCTCTTCTATTCATCCGCCTGCACAATCCACTTGGAATTGACTACCTGCAAGCCGAAGCCACAGAACGAACAGCAGTTATTCTCGTCCGGTATGAAATTGGCACCGCAGGATGGGCACTCCCGTTCGATGAAAAACCTTCCGGTTCCTTTTCTCCTTTGCGGATACCGTGCCCTTTGCAGGGTAAGCGTCTTTTTGATTTTCCGCGTATACGGTTTTTTCCCCTCCGGAAGATAGGTCTCGTTGATGTATACCCGCACGGAAATCCGCGTTGTTTCTTCGGTATGGATGACCTTTTCCAAACGGATCGTGCCGACGCTGTAATCCATCAGATCGGCTCGGCTTACCTGCTGATACAAGGCCTCATTGATACAGGAGCGCAGATAATTTTCCGAATAGCGGACGATTTCTTGCACCATCCGTTCCTGCTCTGTTGTTTTATGCGAGAGATAGGCGATGATCGCCGCCAAAACAAGAATGGCAGTGCCTACGCCCACCGTCAGAGAAATCCTTGTGTTCGGAATGAGCCAGAGACAAAGGAAGATACTGATAAACAGAGGCACTGACGATGCCAGCATCAGCAGCATCCGCTGCCCAAAGACTCCAATCTGCTCGTACAGCTCAAAGGTTTCGGTCTGCCAGTCGTAGAAATCGCTGTGAATCACACCGCCGCAGTAGGGGCAAATCGTCTGCTGGCCGGTAAGCTGCACCTGCGCACTGCAGGACGGACAGTTGATTTTGAGTTTGTCCGCGTAATAAGTTCCCGACTTCTCCGCCCGGTCCGAATTTCGGATATGGCGGGACTGCAGTACCCGGAGGCAGGCGTTTTTGCGATAAATCTCTTGGAGCGGCTTGCCGTCTGCCGCCCGAATGAAGCGTTCGAGTGCGCTGCACTGCAAGACGCATTCGCGCCACTCTCTGCCGTCATCGTTCCATCGCGTGAAGTTGTTTTTGGGCGGCGGGATGATATCGACCACCCGAATCTCGCGATAAATCCTGTGCCGCTGGAGCTGTTCGATCTGCCACTCAATCCGTCTGCGAAAATTCATGTCCATGCGGGCGGGAAGCAGCCTTTTGTCCGCCGCTCCCAGCGGGAGCAAAATTTTCTCAAATGCGTCTTTGATCTCACGGGGAAGATTTTCCTGCCGCAATGGAGAATTGCACTGAGCCAGCAGTCTCCTGCGCTTTCCCAGTTTCCATTTCTGCGGCTGCAGCTCGGAATATTTGATAATTTTCCCGCCGACAAAAAACATATAAACCAAAACGGCTGCCGCCGCCATCACAAAGGCCTCTGATGCACTCATAAAGCACCTCTTCGTCTGCAAATTCAGCGTTTCCGGCGTTTTTCTGTCGATTTTGCGACTGCTTTTTTCCTGACTTTGACCAAGCAATCAATCAGCACGACACCGGAAAAAAGGCAGCCCATAAGAATCACCACACAGGCAAGCAGAAAATCCAGAGGGCCGCTGTCCGGCGGCAGTCTGTATTCGCCTTTTGAAGTGCGGTAGACCTCCAGAGCGATCGTATCACCGCGTTCCAGATCTTCAGCAAACGCCTTATCGCTGCCTTTGATCTTCTGCTTCACGGTATAGGTTTTCCCCTCGACCTCATACTCCAGTTTCACATCATAAGATTCCGTCCTCATGATGCCAAGGTCGTCTTTCTCCTGATTGGCGGTGCAGTACTGTACAACCGCATCGACCTCTCGGATATCGGTCGAGTTCTCGTACTCGCGCATGTAATAATCGCTGGAAACAATGTTAAAAACGCCACCGATAATAAACGCGATGCCGATAACCATGCCCGCCAGAAACGTGGAATTTATTATCTTTCCGGATTTCATAACAACACATCCCATCAAAATAATATGGTATCAAAATACAGCCTCACATTTACTTGAATCTTTTTGACCTATGTCAGCTTTTCCGTGTCAGGCAGCACGGCAAACGCATCGAACGATTGCGCATAGACCGAAAAATCGTACACCCCTGCCATTTCCACGATACGGCCATCCATCATAGAGAGACTGGGCCGGAACTGAATCGCACCGCCGCCGTCGGTGACAGAGATCAGCACATTGGAGTAAATTTCACTGAGATTGCACTGCACAATCACGGCCTCGCCGGGCATTCCCGTATAAAGCGGTGTGCTGGTATCGTCCACATATTCGCCCCATTCGGTGACGCCGGAGGCGTATACCGTCACCGTCCCGTACGGGTTCGGCGGACAGACTGCATACAATTCCTGTCCCTCGGTCATAAGCAGCGCTGCGTCTTGGAGGAATGGCCGCTCCTGCCCGATATCACTGTACGCAATGTAGTCTCGCAGTTCCATCTCCGAGCTTTGGCTGTCCACATAGCCGATAAAAGCAAGGCCGCCTGTGCTCCCGCTCCGGCTGATTTCATCCTGCAGCGCCTCCAGTGCCGGGTCGCCGCCCGAGGTCGCCGGCGGTTCTGCCGGCACGTTCTCCGGATACACCGGACTTTCGGGAATTTCCGGGTTTTCGGGAATTTCCGGACTCTCCGGATTCTGCGAAGGCGTCAGCCTGTCCGGGAAGAAAAATTTTTTGCCCTCCGAAGGCGGTGTTTCGGGAGCGGATGACGCTTTATCTGACTCCGCCGTGCTGTTATCCGATGCCGGAGGGGTCTGATCCCCATCCCGGAATTGCTTCAAGGCCTCCAAAGTACCGCAGCCGGAAAGCGAAAGCAGGAGCAGCAATGCCATGAGCAGCCCTTGCACGCGCTTACTCATATACAACTTCCTCCCCGATGCCCAAGTACCCAAATATAATTTTTTTCATATTTCCTTTCCCTCCAGTTGGCCACTGACCCAGAAAGAGGAGATGCCCCACATCAAAGAGGCGGCATCCCCTCCAAATTCATGCTGTATCCGCGGCTGCTCTGCCTCGTACATTTTTACATTACTTCAAAATCTTAATGCGACCGATGATCGGCACAGGCTTCATCTGACCCTTTGCCGCATGGACGATACCAATAATTGCAAAAATAAAGAACAGCAGATTGAAAATTCCAAAGACGGCAGAAACGATCAGCACTGCCAGCGAGCTGACTTGCAGAAGCACATTGCTCAATACACTGGACAGCACACTGCAAACCAGCGTAACAATACATAAAACAAGTCCCTGATTGGAATGATATCTTGCAAATGGGTCCTTTTTCGCCGCAAAAATGGGGATCAGAACCAAAAGACCAAAGTATGCCAGAATCGCCATGCCCTTTCTCACCTGACCCTCGCTGAGCAGCTCGTCCTGAACCGGCTGCTGGTAGGACTGGTAAGGCTGCTGATAGGGCTGCTGGGGCGCTGCCTGCTGATACGGCTGCTGGGGCGCTGCCTGCTGATACGGCTGCTGGTAGGGCTGCTGGTACGCTGCCTGCTGATAGGATTGCTGGTAAGGCTGCTGCGGTGCTGCCTGCTGATATGGCTGCTGGTAGGACTGCTGCGGCGCTGCCTGCTGATAGGACTGCTGGTAAGGCTGCTGCGGCACTGCCTGCTGATAGGGCTGCTGGTAAGGCTGCTGCGGCGCTGCCTGCTGATAGGGCTGCTGGTAGGGCTGCTGCGGCGGTTCAGCCTGCTGATACATCGTCTGCTCAGATGCCGGCTGCGGAACAGCTGCAGGCTCCTGCGGAGCGACCGGCGGAACCGCTTCCTTTTCCAATACCGCTGTCGGAGCCGAAGCTGCCTGCATGGGTTCGGCAGCAGGCATGGCCGCTGCGGTGAAATTGGTTTCTTGCTGCACCGCTGCCGGTTCCTCCAAAGTCTGTACCAATGTGCCGCAGTTGGGGCAAAACTTGGTTCCTTCATTCAGCTGTATGCCGCAATTCTGACAAAATGCCATTCTAATTCCTCCTTCTCTATTCTGTACAAATTTTGAGAAAACAACGATCTATCCGGATCGGATCGCGTTCTACGAGCCTTTATCCGGTTGATCGATCGGCCAGACTGCCGCATCGTTTTCCGCGTCCGGAGCAGCAGGCTTTATTCCCATGCGTGCTTTCATCGCCTCCAGTTCCAACTGGGCCGAAGAAGCTCCGCAGGCAGCGCCCGCATACTTTTTCTCCAGATCGCTCATCCCCATATCACCGGAGAGTTCCGCATTGAGCGCTTCTCTGGCATCCGCTGCATCGATCCGCTTCTGAATGCTGTCCGCCAGACTGTCAAAGTTTCCCAGCGCACTCTTGCCACCGAGCTTCTCGCTGAGCTGCTGCATTTTCTCCTTGCTTTCTGCAATCCGCAGCTTGGCTTTCAGCTCTCCGATTTTACTTTCTGCCTCCCGGATGTCGGTCAGCAGCTTTTGGGTCATCTGGCGCATGTGCTCCGCGTTCAATCCGGCCTGCTCATAAGCCGCTTCCGCATCCGCCTTTTTGGACTGCAGCTGTCCCTTGGCCTCCAGAAATTTCAAAGCATCGGCATCATTTCCCGATTGAACCGCAGCTTGCGCATACTTTTCATACCGGGCAATCTGGTCGTTTACCTCATCCAGCCGCCGTTTGGCCGCGCTTTCCTCTGCCATGACCGATGCCGTTTCACTCTTCACCTGCGCATAATCCTCCCGTGCATCTCTGAGATACTGATTGAGCAGTTTTTCTGCGTTTTTATTTTCCGCCCCGGTGAGCAAATCATTGATATTGGCACGCATGATATCGCCAAATCTCGAAAGAATTCCCACGGTTTCTTCCTCCTTTCAGGAATACTGTTCCATAATCGTGATCCCGCGATCAAATCAGGTCGCCATCGTCAAATGGATCGCCGCATTCCGGGCAGAACTTCGGGGGCTTTGCACCCTTTTCCGGCTCCCAGCCGCACTTATCGCACCGATACTGCGGAATGCCAGCCGGCTTGGGCCTTCCGCACTCGGAGCAGAACTTGCCCTTGTTCACCGCGCCGCAGGCGCAGGTCCAGCCGTCGGCCGCGGGCTGCGGCTTGCCGCACTCGGCACAGAACTTTCCGGTATTGGTCGTGCCGCAGGCGCAGACCCATCCGCCGGCAGGCTTGGGCACCGGCTTGGGCTGGCCGCAGCTCTGGCAGAACTTGCCCTGATTCCCACTCTGCCCGCAGGCACAGGTCCAGCCGTCAGCAACCGGCTGTGCCGCCTGCTGCGCTGCCTGCTGCTGGCCCATTGCATACAGGTTCTGTGCGCTCATGCCGCCTCCCATCACACCGCCTGCCATGCCCATGCCCATAAATCCTACGGCAGCACCGGCTGTATTTCCGGCAGCGGTCTTGATCGCTTCGCCCTGCGAGCCTACCATAAAGGCTGCCGCCCGCGTGGGGTCCATAAAGGCCGCGTTGCGCTGCAGTTCCTTGAGCATCGCCTCATCTTCCTCCGATGCCTTCACCGACGACACACCGAATTTCCAGATCTCAATGCCGCGGGACAGCGCCCATTCGGAGGAAAGAATCTCGCTCAGTGCGTCGCGAATCTCGGTCGTATGGCCGGGCAAAGCGCTGTAACGGATTCCCATTGCCGAAATCTTGGCAAATGCGGGCTGGAGCGCGGTCAGCAATTCGGACTTCATCTGTCCCTCAATCTGATCCCGGCGATATTCCTGTTCTACATTGCCGCAGACGTTGGTATAGAACAAAATCGGGTCGGTCAGCCGGTAGCTGTACTCGCCGAAGCAGCGGATCGAAATATCAATATCGATGCCAGCCCGCTCGTCCACCACGCGGAACGGGATGGGGCTGGGCGTTCCATATTTATTGCCCATGATCTCCTTGGTGTTGAAGTAGTAGACCCGCTGGTCCTGCCCTGCCTCACCGCCGAAGGCAAATCGTTTTCCGATCTGCGAAAAGGTATTCTTGATGCTTTCACCCAGATCACCGGTGAAAATCGAGGGTGCAATCGAGGTGTCGTAGACAAACTCGCCCGGATCGGCACAGATATCGACCACCTTGCCGTTTTCGACGATACACATGCACTGTCCATCGGCAACCGCCACCACCGAACCGTTGGAGATGACATTCTGGCTGCCCTTGGTGTTGGAACCTCTTCCGGTTGTCCGCTTCTGCCCTTTGCATACCAGCACATCCACTGGGATTGCCTCACAGTAAAAATATTCTCGCCACTGATCGGCCATCACGCCGCCTGCCGCGCCCAATGCCGCCTTAATAAGTCCCATTTTCAGCACTCCTTCTTGATTGATTCATGTCCCGCCCGACGAGATCGGACTCATCTGCGGGGCTTTCAGCATTCATTTCTGCCCGATACGGCTGCGATTTCCCGAAAACCGCTCTGCACAGGGCTGAACTTTTTCTCTTCCCCGGTCTACGCCCAAGGGTTTGCACTCTCCGGCTGCCGGATATCGGTGAGGAGAAACTGTTCCCACAGATACCATTTCCCGTCCTTTGCCTGTCTCAGCTGGATGGGCCGCGGACTGTCCGCACCGCCGGAAGGGATGAACAGCTTGGCAAAGCCCTGATTGAGAAAGCTGTTGTGATCGGCCATGACCCGAATGGTATACGGCTGCTGCGGGGTATAGTCATTCTGCGGGGTCGCACCGCTGAAATAGGAGCGCGGCACATAATCCTTGGTGCGGAACCGATCGCGGATAAAACTCAGCTCCTGCCCATTGAGCAGACGGGGTCCCCGCAGGAAATTCAGCATTTGAATCGAGGTCTCCGGCGCGTGCGGATAAACGCACAGTGCCACCACCGTCATGGCCGCTGTTTCAAACGGGGTTCTCATGGCAGCCTGCGGCAGCGCAGCAAACCCTTCATAGGTATTCGGAACGACCGGGAACACGATGGACTCGGTTTTGTTGCCCATGTTCTGCACCGTGTCCCGCACAGCCTCCCTTGCCTGATTTTTCAAAGAATCAAATAATCCCATTGTGATACTCCTTTCTCCTGCAATCCGACATTTTCCCCTGTGTTCAGCCGGTACTGCGTTCAAAAACCATCCAGTGACCGCTCCTGCCGTTGAGCAGCGGCCGATTGAACATATGACCGATCTCAATCACATCCAGCTGCGGATAATAGCGAATCTCGTAAATTCCCACAAAAGAATAGGGGGCGTCGTATGCAGAATCGGCCGGCAACCCCGTTTCCATCGCGGTGCCGCCGATCAGATCCATATAAAATGCGCTCATCTCCTCCGTAATCCATCCAGCCGGTGTGACCGAAGGGACAAAATCGCCATCCAGCCGTGCATACACCTCGCCCACCGGCGGGCCATAGCAATATTCCACTCGGTCATTTCCGGCCGCATCCCGGTAAAATCTCAGGCGGCACACCTGCGGCTCACCGGAGTCGGTATACTGATCCCATGCCACCCAATCTCCCTGCAGGATCTCGGGCGCTGCAATCTGGAAATCATAATCCTCCACGCTGACCCCAGTATTTGGCGTAAAATCCATGAGGGCGCTTTGTGCACCCCCTAGATAAGGGATTCTGTCATCCTTACCGGGGATCGGATACCAGAAACAGAAGGTTCCGTCGCTGCGCTCCAGACGCACCTGCAAATTGGGCTGAACCATGTCATGGCCGCACAGCAGCAGCAACGGTTGGCCGCTGTCGCTGCTGTAGAGCACGTCCCCGGCCTGCCCGGTTTCATCGCCAAAGATCGGCGAACCCATCCAAGCGCTTACCGTCACCGAAACATCAGTGTCTGCCGGAACAACGCAGTACAGCTGGTGTCCTTCTTCCGCTCGGATCAGGTGGTCTTCTCCCATTCCTGCAAGGAAGGCGTAATCGTCCAGATAGCCCCGCCTTTGCAGCAGGTTTGCATATTCTGCTTCCGTGGGGCCGTTCACATAGCCAAGCAAGGCAACACCGGCCAGCCTGCCGTTCTCCTGCAGGCGGCTGCAAAGAGCCTGATAAGAAGCCCGGGCTGCCTCTTGGCCGCTTGCTTCCGGAGCGGCCGCCGCTGGGAGATTGGCTGCGATCTCGCTGAGCCGGGTGCCCGGCGATGCTTGCGGACCGGCATCCTGCGCCGTGTCATTGGGCACACATTCCCGAACCAGAAACAGCTCCTGTAGGACTGTGCTGCACCCGGTCAGACACAGCAGCAAACACATCGCCGTTCCTGCCAACATCATGCGATACAGACCGTATCTTTTCATTCCGGTTCACCTCCTGTCAATCATCCGGTGATTATCCCGTGTAAAGCATGCCGTCAAAGCATTCGTCTGCCGGGACGCCATTGACCGTAATCGGCCACTGCGAAGCGTCAACCGGGATCCGGTACTCCTGTCCATCCGGCGTCCGCACATCCACATAGCTCAGGCAGTCGGTACGCAGCAGGGTGAGCACGGTTCCCGCGGCAATGAACGCCTGTTTTTGTTCGGGCAGGGCAGTCGCTCCAACCTGCGTCTTGGCCGTCAGGGTGCGCGGCATGTCAAGA
The DNA here is from genome assembly GCF_900167005.1 of Butyricicoccus pullicaecorum DSM 23266. GTDB lineage: Bacteria > Bacillota > Clostridia > Oscillospirales > Butyricicoccaceae > Butyricicoccus > Butyricicoccus pullicaecorum. Next base: position 10,315 of record NZ_FUXW01000021.1, read on the forward strand.
TCAAAGTAAGATGTCTTTGCAAACGGCAGGCCGCTGGACGTGTCTGCCTGAAAGTCGCCGCTCGCCCACATGGTTCCCAGCAGCTCCTCCCGCTTATACAGCCGGAAGTCGGCAGGGTCGGTGAAGAGAGTCGTCTGGTTTCCTGTGTCATCGGCGAACTGCTCATAAAATCCAAGGCCCCAATATCGTTCGAGCAGCTGCATATCCGGAAGGTGATAAACCGACAGGACATGATATGCATTTTCCAGCATCGTGTCCAGATAAAGCACCTGCTGTCCGTCTGTCAGATGCACGAGATACATCGATCCCATATAGTAACTGCCGATTTCCCCGTCCGGCAGCAGCGTCTTGGCCGTTCCGTTGACCGAGAGATCCAACCGCGTATAGCCACCGAATTCGTCCTGATCGGCCGCAATCGAAATGGTGTCCACGCGAGCATCCCGGCTGTCCAGATCGATTTCCAGCGGTACACCGGGCATCAGACGGATGGCGTATTGCGCGGCCGGATGGCGGAACTTGTCCTGAAACAGCTCAGGAGACTGCCGAAACCAAAGCGATGCCGAGATCTGTCCCTGCTCATCGGGCCCGGTGCTTGCAAACGGAAACGCAAAAGTAACCTTCTGGAAATCAACCGTCCACAGGAATTCCTTCTGCGCGATAGCGGTCTGCAAATATTCCTTGATGTTCCCGCCGGGAACCTGTCCTTCCACGCTGCACTGTTTTTCCAGCAGTGCGGGCAGCCCAGCCGGATCGACAAACACGTCGGCAAGGGTCAGTTCTTTTCCGGTTGCAGGATCAAGATTGGTGCTCCAGACCACCGTGCCGGACGAAAATGCATCGGTGTCAAAGTCTATTTGCTGAAAGATACTCAGGATCGCCTGATCGGCTCTCTGCACCGCATTGTGCTGCGTATAGGTGCTCAGGCCGGCGGCTCCTCCCATGTTCGCTTTCATATCCGCTATCCAGCGTGCGCCGGATTCGGCAGCTTCCCGATTGAGCGCATCCAGCCGCTTGGCCAGCTCCGGATAGGCTGCCGCGTCTGCCTCACTCAAATAGAGGTATTCCCAGGCAGCCCGACAGCGCATCGTTTCATCCTGCCAGATCCAGTCGCCGTCCTCCATCCAGAAGAGCGAAAGAAGCGCTGTGCTCTCCTGCGCAGCTTGCGCCGGGATGGCCGCCTCTGCATGCGCAGTCGATTCCGCCTTGGCAGAAGCGCTGTCAGAATCTGCAGCGGATGCCGGGCTGCCGGAAATGGCCGCTCCAAAGGAATCCAGTCTATCTGTGATGGTTTGCATGGAGAGCGCTTGGCACGACGTCAAAGACATCGACAGCGCCGCCGCCAGCAGGCTCATTCCGATCTTTTGATAAAGCATACAGTCTTTCTCTCCTTTCCTGCTGAACGTTTCTCAAAACTTTCCGCTTTCATGGGACGATCCGCTGCTGTCAACCGATGTGCCGCCGCTCTCCTGTTTTGGCGCAATATACCGTTCCGAACGCGTCGTATGTACAAAGCGGTCATTCTGTCTGGTCAGCATCAGACCCTGTCCATCGATATAAACCTGCGCAGCCTCCTGCATATTTGCTGTTTTCATCTGCGCCTTGAAGTAAGAACAAATCAGAAACGCGATCAGGAGCGGCACCAGAACGCCAACCGCAATCCCAACCAGCGGGCTGCGATCGCTGCCGACATCAAATGGAGTGCCTTCCGCGGCCAGATTCAGGTACCGTTCACAGCAATCCAGATATTCTGTGAATCCGCCGTACCAGTCATCCTCTCCGAATTCATCCAAAAATGCTTCGGCCATTTTCTCTTTGCCATAATCGGTAAATGCGATATTTCCATAGCCGTGCGCCATGATGTCGTAATCCCGATATTCGGTGGAGAACATCAGGATGATACAGCTCTGATCTTCGCCATATCCCATCCCGTACTCCTCAAAAATATACGCAGTGGCTTCCCATGGCTCCATGTCGCCCAGACTGAGAAAGGTGACGATATAGACCGCACACTGATATTCCTGCGTCAGCTCCCACGCCCGTGCGCTTAGCTTTTCCTCTTCTGCGTCGGTCAGAAGGTCGGCTCCATCTGACACCATCGTATAAAATGGAATCTTCGCGGCGTCAAAGGGGGCTTGCTCCGCCTTGGCCACAGCCGGACAGAGCAGCGTCCAGAGCAGGCAGAGCGCCGCGCACAATCCAAAGATTTGCTTTTTCATCCGTCCCGCCTCCCTTACAGCAAAAACCAGAATCCCAGAATGAGTGCCATCAGCGGAACTGCAATGCCCGCAAACCAGGCGAAATACTTTCCCTTGTCCACCGGCAAATCACCAATCAGCTTACCCGTCTGGCCGTTCATGGCAAACAGGAAATTCTGTCCGTTCCATTTTGTGCTGAGCATCCAGACCGGCATCAGCGCATATTTCATATCACCCCGATGAAACTGGAAGCTCTGACTTTGCGCATGTACCGAACCATATCCTTTGACTGTATTGCGCAGCTCGATTGCCGCACTGTTCTCCGCTCGTTTTTGAATCCGCGGCAGGCTGTCCTGCTGATTGACATCATATCGATCGGCCAAAAAACCGGGCAGATAAGCAGTGGAAAAGGGCTTGAGTGCGCTGTAGTCGTACGGTTCAATGGCATCCATGTGCGCATCGGGCATTTTCGTAGATGCGTCCACCGGAATGCGCTCGAATCCGATCCGGCCGCTGCGGTCAACCTCATAATGATCGGTCTCGGTAATCTCATAATCGCCTTCCTGCCAGGTACGGGAATTGGACGCATGATAAGTTGCTGTCCCATCAACCTGACAGTCACACAGCCAGAAGGGTACATAGACCCCCTGAATTTCTTCGATGTGGTTTTGCTCACGAAAGGCCTTGGGCAGGAATTTTTTGCCCTGATAATATTTTTTCAGTGCGTCGACTGCCGCCTGCTTATCCAGCTTGAACGGGATGACCAGCTCCGGCCGCAGTCCGCCGGTAAACTGCCCGGGCACAATGGCCGGATTGCCGCAGTAAGGACAGCTCGACGCGGCAGTCGATGCATCACAAATCATCTCGGCGCCACAGGAAGGGCAGTTGTATGTCTTCATTCCCGCGGTTTCCTGCGCATCCCAGGACACGCCCATCTGCTCAGCCGCAGCGCTTTCCCGATCGTGGGCAGCATCCACTGCGGCCTGCGCCGCAGCCGAAGCCGCTTCTTTTTCGCGATAAATCTTCTCAATTTCCGCCACATCATACGTCGTGCCGCAATAATCACATTCCAGTTTGCCGCTCTCTCCAACAAAGTGCAGCGGGCCGGTACAGGCCGGACATTGATAGGTTGTAACGCCAGTTGCCATAATGGATTCGCCTCCCAAATCACTTTTTGCGCTGTGGATACGGCATGACTTCTTTCACGTCCTGCCAGCCGATTCCTGTCTCCCGCGCTGTCATTCGTTGTCTTATTTCTCACTGTAATGATTCTTCTGCGTTGTCCAGTTCACAGTGGAAACCTGTTCGCCGGCTTCCTGCAGCCGTTCTGCACATCGGAGGCACATATCAATCTCCTGACAGATTAAAAAACATTCATTACACACCAGTCGTTCGCACAGCGGGCACAGATTAAAGAACTGCACCGCTTCTTCCACGGCCTTGGTAAACGCCCTCTGCTTTTCTCTCTCATAAAGCAGGTAGAAGATGACCCGCTTGGACTCCGTTTGGGGTTCTTCTCCCGCTTTGGAAAAAGCAACAGGTGTGCTCTGCCACACCTTTCCACACTCTGGACAAATCAGGTTGAACACAAACTTTTCCTGATCGGAACAATCTATCAAGCGTTCACTGATGATCTGTTTCACCGAACCCCCTCCTCTCTTGGGACCAATCGCTTTTCTGCATCTACAGTAACAGCTTGCTGTTTGCAAATCCATTGCATGATTGTGTATTTGACCGTGATTTTCCCAAAATACATCATTTGTTTAGTCTATTCCGCTTTCTTTGCCGCAGCATTTTTATGGAAATTTCCCACATCTCCCCATCTCCCTGTTCTATAACGACCGGCTGAAAACGCAAAACAGACAGGACAGCGACTTCCAAAAAAGTCGGCTGTTCCTGTCTGTCTGACAAAATTCTATTCCGAACCGCCCGGGATGCACAACGGCCTTCCGCGCGTTTTCTGTTCACTTCTGACCTGCTTCCATGCATTGTCACGCTTGCCGCTCACATCAGTTCATCCAACCGGTCGCAGCGCCGGAATAATTCGATGTACAACAGAAGCTCTTCTCGGGAACCTACACCCAGCTTCTGATAAATGTTCGCATTATGTCTGCGAACCGTATTGATGCTGATGAAGGCTTGTTCGGCCACCTCACTAATACCCTTGCCGTCGGCATAATACTTCAAAATATTATGTTCGGTCGGCGTCAGAGTGGCTGCCCGCTGGGCGAAAGAGCAAAACAGCTCTTCAATATTGGATGGCAGCTGGGATGTACTCATATTCTGCAATTTCGTCTGCATGAAATCGAACAGCTCGTCGATCTCCGACACGCCCGAACACTCTCTGCACAGAACGCCTTCGCTGCGAATCCATTCCAGACTCTGGGAAATCGGCTGGGTAAACGACCGGGAAAGATGGATGGACAGAAGCAGTAGGATTGCCAGGATGATCGCGCATCCAATCACCCAGAACACCCTCTGCAAAGTGTGTGCACGCATGTAAGCATCCTGAGGAACCAGCGTGACCGCATATAACTGCGAGCCGTCTGCCATGCGCAGGTTCACCTTGGTATGCGTACCCAAAAAAGTCTGGTACTTTCCGACATACCGGTTGAAATATTTCCCCTCTTCTACCTGCAGGACATCCTCCGTATTGAGATACGTTTCTTCCAGTTTTCCCTGCATCGCCTTGGATACCACAAGCGTGTCGCCATTCATGGGCGCCAGAAGGGTTACCATGCTGCCAAAATTACTTTCTTCCGATGGATAGGAGAGCATAAAATACAATTCGCTCAGTTCCAGCCCGCACACACCCAGCGCCGAATTGTCATTTCCCACAATCGGAACCATCAGGAGCATCATATTTTCCCAAGTATCGGTCAAACAGACCCGTTCGGTCCAGACTGCGTTTTCTGCCAGCCGCCCTGTGGTACGGCTGAGCATTTCATCATAATCGGACAGTTTTGAAGTGTCAAATTCCAGCTTCCAGCGGTTGTGCAGTTCCAGCTGGTGCTCACGCGCCACATTGGGAATCCCGCGGTACAAAACAATACTCTGATTAGCCGTGCTTTTACTGCTCAGGTTGGTCAGCCGGATATAAAGGCCGGCGCGGGAGGAGCGTGCTCCGGGCGCCTGCGAATTGATGGTCGCATCAAAAACCAGATAGGCTCCGCTGCACGGCGCCGACTGAAGCGCGGTTGTGAGATATCCATATACGAGAGATTCCAGCTGCTCAATCCGTTCCGGGTCATTGTCGAGTGCTGTGACCGGATCGGTCAGGAGATAGTCGCTGATGAGTTCCGATGACTGCTCGGAGAGCGCGATGCCCTGCGCCGTGATCTTGCCGAACTGATTGGATATATCGGTCATCACATTTTTTTGCCGCACAGACAATATCTGCTGCACCTCTTGATCCAAAGCCGAAAAAACGCCTGTTATATTCAGTACAACAACAAAAATGGAAAAAGCGACCAGCACCATGGAACTCCAGTATAAGAAAAGTTTGCGCTGCATCCGGATGCTTTTCCGCTGCATTTTCGGAAAACACTTCCAGACTTCCTTCCATACACTTTGCATGCTGTTTGTCACTCCCTTCGTATGCGTCTTTTAAGGCTGTATCAAGCCCTGGAACAGCTCATAGCTCTGCTTGACCATATCCGTCAGGTGTTCCTCTGTCCGATTCTGCCCTGTCAGGTATTTCTCCCGTTCGCCTCTCAGGCAGCGCCGGATCTGATCTTCAAACGTATTTTCAACGCTCAGATAATTGTCCAGCTGGGGCGCCGAATAAAACTGATACTCGCGTTGGGTTTGCTGAAATGCCCGATAAAGCTCCTGATATTTCTGCTCCGTAAGCCCTTCAACCGCCTCAGGCAGATACCGCTCGAAGGCCTCCTGCGTCACTGGCATATAGCCCGCACGCACCGCAAAGGCGGTGTTTCGCTCCGCCTCGGTCAGCCACTTGAGGAAGGTGATGGCGGCCTTTTCCCGTTCCGGTGTGGATTTTACGGTACACATACCCGCGCCGCGCTGCATGACCAGCTTCTGCCCACCCTCAAACACCGGACAGGGCAGCACAGTCAATTTGATCTGCTCGGTGATGTTGTCCGGATGAATCACCTCATTGGAAAAGTACAGCACGCTGGCCGAGGACGCTACACTGACAATGGTATCCTCCGTCCGCAGCGGATCGGTCGCATATCCATCCCGCAGCCATACGCCGCCGGACAGACAGGCCCTCGCATAAGGCTCCCATACCGTTTGAAAAGCGGGGCCAAAGGCGATATCCTCCCCATCAAAAAAGGATTGTCCGAGCGATTGCACGCCCACCTGAAAATAATTGAAGTGGAAATCATGGACAAACAATGCCTTGCCGTCGTTCGGCTGATCGGGTGTCTGCCGGTCGGTCCAGTCGGCATATTCACATGCAGCAGAAAACAGCCCTTCCCATGTGGAAAGCTGGCTGAGCGGCACTCCAGTGGCTGCGGAAAAACGGTCAAAAGCGGTCTGGTTGATATAGAGCAGCTCGGTGGACTTGGCCACCGGCAGGCAAACCAGACGCCCTTTCACCTCACCGGCCTGAAGAAAAGCAGGTATAAAAGCGGACAGTTCTTCTTCGGTAAAATAATCACGATAGTCTACCAGAATGTTTTCATCCGGCATGGCCAGAATGGTCTGGGGATAGGTAACAAAAATATCCGGCAGCTGGGATGCGCCCGGGTCCTGATTGGCAGAGGCCAGAATATTCTTGTGGATATTTTTATTGTTGGATACCATGGACACCTCTACCTGAATGCCCTTCTCCTTGCCCACTGTTTCATTGAAGGTCTGAATAAAATCGTTCAGCGGAGAATCGGTCTGCGCACCGTAAACATGCCAGATATTGATCGTAATCGGCTGTTCGCTGCTTCCGGACGACACAGAACAGCCGGAAAGCAGCAAGGAACTCAGCAAAAACGCCGTCAAAACAATCTTTATCTTATGTAATTTCATGAGAAGTCCCTCCCGAATGCGGTGTTATGCAGGTTCATCGGTACCGGAGACGCTTGCCGCACTGGGGGCAGAAGCTCGCTGTATCGGCCAAAACGGTACTGCATGCCGGACAATAAAAATGCATTGTCTTATACAGATCAAACAGGGTTTCCTTTGGAAGGATGGCACCGCAGTCTGTGCAAAAATCCTCTTCACCGGACATCACCGCACCGCAGATCCGGCAAACTTTTATTTTTTTCATCGCGTCCGGCCCGAACCCATACTGCTCCATACCCATCCGCCGGATCTTCTGATGCCGTCCCTCACGCTCCCGGTCCTCCATCAGGCGCATGCCGCATTTGTGACACACCGATCCGGTTCCGCAAAGTTTTGCTCCGCAGTGCGGACAGAAATTTAAGGACGGCTTCCACGGGGAACACTCCACACATTCCAGAGTATCCGCATTGTACATGACATCCGAAACCCATCTGCCGCATTTGTGACACTGATTGAACAGGCTCCTGCCCTCTGTCTGCCAGGCGGTTTGCAGCGCCGTCTCCCGCGTATCTCCCCGCACAGGTCCGACCGTGCAGAGCAAGGCACCTGAAATCGCACAGTAAAAACGAAAGTAATATCCATCCGGTCCAACCGATATTTCATAGTCCGCTGTCCTGCGGCATTGTTCCTTCGGCATATTTCTTCCTCCTGTTGAACCCGGCTCTGCGGTGCGTCTTGATTCAATCAAAGGTGTACGTTATAATAAAATCAAGTTGGGGCCGCTCTGTTCGTCGTTGGCCACGCTGACAGAGCGTTCTTTTCTCTGAATACTCCAGCGAAAAGAAGGGCTCCCCCTTCCTGATGATTGCCTTGGGCAGGACCTATGCCCTTCTTGGTCGTGCTTGCGCCTATATTTTACGGAATTTCCGTGTTTTTGTCCCCCCCAATCCCCCGCGAATTGAGGGGAAAACAAAAATTTTACCAAAAGCACTGGAAAAAAGGCGGGTCGTTCCGCCAAGGAGGATGTTAAAATGAAGAAACTATTTGCATGGATGCTCATCCTGTTCTGCATGGCCGGTTTGAGCGGATGCAACAGCAAAACCACACTTTCCCCCGATTCCCCTGTCGCGCTGACCATGTGGCATGTCTATGGCGAACAGGCGGACTCCCCTATGAATCGTCTTGTAGATGAGTTTAACCAGACGGTTGGTAAAGAGAAAGGGATCATCATTGACGTTACCGTAGTGACCAACAGCGTCAGCCTCGGCCCGCAGCTTTTAGATGCGCATGCCAATAAACCCGGCGCTCCATCGATGCCGGATCTTTTCTCCTGCTTCCCCGGCATCATCAAACAGATTGGTGTGGAACATGTCCTGGATTGGCAGGATTACTTCAGCGACGAAGAACGCTCTCATTTCGTGAAGGAATTTATCGATGAGGGTACCGTAGAAGATCATCTGGCTGTTTTTCCGGTGTCCAAATCTTCTTACACTTTATTTATAAATGGCTCACAATTTGATCGTTTTTCTGCGGAAACCGATGTCTCCTACGCCGACCTTGCCGATTGGAACGGATTTTTTGATGCTGCTGCCAAATATTATGAATGGTCGGACGGAAAATCATTCTGCGCCTTTGACTATCTGCTTCACAATGTAGAGATGGATGCGCTGGCACGGGGCGGCAGCCTGTATGCCGACAACGGATGGTATGACTTTGAAAATCCGTCTCTCCGGACTGCATGGACGCGGTTTGCGCGTCCTCTGGTACAAGGACATATCTCCCTGTCCAATCCATATTCCTCTACCCAGCTCACCACCGGCGAGGCGCTTTCCGGAATCGGTTCTACTGCCGGCATTCTCTACTTTAACGACACCGTAACCTATCCGGATAATACCTCTGAACCCACCAATCTGCGGGTGCTTCCGCTCCCAAAAACAGCGGGTACCACAGGCATCATGCCCGTAACCGGCGTTGGTCTTTCCGCCTATCAAACAACCGAACAGAAGGCCGAAGCAGCCTCTGTTTTCCTCCACTGGCTGACCGAGAACCAGCGCAATCTGGAATTTGTGACCGAAACCGGCTATATGCCAGTGAACAACGGCGCATTCGATCTGATTGATACCTATTCCTTTCCCAGAGAGAGCGATCGGGAGCTTTATGAGTCCATCAAAACCATGCGCGACACATACACCCCGTTTGTTCAGACATCTCAAAGCGACTTCTACGACAAAGCAAATCGTCTTTATGAAAATCTACGGCAAATACTGCCTTCCCTGCATCAGCGAGCTGTGCAGGGAGAAGATCTGACACGATTAACCGATGAAACCTGGAATCTGTTTCGCTCTATCCAGTAAACCGGAGGATCCCTATGCGTGTATTACCGAACCTGCAGCATTCCCGCCGGTCTTTGAGATGGCGATTATTTGGCTCCATGCTGCTTCTGACCGCGATCCTGATGTCCGCTCTGGCATCCGGCCTGTTTTTATGCGGCAGATTCAGCAGCACCAAAAAGGAAACCGCGCAGACCCTCGCGCTGCAGATGGAGGTTTTTGAACGAGATATGACCTCCTACTGGGAAAAATCTGCTGTTTTGAGTATTCATCTTTCTCAGACGATCACCGAATTGCTGGAGGACTATTTGGCAAAGCAGAACATCCCTTTCAGCCATCTGACAGACTCCCCCGTTCACATTGCCGGGCTGCAGAATCATGTCATCGGCTCGCTCTGCCAATCGCTGCGGCAAAGCGACTGCTCGGGTGCTTTTGTGCTGTTCAACGCGACCGTCAATTCCCATATCGAGCATTCCGAACTGTCCCGCAGTGGATTGTATCTGCAAAAATCCGGAAATGAAATCGCCGACGATCGTCTGCTTCTCTACCGCGGGCTGGCAGACGCAGGAAAAAATTATGGAATCACCCCGCACCGAAAATGGCGTCTTGAATTTCAGAGCGACTTATTTCCCAACTATGAGGAGCTTCTCTCCCACGCGGCCCCACCTCTGGAAACCGCTTATCGAATCACCGATCTGTTCACTCTTCCCGGTACCTCCGAGCAGGCTGTTCTGATGACCATTCCACTAATTGGAAAGGATGGGACAATTTATGGACTCTGCGGCTTTGAAATCAGTCAAAGCTATTTCAAGACATTCCATACCCAGCCCACCAACCTGTCCCGCATGGTCTGCCTGCTGACCACCGGCACCAACGGAATCCTCGACGCAGAAGTCGGACTGAGCTGCGGTGTTTCCAACGGATATTATTTCGCCCCCAATGGCAATCTCTCCGTCAAAAATCTGGGCGGCGGGCTGACTCTGTTTTCCGGCGCATCCAATTCCTATATCGGCGTTCTGAAGGAGGTTTTTCTCTCCTACCGCAATCAAACCCTGGTCGCGGCTGTTCTGATTCCCAAAGAAGATTACGACAATGCAATCATTAAAAGCATCATGCAGACCGCGCTTTTGGTCTTGCTGCTGCTTTTTGTTACCCTTGTCTGCTGCTTCTATTTCAGCCGCCGGTTCATCTCTCCCATCCTGAAAAGTTTGGCAAAAATTAAGTCTGAAAACCGAGACGGCGAAATATCGTGTATTATGGAAATCGATGACCTCTTTGCGTTCCTGGACGAACAGGATCGAGCACATGAGCGTGCGCTCGCTGCCCTGACGCAGGAAAAACAGGAGGCGCAAAACGAAAAAGAACGTCTTCAGGATGCGTTCGACAGAGCACAGGAAAAATACGAATCCGCACAGGCTCAAATTTCCCGCCTCGCCTATGACAGAAAACAGGAGGTCGACCCTGCCGACTATCAGCAGTTCCTGCGCGGCATCGATACGTTGACCCCAACCGAACGCAAAATCTTTTCCTATTACCTCTCCGGCAAAAGCGTGAAGGATATTCTTGCGATTGCCGCCATCAAGGAAAGTACCCTGCGCTATCACAATAAAAACATTTACAGCAAGCTGGGCGTGAATTCACTCAAACAGCTGCTCCGCTATGCCGCCCTGATGCAGCAGGACGAGAACAGCAGAAATCCCTGAAACCCTTACGCACAAACGCTATCCAATCAAAATACGGAATCGTCCCCTTTGCCTGTCAGGGCATCATAAAGCGGCGGTCTGGAAGCATGTACTTCCGGGCCGCCGCTTTTTTCGATCCTCTGAAACGCCGGCGATTGATCGCGCATCTTTCTGTTTTGCACAAAAACACCGCGCAAAACCGAGCGTTCTGCACTAAACAAATGATGTATTTCCCGGCAGCAGCGCCTGAAATGCACAATTATGCAATGGATTTGAACGTCCGGAACTGTTATTGTGACTAAAAAGAATCATCCCAGTCTGGGCACTGCAAGCCAATCCCCATGGATCGGACGCAGCGTACAAAGCTGACAGGCCGCCGTACCGCTGCGGCGGCTTGACGACAGCAAACCTTACCGTTCGCCTTCGCAGAATAAAATGAACAAAGGAGGAACCATCATGAAAGGAAACGTATTATTAAAAGTCACCGGCGTTTTAATGATCATTTCTGCTGTAATCTCTATCTTTGCCGGCGTCTTTCTGGGCGGATTGGGCGCACTGGCGGCTGGATTGGGTGCAGCCTCCGGTCTGACACTTGCATATTGGGCTGCGCTGTTTCTGACAATGGTCGGCGGCATCTGTCAGATGATCGGCGGCATCCAAGGCATCAGATACAGCAAGAGCCGCGAACACGCGGGAAAACTGATCGTCTGGGGCATCATCATTACCGTATTCGGCATCTTGAGCGCGGTTATGAACATGGTCAACAGCGGCGCATTCAATGTGCCCAGCATTCTGACCAGTGTAGCACTGCCAGCGCTGTACATCTTCGGCGCGGTGCTGAACACCAAATGAAAGCGTACATACAGCGCAGCTGAAAACTGCACCAAAAATACAAAGGAGGAAGATTTAAATGGGCTTTTTCGATAAGAAATACTGCAATATTTGCGGTGAAAAAATCGGATTGCTGGGCAACCGCAAACTGGAAGATGGAAATCTCTGCAAAAATTGTGCCAAAAAGCTGTCTCCGTGGTTCAGCGATCGCCGTCAAAGCACGGTAGCAGAGATTGAGGAGCAGCTGGCTTATCGCGAGGCAAATCAGGAAAAAGTGGCCTCGTTCCACGTCACCCGCACGCTGGGCGAGCGCACAAAGGTACTTCTGGACGAGGACGCAGGCCTGTTTATGGTCACCTCTGCCAGAAATCTGGAAGAGGCCAATCCAGATGTATTGTCCTTCTCTGATGTGACCGGCTGCAAACTGGATATCGACGAGAGCAAAACGGAAATTGAATACACCGATGCCGAAGGCGAACGACAGAGCTTCTCCCCCAAGCGATATGCCTATTCTTACGACTTCTACATCGTCATCAACGTCAATAACCCCTACTTCAACGAGATCCGCTTCCAGCTCAACAGTTCCTCTGTGGACAATGACGCAGAAACCCTGCTGGATGGACCGAACGATATGTGCGGCATGCTCCGTTCCAAAATCGGTGGTGCCCTAACCTCCAATGCGGAGGAAGTTCGTGCCAGTGTGGAATATCAGCAATATGAGGAGATGGGCCGGGAGATTCGCGAAGCACTGCTTCAGGTCAGACAGCAGGCACGCGAGGAGGCGGCCGCAGCCGCAGCGCCCAAGGCAGCAGTCACCTGTCCGTACTGCGGCGCAACGACCATTCCGGATGCCAGCGGCTGCTGCGAATTCTGCGGCGGCGCGGTCAACGCCTGACAATCTTTCTGTCGGCCAGACCGGTGGACAGATATTAAAAATGCGGTGCACAGGAAACTGTAAACCAATGTAAATCTGCAAAAAGCAGGCATAATGAAAGGAGCTACATGATGAGAAAGTATGAAATTCTGGGTGGAAATTTACCCGTTGTCGTATGTGAATTATCTGCCGGCGAATCCATGATTACCGAGAGCGGCAGCATGAGCTGGATGAGCCCGAACATGCGTATGGAAACGACGACCGGCGGCGGCGTGAAAAAGATGCTGGGTCGTCTGGTGTCCGGAGATTCGGCATTCCAGAATAGGTACACCGCTGAGGGCGGAAACGGAATGATTGCATTTGCATCGAGCTTCCCGGGTGCGATCAAAGCGCTGGACATCCGCGCCGGTCACTCCATGATCGTACAGAAAAGTGCATTCCTTGCTTCCGAAGCAGGTGTCGAACTGTCCATGCATTTCCAGAAAAAGCTGGGTTCTGGCTTCTTCGGCGGCGAAGGCTTCATCATGCAGAAACTGAGTGGAAACGGCACCGCATTCATCGAGATCGATGGTCATGCAACCGAATATGAGCTGGCTCCCGGTCAGGAGCTGCTGGTCAGCACCGGATATCTGGCGGCAATGGAAGAAACCTGCACCATGGATGTTGTCATGGTCAAGGGCGCAAAGAATATGCTGCTCGGCGGCGAAGGCGTCTTCAACACCGTTGTCAGAGGTCCCGGCCGGGTGATCCTGCAGACCATGCCCATCAGCAAGGTGGCCGAGCTGCTGCTTCCGTTTTTCAACACCAAAAAGTAAGCAGACAGTCACGAACTGAAAAAAATCAGTGAAAAAACATCAGGGAGGCGAATGGACATGAAAAACAAGATACGGTTTACCAGTCTGCTGCTTGCAGCGCTGATGCTGTTCGGTCTCACCGCCTGCGGCGACAAGCCGACCGAACCCAAGTCGGCCGACGGAGACACCACAGCAGCCGCATCGGACAACGCAGCTGAAATGAAGACGCCCAAGACAATTGAGACTCCCCTATGGGACCTGACCTATGACGAGGCCGACGGCTGGGTCTACGAGGAGGACGATTTTTATGACGATGATGACTTCTGCAAAATCGTTCTGAGCATCCCGAAGGATGGAACGGACTATGATCTCATCTCCGCCGAAATCATGGTTTCTATCGAGGACCCCTATTCCTTCCGCGACTACCTCACCAGCTACGGCTTTGACGAATACGAGTACGCGGTCAACAATGCCTACGAGCTGACCCCGGTGGGCGGTATCGACTGTCTCAAGGAAGAAGGAAATTATTGGGGTTCCCCGTGCCTGCGCTATCTCAACCGCGTAGAGGGTGCCAGTGCAACCGTTCTGATGGAAATCGTCGGTGAGCACGAGGACGCACGCGTTGAGAAACTGCTGTCCGGGCTGACGATCAATCTGGAGGATATTGGAAACGAGGATGGTCCTTGGTCTTGGGAAGGCGAACCTTTCTCTGCCGAGCCGCGCAGCGTCATGGTGGGAACCCATACGCTCAGCAGCCAGTGGCTTCCCTTCACCGACTGCATCATAACCAAGGAAACCTTCCAGCATGCAGCCGTTGCTTCCGGCAATCAGGTCTTTCTGCTGAGCGACGGTGCATTCCAGCGCTACGATTATGACGGTACGTCCCTGAAATTTGCCGAAGATATTGCGCTGAGCGAGGACTACGAAGATATTTCGATCGATACCAACGGAACCATCTGGCTTTCTAACTTTATGGCACCACTGATCAGCTGGAAGGATGGCAAGCAGACGGCATCCTATGATGGTCCCGATCATGTTGCCATGCATCCGTCCGGCACATGGGGTGTCAGCTGGTTCTCTGACGCCGAGTGCGAGAAGATCACGCTGTCGGGCGGCGGTATCCAGACCCAGCCGCTCACCTTTAAGGAAGTCGATCTGGTCAGACGCATTCTCGTCGATGAAAACCATATCTACGTCTGCGGCTCTGATGTAAACACCGGCGATCAGAAGGTATTTATTTATGACGCGCAGGGCACCTTGCAGAAAACACTGACAGATGCCGACGGCGGCGGTCTGGGCAGCATCACCTTTATTGCCGAGACCGCAAACGGCTACCTTGCTCTGGACGGCAATATGCGTGAGGTCGTGCTGTGGGCGAAGGACGGCACCTATATTGGCGCAGTAGATGACAGCGATCTGTTCGGCACAAGCTACCCCTGGTTCTGCGGCGGCGCCAAGCTGGCCGATGGCAGCATTCTGGCCATCATGACCGAAACCCGTGCGGACAAATCCGCAGAGGAGCTGGTTGCTTTCAAACTTAGCGGCTTCTGACAAAGGAGGGTTATACATGAAACGCTCAAGGCTGTTTTGTATACTTCTTGCAGTGCTGATGCTGTTCAGCTTTGCCGCCTGCGGCAAGGGCAAAACAGCTGACCCCAATCTGCTTGAACTCGGAGATTATCAACTCCTTTTCAAAGACGCGTGCATCATGACCGATGCCGACGGCAACGATGCCCTTGTGATGACGTTAGACTTCACAAACAACAGCGAGGAAAGCACTTCGTATCTCTGGACCATCGTCGAAACGGTCACACAGGGCGACGAAGAACTGGAGTTCACCACAGTCTTTATCGATGATTCCCTGAGCGGACTCAACGACAGTCAGTTCTCGGAGGTTGATCCGGGCACGACGCTTGAAATTCAGACCTGTTTTGCCCTGAAGAACACGACGGACACAGTTGAAGCGCATTTTGAGCCGCTGCTCGGCGGTAAAGACGGCACCATTACCATCGACCCGTCCACCCTCAGCCGGGAATCGGCTGAACCTGCAGCCGCACCAACTGAACCAGCAGCGGCATCAGCCGAAGCGACAGCGACCCAAACCGCATCGGACGCAGCCGGAGAGCTTGACTGGTGGAATGGCGACTGGTACGGCTGGTGGACAATGACCGGCTGCTGGGGCGCTTATGAAGATCTGGAAAGTGCATGGTGGGATGTCTGCGGCACCATTGATATCGGCGCGAACGGCACCGGCACAGTCACCCTCTGGGATGAGGACTACACCAAAGCCGAGCCTATGGTTTCCGCTTCGGTCAGTCTGAACAGCGCCGGTGTCGGCACCCATGGCACGATGATGTCCGAGGGCGGGACGTTCATGGATATCGCGCTGGAGCACGCAGACTGGATTGTTGACCCCGGTCTGTCGGAGTACACAGACATGATCCACATCAGCGGCAGCTACGAAAACGGTGACGATCAATTCATCTATGACATGTTCCTGCGTCCGTGGGGAACCTCTTGGGATGATGCCAAAGCGGAAGATCTCCCCTACTACTACCATGACTGGTATCTGCCGCTGATTCAGGCCGGAAAGCCCATGCCGGACATCGTCGGACCGACTGAAATGGCATCGTGACCGCAGTGCGCCGATAAAACGGCTGGAATGTCCGTCCTGCAAACAAAATAAATCAACCTATGGGATTGCTCCCGCCCCAAATGGGGTGGGAGCAATTTCACGATTTGGGAACGGAGGGAAATCTGTGAACGCTCTTTCCTGCACACTCAGCTCTGTCTGCCCGACCTTTTTGCCTATGCGATCACAAAGTCATCGATGTCCCGGATAAAAGAAAACTTTATTACAAAGGCGAGCCGTTGGACGGCATCCACCAGCAAAAAGCAATATTGCGCAGAAACGAAATTACCGGCTCAGGCAGACACAAAAGGAGATGAAACAGTATGAAAACGCAAACAACACGCGCAGGCAGGTTCATTCTGAGCCTTCTGCTCAGCCTCATGATGGTTCTGGGCATATTTCCCGCCGCGGCACTGGCGGCAGACGACCTGATTTCCACGCAGCTGGTCATCGAACTGACCGTGGAGCAGGACGGTGCGAAGACACCTCCCGCAGAAACCTTTGCATTTGAACTCGAAGATTCCGCGCAGGAAGTGCATGATCCGGAATTCTATGGCATTACGCTCAAGGATTCGTTGTCTATCCCGACCAAAGGCACCGGCACATTCCAAAAGATGATTCCGGTTCAGATTGACCGCACCATGATCTCTTCCAACAACGGCTGGAATACGATCTCGGGTACGCCGGTCTCGTATGACAAAACATTCTATCTGACCGTAAAGGATGACGGCAAACCCGGATGGACCTATGCTTCCAACGCATGGGCTGTCACCTTTAACTACACGCCGGCCACCGAACAACTTAACATACAACTTCACAGCCGCGGCAATGATGGCCGACAAGACTACGCCAGCTACACCAACATCTATTCTTACAGCGAGAGCCGTTACGAGCTTCCCTTCACCAAGACGGTAAAGCAGGGCGGCAGCGCCGCACCCGGCCGTCAGGCATTTGCGCTGGAAATCTTCAATGTCGGTGTCAGCAGTCTGACCGATTATGATGACCTCTATACCGCGACGGTCACGACCAACGGTGCGGGCGATTACAAGGGTACGCTGACCATCTCCGGTCCGACGGATATGGTGGAAGCTCTTGTCTGCGAGGGCTTTTACGTCCGGGAGAAAAACACCGGTGCCGCAGACTGGACGTATTCCGATGCCGTGTGGCATGTGGTGCCCGATTACGACTTCTTCGGCGGCAGAAAGCTGGTCATCTACCCTGCTGAACGGTCGCACACCGAAAACAATCACGAATTTTATACGGACGGCAGGACACCGGTCAGCCGGATGACCTTCGAGAACACCTACACCAGCACCTCCGGCGCTGTGATCACGGCGAAAAAGACCGATGCTCTCGGTACTCCTCTCGCCGATGCGGCTTTTGTGCTGAAAAACAGCCGCGGTGACACCATGTACAAGGCAGTCTCCAACACCCGCGGGGAAATCCGGTTTGACAACGTCGCCAGCGGTTCGTACACCCTGCTGGAGGAAAGCGCACCGAGCGGCTACGTAAAGTCCGATCAGAGCTATGAACTCACCGTCAATGGCTCTCATGTGACCACCGGCGGCAAAACCTACACCCCGATCACCTTTGTCAACCGCAAGGCTGTTACGCTCAACCGCGATGACCACTTTACCTTCCTGGTGGGTTACAGCGACGGCACATTCGGCCCGGAACTGAACATGACCCGCGCCGAAGTGACCACCATGTTCTCCCGTCTGATCACCGAGCAGATCGAGGCAGACAAAACCTACGCCAACACCTTCAGCGATGTGCCGCCGAGCCACTGGGCTGCCAACCACATCGGATTTATGCAGCAATTCGGCATCATTACCGGCTATTCCGACGGCAGCTTCCGTCCCGATGCCCCTGTGACCCGCGCAGAGTTCTCTGCCATTGCCACTCGATTTGAAAAACTGACCGAAGGCACCAAGAGCTTTACAGACGTTCCCCCGACCCATTGGGCAGCCAAGTACATCAACTTTGCAGCCACCCGCGGCTGGGTCAATGGCTACAGTGACGGTACCTTCCGACTGGAAAACCCAATCGTTCGCGCTGAGGTGGCGGCTGTTACCTGCCGTCTGCTTGAACGTACCGCAGACCAAAGCTACATTCGCAGCCATCTTGCGCAGCTGCGCACCTTCCGCGACATGACCGAGAGCCATTGGGCTTACTGGTATGTAATGGAAGCTGCGAACGGCCATGATTACACCAAGACCGCAAACGGCGAGACCTGGAACCGTATCCATCCGTGACAAGCAGCTGAAAGGAGGCGCAATCATGAGATATCGAATATGCAAGCAAATCGCCGCGCTCGCTCTGGGACTTGCCATACTGTCATCGCAATGTGCCTGTGCAATGACTCCGCAGGAAATGCTCGGCATGCTCAAATCACAGCAACCAGACAGCGGCACGGAAACAGCGGATGCACCAGTCCGCCCGCAGAATCCACCTCCCGACAAGAATACCGCACCGGATGAAACGGTACAAAAGGCCGCCATGTACAGTCCATCTGCAAGCGCAAACCCGCCGCAGAGTACCGTTTCGGCAGCAGGGCAGCAGTCTCTGCTATCGCTGCGCGACAGAATGAGCTTCCCGCAGACAATGTTCGGCGCCGCTTATCTGGGCTATGTGGATACTCCCTTTGAGGCTGGATCCTCCCAGTGGCTGCAGGCGCTCAACCCTGCAATGGTACTCAAATATCCCTTTATGGCCGAAATCGATGCCAACCACATCATCGGCAATACAGGACATTTGTACTGCATCGTCCCGCTCGACCCAAACGCCTCACTCGCAATCAATCGCGTCTGCTGGAGCGTCCGCTGGAATGAACAGGCTCGGAGAGAAGAAATCACCGAAACCGTCTACCGTTCGGAATCGGGCGAGCCGGTGCTGCTCTTTGCCAACCTCGACGGCGTGGCCTACGAGGATGACACCCTGATCCATGTGACCGACAGTCAGGGAAATACCTGCCAGTGGTATCCGTCCTTCGATGCGATGAGCTATCTTGTGCCCTGTACCGCGGAAAGCGGAGCAAACCTTTGCTTTGACTTTACCGAGTACGGCTGGCGAAGCGCTGACCCCAGTCTTGCGCCTTGGCTCGCCGACGGTTACGGCGGCCCAAAGGCAATCGTACTCGGCGGCGATCCCAACGCCTCACCCGCCGGAGAAGGCTGGATCATCCAGACGACTGCAAACGATCCCGTCCCAAACACCGACTTCAGCCTGTGGCTCTATTCAAACAGCGACACCAACGGCAGTTTTGTACTGTACGCAGACCGGAAAAGGGCGGACGGTCAAGGCTTTGAACAAGTCGGGACGTGGAACGGAACCTGGTCGATCCAAACAGTGATGGATGGCCCCAGCGACGTAGCCTTTGAAATGTCTCTCATCACGAGCAGCCCTTACGACTATCCCTATGACACGACAAACGCGCATCTCCCGCGAGAAGTACATGACATCTATCCCGTACTCATCAGCCCGAGCGGCATGGAGCTGGTGATCGGTCCGGGCGTCTCGGGCAGCCGCCTGCCCTTTATGTCTTGGGACGGATCGCCCTGCACGCTGATGCGGGTGGAGTGACAAAAAAATATCCACCATTTTGCTTTTGATACGCTGTTAGGAATCACGCTACTCAATCTTTTATTATACACAGCCTGTGGAAAATCCTGATACAATCAATTTAGGAATTTGTCTATAAACATCTCTATAGCAAATCCCTATTGTATTTCAAACAAATCCACACATAAAAGCACATAAAAATCCTCAAATACCTTCTTATTCCTATGTTATAGCACAGAAATAAGGGGGTATTTTTTTACACACAGATCAGACAGTTCAATAAACAATATTTCAGCAAAAAAAGGACTGTTTGAAATGAGTAAGATTGTGACAAGAAAAGCGCGTTTTGAGTTAGAAGCAGACGGATTTTCCATCCATACCTTTGAAATATCCAGAAGACTGACAAAGAGTGAATGGAATCACTGCAAAGAAAAACTGTACGATCAGAATCAGATTTCTTCCAAGATTTGTATTTATCAAGAGTCAAAAGGTGTACATCGGGTATCACAGTATGAAGCAAATGGTCTACGCAT
The DNA here is from genome assembly GCF_900167005.1 of Butyricicoccus pullicaecorum DSM 23266. Lineage (GTDB taxonomy): Bacteria > Bacillota > Clostridia > Oscillospirales > Butyricicoccaceae > Butyricicoccus > Butyricicoccus pullicaecorum. The sequence continues at coordinate 30,712 of NZ_FUXW01000021.1, forward strand.
TACCTTGGAGCACGCACACGATCAAGAGGACAGCCGCGGTTACTATGTTCGCATGGTGGTCAATCCACGCAAAGTCATCGATCCGAATGCATCCTACATTGGTATTTTCCCACCTGAAAAGTCCAGTATCACCGAGCTGCAAACAGCGTTTCATGCACTTTTAGAGCAATCAGCCTTTAATGACCAGCTGGATGACTATTACCTTAGTCGGGTGGATCTGTGCGTCAATATGCGCTGTGATCATAAGAAGATCTTCCGCGAGGTTGTCCGTGTATTGCGAAAACTACCTACACCGCCAAAGTATAAGCGCGTGTCTCGCAAAGAAAAGGACAAAAAGAAGGCGAACAAGTACAACAAGCATTACATCAAGTTTCAATGCGGTACCCATAGCCTCGTCATTTATGACAAGACCTACCAGGCAACCGAACAAGGTTTGCGAGTTGATTACGAGGATTTACCCGAGGGTGTGCTGCGATTTGAGGTGCAGTATCAGCGTTCTGTACTGCGTGGATTGGAAAAGAAGCTGGGTACCGATAATCCGAGTGAATTATTGTGGTTTTTGATACAGAAAAGTGAAAAACGTATCTGCAAACACTTCGAGCAGTGCTTTGCCGATGTTCAGTTTTGCCAGATCGAGGAGATTGAGAAACGGATTACAGGCTCGAAATACGAAGATCAGATCAAACAGACAATGTTAGAACTTACCCATAGAATGCAGCGCAAGCAGTCGGTCGATCAGGCATTGGAGGAAATGCAGTCGGAAGGCTTTTTGGTAGAAGATCTGCTCCGAAAAGTACATAGACTGGGTTTCAGCCCCATCCCGTTATGGAAGAACTTCTGCGCCCAGCAGATTCCCGGACCGGTGTCCTTGCTTCGGATGATTTCGGAAGGTGAGGTTGTGATTCCATACCAGAAAATGAAATAATTGTGCCATAATACTAGGATTCTTGCAGAAATCGCAACAAATTATAAATTCAAATGGGTAACAGTGATATAACGTGAATGCAAATAGCGTGTGATGAAAACACCGCTTTGCAGGATCGTAAATCATCTTATTAGGAGGCTTTTTATGTCAGTCCCATACATTAACTACAAACAGTTGGAAGAGTTTTATACCATCAAGGGCACTTGTGAACTCTTTGAGATGAGTAAAAGCGAGCTGAAAGCTGCATGTGAGACGCACAATGTACAGCCCCGCCGAAATGAGATCGGTGTGTACGGCTTTGTCAAGTACGACATCTGCCGTCTGCACAACTTGCTGTATTACGAAGGTCGCAATCACGACTCGAATGTCAGGGAGGAAGATCCGTGGGCATGAATCGCTTGCTGAGTGTCAAGGAGGTCGCGGCACTGCTCCAGACCAGTCGGGTGCAGGTGCGGCGTATGATTCAAAATGGAGAGCTGGCTGCACTCAAGGTCGGGCGGGAATATCGTATCCCGCTCGCCGCGCTCGAAGCATTCGTGCAGCAATCGCTGGAATAATCATCCCCCTTGCCTATTTCCCCGCTTTGGGGTATACTGATATAAACTGATACTGTTTTACATCAGAGGTGATTTGGATGGATGCCGCACTGTTTGCAAAAATGCTTTCCGACCCGATGCTTGTTCATCTGAAAAAGTTAAAATACAAGTATCCGCAAGCCGATCTTTCGGAATTCATTGCGCTCTTACAAGACGGTTTCTATCGATCGCTGCCGCTTTACGATTTCCACGGCAATCCGGTCGTCTATCTGGAAAATGCTGCACAGTTACGGTTATCCGCCGCAAAAATCTTACTCACACCGCAAAACAGTGCACAGCTGTACGGCACACAGGCGATGGAACGTGAAATCTTATCGACCTTTACCATCGAGCAGATTGACACTTCTCGCAGCAGCGTGCGCAGGATTTTATCCGGATATGCACCGACCAACGAACGGGAACAGCGCATTTATGGCATGAAGCGTGGTTTGGAGTTTATCGCCGACCCCAACAACAAAATCAGTGAAGAGACCATTTACCAGCTCTATCAGATGGTCATCGGTGCATTTCTACCCGAAGAAGATCAACTCTTACCCGGACAGCGATACCGTCACGATCATGTCTATATCGTCGGTGACAAGCTGGAACATACCGGTCTGCCTTGGAATAAGCTCGCCAGCTATATGGAGCAGCTGGTTGCGTTCATCCAGCAGGACTCTTCGATCAATGATCTTTGGAAGGCTGCTTTGATCCACTTTTACCTCGCCTACCTACATCCATATTTTGATGGCAACGGGCGCATGGCGCGTCTGCTTCATTTATGGTATCTGGTACAGCAGGGCTACTCCTCTGCCCTGTTTGTTCCGCTCTCCGAATATATCGAGCGCAGCCGCAAGAAATATTATGATGCTTTTTCACTGGTGGAACAGAATGCCCGGATCAGCGGTGTACTGGACGTGACTCCCTTCCTGCTCTACTTCACCGAGGAAGTCTATCACAAGCTCCGCAGCGAACAGCCTGACCGTGTCACCACCGACACTTTCCGCCGAGCACTGCAAAATGGTAAGATCACCGAAAAGGAACACGCGCTCTGGCAATTTGTCCTGACCGCCTATGCCGATCAGCCGTTTTCCACCAAGCAGTTGGAAAAGGATTTCGGCAATGCGGCCTATGCCACCATCCGCGGCTTTGTCCTCAAATTTACCGAGCTCGGTCTATTGCGTGCTACCAAATTTTCTACGCGAACCAAGTATCAGGTGGTCATGTAAACATCGATTTTTCTTCTAACAGTTTTCTAACAAAGGACAAAAATTTGCTGTAAAAGTGCAGATCGACCGATTCCTCACTCGGTTCATAAATTGAACATTTCCCCGAGAAAAATCCGGTATATTCCGGTCAATCAACTATTTTTCACACATTCATTCGACATCTTGCCGCAAGCACCGGATGCACCCCGAGAAACTTAAAATCCCTCGCTAGAAATAGTGTGCGGGTTCGATTCCCGCTGGCGGCACCACGAAAAATCCCCGTATCGAAAGATACGGGGATTTTTTTGTCCTTTTGACAGAATTAAATATTAGCGCAACCCACTTCCGGTCAGTTGCTGTCGTTTGCCAACGCATCCAGCCCTACGATGGCCGAATTTGCGAGCAAAGCCGCTGCCAACGGCAGCGCACTGTCGTCGGTTTCAAAGTGCTCATTGTGCCAGCAGGCATTCTTGCGGCCTTGAAATCCAGAACCCAGCCAGTAGAAGAACGAAGGGATATGCTGACCGAAAACAGCGAAATCTTCAGAGCCCATATCCGGTCTCGGGCTTACAATTTGATCGGCACCGACCAGCTCTTCGGCTGCCTTTCTCGCTAAACCGGTCATATACGTCGAGTTCACCGTGGCAGGGACACCCGGATGGAACTCCACCTCCGCAGTACAGCCGTATGCAGCTGCGATCCCGCACGCAATCTCCTTTAACCGGCCTTGTGCGCATGCTTGCGCCGCATCACTGTGCGACCGAATGCTGCCCGTCATGGTCAAAACATCGGGGACAAAATTATCCGGTGTACCGGCATGAATGGAAAGAACAGAGCACACCAGACTGTCCAGAGGATCAATATTTCTGCTCACGATCGTCTGTACTGCGTTAACGATCGCGGCTCCGGTAACGATGACATCGGTACATTTATGCGGAGAACCACCGTGTCCCGAACGGCCATGCAGCGTGATTGTAAAATGACATTTACCGGCCATGACCGGTCCTTCCATCACCGCAATGGTGCCCGCTGGCAGTTCCGGACGATTGTGCAGGCCAAATAAAAGCTGCGGCTGACTGGGCAGCTGATCGAACAGGCCATGGTCAATCATCGCCTGTGCGCCCTGCGTCACCTCTTCTGCCGGTTGGAACAGGAAAACCACGGTTCCTTTTAATGTTTCCCGGTTCTGCGACAGCAATTTCGCCGCGCCGTACAGTCCCACCGTGTGGAAATCATGTCCGCAGCCGTGCATCACGCCATCAATACACGACACGACGCCCTCATGCGCGGCTTCCTGCTGTGCAATCGCATCAATATCTGCGCGAAGCGCCACAGTTCCGCCGGGCAATCCGCCGCGAAGTACAGCCACAACACCGGTTTCCATGCCCAAATCTATGATTTCCAGTCCGAGGGCTGTGAGTTTTTCTTTCAAAATCGCAGTTGTGCGTCGCTCTTCAAAACTAAGTTCCGGGTGACGATGTATGTCGTCTTTCAGGCTCTTGAGCTCACGTTCTAACGCTTTTGCTTGCTCCATCAACGATTTCATGTTTTCTCACACTTTCCTTCCATATTTCTGCTTGATAGATTGTAAAATCAGATTTTGTATATAGCTGCAACCATGCTGCAAACAAGTTCACAACCGTTACTGCCCACCCAAATCACTTGACCTAGGTTCTTTTTCCTGCCGATAATCGGTCGGTGACACCGCAAAACACTTTTTAAACAGCTTGGAAAAGGCCAGCTGATCTTCAAATCCCATCGACCGCGCAATCACTGAGATAGGCAGATCGGTCGTGCGCAGCAGATAGCATGCCTTTTTGAGCTTCATGCCCTGCAAATACTGTTTTGGCGTCACATGATATTTCTCGTGAAATACGCGTGCAAGATAATTGGGATGCACGCCAAACGTGCGTGCAACGTCCTGCAA